>NZ_PYAS01000007.1 GCF_003014695.1 Dyadobacter jiangsuensis | reverse complement strand
TGACCCCTTGTTAATTTAACCAGGCTTCTATCAGTCTCAAAAATCCAAAAAGCCTATTTACAGCCAAATTGACTCGGGCCTTTTTAGTCAGCCCCTATGAAGGGCTGGTGGTACATTCCCGGATATTTCCGGGATTTGTACCCAGGCGGAACATTTGCGTGATTATATTTGTATATTAAGTCTATAAAAATAGTAGATTATTTTTCATAAACGACTAAATGCAGGCAGTATGAAGACCTATCAACTCAAACTCACATACCCCGAAACGTTGAGTGTGCATCACATCACATCGCTGGTGGAATCGGTAAAAGGCGTAAGGATACAGCGATTGAATATCATCGGGCGGGGGCGCGAGTTTGTAGGCGTGCTGGTGGTGGAGGCCGCGGGGCTGCTGCATTACGATTCACTCGTGGAGCGGCTGCGTTCGCGTCAGGAGGTGCTGCTCGATGAACCCGAAGTTGTTCCGCTTTAATTGCTTCTTCGCTGTGCAGATCATTAGAAGGGCTTGGTTCTTAGCTTATTGAAACCGGAAATGATTTGTGTCGAACCGGTAACAATGACAACCACCAGGCATATGTTTAAAGCATTCAAAATTCCCGTTATTCTCAACGTACTACTGTCGCTGTGTATCATTGATGGTCAAAAACCATCGATCGGCGGTCAGCCGTCAGCCGTCGGTGGTCAAAAAAACACCAACGCCAAACGCCCCAACGTAATTATTATCATGGCCGACGACCTCGACAGCCGTCAGTTGAGCTGCTATGGAGGCCAAAACCTCAAAACCACGCATATTGATGCCCTGGCAAAGGAAGGGCTGAAATTCCATAATCTTTTCACTTCGGAGGCGATGTGCGTGCCTACGCGGGCGTCGCTTTTCACGGGTTTGTATCCCGTGCGCCACGGTTCGTTCCAGAACCACAAGCCGGTGTACGACCATTTGAAAAGTGTCGGTCATTACCTGGGCGACCTCGGTTACCGGGTGGGGCTGACGGGAAAAGACCATGTGACCAAGCCTAAAAGCGTTTTTCCGTTCGATATCGTAGCGGGTTTTGAGCCTAACTGTGTGGCTCCGACAGACGAGTACGGCCTGGACGACATCAGGAAATACATCACGGGCAGCGACAAGCCCTATTGCCTTTTTGTCATGAGCATTAATCCCCACGCTCCCTGGACCGTGGGCGATACCACCGAATTCGACGCTGCCAAGCTAAAACTGCCAGCCAACTGGGTAGATACACCGGTAACCCGCAGGCAATTTGCGAAATACCTCGCCGAAGTGCGGCGGCTGGACGACCAGGTCGGCGAGATCCGTGCATTGCTGAAAGAGACCGGCCAGGACAAGAACACCATCCTGATTTTCCTCGGTGAGCAGGGAGCGCAGTTTCCCGGAGCAAAGTGGAACCTGTACGACACCGGCCAGCAAAGTTCGATGCTCGTTCGGTGGCCAGGGAAAGTAAAGCCGTCGACCGAGACCCATGCATTGGTACAATATGAAGACATTACCCCTACGCTGATCGACATTGCCGGTGGGAAGCCTGTTGCCGGTCTCGACGGACGCAGCTTTTTGCCCGTCATTTCAGGTAAAAACAAGGAGGCAAGAAACTACGCCTACGGCATTCACAACAACATTCCGGAGGGGGATCCTTACCCGATCCGAAGCATCCGGGACCATCGTTACAAGCTGATCCTCAACCTCGCATCCGACAAACCTTATTACAACCGATTCATGATGGATCGTAACCGCAAGGACCGCAATACGGTGTGGTTTTCGTGGGTAGACGACACGGCCGACGCGAATGCGAAAAAGATCACCGACCGTTTCGAGCATCGGCCTGCCGTAGAGTTTTATGATACCGAAAAAGACCCGTTTGAATTGAAAAACCTGGCAGCAGACCCGCAACACGCGCAACGCATTGCTACCCTGCGCACGGAACTCGAAGCATGGATGAAGCAGCAAGGCGACGAAGGGGCTTCGATCGACAGGGTGTATCGCTGATGGCTGAGGGCTGACCGCCGACGGCCGACCGTGGACCGCCGACCATAGCCAGTCGACTATGGACCATAGATCATGGTTTTGATTGATAGTAATGAAGAGAACCTTCCAGTCTGATGCTTAAACTATACAAGACTTCCATTATTTTCAAAGTACTACTGTCGCTGTGTGCGATCCATGGTCCATGGTCGATGGTCTATGGTCAAAAACCATCGATCGGTGGTCGGCCGTCAGTCGTCGGCGGTCAAAAACAGATAGATACCAAACCGAACATCCTCCTCATCATGACCGACGATCAGGGCTACGGCGATTTCGGCTTTACGGGGAACCCGCACGTCAAAACGCCGCATATCGACCGCCTTGCTGCCCGTTCCACGCGGTTGATGAACTACCATAATTCTCCCGTATGTGCGCCCACACGCGCGAGCTTGCTCACAGGGCGCTACCATCAGCGTACGGGCGTACATGATACTTACAACGGCGGGGCAATCATGGCAGCGGAGGAGGTGACGCTGGCCGAAATCCTTTCCAAAAGCGGTTACCGGACCGGCATTGTCGGGAAATGGCACCTGGGAGATAACTATCCGTTCCGGCCGTCGGACCAGGGCTTTCAGTACAGCCTCATCCACGGCGGCGGCGGGGTGGGGCAGCCGGGTGATTTTTACGAAAACTTCATCCGCACCGACAGCAGCTATTTTAATACAACATTATATGAAAACGACCGGAAAGTGCAGCGGCAGGGCTATTGCACGGACGTTTTTACCGACCAGGCCCTGGAATTCCTGAAAGAAAGGAAATCGGCGCCATTCTTCCTCTACGTTTCCTACAATGCGCCGCATACGCCGCTGCAACTGCCGAAAAAATATGAGGATATGTACAAAGACCTCGCATTCGATACCGAAACCGACCGGCAGGAGGGGAAGGCCTGGGCTAAAATGACCGAGAAAGACAAAGCCGACGCCCGGAAAGTGTATGGCATGGCTACCAATATCGACGATAATGTGGGCCGCATTCTGGCGGAACTGAAAAACCAGGGCCTTGAAGAAAATACCATCGTCATTTTTCTGACTGACAACGGCAATCAGCAGTTGCGTTTCAATGCCGGTTTCCGCGGGTTGAAAGGAAGTGCGTGGGAGGGCGGTACGCGCGTGCCGTTCCTGATTTCGGGTGCAGGGCTTTTTGAGCCGAACAAGGAAGTGAATGCGTTGCTGGCGCACATCGATGTGGTTCCCACCTTGCTGGAAGCCGCGAAAATTCCCTTACCTGCGAGCATTAAAGCCGATGGCCGCTCCGCATTGAAAACCATTCAAGGCAAGCTTGCGGCAGCACCGCGTACATTTTATAACTCCTGGAACCGCGGCTGGCCGGAGCCTTACCGCAATGCGGCTTTCTATGAAAACAACCTCAAACTCGTGGCTTTCAACGCCGATGGCGATGACCTGAACACATTCGGGCTGTTCGATCTCGATAAGGATCCGTTTGAAGCGCATAACTTGGTACAGTCGGAGCCCGCATTAGCGAAGCGCCTTAAAAAAGGTCTCGACAGTGTTTTTAATGATATTTCAAACAGTCCAAACCTCACGCCCCGGCGCATTATCGTAGGCTCGGCCCACGAGCCGCTCTCGATCCTCACCCGGCAGGATCTCAACGGCACCGCCATGGGCGCCTGGCTCTCCGACAAAGCCACCGGCTATTGGCATATTACCATTGCCCGGGACGGCTACTACAACCTCCGCTCGATCCACACCAGTACCATTGCCAAGGGTACGCGGAGTTTGGTACGAGTGGGCCACGTGCAGCGCAGTGCACTGGCGAAAGGGGATAGTAATGCAGTGACCATTTCAGGTGTGTGGCTCAAAAAGGGCGATTACCTCGTGGAATCGTGGTTTGAGGGCCAGGGAGGCGTAACGGGGCCGTATTATCTGGAAATGGAGCGCGGGAACGCGACCGCCGACCGCTGACGGCCGATAGCCGAGCCATTGTACACCAATAGATTCAGTATATCCAAACAAAAATAACCCCAAAATCGGCGGTCGGCGGTCCATGGTCGGCGGTCAAAAACCACAAGCTCCCATGCTAAAACAACTCCTGTTTGCCACCGCGCTCTTACATGCCGCTACCTGGCAAGCCCATGCGCAGAAAAAAAAGGCCCCCGCTGCTCCCCAGCCACCTAATATCGTTCTCATCGTTTCCGACGACCACAGCGCGCCGTTTTTGAGCAGTTACGGTTATCCGCAGATCAAGACGCCGAATATCGACCGGCTGGCGCAGGAAGGCATCCGCTTCACGCGTGCCTACACCACCGCGCCGCAATGCGTACTCTCGCGGGCGGCGATCATGACCGGGCGTAACACGCTCGACGTCCAGATGACCCGCTTTTCGGCCCCGCTCGATGCGTCGGTGACGGCCTACCCCGAGCTGTTGCGCAAAGGCGGCTACCATACCGGTATTCTTGGCCGGAATTTCCATCTCGACGGCAACCGCCGCGTGCCGGAAACGGTGGCTGTTTTGGAGAAATATGGCCTCGAAACTTTCAAAAACCGCGTCGATTACCTGAATGCAACCGGTAACCGCGACAGTATTTTCCAGCAATACACCGAGTTTCTGGACAAAGCACCTAAAAACAAACCATTCTTCGTACAAGTAGGGTACAGCGACCCGCACCGGATTTTCAATGCCAAAAACTTCGAGCCCGATCCGCAATCGCTCACATTGCCGGGGCATTGGCCGGATACCAAAGGTGTGCGGGCTGATTTTGCAGCCTATCTCGGCGAAATCCAGCGACTCGACAGCGACGTCGGCCGCGTGCTGGACGATCTGAAAAAGCGGGGACTGGAAGAAAATACGCTCGTTGTATTTATAGGAGACAATGGCGGGGCATTGCTGCGCGGCAAAGGCACCTTGTACGATCTCGGCATTCACGTGCCGTTGATTATCCGGCACCCGAGGCTGATCAAGGCCGGGCAGGTAAGCGACGCGCTCGTTTCCGGGATCGATATTGCCCCCACATTTCTCGCCGTTGCGGGTGTACCTGTTCCGAAAGAAATCACCGGCAAGAGCCTCACACCCACTTTTACCGACTCCCAGCAGGGCGGCCACGAGTACATTTTTGCCGTCCGTGGTGCGCACGGGCAGGGCTTGCCTACCAATTCGTCCAATTTCGATCTGGGCAGGACTATTTTTAACAAAAAGTACAAGCTGATCTACAATGCGATCTGGCAGATTCCCTACCACCCGGTCGATTTTGCCGGACAACCTTTCTGGCTGGATTTGAAACAGCAGCACGCAGAAGGCAAACTGGAAGAGAAATACGACAAGCTGCTCTTTGCCGACCGTCGCAAAATGTTCGAAATCTATGACTTACAGGCCGATCCCGACGAAACGAACAACCTCTCCGGCCAGCCCGAAGTAGCGACCATCGAGCACGATCTGAAAACGCGCTTGCAAGAATGGATGATACTGAACCGGGATTACCTGCCGCTGCCCATTGCGCCGGAGAATTGAGGCAGGGCCTGCGGCCGACGGCTGACCGCCGACGACTGACGGCCGATCACGGATCGCCGACCATGGACCGCCATGGCCGATCACTTGTAAATAAATCGGCGGTCAGCGGTCGGCTGTCGGCCGTCAAAATTTCCTACCGTTAACAAATTTCCCCCAACCCCCATGTTCCGCCGTAATTTCCTGAAAAACGCTGCCTTACTCCCCGCATTCGCGCTCGATATCCCGCACGCCGACACCAAAATTCGCATTACCGACATCCGGGTCCACGAAGTGAAGGTGAACCAGAGAGGCAACTGGCATTTTGTCGAACTGCTTACCGACAAGGGACTCACGGGTTTGGGCGAGGCTTCGCACGGGTTTTCGGTCGCGGTGAAAGATGGCGGCAGCCAGTTGCGGACGGAGCTGAATGATTTATTTCAATTGGTCAAAGGTGAATCGCCATTCGCTGTGGAACAGTACCGGCAGCGCGGGTTTCAGAAGGCATTTGAAAGGGGCAAGATTGCCATTACGGCTTTCAGCGCTATTGAGCATGCTTTGTGGGATTTGAAGGGAAAGGCGCTCGGTGTGCCCGTGTACGAGCTGCTCGGCGGCAAGCTGCGCAACGAGTTGAAAGTGTATGCCAATATCAACCGGGCTACCAACGAGCGGGACGCCAATGGCCGCCGGCTGATCAGCGCATTCCAGGCCAATGCTGAAAATGCATTGAAAAGCGGTTTCAAAGCCGTGAAACTGGCGCCTTTCGATGATATGAAGCCATTGAAAAATTCGAATGAAACGCAAATTGCTTCGGATATCGATTATGCAGTAAGCTGTATCGAAGCCGTGCGGAAAACCGTCGGCCCGGACACCGATCTGCTGATCGATGTACATAGTCATTTGAACCAGGAACTCGCCATTTCTACGGCCAAACGTTTGGAAAAAGCCGGTTTGTATTGGTTCGAAGAGCCTGTCGATCCACAGCAATTTCCGGCCGAAACCCGTGCCATTACCGAAGCTACCCGACAGCCATCGGCAGGCGGGGAGTCGATATTCGGCAGGCAGGGCTTCGCGGAGCTGATCGCCACGCGGGCACTGGACGTGATCATGCCCGACGTAAAGCATTGCGGAGGCATTCAGGAATTACGTTTCATCGCAGCATTGGCCGAAACGGCCGGCAATATCGCCATTGCCCCGCACAACCCCAGCGGACCGGTATCCACGGCAGCCAGCGTGCAGGTATGCGCCTCCATTCCCAACTTCTCTATTCTCGAATATGCCTACGGCGAAGTACCGTGGCGCGCGGAGCTGCTTTCGCCGATCGAACGGTTCGAGAATGGACACATACGCGTGCCCGACGCGCCGGGGCTGGGGCACAAGTTGAACGCGGCGCTGGTTAAGAAATATGCGGTTTGATGAACCGTATTGTGCATGAGGAGGCTCCTGTGGAGCCATGGCGTGGTACGTGCATTGGTATGCTATAAGCAGGATGCCGCTCTGCGGCCGGGGACGTCACGCCGTATCACGCTATCCGCTGCGCATTCGAAGCTTCGATCCATTCGCAGTCGTCGCATTCGGGACAGGTGGGTAGTTCGCGGAAATCCTTGCCGTTGTGCACGCCGCCGCATTTCGCGCAGGCGATGTACTCGCAGTTTGCCTGGGTGAGTTTGTTTTGCAGCTCACTGGGGAAAATAGGCAGGCCCCGACTCGCGAAATGCGTCCATGGAGAGCTTGTGCCTGACCGAACCGCCGATCGCTGTCAGACACCCAACTTCTCGCCTACATAGTCCCGGCCAATACCCATACCAGCACGCTTACCACATAACCGAACTTCGCCCGTAACACGCGCAGGCATTTGCTGATGTGAAATTCGACGGTTTTCTCGGACAGGTCGAGCAGCTGGGCGATTTCCTTGTTGGGGACGCCGCTGCGGCTCATTTCGAATACCTGCTTGCTCTTTTCGGGCAGGTTCGCGAGCTCACGGGAGTAGATTTCCTGCACTTCTTTCAACGACAGCCATTCCTGCACCAGGTTGGCCGATTGCGACGACAACGTTTCCAGGTCGATGTCGTTCAGCGACACGGTGTGTTGCACGAGCTGTTTCCGCAAATGGGAGATGATGCGGTTTTTGAGTGCGGAAAAAAGATAGAGATTGAACGCCTTTTCAATGGTGATGCCCGTCCGTTGCAGCCATAAATGCACAAAAAGGTCCTGGACGAGATCTTCGGACACCTCACTGCTGCCGGTCTTCCGCAATGCGAGCGCGTAAAGCCGGGACGAATACCTGCGATGAAGCTCCGCAAAGGCCAGCGAATCGTCCGAAACCTTTGCAAGCTGCCATAATTCGAGGTCGTCGTTATCGCGGTAATCCTTACTCATGAGGTGCATTCTTCTACTTCGATCAAAAGTAATAAGGATTCAAATAGTATTTGTCATAAAATTTCTTCAAAAGTCACTAGGGATGTGGGCGCGCCGTGCGTCCTGTTTATAGGGAACTGAAATAACAGGTCATTACAAACACATTATGAATAATAACAATATTTCGCCGGAGCTTCTGAGGCGCTATCTCGAAGGACAATGTACCCCGGAGGAAGCGTTTCAGGTCGACGAATGGTACGCGTCGTTGTCGGAGGAGACCGGTAACGGGGCTGCATTCGATCAGCCGCGGCATTTGGGCAAAGTCCAGCATGAGATCCGGAGGCTGTCTTCTGATGAGCGTTCCGCAGATGCGGTACCGACAATGCCATTGCAGCGACCGGCGGTTGGCCGTCCGGTGCTTCAGAGGCTGCTGCGGTATGCGGTAGCGGCGATGATCCTCCTGGCGGTGGGCATCGGGGTTTACAACTTTCTATCCCAAAACAAATCCGTTTTCAAAGCCGGCAGCAATACCCTTGTGATCGTGAACAAAACCCGCCAGGTACGCAAGCATACATTCCCCGACGGCTCCGAAGCCTGGCTGAACCCCGGTACCCGCATTACCTACGCCAAAGAAGATTTCAAGGCTGATTCCCGCGAGGTTTCCCTCGAAGGAGAGGCGTTTTTTGAGGTAACGCATGATGCGTCGCGGCCATTCTTTGTGCACGGCGAGTCGGTGAAGGTGAAGGTGCTGGGCACGAGTTTTAATGTGCGGGCCAATAAAGGCGAAGCGGAATATGAAGTATCGGTGGTGACAGGTAAGGTTTCCGTCACAGCCGACAAAGGCAGGGAGGTAATGCTGCTGCCGCACCAGCAGGCGGTGTTCAAGGTAGCCTCCGGCGAGCTGGTGAGCGAAACCGTGCCCGATGTAGCCGAAAAAGCGCCCTTGTGGCAACCTGTTTCGCTTACTTTCTCGGATGCAAGGCTGGGGGAAGTGGTGCAGCGGCTTGAAGAAAAGTTCGATGTGAAAATCCGCCTTGCAAACCCGAACCTCGAGAACTGCCGCGTCAAAGCCACGTTCGACCAGAACCGGCTTTCAGAAATACTGGAAATGACGATGCAGATCGTGGACGCGAACTACGTGATGCAAAATGATGAGATCGTGATCCGCGGGGAAGGATGTGCCGCTTCGGAGTAGATTCAATTCCTTTCAATATCAATTAAAACAGACACCTAACAGCCGCCCTATGACGAAATTCAACCAACCGAAATAGTACCCGCTTCAACAAAAAATCAGGAGTGATGGAAGCACCCCTGATCCTGAACGAAGACCTTGATGGAACATCACTGGCCGGTGATGCAAGGCTTCCTATTGTTCATATTAACCATTTCAAACTTATGTATTTTTTCCTTAAAAGCAAGACGGCATACCATATTATGCGGTTATCCATATTACAGCTTTTCCTGATCGGAATGATTGCGGCGGGCGGTTACGCGAGGGATATCAATGCGCAGGACCTGCTGGCCAAAAACGTGAGCATCCAGGCTGAAAACATTTCTCTGGGCACTGCGCTAGACCGGTTGGAGAACCTGTCCGGCGTGCGTTTCGCGTACAGCCGCAGCATTATCCCCGTGCGCACCCGGGTGAGCCTGAATGCGAGCAACGAGAAACTTTCGGCCGTGCTCGACCGGCTCCTCCTCCCGCTGCAAATCGAATACCAGCCCGGTGATGGCCAGATTATTCTCAAACGCAGTCGTAAAGTGTCGTTTTTACAGGAACCGCTGTCTCCTGGTGGGGAGCAGGCAAATGGTGCAGCGAGCGCAACAGATATCCGGCTCACGGGTACGGTCGTCGACGATAAGGGCGACAAACTCCCGGGCGTGAGCGTGGTATTGAAAGGCACCCAGCGCGGTACCGTTACCAATGAGGAAGGAGCCTACGCGCTCGATATCCCGGATGATAAATCGCAGGCAGGACCGGCTGTTCTCATATTTTCGTTTGTCGGCTATTTGTCGCAGGAAGTTACCGTGGGCACGCAGGCTGTGGTGGACGTGACTTTGAAAGTGGATTCGAAGTCGCTGGAAGAAGTGGTGGTGGTGGGATATGGTACGCAATCCAAAAAGAATATTACCGGCTCGGTGGCGACGGTACAGGGCTCCGAAATTACCCGCAGCCCGCAGGCGAACATTTCCAACTCCTTTGCCGGCCGTTTGCCGGGCCTGATCGCCAACAACCGCTCCGGTGAGCCGGGTTCGGATGGTTCGAGCATACTGATCCGCGGTAGGGCGACGACCGGCAACAGCAGCCCGCTCATTGTTATCGATGGTATTGCCAATGCGATAGGAGGGCTGGACCGCCTGAACCCGAACGACATTGAAAGCATTTCAGTACTCAAAGACGCTTCCGCAGCCATTTACGGTGCCCAGGCCGCCAACGGGGTAATTTTGATTACGACCAAAAAAGGCCTCGCAGGAAAGCCGCGCTTCGACTATTCCTTCAACCAGGGCTTCGTACAGCCTACGCGCCTGCCCAAGTTCGTGGATGCGCCTACGTACGCGGGAATCCTGAATACGATCGACTACTACCGGAACCCGTCGGGCGGGATGAACCAGCGGTACAGCGACGCCGAGATCCAGAAATTCCGCGACGGTTCGGATCCGATCAATTACCCTAATACCAACTGGGTGAAGGAGTTGATGAAACCCGTTGCACGCCAGAACCAGCATAACCTCTCCGTTTCCGGCGGGACCGAGAAGATCAATTACTTCGTGTCGGCAGGAACCTTGTATCAGGATGGCCTCTACCGCGACGGCGTGAATAAATACCGGCAGTACAGCGTGCGTTCGAATATCAATGTGAATGTGAACGATAAACTGAGTTTCGGAATCCAGCTGGCGACACGGCGAGAGAACCGCAGCTACATCGCAGGTTTCGGGGCCAGCAACGTGTTTGAGTTTTTGTACAGAACATATCCCACATTGCCCGCACGGTATCCCGATGGCAAACTCGGGGCAGGGGTAGAACAAGGCAAGAACCCGATCGCCATGGCTACTTTGGCGGGTACCAACAACAGCCCCACCACGGTTTCGAATGGTATTCTGAGAGCCAGCTACCAGCTGCCGGTCAGCGGTTTGTCGGTCGACGGTTTCTTCTCGGCCGACCAGAGCTTTGCATTTACCAAGGAAATGAGAACGAACTGGATCGTTTATCAATACAACAAAACCACCCAGCAATACAGCACCGTGCTGGGCGGCCCCGCGAAGGCACAGATGTACGAGAGCCAGACGAACAAAGCCCTTTTGACCGGCAATATCAAACTGAATTACGTCAAGAATTTCGGCGATCACGCATTGTCTTCGTTCATTGCGTATGAGCAGAGCCGGGAGACGCAGGAGTTTTTCAGCGCGTCGCGCAACAACTTCATCACCACGCAGCTGCCCGATCTGAGCCAGGGCGGTGCGCAGCCGGTCGACTTCGGCAACAGCGGGAGCAGTTACCGCACCTCGCGCCGGAATGTGTTCGGAAGGGTGAATTACAACTACATGGGACGCTATCTGGCAGAGGTACAATTGCGTTACGACGGGTCGTCGGTGTTTCCGAAGGGCAATCGCTACGGATTTTTCCCGGGTATTTCGTTGGGCTGGCGGGTGTCGCAGGAACCCTGGTTCCAGACAGGCAATGCCATCAACGATCTTAAAATCAGGGCGTCGTATGGGGAGCTGGGTAACGATCGCGTGAACCCCAACCAGTTCCGCGACAATTTCCAGGTGCGAAACGGCGCATTTTCCACCGGCAGCAATGCCAGCAATGTGCCGCTCATTCAGTACTCGCTGCTGGCCAACCCGAATATTACCTGGGAAGTGGCCAAGAAATACAATGTGGGTCTGAATTCGACGCTCTTCAAAAAACTGACCTTCGACCTCGACCTGTTTTTCGAGAACAGGACCAATATCCTCGCCAGCCGCAACGTGAGCATTCCTGCGCTGACCGGGATCAGCAGCTCGCAAATCCCGAAAGAGAACATTGCCGAGGTGCATAACCGCGGTCTGGAAACGCAGATCCAGTATGCGGGCAGCCACAACAATTTCAGCTACAACATCGGCGGTAACTTTGCATTTGCCAAGAGCGAGGTGATTTTCATCGACGAAGCCCCCAACACGCTCGATTACCAGCGCGCCACCGGTATGCCGCTGGGTTCGGACCTCGGCAATCCGAATGCCGACCTCATGTACCGCGCCATTGGTGTGTTCAAAACCCAGCAGGAACTGGATGCCTACCCGCACGTTTCAGGCGCAGGCATGGGCGACCTTAAATACGAGGATTACAACGGAGATGGCAAGATCGACGCCGCCGACCGTATCCGCTCGCAGTATAGCAATGTGCCGCAGATTAGCTATGGCGTGAACCTGGGCGGCGGCTGGAAAAACCTCACTTTGAATGTCCTGTTGCAGGGCCAGGCGCGTGTGGCGCAGTATGTGGTGGTGGAAGCGGGCGAGTTCAGCAGCGTGATGCAATCGCGCGCCGAGGACGCTTGGAGCCCTTCCAACCCGAACGGCAGCTCGCCGCGCATTGATTCGCGCACGGGTACGGGCGTGAACGGCAGCTACAAAAACACGTTCTGGTTCCAGAATACCGCTTTCCTCCGTCTGAAAAACGTGGAGCTGGCTTATAATGTGCCGCAGAAGCTTATTTCAAGAATCGGGCTGGGTGGTCTGCGGATCTATACCAATGGGTTTAACCTGCTTACATTCACCAAGGTAAAGGATTTTGATCCGGAAGGGGACAATGGCAATGCGTTCTTCTATCCGCAGCAGAAAATCTACAATGTGGGCGTGAACGTGACATTCTAAACTGACAAAGACATGAGATTGAATAAACTGATACTAAGCTTGCTTACCGGCGTGACGGCCTGCCTGACCAGCTGCGACGACGCGTTCCTGGATACCAAACCGACCGACATTATCTCCGATCAGGCCATCTGGGCCGACTCCGCGCTGGCCGATGCGTATGTAGTAGGCCGTTATGTAGGCGTGCAGCTCTCGACCGAGGGTGATAAGCCGGGCTTTGGCCGGGGTTTTGAAGATGCCTGGATGAGCTCCGTGACCGACGAGTCGATCTGTAATTTTGATAATGACACCTATTTCGTGCAGCAGGGCAATGCCGCTCCCGACCGCACCGGCTGGATTTCCAACACCTGGACACGCAGCTACCGGAGCATCCGTGAATGCAACTACGGCCTGGCGAACGTCGACAAAGTGCCCATGAGCGAGTCGGGGAAAAAGCGGCTGAAAGCTGAACTGCGTTTTATCCGCGCCTACCGCTACCATGACCTGATCCGCAATTTTGGCGGCATTCCGGTGATCGGCGATAAAGTGTATGCATTGGAAGATCGTGATTATACCGAGCTCTACCAGCGCAAAAGCATCGAAGAGAGCATTGCTTATGCGGTTGCCGAGCTGGATGCTGCTGCCACCGGCCTGGCTGGCGCAGCAGTAACGCCCGGCCGCGGTTCCGAAAATGCGGCATTGGCATTGAAAGCACGGTTGCTGCTTTATGCGGCCAGCCCTTTGTACAACAATGACCAGAACGACGCGGCTAAATGGCAGAAGGCCGCCGATGCGGCCAAAGTGGTGATGGACAAGAATGCATTCTCGCTGTATAGTGACTACCGCAAGCTTTTTATCACCAACAATACTTCGGAAGACATTTTCATCCGCCTCTATTCACCTACCAACGAGCACACCAACCTGGAACTCGTGAACGGCCCGAACGGCTATGGCGGCTGGGCAGGTAATACGCCTTTGCAGAACCTCGTGGATGATTATGAGATGATGGACGGGACGAAAATCACCGATCCGAAATCAGGCTACAACCCGAAAGATCCTTATAAAAACCGCGATCCGCGCCTGACGATGACCGTGTTGTACAACGGCGCGGCTTACCGTGAGCGCAAAGTGGAGACATTCGTGCCGGGCGGCCAGGATAGCAAGGATGGGAACGAAAACTGGAACACCACCAAGACGGGGTATTATGTTTACAAATTCATTAATGACCAAAGCCCGATCCGCAATGCCAACCAGACGGCCACCCAGCCCTGGAAATACATCCGCTACGGCGAAGTCCTGCTGAACTACGCCGAAGCGCGCAACGAAGCTGCCGGCCCGGATGCGACCGTTTACAGCGCCCTGAACCAGATCCGCAAGCGTGCAGGAATGCCCGATTTGCCGGCCGGCCTCACACAGGCAACCATGCGTGAGCGCATCCGTAACGAGCGCCGTGTGGAGCTGGCCTTTGAGGAACACCGGTTCTTCGACGTCCGCCGCTGGAAAATCGCCAACATGACCGAAAACGTACCTGCCTATGGCGTGCGGCCCGAGAAGAAAACCGACGGCTCGATCGAATACGTAAAAATCATCGCATTGGAAGGGCGGAAGTTCCAGGACAAAAATTACTGGCAGCCTATTCCGCAAAGCGAAATCCAGGCATCGGGAGGGGCATTGAAGCAGAATGCCGGGTATTAACCTCCGTTTTTTTGAAAAACATTAACCTGAAAATCATTCAGTATGAAGAAATTATTCTCAATGCTGAACGGGATGGCGTCGCGCCTCCCGTTCGGCAGCGGAGCAACGCTTTGTCGGGCAACGGTGCTCCTCGGTGGGCTGATACTCGTGCAGACAAATGCATTTGCGCAGAGTTTCGAAGCAGAAAGCGGCGTGCTTTCCAACGGAGCCGACATTCAGGGCTGCGGAAGCTGCTCGGGCGGGAGCCAGGTGGGTAACCTGGGTAACGGGGCCGTGGTGATCCCGGTGAACGTGGCCGCGGCGGGTACTTACAATCTGACTGTTACTTACAGCACCGGCGACCCGCGCACGATTAATGTCACGCCGAATGGAGGCACGGCAATTGCCGTTTCTTGCCCCGCATCGGGCGGTTGGTCTACACCTGCGGCCATTACCGTGAGCATTGTTTTGAATGCCGGCAGCAATAGCATCAAACTCGATAACCCAGGTGGCTGGGGCCCGAATATCGACAAGATCGCCTTCTCGCCGATCAATACGCCTAATATCCAGAGCATTGCATTCGGTAGCAACAACCGGATCGACTACGACCTGGCGAACGGGCATTATACCGTGTATTTCAATAACAGCAAGGTGATCGGCGAAGCTACTTCCACAGCTTACTCGGACCAGGTGCACCAGAGTACCGGATTTACGGCGCGCACTTACTCGTCGACACCCGTAACCGACGCATTCGGCAGCGGGACGAAACACGTGATCACGATGACCAAAAGCGGCGCGATCGGTATGCAGCAGGTGTTTTACACTTATCCCGGCAAAGAGCATTTCTTTACCGAGCTGGTACTGACAGGCAACGGCTCCAATTCCTATAAAATGGCGCCGCTGGTGTCCAACTATGTGGATATCCAGTCCAATACCGACCGTCGTGCTTTGTTTGTGCCGTTCGATAATGATGCCTGGGTGCGCTATGATGCCAAGGAAGTGCGGTATGCCAATTTTTTCAGTTCGGAAGCGGGGGCGATTTATGATAATGCGAACCGGAAGGGCCTCGTGATCGGCTCGGTGGAGCATTCGGTATGGAAAACGGGGGTGAACCTCGTAGGCGAGGGCAGGGGCGCGACCAACTATGTGGCCGTGGTGGCAGGCTGGACGCAGGAAAGCGTCACCCGCGACAAACGGGGCCACGGGTGGGTGTCGGTAGGCCAAACCGCCTGCCGCTCGCCGCGTATCCTGGTGAGCTACGGCGCCGACTGGCGCGCGGGCTTCGACACTTACGGCCAGGCGAATGCATTGGCCGAGCCGCGCTACATTTTCAACTGGACGGCCGGTACGCCTTTCGGCTGGAACAGCTGGGGTGCCATTCAGTCGTCGATTAACCTGCCGAAGGCCAAATCGGTCGTGGATTTCTTCTCCACCGGCGTGCCCGATTTCCGTAACAGCGACAACACGCTTTACATCGACCTCGATTCGTATTGGGACAATATGTCGGGAGGCGGCCTGAACGGCAACTTTTCGGAACTGACCGAATTTGCCAATTACTGCAAAAGCAAGGGCTTCAAACCGGGCATTTACTGGGCGCCATTTGTGGACTGGGGTAAGTATGCCCGCCAAATGGAAGGCAGCAGCTACAATTACCAGGACGCCTGGACGAAAGTAAACGGCAGCCCCGTGGAACTCGACGGCGCCTATGCATTGGACCCTACCCACCCGGGTACCAAGGCCCGCCTGCAAATGGTGATCGGGAAGTTCATTGCCTGTGGTTTTGAGATGATTAAAATCGATTTCCTCGGTCACGCATCGCTGGAAGCCGACAGCTATTACGACAATACCATTCACACAGGTATGGAGGCGTACCGGAAAGGAATGGAGTACCTGACCGACCAGCTCGACGGTAAAATGCTCGTGTACGCCGCCATTTCGCCCAACCTCGCGACCGGGCGCTACGCACACATGCGCAGGATCGCATGCGACGCATACAAGGATATTAATGAAACCTCTTACACATTGAACAGCACCACCTATGGCTGGTGGCAGAAACACATTTACAATTATCTGGACGCCGACCACCTCGTGTTCGGAACGCAGACCGACGGCGAAAACCGGGCCCGCTTCGCATCAGGCGTCGTGACCGGTACCCTCATCACCGGCGACGATTTCTCGACCTCCGGCGCATGGACGACCAAAGCGCAGACGCTTCTGCAAAATGAAGACCTGCTCAGTCTCGCGGCCAGTGGCACTGTGTTTACCCCTTTGGAAGGCAACACTGGCAACCAGGCCAACGAGGTATTTGTAAAAAATGCGGGTAACAAATCATACCTGGCAATTTTCAATTACGGCGGCTCGGCCAAGACTTTCAATATCGATTTGCAGCGGGCTGGTATGAGCGGCTCCGATAACTATTCTACCCGCGAGCTTTTCAGTGGCGCCCAGAACGCCCGCCAAACGGCAACCCATGTGCAGGGCACATTTTCAATTACAATACCTGCTGCGGATGCTGCTATTGTGGAATTCAGCAATACTACTTTGCCTGTGACGCTTATTGGTTTCACGGCGGAGAAATCGAATACCGGCACGTTGCTGCAATGGAAAACCTCCGACGAAACCAACAACAAGGAGTTTGTGATCGAGCGCAGCACCGACGGCAAGGCGTTCAAGGCGATCGGCAAGGTGGCCGGTGCGGGGGAGTCTTCCAAAGAGCAATCCTACGCCTACCACGACCTCGCGCCGGTGATGGGGGCTATTAACTATTACCGTTTGAAGCAGGTCGATTTCGATGGCCGGAGCGAACGGTCGGCGATCAGAACGGTGAATTACCGGGATGCGGACGATGCCAAATCGCGCATTAACATCTATCCCAATCCGGGGGCGGATGAACTGAATATCAAACTCGGTGAGTCGCTGGAAGGAAAGGTGATGGTGCGGTTAGTGGATATGAATGGCAAATGCATGCTTTCCAGAAGTTATACCAATCCGGCGGAGGTGATTTCGGTGCCGGGCATCCGGCCGCTGCGTGCCGGGATGTATGTCGTGGAAGTGGAATCGGCAGATGGCGTGGTGCAAAACACCCGATTCAATAAAAATTAATTGGCAGTAGGTTAAAATGGGTAATATCAAAAAGGTCTGTAAGCAATCTTACAGACCTTTTTAGTGTCTATTTCCTCAGAAAAAACCGGCTGGTAGCCTCTGTGCCGTCCTTTCGGATCACTTTCAGCAGATAGGTTCCGCCGGGTACGTTCTGGATATCCAGCTCGCCGTCGGTAGCCACGGGCACATCCCGGCGAAGTCGGCCCGAGAGGTCGGTCAGCATGACGCGGGTAATGCCCGCCGGATTGCTCACGTACACGGGCCCGCTGGCCGGATTGGGAAATACCCATTGTCCGGCTCCGTGCCATTCGACGAGCCTCACGCGGCTGTACGCCTGCGCCCCATCCACGTCGATCATGTGGAGGCGGTAGAAGTTCCTGGCGCCCGATGGTCGTGCGTCGGTAAAGCTGTATTCGTTGCGCACCGTGCTTTCGCCCACCGCTTTTACGGTTCCTATCAATGTCCAGGCCTTGCCGTCGATGCTGCGCTCGATTTCAAACCGGTCGCTGTTTGTTTCTTCGGTGGTAGCCCAGGTTAGAAAGGCCGTCTGGCCCTCGGCCCTGGCATCGAATGCGGCCAGGGTAACCGGCAGTGGGGTGACGCGCGAAGCAAATGTGTAGGCCGTGTACGTGTTGGGTGCCAATCCGCTGACGGTCGTGATGGAGCCGGCCGTGAAACTGCTGGCCCCGCCCAGTACTGATGTTACGTCGACCTTTGAAGGTATCGGAACCCATTGCGAGCCATTCCATCCGGCAATGGTCAGTTTGTCGAGCTGGGCTGTCGTGAGGGTGGAAATGCTACTACCGGCATCCCAGGTGAGGGTGATGGGCGTAGCGTTCGTGCCGTTGATATCCCAATATTCGATCGTGCTGACGGTCTGCAAGGTAGCCTCGAATGTGGCCGATGGAAATGGCCCGCCAGCCGGAAGCGCCGGGTAATTGCCGCCTCCGAGGTTGTCGGTAATGGCCGAAGTCGGGTCGGAATGGTAGTAGGCGCCGTCGGTAGCATCGCCGGCGGCCGCGAACGGGCCGTAGAAGCCATTGTCGCCCACGGGGAATACGAACTGCGAAGTTCCATACTTCCGGACGTAGCCATCCACATGCGCGGCGTCTGACGCGCCCGTATGCGAGGCGGTGGCCGCAAAGTTAAGGACGCCATTCGGATCTGTCCGCACCGTGCCGATAATGCCCGGTAATGCGCCGCTGCCGCCGTTCACGAAGTCGTGTGGTCCGAAGAAAGTCATCTGGGCCCCTCCGAAAACATAGGTATTGCCCGAACTGCCCTGCTGGGCCTGCACAGCCCCCGATAAGGCGAGCAGCGCCACGAATGCGCCGCGATGCAGCCATGATCCTGATTGAGTTGCTCTTTTCATGATACCGGGTCGGGTTATTTACCAATAGCCGTGCTGGAAGTATTGCCGCCGGATGCGCTTTTCAATAGGCTGCGCAGGGACGCGACTTCCTCCTGTGAAAGGGTTTTTCCGGAAAGCTCGGCGGCGAGCGAGGCGTTTTTCGCTTTGAGGTCGGCTACCTGTGCCTGCAACTGCTCGATGAGCGCCTGTTGCTCCTGAACCGCCTTCACGATCAGCGGGGTTACTTTGCCATAATCGACGAGCCATGGCTCTGTTTTAGGATCTTTGCCGCCGACAGTCACTGCATTGGGGAAGATTTTGTAAAGATCTTGTGCCAGGAATCCGGTAAGGCGGTTTTTTTGCTCGTCGATTTTGTAGTTATAATCGGCCACGCGGATTTTCATCAGGTCGGCCAGGCCGTACCTGGTTTTACCAATATTCTCTTTAAGGCGGATGTCCGAAGTTGTATTGTACTGCACGGAGTTCACGTTATTGGCCGGGCTGCTGATAGATCCGATGGTATTCCCCGAGCGGTTGAAGATCTGCCAGTTCAATGCGTCGCCGCCGCCGATTACTTTTGTCAGGTACAGGTTTGCACCTACCGACGAGCGCTGCACGGCCAGCGTACCGGCCGGATTGAGCTCCACGCCGTCCTCATTGGAAGTACCGAGGATCATCGAGCCCGTGAGCGCTCCTGCGGGCGTCACACGGGTAATGCCCGCTACCTGCAAGCGCGAATTGGGCGCGGTAACGCCTGTACCAATCCCGACGAGGCCGGCCTGGGTAACGGCCATGCGCACACCGCTGTGGTCCTGGATTGTAAAGGCGAGGTCTCCCAATGCGGCATCGCTGCGCATGGCGATACGCATCGGATAGGTATCGCTGGTGGTATTGGAGAAATCGATATAGCCATTTGTGACGCCTGCGTTGGCGGACGGGTCGCGGAAGAGCTTGATACCGCCATCCGGTGTGATCCGGGTGCTTTTCAGGTTGTCGGTTGTGCGTGCCTCCACGTGCCCGTTCCGGTAAATCCATGCGTTTTTGGTACCGCCGGCGTCATTGGTAGTACCCCGAAGGTACCAGGCCGTGCGGTTGGGAGCGGCGTAGCTCACCCAGCTGCCGCCTTTACATATGTATTGCTGGCCGAAGGTCGGGCTGGTTTCCAGGGTGTCCGTATACAGTTCGCCGTCGGTACAGTTTCCGCTTGGCTGGCCTCCGCCAAAAGTGTAGGTGTAGTTGGTTTCACCGGCCGTCGCCACCCATTTGGTACCGTCGTTATAGTAAAAACCGGGGACTACGTCGTTGGCCGTAGCGGTGTTGAACACCGTCATACCGGCTACGTGTGCATTCAGGGGAGCGGGGTTGGTAGTTTGTGTAAGTGGAAGACGGGGCAGTAACAATCCTTTGCTTGTACTTTCTACTTCAAGCACGGAATTGGCATTGATGGTGGTCGGGTTATCGCCGATCTTGACCTGGGCAAACAACGGCGAAGCCAGGAGGCTCAGCCCGAATACCGCCGCCGCGGCGCATAATTTCTGAATTTGTAATAGTCTGATTTTCATAAGTTAAGCATATTTAGAAGGTAAAGTTGATAAAGGCGGCTGCCACCTGGGAATGAGGCAGCAGAACAATCGAAATATTTCTTAACCGAAAGGTCAGGACTTGCAGATCGATTTGTTGTACCCGATGGAGATGGTAGGAATAGAAAAATTTCTACAAAAAATTAAGAAATGGTTTTTGTAGATGTGGATTGAATTTGGATATTGTTGGAATGAGGAATTTCCTTACAGGCGTAGTACTTCTTCTATTGATAAAAGTAGTAATTGTCAGATAAACATATATTTTAGTAATTTGAAGGATAAACAACCCTCTACCCAGAACAGTTGAACTATGAGAATCCTCCTGATCGCGTTGATTTCTCTCATTCTGCATGATTTTCCAGCTTTCGCTGCACAGGAGCGCTATATCGTTTCACAATACAATACCGACAACGGCCTTCCCCAGAACAGCGTCAAAGACATTGTTTTCGATGAATGGGGCTATTGCTGGCTTGCTACGGAAATGGGCATGGTGCGTTACGACGGGCAACGCTTTGTCACATACGGCACTTCCGAGTTGCCGGGTTTGAAATCGACGCGCGTGGAGGGGCTTACGAGCGACGACCGCGGTACGCTGTATGCGCGTGTGTACGGGGGGCAGATTATCAAAGTGGCGGTTTCGGGAAGCCAGGCCGCGCCTGTCCCGGTGCTGCTTCCGGCCTGGTCCGTGCATGTGGGGCGGCAAGGGGAGGCAGTAGTTGATAAGGGGATGCGCCGTAAGCTGGCTTACTTCTACAGTCACCTGGGAAAGAAACTATTTCCCTTTTCATCGAACATATCCAACAATGAGGTATACCTTGGAAATGCGGAAAGCCTGCTCTATTTATCGATGGATTTAAAAGCCCCGGTGACGTTGCGTGATTACACAGGAGATAATCCGCAGTATGCGATATTTGCCGGACAGTTTTTGGCGTGTCTTTTACCTGGTAACCGCGTTGAAGCATGGAAGGATGGTCGCAGGGTGACCAGCTATACATCCATTGCCGGGCCGCTGGCTACCAATGTCCATTTTCTTTCGGGAAATTTTCTCACTTTTCCGTGCCCCGACGGATTTTACGCGTACGCGGGCGAATCACTTTACAAAATTACGTTGCACGACGGCAGGCTCCATTCAGAAGTCGAGCTGGAAGATATTCATGTGCCCTTTTTAACTTCTGTCCGCTTCATGCCCGGGCAACAGACGTTCTATTTGGGTTCGCTTACCGATGGGCTGTTTATAGTACGGAAAACGCAGTTCAGTGCTCCACCGTTTTCCTCTGCCGTTCTGGATCAGAGCCTTTATGCACAAGCCAAAGCAGGCGATGACCGGCTGGTCGTGAAAAACATGCTGATTTCGATCGATGAGAAGCCCAGGCAACTGCCCTTCGAACCGGGTATCGCTTCCTGGTTTTTCGCGCCGGGTAACGGGCAGTTGTATTACGAGCAGAATTACAAACTCAATAAGCTCGACATTGCGAGCGGCCGAAGCCAGGTTGTTGCGGCGGAAAACAAGATAATCCATATGAGTCCCGGCGGCGAAGGTCAATACTTTTTTGCGTCGGAAAGAGGCTTTGGCAAGCTTGTACACGACAAAGCCGTCGGGTTCAAGGAGTTTCCGCAAAAGGCCAATATTTTGTTCGCCAGGCAGATTCGCCCGTCGTATTTCCTGGTTTGTACGGAAAAGGGCTTAAAATGGTATGATTATGAACGCAACCGCGTCGATAAGTCGCTGCTGGAAGCGATGCCCATCCGGACGGTTCATGTGGAGGCGGATAACAAGTTGTGGATTTCTACGTATGGAAAGGGGTTTTACCTCTTGCATAACAAGAAGCTCTACCGGATGCCCGCCGGGCCACGGCAGTCGCTGACGACCGTCCATTCATTTATCGAAGACGGCAGCGGCTATTTCTGGCTGCCGAGCAACAACGGGCTCTTCAAAGTAAGGAAAAGTGATTTACAGGCATTTGCGGAAAGGCGGTTGGATAAGGTCAATTTTTTCCGCTTTGACCGTACCGACGGCCTGCCTACGAACGAATTCAACGGCGGCTGCGACCCTTCTTACCTGTGGTTAAAGGACAGCCTCCTGTCGCTTCCTTCCATGAAAGGGCTTGTCTGGTTTTATCCTCATCAAATCAAACCCTATTACCCAACTAAGGCCATCTTTGCCGATAGCCTGACGGTAAAGGGCCGGTCGATCCCGTTCAATACAGGTGGCATTACCCTTTCGCCCGACTTCAAACGGCTTTCCATCCATGTTTCTTCCCCATATTTCGGCAATCCGGAGAACCTCGACCTGGAATATCAGGTTGCCGGGCTCGATCCTGACTGGCATAAGGTGGAGAAGAATGGCGAGGTAACGATTGCGAGTCTTCCGCCGGGCGATTACAAGTTGTTGGTTCGGCGAAACAGCGTCGATATTTCCGATAGCCGGGCCCAATTTACGTTGCCCGTAGAGGTCCAGCCGTGGTTCTACAACACCTGGTGGTTTTATACCCTTTGCATTTGTATGTCGGTCGGGATTGGCTACCTGCTTTTTAAGCGACGGCTCACCAAGTTGCAAAAGGAAGCTCAGGAGCTCGAAAATATCATTTCCGCACGTACGCACGAGCTGAAAGGGGCGGTGGATGACCTGGCGAAATCGGAGATGGCTTTGCTGGAGAGCAACAGGTTCAAAGACCACGTGATTACGATGGTGCTCCACGATATGCGCTCGCCGCTCCGGTTTATTTCACTCATCAGCGGCAATCTTTTGAAAAACCACAAGCATCTCACGCCGGGCGACCTCGATGCCTACCTGGGCGACCTGCATATGGGCACGCAAAACCTGCTGGGCTTTACCGAGCAGTTTTTCATGTGGATCAGCACGCAGCAGCAGGGGTTCAAGATCAGCAAGAACCTGTTTCCGCTGAATGCATTGTTCGAGGAGATCGCTTCACTTTACAAGGAGCTGTTCAAGGTCAATCATAACCGGCTTACCATTGTGCACACCGATCTGGAATGCATTTCGGATTATCAGATCCTGTCGGTTATCATTCGTAATCTGATTGACAATGCCAACAAAAACACAACCGACGGGGAGATTACCCTCTCATGCAGGGAGGAAAACGGGCAACTGCTGATCTCGATCAGCGACACCGGCCAGGGACTGACCGACGAGCAGATTGCCCTCTTTATGAGCCGCGACCGGCAAGCTGGCAATCGCGGCACGGGCAGTCTCCTGATCCATACCATGCTCGATTACATTCAGGGAAGTATTTCGATCACCAGCCAGCCCGGAAAGGGCAGTACTTTTACGATTCTCCTTCAAAATCTGAATCAATTTGATACACCTGGGCAAGATGGTTCAGTTCCAGCAGGTTCTTGATTTCCAGTTTATCAAACACGCGGCAGCGGAAACTGCTGGCCGTAGATGCGCTGATAGACAGTGCATTGGCGACTTCCAGGGCGCCGTATCCTTTGAGCAGGAGCAGCGCTACTTCAAACTCCCGTTTCGAGAGCTTGTCGAAAGGCGTATTGGCGACATTGCCGATCAGCGCATTGGAAAAAATCTCGCTCTGCGATCTTGAAATGTACCGCCGCCCCTGGCTTACAACCTGGATTGCTTCGGCCAGGACCTGATCCGGCTCGGTTTTGTTTACGTACCCGAGCGCTCCTTCGCGGAAGAAGCGGGCCGCAAATACCTTGTCGGGCTTCATGGTGACGACCAGGATTTTGAGCTTCGGCCGGATGCGTAAAATATCGGGGATCAGCGCGAGCTCATTGGTCTCGGGCATATTCAGGTCGGTAATGAGCATATCGAACTCTCGCGCGGAGATTTTCTCGATCACTTCCCGGCCTGTTTCGGCAAATTCTACGACTACGCTGAATCCCAGGACTTCTTTGACGACCATCTGAAGTCCTTTCCGGACAAGCTGGTGATCGTCGGCTATGATAATGGAGAGCGGCATATAGGAAACGGGGCCTTTCAGGATTACGGTTTAATCGTAATGACTGAAATTAATGCATTTCAACCTGAATTGCAAAAGAGCTGCGACTCATTAATTTGATAAAACCGAAGCTAATTCGACGATGTTGATGACGTTTTTCTTTAACATGACCGTCCGCTTGATCGTACTCACCGTGCTATGCCTAACGTTTAACGCCGTCGCTATTTCCGAGGTCTTCATGCCACTCACCAAAAGCCCTGCTACCTGCTGCTCGCGCGGGGATAGCTTATTGGGTTTTCGTTGCAGGTTATATTTGAGGAAGTTACGTATCTGCGACTGATTGACGGGGTCGAACAGGAATTCATAACCGAACTTTTGCAGCGTGCTTTCGCAGATATACCTCCGCGAGGCGAGTACCTCGCGAAGGCATCTTTCGGCTTCCAGATCGGGACAGCCCTTGGAAATGCACCCGCTTGCTCCCGCAAGCAGGAGTGATAATGCCTTTTTGTAAAGGTTGTCATTGTACATGACCACCCACGGAATGGTGCTATGTTTCTGTATAATCTTCGAGTCTATCCCCGTCTTTTCATTCACTCCCACCACTACCAGATCGACTTTGTGACTTGCAAGATATCTTGAAACGCCGGCAACTGTGCCGGTTTCTAAAAAGGTAAACTCGTGTTCGAGATTTTTGAAAAACTCTTTAAGACCCCTCAGAATGATCGGGTGGGAGTCATATAAAATTACGTGGAGCATGATAGTGAGGCGTGTCTGCGAAATGCGTGCCGGTAACCCGGTGTTTGATATACGTTAGTCCAGAGTCTGAATGGCTTGCACCAGATTGGTGACCGAAAGCTTGCGGAATGCACGGGCTTTCAGGGTGCTCACGGTGCTGTGCTGGATCTGAAGGCGGTCGGCGATCTCGCCGGTTTTCAGACCGTTTTTAAGTAACGATGCTACTTCCGATTCGCGGCTGGTGAGCTGGCGTACGCGCGGGCGGTAAGCGCCGGCGCCGTTCCGGATAGCCCTGAACCGCCAGTACTCCGCGTTCACATGCGCTTGCGTGGTGGCACACACATAGCGGCGCTGTTGCAGCACGGCCGAAATGCCCTCCTTCAATGCGGCATCGTTACATTTTTTCGACATGCATGCACCGCCGCCGAGTGCCATGAGGTCCATTGCGTTTTCGGCACCTTCTTCGGTGTAAAGTACCGCGGTTTTCGAAAGGATCGGTGAGATGGCTTCGTTGTTGAGGCTGTCGACGTCATTGACGCTCAGTACCACGAGGTCGAAGCGTTGCGAAGTGGCTAATTTGTAAAACTGGCGCTCACGGGAGGCTTCGGTCACTTTCATGCGCAGCTCCATGGTATCGAGCATGAGCCGGATCCCTTTACGCGAAATAGGATGTAAATCGAATACTAATACTTTCAGGGTGCTTTCTGGTTTCATTTTCACGGGGCGATCTGTTTTCACAATGCAAAGATTCACCCACCGCGGATGTTTTGCAGTGGCTCTCCGCCGACCCGTTTGTAGCTTTGCAGCCACAGCGTCTGCAATTACCCTGCCTGCATACCCTCATTCCGGAACCGGTACAGGAACGGCGCCTTGTTGGCAGCCCCGGTGAACTTCTTTTCCAGCCGTTCGAGCACATTCAGGTCGAGAATTTTTTTCTGAAAGTTGTTGCGGGCAAAAGCGCGGTCGAAAATGGATTCGTAAAGCTCCTGCACTTCCCGCATGGTGAAAGTCTCGGGGAGTAGGTTGAATGCGATGAGCTTCTGATCGAGGTTCAGCTGCAAGGTTTCCAATGCGCATTTGACCATTTCGTGATGGTCCATGATCATCGGCGGCAAATCCCGCACCGGATACCAGTCGATGGACTCGTCGAGCTCGGTTTTCCGGGGCACTACTTTGTTAATGTCCACCAGCGCGTAATATCCGATCGAAACAAACCGCCGGGTAATCCAGTCGAATTCCTTCCGGTCGAACTGCTTGTCGCCCAGCGTATCTTTGTTCAGCTCGATCAGCCTTTCGAGGAAGCGGATATTCGACCGTGGAGCGTCTCCGAACACCCTGAACTGTTCCAGGTAAATATCCTTGATGCCCGTGCGTCCCTCCAATATCCGGCGGGCAGCCTGGTCAATTCCTTCGTTCTGGTAAATAAAACCGCTCGGCAAAGCCCAGAAATCGCCCCGGAAGTTCAGTTTGGGCACCAACACGCTGAGTTGCGAATCCTGATAGCCTAAAATGACGCAGTCGATGGAAAGTTGCTGGATGTAGTTCTGCTCGCTCGGTGAATGGATGTCCCTCATGTGGTAATGGCTTAGGAATGTCGCTGTGAAATTGTCGCTATGAAATAGTTGGTTTGGAAACGCTGCCCGGTTTTAGCCCGGCAATATCGCTGATACGGCTTTCCCGCCCAAAGTTGCCGGCGGAAACATTTTCCAGGCTCTTTAACGGAATACGCCCATAGACGTTGGTAAGGCTATTTATTGCATTGTTGAAATAATTAATAGAATAAAATTTATTGTCTTAAAGATAGACAATAGTGCTTTTTACTGTACATTTGATGGTCACTAATTCAAACGACCTAACCAGATGAAGAAAAAATTACAGGGAGTACTGCTTGGCTGTGCATGGCTCCTCGTCGGTCACGCAATGGCGCAGGCGCCCAAAATGCAGGTGCTGGTTTTCAGCAAGACTGCGGCATTCAGGCACCCGTCGATCGAGGCCGGGAAAAAGGCATTGGGCAAAATGGCGACCGACAAAGGTTTTGGCGTCAGCTTCACGGAGGATGCCGCACAGTTTAAGGAAAGCAACCTGAAAAAGTATAACTCGGTGATCTTCCTGAATACCACCGGGGATATCCTCGATGCAGAGCAGCAAAGTGCATTTGAGCGGTATATTCAGGCCGGCGGCGGCTATGTGGGCATCCACGCGGCCACGGATACGGAATACGAATGGCCCTGGTACGGCGCCTTGGCCGGTGCATGGTTTCTGGACCACCCGATGCCCAACAATGTGCAGAAAGGGAAGTTTATCGTGACCCAGAAAAATCACTGGGCTACCCAGGGAATGCCCGACGAGTTTGAGCGGAGCGACGAATTTTACAGTTTCAAGAATATCTCCCCAAAAATTAATGTCGTCCTGAAAATCGACGAGAAAAGCTATACCGGCGGTAAAAACCCGGACTTTCACCCGATGAGCTGGTACCAGGAGTTCGACGGCGGCCGGTCGTTTTATACGGCAATGGGGCATACCGACGAGACTTTCGAAGAGCCGCTTTTCCTGAACCACCTTTGGGCGGGTATTCGCTATACGACAGGCGGCGACACACCCAAGCCACTCGATTTTGCGAAAGCGCGTCCCGAAGAAAACCGGTTTTCGAAAGTAATACTGGCCGAAAAACTGGACGAACCCATGGAATTGAGCGTGCTCGGCGACGGCCGGATCCTGTTTATCCAACGGAAGGGTGAAGTACTGCTTTACAATATCAAAACCAAAGAACTCAAAACCATTGCCAAAGTGCCTGTAAGTACGAAATATGTGAGCAAGGAAGGCAAGGAATCGATGGGAGAGGATGGTTTGCTGGGGTTGAACAAAGACCCGAATTTTGCACAAAATCACTGGATCTACCTCTATTACTCCGACCCGAACGAATCCAAGAACGTACTCGCGCGTTTTGAGCTGAAAGGCGACGAACTGGACTTGGCTTCGCGGAAAATATTGCTCGATATTCCTACACAGCGCGAGGAATGCTGCCATACCGCCGGCTCCATTGCCTGGGACAAGGATGGTAACCTGTACCTGTCGACCGGCGATAATACCAATCCACACGGCTCCAACGGTTACAGCCCGAGCGACGAACGCGCTGGGCGCGAAGCTTGGGACGCACAGAAATCATCGGCGAACACCAACGACTTACGTGGCAAGATTATCCGTATCAAACCGCAAGCGGACGGAACGTACACGATTCCTGAAGGCAACCTTTTCCCGAAGGGCACCGCGCAAACACGCCCGGAAATTTACACCATGGGCCACCGCAACCCGTTCCGCATTTCGGTGGATCAGCACACAGGGTACGTATATTGGGGAGAGGTGGGGCCTGATGCCGCCAAACCGGATGCCAACCGCGGCCCCGCTGGTCACGACGAGGTAGGGCAGGCCCGGAAGCCGGGGAATTTCGGCTGGCCGCATTTCGTGGGGGATAACAAGGCTTATAACAAGTACGATTTCACGGCCAGCCAGTCGGGTGAGAAATGGGACGTGGCTGCACCGACCAACAATTCCCCCAGCAATACCGGTTTGAAAGTGTTGCCTCCCGCACAGAAGGCATTTATCTGGTATCCCTACGACGCTTCGCCGGAGTTCCCGCTCGTGGGTGCGGGTGGACGTAACGCGATGGCCGGTCCGGTGTTTTATTCGGACGATTTCAAGAATGCGTCGGGGGCTTTTCCTGCCTACTATAACGGCAAACTGCTCGCGTACGAATGGATGCGCGGCTGGATTATGGCCGTTTCCATGGATAAGGAAGGTAATTACGCATCGATGGAGCGCTTTATGCCCAGCTACAAGTTCTCGAATCCAATGGATATGGAATTTGCACAAAACGGGGACCTGTATATGCTCGAATACGGCTCGGGCTGGTTTTCCGCCAACGACGACGCCCGCCTGATCCGCATCGAATACAATGGCGGTAACCGCAAGCCGAAGATCGAAATGGCTGCCAACAAACAGGGCGGTTCGGCACCACTCGCATTGAAACTTACAGCGGCCGGTACCGACGATGCCGATGGGGATGCATTGACCTATTCATGGAAAATCACTTCCAAAAACGGTTTTACCAAAACCATCAATACCCAGGATGCACAGCTGACGCTCGCTAAAACAGGACTTTACAAAGCGACATTGACCGTGAACGACGGTAAAGGCGGTATTTCGACGCAATCGGTCGATGTGACCGTCGGCAATGAAGCGCCGGTGCTGAGCCTGGATATGCCAGGTGCGAACAAGTCTTTCTTCGTGCCGGGCAAGCCATTCCAGTATGATGTGAAAGTGAAGGATAAGGAAGATGGAACATTGGGCAGCGGTATCGACGAAGATCGCGTAGCGGTTAATATCGATTATCTGCCCGAAGGCTTCGATAAAGTGGCTATTGCGCAGGGACACCGCTCTGCCGACGCAGCCGCAGCATTCGCTACGGGAAAAAAACTGATCGAAGCGAGTGATTGCAAGGCCTGTCACGCGATTAGTAAGAAGTCGATAGGCCCGGCCTACACCGATGTGGCCCGTAAATATAAAGGCAACAGCTCGGCAGTGGAAACGCTTACCAAGAAGGTGATCAACGGTGGTGGCGGCGTTTGGGGCGAAACGGCGATGGCGGCACACCCGCAGCTGTCGGCGGCGGACGCTTCGGAAATGGTTAAATACATCCTGAACCTTTCGGGAGATGCCGCAGCGAATGCCGCCTTGCCCGTAAAAGGCAGCTATACCGCCGCATTGCCCAATGGCGACAAAGGCAAGGGGGTGTTCGTAGTACGCGCCGCGTACGAGGACAAGGGCGCGAAAGGCCTGCCTGCGCTACGTTCCGAGCAGACGTTCGTTTTGCGTAACTCGAACCTGGATGTGCATGGTTTCGATGTGTATGATAATGTCAATAAAATGTCCTACGGCGGTAATAACCTTGCTATTCCTTCGAAAACGGGCGCTTACATGGGCTTGAAGCAGGTTGATCTGAACGGCGTTTCGGCTTTCCGCGTGATGGCTATGGCACCGAAACCGCAGCTGAATGCGTCGGGTGGGAAGGTAGAACTGCGCCTCGACAGCCCTACCGGCAAGGTAATAGGAGAATCGGCGTTCCTGGAACCGTCGGACAAGCTGGATTTCAAGCCATCGACCCTGGATATTCCGGTGAAACTACCGGCAGCGGACGGCAAGCCGCATGATGTGTATATGATTTTTGTAAACCCTTCGAAATCTTCCGGCAGTCTGATGGTTGTTATGAGTGCACAGGCAGTGCTGGCGTCTGCAGCGCAATAGCGTTGTAGGGTGGTATTGATTTGTGTTTGGCGGTCCGGCTTTCCGGACCGCCTTTATTTTTTATTCGGTTTTGAGCGATTTGACGGGGTCAGTCAGTGCCGCTTTGATACTCTGAAAGCTCACTGTGAGCAATGCAATGCCGGTGGCGATCAGCCCGGCCAGCAGGAATATCTGCCAGGAAAGCTCGGTGTGGTAGGCAAAGTCGTTGAGCCAGCGATCCATTACATACCAGGCCGGCGGCGTGGCCAGCACGATAGCGATTAACACCAATTTGATGAAGTCCCGGGACAAAAGTGTTACCACACTGGCGACATTAGCACCAAGCACCTTTCTGATACCGATTTCTTTGGTGCGCTGCTCGGCCGTGAATGCAGCCAGGCCGAGTAACCCAAGGCAGGAGATTACAATGGCCATAATCCCGAAATAGCGGATAAGCGTGCTCACGATCAGCTCGGAGCGATACATGTTCTCGAAAGACTCGTCCAGGAAATGGTACGTGAAAGGATAGTTCGGGTTGAATGCGTGCGTTACCCGCTCGATATGCGCCAGCGCGCGGGAGGTCTGGCCGGCTTTGATGCGGATCATCATATGCTCGGTATTGAGCCCTTTGTAGTGGACCAGGATCAGCGGCTTGATCGCGGTATGGAAAGAGGTAATATGAAAGTCTTTCATGACTCCTACAATGGTGCCTTTACCCATCCAGAATTTCACTTGCTTTCCCACGGGATCCTGCATTTTCATCATGCGGGCTGCGGCCTCGTTGATGATGTAATTGGTGGTGTCCGCGGCGAATTCTTTGGAGAAATCGCGCCCTCCGGCCATGCTGATGTTCATGGTTTTGGCAAAATCGTAACCCACAAAAGTGGCATATACGGTATTGTCGACGGCCGGGTCGCGGCCGGTCCAGTCGAGATCGCCCGAGTTGCCGTAGATATTGGTCGGGATTTCCCCCACCGTGGTGGCGGCTGATACGGTAGGTGATGCAAGAATTTCCTGGAGGAAGGGTTCCAGCCGGTTGCCCAGCTCTCCTTCCAGCGGGAGGTACACGACATTCTCCTGATCGAGGCCAAGCCGTTTGTTCTGAATGTAATCCATTTGATTGCCAATGACCAACGTGCCGACGATCAGGAAAATGGAGAGGCCGAACTGAAATACGACCAGCCCTTTCCGCAAATGGAGGCTGCCGTTCGAAAAGGTCATTTTGCCTTTCAGGATCCGTACCGGCTGCATAGCCGAGAGGTATAGCGCAGGGTAGCTGCCCGCTACGATGCCGGTAATGAGCGTCAACCCGATGATGGCACCCCAGAGGAACGGGTCGCTCCAATGGAGCTCGATGCTTTTCATCACAATCGTGTTGAATACCGGGAGCACGAGCAACACCAGTAATGTCGCCAATATCGAAGCCAGCGTGCTGACGATCAGTGACTCGCCCAGAAATTGCATGACGAGGAATTTTTTCTCAGCACCCACCACCTTGCGAACCCCTACTTCCCGGGCGCGTTTGAGCGAGCGGGCGGTAGCGAGGTTCATGAAATTCACGCAGGCGATCAGCAGGATGAACACCGCCACGACGGAAAATATACGTACATATTCGATTCGCCCGCCGGAGGGTTTCAGGTTAGCGTACTCCGTGTAGAGATAAGTATCGGCCATTTTTTGCAGCAGCGGAAAAGACGTGAGCTGAGGCGGTGCGGCTTTTTTGATCACCTGGCGCATTACCTTTTCGACTTTCACGGGGTCCGCATTGGGAGCCAGCAATGCATAAGTTTTGAAGCTGGAATTACCCCACCATTTCATCCAGTCGGCCTCCTGCGCTTTGAAATTGACGATCCAGTTGAACCGGACGGTAGAGTTATGCGGAATGTCTTCAAACACGGCGCTGACGATCATGTCCGAAGCATTGTTCAGTTTCAGCGTTTTACCCACCGCGCTGCTTTTTCCGAAATACTTTTCGGCCATTTTGCGGGAGATGGCAATGGACGTCGGCTGTTCGATCGCCTTGCTGGCGGTACCTTCGATGAATGGCGTTTGGAATACCTTAAAAAATCCGCTTGTGGCGTAAATACCGGTTTCTTTGGTGGATTTTTCTCCTACCTGCACCAGCAGCTCGCGCCCAAAAGTGATTTTGGTAATGGCCCTGACGTCGGCTACATTCTTTTCCAGCGCTTCCTGCCATGGTCCCGGTGTAACGTCGCCCACGCCGGTCTGGCCGCGTTCACTATAAGCAGAACGGACGTAATAGATATTTGAGATACCGGGATAGAAGCGGTCGAAGGATAATTCATCTTTGACCCACAGCCAAATCAGCAGACTGCAAGCCATACCCACGGCAAGGCCGAAGATATTGATGAAAGAAAACAGCTTGTTTTTGAGCAGGCTGCGAATGGCGATGTTGAAATAGTTTTGAAGCATGGTAGGCCGGGTTAAGGACAATTAGGGCTCGATTTGCCCATGCTTAAAAACGCGTTCCATGAGTGGATTTTATATATATATTATTGTAAATCAATGATTTGTTGTTTTGGTCGGGACGGCGTTATGTTCGATTTCGGACAGATGCCGGAAGCCGGCGGACAATGCGGTTGTGAAAGTAGGTTTTAGAAAATAAAGTAAATGGCTTAATTACCCATGCTTTTCCAGGCACATCACAAACATATATGAACCAGAGAACCGCCCTGCTGCTGATTTTTATCGCCCTCAAATTCCTGCTCCAATATTTCCTCATCATCCCGGGCTATGACCTCCACCGTGACGAGTACCTGCACCTCGACCAGGGTAATCACCTGGCCTGGGGCTTCGTGTCGGTGCCGCCGGTTACGTCGTGGATCGCCTGGATAATCCGTGCATTGGGTAATGGGGAATGGGCCGTTCGGTTTTTCCCGGCACTGTTCGGGGCGCTGACGCTCCTCGTTGTGTGGAAGAGCGTGGAAAGGCTCGGAGGGAGCTTGTTTGCGTGTGTTCTGGCCGGTTCCTGCGTCTTGTTTTCTGCTTTGCTGCGGTTGAACCAGCTTTTTCAGCCCAATTCCGTCGATGTGCTCTGCTGGACAACGCTCTATTTTTGTCTGATCAGTTATATCAGCACCCGGAAACGGCGGTGGCTTTATGGTTTCGCGATGGCATTTGGCATTGGCTTTTTGAATAAATACAATATCGTGTTTGCTGTCGTGGGGCTGCTGCCTGCCATTCTGCTCACGCCACAACGCAGCCTGCTGCTGAACAAGCACGTTGGTTTTGCCCTGCTGCTCGCCCTGGTGCTCATTTCGCCTAACCTGATCTGGCAGTACCAGAACAACTTTCCCGTTTTTCACCACATGAAACTGCTGGCGGAAACGCAGCTCGTCAACATGAACCGCGCCGATTTTCTGAAAGAGCAATTGCTCTATTTCATGGGTGCCTTGTTTGTGATCGTGGCCGGGCTTTACGGGCTGCTGGCATACAGGCCGTTTACACCCTACCGGTTGTTCTTTTTTGCGATCATTATTACCCTGGCCGTCTTCACGTACCTGCGTGCGAAAGGTTACTATGCCATTGGTATTTACCCTATTTACATCGCATTTGGGGCTGTTTACATTGCAGGGAAAGTCAATGCGGCCTGGTTGCGGGCTGTATTTGTACTGATCCCCGTGGCGCTATTCATTCCGCTGTTCAATGTGGCGTTCCCGAACAAGACCCCGGAACAGATTATTGCCGACCCGGGACCCTATCAAAAACTGGGTATGCTACGCTGGGAGGACGGGAAGGACCATCAGCTACCGCAGGATTTTGCCGATATGCTCGGCTGGCGGGAGCTGGCTGCCAAAGTCGATGCCGCCTACGCCGCTATGCCCGACCGGGCTACAACGCTTGTACTCTGCGACAATTACGGCCAGGCCGGGGCGATCAATTACTACACCAAGGAAGGTGTAAGGGCGGTCACTTTCAATGCGGATTATGTGAACTGGTTCGATCTGAGCAAGCATTACAAGCATCTGATCCGCGTCAAGAACTGGCATGAGCGCGCAGCCGAAATACAGGAAACCGGGCCCCTGTTCGAGACCGGTTTCGCTGCTGATTCTGTGACCAATCGTTACGCGAGGGAATGGGGTACGACCGTTTTCGTTTTTCGCGATGCACGGATCGATATCAACGGGAAAATAGCCGAGGAGATTGAGGAAGAGCGGTGGTAACTTGCTAAAATTCAGTTAAAAATGAGATAAAATGGAAGGTGTTTTCAGGTAGGAATATTGAGGGAAATTGTGTAACTTTATATAGTTATACGGTTACATAATGGTGCAGTTATTGTTAGTTAAAGTTTTCAATTTTTTAAACTTAACTGATGTGAAACCTCCTCTACAAATCTTGCTGAAAATGATCGTTTTTGGGGTCATTTTCCTGGTCAGTCCTTTCACTATTCTTGCTCAAACCTGGAAGCAGGTTATCAAGGTTACAGCATTAAATAACAGCGGAGATTCATCCGCAAGAAGCGCCAACGATTTCTACGGACGCTCTGTCGCAATATCCGGGAACTATGCTATCGTGTCCGCTTATTTTGAAGATGAAGACGGAGACGGCGTAAATACTGTGGGCAATACAGGAGCAGCGTATATTCTTTACAACAATGCCGGAACCTGGATGCAGATCAGGAAGATCACGGCACCTGTTCGTGAAGCGAACGACCTGTTCGGCCACTCGGTATCCATATCCGGCGACTATGCGATCGTGGGCGCGTTGTCGGAAGATGAGGATGCCTCCGAAGCGAACACGGTATCCAACGCCGGTTCAGCCTACATATTTAAGAAAGATCAGGGCGGGCCGGACAATTGGGGGCTGGTAAGGAAAGTCGTCGCACCTGTCCGGGAAGTGGATGACAAATTTGGTTATGCGGTATCAATCAGCGGCGATTATGCCATTGTAGGTGCATATGAAGACGACGAAGACGTCAATGAAACCAATACTTTGGCAGGCTCCGGTTCGGCCTATATTTTTAAAATGGATCAGGGCGGGGCAGATAATTGGGGACTATTGAAAAAAATTACCGCTACCATTCGCGGTACGCAGGACTGGTTCGGTTTTGCCGTAGACATCAAAGGGGATTACATTATTGTAGGTGCACATCTTGAGAAGGAGGACGCGCTGGAAGCCAATACTTTAAATTTCCCCGGTTCAGCATACATCTTCAAGAAGGATTACGGCGGGGTCGATCATTGGGGGCAAGTGAAGAAAATTGTCGCCAGTGACCGCGGTAACAATGATCTTTATGGATGGTCTGTGGCCATCAGCGGAGAATATGCCATTGTAAGTGCTTATGTGGAAGATGAGGATGAATTGGGAGTCAACACCGTATCATCGGCCGGCTCTGCCTATATCTATAAGCGGGATCAGGGAGGGGCCGATAACTGGGGACAGGTACGAAAAATCGTGGAGCCGGTCAGGGCTGAGCAGGATAACTTCGGCGTTTGGGTGGACGTCGAGGGCGATTACGCTGTGGTGGGGGCCTTCATGGAAGACGAGGATGCTTCCGAAGCGAATACGATGGGGAATTCCGGTTCGGTCTACATATTTAAGAAAGATCAGGGAGGAGCAGATAACTGGGGCCTGATGCAAAAAATCACGACCGAGGATAGAAGCGGAGGGGATAATTTTGGTGTTTCACTGGGTATCGATGGCGAGCATATTATCGTAGGTGCGTATGGCGAGGATGATGACGCTGCGGGCGCCAACGCCATCGCAAATGCGGGATCCGCTTATTTTTTCGCGTTAGGTCCTCCGTTACCGGTTACCCTCATTTCTTTTGAAGCGATTAAAAGCGAAAACCAGGCGCTGCTGGACTGGACAACTACCATGGAAAGCAATTCAGCCTATTTCGATATACAGAAAAGTGGGGATGCGCATGCCTGGCAAACAATAGGACGTGTACTGGCGTCCGTTAACAGTGAGCAGCTCAGGTCGTACACTTTTAACGATAACCATGCATTGGATGAGGATTCGCCCGGGGCTGTAAACCTGTACCGCCTCAAAATGGTGGATAGCGACGGCAGTTTTGCTTATAGCAGGATTGTAAGTCTGTCATTGGGTAATGCCCGACGCTCCGTTCTTTACCCTAATCCGGTTTTCTACAAACTATTCTGCAATCCGGCAGATGTGCCGAAAATTGAGTCTGTGACGATAATCAATAGCGTGGGGCAGGTGATGTTGCGGTCTTTTGGAAATTTCAAGGAAGGGATTTCTGTGGATCACCTTAATCCCGGGGCTTACATCGGGCAAATCCGGAACAAGGCCGGTAGCGTGCAGTATCAAAAGATAATTGTAACGCGGTGACTTAAATAATTGGTTGAAGTTTTTAATTTTTAAACTTAACTGATATGAGACCTCCTCTAAAATCCCTATCAAAAATCGTTTTCCTTTACGCCATTTTTCAGACCAGCATGCTGAATGTCTTCGCTCAGAATTGGAACCAGATTAGCAAGGTTACAGCAAAGAACAATGGAGGTTCGTCGGACAGGAGTGCCGAGGACAGCTACGCATATTCAGTAGCGATATCCGGCAGTTATGCTATTGTTGGCGGTATCCGCGAAGATTCGGATGCAAACGGGTTAAATAATCTTTCGGATGCCGGTGCGGCCTATATCCTGTTTAATGATGGGGGTAGTTGGGTTCAGATCAAAAAGATTACGGCCCCTGTCCGGGGCTTCGGAGATGCATTTGGTTTATCCGTAGCCATCGACGGAGACTATGCTGTCGTGGCGGCTTTTCTTGAAGATGAAGACGCTGCCGAGAGCAATTCGGTTCAGGATGCGGGCTCCACTTATATATTTAAAAAAGATCAGGGCGGAACCGATAACTGGGGAATGGTAAAAAAGATAACAGCCCCCGCCCGGAATGTGGCCGACCAGTTTGGGTCTTCGGTATCCGTAAGCGGTGAATACATTATCGTGGGCGCTTTCAATGAAGACGAAGACGCGGATGAGCTCAATTCTTTAAATGACGCGGGTTCTGCGTACATATTTGGAAAGGATCAGGGAGGTACAGAGAACTGGGGACTTGTCAAAAAAATAGTCGCCGGGACCCGCGCGGCTGACGACTGGTTTGGGTATTCGGTATCCATCCACGGTGATTACGCTGTTGTAGGTGCTTACCGGGAAGATGAGGACATGCTTGAAGCGAACACGTTAAGTGCGGCGGGCGCCGCTTATGTTTTCGGGAAGGATCAGGGTGGGGCTGATAATTGGGGACTGGTAAAAAAGCTCACCGCTGCTGTACGAGCTGCCAACGATAATTTTGGCAGTTCGGTGTCCGTCAATGGTGATTATCTTATCGTTGGAGCTCCTTCGGAAAGTGAGGACGCATCGGAGGCCAATTCACTCAGCCTGGCGGGTGCCGCTTATATTTTCAAAAAAGACCAGGGAGGAACCGGCAATTGGGGGCAATTTAAAAAGATCGTTCCGGCCATTCGTGCCGCGGACGACTATTTCGGGTTTTCAGTATCTATTAGCGATTCATATGCAATCGTTGGCGCCCAGGGAGAAAGCGAGGATGCGTCGGAAGCCAATACCTTGAACCGTGCCGGAGGTGCCTATGTATTTCGAAAAGATCAGGGCGGATCGGACAACTGGGGGCAAGAGCAGAAAATCGTTGCAGCCGCACGCGCTGTGAGCGACGATTTTGGTATTTCCGTAGCCACTGACGGTGCGTTCGCGATAGTAGGCGCCTGGCAAGAGGACGAAGACGCGCTCGATGCCAACACGCTATCGAATACGGGATCCGCCTATATTTTTCACACAAACGGTCCGCTGCCCGTCACACTTGCTGACTTCCAAGCCGTCGAAAACGAAAATCAGGCGCTACTAAGCTGGACAACCACCATGGAAACCAACTCAGCCTATTTCGATATTCAAAAAAGTGGGGATGCGCATGCCTGGCAAACGATAGGACGTGTACTGGCGTCCGTTAACAGTGAGCAGCTCAGGTCGTATTCTTTTGTAGATAGCCATCCCTTTGACGGAGATTCGCCCGGAGCCGTAAACCTGTATCGACTTAAAATGGCGGATATCGACGGCAGTTTTTCTTACAGCAGGATTGTTAGCCTGTCATTGGGTAATGCCCGGCGCGCTGTTCTTTACCCTAATCCGGTTTCGTACAAACTATTCTGCAATCCCGCAGATGTGCCGAAAATTGAATCCGTCACGATGATGAATAGCGCGGGACAGATCGTGTCGCAGTCGTCTGAAAATTTGAAAGCGGGTATTTCCGTAGATCGCCTTACGCCCGGGATTTACGTGGGGCAAATCAGGCACAAGGCAGGAACGGTTCAATACCAGAAGATCGTGGTAGTGCGATAACCCGCTATCCGATGATTTTCGCCCGGTGTGCCAAACCCCAGTAATGCAATTCTTCCAGCACCTTTTCGAGCGAGGCTCCATGCTCGGTGATGGAATATTCGACGGTCGGCGGGAAAGTATCGAAAACCCGCCGATTGATCAGCTGGTTCATTATGGTTTTCGGCGTACTTCCCGCGTGGGTAGCGTGGGGGAGGCAGGAGGGGCCTGCCTCCTTTTGCTAATTTTGCTTCCGAAGGAACATTGATTTTCTGCCGATCGGACATTGTTTTCTTTTTTCTAACCTGCTCGTTATCAACTTGTAGTTGCTATCGAAGCAAATGTCCCTTCAAATCAAAACCGGATAAGTCAATGAAAAAACACTACACTATCATCGGGGGCGCGGCAGTAATGGCCGTTCTTGCGATCCTTCTGGTTCTGGCCTCCACAACCCGCAACCGCGAGAAACAAGTGCCTTCCATTGGGTCTGCTATAACGAAGCCGTCATTAACGAATAGTCCGACGACCGGCACGTTAACCAGGATTCAAAACGAAATCGCCAAACGGGAGTACCACATTACCTACGATTCGGCTCATCATGCACTGCAGAGTCCCAACCGAGAGAATAATCTTCGGGCTTATTATCGCCCCGGAAAACTGACCGTTCAGAACCGCATTGATTCGACCGGCCAGGATTTCCGGATGGAACTGGTTAATGAAGGAGTTTATGCCGATGGCATTTTGTTAGTCGAAGCCGAACCTGATGCCGTCACAAACAACAGCGATGATACGCTCAGGATTATACACAGTGGCTTCGCAGAAGAATTCATTAATAACGAGGCAGGTATCCGGCAAAACTTCATCGTTACCCAAGCCCCCGCACATACGGAGCGGTTGTCTGTGCGCCTGTCGGTTCATGGTTTGCATGTACGGCAGCAGGACGACAGCGAATTAGTATTTTATTCCAACAACGGAGGCAAGAAAATCGAGCACCTCACATACAGCGACCTAAAATGCTGGGATGCAGATGGCAAGCCACTTACCGCCGACTTAACAATTTCGGGACAACAAATTGAACTCAACGTCGACGTAGCGAATGCAGCCTATCCCGTAACCATCGACCCGATCATCGCCAACGGCAACCCGGCCAACGCCGACAAAACACTGGAAATCAACCAAAGCTATGCCTGGCTGGGCTTTTCGGTATCTACTGCAGGTGACGTAAATGGTGACGGTTACAGCGATGTCCTGATAGGTGCGCCTAAATACGACAACGGGCAGGCCGACGAGGGAGCGGCTTTCCTCTACCCGGGTACGGCCAGCGGCATCAGCCTGGCGGCGACGGTGCTGGAATGCAATCAGGCCAATTCGCAAATGGGTTACTCGGTGAGCAAGGCCGGGGATATTAACAAAGATGGCTTTTCGGATATTATGGTGGGAGTACCCTATTATGATGTATCCGCGTCGAATGAAGGTGTCGTCATGATTTACAAAGGTTCCGCGGGTGGGTTGGTCACCAACAGCCCTGTTATATTCAAACTCGACCAGGCCGAAGCTAATTTGGGCATTTCCGTTGCTATGGCCGGGGATGTTAACGGCGATGGCTACTCCGATATGCTCGCAGGCGCCCACCAGTTTGATAATGACCAGGCCAATGAAGGTGTTGGTGTAGTCATTCTTGGCGCGCCCAGTGGATTAGGATTGGTGCTCTTTTTGGAATGTAACCAACCAGGCGCTATGATGGGCTTTGCGGTGGCTGGCGCGGGTGATGTGGACGGCGACGGGTTCAGCGACGTGATGGCCGGAGCGCGGCTTTACAGCAACGGGCAAGCGCTGGAAGGCGCTGCATTTGTTTTCAAAGGCTCGCCAGCTTACGGGGTAGTAACAGCTAACCCGACAATCATTGAAAGCAACCAGATCGATGCCCGCCTCGGGCACGCCCTTTCATCGGCAGGTGATGTAAATGGCGACGGTTTCTCGGACATCGCCCTCGGCGCATATCAATATGACAAAGGCAGCAGTAACGAAGGTGCCGTCATGATCCACTATGGTTCTGTCAATGGCATTAATACTGTTCCTTCGCTCACATTGGAAAGCGACCAGACCGAAGCGCAATTCGGTATCTCCGTCGCTTGCGCGGGCGATGTAAATGCGGACGGCTATGCAGACTTGATCGTCGGAGCGCGGTATTTCGACAAAGGGCAGAACAACGAAGGGGCGGCATTCATCTATGAGGGATCGAAAGATGGTTTAAGCGCGACGCCTGTTTCAACGCTGGAAAGCAATCAGGGTGACGCGTGGCTCGGCAGCGCGGTGGCACCAGCCGGTGATGTGAATGGGGATGGGTTTAGTGACGTGCTGGTGGGGAGCTATGCATTTGATCACGGGCAGAAGGATGAGGGGAGTGTGTTTGTTTGGATGGGAGAAGCGTCCGATGTAACCGGGGGATCTCCTACTATAATAAAATACGATACTACGATGCCCGCTTATGGGTATTCAATTTCGTCAGCGGGAGACGTTAACGGCGACGGATTTGATGACATTATTGTAGGAGCACACTCCTATGATAATGGGCAAAATAACGAAGGCGCTGCATTCATTTATTACGGTGGCCCGACGGGTTTAGATTTAAACTCCTTCAAAATAATGGAAAGTAACATTCCCGGGGCAAACTTTGGCATTTCCGTATCCAGCGCTGGCGACGTAAACGGAGACGGATATGCGGACGTCGCTATCGGAGCAACTGGATTCAGCAATGGAGAAACCTTTGAAGGTGGTGTTTTTATTTATCACGGTTCCACTTCAGGACTTACAAACAACCCGACCAAAATACTGGAAAGTAACGTAATAAACGGGTACATGGGATTTACTGTTACCAACGCAGGAGACGTCAATGGCGATGGATACGGAGACATTGCTGTCGGATCCCCCAAATATAGCGATGGGCAGCTAGACGAAGGAAAATTCTATTTGTTTTATGGCTCATTGAACGGACTCAATAATCAGTACTTCACGAGTCATGAAAGCAATCAAACTGACACGCATTTGGGCAGTTCTATTGCGTCAATCGGGGACTTGAATAGTGACGGTTACGATGACATCATCGTAGGAGCAATTTCGTTTGGTGACGATGACAGAGGCGCAGCCACAATATTCTTTGGCGCTTCATCAGGGTTAAACATCAATGCGCCACAAGCGATAACCGGAAAGAACGCACAAGAGGGTTTTGGTTCAGATGTTTCAACTGGGGGTGACATCAATGGTGATGGGTATCAAGATATAGTTGTAGGAGCCCCAGGCTACGACAATGGGGATGGCGCAGTTTATCTGTTTTACGGATCTAGTACCGGCATCAACGTCTCCCAAGCCGTTGTTTTGAAAGGCAATCAATTCAACACCGCCGCAAATATGGGACAATCTGTCGCCTCCGCTGGAGATGTCAACGGTGATGGCTATTCAGACATAGTTGTTGGCGTTCCTTGGTATATTGATCCTATTGCAGCAAGTATGACCGGAGAAACACTAGTTTTTTTGGGAAATGCAAACGGTACAAATTTGCCTTCTCTAACGATCCCAAGCGACAAATCTGACAGTTACGATTTCCTGGGATGGTCTGTATCTGGCGCGGGCGATGTGAACGGTGATGGCTACTCCGACATAATAACTTCAGCACCCAACTTCGATCCAGCTCAAAACGATAAGGACGCTGTGTTTTTGTACTATGGAAACCCGTTGGGTGGTACCCGCAACAACCTCCGCCTCTACAACACCGAGCTCACCACCCCCATCAACCACGCCCAATTCCCGCAAAATAATTTCGGCGCAGGCCTGTTCTCTAAATCCTTCACCGGCCGAAACAAAGGCAAGCTAGTCTGGGAAACCCGGCCAACAGGGCAGGGCTTTTCCAAAGGCAGTAACAACCGCATCACCAACAGCACGCAATCAACGGGCTCGCAAAATGCCTATTCCAACCTGGGGACGGCTGGTTTGGAACTGAAAAATGTGATTGACAAGCAAGGGCCGGGCACGAAGGTGCGGGTGCGGGTTAAGTATGATCCTGTTTTGGCATTGACCGGACAGTCGTACGGGCCATGGCGGTATTTGCCGGCTTACCTGATGGGCAATAGCACGGCACCCGTGCCGGAAGAAGTGGCGAATGATTTGTCCGGGACGATCCAAAAGAAACCGATGCATTTGGATGAGGGGGAGGCATTGGAACTTGCCACGATTTATCCTAATCCCGTTTCCAACCGGTTAAATATCGACTTCAAAGACAAGGGGCAGGTGCAGAATTTAAAAATCCTCACAGCAGCCGGGTCGGTAGTGTATCAATCGAACGGGTTCCAGTCATTTGTAGATGTGACCCAATTCGCCGAAGGTGCTTACTTTCTGATCATCACAAAAGCGGATGGTTCTTTAATTTCTCGTAAGATATTGATAATTAGGTAGTTGTATTGATTTAAAGGCGGTGTGCCAGACTCGTAAACAGGGTTTAGAGATAAGGCAAAAGGCGTTCGCGGGTAGCTCGTGAACGCCTCTTTATTTGCTAACCAATAATCTTCGCCCGGTGTGCCAAACCCCAGTAATGCAATTCTTCCAGCACCTTTTCGAGCGAGGCTCCATGCTCGGTGATGGAATATTCGACGGTCGGCGGGAAAGTATCGAAAACCCGCCGATTGATCAGCTGGTTCATTTCCAATGCTTTCAGTTCTTTGGATAAAACCTTGTCGGTAATGCCGCTGACTTCGGCGGAGAGCTGTTTAAATCGCCTGGGCCCGGATGACAGTGCGAAGAGTATCAGCAATTTCCATCGCCCTTCCAGCGCTTCGAGCGCGTCGCGGATCGATAAGGCAGTTTTGGGGCAGCCGTTTCCTGTCAGCATTTTCAAATATTGGATAAATGTCGGTTTCTCTGTTACTACCCGATTGGATAGTACTGTCCGATCGGGAAAGTACTATCGAACGGATAGCGAAGGTAAATACTTTTGCTTCCTCACAAAATATCATTTTTATGGCAATCAGGAAATTTTCGAGGTGGCTGCATACCGCATTGTGGCTGACGCAGGTACTGTTATCGGTTACGCTCGTTTGGGCTGCGTGGATGAAACTGTTTCAACCTGCAGAAGCACTTTCAGCCACGTGGCCGTGGACGGGGCAGGTACCGCCGCTGCTGGTGAAGCTGACAGGCATTGCCGATTTGCTGGCAGGCATCGGCCTGATACTACCCGCGTGGACTAACATCCGGCCTGGGTTAACCTTTTTCGCGGCAGCGGGCGTGGTCTTGCTCATGGTTTGTGCCATGGTATTTCACCTTTCGAGGGGCGAATCGCCGGTGTTCAACATTGTTTTCGGCGCACTTGCCGCGTGGATAGCGTGGGGGAGGCGGGAGGGGGCCGCCTCCCTTTGTTGATTAGTTAACCGACAACGAAAGCGGCCCGAATTCTTCAAAATGGATATTCGATTGCTCGATGCCGCGGTCGATCAGGTAGCGGTAATGCTGGCGGATGAACGGGCCGGGGCCGCAGATGTAGTATTTGGCGTCGGGACGCAGCGCCTCTGCGGGAAGCTGATCGAGGGATACCCAGCCGAGGTATTCGTTCGCGGCCAGCTTTTCGGCGGAATCGTAGAAGAAATGTTTTTCGACGTTGGCCACGGCTTCGGAAATGGCATGCAAGTCGGCCTTGAAGGCATGAACCTGTTCGTTGCGGCACCCATGTACCCACGTGATGGGCGCGGTCGCGTCGGTGCGTACGAGGGTTTCGAGCATGGAGATTAATGGGGTCTGGCCCACGCCCCCGCTGATAAATACCTGTGGTGTTCCGTCCTCGGCCTGCAACGTGAAATTGCCGGATGGCGCTGAGAGGTCGACGATGTCGCCGGGTTCGACGAAATCGTGCAGGCGGTTGCTGATCATGCCGTCGGGGTGCCGGCTTCCGGCTTCACGTTTCACGGAAATGCGGTAGTACTCGCCATTCGGCGCGCTCGAAAGGCTGTATTGCCGCGGCTGTTGCAGGTTGATTTCGGGCAGGAACAAGCGAATGCTGATGTACTGACCCGGTTTGAAATCTGCCACCGCGCCGCCATCGACGGGGTGGAGGTAAAAGGAAGTGATCTCATCCGACTCCTTTACTTTTTTGCGCACCACAAATGGCCGCCAGCCCGACCAGCCGCCCGGCAGGCTCACTTTTTCGTCGTACAGCTTTTGCTCGTGGCCGCTCATTAATGCCGCCAGTTGATTGTAGGCGACCGTCCAGGCGTCGAGCAGCTCGGGCGTCGCCGCCTCGCCGAGTACTTCGGCAATGGAGGCGATGAGGTGCCGGCCCACGATCGCGTAATGCTCCGGACGTATGTGCAGGCTCGCATGCTTGTGCCCGATCGTGTCGACGACCGGTAGCAGCACCGACGGATCTTCGATATGCTCCGCATAGGCCAATACGGCCATGGCGAGGGCGGTTTGCTGGCGTTTGTTTTGCTGGTTACCCATGTTGAAAAGGTGCTTCAACTCCGGGTTATGCGTGAACATCCGGTTGTAAAAGTGGGTCGTAAGCAGCACGCCGTGTTCTTTCAGGATGGGTACTGTGGCTTTTACGAGTTCTTTTTGTAGTGGGGACATGAATTTGAAGTTTAAAATAAAGGACATTTTTGTCCTTTATTTGGGTAAAAAAATATTACTTGTTCAGGGTAAGCTGCCCGGTGAGGAGCCCTTCGTTGAACTTGCCGATGGAAGTGTTTTGCAGCATGACCACAATCTGGCTCCTGATGTTCTTGAAATCGTTGTGCAGCGGGCACGGATTGGCCTCCGAGCAATAGCTGAGGCCCATTCCGCAGCCGGTGAAAATGCTGTCGCCTTCAATGGCTTGTACAATGTCGGCCAGGGGACGCTGCAAACCTCCGGAATCCACATAAAACCCCCCATTGGGACCTTTCGAGGACAGGATAAGCCCGTCTTTACTCAGCTTTTGCAGGATTTTGGCCAGGAATGGTTCAGGTGAGTTGATATGCACGGCGATTTCGCGGATGCCGACCTTCTGGCCTTCCTCCGACTTTTGAGCAATGTAAAACACCGCCCGCATCGCATACTCGCATGTTTTTGAGAATATTCCCATGGGTTGATTCAGGCATTTCGCCGCTTACCTGGTGCAAAGATAATAGGTGATTGTAAATAAAAGAGTTTTTTATCTTTTATTATTTGTGCGTTTTTTTTACAACTGGAAATTTTACTATTTGATAATGGATATTCCCTAATCAATCAGCTATATTCATACTCCATATTCTCAACGTTAATCATTACTACTCATGAAAACAGCTCTATGCAAGTTTTTGCAGGTTTGCCTGCTCATTTCCCTCGCTTTTTCCGCGCTGAAAGCCCAAACATGCTCCTTTACAGATCTGCGCCTGAACTCCCAAGCGGCGGTTAACTCATTCAGCTCTTCCTGTAAGACGATTAGTGGAGATATTACTGTTTCAGGGACGGACATTACAGATCTCAGCCCTTTGCAGAATATCGAAACAATGAATGGGAAGCTGACCATCCAAAACAATCCGGCTCTTTCCAGCCTCAACGGACTGAGGAACCTGGCTACGGCGCAGCATCTGCTGATATACTATAATGACCTGCTGACCGATCTGACCGGGTTGGAGAAATTGAAGTCGATCTGGGGGACGACTCACATCCGGTACAATAAGGGGCTGGTCAATCTGAAAGGCTTGGATAGCCTGGTCAATGCCAATACATTTTACATTACCAACAACGACTCACTGAAAAGTTTGTCTGGATTGGGCAGCCTGGAAACGGTAAGCGATATTTTGGCGATAGGTTCGAACAAGAGCCTGGCGAGCCTGAATGGACTTACGAAACTAAACGCTGTTAGCCGGATTAATATCGGGGAAAACGATGCATTGACGGATCTCTCGGGATTGGAGAAACTGACGTCAGTCAGCTACCAGATGCATGTCACTTATAACAAAAACCTGACGAGCCTGAATGGCCTGACGAGCCTCAATTATCTAAGTGAGGCGTACATAGGTAACAACGACCGTTTGCCCGACTTATCCGGATTGGAAAACGTGAGGTCTGTTTACTGGCTTGTGATAGGCAGTAACAACAGTCTTACCAGCCTCACGGGATTGCACAACCTCCTTTCGGCAACCAATTTTATCATTCGCGGCAATGCGTTGCTGACCGATTTGTCGGGATTAGATGGCCTTACCAACGTCGGCTGGTTGCAGATCAGCGATAACCCGGCATTGACAAGCCTTTCGGGCCTGGGCACGGGTACGAATGCCGGACGGACGAGCGCCAACGAAAGGGTGGCCGCCCTTACATTAGGCGGGTTGGTGATCAGGGGTAATGCTCTATTGACCAGCTGCTCCATTGCCGCCGTGTGTGATTTTGTGAATACCAACACGGCCACCATTAGTGGAAATGGTGCCGGCTGCGATAGCCAGGCTGCGGTTCAGGTGGGCTGTTCCGCACTGCCGGTGACGCTTTCCCGTTTTACGGCTGATGCGGAGGCTGGAACTGCTATTTTGCGATGGACCACGACCGAGGAACGCGATGCCGCTGTTTTTGAAGTGGAGCATAGCCTCGATGCCCGGGCCTGGTACAAAGCTGGGGAGCAGGACGCGACCGGTGAAAGTAACGCCGTGGTGCATTATCAATGGGTACATCCGACTCCCGCGAATGGGCAGAATTATTATCGCCTTAAAATGAAAGACCTGGATGGTTCCTATTCTTACAGCCAGATTGCGAGTCTCAGATTTGATGGCAAAGCTCCCGCGTCTGTCTATCCAAATCCGGTTTCAGATGTGCTGATTATTGAAAATAGCAAAGAAATTGTCTTGTTCAGGATTATCAATACGGAAGGCAGGAAGGTGTATGAGGCTGCCAGGGTACCCGATGCCGTTCCGGTGAAAGGCTTGGCTGCGGGTAGTTACCAGGTTCAGATTACGAGGAAGAATGGATTGGTGCAAAAACAGCGCATTGCTATTTTGTGATTTAAATAATTGATTGTGAATTGCTTTCTCCGGCTGCGTTAACGGCCGGAGATTTTTTTTAAAATTTTTCCCAATTCCTGTCCAGATCTGAAAACCCGGTTGTCATTAGGTTTTTTAACTCAAAAAAATCTCAAAAAATGGAAACCAGACTTAATTTCTTCGAAAAAGGACAAAATGCAGCGAAACCACTTTTTAACCTGAATGGCTATATCAAAAAATCAACGCTCGGCCGCCAGTTGGTGGAGCTGATCGACTTTCGCGTATCTCAGATCAATGGCTGCGCGTATTGCCTGGATATGCATTCCAAAGAGCTGCGGGCGATGGGCGAAACCGAGCAACGCCTGTACGGCATGAGCGCATGGCGGGAAGCACCCTACTATACCGACCGCGAGCGCGCTGCGTTTACATGGGCCGAAGCTGTGAATGCCCTGCACGTAACCGACGAAGTGTACAGCGTAGTTGCATCGCAATTTACCGAAGAGGAAATTGTGGACCTGACGATGGTGGTTTCGGCGATCAGAAGCTGGAACAGCATCAACATCGCATTCCCCGCGGGAATCGGAACTTACCGTGTCGGCCAGTTCGGTTGATTTTGCCCAAAACTGATTAGCTTTCGCATTCAGACACATCAGACACTTTAAAAAACATTACCGCATTATGGATGAATTCTTGTTGGTATTCCGGGCCGATTTCACGAATAAGGAAAATCAGCCGTCTCCAGAGCAGTTGCAGGCGCATTTCGAGAAGTGGCATGCGTGGTACGATAAAATGAATGCTGAAGGCCGCATCGTCGTCCGCAGGCGGTGGGACAGGGAAGGCCTGGTGGTGAATGCTCAGAAGACGGTGCTTAATGGCCCGTATGCCGAAATCAAGGAGACGATCGGCGGGGCCGTGATCATCCGCGCGACGGATTATGACGAGGCGGCCGAGCTCGCGAAAACGGTACCGATCCTGGAATTTGGTGGGAATGTGGAAATCCGGAAGGCGCTCTGATTGCAGTTTGCGGATCCTTTTTGATATTTGCGAGGTCCGGCTTTCCCGCCGGACCTTACTTTCATGGAGGAAAAAGAGCTGCTGCCACACCTTTTCAGGACCGAATACCGCAAGCTGGTTGCCGTGCTGTGCTACCTTTTCGGGATAGAGCACGTCGAGATTGCAGAGGACATTGCGAGCGACACATTTCTGGCCGCTGCCGAAACCTGGGCCATCAAGGGCGTTCCTGAAAACCCGGCCGCGTGGCTGTACACCGTGGCCAAAAACCGGACGAAAAATCATTTGAAACGCAATTCGCTGTTTGAACAAAAAGTGGCGGCGGAGATTCGCCATGCATCGGACGAAGAGGCGGAAATAGAGATCGATATGTCGCCCAGGAATATCACGGACAGCCAGCTGGCAATGATTTTCGCGGTTTGCAACCCGTTGATCCCGGCCGATTCGCAGGTAGCGCTCGCGCTGAACCTGCTTTGCGGCTTTGGCGTGCAGGAGATCGCGGATGCGTTTTTGCTCAATAAGGAAGTTGTCTACAAGCGCATCCAGCGTGCGAAGGAGAAGCTGAAAGAAGGGAATATCAGCATCGCACAGCCCAACGTGACCGAGATCGGTGCGCGGCTGGAAACCGTATTGACGACCATTTATCTGCTCTATTCCGAAGGCTACTATTCCATTTCCCAGAATACCACATTACGCAAGGAACTTTGCGCGGAGGCGATGCGGCTCAATTTCCTTTTAATGGAAAACGAACTCACCGACCGCCCCGAGGTGAGTGCATTATTGTCGCTGATGTGCTTCCATTCGTCGCGTTTCGAAGCCCGTACGAACCAGAATGGCGAAATGGTATTGTATGAAGACCAGGACGAATCGCTCTGGAACCGGGAGCTGATCGAGCGAGGGACCTATTACCTCAGTCGGGCTTCCACCGGTGAAAAACTCAGCCGCTATCACCTCGAAGCCGGCATTGCATATTGGCATACCTACAAGGAAGATTCGCCGGAAAAGTGGGAGGGTATTCTTGATTTGTACGATCATTTACTGGCCATTGAATATTCGCCCGTTGCCGCGTTGAACCGCATTTATGCCCTCGCCAAAGTGCACGGAAAGGAAGCCGCGATCGCCGAAGCGCTGCATTTGAACCTCACCGGCAACCATTTCTATTATTCGCTGCTCGGGAATCTATACACCGGCATCGACACTGCGCAGGCTGCGGCGCATTATGAAACGGCGATCAAGCTCGCGCATTCGGAATCCGACAAGGCAATCCTGTTCAGGAATATCGCACGTTTGCAGGATAATGTGGGTTGATATCCTATATTAGGCCAATCTAATCTTGCAGACATGTCAAAGCTATTTTCACCTGTTACTATTAAAAGTGTCCAGTTTAAAAACCGGATTGTCGTTTCACCCATGTGCCAGTACTCGTCCGTCGATGGTTTCGCCACCGACTGGCACCTCGTCCACCTGGGCAGTCGCGCTGTGGGTGGAGCGGGGCTGATCATCACAGAAGCGACCGGCGTGTCGCCCGAGGGCCGGATTTCGTCCGAGGATCTGGGTATCTGGAAGGACGAGCATATCGAAAAACTTTCGCAAATCACCGCATTCATCAGCGCGCAGGGATGCGTGCCGGGTGTGCAGCTAGCGCACGCGGGCAGGAAGGCCAGCACGGCAGTTCCCTGGAAAGGTCGCGCCGAAGTGCCTCAAAGCCAGGGAGGATGGCAGACAGTAGCGCCATCGGCTGTTCCATTTTCCGGTACCTACCCAAAACCTGTTGCGTTAGACCTGGCCGGCATCGATAAAGTTGTTTCCGATTTTACCGCAGCGGCCAAACGCGCATTGCAGGCTGGTTTCAAAGTAATCGAAATCCACGCGGCGCACGGTTACCTGGTGCACCAGTTCCTGTCGCCGCTCAGTAACCACCGCACCGACGAATATGGCGGGAGTTTTGAGAACCGCATTCGCCTGCTGCTGCGCATTATCGAGGGTATCCAAACAGTATGGCCAGCAGATCTTCCGCTATTCACCCGCATTTCTGCTACGGACTGGGCCGAAGGCGGTTGGAATGCCGATGAATCGGTGCAACTCGCACATATTCTCAAAGAAAAAGGGATAGACCTGATCGACGTGTCGACCGGTGGATTGGCGGCGCATCAACAAATTCCGGTCGGTCCGGCTTACCAATTGCCATTCGCCTCGCGCATTAAACGCGAAACCGGAATTTTGACGGGTACAGTGGGCATGATCACCAATTCGATCCAGGCGGAGACCATTCTCGTGAATGGCGACGCGGATATGGTGATCATGGCACGGGAGATTTTGCGGAATCCCTACTTCCCGCTGGAAGCGGCGCGGGATTTGAAAGAAAGCATTGCGTGGCCGGTGCAATATGAGCGCGGGAAATGGTGAAAGGTACCTTTGCCGCATTGATCATTTTCCGGCCACTGCCTCACGCGTAAGCCAGCTTGCTCAGGATCGGCGAATTATCGATGATGGGCCTCATCCGAAGATCGGACGCAATTTCGATGTAGGACATTACACGAATATCTTCGTGACCCGGATAAAATTCCCGAAAATCGCTGATCAGCGTCTCTTCGGAGAAAAGTCTTTTTGCTTCGAAACTGTACGAGTTGGTTAAAATTACCCCATCTTTTTTCGCAGACATGGTAAGCATATATTTGGGCATAAGGCTGTTGTTATGAGTGGTTTATCTGAAAATACGTTCTGGTAACCAGCAAAAGGTCTTCCTTTGCTGGTTACTATGCAAAAACCTTGCCGCGTGAATGGCTTTTGTGGATAGGGGGATCGGAGCGAGCAAATTATTCAGGCAAGATCGGAGCTTTGTAAATAGTACTCCCAAACTTGTGTTTTCAGCTATTCTTAGCATAGTGCTTGGTCTGATGCTAATTTGGGAAACATTCTCAGATTGACGGGCCGGGAAGAAGCGGATCATCAGAATTTAGAATCAAAAATGAAAGACCTGAAAAACGAAAAAATACTAGCCGCGAAAGAGGCGGTCAAATACCTTTCCACTGGCCAGATCGTGGGCCTCGGCTCCGGCAGCTCGGCTTATATTGCCATTGCCGAAATCGGGGAATTGGTGAAAAATGGGCTGGATATCAAAGGTGTACCCACTTCCGAAAAGACGCGTGAACTGGCCGAGTCGTTGAATATTCCTTTGCTGAAAATCGAAGACGTGGATTCGATCGATATTACGATCGATGGCGCCGATGAGTTTACTGCCGATTTGCAGCTGATCAAGGGCGGCGGCAGTTTTTTACTGAAAGAGAAGGTAGTCGCTTCGCTCTCGAAGCAGGAAATTATTATCACGGATTCTACCAAAAAAGTCGAGTTCCTGGGCAAGTTTACAGTGCCTGTTGAAGTGATTCCTTACGCGCAGAACTATGTGTTGGCTCAGATTAAGAAGTTAAACGGGACAGGTAAAATCCGGGAGGTGGATGGCAAGCCATTGATTACCGAGCAGGGTAATGTGCTGATCGACGGGGATTTCGGGCTGATACAAGATCCGGCTGGACTGGCTGACCAGCTAACCCGCATTGTCGGCGTCGTGGAGCATGGATTGTTTATCAATATCGCTACACGCGTGATCATGGGTGTGGGTGATAGTACCGAATCATTTACGAAGCTCTGAAAGACATTTAGTGTAAAATACAAAAGCCGTCGGATCGAGTCCAACGGCTTTTTGTGCTTAACTACACTTAACAAAGACGCTAACCATAGTGTATGTAGGTCTGATTGGAATGCTTATTTCCAGCCGCCGCCCAGACTGCGGTAGAGGTCTACGCGCGCTACGAGCGACTGGCTGCGGATAAATGCGAGGTTGAGCTCGGCCTGCAATGCATTGCCTTGCGCCGTGATCACTTCCAGGTAGTTGGCCATATCGCTCTGGTAAAGGAGCTGCGCATTCGAAATGGCCTGAGTAAGGATGTTCACCTGATTGCTGGCGATGGCTTCCTGTTCTTTCAACTTCTGGGTCTGAACCAGTGAGTTGGAAACTTCACCCACCGCATTCAAAACCGACTGGCGGAATTCGAGTACCGATTGTTCCCGTTCGATTTTGGCTACTTCCAGGTTGGTTTTCAACTGGCGTCTGGCGAAAATGGGCCGGGCAATGGTACCTGCCGCGATGCCGAACAACGAACCCGGAATGTTGAACCAGTTGCTCGATTTGAACGATTCGATACCCCCGCTTGCGGAAATAATGAGCGATGGGTACATGCTCGCCTGGGCTACACCTAGTTGGGCGTTCGCTATGAGCACCGACATTTCGGCTGCGCGCACATCCGGGCGACGACTTACCAATGCTGCCGGAACGCCGGTGGCGAGGCTGTCGTTCGCTTTGAAATCCGCGAGTTTTACCTTGCGATCGATCGCATTGGGCATTTGGCCGGTCAGGACTTGCAATGCATTTTCCTGAATGGTAATGTCCTGTTCGAGTTGTGGAATAAGCAACGCAATGGCCTCGCGCTGCGCTTCCGATTGCTGTACCGAGAGCGACGTTACTTCGCCGGCGTCTTTCAGCAGGGTGGTCAATTTTAAGGTATTGTTGCTCAGTTCGAGGTTGTGTTTGGCTACTTCGAGCTGTTTGTCGAGCATAAGCAGGTTGAAGAACCCTCTTGCAATGTCGGCTACCAGGCGCGTTTGTACGGCTTTGGTCGCTTCATAGGTTTGCAGGTACTGGCCCATAGTTGCCTGCTGCTGGCGACGGATCTTGCCCCAGATATCGGCTTCCCATGACAGGTCTACCGCTGCAATGTAGTTTTCGATGTGTTTCGCACCGAGGAAGCTGCTCGCGCTGATCCCGTTCAAACTATTGCTCGAAGGGCGGTTGTACGTGCCTGCAATGCGCAGGTCCAGGCGGGGGAGTTGCAGCATTTTGGCCTGTTTCACCTGCTGCTGCGCAATGTCGATGCGTTTCAGCGCGATTTGCAGGTCATAATTATAGGTAATGCCGCGCTCGATAAGCCGTTGCAGCGTCGTATCGGGGAAGAATTCCTTCCAGCCCATATCCGCAATGGTAGCGGTGTCGCCGAAAGGCACGCTGCGGTATTCGGTGGGCAGTGCCAGTTCCGGGCGCTGGTAATCCTTGCTCACCTTGCAAGAGGCAAGCAGGGTTACCAACGTAATCAGAACGGGTATTTGCGTTAATCTGAATGTATTTTTCATGATGTTAATCTTAAATAAAATAGTCATCGCTTGTTGGGGCCGAAGCAGGCGCCACTATGGGAGTTCTGCTTCAACCAGTTCCGGCTTAGCCGGTTTTTTGACGACTTTTTCCTGCAAATACTGGAAGATCACGTACAATACCGGGATTACGAACACCCCGAAGATTACGCCCGTGAGCATTCCGCCTACCGCACCGGTACCGATCGAACGGTTCCCTAATGCTGAACCACCGGTAGCGCGCATCAGCGGCAAGAGACCGACGATGAATGCGAACGAGGTCATCAGGATCGGGCGCAGACGCAGGCGTGAAGCTTCCAATGCCGATTCGACAATGCTCATGCCGGCCTCGCGTCGCTGCACGGCGTATTCGATGATCAGGATCGCGTTTTTGGCGAGCAAGCCCACGAGCATGATCAAACCGACCTGCACGTAGATATTGTTTTCAATGCCCATCCAGTTGATGAATACCATCGACCCGAATACGCCCAGCGGAATCGTAAGGATCACGGCCAGCGGCAGGATGTAGCTTTCGTACTGTGCGGCGAGCAGGAAGTACACGAACACGAGGCTCAATACGAAGATCAGGATGATCTGCGAGCCGGAGTTAATTTCCTCACGCGTCATACCGGTCCATTCGGTTTTGTAGTTGTTCGGCAGCACCTTTTCAGCGGTTTCCTGCACGGCGCGGATGGCGTCACCGGTACTGTAACCCGGTTTCGGAGTTCCGTTGATCATCACCGCATTGTACAGGTTGTTGCGGGTTACGGTTTCTGGTCCGAATACGCGTTTCAGCCTTACGAGCTGGTTGGCCGGTACCATTTCGCCTTCGGTGTTTTTAACATAAATACCATCCAGCGATTGCGGATCTTTACGGTAGGTCGGATCAGCCTGCGCCATCACGCGGTAGTATTTTCCAAACCGGTTGAAATCCGACACGAAGCTCGAACCATAATAGATTTGCAGCGTTTGCAGCAATTCGTTGACCGGTACATTCAATTGTTTCGCTTTGGCATTATCTACTTCTAACTGGAATTGCGGGTTACCGGTTGCGAACGTGGTGAACGCATAGGCGATCTCCGGACGCTGCATCAATGCGCCGATGAATGCATTGGTTGTATTGCTGAGCTTTTCCAGGGAACCGTTTCCACGGTCTTGGAGCATAAATTCGAAACCACTGACGTTACCGAAACCATCCACGGTAGGGAAGGTGAAGAAGAACGCATTCGCGTCGTTCACCGACCGTACCTGCTGCGACATCATACCCACGATCTGGTTGAAATCCTGCACCTCGCCGCGTTGTTCCTTCGGTTTCATGCGGATAAATCCTACACCGTAAGGCGACGCGTTGGAGTTCGAAATGATGTTCATACCCTCCACAATGTAGCGCTGATCGGCGATAGGCGACTTTTTCACGATGCTGTCCACCTGCGCCATCGCTTTCGACGTACGGTCGAGCGAGCTGCCCGGAGGCGTGTTGAGCGCGTACAGGAGGAAGCCCTGGTCTTCGGTAGGAATAAAACCGGTAGGCGTGGTTTTGGTCAGCCAGAAGGTCGTTCCCGAGATCACGATCAGCCCGATGATGGTTACCCATTTCTGGCGAATCAGGAATTGAAGGCTTTTTACATAACGGCCGGTCATCGATTCAAAACCTGCATTGAATGCGGCAAAGAAGCGTGCACTGAAACCTTTCCGTTTGCCGCCATGGCCTTCTTCGGCATGCGGATTTTTCAGGAAAAGCGCGGTTAGCGCAGGGCTGAGCGTCAACGCGTTCAGCGCGGAAATCAAAATGGCTATGGCTAATGTAAATGCAAACTGTCGGTAGAATACCCCTGCCGGGCCCTGCATGAAACCGACCGGCACGAACACCGCGGCCATCACGAGGGTGATCGAAATGATCGCGCCCGAAATCTCGTTCATTGATTCGATTGTAGCCGGTTTGGCAGCCAGGTTCGTTCGCTCCATCTTCGAGTGCACCGCCTCGACGACCACAATGGCGTCATCCACCACGATACCGATCGCGAGTACCAATGCAAAGAGCGTCAGGAAGTTGATCGTGAAGCCGAAAAGCTGCATGAAGAAGAACGTACCGATGATCGCCACCGGAACAGCGATGGCCGGGATCAAGGTCGAGCGGAAGTCCTGCAAGAAGATGAACACGACGATAAACACGAGGATGAATGCCTCGAAAAGTGTTGAACGTACCTGGTTGATCGACTCGTCGAGGAAGTCCTTCGAGTTGTACATGATGGTCGTTTTCAGGCCTTTTGGCAATGTTTTGGAAAAATCTTCGACCAGTTTCTCCGCCTGGATCAGAATGTCGTTCGCATTGGTACCGGCAGTCTGGAACACAGCCACACCGGACGATGCATTGCCATTCAGTTTACCATTCGAAGAGTAGGTATAAGAACCGAATTCAACCCGCGCTACGTCTTTGAGGCGGATCACCGAGCCATCGCTGTTGGCTTTGATGATAATGTCCTCATATTCTTTGTTTTGCGTGAGTTTTCCTTTGTATTTCAAAACATATTCAAAAACCTCTTTACTCGCTTCACCCAAACGACCCGGGGCCGCTTCAAGGCTTTGCTCACGAATGGCACCTGTTACTTCCTGAGGCGATAATCCATAAGCTGCGAGGCGGTCCGGTTTAAGCCAGATACGCATTGAATAATCGCGCGTACCGAATGGCTGCGCCTGACCGACCCCCGGTATACGTTGCAGCTGAGGTACCAGGTTAATTTTAATATAGTTCAAAAGGAACGTCTCGTCGTAAGTGCTGTCCTCGCTCGAAAGCGCCACGAACATGATGATCGAGTTTTGTTGCTTTTGCGTAGAGATACCGGCTTGAACAACCTCTTGCGGAATCTGGCTTACCGCTTTGGAAACGCGGTTTTGCACGTTTACGGCCGCGATATCCGGGTCGGTGCCCTGTTTGAAATACACGTTGAGCGCCATGGTACCATCGTTGTTGGACGACGACGTCATGTAAGTCATGTTCTCAACCCCGTTCACGGCTTCTTCGATGGGTGTCGCCACTGCGCGGGCAACTACTTCTGCGTTCGCTCCCGGATATACGGCGGTCACCTGGACCGTCGGCGGCGCGATGTCGGGGAATTTCGTTATCGGCAGCGTAGTGAGCGATATGATCCCCAGGAGCAATATCAGGATGGATATTACCGTCGAAAGGACGGGCCTTTCTATAAATTTCTGAAACATATTATTGGAATTTGTCCCCGTTCACGGGGCTCATGATCGAGTGTTTTGGCAAAGCGGGAGCGGTCCACCGCATTTGGTAATGCGATGGTGCTCTGCTCATTGGTGTGGAATTCGTGAACCTTTTACACCCGGCTGGTCAGATCGGATTGGCGTGCAGCAGACTGTCCATCGACATTTTCTGCGGTGCAATGGCCATTCCGTCGCGCAACCTGTCAAGTCCTGAGTATACGATCTTCTCTCCGGGTTTCAAGCCTTTCGAAATCAGGTAGTAGCGTCCGCTGCGATCGGCGACCGTCACAGGGCGGCCTTCCACCTTGTTGCTGTCGAGTACGGTGTAAACCAGCACTTTGTCCTGCAATTCGAAAGTGGCTTCCTGCGGTATCAGCACCGATTTCGCCAGCTGGCGCGGAATGCGGATCCTGCCCGTATTACCCGAGCGAAGCAAGCCGTTGCCATTCGGGAACGTGGCACGGAAGTTGATCGCGCCCATGGTTTTATCGAATTGTCCTTCAACGACTTCCACTTTTCCTTTTTGAGGATAAATGCTGTTGTCGGCCAATACGAGTTCAACCGCCGGTATATGCTTGATCTTCTGCTCGATGGTGTTTCCTTCAAATTCCTGCTTGAAATCCAGGAAGTCGAGCTCGCTCATGGAGAAGTACACGTGGATGTCTTTCGTTTCCGAGAGGACTGTCAAAGCCTCCACGTTGTTCTTGCCCACGAGGCTACCGGTTTTGAAAGGGATAATCCCGATATAACCATCGGCCGGGGCCGTTACCGAAGTATAACCTACGTTGATTTTCGCTGCGTCGACAGCTGCCTGTGCTTGTGCAACATTGGCCTTTGCCGCGTCGTATGCCGCTTTCGCGGTTTTCAGCTGAACATCGGAAACTACTTTGTTGGCTACCAGCGGCGTGAGCTTTTCAACGTTGATCGATGCGCTTTCCAACGCAGCCTTCGCCGATTGCAGACTGGCTTTCGCTGTGTTGAGCTGCTCGGTATATGGGCGGGCGTCGATGTGGAAGAGGACTTGTCCCTTGCGTACGTACGCGCCTTCGTCTACGGAGATGCGGTCGAGGTAGCCATCCACTTGCGGGCGGATCTCGATATCACGGCTGCCCTGGATGGAGGCGGTAAATTCACGGTGCGCGGTTACTTCGTGATCGCTAACGGTGATAACCGGCAACGCCTGAGCGGGCGGTGCCGAAGCGGGTGCATTGGCGGTGGATGAACCACAGCTATATATGGCTGCGGACCCCGCGGCTAGTAGCAGGAATGCGGCTAGCCCTTTTGCTTTTTTTAGTTGAACGGTTTTCATGGATGTGGACTTTTTGCGGTGATAATCAGTTGTTTGTGAATAGGTAGTGAAGTTATTAATACTAACGGTGTTAACCAAAAAGGAAAAAAAATTACAGGTTTTTGATGAAGGCGTTAACAGTGTCGTCCATTACTTTTTTGTTCATTTGAGAGTCGTCGATATCCGAGCAGCGCATCATTACGATCGAAATCAGGCCGTGCAGTACTGACCAGAACGCATAAATTTTGAAGCAAGTTTCCTCATCTGAAGATTTATTATCTTTTACGATTCCCTCAATCGCCTCGGCAATGTGTTCGCGAAAGCTGTTGAATTCCGGCTTCGCTTTGCCCGGGCTTGAACAAGGCATCCCCAAACCGTACATGAGCTGATAGTATTCGGGATTTTTGAAAGCAAAGTTCCAGTAAGTTTCGGCGTGGGCCCTTAGCCGCTCTTCCGGATCCGCATATTTGCGCTTGTCTTTTTCCAGTAATCTATCGAGTAACCGGAAACCGTCCATAGAAAGTTCAAAGAGGATCGCTTCTTTATTTTCGAAGTGATCATAGATTACCGGTACGCTGTATTCGATGGCATCGGCTATCTTCCTGATTGACAGGGATTGCCAGCCTTCTTCTTTGACCAATTGCATGGCTACCGCCAGGATATTGGTCCGCATATTTTCTTTTTGCCGTATTTTTCGTTCGAGGATTCCCATGGTAATACCAAATTTACCTAACGATGTTAGCAAAGGTAAGGCGGCTTTCCCAGAATATCAACCGCCACCCGCTTACCTGCAGGTAACCTCTGCTTTCGGATATTTTGTTGACCAAAACCGTGCCCGGAGCGCGCACTTGCTCCAAAATGTCAGCGAGTTACAGCCTGGGCGACGGGCATTTCGGCGGGGCCGAACAACCGTTCTTCCATCTTGCGGTCGTGTCCGTATACATCCTTGCGGAACTGCAAATTGCCGTGCTGATCCACCCAGGAGGTGAAATAGCCTATAAAAACGGGTACCTCGTTCTTGCCGCGGAGGCGTACATATTTCTCTTTTCCGGCATTCATTGCCTCGGTAATTTTCTCGTTCGTCCAGGTGCTGTCGCGGCGCAGGAGCCATTCCGCCATTTTCTTAGGTTCGGCAAGCCGGATGCATCCATGGCTGAACGCCCGCTGACTTTCCTTGAAGAGACTTTTGCTGGGGGTATCGTGGAAATAAATGCTGTAACTGTTCGGGAACAGGAATTTTACGAGTCCCAGCGAGTTGGATTTGCCCGGTTTCTGCCTCACCGAGCCACCATTCCACTCCATATTGTGTCGTGCCAGATAATTCGGATTCTTTTTGATTCCGGGCAAAACTTCCTTTTTCAGAATACTCGTCGGGACATTCCAGTAAGGGCTGAAAACGATCTGATTTAATGTACCTGAAAAAATGACAGTACTATTGGCTTCGGAACCCACTACTACCACCATATCGAATGACAATTTGCCATCTTCGTAAGCATGCAGGGTAAATTCGGGAATGTTTACGAGAATGTAATCGGTAGGAGGTGCGGCCGGCATCCAGCGAATGCGTTCCATATTGATCAGCATCTGACGGATGCGGCTCGTTACAGGAACATTCAGCTCCTTAAAGAATGCGGGACCGGTAACACCCGTCTGTTTTTGGCCCACGCGCTGTTGGAAATGCCTAACAGCGTTAGTCAGCGTGGAGTCAAATGCCGGCGTGCTGTCGGGTTCGGGAAGGTCACCGAGCAAGTGCAGGCGGTTTTTCAGGGCTACGAGGAGCGTATCGCGGTCGCCTTCTCGGAATTTCTTCGTGGTAGCGACTGTATCCGGCTCTCCGTTTTTAGTAAGTGTGTAATATTGCAAAACTTTCTGTTTCAGTAGATTGTAATGTCTGTTGACAGGTTCGTAAGATGCCACATTCTGCCCTTTGTTTTTCAAAAGTGAATCCAGGAAAACCTCGGGATTCAACTTCCGGCGGGGGATAAACCAGTTGAGTTCCTGGGTGTTGATTTTGTGGTCGCCGGAGTAGGCGAGGTCGGTATAGCGGAAAAACTGCTCGGTCAATGCAAGCTCTGCGTCCACCACCAGCGCATTGTTGGGGCTGATCTTTTTCAGCTGCGAAAGTGAGTCGATGGTTTTGTCCAGCGAAGGATTGTATAGCGTGCTGTCGCCCGAATAATGAATGTAATCGTTCCGCAAGCTTTGGAAAATCGGGACAAATTCGGCCACCCCGTCGGGGAAAAACCAGGCATACTGGTAGTTCCGATGGTTGTAGAAGCTGCGCAGCTTGGCATTCAGGCTATCGCCGAGGGAGTGCTTGGTAATGTAGGAAGCCAGCGCAGTGGTGTCGATAAAGAGCTCGGTAAAAGAGTTTTCGACCGTAATGGTGGTATCGCGGACGGCGATCTCGGTTTTCTTTTCGGATGTCTGGCGGCAGGCGGCCCCGGCAACGGCCAGGGCAATGAATAATGCGATTTTCTTCATATACATAACAAGGTCGCGGATCGCACCAATATACCGCCTTTGCCGTTAGAAATCCCATTCCTACCGAAGGATTATAAAATTTGGCGACCTCCTTCTATACTTATTAGCTTCGGTCGAGAGATTTGGTTTTTTGTTGTTGATTTCTACCCGGACGCCAAGGTGCTGATACTTGGCTCCGGGTTTTTTATTGGCTATTGCCAGAAGGGGTCTTGCATCCAGTTTGACGGGAATCCCATTGCCCTGATGTCGACATGATCATATTTGAATAGCAAGGATTTGAGCCTTGGTACAAAGCTTGATTTCGGACTCACAGTTTGAAGAAGGTACCGGATCATTACCAACGAAAAGTAAGTGCGATCACTTTTGATATTTCTAACCTGGACATATGCTTGCTTGGGCGATTGTGGTAGTTGCGGTTTAATGCTAAGCGCGCGGTTCCAAAGTCAGGAATGATGTGCGCAGATGTTTCGAAGATACACCATACAATGCAGCCAATTTTCAAAGACAGTTTCGGCAAGTCCAAAATGATTGGCAATTTCCCGCTTATTTTTTCCAGCTTTCAAATGCGAGAAGAGTTTAGATAGGGTACCAAATGACATGATTTCGATTGCCATCCATGCGGGAGGAAGTTTGTTGTGATAATTCATTCGAAACGCGCGAATGAATTCCTCATCGCTCCGTAAAAACTCTTCCGATACTTTTGGTTCTATGAGGTCCAGGAATTTTTGAGGGTGCTTGTAGATATTAGGGTCTAAATAGCCAAACGCACCGGCGTTTTCGGAAAGGACATGAATGATTCTGGCCCGGACGGCAATTTCTATTTTTTCAAGCTCGGAAATGATTACGGCTCTGAGCTCGCGGTCAAAACAATAGAGCCTGAAAGCATCTTCAAATCTGGCGCCGGACTTAAACAAATGTGTTTTCTTATCAGCGAGAAGCGGATACCAGTATCCACTTAAACGATAGTAGCTTATATTTTTGAGCAGATGGAGCGCCTTGCCGGAATCTTTTATGATAAGTCCCCTGGTAATGAGTTGTTGAATCTGTTGGCAAAAACTAAGGGCCGGTTTTGAATAGTGTGTTCTTAGCATATGCCTATAAATGCAAAAAGTTCACCCTAAGCGCCCTGTTCTGATGGGAAGGGGGGTGAACATGTTAATTCAAATTTACGGAAATTTTTCTGCCAAGTCGCTACTTATGAGACCCAAATGTGCAAACGGCCGAGCCTGGTTACCAAGCAACCTTCATCCCAACACGCCCATCCGCAGCGCCGCTTTTGTCAGCCCCACCACATTCTTTACCTGCAACTTCTGAAAAAGGTTACGTCGGTGTGTTTCGACGGTTTTAATGCTGATGAACAATTTCGAGGCAATGCGGGAGGTGGAGTACTCGCGGGCGACGAGGGCCAGGATTTCCTTTTCGCGGGTACTGAGGGCAGTTTGTGTCGGATGCTTGGTCATTAAATCTGCCACAGTTTCAAATGCATTGACGAGACGGCCGATAATATGCTGTCCGTAGAAAACCCGACCTTTTCGTATGGCCGTGACCGCTTCGTAAGATTCGTGAATGTCGGAAGTGACGTCGAGGCAGCCGTGGACTCCGGCGCATATGAGCTCCCGCACACGCGAAGTGGTCTGTGCAGTGCTGTAAATAAGGATTTTCAATTGCGGGTTTTTCTGATTGATGGTTGCAATTTTTGCAGGAAGGTTGTCGGAGCCATAATCAAAGATGACCAGGAGCGTGGCGTCGGGAGGTACGTCCGTAAGCTGGGCGGGGCAGCACGCCCGGCCGATAACTTCGAGCTGCATATGTTGGCAGAACCAGGCTGTGAGTGCTTCTCGTTCAAGCGGGTTGGGGTGTATGAGCAAGGCTTTGAGAACAGACGTGAACATGGCAAGTTTGGCTTTTTTCCAAACATAATGTGCTTCTCGCGTCGCTTTCAAAGCCTAATCGACGACCGGCGTTTTAAATCGATGAAGGCGGGCTGAATGTTGGAGTGAGCGGCGTCACGCTGCCCGGCGTCACGGCGAATGCGTCCTTGAATGCCTTGGTAAATTTACTCAGGTTATTGTAGCCAAGCAGATAACCTACTTCCGAAGCGTTCATTTTTTCGGTAAGCAGCAATTCGCGAGCCTTGTGCATCCGCACATTTTTGTAGAACTGATAATAGGTGTGCCCGAACAGCTGTTTGAAAAGGTTTTTGAACTTCGTTGGCGACATCAGTGCTCGTTGCGCCGCGGCGTGCAGGGGCGGGCAGGGTTGTTGGTATTCTTCCAGCAATGAGCGGCGGATCTCGTTCAGTTTCAGTACGTCCAACGGGTGTATAGGAGCCGCCTGAGCTTTCCGGGATCTTCGTTCCTCGACCTTTTGAAGTACATGATGACAAAGTTCCAGGCAGCGCGAATGAATGAGCAGGTTGTTCCCGCGCCTGTCGTGCATTTGCCTGTCCATTTCTTTCAACAGGTTCAACGAATAGCTATCGAGGCATTCGACATGGTAAACCGGCTTGTCGGCGTCGGCGAAAGAACGCAGTAACGGCTGCTGCGTTTCGGGCTGGCGTGAAATGAAATCATGGATCCTCTCGTAGGTCAGTACGATAAAAATAAGGTGGTACTGCACGCCAGGCTCGAAGGAGTAGGAGGCTGTGAGCTGGGGCGAGCTGAAATACAGGCCGTTTTCAGTTCCATAGCCGAGGTTGAACTGCTGCTCACCGGTGCGGGTTTCGAGGTACTGCTCGCTGAGGTTTGAAACAAGTACATAATACCCAGGATCATGCGTAATCTTTCGTTTGAATATCACCGGTTTGTGAAATTGAACGACTACCCGCCTCACGCGCAACCCCTGATCGATATTTACCCGGTAGAAGTCACCTTTACCGATTTCGTTGTCGAAGGTGAGGGAGTCGTCATCCAAAGTGGCATGTAGCTGCGGGCCGATCTGGGCAAACCATTGATCGTCATTCTTGTACGTGATCGTAAGCGGTTTTGAAGCAGGCATAACCCATGCAGGTCGGGGAGATTTGGGCCGACCGACGCATAAATATATGCAAAAGCAAAAAGCCCGGAGCACCTATCGGGTGTCCGGGCCTGAATTCCCTGGGAAGTGCGCTATTGCAGCTTACCCAGCAGCTCGTTGACCGCCGCCGTGAGGCCGGCTTCTGCTTTTGCGGTATTCTCGGGTAAAATGCCCTTCACGCCGCTCCGCCACACGAGCTTGTCGTTTTTAGTGTCGATGATGTCGAGGATCAGCGTGCCCTCCTGGTACTTTCCTACCTCAATCTCCTCGCTCTTCCAGGAGTAGCGTCGCTGGCCCATGTATCTTGGCAGGCCGTCCGTCCGGAAGTCGGTGGTGCGTGTCTGCGTTTTTTCCTGCAATTGCACCGACAAGTTCACCATCAGTTCGGGACGCTCGCTTTTTACGAGCCCTCTTTCCGCCATATCGCCCGTGATGATTTTAGTAGCCAGCTGCTTGCTTTCAGCGAAATGCGGCGCAAGCGTGTCGGCTCCCTCGGGGAAGGTATATTGAAGGTCGAAAGTCTGGTAATTCCGGACTGAGAAGCCGGTTTCCTTCGAAGTTTTCAGATGCTTGTAACCCGTGCTGCAAGCGGTAAAAAAGACTGCCATCGCAACTACGATTCCTATTAAGCTCTTTTTCATGATCCGAATCTGTTTTAAGTGATTGACTTGATAGCGGCCGGTTGATTTCAGTAACCGTCCAGCCGAGGTGTTTCTGTGTTTGGATGATGCAAAATTAGTTTCCCCGGTTGGAAGCAGGTTAGCCCGGAAAGACAGCGGAATATCCCGAAAGGACATTATCGTACAGTAGGGATTAGATTTTTATTATAATCGCATAACCCCGGTGTACAAGCGCCGGATTCACATTTACTTTGCCATCCTATTCTGAAACACCAATTCAACAAACTCATGACGCTCCTCAGTTTTGCACTTCGGATCAAGGAAGTCAGGGATTTACAAAATTCCTACGCTGCGACGCGTGATATCGACGTTCTCGCTCGCCTGAAAGATATGGAGAAAGAGCTGGACAGGTTGATTCACAGCATTATTACAACTCCACGTAACCCCTTCTAATGTCTTTTGCCGGTGGCGTGAACACATAACGCTTGACGTCGCCGGCGTTCCTTTGCCACACAATGGGTAATATCGGTTGGCGGGTCACTTTTAAAAAGTAACCAACCTGAACCGACCTATGAGCCATTCACGACGTGACTTTCTTGGCACTGCCTCCGCCCTCGCCGCAGGAGCCGGCCTTTCGGCCATTATACCTTCTTCTGTTTCTGCTTTCGCGCCGGTTTCGGCTGCCGACAAGATCCGCATCGGCGCCATTGGTATTAACGGAATGGGCTGGGCTGACTTGAATGCCATTCTTAAAAATCCGGGTACGGAATGCGTGGCACTCTGTGACGTAGACAAAAATGTGCTCGATAAGCGCGCCGCGGAATTGGCCAAGGGCGGAGCGAAAGTGAAAACTTATGGTGATTACCGGCAGCTGCTGGCTGATAAGGACGTCGACGCCGTGGTGATAGGCACGCCCGACCATTGGCATTGCCTCATGATGGTTGAAGCCTGCCAGGCGGGGAAGGATATTTATGTAGAAAAACCTATTGGCAACTCTATTGCCGAATGCCGCGCGATGGTAGCCGCTCAGCAGCGCTACAATCGCGTAGTGCAGGTGGGGCAGTGGCAGCGCAGCCAGAAGCACTTCCGCGACGCGATCGATTTTGTGCATTCCGGCAAGCTGGGGAAAATCAGGCTGGTGAAAGTGTGGGGCTACTTTGCGTGGGTGAACCCGATCAGTAAACTGCCGGACGGCACTCCGCCTGCGGGTGTGGACTATAAAAGCTGGCTCGGTCCGGCGCAGAACAGGCCCTTTAACCCCAATCGCTTCCACTTCAATTTCCGGTGGTTCTGGGATTACGCGGGCGGGTTGATGACCGACTGGGGTGTGCATTTGCTGGATTATGCATTGCTGGGAATGAAATCCGCCACGCCCAACAGCATTATGGCGGCCGGAGGCAAATTTGCCAACCAGGATTCCGGCGCCGAAACGCCCGATACCCTCACCACCGTATTCGAATTCGACGAGTTTAACATCCAGTGGGAGCATGCCATGGGTATTGATGGCGGTCCGTATGCGCGCGGGCACGGCATCGCCTTTATCGGTAACAACGGAACGCTGGTACTGAACCGCGATGGCTGGGAGGTGATTCCCGAAGGGAAGCGTATGGAAGCCGTGGCATTCCAAAAATCAGTAGATAACGGGCTCGATCTGCACGCGCAGAATTTCATTGAAGTAATCAAATCTAGAAAAATGATCGATCTGCACGCGCCTATTCAGGTGGGTTCGGACATCGCCGTGTTCTCGCAAATGGGTAACATCGCTTACCGCACGGGCAAGAAGATTTATTGGGATAAGGAAAAAGGGAAGTTTACGGATGATGATGCCAATAAGCTGATCGCCAAGGAATACCATAATGGCTATAAGCTCCCCTCTGTTTCATAAATTTTGCAGATAAATATGAAAAGGATCTGTATCTGGTTGAGTTTACTTCAAATCGCACTCACACACGCGGGTATTGCGCAGCAGGCACCTAAAGCAGGCAAATCCGCGGGTGCGAAGCGCTACCTGTACGTAGCGACGCCCGGTATCAGGGATTACCTCGGTTACGGCGGGCACGGGTTGCTGGTTTTTGATATGGACAACCATCACCGGTTCGTGAAAAGGATCGCTACCCGCGGTATGCACCCGAATGGCAAGCCTTCCAATGTGAAAGGTGTGGCGGTGAGCCTGCCGCTGAACAGCATTTTCGTGAGCACGATCGAAGGATTGCAACGGATCGATCTTACGACAGAAAAGATCGTTTGGGAAAAGGCATTTGAAGGCGGCTGCGACCGGATGGCAATCTCGCCCGACGGCCGCACGATGTACCTGCCGTCCCTCGAAAAAGGGTTCTGGAATGTGGTCAGTTGCGAAACGGGGGATATTATCAAAAAGATCACCGTGCATAAAAGGGCACATAATACGATTTACGGTGCTTCGGGAAATGCGGTGTACATGGGCGACATCGCGAGCCCTTGGCTGCATATCGCCGACCCGAAAACACATGAGCTCACCCGGAAGGTAGGCCCATTCGCCAATTACGTACGGCCATTCACCATCACCGCCGACGAATCGCGGGCTTACATTACGGTCGACAGTCTGCTGGGCTTTGAGGTAGGCGACATTCAAAAGGGTACCAAAATTGCGCATATCGAAGTAGAAGGGTGGGAGCGCGGCCCTGTGCGGCGGCATGGTAACCCCAGCCATGGCATTGGCCTCACGCCCGACGAGACGGAACTATGGCTCTGCGACGGGCACAATATGCGGATGCACGTTTTCAGTGCAAAACCGCCTTATCAGCAGCTCACCACGATCCCGGTACAGGATATGCCGGGCTGGGTGACATTCAGCATGGACGGCCGGTATGCATACCCGTCGAGCGGGGAGGTGATTGACGTCAAAACCCGTAAAATCATCACCACGTTGGAGGATGAGTTTCATAATAATGTGGCCAGCGAGAAAATGGTGGAAGTCCAGTTTGTGGGGAACAAGCCGGTACGCGCGGGCGACCAGTTCGGCGTTGGTCGTGCAGGAAAATGATTGGAAATAGGGCAGAGCGATGGCCGCAGCGCTGCTATTTTACAAAATGGTAATACCTCTCCCGGAACTTGCTTTCCGTTAAAGGTATTTCTAACTTATTCAGAGCGATCGCGTGGTATCCTGCGTTTGCCCGGCTTTATGAATGAGAGACAAAAACGGCTCAGGGAGCGACGGCTGATCAAGCTTTCGATCATTACCGGTTCGGCTTTTACGATCTGGGCCATTATCGTCGGTATAGCCGGTGATTCCAAATCCATTATTTTCGACGCCCTTTTTTCGATGGTCGGGATCAGCCTGTCGGGGGTGTCGCTGCTGGTGAACAACTTCGTCCGTAAGCCCGACGATGACGACCTGCCTTTCGGACGCGCGCAATTCGAGCCGTTTTCCATGACGCTGCAATCGGCGGTGATCATTTTCCTTTGTTTGTATTCGCTCGCGACGTCGGTAATGGACATCATCGGCGGCGGAAAGCTGGTCGAGCTCGACATTGCATTACCTTATCTGATAGCCTCCATTATCGGCTGTTTTTTGCTCTGGTTGTATTTCCGCCGGAAAGCGCTGCAAATCCGTTCGGAATATGTGCGCATCGAAGCCACCGAGTGGCAGCTCGATGCCCTGTTGAGTACCGGCGTACTCGTGGTGCTGTCGTTGGGGTATTTTCTGCGGGATACGTCCATGGCCTACCTGATTCCGTACCTCGATCCGGGGATGGTGATTGTCATTTCTATCCTTTTCCTGCGCATTCCGGTAAGGACGTTTTGGAAAAATATTAGGGAGTTGCTCCAATTCGCGCCCGACGACGAGGTGGAAGAGAAAATTCACCAGGAAGCCGAGGCGATCTCGAAGCATTACGGCTTCATCGATGAATATGTGCGCGTTGCCAAAACAGGCAGCAGCTACACCATTGAAATCGACTTTTTGCTGCCCGAAGAACTCGCGCATACGCAGGTGAAGGAGCTCGATGCGATGAGGCAGGAGCTGTACGAACGCATCCGGGGGGATTATAAAATGTGGCTTACCATTTCATTTACCACCGAACGTAAATGGATGATCTGATTGGGGCTATCGTGAGCTGCGCTGCAACTGCATTTGCTTGGGCGTAATGCCGAACTTCCTCTTAAATGCCTGAATGAAGTTGCTGCCGGTGGAATATCCCACGGCGTTGGCCACCTCATCGACCGTCATACCGCCGTCGAGCAGCATTTGGCGGGCGTACAACATCCGTTTCTCGTGGATCAGCCCGTATACCGTGGTATTGTATTTCAATTTGAAACCCTCGCGGATCTGGTGTTCGGTCAGACGCGAGTTTTGGGCAATGTTTTCCAGTGAATGGGCTGTCAGGAAATGGGTATTGAGGTAATCGAAAATTTCGGAGAGCTCTTGACTGGTACCCGAATGCAAACTGATAGCGTCCCGCTCCTGCCGGTACTGCTGCAATTGCAGGGCGAGTAATTCCAGGATTTTGCCGTTCAGGTACATTTCCGAAAGGTCGTCGGCCACGGGTGCATGCAATATGCGGTGCAATACCGAATGCATTTCGGCATTCACCGGTGCCGCTTTCCTGAAAAGCGCCAGCGGCCGCCCGTTTTCCAGCGCCTTTTCCAGCTGTTTTACCGGACTGCCGTTTTGTTGCAGGAATTGCAGCAAATGCTCCTTTTTCAGGATCAAAGCCAGGTATTCAAAGCCTTTCTGCCGGTTATAGAAGATGTCCGAATCGAAATTTTCGGAATAATAAATATTGTACTCGGCCGGCCGAAGCGGGTGTTCGCCGGGAATATCGCGGAAATGTGCGTTGGAATGGCCTGTGAGTTGGAAATGCAGGCTGATGTGCGGGTCGCTTTTCATACCGCGGATTTGCATATCCTGCAAAAAATCGGCCTGGAAACGGATAATGCCGAAATTACGGGAATAGGTATTCTTCACACGATGGTTCACGAAAGGTATCCGCGGCGCATCGTGCTCGAAGGTATCCACCGAAGACTGCGAAAGAAACTTCCTGCCCGCGATTTCCCTGTATGATTCATTATCAATGATATAAGCCATACACAAATTTCAATGTTTTTATCGGCTAACCCAATATTTTTCAAAATGCGGGACTGCTACCTTTGCCGGAAAACAGGTTTGAAACAATCATGAGTATTCTGGTAACAGGCAGTGCCGGGCATTTGGGCGAGGCGCTTATGCGTACCCTCAGGAGCCGGGGCATAGCAGCCACAGGCATTGATATTAAACATTCGGCATATACCGATCTGGTAGGCGATATTGCAGACAGGGATTTTGTGAGCACAGCGATGCGCGGCATCCGCACCGTCATGCACACTGCTACTTTGCACAAGCCGCATGTCGCGACACACAGCAAGCAGGATTTTGTGGATACCAATATCACTGGCACGCTCAACCTGCTCGAAGAGGCAGTGCTGCAAAATGTGTCGGCCTTTTTGTTTACCAGCACCACCAGCACGTTCGGTTCGGCGATGAACCCCGCGAAAGGAGCACCCGCGGCATGGATTACGGAAGAGGTTGTTCCGCAGCCTAAAAACATTTACAGCGTCACCAAGCTGGCCGCCGAAAGCCTCTGCGAATTGTTTCATCGCAAAAGCGGGCTGCCGGTGCTGATCCTGCGGACGTCGCGCTTCTTCCCCGAGGACGATGACAATGCCGAAACCCGCAAGTTGTACGACACGCCCAATGTACAGGCGCTGGAATTGCTCTACCGCCGCGTCGACATTGCCGATGCCGTTTCAGCGCATTTATTAGCCATGGAAAAAGCCGGAACGATTGGTTTCGGCAAATACATTATCTCGGCGACCACGCCGTTTACGCCTTCGCAATTGGCACAGTTACACACCGATGCAACAGCGGTGATCCGCACGCTTTATCCCGAATGCGAAATACTTTTTGCTGTGCAAGGCTGGAAGTTGTTTTCCGAGATCGACCGCGTGTATGTGAATGAGCGTGCGCGTCGCGACCTCGGGTGGGAGCCGGAATATGATTTTACCCACGTGCTCCGGAGTTTACGAAATGGCACTGATTTCCGGAGCGAGCTTGCGCGCGAAATCGGCAGCAAGGGGTACCACGAAGAGGAGTTTGAGGAAGGGCCGTTTCCAGTGGAGTCGTAAGGCGAAATTGTAGTTGTTGTGACATGCCTAGGGCATTTTGAAACACACGTTCCGGAACGCCTGGCTACCAATGTTACGTGCCTAATGACACTTTTAGGCGGAACGCTTAATCGCGTTAGCGATGAAACATTGGTAGCAGACAGTTCAAATTCATGAGGGGCAATGCCGTAGGCATGTAACAACAACACAAACCTTACATATTTAAAGCACCACGCCCTGAGGCCGTCAGAAACGCCTCTTTCAGCGCCTCTGCATACGTCGGGTGCGCGTAGGAAATCGTTGCCGATGCGAGATCCGTGATTTCATATTCCATGATCGTCACGGCCTGGGCAATCAGGTCGGCGGCACGGGCGCCGATGATGTGTACGCCCAGTACCTCGCCGTATTTCGGATCGGAAAGCACTTTGGCAAAACCGGACGTGTCGCCGGCTGCGCGTCCGCGACCACTAGCCGAGAACGGGAACTTGCCTTTATTATAAGGAATGCCCTGCTCTTTGAGCTGCTCTTCGGTTAGCCCCACGCTCGCCACTTCCGGCCAGCTGTACACGACACCCGGAATGCGGTCGTAATTGATGTGGTGCGGATGGCCGTGAATGCCTTCCACCGCGGCAATCGCTTCATCTTCGGCCTTATGGGCAAGCATCGGCCCTTTGATGACGTCGCCGATCGCATACACATTGGGTGCGGTCGTCTGGAAGGTCGCATTGGTTTCGATCCGGCCGCGGTCGTCCTTTTGGATGGAAGTGTTTTCAAGGCCCAAACCGTCGGTGTAAGGTTTCCGGCCGACCGCGACCATGCAATAATCGGTAGTGATTTCCTGCTGTTTCTGATCTGCGCCGGTGTATTTGACTGTCACCTGCTTCCCGTCGCTCACGGCCGAATCGACACGCTGGCTGAGGAGGATGTCGATCCCCGACTTGGTGAGGATCTTTTTCAGTTCGGTCGTCAGTTCCTTGTCCATCGTCGGCACAAGGTTGGCCGCATATTCGATGATCGTCACTTTGGTGCCGAGCCGTGCATATACCGACGCCATTTCCACACCAATTACCCCGCCGCCGATCACCGACATGGTGGCCGGTATTTCATTCAGCGACAGCGCCTCGGTGGAAGAGATGATGCGTTTTTTGTCGATCGCCGCATTCGGCAGTGAAATAGGCTTCGAACCCGTGGCGATGATCGTGTATTTGCTTTGGTACTCCTGCTCCGAACCGTCAGCCGCTTTCACGGTAATGCGGTCGTTGGAGAGGAACCGTGCGGTACCATAAATCACGGCGATCTTGTTTTTCTTCATGAGAAAATTGATGCCCGATACATTTTGCGATACCACTTCGCTTTTGCGTCCGAAGAACTGCTTCACATCCACCGAAAGCCCCTTGATTTGAATACCAAAATTTGCGAAGCGCGTTTCGGCATCATGGTAATGCTCGGAGCTGTCGAGCAATGCCTTGGCGGGAATGCAGCCCACATTGGTGCAGGTGCCGCCGAGGGCGTTGTACTTTTCGATAATGGCTGTTTTGTAGCCTAATTGGGATGCCCGGATGGCCGCGGTGTACCCGCCCGGCCCGGAGCCGATGACGATCAGATCATAGTCCTGGTTGATCATGGGAAAATTATACTTGGCAGTAATGAGTGATGATGTTTCAATTACTGCCCAATGTAATGCAACCGCCGGTGAATTTCAATGGGGGAGCGGAAGAATGGCGGTCGGCGGTCGGCGGTCATTCAGCTCACTGCCGTACAAATCTCAACCAGAAACCCGTTCAGGTCGCGGACATAGGATACAACCTGCCCCTAGGGTTTGGTTTTGGGTTCCGATACCAGCGTCGCGCCGGCATTCAGTGCCTTTTGAAATGCTTCCTCCACATTTTCGACTGTAAATCCAATCTCGAATGCAAATGGCTTCGCAGCGGGATCGCTTTCCGTGAAGCCTTCGGGGACGTTGGTTTTGGCTAGGTCGGTTTGCGCAAATGACAGGGTAGTGTTGCCTGTGATCAACTCGCTGTAATCGCCGTCGGGCGTGATAAATTTCCTTTGAAAGCCAAATGCATTCTCGTAGAATTCGATGGTTGCGGCTACGTCGCGGACGTACAGGATGGTGTATGCGAAATTTGCCATTGTTAGCTGAGTTTTAGAGATGAGCGATCGGCTGATGTCCGAGCACGTTGCCCGACTGGTCAACAGATATAAAAGGATTGTTTGAAATTTCCCAGATATTCCCTTCCGGGTCGGCAAACAGGAAATAACAGCCCCCAAAATCCGGTTCGGTAATGGGCTGGACGATTTCCACACCTTTACCCGATAGTTCGCTATAAATGCTTTCCACCTCCGCCTGGGAATTGACCATCAAAGCCATGTTAAATGGGCGGAAGCCGCTTCCTTCCGGGTCCCGATTGTTGAATTTCGCGAGGTCTTCCCGTCCAAACATGCCTAGCAAAATGCCGTTCAATTTGAAAAAGGCGATATCCTGATTAGCCGCTTCAATTTCCCAGCCCAGGACATGGGTATAGAAATCGCGGAGCGCCGGAAGATCGTCGGCAGCGAGCATAAGTACACTGAGTCGTTGTTCCATGGGATGTTTGTTGAATGATGCAACAAAACTAATAGCCGTCCCGCGAAGGCTGTTTGGAAAAATGCGACAAAATCAGAGCAGTGAAGGAGTGACGCCCGCATACCTGCGGATTTCGTTGCTGAGGTGGGCGTGGTCGTAATAACCCGTTTCGAGTGCAATGTCGAGCAGGGATTGCTTTTTACCTGTTTTGATGAGCTGCAACGCGTGCCGGAAACGCATGATGTTGAGGAATTCCTTGGGGCTGAGGCCGATATGCTGTTTGAATGTCCGCTGCAATTGGCGGATCGTCAAGCAACTATTCGCCGCCAGTGTAGCGACGTCGATCCGGCCGTTTTTTGATTCAATTTCCGTGATGACCGACATCATTCTGCGGTCCCCGTTTTGTAGCCTGCGGAGGAAGAACTGATCCAGGTAAGGTTTAGGCTCCGATTCCGCAGCGCGGAGGTCCGGAGCGAGCATTGGGTCAAACTCGACTGTTTGATCGGTGAAAATGTGCATGGATTCATATTGATAAAATGCAGCAAATCCGGCAGGCCGAAAACGTACACCGATGAGCAGCGACCGGGCCGACACGGCAGTTTCAATGGCGTGGGACATTGTCCCCACCAGGTAACTTTTTTCGTTTTTCATGAAGAAACCATCCGCATCCGGAAGCTCGTCGTCGCCGAGGTTCATGATAATATCGACGCAGCCATCCGGCAGGATCGTTTGGGTAGCTACGGGCGAGTCATCGCCTGTTACTTTCCAGTAGGCGTCGATGTAGGGCGCGAGCGCCGGATGAGGATGGTATTCCGTGTAGGCCATATTAATTATTACTAGCCGCTATGACGGGCAGCACAAATTGCCACGCCGGATTCGCTGGCTCCTGGTGCTCTTTTTTGACAATTTCGTCGAATTTTTTCAAAATATCCGGATGCTTCGCTGCGAGGTCGGTGGTTTCGCTACGGTCGGTTTGGAGGTTGAAAAGCTGCCACGGACTGCCGGGATTTTTGCGCAGGTCGGTTTTAACACCCTTCCAATCACCCATGCGGATGGCGATCTGGCCGCCTTTTTCGGGGTATTCGAAATAGAGGTATGGATGCTTTTGCTGCTTGTTGGTTTGTCCTAATAGCTCGGGCAAAAAGGAAATGCCGTCGGAAGGAGGGGCGGGTTGGCCTGTCAGGTCCGCTAATGTGGCTAAAAGATCAAACTGGGCGGAGATGTGGTCGGTTACCCGGCCCGGCTTGATCTTTCCGGGCCAGCGGGCGATGAACGGTTCGCGGATACCGCCTTCGTAGACGTCCATTTTGAGGCCGCGCAGCCCGGCCACGCTGTTAAAAAACTGCGGGTTCACACCGCCATTGAAAGTGGTGCCATTGTCGCTGCTGAACATCACAATCGTATTCCCGTCCAGACCCAGTGCTTTTAGTTTATCCAAAATAATGCCTACCTGATCGTCCAGAAAAGTGACCATGGCCGCATAGGTCGAAAGCGGATATTTGGTGGATGCATAGCCTTTTTCGCCATAATAAGGCTTCTCGTCGAACTGCCCGATGTATTTCTTGACATACTCGTCGGGTGCTTGCAGTGATACGTGCGGGATCGTGTAAGGCATGTACAGGAAAAACGGCCCGCCTTTGCTCCGGTCGATAAATGCCAGCGCCTTTTCGGTCATTTTTATCGGTGCATATTCCTTGCCTTTGAAAGTATCGAAGTCGGCGTCGGTGGCTGTGGCCGGGTCCAGTTTGCGGTGGACGTCCTGCCAGGGCTGCGCCAGGGTGTCCCAGCGGTCGTTCTCCCACAAATGCGACGGGTAGAGGTTATGCGCCTGTTTCTGGTCGAGGTAGCCGTAGTAGTAATCGAACCCTTGCCGGCTCGGAGTGCCTTCGGTATTGTTCATGCCCATGCCCCATTTGCCGGTGAGGGCAGTCGCATAGCCTTTTTGTTTCAGGAGTTCGGCCACGGTGAGTTCAGAGGCGGGTAACGGCATTTGTCCGCGCTCCTCGTCGTCGCGGAATGTGCCGAGCTCGAAATTTCCGCGGATTGCCGAATGCCCCGCGTGCTTGCCCGTCATGAGCATGGCACGCGCGGGCGCACACACGGGCGTACCTGTGTAGTGCTGGGTGAAGCGGATGCCCTCTTTGGCCAACCGGTCGAGGTTGGGCGTTTTGATCTTTTGCTGGCCGTAGCAGCCGAGTTCGCCGTAACCGAGGTCGTCGGCGTAGATGTAAATGATGTTGGGAAGGGCGTTTTGCGCCGGTTTGGCTTTTTGGGCCATTGCCGCGCAGGTAACGGAAAATGTCAGTAAGAAAAGGTTCAGAAGTTTCATTCAGATGTGGTTTGGATTTAGACGGGCGGGAATTTAACCAAAATTTAACCACAGGGGCCGGGAGTGATTCGAAAATATACCTTGCTATATTTGTCGCCGTATTTAATGCTAAACCCATATGTCTGAAAAAGCCAATCCCGGAAAGCCCAAGCAACCGGGCATATTCAGCTTACTGGCTCCATACAAGGGGTTGATCGTCATGCTTCTCCTGTTTGCATTGCTGAGCAACGGGGTCAACCTGTGGCTCCCCAAGCTGGTAGCCGACGGGATGGACGATTACACCCGTCAGCAGTTCGATCTCGACGCCATCCTGATCGAGTTCACCGGCGCGGTGATCTTTATTTTTGTTTTTGCATACCTGCAAAGCATTATCCAGACGTACGCCTCCGAAAAAGTAGCCCGTGACCTGCGGACGAAGCTGGCGGACAAAATTTCGAAACAAAGTCACGCATTTATCGAAGAAACGACCGCGGCGAAGCTGCTTACCAATCTTACTGCGGATATCGATTCGATCAAAATGTTTGTGTCACAGGCTATTGTGGCGATCGTCTCGTCGATATTTCTCATTATCGGTGCGAGTGTGCTGTTGCTGAGTATTAACTGGAAACTGGCGTTGACGGTGCTGGCTATTATCCCGATTATCGGGGGGATGTTTGCCATTACTTTAAAGAAAGTCCGCACGTTGTTTGTACAGAGCCGGGAGGTAATCGACTGGCTCAACAAGATCATCAACGAAAGCATCCTCGGTTCCGCGCTGATCCGGGTTGTGAACTCCCAGCAGCTTGAATACGCCAAATTCCTGGAAGCAAATACCAAAGCGAAAGGTTTCGGGCTGGCGATTCTGAGCCTTTTTGCCGGGCTTATTCCGGTGGTTCAGTTTACCGCTAACCTTTCCATGCTCACGATCCTGGTCCTCGGCGGGCATTTTGTGATCGAGGGGGATATGACATTGGGAAGTTTCGCGGCCTTCAACAGCTACCTGGGCATCCTGATTTTTCCAATCCTCGTCATTGGCTTCATGAGCAATGTGATTGCGCAGGCTACCGCTTCCTACGAACGGATCTCGACTGTTCTGAATGTAGCCGATCCGGTGGAAGGAGGGACTTCCACGGAAGCGCTGCGGGGGGATATCGTATTGGAACACGTAACGGTCCGCTACGGCGAAAAGCCGGCTTTGAAGGACGTGAGCTTTTCCGTGAATGCAGGTTCGCGCATTGCGGTGATCGGGCCCACGGCGGCCGGCAAAACGCAGCTCCTGTATTTATTGACCGGCCTCATCAAGCCGCAGGAGGGCAGTATTACCTTCGATGGGCGTCCGACCGACTATTACGACAGCGAATCGTTTCACCGCCAGGTGGGTTTTGTTTTTCAGGATAGTATCATTTTTAATATGAGCATCCGTGAAAACATTGCGTTCAGCACAACCGTCACGAACGAATCTTTGCAAAAAGCGATTGACACCGCCGAACTGAGCGCCTTTATCGAAACCCTGCCCGACGGCCTTGATACCATCGTTTCCGAACGCGGCGCGAGCCTCTCCGGCGGGCAAAAGCAGCGCATTATGCTGGCACGGGCACTGGCGATGAATCCCAAAGTGCTCCTGCTCGACGATTTCACCGCGCGGGTCGACAATACCACCGAAAAGAAGATCCTGGCGAATGTGGAGCGGCATTATCCGGGCATCACATTGATATCCGTAACGCAGAAAATCGCGGCCATTGAGCATTACGACCAGATTGTGGTGCTGATGGAGGGTGAGCTCATCGGCAGCGGGACACATGAAGAGCTGATGCTGACAAGCCCGGAATATGTGCAGATTTTCAATTCGCAACAAAGTACCAGCAACTATGAACTACGATCTTAACAAAATTTCGGAGGAGCAGCAGAAAACCTCCACGTTGAAGGCGCTCAGAAAGTTGCTGAAACTGATCGCACACGAGCGGGGCAACCTGGCTTTGGCGTTGGGTGCTATTACATTGAATACGGCTGTGAACCTCTTCGGACCCTACCTCATCGGTCATGCCATCGACCAGTACGTGGTCACGAAGCAGTTTCACGGATTGTTGGTTTTCGGCGCTATTTTGCTGGTGATGTATTTGCTCGGGCTCGCCACTGCCTACACCCAGACCAAACTGATGGGCGGCGTCGGGCAGCGGTTGCTATTTACGCTCCGAAATGCCATTTTCAACAAGTTGCAGCAGCTTCCGGTCGCGTTTTTCAACCAGAACAAGGCAGGTGACCTGATTTCCCGCGTCAATAACGATACCGATAAGCTGAACCAGTTCTTTTCGCAATCACTCATGCAGTTTGTGGGGAGCATTTTTACGATGCTTGGTGCCGGGATTTTTTTGTTAGTTATTAATGTCAAACTGGGCTCGGCGGCGCTGGCACCTGCGGTGCTGATCCTGATTTTTACCGTCGTACTTTCGCCGTGGGTGAAGGCTACCAATGCCAAAAACCTCAAAAGTACCGGTGCGCTCAGCGCCGAGATCCAGGAAAGCCTGAACAATTTCAAAGTGGTGATCGCATTCAACCGGCGCGACTATTTCAGGCAGCGTTTCCAGTTGGCGAACCTTGAAAACTACCGCACGGCTATCCGTGCGGGCCTGGCGAATAACATCTTTTTGCCCACCTATTCTTTCTTTTCCAATATTGCCCAACTGGTTGTGCTTACGTACGGCATACACCTGATCAGCATTGGGGAGTTCAGTGTGGGGTTACTGGTGAGTTACCTGGCCTATGCGGTCAATTTTTACAACCCGCTGCGGCAACTGGCGGCATTGTGGACGAGTTTCCAGGTGGCGATGGCCGGCTGGGACCGCATTTCGCAGATACTGGCATTGGAAACCGACCTTGTCCCGGTGGCTGAAAAGCCCCGCGAGGCCGATGGTGCATTGCTGGAATTCCGCGATGTGCGTTTCGGATACGATAGCCGTGAGATCCTCCATCAGGTCAATTTCAAACTCGAACGCGGCAAGACGTACGCGCTGATCGGCCCGACCGGCGGGGGGAAAACCACCACGGCCTCGCTCATTGCGCGCCTGTACGACCCGCGCGAGGGAACGGTGTTGCTCGATGGCCGCGATATCCGCACCTATTCTCCCGAGGAAAGGAGCCGGAAAATCGGTTTCATTTTGCAGGAACCGTTCCTGTTCTCCGGTACCATCCGTGAGAATATCCTTTACGGCAACGACCAGTTGAAGGATTATTCCAACGAGAAACTGGAACAGGTGATCCGCAGCGCCAATCTGGGAGAAATACTTGCATTGTTCGAAGATGGATTGGAAACGAAGGTTTCGGCAACCGCCGACAGCACGAGCTTGGGTCAGAAGCAGCTCATCGCATTCATGCGCGCTGTGTTGCGCAGCCCCGAGCTCCTGATCCTCGACGAAGCTACTGCCAACATCGACACCGTCACCGAAAAACTCCTGGGCGACATCCTGAAACAGCTCCCCGAATCGACCACGCAAGTGATCATCGCGCACCGCCTCAACACCATCGAAAACGCCGATGAAATCTTCTTCGTCAACTCCGGTGAAGTCAACCGCGCCGGCTCGCTGGACGACGCGATGGCGATGTTGCTGAAGGGGAATCGGGCTAGTTAGTATTTTTTATTTTATTGATTTGATGAATGAGAGGCATCAGGTCAAAATACATGGTTCTAAAACCATCTGGCGGCGGTAAGTGTTCATCTGGATTTGTATACCTGAATCCCAGTTTTGCGTAAAATCCTGACGCATCGTATGGCTTTTCCGGCATGTCGGCATCGAACAATGCGTCGACGGTCAGGAAGCGGATTCCGAGCCTTGGAACCAATTCTGATATAACATATTTCATTGCCCAGTCCATTAACCTCCTACCACACCGAAAACCAGCCCCTACCTCCGTTTGAGCTGGATTGAATTCAACGACGTCGTGTTTAGAAAAATCTATCCCTGCGAACTTGGGATAGGACATTATTTCCGTGTGTTTAATTTTTCGTTTTTGACCTGTTCACTAATCCTGTGAATAGTAGCCCAAGCCTGTTCATTAGCGAGATAACCGCCTGTTTTAATAGCTTTCGAAAGTGCTTCTGCCTCGCGTCCTACGACCGGTTTGGAGACGGTATCGCCTGAATGTTTCATTATGTGCAGTATTTAAATGAATGAATTTCAGTGAGCGATGGTCTGTCGGGATCGTACAGCAACACCGCGTTGGAACGTGAGTTTTAGCAAAAATACAAATTACTCTGAGAGTTAGGTAAATATCTATTAGGCTTGGTGGGTAGCTGCTACCCGCATACCTTCCAACAACACCCACATCGCCTCCCTGCAAATCTTCTCGGCGTCGATGATGGACAAGAAGCTTTCGTGGGAGGAGAAGGTGAGATCCATTTTGCCTGAAAATGTGCTTACGACCAGGGTGTTAGGGTTGCGCCACGGGAAGCCTACGGATGGGCTGTGGAGGGCTCGGACGCGGAAGTTGTTGTAACTAGCCGGGATATCCAGCACACCCATATTGGAAATCGTAATGTCGTGACTGCCTTTGGTGGAACGCATATGCCTGAGCAAAGCATCGGTGGAGCCATGGAAATACTCGGTAATGAACATCATTTCCGCTGCATTGACCTGGTCGGTCTTTTCGACAAGCGCCTGCTTCATCCTGCGGGCTTCGGCCCAGAAATCATCCGGTTCGCCCTGCTTGCTGAGCGAAAGTTCCACAATGGGTGCGAACGCAAACAGATGGTCACGGCCAATGGCAGGCAGGTAGCGCCGTATGTCCACCGGGCTAATGACTTTGTTCCATGATGCTTTTCCCTTCACCGACCGGTGCGCGAGCAACGAAGCCGTGCATAAGGCGGCCTGGATGGTGGTTTTTTCGGCCTTACACTTTCTTACGAGTGCTGCGGTTGTCTCTTTGTCGAGTGTGTTTGTAAGGAGGTAGTAATTCCCCGTGCGCGGTGCCGGTTTGGGGTTCAGGATGGTGAAAAGTCCTTTTGCCAATGCCGAGAAAAGCTTCCCTTTCCAATGGATCATCCGGCTGTCGCGGATCGATATCGGAACGAGGGAATGAACCGATTGAAAACCTTCATAGGCTTCGAGTTCCATGTCCGGGTTGTCGAGCAGGAGGAGGAGCTCACGCATGAGCGTGACAAAACCCGAGCCGTCGCAGACGCAATGCGGGCATACGAGCAGCAGGTCCGATACCGTTTCCGATTGCAGCCAAACCAGTCGTGCTGCGGGTCCTTTCGTCAGGTCAAACTGTTTTTCCCATTCCAAAAGACTTATTTCTTCCCATTGGATGTCGGATGTCCGCTCAATGATGTGAATAGGAATCGGAGAAATATCCGGATTGGTCACAAATGAAGGGACATTTGTCCCGTTTTTTCTAACATTCGTGCGTAACAAAGGGTGCCGGTTTTGAATTTTCGCCAGCGCGGCTGCTACCTGCTGTTCGGAAAAATGTCCTTCAATCGTTGCCGCAAAAACACAATTAACAGGTGCGAGCCCATCGGCATACATGATGCGCTCTCCGACAATCATTTGTCTGTTCATTTCAAGTCCAGGATAGTGAGGGGTTTAGTTTCGGGTAAATGCTTTTTAAGCAGTTTCATCGCCGTGCCGATGATGAACTCGGCATCCTGGCGGGCAATATATTTTTCTTCGGAGTGAAATGCGAAATCCATGCGGCCGCGGAATGTCGATACCGACACTTTCGAGGGATTGCCCATCGGAAACCTTGAAAGCGGGCAATGCACTTCGGCGACCGCGAGTTGTCCGTAAGTTTCGTTCAGCGGTATGCGGCCTATATTGGCGAATGCGAAGTCGTGCCCGCCTTTTCCGGCTTTCGCATACTTGATGGAGCGCGGATAAAGCGGCACGAGGTACTCGCTGAACAGGAGTAATCGGGCCGCGTCGGTTTGTTCGAGCTGCCTATGCAGGCTCGCTTTCAATGCGTTAGCCTGTTCCCGGAATCCGTTCTTGTCCCCGGGCGTTTTGAGGCCTACCATCGAGGGGAACGGGAACAAGTGGTCTTTCTCTATTTCAGGTAAAAACCGGCGCATATCCACGGACGCGAACATCCGCCCGCTCGTGCGCACATTGCTCGCACGCTCGAAAGCACGCATGAATGCTAGGATCAGCGCGGTGTTGAGGTGAATGCCTTTTTCCCTGCAAACCGAAAGTAAAGTAGTTGTTTCCTCCTCGCTGAGCTTCCAGCGGATGGTATAGAAACGGTCTTTTACTACTTCTTTCATGCCTGAAACCGCTAATAGGAAGAGCCGTGTAATGCCCGCGATGGTCTTGCCTGCGAGCCGGTTGAGGATATTCCGTCTGACGGCCGCCGGTACCAAAGCTTCGGGTGAAAACGCCGGGTAGGGGCGTAGTTCGGTGGTTGGATCGCCGAGGCATTCGAGCAGCTCGCGCATGATCGTCATGGCGGAAGTGGCGTCGCCTATGCAATGGTGGCAGACCACCAGCAGCTCCGAAACCTCGTTGGAACGCACCCAGGCAATCCGGGCCAGGGGGAGATTGGCCTGGTTAAAGGGCGTGTCCCATTCCGTTTCTGCCTCGTCGATCCAGGTTTCTTCCGAAAGCCTGTCGACGATCCGCAGCGGAATCGGCAATATTGAGCCGGATGTCACATACCAGGGAATGCCTTTGGCATCGGTTTCCATGGTCACATTCAGGAAAGGGTGTTTTTGCCGGATTTTCTGCAATGCGCCGACCAATGCAGCTACTTCGATCTCTCCCGTGATTTTGACCGGGAATACGACATTCACAGGCGTATCCGCGCCTGCATACATGGAAGCTTCCAGAAAGCCCAACCTTCTTTTCATAGGCGCACGGAACCGGGTATGGCTACGGTTTCAAAAAGGATTTGCATGGCTTTTTCCCGGATTTGCATGGCGGTATCCCGCGGCATGAACGCCTCGTTTGAAACGAATGAGAAATCCATCCGGCCATTGAATGTGGTGGTGATGATGGTGTTGGGGTTCGCAAAGGGACCAATTACGGTTGGACTGTAAATGGTATCGATTGTGAAGTTCCGGTATTGTGCGGGAATGTCGAGCTTGCCCATGTTGGAAAACATGAAGTCGTTGCCCACTTTGGCATAGGTCAGGAACCGGCGCAGCTTATGCACCGAGCCGTGTGACGCCTCCATGATCATGGTAAATTCATAAGGGTTCAGTTTCGTCATCTGTTTGGAAACATGGGTTTGGAGCGCTTTGGCTTTTTCCCAGAAACCGGTTCCAATGGATTGTTGAAGACTGATATTCAAAGCTAATCCGTACGAAAACAGCATGTCGCGCTTCACCTCGGGCATATAGCGGCGGATATCCACCGGGCAGGTCGCTTTGCCGTGCGATGCTGCACCGTTTACCGCTTTGAATGCTTCCATCAATGCCAGCCCGATGGCCGTGTTGACGGTTACCCCTTCCTTTTTACAATGGGCAAATAGGGCTTTCGATTGCTCTACACCCAATTTCCAGTTGATCAGATAGTCGCTGGATCTGGAAGCGGGTTTTCTTTTGGTTGATATAAATACAGAACCTAATGAAAGCCCCAGACTTACTAGCGCAGCGGAAAGCTTTGCTTTGAATCGGTTGCGGCTATTGTCGAGTATCTCAGCCGGTACCAACTCCCGAATGCTTCTAAACGCGGGTGCTTTGCCGATATCTGCCTGCGGGTCGTCGAGCAATGTGAGCAGGTCGGAGAGCAATGCCACGCCCGAACCGCCGTCGCACATGCAATGGTGAAAAGCCATGATGAGATCCGACACTTCGGCTGAGCGTACCCAGGTAATGCGGAGGAGCGGGCCGTTGGAAATATCGAACGAAGTCCCCAGTTCATACACTGTTTCGCGGTTCCAGTTGTCATCGCTTGTACGTTCTACAATTCTGAGCGGAATTTGCGCCGGGGATGGCGGCGTGTGGAAATAGGGGCGACCGTGTGCGTCTATGCTAATGGCGGTGCGTAGCATGGCGTACTTTTCCTGCAAGCGGGCGAGTGCATGTACAAGCCCCGCATGGTCGATCTCGCCATTGATTTTCAATGCGTAAACACCGTGAAACGGCTCAGTACCATCTCCGAAAAGCACCCTTTCGAGGAAAAGCAGGTTTCGTTTCATCGGCTAGGCGGTTTCGGTGATGCGGTTGGCGATCGCAAAATCTTCCAGCAATGAAACGGCTTTGGCATTGCCGCCCGCCGCGTTGAACGTGTCGCGGATATGCTGTGCGGCGGTCCGGTACTGCGGGTTTTCAAGCAGCTCCCGCATGGCGTTTTTTACATCGGCCACACGCAGCCTTTTGTATCTTACCTTGATCCCGCAGCCTGCATTTTCAATCAATGCGGCGGTGTGGAAATGGTCGTAGGCGATTGGGGTAATGAGCATCGGCAGGCCGTTCATGAACGTGTCGTTCACCGTATTGAACCCGCCGTGGCAGATCACCGCATCCATTTTGGGAATGATATCCGCCTGAGGCACAAAGCCCTGTACGATAAAGTTTTCGGGCCATTCTTCAATCACCGACGGGTCGGTGGCAGCTACGATCGTAATCGGTTCGTTGCCGAATGCTTCGATCAGTTTCAGGAAAAACTCCTTGCGGATATCGACCAGCAAAGTACCCAGCGATACGAATACTTTCGGCGTAGTGGCTTTTTCGAGCCTTTCCCAGTCGAACGGCGTATCATTAGGCCGGCCTTTAACCGGGCCTACAAACTTCATATGTGCATCCGGTTCCGGGAAACCCGCAAATTCCTTGGAGGTGAACACAATGTTCATTTCATGGGAATGGATTACAAACTCGTCGGTATAAATGCCGAGCTCGCGTTGCAGCCCTTTAATCAGGTTCTGCTGCCATTCGAAAATTTTTGGAGCCGAGTTGGCCGTATCGCCCATGACATCCGGCGGGACCGGGGTGGTTGTCACACAGGGAATACCTTTGAGATGGGCTACCAATGCGCCGGCGAAGGTAATGCAGTCGTTCACGATCACATCCGGCTGGAAATCGTCGGCCACGCGCGATACACCCGGGACCATGATGCGCGCGAAAGGAATATAGGTTTCTTCCAAAGCGAGCTTCATCACTTCGGGGCCGGAGAGCGAAGGACCGTCGTCCTGGCGTTTCAGGATGCGCGCGATCTCCTCCTGGTACGGTGCAAGTTCGGCTTCGGGAAGGATGTATTGCCCGCCTTCGGGAATGTGCTTGTCGGCAAGGGGGATGAGGCCCGTCCATGCCACGTCATGGCCATTGGCGATGAGGCTTGCCCCCACGCTGAGTGTGGGACTGATATGTCCGAAAAAAGGAGGTACTACAAAGAGGAATCTAGCCATTATGCAAGACTTTTACGGGTATCTGATCCAGCCATTGCGCCGCGGTTTGGGTGCCGCCAGCCTGCTCGAAAGAGCCCTGGATGCGCCGCGCCGCGAGCCGGTAACCCGGATCGTTTAATATATCGTTGACCGCATTTTTGAGGTGCGGTGCTTTAAAGCGGTTGAAATTGAGCCTTACCCCACACCCGTTCGCGACCACGCGGCCCGCTACGTGTGACTGGTCGTACGCAATAGGGATCACCACCAGCGGTAACCCGTTAGATAATGCTTCCGACACGGTATTATGGCCTGCGTGGCACACTACGCCATCGAGATGGGGCAGGAGTTCGAGCTGGGGCACGCGTTGTTGTACCAAAAAATTGGAAGGCCAGGAGTCGAACAGCGTTTCGTCCGAAACCACCACCACAAATAGCTCCCCGCCGCCAAATGCCTCGATCACCTTGGAAAAGAAATCCTTTTTGAACTGGTGGTCGAACGTGGTACCGATGGAGATCAGGATTTTTGGAACGGTTTGCGCCTTCAATTTTTCCCAATCAAATGGAATGTCGGCAATGCGGTTGCTGATCACCGGGCCAGGAAAGCGGTAATAATCCGGCAGTTCCATTTCTCCAAAAAACGCCCTCGAAGTGAAGACCAGCGTCAGCAGCTCCGAGGTCGCCAGTGATTTATCACCTTCGATACCGAGCTCCTGTTGCAGGCCGATGATCTGTTTTACTTCCCATTCATGGATTTTGGGCAAGTCCTCCATCATTTTCACGGCGGCCGGAGCGGTTACCGACGTCGCGTACGGAATGTCGAGCAAATGTGCGGCCATACCGCCGGCAAAAACCTGGTGGTCGTTGATCACCGCATCGGGCTGCCAGTTTTGCAGGAGCTGCATAATGCCATCGAACATGTAGCGGTTGAGCGGCACGAGTACTTCTTCATACAGAAATTTGATGCTCTCGATGCCGTACACATTCTTTTTGGTAATGATATCGAGGTATTCGGCATTGGCCTGCTTCTCGGAATCGTCCTGGTCGTAGCGGATCACAAGTAACTGGCCGCCAACGGGCAGTTTCTCTTGTAACTGCTCGTCGAGGCTGATCCACGCGACCTCATGGCCCAGTGCCAGAAGCTCCGCGCCAACGCTGAGCGTCGGGTTGATGTGGCCGGTTAGCGGCGGGACGATGAATGCGAATTTAGGCATATTGCGGTATCGTATCGGTCTATTGAGTGGTTAGGCGTCGGAGCGTCGTGCGTTATCGTATCAATCTTTTTGGGTAATCTGGTACCAAAACGGCTAGCCGGGTTAGCGCCGGAGCGTTATTGCTTTTCAGTACCGTCCCCGGACTAAAGTCCGGGGTCATGGATTACGTTATCACATATTTATTGTCGTATCCATTTCCGTTGGCTTCAGCCGACGGGCGACGGGTTATCGTGTCCATTTCCGTTGGCTTCAGCCGACGGGCGACGGGTTATCGTGTCTATTTCCGTTGGCTTCAGCCGACGGGCAGCGGGGATGGTTCGAAAAACCTCTCGAGTTCTTTTCCTATCACCTCCGGTTGCTGCACGGGTACGTTGTGATCGCCCGGGGCGAGCACGAGCGTTGCATTACTTATTCTCGAAGCCAGCGTGCGGCCGGATGGTACGCAGTTGGACTCTTCCCCATAAATCAATAGCGTCTCATGCTCGATCGCTGCTACCGCAGGGTCATTGAAAAAGGCTTTTTCACCCTCCATATCCGACCGGATGGACGTTTCATTGAACAGAAATTCGTACATCCGGTGGTTCTTTTCCAACTGCCTTTTACCGGCCAGCAAACGGGTTGTGTCGGCAAAGTTTTCGATGTAATGGATCAGAAACTCTTTGCTATAAGTATCGATGATCGTGAGTGTTTCCTGTTCGCTCGGGTCGGGGCCTTCGATGATGGCCAGCTTGCCTACGCGCTCCGGGAAGCGCGTCGCCATTTTCAATGCTACCAGTCCGCCGTAACTGTAACCTGCCAGATGCGCCTTTTCAATGCCGAGTGCGTCCATCAGGTCGCGCAGGTCGTTGGTCATCGACGTGAGGTCGTAGCCGGTTTGTACTTTTTCGCTCATGCCATGGCCTTTCATATCGAACAGTACCACGCGGAAATGCTTCGCGAGCATGGGGGCGATATTGAAATAATACACAGCGAGGTTACTGAACATCCCGTGTACCATGATGAGCGTTTCCGCACCTTCGGGGTTCAGTTCCTGTACATGCAGGCGCACATTCGGCAGGCTGATTACTGGCATTCCTGAATGTAGTTGATGATGTTTTCGAGTTTCAGCTGGATGATTTCGTCCAAATCCATGTTCGACAGCCAGCCGGTGAAATCGATGTTCGATCCGAAATGGTTTTTGACTTTTTCCGAGAATGCCACGATCTCGATGCTATCCATTTCAAGGTCTTTGGTAAATGAGCTGGCGGGTGTAATATCCATTTCCTCCACAAACTCCTCGCCGATCACCTCGGTGATGAATTGGTTCAGAGTTTCAAAAATCTCCTCTTTGCTCAGCTTGTTCTCCTGTATCAGTTGGTCCATCCGATGATGTAATTAAAATGTTTGATAGTATTGATCCATGTGTCCTGAATGCGCAGTGCATCCTCGATAATCTCCTCAATCTGGTAAGCCCGGGGATTCCCCATCAGCCCTTTTCCCAGCATTTTGCCGAATGCCTCCTTCGCCACCCAGCAGCGCGTCATCCATTCGTCCTGGTCGCGGCCTTCGAGTAATGCCAGTTCGGCCGCGGTGAACACGATTTCCGTAAAACCCGCGCTCCGAGGCTGTATTTCTTCAATATCGATCCCTACCGGACCTTTCTCGCTGGCGATGGCCACGGCTTCGAGGTTCTTATGCGCCAGTGAAATGTGGATGCCGCCGGTCATCGGGCCGTCGAGGAAGGGCTTGCCCACCTCGTCCGAGCGTATTTCAAACTCGATCGGGAAGTAAGCCTCCTTACGTGCGCGCAGCAGGAGCATGCGCGTGGCGTCTTTGGCTGCCACCCGGCTGATCATCCATTCCTTCTTTTTGTTAGGCATCAGGCCCCGCTGGTGCCGTTTTTCGGGTTGGTTGAAATATCTTTTTAAAATGAAATCCCATGAAACAACGCGCTGGTAGGCATTGCGGAAGAGAAACACCCCGGGCGCCACTTCGTCGGACAGTACGTTCTGCAACGGCGCCATCGACACGTTCCAGAGTTTGTCGTCGATTTCCAGACGGCGGTTCTGCCAGCCGCGGATGATTGACCATACCTTTCCATCGCGTTTGAGGATGAAATCGGCCGTAGCAGTTTCGTCGGTGAGCTCGGTCAGGCGGCAGGTACATTCGAAAATGCCTGCCTGATCTTCCATTTCACCATAAAATTCCACTTCATTGATTTTCACCGGGAATGCAATGCGGTCTTTGGTCAGGGTGAGTTGCAGCCAGAGGCCAAAAAGCTGGCCCGCATTATCCAGCAGCGATCCCTTGCCCGCATCGCCGGAAATAAGGCCGGTAATGCCGTTTTGAGCGACGCTTTTCACTTCGCGGATTCCCTGGTAAGCAGGACCGTGGAACATATTTTCGCGGTAAATCTGCTCCGGCGTAATGCTGATGCCGAGCGATTCGCCAATGTCGTAGCCATCCGTTTCGGGCATGCCTTTTGCGCCCGAAAGCAGCACTTCTGCATTGGCAAATTTATCCAGGTCGAGGTAAACGCGGTCAGGGCTTTTCCATTCGCCGGCAACCGTTTCGCGGAACGGTTCCACCACATTCATCCATTGGAATACCTTGATACCCATGATTTTTTGCACACGCAGCTCTGGCGCCTGCTCGCGGGCGATGTCGCCGAAAACCTCGAAGATCATTGTCATCGGGATTACCGGGTCCATGTCCTCTACGCAATGCCAGCTGGGCTTTTGTTTGAGGAGCGAATGATCGATCAGCCAGGGGCTGTTTTGCAGGGAGATATCGAGCTGTTTTTTAAAAGGTAACCGTTGGGCAGGCTGCCTGAAAACCTGGGACTGGATTGCTGATCGTGCTGCGGGCTGAGCGGTATTTCCAACAGCAGGCATTGCGACCGGCCCGTTGCGGAACAGCCCCGCCAGTTCGGCCTGTACGAGGGCAATTTCGTCCATATTTGCCGAAAGCGCCTTCATCACCGGATGGGCCACGTCGTCCAGCGCGAGCTCCTTTTTCGGCTGGGTAAATGTGATTTTCTTCAAAGAATCCAGCTCAGTCACAAATGGCGAGCCGAGTTGGAGTTTCATTGGCTTGCGCTGCGGGGTTTGCTGCGCTTCAATGCCTATGAATGCGAGGTCGATCGCTTTTCCTTCTACAAACAATGCTGCCATCACGCGCTGCAATTGCTGCAAGCCGCCGCGGATCGGTACATTCGAGGCGATGGCGCTGTATGGCTGGCCTTTCAGTGTATCGTCCACAAACCCCACAAGCCCGCCGGAGCCTACCTGCACAAACATGCGCACGTCTTGCGCGTACAACTTGCCGATCAGCTCGCGGAAACGCACGGGTTTTACCAGGTGCTCTATGCTCAGCGAGCGGATCTCGTCGAACGATTCGGGGTAAATGTCCAGCGTGGTAGCCGACCAGAGCGGAATAGCCGTCGACTGGAATTCCATGGTTTCGAGGCCGTCCAGGATCCGGTCCAGCTTATCCTTCACAAAGGGTGAGTGGAAGCCGGACTGGAACGGTAGCTGTTGATGGAAGATTTGATGCGCGCGCAAAATGGCCGAAAAATCTTCGACCGCCTCGATGGTACCGCAGAGGATCACCTGCTGCGGGCAGTTGTCGATGGACAAATAAATGTCCCGCTTGCCTTCCAGCCACGGTTTCAGCTGATCGTACCCACAGCCTACCGCCAGGAATTTGGTGTTTTTTACTTCAAATAGCTCGGGGTTTAACCGGGTAAGCAGCTGCAACACCGACGCCTCGGACGCCAGTCCGGAAGAGCGCCCCGCGAGCCATTCACCCAGGCTGTGGCCCGCATTCATATCGGGTTGTATCCCCAGTTTTTTGATGGCCGAATCGAGTATCCTGCTCTTTTCGAGCAGTTTCATGGCCGTATTGAAAACCGACTGTTCGTCGCCGGTTTCGGTCGCTTCGAAGCGCGGAAGGTTAAAATACGCCGCCACGGTGTCGATTTCTCCCCCCGCCAGCCCGTCAAGGCCGGGGAAGAGGAAGGCGGTTTTGCCGCCGTTCGCTAGCAGGGGTTCGTGGGTATACCAAATATCCTGCTTGTTCCGCCAGGTATTGTTTTTGGTTACAATTTTAATGGCCTTGGCGATGCGCTCCGGCGTGGGTTCGAAAACGGCCACGCGGTAATTGCCGGAGCCGGTTTCTTTTTCGCCAATTTCCAATGCCGCGATTAACGCCTCGTGTGTGGGGCGTGCAAGAAGCAAAACTTCGTCGCGAGCCGGGACATTTGCCTTGTTATCAGTGACGTTAGTAGCGTTGTTTTTTGGACTTTTGTCCCAGCCTTCCAGGACAACGTGCGCATTGACTCCACCAAACCCGAATGCATTCACGCCCGCATACCGCGGCAAACCCGACTGTTGCCAGTCCGTAAGCCGTTTCACAGGCTCAAAACGCGTTTCACTCAATGCTTCCACCGGCTCCTCGCAATGCAGGGTAGGGGGCAGCTGGCCGTGGTACAATGCAAGGACAGTTTTGATAACCCCCGCAATACCCGCCGCAGGCATCGCGTGCCCGATCATCGACTTCACAGAGCCGATACCGGCTTTGGTACCGACATTTCCGAACACCGTTGCCAGTGTTTCCAGTTCGGTTTTATCGCCGAGCGGCGTGCCGGTGCCGTGTGCTTCGAGGTAGCCGATCTGATCGGTGCTGATGCCGGCCATATCCCACGCCTGGCGAATGGCCTTCACCTGCCCATGTACGGTGGGGCTCATCACGCTAGCGCCCGCGCCGTCGCTCGACACACCTACGCCCTGTACAACAGCATAAATGCGGTCGCCGTTGGCAATCGCGTCGGAAAGTCGTTTTAATACCAAAAAACCACAGCCTTCGCCGATGAGAAGCCCGTCGGCACGTTGGTCGAAGGGTCTGATCTGCTGGTTTTTGGACAATGCGCCCAACTGGTGGAATATGCTCCAAAATGGCGCATTCTGGCTGGCATGCACGCCGCCAGCGATCATCATATCGGCCCGGCCGGAGTTGAGCTCCTGCACGGCGTGGTCGATCGCGAGCAGTGAGCTCGCACAGGCTGCATCCAAAGTATAAGCGGTACCGCCCAAATCCAGGCGGTTTGCTACGAGCGAAGCCGTGAGATTCGGGATCAGTCCCATCGCGGTATCGGCCGAAAAACGTCCTTTTTTCTGCTGGAACTCGCTTTTAATCTTTTCTAAATCTTCACTTTTGAGATCGGGCAGAATGCTTTGCAGCACTTCTACGATCTGTTGCCCCGTACGCACGATCTCGATCGCACGCGTTGCGCCCGGACCCGTGTAATTGCCTTTCCCGATGATAATACCCGTTTTGGCAAAATTGGCGCCGTTGCTGCGGCTGCCGCAGCCGTCGCTGAATGCGCGGGCATCCACCAACGCTTTGTGGGCGAGGCTTAATGTAAGCAGCTGTTCGGGCTCGGTACCTTCCACAGCCAGCGGCAATATGCCGAACTGGATCGGGTCGAACTCGGCGTAACTGTCTATAAATCCGCCGCGACGGCAATAAAACCGGTCCACGGAGTGTGCGCTTACCTGTTCATTTTCCTGAAAGAACAGGCTGCCCATCCGACTCTCGGGTACGGTTTCGATCGCGTCCACACCGGTGCGGATATTTTCCCAGAAAGCGTTCAGATCGCCCGCCCCCGGGAAAATACCCGACATACCGATGATGGCTATATCTGCATTTCTTTTCATGATGTTGTCCAATGCGTCGCGCTCCTATTCGGCCATGATCAGTACCTGGCTTTCGGTACCGTATTTCAGTTCATTGACAAATGTTTCCATGCCGTCGCCGAGCGGGATCAGCGGGATGCCTCGGCGTTCGTATTCCCTTTCGAGCGAAGGCGATACCATGCCGGTACCCTTCCACGGACCCCAGTTAATGGCCGTTACCTTGCCTTTGATCTTCTTGCGCAGTTCCCAGGCATATTTGTCGAGTACGCTGTTGGCTGCCGCATAGTCGGTTTGCCCGCGGCTCCCGTATACCGACGCTACGCTCGAAAACAGGGTCACGAATTGCACATCATCCTTCAAATGCTCGGCCAGCACTCGCAATGGCGTTACCTTGGTGGACATTACCCGCTCGAACGATTCCGGTGTTTTCTGATGAAACAGCTTGTCTTCGAGCAAGCCGGCACCGTGAATTACCCCGTCGATCCGGCCATATTGGTCGTATAGTTCTTCCACCATCGCGATCAGCGCCTTTTCATCGCGTAAATCCATCGAATGGTAGGTGACCGTCGAACCATTGGCTTCTAGTGCCGAAATGGTGCCCAGAATTTGGTTCGCTTTATGGACTTCTTCCGTCTTCTTCTCGATTTCCGCCGGGGTTTTCAGCTGCCCGGAAGCGATGAGACGTTTGCGGATTTCCTCTTTGTTTTTCAACCCGGCTAATGACTGGTCGGCGCGGGAGCGCGGATCGGCGGAGCGGCCTACGAGTACGTAGTTGCAGGGGTAATCTTTTGAAAACCGCACGATAAGCTCCGCGGTAATGCCTTGCGCGCCACCCAGCGCCAGTATCACCGATTTTTTATCCAAATGAATATCCGGATCAGCGCCGGTCTGGATTTTCGAGCGGATCATTTCCATGATCTGCCGTTTATCGCCTTCGTAAATCACCTCGCAAGGCTCGTCGGTGTGCAGGATTTCCTTTAAAGTGATCTCCGCAATCTGATCCGCCGAAAGCTGCGAGGTAAAGCTTACGAGCCGGCATTTGGTCTCTTCATATTCCTTGTCCAGACTCTTCAAAAGCCCCGCGTAGCCCTGGAAATGGCGCAGGAGCTTCACGTCGGTATCCTTGTCGAATGCGCTTTGTGTATCCGAGATGGTATAAATCCATTTCACTTTGCTGAAATCCAGCTTCTTGATCAGCGAGAACGACTCAATAATGGTCGGTTTCAGGCGGGAAGTGAAAATGTTGAGGATAATCAAACCATCGAAGCCTTGGAGCGAATCGCTGGGTGAAATAATGCTTACTTCGGCGCCAGTCTGCTCAAAAAGGGCTTTTACGGATGTCGCGACCTCGCCCGCGTCGTCGGTGACCGCGAAACGTTTGCCTTTCAACACCGCAGGGTTCAACGCCGGGATCGCCGATGGCGTCAGTTCGAAGCGGAGACGGGATAGTTTTTCATTCAATACAACTTTGGGAGCCGGTACGACATTCAGGCTTTCTGCTTTTTGGATAGAATCCTGCGCGACCCCCAGTGCCTCCGACAGCCAGTCGATCAACCCGTTGAGGGTCTTAATGGACGCCAGTTTTTCAACGAGCTCCTCGCCGCGTTCCTGATAGATTTGGATCAGTCCGTCGATATTGTTTTTCAACTCTCCGATGATCTCCATCCGCTTGATCGAGTCGATACTCAGGTCGGCTTCGAGGTCCATATCCATGCCGAGCATTTCCTGCGGGTAGCCGGTTTTGGCACTCACAGCTTCCAGCAGCACCGATTTAATGCGGCTTTCCGACCATTCTTCAATCACGCCGTCCTGGGTGATTGACAGTTTGCTTAATGGAACATCGGCCGCCGTTTGAGGGACCGGTGCCGTTGCGGCTTGCTGGTGTTCGGTAATCCAGTTGACCAGCAAATTCAATGTCTTGATAGCCGCGAGCTGTTCGATGACTGTCTCTTCGCTTTGCTGGCCTGCTTCGAAGCCGCCCAACTGCTTACGCAACTCGCCGATGATCTCCATGCGCTTGATGGAATCAATGCTCAGATCGGCTTCGAGGTCCATATCCATGCCGAGCATTTCCTGCGGATAGCCCGTTTTATCACTAATTACCTGCATCACCAACGCCTTTACATCGATCACCGTTTTCGCCGGCGCGTGCGTTGCGGCAGGTTGTACTTCCTTTGCAGCTTTTTCGATTACAATGGGTACAGGAGCAGGCGCATGGGCAGCGAGTCCTCCCAATGCAGGCTCATGGATTTCGATGTTTCTGGAAGGCGGCACAGACTGGCCCAGGTAACCCAGTACCACGTCGCGTTGCGCCTGAATGAGGTATTTGACGCTATTCAGGTATTCGTGGACAACGCGTTCGGCCTCGGTACCTGCGGCAACATGTGCTGCTACCGGCTGCTGGAATGCGGCCAGTTTCAACGGCTCGGTTACCGGCAGTGCGCCGTGGTCGGGCAGCTTGCCGTTCAGCGGGAGCGCCATTTGACCGTCTACGAGCCAGGTCGTGAGGCTCTTGCGGTATTGCTCCGGCTTGTCGAGGTCCAGCACGCGCGCGTCGCGGTCTTCGAATAGTTTATTGAAATCAATATTTCTGCCCGTGGCGACATAGCCAGCCAGGGTGTGCAGCAGTTGCACGATACCCGGCTGGTCTTTGTCTTCGGTGTGGAGACAAATTTCTTCTTTACCCAAAATCGATGTGGTAAGGCCTGTAAGCACTTTGCCCGGGCCTACTTCTACAAAAATGCGGGCGCCGTCCTCGTACATCTGCGCGACTTCCTCCGAAAAACGGACCGGCCGCACCAGGTGATCGGCCAGGCGTTCCTTAATGGCTTCGGGCGAAACGGGGTAGGGGGCCGCGGTGGTATTCGACCAGACGGTCAATGCGGGTTCACTAAACGCTACTTCGCTTAGTACGGTTGCATAAAGGTCTTTCGAACCGGCCAAAAGCGGGCTGTGGAATGCACAGGCTACTTCCAACTGTCGGAAGGAAATTTTCAGTTCGGTCAGTTTAGCCGTCAGTTCGGCGATGGCCGGCGTGGTGCCTGCGAGTACCCACTGGCGCGGGGAGTTGTGGTTCACCGGATAAATATGGTTGATCTCCGACACAATACGCGTCAGTTCATCTTCCGGGCAATTCACAGCTACCATCGCTCCATTATCGTCGCCGATTGCGTCGAGAATGGATTTTGCGCGTTTTTCGCTGAGCGGTACGAGTTGGCTGGCTTCAAATATACCTGCAAAACACAATGCGGGCAATTCGCCGTAACTGTGGCCTGCTACCATGTCTGGTTGTATGCCAAAACCTTTCAGCAATTCGGCAATCGCAAGGTCAACTATACCTAACAGCGGCTGGGCCAGGCGGGTATCTTTGATTTGCTCTTTTTGCGCCTTAGCCGATGCCTCATTGAAGACAGCGTCGGGGAAGATAACCTGCTGGTAAGAAGGATATTTTTTCAACAACTTCCGCATGGCAGGGAATGCCACGAACAAATCGCGGGCCATATCCACCCGCTGGCTACCCTGGCCGGGGAACATGAATGCCACTTTACCGGCGGTCGCATTGGTATAGTAAATGCCCTTATCGGCTGGCGCGAAGGTCTCCCTACCGGTTGGCGCAAAGGTCTCCCTACCGGTTGGCGCGAAGGTCTCCTTCGTGCCTCCCCCCGATGCTACCAAGCTCTGCTTGGCATGAGCAAGCGCCACGTCTAGCTTGGCCCGTGCATCCGTATGGTTTTCAGCTACCATACAAATTTGTACAGCTTTCTCACTATACAAATTCAAGCTATGAGCCACATCGCGCAACGAAACCGATTCATTTTCGAGAATATCATGCGCAGCCTTCAAAAGTTGCTGCGCTTCCGCAAGTGTTTCTCCTCTGAAAATCAGCAATTCGGCAGGCCACGCCTTCACCGATTTCTTCGGCTTTTTAGCGGAAGCACTTTCGATGACAGCGTGGAAGTTAGTCCCTCCGAAACCGAATGCGCTGATTCCCGCTACACGGCGATCATCTGTCCAGAGCGCGGGCTTCGTCTGGAACGCAAACGGACTGGTTTCCGGATTATAGTAAGTGTTTGGCGTTTTCAGGTTAATGGTCGGCGGCTTGATCCCGTGGTACACGGCCAATGCAGCCTTCATGAGGCCCGCGAGGCCCGCGGCGCATTTGGTATGGCCGATCTGCGTTTTCACGGAGCCTAAATGCGTCTGGCTGGTCAATGCGCCGGAGGCCAGCATCATTTCGGTCAATGCGCTGAGCTCGGTTTTGTCGCCAACGACGGTTCCGGTACCATGTGCTTCCACAAGGCCCAGCTCGGCCGGCGAAATACCCGCCTGATCGTAAGCGCGTTCCAGGGCTTTTACCTGGCCAGACTTGCGCGGGGCGGTAAGGCCCAGGCTCTTGCCGTCGCTCGAACCGCCTACGCCTTTGATGACCGCATAAATTGTATCACCATCGCGCAATGCGTCCTCTTCGCGTTTCAGTACCACCATCGCCACACCTTCGCCCAATGCGATACCATCGGCTTCGGAGTCGAACGTGGCGCAGCGGCCCTTGCGTGAGAGCGCGTGGGTGCTGGAAAACATCAGGTAGTCATTGATACCGTTGTGCAAATCGGCACCGCCGGCGAGGACCATTTCGGAGCGACCCAGGATCAGTTCCTGGCAAGCGAGGTCGATCGCCGCGAGCGACGAGGCACAAGCCGCGTCGACGGTATAGTTGCGGCCTCCCAGGTTAAGGCGGTTGGTAATACGGCCGGAAATGACGTTAGCCAGTACGCCGGGGAACGAATCCTCGGTCAGCCTGGGCAATGCTTCGTCGAGTTCTTTGGGAATTTCTCCAAAAAACTGGGTAAAAAGCGAGCGGAAACCATAGTTGTTGGCCAGGTCGTTACCGCCTTCCGCGCCGATGATCACCGACACGTTATCGCGGTTCGCATCCGCCCCGTAGCCCGCATTTTCCAGCGCTTGCTTTGCTACGAGCAAGCTCAGCAGCTGTGTAGGGTCGATGGCAGCCAGCGATTGCGGCGGTATGCCGAATTCAACAGGATCGAAATCGATTTTGGGAATAAAACCACCCCATTTCGAATGCGATTTGCTGCCGTCGGAAACGGTCGGGTCGTAGTACAACGCCTTGTTCCAGCGGTCGTCGGGCACTTCCGTCACCCAGTCTTTGCCGGCCAGGATATTGCCCCAGAACTCTTCGATATTGCGCGCGCCGGGATAAATACAGGCCATTCCGACGATGGCGACATTCAATGCTTTTTTCTTTCTTCTCGGTGGTTTAGGCAGGTTTGCCCGGCCGATATATGCGTAATTGCCGGTTGCGACGTCTTCGTGCAACTCGTTCATCGTCATGATTTTGTCGAGCATCGCGGCTGCCTGGCCGATCATGTACATGCCGCGGCTCATTTGCTCTGCTTCGCCTATTTCCACCAGGTTATCGGCTTGGCGCTCAATTCCCTTGGCAGCAATGCGGAGCCGGCCTACATTGAGTTTTTCGAGCTCTGCCCAGATCTCTTTTTTATCCAGACCGGCCTGCTCCATTCTTTCTTTCTCCGCATTGAAATCGGCGGCGAAAGGCGATTCCAGGCAGCGGGTTTCGTGGCCGGGAGCAGTTTCGAGCAGGACGGTTTCGGTGTGTTCCAATGCCTGGGCCTGGAATTGCGGCAGGATAGCGCCCGTAGCAACGGCTTCCTGCGTGTACAGGTAAGCGGTGCCCATCAGCACGCCGACTTTTACGCCGCGCGCTGTCAATGGAGCAGCCATGACGGAGATCATCGCCGCGGAAAACGCGTCGTGGATTCCTCCGGCGAAGAACACTTCGAGCTGTTCGGTCTGCTCTTCCTGCAAAAGCCGGTTAATCTGTTTTTCCCAAAGTACAAAGCTCGAAAGCGGCCCCACGTGGCCGCCGCATTCACGCCCCTCGAAAATGAACCGTTTGGCTCCTTCTTTGAGGAACATATCGAGCAACGGTGCGGAAGGCACGTGCAGGAATGTTTTGATACCCAGCTTTTCCAGTGGTTTTGCCTGTGACGGACGGCCACCGGCGATCAGTACGACGGGCGGCTTCTCCTCGGTGATGTAGCCAAGCTGTTCTTCGCGGAGCTCGGCGTCTGCAAAGCCGAGGATTCCCACGCCCCAGAGCTTGTCGCCTGCGAGCGCACGGGTTTCGCGGATCAGATTGCGGGCTTTCTCGCCTTTCAGAAGCGATAATGCCACAAAAGGCAATGCGCCGGCCTCGGCGACGGCTGCGGCAAACGCAGGTACGTCGCTGACGCGCGTCATAGGGCCTTGTGCAATAGGGTAGTGTGTGCCGAGCGTCTTGGCCAGCGGGTTGTGCGCCGCCAGTGGATTGAGGTGTTTAGCTTGCCGCAAATGGCCGTACATCGCCTCTTTGAAAGCGAATATGAGCCGTGGGAGCTTTTTGTATTGTCTGAAAAGGTCTGTACCGATGGCAATGTCCTGTCCCATAGGAATATAACCCTGGTCGAGATCGAGTGTGTGCAGGTAGGAGCGCAGGTCCTCCCGGGTGGGTGTTGCAGGCAATGCGGGCGAGTTGGGCCGCACGAGCACGCGGAAACCGTCGATCACGCGGGTTTCGTTGCCGTTGAGCTTCTCGCTGATGTTTTTGAGCGAAGCTGGCGCAGCGCATTCGGGGAAAGGAAGCAGCTGGCTGTCGAGCACCACGCCGCGCCCGCCGAGAGCCGTCACGGCTGCCGCATTGTGAATGCCGATCCCGCCTTGTACCCAAACCGGGATATCGCTAACCTCCCTCATTATACGTTGAAACAAAATGAAGGACGAATCGTTGCTCACCAGACCGGATCCCTCGTTGCCTTTGGCGATGATGCCCGTGGCACCGGCCGCTTTGGCCTGTTTCGCTTCGGTTACGCTGCGGACCTGGAAAATGATTTGAATGGAATTGGCAGGGTTAGGAAAAGTCAGACCATATGGTAGAATTGCTAGTTTAACTTGCTGAGGTAAAGTAATCGTCAACGGGGTATTCTCTGAATAACATACGCCAAATGGTTTTTTGCTTTTGGCGGCCATTTTCTCCAACGCATTCGTAGCGATTTGCTGATCTCTTCCAAGGTGGATTACTGGGAAAGCTCCGGCTTCTGAGAGCGCTAGTGCCAGGGTCACATCCGGTCGCTCCATCGGGCCTATACCGATCATTTCCAGGTTTTTCATAACGTAGTTCTTTTTAGTAAGTCTCTATAAATCAGCTCAGTTTGAGGGTGGTAGCTGGCGGGGTCAGGAGAATTACGGATGGTTTTAACTGATATCGTCCGGTTCATGGCGAAATATACGTAAATTATAATACGGGAAATTACTTCGAATCTCAAATTGAAATTTTACTACAAGAAATCGTCACCAGTGTGGTATTTATTTGTGAAATAATTTTAACATTTCGATTACACTGATTGACAGCATGATAAAAGAGAAAAGCCGCCCCGCTGCTCTGAGACAGCGATGGCGGCTTTTTGTGATATTTGCCTGCCGGCAATACCCGGGTTACCAGTACCGTTTGAGGCCGGTCATGTAGAGGTCGTACCCTCCTTTGCCGCCAGGACGGTTGGAAGAGAAGATCATTAGCCAGTAGTTGAAATTCGACAAGCGCGGAAGGATCGGACGGTACTCGTTATAGGCGGTATTGATCCGTGATCCGGCATTGATCGGCGTCGACCATTTGCCGTCTTTGTACTCGGAATAATAAATGTCCTCGCCGCCTTGTCCGCCGGGGCGGTCTGACACGAAAACCATCATGTCCTCCTGGATGTAAGGGCATTTATCGTTGTACGGACCCGATAGTTCTTCTACTTTTCTCAACTCATATTTAGCAGGTGCCACGAGGCTTTCTAACGTAATATGCTCCGTTTCTTTGCGCGGAATTTTTACCTCGTAAATATCGAAGTTGCCGCCACGGTCGGAACAAAAGTACAGGCGGTCGCCCATCCTGGAAAATGTAGGGTAGGCATCGTTTGCCGGTGAATTGAGGTATTTGACGGGTTCGGGACCCGAAGGGCCACGTTTGGCATATTTAATATCCATTTTGCCGGAGGAATCGTCGGCATAAAAAAGAAACAGATCGTCCTCCGCCCCTCCAAAAGAATTGAGGTCGTCGTGAAGTGAAATCAGCCTCGGACCGTAGACATTGAAATTGCCGTTTGCTTTGCCAATAAGCTGCCCTACATTATCATAAATATCACCCAAGAAAACCCCGCCGTTTTGCTTTCTGCCTTTTCGAAGACTCAGGCGCTTGTCGTAATCCAGATAAGCATGCATATGAACGAGATTCAGTACGTCTTTCTTCTCCCGTCTAGACGAAAATACGAGTTCCAGATCTCCGCGACGATTGCTGGGAAGATCGGAATTGTAATCGTCGTACTCCGAATTGATCTCTTCCAGATTAACGACGTCCGAAAGGAACTTGCCATCCTTTTTATCAGGGTCCATCCCCGGAGGCCAGCAGCCGAACACCAAAAAGAGGATGATAACAGGCAGGAGCTTTTTCATATTCACAGCGGTTTAAGTTTGTAGACGAATAGACACAAAAAAGCTCCCGAAGTGTTGCGGCGTTGTTACTTTATAACGTATCACAGTAACCAAGAAGCCGCGCCAAATCCGCTTCTTTGCCGAAGTTAACGGGCTTTTCCCGCAAGTATTGGTCGATCTGTTTCCTGTGGGCCGGATAGAGTTTTTTGACGCTCCCCGCGGTGGGAACGTAGAAACGATTGTTGTTGTCGATCAGGTAATGTGCTGTGCGGTAGGTGAATACGCCTTCTGCGTTGGTGTTGAGTTTTTTGGATGTTTGAGCCTGATCGCTGGAATAGGAACGGTACGTGGTAACCGACGACGCCGTGTAGGAAATGCCATAAGGCCCGCCCTTCTCGGTGCCGATTCTGGCAAGTACTTCGCGTTTGGCCAGGCTGGCGCGATTGTACGAGCCCACGATTTCGGCGTATCCGAAGCGCTTGTCGAACCGGTATGATTTTTCCCCGACTGTAATACCTTTCAGGAGTGCCTGATCGATGATTTCCAGCGTGTCCAGCTTTGCATCGAGAAAAAGGATATGTCCGCCGATGTAATTGTAGTTGAAGCGTGCCTGAGAAGTACGTCCGTCGATGAAATCCGCCTTTCCGGTTGTGAACTGGCTGAGTTGGTAGCGGTCGGCGTAGGGTATTACTTTATCGGGATACTCGCCTGCTTTGATCTTGAATACTTTCTGAGCCTGCGCAAAACAGGGGCAGGCAGCCAGGAGGAGAAAGAGGGTTATAGGTTTTTTCATATGCGTTTTTTTGAAATTTCAGTCTTTTAATTCGATCCATACCGGGGCGTGATCGCTGGTTTTTTCCCACCCGCGCACCTGCTTGTCCACGCCTGCGCCCGTGAGCCTGGGTGCAAGTTGCGGGCTGAGCAGGAAATGATCAATGCGCAGGCCGGCATTGCGCCCGAAAGCATTGCGGAAATAATCCCAGAAGGTGTAGATCTTTTCATGGGGATACAATATCCGGATAGCATCGGTCCAGCCCTGTGCAGTCAGTTTGGCGAACGCGGCGCGGGTTTCGGGGCGGAAAAGCGCATCGTCGACCCAACTTTCGGGTTTGTAAACATCCAGCTCGGTAGGCATTACGTTGAAATCGCCGGTAAGCAGCACGGGCTTGTCGGCCGCCAGAAGACTCTCGGCATGCGTATGGAGGCGGTCGAACCAGCGTAGCTTATAGTCAAATTTCGGTCCCGGCGCCGGATTTCCATTCGGCAGGTATAGCCCGCCGATCGTCAGTCCGCCGATTTCGGCCTCGATGTATCGGCTGTGGACATCCTCCGGGTCGCCCGGGAGCGTACGGCGGATTTCGTGCGGGAGGTCACCGCGGGACAGGATTGCTACGCCATTCCAGCTTTTCTGTCCGTGCCAGATTGCCTTGTAACCGGTATCGAGAATAGCCTGTTCGGGAAATTTTTCCTGCGGCGCCTTCAATTCCTGCAAGCACACAATATCGGGCGCGGTTTCTTCCAGCCAGCGCAATAGCACAGGTAGCCTGCCATTCACTCCATTGACGTTGTACGTAGCGATTTTCATAAGTGACCAGGTCGGATTAATAGGGCAATGGTAGCATGATTACAAATGTCGTGCCCTTGCCGGGATTGACTTCCGCTTTGATAACACCCTTGTGATTCCGCACGATTTTGCGGCAATAGGCCAGCCCTACGCCTTCGCCTTGCCTGAATGAGCCGGTCGGCAGACGGGCGAAAATATCGAATACTTTTTCCAGCTGGGAATCTTCTATGCCGATGCCGTTATCTTCTACCCTGATTTCCACATAGGCCATTTGAAGCGGCTCGGGCAGCAGGTCGTCGATTTCGTGCAGCGCCAGCTCACGACTGGTAATGCGGATGCGCGGCGGGTTTTCGTGGCCCGCGAATTTGACCGCATTGTCGAGCAACTGGAAAAAAAGCTGTTCCATTTGCTCGGGGATAGCCATAACGGACGGCAGGCGATCGGTTTCGACGATGATGCTCCGCCGTTCGATCTGCGACATCAGCTGTGTGGTAACGTCGGCCAGCACATGATCCAGGTGGACCTGCGTAAATGCATTGCTGTTGTTAAGTCCGGAGAAGTCGGACAGATCTTTGATCATCATCGAAAACTGCCTGGCGCTGCTCCGAATCTTGACGGCCAGTTCCTTGGCCTTTTCGGCCTCGTAACGATCGGTGGCATTTACGAGCATATCACTGAAAACGCGCAGCTTACGAAGCGGTTCCTGCAAATTGTGGCTCGAAATGTGACGGTACTGCCTGTTTTCATCGTCCGACACGAGCAGCTGGGCGGCCAGGTCGTGCATGGCTGTGCGTGTGCGTTCCATGAGCGAGAGGCTGTCGAGGTGAAAGGCCAGCAATTCGGCAAAAAGATGGAACATCCCTATCACCCGCGGGTTCTGCAACTGGTTCGGCTTGGGATCAATGGCGCAGAGCGTCCCGAAAAACTCTCCGCTCTTCAATTTGATAGGAAGAGAAATATAGCTTTTGAAACCATACATCCGGGGTGTGGGATGCCCGGCGTAGATTTCGTTTTCATCCACATGATCGATCACCACGGCTTGCCCGCTGTCCCGGATTTCATTGCAGATCGTCGTCCCGATTTCCAGCTCCTCGCCGGGTTTCAGCCCGAAGCCGATCTCGTCCTGCACACTGCAGGCGATCCACCGGTCTTCCGTCACACGCGCCACGGCTGCGAACCCCATACCCGTTGAGCGACAGATCACTTCCAGTACGGTTCTGACGATCGGTATCTGGTTTACCTTTTCAACGTCGGCAAATAAAAAGTCGTCAGGTTGTACCATTTTTTTCCTGTGGGATAGCGGGTGGATTAGTAAATTTAGGTGCCGGGTCCCGGATAACCTAAACTTACTTATTATGAAAGTCTTCTTTCTTTCCCTGCTGATTGCAGTGGCGGCTTATCTGGTTGCGGCGGTAGGAGGGTATTTCCTGATCAATAAATTGTCGTCGAACACGCACGATAAATCGATGGAAGCGACCATGACGGCGGCGTTCGTATTAGGGCCTATCGCCGCGATCATCGCATTTATTGCCGGGTATTTTTATCTCCGCTCGCATTAATGGCCGCCAGGCGTTCCGCGAGTTGGGTAAAGCCGGGGGGAGGAGTCTGTCCCCAGCTCGTGAATTGCTTCGACTGGTAATCTACGGCCTGAAAAATGTCCCAACCGCTTTGTGTTTTGTAATTAGGATCGGCCCCGTGATCGAGCATGACATTGCAAATGTCCCAGGCTTCGGCGCTGGCGGCTGACAGGAGCATGGAAGTAACAATGACGCGCTCGTCTTGTTGGGGCGGGATGATATTGGGGTCGGCGCCGTGGTCGAGCAGCAGCCGTACTTTTTCTGTCTTGGTGGTATCGGATCTGTCGCGGTGGATGGCCTGGAAAAGAATGGGCGTGCCGGTTCCGGCTTCGCGGGCATTTGCGTCGGCACCGTGTTCGAGGAACCATTTCAGCAGGACAGGGTCGTAGTCGATTACCTTGAAATGCGTGGGTGAATGCTTCGGATCGCCGTTGTCGATTTTAGCTCCGTTTTTTAGTAATACTTCAAAACACGCTATCAACCGGGCCGGATCGGCTTCGAAGCCTTGCAGGGCCACGAAGTCGAGCAGGGTAACTTGCTCACGGCCGGTTTGGTTGAGCTCCGGGACGGGCTGGGTCATATCTGCGCGAAGCAGTTCCGCGTTGAGCGAAGCAATGTCTGCGGCGAGTTTTTGCCGGGCCGCATCTTTGAAATAATAGGAACCATTGGCCCGTGCGGTGTCTTCGTCGGCCCAGCTGGCGCTGCGCCACTTCTGTATGATCGGAGAGGCGATCAGCATAATCAAGGCCATTAGGGCGGGTGCAACGCTGAGTACGAGCACCATGATGCGCGTAAACGGGAATGGGAGCAGGTTGATCGCCGCCAGAATACCCAGTGGAATAAACAGCATGATCACATAGCCGCTGGCAATGCGGTCGTCCGAGGAACCGGAGCGGGCGAACAGCAGCAATCCAATGAGTATTGCCGTGTAGAGACCCAAAAGGCACCAGCTTACGAGGGTAATTGTTTTCATGCCGCAAATTAGCTAGCCGGAGTGTCGCTCCATGATTGGTCAATCAGCTATTTATTGAGCGGCTTGGTGCCCCGCAGTCTCCCGGCGTATGCGCGCTTAGTGAGCGGCGATGAATTCGTCGAGCATTGCCTTTACCGGATGGTAATAGACTTCCGCGCGACGGCTCGGGCGGATATCCCAGCCGCGGTCGTAATTGACGATACAAGCGCCGATGAAGTTGTTCGTCGCTTTCCTCACCGCCGGATCCCAGATGGATAGTTTCGAGATTCGACCTTTTTCCATGGCCGTTTTGGCGGGCGTTTTAAGGATTAATGCCGAAAACTCGTACTGGTTCACGGTTCCTGATACCCATACCGCACCTTCGATCTGCGGATCGTTGCTTTGATCTTTTACTTTCGTGCGGATCTGCGCCTGGCTTTTCAGGGGCACGTCGGTCTTCTTGGATTTCAGATAGGCGTCGATGGCACGCATCGCATGCTCCGCCGGATCGACCCCGTCGAACTCGCTGAGTTCGTATAGTCTTTTGATTTGAAATTCAGTAAGTTGTATGTGTTTTCGATAGACTTTTTGCTTCACCATAACCCTTCTAAGTAGCGCACATTCAAACATACACAGCTTCCGGGACGGATTCAACGGCTTGCCTGCTTTTTGTGCCTGGGGTATAGAAATTTGGATTTATACCGATTCTTGATAAGGTGTTTGTGATCCGGGGTTGCTTCGAAGCGTTTTCAAACCGTTACGATTACCCGTAGCCATACCAGGGTATTGTATTTGAATAGTGCAATATATACTTCGATTGTTTTTCAATTTTTATTCAAAAGTAAATAATCGAAAATGTGTCGATTTTACACTAACATGTGTTTGGGTAGAACTTCTACTACCCACTGCAAACGTTCCCGGTATCGTGTGCAGAAATAAATCTTGCCAAATGTTTGCCTGCAATGAGGGGCTTAAATAGACTTGATCGTGGTTTCAATTGGACTTTATCAATGAAATCCGGCGAATGTCTTGAAATAGTTATATTCTAAATGACTCAATTACATGAGAAAACCACTTCTACTCATCTTCACCCTGCTGCTGACGGCTTTGGCCGCTCACGCGCAGAACCGCGTACTGAAAGGTGTTGTGATCGATGGCGTTTCGAAGGAACCGATGCCTGGGGTTTCGATCCTGATTTCGGGGACCAACTCGGGAACGGCCACCGACGCCGAGGGAAAGTTTACTTTGAATGTGCCGGAAAGCGGCGCTAACGTGATTATCAGCTATGTCGGGTTTGTGAAACAGACGATCGACGTGGCCAACCGGGGCTCGCTCACGGTGGTGCTCGAACCGGATGTGAAAGCACTCGAAGATGTGGTGGTGGTAGGTTATGGCGAGCAGAAACGCTCACACCTGACAGGCGCCGTCGCGACGGTGAAAATGAAGGACGTCGACGAACTGCCCGTGGGCGATATTTCTTCCGCACTGGTAGGGAAACTGCCGGGCGTCAATATCTCGGGTGGTACGGCGCGGCCGGGCACGCCTGCGTCTATCGTAATCCGTAACCCTACGAAAGCGTCCAAAGACGGCGGAAGCAACTCGCCACTCTACATTATCGACGACGTGATCCGTTCGGAAGCGGATTTCCAGTTGCTGGATGCTTCCGAGATCGAAAACCTGTCGATTTTGAAAGATGGCGCGGCCGCCGTGTATGGGGCGCGTGCGGCATTAGGTGTTGTGGTCGTGCGTACCAAGCGCGGGAAAGCGGGTAAGCCGACTGTCAGCTACACGACGACCGTGGGCGTTTCGGATGCTGCCTATAAGTCCAAAATGATGAATGGCGTTCAGCTGGCCACTTATCTCAACGATTTCAACCGCAGCCGCGGCCTGGCAGCCAACGATCCGGAATATTACTCGCCCGACGAGCTCGAATATTTCAAAAACAACAATAACAACTGGTTTGATATGGCCTGGAAGCCTTCGCTGAACACCCGGCATGCGGTGAATATCAGCGGTGGTACCGAGCGTGCAACGTTTTTCGCGGGCGCTACCTATTTCGCGCAGAACGGGAATGTCGATAACATCAGCTACAAGAAATGGAACTTCCGCGCGAGCGCCGACGTGAACGTGACGAAGCACATTAAAGTAGGTTTGGGCGTAAGCGGTAATTTGTCCGACAACAAGCTGTTTTACCTCAAACAAGGCGGCGAGAACGTGGAAAAAGACGTGACGAACCTGCTCAACACGCCGCAGTTCATTCCGCCTTATGTGGATGGTCTGCCGGTATTGCTGCCGGGCGGCTCGGGTGCAACGGGTTTCCATTTTTTCGAGGCACAAAAACTGAACAACTACACCCGCTCCCGCAATGTGGTGCTGAATGTAAATGCATATCTGGAATACAATGTGCCATTCATCCGCGGCCTGAAACTCCGCACGGTGTACAACAAGAACCTCGGCAACGACTGGGGCAAGCAGTTCGGTACCTATTATAAGGTATATGGCTTCTCGATGCTGGGCGAAAACAAGCACATCTTCGGAGGCACGCCCAATGCGCCCACGCGCCTGAACAACGGCGACCGCCTGCGCTTCAACCCCGGCTATACCGACGGTTACCAGTTGAACTTCAACCTGAGTTACGCCCGCGATTTCGGTCGGCATTCGGTAAGCGCGCTGGCGCTGGTGGAGCAATCGGAGATTTATACCGAAAGCATTGCTACCATGAAGGAAGGGATTTTCGAAGGTGGTAACGATTACCTGATGTCGGCATTTGGTGCGAAAGACATTGGTCCGAATGCGGCGAATGAGAGCGGGATACTCTCTTATGTGGGCCGTTTGAACTACTCCTTCGCCGACCGCTATTTGTTCGAGGTTTCGTTCCGCCGCGATGCTTCCACGAAATTTGCGCCGGAATACCGCTGGGGTACATTTCCGCAGCTTTCGGCAGGGTGGGTGATGTCCGAAGAACGCTTTTTCCGTGAAAAATTACCTTTCATCAACAACCTGAAACTGCGTGCGTCGATAGGTTTCCTGGGCGGCGACCGCACGGCGGCCTGGCAATGGCTGCAACGCTACACGCCGCAGGCTTCCAATGGTGCGGTGTTTGGCGGCAACAGCGACCGCACGGTGGGTATCAAACTCGAAAAGCTGCCTAACTACTTCGGTCGCTGGGATGACGTGACCAAAAAGAATGTCGGTATCGACGCTGCATTCCTGAACAACCGTCTGTCGACCACCATCGATGCTTACCACGACCACGGCTATAATTTGCTGACTACGCTCGCCTCGTCGGTGCCGCTCACGATTGGCTCGGTCATGCCAGCCGAGAATTATGAAACCGTAAACTCGTTCGGTCTGGAATTTGCAACCGGTTGGAGCGACCGCATCGGCAAGAATATCGATTACAACATCGGCGCATTCCTTGCTTGGAGCGATAACAAGAACATCCTCGTGGATGTTGCTGCCACCAACCGCGGCAGCTGGCAGGATCCGACCGGCCGGTCGAGCGACCGCGGTTTGCAGGGCTACCGCTACCTCGGTATGTTCCGTTCGCAGGAAGAGGTGGATCGTTACCTCGAAAAGAACCCGGATTACACCATTATGGGTTATGCGCCGAAGCCGGGAATGCTCTATTACCAGGATATCCGCGGCCCGCGCCAGACCGACGGCACCTATGCCGCCCCGGATGGTAAGATCACCGAGGACGACCAGGAGTACCTGACCAAAAAGGAGAATAACCATTACACGTTCGGTCTGTCGTTCGGTTTCGGGTTCAAAGGATTTAAAGTGGACGTAGTCACAGCCGGTTCTTTCGGCGGACAGGGGATTGTGGATGGTGACGCGCGCAAGAAGGCTGCGAAGGATGTTTCCCGCCCCGTTTTTTGGGCAGATCATTACACGCCTGAAAACACGAATGCAAAATACCCCGACCCTTACTGGGAAGAGACCTATTCGATGGTGTCGTCATTCTGGTTCCGCAATGCATTCGCATTCAACATGCGCAGCCTCAATGTGTCGTACCAGCTGAGCCAGAATGTGGCGAAAAGATTGGGGATCAGCTCGGCGAAAATCATTGGTGTGGGCATGAACCCGATCACTTTCTTCAACCCCTACGACTACAAGGCTGCCTCGGGCGCCTATAACGTGTACCCGCAGATGCGCACGTGGTCATTGGGATTAAACCTTACACTCTAAAAATCGGTACAGCGATGAAAAAGCATTGGATAATAGCCGCATTTCTCGGTCTTGCATTGACCGGCTGCGAAAATATACTCGACAAAACAGACCTTTCGGCCTTCAATGAGGAGCAGGTTTTCAACGATACCCTGCTGGCCAAAGGTTATGTGGATTATGTGTATGACCAGAACTTGCCTACCTGGCCGACAGGCGATTTTCTGAAATGTACCGATGAAATCGGCGGTGAGAGCCGGTTTTTCGAAGGTACGGTGCAGGTAAATACCGTGCAGGATTTCGGGATCGGCGTGAATGCGACGAATAATTACGGTAAGCTCCGTTCTATCAACCAGTTCCTGGCCAAGCTGCCGACCGGCGGTTTGAGTGAAGATGCCAAGAAACGCCTGATGGGGCAAGTGACGTTCTTCCGCGCGTTCCGCTACTGGGACCTGGTGCAGCTTTACGGCGGCGTGCCGATGGTGCTCGAACCGCTCGAAGGTGTGGGGGAGGAGGCGAAGGAAGAAGCAGCCATTCCGCGCAGCAGCACTTCGGAAAGCATTGCGCTGATCGTGAAGGACCTGGATTACAGCATTGCCAGCTTGCCGGGCCGTTGGAGCAATACCAACGACTGGGGCCGCATTACCAGCGGTGCCGCGGCCGGTTTCAAGGGCCGCATTCTCCTGCATTATGCGAGCCCGCAACATAATCCCAACGACCTCACCGAGCGTTGGCAGGCTGCCTATGATGCCAACAAAAAGGCGATGGAGCTGCTTTCTGCGAACGGCTTCAAGCTGCATAGCAGTTTCAGCGACCTGTGGTTCCAGGAGGTGAATAACCCCGAGGCGGTTTGGGTGGCCTGTTACAATAATAAGGTGGGTGACCAGATCAACAAGAACATGACCTGGGATAACAATACACGGCCTTCTTACCTTGGTACGGCGGGCGGTTCCAACCAGCCTACCTGGGAAGTCGTGCAAGCGTTTCCAATGAAAACCGGCAAGAATATCGAGGAAAAAGGCTCGGGTTACGATGCACAGCTTTTCTATAAGAACCGCGACCCGCGTTTTAGCCAGACCATCGCGTTCAACGGTGCTACCTGGACCATCAATGGTAATCCTAACTATCGTTTGTGGACGTATTTTGTAAACAATAAAACCGTCGAGCAAAAGGCCACGTCCACCGGCTTCTACGTGCGTAAGGCTATCGACCCGAACCTCGCAGCAGGCGCAGTTGCCAATGCCGGTACGGACTGGATCGAAATGCGTTATGCGGAGGTGATGCTCAATATGGCCGAAGCTGCCTGCGGTGTGAACAAACTGGATGAAGCCTACGCGCAGCTGACGGCTTTACGTAAACGTGCCGGTATCGAACCGGGTGCAGATGGGTATTATGGGTTGAACCCACAAATGTCCCGTGCGGAAATGTTTGAAGCTATTTTGCACGAGCGGCAAGTGGAGCTTGCATTTGAAGGCAAGCGCTTCTACGACCTGCGCCGCTGGAAGAAATTCGAAACGGTACTGAACGGCAAAAGCCGTAACGGGGTGACCATCAATCTGAAATCATCGGCCCCCGACGATTTCGCAGCAAAACGCGACGGCATGAACCTTGATTCTGTTTACAAAAACTATATGGAAATCGTACCTAAAAAACTGGATACCAAATACCTCGTGAACTGGAAGCCTGAGTATTACTTCTTCGCGATCCCGCAGCAGGCATTGACCAATAACCCAAGGCTCGAACAGAACGTTGGCTGGCCATCGGGGACGTTTGACCCGTTGAAATGATTAACGGTATTGATATGACGGTTAATCATCATGGTGCATTACATCACAATCATTCCGATGCATCTACAATTATTACGGTGCTCTGCACCTCGTCATTAACCGATGGCTATTTATCTGCTACAAATATTACGGCGCTCTGCGCCTTCACGACAAGGCGCAGAGCGCCGTAATATTTGTAGATAAGAAGGCCGTAACAGAAACGCATCAGGTGCAGCGCACCGCAAGAATTGTAAACGTAAAACAAATATGAATCCTATCCCTAAACATTCACTCCAACTGGCATTAGCGGGCCTGCTTCTTGCCCCGGTCGCCTTCGCCCAGTATCCGAAAATCCCCGCTGCCGCGAAGAAAACGAGCGACTCACTCCTCGCGGAGGCCGAGCGCAAATCTGAAATCGCTTGGCAGAAAGCATTGCCGGTCATTGAAGCGGAAGCCAAAAAAGGGAAGCCCTACATTCCCTGGGCGGCGCGTCCGGTGGATTTGCCGCAGTCCGACATTCCGGCGTTTCCGGGTGCCGAGGGTGGTGGTGCATTCAGTTTCGGCGGCCGGGGCGGACAGGTGTATGTGGTGAAAAGCCTGGCGGATAGTGGTCCGGGAACGCTGCGCGATGCCTGTGAGAAAGGCGGAGCGCGTATTATCGTGTTCAATGTGGCAGGGATTATCCGTTTGAAAACCCCGCTCATCATCCGTGCGCCGTACATTACCATTGCAGGGCAGACGGCACCGGGCGACGGCGTTTGCGTGGCGGGCGAGAGTGTGTGGATCAATACGCACGACGTGGTGATCCGCCACATGCGCTTCCGGCGCGGCGAAACGTTCGTAGGCCGCCGCGACGATTCCATCGGCGGCAACCCGATCGGCAACATCATGATCGACCACGTGTCGGCAAGCTGGGGATTGGACGAAAACATGTCGATGTACCGGCATATGTACAACGACAGCACCGGCGCGCAGGAACAGAAGCTGCCGACCGTGAACATTACCATTCAGAACTCGATTTTCTCCGAAACACTCGATACCTGGAACCACGCTTTCGGCAGCACATTGGGCGGCGAGAACTGCACGTTCATGCGCAACCTCTGGGCGAATAATGCGGGCCGCAACCCGTCTATCGGCTGGTTTGGGATATTCAATTTTGTCAACAATGTGGTGTTCAACTGGGTGCACCGGTCTATCGACGGCGGCGACTACCGGGCGATGTATAATATTGTAAACAACTATTTCAAACCAGGCCCCGAAACACCGAAGGACTCGCCGATCGGCTACCGCATTCTGAAACCGGAAGCAGGCCGGAGCAAGCTGAAATACCAGGTTTACGGCCGCGCCTACGTGAGCGGCAACATTATGGAAGGTTACGACAAAGTCACCAAAAACAACTGGGATGGCGGCGTGCAGGTGGAAGATCAGCCGAATGCAGGCAAATACACCGATAATATCAAATGGCACGAGCCGCTTCCGATGCCGACATTCCCGATCATGACCGCAAAAGAGTCGTTCGATTATGTGATCGCGAATGCAGGTGCCACGCTCCCGCGCCGCGACCCCGTGGATGCGCGCGTGACGACACAGGTACGTACAGGAAAGATCAATCCGCTGGATAATGTAAAATTGCCGGAGAAGCAGTTTGAGCATCGCCGCCTGCCGATTGATTCCTACAAAAACGGCATTATCACCGACATTTCGCAGGTAGGAGGTTACCCCGAATACAAGGGCACGCCTTACGAGGATTCCGACGACGACGGCATGCCGAACGACTGGGAAATCAAATACGGCTTGAACCCGAAAGACCCGTCGGATGCCCGTAAAGACATGAGCGGGGACGGTTATTCCAATATCGAGAAATTCATCAACGGCATCGATCCGAAGAAGAAAATGGATTGGAAAAACCCTAAAAATAACCACGATACCCTGGCATCGCTGAAAGGCGGCCAAAAATAGTACTCCATTGGACAAACTCAGAAACTTGGTTAAGGTGATGAAATTCGATACGATCCTGTCGCTGGCAGGATTGTATTTTCTTTTGATACCCATTGCATTTGGTCAGAAGAAACCTAAAAGGCCATCACCAGTTGTCCCGGCCGAAGATGGGCGGCTCGCATATGCTCCCGATTCGCTCGGTAACCGCATTGTGGATTTCTCGTACGCGGGCTACATGGCGGGTGCGCAGGCGATCCCGGATGCGCCCATACGCGTAACCGTCCCTGCACGTGAGGATGACGCCACGGCGCGCATCCAGGCGGCGATCGACTATGTGGGCGGGTTGCCTGTCGATGCGAACGGGTTGCGGGGGGCGGTGTTGCTGGGTGCGGGTACGCATCGGGTTTTGTCAGGTGTTGTCATTAAAAAGTCAGGTGTTGTTTTGCGGGGCTCTGGAATGGGAGGGAATGGAACGGTATTGCTTGGCGATGGGCGGACGCGGGAGACGGTGATCCGGGTTGTAGGGCAGGATAATGTGGTATTAAAACCTAAACTGCGCATTACCGATGCCTATGTTCCGGTAAATGCGATGCAATTCGAGGTTGAAAATGCAGGTTCGCTGAAACCGGGAGATCGCATTCGCGTGGTGCGGCCTTCGACGGCGGAATGGATCAGGGGTCTGAAAATGGAGGAATTTGGTGGTGAAACCGGCTGGCTCGGCTGGAAGCCGGGGCAGCGGGACGTTACCTGGGACCGGACGATAACGGCCGTTTCCGGCAACAGCATTACGATAGATGCGCCCATTACCACCGCGTTGGACGAGAAGCTGGGCGGCGGGTTGGTGGTTCCTTATCAATGGACGGGCCGCATTAGTCAAGTTGGCGTGGAGAACCTCCGCATCGAATCGACATTTGACCAGCATAACTCCAAAGATGAGAACCATCGCTGGATGGGTGTTACTTTTGAAAATATTGAAAACGCCTGGGTAAGGCAGGTTACGTTCAGGCACCTAGCCGGCTCGGCGGTGGCGGTTTACGAATCGGGGTCGAAAATTACGGTCGAGGATTGCAAGTCGCTGGAACCGGTTTCCGAAATTGCCGGGCAGCGGCGGAACACGTTTTTTACGCAGGGCGGGCAGACGCTCTTCCAGCGCTGTTATGCTGAAAATGGCTTGCATGATTTCGCCACAGGTTACCTGGCGCCGGGTCCGAATGCATTTGTGCAATGCGAGTCGCACCTGCCGAACGGTTTCAGCGGTGCCATCGATAGCTGGGCTTCCGGCGTGTTGTTTGATATCGTGAATGTGGATGGCCAGGCATTGAGTTTCAAAAATCGTGGGCAGGACGGGCAGGGTGCCGGATGGACGGCCGCTAACTCGGTGTTCTGGCAATGCTCGGCGTCGCGCATGGAGAATTTTGCACCGCCGGGAACGCAAAACTTTGCATTCGGGGCGTGGGCCGCTTTTGCCGGTGATGGTTTTTGGGAAAATGTGAATGAGCATATCCAGCCCAGGAGTTTGTATTACGCGCAGCTCTCCGACCGGCTGGGCAAGCAGGTTTTGGCTAAATCGTTCCTCGTACCCAAAGAAACCGAGGCGTCCAGCAGTCCAAGCCTCGAACAGGCGGCTGCATTGGTCGCGGGTTCACATCAATCCGCCGTTTTGCTCGCCGACTGGATCGATCAATCTGTGCAGCGCAACCCAATCACAGTGGTCGTTACTGCGGAGGTTTCCTCCGTGGCTCCCCGAGTGAAATCCATTGATGAAATCAATTTTAATCAAATCAAAAACACGCACACACTGCCTGCGCTAACGATCCGAAATGGACGACTGGTACGCGGCAACGAATTGGTAACCGGCGCACGGCATGAGGTGCCCTGGTGGCGCGGAAGCATTCGCCTGCACGACGTGCGGGCCGCGAAGCCGCACATTACCCGTTATGTGCCTGGGCGCGCAGGCAAGGGCTTCACCGACGATCTTGCCGAAATGACCGACTCGCTCCAAGCACAGCACATCACCGTCGTGGACCATAATTACGGCCTCTGGTACGATCGCCGACGCGATGACCACGAACGCGTCCGCCGCATCGACGGCGAAACATGGCCGCCGTTTTACGAGCAGCCGTTTGCCAGAAGCGGACAGGGCGCCGCCTGGGACAACCTTAGCAAATATGATTTGACGCACTATAACGAATGGTACTGGAACCGTCTGCGCGAGTTTGTATCACTGGCCGATCAGAAGGGGCTTTTGTTGTACCATCAAAACTATTTCCAGCACAACATCCTCGAAGCGGGGGCGCATTATGCCGATTTCCCCTGGCGGACTGCTAACAATATCAATCAGCCCGGCTTCCCCGAACCGCCACCTTACGCGGGCGACAAGCGGATATTCATCGCTGATCAGTTTTATGACATCAGCAATCCCGAACGCAGGGCATTGCACCGGGCCTATATCCGGCAGTGTCTCGATAATTTTGCCGGGCAAAGCGGTGTGATCCAGTTTATTAGTGCCGAGTACACGGGGCCGTTGCATTTTGTGCAGTTTTGGCTGGATGTGATCGGCGAATGGGAGCGGGAGAAGGCCCAAAATGCCTTGGTAGCATTGAGTACGACCAAAGATGTGCAAGACGCGATCCTGACCGATCCGAAATATACCGCATTGGTGGATATCATCGACATTCGCTACTGGCACCGCCGCGAAAATGGTACCGATTATGCGCCGGAAGGCGGCAAAAATCTGGCTCCGAGGCAGCACGCGCGCATTCAGAAAGTGGGTAAGGTGTCGTTCGGTTCGGTGTACAATGCGGTTTTGGAATACAAAAAGAAATATCCAACGAAAGCCGTGCTTTACAACGCGAATGGCGCGGAACAAAATGCCTGGGCGGTGCTGCTTGCCGGTGGCTCGGTCAGTGCGGTACCCGTATTGCCGAAGGGATTTTTGGAGGCAGTGTCCGCGATGGAGCCTGTGGATTTGAAAGAGCGTGCGGAACGGCAATCGGAATTGCTGCCGCGGGATAACCGGCAATATGTTTTATCCAAAGCGGGCGAGGGGCTTGTCATTTACCAGGAGAATAATGCGGTTTCGCAAGCGGATCTCACGCAGTTCAATGGGAATTATCAAATGCAGCGTATTAATGCACGAACGGGTGCCGTGTTGGGAAAACCTGAAAAAATAAAAGGAGGAAAAGTGGTTTCAATAACTTCCAAAGAAGCTGGTCCGGTGATTTATTGGTTTTCGAAAAAATGATGGGGTATTTAAAAATTGGGTTGGGAGTAATAGGCATCGCTCTGGTGGGCCTGACAGGCTGTGCGAGAAAAGCGACCGGTCCTGCGGTTTTGAAAGCGGAGGACTACCGGCACCACGTGGCGTATTTCAACCGGATGGAGGATGAGAATAAGGTGAATGCGATCCCGAATGCGCAGTCGTGGGAGTGGATGAAGGCCAATATCCCGCTGTTCGACTGTCCGCAGGATAATTTCCGGGAGATTTACTACTACCGCTGGTGGACGTACCGGAAGCATATTCATAACACGCCGCAGGGGTTTGTGATCACCGAGTTTCTGGTCGACCGGAATTACGCAGATCAGTACAATATGATCAGTTGCGCCCTCGGCCATCATATTTACGAAGGCAGGTGGCTGCACGACCAGCGTTACCTGAATGATAATGTACACGTGTGGTTCCGGGGGAATAACGGCGCACGCATGAAAAAGCTGCTCAATTTCAGCAGCTGGACCGCCGATGCATTGTACAACCGCTATAAAGTGACGCAGGACAAGGTATTCCTGCTTGATATGCTTCCTGACCTCGATTCGGAATACAAAGCCTGGGAAAAAGACCGTCGAACCGAAAGCGGGCTTTTCTGGCAGACCGATGTGAAAGACGGCATGGAAGAATCGCTGAGCGGAGGCCGTCGCGAGCAGAATGCGCGCCCCACGATCAACAGTTATATGTATGGTAATGCCAAAGCGCTTTCGGCCATTGCGGCATTGAAAGGCGATCAGGCGATGGCCGGACTTTACGAAAGCAAGGCGGATACTTTGAAGCGATTGATCGATAGTAAGTTATGGAATGCCGATAGCGCCTTTTTTGAAACAGTAAAGAAGCGCGGAAAAGGGCCTTTTGCGGGTGTGCGCGAGGCGATCGGCTTCGTACCGTGGTATTTCAATTTACCGGATGAGCAGCACGATGCGGCCTGGCGGCAGGTGTCGGACCCGACGGGCTTCCAGGCGCCATTCGGCCTTACTACCGCCGAGCGTCGCCACCCCGAATTTCGCACACATGGCTGCTGCCAATGCGAATGGGACGGTGCCGTCTGGCCTTTCGCTACCGCTCAGACGCTGACAGGCCTGGCCAATCGCCTGAATGCGCCGAAACCCACGGTAGTAGCGGATACGACCTATTTCGGATTGCTGGAAAAATATGTGGAATCGCAGTATTACCGTGGCAAGCCTTACATCGGCGAATACCTCGATGAAAAGACCGGTTACTGGCTCAAAGGCGACCAGGAGCGCAGCCGCTACTACAACCATTCGACGTTCAACGACCTGATCATTACCGGCCTCGTCGGCCTGCGCCCGCGTGCGGATGAGGTAATCGAGGTGAACCCGCTCATACCGCAGGATAAATGGGACTGGTTTTGTCTCGACGATGTGCATTACCACGGCAAGCGCCTCACCATTCTCTGGGACCGCGATGGCAGCCACTATAAAAAGGGCCGGGGCTTGCAGGTTTTTGTGAACGGCCAAAAAGCGGGCTCCTCCGAGCGAATTTCAAAGATTTTAATTAACCCTTAAACCCTGCATTAACCTACATTCCAATGCAAAAAACCATGCGAAAAACATTGCTTAAATGGCTGCTATGCGGCACCGCGGCTCTTTTGACGCAGCCTGTCGATGCACAGAGCTTTAAAGACGGTATCCTCGTCGATGAAAACATTTTTGAAGCCGCGCCATTTCCGGAAAGCCACGCTTCCACCATTGCCGAGACGCCCGCGGGGCTGGTAGCAGCCTGGTTTGGAGGTACAAAAGAGCGTAACCCCGATGTGGGTATCTGGGTGAGCCGTATCGAAAACGGTAAGTGGACGGCGCCCGTAGAAGTGGCGAACGGCATTGTGAACGAAAAGCTGCGCTATGCCTGCTGGAACCCGGTTTTGTACCAGATACCGAAGGGCGAGCTGATGCTTTTTTACAAGGTAGGGCCTAATGTGCCGGGCTGGAAGGGATTTCTGATCACCTCCAAAGACAATGGCAAAACGTGGTCGAAGCCGGCTGAATTGCAGGAAGGCTTTTTGGGGCCTATTAAAAACAAACCGGTACTGCTGGCGAATGGCGAGCTGTGGTGCCCGTCGAGTACTGAGGGAGAAGGCGGCTGGCGGGTGCATTTCGAGGTGACGCCCGATTTTGGTAAGACCTGGCGGAAGGTTGGGCCGCTGAATGACGGAAAAACCGTTAAAGCTATCCAGCCGAGCCTGTTGACCTATGCCAATGGCGATATGCAGATCCTGTGCCGAAGCCAGAGCCGCTCGATTGTGGAGTCGTGGTCGAAAGACGGGGGGAAGACTTGGTCGGAGGTGGTGCCCTCGACGTTACCGAATAACAACTCGGGTACCGACGCCGTGACGTTGAAGGATGGCCGGCAGCTGCTCGTTTACAACCACGTGAAACCGCCGGTTGGTCAGCCGAAAGGACCGCGTACCCCGCTGAATGTGGCTGTTTCCAAAGACGGCAAAAACTGGGAGGCGGTATTGGTTTTGGAAGATTCGCCGATCAGCCAGTATTCGTACCCGTCGGTGATCCAGACGGCCGACGGGATGGTTCACATCGTTTACACCTGGCGCCGGCAGCGCATCAAGCACGTGAAAATCGACCCGTCGAAGCTCAAAGGCAAGGCGATCGTGGAGGAACAGTGGCCCATTTGACTCTGAATCATGAAAAGAAGAAATTTTTTGAATGTCTGCGCTGCCGGAATCGTGGCAGCACCGTTTTCGTCGTGGGCATCGGAAATATCCGGAATGCGCATTACATCGAAAAAAGCACGGTACAAGATTGCGGTGATCGATCTGATGATTTTGAAGAGGCAGAAAATCAGTGCATTGCCTCTCGCAGGCGAAATCGGGGCCGATGGCCTGGAAGTGGATATGGGCGGCCTGGGCGACCGGCCGACGTTCGACAACAAGCTGGCCGACCCGGCTGTGCGGCAGCAATATCTCGATAAAGCCAAAGCGCTGAACCTGGAAATCTGTTCGCTGGCTATGACCGGTTTTTATGCACAATCGTTTGCCAAACGCGACGGTGCAGAGAAAATGGTGGGCGACTGCATTGAGACGATGAAACAAATGAATATCAAAACCGCATTTCTGCCGCTGGGTATTCAGGGCGATCTGGTTAAAAATCCGGAACTGAGGCCAGCGATTGTGGAAAGGCTGAAAACGGTAGGCAAAATGGCTGAGAAGGCCGGTGTGGTGATCGGTATTGAAACTGCGCTGGATGCGAAAGGAGAGGTGGAGCTGCTGAAAGAGATCGGCTCTAAAAGCATTCAGATCTATTTCAATTTTTCCAATCCGCTCAAAGAGGGCCGCGACTTGTGCGACGAGCTGCGCATTTTGGGTAAAAACCGCATTTGCCAGATCCATTGTACCGATGAGGACGGTGTCTGGCTTCAAAACAATACACGGCTCGACATGCAGAAAGTGAAGGCTACGCTCGACAAAATGGGCTGGAAAGGCTGGCTCGTGATCGAGCGCTCGCGCGATGCGAATAAGCCGCGCGACGTGAAAGGTAATTTCAGTGCCAATACTGCTTTTATGAAAACCGTTTTTCAGTCCTGATTTTTCAATTCTGCCATTTCATGCTTAGTAGCTATTGCCGGTTCGCTCTGATTTTATTCTTGATTGTCAATAGTTTGCCGGCCGTGGCGCAAGGGTTTTTACCGGAGCAGTACAACTTGAAATGGGCGAGCCAAAGCCGGAATTCGGGTGAATCGATGCCTTGCGGAGGCGGTGATATCGGGTTGAATGTGTGGGTTGAGCAGGGTGATTTGCTTTTCTACATTTCGCGCAGCGGCGTTTTTGATGAAAATAATGTGCTTCCCAAGCTCGGGCGCGTGCGTGTGAGGCTTTCTCCTAATCTCTTTGATGCGGGCGAACGCTTTCAGCAAGAGTTGAAGTTGCAGCAGGGGTATGTGGAGGTCTCAGGAAAAAAAGGAAAGCTGAATGTTACGGTAAAAGTTTGGGTGGATGTTTTCAAGCCGGTGGTGCATGTTGATATCGATGGCAGCAGCCCCGTTTCGGCGCAAACCTGGTACGAAAGCTGGCGAACGGAGCCAACGGATCTAAAAGGAAATGCAAGAAGTGCCAGTTCCTACAAATGGGCCGCGCCGAAAGTGCCCGTTTTTCCGGACAGTGTAAGGCACGAGGGCAATGGCGTGTTGTTCTACCACCAGAACCGGGATTCTACGATTTTTGATCTGACCGTCGGCCAGCAAAAGCTGGAAGCCGTGAAATCCAAACTCTGGAATCCACTGGCTAACCTGACTTATGGTGGCTGGATGGCGGGGGAAAACATGGTCGCCGATCCGTCGGTTGTCACAGGCCGGTATGCCGATGCGGCATTCAAAGGCTTTGGATTGAAAAGCAAATCCCCTTCACGCAGTATCCAACTGAGCATTTACTTGCATACTGACCAGCAAAAGGATGTTGCCGTTTGGAAAAAGGGCCTTTTGGAAACCATTGCCCGCGCTAAGACAGAGGAGAAAATGGCGCGGACTAAAACGCTCGAATGGTGGAAACAATACTGGCAGCGGAGCCATATTGCCTTGAATGTGAGCAAAAAAGATAGTGCTTCGCGCGTTTGGCAGGTGGGGCGTAACTACCAGCTTTTCCGCTACATGCTCGGGTGCAATGCATTCGGAACATACCCGACCAAATTCAACGGCGGTCTGTTTACCTACGACCCGGTTTGGGTAGATACTTCCTACCATTTCACGGCCGACCATCGCAACTGGGGCGGGGGTATTTTCACGGCGCAGAACCAGCGGCTTGTTTACTGGCCCATGCTCAAAAGCGGTGATTTTGACATGATGACGCCGCAATTTGAGTTTTATCAACGCATTTTAAGCAATGCTGAAATGCGCACGCAGCACTATTGGGGTCATAAAGGGGCCTCGTTTACCGAGCAAATCGAGAACTTCGGTCTGCCCAACTATGCCGAATACACTTCGAAACGCCCGGCCGGTTATGACCCGGGACTGGAATACAACAAGTGGCTGGAATATCTCTGGGACACATCGCTGGAATTCTGTCTGATGATTCTCGACCAGCAGCATTTCACCGGCACGGATATCTCACGTTACCTTCTGTTGATTGAAAGCTGCGTGGTGTTTTTCGATGAGCATTATCAATTTCTGGCCGCCCAACGGAGCGCGGCAAAGCTGGATCAGAACGGCCACCTTGTCCTTTTTCCGGGGAGCGCGGCAGAAACCTATAAAATGGCCTACAATTCAGCTACGACCGTGGCGGGACTCCAAACCGTGCTGGGACGAATGCTGGCATTACCTGCTCAATATGGTGACGAGGCGCAGCGCAAACACTGGCAGGAGATGTTGAGCAGGATCCCGCCATTGAGTTTCCGCGAAATGCAGGGCCATCGCACGATAGCGCCTGCGAGAGCGTGGGAACGCATCCAGAACACCGAAATTCCGCAGCTGTACCCGGTATTTCCCTACGGCATTTATGGTATCGGCAAGCCCGACCTGGAAACGGCCATCAATACCTGGAAATATGATACGGAAGCTATCAAAAACCGCAACCATACCAGCTGGCACCAGGATAACATCTTTTGTGCACGCCTGGGGCTTACCGAAGAGGCTGCCGCATTAACCATCAAAAAATTACAGGACTCCGGCCGGCGCTTCCCCGCATTCTGGGGTCCGGGCCACGACTGGGTTCCCGATCACAACTGGGGCGGCTCAGGGATGATTGGCTTGCAGGAAATGCTCATGCAGACGCCCGGGGATTTCATCAATCTTTTGCCTGCCTGGCCGGATGACTGGGACGTCCAATTCAAGCTTCATGCGCCAAAGAATACAGTGGTGGAAGGGGAGTGGAAAGCGGGTAAATTAGTGAGCCTGAAAGTAACGCCGGAGAGCCGCAGAAGTGATGTAATCTGCTCAAAATGTGGGTATGGCGCGGTTAGGTAGTGGTTGTATTTTACAACCTAAGAAAATGTGACGTGCAAAAGATTGTTTCTAGATTTGTGAGGTCAATCTATCAATCAAACTAAACCACGCACTTCAATCATGAGCTCACGCAACCAAGTTAAAACAGAATCTTTCACTTACATCACCTTCGGCGGGGCCATCGGCCTGGTGTTGGGCGCTATGTTTGGGCCTCCTGGTGCGTTGGTCGGTGTACCTCTCGGTGCAATGCTGGGAGTGTGGTTTGATAAGAAGTATCCTGAGACAAATCACCGCTCCAACGCCGAATCAGGCAAGAGTGCTGCCCAAGAAGCCGAAATTCATTAACTACAACCACTATTCATATCTGATGGTTGTATGGAAAGCCATTTTAATCATTATGTGATTTCGTTGACGACGTGCTTGGTAGGGTGTGTCGTGTATGTGGTATTTGCCGCCACCCGTCATGGACTTGAGAATGTTCAGGAAAGTATGCTCATAAGGGTGTTCGGCGATCTTCTGATGATTTGCGCTGCATCGAGGGTCGTAGTTCTTTCATTCGATGAGGCACTGTGCAGTTCAGTCGCCAAGATCGATATGGCTTTTATGACCGTAGGCGCGATCTTGATCATGATTGTTACAATGAAAGATTTTATCTCAAAATTCAAGTAGGAGGAGGCTTCGTAAATTGCACCCTGGCTAATATATTACATAAATAAATCAATATTTTTTAGCTTTGTTTTCGATTGTTTTTCTTTTCTTTGTTTTAGTAAATAAAGAATGGTTCCACAAGTTGAAAACAAGGCTTCCGGAATGTTGAACGGCCCATTTGTTCTGGCGATCGATCAGGGTACGAGTAGTACTAAAACCGTCATTTTTAATGAGAGAGGGAAAGTGGTGGCGCGGGGCAGCGAGCCCCTGCACACGATGTATCTCGATGGAGGTTTGGTGGAGCAGGACCCACAAGAGATTTATGGGAATGTGCTGGCGTCGGTAGCCAAATGTATTGCCGATTTCACAGCGAAGGATGGACGTATAGAGGATATCCGTTCGTGCGGCATTTCTAATCAGCGCGAAACATTTGTGCTCTGGGATAAGGACGGCAAGCCGCTGCATCATGCGGTGGTGTGGCAATGCAAACGCTCAACTGCCGTGTGCGAGCAATTACGTGCTGCTGGATTAGAAGAAATGATCCGGCAAAAGACCGGTTTGCTGGCGGATCCCTACTTTTCGGGGTCGAAAGTGATTTGGCTGAACATTTATAATGAGGTTGTAAAGACAGCCCTTGCGCAGGGCAATGCGTTTTTTGGTACGGTAGATACCTGGTTGCTGTACAAGCTGACTGGCGGTGCGGCTTATCTGACCGACCACACCAACGCGTCGCGCACATTATTTTTTAACCTTGAAACACTGTCATGGGATGAAGAACTGATCCGGTCGTTCGGATTGGATGGATTGCATTTGCCTGATATTCAGGTATCTTCTTCGCATTTCGGGGTAACGGACTTTGGTGGTTTGTTGCCGGTACCTGTGCCGGTCACCGCGATGATCGGCGATTCGCACGCGGCGGCGTTCGGGGAAGGATGCTTCGGCCCCGGAATTGCAAAGGCAACTTTGGGTACTGGTTCTTCGATATTGATGAACATAGGTCCGGAGCCGAAACCGTCGCAGCAAGGAATGGTGACGACAATCGGTTGGAGTGCGGGCGACAGGGTGGAGTATGCGCTCGAAGGTGTGATTGTGACTTGCGGCGCGACGATCGAATGGCTGAAAACGAATCTTGGTTTATTCAGCGACGTTGGGGAAACAGAGCCTATGGCGCGCGCCGTGAGCGACAGCGGCGGCGTTTACCTTGTTCCGGCGTTTAGCGGGCTGGGTGCTCCGCATTGGGATATGAACAGAAAAGCGTCCATTACAGGCCTGACATTCAACTCAAATAAAAACCACATTGTGCGCGCGGCGCTGGAATCCATTCCTTTTCAGATCAAGGATGTGATCGTGGCGATGGAATCGGATACGGGCATTGCGTTGCGGGAATTGAAAATAGACGGAGGGTTAACTTCCAATTCTTTCGTCGTACAGATGCTGGCCGATTTGCTCGAAAAGCCGGTTGTGAACCTGGGTTTTCCGGAAGTTTCGGCTTTGGGTGCGGCTTATCTTTCAGGATTGTATTCAGGCGTTTATCCTGATATTGACTATTTGAAAAAATTGAGTGAGAGCCATTCATCGATACAGCCCAACGCTGCCAATGAAGCAGTGAAAGTAAGCTATAGGGGTTGGCAGGAAGCAGTTGGGGCTGTGCCACAAATTTACATAACACATTGATCATGAAGTTTCTTTATTTGCTTGCTGTTCTATTTGGGTTTTCGCTTTCTGTTTTAGGTCAGGATCGGGCGGCGACGAGCGTGGAACGCTGGGAGCGGTTCGAGGTGGTGCTGACCGGCCCGCAAACCGGTAATCCCTTTGCGGATGTCAGTTTGTCCGCCGAGTTTTCGAACGGGACGGAAAGAATCAAGGTGGACGGATTCTACGACGGAAACGGGCAATATAAAGTGCGTTTCATGCCGCAAAAGACGGGAGAGTGGAAGTACAAAACGATCAGTTCAAATAAGTCATTAAACGGGAAAACGGGGGTATTCTCTTGCGTGGAACCCGGCAAGGATAATCATGGTCCTGTGCAAGTGGCTGATACCTATCACTTTAAATATGCTGACGGCACGCGTTACTATCCTTTCGGGACGACGTTGTACGCCTGGACGCATCAGCCCGAAGGTTTGGAAGAGGTTACCCTGAAAACGCTTTCGAATGCACCATTCAACAAGGTCAGAATGTGCGTTTTCCCGAAATACTATTCGCATGTGGAGAACGAGCCGCCGTATTATCCCTATGTGAAAAAGTCGGAGACCAAGGATGCGAAGGGGAGACCGAAATTTCAGTGGGATTTATCACGCTTCGAGCCGGCGTTTTTTCAGCATTTGGAAAAACGGATCGATGACCTGAAAAAGCTGGGCATTGAAGCCGATATCATTGTTTTTCACCCGTATGATAAGGGTCATTGGGGATTTGACAGTCTTGGTAAAGAGAACGACCTGAAATATATCCGTTACCTGACGGCCCGTTTGGCGTCGTTCCGGAATGTGTGGTGGTCGATGGCCAACGAATTCGATTATGTCAAAACGAAACCTCGCGCCGATTGGGACATTTATACCAAAGCGGTGGTGAATGCAGACCCATACGGCCACCTCTGTTCGATCCATAACGGGAGTGTTTACTATGACAACTGGAAGCCGGAGTTTACGCACGTCAGTATTCAGAATGGCTCGACCGTAGAGGATTTCGGACGGGCGACGTTGCTCAGAGATGTGTTTTTTAAACCGATGGTATATGACGAAGTATGCTATGAGGGGGATTTACAACAGCGCTGGGGGCATTTGAGTGGTGAGGAAATGACGGAGGCATTCTGGCAGGGCGTGATAGCGGGCACGTATGTGACGCATGGAGAGACGTACAAAAATGCCGGCGATACGATTTTTTGGGCCAAAGGCGGCCGGTTAATCGGTAGCAGCCCGGCACGGATCGGTTTTTTGAGGAAAATACTCGAAGAGGCACCAGGGCCGCTGGAATTGTCGGATCCCTGGAAAGACCACCATACCTCGCGAGCCGACAGCAGTTATTACCTGGTGTATTTGGGCAGGAATATGCAGTCGGAATGGGAATTCAGTCTCCCGCGCAAAGGCGGGCCGAAGGCGGGACGGAAGTTTAAGGTGGAAGTAATCGATACCTGGAATATGACGATCGACGAGCGTCCTGAGGTTTTTGAAATCGCCGAAACCAGTGAGTACCGGATTTACGACAAGAAGCGAACATCGATCCGCCTGCCGGTGACGCCTTATCTGGCGTTACGGATTAAAGAGTATTTGGAATGATCATGATTTTGATTGGTTAACATAGATAGTAAAGGATTAAAAAGACCGGATCATGTCCGGTCTTTTTTTGTTTTTGGCTTTGATGTGCGGGTGTATTTAGTTAAATTTCGAAATGATTAGAATATAAACGAAAGTAAAAATCGTTTCGCTTCGCCTTAGAGAGGATAACTTGACTTTTCCGGAAATGCATTCATGAAACCAGTAACATTAGGTCTGATCCACACTTCGGCTACGCTCGTGCCGATCTTTCAGCAATTGTGCAGCGAATATCTGCCGGGCGTAAATGTGTTCAATATTGTTGACGACAGCCTGATCAAAGATGTGATCGCAAAAGGCAAACTTATGCCGGCAACGGCGCGTCGGGTTGTCGACTATGTGGCTTCTGCCGAAGCTGCCGGCGCCGATCGCATTCTTGTGACCTGTTCATCCATCGGAAGGGCTGTGGAAGCTGCGGATGCGCTTTCTTCCGTGCCGGTGCTCCGGGTCGATCAGCCAATGGCCGATCTGGCCGTTGCCAAAGGCACGAGAATCGGGGTGGTAGCGACACTTCCCACCACACTGGAGCCGACTGCCGACCTCGTAAAACGCCGTGCGCAAGCAGCTGGCAAAGAAATTCAGCTGACCAGCAGGCTTTGCGAAGGGGCATTTGATGCGCTGATGGGCGGCAATCCGGCTTTGCACGACCAAATGGTGGCGGATGCTTTGCGAGAATTATCTGCGCAAGTGGATGTGATCCTGCTCGCACAGGCATCGATGGCGCGGGTGGTCGATACGCTGCCGGATGCGGAAAAAACCGTTCCGATTATAGCGAGTCCTCCGGAAGCCGTTCGTTATCTGGCTTCGGTCATTGGTAAAGTTTAAATATGTTGATAATCAGGAAAATATGTCTTGCATTCGCCGTGGCCGGCATTGCATTACTCGCATTCGCCTGGCTGACGCAGGCGGACGTACTTTTCAAAGCGGCAGGACTGGGTACAGCGCTTGCATGGGCAGTCGGTATTGGGGCGATCCCACGCCTGCAAGGCTACCAATACACCGCCTGGATAGTCGCCGCTGTTGTGGCGGGAATGACCTATCCGCAATCCTTTCTGCACGTTGGTGATTTTGACCTGAGAAATAAGTGGCTCATACTCATCGTGGTGCAGTTTGTGATGTTCGGGATGGGTATTCAAATGAGCCTGCGCGATTTTTCGGAACTGGCTACTTCCGGGAAGGGTGTTTTGATTGGCTTGTGCAGCCATTTTACCATTATGCCGCTCACGGGGTTTGCATTGACTAAAATCTTCCATTTCGATCCCGAAATTGCGGCAGGCATTATCCTGCTGGGATCGTGTTCGAGCGGACTGGCATCCAATGTCATGGTGTACATCGCCAGGGCTAACCTGGTGCTTTCTGTGGCCGTAACCGCCATGACCACCCTCGCGGCGCCGTTTTTGACTCCGTTTCTGATGAAAATCCTGGCCGGGACGCTCATTCATATCCGCTTCCTCGACATGATGATGGAAATTATCAAGATCGTGATTGTGCCGATCGGCGCGGCGTTGGTTCACGACTTTTTGAAGACAGCACCGACACGTGGGCGGAGAAACGTTTATAGTTTAGCGTTAGTATCTCTGGCGTGGCTCGGGGCGCTGGTTTTGGGTATGTGGTCGTCGTTGGGTGGCGTCGTTTCGGAAGCGACACTGCAGTCACTCGAAGTGCTTTCGTTTTTCGCAGGCGCGGTGATAGTCGGTTTGGCGTATCATTGGATCACACTATCATTCCAAAACCTTGACCGGTATATGCCTTATGTGTCGATGTTTGGCATTATATACTTCACTACTGTTACCACGGCAGCCGGGCGCGACAATCTCTTGCAGGTCGGGTTTCTGCTCTTTTTCGTGTCGGTCGTGCATAATTCGGCCGGGTATTTCTTTGGATATTGGTTGAGCCGGTTGTTGGGCCTGGACAAGGCCTCGGCGCGTACAATGGCGTTTGAGGTGGGTTTGCAGAACGGCGGAATGGCTTCCGGGCTTGCCGGTACGATGGGGAAACTGGGCACCGTCGGGCTTGCGGCGGCCGTATTTAGCCCCTGGATGAATATTTCAGGATCGATTTTGGCTAATTATTGGCGGAAGCGGGAAGGGGACGGGAAAGCAGAGTTTTAGAATTTTCTTCCCCGCTCGCGGCAAATTCAAGCGCAGCGAGGATATCTTCACGAGTTACCAGGCTCCTGTAATGCATTAGCAAGCAGGTGTTTCGATCTAATGAGTGGTTTCAAGACGTCCTTTTCTAACTACTTCAAAATACTCCTCCCCACCAACTTGCCCGCCTTTGAAATTAACCTCCAATCCATCCGCGGGTGAACCGGGGGCAAATGCCCGGCAGAGTGGGGCGCCGGGAGAAAGCGGGGCGATCATTTCAACGGCTTTAATGCCCAGCGTCCGCGCTACTGCGCCCGATGTATCGCCGCCGGCGATGACAATGCGCTGGACCGGGGTTGCTGCTATGACGCCTCGGGCAATGCTGCCCAGTGCCTGGCCGTACAGCGAGGAAGTCAATGTTTGAGCTTCGATGAGGGGTAAGCCTTTGCTTTTGAGGATGTTATTTGATTGGATGAATCGTTCGTCCTGTGTGCTTTTGCTGGTGTGTATGATAATGCTTTTCCCTTTTTGAATAAGTAGGATGGCTCTTTCAATTTCAACTGAAAATGTTGGATTGTGGGTTCCGGCGGCGATGGCAGGTGTATTGAGGGGAATTTCTTCGAATCCTTGTGCCAATGCGTAGTCGATCTGCCGGGCGGTGACGGGCGAGCAGCTGCCGGAAACCACGAGCAATGGCGAGGCCTTGCCGGGTGCTGGCCAATGCGTACGGTTTTGTATGGTTCCTTGTGTATTCCAAAAGCCGGTCAGGGCCATTTCGACACCGGATGATCCTGCGGAAAAGTGTGGGGACTCGTGACTGCCGTATGGATCGATGAGTGCACCAATGCGGGACATCTGGTATTCGTAGAGTCCGTCGAAAAGCACAACGTCGTTTTCCTTGCTATTTACTTCGAGTAATGCGCAGGCTTCCTGATGCGGCATTTCAATCTGCAAAATGTCGATCAATCCGCACGATTTTAGTGTTTGTTTGCTTAAATGCAGTCGTAAATCGCTTTCGTCTGCGGGTGTGGTGGGGTGTTTGCTCATGCTTGGGTGGCGGTCGAGGCGGTGAATCTGGCCGTTGCTGCCGATGCCCATCCTGGCAAACAGGTTCCCGAATGCGCAATAGCGACCCAGTGCCGGGGCCGCCACAATGAGTGAAACAAACTCCGGGTTAAACACTTCGGTACCAATGTCTATGGCTTTGCCGATGCTGCCGATAGTTGGGGAGGAATCGAACGTGGAGCATACCTTGTAATGAATGTGCCGCGCACCGACGGTTTTGAGCATTTCGAACGCGGGCCGGAGTATCTTCTCCATTTGCGCGGGCGTCATCGCCCGTGTCATGCCCGCGACTCCGAACGCGCGTATGTGCGGGAATCGCCTGAGATCTTCCGGCGTCGGTGGTTCGATAAACAGGGCAGTGCGCACGCCGGCGCGTTCGAGTATTTCCATGGCGTCGGTAGAGCCGGTGAAGTCGTCGCCGTAAAATGCCAGTAAGAGATCGTTGGATGTCATGCGCGGCTGAATTGCAGTTTCCCGAACTTTTCTACCGACTGGCGGAATTCCTTGTATTGCCGCGCAGCATCTTCGAGCTTCAAGCCGGTCACGGCGCCTTCCCAGGCTTGCTGTAATGCTGTTACACCGGCTGCCGGTCCGCCAGGGTGAGCCATGATACCGCCTCCTGCCATGTAAAGAAGGTCGGTGGTTTGCGTGCGCCGGTAGGTTTCGAATGCTTGCCCGCCCCATTGCCCGGAAGAAACGACCGGCAGCACCGGCTTACCCAGCGGCGCCGGATCGAGGCAGGATGCGATTGAGCGTACCACCGAGTCGTCCGACTCCCAGAACTTGTTTTGAATGCCATTCACATGCAGCTGGTCGACGCCCGCGAGCCGCCAGAGTTTTTGGTACGCGGGGAATTCGATGCCCAGCAGCGGATGGCGGTTGAGCATGCCCCATCCGTTGCGGTGGCCATGAATGGCCAGCTCGCCCAGATCGCAGATACGTTTGGCGCCAGTCAGCCCGACGCTGTTGAGGCTGATCATCGCGCAGGTGCCACCTGCTTGAAGTACATATTCGTATTTCCGCAGCATAGGCTCCAATTCATCGCTGATATTGAATGCGTACATGACTTTTTTGCCGGTGCGGTCGGCGTGGCGGTTGATTACGCGCATCACGGCGTCGACACGATCTTCGAAGCGCGAGTTGGCGGTGGAAGTCATCAGTTCATCATCCTTAATGAAGTCGATACCTGCCTGGGCGAGCGTGTCGACGATTTCCGCAGTTTGTGCTGGCGTCAGGCCTACACTGGGCTTGATGATCGTTCCGAGGAGCGGCCTTCCCGAAGTTACGCCGGTAAGCGACCGGCAGCCGTCGATGCCGAAGCGCGGGCCACGGTAGCTATTTGCATAGGATTCCGGAAAATGGATGTCCATGAGTTTGAGCCCGGTAAACTGCGTGATTTCGTACAGATTGCCCTGCAATGTCGAAACCAGGGTGGGGAGGTTGTGTCCGAAGTTCTCCACTGACCACGAAACATCGACCATTGCGCGCCGATACGATCCATCCGGCGAAGAAGCGCCGGGGATAGCCGGTTCTGAAACCGTTTCAAGGTGTTCGATATGTTCTACTTGGGCTGCAAACTGGTTTTTGAGTTCTTCCGTCTCGCCGGGTACCGCCACGAATGTTCCCGATGATTGTTCTCCCGCTAATACGGCTGCGGCCTTTTCCACTGCGTAGGGGGTTTCAATGTAATATCGCGCTGTGATTCTTTCCATTAATTTCCTGGTAGCCTATTTATGCTTACGAATATAGTCTTTTTTGATTCGATTTAAGGGTTGTTATTTGAGTGCTTTACCCGCCACCTGGTGGACAAAACTGGTTTTAAACAACTTTTTATAAAAATAAGATAGAAAATATTTACAAATGTTTTTTTAAAATAAAATAGTTCCTATTTTTCGTAAAAATTAGAATAAAAAAGAAAGAAAAAGAAAATTCACTACTTCCCTAATCGTTTGAAATGTTTATGAAACAACTCTTACGCATCATGCTGGTATGTCTGCTGGTAGCCCCCGCGGTGCATGCTCAGACGCTGTCCGTGAAGGGCAGGGTAACGGGTGTAAGCGACGCCGACCCGCTTCCGGGTGTGAGCGTCGTGATTAAGGGCACGCAGCGCGGTACGACCACCAATTCGGATGGGGCGTTCCAGATCGATGTGCCCGACCAGGCTACTGTGCTGGTATTCAGTTTTGTGGGCTACAAGTCCGTGGAGGAAACCGTCGGTACCCGTACAGACATTGGTGTAAGGCTTGTGCCTGAAAACAAATCGCTGGAAGAGGTGGTAGTGGTCGGTTACGGAACGCAGAGCAAGCGGGCGGTGACCGGCGCGGTGATTTCCGTCAATTATGACAAGTTCAAGGACCGTTCATTCAGTAATGTTAGCCAGTCGCTTGCCGGAACGCTGCCTGGCGTAAACATTTCGCAATCGCAGGGTGCGCCCGGCGCTTCACCAGTAATCAAAATCCGTGGGATCAGTTCGATCACCGCAGGTACTAACCCGCTGATTGTCGTAGATGGGGTGCCATTGGAGAACTTTAACCTGAACCTGATCAACCCGCAGGACATCGAGTCGATCGAAGTCCTGAAAGATGCCTCTTCGGCGGCTATTTACGGTTCGCGGGGATCGAGCGGGGTGATTATCGTGACGACCAAAACCGGCAAGCCAGGCAAAGTGAACGTGAGCGCGAACGTCGAGTATGGTTCGCAGAAAGTGACGCGGCGCGTTAAAATGATGGACGCGCAGCAGTTTATTGAGACATATATCGATGCGAAAAACAATGCATGGACGGCACAGGGAGGCAATGCGAGCGATCCAAACAGCGCCCGGCCGGCTACACTCCGCATTCCGGAGGATTTTACGACTAACCCGCAGCAATTCGGAAAGGGTACCGACTGGCAGGACGTCATGTTCCGCACAGCGCCGTCGTTCAACGCACAGGTGACTGTGACCGGCGGTACCGAAAAGACCCAGTACATGTTTTCGGGTGCCTATCTGGACCAGACGGCGGTACTGGATGCCAACTACTACAAACGTCTGGCACTTCGTTCGAATCTTAAAACGCAGATTTCCAAGCGGCTTAGCGCGGGTTTGAATATTGGCATAACCTCCATTTTCGATCGCACGGAAGGTACCCAAGGCAAAAGCGATGTGATCAGCCTCGGCCTGCAAAGCGACCCTATTTTCCCGGTTTATAATGAAAACGGCAACCTCGGTTTCCGTGACCCGAATTCGACCTGGTTCCGGTTTACGCAATATGCCGATATGAACCTCTGGCACCCGTACTCGCTCACGCGCGAGGTCGACAAGGGGCGGAAGTCGTTTAACACCCTTGCTACGGGTTACCTGGAATACGAATTCATCGATGGGCTGCGGTTCCGCACCAGTCTGAGCGGTAACCTGTACAATATGCGCAGCAATTTTTATTGGAATGATAAACAGAAATACGGCTATTCGGCGGTGCTGGCTGCCCAGGGTAACGCGAGCGATGCATATATGCTGAACTGGCTGAGCGAGAATACATTGACTTATGATAAGAAATTCGGCGAGCACGCATTTACCGGGCTGCTAGGCTACACGAGCCAGAAGCAGCGCGATGAAACGATGTATGTAGCGGCCAACAATTTCCCGAACGACCTCGTGCATACGCTCAACGCCGGAACGGTAACTGCCGGAAATACGACCGCCAGCGAGTGGTCACTGCTTTCGTACCTGGCGAGGGTTCAGTATAATTTCAAAAACCGTTATTTCCTCACGGGTGCGCTACGCCGCGATGGGATGTCGCGCTTTGGCGAGAACAACAAATGGGGGTATTTTCCATCTGTGTCGGCGGGTTGGTTGCTGTCGGATGAAGCATTCATGTCGGGGGTGACGGCGGTGAATAACCTGAAACTTCGCGCGAGCTACGGGGTGACGGGTAACAACCAGATACCTAATTACGGGGCGATCAGTCTGCTGGCTGCGGCGCAGTATGTAAACGGCTCGAATCTGGCCAATGGTTTGAAAGTGAGCAGCCTAGCAAACCCGAACCTGAAATGGGAGAAGACCAATCAGTTTAACATAGGTGTTGATCTGGGCCTTTTCAATAACCGCATTAACCTTTCGGCAGAGTATTACAATTCGCTTACCCGCGATATGCTGCTATTCGTGCCGGTGCCTGATATTACCGGTTTCTCTACTCAGCTCACCAACATCGGTAAAATGCGTAACCGCGGTGTGGAATTGAATATTTCTACCAAAAACCTGACGGGCACATGGACCTGGACAACGGATTTCAACATTTCCAGAAACCGCAACAAAGTGCTCCAACTCGGTCCGGGTAACGCGCCGATCCAGTATGTCGACAACGTCGTGACGGTGCGTACCGAAGTCGGCCAGCCGGTTTCGAACTTCTATGGCTACGTTTTCGACGGGGTGTTCAAAAATCAGGCGGAAATCGATGCATATCCGCACCACAGCAGCACCACGCCGGGAGATCCGAAGGTACGCGACGTGAATGGCGACGGCAAGATCAGCGATGCCGACCGGACGATCCTGGGTAACTATCAGCCGAATTTCACCGCAGGTATTACCAATACAGTAGGTTACAAGGGTTTCGAGCTGTCGTTCCTGTTCCAGGGCTCCTTCGGCGGCGAGATCGCCAACAACAATGTGCGCTACCTCGGTACCTGGGACAATGGACGGAACTTCTTTGCCGATATGTACAACTACTGGCGTTCGGAGAGCAACCCTGGCGACGGAAAGCATTTCAAGCCTTCGGTGAATTACCTCGGGTTGCAGAAGCAGTTTTCTTCGTACTGGGTCGAAGATGCTTCGTTCGTGCGGCTGCGGAATGTGCGCGTGTCGTACGCGGTACCAGCGAAATGGGTTTCGAAGCTGAAAGTGAGCGGGGCCCGGGTGTATGTGAATGCGGAAAATGTGCATTTGTGGAGCAAATACATCGGGTATGATCCTGAGAATACTACTTACGGCACCACTTCCTATTCATCGAGTATGGAGACTTCGGGCTCGTACAGCAGCGGGAATGCGCCCGTGCCAGGAGCATTTCAGGGGGTGGATTATGGATCGTATCCGCTGCCCCGGGTGATTACTGTTGGGATTAAGGCTGATTTTTAAAGTATCAAAAAATGAAAAGATATATCAAATCGATAGCCTTTGCAGCACTCATTGCCACCAGTTGGAGCTGCAAGGACTCATTCCTCGAACTGGCGCCGGTATCCAATCCTAGCGCGGAGAATTTTTACAAAACAAAATCGGATTTCGACCTCGCTGCCAATGCGGCCTACAACACGCTTTACACCGTGTACCACCCGCAAGGCCCGGTTTCCTACGCCGGCGAATTGATGTCCGACAATGTCACGATCTATAACATTTCCGGTAATCAGGCCGATAAATGGCAGTTCCGCGACTACACGCTCGCGCCTGCGAACACGATGGTGTACCAGTTCTGGCAGGATTTCTACCGCTCGATCTACAACATCAATATCATTCTCGACAAAATCCAGAATGCCGACCTCGATGCTACTTACAAAGCGCAAACGCAGGGCGAAATGCTCTTCCTGCGCTCGTTGTACTACTTCAACATGGTGCAGCTCTGGGGTGATGTGCCGCTGGTAACGCGTCCGGTGAGCGCTGCGGAAGCCTATGATATCCTGCGTACACCTGCGACGGATATTTACGCGCAAATCACAAAAGACCTCGCCGACGCGAAATCCAAACTCCCGGCGACTTCAACCATTGCCGGCAGGGCTACGAAAGGCGCTGCGCAGGCATTGCTTGGAAAGGTGTACCTCACAACGGGCGACAAGGCCAATGGCGTGAAGGAGCTCAAAGAAGTGTACGACAGCAAGCAATACGAATTGCTGCCTGCATATACTTCTATTTGGGACGCCAAAACCAAGAATACGAAAGAATCGATCTTCGAAATACAGTTTCTGGGCGGCTCCGCGACATCTCCGTATAGCAATTATTACCTCGAATTTTTCCCAAATTCCAATGCATTGGGCTTCTATGGCGCGGGTATGAACCAGGTCGTGGAAGATATCTGGAATGAGTACGAGAAAGGGGACGGCCGCCGCGAAGCTTCGATCGACACAGGCTTTACCGATGCAAAAGGGAATTTTACCAAAGCGAAATTCCCTAAAAAATGGCAGGATAAAACTGCACCACTGATTAACCAGAACATTGCTGCTAACAACAACTTCATCGTGTTGCGCTATGCGGATGTGCTGTTGCTGCTCTCGGAAGCCACCGGCGATGTCGCCTACCTGAACCAGGTACGTAAGCGCGCCGGGCTGCCATTGTACGGAGAAGCCGGCTATCCCGCAAAATACAACACGGTGGCGTTGGCAGTAGAGCACGAACGCCGCGTGGAGCTCGCATTCGAGTTCCACCGGTGGTTTGATTTGAAACGTACCAATCGGGTGGTCGATGTCCTGACGGCGAAAGGCAAACCTGTCACGCAGAACAAGCTTGTTTTCCCGATCCCGAATATTGTCAGGGACCAGAATGCCAAGATTACGCAGAATGCAGGGTATTAGAATAATACGAATTTGGACGATGCTTCTTTGTGCCGGTTTTATTGCCGGCACAAAGCCTGTTTATAGCCAGTCGCAAACGCTGAAAATCTCGGAAAACAAGCGGTTTTTTACAGATCAGAACGGGGAGCCGTTCTTCTGGCTGGCTGATACGGGCTGGTTGCTCTTCAATCGTCTTACCCGCGAAGAGGCCGATCGCTACCTGACCGATCGACAGCAAAAGGGCTTCAATGTGGTGCAGGTCATGGTGGTACAGGCGCTGCGCACTGTGAATGTATATGGCGATTCCGCATTGGTAAGCCACGACTTGGGCGTGCCCAAAGTGACTGACGGGAATGCATTTGAAAATCAGGAACAATACGATTACTGGGACCACGTCGATTATGTCGTCGGAAAGGCTGCCGAAAAGGGAATCAAAATCGGTATGGTGCCGATTTGGGGTAATGCCGTGAAGAATGGAAAGACGAGCGCATCGCAGGCGAAGGCTTACGCACAGTTTCTGGCACGGCGCTACCGCGACCGGCCGAATATTGTGTGGATCAATGGCGGGGATATTCAGGGTGACGTCGTGCCGGGTGTGTGGGAAGCGATCGGCAGTACACTGCGTGCCGAAGATCCGAATCACCTCATTACTTTTCACCCGTTTGGCCGGATGCAGTCTTCGAAATGGTTTCATGACCGGGAGTGGCTGGATTTCAATATGTTCCAATCGGGGCATCGCACCTACGCGCAGGATAATGAAGCCAAAGACTTGCGTTATGGTGAGGATAACTGGCGTTACGTGGAAGCGGATTACGCCCGCACGCCTGTAAAACCTGTGCTCGACGGCGAGCCTTCGTATGAAAACATCTGGCACGGCCTGCACGACAAAACACTGCCCGTTTGGACGGCTGACGACGTTCGGCGGTATGCTTACTGGTCGGTTTTTGCGGGTGCATGCGGGTTCACTTACGGGAACAACGCGGTAATGCAGATGCGGCATGCGAATGATCCCAAGCTACCTTCCTGGGAGGAAGCGACTGACGATCCTGGCGCTAGTCAAATGGTGCATTTGAAAAACTTAATGCTTTCGAAGCCTTACTTCGAACGCGTGCCCGACCAGGCGCTGATTGCAGAAAACGGTGAACGGTACGATCGTCTGCTCGCGACGCGGGGTAAGGATTATGCATTGATTTACACCTGGAATGGCCGTGATATGAAGGTCAATATGGGTAAAATAGGCGGGGCGCGCGTGAATGCAAGCTGGTACGACCCGCGCACGGGACAAACCCGGGTTTTAGGAAAAATCAAAAACAAGGGCATCAAAACATTTAACCCGCCCGGGGAGGTTAGAAACGGGAATGATTGGGTTTTGGTGTTGGAAAAATAGGATTATGCAGAAAGAATTGACAGGAATGCTGGCCTTATGCCTGGCTATTGGTGCAGCAAATGCGCAGGATACGATCCGTTACACGGGCAAAGCGCTCGTGAATGTGGATTACCATCATGGCCAGCTTGCCCCGGCGATCGGCGTGCATTCGTACCAGACGCTGCGTGCCAACCGGACCGACGCGAGCGGGGATTCGGCGATAACCTGGACGTACAACCACGCGCCGATGCTGGCCTATTGGAATGGGACATTTTATCTGAATTACCTCAGTAACCCGGTTGGCGAGCACATTCCACCGGGCCAGACCCTTTTACAAACTTCCAAAGACGGCAAGGTCTGGACGAAGCCGGTCGCGATTTTTCCGCCTTACAAAATCCCCGACGGTACTAAAAAGGAGGGGCATCCCGGCGTAGCGAAAGATCTGTACGCCGTCATGCACCAGCGCATGGGTTTCTATGTATCCCAAAGCGGCCGGCTGCTCACATTGGCCTATTTCGGAATGGTGCTCGATGCGAAAGACGACCCGAACGACGGTCATGGCATCGGCAGGGTAGTGCGGGAGATTAAACAAGATGGTACTTACGGCCCGATTTACTTCATCAGGCACAATGCCTCCTGGAAGCAGCCATCGGATTATCCCATGTATACGGAAAGTAAGGATAAAGGCTTTGTAGAGGCCTGTGATGAACTGCTTGCCAACAAGCTGGTGACCCAGCAATGGGTGGAAGAGGCCGACCGCAACGACCCGGTAATTAGTTTGAAGGGAGAATATAAGGCATTCAGCTACTATCATTTGCCGGATGGGCGTGTGGTGGGTCTGTGGAAAAATGCACTGACGAGCATTAGTAAGAATGAGGGCAAAACCTGGCTTTACAATCCCAAACGTGCGCCGGGTTTTGTGAATAGCAATGCGAAGATATGGGGGCAGAAAACGTCAGACGGTAAATATGCGACGGTTTATAATCCCTCCGAATTTCGCTGGCCGCTGGCTGTTTCGGTCAGTGACGATGGTTTGAACTACAAAAACCTGCTGCTGGTGAATGGCGAGATTACTTCAATGCGCTATGGAGGCAACTACAAATCCTATGGGCCGCAATATGTTCGCGGTATTTCCGAGGGCGACGGTACGCCGCCCGACGGCAACCTCTGGGTGACTTACAGCATGAATAAGGAGGATATTTGGGTGTCCGAAATCCCTGTTCCCGTGCGAGACAAGGCCGAAAAGCACGCATCCGACCGCTTTGCCCAAATGCCAGCAGGCAAGGAGCTGGATGAATGGAACATTTACAGTCCGCTGCAAGCGCCGGTCGGTATCGGTACGGGGCGGAACGGTAAGGCTCTGATGATCAAAGATGCCGATCATTTCGATTACGCCCGGGTGGAACGTGTGATCCCTGCTACGAAAAAGCTGGTAGCCGAGTTTTCGGTCACGCCCGATCAAAACAATACCGGTTTGCTGGATATCGAATTTCTCGATGCCAAGGGTACGCCGGGGATTCGTTTGTCTTTTGACTCAACGGGTGTGTTTCGGTTGAAAGCGGGGTATCGGAATAAGACGCTTTTGGAATACCAAAAAGGACAACGCTACGAAATCAAAGTGCAGGCCAATACTGAAACACGGCTTTATTCTGTGGTTGTGAACGGCAAGCAGGTTGGTACCGGCGTGCTTTTCGCGCCGCTGGAAACGGTGAGCCGCATTGCATTCCGCACCGGCGACACCCGCCGCTTTCCGGATGCAGATACGCCCACCGACCAGATGTACGACCTGCCCAATGGCGGTGTGAAGGATCCGGAAGCTGTTTTTGCCATTGATTATCTGACTACCAAGTCATTCTAATGCGGTTTTGCCGAAAACGCGAGGCCGGTTTTTGAAAATATGAAAACTACCAAGACTATTATTGCGCTTTCACTGGGGCTGAGCTTCAACGCATTTGCCCAGGAAAAAGCGCTGGTAAATACCTCTCAGAGCAAGTTTGCCAAACTTCATGGCGCGGATATGGCCGCTGTGCAATGGACACAGGGCTTCTGGGCTGACCGGTTCAAGGTGTGCCGCGAAACCATGGTGCCGCAACTCTGGAAAACCTACACCGACCCGAACCTGAGCCATTCGTTCCGCAATTTCGAGATCGCGGCGGGACTGGAACCGGGCAATTTCAAAGGTCCGTCTTTCCATGACGGGGATTTTTACAAGACATTCGAAGCAGTAGCCAGTCTTTATGCCGCCACCCGGGATCCGAAACTGGATGAACTGATGGACAAAACCATTGCGGTGATCGCGAAAGCACAGCGGGAGGACGGGTACATTTATACCAAAGCCATTATTGAGCAAAAGCAGCAAGGCGAAGGCAAGATGTTCGCCGACCGGCTCAGTTTCGAGGCTTATAATTTCGGGCACCTGATGACCGCCGCCTGCGTGCATTACCGCGCTACCGGCAAAACCACCATGCTCGACGTCGCCAGAAAGGCCGCCGATTTTTTGATTACCTTTTACAATGCAGCTACTCCCGAGCAGAGCCGTAATGCCATTTGTCCGGCGCATTACATGGGTCTTTCGGAACTGTATCGCACCACGCACGATGAAAAATACCTGACGCTCGTCAAGCATCTGATCGCCATTAAAGGCGCCACGGAAGGCACGGACGATAACCAGGACCGGATTCCGTTTTTGAAGCAAACCAAAGTCATGGGCCACGCCGTGCGCGCCAACTACCTGTACGCGGGCGTGGCGGATGTGTACGCGGAAACGGGCGACGAAGCATTGCTAGCCCAGCTGCACACGATGTGGGATGATGTCACGCAGCACAAAATGTATGTTACCGGCGGCTGCGGTGCGCTCTACGATGGCGTCTCGCCCGATGGCACGTCTTACAAACCCGACGAAGTCCAGAAAATCCACCAGGCATACGGCCGCGATTATCAGCTCCCCAACTTCACGGCCCACAACGAAACCTGCGCCAACATTGGCAACGTCCTGTGGAACTGGCGCATGTTGCAAATCACCGGCGATGCTAAGTATGCCGACATCGTGGAGCTTGCATTGTATAACAGCGTGCTTTCGGGGATCAACCTCAAAGGAGATAAGTTTTTGTATACCAATCCATTAGCATATTCCGACGCATTGCCGTTCAAGCAGCGTTGGGAAAAGGACCGGCAAGCCTACATTTCCAAATCCAACTGCTGCCCGCCGAACACCGTACGTACCGTTGCCGAGGTGAGCCAATATGCTTACAGCCTTTCCGATGCCGGGGTATTCTTCAACTTATATGGAGGTAATAAATTCCAAACAGCCGTTAAAGGCGGTCAACTGCGCCTGACGCAAACCACCGATTATCCGTGGAATGGCAAGATTACCATCGCAATGGAAGAGGCGCCGAAAGAAGCCGTGTCATTGTTCTTTCGCATTCCGGGCTGGTGCAGCAAGGCCACTTTACTGGTGAATGGTAAAAATGAGTCTGCTAAACTCGCTTCGGGCTCGTATGTCGAAGTGAAAAGAACCTGGAAATCAGGCGATAAAATCGAGCTAACACTTGACATGCCCGTCAAGTTGATCGAATCCAATCCATTGGTTGAAGAAACCCGCAACCAGGTGGCCGTGAAACGCGGACCGGTGGTTTACTGTGTGGAATCCATTGATTTGCCCAAAGGCAAAACTATTTTCGACGTGGCTATCGGCGCCCGGAATAATTTCAAGCCTGCGTTGCTAACCATTGAAAATAGCCCGGTTATGAGCCTGCAAGGCGATGCAGTGCTCGTGGATAATTCGGATTGGAGCAAGAAGTTGTATCGCGAAATCTCGGGCGAAGCTCCCAAAACCATTCCGGTGCGGCTCGTGCCGTATTATGCCTGGGGGAATAGGGGGCACGGGGACATGTCGGTTTGGTTGCCGCTGGTAAGGTGAATTAAGATGAGATGGTTTGGCAGCGTGAGGCATTGTCGGGCATTTGTTGTAGCGTGCCTACGGCACTTTCTAAACACGCTGTGATTGTTTTGCTACCGATGTTACATCCCTGACGGGATTTTTTCGTAGGATATGTAGTCCCGCTGGGGACGAAACATTGGTAGTAAATGCGTTGTAGCAAGTAGATTGAAAATGCCGGAGGCATGTAACAACATTGAGAAGGTTGTCTTGGCCGCTAAATTACGCGAACCGTGGGAATACGAATGGCGCGGGTATCCTGTTTGTAGCAATTACGCGAACGCAAATTTCGCCAAGCTCCATCGGAGCTTCCTTAATGCACAGACGTCAGGAGGCTCCGACGGAGCCATTGATCCATGTAAGATTTGTTGGTCTATAAGCAGGTGGCCGCGCCGCGGCAGGGCGTTTCCGCAAAGATGTTGTTTAACTGTTTCTGCTATGCGTTGTCTAATAAAACACCGGGATCGATATCCAGTTTCTGATAAACTGCTTTTAAGAATGTAACGTCGGGCTGGTGTTTGCCATTAAGGATTTGGGAAAGGGTTGTCTTTCCTAATCCTGGTAATTCGGCAAGACCGGAAATGGTCAGATTGAGTTCAAACGCTTTTGTTCTACCATTTCGGGTACTGATTTGGGTAATGGGAAAGGGTAATGTATATCTTCATAAGCCTGAATGGCTAATGCAAGTGTCTCTACCCGGTCTGCATCTTCGTCCGAAATATGATCGTCACCCTTTTTCATCAAGTCATTAACCTCTTCGAGCGCATCCTCATACTCTTTTTCAGATTTTATAGTTTCCATATGTCCTTCTTACAGTTTAGACAAATCAACTTCAAACGGCGTTTACCTACAACTCCCTAACCCAGATATTCCGAAAACTTACCCTGCTACCATGCTCCTGCAACTGCAATGGCAGCTTCGTATCATGGTATTTATATTTCGGATACCCCTGATACACCATCGGTCCTTTTAATTCCACATGGTTTAAAATCAATACATTATTATGGAAAACGGTCATAAAGGCCGGTTTTTCGAGCGTTTTGTCGGTCCGGAAAACGGGGGCTTCGAAAATGACGTCGTAGGTCTGCCAGGTTTGGGGTTTGCGGGCGGCGTTTACCAATGGGGTGTGTTGTTTGTATATGCTGCCGGCCTGGCCGTTGTAGTAGATTTTGGTGTTGTAATTCCAGGATTCGTAGATCTGTAATTCATAGAGGCCCATGATGAGGACGCCGCTGTTGCCGCGGTTGAAGTCCTTGTCTTCGGATGGGTCGGGCGTGCGCCATTCGAGGTGGAGCTGCATGTTGCCGAACTTTTGCTTTGTCCGAATGTCGGTGGCTTTGGGAACGATTGTGATCGCGTCGCCGTCGGTTTTCCATTTGACCGGCGAGCCGTCGGGGTGTTCCCATTTGCTAAGATCGGCCTGGGTGCCGTACAGGACAATGGCGTCCGAAGGTGGTTGGGCGCAGGTTTCGCCGGGCGTTACCAGCGGAGGTTTGAACGACCAGTCCTCTGTGGCGGAAGGCGGAGGTAATTTTTCTTCTTTTTCGGATTGCGCAGTCGCGTGTGTGCTGAGGCTGAGCGCGAGTGCGCCGATGAACAGGTTCTGAATGACGTGTTTGCGCTGCATAGGCGGAATTGCAAAATCAAGCATAAATCGAATGGTTGTGGTTATACAAAGAAATAATAGCACAATAACTCACTATTATTTTCAATTTTCTCTTTTTATTTTCCTTTATTTACGTAAATTTGCTTTTGATAAGTTTAAGTGTTCTATTTGAGCTGTGAATAGGTTTATTTTTTGTCGGTATGTGACGAATTGTTTCTTTTCCATCTATTTTTAGGTAAAAAACAAAAGTTGATACAATGCTGGCAAATCAGAGAAGAGAGAAAATTCTTGAACTGTTGAAAGAAGACGGCTCGGCGAAGGTGATTGACCTTGCCAGGCTTTTTAAAGTGACCGAGGTGACCATCCGGCAGGATCTGGATAAGCTCGAAAAAGACGGCCTGGTGATCAAGGAGCACGGCGGGGCGTTCTTGAAAAATGTCGAAGACCAGGTGCGCAATTTTTCGCTGGCCAACCAGGAGAACCTCGATAAAAAGGAGCTGATCGCAGCCAAATGCCTTGAATTTATTTCCAATGGCGATACGATCATCCTCGATTCGGGGTCGACCACGACGGAGATTGCGAAGAAGCTGCGGGGCAGCAACAAGCACCTGACGGTGATCACGAATGCATTGAATATCGCATTGATCCTGGGGGCTGAAACGGGGATTGAAGTGATCATGACCGGGGGCGAGTTTAAGCCGCCTACCTTGTCGCTCACGGGCCAGAAAGCCGCCGACTTTTTCAAAGGGCTGAATGTGCAGAAGCTCTTCCTGGCCACGGCAGGTTTGTCGCTGAAAGCAGGGCTTACGTACCCGAGTATCGCCGACCTGGTCGTGAAAAAGGCCATGATCGACGCCGCGGACACGACTTATCTCGTAGCGGATTCAACCAAAGTAGGAAAAAGTGCATTCGCGAGCCTGGGAGCTCTTTCGCTGATCGATTACATCATTACCGACGCGGGGATTGAAGAGAAGTTTCAGCAGCTTTTTCACGATAACGAAATTGAGCTGATTATTGCGGAATGATGTTGGGAGGATGGAGGAAAGGGAGGATGGAGGAAGGAGTCTGGTGATAGTCAACTGTGGTCAGGAGGTCGTCAGGTATGGTCAAGAAGGAGCCGGGTACTAGTCAGGTATGGTCAGGTAGTAGTCAGGAGGGTAAGTAATAGTCAAGAATTCCATAGTCAATCAATGACAACACTTGACTACAAATATCAATACATGACCACCATGACAACACTTGACTACAAATAACAATACATGACCAACCATGACAACACTTGACTACAAATGACAATGACTGACCAGAACGCACCGTGCCGCTGACCGAACAAAGTAACAAACCATGAACATGAAAAGTATCGGAGTCATTATTGGTAACAGGGATTTCTTTCCGGACCGGCTGGTAGCCGAGGCAAGGGTGGAGATTGTTGATTTACTTAAAAAGTTAAATATCAATGGAGTAATGCTCGATACCGAAGCCACAAAACTCGGTGGTGTCGAGACATTCCAGGATGCACAGAAATGCGCGGCGTTGTTCCGGGCGCACCGCGACGAGATTATCGGTGTGCTGGTGGTACTGCCCAACTTCGGTGACGAGCGGGGTATTGCAGAGACGTTGAAACTGGCTGATCTGAATGTGCCTGTACTGGTTCAAGGTTATCCGGACGACCTCGACAAGCTGGATGTAGCCCGCCGCCGCGATTCATGGTGCGGAAAGATCTCAGCCTGTAACAATCTGTATCAGTTCGGTATTAAATATACGCTTACCACGAAGCACGTCGTGCATCCGACCGACCCTTCATTCATCAAGGATCTGAATGATTTCGTGGCGGTTTGCCGGGTGACCAAAGGGCTTCGTAATGTGCGCATTGGCGCCATCGGTGCCCGTCCGGGTGGCTTCAATACGGTGCGTTACAGTGAAAAAATATTGCAGCGCAACGGCATTTCGGTCGTGACGGTCGATCTGTCGGAGATTTTGGGTAATGCCAACAAACTGACGGCCCAGGATTCGAAAGTGAAGGAACGTTTGGATAAAATCACTTCCTACGCCTCGCGCGGGCGCACGCCTGACGACGCATTGATTCAAATGGCGAAGCTGGATGTGGTTTTGGGTGAATTCATGGCGGCTAATGCGCTGGACGCGACGGCAATCCAATGCTGGACATCCGTGCAGCAGAATTATGGGTGCAATGTGTGCACGAGCATGAGTATTATGAGTGAAAACATGATGCCCAGCGGCTGCGAGGTGGATGTGACGGGTACATTAAGTATGTATGCGTTGCAACTAGCTTCGGGTTCGCCGAGCGCGCTGGTGGATTGGAATAATAATTACGCCAACGACGACAACAAATGTGTGCTGTTCCATTGCGGTAATTGGGCGAAATCGTTTTTGCCGGATATCGAAATCGCGACGGCGCCGATCCTGGGAACGTCGGTGGGAGAGGAGAATACCTGGGGTGCATTGGCTGGTCGCACGCCTGCGATGCCGCTCACTTACGGGCGCATCAGTACGGACGACCCGCGCGGAGTGATGAAGGCGTATATAGGCGAGGGGCGTCTCACGGACGACACGTTGAAAACCTTTGGCAACCGTGCCGTAGCCGAAATTCCGAACCTGCAAAACCTGATGCAATACATCTGTCGCAATGGTTTCGAACACCACGTGGTCATGAATGCGTCCAAAACGGCAGGTATTCTGAAAGAGGCATTGGGGAACTATATGGGCTGGGAAGTGCAGGTGTTCGACGAACCCGCACAGCAACCGTACCCTTCCCGCGTGCCCGACCGCGAACTCGTTTCGCAAAACTGAACCCTGAACTATCGGAAATTTACGAATACCGGTCGAGAGGCCGGACTAATGCTAAAAGTCATGTCGGAAAAGGAGCTGGCGCAGAAATCGGTGGAGTACCGTAAGAAAATACTCAAATATATCTACCAGGCCAAAGCAGGTCATACCGGCGGCAGCCTGTCGTGTATCGATATTTTGAATGTGCTCTACAATCATACGATGAACGTCGGCCCCGATACTTTCGACTCGCCCGATCGCGACCGCTACATTCAGAGCAAGGGGCATACGGTGGAAGCATTATATGTAGTGCTGGCATCGAGGGGTTTTTTCCCCGAGTCGGATTTGGAAACGCTTTGTAAGTACCAGTCGCATTACATCGGCCATCCCACCCGCAAGGTGCATGGGGTGGAGCAAAACACCGGCGCATTGGGTCACGGACTTTCGCTGAGCGTGGGTACCGCCATTGCCGGTAAGCTCGATAAGCGTGATTATCGCGTGTTTACCGTCCTCGGTGACGGCGAGCTGCCCGAAGGCTCCAACTGGGAAGCTGCATTATCGGCCTCGCATTACAAGCTGGACAACCTTTGCGCCATTTTGGATAAAAATACCCTGCAAATATCCGGCCCTACCAGCGCCGTATGCAATACCGACCCCGTGGACGAGAAATTCGAAGCATTCGGCTGGGCCGTGCGGCATGTGGATGGTCACGATATTGGTGAGCTGGTGACCGCATTGGATGCACTGCCATTCGAAGAGGGCAAGCCAAGCCTTATCATCGCGCACACCGTGAAGGGCAAAGGCGTGAGCTATATGGAAAACCAATTGAAATGGCACCACGGCGTACCTGATAAACAGCAGTATGCCGATGCGATACAGGAGCTGGACGCGCTGGAAGTAACACTGGCCTGAGCCGTTCCGGGAACCTGACTTGAATTTAAAATCGAAGAAATAGTGAATGCGACTATCGAGAACATTGCTGTGAGCCAGCGGGCTAATCTGGAAGTTTTTTCGGGCACATTGCAGCACCTCGCCCAATCCGACAGGGACATTATCGTGGTAACGAGCGATTCGCGCGGTTCAGGCAAGCTGGTACCGTTCGGGCAGAAATTTCCCGAGCAGATCATCGAAGTGGGCATTGCCGAGCAGAATCTCGTGGGCGTTGCCGCAGGTCTGGCTTCGGCAGGCAAGAAGGTTTTTGCGGTTTCTCCGGCCTGCTTTCTGACGGCGCGGGCATTGGAGCAGATCAAAAACGACGTGGCTTATTCCGACAACCCGGTGAAGCTGATCGGCATCAGCGCCGGTGTGAGCTACGGTGCATTGGGTTCCACGCACCACAGTTTGCACGATTTCGCGGTTTTAAGAACCATTAATAACCTCATTGTAGTAGCCCCGGCCGATAATTTCGAGACGGAGCAGGCCATTCTGCTTGCCGCGGAAACCGATGTGCCCGTGTACATCCGGTTTGGCAAAAAGCAAATGCCTCTGCTTTCCGAAGAGGAGAAAACATTTGAATTCGGGAAAGGGCGCGTCGTGCGCGAGGGGAGCGATGTGACCATCATCGGTACCGGTGAAACGGTTGCGCCGGCCATACTGGCGGCCGACAAGCTGGAACGTGAGCATAATATCTCGGCTACGGTAGTGAGCATGCACACCATCAAGCCGCTCGATTACGATCTTTTGCGAAATATTGCCGCTTCCGGCCAGCCTATTATTACGGTAGAAGAGCACAGCATTTACGGCGGTCTCGGCGAGGCGTGCGCTTCGTTTTTGATCCAGAACGACTTCCATAACCGGTTCAAGATCATCGGTATTCCCGACGAGTACACGGTCACCGGCTCCCAAACGGAGATTTTCAATCATTACGGTATTTCGGAAGGGGGCATTGCCGCTGCGGCACTTGGCCTTGTCAGGTAAGCAATCGCTTGTGTAAGTGTAAACAGGCGGTTAGTTAGTCATTGTAAAATCAGGTCTTTTTCAAATAGGGTTATTTGGTTAGAATTTATGAAACTGATAAGACAAGTGTTCTGTGGTGCCGCGTTGCTGTTGGCCGGCCTATCCGGGTCTGGCTTCGCGCAGGCGCAGGAAGCGCCTAAGCGTCGGGTATTGGTGCTCACAGACATTGAAAACGAACCGGACGATACGCAGTCGATGATCCGGTTTTTGACCTATTCCAATCAATGGGATGTCGAGGGCCTCGTAGCCACGACTTCCATTCACCAGCAAAAACGTGTTGCGCCGGAGAAGATCAAGCAGCTCATAGAGGCTTACCGGAAAGTGCGTCCGAACCTGCTTTTGCATGAAAAAGGATATCCCGAGGCCGATTACCTCATTGGTATTACCAAAAGCGCCTATCCCGATTTCGGTTTGAATGCGGTGGGTAAGGGCAAGGATTCGGAGGGTTCGGAATGGATTATTAAAGTAGTGGATAAAAAGGACGACCGACCGGTGTGGATTCCCGTCTGGGGCGGCGCCAACTGCCTCGCGCAGGCACTCTGGAAAGTGAAAATGACGCGCTCACCCGAGGACGTGAAGAAATTTGTATCCAAAATCCGCATGTACACTATTTCGGACCAGGACGATACCGGTCCGTGGATCCGCAAGAATTTTCCCGAATTGTTTTATGTGGGCAGCCCGGGTTACCACGCGGCCGGCGCTTACCATTATGCGACGTGGTCGGGCATCAGCGGCGACAAGTTTCACGGCCGGTTCGCAGGTGCCAATTTTGAAATCGTAGACAACCCCTGGCTCGACGAGCATGTGCGCAGCCACGGTCCGATGGGTAAGGAATATCCGTTTACCAAGTTCCTCATGGAAGGCGACACGCCGTCATTTTTAGGGTTGGTCGATAACGGCCTGAACGATCCCGAGCATCCCGAATATGGCGGCTGGGGCGGACGATATGAACTTTACACGCCGCGCACACTTAAATATTTCTACGAACCGGAAACCCGTCCGATTTACACCGACGCCATGGACGAAGTGAAAGGCGTCGACGGCGCTTACCACACTAGCAACAAAGCCACATTATGGCGCTGGCGCGAGGCATTCCAATATGATTTCGCCGCGCGGATGGACTGGACGATCAAGCCCTACAAAGAAGCCAATCACCCGCCGAAAGCCGTTGTGAAAGGCGGTACCCTCATCAATGCCAAAGTGGGCGAACCCGTGCAGCTGAATGCAGAAGGCTCGCAGGACCCCGATGGCCATACATTGGCTTACGAATGGATCTATTACCCCGAGCCGGGCAGCTACAATATCAAAGAATCGCTCGGCATTAAGGATATAAAAGCAGCGCAGACGTCTTTTGTGGCTCCAAAGGTGGAAAAACCGGAAACGATCCACATTGTACTCGCCGTCACCGACAATGGTACGCCTGCGCTGACGCGGTACCAGCGCGTGATCGTGACTGTATACCCCTAGCCGGGCGCCCCTGAGCGCGGTTTCTTAAACCTATTTAAGTATGAAAGGCAGCATGTATTACCGGATAGCGTTTTTTTGCATCCTTTTAGGAATTGGATTTATAGGTTGTAAAACAAAACAATCCAAAGACGAGCCCAAAAAGATCGCGATTGTGGTGTCGACACTCAATAACCCGTGGTTCGTTTTCCTCGCGCAAAAAGCCGAGGCGAAAGCGAAGCAGCTCGGCTACGAATCCAAAATTTTTGATTCCCAGAATAATACCGCGCAGGAAACCGACCATTTCGACAACGCGATCGCCTCGGGTTACGACGCGATCCTGTTCAATCCTACGGATGCCGACGGCTCCATTGTGAATGTGAAGAATGCAGTAGCGGCCGGTGTGCCGGTGTTTTGTATGGATAGGGAAGTGAATGCGAACGGCGCGGCTACTTCGCAGATTTTGTCGGACAGCTACTCCGGCTGCGTAGCGATCGGGAAGTACTTCGTTGAGACTTTGAATAAGAAGGGTAAATACGTCGAAATTCTCGGGATGGTGGGTGATAACAATACCTGGAACCGCTCCAAGGGCTTTCACAGTGTGGTGGATTTTTATCCGGGCTTGAAGATGGTCGCCCAGCAAAGCGCCGATTTCGACCGGAATAAGGCCATGGAGGTTATGGAATCGATCCTGCAAGCGCACCCGGATATCGACGGTGTGTTCTGCGGCAACGACGCCATGGCTATGGGCGCCTATCAGGCATTGGTAGCGTCCGGGAAAGCCGATCGCGTGAAAGTATTCGGGTTCGATGGGGCCGAGGACGTGGTGAAATCCATTCAGGATGGGAAAATTCTGGCCACGGGAATGCAGTTCCCCGAAGTAATGGCGCAAACCGCCGCCACATTTGCCGACGAGTATTTCAAAGGCAAACGCGATTTCCCCGGCAAAATGCCGGTAGCCGTGGAACTGGTGAAGAAGGATAATGTCGAAAACTATGCCGCATACGGCGAAAAAGAATAGCTATGCCCAAACCGATCCGATACCTGCTTTACGTAGCGGTGATTGTATTACTGGCTTATAATTCGGTGTATTTCAAAAAGCTGGATGAGGTGAAGGCCGGTACTGCGGCATTTGACGCTGCCGCTTATGCCAAAGATTTCTGGGAAAAGAAGCTCACGCCGGGTTTGTCGAAAGCGGTGGAATTGGGTGCATTAACCGCGCAGCTTAAAACTGAAAAGGACAAGGCGTTTGAACAGCATTCGCACGCGCTGGGCATTGGTAATATCCGCTATTTTCTGGTGAAAGGGCAGGGGATCGTGACGGATGTAAGTGAAAATGAAGTGTCTGTGAAACTGGCAGATACAGGTGAAAGCTCTGGAAATGTGCGCATTGCAACCGAGTACATTTTCGGCAATGCCGTTCGCGATGCGTCCGGCCAGATTGACATTAATGCATTTACCAATTCCATGGATTTCAACAACGTGTCGGCGGAAATCAACAAACTGATACGCGGGAAAGTGGTGCCGCCATTCAAATCAGAAGTTAAAAAAGGCGACCGGGTGGCGTTCCACGGTGCTATTGAACTGAATCGAGAGCATTTGCAGCTGAATAACATCGAAATTATCCCGGTAAGTCTTCAAATCGAAAAACCATGACGGACACAGCGACCTTGTTGGAAGTGAGGCACATCACGAAGCGGTTTCCGGGCGTAGTGGCATTGGATGATGTTTCGCTTGCGATTGAAGCAGGTAAAGTAACCGCGCTGATCGGTGAGAACGGAGCGGGGAAATCGACATTAATGAAGATACTCTCCGGGGTTTATCCTGATTTTGAGGGAGATATTTACTACAAAGGCGAAGCGGCGAAGTTCGCCGGGCCGAAAGACGCACAGCAGCAGGGCGTGGTGATCATTCACCAGGAACTCAATTTGATTCCCTATTTAACCATCACCGAGAACATTTTCCTCGGTCGCGAATTGGTGACGCAGTACGGCACGATGGATAAAGGCCGTATGCGCAAGCGCACGCAGGAGTTGCTCGACCGCCTGAAACTAAAAGTGAACCCCGATTCGCAGGTTTTTAAACTCAAAGTGGGCCAGCAGCAGATCGTCGAAATTGCCAAAGCACTGCTGACCGACGCCGAACTGATCATTATGGACGAGCCTACTTCGGCCATTACCGGCGCAGAAGTGGAAGTTCTGTTTGATATTATCACTGATCTCAAAGCGCAAAATAAGGCGATCGTCTACGTTTCGCACAAGCTCGACGAGCTTTTCCGCATTGCCGACCATTACGTCGTGCTTCGCGACGGCAAGAGCATCGAATCCGGCAAAATGGAGGGTATGACCCAGGACCTGCTGATCAGCAAAATGGTAGGACGGAAAATCGAAGTGATGCGGAAAATCCACGACCGTGGTGCTTGTGAGCGGTTACTGGAAGTGAAAAACCTGAACCTGAAAAGCCGTGTGAAGACGGGGAACGTGCTAAGCAATATCTCTTTTAATATAGGTAAGGGAGAAATTGTGGGGCTTTTCGGCCTGATGGGAGCGGGGAGGACTGAGCTGTTGGAATCGGTTTTCGGGCTGCATCCCGCGCATTCGACCGGCGAGGTGCTGATCGGCGGCCAACCCATTTGCTGCGACTCTCCCGCACGTGCGATCGCGGCCGGGCTCGCGCTCGTGCCCGAGGACCGGAAGAAGGACGGCCTGGTGCTTGGGCTGGGTGTAAAAAACAACATCAGCCTCACCACATTGGAAGAAATGGAAAGCCTCGGCACGCTGAGCGACGCAAAAGAGTGCGAACTGGCGGATCATTACATCAGCGAGTTACGCATTAAAACGCCCTCCAAAGAACAACAGGCCCGAAACCTGAGCGGAGGCAACCAGCAGAAGATCGTACTCGCCAAATGGCTGGCCACCCGCCCGAAAGTGCTCCTGCTCGACGAACCAACCCGGGGTATCGATATCAATGCCAAAACAGAGATTTATAAACTGATTATACGCCTCGCCGACGAAGGGCTGGGCATTCTGGTAGTGTCTTCGGAATTACCCGAAATCCTGGCCGTTTCCGACCGCATTCTGGTAATGTCGGAAGGACGCATTACCGGCGAATTTTCAGCAAGCGAAGCGTCGGAAGATGGAATACTTAAAGCAGCCATAGGCGCAAGCCCAAAGGCAGTCGGCGGTCAAACGCAATAATAAAACGAACCAACGCATATGCCACAAGACATTCATCCAATAGCGGGGGACAAGCCTGCGGCTGACCGCCGACCGGCGACTGCCGACGGCCAATCACTTACCTTGCAGAGCCGCTTCCCGATCGCGCGCTTTCAGTCCCTGATCGCATTGTTCCTGCTGTGCCTTGCATTGAGCATTCTGTCGGACAAGTTCCTGTCGTTTTCGAATCTCTGGAACGTGATGCGGCAGATTTCGGTCAATATCTGCATTTCGGTAGGCATGACGCTCATCGTGCTCACGGCGGGGATCGATCTGTCCGTTGGTTCGGTATTGGCCTTATGCGGTGCGATCACGGCGGGTTTGCTCAAAAACGGCATCGAAATACCTTCCCAAAACCTGTACATCGGTTTTACCGTGCTCGGTGCGATTCTCGCAGGCGGTCTGACGGGTTCGGCCCTGGGTGCGTTCAATGGATGGGCTATTACGCGGTTCAATGTGCCGCCGTTTGTGGCCACGCTCGCTATGCTGACCGTCGCGCGGGGATTGACCATGCTCTGGACCGGCGGTTTCCCGATCAGCGGATTGGGGGATACGTTCCTGTTCATTGGTACGGGTTGGTTTTTGGGTATCCCGGTACCGGTTTGGATTTCGATTATCGTGGTGGCATTAGCCGTTTTCCTGACCGAAAAGACCCGGATCGGGCGCTACATTTACGCCATCGGAGGGAACGAAAGTGCTTCTCGCTTGTCGGGGATCAATGTCAATAAGGTTAAAATCATCGTCTATACCATTGCCGGAGCGCTCGCAGCGGTGGGCGGGATCATGGTCACATCACGCCTCGATTCCGCCCAACCCAACGCGGGTATCAGCTATGAACTGGATTCGATCGCGGCCGTCGTGATCGGCGGCACCTCGCTCTCAGGCGGACGCGGGAGCATCCTTGGCACCGTGCAAGGGGCGATTATCATTGGGGTATTAAATAATGGATTGGTACTGTTAAACGTCTCGCCGTTCTGGCAGCAGGTAGTGAAAGGGCTGGTGATTTTGCTGGCGGTGATTATTGATAAGTCGAATGGGAAGGGGGAGTAGGAAGAGTACGTAAAAGCATTGTGCTTAATGCGAGACATGTAAATCTCTTAATCCGATTATCAGCGGCAGCAAGTCAAAATACATGGATCGAAAGCCGTCAGCAGGAACAGGTTCTTCCTCATTGACATATTCAAATCCGTATCGTGAGTAGTATACAGACATGTCATAATGCGGCTCAACATCGGCATCATATAGCGCATCTACTGTCAGGAACCGGGCTCCTATTTTATCAGAAACATTTGACGCTACATATTCCATTGCCCATTTGATCAGCTTCTGGCCCATTCCCTTGACACGCCTGTCTGCTGCCAGCCAACCGATTTTAATGGCTGGGAAAGTGGACCGGGCTACGCCCTCGTTAAGCAGAATCGGGTCTTTTACAACCAGTTTGTCTGCGAGTAGTGTCACGTAGCCAGCCAAATGGCCATCATATTGTACTATAAAACACTTACTCAATATGCTTTCCGACTCTGTTTTTATGAGGTTACCTCCGATATAGCTTTGAAACTCCGGCCTTTTGCACTTGAAACCCCGACACAGGTTTACTATATCGGGGTTCATTTCAACAACGGGAATATCATCGAAGTTTACGCCTTCAAACCTGGTTTTTTGCGGCATCTGGTGTTATCTGCTGTCTTTTGTGATCAAGGATTTGTTGAATAGTTTCCCGGGCAGCCTTATTGGAAACATAGGTACCAGACTTGACAGCTTCTGCGAGCTTTTCCGCCGATTTTCCTGTTACTGGTTTCGATATGGTATTTCCTGTGTACTTCATGTTAGCCCAATTTTGAAATGCATTCTCAAAAATACTTCATATTCAGCTAATCTGTTCGATGATATTAGAGGGAATGAGCAACAAGTAGTCCTTGATGTCTCTGTGGCTAAGTTAAATGTTCAATCGTTTATCAAATTCGTAGATGAGTAATGTTCGCCTGTTGATTACATTTTTAGTTGTTCTTTCCTCCTGCCATAAGCAATCCTACCTCTTCACCTCCTTTCGCGAACCGGCAACCGACGGTCTGCATTTGGCGTACAGCAACGACGGATACCATTGGACCGACCTGGGCGGCGGTTACCTCAAACCGGAAGTGGGCGGTAAGCTCATGCGCGACCCCTCGATTGCCCGTGGGAAAGATGGGATGTTTCACCTCGTGTGGACGACCAACTGGAAAGGCGATAAGGGCTTTGGTTATGCGAGTTCGAAGGATCTGGTGTATTGGTCGGCGCAGCGGTTTCTGCCCGTGATGGAGCATGAGCCGGATGTGGTGAACGTGTGGGCGCCAGAGCTGTTTTATGATGATGAAAACGACCGTTTTGTGATCATATGGGCCTCCACGATTCCTTTTAAGTTTCCGAAAGGAGAGGAGGATGAGCGGAATAACCATCGTATGTATTATGTGACAACGAAGGATTTTCAGACGTTTTCGAAGGCTGCATTGTTCCTCGATCCGGGTTTTAGTGTGATCGACTGCGTGATTGCCAAGCGGAAAAAGAATGATTATGTGCTGGTTTTGAAAGACAATACCCGCCCGCAGCGGAACATCAAAGTCGCATTTGCCAGGGATGTTCTGGGGCCTTACCAACAAGTTTCCGACCCGTTCACGGGTTTCCTGACCGAGGGCCCGACAGTTGCACACGTCGGAGATGAATGGCTGATCTACTTCGATCAGTACCGCGACAAGACCTACGGGGCCGTAAAGACCAGGGATTTCAAAACTTTCACCAATATTTCAAAAGAAGTAACCGTCCCCAAAGATCACAAGCATGGAACGATCGTTCCGATAGATGCCGGTACACTGAAAAAATTGAAGCGGCAGGCAAAACACGATTGATGTTTTTGCATTGATTATCTGTAAATTATCGCATTCACTCAAAATTTGCGTAATGCGAGACCATGAACCCCTCATCGACGAGCTCCTGGGACGATTCAGGCAGGAACTTGGTACCGACTTTGAAAAGTATGCTAACCATGTTCACCGGGTTTTCGAAACCTGCGTCATGCGTGATACCGACCCGGCCAATCGTCATAAATACGCGATCGCAGCCGTGTTTCACGATATCGGCATCTGGACAGCCCACACCATCGATTACCTCCCGCCGTCAATCGACCAGGCCGAACATTACCTGAATACCATGCAGGGCGGCGCGGGTGTTGCGGAAATCACCGCCATGATCTACTGGCACCATAAGATCCGACCCTACCATGGTGCATTTCCGGTAACGGTCGAAACCTTCCGGAAAGCGGACTGGACCGATGTATCGCTCGGATTACTCACATTCGGGGCTGATCCGAGAATGCTTCGAAGCCTGCGCCGGAAGTTCCCGAATGCGGGGTTCCACTGGTTTTTGATTCGGAAGATCGGCGCCAACTTCTTGCGCCATCCGCTGAACCCGCTGCCGATGTTTAAATCCTAACAAACGTTGTTGGCGTATAGGGTTGGCGTTAGTTTGTCGGGTATAATTGTTTGAAGATTAAATGAGATGGATAGTAGTAAGAATGCGCTCGGGATTGCTTTTTGTCTGCAAACCTGGCTAAAATTCATCCATTTTCATGAAGCCTTTAACCCGTTCGGAACTCCGCCTGAGCTTGTATTTGGAAGAAGAGCAGAAGCTGTGGCGGGAAATGCTGGCGGGGGATGTCACCGCTTTTGAACACCTTATCGATCGGACCTACGATCTCCTTTTCCACTACGGGACGAAGTTCAACAGCGACCGCGAGTTGATCAAGGACTGCATTCAGGATGTTTTTCTCGGTGTTTGGGAGAAAAAAGATGCATTGAACCCCGAAATTCCGCCGAAACCTTACCTGCTCGCCTCACTGCGCCGCCGCCTGCACCGGCTTGCGTCGCGCCTGCGTATGGATTGCATGGATTACTACACTGAAACCGACATTGTTTTCGACCTGGAATTCAGCGCCGAATATCAGTTGATTGAGTCCGAAAACGATCGCCTGCTGGCCTCTCGGATGACGGAGATGCTTAATGAACTTCCCAAACGGCAGAAAGAAGCTGTTTTCCTGCGTTTTTACAATGATATGGAGCGCGAAGAGATTGCGCTCGTGATGGACATTCAGCCTCAGTCCGTTTCCAATTTGCTGCAAGAAGCATTCAAGTTTATCAAATTGCATTGGAAGGCCATTGTTTCGCTCGTCCTGGCCCTGCCATTTTGAATTTGAAATACCTCATTTAAAAAATTTCAAAAAAAATCGGAAAAATACAGTATCCCGTTGCGGGGATGGTCTAATGGTGTTTGAAAAGCTAAATTTTAAACATGGACCGTTACCGCGATTTCAGTTTGGGAGAGTTTGTCTGGGATAAATCGTTTCGCAACTGGGTGCTGAACCCCACGCGGGAGGACGACGAAACCTGGCAAAACTGGCTTGCTGCCCATCCGGAAAAGCGCGAAACGGTGGAGCGGGCGAGGCAGCTGGTCCTTTCTATTCGTCCAGCGAACGCATCGCTCAGCAACCCCGAAAAACGAAAAGCAGTGGAGCGGATCGTGGAGAGGCTGGAAGCAAGGAACGCCGACCGCTCCGAAGAAAGACAGTTGCCCTGGTACACAGGCCGTATGGTACGCATTGCCGCGATGCTGGTGCTGTTAGCCGGATTCGCCTGGTTATTCTGGCTGCATCATCAAGAGCCTAAGGTCATCGGGTACGACCAACTTGTAGCCGGCGTGAAAGAGGAAATGCGCGAAACGGTGAACACCACTGGCCGACCGCTGATGATTAACCTCGAAGATGGGAGCAGGATTACGCTCGATCCGGGTAGTAAAATGAGTTACCCGGCCCATTTCAATGGCGGGAGCCAACGGCAAGTGTTTCTTTCGGGAAAAGCATTTTTTGACATCGCCAAAGATCCTTCAAAGCCTTTTTTTGTATATGCCAATGAGTTGGTAACCAAAGTTTTGGGTACGAGTTTTACGGTCAGGTCCTTTGCCAATGAGCAGGAGGTTTCGGTAGCTGTGAAAACCGGTAAAGTGGCCGTTTTTTCGAGGGAAGATCCCGAAGCGGCGGATAAGCAAAGTTCCCGCGAGCTGACAGGCATGGTCATCGAGCCCAATCAGCAGGTGGTATTTGTTCGCAAAACCGTTAAAATCACGAAAAGCCTCGTTCCTGAGCCGGAGGTTGTAGCCGACGCTGGCACAGCACCCAATTTCGAATTCGACGAAGCGCCGGTTTCAACTGTATTCAGCGCGTTGCAGAGCGCTTACGGCATCGATATTATTTACGACAAAAACGTCATGGATGAATGCCCCATTACAGCTACACTCACCGAAATGTCGCTGTATGAGAAGCTCGATCTGATTTGCAAAGCCGTGGATGCGAGCTATAAGAGCATCGACGGGCGGATCGTAGTGGAAGGAAAAGGTTGCAGAAATAACTAAATAAAAAGCCGGCCCATGCGCCAACATGGCCGGCTCAGATATCCTCAGTGGTTAGCAGACCGTCACATCTCATGTAAATGGGATGAGGAGGAAGATTTTGCCAAGTTTCAATTAACAAAACCGTTCAAATTTATGAAAATACCGGTACAGTTCCATCGTAAATGGTTAGTTCTTATGCGGATAAGCGTCGCGCAATTGGTAATGTCGGTTTGGCTGGTCGGGAATGCGTTCGCGGCGGACGTGCGCGCACAGGAGCTGCTTAATAAGCGCATCAGCCTGCAAGCCCAGGACCTGGAAGTGAAGAAAGTCCTGCACCAGATCGAGAAGCAGGCCGGTGTCCGGTTCATTTTCAGTTCCAAGATGATCCAATCAGGCAGGAAAGTGACGATCCAGCAATCGAACCAGGAGCTTTCTAAAATACTGGAAGAATTTCTGGTGCCGCTGGGCCTAACCTATGAAGTTTCGGGAAAAAATATCGTGATCCGCCCGTCGGAAACGCCGAAATGGACTACGGGCGAGCCGGAAGCGTCTGTTAAAAACGGCTGGCAGGCTGGTACGGAGATTACCGTCAAAGGCCGGGTGACGGATTCGGAGAGCAAGGAGCCTTTGCCCGGCGTGAATATCCTTGTCAAGGGTACGCAAACGGGCACGTCCACGGACGCTGGCGGTAACTATACGCTGGCTGTCGAAAATGCCAATATTGTGTTGATATACAGCTTCGTAGGTTATGAGCCGCAGGAGGTGCCGGCAGGTGGCCGGACGGAGATCGATATCGCTCTTAAAACCGATCAGAAATCGCTGGAAGAAGTGCTTGTGGTTGGTTATGGTACCGTCAAGAAAAGCGATATTACCGGCTCGGTTGCGTCCGTCAAGTCGCAGGAGCTGACGGCTTATCCGGCGCTCGGGACCGTGCAGGCATTGCAGGGCCGCGCGGCGGGTGTGCAGATCCAGGCCAACAACGGGGAACCCGGGTCGTCATTCAAGGTACGGATCCGTGGTGGTACTTCCATCAATGCCAGCAGCGACCCGATTTACGTGGTCGACGGGTTTGTAGGCGGCACATTGCCACCGCCCGAGGATATCGAATCCATCGAAATTCTGAAAGATGCCTCGGCAACAGCCATTTACGGATCACGCGGCGCCAACGGCGTGATTATGGTAACCACCAAAAAAGGGACTTCCGGGAAACCGCGTATCGATTTTAACACGTCATTTTCCAGCCAGAAGGAGATTAACCGCCTCGATTTGCTGAACGCCAAGCAGTTTATCGACTACATACAGGAGGCACGGCCGACGGTCGCGCCGCTTGGCGGCGACACCGATTGGCAGGACGAGATTTTCCGTCGCGGTGGTATACAAAATCACCAGCTGTCGGTAGCAGGCGGCAGCGAGGCGGTGAAATATTATGTATCGGGTGCCTATTACGATCAGAAGGGGATTATCCTCAATTCGGGGTACAAGCGGTATTCGGTGACGAGCAATATTGATATTAATGCCACCAAAAGACTGAAACTGGGCCTGAATCTCTTCGCGCAGCGCGTGTCGCGCCAGCAGTCGCGTACACAGGAGGGCTCGGGGGGCCTTACCCCCGGGGTGATGTCGGCGGCCCTGAAATTCGAACCCGATCAGCCGATCCGCGATGCGAATGGCCGCTTCACGGTAGGTCGTCTCAGCGATCCGATCGACAACCCGTACGCGATTGCCACGCAGCTGCAAAACGAGTCGCTGGCCGACCGTATCCAGGGTAACCTTTATGCTGAATACAATATTCTCAAAGACCTGAAGTTCAGAGTTACGTTGGGCGCTACGACCAATAGCGGTCGTACGGGTACATTCACTCCCACCACTTTAAACGACGGCCGCAACGTGGGCGGAGCCGCGACGGTGAATGGTTCGAAAAGTACCTTGCTTTTGAATGAGAACTATTTGACTTACAACAAAAAAATAGGAGCGTTACACGATTTGTCGGTGATGGCAGGGTATTCCTACCAGAAATCATCCAGCGAGACCTGGGGCGGTTCGGGACAGAATTTTATCACGGACGCGGTTTCTTACTGGAACCTGGGTGGTTCGTCGGTGTGGCAAAGCCCGAATTCCGGCCTGACAGAATGGGTACTGGCATCGTACTATGCCCGGTTGACCTATGCTTTGGCTGACAAATACCTTTTTACGGCCAACATTCGCCAGGACGGCTCGTCGAATTTCAGCAAGAACCACAAATGGGCGACTTTCCCTTCCGGCGCATTTGCCTGGAAAATGTCGAGCGAACCATTCATGCAGAACATTTCGGCGATCAGCCAGTGGAAATGGCGCGTGAGCTACGGATTGACGGGTAACCAGGCCATTGAGCCGTATCAAACCATGGCCCGCTTCTCGAATGTGTACGCGATTATCAATGGAACGCCGGTGAATGCGGTCCGTCCAACGACCGTCGCCAACGACGACCTTACCTGGGAAACGACGCATCAGTTCGATGTGGGTGCGGATGTGAGCCTGTTCAACAACCGCATTAACCTCGTTGCCGATTACTATCGCCGTGTGACCAAGGACCTGTTGTTCAGCGTGCAGCTGCCGCAGTATTCGGGTTATACCAACCAGTTGCAGAATATCGGTGAAGTAGAGAACAAGGGTATCGAGTTCACACTGAATACCCGCAATCTGGTGGGGGTTTTCAAATGGAGCACGGACATTAATTTTTCTTTAAACAGAAACAAAATCCTGAAACTGCCGGCTGGAACCGACATTCTGTACGGCTCGGCACCGGGCCACATGGTGGGAATGGGGCAAACGCAGGTCCTGCGTGAAGGTTATCCAGTAGGGAGTTTTTATGGTTGGATCTACGACGGCGTGTACCAGGAAGGGGATAGCTTCATTCCGGGCGGAGGCTTCGAAGTGGTAGCCGGCGGGGAGAAGTTCAGGGATATCAATGGTAAAAAGGACTCGAATGGCCAGCTTACCGGCCAACCCGACGGCATGCTGAACAGCGACGACCGCACTATTATCGGTAACCCGCACCCGAAATTCACCTGGGGAATGAATAACGATTTCAGCTGGAAGGGATTTGACCTGAATGTATTCTTCCAGGCTTCGAAAGGCAACGACCTGCTGAGCTATACCTTAATGGAACTCAACCTGCTTTCGGCGATCAACAATGCTACTACCGAGGCATTGAACCGCTGGACGCCGACCCACACGAATACCGACGTTCCCAAAGCCGCAGTGGGCCGTACGCGCCGGGTATCGACGCGGTGGGTGAAGGACGGCAGCTTTGTCAGGATGAAAAACCTTGCCATCGGCTATAATTTCCCTAAACCCGTGCTCGAAAAGCTCAGGATCAGCAAGCTGCGCATTTACGCCAGCGCCCAGAATATCCTGACGTTCACCAAATACAAAGGTTACGATCCCGAGGTGAACTACTCGTCGGACGGTAATACCGACAGCAACCGTAACCTCGGCCTCGACTACGGTAGCTACCCCAACGCGAAATCGTACACCATCGGCCTGAACCTGGGTTTTTAAAGCATTAAACGGACATCAAAATGAAGCATTTATTCAATAGATCAATATTCCTGACCGCAGCGGTTTCGCTGCTGCTCGGCTGCGCGGACCTGGACGAAAAGCCGGTGGGACTGCTGGCACCCGAGTCGCTGTTCAGGACTTCCAAAGATGTGGAAACGGCCATTATGGGCGCATACGGCTGGATCGCCACGGAACGCCTCTACGGTCGCCAGTTTGTGTCGGCGCTCATGCTGCGCAGCGATATGGAGGACATAGGCGACCGCGGTACGCCTGCCGAGCGCCAGCAGGTGAACGACTTCAATATGGATGATAACAATAACATGGTCAACCAGTTCTGGCCGGTTTGGTATCAGGTGATCAGCTCCACAAATGCGGCCATTTTCGGTGCACAGCAGCTCAATCTGCCTGAAAATACCGGTAACCCGCTCATGGCGGAGGCCCGTTTCATCCGTGCATTTGCCTATTTCCATCTCGTGCAGGTATTCGGCGATATTCCTTACATCGATTATTTCATCAGTAATCCGGAGTCCGTCAAATCGATTTCCAAAGCGCCTGCGGCTACCGTTTACGCCAGCATTATTGCCGACCTGGAATTTGCCAAACAATGGCTGCCGGATAAGCAGCCGTCGGAAGTGCGCAGCCGCGCTACCAAGGGCACAGCTGGTTCCTATCTCGCTTCTGTATACCTCACGATGGGGCAATACCAGAAAGCCTATACCGAAGCTAAATGGGTGATTGATAACAAGGATAAGTTCGGCTACGCGCTTGAAGCGGACTTTCAGACGCTGTTCAAAGCCCCGCAGGCACCGAACATGAAAGAGCACATTTTTGACGTAGACTTCCTGGGGCTGAAATCGGGCGACGGCGGTGCCAACGACGACATTATGGCGCCTATGACGGGCGTACGCGGAGGCGATGCGCCGCGCAGCGGTTGGAGTGTGATCGTGCCGTCGCTGAAAGTATACAGCACGTGGGACGACCGCGATTACCGGAAAGAGGTGAGCTTCGAAGATTCGCTGCTGATCGGCGGCAAACTGGTGCCTTATACCGAGTTTACGAACACCAAACGCCCGCATATTGCCAAGTATGCCCGTTTTGCAGGTAATTCCAATTCCGAAGGGCGCTATTCCGATCACAACTATGCAGCCATGCGCTATGCGGAAATCCTGCTCATTGCCGCCGAGGCCTCTGTGGAAGTGAACGGGCCGAATGCCGAGGCGCTCGGGTATATCAACCAGATCAGGGCGCGGGCCAGAAACTGGGCAGGGAAGCAAACCAATTTCCCGGAAGACGTGAAAGCGGGCCTCGCGAAGGATGCGATGATCGATCTGATCCTGGATGATCGCCGTCTCGAACTTGCGTTCGAATACAAGCGCTGGTACGACATCAAACGGCGGAACCTGGGAGAAAAGGTTTTCAAAGGACCCAACTCGCTGGAACCTCACGAAACATTCAATGCGACCAGGGATTACTTAATGCCCCTTCCGCGCGTGGAATTGCAAGTGAATCCGAATCTGGCGCCGCAGAATCCGGGGTATTAACAATGACTGAATGGTTGAATGATTGAATGATTGACCGGGTCGCCGGAGCGATGTGTGAATGACTGAATGCGGGGGGAAATCGCGTAGCGATGCAACATTGGTAGAAATGGAACGGGTTACGGTTGGATGAAAATCCCGTCAGGGATGTAACAACAGTGCAGTGGCGATGTGGCATGCGATGCAATTGTAGTTGCATGCCCAACGGCATTTGTCTCGTTGTTTACTCTCTGATGAAAATTTTCTTGATTTTATCACTTTCGTTCCGTGATAAAACGAACACGCGTTCATCAAGCTGATCCGTAACTACATTGTCTGAAAGCAGCAGAACTGAAACGCGTTATGGTTAGATGAAAATCCTGTCAGGGATGTAACGACAATGCCAAAACAATGTGCCGGCGACGCATTGTTGTTACATGCCCAAGGGCATTCCCGCGAACACTTATGTTTTGGTTGCTACCGATATTACATGCCTGACGGCATTGTTTTGGCTTTCGACAATTCAAAAACTTTCCGGATTTCATCGCTTTCATTCTTTGCGAGCAAAAACGCCCGCTCTGTCACCCGATCTGTAATTACATTATCGGCGAGTAATAGTCTTAGTTGAATGGGTTGTTGATCGAGCCAGCCTCGCTCGCTATTTCTCAACTCAGCAGGAAGAAGCGGTTCGCTGAAATCGTAGAACGTGCTTTTGAATTGAAATACCAAAACCGGAATCCTGTCTGTCCATTCAACGCGGCATTGGACCTGCGAGGCTTCGCTCAGAAGACCGTCGGGGAAATGGGTGTTTTTAAGGATGATGTCGAGCGAGTTCGCGCTTGAGAGCACGCGTATGTAAGGCGACCTTTCGGGGAGTGACATAATTTTCGGAATTTCTTTAAACGACGAACAAAACCCGTCCTGAAATGATTCAGGGCGGGTTTTTGTGCTTTTGTGACTGCGTTTTGATAATTGTGACGTTTTTGTGACACCGTTTTTTAGGCCTTCGGTGACATCTCATACTTTATTTGTCAACATCCGGGGCGGTATTTTCAGCACCCGTTCAGCCAAACCGGATTTTATACATCTTCTATCATTTACCTATTCAAAAACCTTTCACATTATGGAGAGTTTCGTTGGAGAAATCCGCCCGTTCGCCGGTGAGCGCGTACCAGAAGGCTGGCACCTTTGCGATGGTACCGAATTACCGGTGAGTAAGTATGAGGCTTTGTTTGCATTGATCGGGTTTACTTACGGCGGCAGCGCCGGGGATACCATGTTTCGCCTGCCCGATCTGCGGTCGAGAATCCCGCTGGGCGAAGGCGCCGGCTACAACCTTGGAAGGCCTGGCGGGGAGGAAGGAGTGGCGCTAACCGTCTCAAATTTGCCCAAACACAGGCATCCGGTCGCATGCAGTACCTCTAATGCCGCTAATCTCCCCGATGCCGCGACCGGGCTTTGGAGCGCCTCCGACACGAAGGGGTTTTTGTACAATTCCACTCCAGGAAAGATCGAGATGAACAACGAGAGCATTCAGCCCGAAGGAAAAGGAGAGAAACACGAGAACCGTATACCGATGTTCGCGGTGTCGTTCATCATTGCACTACAAGGCATATTCCCCAGCCGCGGTTGAAATCTTCAAACCTTTAACACAACACTCTTATGTCTCAATTTATATCTGAAATCAGGCTGTTCGCGTTTCCCTTCGCTCCCAGGGGCTGGGCCAAATGTGACGGCGCAACCTATTCCGTTTCGAACAATATTGCTTTGTTTATGATGCTGGGTTACAAGTTCGGCGGCAGTGGGGATAATTTTAATCTCCCCGATCTGAGGGGCAGGGTAATGATCGCCAATGGAAGCCCCCTCCGGCCGGACTTTCTTCGTGCAGGCACGGAAAAACACGCCCTTACCATCAAGGAAATGCCTGCCCACAATCATTCTGCCGTCGCAAGTTCAAATGGGGTAGATACATTCGAACCCCTGGGCCACTTCTGGGCCTCGAATGTAGGTTATGTGAAGGACTCGAATAATTTGATGCACCCTAACACAATCAAAGAGGAGGGCGGTGACCAGGCACACAACAACATGTCGCCTTATTTGCCACTCAACTATTGCATCGCGGTTACGGGTGAGCATCCCGACGGCAGTTACCGCGAGGTAAACGAGTTTACCGGAGCCATCAGGCCATTTGGCCGTGGCGTAGATGAAGGCGTGTGGATGAAATGTGATGGGCGGGAGTTGCCGCTTAGCCAGTATATTGATTTGTTCAAAGTCCTCGGCTACACCTATGGAGGCGTGGAAAACAGGACATTCCGGCTTCCTGACCTGCGTGGTCGCGCGCTGGTTTCCTGCGGCACGCCACCAGGCCTCAGCGCTTACAAGTTGGGGGAAAAAGCGGGCGAAGCGTCTGTGACACTAACCAAAGAGCAAATCCCGACGCATAACCACAAGGCATTGGTGAACGCGCTTTGCAATTCGCAGCAGCCTAACAATTGCGGCTGGGCGGTCAATTCAAATACACGTCCATCCTCCAACAGCTACGCAAAAGAAAAGGGTAATGGATCGGTGATGGGTGTAGGTGCAATCGGAATAATGGGGAACGACGAAGCCCATAGCAATATGATGCCGTACCAGGCAATGGAGTTCATGATCTGCTCACGCGGGGATGATCCGACGATCGGATAGACGTTTGCGCTGCCGGAAAATCTCCGGCAGCGTACCCTCCTTTTATTTCCCTTTTTGAACATTCCTATGAAATTGATATTTACCAAACGACTGCGATGGTCGGCCATCATGTTGGGACTGCTTTTGACCAGCCTGGGCTTACCGGTTGCCGCCGATACCTTCAATGTAACTCAGACGACCGATGGTACCGCCACTTCTCAGCTGCGCGGCGCTATACTGGCCGCTGACGCCTTGGGTGGGGGACCGCATACGATCAACCTTGCGGCCGGCACCTACGATCTTACGCTCGGCCCGATTGTATTCGGGACGCAAGCAGAGAACATATCGATCGTCGGTGCGGGTGCGGGTTCTACCGTCATCAACATGACGACCACGATGCAAGACCGCATTTTCCTGATCAATCCGCCGGGAACAATACACGATGTGCAGGTTTCGATTTCAGGCATCAGATTTACCAATGGCAAGAACCCCGCCGATCACTATGGCGGAGGGGGCATTCTCTGTGGAGGACCAGGCAATGCCATCAGCATAACCAATTGTGCATTTGAAAATAACATGACCAACTTCCTTGGCGGAGGCGCATTAGCGATGTCGGGAGGTGGTACGATGACGGTCGAGAACTGCACATTTACCAACAATGCGGTGCTCATTGATGCGTCGAGCGACGGGGGTACAGGCGGTGCCATTTCCATCGACTACTTTGGAAGCGGATCGGATCCCGTGGCAGGCGGTGTGACGATTTCAAATTGTGTTTTTTCCAATAACACGGTAAATGCTTCTTTCGCGACTTCCGGTGGGGCTATCGGACTAAAAGCGAGCTATTCGGCGGCCAGTCCGTCGTTTTACACGAAAATTGAGAAAAACCGGTTCATCGGCAACAGCGTTGGAGCCAGTGTGAGCGGCGGCGAGGGTGGCGCTATTTCAATATCCAGCAGCTTTGTGGCAGATATTCAGTATAATGCGTTTGCGGGAAATACCATCGATGGAACAACGAAGGAGGCGTTGTCGATTCGCAAGTTCAGCGACGGGGCAATTAATGCCACGAACAACTGGTGGAGCTGCAACACCGACCCACAGGCGGGAGGGACATGCAGCGAAGCCGCGCGGATCGTGGGTGCCGTGGGAGGTGGGACACTTACAACGAGCCCCTGGCTGGTGTTGAAGCCCGCTGTCACGAATGCGGTGCTCTGCGTCGGCTCGCAGACACAGACCCAGGTAGCAGCCAGCTTTTTGACCAACTCGGCAGGGGGAGCCGTTTCAGTCGGCAACCTTACCGCCGTGCTGGGCTTGCCTGTTAGTTTCAGCGCAGTGAACGGCAGTATGTCGTCGGCACAAAGTACGATTCAGGCGGATGGAAGAGCCACCGCCATTTACACAACCAGCGGCCTCGGGAACGGAAGCGTAAACGTCATGGCAGGCTACCTGACCAGCGGGGACGCCAATGCGCGGGCCTCGATCCTGACCGGGACAGCTCCGAGTATCGGGACGCATCCTGTTAAAATCACCACTTGCGCAGGTTCCTCTTCCGTGGCATTCAGTGTGGCTGCTACCAGTCTCGAAACGCCCACCTATCAATGGTACCGCGGTAACACACCGCTTTCGAACGACGGTAAATACGCCGGGACTCAAACAGCAACTTTAACTGTCCACAATATCGTCGCGGGAGACCAGGGTAACCAGTTTAAGGTAAAAGTGACCAATTCCTGCGGGGACGCGACCTCCAACAGCGCAACGCTGAATGTGATCGCCGGCCGGCTGTATGTAGCGCAGGGATCAGCGGGCGAGGGTGCGGGCTGGGACGACGCGCTGGGAAGCCTCAGTGCAGCATTGAACGCGGCCTCGGGCTGCTCAGGAATTACGGAAATATGGGTAAAAGCCGGGACTTATGTCCCGACCGGTACGCCTTATAATACGACTCTTTTCGGGGTGCGGCATTATGCATTCTACCTGCTGGATAATCTGGCGATTTACGGCGGCTTTGCGGGGAATGAAACGGCATTGTCGCAGCGGAATCCCGGGCTTAACCAAACGATCCTCTCCGGAGACCTTGGGGCGGGTGGCAATAGCGATAATTCCTACCACACGGTGGTGTCGGTGAACAATGGCCCCACTGCGCAGTTGGATGGCTTCATTATCCGCGATGGAAACGGTAACGGCACGGGAATCAGCCCCACCATACGCGGCGCTTCGATTCCCGCAACCCAGGGAGGCGGGGTGGTCTTGTACTTTTCTTCGGCAGTGATTTCGAATTGCGCGATCACCGGAAACAGCGCCGAGCAGGGCGGTGGGGTATTCCTGGCTGGTGAAGGAATTGCTCCCGCATTCCGTAATTGTGTTATGAGCGACAATGCCGCTACCAATGGCAGCGGCGGAGGTGTTTTCAATGCATATAAAACCGGAGCCACTTATCTGAACTGCACCGTCGCGCGTAATTCTGCTTCGACGCAGGGAGGGGGCGTTTTTAACTTTCTGTTGTCAAACCCGGTTTTCGTCAATAATGTAATTTGGGGGAATAGCGCTTCGGAAGGTGCCGGGATGTTCGATCAGGTGGCAAATCCGACGGTTTCTTTTAGTTTGGTGCAGGGCGGGCACGCCGGGATCGGCAACCTGAGCTCGGATGTTCTTTTTGCCAACCAGTCGGACCCGAATGGAGACGACAACAAATGGATGACTGCCGATGATGGCCTCCGGCTTTCGCTTTGCAGTCCGGCTGTTAATGCGGGGTTCAACCTGGTCGACCCGCCGATCGATATTACCAGTCAGCCGCGCACCTTCGATCTTACGACCGATATGGGCGCCTATGAGCTGCAATCCTACCGCGACGGAAGTAGTTTGTCCCAAAACGGTGATCAGGTTTTTCAACCCATCACAGCTGGCACAACCAACGGATTCGTGGCCACAGGTTGCCGGGTGATCGCGCAGGTAACGCCGGCGGGAGGCGCACCCGTGAGCGGGAATGTACGCGCGAAGGCGTTTGTGGATGCGGGCGTGCTCACGGCCGGACCTGTAAAATTGGTACAGCGCCATTACGAAATACTGCCTTCTGATAACGCAGCCAATGCAACCGCGCGGGTTAAGCTGTTTTTTAATCAATCCGAATTTGATGCTTTCAATCTGGAAGTCAGCGGGGCAAAACTGCCCTCGTCACCGTCGGACGGCACCGGCGTCGCTAATCTGCTGGTCGTTCAGTACCACGGCACTTCGGCTACCGGGCAGCCCGGATCGTACAGCGGCGATACCACGACGATCAACCCCAACGACGGAGATATTGTCTGGAACGGCAGCCTGAACCGCTGGGAAATCAGTTTCGACGTGACCGGTTTCAGCGGATTTTTTATCAGTAATGCCGATCCGCTGCCTTTAAAACTGGTCAGTTTTTCGGCCAGAGCGGTTGAAAATGCTACGCAGATGGAATGGTTAACTGCGGAGGAAGTCAACACGAGCCATTTCGAAATCCACCGCAGCGCTGACGCCCGTCATTGGGAAATGTTGCCGGAACAACCGACGGCGATGGGAAGCGGAGGGCATCGTTACTATACAACCGACAATGCGCCGATGGCTGGTCTGAACTATTATCGTTTGAAAATGATCGACCTCGATGGTTCGTTTGCATTTAGTCAGATCGTCGTTGCGGAGCATCGCAATGTTGTTCGAATGCAGGTGTATCCTAACCCGGCGAGTACGGTATTGCGAATTGAAACCACGGGCAGCGATCAACTTACAGGCAATGCGGAGTTGTTGAATGCACAAGGGATGGTGATGGTACGCCGAAAGCTCGTAAATGGAAAAGCAGATTTTCCCGTCGGTGATTTAACGAAGGGCTTGTATCTTATGCGTGTTGAGGGCAATGCGGGTATTCCAACTCAAAAAGTGGCGATCGAATAGGTCATATGTGCATGACTACCTCTTCCAGGCTACGGTCGTCGGGCACGTCGATTTTTTTCAGCAGCCGGTACTTGGTGGTGCGCACGGCGTGGCTGCTGATGCCTAGTGTAGCCGACATTTCCTGGTAACCAAGACCCAGTTTGGCCAGTGCGATGAAGCGCATTTCGCCCTGGGTTAGCTCCGGGAATTTTTCGCGCAGCCGGTGAAGATAATCACCATGCACTTTACCGAACAGTTTTTTGAAATAATCCCAATCCTCTTGTGTCAGAATTGTGCTTTCGCGCAGTTTCGTCAGGGCCTCGGCATCGGGGCCCTGCTTGTTTTCAAGCATCTCGATCTGCCTGCTTTTTTCAGAAATATTACGGGCAAATTCATTGAGCTGCAATGCGGCGTTTTCGAGCTCCTGCTCTTTTTGTTTGATTTTCAGCTCTTTCAAATGTTGCTCCTGACGGTGTCGCTTTCGCTGGGTAGTGTACACATACACCGAACCGGCCGCGACGATCAGTACCAGCAGAAGTGAGAGGTTGCGTTCGGTGGTTTTGAGTTTTTTCTCCGAATCGGCTTTCTCCATTTCCGAGCGATGCTCCTGCAAATCGATTTTCTGATGGGCGCGCATCATCAGCTTGGCATTGTACTTGGTAGTCAAGCTGTCGCGGGCAAACAATGCAGAGTCCAGGTAAGCTCCGGCAAGCCGTGCCTCGCCGCGCGCTGCATGTACTTTCACAAAAATCGGGTAGAGATCCTGGAAGTGCCGGTAACGATCGGGGTAGGTGTCGCTCAGGTACCGGCGGGCGAGAATAGCCAGCTGTTCAGCTTTGTCGAATGCGTTGTTTTTCAGGTAGATATTGGCCTGGATAATGAGGGATTCGGCAGCCAGACCAAAGTCCTTTTGGGCGACAGCCTCATCGATGTTGGCCTGCAATAATGGCAAAGCGGTTGCGTAATTGCCTTGGATATAGGCGTTTTCGCCTAGTCCGCCCTTCGCGATAGCTGCCCAGAATTTGTAGTTGCCCTCCGATTCCCTGCGGATCACCCGCCTGAAATAGTGATCGGAAGAGTCGAGATTACCCTGCTGGCGAAAAATAACGCCGATCGTGTAAAGTGCCGAATTGTGCCCGGCGTGCATGTCCGGGTTGATTTTCAAAGTCAAAACCTGCCTGAACATCGACAGCGCCTTTTTGTAATCCGAAAAGTTATGGTAAGCATGGGCAATGTTCGTCAAATGGTAAGTCTTGTCGGGAAGCTCTTCGCTGCTGACTGTGTTCAGCAGCGCTTCCTGTTTGATGAAGGTCTCAAACGCCAGCTCGTAATTCTTGACGTCCGCCCAGTAGTAATCCCCCAACACTTTGTGCGCCCGTGTGTTGATCTGGACGTTGTTTTGTGCGGCAGCTCTTGCCGAGAGATCTTGCAGCATCGCAGTGATGCGTTCCGTCTGGCCTTTGTACCAATAGGTAAGGTAGTAGGCTTTGAGCAGATCGGCCTCCAATTCGAGGTCGCTGTCATGATTCTGCACCGCAAATGCCCGCATAGCGGCAACCGACGCGAACGCGGATGCCGTATCCCGCATATTGAGGGTATTGATATAGACGGTATCCAGGCTTCTGAAACGCTGGGGGTAGGTTCTATGAAGTAAATGATCCCATTGAGCGAATGCAGGGACCGCATTCAGTGCCATCGGTACCAGCAAAAACAGGAGGGGACGGAAGAGCTTCATGATTCATTAAATGCGAATGCCTTAAGGCAGAAAGGCGATCAGCGAGTAAAGGTTTATCGGAGTAAATCTAATACTATTCACTTTCGGATACATGCATGTCTGTTATAGAATTAGTTTGCGGATATGACCTCGGTCGGATAAGTTTTTCAAAACGACCGCTGTAAAAGGGATTATTTATGGATTGATTTAAATGAAATGAATAATTGCTACAACGAATGATGCGGTATTCTTGTAGATTTAAGGTACATCTCCCTGTCTATGAAAACCGTTGCCAGCCTTGGCCTGCTAGTACTGCTGCTATCCCACTCGCTGGGATGGTCGGTGGCTGTGCTCTTTGCAGGTAAAACGGCCGGGGCGACAGAACGAAGCGAGGCTTTACAGTCGGAAGCGTCAGCCTGGCACCGGTTTGCCGAATTGTCGGAGCGTGTGCAGGAAATGCAGCTTGCCAAAACGCCGCTCACGCCCCTCGGAAGCGTGTTGAAAACGCTGGGTGACCTGGCGAAGACTTATTTGCCCGGAGCGAATATCCACAGTAAATGGGTTGGGGAAATCGATCTTCCTCGCGGGAAGGTCCGTTTTGCGGAGCCGCTGCTCATTGCCACAACTGGCTCGCCCAACTTCATCACGCCCCCACCGGAAATGATTGGTTAACACATTTTGTAATGCATTGCCACGGCCGGCTACCGTACCGGCGGTGGTAGCGCGTATGTATGTACCTAATCATTCACCATATCATTTCCGCAAAATGGCAACTATACCTACCGAGCCGATCGGAAGCATTCCGCGGCCCGCTTACCTGCAGCAAGCCATGCAGGCATATACCAAAGCAGAGATTTCCTCCGACGACCTCTCCCGGCTTTTTTCGCAGGCTACCCGCGAGACCATCATATCCCTGGAAGGCACAGGCTCGCCGGTCATTTCCGATGGGGAACAGAGCAAGCCCAGCTTCGCCACATACCCGATCCACGGTTTACTGAACCTGGGTAGCAGGGGCGTCGTGATCCCGTTTGAGGATGGGCATACGAGGCAACTGCCAGTATTGACGTCAGGCCCGTTCCGTTACCGTAACTTCGCTGTGGATTACCTTCGGGAGGCGCGCAAGCATACCGCATTGCCCGTCAAGCAAGCCGTTATCTCAGCTTCGGCGATGAGCCTGTTATACCCCGCCTCCGGCATCGACGGTTACCCGCAAAGCCAGTTCATTTCCGATTTGCTCGATCAGGCCGAGGCCGATATCCGCAAGTGCCTCAACGAGCAGGCCTACAATGTCCAGATCGATTTTACAGAAGCAAGGCTTGCGCTGAAACTCGATCCCAGCCAGGGGCTTTTGCAACAGTTTATTTCGCTTAACAACCAGGTACTCGATCGCTTCACGGCCGGGGAACGGAGCCGGATCGGCATCCATACCTGCCCGGGAGGCGATCACGATTCGACCCACAGCGCCGATGTGCCTTATTCGGATCTGTTACCCTTGTTTTTCCAGCTGAATGCGGGCAACTTTTACCTGGAATATGCAGGGGAGAAGGATAAGGTGTCCGTTCTGGAATCGATCCGGCAGAATATCAGGCCGGGGCAGCGCGTATTTCTGGGGGTGACGGATGTTTTGAATCCCAGAATCGAAACGCCGGAAGAAATCCGCGATCTGCTCCTGCAAGCCGCGGAGTACATTCCGCTCAATCAACTCGGCTCCACCGACGATTGCGGCTTTTCCCCTTTTGCCGACGATATCTCAACGGCCCGGGAAATTGCATTCGAAAAGATCCGCGCGCGCGTGGAGGGGACGAAGCTGGCGGGAGCGAAGCTTTAATCTTTGATTGTCATGTGTTGTCAAGTATTGTCATGTTTTGTCATGTTTTGTCAAGTATTGTCAGGTGTTGTCATGTCTTGTCAAGTATTGTCATGTCTTGTCAAGTATTGTCGGATCCTGATTTGACGCTACGTCTGACAATGCCTGACCACACCTGACCATTAATGACAATGCCTGACCACACATGACCACATCTGACCTTATCATTCAATCATTAACTTTTACCAATGCCACATATCGAATTTGAGAAAGGTTTCCCGGGCATTTTGGGTCCGATGCGGTTCAGCCCTCACACGGCCGAGCCGATGAATGCGCTGGCTAATGCGCTGATGTGTTCCGACGAAGGGTTGAGCCGCGGCGAGCGTGAGCTGATCGGGACTTACGTATCATCCCAAAACGACTGTTACTTCTGCCAGACCATCCACGGCGCCATTGCCAGTGCTTACCTGGAAGACGAGGACTGGTCGTTTGTCAAGAGTGTCAAAGAGAATTTTGGCGAAACTGCGCTTTCGGAAAGAATGAAAGCGCTGCTATCCATCGCGGGCAGCGTCCAACGGGGAGGCAAGCACGTGACACCCGAGCAAATCGCCCGCGCCCGCGAGCACGGTGCCGACGATCGCCAGATCCACGACACCATCCTCATCGCCGCTGCATTCTGCATGTTCAACCGCTACGTCGACGGGCTTGCCACCACCGCCCCGACCGACCCGGATGTGTACCGGGCGCGGGCCGTGAATGTGATGAAGAATGGGTATTCGGCGGTGAAGGGGTATGAGTGATGAGTGAAATGTAACCGAGCGACCTGATCAGGACGCTCGGTTAACTATCTGATATCAGATTTGCTACAACAACTGTTTAAGCGAGTTTTCATCCACATATATATGCGAATAATGGTAGAATTTAGGATGCGATTGATTGTATTTACTATCGCCAATAGGGCTAATAAAGACTCGGACTTCGTCCTTTGTAGGTTCGAAAAATATTGTTGTACTTACCCACTCCGCCTCTTTTTTGTCCAAATCAATTTTTGTGTGACTGGGATTAGTTGTGTTGTCGAAAAAAATATCGATGGCTCTACCATACTGCGTAGTATTTCCATTTAGAGAAGCAATGGTGGTCGCTCCATAGAGCTTAATGGAATATTTTTTTCCGGGAATTAGGTTCTTAATAGTCGTGTATACTTTTGATTGGGTTCCATTTGCAACAGTGAAGTTTTTCTGCAGCGTGAATGTTAATATACTTGCCGCGTTGGGTGTTGGCTGGGGCAATGGTTTCAGCCATGGCTTGGATGGATCGCCCCATAAATAGGTTAGGGAAGAAGTACCAATCGCGTGCCCTGCGGGATCGTAGGGGACGGGGTTGTTGTAATCAAGCCAACCGGTTGGTAAAGAGTTACTTCCCTTGCTTCCGAATGTGCTTGGAAATATGGGAACAGTAGATATTCCATGAGCCGAACTAAAACCGTTACTTGTCTTTTCCTTTTCCGGCTCCGCCGCATCCTCCTGCGAACAGCTACTCATCATCATGCAAGCAGCAAGCGCCAATCCCAATGGTAATTTTTGAATTAAAGTCATTTTTTGAAAATTGATTTACGTGAAAAAATTGATTTTAACTGGCTGCAAAACAATGCTCTTTCGATGATAGTGATCGTACGGAATGAATGGGCGGTAGGGTATGGTTATTGAGCGGAAGGTGGTCGAGCTTTGTAGGTATTACAACCCTAATTACTTCTGTGATCTGCATGAAAAGAAGTTTAGTATGCTTTGATTTTCGTATCTTTAACCTATGTCATTATTCCTCGAACTCAAATCATTTTACAAGCATATCAACCGCGCGCCGGAGAGTGGGGAGAGCGGGGTGGGGCATTTTAATATTTTCAAGGTTGAGGATCTGATGATTTCCCGGGACAGGCCGGCAACGTACAGCAGAAGGAATTTCTTCAAAGTGAGCTTGGTGAACGGGCATAGCAGGATCCATTATGCCGATCAAAGCATTGAGGTGACGGGCTCGGCATTGGTTTTTACAAATCCGTTGATCCCCTATCACTGGGAGCGAATGGATGAGCAGCAGAGTGGGTACGTTTGCATTTTTACGGAAGCGTTTTTCAGTCGGTTCGCGAGTGTAAAAGACTATCCGGTGTTTCAGTCGGCGGATGCGGCAGTGGTTAATCTTAGGGCCGACGACGTTTTGTTTTTTAATGAATTGTATGAGAAGATGTTGGCAGAGCTAAATGGGGATTATGCATTTAAATACGACTTCCTGCGGACAATGCTAATGGAACTCGTACACAGCGCCCAGAAGATGGTTCCCGCTGCCGGCCAACAGCAGGCCGGATCAAATGCAGCCGAACGCATTACCGCTTTGTTCGCCGAGCTGCTGGAAAGGCAGTTCCCGATCGAGCTGAGTAATCAGGTGATCCGGCTGAATTCTCCCTCGGCGTTTGCAAAACAACTTAATATTCACGTCAATCACCTCAATAAGGCATTGAAGGAAACCACCGGGCAAACTACTTCACAGCTCATCAGTGAGCGCATTGCGCAGGAGGCGCGGATACTCCTGAAAAGTACCAACTGGACGGTCAACGAAATCGCCTGGGGACTCGGCTTCGAGGAGCCCAACCACTTTTCCAGCTTTTTCAGGAATGCGGCCGGTATGACGCCCCGGCAGTTTCGGCAGGTAGATGTGGATTGATTTTTGTAGGTTTTGACTTCGAAATAGTAGCTGTCACCGGCAGCTTTTCCTGAATTTTGTCCCATTAATCATTCGTATTATGTGGACAAAAAAGAACATCGGCGATCAGACTGGCAAGACGGCGATCGTAACCGGGGCAAACACCGGAATAGGGTATGAAACCGCATTAGCACTTTTCGAAGCTGGCGCACACGTCGTGCTTGCGTGCAGGAGCGAGCGCAACGCAAAGGATGCGGAAGCGCGTTTGCGTGTGCATGGAGGCACGGGAAGCCTGGAAACCGCCATTCTGAATCTCGCTAACCTGCAAGCAGTGCACGATTTTGCTTATGCATTTATCCAAAAACACAACAAGCTCGACATCCTGATCAACAACGCAGGCGTGATGACGCCGCCCGCTTCCCAAACCGACGACGGTTTCGAGCTGCAATTCGGGGTGAATTTTCTGGGGCATTATGCATTGACGGGTCATTTGTATCCGCTCTTGAACGCCACGCCCGGTTCGCGCATTGTTACCGTGAGCAGCATGGCGTACCTGCGTGGACAAATCGATTTCTTGAACCTGCGTTCGGAGCATTCCTATGATGCATTTCGGGAATATTGCCAAAGCAAGCTGGCGAATGTCCTTTTCGCGGTGCAGTTGCAGCGTCGGATAGAGGCGGCGGGCGATCAGGTGATTTCAGTTGCTGCGCAGCCGGGGGCCAACAAGACGGACCTTTCGCGCTTTATGAGTGAGAGCGAATACAATGCGGCGATCGACCGTATCGGCGCGTTGATGGATCCGTGGCAGGGTGCATTGCCGTCGTTGTACGCGGCTGTGGCTGATGATGTTAGCGGAGGTGATTTTTATAGTCCGGATGAGCCAGGCGGATACCGGGGTTATCCGGGTAAACTGGGCCTCGAGCCGCACGCGATGGATAAAGCCACGGCAGAGCAGCTATGGCACTGGGCTGAGGATGCTGCAAAAGTTGTTTATCCGGCTAACAATCCGTGAATGTTATGAAAATAGCTGGTTTTTATAGATTTTGGGCGATTCATTTAGTACTTACATCAAGAACCCTTAACAATTTAACCAGTTATGAAAAGACATTTCTCCGCAATGCTCCTGGCCGCTTCGATGCTGACGGCCTGTGGAACCCCGGAAACCCAACAAGGCGCCAAAGAAACTCCCAACGCACTCGAAGGTACGTGGAAACTCCTGAGCGGTACATTGATCGAGAAGGGTGACACCACAGTAACCGATTATACGCAGAAGGTTTCCTTCATTAAGGTGATCAACGGCAGCCATTTCGCCTTTTTGCAGCATGATTTGAATAAAGGCAAGGATTCTACCGCAAGCTTTTCCGCGGGTGGCGGCGCATACACCTTGAAAGACAGTGCCTACACCGAAAAACTGGAATATTGCACCGCGCGCGATTGGGAGGGGAACGAGTTTCACTTCACGATTTCGATTCAAAACGATACGCTGGTGCAGCGCGGCGTCGAAAAGGTAGAATCGGCTGGTGTGGAGCGATTGAATATCGAGAAGTACGTCCGGGTGAAGTAGTATTGAAATAAAAAGCCGGAAGCAGTGATGCTTCCGGCTTTTTGAATGATTTGCCAAACTGCTATTTCGCGGGCTCTTTGGTAGCCGTGATCGGGAATTCGCCGTCTTGCGAGACGATTGTGCCGCTCAGCTTCTCGCCGTCCTGCGTCATAGTCACGGTGAGGATGCCGCCCTGGAAGTCGAGTTTGAAGGTTACTTTACCCTGGTCGACGGTCAGCTCCTTCATTTCCATACGTTCCTGCTGGCCGAGGTAACCGGTGGTTTTGTCGTCTTTTTGTTCGAACGTCATGAAGCCGGTTTCGTACTCGGGCGGTACGTTGGAAACCGTATATTTCCAGGTTCCGATAAGATCGTTGGCTGTTTTAAGGTTTTTGGCAGTTACGGCAAAGATTGTAACAGCCAGGATCATGGTTAGCAAATACTTTACTTTCATTGTGTTGATGGTTTTTGCGATTGGTTACTAAATGGAATGGCTTCAAATTTAGAAAAAAGCAAATAGGTTGTGATCCCGGCAATGTTATATTTTCAGTAACTAAATTACCATCGGTATTAACGGCTGATTAACGGTAATACGTTACTTACTTGTCGTGAATTTGTTTTTGCCTACCTGTTGCATCCGCATTTCACCTACTTTTGATGCATGAAGGTCATCGTTGCATATCTGTTGGCGTTTTACGTGCTCGCGCTCTCCTGCATTCCTTGCGGGGACGAGGCTCGGCCGCTGCACGATGGCAACGGTACGAAAGCCGTTGCGACCGAAGTGGCGTCTGCCGCAGGCGCGCATCAGGAGGCGATAGACCTGTGTTCGCCTTTTTGCATATGCGCATGCTGCGCGAGCGTGACGATCAGCGCCACCGTCGCCGCCCTGCCCGAAAATGCCGTGTCCCGGCTGATACCGCCGGCAGGTTTCTCCTATCTCCAAATTCTGTACACCGGCGACATGGCCGGGATCTGGCAACCGCCGAAGCACAGGGTATAATCCGCGCCCGTTATGGGCAATTTATCGGACAAGTCGTTCACCAGGTGCAGTCAAGCATCCGGTGTAACGCGGTATATCCATTCTTTTTAAATCAAAAATGTTAGATAAAATCATTCATTTTTCGATCCACAATAAGCTGGTGGTCGGAATATTCACGCTTGCACTGGTGGTCTGGGGGGCTTACTCCCTCACCCGGTTGCCCATCGATGCGGTGCCCGATATTACCAATAATCAGGTGCAGATCATCACCACAAGCCCGTCGCTGGCTGCCCAGGAGGTGGAGCGGCTGGTTACTTTTCCTGTCGAAACGGTGATGGCGACCATCCCGCATACCGAAGAAATCCGTTCAATCTCGCGTTTCGGACTGTCGGTAGTGACCATTGTTTTTGAAGATGATGTGGACGTTTACTGGGCACGTGCACAGGTATCGGAGCGGCTGCACAGTGCGGTGGAACAGATTCCGCCTGGCTCGGGAACGCCCAGTCTGGCGCCGGTTACCACAGGTTTGGGGGAAATCTACCAATATGTTTTGCACACCAAACCGGGTTTTGAAAACAAATACTCACCTATGGAGCTGCGCAGCATTCAGGATTGGATCGTGCGGCGGCAGCTGCTGGGTACTTCCGGAGTAGCGGATGTAAGCAGTTTTGGTGGTTTTCTGAAACAATATGAAATCGCTGTCGATCCGTTGAGGATCCGGAGCGCGGGAATTTCCATTGCCCGCATTTTCGAAGCATTGGAGCAAAATAACCAGAACACCGGCGGCGCGTACATTGACAAAAAGCCTAATGCCTACTTTATCCGGAGCGAAGGCTTGGTAGGTTCCCTGGACGATATTCGCAAAATCCAGGTCGGAGAAACTGAGACAGGCCTGCCGGTACTCATTCGCGACATTGCAGAGGTAGGTTTCGGCAGCGCCGTGCGGTATGGCGCCATGACGCGCAACGACGAGGGCGAAGTGGTAGGAGGGCTGGTATTGATGCTCAAAGGTGCCAATTCGTCGGAAGTGATCGGTAATGTGAAAGAGCGCATTGCACAGATCCGCAAGAGCTTGCCCGAGGGTGTGGTGATTGAGCCGTTTTTGGATCGTACCAAGCTGGTCAACAATGCAATAGGTACAGTTTCGAAAAACCTGATCGAAGGTGCGCTGATCGTCATTTTTGTGCTGATACTATTGCTGGGAAACATGCGGGCCGGACTTGTAGTAGCCTCGGTAATACCGCTCGCGATGCTTTTCGCCGTCAGTATGATGAACCTTTTCGGCGTTTCGGGGAACCTGATGAGCCTGGGAGCGATCGATTTCGGGCTGATCGTCGACGGTGCGGTCATTATCGTAGAAGCCACCCTGCACCACATCGTTTCCAAACGTTACACGCACCGTCTCACGCAGGACGAAATGGACCGCGAAGTGTACGAATCGGCTTCCAAAATCCGGAATTCGGCCGCGTTCGGGGAGATGATCATCCTGATAGTCTACCTGCCGATATTGGCGCTGGTCGGAATCGAAGGTAAAATGTTCCGGCCGATGGCACAGACGGTTAGTTTCGCCATTCTTGGCGCATTTATCCTGTCATTAACTTACGTTCCTATGATGTCTGCGCTGTTTTTGAGCAAGAAAAACGAATACAAGCCGGGTATCTCCGATCGGATCGTCGGCTTTTTTCGTCGCATTTACCTGCCGGTGCTGGATTTTTCGCTGCGCAAAAAATGGCTGGTTTCGTTGGTGGCAGTCGGGCTGCTCGGCGGAAGCTTCTGGCTCTTTTCCCGGATGGGGGGAGAGTTTATCCCGCAGCTGGATGAAGGTGATTTCGCGGTCGAACTCCGGGTTTTGACCGGCAGTTCACTTTCCGAAACGATCGACGCCACGCGAAAGGCAGCCGCCGTGCTGCAAAAGAACTTCCCCGACGAAATAGTGGAAGTGGTTGGTAAAATCGGCTCTTCGGAAATTCCTACGGACCCGATGCCCGTGGAAGCCGGAGATATGATGGTGATCCTGAAAGAAAAATCACTTTGGAAAAAGGCGGAAAACCGGGAAGAGCTGGCCGAGAAAATGCAGGCGGTGCTCAAGGAATCCATTGCCGGGGTTACGTTTGGTTTTCAGCAGCCTATCCAGATGCGTTTCAATGAGTTGATGACGGGTGTAAAGCAGGATGTTGCCGTTAAGATCTTTGGCGAAGACCTCGACGAACTCGCGCGTCAGGCTGCGCGTATCGGCAAGCTGGCGGGTGCGGTGCGTGGTGCGGAAGATGTTTACGTGGAGTCCGTAACAGGCCTGCCGCAGATCGTCGTCCGCTTCGACCGGGACAAACTGGCGCAGTTTCACATTCCGGTCGCCGACGCGAATCGCACGCTCAATGCCGCTTTCGCCGGTGCGGGTGCCGGGCTGGTTTATGAAGGCGAGAAGCGATTCGACCTCGTAGTCCGCTTGCAAAAAGCCGATCGCCGGAGTATTGATGACGTCCGGGGCCTGTTCGTTACCAATGCGGAGGGCCAGCAAGTGCCGCTTGGGCAGATTGCTGACATCGAAATGCAGGCCGGTGCCAACCAGATCCAGCGGGAGGATGCCAAACGCCGCATTACTGTCGCATTCAACGTGCGGGGCCGGGATGTGGAAAGTATTGTGAATGAGCTGCGCGGGCGCATCGATCGGGAGATCAAATTGCCGCCGGGGTATTTTGTGACCTACGGCGGACAGTTCCAGAATTTGCAGGAAGCCAACAGCCGCCTGGCCGTAGCCGTACCGGTGGCATTGTTGCTGATTTTCGTACTGCTCTATTTTACATTCCACTCGCTGCGGCAGAGCTTACTGGTACTTACGGCCATTCCGTTTTCGGCGGTTGGCGGTGTATTGGCGCTATGGGTACGTGACATGCCATTCAGTATTTCGGCCGGGATCGGCTTCATCGCATTGTTCGGGGTGGCAGTGTTGAACGGGATCGTGCTGATCGCGGAGTTTAACCTGCTTCGTAAATCGGGCGAGAAGGATTTACGTAAAGTGATTTTCGAAGGGACCGATACGCGTCTTCGGCCGGTATTGATGACGGCCCTGGTGGCGTCACTCGGGTTTTTGCCGATGGCGCTGTCATCGAGCGCGGGAGCGGAGGTGCAGCGCCCGCTTGCGACCGTGGTGATCGGCGGGCTGGTGTCGGCTACCTTGCTGACGTTGCTGGTGCTTCCGGTTTGGTACGGGATCGTCGAAAGGCGCTGGGGATCGGGACGCGGTGGTAAAATGGCCGCAGCGGCAGCAGTTATTGCCCTGCTAATGCTGCTGCCCGATCGCGCGAGCGCTCAGCAAGTACCAGCACGAAAGATCACGCTCCGCCAGGCCGTCGACGAAGCATTGGATCATAATCCGTTGATTAAAGGCGATTTGTATCGCATAGGCTATCAGCAAGCGCTGATGAAAACGGCCGGCGATCCGGGTAAAGCGGATTTGGCCTGGATGGGCGGGCAGTACAACAGCGTCAAGTTTGATAACCATTTCCTGTTATCCCAAAACCTGCCGAATCCGGCGGCCGTGGGAAAACGTAAGGCGCTGTTGTCCGAGGAAGTGAATGGGGTAAAGGCGGCCATGGAAGTTACCAAAGCGGAACTGGTGAAGGAAGTTAAAATCAATTACCAGCAGCAGGTTTTGCTCAAATCGCGGCAAAAACTGCTGGATGCGGAACTCCTTCGTGCCGAACGATTTGTGAAAGCAGCCGAAATGCGTTTCAAAACCGGAGAAACGAATCAACTGGAATATGCCACCGCGCAAAGCCAGCTGGGGGACGTCCGTGCGCAGCGGATACGGAACGAGGGCGACTTGCGCAATTTGCAAAGGGCATTGCAGACTTTGACAAACAGCAGCTCGCTGGCCGAAGCCGAAACCGATTCGCTTATGCGCAGGGGCCTCGCAGTACCCGCTCCCGACACAGCCGCATTGAGCGCCAATCCGTATCTGCGCTATCTCGTACAGCAGGTGGCAGTAGGTAGCAGACAAACTGCCGTGCAAAAGGCCGCCCTGCTGCCGGAGTTTAATATCGGGTATTTCAATCAGTCGCTCACGGGCTTCCAGAACACGGGTAATGGTGAAGTTTTCTACGGCTCCGGCAAGCGCTTTCAGGGCGTGCAGGTAGGCGTGCAGCTGCCGATTTTCAATGGTGCGTCCAAAGCGAGGATCAAGGCCTCGCAAATAGGAGAGCAGGTGGCGAAAAACGAAGTTGAAACGGCGCGTTTACGGCTGGGCAGCGACCTGGAACAGGCTATCCGAAGCCTGGAAACAGCCCGGCAAAACCTCGACTTGTACGAGGCCAGTACGCTGGTGCTGGCGGGTACCATTCAAAGCAATGCTACCAAAGCCTATGAATCAGGTGAGATCGGGTATATCGAATACGGGCAGGCGTGGAACCGCGCATTGAGCATTCGCCTCAACTGGCTCGATTTGCTGAGCGTTTACAATCAGTCGGTTGTCCAAATAGAATATCTTTTAAATGAGCAGTAATCTGAATAAATCGATGAAAAATATAGCATTAGGCCTGGTACTTTTCCTTGGAATAGTTGCCTGCAAGCCGGGGAACGAAAATGGGGCCGCTGAAAACGCGGCGGAGCATGCCGAGGAGGAAACCAATCACGTAGAACTCACAGCTGCCCAATATGAAACCGCGGGCGTTGAAACAGGCGGGTTTTCGGTCCGGAAACTGAGCGGGACGGTAACAGCGAACGGGGTAATTGATATTCCGCCGCAAAATCTGGTGAGTATTTCAGCGCCGCTGGGCGGGTTTGTCCGCAAATCGGAGCTGTTGCAGGGGATGAAGGTGCAAAAAGGAGAAGTGCTCGCGGTTATCGAAAACCCCGATTTTATCCCTATTCAGCAGGATTATCTCGAAACGCGCAGCAAACTGGAATTTGCCGAGCAGGAATACCAGCGCCAGAGCGATCTCAGCAAGGAGAATGTGAATGCGCAAAAAGCATTGCAGCAATCTGCTTCGGAGCTGAAAATGCTGCGGGCAAGGCTGGCAGGTTTAAAGGAGCGCGTCCGCACAGCGGGGGTGGATCTGGCCGGTTTGGAAAAGGGGAGTATTACGAGTGTTGCGTCCATTCGCTCACCTATTGCAGGTTCGGTGACCGTCGTGAACGTGAACCTGGGCAAATACGTGAATCCTACCGACGTGATGTTCGAGATCGTGGATACGGATCACCTGCATGTGGAACTGTCTGTTTTTGAGCAGGATATTCCAAAGGTTAAGCTGGGGCAACTGGTGCGGTTCCGCGTGAGCAACAACCCGGGGCAGGAAGATCTGGCCAAAGTTTACCTTATCAACCAGAAAATCAACGACGACCGCACGGTGCGGGTACATTGCCATCTCGAAAAAGAAGACAATGATTTGCTGCCGCAGAATTTCGTCAAAGCCATTATCGAAACCGGCGCTAACCCGGTGAATGCCTTACCGGACGAAGCCGTGGTCGATTTTGAGGGGAAATCTTATGTTTTTGTAAAAGACTCCAAAGGCGAAAGGAGTTTCGACATGGTGGAGGTTACCAAAGGCATTTCCGAAAATAGTTTTACCGAAGTGAAAATGCCGTCCGGAGGCAGTGAAAGTCCTCAATTCGTGCTGAAAGGCGCCTATGCATTGCTCTCGAAGCTGAAAAACTCGGAAGAAGAGGAAGGACACTAGGTTATTGGTCAAAGGGTAGTCGCAACTGTGACTGCCCTTTGGTTATGCCTTGATAACCCTCACGAGTGCCTGCACCGTCGCCAATACGTGGTCCATATTACCGTAGTCATTGGTGACCTTTGAAAACATGACCCCGCCCTCGATCAATGCAATAATGGAAACGGCCATTTGCTCGGCATTGACGCCCTGGCGGAATTCACCCGCTTCGGCCCCTTTTTCGATGATATGGACTATGCTTTTTTTCCAGCTGAAAAGCGCTTTGGCCGCGCTTAGTTGCAGCGGGACATTGGTGTCGTCGGCTTCCACGGCCGTATTCAGGATTGGGCAGCCGCCGCGATTGCCCACACTCGCGATCACATCCCTGTACACGTGGCCGTACACCATCAGTTTTTCAAAATAAGTCTCTGCTTTTTCCAGTTGCGCCTGAACGGTATTGAATACCAGTGACCGGTTATATTCAAATACGGCCAGGGCAACTTCTTCCTTATTCTCGAAATTTCCGTAAATGCTGCCCTTCGTCAGGCCGGTCGCTTCGGTAATGTCCGACATCGAGGTGCCCGCATAGCCCTTCCGATTGAAAATCTCGGCAGTTTTTTCGATGATGAAGTTCCGGGTGCGTTCGGCTTTGGTTGTTCCTACGTTCATATAACAAATATACCAATTGGTATTTATTTTTACAAACATGAAGGGCAGGTATTTTACTTTAACATGTCAACTGAAAAAAGCTAGCTGAGTGCGGGGAGTATTTTTCCCCTCAACTCCCCGAATCCGACGCGTATGTCGCCCCTTTGCCCAAAACCGCGCATGATTACCTCATCGTGATCTTCGAGAAATCGCCTCTCGATGCCCTCGCCGAGCTTTACAGGTTTCGTACCATTGAGGGTGGCTTCGAGCAGGCAGCCTTTTTGGGAAATGCCGCTTCCGCTGATGGTTCCGGTGGCCAGCAGGTCGCCGGTTTGCAGGTTGCAGCCGGTTATAGTGTGATGAGCGATTTGCTGCGCGGCTGTCCAGTAAATGCCGCTCGCATTGGTTTGGCATATCTGAAACTCCTCCGAGCCCTCGGGTTTAATACTGACCGAAAGCGAAAGGTCGAAATTCTGCAGTGGGTGGTGGGTAAGGTAAGGAAACGGTTCGGGATGTTGTGCCGGCGCGGGTACGCGGAAATGCTGCAATGCCTCCCACGTAACGACCCACGGCGAAACGCCGGAAGCGAAGTTTTTGCTCGTAAATGGCCCCAGCGGCTGGTACTCCCATCGCTGGATGTCGCGCGCCGACCAGTCGTTCAAAAGCAATGTGCCGAAAATGTAATCTTCTGCTGCTTCGACCGAAATGGGCTGGCCAATAACGGAGTCCTTGCCAATCACAAATGCCAGTTCGAGCTCATAATCGAGTGCGCGGGTCTGTTTGAAAGCCGGTGTACCATCCGGTTGGCCGGTTTGGCCCGAGGGCCGTATTATGGGTGTGCCCGAAACCACGATAGAAGACGCGCGGCCATGGTAAGCGACGGGCAGATGCTTCCAGTTGGGAAACAGCGGATTATCGGGCCGGAAAAGCTGTCCGACGCTGAATGCATGCTCCTCGCTTGAATAGAAATCCGTGTAATTGCCGACTTTGACCGGCATATGCATTCGTACTTTTTCTTGCGGGATCAGCAGGTGGTCGGCAAGTTGTCTCAGGTCCGACTGATGATCACACAATGCCGTTTGAATGATTTTACGCACGTACTCCGAAAAACCGCGGCCGAGTACCATCACGTCATTCAATGCTGCCTTGCGGAATGCATTCCCAGCCTCGGGATATTGCGGAAACATATTCAGCGCATAAGCAGCGGCCAGGTCCACGACCCAGTTGCCAATGGCCATGCCCACGCGGGCAGGACGTTCGTCACTGAATATGCCAAAGGGCAGGTTATAGATCGAAAAATCGGAATCAGGCGGGACCGGAAGCCAGGATTGTAGCATTGTGGCGGAGATTTTAGGCTTGTTGTGCCAGATAGGCTTCCAGCAACGGTTCTATACCGGTTACCGACTCATAAAGCTGGTCGTACGACTGGATCACGAAATAATGGTCCTGGTAGCGATCGATATGGTACGGCGTGTCGAGAACGAGGGAAAGGTCGAAATCGATTTTCGGCACATCACGCCCCAGGCAGTAGCGGCTTTCACCCGAAGAGGAAATAATGCCGCCGCCATAAATCTTTAACGCACTATTTTCGCGGATCAGCCCGAATTCGACGGTGTACCAATACAGCCTCGAAATGCGTTGCAGAATTTCCTCCTGATCGATATGCTTCAATGCGACCTCGCTCAAATGCGCCATAAAGTCGCAAAATGCCTGGTTACTCAGCAGCGGTACGTGCCCGAATGTGTCATGGAACATGTCGGGTTCTTCGAGGTAATCGATCTGTTCGGGCTTTCGGAGCCAGCTTGTCGCCGGAAATTGCCGGTTGTACAAATGGGTGTAAAACTCGCGGTGGGGAATGAGGCCGGGGACGACATACACTTCCCAGCCAGTCAATGCGCGCAGGGCCGGATTGGTTTCCCGTTCAAAATGGGGGATATGATCGGCCACGAACCGCACCTTGTCAATCCCGTCGAGGTAAGCCCTGCTGGCGATGGTAGGTAGTTGCTCCATTTGCCTTTCAAAAAGCTGTTTCCACATCCGGTGGTCAGCTTGAGTGTATTGCTCATACGCCTGGTTCATGGTTGAAGAAGGTTTGTATTAAAGTGTACCCCTGAGCATCTGCTCGCGTTCGATCGCCTCGAACAATGCTTTGAAATTGCCTTTTCCGAACGATTGCGCCCCTTTTCTTTGAATAATCTCAAAAAACAGGGTAGGGCGCGGCATCACCGGCTTGGTGAAAATCTGCAAGAGGTAGCCCTCGTCGTCGCGGTCTACAAGGATGCCGAGTTCGCGCAAACTGGCAAGGTCCTCATCAATATGCCCCACGCGGCGGAGCAAATCGTCATAATAGGCAGTAGGCACGCGCAGAAACTCCACGCCCCGGTCGCGTAATGCACGCACAGTGTCGACGATATGGTCCGTGGCAACGGCAATATGCTGCACGCCGGGCCCGCCGTAAAAGTCGAGGTATTCTTCCACCTGTGATTTCTTTTTACCCTCGGCAGGTTCGTTGATCGGGAACTTGATCCGCCCGTTGCCATTGCTCATGACTTTGCTCATCAGCGCTGAGTATTCGGTAGAAATGTCCTTGTCGTCGAAGGAAACCATCATTTTGAACCCCATCACATCCTCGTAAAATTTCACCCACCGGTTCATTTCGTTCCAGCCCACATTTCCCACCATGTGATCGATATACCGCAGCCCGACAGGCTCCGGGGAATGTTCGGGCTGCCAGGCCACGAATCCGGGAAGGAAAATACCGTCGTAATGCTTTCTTTCCACGAAAATGTGTACGGTATCACCATAGGTACATATGCCCGATCTCACGGTCTCGCCATGGTGGTCTTTTTCCGTAACCGGTTCGAGAAATGGTCGCGCGCCACGGGTGACCGTCTCCCGGTAAGCCGATTTAGCGTCGTCTACCCATAATGCAATGGCTTTTACACCATCGCCATGGCGGTCGATATGCGCGCCGATGGCCGTTCCGCCGTGTAATGGCGAAGTGAAAACGAGCCGGATTTTGTCTTGCACGACCACATAGGATTCGCGGTCGGTAAGCCCGGTTTCGAGCCCCGCCATGGCGAGCGGCTGAAATCCGAATGCATTCCGGAAATAGTGCGCCGATTGCAATGCGTTGCCTACGTAAAGTTCTACATAGTCCGTACCGTTAATCGGCAGGAAATCGGTCGCGATGTTGGGAGTAATGGGTGCTGTTAATGTGGACATGGTGTGGTTATTGATCGGTTGTCAGTTGTTGTCAAGAGTTGTCAGGTGTGTTCAGGTGTTGTCAGGTATGGTCAAGAGTTGTCAGGAGTAGTCAAGAGTTGTCAGGAGTAGTCAAGAGTAGTCAGGTCTTGTCAAGTATTGTCATTTTGGTCGGGAATAGGCATTGAAATGGAATATTTGGTAACTATATGACAGTCCCTGACTACTCCCGACTATTTCTGACCACACTTGACAAAATCCGACCACTTCGTTACCCCTCCGCCCAACTCGTAAAGTACCGCCCGTCGTCGATCGCTATTGCTTGTTCGGTGAGCATCAGGGGCCGGAAGGTATCGACCATTACGGCCAGCTCCTGGGTTTCTTTTTTGCCGATGCTCCGCTCATATGCGCCCGGGTGCGGGCCATGCGGGATTCCGCCCGGATGCAGCGTAATGTGCCCCTGCGCGATGTCGTTGCGGCTCATAAAATCGCCGTCGACGTAATACAGCACCTCGTCGGAGTCGATATTGCTGTGATTGTAGGGCGCCGGGATGGCCAGCGGATGGTAGTCGTACAGCCTGGGACAGAACGAGCAGACCACGAATGCATCGGTCTGGAATGTCTGGTGCACGGGCGGCGGCTGGTGAATGCGGCCGGTAATGGGTTCGAAATTATGGATCGAAAAAGCCCACGGATAATTGTATCCATCCCAACCGATGACATCGAACGGGTGGGTTTCGTAGGTTACGGGGTGGATATGGCTTTGTTTCTTGATTTTGATGATAAATTCTCCGTGCTCGTCATGGGTTTCCAGGTCGCGCGGGAGAATGTAATCGCGCTCGCAATACGGCGAATGCTCGGTGAGCTGCCCGAAATGGTTGCGGTACCGCTTGGGCGTGTAAATCGGTGTGTGCGATTCGAGGTAGAGCAGGCGGTTGTCGGGCCCGTCGAATTCGATCTGGTAAATAGTACCCCTGGGAATCAATACATAATCACCATAGGTAAATGGCACCTGCCCGAAAGGTGTCCGCAGCTTGCCGGAGCCCCGGTGGATGAAAAGCAGCTCGTCGGCGTCGGCATTCTTGTAAAAATAGGACATAGGCGCCCCGGTAGGAGCAGCCAGGCCCAGAATGAGGTCGCGGTTCACGAGCAGGGGCGTGCGGCTGTCGAGGTAGTCGGCAGCAGGCTTTACGTCGAAGCCAATCAGCTTCCGCATGGTCATATTGTTGGCCACCGCAATGCGCGGCGCCACGTCGTAAGGCTCGCCGAGCGATTTCACTTGCGTGGGCCGCCAGGTGTGATAGAGGAGGGAAGACATGCCTTCGAAACCGATGGTTCCAAAGAGTTCTTCATAGTAAAGCCCGCCGTCGGTTTTGCGAAACTGCGTGTGCCGTTTGGGCGGGATGGTTCCTAATTGTTGATAGATCGGCATGTGCTTCGCGATTGTAAGTTAGCCAATAGTTGTTTATGCAATTATAGGAAAAACAAATCAATATTTAAATAAATTTTTGCATTATTTTTAAAATGAAAAAAGTCTTTCCGGTTAATAAATTCTATGCTATACTCTTATTTGTTCTATAAAATATTAGGAATAAATTTGAATGCATTTCGGCTCCACCTGCGCGGAAGACGCTGAAAAAGACTCCCATCCTAGTTGAAAAGGGCATTTTGTCCGCTCTGTTGCTATTCCTGACACAGCATTTTCATTCAAATCAAACCATTCAGCCATGAGGAAACATTACCTCCATTTACCTGGGAAGGGTATTCTTGCATTTTTACTATGCCTGATGCTGTCCGTGCGGGGAGTCGCGCAGGTCAGTCCGTTTATTCACGTCGATCAGTTCGGGTATGCACCGGCGGCGGAAAAAGTAGCGGTACTCAGTAACCCGGTCGTGGGATACAATGCCGCATTGAGCTATACACCGCCCGCGACAATGGAAGTACGCAATAGTATCACCAATGCGGTGGCGTTCACCGGGCCGATCGCCGTTTGGAATAGCGGCGGTACCCAGGCCAATTCCGGTGATCAAGGCTGGTGGTTCGATTTTTCGGCGCTGACGGCCACGGGCAGCTATTATGTATTCGATCCGGTCGGTAACCAGCGTTCCGCGGTTTTTGAGATTACCCCCAATCCATACGGCAATGTGATGCTGGCGGCTGCAAAAATGTTTTATTACAATCGCTGCAACATGGCCAAAGCTGCGCCGTACGCGCAAAGCAAATGGACTGACGGAAATAATTTAATGCATGCATTGCAGGATCAGCAATGCCGGTACGTGTACGACCAGGGCAATGCCGCGATGGAAAAGAACCTGACCGGCGGGTGGTTCGATGCCGGTGATTATAATAAGTATGTGTCCTTTACGCACAGCCCTTTGCACGACCTGTTGTATGCCTACGAAGATAATCCGACTGTTTTTACAGACAATTTCAATATCCCCGAAAGCAAAAACGGGATTCCCGACCTGCTCGATGAAGTGAAATGGGAGCTTGACTGGCTTTTCAAAATGACGAATGCCGATGGCAGCACGCATAACAAAATGGGGAGCCGGAATTACAGCGAGAACATTTCTTCGCCTCCGAGCGTGAATGTAGACGGCCGCTACTATGGCCCCACGTGTACCTCTGCCTCGGCCACGATTGCATCGGTGTTCTCGCACGCTGCCCTCGTGTATGCGGGTATTCCCGCGCTCGCGGCCTACGCGGGACAGTTGGAAGCGAAGGCCGTGAGCTCCTTCAATTATGTACTGCCGTTTTTTAATGCCAATACCCTGCAAACCAATTGTGACGACGGAAGCATTGTTTCCGGTGATGCCGACGTGGACGTTGGTCCGCAGCGGAGCATGATGGTGATCGCCGCTATTTACCTTTTCGAACGAACCGGCAATCCCGTTTATAATCAGTTTGTGGTTAATAACTACTCGGGTACCGATGTCATGAGTTCCGGTTTCTGGGGAGTGGATGCTACCGAATTGCAGGATGCACTCCTGCGCTACGCAAAGCTGCCCGGCGCTAATACGACCGTGGCCTCTGCCATCCTGAACTCGGCGGGAGCAGCCGTGAATAACAACTGGAACGACTTCTTCGGTTGGACAACGGCCGATCTCTACCGGGCATTCATGCCCGACTGGTCGTACCACTGGGGCAGTAATATGCCCAAAGCCGATTACGCCAACGTGAACCGCAGCATGCTCAAGGCCGGGTTGGGCAATGCGGCCAGCCTCACGCGCAAGGCCGCGGAGCAGATCCACTATTTTCACGGGGTTAACCCGCAGGGAATGGTGTATTTGTCGAATATGTACGGGATAGGCGGTGACCGGTGCGCCAATGAAATTTACCACACCTGGTTCAATGACGGCACTATTTACGATAATGCTTTGACGTCGCCCAATGGTCCTGCGCCTGGTTACGTGGTGGGCGGCCCCAATGCCGACTACACGATCAGCGGCCAGTCGCCGCCATTTGGTCAGCCGCGCCAGAAAAGCTACCTCGATTTTAACACGGGCTGGCCGACCAACAGCTGGGAAATCACCGAGCCGGCCATTTATTACCAAGCCGCCTACATTCGTTTGCTTGCCCATTCGACGTTACCCGTCGAGGACCCGCTGCCCGTGGAACTGGCCGATTTTTATGTGAAGGATCTGGGCAAAAGCCAGGCGCAGCTTTATTGGAAAACCGTATCGGAAACAGACAATGAGCGTTTCGAGGTCGAGCGTTCCACCGACGGTGCCGATTTTCGCATGATAGGGGAATTAAAGGGGCAAAATACCACCGCCGCGGCACATTATTATACCTTTACCGATACCGAAGCGCCGGCGATTACCGCCTATTATCGTTTGAAACAGGTTGATTTCGACGGGCAGTTTGAATATTCCAAAATCATCGCATTGTATCGCAATGGCGATGTCGCATTCCGCATCGCACCGAATCCGCTGAGCGATTACGTGGATTTGCAAATGCCTCCCTACACAGGTGTTGCGACCGTGAAACTGATCAATATGGCCGGGGTGGAAGTAATGCGCCGCGATATGGATGGCGGCGGCCGGGTGCCGATACCCAATGTGGCCAGAGGGCTTTATCTCCTTCAAGTGGAGAAGGGGAGTGAAAGGCTTTTTACGCAGAGGATTTTTAAAAACTAATGCGGGTAACGGGCGGCTGCAAACGAATGCAGCTGCCCGTTGTTTTTCGCGCAGGATTAATGCTGTCCTGGTGCGGGATTTCTTTTCGGCATGACGAGGCTGTCGGCCGGATATTTCGCCTTAAGCGTATCCATTTGTGCCTTCGCCCATTGAATGAGGCGTTCGCGTTGCGCTGTGGTCAGTTTTGCCTCTGCATGCATGCCCAATGCGGTGTACGATTTGAGCGGCATTGCGTCGTCTTCCACCATTTCCACCGTCTCTTCCAGCTTGTGGTTTTGCCGCGCGATGGACAGGCTTGTGAATGTCGAGAAGTTCAGGTGCCGCTTGCCGTCTTCGACATGCTCATTCATCCACCATGCCACAGGCTGGATGTTGTAGTACCATGGATAAACGGTTTTGTTACTGTGGCAGTCGTTACAAGCTACTTCCAGGATGTTCTTCACATCCACCGGGACGTCATACTTCGTCGCGATGTTCATCGACTGGTCGTCGGAAAGGTTTTTTTCGGGGCGGATGAACTGAATGATGATGAAAACAGCCAGGAGGGCAAGCAGGATTTTTTTTAACATGTCCGATGGTGATTAGATTAGGTCTTAATATGTATAATAATTCTGATATGGCCGCTTTTTACTGCCGTTCGATGCCCTTATTTTTTCGGTAATGTGCCGGCGACAGGCCCATTTGCTGTTTGAAGAGCCTCGAAAAATAGAAAGGATCGTCGATTCCGATGGCGGAAGCCACCTCATTGATCCGCCAGGTATTGAAATGGAGCAGCTGGCAGGCCTTCTGAATGCGGAGGTAATTGAAATACTCGATCGGCGCATAACCTGTATCTTTTTTGAATTTCCGGGAAAAGAAAGAGACGGATAAATTTACCGAACGGGCAATATTATCCAGCGAAAGGGAATTTGACAGATTGGCCTGCATATACCTGATCGCCTTTTCGGTGGGGCTTGCGCCCGATACCGAAGGTTGATGTGAGCCGAAATGTTCGGGCGCGATGAACGAGGATAGGTAATGTGGTAATGCGAGGTTGGCTTGCAACAAGTTAGAGGCGCTGTATCCTTTAAGAAGAGTGCTCGCAATGTGGGTGAAAAGTGCGTTGCGTTCGTCCGAAAACCCCACCTGGATGGCCCTGAATGCTTCGCTGTCGCGTTCCATGACCGTCGTTGCCGCCGCGCCGCAATGGGTTCCGTTGAGATGAAGCCAATAAATACTCCAGGGATTTTGCAAATCAGCTCCATAGGAATGGGGCATGTCAACAGGCAGAATAAACACCTCGCCCGCGTGTACCTGCGTGACGTTACCATTGAGCTCTATCCATCCCTGACCATCAGTACAATACAGCAGAATGGCCTGCGAAATGCCGTTGGGCCGCTGATAGTAATGATGCAATGCTTTGGGGTAATAACCCATCCGGGAGATGAACAAATGACTGATCAGCGGCAGCTGCTCGCAATGGGACGTGGCCACTTTGGGTATTTCGATGATAAGCTCGCCTTCGAAGCCTCTGCTTTTGCGCATAATGTGTGTTTTGAAGAAATGTAATGAATAGAATAAAGGTAAAATAATCCATGTTTTGGACAAAATCGTTCATTCGTTTATTTCCCGGAATAGCTGAATTTTGAAAGGTTAAAGTACTATTCCTAATCCCATTCTCATGACTAAGCAACTTTTGACACACGCGCAAATTCAGCAGTATCATACGGACGGCTACCTGATCGTCCGTGGGTTTTATGACAAAGAAGAGGTTTCAAAGCTGTACCGTATCGCGCTCGATGATGCCATGATCAGCAAGCATGCGATCGACGTCAACGATAGTACCGGCAAGCGGAGCAAGCTTTCGTTATGGTATAAGCCGGGTGACGATGTTTATGGCTTGCTGACGAGGGGTAAAACGCTCGTAGGCTCGGTGGATCAGCTGTTGGCCCGCCAACCTGGCGATGACGGTCATTCGGTTTGTCATTACCATTCCAAACTCATGCAAAAAGAGCCGCGTGTGGGCGGGGCTTGGGAATGGCACCAGGACTATGGATATTGGTATAAAAATGAATTTCTCTATCCAGAACAGCTGATGTCGGTGATGATCGCCATTACGGATGCCAATGTTGAAAACGGCTGTCTGCAAGTGATCAAAGGCTCTCACAAAATGGGCCGGGTGGAGCACGGTTTCTCGGGCGAGCAGGTAGGCGCGTCGCAGCGTTACGTGGATTTGGCGCTGAGAACAATGGAGCATGTGTTTGTAGAACTCAATGCGGGCGATGCGCTTTTCTTCCATAGCAATATCCTGCACCGGTCGGAGGCTAACTTGTCGGAGCATCCCCGCTGGTCGCTGATTTCATGCTACAACCGATCGACCAATATCGGTTATCACGAATCGTCGTCGTCGTCATCCAGCATCACGCCGATCGATATCGTCCCGGACGAAGCTTTGCTCACCTGGGACACCGCCGGTCTGACGGAGTCGGAAGCTGATTTTCTGAGTAAAGAGGCAGACGTATCACTAAAATAGATACCCATCATGGCACAAGCCCCAGGTACTTTTTCCAATTTGGACAAAACAGGACTGAATACCTCCGGGCTGAGTGGTCCCGGGCTTGTTCAGATTAATAAGGGGTATGTTTACCTGCTCAGCGCTATTGCGGCGCTGGGCGGGATATTATTCGGGTTCGATCTGGTGATCATTTCCGGGACGGTCGGGTTTTTTCAGGCGCATTTCGGGCTGAACGAACTGGAAACGGGCTGGGCCGTGGGTTGCATCAATCTGGGCGCTGCCATAGGCGCCGTCCTGGGAGGCTGGCTCTGCGAGCGGCTGGGGCGTAAGAAACTGCTGATGATCTGTGCCATACTATTTGCAGTTACCGGCGGCGGCACCGGCTGGGCCGAGAACTTTCCGATGTTTATTGGTTTTCGCATGCTGAGTGGTGTGGCGGTAGGAGCGGCAGCACTTGTTTGCCCGATTTACCTGGCCGAAATTTCTCCCGCACCCATGCGAGGCACCACAGTGTCGTTTTACCAGCTTTCCATCGTGGTGGGGATATTGCTGGCCTACTTTTCAAACTATATGCTGCTGGACGTCGAGGATAACTGGCGATGGATGTTTTCTTCTCAGTCGATTCCGGCACTGCTCTTTTATTTTAGTCTTTTCATGGCCTCCGAAAGTCCGCGATGGCTGATACGTGCCGGTCGGGAGTTTGAAGCGCATATCGTTCTCGAACGTGTGGGCGGGCTGGATTATGCATTGGCGGAGCAAGAACAGATTGAACAAAGTTTCGCAGATAAAGCCGAATACAACGTCACCGACCTGTTCCGCAAGGATGTCGTGCATATTGTGTTTATCGGGGTGATGATTGCCGTATTTTCGCAGATAGTTGGGCAGAATTCGATCTTTTCCTATGCGCCGGAGCTTTTCAAAAAGGCGGGTATGGCACAGAACTCAGCGTTTTTGCAGTCGATTATCATCGGTGTAACCAATTTCGTATTCACATTTGTCGCCATCGGCGCGATCGACAAGGCTGGTCGCAAAAAACTTTTGCAGTACGGTTCATTTCTCCTGTTTCTGGATGCCCTGGCATTGTCGGCGGCATTTTACCTGCAATGGTCGGGCCTGTGGGTACTGGTTTTCGTGCTGGCATTTGTGGGAATTTACTCGGCTACGCTCGGTCCTGTGACGTGGGTGGCACTTTCCGAAATCTTCCCCAACCGCATCCGCGGTAATGCTATGGCGGTGGCTACACTGGCGTTATGGATTGCCAATTTCTTCACCACGGCGCTGTTTCCGGTCATGAATCAGTATTTTGGCATACCGGTCACCTTTTTGATCCACGCGGCGGTATGTCTGGTCTACTACTTTTTTGTCCGCACCAGCGTCCCCGAAACCAAAGGCCGGTCTTTGGAAGAAATTGAAAAACTATTGCAAAAAAGCTGACTACCTATCCAATGACAATCCAATTTTACGCGCCGGAGTGGGGGAACACCCTTCCGTTCGATACCTTTTGCAAAAATGTAAAAGCTGCTGGTTACGATGGTGTTGAAATGGCATTGCCGTTCGATCCGACAGAAAAACGGGTTATCCTCGATACGCTGGCAGCCCATGATCTTCGGCTGATTGGTCAGTACTGGCAGTCGTTTGAAAAAGATATTGACGAGCACGCGGCGAATTATGAAAAGTATTTACGAAACCTGATCGAGGCCCGGCCGGTGTTGATTAACTGCCAGACGGGCAAGGATTATTTCAATACCGCACAAAACCAGCGGCTCTTTGCGCTGGCGGCCAAGCTTTCGGCCGAATCCGGCGTACCCATCATCCACGAAACACACCGTGGTAAGAGTTTCTTCGCAGCCCATGTCACGATGGGCTATCTGCAATCCGATCCCGGCCTCCGCATTGCGCTCGACATTTCGCACTGGTGCGCTGTTCACGAATCACTGCTTGCCGACCTCCCTGACGAGGTTGCGCTCGCTGTTTCGCGTACCGATCACATTCACAGCCGGGTAGGTCATCCTGAAGGCCCGCAGGTGAACGACCCTCGTGCGCCCGAATGGGAGGAAGTGCTGAACGCACACCTCGGCTGGTGGGACCGTGTGGCGGCATCTCACGCGCAAAACGGAACCACGCTCACCATTACTACCGAATTTGGCCCCGCACCTTACATGCCCGCGATGCCCTACACACAAATGCCGCTCGTGAGCCAATGGGATGTGAACGTACACATGATGAAACTTCTCAAAGACCGCTATCAGCGGATTTAAGCGGCGGCTCTAATTATTTTTTAAGAATTTAGGTGAAATAGGTTTTACCGTTAAATAAAATTTTTGTCATTAAAATACTGACAATGAGTTGGTTTTAGCTACACGGGTGTGAAATGTGATACCTTTGGGAATTTGACAGGGCTTTCGGTTGTTCTACGCAGTCCGGGATTTTGTTCCGGGTAATGAGTTAATTCATAAATTTGCTTTGTAGTAACCCCGATCGATCTAATAACTATGAGCATCCTTTATGTTGACCATGAAATTAATAATCTGAATTCCTTTAAAGCGACTTTCCGGAGAGACGCCCAGATTTATCTGGCCAATTCAACCGAAGAGGCGTTGAAAATCCTCGACGAACATAAAATCGACGTCATTTTCGCTGATCACCAGATGCCCGAAATGACAGGCCTTGAATTTCTCAAACTGGCTTCCAATCAGTATCCTTCCAGTATGCGTGTGCTGCTCACGGGCAATGCGTATACGGATGAGTTTCGTTGGGCCGCCGGGAAGGGATATTTTCATAGCTATGTCAACAAACCCTGGGACGAACAGCAACTGCGTACGCTGATGATATCACGTTTGTATTAGGTTAAGATTATCAAAATACCATATGGGACGCAGTGTTCTGTATGGCCCGAGTGCATTGCGGTCCGCGATCGCACCAGAAGAGCGCCGAAGTTCCGATAACTTCCGGCGCTCTTTTGTTTGGTACAAAAAAATTGCCACACGAATATTTGTTGAGGATATATTGACTACATTGGAGATTCAATATCCGACCTTTTAACCAAATGAAAAGAAGACACTTCATGCAGATGTCGGGCCTTGGCTTGGGCGCAATGATGCTCTCCGAGGTTCCGGTCGTCGGGAGTCCTGTGGCCGAAGCGCAGCTGCTCGCCCCGTGGCTCGATGCCGCTACCAAGAAAAAACTCGCCGAAACTGCGCTGAATGCCGCCCGCGACAAGGGTGCTACCTACACCGATGTCCGTATCGGCCGCTATTTGCAGCAATACCTGTTTACACGTGAGAAGCAGGTGCAGAACATCGTCAATGCAGAATCCTACGGCATCGGTATCCGCGTGATCGCCAATGGTACCTGGGGTTTTTCGGCTACGAGCGATGTGACGCCGGATGGTATTGCCAAATGTGCCGCCACGGCCGTTGCGATAGCCAAAGCGAATTCGAAATTCCAGAAAGAGCCGGTGATGCTTGCCGCGCAAAAAGGCGTAGGCGATAAGACCTGGAAGACGCCGATTGTCAAAAACGCTTTTGAAATACCGGTCAAGGAAAAAATTGACCTGATGATGAAGGTCAACGGCGCAGCCATGGATAATGGGGCCAATTTTGTAGCGTCGAGTCTTTTTTTCATCAACGAACAGAAATATTTTGCTTCTACCGACGGTTCGTTCATCGATCAGGACGTTCACCGGATCTGGCCGACTTTCACGGTAACGGTAACCGATAAGGCGTCCGGTAAATTCAAAACCCGCGACGCGATCAGCTCTCCGATGGGCATGGGCTATGAGTACCTGGATGGCCTGGCCAGTGAGAAAATCGCCGGCCCGAACGGCCTGGTGGGCTACCGCAACTCGTACGATATGGTGGAGGATGCGATTATGGCCGCCAAGCAGGCGAAGCAGAAAGTCACTGCCAAATCGGTAGAGCCGGGCAAATATGACCTTGTTCTGGATCCCAACCATTTGGGACTCACTATCCACGAATCGGTGGGACACCCTACCGAGCTCGACCGTGTGCTGGGTTATGAGGCCAATTACGCCGGTACCAGCTTTGCGACGCTGGACAAATGGAAGACGAAGAATTTCAATTACGGCAGCAAGCTCGTCAATATCGTAGCCGACAAGACGCAGCCGCATACGCTCGGTGCGGTGGGGTATGACGACGAAGGCGTGCCCTGCAAGGAATGGGACATTATTAAGGATGGTATACTGGTCAATTATCAGGCGATCCGCGACCAGGTGCAGATTTTGGGTGAAAAAGAGTCGCATGGCTGCTGCTATGCCGATGATTGGAGTTCCGTTCAGTTCCAGCGTATGCCGAACATCAGCCTCAAACCCGGAACTGAGAAACGGAGCGTGCTGGACATGATCAAAGGCGTTGAGAAGGGCATTTATATTATCGGAAGAGGTTCTTATTCGATCGACCAACAGCGCTATAACTTCCAGTTTGGAGGCCAGGTTTTCTATGAGATCAAAAACGGCGAAATCACCGGCATGCTTGACGACGTCGCCTATCAGTCGAATACCCAGGAGTTCTGGAATTCGTGCGTGCAGCTTTGCGATAAGGACGATTATCGGACATTCGGTTCGTTTTTCGACGGAAAGGGTCAGCCCTCGCAGATCAGCGCCGTTTCACACGGTAGTTCGACGACGCGGTTCAACGGGGTGAATGTTATTAATACTGGTAGGAAGATTTAGGATGAAAGGGAGAAAAGGATGAAAGGGAGGAAGGAGGAAGGGGAGGAGGGGAAATCCTTTGTCCCTTTCCTCCTTCCTCCATCCTCCCATTGACAAACGATCATAATCAAGGTTCAAATGGCTATTTTAACAAAAGAAGAAGCTAAAAAAATCATAGATAAAGTCCTGGCGTTTTCGAGGGCTGATGAGATCAGCGCGTCGCTTTCGGGGAGCCGGACAGGTAATATCCGTTATGCGCGCAATTCGGTGTCGACCAGCGGTGAAACCACGGATATGTCGCTCTCTGTCACAGCTGTTTTTGGTAAAAAATCGGGGACGGCTACGATCAACGAATTCGACGATGCCTCGCTCGAAAAAACCGTGCGACGCGCCGAGGAAATCGCGAAGCTAGCTCCCGACAATCCTGAATACATGCCGGTGCTCGGTGCGCAGCAATATGTGAATACCAATGCGTTTGTGGCCGGCACTGCGGATATCAACCCGGAGTATCGGGCAAAAGCGGCATTCGGCAGTATTGATCCTTCTTCCAAAAAGAACCTGACCGCCGCCGGTTATATGGAAGATACAAGCGGTTTTACAGCATTGGGGAATAACAAGGGTCTTTTTGGTTATAACAAATCCACTTCCGTAGACTTTTCCGTAACTGTCAGAACGGCTGACGGCACAGGCTCTGGCTTCGTGCAGCGGGACTACAACGACGTTTCCAAGCTGAATACCAGCACCGCTACGGAAATCGCGATGCAAAAAGCATTGGCGTCGGTGAATGCGAAGGCCTTGGAGCCGGGTAAATACACGGTCATCCTGGAACCTACGGCTGCACATGATCTCATTCTCAATATGATGCGGAATATGGACGGGCGCAGCGCCGATGAAGGCCGGAGCTTCCTCGGGAAGAAGGGCGGACAGACACGCCTGGGCGAGAAGCTTCTGGATGAGCGCGTTACCATCTATTCCGATCCTGCGAACACGGAAGTGCCCGGTTCGCCATTTGCCGCCGATGGCCGCCCGCAGGAAAAGGTAACCTGGTTTGAAAACGGCGTGGTGAAAAATATGTATTACTCGCGTTTCTGGGCTGATAAGAAGGGGGTTAAGGCGGTGCCCTCCCCGGACGGCATTATTTTTCAGGGCGGTAACGACTCGCTGGCCGACCTGATCAAGAGCACCGAGAAAGGTATTCTCGTGACCCGCTTCTGGTACATCCGTACCGTCGACCCACAAACGTTGCTCTATACGGGCCTCACGCGCGACGGTACTTTTTATATCGAAAACGGGCAGATCAAATATCCGGTCAAGAATTTCCGGTTCAATGAAAGTCCGGTAATCATGCTCAACAACGTGGAGGCTATCGGGAAACCGGTGCGCACCAACGGCAGCCTGATACCGCCATTGAAAATCCGCGATTTTACGTTTACAAGCCTTTCAGACGCGGTTTAGCGGAAAACGTAATCCATTTAAACCGCTATCCTGCCATCCATAACAGGTGAGTTGAAACAAGTGCAGCCATTCATTAACTTATGAATTGCACTTTTTTGACTCACCCAATCAATTCTATTAGCTAAACATCTACACTTTGAAACGACGAGATTTCATTCAAATGGCCGGGCTCGGAACGGGAGCGTTCATGTTGCCGGGCTTTGCAACGGGCCGTCCCGTATCGCCGGAGGCATTTCTGGCGCCTGGCGACGATGTGGCGGTTAAGAAACGGCTTGCCGACGCAGCTCTCAATGCCGCCAAATCCAAAGGCGCCTCCTATGCCGATGTGCGGATTGGCCGCTACCTTAATCAATATGTGACGACCCGGGAAGACAAGGTCGAAAATATCGTCAATACCGAATCCTATGGCGTGGGGGTACGTGTCATTGCCAACGGCTGCTGGGGATTCGCTGCGGTGGTGGATGCTAAAAGTGAAGCGCAACTGGCGAAAGCAGCGGAGGAAGCCGTAGCCATCGCCAAAGCCAATGCGAAGCTCATGAAAGAACCTGTGCAGCTTGCACCACAAAAGGGCTTCGGGGAAGTGAGCTGGAAAGCGCCATTCAAGAAGAATGCATTTGAAGTGCCTATCAAGGAGAAGGTGGACCTGCTGCTTTCGGTGAACGACGCGGCCATGAAAAATGGGGCAAATTATGTCAATTCGATCCTTTTTCAGGTGAATGAGCAGAAATATTTCGCCTCGACCGACGGTTCCTATATCGACCAGGACGTTCACCGTATCTGGCCGCTTTTCAACGTGACGGCCATTGATCCCAAAACGGGCAAGTTTGAAACACGTCGTTCGCTGAGCGCGCCGATGGGCATGGGCTATGACTATTTGCAGTCGAACCCGGCCGACAAAGTGACCGGCGTGACGACCCGTTATAACAAAGGTTACGACATGCTCGAAGATGCCACTGCGGCATCTCAACAAGCCAGGGAAAAGCTGACGGCCAAATCGGTGGAAGCGGGTAAATATGATTTGGTACTGGATCCTTCGCATTTGTGGCTGACGATCCACGAGTCGGTGGGGCACCCGCTGGAACTCGACCGGGTACTGGGTTATGAAGCCAATTTTGCCGGAACCTCGTTCGCAACGCTCGATAAATGGCAATCCAAAAACTTCCAGTATGGCAGCAAACAGGTGAATTTGGTCGCCGATAAGTTGCAACCGGGGTCGCTGGGTGCCGTAGGTTGGGATGATGAAGGGGTTAATACCAAACAATGGGACCTCGTGAAGGACGGTGTGCTGGTGAACTACCAGGCCATCCGGGACCAGGCACATATCATCGGCGCCAAGGAATCGCATGGCTGCTGCTATGCCGACAGTTGGAGCTCGGTGCAGTTCCAGCGTATGCCGAATGTCTCACTGGCGGCAGGCAAAACGCCGTTGTCTGTGGAGGAAATGATCAAGGATGTTAAGAAGGGCATTTATATTATTGGTGACGGTTCATTCTCGATCGACCAGCAGCGCTATAACTTCCAGTTTGGTGGCCAATTGTATTACGAAATCAAGGATGGAAAGATCGCAGGGATGCTGAAAGACGTGGCATATCAGTCGAATACCCAGGAATTCTGGAACTCGTGCGTGCAGGTGTGCGATGAGCGCGACTACCGCCTGGGCGGCTCGTTCTTCGACGGCAAGGGTCAGCCTATGCAATCCAGCGCCGTATCGCACGGAAGTTCGACAGCAAGGTTTAACGGCGTGAATGTTATTAATACCGCGAGGAAGATATAAGGAGGGAGGAAAGGAGGAAAGGGAGGAAGGAGGAAGGAGAGAGTGATGAATGAGAAGAATCCATCCTCCCTTTCCTCCTTCCTCCACTTCTCCTAAAATAAAAACGACCATCAAAAAAGCATTACGCAAATGGCCATCATACTAACAGAATCAGAAGCAAAGGCATTGTTGCAAAAAGTGCTGAGCTATTCCAAAGCAGATGAATGCGAGGTGAATATCCTGGGTGAAGAGCGGGGGAACCTGCGCTATGCCCGCAACGAAGTATCGACGAGCGGCTCGCTCATTAACCAGAATTTGCAGGTGCAATCCGCTTTCGGCAAGAAAGTGGGCGTTGCCACGATCGATGAATTCAGCGACGAGTCGATCGAGAAGGTCGTCAGAAGATCGGAGGAGCTGGCCCGGCTGGCGCCCGAAAATCCGGAATATGTAGGGGTACTGGAACCGCAGACTTATTTGAAATCCAACGGTTTCTTCGAATCTACGGCCGGTGTTAATCCCGCCTATCGTGCCGACGCCGTCGCCAAGAGCCTCGACCTGACGCGCACCCAGAACATGACCGCCGCCGGTTTTCTCGAAAACCAGAAGGGCTATTCGGCCATGATGAATTCCAAAGGGTTATTTGCCTACTACCCCAGCACGAGTGTCAATTTCTCGCTCACCGTGCGCACGCCGGACGGTAAGGGCTCGGGTTACGTGGCCAAGGGTTATAGCGATGTGGCTAAACTCGACACGGCCGCTGCTACGAAAATTGCCATTCAAAAATCCAAAGGTTCTGTCGATGCGAAGGCATTGGAACCCGGTAAATACACGGTAATCCTCGAACCGACCGCCGCCGCTGTGCTTTTGGAAAACATATTTTTCAATCTCGATGCGAGAAGTGCCGACGAGGGGCGCTCATTTCTGAGCAAAGCGGGCGGGAAAAGCAAACTGAACGAGAAGATCGTCGACGAGCGCGTCAATATCTACTCAGATCCTACCCATCCGGACTTGCCGGCATCACCCTGGGCAGGAGATGGCCAGGCTGCAAACAAGATCAACTGGATTGAGAAGGGGGTGGTCAAAAACCTTGTTTACTCACGCTATTGGGCGCAAAAGAACAATGTGAAACCGGTGCCGTTCCCGACGAACGTAATCATGGCGGGCGGTACGGCGAGTATGGAAGAGCTGATCAAATCCACGCAACGCGGGATATTGGTCACCAAGCTTTGGTACATCCGCGAAGTAGACCCGCAGACGCTCCTGCTCACGGGCCTTACGCGCGACGGTACTTTTTACATTGAAAACGGCGTGATCAAACATCCGATCAAAAACTTCCGTTTTAATGAAAGCCCGGTAATTATGCTCAACAACCTCGAGACGCTCGGCAAACCAGAGCGCGTAGTAAGCACCGAAAGCAACAGCAATTACCTGATCCCGCCGATGAAAATCCGGGAGTTCACATTCTCATCGTTATCTGACGCAGTTTAGTATTGAAACCTTTTTTCTTCACCAGAATCCAATACACCTCCGGTAACTGGGATACCGACCAGCGAATGCCGTCCAATTTGCTGCATTCGCTGGTTGAGTACACCACAATACCGGTCGACGAGAAGGAAAAAGTAGTCCAGCTGAGCAGCAACGAAATATTCAAAAGCCCGTTCTGTTACCTGAGCGGGCACAAACTGGTGGAATTTTCGGCCCAGGAGCGTGACCATTTCAAAAGGTACGTGCAGAACGGCGGCTTCGTGTTCGTCGACGATTGCAACCACGACATCGACGGGCTTTTCGCCAAATCGTTCGAGCAGGAAATGGCCCGGACATTCGGCCCGAAAGCTTTGCAGAAAATCCCGAACAACCATCCTATCTACCACAGTTTTTTCAAATTCGACGACGGCCCCCCAACCACCTCCTTTGAGCTGAATGGCTGGGGTGACGATCTCGTGCATGATTACCTCAAAGCCATCACCGTCAACGGCAGGATCGGCGTTCTGTACAGCAATAAGGATTACGGCTGCGAATGGGACTACGATTTCCGGAACAAACGATTCCTGGCGGTTGATAATACGCGGTTTGGGGTGAATATTGTGGTGTATGCATTGACGGGGTAGGGGCGCCTGCGGCGCGACCGCCGACCATGGACCGCCGACCGCCGATATGGTGGAGTTTGGGTGTGGAATTGGATAAGAAAGAAGGAAATTATTGTAAATGATCGCAAATAGGTGATCGGCCGTCGGCGGTCAGCGGTCGGTGGTCAAAAAATATTCAAACCTTGGAAACCTCAACGACAACGTCCCATTACCGGGCATTAGTAGCCAAACTCCCACTCCTTAAAGCCGAAATAGCGAAAGTGATCGTCGGCCAGCAGGATGCGATTGAAGAAATATTAATTGCATTGTTGGCATCGGGCCATTGTCTTTTGGAAGGCGTGCCGGGTTTGGCTAAAACATTGATGGTCAAAACCATGTCGGAGGCGTTGCATATGAGCTTCCGGCGGATCCAGTTTACGCCTGATCTGATGCCCGGCGATATTGTGGGTACGGAGATATTGGAAGAAGACCATGAAACCGGCAGGAAGTTTTTCAAATTCAACAGGGGGCCGCTGTTCGCGAACGTGGTACTGGCCGATGAGATCAACCGGACGCCGCCGAAAACGCAGGCTGCATTGCTTGAAGCGATGCAGGAGAAAAGCGTAACCTATGGCGGCGAGAATTATCCGCTGCCTGATCCGTTTCTGATCATCGCCACGCAGAACCCGATCGAACAGGCGGGTACCTATCCGCTCCCGGAAGCTCAGCTCGACCGTTTTTTGCTTTACATCAAGCTCAGCTACCCCAGCGAGCAGGAGGAACTGGACGTTTTACGGACTACTACGGGCACCGCGCGGCCGGAAATCGGGCGGATATTGTCGGATACGGAAATGGCCGACCTGCAAAAGTTGACGCGCCAGGTGCATATTGCGGATGACTTATTGGTGAAAATTAATGCGTTGGTGCGGTCCACGAGACCCGAAACGACTACTTCCGACTACGTACGGGAATGGTGCGACTGGGGTGCCGGCCCTCGCGCAGGGCAGGCGCTCGTATTATGCGCGAAGGCACGCGCGGTGCTGCACGAGCGGTTTTCGGTCGTGCCGGAGGATATCCGTTCGCTGGCGTTCCCGGTGCTGCGGCATCGTATCGCCATGAATTTCCGTGCCGAGGCCGAAGGTATTACCAGCGATCATGCCATTCAGGAATTGTTGAATGGCTTGTAGTTCGATTTAACAAATGACGCCTGATGGCAAAAACAATAGCATAAACAATGCAAAAAACAACCGGCCTGCTGGCGTCCAGCCTGATCAAGCTCAAAAACCTGCAACTTACCGGGAAACTGGTAAGCGAGGAGCTGATGCTCGGGATCCATTCCAGTAAACGGTCGGGAATAGGCATTGAATTTGAACAATACCGACATTATGAACTCGGCGATGATCCGAAACGGATCGACTGGAAATTGTTCGCGCGGACAGATAAACACCTCGTCCGCGAGTCGTCGACGGAAAGCGACCGGCAAATCAGGTTTGTGCTGGATTTGTCGGGATCGATGAATTATACCGAAAACGGTGTGAGCCGGCTGCAATATGCGCAAATCCTCCTGGCGTCGTTGGCGTACTTGTGTTACATTCAGAACGATCAGATGAGTTTGTACGGGTTGACGCAGGGGCGCGTGGAGACGATCAGCGGAACGGGTTCGGCGTCATCGGCGCGGCAGGCATTTCAAAAGATATTGGTTGGATTAGAAAAAGCTACGGCAGCCGGTCCCTGGGGAGCGTCGGGGATTCGCTACTCGGAATTTCAGTCCAAAAAGAAAGAGCAGCTGATTTTTGTCAGCGACTTGCTTCAAACTGACGACGAATGGCTGTCATGGATACGCTCACTGGCCGGGCCTCATCGTGAGATCGTGATTTTCCAGATACTCGGCGACCAGGAAATGGAATTTGATTTGAAAGGGTTTTATCGCTTTAAAGATTTGGAAAGCGGCAGGGAAATGGAACTGGACGCGGAAGCCGTGGATACCCAGTTCAGATCATCGATGCAAAGTTACCTGGCGGATTTAAAAAACGCATTGCAAATCCCGCACGTGCGTCTGGTACGGGCGCGCATGAGCGACCCCGTGGGAATGGTATTGAAAGCATTTTTAACGAGAAGAAAGGGCTGATGGCATTCTTGCAACCATATATGCTTTGGGGAATGCTGACCGTGGCGGTGCCGGTAGCGATTCACTTCTGGTATCAAAAACGGGGCAAAACCATGGAATGGGCTGCCATGCGCTGGCTTGGCGAGCAAACCACCCTGCAACACCGGGGTCTCAGGCTGCACGAAATGTGGCTGATGATCCTGCGCTGCCTGCTGGTGATACTCCTCGCCCTGATACTGAGCAAACCGGTTGTCGACTGGCTCGCCAATGCGGGCAAGCCGGAAGTAGTGCATCTGGTCCAGGCTGACGGGCTGGTTACGGAAACCTTTCGTTTCGAGCTCGAAAGAGCAGAGCGCCGCGGAGAACCCGTCTACTGGATGGGCACGACGCCGGAAAAGGCCGGTAATCTTGCCCGGCCGGAGGGTGTTACGGCCTCGATAGCGTATTTACAGCAGAATATCAATGCACTGGCAGATGGCAATGCCAGGGATTTCAGAATGTATTTCCTGAATGACGGTAGCCTGAACGCCCGGGTGTACGTACCGGGCACATACCAGCTTTTCCCGGCCACTGATTCGTCGGGAACAAGGCCGATCGACCTTTTCAAAAACAAGCCGGCTTATAAAGGTACTATCCAAGTATTGCTGGATTACAGGAATGCGGCGGAAGCGCAAACCGTAAGGGCAGCGCTGGCTGCATTGGCAGAGGTTTACGGCTTTGCATTTGAAATACAGGAGAAAATTAATCCGGCAAGCCACTATGATTTGGTTTTTGCCGATCACGCGTGGACCGCTGCGCAACCGGGAACGACTTATGTGATTTCTGGTAATGCGCCGCAGTGGAATATGCCCGCACAGGTCATTCAACTGCGCGACACGCTGCGGATCGCGGATTCGGAATGGGTTGAAAACGGCAGGCTGCCGGAATGGCTGGGAGATTTGGTTGTGAAACAGCTGGGTTTACAGACCAACGCTGCACCTTTAAGCAAAAGCCAGTTGAGTACATTTTTTGAAAAAATAAAGCCGCCGCGTGGACAGGAACAGGTCGCATTACGCCCCTGGTTGGTGCTGGTTTTCATATTGTTAATGGCCGCGGAACGCTGGTGGGCACTGCACAAAACGGTAAGGAGCGATGGCTGATGTAAGAAAACTGGTCAAATCGGTTAATACGCATTTGCAATGGCTGGCCATTCTCAAATCGTTTTTGCTGACCCTTGCATGGGATCTGATTGCTAAGGCATTTGTTCCCGATAACCGCTGGCTGAGTTCTGCCATTGGTTTGATCGGCTGGTTTGTCGCATTTTGGATCACAAAGGCCTTTACCGATAAGCGAAAGGTTGCTATTTCGTTGATTCACACCCATAGTGCGGACGTAGAGTACAGTCTCGACCTGCTCGACAGGGACGACCTGAACATAGCCGAGCAAATGCAGCTCGAACGCATCAGCGCACGGAGCATCACATTTCCGCGCCACGTATTGTACCGAGGTATTTGGGTTTATTTCGCCGCGGTCGTATTCGCTGCCTTTATTTACCGCGGCACGCTTGCGATTCGTGACCGGAATGCCGTGCCAGGTAAGCCTCTGCCGGCAGCGGAAATAGGCGCGAAGATTCCGGCGAAGGTTATTCCGAAGTTTGCGTCCTCGGCGGTGAAAATAGTGCCGCCCGACTATACCGGCTTGCCAGAAAGACAGTCGGGTGATCTGAATATCAGTGCGATCGTCGGATCGCAGATTGAATGGTCGGTGTGGTTTGATCAGCCGGAACAACTGTCGGTCAGGATTGCCAACAGCCGGGGTGAAGAGGTTAGTATGCGGGAGGTGAACGGGGTATTCAGGCACCAGGACCGCGTTTCCGGTTCTGGTTTGTATGCTATTAAAGGATATTTCAAGGATTCGCTGATATACCAATCCGATTTTTACAAACTCGAAGCATTACCCGATCTCGCGCCCCGCATTGAGCCTGGTTCGAAGGAACTGTATCGTTACCATTTTCTCAAAGACTCGCAAAGCATCACCGTATCGGCCAGAATATCAGACGATTTCCGGGTGAAGCAGGCATTCATTGTTGCAACCGTCGCACGTGGCTCCGGCGAAAATGTAAAGTTCCGTGAAATACGCATGCCGCTTAGTCAGGCCAATTTTGAGGAAGCAAACATTCGGAAAACCATCGATTTAAAAGCATTGAATTTTACACCTGGCGACGAGCTTTACTACTATTGGGCGGCGGTCGATAACCGGCAGCCGGAGCCTAATTTTAGCAAGTCGGATACGTATTTTATTGTGTATAAGGATACTGCGAAAATCGAGGAGGCTGAACTCGCAACCATGGCGGTGAACATTATGCCCGAGTATTTCCGCAGCCAGCGGCAAATCATCATCGACACCGAAAAGCTGATAGCCAAACGCAAAAAGCTCAATACCAAGGATTTCAATGCAACTTCGAACGAGATCGGGTTTGACCAGAAAGTGCTTCGGCTGCGTTACGGGCAATACCTGGGCGAGGAGTTTGAGACCAGCATTGGTGGGGCGCCCCATGGAGGTGACAGTCCGGCAACGGATAACGGCAATATCATCGACGCATTCACGCACCATTCGGACGGCCAGGGCGAGGGGGCGGAGTCGCGTGCAGGAGAGCCCGCACACGGGGACGAACACGCGCACAAGCACGAGTCCGCAGGAGAAAAAGACCCATTGGCCGCGTTGATGGAGCAATACACGCATGCGCACGACGATGCGGAAACGAATACATTTTACGAACAATCGACGCGCAGCTTGCTGAAAATGGCTTTGGAGCAAATGTGGCAATCGGAGCTGCATTTGCGTATGTACGAGCCTGAAAAAGCGCTTCCATTTGAGCATAAAGCATTGGAATACCTCAAAACTGCCCAGCAAAAGGCGCGAACGTACGTGAAGAAAAGCGGTTACGACCCGCCGCCGATCAAGGAAAAGGAAAAGCGACTTACAGGGGAACTCAAAGACCTGGCAACAAAGTGGGAATTTGAAAAGGAGTTTAAACAAAAACAAACGGCCTCGCTGGTCGCTGCATTGTTGGGTTGCTTGGAAAACAGTAAGTTAACGAAAGTAGAGCAGGCCAAACAGGCTGCCTTGAGTGCGGAAATAGCACAGCGACTGGCAGAAAGCGGGCCGTTTAATGGCGGGTTGCAAAACTGGAACATGCTCGCGGCATTGCAAAAGCTCGCGGGGAGAAGGGCATTGAGCAATGCCGAAATGGCCGGTTTGAAGCGCGATTTGTACAAACGTACCGATGCGTCGTTGCAAAGCCGCCCGACGTGGTCGGGAGAGAAAAAGTTGGAGGCGGCGTTCCAAAAAGCATTGCGCCAGCCTCTTTAAGATTTTAGCAAGAATAAAACACCTGAATGATCCATACCGATTTCAACTGGACCGAACCTTTGAACATTCTGCTGCTGGTAGCGGCACTGGCGTTGTTCGCGCTGCAATGCGTATTGCTGTATACGCGGCATCGCCATTCGGGAAGGTTTGGTATCCGGTTGATTTTGAATGTTTTGCTTTGGGTTAGCCTGGTGATGTGGCTTCTGGATCCCTATTTTCAATCCAATGCCACGGCGAAAGCCGGCCTGCTGATCGCCGGAAATGTACCTTCCGGGGTTGCCGGGCGCATCAGGGATAGTCTGGCCGGGGTGGAACTGATACGTGCAGACGAAATCGCCGACCGGCCGGTGGATACACTGGTGATAGTAGGGCAGGAGTTTAGCGAACAGACTTTTGCTGCCATCGGGCAATTGAAAATTGCACCCTTTTTGCATTGGGAGCCTTGGTTTGCACCGGATGCGCTTCGCGACCTGTATTGGAAAGGCGTACTGCGAAAAGGTGAAATGCAGCGGATCGACGGGAGCATTCAAATTGCCGGTAACAGGACATTGCACGTGCGGTATGCGGGCCAAACGCTAGATAGTACGGTACTGAAAGCAGGTGAAAACCGTTTCAGGCTTGCATTTCCCGCATTCAGCGAAGGCAGGACGACAGTGACCGTTGACCTGGATGGGCAGACGATCGATACACTCCGGTTTTTTACCCAGCCTGAACAGCCGCTGACGGTCCGTTTCCTGCTCGATAACCCCGATTTTGAAACGCGAAACCTCGCTACATGGCTTGGAAAGCAGGGCCATTCCGTGCTGTATGAGTCATCATTGTCAAAAAACATCCGGAACAAGTTGAATATCAACCGCGCTACTGAACCGGATTTGCTGATAACAACCGCTTCAAATGCCGGGAACCCGGCGGTGAGAAAGGCCGTGAATGCGGGAAAAAGTGTGCTGTTTCTACAACTTGGCGACCCGGCTACCGAACTCCGGGCAATCAATCATGCGTTGGGTACGCGTTTTCAGGTGGTGAAAATTTCCAATGAAGAATCGGTTGCGGTTTCGAATTCATTGACCGCATTGCCTTTCCGTTTCGAGCCGCATAGCTTCCAGGTGCAGGCGCCGCATTATCCGGTGGTAACGGAAAAAGCGACCGGCAAAGTCGCTGTGAGTTTACTGAACGAGACGTTCCCGATGCAACTGTCGGGTGATAGCGTTGGTTACGGGAAGGTCTGGAACGAAATCCTCGCATACGCACGCCCCGCACTGGCACCCGTGATCGAATGGGATGCACCTGTTTTTCAAAATGTGCCGGTGGGCATACATTTGAATAACTTTCAGCCGGCTCCGCGGTATTTGGTAGTAGGGCAGGATACTGTCTGGACAGTGAATTCCGCATTGAACGACCGTTCGGCTACTGCTGCTTTTTTCCCGGACAAAAACGGCTGGTTGCCTTTACACGATTCCTCGCAAACAGCGCTTTATGTGCAGGACTATTCTCCGCTGCTGTATGCTTCGCGGATGCAGCAATTTATCCAATCAACCCAAAACACAACCCGCATTGTCAGTCCGAAAGAACACGCAGTTGCTACCAGAAAGTTGCCCGGCTGGGTATGGTTTGCCTGGCTGATGGTTGTGTTCGCAGCGCTGTGGATCGAGCCGAAATTGTAATGGCCTGTCGGGCCTTATCGAAATAGGTTTGTTCGCGCTGATTATCAGTGATTTTTATCATCATGAGTAATTGGCCAAGGGGGTTTTACTCAAATAATTGGAAAATTACTCCGATTGCAACGATTGCGTGGGGTTTGTCAGTGCCGCGCGAACGGATTGGAAACTGATGGTGGCCAGCGTGATAACGATTGTAGCTAACGCGGCTCCTGCAAATATACCGGCTCCAATGGTGGCACGGTACGCGAAGTGGTCGAGCCAACGCTGTGTGAGCCACCATGCCAGCGGGCAACCCACAGCAATGGCAACTGCGACGAGCACGAGAAATTCACGCGAGAGCATCGCTACCACGCTGCCGGTGGAGGCTCCCAACACTTTTCGCACCCCAATTTCCTTGCGGCGACGCTCCGCAGTGAATGCAGCCAGGCCGAAAAGACCGAGGCAGGATATCAATATAGCCAGCACGGCGAAATACCTGGCTAGTTGCGCCACCAGTTGCTCCGATGCATACTGAATCTGATAGTCGCGGTCGAGGAACTCGTAGTCGAATGCGTAGCCCGGATTGAAGCTGGCGTAAAAGTCCTGTATCCGGGCAAGAGTGGCAGGTACCTGCCCGGCCTGGATTTTGACAGTCGCGAGCATGGTTTCTTGTGGTGATAGTTTGAAAATGAATGGTTTGATGGCTTCGTGTAAGGAATTGAAGTGGAAATCCTGCGCGACGCCGACGATATTAGCCTTAAAACCGTCGACCATGATCTGTTTGCCGATCGGGTCGGCGATGCCCATCTGCCGGATGGCCGTCTCATTCAATATCACCGCTGCCGTATCCGAACCGAAGTCCTTTGAAAAGCTCCGGCCCGCGACCATCTGAATGCCTAACGTTTCGGTGAGGCCGTAGTTGACGGGCATTTTGAAAAAGCGGATCTCGTCTTTCCCGTTTTTGCCGTCCCAGCGCACGCCGGCGGATGGCAGGAATGCCGGCAGAATGATTTTTTGCTGGATACTCGATGCGTTCACGACTCCCGGCACCGTTTTCAGCCTTGCCAGAAAAGCCTCTGTTTGCGTTGCCGCGCGCCCCTCCATTTCAAAATACACGATGTTATCTTTTTCGTAACCCGGATTTTTGGCCTGCACGTAATCGATTTGCTTGTACACCACCACGACCGAAATGATGAAGATCACCGAAACGGCAAACTGGAACACTACAAGCCCTTTGCGGACCCAGAGTTCACCCATCCCATGCAATAGTTTGCCTTTGAGCGTGAGGGCAGGGTTGAAGCGGGAAAGGTACAATGCAGGGTAGCTGCCTGCGAGCAAGCCGGTGAGCAGCAGAATAGCGGCCAACGCGGTGATGAACTGCCCGCTGAAGTGCAATGCCAGATGTTTGTTGGTGATAGTATTAAAATAGGGTAATGCAAGCCAGACGACGCCTAATGCGATGATCAAGGTAATAAAACTCATCAGGGTGGATTCGCCGAGGAACTGAAATACCAGCGTTGCGCGGCCAGCCCCTAATGCCTTCTTGACACCCACTTCTTTCACCCGAACCGACGCCTTGGCCGTAGAAAGGTTCATGAAATTGATGCAGGCAATGAGCAGGATAAACACGGCGATCGCGCTGAACAGGCGCACATACTCGATTCGCCCGCCCGATGGTACGCCGTTTTCATATTGACCGTAGAGGTAGCCGTCGGCGTATTTTTGGATAAATAATGTTGCATTCGGGTCATTGAAGCGCTTTTTCGCATAATCGGCCAGCTTCGCTTCCAGCAGATGCGCGTCGGCACCGGGTTTCAGGACGAGGAAGTTGCGGAACGGGCCGGTCGCCGTGTTAGGCATGCTGCCCTGGGGTAATAGCTCGTCCCAGGCGCTCAGGGGGATTAGTAGCTCCGATTGTTCGCTGGAATTGTGCGGCTGATCTTTGAAAACGCCGGTTACCAGGCACTTCCGTGAAAATGCCTGCCATTTCCATTCTACGAGCTGATTCGTCGCCTTTTCGGCCGATCCGAACAGGCGGACGGCCATTTGCTCCGATATCGTAACCGTGTTTTTGTCGGTCAGTACCGATTGGGCATTGCCTTGTATCAATGGAAATGAAAATGCTTTGAAATAATCAGTACTCACGAAATTTCCCGCCGCGCTCACAGTGCGTCCTTCTGCCGAAAGGCTGAATTTCTGAAACCAGGCAGGAGGTGTGGTACAAACCGCCATTTCCACTTCGGGCATGTCCTTCGGCAGCATTTCCCTTAAAATTCCGCCGGTGCCGTCCGATGTTACCAACTTGTCGCCGCCTTTTTCGTGGACCATTACTTTATAAAGACGGGCACTTTTTTCATGAAACCGATCGAAAGCCAGCTCATCGGCTACCCATAGGTAAATGAGCAGTGTGCAAATGAGGCCGGTAGTGAGCCCGACGGCATTGAGGAATGTAAACTGGCGGTTTTTGGCAAAATGCCGCCAGGCATAGGTAAGGTAATGGTTCATCATGGCTGGGCTCAGGTTAGAAACGGTGGGGTATGGGCTGGGACTTTTTTTCGTGAAATAGGGTGTGAGGTGCCGCACGGCCGCCCATGCATACTCGCGCCGTGCCCGCGCTACGCCCGCCTCCCGTACGCGGCGCAGGAAGACCTCTTCCAGGTTGCCCTGAATGTCTTCCAGGAAACGCGGGTTTACAAACTTTTCGAGCAGATAATCGGCCCAGCGGGGCGGACGGTGTTCAGGCATTTCCGGTTTGTTTGAAATGATCCAATAGTCAACAAGGCATTATTCAGACCGCAGGCTGCGAATGGGGTTCATCGTGGCCGCTTTAATGGCCTGGAAGCTCACCGTCAGCAAGGTGATGAGCAGTGTGCCGAGGCCCGTGAGGGCGAATATCCACCACGAAATGGTCGTATGATAGTCGTATTTCTGCAACCAGCTATTCAGGAAATAATAGGCGCCGGGTGTGGCAACCAGGAATGCAATGCATACCAGGATGACAAAATCGCGGGAAAGCAAACCCCATACATTAATCACAGTCGCACCCAGCACTTTCCGGACGCCGATTTCCTTGGTCCGTTGTTCGGCGATGAACGACGCTACCCCGAACAGTCCCAGGCAGCTAATCAGCACGGCCAGTATGGAGAAGAACGTCGTTAGCTTGCCGATGCGCACCTCGTCAAAGAATTTCCGGGCGTATGCTACGTCGTTGAATTCATATTCGAACGGGGAGCCCGGATCGTGTTTTTCGAAAACGGATTTGATTTTTTCGAGCGAAGCCGACGAGCCGGCGGCTGGGTTGAGCCGGATATTGATCACATTGCCCTGGCCGGGTGAAAGGCAAAAGAACTGCGGCCTGGCAGGAGCATAGGGCGAATTCACGACGATGTCCTTGATCACCCCGATGATTTTATAAGGTTTTTTGAACCAGGTCATCGGCTCGTCGACGGGGTGTTGCAGGCCCATGAATTTTACCGCCGTTTCGTTCACGACCAATGCTACTGAATCCGTTGCAAACTCGCGGGAAAAATCGCGGCCCTGTACGAACTGCCAGCCGACGGTTTTGCCATAATCATGCGAAACTTCATCGAACCAGAAATCGACCGACTGCTCCGGGTCTTTGCCTTTCCATTCAAAACCGCTTGTGGACGACCAGGTTTCGGTAGTAGGACTGCCCGATTCGGCCATTTCGGCAATGGCCCCGTTATTTTTCAGTTCCTGACGAACAGCTTCAAAATGTTTGTGAATATCGCCTGTGGCCATAAAAACGGAAACGAGCCCGTCGCGGCTGTAACCTACCGGGCGGTTTTTGGCGTGCTGGATCTGCCGGAATACCACGGCGGTTCCGATGATGAGGATGATTGACACTGCAAATTGCACTACTACCAGCACTTTTCTGGGTACGGCTGCGAAGCGGCCTGCCCGGAATGTTCCTTTCAATACTTTCACTGGCTGGAAAGAAGAGAGGTACAATGCAGGATAGCTGCCCGCGATAATGGCTGTAATTATGCTGAAACCAACGCCGGCCAGCCAAAATTCCGGCCGCGACCATGGCATGGAAATCTTCTTGTCTGCCACCTCGTTGAAAACCGGTAGGCATAGTATGACCAGCACGATCGAAAACACGAATGCAAAACCGACCACCAGAAATGATTCGGAGAAAAACTGCGTGATCAGCTGGTTACGCACCGAGCCTACTGCCTTGCGGATACCCACTTCTTTTGCACGCTTTTCGGAACGTGCCGTGCTGAGGTTCATGAAGTTGATGCAGGCGAGCAGCAATACGAACACGCCGATGGTACCGAATAACCATACGAATTCGATGCGCCCACCCACACGGTGGCCTTCTTTGAATTCCGAATAAAGGTGCCATTTGCTCATCGGATTCAGGAATACGTCGGGCTTGTATTTCAGCTGTTCCTTATTAATGTTCCTTTTTTTGATGTCTTTAATGCGCGCCGTAGCGTGGTCGATATCGGCTTTGTCGATCAGCTGCACGAAGGTCATGTAGGCATTGGGCCGCCATGGATCTTCCATCGTTTTGAGCCATGGATTAGCGATGATCATCAGTTGCCAGGGCATCAGGAACGACGCCTCGCGGAAAGTGGTATTGTTCGGGAAATCTTCATAAACGCCTGTGACCTTTACATTCAGGTTGTTATCGACCTTCATGGTTTTGTCGAGCGGGTTGGCATCGCCGAAATAAGCCTTCGCGACCGATTCGGAAAGCATGATTGAATACGGATCTTTCAGGCCCGCCCTGGTGCCGTGGATCATACGCAGGCTCAGCATTTCAGGGCCGTCGGGCTCGATGTAGCTGCCGTTTTTGTTGAAATTACGGTCACCGGCTGCAAGGATATGCTTGTTGGTCCACGAAGCCATCACCACATATTTGAAATCCGCCCCGTAGTTCCGCCTGATCTCGTCGCCGATGGGGAAGGGCAGGGATGTCTGCGTGCCGACCTGCCCGTTGAATGTCTGGTGCTGCCATACCTGGGCAATGCGGTCGTGGTTTTGGAAATACCTGTCAAACGAAAGCTCGTCGTAGATCCACAGGCCAATCAGGATGGCTACGGCCATTCCCATGGCCAGTCCGGTGATATTGATGAAGCTGTAAGCCTTGTTTTTGCCCAGCGTTCGGAGCGAGATTTTGAGATAATTTCTGATCATGGCAGGACTGAAAATATAGGTGGGGGAATAGGTGCGGGGTTTGCGCTTCATGAAATAGGGCCTTATGTAGCGCACGGAGGCGAGCAGGTAACGCATGCGCGCCGTGCGGGTGTTGCCTTGGCGGGCGTGCAATGCATATATCTCATGCAGATCCCCCAGTATATCTTCCAGGAAATGCGGCGCGATGATGATCGTCAGCAGCCGGTCGATCCAGCGGGGCGGGCTATGGTGTTGCGGTGCCTTTTCCATATCACGAAAAGCTGAGTTTAGGTTGCAGCTTTTCCGCGGGGATGGCTTGCCAGAGCTGCTGGCGGATCTCGTTGATTTCCTGCAATGCACGGTTACCGTAGTTGGTAATGCTGAAAAACCGTTTTCGCCGACCGCCACGCTCGGCGGTGGCGCCGCCCATTTCGGAGGTCAGGAATCCTTTTTCTTCGAGGCGGTACAAAGTCGCATGCACCGCGCTCAGCGATACCGACCGGCCCGTGTATTCCTGCACGCGCTCCCAGATCGTGACGCCGTAGGCTTCTTCGGTGCAGCCGGCTACCACCAGCAGGACGATTTCTTCAAATTCCCCAAGAAAAGTTCTTTTCATAACCAGCAAGCTTATTAGTTATAATAATGCAAAACAAATACTTTGCCAAAGCTTCGAAATGCTGTTTGCGAGCATTAAGGGTATGTTTTCGATCCGGCTGCTTGTCCGAAAGCGAACAGTTTTGTCCGGCGCTGGACGGAATAGGAAAATTTTTTCGTAAATCCTGTAACGTTTCCGCAAGCGGGTCGTCTATGCCATTGAATATGGATTTACAAGCCTTCAACCAACGCATTCTGCCCGTTCAGGGGCGCCTGTTCCGACTGGCGCAAATGTTTCTTCGCGACCGCGAGGAGGCAGAGGATGCCATTCAGGATGTGTTCCTGAGGCTTTGGACTAACCGGCAGCAGCTGGAAAGTTACCAGAGCGTGGAGGCGCTGGCGGTGCAGATGACCAAAAACCTTTGCCTCGACAGGCTGAAATCCCATCACAAACAGAAGACGAGTCACGAAACGGATATGTTAGCTATGCAGGCAGCGGACGTATCGCCCTACCGGCAGGTCGAGAATAGCGACAGCGCCGGCCTGATGCACCGACTCATCGGCGAGCTGCCCGAGCAGCAGAAACTGGTGTTGCACTTGCGTGACGTGGAGGAATATACTTTGGAGGAGATCGAGGAGGTAACCGGGCTGAGCAATGCGAATATCCGTACCATCCTTTCGCGGGCAAGGCAGAAGTTGCGTGAGAATTATTTAAAAGCAGAGAATTATGGCACTGGATATTGAGAAGCTGTTAGAAAAATATTACGAAGGTGAAACGTCGCTGGAGGAGGAACGCGCTTTGAAGCAGTTTTTCCAGCACGGCGAGGTGCCGGAGCATCTGCAAAGCCACGCGGCACAGTTTGGCTATTTTGCGAATGCACGGAAGGAGCAGCCTTCATTGAATTTTAACCATGAGCTGGCATTGATGCTCGACCCGCCCAAGCAGGGGCCGGTACGAAGGCTGGGGACCTGGCTAATGCGCATTGCAGCAGGCTTGGCGCTGTTGATTATCGGGTTTGGTGCGGGCTGGATGTTTCAGGCTAAATCGGAAAATGGCGCCGCTATGGCGGCCTTCAATGCAAAAGAGGACGGTGAGCTGGCGGAAATGAAAAAGGTGCTTGCATTCGAACAAATGAACAATACCTCGGCAAGTGAACGCATTCAGGCTGTGAATCATAGCTACGAAATCACGGATGCCGACCGCGATATTACGCAGCTGTTGATCAATACGCTCAATTTTGATCCTAACGTGAATGTAAGACTGGCGGCTTGCCAGGCATTGACGCACTTTGCGGAGGAAACGGAGGTGAAGGAGGCATTAATCCAGTCGCTGGCGATCCAGACGGATCCTAATATCCAGATCTCGCTCATCGAAACGCTGGTGGCGATCAAGGAGAAACGGGCGGTGGATCAGTTTCAGCAGCTCGCGCGCAACCAGGAGGTGCTCGATGTCGTACGGCTGAAAGCGACCGAAGGCATGGACCGTCTAAAGGCCGACGTCTGACAGGGCCTTGTACCAGGGAATGAATTCCCTGGTTGGAAATATGGTTCGGGCCTCTGGCCCTGGCGCAACGATATTTTGGCCAGGGATTTCAATCCTTATTTTGGCCAGGGATTTCAATCCCTGGTTCCCGGGCCTTTTAAAAAGCAATTAGTTAATTTTTATATATCAAAACCATGAAAAAAGTACTGTTAATCAGTGCGGGCTTCCTTTGGAGCCTGAGCATTGCGTGCGCCCAAAACCTCGAATACAAAACCAAACTGGCCAATTCGAAAGATAAAAAGGTAGTGTTCGAGCTTTCGGCCAGCACGGTGAAGATCGAGGGCTATAATGGCGACGAGGTCATTATCCAGGCATCGTCCGGTTTCGAGGCGCCGCCGGATAGGGCGAAGGGGCTGAAACCCTTGTATTATACGGCGGTTGATAATTCCGGCATTGGCTTGTCGGTAACGCCCGATGCGTCTGGGCTGAAAATCGAGAAGGCGACTCGCAAATCGATCAAATACACGGTTAAACTGCCGCGGCAGGTTGCGGTGAAGTTCGTGGAAACCAACTGGCAGGGCGGATCGGGGCTTTCGATCTCGAATATGGACGGCGACCTGGAAATCAAAACCAACAATACGAACATTGTCCTCAACAACATTACCGGTCCCGTGGTGGCGAATACCACGAGCGGAGAGGTAACTGCTACGTTCACGAACCTCGCGCAAGGCAAGCCGACGGCCATTTCGTCGATCAGCGGAGACGTTGATATTACCTTACCTGCGACGGCGAAGTCGAACCTGAAACTGCGGTCGATCAATGGGGAAATGTACACGGATTTTGATCTAGGCGTAAAAAACAGCAAAGACGGCATGTCGAAAGTAGGCGGTATGGCCAATGTCGACGGGGCGATCAATGGCGGGGGCGTAGAAATGACGCTCAACACGATCAGCAGCAACATTTATATCCGCAAGCAGAAATAACACCCAAACCTGCATCTATTACCATGAAAAAGATATTGTTATCAGCCATTCTGGGCGTGATATGCGCGCCCTCTTTTGCCCAGAAAATCATCGATAAAAGCCTGCCGTACCAGTCGGGCAAGACCGTGAACCTCAATTTGCGCTTCGGCGACAGCATTCGGGTGCGTTATTGGGACAAGCAGGAAGTTTCGGTGCATATGTCCGTGAAAATCAATCAGAACAAACTGAATGATGCATTCCGGGTTACCGATATGACTACGGCCGACGAAATTGTCCTTAAAACGGATATTGATAAGGAAAAGATAAAAGAGGGCAAAGGCGAGGACTGTCCGGGAGAAAAAAGCACATGGAGCTCCGATGACGGCAAGAACCGCTACTACGTTTGCAGCGAGATCAACTATCAGGTAACCCTTCCTCGCAACGCCAAGCTGAAACTCGAAACCATCAATGGGAATATCGATATTCAGGGCGCTACTGCGGCGGTGGCCGCCAAAACGATTAGCGGGTTTGTGGATATGAGCTGGCCGAAATCCAAAGGCGCCAATGTTGCCGTGAAAACTGTTACCGGTGAGGTGTATTCCGACCTCGATATCGACTTCGGTAACAAAAAGGAGAAAAACCCGATCGTGGGTTACCTGCTGGAAGGCAAAATCAACGGCGGTGGACCGGACGTGAAACTGGAATCGATCAGTAACAATGTGTACCTGCGCAGGAAAGACTAATCAGGAATGTTGTAGTGAAGGGCGTCGCCGGATTCCGGTGGCGTCTTTTTTTGTCAGGTGTAGTCAGGAATGGTCAGGTGTTGTCAGGTGTTGTTGGGTATGGTCCAGGTTTGTCTGGTGTTGTCAGGTGTATTCGATATATTATTTCAACTATTTTATAAAAATCATAATTATACTAATGTATTTATTTGAATTGCAAAATTAATATCGTATCAAATTTTAAAACCTTGAAATTTTAATGAATATGTGCCTAAATTAGGGAAACGATATTTGGCGGTATAAAAGACAACCTCAACGATGGACGCGCTCGAAGAAACTGTTTTGCTGAAAGACCTCGCTTCGGGAGACAGCAAGGCTTTCGACGAGGTGTACCATTACTATCGGGGAGAAATAAACCGTTATGTTTTCAAATTTGTCAAATCGACCGAGCATACCGAAGACCTGTGCCAGGAGATCTTCCTGAAAGTATGGGAAAAGCGGGAGACGCTCGCCAACCTGCACTCATTCCGGGCTTACCTGTTTACGGTGTCCAAAAACCGTGTGCTCGATTTCCTGCGTCATGCGGCTACTGAGCGCTCGGTGCGGGAAGAGGTAATCCGAGCGTCGCTGCAACATGCCAGCCATGTGGAAGAAGCATTGCAATCGGAAGAATATCAGCATTATCTGCAAAAAATACTTCACCAGCTCTCCCCGCGCGACCAGGAGGTGTTCCGCCTCTGCCGGGAAATGGAGCATTCCTACGACGAAGCCGCCGAAGTACTGGGCGTCTCGCGCAATGCGATCAAAAAGCACATGGTCAAGGCGATCAAATTCCTCAAATACTCGGCACATAAGAGCTTTGGGTTGTCGTTCAACTCGATCGTTGTTTGCGTAATGGTGGTTTGGTGAATAAGGATGGTCATGTGTGGTCAGGAATTGTCATGTATTGTCAATAGTAGTCAGGAGTAGTCATGTATTGTCATTTGTAGTCATGTATTGTCATATGGTGATTAACCCTGACCACACCTGACCACACCTGACAATTCCTGACCAAAAATGACAAAAAATTTTTGACCGAGGGGGTACCCTAACACCCGCCTCGCCCGTCTTCACCATAAATAGCCGGAAAAATGGAGGACAAGAGATTCCTGGAAGAACTCGTCAAACGTTATGTTGCCAATGCGTTGAGCAGGGAGGAGCTGGATATTTTCTTCCGTTTGATGGCCGAAGGTAAACTCGACGAACCGCTTGCCAAGCAACTCGACCAGGAAGCCGGGGCGGAAACGGAAAGTGTGATACCGCTGCGGCGACAGCCGTGGATAGCTGTTTCCCGGACATTCCGCATTGCGGCATCGGTATTGCTGGTGCTCACATTGTCGTTCTTCATTTGGAAACATAATGCCTTTCAGCTCTTTGGAAATACGATTTCAGTAACCACTGATAAAGGCGAGCGTAAGGAAATAAAGCTTCCGGACGGTTCGACGGTCTGGCTCAACGAATCGAGTAAAATGGAGTATCCAAGGCATTTCGCGGAGCACCAGCGGAAAGTTGTCCTGCTCGATGGTGAGGCTTACTTCGATATCAAAAGGGACGAGTCGAAGCCATTCTTCGTGGGAGCTTCCGGTACTACGACCCGCGTTTTGGGAACGGCATTCAATATCCGGTCCTATCATTTTTTGAAAAGTATATTGGTTACCGTTACTCGCGGAAAGGTGGAGGTGGAACGGGCGGGAGGTGCGGCCGCGCCGGAGCGGAAGATATTGTTACCCAATGAGCAGGTGTCTTACGATGTGAGGACCCGCGAGATTAAAAAAGTGAACGTAAACAGCGCCAATGCCGTGGCGTGGAAAGAAGGCAGGCTGCTGTTCGACAACGAGAGCTTCGCCAACGTGATCGCCATTCTGGAAAACAAATTCGATGTAAAGATTCAGGCAGAGGAATCGATACGGGAATACCATATGTCTGCCGAATTTGCCTCTACCGACTCCCTCCCTCGCATACTCGATCTGCTATCGCTCGCCAACAACCTGGAATACCGTTTGGAGAACAATCAGATAACGCTTAGCAAAAAAAGAAGACCCATTTGAACCCGGTGCCTATGTAATGAACGACTGCCCTTCAATGCAAAAAATCCGGCAAGCCTGAGCCTGCCGGACCGAGTGATAGTGAAAATCAGAACGTAACGCCAATCACTGACTGATCTTGCTATCCGGAAGCTGGAATTAATGTTTCACGATTAACCCCAACTCATTCAAAGGTATGAAAAATTGTACCAGAAGTTTACTGTCCATGCACAAATGGACACGCCTGACCACGTTCTTCTTACTTTTCGTGCTGCTGGTAACACTGCCCACCGTGCGGGCGGGAGTGGATGCCAGGCAAAGTCTTCAGGAAGTGACGATCGACCTCACACTCCGCGACCGGAGCCTGAAAGAGGCATTCAATCTGATCAAGAAAAAGACCGGCTTCAAGTTTGTGTATAATGAAGAACTCGTGGCGCCGTACCGCGTCAATATCGCCGTGAGCCGAAAGCCGGTGGACGAGGTGCTCGACGAACTCCTCGGCCCTACACGCCTCGATTACCGCGAGCAAAGGGGCACGGTGGTGATCGTGGAAAAAGACGCGAAGACAACCGGCCAGATCCAGAAAACGGAAATCCTGCTGGCGTCGCTTGTGCGCCCTGCCGACCGCGAAATATCGGGTGTGGTTACCGACAACGACAATGGCGAGGCATTGCCGGGTGTGGCGGTGTTGGTGAAAGGAACGTCCACCGGTACGATTACCGATATGAATGGCAAGTATATCATCAAGGTCTCCGATTCCGGTGCACCGGTGCTCGTGTTCTCGTACGTGGGTTACGTGGCGCAGGAAATGGCCGTAGGTGGCCAGTCGGCGATCAATATTAAGCTGGCGAGCAGTACCAAGCAATTGAATGAGCTCATGGTTGTCGGGTATGGTACGCAATCCAAGGAGGAATTTACCGGTTCGGCGGCGCGGGTTTCGGGGGATAAATTGAAGGATATGCCGGTGCAAAGCTTCGACCAGGGACTGGCCGGACGCGCTACGGGCGTGAGTATCGGTCAGCCGAACGGCGTGCTGAACAACCCGCCGGTGATCCGGATACGAGGCATTAACTCCATTTCGCTCAGCTCGTTTCCGTTGATCGTGGTAGATGGTATTCCTATTAACACCGGTGACGTTTCGGCTAACTCCACGGTAGCGAATAACCCGCTGGGGGATATTAATCCGGCTGATATTGAATCCATCGACGTGCTGAAAGACGCTGCCTCCACTTCCATTTACGGTTCACGTGCGGCTGCGGGTGTGCTCCTGATCACGACGAAAAGCGGCAAAACCGGGAAGGCGAAAGTGACCTACGAAGGCTGGACGGGGATGACCAAAGCTACCCGGCTGCCTACGATGCTGAATGCGCAGCAGTTTATGGATATTAAAAACGAAGGTGTGATGAATGCCAAGATCCTGGGCGGCAATGCGAACAACGACGCCGTGGCTTCGGCGCTTTTCTTTCCGATTATCCAGGAGGACGGCTCCATTGTGAATACCAACTGGTACGACAAAGTGTACCAGACCGGCGTTTCGCAAAACCACAGCATTAGTGTTTCCGGCGGCTCGGAATCGACGAAGTATTACTTTTCCACGAATTACAGCAATCAGAAAGGTATCCTGAAAACCAATCAGTTTACACGGAAAGCGGCCCGTTTCAATATCGATCACAAGCTCAATTCGTGGTTGTCATTTTCCGGAAATATCAACTATAATACAAGCCTGAACGCATCGCCGAACACCGGTTCGCTGAGCGGTAATGCATTTGGATTGGTAGGTTCCGCCCGTCTGGCCTGGCTTTCGGCCCCGAACGTGTACGCGGTAAATCCCGACGGCTCTTACAACCTCAGCGCTTCCAACACGCTGGGCATGGGCAACAACAAGGTGGCGAGTAACTTTTACAACCCGGTTCCATTGCTGGATTTGAATAAATACACCTCCGAAAACGATCGCATTATTGCCAATTTCGGCGCTACTGTCAAGATTTTCAAAGGCTTGCAATACAAAATGAGCTACGCCATGGACCGTCTGAAAGTCGAGAATGTGAGTTTCAACAGCCCGGTACATGGCCCCGGAAACTCTTCCAACGGCAGCGCGACCAATAGCAGCAGGCTGATCAGCAACTGGAACTGGACGAATACATTGAACTACCAGACCACGATTGCGACCAATCACAACATTTCACTACTGGCCGGTTATGATGTGCAGAAATTCGGTACATCGAGCTGGGGCGCGACGCGCACGCAGCTCTCGGACCCGTTCTTCGACGAGTTTCAGGGTAGTTACGGACAAATCTCGCCGACTGCGAATGTGTTGACGGAGAGTGCATTGGTTTCGGTATTTTCCCGGTTTACCTATGATTTTAGCAAGAAATACTTTTTCACGCTGAACTACCGCCGCGACGGTAACTCGGCGCTGGGTAGCGGCAAGAAATACGGGAATTTCGGCGGTGTATCGGCGGGATGGAGCATTTCGGAAGAGGATTTTTACAAACAGTCCAAACTGGCCGATATCGTGAGCAGCGTGAAACTGCGCGCCAGCTGGGGACGCGTGGGTAACTCGGGCGTGAGCGCATACGGCTCGCTCGCATTGTACGAGTCGAACCTGTATGCCGCCGTGCCTACGTGGAATTTCAGCCAGGGCGGTAACCCCGATCTGGGCTGGGAAACGAGCAACCAGACCAACGTAGGGGCCGACGTGAGCTTCCTGAGCGACCGTATTACCCTCGAAGCGACTTATTATGCCAATAGTGTCAACGGGTTGATCCTCAACGTGCCGCAGTCGCCTTCCAAGGGTATCCCGGGCGATGCGATATTCATGAACATCGGCGCGATGTACAACCACGGTATCGAGCTGGGCCTGAATGCCAACATTATCCGTAAAGGCAAGCTGAGCTGGAATGCGAGTCTCAATTTTACCCATAATAAAAACAAGGTCACCGAGCTGTACGGGCAGGGTACCGAGCTGGTGGGAACCACTTCCACGGCAGCGGAGGCGACCAACATTACCCGCGTGGGCTATTCGGTAGGGAGCTTGTACGGGGCGAAAACGGACGGTGTGAATCCTGAAAACGGTCAGCGCGTCTTCATCAACAAGGCGGGCGAACGTGTGCAGTACAGCCACGTGGTACCTGCGGGGGGCAGCCGCTGGACTTATCTGGACGGCTCTCCCGCACCTGCCATTGCGGTGGACGATTACTACTTGCTCGGTAATGCACTGCCGACCTATTATGGTGGTTTTATCAATAATGTCAAATATGGGCAGTGGGACTTGGGCGTGAACTTCACCTATTCCGGTGGTAACCTCGTGATGAATGGTACCAAAGGAACCTGGCGCGACCAGCGCTTCTGGAATAACACCACCGAGGTGCTCGACCGCTGGACTACGCCGGGGCAGGTGACCAACATCCCGCGCGTCGTGTACGGCGATTTGCTTTCGAACGGCTCGTCGTGGCCGATCTCGGAAAATGCCGAGAAGGGCGACTTCCTCCGGTTGCAGTCGGTTTCGCTGGGTTACCGCGTGCCGGGGCCGGTGCTGAGCAGGCTGGGTCTGAGCTCGGTGCGGTTGTATGCGCAGGTTTTCAATGCATTCATCCTTACGAAATACACCGGAACCGATCCCGAGATTTCGGTCAATGGTAATTCCAACACGACCCCGGGTGTGGAGAAAAACTCCATTCCACAGGGCCGCACATTCACATTTGGTTTAAACCTCGGTTTCTGATTATGAAAAATATCCTCAAAAACACTCCTATGAAGCCTGTGAATACGCTGCTGTTCCGGCTGGCCTGCATGGCATTGCCACTGGCGGCCCTGATGACCTCATGCGATGAAAAGGAACTGTTGAACCCGGTACCGAACATTGCCTTGCAGGATGCCTACATTTTCGACACGCCCGCCCGCGTGCTGGGGCAGGTGAATGGCTTGTATGGTGCGATGAAAATTGGTGGCCTGTATGGCGGCCGTTACCTGATGCTGGCGGACATTCGCGGGGAGGAGTTTATCAACCGTACGCAGAACGTCTTTACGGGTTATGATGCGTGGAGCCATACCGTTACTTCCGGTTCGAATGATGCTTCTTCTGCATGGGGCACGTCCTACACCGCCATTAACTCGGCCAATCTGCTGATCGACGGCCTTCCGAAACATCCCGATGTGGTGGATGCGGCTACGGCTGCGCAATACATAGCCGAAGCGAAGTTTGTGCGGGCATTCTGCTATTTTGGATTGATTACCCGCTATGCGCAGCCTTATGTGAAGGACAAAGGTGCCTCGCCGGGTATTCCGCTACGCTTGCAGGGCGAGAGTACACCGGCCAACAATGATCTCGCGCGCAGCACGGTGGCCGAAGTGTACGGCCAAATCCTCAAAGACCTCGATGATGCGGAGGCCAGCTTGCCCGCCAACTATTCGACGGCGCTTCTGAATACCACCCGTGCGCACAAAAATACCGCTGTTGCCCTGAAAACGAGGGTCTACCTAACCATGGGCGATTACGCCAAAACGGTTACGGAAGCGAAGAAGATCGTATCGGATGCTGCGCCATTCAGTGCACCGGCCGGGGTGAAACACCAGTTGCAAGCGAACATTACCACGGTGTTTTTTACGGATTATACCACTGCCGAGTCGATTTTTTCAATGCCGATGACCGCCCTCAACCTGGTAAGCGGCCAGAATTCGCTTGCCTACGAGTATAACCTCAATTTGGAATACAACCTGAACCCGACGGGCATTCTGGGTGAACCGACCTGGCCGGCTACCGACGTGCGCAAGTCCGCATTTACGCGGGTAGCGGGCGGACTGACGTATTTGAAAAAATACAACCAGACCAACCCGACGACTGATTATGTGCCGCTGCTTCGCTATTCGGAAGTGTTGCTGAACTATGCCGAGGCGCTTGCCAAAACAGGGGACCTGGCCAAATCGGCAGAGCTGCTGAAAGCGGTACGTACGCGTTCGGATGCTGCCTATGTATTTCCGGCAGCAGATATCGCCACCGCCGACGCATTGGTGAAAACGATCTGGACCGAACGCCGCATCGAGTTCCTGGGCGAAGGCTTGCGCTCGAACGACTTGCTGCGCAACCTGCTCACCATTCCCGCGAAAGGCAGCGGCGGACTTTCGGCTCCGTCCATAGCTCCCTCGCAGCCGGAGTACATCTTCCCGATCCCGAATGCGGAATTGTCAACCAATAAATTAATCTAGTACTGTGATAGTGTCGTCAGACATGCCCTTCGACTCCGCTCAGGGTGACAATGCTTTTTGTCACGCTGAGCGCAGCGGTCCGCCGCAGCGGTCGAAGCACGGTGCAAAAACGTAACACGCAATGAAGACATATAGATACATAACCAAATGCCTGGCAGCGTTAGCATTGCTCCCTGCCCTGGCAAATGCCCAGGTAAAACTTACCCCTGCCAAAATCGACGCACTAAAAACCGAGCTCGCCAAAGACATCGATGGCCAGAAGAAGTTCACGCAGGAAATGGTCGACATGATTTTCAGCTTTGGTGAGCTGGGTTTTCAGGAAACCGAAACTTCGAAATACCTGACAGATATTCTCCAAAAGAACGGATTTACGATCGAGCAGGGCATTTCGGGCATTCCTACTGCCTGGACGGCCAAATGGGGATCGGGGAAACCGGTGATCGCGGTAGGCAGTGATATTGATTGTATTCCCAAAGCATCGCAGAAACCCGGCGTGGCTTACCATGACCCGATCATTGAAGGTGCTCCGGGGCATGGTGAGGGGCACAACTCGGGTCAGCCCCTGAATGTGACAGCGGTACTGGCATTGAAAAAGATCATGGAACGTGAGAAAATCCCCGGTACCATTATGCTCTGGCCGGGTGTGGCGGAGGAGCAATTGGCTACCAAAGCCTACTTTGTCAGAGATGGTTATTTCAAAGACGTCGACGCGTGTATTTTCACGCACGTAAGCAGTAACCTCGGTACTTCCTATGGTGATGGGGGCGGCAATGGGATGATTTCCGTCCGCTTCGATTTCGAAGGTCAGGCCTCGCACGCAGGTGGCGCACCCTGGCGCGGGAAGAGCGCATTGGATGCGGTGGAACTGATGAATATCGGCTGGAACTACCATCGGGAGCACATGGAAACCACCCAGCGCTCGCATTATGTGATCACCGACGGCGGCGACCAGCCCAATGTGGTGCCGTCCAAAGCATCGGTATGGTACTATTTCCGTGAGCGCAGCTATCCGAAGATCACGCAGATGTACAAAGACGGCATTCGCATTGCCGAGGCGGCAGCGAAAATGACCGAAACCAAAATGACCTACGAAGTGCTGGGCAGCGCCTGGCCGGGGCATATGAACCAGCCGATCGCAGAGGCGATGTACGAAAACATTAAAGGTGTGGGCCTGCCGCAATGGAGCGAGGAGGACCAGAAACTGGCCCGCGCATTGCAAAAAGAGGTGGGGAGCCCTGCTGTCGGCTTCGGTGGCGAGCGGGCGAACGATGGGTTGAGCACTTCGCTCAGCCAGTTGAGGAAGCCGATGGCGACCGCGTCGTCGGGCGGGGGAGGGTCGGATGATATTGCTGATATTTCCTGGAATTTGCCGACAATTGTCCTTGGTTACCCGGCCAACATTCCGGGTTTGCCCGGACACCATTGGGCCAATGCCATCGCCATGGCAACGCCTATCGCGCACAAAGGAGTTACCGCAGGCGCCAAGGCGGAGGCCATGACTTTGCTCGACCTTTTTGTAAAGCCCGAAATCCTGGCGAATGCCTGGAAGTATTTCAATGAGGTACAAACCAAGGATACGAAGTACACGGCCCTGATTTCGAAGACCGACAAACCGGCTGTGCACCTGAACAAGAAGATCATGGAGGAGTTCCGGCCGGAGATGAAGAAATATTATTACGACCCTGCCAAATATCCCACCTACCTCGAACAGTTAGGTATTAAATATCCGACGATTCGCGGGGAAAGTAATTCAGGTACAGGTAAATAGGTTAATACTCAAACGCTTCCAGATATGCTTTTAAAAACAAATGGTTTGTTCCGGAGAATGCGGCATTGGGGATTGGGCTGTGCGGCATGTGCGATGCTGGCTTTACCGGCGGAAACGAGGGCGCAGGTAAAAATGCACCCCGCCAAAATAGACGCGCTGAAAACGGAGATGGCCAGGGAGATCGACAGCCAGGCGAAGTTCACCCAGGAGATGATCGATATGGTGTTCAGCTTTGGTGAGCTGGGTTTCCAGGAGTTCGAAACTTCGAAATACCTGACGGATATTCTGAAGAAAAACGGCTTCACCATCGAGCAGGGTATTGCGGGCATTCCTACGGCCTGGACGGCCAAATGGGGATCGGGCAAGCCGGTGATCGCCGTCGGCAGTGATATTGATTGTATTCCAAAGGCTTCTCAGAAGCCCGGTGTCGCTTACCACGACCCGATTATTGAAGGCGCGCCGGGCCACGGCGAAGGGCACAATTCAGGGCAGCCGCTCAATATTACCGCGGTGCTGGCATTGAAGAAGATCATGGAGCGCGAGAAAATACCGGGTACCATCATGCTCTGGCCGGGTGTGGCCGAAGAGCAGCTCGGTACCAAGGCATATTATGTTCGTGATGGCTTTTTCAAAGGTGTGGATGCCTGCATTTTCACCCACGTGGCCAATAACCTCTCGGTTTCGTATGGCGACGGCGGGAACAACGGGATGGTGTCGGTGCAGTTTAACTTCGAAGGACAAGCCTCCCATGCGGGTGCGGCACCCTGGCGCGGGAAGAGCGCGCTCGACGCGGTGGAGCTGATGAATATCGGTTGGAACTTTCACCGCGAGCATATGGAAACCACGCAACGGTCGCATTACGTGATCAAAGACGGCGGCGACCAGCCGAATGTGGTGCCTTCCAAGGCGTCGGTGTGGTACTATTTCCGGGAGCGGACCTACCCGAAGATTACGCAGATGTTCAAAGACGGTATCCGCATTGCCGAAGGCGCTGCGCAGATGACCGAGACCAAAATGACCTATGAAGTGCTCGGGAGTGCCTGGCCGGGGCATTTTAATCAGGCCATAGCCGAAACAATGTATGAGAATATCAAGCGGGTAGGCTTGCCGAAATGGTCGGAAGACGACCAGATCCTCGCCAAAGCGGCCCAAAAGGAAATGCAAAACCCGGAAGGCGGCGCGCTGGAAACCAATGGCCTGGCTACTACATTGAGCCAGCTCTCCAAACCATCGGCTACACCCAACACGGGTGGCGGTGGCTCGGACGATATTGCCGACATTTCCTGGAACCTGCCGACGGTCGTATTGCGCTACCCGGCCAACATTCCGGGTCTGCCGGGCCACCATTGGGCCAATGCAATCGCCATGGCCACGCCCATCGCTCACAAGGGCGTTACCGCAGGGGCCAAAGTGGAGGCAATGACCTTGCTGGACCTGCTCGTGAAGCCCGAAGTGCTGCGCTATGCCTGGGATTATTTCAATAATGTCCAGACCAAAGACGTGAAATACAAAGCCCTCATTTCCGACACCGACAAGCCGGCGATCCATCTCAACGAAAAGATCATGTCCGAATTTCGTCCGGAAATGAAGAAGTACTATTACGATCCGACGAAATACGCCACCTACCTCGAACAGCTCGGGATCAAATATCCGACGGTGCGGGAAGCGGGTGGGACGGGGAAATAGGTTTCGGTATTGCCGGAAGCGATCGACGTTAGTCGATAGGCCAAAGCCAGCCACGGAGTGGCTTCCTGTTTGTAGCAAGAGATTTAATGCCAAAGCGCCAGACTCCGTCAGGAGTCGCCTGATGACGCACCGCCTGTGCCAAGGAGGCACCTACGGAGCCTGGCGATTGATTTGCAATGCAGTTTCTATAAACAGAGTGCTCCTCCGGAGCCGCGGCTTGTGTTTTGATTGATCATTTAAAATACATTTCCTGTTGACTAGCGCCTAACAGCCAAGCCGGATAGGGCCTGACCATACTAGACCACATCTGACCATTCCTGACTACTAATGACAACACCTGACTAAACTGCCCAATGCTGCAAACATCCCTTTTGACCAAAACCTTCGCGAACGGTACCACGCTCCGCTTCCCCGACTGGAAAGTCGCTCGCGGCGAGCAATGGCTATTGCTGGGCGAATCTGGTAGCGGAAAAACGACTTTGCTGCATCTGCTCGGCGGATTGTTGCGGCCCGCATCGGGACGCGTGACGGTGAATGGAACCGATTTGTACGCACTGCCCTCGCGGACGCTCGATCGCTTTCGAGGGCGGCATATCGGGATCGTTTTCCAGCAGCCGCATTTGATCCGCAGCATGACAGTGGAGGAGAATTTGCTTCTCGCGCAAAGTTTCGCGGGAATCGGGAAGGACGTTGTGAGAATCAGGGAGGTGCTGAATGCGTTGGATATGGACCACAAGCGGCGAGCCTACCCGCAGGAGCTCAGCCAGGGGCAGGCGCAACGCGTGGGCATCGCGCGGGCGCTCGTGAACCGGCCGGCATTGCTGCTCGCGGATGAACCTACGAGCAGTCTGGACAATCGCAATGCCGATGCTGTGATTCGCCTGCTGTCGGACCTGGCCGCTTCGCAAGGTTCCACACTCATTATTTCCACGCACGACGACCGGGTTAAGGAGGCTTTTTTCAGGGATTTTATGTTTGAACTCCACCATGAACGCATTTCAGATCAGTTGGAAAAATCTTAAAGCCAATCGGCTGACGCTCGTATTGAACCTGCTGCTGATCGCATTTGGTACGGGCATGCTGGCGATGCTTTTACTGGGCATGAACCAGGTGGGCGAGCGGCTGCGCGACAATGCGCGGGGTGTGGATCTCGTGGTAGGGGCGAAGGGTAGTCCGTTACAGTTGATATTAAGCAGCATTTACTTGATCGATTTCCCCACCGGCAATATCAGCGAAGAAGACGCGCATTCGCTCTCCGCTCATCCGATGGTGAAAAAGGCAGTACCGCTGGCATTGGGCGACAACTACGCCGGGTTTCGCATTGTGGGGACCGATACAGGTTATGTGAGCCTGTATGGCCTGGAACTGGAAGCAGGGCATTTCTGGGTAAAACCGTTTGAAATCGTCATCGGGGCCGAAGTAGCCCGGGCTCAAGGACTGAAAGCCGGCGACCGCATTTACGGGTCGCACGGGCTGACGTCGGACGAGGATCTGCACGACGACCATCCTTATGTGATCACAGGGGTATTGAAAAAGAAGGGGAATATTGCGGACAATCTGGTGCTTACCAGTCTCGAAAGCGTCTGGGAAATGCACGGGACGGACGGGGCGCGCGAGATTACGTCCATGCTCCTGCAATACCGGTCGAGAATGGCGATGGTGGCGTTGCCGGCGATGATCAACCGCTCGACGGCCATGCAGGCGGCCTCCCCGGCAAAGGAAAGTGCGAGGCTGTTTGCCTTGATCGGCGTTGGTGTGGACGCGGTACGCTGGTTCGCGGTCGCACTAATGCTGCTGGCGGGCGTAAGCGTTTTTGTGAGCCTTTACAACTCCCTGCGCGAGCGTGTGTATGACCTCGCGGTCATGCGGGTAATGGGGGCGTCACGAGAGGCGATTTTTGCTATGATCATGCTCGAAGGGACGTTGCTGACCACTTTGGGCTCTCTTGCCGGGATATTGTTGGGGCACGTTGCATTGCATGCGATAGGCCATTGGCAAGGCTCGCCGCAGGCACGGATGGACGGACTCTATTTTTTACCGGAAGAAGCCTGGCTGCTGGCCGCGGGCCTGCTCATCGGGCTAGTGGCGGCATTGTTGCCGGCCATACAAGCCTACCGGACCGATATTTCTGAAACCATGTCGAAAATTTGAAATGATTTTTACAAAAAAATGGCTGTTGTTGATTTTATTGCTGTCGGGATACGCCGGTGTGGCCCAGCCGCCGGCGCATATCCCGCTGATGAACGACACGTGGAAGCTCATCGCACAACGTACCTACAAGAAGAACGCCGACTTTAAGATGGTCCCTGCGTTTCCGGCCCGGCTGGAAGCATTGCAGAACAAGGCCGTCGAACTGCCCGGCTATATGATCCCGATCAATGCCGACCTGAACCACAATGAGTTTATGCTCGCCGTGGTGCCTATGGACCAATGCCCTTATTGCGGGCAGGGGGATATTCCGTCGATGGTAGAGGTCAAAATGGTGAAAGGACTCGGCTATACCGACAAGCCGGTGAAGATCAGGGGTAAACTGATGCTGAACAAGACGGGCGACTACCGGTCGGAAGTGTTCCTGCTTCAAGCGGAGCAGGTGAAATAGTATTTAAATCATTCATCCATAACCCGATTCCTATGAAGTTGAGATTCTATGCATTGGCTGTATTAATGGCAGCCGGTACCCTCGGTTTTGCACAAAATCAAGGCGGATCACCCGGTCAGCGAACGGCCGCCCCCGCCACGAGCATCGCATCTGCCACCCAGGGCATGAAGAAGTATGAAGGCTTTTTTAATTTTTATTATGATGAAAAAACCGGGAAAGTGCTGCTCGAAGTGGACAAGCTCGACAAGGAGTTCCTCTATTTCGCCTCGCTTTCGGAGGGGGTAGGGAATGGCGGCCCCGAGCGCGGGCAGGCGTCGTCGGCACTGGCTAAATTCGTTAAAGTCGGGCCGAAGGTATTGCTGGTGGAGCCGGTAACTAACTACCGGGCCATTACGCAGAATGCCGACGAGCAAAAAGCCGTGGAGAACGCATTTGCCAAATCGGTGATCTGGGGTTTTGCGCCGGTAGCCGTGGAAGGAGAAAAGGTACTGGTGGACCTTACGCCGTTCATTATCCGCGATAGCCAGAACATCGCTGCGCGCCTGGGTGTGCGGCGTGTGAGCGGGCCCGTGAGCGTAGCGCAGCCAAGCGGCGGAGGCGGTACTTACCGGCTCGACGAATCCCGGTCGGTAGTGTACCTCGAAAACACCAAGAACTTTCCTAAAAACACCGAGTTCGAAGCGATGGTCACTTTTACGGGCGGCTCGCCGAATGTGAACCGTTTTGGCGGAGGGGGCAGCAGCCTTGCGCCGGACCCGACCGCCGTGACGATCAATATGCACCAGTCTTTCGTGGAGCTGCCCGATGGCAATTACAAACCCCGGCGTTTCGATCCGCGCTCCGCATTCGGGATGTTCAGCTACATGGATTTTTCGGCGCCGATGACCGAGCCTATCGTGAAACGGTTCATTCGCAGGCACCGCTTGGAAAAGAAAACCCCCGGTAATGCGCCGAGCGAAGCGGTAGAACCCATTGTGTATTACATTGACCGCGGCGCACCGGAGCCGGTGAAAACTGCATTGATAGAAGGCGGGGCATATTGGAACGAGGCATTCGAAGCGGCGGGTTTCAAAAATGCATTTCAGGTGAAAGAATTGCCGGTGGGCGCCGACCCGATGGACATCCGGTATAATGTGGTGAACTGGATCAACCGCACCGGTTCGCCGCGCGGGTTCTCGTCCGGCGCTTCGTATATCGACCCCCGGACAGGTGAAATCATCAAAGGCGTGGTGACACTCGGCTCGGATCGTCACCGTCAGGATTACCTCATCGCCGAGGGACTTTTGCAACCTTACGAGGATGGCAAGAAAACCACCAACGCCATGCAGGAACTTGCTCTGGCGCGCGTGAGGCAGCTTTCCGCGCACGAAATAGGGCATACGCTCGGTTTCAACCACAATTTTGCCGCCAGCCCGAAAGACCGCGGCTCCGTCATGGATTATCCGTTTCCGAGATTTTCCCTGAAAGCGGATGGTACGGTCGATATCTCGGACTCGTATGCGAAAGGCATTGGCGCCTGGGACAAGCGCGCCGTGATGTGGGGTTACACCGAGTTTCCGAAAGGGGCCGACGAAGAAGCCGGGCTTGAAAAAATCATGCAGGAGACGCTGAAACAGGGCTTCTTGTACATTCCAGACATTGGCGGCAATGCACATCCTACGTCGCACCAGTGGGACGATGGTGCGAACCCGATCGACCAGATGACGAACATCATGAAGGTCCGCAGAAAGGTGCTCGACAATTTCTCTGAAAAGGCTATTCAAAAAGGCGAGCCGATGGCGACCATCGAGGAAGTGCTCGTGCCGATTTATCTCCTGCACCGTTACCAGGTAGAAGCCGTGGCGAAGTCGGTAGGCGGTCTGTATTTTACCCATGCGGTGAAAAACGATGGCCAGGTGACGACGCGCATGGTGGAACCGAAGGAACAATGGCGTGCCCTGGAATCGCTGCTGGGTACAATTACCCCGGAGGCGCTGGCATTGCCGGAGGCGCTGATCAGCAAAATTCCGCCCCGACCGAGCGGCTATCCGGCCAGCCTGGAAACTTTCACCGGGCACACCGGCCCGACATTCGATCCTATCGCGGCAGCCGAAACCGCGGCCGGTACTACGCTTTCCTACTTGCTCAATCCCGAGCGCGCAGCACGCCTGATCGAGTACAATGCACGCGATGCGAAGCAGCCCGGACTGATGCCGGTGATCGACAGGCTCTTTGAGAAAACCTGGAAATCATCCCCGCTGGACGGCTATAAGGGCGAATTGCAAACACTGGTCAATAACCTTTCACTGAAATACCTGCTGATGCTCGCAGCGGATTCCAAAGCACCCGAAAATGTGCGTGGCGAGGCGTTGCTGAAAGTAGGGGAGCTGAGCGACTGGCTGAAAGGTCAGCTTGCCGCTGCTGCGCCCAAACAGAAGGCGAATATGCTGTTCGCATTGGCGCAGATCGACGAGTTTGGCAAGAACCCGATCAAGTTCGAACCCGGCTCGGTGCTGGACATGCCTCCGGGCGCGCCGATCATGGGCCATATGGATTTCATGGGATGTTCGCAGACGCATTCCGGCGACATTTCAGAGTAAAACTGATACCTTCATGACCCTTCGTCGACGGCATTCGAGCCGCTCTCCGGAGGGTCATTTTTTTGTGCTTGAACTCAGCTACAAGCCGGTATCGTAAATGCTATAAGTTTCCGGTAGCGTGCCTTGGGTAGTGCTTTGTAGTAAAAATTTAGTGGCCACTGAAGGGATTTGATAGGGCGATTTCCTCCCCCCATCGAGGGCTCGTTACACCCTAGAATTCAGCGTTCTCACCCCAAAAGCGAAAACGGAATAATGGGAAAGGGTTATGTTTGCACAGTGATACGAAAATCACGCACTTGATTGAGTATCAGAATAATTCTTTATTTGTAAAAACACAAAAATCCTCTCATGAAGACGCAAAGCAAATATTTGGAAGAGATCAACAGGCTTCTGGCTGATTATCTTCTCGAAATCGAAAAATCGGATTTGAAACCTCTGTCAGCCCAGGTCTATCAGGTACAATCCAAGAATTTTGTAAGGTGGATTAACGGGGAGTTTACGCCAGGTGAAGTGAAGAAATCCAAGAAGCAAACGCAGGACAAACCGGGTAAGTAATACCAGGTCCACACAACCCACAAGTCGTTATTTACCACGTTCCTCTTTTTCATCATCATTCAGGCCAGCGGCCAACCAGATTTCCCATTAAAAGCATTGATAAACAAAACACCTTCTCGGCAGAACCGGAAGGTGTAAGTTATACTCAACGTTTATTAACGTACTTCATACGTTCAAGTCCAGGGATCCTGCACACGGCTCCGCAATCATTCATTTGCAGGATTTTACAAATGTAGCATCGGCCTCAAAAAGCCATTGTAGATTGCCATTGTTTTGCTTGTGGCAATTTCTCTACACCATCTGTTGCGTATTTTAGGTAGATTTGGATCTTATCGCATCGTCCGACCCCGAAGACGAACGGCGGTTTAGAAAACGTGAATACATGATCCGATCGATTCTGGAATGGCCTGTCCGAAAACAGTTAGTAGGTGAAACGAGTATCCTTAACCGGGCGCGCATCAAAGTACTTTCTTACGCACTTAATCTGAAAATTCTTACCACAACGCTGCTGCTGATTTTCTACCAGTTGGAGCATTACCGTTTGCAAGCGATACGGGCCGCTGTTTTGCTGGGTATTGTTGTGATTTATTATATCGCCGTAGCGAACGGGTTTCAGTGGCGTAAAGCGGCCCACTCAGCTATGCTGATCTTCATGGCCATTATCTGGACCAACCTGTATTACTTTCAGAAAGGCTTCGACCTGGTGACTTTGCAATACCTCGTGGTGGTCACGGTGGCTGCCTTCTACGGACTGGGTAACCGCTGGGGCGTTATTTATTCATCACTGGCTGTGGTGCCGTTCATTGCGTATGTGCTGCTGGGGCACCATCTGGCGGGTTACATTTCATGGGGGCCGCAAGGTTCCGGGCGGATCACGATTGCCATACAACTGTTCCAGAATTTTACACTGATCGTGTTGATCAACTACTTCTTTTTCAGTTCATTCTACGATACGATCAACGACCTCGATTCCAAAACGGTTGAGCTGCGATCAAGCCTGGAGTACCTGGAAGATTCCCGGAGGAAGCTGGAAAGAGAGCATACGCATCAGAAACATCTGATTGCGAGTATTTCGCACGACATCAAGAGCCCGCTGCGCTTTCTGATGACGACCACGGGCCGCCTCGCACGGAACCATCCCGATCTGTCGACGGTGCGGGCGATCAGCCAGTCGAGCTACCGGCTGTATCACTTCATGAAAAACCTGCTGGAATACACCGAGTTCCGTTACAAGAATACCAATGTTCATTTCACGTACCTCGATGTGAATGAAATGGTTGAGCAAAAGTTCGCGATTTTTACGCAGGATGCGGAGGTGAATGCCAACCGCTTTGTGAATGGGGTCACGCCGGGGGTGATCATCAAGAACAACGCGCAGCTGGTGAGCATTATCCTGCATAACCTGATCGACAATGCGAACAAGGCAACCAACGGCGGCACGATCAGCGTTACCTATCAGGATTTCCGGGAAGAGCTGCACCTGATCGTGAACGATACCGGACCGGGTATGGAGAGTACCGTGAGCGACTGGATCAACAGCGAGGCCAAGCAGCTTCCTGCCAACGAAAATGCATCCCAGAACTTCGGAATGGGGCTATTGATCGTCAAAGAAATCAGTACGCTCATCCGCGCGCGCCTGCACGTGAAGCCCAACCAGCCCATCGGGACTTCCGTTCACATTATTTTTTCAAAATAATTTAAGTGTAGTCAATTTTCTACACAAAATTTCATTTATATTAAACTACTTTTAAAACTGATTTGAAGTAAAGGTATTATTGAATGAAAACAGTTTTGCTGGTAGAAGACCATTCCATTGTGCGAATGGGCGTTAAAATGCTGATTGAAGATTTTTTACCCTCGGTAACGGTTATCGAGGCAGCTACTTTTAGTGAAACACTCAAACTTCTCCAATCCAGATTCTTTGATCTTGTTATCCTGGATATCAAAATTCCGGGTGGGGAAGCTTTTAATATGATCGGCAGGATCCGCGACATTCAGAACAAGGTAAAGATCCTGATATTCTCCTCGCAGGATGAAGAATTGTACGCGATTCACTATGTTAAGGCCGGCGCAAACGGCTATTTGCCCAAAGATACCTCGAACGAAGAACTGGAAAAGGCGATCACTTCGGTGCTCGCGGGTGGGACCTATATCAGCAATGTAATCCAGGACCAGCTCGTCAATAACACGCTTCTCGAACGCGAGAGCAAGGAAAGTCCATTGGAAATCCTCTCGAACCGTGAGCTGGAAATCATGGACATGCTGCTCACCGGCAAGTGGACGAAAGACATTGCGATCGATCTCAATATTAAAGAAAGCACGGTGTCGACTTACAAGGCGAGGATCTTCGAAAAACTGGAAGTGACGAACATTCTGGAGCTGTTTAAGAAGGTCGAAATATACAAGCGACGCAAGACCGGATTCAGCTGAGTAAATCGCTGATTGAAATTGTACTATATGTGCGTAGAAGTGCTACTAAATGCCGTCGATATATTAGTAAACTACAATTAAAGTCAGACTACTTACCATTTCATTTTGAATATTTACTTTTACTGATGGAACTGCAACAGGCATGTCGCAGGGCTTAGACCTCTATCATAAAAAGTTGTTATTTAGAATGGAAAGATCGGTAAAACTTTCAAAATCAGCTGAATTGCCGTTTCTGTGTGGTGTTATCATTACCATTACCGCGGGTTCGCTACTCTGGAGCTCACTTATTTATTGCATTTCCCTGCTTTTCTGACGAAGGCTGGCTGCTCAGGTTCGTGTCCTGTTAAATAAAGTTAAAGCTTCATTATCAGCTACTTTTGTTAACTTTTTTTAAGAGCGGCGGCGCAACGCCCGTGTATCGTGTTGAATAGTTTTGGTCCTTCATCCAAAACACCTTCAAACATGATTTCCTTAAAAAAATGGAACGATCTGGCGGGGTGGGCCGTGTTGGCTGTCAGCCTGATCACCTACGTCCTCACCATGGAGCGGACCGCCAGCTTCTGGGACTGCGGCGAGTTCATCGCCTGCGCATTCAAATTGCAGGTACCACATCCACCCGGCGCACCGCTTTTCTTATTGATCGGACGGCTGTTTGCCTTGCTGGCCCTCGGCGACGTCATGAAAGTGGCTTACTGGGTCAATATGGTTTCCGTGCTGAGCAGCGCGTTTACCATTTTTTTTCTCTTCAAAACGATCAGTTTGATTGCTTGGAAACTGGTAGGGAAGAAGCCAGAGGATGGTAACACCGCAGACGTCTTGCTCGTGACGGGCGCAGCGGTGGTGGGCGCGCTCGCCTATGCGTGGTCGGATTCGTTCTGGTTCTCGGCCGTGGAAGCTGAGGTTTACGGCTTGTCGTCGTTTTTTACCGCCATTGTGATCTGGGCCGTGTTTAAATGGGAATCCATCGACGACCCCGCAGCGGCAAACCGCTGGTTGATCCTCACCGCTTACCTGGTGGGGCTTTCTATCGGTGTTCATTTGCTGAACCTCGTGACCATACCGGCGTTGGCATTGGTGTATTATTTCAAGAAATACCCGAAACCCCGCTTTTTGGGTGCGTCAATCGCATTTCTATCCGGTCTTTTGATTCTGGGCATCATCAATGCCGGTATTATTCCGGGGCTGCCCGAGCTTGCCGGGAAATTCGAGATTTTCTTCGTCAACTCGCTGGGCCTGCCTTACAACACGGGCATTGCATTTTTCACGATCCTCTTTTTGGGCGGGCTTGTTTGGGGGATACGTTTTTCGCACCGCACCCACCGCGCATTGTTGAATACGGGACTGCTTTCGCTTGCGTTTATCCTCATAGGTTATGCCTCCTACTCGCTGGTATTGGTGCGGTCGGGCTACAACACGCCCATCAATGAGAACAATCCCAGCGATGTCCTCCGGTTTGTGTACTACCTCAAAAGGGAACAGTACGAGAGCCGCCCGCTGCTGTACGGGCCTTCGTTTGTTTCGAGGCCCGTCAGCCAGAAGCGCGGGGCGCCTGTTTACGCCAAAAAAGATGGTAAATATGTATTGATCGACTACAAGCCGGTATATGAATATGAGCCGGGCAGCAAAATGCTCTTGCCAAGGATGTACAGTTCCAATCCGGGGCATCCGCAGTTGTACCAGCAAATGACCGGCGTGGCAGAGGGGCAGAAGCCTACCATGCGGCACAACCTGTCCTACCTGTTTTCGCATCAGCTTGGCCACATGTACTGGCGGTATTTTCTGTGGAATTTCGTCGGGCGCGAAAGCGACAGGGAAGGGGCAGGTATTCTGATGCCCTGGCAAACCAGCCATTCGTTCCCGAAAAGCATTGGGCACAACCGCGGGCATAACAACTTTCTCATGCTGCCGTTCCTGCTGGGGATCGCAGGTATTATGTACATGTACTATCACCGGCGTAAAGACCTGCTGGTGCTGGGATTTCTGTTCATTCTCACAGGCGTAGCGCTCGTGATCTATCTCAACTCTCCGCCGACCGAGCCGCGCGAGCGCGATTACATTTACGTGGGGTCGTTCTATGTTTTCTGCATGTGGATTGGCTTCGGCGTGATGGCCGCGGCGAAGTTTCTGGAAAAGCTTATTCAAAAACCAGCATTGCGTGCCGGAATCGCGGGGCTTGTGTGTTTTTCCGTTCCGGCAATCATGGTGGCGCGTGGCTGGGATAATCACGACAGGGCCGACCGGTACCATTCCGTAGATTTTGCCCGTAACCTGCTCAACTCCTGCGCACCGAATGCGATCCTGTTTACCGGTGGGGATAATGATACCTTTCCATTGTGGTACGTGCAGGAAGTGGAGGGTTTCAGGACCGATGTGCGTGTGTGCGTGCAGACGTTCCTGGGCGCTGACTGGTACATCGAGCAACTGAAACGGAAGATCAACCAGTCGGATGCATTGCCGCTTTCGCTGGATTCGGGGAACTATCAGTTGGGTAAAAATGAATATCTGCCCTTCTACGAGATACCTTCTGTGAAAGAGGGTATTAACCTGAAAGAATACCTCGACCTGATCCGCCAGGACAACAAGGCGATCCAGGTACCGCTCACCAGCGGTGATATGACTTCGATCCTGCCATCGGCGACGCTGTTTCTGCCCGTGGATACGAAGGAGGTGAAGAAAATGAATATTGTCAAAAGTGAGCTGGTGCCGTATCTGAGTGACTCTATGAGCTGGAAAATCGGCGAAACCGACTTGCTGAAAGGCGATCTGGTGATGCTGGATATTATTTCGAGCAATAACTGGAAACGACCGGTGTATTTCTCGTCGACCATGGGTTCGTCGCATAACCTTGGATTGCAGAAATACCTTCAGCTCGAAGGCTATGCCTACCGCTTGCTGCCCGTGCGAGTGCCGGGAGCGTCGGACGGTTACGTCAATTCCGACATCATGTACAACAACATGATGAACAATATGCAATGGCGGGAAACGGACAATCCCGAAGTGTACTACGATGATACCTACCGGGGGGCGCCGGTGATTACGGCGAGGCTTTCGTTCCTGCGGCTCGCACAGCAGCTCATTGCCGAGAACAGGATCGACAAGGCCCGGAAGGTTGTGGACAAGGGGATGGCCGTCATGCCCGACGACACCATTCCGTACGATCAGATTTCCGCGGGTTTTATCGGGGTGTTGTTTGATGTGGGAGAAAATGAAAAGGCGCTGGATTCCGCGCGTGCGATGGCCATCCGTTCGGATGAGAATCTTTCATGGATCAGGGAAAAGGACAATGGGCGTAGCCGCGATGTGAATACCGATCTTTTCATCCTGCAAAGCATCGTCCGGGAATGCCGGAGGGCAAAGCAGGACAAGGACGCCGACCGCTTCGAAGCGATTTTCAAGAAGCATCTGGTCGCTTTTAATGTATACGGAGGATGAAATTCTTTGGGCAAGGCGGGTTCTTGAGAGTGACCGCTTAGTAGAAACTCTTCTGCCTCAATGTGAAGCGATTGTTAACTTTTTATATTTATATATTAATAAATCATTAAGTTAATCAACGTTCGTTTATGGCCTCTATTCTACAAGCTCTCCGGATCCGTTGCACCGGCTGTTTAATGCTGATACTTTACGGAGTCACCAGCCTTGCCCAAACCTCTATCACGTCGAACCTGCCCATTGTTGTGATCAATACGAATGGCGCGGTTATCGAGAACGACAACAAAATCACCGCATCATTCAAGATTACCCAACCGAACGGCAGTGGTATTCACTCGTACGACATTAACTCCGGCTCGAACGTGTTCCAGTTTCAAAGTGATATCGGCATTGAAATCCGTGGGAACACCTCTATTTTCTGGGACAAAAAATCTTACAGCGTCGAAATCAGGGACGCCGGCGGCAATGGCGTGGACGCTTCGTTGCTCGGTATGCCCGCCGAATCGGACTGGGTACTGAATGCCTGCTATGGCGACAAATCGTTCATCCGTGATGTGTTTGCGCATGAAATGTACACGCGCACGGGCCGCTACTCGCCGCGGACGCGTTATGTGGAGGTGTTTAAGAATGAAATCGGCGGAATGTCCTACCACGGGGTGTATATTCTGATGGAAAAGGTCAAACGGAATTCCAATCGGATCAATATCAAAAAGCTATCCGAAACAGACACTGATCCCACCAAAATCAACGGAGGCTATCTGTTGCAGGTGGGGGAAGATGAAGACATGAAATGGACATCGGGTTTTGCCGGCAACAATGCGCCTGCACAGCCGCATCCTTTTTTCCATGTTGAATATCCCAAGCTGCACAACTATACCAACATTGCGAACCGGGATTTGCAGTTCAACTACATCAAAAACCACATTGATAATTTCGAGCAGATACTGGCAGGGCCGAATTACAAGGATGCCGTAAACGGTTACCGTCCGCTCCTGGACGAAGATGCGGCCATCGATTATCTGCTGTTGCAGGAAATCACCAAGAACTCCGACAACTGGCGGGCGAGCACGTTCCTGTACAAACAGCGGAACGACGAAGGCGGCCAGATCGTCATGGGGGCCCCCTGGGATTTTGACAAATCAATGGGGAACCAGCAGTGGTGCTACGAGCTTTCGGTGCTGCCGACGGGGTCCTGGGCCTGGCAGTTCAATATCTATTGTACGGATCGTCCGCCTATGACTGTTTTCTGGCCTGCGCGCCTGCTTACCGACTGTTACTTCAAAGGTAAACTCATGGGCCGTTACCAGCAACTCCGGCAGACGCAGTGGAGCGACGCATCGATCTCCGCTTTTATCGACCAGAAGCAGGCCGAATTGACGGCACAGAATGCTATGCAACGTAATTTTTCGAAGTGGAATATCCTCGAAACGGCCGTGATGTTCAACGAGCATTATACATTGCCCGGTAATACCTATGCGAAGGAGGTCCAGTACCTGAAAACCTGGCTGCTCGGTCATTTGGCCTGGATGGACGCCAACATCACCTCCATTTCAACGGAAGATTGTGCAGTACTTCCTGTGACATTTAAAGAATTGGAATTGAAGGAAGTGGAGCAATCCGCAGTGCGTGTGGGCTGGTCTACGTCCGAAGAGGTACGCAACGATTACTTTGAAGTCGAAAGAAGTGCCGACGCACGGAATTTCAAAGCTTTGGGTAAGGTAAAAGGAAAAGGTGATGCATCCATCGAGCAGCATTACGACTTCCTGGACACCACACCGCTTCCGGGAATTTCCTATTACCGGATCCGCCAGGTTGATACTGATGGTACAATCAGCTTTTCCTCGATGAAGTCGATCACAAGGGCAGGAAACGAGGCAGCCATTGTATTTCCGAACCCGGCACGTGAGCGCGTCGTCCTTAAAAACATCCAGCCCGGCGCAATCATTCTGATCCGTGATAGCGCCGGACGAACCGTGAAGCGCACCACCGCCACCGGTAAACAGATGGAAGTGGCGACGAACGCGTTGCCGCTTGGCAGTTATGTGCTCACGGTCACTGGCCCCGACGGGAAGGTTGAAATGCAAAAACATATCACCGTAGACAGATAGATAGGCCTTAAATGGTCGTTCGTGGTTCGGTGAATCAGGAAGCGGCAAAGACAATGCGAGAAGGCACTGGTCCGTTCAAAAGGCCGGTGCCTTTTCTGATTTCAGATGCGTGGAAGCAATGCGGATACGGTCAGTAACCGGATTTTGTATTTTATTCAAAAACACACTAATTGTCTTATGTTTCAGCTGCTACCAAACCGAACTTATGAACACGACCGATATCATCCCTCTCACAACCGATCCGGCCCCGGAATATTACGAAAAGCAAGCCGCGGCGTTGGCAGATGCCTGCCGGTCCGTCCATAAAGATTCTGTTAAATACATTCGGAAATACCATCCCGAACCGGAGCGACTAACGCAGCTAAACCGCCCGGATACCAATTTCGGTCTTGATGATGCCCGGGCAGTGGTGGCCAGAGAGCATGGTTTCGAGGACTGGCCGGCGTTTCTGCGGCATATGGCCGACCTGAAAGAGCCCGGATCGCAGATTGCGAAATTCGAACAGGCAGTAGACGCCGTTGTGCAGGGAGATTTGCCCCTGCTGAAATCCCTTTTGGAAGCGAATCCTGCCATTGTACACGAGCGCTCGTCGCGCGGGCACAAGGCTACGTTGCTGCATTATGTCGCTGCCAACGGGACGGAGAATTTCAGGCAGGTAACCCCGCAGAACGGGCTCGACGTTGCAGAGACGCTACTCGCGGCAGGGGCAGTGCCTGATGCCCTGGCGAATACCTACGATACCAAATGGGGTACGACGCTGGAATTACTAGTATCGAGCGCGCACCCCTCCCAGGCAGGCCTGCAAACGGCGCTGGCGGAAAAGCTGCTGGATTATGGTGCGGCGATCAACGGTGTCCGCGACGATTGCGGGCCGCTGATGACGGCCATTTACTTTCATTATCCAAAATCGGCGGAGGTGCTGGTGAAGAGAGGCGCCAGGGTGGATAGCGTGGTAACTGCCGCCGCGATGGGAAAAACGGCTCAGCTCGCGGGCTATCTCGGCGACGACGGCAAACTGAAAGCCGACGCGCCGCTAACCCGCGTGGAATGGCTGAAAATCGCCCCGACACCCGAAGCCAACCTCGCGCTTGCATTTGTGTGGGCCGCTATGCTCAACCGGGTGGAAACCGTTCGCTTCCTGCTCGAAAAGGGCGTGAGCCCTGCTTCTAAAGACCATCGCGACTGGACTGCATTACATTGGGCGGGCTATTTCGGCTACCCCGAAGTGATGGACCTGCTGCTCTCGCGCAAAGCCCCGCTTGAAGCCCGCAATGAGTTTGGCGGCACGGTGCTTGACCAGACACTTTGGGCCACGGCTCACGAGGGCGCACGCGAACACCATCTCGAAGTAGTCCGGAAGCTGGTCGATGCCGGTGCCAAAATACATACCTGGTGGCTGCTTGCCGATTTGCATCCACCGTTACAGGAAAGCGTGGTGAAGATTTTGCAGGAAAAAGTGTCATAAAAGGCAAAATAACGTTGCTTGATAATTCATCCCGGTTACTTGATCATCGGCGTTCCCTTCCCAATTGGTTTGAAAAAAATATCCATTTAATTCGAAGAACAATGGTCGGCGTATAGCCGGGCACATACCTACTCCGTTCCTGCCGTGGCTCGCTACGGGTCCTTCTCGATATGTTTTTTCTGGAACTTAAACAGAACAGGTATGCGTATGGACTTTCTTCGAACAAATGATTGCGTATTGCGTTTCCGCGTTTTTGCGGTATGGCTGGGCTGCATAACCATTGCGTGCGCATCGCTCACACGCGCCTGGGCGCAGGAATCCAAAGATCTGCTATTGCCGGGGAAGCCGGATTATGAAAGCCTTTCCAGAAACGGCAAAGAGCGGTACGACGGCCTGACTAACAACAGGCGGTATTCGGGAGAAACGATTATAGTGCAAATGCGGCCCATTGCGGAAGCGCTATCCAATAATCGCCTGACGATTACGATCCCGGGCACCGGGGAGCAATATGAAGTCCACATCAAAACCATTGAATACTCCGATGCGGAGAATTACAAGGTGTACGGAACGGTTGGGGAGAGCCTGCTATCCGTACTACTCACCTCCCGCAGCGGCATGAAGGGAGGCATAATCCAGGGACCGGAGCGTTCCTATGAAATCTGCGACCTGGGCGATGATGGTCAGCTTTTGCTGGGACATGAAAACGATGCCGGTAAAGCAAACTTTTGCGGATCTGGGATTGGCTCGGCAATGCAAAAAATCCAACCCGAGGTTGATCCAGACAAAAGTGGAAGAAAGCCGGGCGACAATGCGAAGATCGAGCCGTGTACGAGTAGCATTCGGGTGCTCTTTCTGTATGGCAACAATGTGAGCCCGGTTTCGGCCAGCAACCATGCGTACAATACCATTGATGTTTTCAATCAGACGGTAACAAATAGCGGGGTGGCGGGTACTGCGCTTATAGAACTGGCTGGGGTGGCACAGACTACTTTCTTAAGTAAGGATAATAATATTCTAATTGACGCCCTGGCTCTGAGTAATACCGCTTCCGTGCAGAACTTATGCAATCAACATAAAGCAGACCTTGTATTATTGTTCTGCTGGGAGGGACACAAAGAAGCGGGAGGAGTTCCGGACCCAACCATTTATCACCATCCTAATAGTAGCCGAAGTTTTGCAATTGTAGGCTTGTCGAACCCAAACATCCCGGTAATTGGAGCGCATGAGCTAAGCCACTTGTTTGGGTGTAATCACGAGAATGAAAATTTCGGATTACCGTATGCGCAGGGATATATATTCTCTGGCGTCAATACGCTAGTAGCGAGCGGGACTGCGCCGGGAAGTAAAATCTTCTACTATTCTAACCCGAACAAAACCTTTGCAGGTTCACCAATGGGGGATGCCACCCACAACAACGCGAAGGTGATGAATGACAAAGCCTCGATTGTGAAGGCGTTTCGCCCCGAGCCCAATGTCCTGAACGGTTGGGTTTATGGGCCGTCGAGCGGGTATGAATATCAGGTCTATACGTATGAGGCCGTTGCAAGGTGTGGAAAGGCACCTTACACCTACTTGTGGAAGGAATCTACCGATGGTATTAACTACTCGGGCAATGATACGGGAGAATTTCATAACGTCGGATTGTACCACAATGGAAACCATCAGTTTTATCTGAAATTGAAGATTACTTCTTCGGACGGACAGACCGTCGAGAACTGGATGCAAATCTGGGTAGACGACGATCCTAACGGCGGATATCGAGAAGGACAAAAGGAGAATGATTCACTTGAAATTGAAAGTGGAGAAGCTGTCGTGCAACCCAATCCCACTTCCGGTCGGGTGGAGCTCATTTTTAGTGCCGAAAAAGCTACGGAGGTTGGTGTTAGCTTAGTAGACCTTGGTGGACGAGTGCACGTTCAAAGGCAAATTTTTCGGTGTTCTGCGGGGCGAAATGTGATTGCGCTCGATTTGGCGGACAAGGGGCTGGCGCAAGGAGTATACATCGTAACCGCACAATTTGGGAGTCAGGTTATTCGAAAAAAGGTCATATACCAACCCGCATCAAAGCCATGAAACGATACAGCTATCTACTTACACTATTGCTTTCAGGCCTACTGTCCTGTGAAAAGCAGCCCCCTATGGATCCATGGATGGTGAATCAAGTATTTATGGGCGAAGTAAATGGGGTGCCTTTCAAAATCGGGATGACGGTTTCTCATGGTGCTTCTATAACGACGGATATGTGTGATAAGCACGTGATAGGCATGAGTTTGGTTAGGAAAATTGATGACGACGAATATGCGATCGTGCATTTGAATTTTTTTCATACCAAACCAGGAAACTACGTATTAACTGACAGTGCCAATAGTCATCGCGACAAGCAGGTTTGCACCTTGGATTCGATCACAACCAGTTTAAGTTTCGATTCATTCCCGGGAGACGATGTCTCGATGGACAGTTATCGGCTTCTCGAAGGACCATGGAACTACTTAAAGGTTTTGTACTATGACTCCCAAAAGAATGAGATGCAGGGGTTGTTCGGAGCAAGGTTTGTGCGGATTAATAAACGCCAGCATGCGAGAGAGGCAGTAGACACGATTACGTATACAAACAGCAAATTTATTCTCTCAAATATCCACGTCCAAGAAGTCTTCACCGAGCCACGGTAGGGGATTTACATAGGAGATACAGTCGCCTGAACCCAAACGGGCGACTGTTACTAGCTTTTTCAAACCATTATAGATTCGTTCCGACATTCAGGTCTTAAATGACCCGTTGCATGGATATAGCCTATTAAAATGATGAAACGACACAGTTATATTCTTATACTATTTCTTTCCGGCTTGCTATCCTGTGAAAAAGAGCCACCCATAAAGCCACATATGGTAAATCAGGTGTTTATGGGCGAAGTAAATGGTGTGCCCTTCAAAACGGGGATGGCGGTTTGGAATGGTGCGATCGTGCGGCAAGATCTTTGTGAGGGCGACGTGATAGGGCTGGCTTTGGTGAGAAAAATTCAAGAAGATGAATATCAGCTTTTGTATCTGAATTATTTTCATACCAAATCCGGTAGTTATTCGCTGACCGACAGCACGGTTAGCCATCGCAAAAACATGGTATGCGCTTTGGATTCAATCACTGCCAGCCTGAATGTTAGCTCTTATCCCGGGGACGATGTCCGGATGGATATTTACAGGCTTGTGGAAGGCCCGTCGAACAATTTCAAAGTCTTGTACTACGATTCCAAGAAGAATGAGATGCAGGGGCACCTAGCGGCAAGATTTGTGCGGATCAATAAGCGCCAACATGGTAGGGAGTCAGTAGACACCATTACCTACACTAACTGTAAGTTCATTCTCTCAAACATCTACGTCCAGGAAGCTTTTACGGAGCCGCGGTAGCGCATCTTAGAACAACAGCCGCCGCCCGTTAACGCCGGACGGCGGCTGCTTTCAAATTCCCGAAAACCTACAATCCAAATCCAACCGCCAGCCCCTTAACCGGCCCGCTGAATGGAAACTTATGCGTAGTGGCGCCGGATGAAAGGTCGATGGTGTAGAAGCTGGTGGTGCCTGCTACGGTGAAAAGACCGTACCCTTTGCCGGAAACATTACCGATGTCGAAGCCGATGCCCGGGGCCACGTCGATGCCGAGCGGCTTAGGATCGGTTTGAACGCCGTTGTTTGGTGGTGTCTGTATGTATAGCGTGTTGGATTGGCTGTCAATGTCGAAGAGTGTCGTGGCGGTTGTGCCCGGGTAGCTGTTGGTGTATGCTACCGCAGTAATGAACGGGGTAGGACCGGCCATACCGATTTTGAGCGGTTGATCCACGATTGTGACACCATCATTCACATTGATGCGCAGGTTCTGCCCATTGTCGCTCACCACACGCAGACGGTCGGCTACCGGATTGAAATCGACGCCGAAATAGGTTCCGCTGAGCATTACGGGGGTGTTGTCTGCCAGTTTCAGACTTGCCAGTTCAGTAATAGCTCCGCTGCCGAGGTCGATGCCGTAAATTTTGCTGTTGTCGCCCAATGCGTACAACCTGCCGTTGGCCGGCCGGATGTCGATGCCTTGTAATGTTACGCCAGGAATGGCCGGGATTGCCTTGGTGCCGTACTCCATGCCGTTTTCCGGGTTGAAGATTTTCAGCATGCCGCTGTCGGTCAATGCATAGGCCACCGGTAGCGGCGGAATGGCGATTCCTGTTATATTCACATTGGTCGGGAAATCCCCCAGCTTCTGGAGTTTTCCGGTAGCCAGATCTACGAAATCCAGTTCCCATTTATCGCCGAATTTTACGGAGGCAATAGGGTAAACGTCCGAAGGGCTTACGTCGGGAGAAATATCAAAACCGCCTATTTCCTGGATGTTCAATCCCAGCGGGCCAACCGGAACCAAACCACCGGGATTGGGCGGGTTTTGTATATACAGCATATCGGTATTCGGGTCAATGTCATAAAGCGTCGTCCCAGCGCCCCCGGGAGCGGCCGTAACGCCTGCGCGACTGTTAGTATAGGCTACCGCGCCGATCATCGGGTTAGCGTAACCATTCAATGGCGAATCACCCGGAACAATGGCGCCGGTTTCAGGGTGCAGACGTAGATTTTGGGCGGAAGTCGTCACCACGCGGATGCGGTCGACGGTCGGATTGAAGTCGAAACCCACGTGGCCGTTCAGCACGGCGGCAATGGGTGCACTACCGATGCGGGTGGCTTTCCCTTCCTGATCGCCGGATTTGGTATTTACCTGGTAAAGGTTGTTCATCGAACTGATCGCGTACAACTGTCCTGTTGCGGGTCGAAAGTCGATCCCTTTGAGCATATCGCCCTGTTCGAGGCCGGTTATGGCAAATGAGCGCAACGGTGCAGCGGTGTTTCGGATGTTGATCTCGTGTAGCTGGTTGTTATCCGACAATGCGTAGAAAATCCTGTCGGGAAGTGATGGGCCGGCGGGCGGTACGCGGTGATCGTCGCAGGAATACATCGAGAGCAAAAGGATGAAGGCAAGGGCAGTAACTACCGGCCTCGGGCAAAAGTCGAGTAATTTCATAGGAACGTGATTGAGTTATGTAGTTTGATACACCACTTACGTCCAGGACAGCCCTTTGGATTGACAGTTATTAAAAAACGGATGGCGTGATTCAGATCGCGAGTGGGCACGAAACGTTTTGGTAAAGGACATGCCATAAAAAAAACAGCATCAGCCGTAAACTCTTCCTGATGAGGAAAAATAATGCAGGCATTACATTTAATTAATAATCAATTACTTAGTTTGATGTTGCAGACTTTTGACGCGCTGGATGGTAAGATGTGGAGATAAACTTGAACTATCCAGTTAAAATGTGAACTGTGCGCCAGGATCAGTGGGCGCCTTCATTCATAAATGATATATTGCCGGCACTTGTCTCAACGTATCTTAATTTTCTACACATGCTAACATGCTCATTATCATCATTAAGGTCGGTGCTCACATGCGTTCTCATCGCCGGCTCCGTCAGCACTTCCCTCGGCCAGGGGGCGAATGTGCTGAGTACCTACGAGCTGGTTCAGGACGGTGTCAATAACAGCTATCCGCTGCCAGTTCCGAAAGGGCCTACTTCCATTCCTCAGACCATGTCTTTCTTTTACAATAAAAATGGAAGTACCGACGAGGGGATTTATTTCCAGAAGCTGAAATCGGAGTTGTCGGTCACGTTCAGTTTCGATGATCAGCTGTACATTAATGTGCCCCAGCACGTAACGGGCATGACTTTCGGTGCAGCATCGGGCGCTAGCAGCACGCATGTGCGTTCGGTACCGGTGATCAATACCAACTACTATTATGCCGATACGGCGCGGAAAATCTTCACAGCCCATCCGCAGGGGCCCATGGGGAAAGGGGTCAATCTCTTTATGAATGCGGGATTGCAAATATTTCTCTCAGCGAAGCCACTGCTCACTGCCAATGCGCCCAGGGCCGATACCAGCCGTTACTATTACGGGAAACTGCGGCTGCAATTCAGCAAGCCGGTGGACGATCCGGTGATTTCGTTCATCGGCCTCGGTGCAACCACTAATTTCAGTGATAAACGCCTCGGTTTCGCAACTGAGCTTGAATTGCAAACACCATCGCTGAGCCTGACGAAGCTGTCGGGCAGTGAAGAAATGCAGATCGACATGACGAAAACGAAAATACTGCATTCCAAAACACCGATCACCGGCAACTGCGATAGTGGCGCGGCTTGCGGTAGTGTGCTCGTTAAAGGCTCACAGATCAGCACACTGGTGTTCAATGTCTACCTGCGACCTGACGGCGGCCCCGGAGTGTGGGGGACGGAAAAAGTGAGTAATTCGGGCGATATGTGGCACATTACAGTATCTCTGCCAGAGCAGTAGCGTTTTTTTCTTCCGATTTCTCTGCGTGCATGATCCGTTGGCGGTGCATTTCTCCCCAGTTGATCAGCGACTCGATCACCGGAGACAGCGTGTCACTGTAAGGCGTCAGTTCATACTCAATCGAGACCGGGAAGTCGGTATACACTTTTCTCGTGACGAATCCGTTGATTTCCAGTTCTTTCAATTCGTTGGAGAGTACCCGCGCCGATATGCCGTTCATCGCACGCTGGATTTCATTGAATCGTTTATGCCCTTCGGAAAGCGCGATGATGATCCGTAATCTCCATTTGCCCCCGATGACATATAGTGCATCACCTGCCGCATTGAGTTTATTGTAGCATTGCGCCGGGCTGGGCCTTTCTCCGTTGTGATGAGTGAATGCCATATTGATTTTTTGCTAACCAAAAGGTTATTACTAACCTTTTGTATATTACTATCATTTGTATAGTAAAGGTAGATAGTTTTGGCAAAAAATCAAAACAGACATGAAAGCGGAGAGTCTTGCCCACATGATCGTGTCACGGTAACCTGAAAGCCATCACCGACCCTGATGGATTTCCCTTCGTGCCGCCGACGGACAGTGCCACGTACTGCTTGCCGCCGCTCATGTATGTGCAGGCGGTTGCGTTGGCGACGCCCGGGAGGGTGGTTTGCCAGACGAGCTTGCCGGTTTTCTTGTCGAATGCGCGCAGTTTGCGGTCCTGGGTGCCGCTGATGAAGATCAGGCCACCGGCGGTGACGATAGGTCCGGCAGAGCCTTCCTGGCCGGTTTCGGGTCCTCCGTTTTCCTGGCGCTTTTCGTCATTACCGAGCGGAATCTGCCATTCGTAGTCGCCCGTGCTGAGGTTGATCGCATTGAGTGTCCCCCAGGGTGGGCGCAATGCCGGATTCCCTTGCGGGTCTCGGAAATGGCCATAGGCAGTTAGATTCAGGTATTTATCGGCTCCCTTTAGGGTTTGGCCGGTTTCTTGCTTGGTTACTTTGGCTGAGTTTTGCGGGCGGTCGAACAGGAATGCGATCATGCCTTTTTCCTTTCCTTTGATCGCTGAGGCAAATGCAGGCATCTTGCCGCCTCCTTTTTTGATTTTGTCGAGTGCAGCTTCGCGCGTCATACGGTTACGCAGACCGATGAGCGAGGGGTAATTCGGTTCATCGCCATTTTTGTCCTTGCCGTGGCAAGCCACACAATAGGTCATATATAATGTCTTGCCCTGATCGTAAACCGTCTGGTCTTTGGCCTCCTGTTCCAGGTCCACTTTTTTCATCGACTGGATCTCAGGGGAGTCATTGGATTTGATAAAAAGCACGGTGGAAGCCGGGTCGTATGCGGCACCGCCCCATTCCGCACCGCCGCGGGAGCCAGGGAGCATCAACGTGCCTTTGAGATCGGGCGGGGTGAACAAACCTTCGTAACGCATTGAACGGAATTTCTTGGCGATCGAATCGTGGCCTGCATCGGTGTAATGCGTCAGGTCCGCTTCGGTCATCCATTGCCGGGCAAATGGCTTCGGTTTTAATGGAAAGGGCTGGGTAGGGGATGCGACTTCTCCCGGTATGCGGGAGGCCGGCACTTTCCGTTCCTCGATCGGGAACAGCGGCTCGCCGGTTTCGCGGTTAAAAACGAATACAAACCCATGCTTGGTGACCTGAGCGACGGCGTCGATCTGTTTTCCGTCGCGGTTGACGGTTACCAGATTAGGCGGTGCGGGCAGGTCGTAGTCCCACAAATCGTGGTGGACGAGCTGGTAATGCCAGATGTACTTGCCCGTTGCGGCATCGAGGGCCACCACACTATTGCCGTAAAGATTATTGCCTTTTCGGTCGGCCCCGTAAAAGTCGTAGGATGGTGAACCCAATGCGAGAAACACAATGCCGCGGCGGGTGTCGAGGCTCATTCCGGCCCAATCGTTGACGCCCCCTGCATATTTGTAGGCGTCTTTGGGCCAGGTTTCGTAACCGGGCTCGCCGGGTAGCGGGATAGTGTGGAAGGTCCATTCCAGTTTCCCGGTTTTGCAATTATAAGCGCGGATATAACCGGGCTGAGCGCCGTACAGTTCGGAAACTTCGGCGCCCATAATCAGCAAATCTTTGTAAACGATACCGGGCGAAGTCGGTATGACCGAAATAGTCGCCGGATCATCACGAAGGCCGATATTCATGCTCACACGGCCATTCTCCCCAAACTCCGGAATGGGTTTGCCCGTACGTGCGTCGAGCGCGAAAAGATTATCGCCTCCGGTGAAGAGGATACGTTTATCCGGCGTGCCGGATTGCCCCGTATCTTCCCAATAGGTAACCCCGCGGCTTACTCCGCCGCCCTCCGCTCCATCGAACGGGTCGAACGCCCATAGCTCCTCGCCGGTTTGAGCGTTAATGGCATAGGCCCAGTGTTTCGCGGATGTGGTGTACATCACGCCGTCGACGATAATCGGGTTGCATTCGCTGCTGCCGGCACGGCTGCCGTCCTTCATATCCTTGTAGGGATGCGTCCAGGCGAGTTGCAGGCGGCCTACATTAGTGGTGTTGATCTGATCCAGAGCGGAGTAGCTGGTACTCGCGGCGTCGGCTTTGTAAATGCCCCAGGAGCGGTCGGTTTGTTCCCGGTTCTGATAGGCTACCAGTCCGGCAAATGCAGCGATAGCAGGAAGAATGATCAGGCTCTTCCTGTGTTTTTGGAGTTGATTAATTCCAAACATAAAAGGGTGAAGCAATGCTTCTTCGTAAGGTTTAGGATGTATGAGATATCACTGATTCTCATGCTGTAAAGGCATTTTGCATTGCGTTTTACTATTGTGATGGAGGAAAGGGAGAAAGGAGGAAAGGAGGAAGGGGAGGAAGGGGAGAAAGGAGGAAGGGGAGGAAGGGGAGAAAGGAGGAAAGGGAGGAAGGGGAGGCAAAAGGAAGTTAGAGCGCTCCTGTTAGTTTCAGGAGCGCTTCGAGTATTCTGACCATTACGTAGCGTAACAGGAGGGGTAAACTGCTGTTAATGGCAGCAGCTGCCCTGATCGCCTTTGAAATCTTCATATTTGTCGTGGTGGCGCATCCAGTCCATAGTACCGTCTTCATTTCTCCCCTTGGGGGTGAGATCGAGGTAGTTATGTGCGCCGATGAGGATATCGCCGCCTCGGGAATAGCTGGAATAGGTGTGGAAAATGTTGCCTGCCCGGTCTTTGTAAAACACGCTGGTTCCCGGTGATTCGGTGCCTTCGTCGTGCTTGGCATATTCGAAATTATAGTAAATCGTGCCGTTTTTGAGCTGCTCGCTGGTGAACGATACATGGTAGTCGTAATTAAAATCGCTGCCATAGGATGATATCCAGTTGAATTTCCATCCCATCCGCTTTTTGAAAGCAAGGAGCTTTTCGAGAGGGGCGCGGGAGACGACTACCACCGAGACGTCGTGGTGCTGCAAATGGAGGTTGGCACCGTCGATATGGTCGGAAAGAAAAGAACAGCCCGGGCAACCTTCTTCCCATTCCGGGGCGAACATGAAATGGTATACGATCAGCTGGCTCTTGCCGTAAAAAAGGTCGGATAACCAGAGTTTTCCCTCGGTGCTGTCGAAAATATAGGATTTGTCGACCTTCACCCAGGGCAGCTCCCGTCGCTGACGGGCAAGTTCATCGTTGAGGCGGGTAAGTTCCTTTTCCTTTTTGAGCAGATCCTTCCTCGCTTTCGTCCATTCTTCCTGGGATACGATCCGGTGGGTGGCGAGGCTTTCCTCCAAACGGCTGGCCATGGTGTCCAATTGCTTTTCCATTCGTTTCTGGATTTAGTTTTATACAAAACTCACGAATAAATCGTGGAAAGAAAGAGTGTAAAAGCGTCTATTTTCGGGGGTGTTTGAGACAAACTGAGCGCCCCCGAAATGCGTAAGGGCGGCTGCAAACTGGATGCCTGCCAGGATGCTTCTGGTACGATTCTTTTCCGAATACGACCACGTAACGAAAAAAGATTCATCAACTAAATATAGATCGTCATGCAAGCTTTAAAGTTGAATATCATCGCATTGGCTATTATCGGAGGAGCGGCCTTCGGCAGTACCACGGCTTTTGCACAAACCACCACGCCGGCAACGACGCCGGGCGCCGCTGCGCCTTCGAGTACCCAACCGGCTACGGTTCCGAGTACCACGCAGCCTTCGACTTATCCGGGAAATACGACGCAGCCTAAAACCGTCCCAGGTGCCATTGTACAACCATCCGACCTGCCGGGTGCTGCAAGGCCGGGAAGCACGGCAACACAACCGTCACCCACAACGCAGCCTTCGACCGTACCGTCGAGCACTGTACCCAGCAGCGTGACTACGCCGAGTACGACGCAGCCATCGACGGTTCCCGTAACCCCGACCGACCCGAACGCCGTACCGCGTACCAACACTCCGGGTAACTTGCAGCAAGGCTCAAACCCGAACAATAGCAACGTGCCGAGAAGCACCATCCCCGGTACAACCACCGATCCTACGCCGGTACCTCAAAGCACAACCATACCGTCGTCGACCGTGCCCGGCAGTTCCACAACGCCCGGCAAAATTCCGTAAGGGTGTGCAAGCAGCACGAAGAGATCACTTCACTGGAAGCAGAGCCGGGCATTTGGGTGTCCGGCTTTACTCTTTGCATTGGTAGTCAGTGGATGGCGGATAACCTTTTGATATGAGCTCGTCGCGTATATCTATGAACGCGTGTTTAATGGATATTAAGTCTGGCGAGCTCGACGGTACGAACAGGCAGATGTGCACATTAGAATAATCGTCGTCGGAAGGGATTGTCAGGGATAACCGGGTGATACGAAGATTCGAGATCGCGCAAAATTCTTTGAACCATTTACCAAATACTACCTTGCGATGACGAGGCCTGCGATCCCGGGTATCGAACATGATAAAAATGCTCCGTTCGGGATGCAGTAAAGTTGATTTATAAAGTATATCAAAGATGGTATCGCGGATGCGAATGTCGTATTGGGGCCTGAAAAATGGAGTCGGTTGCACCACACGAAAGCCAAATGTTACCACATTGCGGGCAATAGCCGGGTAATTCTCGAAATAACCGGACGCATCCAAGAAGTAGCAGCTGTATTCGACACTGGTTGTTGTAGAAAACCGATAGGAAACCTCGCCGCCGGATTGCGTTTCCCAATAGCTATAAGGCTTTAATAAATTTAATCCCTCGTGCATGTAGTTGTTCTCCGGATATTTCGCCGTCTAAGAACCGGTTAACAGCATCTTTATCATCCATCATTTTTTGGATAATATGCTGAAAATGGCGCTTTTTTTCTAACACGGCGGGACCCGGCGTGGTGACAGCTTGTTTCTTCATAATACTTTGATTAAAAAGGCCGGACTTTCGGCTAACGATGGAGAAACGTTCCGGAAACACTTATCTGCAATGGGTTTCCAAGTCAAATATAAAGAAAAAATCTGCTGTCAAATAATCTGGCACAGTTTTAAAGCCACTTCCCAACCAAAAAACAACGAACCATGCCTAGCATAACAAATCTTGACGAGACAGGTCGGCTGGAACCGGGAGTGATTCTGGCGGTGTCGGGAGCGGAGTCGGAGAACGACGCCGTTCTGGCGATTGAAAATTACCTGCGGGTGAACCGGAAGGAACACCTCGAACTGGCTGTGCCGGAGAAATGCGGGAACGGCAACTATGAAGTGAGACTGGAATAGCGACTACAAAGAGGAAGAATCAGGTGGTTCTAAGGTTTGGAATTATCCCTAAGTGTTGATTCGATCTGTTCTTTTTCGAGGTCCATTGCCCCGAACTCTATCGAGGGGTTGAACCAGTTTTCGCCGGAGACGTCGGCAATAGCCACGACCCGGCCGTGTTGGACTTCAACCAGTACTTTCGAGCTTTTCAGCTTATCCCAGTTGTCGACCCGGCACACTTGCATACACCGGAACAGGAATCTACCCAAATACGGGGCATCTGAGGATTCGCCGCCATTCATGCCTGATAAAAAGACATCGTGCCCACCAAATGTATAATTCACTCCTTTCAGGTTCAATTCCAGCTGGGCCGTAACATATAATCGTCGGTGGGTAAATATATGTACCGCCTTGATTGTTCCGATTTCCATCATGCGTTCCTTTGATGTAGGCCAAAACGGGCACCAAAACCGTGCCGATGTCGCCTTTTTATCAGTTAAATAACGTTGGTTGCCATTATTGGGCCGTTTGAACGGCAATATATACGTTTCGAAATGTATATGTAGTACTAATATTACTAAAAATTTAGAATATTGCTGGGTTTTCAACAATATGTTGTAGAAAAATTCTTCAAAATGTCTTTTGTAAGTCTGGAAAAGTCACTGCGGTAAACTTATTGCAAAAAATAGGGCACTTTTAAGGGTATGGAAATGAGTGGATAACATCTTTTATACGGAAGTTGTATCACAAATGGCTAACCTGAAACCGCTATGAAAACCGTACTGCTTGCTTCTCTGTTAATTCAAACGCTATCCGTGAACGCGCCGTTAAACGTCGGCCCTCGGAATGCCGCTCCGGTGAGTGAAAATGCGCAGGAGAAAAGGTCTGCCGCTTACTTGTTTCCCGCATTCGTAAAAGGGGTGGTTTATTTCAGGAACGGTACAAAACAAGATGCGCTTCTGAACTATCATTGTCGGGATGGGCAGATGCAGTTTTTGAACCCGCAGTCGGATACGCTGCTGTTTACGGGTAAATATCTGATTAACTATGTCGAAATAGGAGAGCGTCGGTTTGTTCTTACCGAGACGCATTCGGATATGGAAGTGATAGGAGCAGCGGGACGGACACAGTTGGCTGCACGGACGCAGCCGGAAGTAGTAGGAAATAGCCTCAGCTATTCCGGTCAGCATTTTTCTGCTTCGGAAGGGAGCGCTGCGCACGTGCAAATGATATCCAACAATGGTGGGCACGTGCAATGGGAAAACAATGCGTCCGGCCACCGGTGGAGAGTGAAGACCACCTACTTCCTGATCGATCAGAACCGTGTTGTACATCCGGCTTCGAGGCGTGCGTTCCTGCATGTGTACGGGCGTAACAGGCGCCAGCTCACGCGTTACCTGCGCGAGAACCGGATTGATTTCGCCCGTGCGGAGGATTTGCAGCGGCTAATCGGATTTTGTAACAGCCTGACCGCCCTTTGACGGAAAGCCGCCATTTGAACATTTGGCGTGAAAATAGGAGAGAATTGTTTTCAATTTGGTTAAGTTAGTGTACTGGTTGTGATGTAATTACACCTAACTGAGCGCTATGAAAACACCTTTCCTGCTATTCTTTTTGCTATTCACGGTGCGGGCAATGGGCCAGGAATCTCCTGCGGATTTTTCTACTTCCGATATTGCCGTGTTCGAAAGCCGAAGCGCCGGGCTGCGGCTGAATGCACCCGGACTGCGCGTCATGGCCTCCAATAATTTCGATGTGAAGTACTACCGCTGCGAATGGGAGGTGGACCCGGCGCTGAACAATATCAAGGGCGTTGTGACGCCGTATTTTGTTATGACCACGGCTGGGAACAGTATCACGCTCGACTTGTCGAGCGCGTTGACGGTGTCTTCGGTGCAGCAACACGGAAGTAACATCGCCTTCACACATGCCGCAGATGCGCTGACGATCACGCTGCAAAGTCCACTGGGTATTGGCACAAAGGATTCGGTTACGATCAGCTATGAAGGCACCCCGCCGCCAACGAATGCCGCTTTCGTAGTAGCAACACACGGACCGTCGGCAACACCCGTGATGTGGACGCTGAGCGAGCCTTATGGCAGCCGTGACTGGTGGCCGTGTAAAAACGGCCTCGACGACAAGGCGGATTCCGTGGATATTTACATTACACATCCTGCTGCCTACAAGGCTGCTTCGAACGGCTTGCTGAAAAGCGAAACGGCGGTGGCAGGCTCCAAAACCCGGACGTATTGGAAACACCGTTACGCGATCGCGAGTTACCTGGTGGCTATTGCTGTTACAAACTACAATGTGCTGGACAATAGCGTGCTGATTGGCAGTACGAATGTCCCTTTCAAAACTTATTGCTATCCCGAAAGCCAGGTTACTTTTCAAAACGGAGTGCAGAACGCGCTCAATGCAATGGTGCAGTTCAGCAGCCTGTTTGGCGATTACCCGTTTAAGAATGAAAAGTATGGACATGTGCAATTTGGCTGGGGCGGTGGAATGGAGCATCAGACGTGCTCGTTCATGGTCAATATGAGCGAGACGCTCATCGCGCACGAGCTGGGACATCAATGGTTCGGGGATAAGGTTACCTGCGGAAGCTGGCAGGATATCTGGCTGAATGAAGGCTTCGCGACGCACCTCGCCAGCATTTATGCAGAAGCAAAATACCCGGCCAACACGAAAACGACGCGTACCAACGAAATCAACACAATTACTTCTCAGCCCGGCGGTTCTGTGTGGGTGGATAATGTGAACGATGTGAACCGGATTTTCAGCAACCGCCTGAGTTACCTCAAAGGCTCGCATTTGCTGTATATGCTGCGTTGGATACTGAGCGACGCCACGTTTTTTACGGCAGTTCATAACTACATCAATGACCCCGCGCTGGCTTATGGTTATGTAACGACGGCCAATCTGAAAGGTCATCTGGAAGCGGCCAGTGGGAAGGATCTGACCTATTTTTTCGATCAATGGTTTACTGGCCAGGGGTATCCTTCCTACCAGGTCGAATGGTACCCGGTGGGTAGTTCGGTGCAGGTGAAGCTGAATCAGACTCAGTCACACGCGTCGGTGAGTTTCTTCCAGCTGCCGGTTCCGTTGCTTTTCCGCAATGCGAATACCAATCAGGAGAAGCTGGTGGTGTTCAATAACACTTCCAATGGCCAGTTTTTTACTGATAACCTCGGTTTCGAAGCCACCGAAGTGATTTTCGATCCCGACGTGTGGCTGATCACGCGAAATAATACGCTCACCAAAAGCCTGGGCCCACTGCCCGTCGTATTTAGCAACTTCAGCGCAGCGTGCCGGGGAAACGATGCAAGGCTCAGCTGGCAGACAACCGAGGAGGTGAATGCGGATTATTTTGAAATACTGGCGAGCAACGACGCCCAGCATTGGGAAGCGATCGGCAAGGTGCCGGCAGTGGGAAATTCAAAGCAAGCGAATTCGTACATCTTTGATGTGGAACAAGTACTAAACCAGGGTTATTACCGCATTAAAGAATACGATGCGGATGGTAGCACGCAGGAAACACGGGTTGTAGTGGCTAATTGCGGGAATGAAAGGGCCTGGAAAATTTATCCGAATCCGGTTGCTGATTTTTTTACACTTGAAGGTTCGGAAAATGGCGTGTTTTCTAACAATGCTTCAATCCAAACGCTATCGATATACAACGTGAAAGGAGACCGATTTTTGCTTGAACCTAAAAGCGAAAACGGTAAGACACGCACATTTGATGTTCGCCAGTTGCCGCCTGGGTTGTATTACCTCACAGCCGGTAAAGGGCAAATCATTTTGAAGTTATTAAAGAAGTAGATTGCCGGATCTGAATTGACGCACACTATTAACAAATGAAAAATGCAAGTATTACTACTGTCTGCATTCCTTGCGGCGCATTTTATCCCAGGACTTTTAAGAGGCCCCTATCTTCAATCCGCCACATCTACCAGCATTGTAATCCGCTGGCGTACGGATGTGCCTACGGACAGTCGCGTAGCATTCGGCCTTGCGGCCGGTTCACTTATAGTGCATGTCGATAGCATGACGTTGGTTACGGAACATGAAGTGAAATTAACCGGACTTCAACCGTCGACGCGATATTACTATTCGATAGGCACCTCCCAGCAAGTATTGCAGGGCGATTCCGATAATTATTTTGAAACTGCGCCGCCGCCGGGCCAGCCGGGAAAATACCGGATAGGGGTGTTTGGTGACTGCGGCAACAATTCCATAAACCAAATTAACGTGCGCGACAACCTGGCCGGTTTGCTGGGAAATGCGTATATGAATGCCTGGTTGCTACTTGGCGACAATGCGTATCAGACAGGTAGCGACGCTGAGTATCAAAGTGGTTTTTTTAATGTTTACAAACAGAAATTTTTAAAGCAATCGCCGCTCTATCCGTGTCCGGGAAATCATGACTATGCCAATAACGTCCAGCGCCAGGTTGATCACGCGGTGCCCTACTACGGGATTTTTACCGTCCCGGAGGCCGGTGAAGCGGGAGGGACTGCATCTGGAACGGAGGCTTTTTATTCATTCGACTACGGTAATATCCATTTTCTCTCCCTCGACTCTTATGGCAAAGAGGAAGGCACGACCCGGTTGTACGACACGCTGGGTACCCAGGTTCAGTGGATCAAGTCGGATTTGGCAGCTAATACGAATAAAGAATGGATAGTGGTTTACTGGCACCATCCACCATTCACGAAAGGCTCCCATAACTCAGACACAGAAGCAGAGTTGGTGAAAATCCGTGAGAATTTTATCCGGATTCTGGAAAGAAACGGTGTTGACCTGGTACTATGCGGTCACAGCCACGATTACGAGCGTTCGAAGTTGATGAAGGGGCATTATGGGATGGAAAGTTCGTTTGATGCAGCGGTTCACAATGTCAGTCAATCGTCAGGGAGGTACGACGGTTCCCCTGACTCATGTCCCTATGTGAAAAAATCACCTGAAAATGAGGGAACCGTGTATGTCGTCACTGGTTCGGCAGGTCAGTTGGGCGCTACGCAGGCGGGTTATCCGCATGACGCGTTGCCGATGGCAGATAATCAACACGGCGGAGCATTGCTGCTGGAAGTGGAAGGCAAGCGGCTGGATGCGAAATGGATTGCGTCCGACGGGCTCGTTCGTGACCAGTTTACGATTGTGAAAGATGCTAATGTCAAAACGTCGATCGGGATCGAAAAAGGTCAAAGCATCAATTTGTCCGCTTCCTATGTAGGTGATTACTTGTGGAGTAATGGCGAAACAACCCGTGAAATTACTGTAAGCCCGGCGGCTACAACCGATTACTACGTTCACGATGCGTACGCCTGCCTTGCCGATAGCATCACAGTGGAAGTTACCAACCCACTGCCTGTGCGATTGATCAGTTTCTCCGGCTCATTCGAGCATGGCATTGTAGCTTTGCATTGGCAAACGAGCGAGGAAATCAATGCTGGCCATTTTGTCATCGAGCGCTCGCTGGACGGGCGGCATTTCGAACCCATTGGCGAGGTTGCCGCGGCAGGCGACTCGCGTGAAACGAGGAACTACTCGTACCGCGATGCCGGAATCTCGGGAAAAGCATATTACCGGCTCGTAGAAGTAGATTTGGATGGCCGTCAGGAGACTTCAAAAATCATTTCGATATCAACAATCAATGCAAATGACGATCGGCTTCGTGTGCAACCTAATCCATCAAAAGGAAAGGAAATAGTTATTCAAATCGCTGAGTTGCTAGGTAATTGTGATTTGACTTTATCAGATATTGGTGGGCATTTGCTGGAAAGACGGAATGTGTTTTCAGGCAAAGATCCTCTTGATATTTCTTTCGGGATGAGAAACGCGGGGATATACATTATTACTCTGGTTATTAACGGTGAAAGTATTACGCGTAAAGTAATTGTTGAATAAATTCGAATATTCAATCACATAATTCCACAAAATCAATTTCATTAGCGTAAAATGATTTGAAACGATTCAGCAAACTAAATTTCAAATCCAATGCGCTATCCGTTCTATTCTTTTTTATTCCTTTGTTTTGGCCTTTTTCTGATATCCGGTTGTGATCAAAAGAAGAATAATTTGGTCAGGATATCCATTAACCATTTAAAGGCGGCCGGGGATACGATCGTGATCGCCAGGACGAATATGGTCAATCTGGATAACATTGAGCTGGGGAAGGTCGTGCTGGACAGCGCGGGAAAAGGAACCGGTGAATTTGAACTCGATGCGCCGGTTTTTGCCCATATTGTCGCCGAAGACCTCGCAGCGGCCTTTTTTATTTCACCCGGTGCCGACCTGGCGATCGTGCCCGTGAAAGAAGGAGCGAAGGTTTCGATTGGTTTCGAAGGCGACGGGGCGGCAGTCAACCAGTTCATTATGGAATCCCATCAGATCCGGAACGGGGTGGAGAAATGGAATGGAAAACATGCTATTCATTTAAACAAAGCGGAATTCACAGAAGCGAAAGATTCCTTGCAGAGAGGGTTTGATCGATTATTGACCAGTTTGAAATCGGACGCGAGGATATCGGCGGAAATGCACGACCTGATGAAACGGTATGCGGGAATGCAGGCTTTATTTTATCAATATAATTTTTCAATAGGAAAAGACTCATCCGAAATCCCGGCTGCTGTTTCACAGGATATTAAAAAAATGCCCATCGATACGGTTGCTTTGAAATTGGGTATGTTTGATTATGCTTTAATCGCTTCCTTTTTTTGCCAGCATAAAATATATAATGCGGTGTACGAAGAAAACGAAGCCATCGATTGGGATTCATTGGGGCCAATATACCCGAAGTTGGTGGAAGCGAAAATCAAATCCGGCAAATATCCCCGATCAATCGAAGAATATTTTCGCGTAAAAGCCGCCGATTACCAGATCAGATCCGAAGGCCTCAGTCCTGAAATGATAAACCTGGCAAGTTTGCTGGAAAAGGAAATTACTTCCGACGAATATAAAAAAGTCATTCGTGAAGATATTGCCCGTTGGGAAAAATTGGCGCCGGGCAAACCCGCGCCGGATTTCGGCGGTATGACGCCCGATGGAAAGAAAATCTCATTATCGGATCTGCGCGGCAAGGTGGTGTACGTGGATATATGGGCGACGTGGTGCGGGCCCTGTGTGGAAGAGTTTCCGTATTCCAGAAAGGTGCAGGCCGATTTGAAGGATCGCGACGACATAGCATTCCTGTATGTATCGGTGGATAGTGATACGCTCGCATGGAAAAGAATGGTAGCCAGCGGCAAAGTGCCCAGGGGGACCCACATCATCGACCACGCTGATTCTCCTAAATCGGCCTGGAACCAGTATTACGTATGGGGGGTGCCGCGTTATTTGCTGATCGACGCCGCCGGGCGGATGGTTGCTACGCACGCGGTCCGGCCTTCATCGGGGAAAGTCACGGCGGAGCTGCGAAAACTCCTGGCTGCCAACAAGCTGGCGCGAAACTAACCTAGCAGGCAGTCGCCAGGCCGAATTCGGCCAGCGCCCGCGGAAAGTTACGCCCCTCATGTCCCGAGCGGCTGAGCTTTACCAATGCGAACCGTTCGAGGACATTCAGCTGCGTCCATTGGCTCGCCGAAATAACAGGACAGTTCCATTCCTGCGTCCGCTCGTGCACCTCCGCGGGTACGTGCGCGTTTACCCATGCAGGATCGAGGTTTTTGAGCAGGCTTGGGGCTGTGTTTGTGTATTTCCAAACCAGTTCGTTCAGGTAATCGGTGTAGATTTCAATTTCCAGGTCGGTATGGCACGGCATTTCTGCCAGCAGGTCCTTCTCGTCGTAATTGAACTTGGCCCAGTCGGAAAGTTGCAGCTTCACGCGGCAGGTATCGAGTTTGTAGCGCACGATCATCGGAATGCAGCGCAGGCTGTCGACGAAATCGCTTTCAAATGCAAAGAACCGGGTTTCGATAGCGGGTACGGATGTCATGGTCAGGCTGGTTCGAGGTTAGATGATCGGGTTAGTTCGACGGCCACGAAAACGGCTTTGCCGCTGTCGCAGGTAGGGCAGCAGTAGCTTGCCGGAAGGTCTTCGAAGGCGGTCCCGGGTGGGATATCGCCGAGCATGTCGCCATACTCGGGATCATAAATCGTCAGGCAATCGGGGCATTGGTGCACCGTCTTGGCCGTTTTGACGGCCGCTTTGGCTTCGTCGGGCTCGGACAGCATAGTTTTCAGAGTATCCCTCGATCGCTGATTGTTAAACCGCCTGCAAAGACGTTCCAGCTGGGCAGGCAAATGTATTTTAAACAAACCCCTCTCAAACAGCACTTGTGCACGGCTATTGGGGTTGAAATTCTCGGTATAGTAAAGGTCGTAAACGCTGAACAGCGGCAATTGCCCGATCCGTAGCAACGGACGTTTCCGGATGAGCACCGAACCGAAAACTTCGGATTTAGGGCGGGTCTGGATCCCGAAGCAGAGCCCGAAAGTGCGGGTATCGTTTTTGGAAAAATACCGGATCAGTTCATTTTTGAGTTCGGCGCCGTCGCCGTTGTGATCCTCGGTCTGCCAGGCCAGCTCGTTGGCGGCGTGGCGGACGTTGATATTATGTTTTCCCAGGATGTTGCTCCAAGCTTCACGGTATTGGTCCTCTATTCCTTTAATAACCAGTGATTTCCATGGCGTGGAGCAGATCTCGCCGACGCGTGTTTTGAGGCATAATGCACAAACATCGAGCAGGAATTCGATCGTAAATTCCTCATCGCGGCGGTAAAGTCCCAGCCAGGTACGCGATTCGTAACGGTTGAAGCCTTCATAGTATGGCAGCGAAAAAGAAGGTAATTCGAGTTCTTGCTGCGACGATTGGAAAACATAGCGAATGCGCTCTGCAACAGCCGCTTTCAACGCATTTTCTTCATTCAAACCTTCTTCCAGCATACACTCTTCCACCACTTTCGACAGCCGCCCGATTTCGTTGGTATAAATCAGCCCATCCCATTTGAAAACCGTGTTAGTTTGCTTTAAACGCACGTACAAATACCAGAAATGCGGTTCGGGCGAAGAGATGAAGTTGAGATTACCGGTAAAAAACGGTGTGAAACTCTGGTTTGAATCGGAGATATTGACTTTCAGACCCGGCTCGAAGTCGAAACTATCCAGCACGGAATGGTACTCGCTCGCATTGAGCCATTGCCCGGTCCGGAAAACTTCCTCGCCACAATAGGAACTCACGATATTGGGACGGCGGTCGGTGTTGACCTCGTAAAAGATGCCAAGTTTTTTAAAATCACGTTCTAAAAACCGCATGTCCTCGTAATGGGCAGTCATGAGCAACTGCTGCCGCGATCCGAACCGGACCTTGCGGACGTTCGCATTCCACGCCGCCGAAAGAATGTCTTTCAGGTACCCCGGCGAAGCAATGCCCCCCGGCAGGTTGATTTTGATGTGGTAATAGTCGCGCATCTCGTATTACGGTTTTTGTGGTCAGTGATTGTCAGGTGTGGTCAAGTTTAGTCATGTATTGTCATGCGTGGTCACGTTTGGTCAGGAATTGTCAGGTGTGGTCAGAATAGTCATGTGTGGTCAAGAATAGTCATTTACAGCTTTAAAAAATCATCACGACCAATGACAAAACTTGACTACACATGACCAAGCATGACAATACATGACCACAAATGACCACACATGACAATACCTGACAACATCTGACAATTCCTGACCTAATTTCAATTCGGTACCAAACTAACTTCAAGTGCCTTTTCAAGAATCGATCGTACCTCGGGTCGGCACGAGCCGCAGCCGGTTCCGGCGCCTGTTGTCTGACATAGTTTCTGAAAATCGCCGCAGCCGCCGGCAATGGCTTTTTCCAGGTTTCCTTGTCCTACATTGTTGCAGGAACATACCAGCTTGCCCATCATCGGCTCGGCCTTCTGGCTGGCGCGCAACAGTTGCAGGCGCTTTTCGGAAAGCTCTACGCCGCCGGCAATCAGATCACGGAATTCGAGGAATTCGTTCTTGTCGCCGATCAGGATCGCGCCTACGAGCTTGTCGCGGTGTACGATGCATTTTTTATAGTAACGCTTTGATTTATCGATAAATACGATCTGCTCATAAGCCGGATCGTTCGCCGGGGCGTCGGTCATGCCGATGCTGCATAGGTGCAGGCCGTCCATTTTCAGGATGTTCATCGACGTGCTGCCTTTGTAAGGCTGCGAAATGTCGCCTGCCAGGTAGTTGGCGATCACCTCGGCCTGCTGCTCGGCAGCGAGGGTAATGCCCCACATTTGTCCGTTCCATTCTGCGATCTCCCCGGCGGTGTAAATGTCCGGGTCGGAGGTTTGCATATAGTCGTTCACCACCACGCCGCGCTTGCATTCGAGGCCGGCCTGCTGGGCGAGGTCGATGGTCGGGACGGTGCCTATTGCCAGTACAACCACCTGGCAGTCGATCTTCCGTCCCGATTTCAGCCTGATCCCTTCCACGGTATCCGAACCCGAGAAGGTAGCCACCTCATCATTGAAATAACATTCGATACCCCGGTCGAGCAACTCCTGGTAGAGCAGCTCGCTGGCCAGTGGGTCGAGCTGGCGCTCCATAAAGCGACCGCTGCGCTGGATAACGGTCACTTTTACATCCATTTCACGGAACGATGCTGCCAGTTCCAGGCCCAGAATCCCCCCGCCGACGATGACTGCGTGCGGTTCAGGCTGTTTTAAAAACGGCAGAAGTGAGTCGGCATCGAGCCGCGAGCGCATATTGAAAATGCCGGGCAGGTTGGGCACACCCTTGGGCATGAATGCCTTGCTGCCCATGCCGAGGATGAGCTTATCGTAGTGATGCTCTGTGCCGTTGCTGTCGATCACGGTTTTATGTTTCCGGTCGATATGCTCAATGCTTACACCTTTGTGCACCGTAATGTGGTTTTCGGCAAACTGGTCTTCACGCAGCTTCACGAGTTGTTCCCAGGTTTGGGAGCCGCTGATATAATCGGGCAGCATGACCCGGTTATAGAACGGATATATTTCTTTGGAAAAAACATGGATTTCATCCTCGGCATTCAGCTGGCGATAGGAATTGATGAAGCCCAATCCCGCCGATCCGGCGCCGATAATGATGATTTTTTCAAATGGTTTTTGGTATAGTGCGACTTGTACAGCCGAGAACTTGAAATCGGGTTCTTTGGATTTGGGATCTACCAGCGAGTTGGTGAGGTTGTTGGCGCGTACGAGATTACTGCCCAGTATTTTACCCCAGTGCATGGGCAGGAAGCAGAGACCCTTGCGCACGTCCTCCGTAATCTGTGCCTTCACACGCACTTCCCCGCGACGGCCGCTGACGATAACGAGGCTGCCTTCGAGAATGCCCCGCTCACGTGCGTCCTCGGGATGGATTTGCAGGAAAGGTTGGGGGATGTGTTTGTTCAATTTCGCAACGCGGCCCGTTTTTGTCATCGTGTGCCACTGGTCGCGAATCCTGCCACTCGTTAAAACCAGCGGAAATTGATGGTCGGTGGGCTCGGAAGTGTTTTCGTCTGGTAGGGCGTGGATTTGTGCCCGTTTGTTTTTTGTATAGAATTGATGGTCGGTGAACAGGCGTTTGGTGCCGGGTTGGCGCACGTCTGTCGAGCGCTCGGCATCAATTGCAGATAATGGCCATTGAACGCTGCGTTTTTCTTTCAGCAATTTGTGACTTACGCCGGTCACATCGATGGTCGTTCCGTTGGTTACCTTCACATATTCATCGTAAACCTCGGAAGTCGTTTTGTAATTGAACGCTTTTTCAAAACCCATTTTCTGCGCGAAACGCCAAAGGATTTCGGAGTCGGGTAATGCTTCTCCCGGTGCGTCGAGCACTTTGGGAAGGTAGGTAATGCGGCGTTCGGCGTTGGTCATGCTGCCGTCTTTTTCTAACCACGCGGCTGCGGGCAGCACCACGTCGGCGAAATGCACGGTATCGGCGCGGTTGGAGACGTCCTGCACAACTACGAAACGCGATTTTTTCAATGCGCTTTCCACGGCATTCATGTCCGGCATGCTTACCAACGGGTTGGTGTTGATGATCCAGATCGCTTTCAATTTATCGTCTGCGAGCGCTTCGAACATTTCGGTAGCGGTGAGCCCCGGTTTGTCGGCGATGCGCACCGGCGTGTTCCAGAATTGCTCCATTTCCTCGCGGTGTGCGGCATTCACCACTTCGCGGTGACCCGGCAGGATATTGGCAAGGCCCCCTGTTTCACGACCGCCCATGGCATTCGGCTGGCCGGTCAACGAGAATGGACCATTGCCAGGTCTCCCTATTTTCCCGGTAATTAAATGCAGGTTGATGAGCGAAAGGTTTTTGTTTACACCAATTACCGACTGGTTAAGGCCCATTGTCCAAAAGGAGAGAAAACCTTTCGAACGGCCGATCCATTCGGCGGCTAAGGCAATGTCGGCGGAAGGGACACCACAAATGTCGGCCGCTTCCGCCAAAGTGCGCTGCATTACTTGTAGCCGGAATAATTCGAAACCATCGGTGTGGTCTGTAATAAACCGCTCATCGAGATAATCATTTTCGATCAGCAAACGGCCGATCGCATTGTTAAGGACAATGTCGGTACCCGGGCGGATCTGCAAATGCAGGTCAGCCGAGCGGGCGGTGTCGGTCACGCGCGGGTCCACGCAGATAATTTTCGTATCCGGGTTGGCCGTTTTGTGCGCTTCCACGCGCCGCCAGATAATGGGATGGCACCAGGCCGGGTTAGCGCCGGTTACGTACATGACATCGGCCGCCTCGATGTCGTCGTAGCAAACGGGAACGCTATCCTCGCCCAGTGACAGCTTGTAACCTACCACCGCCGAGCTCATGCATAGGCGGGAGTTGGTGTCGATATTGTTGGACCCGATGAAACCTTTGATCAGCTTGTTTACCAGGTAGTACTCCTCCGTAAGGCATTGACCGGAGACGTAGAAAGCTACCGAATCGGGCCCAAATTTTTTGATTAATGCTTTAAAAACTGCGGCAGTGCGTTCCAATGCCTCGTCCCACGTGGCGCGCTGCAAGGGCATCGAGCGGTTGAGGCGAACCTGCGGGTAAAGCAGGCGATCCGACTGATCCATCACCGTGTAATGCAGATTCATGCCTTTGGAACACAGCATTCCTTTGTTCGAAGGGTGTTCTTTATCCCCTTCAAGGCTCAGCTGACCATTACTTTCTTTCGTCACCACGACCCCGCAGCCTACGCCGCAGTAACAGCAGGTCGATTTGTAGGATGTTGGAGCGGGTTTCATTTTTTAATGAGTGAATGAGTGAATGAGTGAATGACTGAATGACTGAATGATTGGAACCGCTATTGATCTTTCTTTTGGCTCTTTCTCTTCCTCTTTCTCTTTTCTTTTTCTTTGGATCCCCGGGTTAAAACCCGGGGCAAGGGGATTTTTTTGTCCATTTCCGTTGATTTTAATCAACGGGGCCGTATCAATTGATTTTTTATTCATTTCCGTTGATTTCAATCAACGGGGCGGGGTATCCATCGATTTTTTATCCATTTCCGTTGATTTAATCAACGGGAAGCGGCTCCAATTGGCCGGTTTCTGCGGTGATGGTCTGCGTTTTCTCGAAATTGATCAATGCTACAACTGCTGCTACACACGCAATGGCTACGCCTATGTACATGAATGCCTGCGAGTAGGAGATGGTAGTGGATTTGAAGAGGAAGCCTGCGAGCACCGCGCCCACATTACCGCCTGCACCTACGATACCACTCACGGAACCGATCGCCTTTTGATTAATAAAAGGAACAATTGCATAGGTAGCACCATTGGCCATTTTCAGGAACATCGCGAAGCAGAGCATTGTGATTACCGCACCTACAATGCTGCCGCTTTGTGCGAACAATGCAATGCCGATCCCTTCCAGAACGAGCAGGAGCGCCAGCAACCGTCCTTTGCCCAGCATACCCCATTTGTTACCTACCTTATCAGCCACGATACCGCCCACGGCGCGGGCGAAAATGTTCATAAAGCCGAACGTTCCAGCCAGGATACCGGCTGTGGCGAGTGAGGTATTGAAGTTTTCAGAGAAATACAATGCAGCTACGTTGTCGAAAGTGATCTCAATTCCGAAACAGGCGCCGTAAGCCAGGAACAATGCCCAGGTCCGTGGGTCGCGCATCGCAATGCCCAATGTGCCTTTTGCTTTGGCGGCTTTCGGGTTAACAACGGCCAGGTCTTCGAAGTTGCCTGCCGGAGTGTCTTTGGTGAAGAAGTAATAGACGAACGCGAAGACCAGCAATGCAGCACCGGGGATCACCATCGCGATTCTCCAAGCCGATTCAGGCAAGTAGCCCGCGCCCACAAATGCGGCGAAAATCAACGGCATGACCATGTTAGTGATACCGCCTCCGAGGTTACCCCAGCCTCCCGCCACCGCATTGGCCGTTCCGACGATCTTCTTGTCGAACATTACGGAGGTATGGTATTGCGTCACCACGAACGAAGCGCCGATCACGCCGATAGCGAGGCGGAAGAGCAGGAAGCCTTCGTAAGAGTTTACCAAACCAACCGTCATCACGGGAATAGAACCCAGCCCCAGCAGTGCGGTGTAAGTTTTACGTGGTCCCCATGAGTCGCACAATTTCCCGATCGCGATGCGGGCGATCACCGTTGCGGCTACGGAAGCGATGATGATGTTACCGATCTGCGGTTTGGTCAATCCGAGGTCGGCTTTGATCACCGTCATCAGCGGGGCCAGTCCGAACCATCCGAAAAAGCAAAGGAAGAATGCCATCCAGGTCAGGTGGAAGGTGCGCATTTGCACGCCTTTGAAACTGAAAATATTGAGTTTTTCAAGCGGCTTATTGGTCGTTTCCATAGTAATAAGAGATTGAAATGGTTGGTTATGACAGACTTATTTCAGGAATTCTGGTTTGATATTGATCATCAGATATGCCCAGTTGGACATTTTCTGCGGGTTTTTTACGCCCTTTACCTGTGCGAGGCTGTTGGTGGAAAAGAATGCGCAATAGCCGCCCTGGAAACTGATCGACTTCGTCAGATTGTAGTTGGCGATAATATCGAGCTCTTCGCCAAATCCGGATGAAAGCTTCTGATTGTCAACTACACGTACCGCTGCTGCGCTGGCGAAATGGTGCAGATCGGTATTGATGGAAAGCTTTTCAGAGGCTTTGATGGTGGTGTTGATGTAAAGGTCCGAGAGTCCGCCTTTGCCAAAACCGTTGGCCGCATAGAAGTAGTCCATTTGACCCCAGAACTTGTGCGGCGTGCCGTAAAGCGGGTCGAATGTGTGGTTTTTGGTCGATCCGGTAGCTGTGCCGGAGGTGTAGTCGAAGCCGGGACCAATGGAAAATACCCGGTTCATCGCATACATCCCCCGGACAGAATACATATAGGCGCTTAATGACGCACCGTCCTTGTCTTTGCCGGCCTGGTAGAATGCATTCGCAGTCAGCGTCCAGTTTTTACCGATTTTGGTTTGCAGGTACGGTCCGAAAGTAACGCGGCTGCGTACGCCATTGGCCAATTTTTTAACCCCCGCCGTGTCCAGTGCATATTTTTGAAAATCATCCTTTACAACGAGGAAAGAAGCACTGCCTTGCTTTAACTTTTTACCTAAATACAAGAATTGAAGCGATTTGTACATGGTGCCGATACCATTAGTGCCAGCCGGGTAACCCACGGGAACGCCATCGTACAATGTGCCGGTTTTGAGCTCACGGTTTTGGTTATACGCAACCCCCAGATGGGCGGTAAAACCATTGAAGCCGTACTTGATCAATGCGGCATCGTGGCGTCTTGCCTGTTGCAGCCAGTCGAGGTTGCCCAGCACACGGCTGTCGTCGTAGAGAAATTCCTGCCGTCCGATCTTCAACGCGAACTCCTTGCCGAGCTTAGTCTGATTGGTATCGAGCAGACTGATTTCGCCCCAGGCCTCATGCAGCATTAGTCCATTCAGGGATGAATTGGTAATACGGTTGTTGGTTGAAGCGTCCTGTCCCCAAACGCGTACATCCTGAACGGCTACAAAAAACTGTGTCCGGTAACCCTTGTAGCCCGCATTCAGCCGGGTACGCTGGGAAGTGAAGAAGGCCGGCTTTTCACCTTTGGAAAGCATCGTGCCCTGTCCGTCAAGCAACTCGGTGCGGGTACGCAATTGCCCTGAAAGGCTGAACTGCGCCATTGTTCGCGTCGGGGCAAGCAGGCCGACCGCGGTAATACCCAGCAAAAGGAGGTAAACAGCTTTTTTCATTGTGATTATGTTTAGGTTGGAGTGAAAGCAAGCGGGTCAAAATGCCATCTGCATATTTTGCAGGTATTCCAATGCGTAAACGGGGCTGAGGGCTACTACTTCGCCCATCACCATAATCGCCGGCGTGCCGATGCCGCTCTCGCGTACGAGCCGGGGCATCTCCCAAACCTGTCCTACCACACTCTTCTCATCCGGTCGGGTGCCGTTTTGAATCACGGCCATGGGCAAATGGCCGCGTCCGAAGTGTTTGTATAGTGCGCAAATTTCTTCCAGTTTATTCAAACCCATTAATACGATTACCGTTGCTTTCGACTGCGCCGCCAGACGGAGGTCGTCGGAAAGGTCGCCGTTTTGTGTCGTGCCGGTGATTACCCAAAAGCTCTCACTCACGCCGCGGCGTGTAACCGGTACGCCCAGGGAAGCGGGGACGGCAATGCTGCTGGAGATGCCCGGTACCATTTCACATGCAATGTCGTGGTCCTGTGCGTACTCGATCTCCTCATGTCCCCGGCCGAACACGAACGAGTCACCGCCTTTGAGCCTTACCACATGGCCGCGCTTGCGGGCGAGGCGTACGATCAGGCCGTTGATCTCGTCCTGCGAGAAGGAAGGGTTTCCCACTTTCTTGCCTACATACATCTTCAACGCGTGGGCTGGTGCAAATTCCAGGAAAGCCGCGTTGGCGAGCTCATCGTACAGCACCACGTCCGCGGTTTGCAATGCGCGCATGCCTTTCAGTGTGATCAGTTCGCTATCGCCAGGGCCGGCTCCTACCAGTGTCAGTTTCGCTTCCATCTCTTATATATAATAGGGTGAATATTAGAAATGTACTATATATAGTGTTTTGTAACTATATCAATTATTGGTTCAAATTTACTAGTCAAATTTTATAAAACAATCATTTTGCCAAAATTTATGTTTGTTTTTAATCATAAATGCGAATTAAAAGTTAGGAAAATCAGAAAACACGATTTACTTTTGACTTATCGAAAAAGTGATAACACACACATAATATTAAAATAGTGCAACAAAATAATTATGTTTTCACAAATCAATAGTTATTAATTACTATGAAAGCTGTTTCAAACACCCGGATCGTCGTAGTTGGCAATGGTATGGTGGGCTACAAATTCTGTGAAAAGCTCCTCTCAAGAAAAAAAGATGGACAGGATTTTACCATCACCGTATTTGGCGAAGAGCCCCGTGCTGCTTACGACAGAGTACATTTGAGCGAGTTTTTTGCAGGTAAGACGGCTGATGACCTTTCCATGGCCGGTGTAGAGTGGTATGCAGAGAATGGGATACGGCTGTTTTTGTCCGACCCCGTGGTGGATATCGACCGGGAAGAGAAACTGGTGCGTTCGCACCATGGGCATATAGTGTATTATGACTACCTTATTATGGCAACCGGTTCCGGGGCATTCGTTCCATCGATCCCGGGAGTTGAAAAGGACGGTGTATTTGTGTACCGCACGATCGAGGACCTGGAACTGATCCAGTCGTATGCCAAAAAAGCCAGGAAAGGCGCTGTAATCGGTGGCGGGTTGCTCGGCCTGGAAGCGGCAAAAGCATTGCTGGATTTAGGATTGGAAGAAGCACACGTAGTAGAGTTCGCCCCGCGCCTCATGCCAAGGCAGATTGACGAGGCCGGTTCGCGCATGCTGCAAAGCCAGCTCGAATCGCTCGGTTTGCAGATACATCTTTCCAAAAGCACGCAGGAAATCAAAGGCGAAGACCGCATTGAGGGCATGCAGTTTGCCGATAACAGCTCGCTCGACGTGGATATGCTCGTGATTTCGGCAGGTATTCGCCCGCGTGACGAAGTGGCGAAGATCGCAGGCCTGGAAACGCACCCACGGGGCGGTATCGTAGTGAATAACCAACTGCAAACTTCCGATCCATTCATTTTCGCGATTGGAGAATGTGCACTGGCCCACCATATGATCTACGGCCTCATCGCGCCGGGTTATGAAATGGCCGACGTGGTAGCAACGATGCTCACAGGGGGAGAAAAGGAATTCCTGCCTTATGATATGTCGACCAAGCTGAAACTGATCGGTACCGACGTGGCGAGCTTCGGCGACCCGTTTGTGGAAGAGCCCGCTTGCCGTACGATCCGGTATGAAAACAAAGCCAAAGGCATCTATAAACGCATTAATGTAAGCACCGACGGCAAGACGTTGCTCGGCGGTATCCTTGTGGGGGAAGCGGAGCAATACAATATGCTGCTGCAAACCTGCAAGAACAAAACCATTCTGCCGCCCGACTCGGAAGACCTCATCCTGGGCTCCCGTGGGGGCGAAGAAGCGGGAGCGGGCGTCATGAGCCTGCCCGACGACGCGCTCATATGCTCGTGCGAGGCGGTTACCAAGGGTATGATCTGCCATGAAGTAGGCGAAAATGGTCATCACACCGTGGATGCATTGAAGAAATGCTGCAAAGCGGGGACCGGCTGCGGGGGCTGTATTCCGATGGTGAAAGACCTGATCGCCGGTGTGATGAAGGAGAAAGGCGTTTATGTCCGTAATGTGGTCTGCGAGCATTTCGATTATTCCCGCCAGGAGTTGCTGGATCTGGTGAAAATGAATGGGTTGAGGACCTATGGAGCCGTGCTCGATCACCACGGCAAGGGCGATGGTTGTGAAGTGTGTAAGCCGCTCGTCGCCTCGTTGCTGGCCAGCCTTTGGAATGAAAATATCCTCGAAAAAGACCGTGCGGTAGCGCAGGATTCGAACGATCGCTATTTGGCCAATATCCAGAAGGGCGGTACTTATTCGGTCGTTCCGCGGATTCCGGGCGGGGAAATTACGCCTGAGAAGCTGATCGTGATTGGGCAGGTGGCGCAGAAATACAATTTGTACACCAAAATCACCGGGGGGCAGCGCATCGACCTCTTCGGGGCGCACCTGGGCGACCTGCCGGAGATCTGGGAGGAGCTGATCAATGCAGGTTTTGAAAGCGGCCACGCTTACGGAAAATCGTTAAGGACCGTAAAAAGTTGCGTAGGCTCGACCTGGTGCCGTTTTGGGGTGCAGGATTCGGTGTCTTTTGCGATTGAAGTGGAAGACCGCTACAAAGGATTGCGTTCGCCGCACAAATTGAAATCGGCGGTATCGGGCTGCGTACGGGAATGTGCGGAAGCGCAAAGCAAAGATTTCGGTATTATCGCTACCGAAAAGGGCTGGAACCTGTTCGTATGCGGAAACGGCGGTGCGAAACCGCAGCATGCACAATTGCTTGCAAGTGATGTGGATAAGGAAACTTGCCTCCGCCTGATCGACCGCTTCCTGATGTTCTACATCAAAACGGCGGATCCTCTGACCCGTACCGCCACCTGGCTCAATAAAATGGAAGGCGGCATGAACTACCTGAAAGCCGTGGTCGTGGACGACGTGCTGGGTATTGCCGAGGAACTTGAACGCGATATGCAAAACCTCATCGACGTGTACAAATGCGAATGGCGCGAAGTGGTGGAAAGCCCCGAGCTCCGCAAACGTTTCACACACTTCGTGAATACGCCTATCAAAGACCCGAGCATCACGTTCGCCGACATGCGCGAGCAGAAACGGGCAACGGAATGGGCATAATGCCCCGGGTATACATGGCGCATTGCCGGCTCCCTGGCAGCGCTGCCCGTCGGCTGAGGCCAACGGAAATGGATTAAAATGAAATCCCATTGCCCTGGGTTTTAACCCGGGGATCAATAGTAAATCAATATCAAAAGATTTTCTCTCTTCCCCCGGGTTCTAACCCGGGGAGGCACAAACGATCAACTTACATACAGATGGAAACGATCACCGACACAATGAACAAAGTAACCTGGCACATGGCATGCTACGTCGACGATATCCCCGAAGATGGCGGAGGCTGCGCGTTTATCGGTGGCAAACAAATTGCCATTTACAATTTTGCAAGAAGGGGAGAGTGGTATGCAACCGATAACCAATGCCCGCACCGCCAGCAGATGGCGCTTTCGCGCGGAATGATCGGCAGCCATGGGGAAGAACCGAAAGTAGCTTGTCCTTTTCATAAAAAAACCTTTTCATTGCAAACCGGACAGTGCCTGAACGACGACGAATACCGGATCAATACTTTTCCTGTGATGGTAAAGGAGAATCGCGTCTACATCGGTCTGTAAACACTAGGCAAATAGGCTGGCTCAAACGGGCAGCCAAAGGCGCATCCCGTCAAGACGGCAGCGCCGTCCGGTCGCAGACCATCATCAACCAGGGGTTTCACCCCCTGGGCTTAGCAAATGGAAAGACTCGACAAACGTGTAGCGGGCAGCCTCACCCGGTTTTATGTAGTGGCATTATGTGTGGTGGCTTTGCTGACCGTGAGCGGCCTGTTTCTGATCAGGCGTACGATCCGGAACCTTAACCACGACAGCCGGCTGGTAAACGTGGCCGGGCGGCAGCGGATGCTCAGCCAGCGCCTTACGAAGCTGGCCGTGTTAAAAATCAACGACATTGGGCATCGTGATTCCGTGAGTTTCAATTCGCTGCTCACATTGTGGAAAGACAGCCACGAAGACCTGGTATCCAGAAGGCTACCGGTGGAGAAAGGTTTTGTTACCTGGAAGAGCCAGCCGCTGGATACCATGTTCCGCGAGCTGGCTCCGGTTTTTGACAGTATTTACCAAAATCTACTGATCATCAGCCGCGACGAAGCCGACGCCGCTGCAAAACAGCGGGCATTAGCGCAAGTCCTGGCCAACGAGCCACGGTTCCTCTCACAGATGAACCGCATCGTGTTCCAGTTCGATAAGGAGAGTTTTGAACGACTGCAAAACCTGGAACGCATTGAGTGGATACTGGATCTCATGACGATTCTCGTACTCGTAGCGGAAGGGTTGCTGATTTTCAGGCCGGTAGTGAACACTACGCGCCGCGTAGTGCGGATGCTGACGGAATCGGAAGATGCATTGCAGTTATCCAATCAGCGGCTGAAAGAGGCAAATAGCCAACTGCTCGAAACACAAAAGGAACTACTGCGCCTCGAAGAGGAAAAATACGAATTGCAGCTTGCTGAAGACCGCGTCAGGGCGGGCGCATTGATTGAAGGGCAGGAGGAGGAAAGAAAGCGGTTTGCATTGGAGCTGCACGACGGGATAGGCCAGATGCTGACCGGACTGAAACTACACGCGGAGAAATTGAAAGCCGTGCAGTTTCACGATGAGAAACACCAGAAGCGTTTCGGCCAGCTGGTGACGCTGATCCAGGATATCATCCAGACTACCAGGCAGGTATCGTTTAATCTCATGCCCTCGGTGCTGAGCGATTTCGGCCTCGCGTCGGCATTGAAACTCCTCTGCCAGCAGACGGCCGATGTGTCGGGAATCAAAATTTTGTTCGAGGGCGAGACCGGTGAGCGGATCATGATGGCCCGCCCAACGGAGATCGGATTGTATCGCATTGCCCAGGAAGCATTGAACAACGCCGTGAAACATGCGAATGCGGATCTGATCAAGATAAAATTGGAACAAAATAAGAATCGCATCGTTTTGGAAATTGCCGATGACGGAAAAGGATTTTTAATTAGTAATTTAAAGTCAGAAGGACAGTTCCTGACCCGAAACGGGATGGAGAACATCCGTACGCGCACCCGCTTGTTGAATGGAGAAATAGAGATAGTTTCCAAAGTGGATAGCGGTACGAGATTGGTCGTTCAGGTTGATTTATAATGACTTATTACTGATTAGCTGACCACGTATGCCTATTCGGATTTTAGTTGTAGACGATCATTCGGTAGTGAGGCAGGGCATTATCACCCTGCTCGAAGATGAAGAAGACCTGATCATCGCCGGCGAAGCCTCGGACGGCGACGAGGTGTGGGATATGGTCGAAAAAGTGAAGCCGGACGTAATTCTGCTCGATCTGACGATGCCCCGCATGCCGGGTCTGGAAGTGATCAAACAGATCGTGCCAGTGTTTCCTTCTGCAAAAATCCTCGTGTTCAGCATGCATAATAACACCGATTATATGCTTTCGTCGGCATTGAACGGTGCTTCGGGGTATCTGGAAAAGGATACCAGCCGCGACGAAATGCTGCGGGCGATCCGGGCCATTGCCAAAGGTGAGCTCTACTTTCCGCCTTATGCGTCGTCGGTGATTATTAAAAATCTCCTTAAACAACTCTCGCGTGTGTCCGACCCGCGACCCGCGCAGGAAGAAGTCCAGGAAAAATCGATCTGGAAAATCATTACCCCTCGCGAACAGCAAATCCTCAAATGCCTTACCGAGGGGATGAGCAGCAAGGACATTGCCGAGAAGTTCGATATCAGCTCCAATACGGTCGCCAATCAACGCGCGAGTATCATGAAAAAGGCCAACGTGAAGAATACCGCCGAGCTCATCAGCCTCGCGATGAAGTAACCTATGGCCTGATTTTTATGCTGTCCCACCCCAGTTACCGGTTCGGGAAACGAGCCGTCAATCAAACTGGGAAACGATGGACAGGATATTCACCTTCATATTGAGCTTTATACTGCTCTGTAACATAGCGAATGCGCAGGTTAAACCAACTGCGAGGGAAACGGTTGCAAAGAAAAGAATCATCTTTATTGCCGGCCCCGACAGCCACGGCAAAGGGGAACACGAGCACAATGGCGGCTGTACATTGCTCGCCAAAGCCCTCAACGACAGCCTGCCGGGTGTAGAAGCGATTATCGTACGGAATGGCTGGCCGCCGGACGAATCGGTGCTGGACAATGCCGCTGCCATTGTTTTTTACCTCGATGGCGGGGGCAGCGATCATCTGGAACTGGTGCACGCCGCCAAAATGGAAAAGCTCATCGCGGACGGCACGGGCATTGTTAATCTGCATTTTTCCCTCGAAGTGGCCGCGGAGGCGGGCGGTGATCGTTTTTTGAAATGGATAGGAGGGTATTTTGAAACCAACTGGTCGGTCAATCCGGTTTGGGAGGCCAGTTTCGCCCGCTTTCCCGGTCACCCGGTTTCACGTGGCGTAAAGCCATTCACTATTCTCGACGAATGGTATTATCATATGCGGTTCGCACCGGGTATGAAAGGTGTAACACCCATTTTGCAGGCATTACCGCCAGAGTCCACGCTGGACAAGCCTGATGGCACGCATTCCAACAATCCCGCGGTGCGCGAGGCTGTCATTACCCGAAAAGAACCACAAACCCTCGCCTGGGCCTTCGAACGGCCCGACGGCGGCAGAGGTTTTGGTTTTACAGGCGGGCATATGCATAAGAATTGGCAAAACGACAACTTCCGAAAACTGGTATTGAACGCGATTGCATGGGCAGCAAAAACCGATGTTCCTGCCGGAGGCGTTCCATCTGCCACCCCCACTGATAATGAGATGAATGCACTTACGAAGCGGGTAAACTGAGAAGCTAACATTAAATTTTTTTAATCCGTAAATTTCTTTCAACGGTTTTGCGTTACTACTTGCAATAACCCGGTGGTCCTGACACGGCGGAAACGATGCAGGCCCATTGCTGTTCGTGTTGAAGTCAAGATGAAATACGGTTTCCAAGAACCGCGTAAGCGCCCTAACAAGATCATTTTTTTACTACTCACCCTGCTTCTTGCAGGACAATGGCCTGTTTACGCCCAAACCGATTCAACGGCCGTTACACGATCCGCCGCGGTCACGCCAGGACACGCCGCCCCTCAGGATACCATCACAACTCACAGCAGCACGACTGCACAAAACAAAGTCAAGCTCTTCTTTAATTTTGACGCGCGGGGGACATTTATCCAGCACAAGCATATCAATGTTTTCGGAGTGAATGCGGGGATAACCTTTGGTGAGAAGCGCAATCGCCTCACCGCAGGCTACTACTGGCTGGGCTATAATGCAGCGCGGAGGCTTATCAACTGGCGAAAAATGCTTCCCAACCCGCTGAACCTCTCTTACTACACCGCTACCGACGTCCGTTTCGCCAATTTCGCTTACTGGCATACCGCCATCCGCAACAAGCGATGGGTATTATCCACGCCGCTGGAAATCGGGATCGGCAACGAAAGCACCCGCTTCCGGGACTTGTTTGACGGTCTTACTTCCGGCTCGCGAAAGGACTATTTCATTCCCCTGCAAGTGGGTGTGTATGGCGAGTACCGTGCATTACGCTGGGCGGGTATCAACTCCCAGATCGGTTATCGCAACGCCCTCTCTTCCGGCGAATTCCGCGAGCGGTTCAGCGGCTTTTATTATAGCTATGGGATAAACCTCTATCCGGATGCGATCTGGCAGGATTTTAAGAAGTGGAACAAAAGAAAGAGGAAGTCTCAGGCGCTTGATAACGCGGCGGCGCCGGTTGGACATTAGGGCTGTTTTTGCTAGCGGGTGTTTAGTAAATGTCGTAAATTGTATCAAACATTAAACATGGGGATATGATGACCATCAGCGCAGATCAAATAGAAGCCAATGCCTCAACGGTCCTTTTCGAGCTCAGAAAAGGAGAAAGAGTGGGGGTTACCTTTGGAGACGACAAGGCGGTCCAGGCGTATCTTGTCCCGGGAAATTTGGTATCAAAGCGCAAAGGACCCAGGAAATTGGGAACTTTGGAGGGGAAAGGCACAGTAACGTTTGCCGAAGATTTTAAAATGACAGAGGAAGAGTTTTTGGGATTATGACTTATCTTCTCGACACACACACTTTAATCTGGGCACTAACAGCATCGCACAGGCTTTCAACTACGGTGCAAAGTATTATGGAAAATGAAAGCAACGACATTGTGGTTAGCACGCTTAGTTTTTGGGAGATCGCACTGAAACGCTCGGTTCACAAGCTTACTCTTGATGGATTTACTCCTGAAGATTTTGTGTACGCTTCTATCGCTGCCGACTTTGAGATACTTCCTCTTTCGATCGATCTCTGTTCTTCCTTCCACAAACTCTCAGCGACTCACCACAAAGATCCCTTCGATCGGATGCTGATCTGGCAGGCACTTCACCAGAAATGCGCGCTCATTACGGTGGACAGAAACATCAGAAAATATACCAGTGAAGGCCTCCAAGTGGTCTGGTAGTTCCCCCTTCAATCCATTTTTCAACGAATTTCAAGCCAACCCCTTGCGTTTTCAAATTCTTTAAACTTACTTTGTCTATCAAATTAGTAGATTTTATCTGTTAGCCACCAGCAGACGAGATCAATACCACAATCTTTTTCAAACATGAAATCGATGGATCGTTATTCTTCGCGCAGTATTGGTATGCCTATGGTGGGCTCCTCCGGTTATTCCTTCGCACTTGCATCTTGTTGCTGTCGTTGAGTCGCTTCTGACGACGGCATGTGTCGCCGCATTCTGATTTTCATCCTGTTACACATTATTCATTAAGCGATGGGTCGGCTGATCCGCGCTCCCAACCACTTTTTACATCATGAAAAATTTGAAATCAATTGTTCTTGCAGCAGGTTTGGCGCTGGCTGCCTTTCCAAATGCTTTTGCACAGGAGGCCAACGACAATAAGGTGATCATTACCGGCGTGCGTTTCGCTTATCCGCTGGTCGATAAATGGATCAAGGAATACACTGCCGCCAATCCCAAGGCTCAGATCGTAATCGAAACGCGCACGATCACGGATCCGGCGAAATACGACCTGCTGATTGAGGCTTATGATCAGGAGAAGGAAGTGAAGGATACCCGCGAATATATTTCGATCGGTCGTTATGCATTGTTGCCCGTTGCGAATGCGAAATCGGCTTTCGCGAAAGAATATGCTGATAAAGGACTGAACGAGAAGACGTACAAGCAGATTTTCTTCCACGATATCTACGCAGAAAAAGACAAGTCGCTGACGACGCAATACACCATTTACACGCGCTTGCAGAAAGCCGGGGCTCCGCTTACTTTCGCCAAATATTTCGGCTACGAGCAGCAGAGTATCAAAGGCAAGGCCATTGCCGGTGCCGACGAACATTTGATCAAGGCACTTCTGAAAGATGAGACGGGCATCACGTACACGACGCCAGGCCTCGCTTATGACCTGCAAAGCCGCAAGCCGGTAGACGGGCTGACGATCATCCCTGTTGACCTGGACGGCAATGGCCGCGTTTCGAAAGAGGAAAAAGCATTGGAAAACCTGGATCAGGTGATTGCGACGCTGGAAGCCGAAAAAGTGAAAAATGTGCCGGTTGAAAACATTCATTTTTCGATTGCAAAAAATAACTCCAACCCGGAAGCGAAGAAATTCCTGCTTTGGGTAGCGGCAAATGCCGATAAAGACCTTCACCAATTCGGTTATCTGAAAGCCGATGCCAAACGCCTGGCCGACGAAAAAGAGAAACTGGAAAGATTTCAGGCTGTAAAGTAAGGTTTGCACGCCCGCGGGCGCTGCATAAGCGGTGCCCGCTTTTTCTGCTCTATTTATTCCAAAACCTTGATGAAAAAACGACTACTATCCGCCCTGACCAGGCAGCGGCTGGGCCTCTTTGTGCTCAGCACTGCCGTTTTCGGCCATGCATCGGCCCAACACGATCCCGTCCAGCCGTTTAAGGGGAAGATCGGCAAGACGATTGAAGAGACCGAACAATGGTGGCAGGAGCAGCCCAAAGCGCCCAAAGGCGCCCCGAACGTGGTATGGATCCTGCTCGACGACGTGGGCTTCGGCGCAACCTCCGCATTCGGCGGACTGGTCGATACCCCCAATTTTGAAAAGCTGGCCCAAGGCGGCCTGCGCTACACCAATTTCCACACGACCGGCATTTGCAGCCCCACGCGCGCATCCCTGCTCACGGGCAGGAACCCGCATGCGGTAGCGATGGGGCATCATGCGGAATTGGGCATCGGGGCGCCGGGGTATAATGGCAATATCCCGTTTGAAGCGGGGACTGTGGCCGAGATTTTCAAGGAAAATGGCTACAACACCTTTGCATTGGGTAAGTGGCATGGAAACCAGCCGCGCGACCTGACGATCGCCGGGCCGTACAATCGTTACCCGACAGGTCGCGGCTTCGAGCATTTCTACGGCTTCCTCGGCGGCGCCACGGATCAATGGCACCCACAGCTGGTGGAGGAAACGTCGCCGATCGACATCGAGCCTAACACCAGGCATTTGAACCAGTTGCTGTCTGACAAGGCTATTTCTTACATCGCCAACCAGAAATCGGCCGATCCCGAAAAGCCATTCTTTCTATACCTGGCCACCGGTGCCGCGCACGCGCCGCATCACGTGGCACGCGAGTGGAGCGATCAATACAAAGGCAAGTTCGACGGCGGCTGGGATGAGTACCGCGAAAAAGTATTCCAGCGACAGCTCGCCGGAGGGCTGGCACCCAAAGGCACGCAGCTGCCTCCGCGGCAAACGGGTATTAAACCATGGAACTCCCTTTCCGCCGACGAAAAGAAGATTTACGCGCGTTTTATGGAAGTTTATGCGGGATTCCTTTCCTACACCGACTACGAGGTGGGCAGGGTAGTGGATTATCTGAAACAGATCGGTCAGTTGGATAACACGCTGATTTTCCTCGTGGTAGGGGATAATGGCGGCAGCAAGGAGGGGACTTACACCGGCACAGCAGGCACGGCCGAGAAGTCGGCGGGGGACGATATCAAGTTCCTGTTATCGCAATATGACAAATTGGGCACCGAGTACAGCTATCCCAATTATCCGTTGGGCTGGTCGCAGGCTACCAATACGCCATTCCGGTACTGGAAAAGTGATGTGAATGCCGAAGGCGCGTCGCATACCACGCTCATCGTGCATTACCCGAAAGGCATTACCGATAAGGGCGGTCTTCGTGCGCAATACACGCATGTGACGGACATTCTGCCGACGACCATTGAGCTCACCGGTGTGAAGGTCCCGGCTGAAATCAATGGATACAAACAATGGCCGTTTCATGGTACATCGCTCGCTTATTCGCTGAATGACGCGCAGGCCGCCACGCGGCACACCCAGCAATATTACGAGCTCCACGGCGGGCGGGCTATTTACAAGGATGGCTGGAAAGCAAGCGTTTATCACCCGCGGAATACATTCGGCGAGCAGACAACCGATATCAATTTCATTGCGGATTTCAAGCGTGACAAATGGGAGCTTTACAATATCAATGAAGATTGGAACGAGATCAACGACCTCGCCGCCAAACATCCCGAAAAACTGGAAGCATTAAAAAAGCTGTTTGACGAAGAAGCGGAGAAATACCAGGTGTACCCGCTCAAAAATTTCCGGGCCGGACTTACGCCGCCGCCCATTCGTCCGAAAACCGTGATTTACGAAGGTACGACCATTAAAACACGCGTTTACATTGGAAAGGGGCCGGTGGATATCACCGCGGAAATCGAGGTTGGCAAGCATGCGGAAGGTGTCATTTTCGCCAACGGAGGCTTGCTGGGCGGAAGCAGTCTTTATATCAAGCAAAACAAACTCCATTACCTGCTCAATGACGGCCTGAAACAGGTTGTGCTGACATCCTCCAAGCCCCTGAAAGAGGGCAAAAACACGGTTCGCCTTGAATTTGGTGCCGCTCAAAAATTGACTTTGCTCGTGAATGGCGAAAAGGCGGCAGAGCAGGCGGGTGTCGGTACCAAATACCTCGCTTCGGCTTCCTCCGACGGGTTCAGCGTCGGGAAGGACCTGAATTCTCCGGTTACCAAAGATTACCCGGGTACTTTTGCCTTCAACGGGAAAGTAAAGCTGCTGGTGATCGACCAGCACGAGGAGAATCAGGAGAAAGTAGGTTTATTACAAAAGGAAAAGTAACATTTAAATATCCTTCCATGAGAAGACTATTAATAGGTGCCGGGCTGCTCCTGGCGGCGCTTACGACCCAGGCCCAGCGTAAGCCGAACATTGTCGTTATCCTCGCCGATGACCTCGGGTATGGCGATATCGGCACGTTCGGCGCGAAGGACATCCGCACACCCAATATCGACGGCCTCGCTGAGAAGGGCATCAAGCTGACATCCTTCTATTCGTCCTCGCCTGTGTGCAGTCCTACACGTGCGGCGCTCATTACGGGCAGGTACCCGCGCAGGCTGGGGATCGATCACGTGTTTTTTCCTGAAAGTTTCACCGGTATTCCTTCCGAGGAGGTGACCATCGCCGAAGCATTGAAAGGCAATGGCTACCGTACTGCGATTTTCGGAAAGTGGCACCTGGGGCATCACAGGCAATTCTTGCCCTTGCAGAATGGTTTCGACGAATATTATGGCATCCCGTACAGCAACGACATGATGGGCGTGGCTTACCTGCGCGGAAACGAGGTGGATAGCATTAAGGTAAACCAGAAATACATTACCCATACCTACACCAAAGAGGCAGTGCGCTTCATCGATCAGAATAAGGACAAGCCGTTTTTCCTCTACATTACCCACAATATGCCCCACGTGCCGATTTACGCCTCACCGAAATTTGAGGGTAAATCCAAAAGAGGCTTGTATGGCGATGTGATTGAGGAGCTGGATTGGAGCGTGGGAGAGGTGGTGAAGGCATTGAAAAAGAATGGTCTGGAAGAAAACACGCTGGTGGTATTCACGAGCGACAATGGTCCCTGGCTGATCTTCGATGTCGAAGGCGGTTCGGCGGGGCCATTACGGCAGGGGAAGGGGACGACATTCGAGGGCGGGCAGCGTGTGCCTGCTGTGGCTTACTGGCCGGGGAAGATCAAGCCGGGCACGGTTTATGACGATCTGGCCTCGCAGCTTGATCTTTATCCTACGATTATCAGCCTGACAGGCAGCCAGAAAACGCAAACCAAAAAGCCGCTCGACGGCGAGGACATCAGTCCGGTGCTGTTTGGTACGGGAAAGCGGAAAGGCGATGAATTTGCCTACTATTCCAATGGCATTATAGAAGCCTATCGGAAGGGCGACTGGAAGATCCGGCTGCCGCAGAAGGATGTGAAAGCAGGTAATGCGGTGATCGTTCCCGCCGCGGATACATTGTTGTTTAATCTCAAAACCGACATCGGCGAGCAGCATAACCTTTTGAAATCCAATCCGGCTAAGGCGAAAGAGCTGCTGGCGTCACTGGAAACCTACAAAAATAAGATCGGTGAAACCCCGCCGCCGCTTGTGCAGCGGATGCCTTCGGACGACAGCCACATTAAGAAAAGAGCTGAGCGGGCCGCTGGAAAAAATACCGGCAAATAAGTAGTTTTGGAATGGTTACGTATTTGTTAACCATTCCAATTTTACTTTAAAACAGCCATGAAAAAAATCACAACCACCGCCCTTGGGCTTTCATTTGCCCTGTTTGATCTGCTCACTTCCGCCCAGGCGCAGGAAATCGCGCTCAAACCTGCATTGCTTACACCGTTTCAGGTGAGCGTCGCTGCTACCGATTATAAGGGGAAATCCGCCGTCGCCTTGGAAATGCCCAAAATGGCGGTGAACGAAAAGACCGTGGCCGTGTTGAAAGACATTGATTTTCATAACGGGACCATCGAAGCCACCATTTCGGGCCAGCCTCAGGCGAATGCAGGCGAAGGGGCGCGCGGGTTTGTCGGGATCGCGTTCAGGGTAGCTGCGGATACTTCCAAAATGGAGCTTTTCTACATCCGCCCGACGAATGGCCGTGCCAACGACCAGGTGCGCCGCAACCACTCCACGCAATACGTCTCCATGCCGGGATTCCCCTGGGAAAAGCTGCGCAAGGAAACGCCGGAAAAGTACGAGGCGTATGCCGACATGGTTCCTGCCGAATGGACCAAAGTTAAGATTGAAGTGAAAGACGAAACAGCCAAATTTTATGTCAATGGCGCTTCCCAGCCTGCATTGATCGTCAACGACCTCAAACAAGGCAAAGACCTGCGCGGAGGCGTGGGCTTGTGGATCGGGCCGGGTTCGCTTGGTCACTTTACCGATCTGAAAGTAACCAAATTGGATTAATTGTTTCCTACTGAAAATAGCCAGCTTAAAATATCCCGATAATGCAGGCCTTTACTTGCATTATTGGGATGAGTAAGTTTACTTTGCCCACCGAATTTATAGAGTAAGTATTTTATTGAAACTCTGTCGACCGGAAATAACCACCATTTCCAGACGGTACATCTACAAATGCCTGTAATGCTTTGAACACAGGGGTAGGGTTTCGCGTATCCGCTGAATTGCGTATACGAGTTAACGTTATTTTTTCGGCGCCGGGACCCGCTATGGGGAGCTCCGCGGCGCAGTTTTGAGTGTTTACTAAACCCGCTTAACATTAATCAATGAGAAAGTACCTTTACGTGGTCCTGTTCCTGACAGGCTTTTTGAGCTATTCCTACGCCCAGGAAACGGTTACCGGTGTGGTGAAGGATGCCTCCGGGCAAACAATCCCCGGAGCGACGGTCGTCCTCAAAGGCACCGCGCGTTATGCCGCTACCGATCTCGACGGCAAGTTTTCCATCCCCGCACCCGACGATTTTCCCTTTACGCTGCAAGTGAACCTGACCGGGTATCAACAACAGGAAATCGATATTTATGAACTGACCGGCGAACCCGCCGAGGTTGTCCTGAAAACCGCCAACGTGCTCGATGAAGTGGTCGTGATTGGTTATGGCACGCAGAAAAAGGGCGACATTACCGGTTCGGTGGCTTCGGTACCGCAGCTGGCATTGAAGCAGCCGATCAGTTCTTTCGACCGCGCATTGCAGGGCGCGGCGGCGGGCGTGCAGGTAACACAAACGTCGGGGCAGCCGGGCGCGGCCGTGAGCATACGCATACGAGGAGGCAACTCCATTACGGGCGGTAATGAGCCCTTGTACGTGATCGACGGATTCCCGGTGTATAACAGCAATGCCGACGCCAATGCGGGCGTGACCGCCGGACCGAGCATCAATGCGCTGTCCAGTCTGAATCCTAGTGATATTGAGTCTATTGAAGTGCTGAAAGACGCCTCCGCCACAGCGATTTATGGCTCGCGCGGCGCTAACGGGGTAGTGATTATTACAACTAAAAAAGGAAAAGCCGGGCAAAACACGCTGACTTATGACGCCTATTACGGTACTCAAAAAGTCCTGAAAAAAGTGGATGTGCTCACCAGCGCCAGGGATTGGGCGTTGCTCAAAAACGATGCACGTGCCAACTCGGGAAAGGCGCCCTATTACACCCAGGCACAGATCGACGCATTGGGCGAGGGCACCGACTGGCAAAGCGAAGCATTCCGTTCGGCACCAATCCAGAACCACCAGCTCTCGCTGACCGGCGGAGACGACCGCACGCGCTACTCGATTTCCGGGAATTATTTCAAACAAAACGGCGTATTGCGCAATACCGATTTTGAGCGCTATTCGGGCAGGATCAACCTCGACCGAGATTTTTCTTCCAAATTCAAGGTAGGTGTAAACCTCACGGCTAGTAAAATCACCGCGCAGGTAGCCAATAACGGTGTGGTAAATGCATTACTCGCCATGCCGCCGACGGTGAATGTGTATGATGCCAACGGCAAATACACCTATCAAAGTGAATTCGAGACCCCGCTGGGTAACCCGATTGCAACTTTGGAAAAAGAGGTGAACCAAACCAAGACCTATCGCGTGCTCGGCAATGTGTATGGTGAGTATACTTTCGTGGAAGGTCTGGTGGGGAAAGTGTCGTTCGGCGCGGATGTGATCAACAACAAGCAGAACCGCTATGTGCCGTCGGATATTTACCAGGGGGCAAACTCCAACCCGACCGGCAAGGCCTCCGTGGGTACCAAGTTTTCGTCGACCTGGCTGAACGAGAACACATTGAGTTATTCCAAAACTTTTAACCAGAAGCATTCACTCAACGTTGTAGTCGGGTACACGCAGCAGGCATTTGAAACCGAAAGTGCCATTGCTGCGTCCGAGGCATTTGTGACCGACCAGTTGGAATACAACGACCTCGGCAGCGGCTCGGTGTACAGCCAGCCTTCGTCCGGCTCCTCGGCATGGGCATTGAACTCCTGGCTGGGCCGTATCAACTACTCGATCGACCAGAAATACATTTTCACCGTAAGTGGCCGTGCCGATGGCTCTTCCCGCTTTGGTAAGGATAAGAAATGGGGCTATTTCCCTTCTGCCGCTTTTGCGTGGAATATTTCAAGAGAGGATTTCCTTTCGGACTATAAAACCATCAGCAACCTGAAACTCCGCCTGAGCGCCGGGGTGACCGGTAACCAGGAGATCGGACAGTATCTTTCGCTGGCGACTTTGAATTCCAATACCTATTTCTTCGGCGGACAGACCTACATTGGTTTTGCGCCTAACCGCATTGCCAATCCCGATCTTGGCTGGGAAACTACCGCGCAATACGATGCCGGGATCGATCTTTCGCTGTACAAAAACCGCATTAATTTTGTGTTTGATGCCTATTACAAAAAGACGACAAACCTGCTGTTGAACGTTCCGATCCCTTACACGACCGGGCAGGCGACCGCATTGCAGAACTACGGTTCAGTGGAAAACAAGGGGATTGAGCTGGGCATCAATACCGAGAATTTTACCGGCGCATTTACCTGGAATACCAACTTTGTGTTTTCCGTGAACCGCAACAAGGTGCTGACGCTCGGTGATGGTGCCAACTACATCATTTCCGGCGCCAATATTGCCAAGGTAGGTCAGCCGCTCGGTTCATTTTATGGGTATCAAACCAATGGCCTGTTTCAGACCGGCGACGATATCGCCAACCTGCCGACCATTAACCCGGCGACTACCAAACCCGGCGACCGCCGCTATGTCGACATTAATGGCGACGGCAAGATCACGCAAGCCGACGACCGGACGCTCATCGGCAATGCGCAGCCGAAGTTTCAGGGAGGGATTACCAACACCTTGTCCTATCTCAACTTCGACCTCAGCTTTTTCTTCCAGGGCACCTATGGCAACAAGCTTTTCAACCAGAACAAGCAGCAGCTCGAACTCCTGACCGGCCAGCAGAATGCTTCTGTAACCGCATTGGACCGCTGGACGCCGACCAACCCGACGAACGTAATCCAGCGGGCATTCGAAGATCCGGCGGCCGTGAATACGAGCCGGTACGTGGAGGACGCCTCGTTCCTGCGCTTGAAAAACGTGACGCTGGGCTACAACCTGCCCAAGGCCATCGCGGCTAAAATCCATGCGAGCCAGATCAAGGTGTACGTATCGGCCGCTAACCTGCTTACCTGGACCAAATACACCGGTTTCGACCCCGAAGTGAGCCGCAACGAGCAGAGTACCCTCACGCAGGGCATCGATTACAGCGTGTATCCCGGCAGCAAGTCGTTTCTCGGCGGTCTCAGTATTTCATTCTAATCGGTCGGGTGTGGCCAGGAATAATCAGGTATTGTCAAGATCAGGAATAGTCAGGAATAATCATTGAAATACAATACTTGACAACAAATGACAGTGCCTGACCACCCTTGACTACCTCAGACAATACTTGACCACATCTGACAATACCTGACAACATCTGACCATATATGAAAAAGATACTATTACTAATAATGGGCATTTTCAGCTTCACGGCCTGCACGGACCTGAACGAGGATCCCGCCTCCCTCATTACTACCGAACAATTTTACAAGACCGAAAGCGACGCACTCGCCGCGGTGACCGCCGTGTACAATGCCGCATTGAACAACGGCGGGCTTACGATGTACAACCGGCTGTTTCACCTCGCATTCGAAATCATGTCCGACGACGCCATCGCGGGCCTGCGCGTAACGAATGCCGACGTGCGCACGATTTCCGTATTGGCGCATTCGACGACCAATGACCGTGTGGATGAACTGTGGAAGGAGAGCTACGTGGCCATCAACCGGGCGAATATCGCCATCGCGCGCATTCCGGGCATTGAAATGGACGCCACTTTGCGCACAAGGCTCGTGAACGAAACCAAGTTTCTGCGCGGATTGCTGTATTTCAATTTGGTAAGGCTTTGGGGCGATGTTCCGCTGATTCTCGAAGAAAATGGCTCGCTGAGTAACGAAGCCATTCAGGTAGCGCGTACGCCCAAGGAGGATGTGTACAAGCAGATCATCCAGGATTTGACCGACGCGGAGGCATTGCCTAGCTCCTTTACAGGCGCCAATGCAGGGCGGGCTACCGGCGGTGCGGCTAAATCCATCCTGGCGAAAGTGTACCTGACGCGCCAGGAATGGGACAAGGCAGCGGCAAAAAGCCTTGAAGTGATCAATGGCCCGTATGGGTATGATCTGTTCGAGAATTTTGCGGATGTTTTCAATGTGGCCACCAAGAACGGGAAGGAGCATATTTTCTCGGTGCAATGTAAATCCAATGTCAACGGGCAGGGCAACCGTCTGGCTTCGTCGGCTACGCCGGTAGGGATACCCGGGGTGGCTTCGGCGGGTACGGACGAGCCGCATGCCGATGTGTACAAGTTGTTCAGTGACAAGGACAAACGCCGCGATGTGACGTTTTTTACTTCGCTTGTGAGTCCTACTACTGGAAAGGAGATCACATTCCCGCCGCGCTTTTTTAAGTATTTCGACCCGGCGCAAATCGTGAACCCGACGGAATCGGCTAAGAACATTCCCGTGATCCGGTTTGCCGAAATACTATTGATTTACGCAGAGGCATTGAACGAGGGCAGCGGCCCGACCGCCGACGCCTATGCGGCCGTGAACCGCGTTCGCAAGCGTGCGGGATTGGATGCATTGTCCGGTTTGAGCAAAGACGGGTTCCGCGAGGCGGTCTATCTCGAGCGCCGCCTGGAACTGATGTTCGAATTCCAGCGGTGGTTCGACCTCGTCCGCACCAAACGCATGATCACCGCATTGCACGCCGCCGGCAAAACCAACGCCGCCGAGAAGCATTACCTGCACCCGATCCCGCAGCGTGAAATGGATTTGAACCCGAAACTCTTGCAGAATCCGGGTTGGGAATAGGGTTTTAAATATTGGAAATAATGCAAAAGACCATTCTGAAAATCGCTGTATTGCTGGGTCTATTATCCTCGCATGCCTTCGGGCAGGCGAAGGACCAGCCCAATATCCTCTTCATCCTCGTCGACGACTGGGGCTGGACCGACCTGAGCTCGGCAGGGAGCAAATATTACGAAACCCCGAACATCGACCGACTGCGGAAAGAGGGAATGTGGTTTTCGCAGGCCTATTCCGTCGGGCCGAACTGCGCGCCCAGCCGCGCATCGCTCATGACGGGCAAGTACACGCCGCGCCACGGTATTTACACCGTGGGTAATTCGGATCGAGGCAACTCCGTGGATCGCAAACTGATCCCGATTGAGAACAATACCGTTTTGAACCCCTCATTCGTGACCATCGCCGAGGAACTGAAAAATGCCGGTTACAGCACGGGCCTGATCGGTAAATGGCAACTGGGCGGGAAAGGAAAAGGCGCCGACGCGCACGCCCAGGGTTTCGACCATGTGATCGGTGGTACGGGTGGTACCAGTGCCTATTTTTATCCTTATAATAAAGATGGAAAAACGTCGCCGCACGAAGGCATTACCAGCGGCCAGGAAGGTGAATACCTCACCGACCGGCTGACCGACGAGGCTTTGAAGTTCCTGGACAGTCATAAACAAAAGCCGTTTTTTCTGTATTTGTCGTACTTCGCCGTGCATACGCCCATTGAGGCCAAGGCGGATATTATTGCTAAATACAAATCCAAAAAAGGCGACGCATACCATCACAACCCCGTCTATGCGGCGATGATCCAGAGCGCCGACGAGGGTGTTGGCCGTGTTTTGAAACAACTCGACGCTCTAAACCTGGCTGAGAACACACTCGTCGTCTTTTTCTCCGACAATGGCGGCATGGGCGCCGTAACCGCCCAGCACCCGTTGCGCGGTTCGAAAGGAATGCTTTACGAAGGCGGTGTGCGCGTCCCGCTTATCGTGAAATGGCCAGGCAAAACGAAGCCCGGCTCACAGACCGACTCGCCCGTGATTGGTATTGATTTTTACCCGACGTTGCTGGAAGTAGCCCATATCCAAAAGCCCTTGAATGCAGATGTGGACGGACAAAGCTTCGCCCCGCTTTTGGCAGGCAAACCGGCCGCTCAGCGCGACATTTTCTGGCATTTTCCGGCTTATCTGGAAGCCTACAAAGGCGATCAGCGCAACAGGGACGCATTCCGCACACGGCCCGCGAGTACCATTCGTTCCGGGGATTTCAAATTGCATCAGTTTTATGAAGACGGGCGCGTGGAGCTGTATAATATCCACGCGGATATTGGAGAAACGAAAGATCTGGCCAAATCCAATCCTTCGAAAACCAAAGAGCTGAAAGACAAGCTCGAAGCCTGGAAGCAAAAGACCAACGCGCCGGTTCCCACTCAATTGAATCCGGAATATGCGCCCGGCAGCCGCGCTTCAAGCGGTGCATCGGCCGCAGGCACCAAAGGCGGTGCTTCCGAGGAATAGTCATTTTTTTAATACCCCATAAAATGAAAAACTTGTTCAAAATCAGTGCGGTAATGCTGGCGGGTAGTCTGGCGGTTCAGCCGGTAATGGCGCAGCATAGCCCCCAGCAGCCCTGGAATGGCAAGGCCGGCAAGACATTGCAGGAATCGACGCCGTTTCCTATTCAATACAACAAAAAGGCGGCGAAAGGCGCACCCAATGTGGTGTGGATACTTATCGACGACGCGGGTTTCGGTGCCACGACCGCATTCGGCGGGTTGGTGGAAACGCCGAATATCGAGAAGCTGGCGAACAACGGTTTGCGGTTTACCAACTTCCACACCACGGCCATTTGCTCGCCCACGCGTGCGGCCCTGCTCACAGGGAGGAACCACCATTCGGCGCACGTGGGTTTGCTGACGCCCGCTGCCGTTGATTTCCCGGGGTATGACACCTACATTCCTTTCGAGAAAGGTACCGCCGCCGAGGTGTTGCGGGAAAATGGTTATGCCACATTTGCATTGGGCAAATGGCACCTTACGCCCGTGACCGAAAACTCGCAGGCCGGGCCGTTCAACCGCTGGCCCACCGGTCGCGGCTTCGACCATTATTACGGCTTCCTGCCCGGCGCCACCGACCAGTGGCATCCCGAGCTTTGGGAAGATGTGACCAAGCTCGATATTGAACCGAATACCAAACATTTAAATGAACTCCTGGCCGACAAGGCCATTAAATACATTGCCAACCAGAAATCCGTGGACGCCGAACGGCCGTTTTTCCTGTACCTCGCAACAGGTGCCACGCATTCACCGCACCAGGTGGCGAAGGAGTGGATCGACCAGTACAAGGGTAAGTTCGATATGGGCTGGGACAAGTACCGCGCGATCGTAATCGAAAAGCAGAAGAAACTCGGTATTATCCCGCAAAATGCCGTGCTGCCCGAACGCAACCCGGGTGTGAAGGAATGGGCGGCGCTGTCGGAGAAGGAAAAGAAGGCCTATGCGCATTTCATGGAAGTTTACGCAGCATTTTATACGTACACCGACTACGAGATCGGCCGCATTGTGAACTACCTGGACCAGATCGATCAGCTGGATAACACCGTCATTGCCGTGATTTTGGGCGACAATGGGGCCAGTAAAGGCGGTACGCAACATGGTACCATCAGCCCGCAGATCAACCGGTTGCAAGGTGAGGCGCGGATCGACGCCATTCTGAACGCCCGCGACCTGATCGGTACCGACGAGTCGAGCACGGATTACCCGATCGGCTGGGCGGCGGCGGCCAACACGCCGTTCCGCTACTGGAAAGGCGATGCCAACACCGAAGGCGGCACGCGCAACCCGATGGTGCTGTATTATCCCAAAGGCATTAAGGAAAAAGGCGGCATCCGCAATCAGTACGGGCATGTGAACGACATCCTGCCTACGACATTGGAACTGGCAAAAGCCGAGGCACCGAAACTAATCAACGGCTACAAGCAGGAGCCTTTCGAAGGCACGAGCCTTGCCTATGCCGTGGATCAGAAGAATGCTCCTTCCCGGCATACGGTGCAGTATTATGAGATCGCGGGAGCATTGTCGATTTACAAAGACGGCTGGAAGGCTTCGAAAGGGCATTCGGTGTGGGAAGGTTTCGACGCGGGCAGCAAGGCCGATCCGTCGGGTAAGTCGGTGGACTTCAGCAAAGATGTTTGGGAACTGTATAACCTCAATGAGGATTTCAATGAACGCATTAACCTGGCCGCTAAAAATCCGGAAAAGCTGAAAGAGTTACAGGCCGTATTCGATCAGGAAGCGAAGAAGTACAACGTGTACCCGCTCAAAGATTTCACCGCGCACGACATGCCTGCGGGGCGGACGGTTTATGGTAAAATGCCTGAAATCACGCTGTTCCCGGGCATCGATAACCTGGTTGGTGTGAGCAGTCCGCTGTATGACGGACGGTCGTTCACCGTGGATGCGGAGGCGGATATTGCCACGGGCAAAGAAGAAGGTGTGCTTTTTGCAGTAGGAGGTGAGAAGAGCGGTATCAGCTTGTTTGTGAAGGACGGGAAACTGCATTATGCGTATAAAACCGCCCGGGATTCGTACCATTTGGCTTCCAACGGCGCCATCCCAACCGGTCGCGTGCATTTCAAACTGGTTTATGAATTTACGGGGCTGGTGGAAGGCAGCAAGTCGGTAGGGAAAGAGACTGTTTACATCAACGACGAAAAGGTCGGCGAGCGCAGCCTCGCGCCGGCACAGGCACAGGTGCAAGGGCCGCGCCAGATCGATGGCACGGACGTTGGTCGCGATCAGAAATTCGCGGTTTCGGATCAGTACCAGTCGCCATTCGCATTCACAGGCAAGTTGAAGAAGGTCACAATCCGGTATCAATAGGTTTTTGAATTAATCCATTCCCATATATGCTTAAAAAACGAATCAGCCGGCTTTTGCTGGCCGTTGCGCTTAGTTCGGCTGCCGCGCAAGCTGTTTTTGCCCAAAAGAAACCCAATGTGATCGTGATCCTGGCCGACGACCTCGGCTATGCGGACCTGGGTTGTTACGGCAGTGAAATCCCGACGCCCAACCTCGACGCATTGGCCCGGAACGGCGTAAGGCTCACGAATTTTTACAATACCGCCCGCTGCTGTCCCACGCGCGCGGCCCTGCTCACAGGCGTGTACAGCCATCAGGCGGGTATCGGGCATATGATGGACGATAAGGGCGCGGACCATCCCGCCTACCGCGGGCAATTGAACCATAACAGTGTGACTATCGCCGAAGTCATGAAAAGTGCCGGCTATTTTACGGCCATGACCGGGAAATGGCACGTCGGGCACCAGCATGGCGTGTATCCGTCGAACCGTGGCTTCGACCGATCGCTGCACGCACCGGCGGGAGGTTTTTATTATGCCAATGGCAATAATGCCAAGCTGTTCCTGAACGGCCAGGAAATTCCGAACGACTCCGACAAGCTGCCCAAGGACTGGTACTCGACTGACCTCTGGACCGATTACGGCCTGCGGTTCATCGATGAGGCCGCGGCTGAGAAAAAGCCGTTTATGCTCTACCTCGCGCACAATGCACCGCATTTCCCTTTGCAGGCACCCGAAGAGGACATTGCCAAATTCCGAGGCAAGTATTTGAAAGGCTGGGAAAAGCTGCGGCAGGAGCGGTACGAGAAGCAAATCAAACTCGGCCTGGTGGATCCGTCGTGGAAGCTGCCGCCTGTTAACCCGAATGTCCAGAAATGGGACAGCCTGAGCGACGCGGAGAAGAAACGTTACGACGACATGATGGCGATTTACGCCGCGGTGATTTACCGGCTCGATAAGAGCATCGGCGACCTGGTAGCAGGGCTGAAAAAGCGCGGTGTATTTGATGATACGGTTATTCTGTTTGTGTCCGACAACGGAGGCAATGCCGAGCCGGGTATCGAAGGCCGCTACGAGGGCGACCAGCCGGGTACTGCTAAATCCACTGTTTTCCTCGGGCAGGGCTGGGCGGAAGCGGCTTGCACGCCATTCTGGGCTTACAAGCATCATACGCATGAAGGCGGTATTTCTTCGCCGGGCATTATTTCGTGGCCTGCGGGTATCCCGGCGTCGCGCAATGGCAAGTTTGAACGCCAGCCGGCGCACATTATCGACATTATGGCAACGCTCGTAGATCTCGGCCAGGCGAAATATCCTTCCACCTACGCCGGTAATGCAATCCAGCCGCTGGAAGGTACCAGTCTGAAACCTGCATTTACGGGCAAGCCCATCAACCGCAAGAATCCGATTTTCTGGGAACACGAAGGTAACCGCGCCATTCGCGACGGCAAATGGAAACTGGTAGCGGAAAAGACTGAGAAATGGCAATTATACGACGTGGAAAAGGACCGTACGGAGTTACACGACCTGTTTGACAAACAGCCCGAAATCACCAAAAAGCTGGTAGCTAAATATGAAGAATGGTACAAGCGCGTCGGTGCGGAGGAATATGACAAGACTTTCAAATGGTTTTATGATTATGATAAAGCCAAGCACGAGGCAGGCAGCGGAAAGTAACACCTGACTATTCATGACAACACCTGACCATATATGACCACAAGAAAATACCTGACCCTGCTGCTGGCGATCCTCGCAATCGTACCGGCGCTGGCGCAGAAGCAAACGCCCAACATCGTGCTGATCCTGGCCGATGATATGGGCAAGGAATGCATTGGAACCTATGGAAGCACCTACCAGACGCCGAATATTGATCAACTTGCGAAAGAGGGTTTGAAATTCAACTACGGCTTTTCGCAACCGCTTTGTACGCCCTCGCGCGTGCAGATCATGACCGGGAAGTATAACTATAAGAATTACTCTGAGTTCGGGTTTCTGAACCAGGACCAGAAGACTTTCGCGCATTTGGCGAAGGAAGCCGGTTATACCACCGCCATTGCCGGCAAATGGCAGCTCGGCGCCAACCAGAAGCTGCCGAAACACTTTGGTTTTGACCAGTATTGCCTGTGGCAGCTCAGTAAGCCCCGCCGCGAGGGTGAGCGTTACGCCAAGCCGCTCATCGACCGCGATGGGGAAATCCTGAAAACGGACGCCGGCGATTACGGACCGGACATTTTCACGGATTACATGCTCGACTTCATCGAAAAAAACAAGGACTGCAAGTTTCTCGCCTATTTCCCGATGGCGCTCGTGCACGATCCTTTTCTGCCTACCCCGGACAGCAAAAGCTGGAAATCGGACGTGGAAGGGCGTTTCAAAAAAGATACGGCCAATTTCAGGGATATGGTTTCTTACCTGGATAAAAACGTCGGCAAGATTGTGCAGAAGCTGAAAGACCTCGGGCTTTACGAGAACACGATCATCATCTTCACCGGCGACAATGGCACCGGCAGACCGATTGTGACGCAACTGAAAGACGGCAGCAAGCTCCAAGGCGGCAAAGGACTGACAATCGATCGCGGCCATCATGTGCCGTTGATCGTCAACTGGGGTACCGGGCGCTACAAAACCCACGAAACGAACGATCTCGTCGATTTTACGGATATCCTCCCGACCATCGCGCAGGCCGCGAATGTGAAGGTTCCTGTCGGATGGAGTACCGACGGTATCAGTATTCTCCCGCAGATCAAAGGCGAAAAAGGTACGCCGAGAAAGTGGATTTTCTCGCATTACCAGCCGATCCATTCCGAAGCCGCCAACAGGCAATCCGCCCGTTTTTTCAGGGACCGCCATTACAAGCTCTATTCCGACGGCCGTTTTTACGATTTGCAAAAGGATATCGAAGAGAAAAGCCCGATTGCATTGGGTAAAGCGGGCACGGAAGGCGAGAAAATCAGAAAGGTATTTCAGAACGAAATGGATAAACTGCCGGCCTGGAAATTCGGTGACCCGGGTGTAGCAAAGGTTATTTTGCCCGGTTTGGAACCGGATCCCGCATTTGCGGAGAAAGGGGATTAATATATTTTATGATGATTAACATGATCGGGAAATTGAAAAGAATAATATGGCTGCTGGCCTTGGCGGTGTTACCTGGCCTAGACGCAATCGCTCAAAACGCAAAATACAACGTCCTCTTCATTGCCGTCGACGACATGAATGACTGGATCGGGCCGTTTGGCGGGTATCCGGGTATTCAAACGCCGAATATCGACAAGCTGGCGAAGAAAGGTGTTGTGTTTAAAAAGGCTTATTGCTCCGCGCCTGCGTGTAACCCGTCGCGTGCGAGCCTGCTCACGGGAGTGAGGCCGTCGAGCTCGGGAGTATACCATAATAACCAGCCCTGGCGGCCGGTTTTGAAGGATGCGGTAACAATTCCACAGTATTTTACAGCCAATGGGTATGAAGTAAAAGGCGCCGGCAAGATTTTCCATAATGCATTCAACGACAAGGCTTCATGGCCTTCCTATTTCGATATTCCGAAATCTCCCGAGCCGCCGAAGGCGCCGGTTAACGGCTTCGCGCATTTCGACTGGAGCCCCGTGAATGTGCAGGATGAAGATATGGGTGACTATAAGGTGGTGAATGAGGGAATTGGTTTTCTGAATGACAAACATGACAAGCCGTTCTTTCTGGCGGTTGGTTTTACGCGGCCGCATTTGCCATGGTATGTCCCGCAAAAGTATTTTGACCAATATCCCTTATCCGATATTAAACTGCCGAAAACGATTGCCAACGATTTGCAGGATGTGCCGGATGCCGGCGTGAAAATCGCCAAGCCGAAGGGTGACCACCGGTTCATCGTCGAGCATAAGCAATGGGAAAAAGCCGTACAGGGCTATCTGGCAAGCATTACGTTTGCCGACGGGCAGATCGGTCGCCTGCTGGATGCCTTGGAGAAAAGTGCGTATGCCCAAAATACGGTGATCGTTTTCTTCGGCGATCATGGCTGGCACCTGGGTGAGAAGGAGCATTGGCGGAAGTTTGCATTGTGGGAAGAGGCTTCGCGCGTGCCGTTCATTGTGTACGCGCCGGGTTTGTCGAAAACCAATGGCGTTTCCGAACGGACTGTTAACCTGATGGATATCTACCCGACGCTCACCGAATTGTGTAAATTACCTGTGAAGAAAGGGGTAGAAGGCAACAGCATTGTACCGTTGCTGAAAAATCCCGCGGCGGCATGGAACCACCCTTCCGTTACGACGCATGGGTTGGGCAATCACGCCGTACGTTCTGAAAAATACCGCTACATCCGCTACAACGACGGATCGGAGGAGCTTTACGACCATGATACCGACCCGCAGGAATGGAAGAATTTGGCGGCTGATGCTAAATATGGGTCGGTGAAGGCAGAGTTGGCAAAGTCTTTGCCCCAAACCGATGCAAAGGACGCCCCGACGGTGAAAGAGGGTAAGGAATAATTCAAACCATAAGCTATGATGAAAAAATATGCATTGCTGGCGCTGGCGGCGCTTTCATTGAGTCCCTTTGCTGCATCAGTTGCCGCGGATGGCGACGACAAGGCCAAGCCGAAGTATAACGTCCTGTTCATCGCGGTCGACGACCTGAACAATGACCTGGGTACGTACGGAAACACATTTGTAAAATCCCCGAATATCGACCGTCTGGCCAAACGCGGCGTTCGGTTCGATAAGGCTTATACGCAGTTTCCGCTTTGCAGCCCCAGCCGCTCGTCGCTGCTCACGGGCCAGCGGCCGGATGTGACGAAGATATACGAGTTGCAGACGCATTTCCGCAAAAACCTGCCGGATATCGTTACGCTGCCGCAGCTTTTCAAAAATAATGATTATTACAGCGCCCGGGTAGGCAAAATATACCATTACGGCGTGCCGGGGCAGATTGGTACCGATGGACTGGACGATCCGGATTCGTGGAATTACCGTGTGAATCCCAAAGGACGCGACAAGACCGAGGAACCGCTGATCAAAAACCTCACACCGGATCGTGGGCTGGGAAGCGCATTGGCGTGGCGCGCGACGGAGGGTACGGACGAGGAGCAAACCGACGGGATGATCGCCAGCGAGGCCATCAAGATTATGAACGAGAAAAAGAATGAGCCGTTTTTCCTGGCGGTGGGCTTTTTCCGACCGCATACCCCTTACGTGGCGCCTCAGAAATACTTTGATATGTACCCGGTAGACCAGGTACCGCTCCCCAAAGAGGTCCCGAACGACCTCGACGACGTTCCCGAAGCAGCATTGTTTACCAAACCGCCGCACTGGGGCCTGGACGAGGCCAAGCGCCGGGAGGCATTGCGGGCCTATTACGCGACGATCACCTTCATGGACGCGCAGGTAGGTAGGCTGATCGACGCCGTCGATAAACTGAAACTCGCCGATAAGACCATCATCGTGCTTTGGAGCGACCACGGTTACAATGTGGGCCAGCACGGGCAGTGGATGAAGCAAAGCCTTTTTGAAAACTCGGCACGTGTGCCACTCATCATCTCGGTTCCGGGAGGTACAAAGGGAAAAGCATCGGGGCGGACTGTGGAGCTGGTCGATATTTATCCGACGCTGGCCGAGCTCTGCGGGCTCGATCCGAAGCAGAACCTGCAAGGCAAAAGCCTGACGCCGTTACTGAAAAATCCGGCTGCCCCCTGGAACAAGCCGGCTTACACCCAGGTGCGACGAGGTCAGATTTTCGGTCGCAGCATACGCACCGAGCGTTTCCGCTACACCGAATGGGACGGAGGGAAAGCCGGTGTGGAATTGTACGATCACCAGAAGGATCCGGGAGAGTTTAGAAACCTGGCGAAGGATAAGAATTTCGTGATTACGGTCAATGAGCTGGCTGTTTTGCTGAAAAAAGGTTACCCGGAAGCGGAGCAAGAAACAGGGAAATGATTTCAAAATATCAGTATGTGATCCGGTTGTCGGTCGTTGGCATTGTGCTGGCGATGGCAACCGGTTTTGTGTGGAAAGTCGACAGCCCTCTTCCGCCACGCAAGCCCAACATCGTGATTGTGCTTGCCGACCAATGGAATGCGCAGTCGCTCGGGTATGCCGGTAATCCGGACGTGAAAACGCCGAATCTCGACAAACTGGCGCAGCGAAGTGTGGTGTTTACGACCGCGGTGTCGGTGATGCCGGTATGCAGCCCCGCGCGTGCGAGCCTGCTCACGGGCCAGTACCCGCTTACGCACGGCGTTTTTTACAACGATCGCCCTTTGCGGAATGAAGCGCTCACCATGGCGGAGATTTACAAAGAGGCAGGTTATGCAACCGGCTACATTGGCAAATGGCATATCAACGGACAAGCCAACTATGAAAAGCAATTCGCGGCCCGTAACCGCGCCGTCCCGCGGGACCGTCGACAAGGTTTTGATTACTGGAAAGCCCGGGAAGTGACCCACGATTACAACAGCTCATTTTATTTCGATGAAAATGATGTGCGCCACGAATGGCCGGGCTACGATGCCTTTTCGCAAACGGACAGTGCCATCCGTTTCATCGACAGAAATAAAGGTAACCCGTTCCTGCTCGTATTGTCCTGGGGGCCGCCGCATGACCCTTACCAGACCGCACCCGAGGAGTACCGCAAAATGTACGATCCTGCGAGGCTGAAACTTCGCCCGAACGTGCCGGATTCGCTGCAAGCCAAAGCCCGGAAAGACCTGGCAGGTTATTATGCGCATTGCACCGCCCTCGACAAAGCGGCCGGCGATCTTTTAAATGCATTAAAAAAGGCTGGTATTGAAGAGAATACGATCCTGCTTTTTACTTCCGACCATGGTGATATGCTTTATTCACAAGGTAAAGTGAGGAAGCAGAAGCCCTGGGATGAATCGGTGTTGGTGCCGCTGCTGGTGCATTATCCTGCTGGTTTTGGAAATACAAAGAAGGAGCTTGCATTGCCTTTTTCGAATGTTGATATACTGCCTACTTTGCTGGGAATCACTAATATAAAAATTCCTGGAAGCGTTGAGGGTACCAACTACGCCGCTATCCTGGCCGGTAAACAAAAACCGACCGGCAATGAAGCAGCGCTGATCCAGGTACCTGTGCCGTTTCATGAAAACAATTTCCTGAATGGGGGCAAGGAGTATCGGGGTATTCGCACAAAACAATACACCTATGTGAGAGATTTGAAGGGGCCGTGGCTTTTGTATGATAATGCAAAAGATCCTTATCAGCTGAAAAATCTCATAGGCTCGCCTGCATACGCGAAGGTGCAGGCTAAACTCGAAAAAGCGCTCCGGGCGAAATTGGCGGACGCGAAGGATCAATTCCTTACGGCTGACGAATACATGCGGCAATGGAATTACCGGTACGACGGCAAGGATAGTCTTCGCGTGAGCGGTTTATAAATATGCAAAAGACATTGATGATCATCACGCTGGCGCTTGCGTGTACCTTCACAGCACTCGCGCAGCAGCCTAAAAGGCCGAATATTATCTTCCTCCTCACCGACGACCACCGCTGGGATGCGCTCGGTGCTATGGGAAACAAGATCATCCAAACCCCGCACCTCGATGCACTGGCGAAGCGGGGCATCCTGTTCCGGAATGCGCATGTCACCACGGCGATATGCATGGTGAGCCGGGCCAGTTTGCTGAGCGGGCAATACATGTCTAGGCACGGGATCAACGATTTTGGTACTGATTTCAAACCAGAGGCCCTCGCGCAAACCTATCCGGCATTGCTGAAAAAGGCAGGTTACAAGATCGGTTTTGTCGGGAAATTCGGGATCGGCGTGAAGAACCAGCCCGACACGCTGTTTGATTACTGGGCAGCCAAAAAGGAAGGCCAGCCGCAGTATGAGCTGGTCAATGCGAGCGGGCGTACCATTCACCACACCGACAGCGTGGGTAAGGATATTGCGCAATTTCTCGAACGTTTTGCAGGTAGAGAGGCTCCTTTTTGTCTTTCCGTGAGCTTCAAAGCACCGCACGAACTCGATGGTAATCCGCCTCAATATCCTGTTCAGGAGCGTTTTAAACCTTTGTATGAAAACGTAACAATCCCTGACCCGGTCACCGCCGCCCCGCAATACTGGGACAGCCTCCCCGCATTCTTCCGCACCGACCAGAATATCGGCCGCGACCGGTGGAAGCCGTTGCTTTCGACGCCCGTACTCCGCCAGCAAACCACACGTGACTACTACCGGCTCATCAGCGGTGTCGACGAGGTTGTGGGAAATATGGTAGCGCGGCTCAAAAACCTGAAAATCGATCAGAACACGATCATTATTTTCATGGGGGACAATGGTTTTTCACTGGGAGAGCATGGTTTGGAGGGTAAATGGTTTGGTTTTGAAGAATCCATCCGCGTACCTCTGATCATTTCCGGCGGCGCATTGCCCAAGAGTCTCCAAGGCAAATCTTCTTCGCAGCTTGCATTGAATATAGACATTGCGCCTACCATTCTTTCGTTCGCGGGAGTACGCGTGCCATCCGCAATCCAGGGTTACGACCTCCTCGCAGCCGAGCAAAAGAAGCTGCCAGCCCGTAAGGACTTTTTCTATGAACATACCTACCTGGGCAGTCCGCGATTGCCAAAGGTGGAAGGCGTTGTAAGCGGTGATTTGAAATATATGCATTACACCGAGCACGGGTATGAGGAGCTTTATGATACAGTTAAAGATCCGCATGAGACGGTGAACCTGGCGAAGCGGCCTTCGGAAAAACCCACACTGGAAAAGCTACGGAAGCGGTATGAGGTGCTAAAAAAGGAGGTAAAATAACGAGGGCGAAAATTACCTTCATTACGCAGACGAGGGCGGAAAATGCCAAAAAGCGCCCTCGTTTGGGAGCGTTTTATTCGACCGGATACAGCTGAGGCAATTTTCGTTGAATGCCGACGTAACCTTCGTATGGGTAATCTGCAAAATCGTTGTATTTATGGTCATCTAGGTCTTCTACATTATTAAATACCCTGACCCGGTTTATCATCCTTCGTTGTTCTGGTGTTACACGTTGCCACAGTAATTTTAGGATGATTTCCATACTTTCATACTCATGTACTTCCGAGAGTGATGGCGCACTGACACCCAGCACGTAGCTGTCTTTTACCATTCCGTGAAAGGCGGGTGCCAAGCCGATTGCATCTATGATCAGACCGTCTTTTTTTGCTTCCCGAAACACTTTTTGCAGTGTTTCTACCAATGCTGTTGCAACCATTGCATGACAATTTTTAGAGAAATAACAAATACTTCGACTTTTGTAGCCGAACAGCCTATCTCATATCTGCGTTGTTCCGACCATATCGCTATTCGGGTCCAGCTTACCTGAAAGACATAGTCCTCTATACAGGCGTTTTCCAAATCGTTCATCAGCCCAGATAGAATTAAAAGGTCGGAGAGGTCATGAATCATAAATGACTTGGCAATATGCCGCGGCACTGCCTCTCTTTCAAACATTTCGACGTCTAGCTTTTTGCAAACTATTGCTTTGAGTGCCAGCTCAATTGCATACCCACCAATGTAATAAGCCGCGCCGGCATGGCCGTTTGCAATGAGGCATTCTGCATCGCGCAGCCGTTCGAGCGCCAGTAATTTCAATGTTGCAGCACTTGCCACGGTTTGATAGGTTTAGTTTGCAGGTCAACAGGCTGCGCGCAAACTAGATTCTGTCCGGCTCGGGAAAACAATTAAATGAGCGAGGTCACGTGCTGAATGTGCAAGCGGTTTCTTAGCTTTTCAGCAAATTCATCAGACGGAAGTTTAAGTAGAGTTTTTCCTTTCCTACATTCACGCTTTGAAGGAAATTCTTTTCTTCCAGACTTTTCAGGTAATTTCCTGCTGTCTTGATATTACCAAGTCCTGCCACTTCCAGGGAGCTTCTTTTTGTATAAGGCAAGCGGAACAGCACTTCAAGCAAGTCTTTGGAGTAAATTTTGGGCAGGGCTTTCTGAATTTCTTCGCCCATTTCCTTCATCAAGGCTGCAATGTGCTCAATTCTGCTGCGGCTTTCGCGTGAAGTAACCTCTATCATATCGAGCATGTAAAGAATCCAGTTTTCCCAGTTGCCTTTTTCCGTTACATGGCGGAGGTTGAGGTAATAGGCATTCTTGTTTTTCAAAATATAGCTGCTCAAATAGAGTGCCGGTAAGTCGAGCAAGCCGCACTGTTTCAGGTAAAGCAGTAGAATAATCCTACCGGTTCGCCCATTGCCGTCAAAGAACGGGTGAATGGCTTCGAACTGGTAATGTATCAATGCCAGTTTGATAAGCGGGTCCAGATCATCGTCGATATTAATGAAGTTTTCGAGTGCTGCGAGCTTTTTCCGGATCACTTCCTCGCTGTCAGGCGGCGTGTAAATAACCTGACTGCTTGCAGGGTTTTTTAGCTGCGTGCCCGGGATATTTCGTATGCCCGACTGGTTTTCCTTAATAATCTGCATAATGGCTATGAACAGATTGGTCGTTAGGACTGGTCTTTTCCGGATTTCTTCCAATCCGTACCATAATGCGTCCTTATAATGAATTACCTCTTTCGTAGGGGCATCATCAATATTCTTCTCTACGATAGATGCCTGAAAGAGCGCATCCTGGGTGGTAATGATATTTTCAATTGCCGAACTCGCCTGGGCTTCCTGCAAATTGATGGTATCGATAAACAGCAGCGGGTTCGGAAGGTTGGTAATAGCCCCTTTCAGTTCCGACAAAGCTCTGCTCGCCGAAATCAGCTTTTTGAAAACAGCCTTCGTTTCCAACTTGCCTTTTGGCGGCAAATCAGGCAGGTTATTGTACGGTTTTACGGGACTGTATTTCATGGGAAGAACAAGGGCGTTTTTTACCTGTGTTTTCAGAACGAAGGTAAAAATATCAAAAAAACGCCCTCGTTCAAATTTCTAAGGTAAAAAACGCCCTCGTTTTTTGCATTCTTAAAATCTTTTATCAATCTTTGTCTATAGAATTTATAGATTTATTGAGAACGAAGGGAGAGGTTAGGCTCTGTGATCTTCTGGCAACCTGTAACTCGTCAAGGTGCCCCAACCTAATTCTATTGATAAATCTGAAAATCCAACCACAGTAGTAAACTGGTATTGTACAGTGAATCAGGCTGGTTAGGCCTTTGAAAACCTGTGCCTTGCCGCGAACAAACTTTGATCAACAACAAACCAGAGACACATGGAAATTTATCTGGATAATGCGGCTACGACCGCGCTGGACCCGGAAGTGATTGAGGCGATCCTGCCATTCCTGACCACACATTATGCCAATCCTTCGTCCTCGCACCGTGCGGGCAGAAGGGCAAAAGAGGCCGTCGATCAGGCACGGCGCACAGTAGCGCATTTGCTGGGCGCTGCGCCGGAAGAGATTTATTTCACGGCCGGGGCTACGGAAGGGATTAACCTTGCATTGTCGGGGGCGATCCAGGCTTACGACCTCAGCCACGTCATCACCAGCCGCATCGAGCATAAGGCCGTATTGCAGACTTTGAAGCGCCACGAGAAAGAGGGAGACATTGAAACCAGCTTCGTAAAACTCGATGAGCGGGGCAATGTGGATCTGTACCACCTCGAGAACCTCCTGCGGGCGAACCCGCGCACCCTCATCGCGCTCATGCACGGGAACAATGAAATCGGGAACCTGACGGACATCCATGCGATCGGCGTGCTGGCGCGGCGGTACAATGCCGTGTTTTTCACCGACACGACGCAGACAATGGGTAAGGCACATTTCGATTTGCGGGAGGCTGATATCGATTTTCTCGTGGGATCTGCGCACAAGTTTCATGGTCCGAAGGGGGTGGGATTTGTCTATATCAATCAAAAACACCGCCTGAAACCGCTGATCTACGGCGGAGGACAGGAGCGCGGCCAGCGGGGCGGTACCGAAAATGTCGTAGGCATCGTGGGGCTTGCGAAGGCACTGGAAGTGGCTTACCGCAACCTGGAAGCAAGCCGTAGCAAGGTTTCCAAGCTGAAACAATACCTCGTCTCGAAACTGGCGATCAGCGGGATCGAGGGTATTTGTTACAACGGGGAGAGTAAATCGGCTGAAAACAGCGTCGCTAATGTGCTCAGTGCTTCGTTTCCCTGTTTGAGCACGGGAAGCCTGGTGGCCAGGCTGGACCAGGTCGGTATTCAGGTTTCAGGTGGGAGCGCCTGCCAGGGCGGTGGCGCATCGCATGTGATACAGGCGCTGGCGTGCGAAGCCGACAAGGAGAACGTAAGGTTCTCGTTCAGTAAGTTTAATACATTCGAAGAGCTGGATCTGGTGGTGGACGCTATTACCCGAATCTACGAATCCGACCCGGTGGTTTCGACGCGTGCGGGCTGGAAAAGGATCGCCAGCTGGGCGTAGCAGATAATTTGCCCAAAAAATAGCGGTATTAGCATGGGAAATATCGTCACGGTATTACATTTGTATATTAAATCTATAAAATAAGTAGAGTAATTAATGAATCATAAACATTTAAGCTGTCCCTAACTTCCAATCCACATCATGAAAAGAAATTTAGTACTGATTTTCCTCCTGTTCAGTATCGCCTGGCTGCAACCGGCACAGGCGCAAACCATCCCGGTTACCGGTAAGGTGACCTCCACCAGCGGCGAAACGCTGCCCGGCGTGACCGTTCTCATCAAAGGCACTTCCAAAGGCACCTCTACCAATGGCGACGGCAGCTATGCGATTGAGGCCGACGCTGGTTCGATATTGAAATTTTCGTTTATCGGTTTAAAATCCATTGAATTGCCCGTTCCGCGTGACGGCAAACTCGACGTTCGGCTCGAAAGCGACGAGACGATCTTGCAGGAAGTGGTTGTGACGGCGCTCGGCATTGCGAAAGAAAAAAAGTCGCTCGGCTATGCGGTGCAGGAGTTGCAGACTAAAGATGTAGCCGAGGCCCGCGAGGGTAACCTCGTAAATGCGCTTTCGGGCAAGATCGCCGGCGTGAATATTACCAACAGCCAGGGCGGGATGGGCTCGTCGCGGATCGTGATCCGGGGTGAAACGTCGATTGCCGGTAATAACCAGCCGCTTTTCGTGGTGGATGGAATCCCGGTCGATAATTCGCAGCTGGGTGCTGGTGCCAATGGCTCACGCGATTTCGCGAATGCGATTGCCGACATTAACCCGAACGACATCGAGTCGATTAGCGTGTTGAAGGGGCCAAATGCGGCCGCATTGTACGGCTCCCGCGCTTCCAACGGGGTGATTCTGATTAAGACCAAAAGCGGCAAAGGCACGCAGCGTGGGTTGGGTGTGAATGTGAATTTCGGCTATTCCTCAGAAAAATTGCTGGTATTGCCTGAGTATCAAAATGTGTTCGGGCAGGGAACGGGCGGTGCATTCTCTTACGTGAATGGAAAAGGAGGCGGTGTAAATGACGCGACCGACGAAAGCTGGGGCCCGAGAATGGACGGCAGGCTGATCCCCCAGTTCTTCTCGAACGGCGAGGCGGTGCCATTTGTGGCGCATCCCGACAATGTCAAAAACTTCTTCGTAACGGGTCATACCCGCACAACAGGCGTATCCGTGGCGGGCTCTAACGACAAGGTGGATTATCGTTTCTCCTTCAACAACAGCAAGCAAACCGGCGTGATCCCGAATACGGATATTTCCAAAAACTCATTCGGAGTGAATACGACTTACCGCCTGAACGACAAGCTGACGTTATCGACCAGCGCGAATTTTGCGCGGAACAGCTCCGATAACCTGCCAGGTACCTCCGGCCGTGGGAGCAGCGTAATGCTTCAATTCCTGTGGTTCGGACGCCAGGTCGATACCGAGTTGTTGAAGGATTATAACAAAGGCGGTTTCGACTACAACTGGAACCACAGCTATTATAGCAATCCTTACCTGTTGCAATATGAAAACACGGCTCAGCAGCGCCGCGACCGCTTTTTCGGTAATGTGAATTTGAATTACAAGATTACCGACTGGCTCACGGCCAACGTGCGGACGGGTAACGACTATTATAACGACAAGCGCAAATTCAGGGTCGCATATGGTACTAACGGCACGCCCTATGGCTCCTACACCGAGGACAGCTATGTTGTGAACGAGAACAATACCGACTTCAATTTCAATTTTCACAAGAATGTTAGCACCGATTTTGAACTCGACTGGCTGGTAGGAGGTAACCTGCGCAGCAATTTCAACGAGCAGAATTACCAGCAGGCGCCACGCCTGGCGGTAGCCGACCTGTACACGCTTAACAACTCGCGCGATCCGCTCGTGTCCTACAATGTGCTGCGCAAACAGAAGGTTTACAGCGCATTCAGCTCCGCACAAGTGGGCTTCCGCAACTATGCGTTTTTGAACCTGACGGCGCGCAACGACTGGTCATCGACATTGCCTACCGGCAACAACTCGTACTTCTACCCGTCGGTAAATGCGAGTTTGGTGCTTACGGATGCATTCGATATCAAAAGCAATGTGCTCACGTACGCCAAACTCCGCGGCGGCTGGGCCGAAGTGGGCAAGGATACCGATCCTTACCAGTTGGTGAATACGTTTCCATTTAACCAGCCTTTTGGCAGCGCACCTTTGCTGACGGTTTCGGACGTGTTTCTGAGCGAGGATTTGAAGCCGGAAATCACACAATCGACCGAGATCGGTGCCGATGTGGCATTGTTCCGTAATCGCGTTCGGTTGGATGTGAGTTATTATAATACAGATAGCTATAACCAAATTTTGCGTGCAGATGTGAGCCCTTCGACGGGTTACAAGCAGAAACTCCTGAATGCGGGCCATATCAACAACCGTGGTATCGAGGCTATGCTGAATGTGAAGCCGATCGAAACGGAATCAGGTTTCAAATGGGACATCGGTATCAACTTTTCCAGAAACCGCAGTAAAGTGGTGGAGCTCGACGACGAGGGCTTCCTGAACGATTACAAACTGGGTACCAATGGTGTGACCGTTTATGCCAGCAAGGGCTTGGGTTACGGCGCGATATTCGGTTCTGCATTCGCACGGGCTGAAAATGGTGAGCAAATCATCGGTGCTAACGGATTGCCTGCGAAGAATCCAAGTTTGCAAGTGCTTGGCCATTACACGCCAAAATGGATGGGCGGTATTAATAACTCGTTCTCTTTCAAAGGATTTAACCTGAATGTGCTCATTGATACCAAGCAAGGCGGCTCTATTTATTCGGCTACCAATGCAACCGGCCGCTATACCGGCGTGCTGAAATCGACATTGCCCGGCCGCGATGCGGATCACGGCGGTTTGACCTACTATTACCCGGGTAACAACAAAGCCGGCGTAGCGGTGCAGGTGGCTAATGCAGCGGCAGCTCCCACGGGCGCGATCGTGTACGACGACGGTATCATTGCCAACGGCGTAACCACCGACGGCAAACCGAACACCGTGATCGTTCCGGCGGAGCGCTATTACAAAGGCGTTTACAGCAATAGTGCGGGTATCAACGAGGCGAGCGTGTTCGATGCGTCGTTCATCAAGCTGCGTGAAGTGAAACTCGGCTACACCGTCCCGCAGACATTCATTTCCAAATTCAAGTTGCAAAGCCTGACCCTCGCGCTGTATGGCCGTAACCTGGCGTTCCTGCAAAAGAAAGCGGACAACATCGATCCTGAAACGGCCTTCAACACCGGCAACACCGGTCAGGGGCTCGAATCGTTGCAGCTGCCAACGACCGCTTCTTACGGTTTCAATCTTTCAATAGGCTTCTAAATTGACCCATATTCATGCGTACTAATAACATTACCAAAGGATTTGTGATCGCTGCCGCCGGCCTTCTTTTGACGGCTTGCCAGGATCAGCTCGAAGAAACCAATACCAACCCGAACGAGGCGATCAAAGCGCAGCCGGAGTATTTGCTGGCGAATGCGATCAAGTCGAATGCGGATCTGACGCTCGGATCGGATGCTTCGATGGAGACGACCACGCTTTTTATTCAGCATTGGGCTAAAATTCAATATACAGATCCGGACAAGTACACCGTGAGCATTGCCAACGTGCAGAACGTGTGGACGAATCTCTATTCGCAGGGATTGACTGATTTTGCAACCCTGATCAAATTAGGGGAGGAGACGGGCAATACCAATTATCAGGCGGTGGGATTGATTCTGAAATCGTGGTCGTTCCAGTTGTTGACGGATCTTTACGGCAACATTCCGTACAGCGAGGCACTGAAACTGAACGAGACGCTCACGCCAAAGTATGACTCGCAAAAGGACGTTTACCTCGGCCTTCTGAACGACCTGAAAAAGGCGACCGAGCTGATCAATACCGGCGGTTCGCCGATCAGCGGGGACCTTGTTTACAATGGCAACCTCACCAAATGGAAGAAATTCGCGAACTCGCTGCGCCTGCGCATCGCGTTGCGCATTGCCGACAAGGAACCTGAAACCGCCAAAGCCGTAGTGACGGAGCTCGCCAAAGACAAAAGCGCCCTTATAGCCTCCAATGACGAGATCGCCCAGCTGGTTTACCTCGCATCGCCGAATCAGAATCCTGTTTCCCGCGACCGCGAAACGCGGGACGATTATCGCGTGAGCAAATCGATCATCGATAAGTTGCAGGAGCTGAAAGACCCTCGCCTGGCTGTGTTCGCAAACAAGACCGTCGATGCGACGCCTACCGGCTACATTGGGGTAACCAACGGCCTTCCTGCTGATTCTGCGGCAAAACTAGGTTTTACCAAAACCTCTAAGCTGGGGGATTACTTTACGGCGGCTGCTTCACCGGCGGTTTTTGTGAGTTATGCGGAGGTTTTGTTCAATTTGGCGGAGGCTGCGCAGCGCGGATATATTGCGGAAAATGCGGCTGATCTGTACAAAGCGGCGGTAACAGCTTCGTTGCAGCAGTTCAAAGTAAGTAATGCAGATATCGCAACTTACCTCGCGCAGCCGTCGGTGAGTTACAATGCGGCCAACTATAAAAAATCGATCGGGGAGCAGAAATGGCTGGCGTTGTTTAGTCAGGGACTGGAAGCATTCGCAGAATGGCGCAGGCTGGATTATCCGCAACTCAAACCGGCTTATGCAGGTGTTTTGAACGGGAAATTGCCGCTTCGCCTTACTTACCCTACCGGCGAGCAGGCACTCAACGCAGCCAACTACAAAGCAGCCGTCGCGGCGCAGGGTGAGGATCGCCTGACGACCAGGCTTTGGTTCGATGCATTCTAATTTTAACAAAATTTAATGTACGGCGGTGGCACTTAACCGGGCTGCGGGGCGTAATGTTAATAGGACCGCCGACGACCGACCGCGGACCGCCGATCTTAAAAATAAAAATCAGCGGTCGGCCGTCAGCGGTCAAAAAAAGAACATTCTCAACAAACCACATAAATATCAAGACCAATGAGCAAAACCTTTTTTCTCCGGATCATTTACCGGAATGCCGGGAACCTGCACAAGATCACTTCCAGTGTGGAGTCCGTAAACGGGGCGAAGATCAAGCATTTGAATTTTATCAGCCGAGGCAAAAGTTTCGTGGGCGTGATCGCTTTCGAGGCTTCTCAACTGATCGACTTTGAAAAAATCATGACGCTGATCCGCCGTAACCGCGACATTTCAGAAGTTGAACGGGTCATGGATGGCTCTTTGTGTTGTTGATCGTGGTCAGAATGTGATTCCAAACTGAAATCCTATCGTAACGGAAGCCGGGTGCCCGTTCCCAAAGCGGAACGGCACCGGTACCGCTACAAAATAGCCGCTGTTCTTATTCTTCTTCACGATTTTATTCAAAACCGGCGTGAAGCCATACCTCCCGGCCGTTTCAAAAGCGGCACGACCGGCGAAGGTAAGCCCGGGTGCTAATGTTACGAGGATACCTGGGTGGAAGAGGAAATTGGCCATCTTGCTCGTGCCCTTCTCGGCCCTTACCAGCGGTACAAACTCGGCGGAGAAGCCGATTTTAGGACTTTTCCAGATATTAATGCCGGTAGGCAGCCCCACTACATAATAGCTATCGAAATTGGTGGTAGTACCCTCGTTGCTGAACGTTACGATCGGGTGCAGGATGCCTACATAACCGGCTACACGTGGGTACGTGGGTGCAGGCGCGGCCGTGCTCGCGGGTGCCGACGCTGGTTGTGCCTGCTGCTGCGCGCGAAGGGTAGCATTGGCAAGCGAAATGAAAATGCAGAGCGTAATAAGGAGTTTTCCGGTAAAGTAACGGAGCATAACATGGGATTTTAGTTGAAAGCGGACAAACCGCCATGCAATTCTAAAAACCAATGCGCACGCAGGATAGAACGGTTTTAACGTTTTGTATTTCCTTTACTTTTTCGGACAAATTTTCTGTATTCGGAGGGCGTTTGATCGGTATGCGCCTTGAAAACGCGGTTGAAATGACTCTGGTCGGAGAAACCGGTGAGGTAGGCGATCTCGGCCAGCGTGTCGTCCGAAGATTCGAGCAGTTGAATGGCCTTTTCGATCCGCAGCTTCCGGATGTACTCGCCGAATGAAAGGTTATCGAAATACCGCGAAAATTCCCTCGAAAGATAGGCCGGGTTTACGTCCAGTTCTTCCGACGCTATTTTGAGATTGAAGTTCAGGTTGGTATCGATGTGGTCCTGGATGAGGTTTTTGAGCTCTTTGGTCCAGGCGGGTACCTTAGTTTTCCTCTCTCCTTTATTACTGATGTAGGTTTTGTAAATCTGTAAAAGCAAATGCTCGGTGGGGCTTTGTGTGTGCTTTTCCTTGTGCAAATGCGTGGCCCAGCTGTACAATGCGTCGTAAATGAGCATGCCTTTTTCGAGCAATTCCTTATCGTCCTTGGTATTATAAGCCAGTCCGGCCGAAATGGCCCACAGTCCTGACGACTGCAACGCCAGCGTGTGATCGTCGGTGTCGGCACCGCGTACGATGGGCGCGATAATGCTTAACGCAGGATCTTTCAATTCGTATTTTTTAATGAAATAGTCGAACGTGCATTGGTCGTCATAATGCGTGAACTCGACACCGGGAATGTCGAAAGGTGTCGCACCAAGCACATTCGCCTGGCGCAACACCTCATTTTCGGGTACATATATTATTTCCGCTTGCGGATCGATAAAGCGTCGTATGAGCCACGGGCAGGCCAGTCGGTCAATTTTTGGGCGCTCGCGCGTGATCCATTTCATATTAATAAGTGGCAGTAACCTGTTTCGGCTTTCTGTATTTGTGCAAATTAATCAAAAGAACACTTCCCAAAATGACGATCAGCCCGGAAATCTGTAAAGGCGTGATGGATTCGTGGGCGAAGAAAATGCCCAGTAGCACGGCTACCACGGGATTTACATAGGCATAAGTACTCACTTTGGTGGCAGGCTGTACTTTCAAAAGCCACACGTAAGCACTGAATGCCGCAATGGAGCCGAACATGATAAGATAGCCGGTAGCAAGCCATGCATTTAACGGAATCGACGAAAGCTGTACGGAAGCAAATTCACCCGAAAACAATGCACCGGGGACGAATGCGATGCCGGCGGCGAGCATTTGCCAGGTCGAGTTGACCGTTGCGGAGTTGGACACGGAGTTATATTTGGAATACAGTGAACCACCTGCCCAGGCCATCGAACCTAACACCACCAGCACCATCGCGAAAAGGTCCCGCCCGCTGTTCAGCGACGACATGGTAGCCATTATTTTTTCATAAAACAGCAGTATTACACCCGCAAAACCGACTAAAAGGCCCAGAATGGTTGATTTGTTGCTCAAATTCTCCGACCATTTTGGCTTATCCAGCAACACAAACCATATCGGTGACGACGATATCATAATGGCTACCATTGCGCTAGGCAGGAATTGCTCCACCCAGATCACTACCCCGTTGCCGACAAACAGCAACAATAAACCCGTCACAAGGGCGGGTTTCATGATCTTCCAGGAAAATACTTTTTCACCTTGCATCAGGCTCCAACCGAGCATCAGCAAGCCGGCGATGATGAAGCGGAATGCACCCAGGAAGAACGGCGGAAACCCTTCCAGCGCTCTTTGGATGAAGAAATAGGTGGATCCCCAAACGATGTACACGGTGGCGAATGCCAGTACCACCATTAAAGTTGACGGAGTTTTTGTTGATGTTTGCATGGCGATTTCATTTTTCTGGTATAACTAATTGTTGCTCTTCCTTGACCGTTTCGAGGACGATCGTAGTGCGCGTGGATGTGATACTTTGTATTTTGCTGAACTTGTTGCGCATCAGGTCCATGAGCGACGCCGAGTCGGCCGTGCGGACTTTCACCATATAGCAATCCTCGCCCGCAATGTGGTGAACCTCTTGTACCTCAGGTATTTTGGCAAGTTCCTTGGCGGTGTTGTTACTGCCCATGCCTTCCGACGATTTCATCGCGATAAATGCGAGGAGCGTCTGCCCCAAAGCCACCGGGCTGATCCGCGTCGTGTATTTGACGATCACCTGCTTTTGTTCGAGCTTCTTGACCCTTTCCAGCACCGCCGAGGGGGCCATTTCCAGCTCGCGCGCGAGGTCGGCATTGGTCATGCGCGCGTTCTCCTGCATGAGGCGGAGAATGCTGAGGTCGGTTTTATCGAGAACAATATCGGTTCCGTTCATAATTCGGCAGGGTGGGATTCAAATAGAATAATATTCAAAAAAATGACTTATATTTTGAATATAGTTCAGCTACTACAATGATTGTATTGTAATAGTTCGGCACAGTGATGATATTTTCGAATTTTATTCGAAATAATCGGAAAATAAGTAACGATCGTGCGGAATGGGAATATTTACCATCTTTGCAAGATCTCGAATTCTGAACCGTACACGCATGAAAAGACTGTTAATAAGCCTTTTAGGCGCATTGCTCTGCACCGCAGCCGCAAATGCGCAGATCGATACCAAAGCCACACCCGAGACCACCGCGCTTTACCGCAACCTTAAAAAACTTTCTGAACAGCATATTCTTTTTGGTCATCAGCACGCGACCGAGTATGGGCACGGCTGGTCGGGCGACGAGGAGCGTTCGGACGTGAAATCGATAACGGGCTCGCACCCCGCCGTGATCGGTGTTGATTTTATGGGACTCTCGGGTCGGCCCGCGGAGGAAATTACCAAAACGGCCGAGGCATTGCGGAAGAATGTGGTAGCCACTTACAACCGCGGCGGCATTACTACCGTGGCCTGGCATTTCTCGAATCCGGCGTCAGAAGGCGGCTTTTATTGGAAGGACGGTGTTTCCAAACCGGCTATGGCGTTGATCAAACCCGGCGGCTCGCACCACGAACAATATAAACTGATCCTCAAAAACAATCGCCGATTTTGCACATTCGGTCAAAGGCAAGGACGGCACGCTCGCGCCAATGATATTCAGGCCATTCCATGAATTCGACGGCGACTGGTTCTGGTGGGGCAAAGGGCATACTTCGAAAGAGGATTTCATCGCCGTATGGCGTTTTACCGTTTCCTACCTGCGCGATCAGCTGGGCGTGCATAACTTCATTTACGCCTTCTCCCCCGACAATAAATTCACCTCCGAATATGAATTCCTCGAACGCTACCCCGGCAACGAATGGGTGGATATGGTAGGAATGGACAACTACGGAGATTTCGGCCGCGATGGCAAGTACAACCTCGAAGCAGGTTTGAAAAAGCTCAAAATCGTTTCGGAATACGCCCAAAAGCATGGAAAACTAGCCGCATTTACCGAAACCGGCCTCGAAAGCATCCCCAACCCGACGTGGTGGACCGAAACGTTGCTCAAAACCTTGAAAGCGGAGAAATTGCAGCTTGCGTACGTGCTCGTGTGGCGCAACGATACCAAAAGCCCCACCCATTTTTACGCACCCTTCCACGGCCAGGTCAGCGAGGCCGATTTTGTGAAGTTCTACCATGATCCTTATACTTTGTTTGAAAAGGATTTGAAAGAGGTATATAAATAAATGTGTCTTGAGAGTTAAGATTTATAAATGCTGAAAAAAAATTGATGATGCTCTTCATTCACCAACTTACCAACCGCAAGCCTCTTTCTGTGTTGATCAGCCTGCTAGTGACGCTGGTCGCGGTATCCTGTGCTCCAAAATACAACCCGACTCCCGCGCCGGATAGGTTACTTCCCCAAATTCAGACTAATCCGGCTTCTTTTAGCACGTCCGGAGACCGGGTAGAAAATTTCAGCCTCAGTTTTACAAGCCTCGGAAATGTGCCGATCGAGGAGTATGGCATTGTATATGCGTTTTTGCCTGATACTACCGGGGTGAACCTCGTCATCGGCGGGGCTTATCCTACGGCCAAATTCAAGAATGCGCCGCGGATCGGTATCAATACGGAAACTTTCAACGTCGATTTTCCAGCCGGTATGCATGCATTATCCTACCGGGCCTACGCAAAGGTGGTCGGCGGAGAGGTGCGTTATGCGACTAACCGGCTTAACAAAACTTATTGATACTGCTTTTAATCTGAATCGAACCGGCAGCTAATCGAACGGTTGCCGCTTGGTGGATGTGTTACAGGTGGGTGATCTTGGGATGCTATAATTGCTCAAAAACAAAACGCGATTATGAAAAGCAATCCTATTCACATTCAGTGTACACGCCCATTTTTACTTTTAGCTATTCTGTCGTTTTTTGCGCTCGCGCTCTCGTGTACCAACCATACGCATAAGAACGATCCCAAACCTCAGGAGAAGGTTTTTCCGGAAATTCATACCGGCCCGGCTACTTTCCATGTGCTGGGCGGTGTGATCGAGACTTTCGATGTCAATTTTGAAAAATTCGGGAACATCGCAGTCGAGGAGTTTGGCGTTGTGTATGCATTCCTGCCTGCAACTACCTCCGTGGACCTTGTCGTAGACGGGCCATACCCGGTAGCGAAATTCAAAGGGACGGCCAAACTCGGCTCGAATACCGAAACATTTAAAATCGGTTTCCCTACAAATATGCACGCCCTGTCTTACCGTGCCTACGTGAAAGTGAAAGACGGCGAAGTGCGTTATGCCGACAACAGTTTTACAAAAACCTATTAATCGTGCACGACCCGTTCCTGAAATTTCCGACTTACCAAATGGTAGTTGAATAATTCCACGAGATCAATCAGGACGGTATTCGGATCGTTCGCATTCAGGTAGGTACGGACCTTTCGGATGAAATCGTAAAGCGGCTCGTAGTATTTATGGCCGGTTTCTTCCTGGAAGTCCTGGATCGTGAATGTATTGCCCTTTTTCAGGATCATATATACGGCGATGAAAAAGTAGGAGATCGGGAGTTTGCTGCCTTCGAGCACGGTGCCGCTTTGTAACGTGGTGCGGAACCGGCATTGCTTGCATTGAAACTGCTGCTTGGGCGCGAGCCAGTAATGATGGGTACCGCCGCATTTCTTGCAGGTGATTCCCCGTCGTAACCTGAAATCCTTGAATGCCTCCGTCGCGATGGTTTCGTTCTTGTAAATGTCGATCAGATTGCCCGCTTGCATAATAAAATGATAGAATGAGAAGTCCAAAGCTAGCAAAAAAGTTAATATAATATAAAGTCTATCGAATTTATATAGAATATTTTTAGTAGTAAGCTTTCGAATCGATCAATCCACGAATTCTATAAAAACGATAGGGGAATGAGCCAAATTTTAGTCTGTGGTCGGTTGGTTTTTGAGCATATTATTTCTGGTGTTTGATGAATGAAAAGAGTATCTTGGTATAATCTATGGAGGCTGGCCGATTTGAGAAATGAGGTGGCAAACGGCTGGTGGCAGGTTATGGGGTTCTTTAAATGCCTGATTTATAGTTCACGTATGTTTGTGATCGTTAATCCGGCCGCGCTCTGGCAATACCTGGTGGCGCAATGCAGCTCGTTTCTCATTAATAATCAAATACAGAATGGCCAAGTTAAACCAAAATCAAACTGCGCTCGGTGACGTGGCAGCACGGCAGTTAGCGATCGCAACCCGTACGGTGCCTCAATTCGAGGCGATCACACCGCGCTGGCTGACGCATTTGCTCAACTGGATCCCCGTTGAATCCGGCGTGTACCGTCTGAATAAAGTAAAAGAAGGTAGCACTGCGGAAGTAGATTGCTCTCGCCGTAATGAACGTGAGTTGCCGCATACCTTTATCGATTACGTTGAGAACCCGCGCGAGTATAACCTGACGGCCGTGAACACGGTGCTCGACGTGCACACCCGCGTATCGGATTTGTACAGCAAACCTTACAACCAGATCAGCGAACAGCTGCGCCTGACCATCGAAAGCATTAAGGAGCGCCAGGAAAGTGAGCTGATCAACAATGGTGAGTACGGCCTGCTTTCGAGCATCGCCGACAAACAGAAGATTTCAACACGCCTCGGCCCGCCGACGCCGGACGATCTGGACGAGCTGCTTACCAAAGTATGGAAAGAGCCCGGCTTCTTCCTGTTGCATCCCAAAGCCATTGCCGCGTTCGGCCGCGAGTGTACACGCAAGGGCGTTCCCCCTCCGACGATCTCGCTTTTTGGTTCCCAATTCATTACATGGCGAGGCATTCCACTGATTCCCTCCGATAAAGTACCTATCGAAAACGGCAAAACGAAAATCCTTTTGCTCCGTACCGGCGAAAGCCGCCAGGGGGTAGTAGGGTTGTACCAACCGGGTTTGCCGGGTGAGCAGTCGCCGGGGCTTTCTGTCCGCTTTATGGGCATCAACGACAAGGCCATTGCCTCGTATCTGGTGTCGCTGTACTGCTCGCTGGCCGTGCTGGTCGACGACGCGATTGCGGTTTTGGAGGATGTAGAAATCGGTAACTACCATGAATACAAATATTGACGGTCTGCCAGACGGCATTCCAGCAGGATTTCCGGGCGGCACTTCGGGTAATTTGCCCGATGCCGGTGCCTTGGAGCGGCTTGCCAACGAGCTTTTCAAGGCATTGCCGGGCGAAATGCCGTCTCCTGTATTCTCGCCGCACCTTGAAGACCATCCGAGGGCGCAAAAGATGCTGGGGATCATTCATCAGGAGTTCGGAGGCGGGGAATCGCCCTCGAATTCATATTCGCAATCGCATCAGGATTTTGATTTGAGCGAGCCGCAAACGAGCTTGCCCGATCCGCATTTTACCGATGGCCATGTCCCACCATCCGCCGCAGGTGTAGGTATTTCGCCGGCTGGGCAGGTGCCTACCGGCCAGGTGCCTACCGGCCAAACGCCGGCCGGCCAGAAGAATCCGGCATTGCCTTATCAGGACAATCAGCATGATTTGACAGACGTATTCAGCAGGCTTCCGAATTTTGGGAGCTCCGCGCATTTACCTTACTCAGGTGCGTCGCCATCGCTACCATCCTATTATTTTCTGAATGAAAATTTTACGGAAAAGCCGCATATCCCGGGTGCTGCCAACTTTTTGCCGCATAGTTTTTCGCCATTTTCATTCGGTAATATCCATGTTGGCAACGATCACGACCAGTTGGGCCGTTCCGTGCAGAGCCCGATCGGCAAGATACCTTTCGATGTAAACCGCGTCCGAAGAGATTTTCCGATATTTAAGGAGCGGGTGAATGGCAAGCCACTCATTTGGTTCGACAACGCGGCTACTACCCAGAAGCCCAAACAGGTGATCGATCGGGTCAGTTACTTCTATGAACACGAAAATTCCAATATCCATCGCGCCGCGCACGAGCTCGCTGCCCGCGCGACGGATGCCTACGAGGCCGCGCGCGAGAAAGTGAGGGCGTTTGTGAATGCCAGGTCGGTGAATGAGATCGTGTTTGTGCGGGGTACCACCGAGGCGATTAACCTCGTAGCCAAAACCTGGGGGGATCAGAATTTGAGTGCAGGCGACGAAATTATCGTAAGCCACCTCGAACACCACGCGAATATTGTTCCCTGGAAGCAGTTGGCCGATAAGAAAGGGCTGGTATTGCGCGTGATCCCCGTCGACGACGATGGTCAGATTTTGCTCGACGCTTATGCCGGATTATTGAACCCGAAAACCAAACTCGTGTCCTTTACACAGGTTTCGAATGCCTTGGGAACCGTAACACCTGCGAAGCAGATCATCGAAATGGCGCATTCCGTCGGGGCGAAAGTACTGCTCGATGGCGCCCAATCCGTTTCGCACCTGCGCACGGACGTGACCGGCCTCAACTGCGATTGGTTTGTTTTCTCGGGTCACAAGGTTTTCGGCCCGACGGGGATTGGCGCTTTGTACGGAAAAGAGGAAATCCTGAACACCACGCAACCATGGCAGGGCGGAGGGAATATGATCGTGGACGTGACATTCGGGCATATTCAATACCATAATGCTCCCTCTCGCTTCGAGGCGGGTACGGGCAACATCGCCGATGCGGTTGGCCTCGGTGCGGCACTGGATTATGTAAACCAACTCGGTATCGAAAATATCCACCAGTACGAACATTTCCTGCTCGAATACGCGACCGGCTTGATGAAAAATGTGCCGGGACTGCGCCTGATCGGGACGGCGAAGGAAAAAGCGTCGGTACTGTCATTCGTTTTGGACGGCTATAAAACCGAGGAAGTGGGAGCGGCGCTCAACAAGGAAGGCATCGCGGTGCGCTCCGGCCACCACTGCGCGCAGCCTATCCTGAGAAGGTTCGGCCTCGAAACCACCGTGCGCCCTTCTCTGGCATTTTATAATACCTGCGAGGAGATAGACGTGCTCGTGGCTACGCTGCACCGGCTCGCAGCAAGCGGCAGGGGCCGCAGAGCATAGATTCGCAATACCGCATGTCATCACTCATCGATCTTCTTAAAAAAACGCATCATGCCGAATGGGAGGCGACTCCCTCCTGGCATGATGCCACAGCCTGGCTCGACGACCTGATCCATTTTCTTTTTCCGAGCAACAATTTGCCCAAAAAGACCTCCTATGAAGGGATTTTAAAGAAAAATCAGATCGATCTTGAAAATATACTGCTCAGTTACCTCGATCCGAAAAAAGTAGCCATCGAACAAAAAGTGGCTTCTTTTTACGACGAGCTGGAAGCGATTTACAAGAACCTGCGCCTCGACGCCAGCAAAATTTATGAATATGACCCGGCAGCAACGAGCGTCAATGAAGTGATCGTCTCTTACCCGGGCTTTTACGCGATAGCGGTTTACCGCATTGCCAATTACCTGAGCATCCTGCAAATTCCCGTGCTGCCGCGCATTCTCACGGAATATGCACACGGCAAAACGGGCGTTGATATTCACCCGGAAGCCACCATTGGCGTGCCGTTTATGATTGATCACGGCACCGGCATTGTGATCGGTGCTACTTCGATGATCGGAAAGAATGTGAGCATTTACCAGGGTGTCACTTTGGGTGCATTGCAGGTTGCAAAAGAGCTCTACAATACCAAACGCCACCCCACGGTAGGTGATAACGTCATCATTTACGCGCGGACAACCATCCTGGGAGGCGACACTGTTATCGGTGAAAACAGCGTGATCGGCGGCAGTGTTTTCCTCACCAAAAGCGTAGCGCCCAATTCGCAGGTGTTTAATACGCATCAGTTGCGCATTACGACGCGAGCGGAAGCGTAACTTGTTCGCGGTTTGACCGCCGACGGCCGACGACTGACCGCCGAGTGCGGGTTGGGCTGGTGTGGTCAAGTGTTGTCATGAATAGTCAGGCGTTGTCGTGTCGCAAAATGCAATCGGCGGTCGGCGGTCCATGGTCGGTGGTCATTTTAGCCTTTTTCGCTATCTTGCTCTATGCCCGTCGACCGTAACACCATTAAGCTCCTGAGAATCCCATTCTCATTCTTCCTCGCGCCGCTGTTTCTGTTTGCTTACAGCCAGGCGGAGGTGGTGGTGCACAGGCAGGCGTTGTGGAGTTTCCTGATCATCCATTTTCTCGTTTACCCGGCCAGCAACGGTTACAATAGCTACGTCGACCGCGACGAGGACAGCATTGGTGGACTGGAAAAGCCGCCGCTTCCTACCAGGGATCTTTTTTACCTCACGATTTTTTTGGATGTTGCCGCAACCGTTCTGGCGCTCGTTTTCGTAAATACACTGTTCGCGTTTTGTCTGGTGCTTTACATCGGGGCGTCCAGAGCGTATAGTTCGCGGCAGATCAGGCTGAAAAAATACCCTGTCCTCGGTTTTCTGACGGTGGTGATTTTTCAGGGGGCATTTACCTATTATATGTCTATTGCCGGGATTTCGGGCGGTGCGTTGCGGCTCGACACGGCGAATATTTTCGTATTGCTGGGGTGCTCTTTCCAGATCGCAGGCGCGTATCCGCTCACACAGGTGTACCAGCACGAGCAGGACCTGCGCGACGGAGTGGTCACATTGAGCTACAAATTGGGTTATATCGGCACTTTTGCATTCACGGCGGCCATGTTTGTGCTCTGCAATGTGTTTTATTATTTGTACTTTACGACCAGGGAGCTTGGAATGATTTTTTACATTGTTCAGGTGTTTTTCATTCCTATTGTGATCTGGTTCGGGATATGGTTTTCGCTGGTTTGGAAAGACCGCCGGCAAGCCAATTTTCGGAATACCATGCGGATGAACTGGGTAGCGGCGATTTGCATGAATAGTTGTTTCATCGTTTTAATTATTATCAACAGAATTCCATTGAGTTATCTATCCTCTATTGAAACAGCCGTTCCCGAATATGGTTATGCACAGGAAACGCTTACCGATTTCTACCTGCGATCGACCGACGACCTGAATACCCGCCGGAAAATCAGGATCGTGGCCGCCAAAACAGGCATTGAGAAGCGCTATTCCGTGATCCCCGATTTTGATAGAAATCCCGAGGAATTCCAGTTTTTTAATCGGAATGCGACGCTGCTGCCCGAGCCGACGCTTTCCGAGCGGATGCAGCTTTATCAAAAGCATGCAACCGCACTCTCCCGCAAAGCCATAGAGCAAATCCCTGGTTTCGAACAAATTAAAAGGAATATTACCCATTTGATCACCGTTACCTGCACAGGACTATTTGCGCCGGGACTGGATGTCGAACTGATGCGTGAGTTGCGATTGAACCCGGCTATCCAGCGTAGCAGCGTGAATTTCATGGGGTGCAATGCCGCCATTCTCGCGTTGAAGAACGCGGATGCCATTTGTAAAAGCCATGCGAACGCGAAGGTGCTGGTGGTGTGTACTGAGCTTTGTACGATCCATTTCCAGAAGCGGTATAATGACGATTACCTGCTTTCCAATATGATTTTCGGCGATGGTGCGGCGGCATTGCTGGTTTCGTCGCAGCCGGACGATCGCTATCTGCATCCGGTGAAAATCGATGGTTTTAATTCGATGGTGCTGCACAATGGGTATTCTGATATGGCGTGGCAGCTTTCGGAAACGGGTTTTATCATGAACCTCTCTTCCTACGTGCCCGACCTGATCCGCGAGAATATCCGCCCTATGCTCAAAGCGGTGGGGCTTAAACCGGAAGATTACCGGCATTGGGCGGTGCATCCGGGCGGGAAACGCATTGTAGACGATTTCGCGACGGCGTTGGAACTGGACAAATGTCTGCTCGGGCCTACCTATAATGTGCTTAAAAATTACGGAAATATGTCGTCGCCTACGGTGCTGTTTGTCCTGAAAGAAGTGCTCGAAACAGCGAAGCCCGAGCATTTGGGTAACCGCATTTTTGCCGCTGCATTCGGTCCCGGGCTGAGCATTGAAACCATGCAATTGCGGTATGTTCACGCATAGGAGCTTGCAAAAAGAGCTGCTCGACCGGGACGACATTCCTCCGGCAGATCTTTTTCAAAACCTCCGAGAGCTGGATTTTATCAACCATTGGCTCGGCGGTTACGACATTTCATTCGCTGCATTGAAACGTGTACTTCAAAAGGGCAGGCGCTATACGCTCGTCGATATTGGCTGCGGAGGCGGTGACACGCTCAAACGTATTGCGCATTGGAACCGGAAAGCAGGGTTTTCGCTCGACTTGTACGGCATCGATCTCAAACCCGATTGCATTGCCTATGCGGAAGAAAACCTTCAAGATAGCGGCGTGACGCTTATTTGCGATGATTACCGGAATACTTACCGGCATTTGCAACAGGTCGATATCATTCATGCTTGCCTTTTTTGCCACCATCTCGTCAATGACGATCTCATAGAACTCGTGCGGTTTGCATTAGACAACCGGGCGGTTCTGGTAATCAACGACCTGGAAAGAAATCCGTTGGCCCATTATTCGATCAAATGGCTGACACGCCTTTTTTCAAAGTCATACCTTGTAAAGAATGACGCGCCGTTGTCAGTTTTAAGGGGGTTTAAAAAGAAAGAGTGGCTGGAAATATTGAAACAGTCCGGTGCCACCCGGTTTTCTGTGCGTAACAAATGGGCATTCCGGCATGAAGTGATCGTTTATGGAAACACGGACTGAACATTTCGAATGCGCGATCATAGGCGGTGGGCTTGCGGGGCTTTGCCTGGCTATCCAATTGGCGGAAAGAGATATTGCGGTAGTGGTATTTGAAAAAAGTAAATATCCTTTTCACAAGGTTTGCGGGGAGTATATTTCCATGGAAAGCCGGCCGTTTCTTGAAAATTTGGGGTTGCCGATTGCGGATCTTGCATTGCCCAAAATCGATAGCCTGGGTATTAGTTCCGATCGGGGATTTGTATTGAACCACAGCCTTGGAATGGGTGGTTTTGGCATCAGCCGGTACAGCTTGGATAATTATCTTTTTGAAATAGCCTTGCGTAAAGGTGTGCGCGTAGTGCAGGAATGCCGTGTCATGAATGTGCAGGGGAACATTGCGGATGGTTTTCAGATCCGCACTTCCTCCGGAGACTTTACTGCCAAAGTGGTTTGCGGGAGCTATGGCAAATACACGCCCCAATTCGTTCAATTGCAAGATGCCAGCCATACCGATAACCAGAATTATATCGGCGTGAAGTATCATATCCAAACCGATTTCCCGGCTAATCGAATTGAATTACATAATTTCAGCGACGGCTATTGTGGCATTTCCGAAGTGGACCGTGACTGGTATTGCCTTTGCTACCTCACTACCGCACGGAATCTGATTGAAAACGGAAAGGATGTGAAGCAGATGGAAGAAGCAGTTTTATTTCAAAACCCATTCTTGAAGAACTACTTCCAAAACTCCCGGTTTGTAAATTCTCAGCCATTGGTTATCAGTAATGTGCAATTCAATAAAAAGCAAACTGATTCGAATGGTATTTTCCTGCTTGGCGATGCAGCAGGCTCTATTACACCACTTTGCGGCAATGGCATGAGTATGGGAATGCGTGCTTCCAAGCTGCTTGCGGAGCAGTTACTGCTTCTTTTTAATGGAAAACAAACGCATAGACAGGCTTTGCAGAGTTACCGTCGTGAGTGGAATGCCGCATTCGGGGCGCGGATCAGGGCAGGGTATCATTTGCAAAAGTTATTCGGAAAAAGCCGCACGACCGATTTTGCATTGAAAGCCCTGGACAAAGCGCCCTGGCTTACTGCAAGGCTGATTGCCTTCACGCATGGAGAGGTGTTTTAAGGAGCGCTCTTTTTTCAGCTTTTTGAAGAAAATACTCAAACAAAAAAGCATTGAGCAGCAGCAGCAACATGCCGTAAAAAACATCCTCGATAGGGATGGTAAAGATGCGTACTCCCAGGTTTTCAGCATTGTTGTACCAAACAACGGGTTTTTCAGGACCGGTGCCAGTGAGAATGCCGTTGACAATGAAGAACGGAATAAGCAGGAACTGATGCGAGTAATAGAACAAGCCCAGCCATTTCGGTTTAGCCTGCCATTTTAGATAAATGAGAAAAATAGCCAGCCAGCTCGTGGCGGAGGAGGTGTAGTACCGGCCTGCGCCCGCCAGCCCGAGTGCCAGGCAAAGGACTATAAACACCCAGGTCACAATTTGCTCCGACTTCAGATTCAGCTCTCCCTTCCATTGCCTGAAACAGAAATAGGTAAACATGCAGGCATAGGGAATGCAAATGAAGAACAAGATTTCTTCGATCGGCAAGCCAAACAGCCCAAATCCAGTGAGGTATTCCGGCGTGAAACCCCAAACGCCGATTTGGGTAAAATAGCTGTCCCAGATAATAAACGGCACCGCCGAGATCAATATCGCCGGCCACAATGCTTTCCAGTGCCTGTCGAGCCTGATTTTGGGATGAAATGAGGCCAGCAGCGGCACGGAAATAGCGCCCAGGTCGACCAGCAGATAGAGCAGCTTCATTTGACAGCGGCTTTTTGGGCTTCACGGAAATATTTCAGCGGTACCCACAGCATGCCGAAGCATTCGCCGCCATGCTTGCCCAGGTGCTTATGGTGCATTTTGTGCGCGCGGCGAATGGCTTTCAGGTAAACGGAATCGGTATTTCTGAAAGCCCGGAACCGCTGATGGATAAATACATCGTGCACCAGGAAATAGGTGAAGCCGTAAATGGTAATCCCGAGTCCGATCCAGAAAAGGTAGTTGAACCCTGCATCGAGCCCCAGCCAGAGGCAGGCAATGCCGGGCGTCGCGAAAATGACGAAGAAATAGTCATTCTTCTCGAAAAAATCGCCGTCGTCGCGCTGATGGTGATCGTGGTGCAGCGACCACAACAGCCCGTGCATCAAGTATTTATGGGCCAGCCAGGCCACACATTCCATTGCCACAAATGCGACCAGGGTAATCAATACGTTGAGTGTCCAATGTGGCATCAGGCTGGTTTTGAGATTGAGGTTGAATCAATGGCCGATCCTGCGGGCGATCACCGGCATGCATATCTTGAACCATTCGGTGTAGGCATGCGGATTTTGCGCAATGTCGGCTTCTATTTCATTTACTGTGAGGTATTTGTAATCGCTGGCTTCCGCTGGATCGATGGCGGGGACGGCGTCGGTAACCCCGTAAAAAACGTGGTCCAGCTCATTCTCCGTGAGGCCGTTTTCCAGGTCGGCCCGGTATTGAAACGTGTAAAGGAATTCAAGGTCGGCTTCGATACCCATTTCCTCCCGCAGGCGCCGCACGGCCCCGTCGTGTACGGGCTCGCCCGGGAGCGGGTGGCTGCAACAGGTATTCGACCACAAGCCTTCGGAGTGGTACTTCCCGAATGCCCGCCTTTGCAGCAGCATTTCGTTTTTTGTATTAAAAATAAACACCGAAAATGCGCGGTGCAGTACCCCTTTTTCGTGCGCTTCCAGCTTGGGCATCAGGCCAATGGCTTCATCGTTTTCGGTTACAAGCACAACTTGGTCGTTCATAGGATGGTGGGTTTCAGGTTTTGTGTTGTGGATATATTCTCCCTTTACAACACAAAAACGTCATAAAAGGTCAAACTGATGCCTCAGTAATGACCGAAACATCAATCCGAACTTGTCAATGTCGGGGATCCGTATCCGCGCATTCATTACTTTCTCCGGCGGCGTCTCCTTGATCCTCAGAAACAATTTTTTGTAATAATAATAGGCCAGGTAAACGCCTCTGCGTGAGCTGGCAGGCAGGCGACGGATGCCCGTGAGCGCCTCCTCGAAATCCGCCTCGATCTCCTGCTGTATTTTTGCCTTGTCGGCATAGGAGAATACATTAAAATTCACGCCGGGAAAATACGTGCGGCCCAGTGTCTGATAGTCGGCTTTCAGGTCGCGCAGGAAGTTGACTTTCTGAAACGCTGCGCCGAGTTTCATGGCATACGGCTTCAATGCATCATAAAGAGCGGAGTCATTTTCAGAAAAAACACGCAGGCACATCAGCCCTACCACCTCCGCCGAGCCCAGTATATATTCCTGGTAGGAGTCCTGCGTGTGTTCCTTTTGGAGCAAATCCGTTTCCATGCTTTTTAAAAAGGTATCAATAAGCTCCCATTCGATCTGGTAGGTGTGTACCACGTGCTGGAAGCTGTTCAAAATGGGATTAATGCTGATCCGTTCCCGGATAGCTTCCTGCGTTTCCTTGCGGATGCGCGCCATCATCCGTGTCTGATCGTACCCCTGAAAGCTGTCCACGATCTCGTCGGCGAGCCGTACAAATCCGTAAATTCCATAAATAGCCCTGTGCAGTGCAGGTTTCAGGAAGTAAATACCCAGGGAAAAAGAGGTACTGTATAGCTGCGTGGTCTTCTTGCTGCACGACGCCGATAATTCGTCAAAAAGGCTCTTCATAAGCTAGCTGTTTAGGTATTTGAGAACTTCATGGGCGGCAATAGTGCCGGATATGATCGCGGGGGGCACGCCGGGTCCGGGGACGGTAAGCTGGCCGGCGAAAAACAGGTTACTCACTTTCGGGCTTTTCAGTTTGGGTTTGAAAATCGCGGTCTGCCTCAGGGTATTGGCCAGTCCGTAAGCATTGCCCTGGCAAGCATTGTAGTCGTTTTTGAAGTCGGATACGCAATAGCTTCTTTTCAAAACCACGTGGTCGCGGATTGTCTCGCCGGCAAACTTTTCGAGCCGGTCCATCAGTAATTGGTAATAGTGCTCGCGGATGGGTTCAGGATCGGGCAAATCGGTGGCAATCGGCATGAGTATAAACAAGTTCTCATGTCCTTCGGGCGCTACCGACGGATCGGTGACCGACGGGCAACAGACGTAGAACAGCGGTGCGGTAGGCCACATTTTGCGCTGATAAATTTCTTCCGCGTGGAGCCCGAAGTCCTGATCAAAGAACAGGTTATGATGCCGCATCCGGGCGATACGCTTGCTGACACCCAGGTAAAACAGCAGGCACGAAGGTGCAAATGTGCGTTCGGCCCAATAACTGTCCTTATAATGCCGGTCGCGCGAGGGGAGTAAAGCCCGCTCGATATGCTGGTAATCGGCGCTGCCAATCACCACGTCCGTTGGTACCGACCGTCCGGCGGTATGAATGTGCCGGACGCGCCCATTTGACGTTTCCAGTTTTTCGATTGCCTCGGAGGTTCGGAAGCGGACACCGGCCTGCCGGGCAATGTCGCGAAACGTGTCGGCCACCTTTCCAAACCCACCCATCGGGTAAAATGTGCCCTGTTTGAGGCCGGAGTAGTTCATCAGGCTGTATAATGCGGGAGTATCCTTCGGCATGGCGCCGAGGAAGAGCACCGGAAACTCGATCAGTGCAAGCAGCCTCGGATCTTTGAAGAACCGTCGCGCATGTTTACTGAACGAGCTGAAAAGCTGCAACCGCAATGCCTGACCGAAGAGCCGCAAGCTGATAAACTCCGTAATGGAATGGCCGGGCTTGTACACCATTTCGTCCATTCCGACATGGTATTTGAATGCTCCATCGGCAATGAAGCGACGGAGTTTGTCGCCTGCTCCGGTTTCTATTTGTTCGAATAGCCGGCAAAGCTCATCGAAATCGGCGGGGATATCGACTACCTCATTGTCGGCAAAAACAACGGCGAAACCCGGGTCGAGCTGTTGGAGTTGGTACAGGTCCGCGACGCTCCGGCCGAATCGCGCGAAAAAGCGTTCGTATACATCGGGCATCCAGTACCAGCTCGGTCCCATATCGAAAGTGAAGCCCATTTCAGAGAATGTCCGCGCCCGTCCGCCGATCGTGGCGTTCTTCTCAAAAATCGTCACGTCATGGCCTTCATTTGCAAGAATGGCACCGGCGGCCATCCCCGCAAAGCCGGCGCCGATCACGCCGACGCTTTTGGGCGCTCCGTTATGGGTTGGTGGGTGCTGCATCTGTTTCGATGGTTTCAAACAGTTTTTCAATGGACTCAATATGGCTCACGCGGGGTTCGTTTTCGGGTCCTTCAACACCGCCTGAAAAGCATATCCGGCAATCCGGGAAGTCGTTTGCAAGTTGGCTGAGCAACTGCGGAGCGAGGTTTTCGGGCTGGTTACCTACGAAAAAAGTGTAGATATGGGTAGGAGCAATGTCGTTTGCAACCGATTGAAGGTCGGGATAAGGCACACGGGCACCCAGGTAAACCGCGTGCTGGCCCGCACGAAGGAGCAGGTAATAGGCAAAAAGCAGCCCGATTTCATGCTCCTCGCCTTCATGCAGGAAAAGCAGCCATTTTTGGTTGCCGGGTTCGGGTACCGGCAGTGCGTCGATGGCCGTAAAAAGTTTTTGCCGGATCAGATTTGATAAAAAATGCTCCTGGGCAGGCAGCAACGCATCTTTCGTCCACATCAGCCCCGTGCGTACAAGTAGCGGATAGAGGATCTTTTCATAAGCTTCGACCATCCCCAGGCGTTGGAGGGCATCGGCAAAAAGCTGATGGAACGCCCGCGCATCGTAGCCAGCGATGGCGCCCACCGCCTGGTTGATCCACGCTTCTATATGTTGGTCCGTCTGCAACGATTCCTCGATAATGCGGTCGATCTCCTCGCGTATCTCGGCATTGCTCAGCTGGCTGATGCGCGAAATTTTCATACCCCTGTTGAGTAACGTGCAGACGTTGAGGAGTTTCTTGACGTGGCCGTCGTTGTAGAATCGGATATTAGTGTCTGTTCGTTCCGGTTCGAGCAGTCCATAACGCTGCTCCCAGATGCGGATGGTGTGCGCCCTGGTGCTGGTAATGCGTTCGAGATCCCGTATCGAGTAGGTGGACATGTTTTTGTTTAATGTTTTTCAAAAATAGTTAAACAAAATAAATTGTTTACTTTTTTGTAGGAAAAATAAAAATTGCTGCTACTTTTGATATTGATAATATCTTATGTCTGATTTTAAAAATATCAACTCATGGGTGCGCAGGATACATTCTGGTCTGTCAATATCAAGTTCCTCCGTTTGCGTCAGAAATTGAGCCAGGAAGCGCTGGCGGAAAAACTCGGGATCAGCAGGGTGAAGCTTAACGCGATTGAAAGCGGCAGGACGGCCAACCCGACTGTCGACGACCTGATCAACTTCTCGGAGTATTTCCGGATGAGCATTGATAGCCTCCTGAAAATGGACCTGGGGAAGCTTTCCGACCAGAAGCTGAAAGATCTGGAAGAGGGAAGCGAGCTTTTTATGAAAGGGAGTCAGATCCGCGTGCTGGCCATAACTGTTGATAAAGAAGATAAAGAAAATATCGAATACGTGCCGGTGCAGGCGCGGGCGGGTTACCGCTCGGGATATGCCGATCCGGAGTTCCTCGCGTCATTGCCCCGGTTTAACCTGCCTACCGTGCCCAAAAACGGGACGTTCAGGATGTTCCCGACCGTCGGCGATTCAATGCTGCCGGTGCCCGAAGGTGCGGATATTATCACAAGGTACGTGCAGGATTGGACGACGGTTAAACCGGAGACACCTTGTATCGTTATTTTGAAGGGTGATCAGGACTTTGTTTTCAAGCAAGTGACGATTAATCAGGAGGCGGGTACCATGCTGCTGCAATCATTCAATACGCAGTATTTTGCCTATACAGTGCCGATTGGCGAGGTGATTGAGCTTTGGGAGTATTACAGCTTCCACAGTAAGGCATTGCCGGAACCACAGACGGACATGCAGCAGCTCATGCGGATGTTGCAGGAAATGCAGAACGAACTACGGGAATTGAAGAAGCGGTCGAGCTACAAATAGGAGAGTCGATGAGCCTACAAATAATTAGACAGGCCGGGTTATTGCCCGGCCTTTTTTGTTTTGGTGGCGGAGAGGTGTCTTGGAAATGTTATAGTTATTAAAATGAGGTTAAAGATCAGGAATCGAACATTTTACGTTTTCTGAAACAGCAAATTCTAGAAATAATGAGCGATTTTAAAGTGTTTGTGTAAAAATAGTACGACTTTGTAGTGATTAAAAATAGCTTCATTCAATTAATACTACTTTGTTGTATGTTGTGTATTATCTTCGATTAGTGCAATTTTTAAAGAAGTTGTCACCCCCAAAAACATAGATATTACCCCAAAGTCCCCCGGACTGGTCACAAAAAGAATAATGGATCGAAAGGGGTGGTCTAATTTCGTTGAGCAAGAAATAAAACTCAACAACATGTTCGTCAAACCTTTCCTCATAAGTCTTTTAGCGCTCTCCTCGTTAAATGTAAGTCAGGCACTCGCTCAGAGCCCAACTTCGGCGGCTCAGCGGTTCAATATATTCGTCAAAGGTGATGCCACATTGCAATCCAATGAAACCGAAGGCCCCATTGCGGTCGGCGGAAATGTGACCACCAATCAATACCAGATCAGTTTCAACAAGCAGCACGGCGTGCTTTTCGTGAACAATGCGTCGATCGGCCTGGCGGTTCGCGGTGCAGTGAAACTGAATAGCGGGAGCCTGACGGTGAACGGTGACAATTATGTAAAAATCGGTAATTGCAGCCCTTCGGATGGTTCAGGCACAAGCCTCAAAGTTTGGTACAAGGATAACAACAATGCAGCGTCGACTATCCGCATCACCGAAAACAACAAGCAATACTGGGAAACACCAAATATCACGATCAATGCAAACATCAATACCTGGTCGCCCAGCGTGAGCGAGTCGGTGAACCCGGTTTGTGAAAATGTCTTCGGAACCGGTGCAAACCAGATCGATATCGATGGTGCATTCATCACATTTATTAAGCGGTCGAGCCAACTGAGAGATATGGCGGATAACCTGCCTATCCGCGATCAGAACGGAAACATTATGGCATCTGCCCCGATGGGTCCATACCTCGATCCCAATGCGATCGGCAATAACCCTAAAATTATCGTCGACCCCAACAAAATCAACGTCCTGACGGTGTCTGCGGCAGTTTGGAACAAGATCGGAAACGCTAACATTGAGGGTATCCCCCAGGGCCCGCAATTGGGACAAACTTCTTCGGGCAACAATTTTGGCCTGATCATCAACATCGTCGATTTCCCTACATTCTGCGGCCAGACGGGTAGCAACAAGATCAACTTTCCCGGTTTCGGCGGTTTGTCCGATCCGCAAGGAAGCTATGTGATCTACAACTTCCCGGACGCGACCAAAGGCATTACGCTGGGCGGCAATGCGCAGATCAGCGGTACCATTTTCGCTCCGCAGGCCGATCTGGTGAAAGAGAACAACGGAAATATCAACGGGCAAATCATCGCCAAAAGTTTTGTACACAAGAGCGACGAAGTGCATTTCTGGCCATTCCTTCCCTCGATCCCGGAACCGGTTGATAAAAAAATCGATGCAACCGCTTCTTCGAAATGTTTGAAAAACGCTCCCTGGCTGGATTACAATATTACGCCGAACTACGATGCAAAGGGCAAGACTGCAAAAATCGAGTGGATCAATTCGGAAGGAAAAGTGATTCAGGAGGACAATGATTTGGAGCTGACAGGCAGCCTGTTGTTCCCGGGTGCTGCGGTGGATATTAACGGAAACGGCATTGCGTGGCCTGGTTACAAGCAGGAAAACAGCAAATGGGTGGAGGATCCGAGCGATCGCTATGGCTCGCTGCGTGCGGATGGCGCCACCATCCGGGTGACCGTCGACCCATCGACTGTGGTGAACATTACCTTCCCTGCATCGACTACAACTTGCTACACTTCACCACCTCCTTCAACAGCTTTACCTGTAACATTAGCATATTTTACCGTACAAAATGTAAATTGCAGTGCGGAACTGAAATGGAAGGTAACCGAGGCCAAAAATTTCTCACATTTTGAAGTCGAACGCTCGTCAGATGCAAAGACTTACAATGTTGTTGTTCGGATCGATTACGACGCCACCAAGGCCACATATAGTTTCAACGACACACCATTTTCATCAGAGTCTGTACCTGTAAAGAGCTACTATTATCGTCTGAAGCAGGTAGATAGCGACGAGACATTCGAATACAGCGCAATCCGTAGCGTACAAGCCGGAACCTGCGATACCCGGTTGGCGGTGGATTTCTTCCCGAACCCGACTCAGGACGAAATGAATGTCAAAAGTTTCTCGCCGGTGAAAAAAATCGAAATCTACACACTAGGAGGAAAGCAGGTTTACCAGGCAATGCCGGTGACCGGTCAAACAGAAATCAAAGTTAATGTTCAGGCTTTTGCGCAGGGAATGTATATTGTGAATGTGGTAAATGCGGAAGGGAAGTATTCTTCCAAAGTGCTCAAAAAGTAGAATGAATTGATCTTATATAGCGTTATGTGAAACTTAAAGCTGCCGGCATTTTGCTGGCAGCTTTTTTATATGCCAGGCTGGTCGCGCGCCCAGGGTTTTATGAAAGTTTCCTGCCTTTCCATTCGTACTGGCCTTTTTGAGCGGCCAACCCGAAAAAGCAAACGTATAAGGGGTAGCATAACTGGGTTACCGGAATGTACGCGAGTGACCGCTTCTTTTGCAGAAAACTGAGTACGGAGCCCAGGAAAAGCCATTCGGGAATGCATTTCAACGCCAGCATACCTCCAAAGGCGGCCGCGGAAATGCTTCCGGTGCAGGCAAGTCCACCTGCGAGCAGTATCGAAAAATTACTTGCAAATATGTAAACGGCGAGCACCAGCGGTGTTTTACTCTGGTAATGCTTCCATTTGCTTGCCCAGCGTTTCCGCTGCCTGTAAAAGCTGGCCCAGTTGCGATGCGGCGCGGTGCGAATGATGGCGTCGCGGTGGCGGAGGAAATGGACCGACCCCGGATGCCGCGCGGCGATTTTGTGCATCAGAAACTCATCATCGCCCGAGGCAATGTGCCTTACGCCGGCGTAGCCGCTTACTTCCAGGAAAGTCTCTTTCTCGTAGGAAAGGTTCGCTCCGTTGCACATCGACGGGTAACCTGCGGCCATCGAAGCAGCCCCGCTGCCGATCAGGCTTGCGAACTCGACGGTCTGTAAATGGTCGGTGAGGCTGGTTTCGTCCGTAAATGTCACAGGAGAGCTGATGAGCTTCGCGCCCGTGTGCAGGTAGCACGATGCGATCGCATGCAGCCAGCCCGGCTGTGCGCGGCAATCGCCGTCGGTGGTTACGATCAGTTTGCCCTCCGCGTGCCCGATGGCCGTTTCGATCGCGCGTTTCTTGGGTGCCGAAGTGCGTACGTCGGGGAGGGGGATCAGCTTTATTTGTGCCTTCGAATGCTCGGCGAATGCACGGACGATCGCCGTCGTGTTGTCGGTCGAGCTGTCGTCCATCACCAGCACCTCGAAATGGTTGACGTGCAAGGTTTGCCGTTCCAGATCTTCGAGCAGGAAGAGAATGTTTTCGGCCTCATTCCGTACCGGTATGATTACCGTAATAAAGAGGTCGTCGGGAATGCCCGCCGGCGCCGCAGGTTTGCGGATCCTGGACCATAGGAAAGCCAGTGCCAAAGTGAACATCGCGTAGCTGCCCAGCAATATCCAAATGGCCGCAGCAACCCAGGAAATGAATGTCATGCCGCTCATCGGGATTTCTTCCATTTATATTTCCAGATCAGGAAGATGCCTACGAGGATCGGGCCGAGCACATTCAATATCCAGATCAGAAATGTGGCCGCGATGATCTGTTCCGCAGGCAATTTGAATGGCGCGAAGACTACCAGGGCAGTAAATTCGCGTAAACCCAGGTCGCCCAGCACATTAATCGCCGGGATCAATGTTTTGGCTAAAAAAATCAATGTCACGCACGCGGCAAGCTGCCCGACACTGACTTGAAAATGAAACAGCGACAATGCAAGCACGAATTGAGTGAGGAACACCAGGTATCGGAGCAAACCATAGCCGGTACCGGTAGCTAGTTCCGAAGGCGTGTAGCGGCCTATTACATTTAAATACTCCTTTATTTTTACAAAAAGTCTTCGCGAAGGCTCCCAGGTGCCGATCTGCTTTCTGAATGGCACCAATGCAGGGCCCAGGCAGATGATCAGGAACAGAATGCTATTAACGATTAATCGCGTCGTTTGGGGGATAGCGAGCTGGTTGTTGAGGTAAATCCAGCCGCACGCGCCCGCGAGTACCGATACATAAAACTGTATTCCGTTTGAAATAAGCGCCGCGCCGATCGCTTCCAGCCGGCGGTCGGATTTCAGCGCTGCCACACGCCCGAGCGTATCGCCCAGCTGCGCAGGCACGGCCACGCCCACAGCCAGGCCTGTGAGGGTTCCCCGCATCGCGTCGCGGAACGAAAGCGGTATGATACGGGCGATGAGTTTCTGCCATTTGAGGCTCTCCAGTGCCCAGTTGACCGGCACGAGCAAGACCATCAAAACAAGCACCGGGGCGTTCGGCGCCGTCCATATCTCCCCGAATACGCTTCCAATATCACCAATACCCTTTTGTTCATTCCGGAATGTGCGGTAAATGTAACTCAGTACCAAAGCGGTCACCACGAGCTTGATCACCCAGAGCAGGTTTGCCTGGTTGCTTTTTGGCTTTGGAGGGGAGAGTTCCTTATCTTGCACCATGTTAAAAACGGAGGTTTCGGAAAAGGTTATTATTGGGGTCGATCCCGGCACGCAGGTGATGGGTTACGGGGTGATATCGGTCAAAGGACAGCAGATTTCGCTGGTTCAATATGGTGTGATTCATTTGAGCAAATATAGTACGCACGAGTTGAAGTTGAAGAAAATCTTTGAGCGCCTGACCCAGCTGATCGAGGATTACCTGCCCGATGAAATGGCCATTGAAGACCCTTTTTACGGTAAAAATGCACAATCCATGCTCAAACTCGGCCGCGCGCAAGGCGTGGCCATGGCTGCGGCGCTCGCACGCAATATTCCTATTGTAGAGTATTCTCCGAAGAAAGTAAAACAGTCCGTAACCGGCAGCGGTAATGCCTCCAAAGAGCAGGTGGCCTACATGCTGGAAAAGATCCTCAAAATGGAGCTGAGTCGCGAATTTATGGATGCTACCGACGGCATTGCCATCGCCATTTGCCACCAGTACCACGCCAATTCCCCTGCCTCGGTAGCTTCCGGAAGTTCCAAAAAAGCCAAAAAGGGTGGTTGGGGCGCTTTTGTGAGCGAGAATCCCGGACGTGTGAAGTAGAAATCTAAACCTTTCTTGTATAATAAAACCGGTCGCAGTTCGCGACGGGGTGGTTTGTAGTGTTCATATGTTACTGATAATGAGCTGTTAATGTATTTTTAATATTGAGATTAAAAAACTTTAATGGTACTAATTCAATATTTGCTTTTACTAATCAAACGTTTGTTTAATTAAATCAAACGATCGTTTGATTTTTGTTTTACAGCCGGTTACCTTTGTAGCACCATTAGCAAAAAGAAGAAAAGAATCCCTGCTAATGAGTTGCTTAAATGGAATACAACGTGAAACAATTGCAGATAATAGAAGTGGCAGAGCGGCTGTTTTCACAGAAAGGTTTTGCCGGAACTTCGGTTAGGGATATTGCCCAGGAAGCGGATGTGAACGTCTCGATGATATCCTATTATTTCGGTTCGAAGGAAAAGCTGATCGAGGCGCTTTTCCAGCTACGCATGGCAGAATCGAGCTCCCGGCTCGAAACGCTGATGATGGTCAGCGAACTTTCCGCACTTCAGAAATTCAATGTCTTTATCGATAGTGTGATCGACCGCCTGATGGGCAACCAATGCTTTCACAACATCATGCTCCGCGAGCAGCTTTCCTCGGAGCGGACACCCGTCATTTCGGAATATATCCGTGGTTTGAAAATGCGGAACGTGGAGCTCATCAAACGGATGATCCGCGAAGGACAGGATGCCGGCGATTTCCGGAAGGATATTAATGTAAGCCTGGTCACTACTACACTTTACGGCACAGTCAACTACGCCATTGCCACACAGGATTTTTATAAAATTCTCAATGGCCTTGAACATCAGTCAGATGAAGAGTTTCAGAAGCATTTGCGGAATGAACTGAGCCAGCATCTTAAGAACCTATTTAAATCAACAATAACCAATGAACACCACATCCAGAATTAAAAGAATGGTTTGTCTGGCAACCGGGATCGTCTGGATTACCGTGACCGGCCATTCGTACGCACAAACCGCACGCACAATCAAGCTGGAAGAGGCCATTACCATGAGCCTGCAAAACAGCAAGCAATTGAAGCTGAGCCAAAGCAATATCGACCTCGCCGGACTGGGTATCCGTCAGGTGAAGGAAAACCAGTTGCCGAGTTTCAGTGTGTCGGGTTCTTATCTGCGGGTGAACTCGCCGAACGTGAACCTGAAAATCAAACAGGAAGGCAGCGACAGTACCGGCAACTCCGGCGGAATGCCCAATGTGCATCAGGCGATGTATGGAATGGCGAGCGCGTCGATGCCGTTGTTTTCCGGCTTTCGTTTCAAATATGGCCTCGAATCGGCCAAGTATGTGGAGCAAGCCGCGAAACTGGATGCCGACGCCGACCGCGAGGCAGTGATCCAGAACACCGTAGCTGCTTATGGCAACCTCTATAAAGCTCAAAAAGCAGTAGACCTCGTAACCGAAAACCTCACAAGCGAGCGCGAGCGGGTGCAGGAGTTTACCAACCGCGAGAAAAATGGAATGCTGGCCCGTAACGACCTGATGAAAGCCAAGTTGCAGGAGTCCAACGTGGAACTGGCGTTACTGAACGCGCAGAACGATTTGAAAATCACCACCATTAATATGAACCTGTTGCTGGGCTTGCCGGAAGAAACGGTGCTTGAAGCCGACTCCAACAGTTTTACAATCCTCAAAGAAGAGGGTGTGGCGGCAGAATGGGAGCAAACGGCGCTCGAACACCGCAAGGACTTCGCGGCAAATGGTATCCGTCAGAAAGCTGCCGATAGCGATATTAAGGTAGCCAAAGCAGATTTGTATCCCAGCGTAGCGCTCTCAGCGGGCTATGTGGCATTGAGCATCCCGGGAGTGGTAACTGTCCCCAACGCCGTGAATGCGGGTATTGGTTTTAAATACGATGTAGCGTCGCTCTGGAAATCGGGCGCGAAGATCGCACAGGCGCGTACGAAGGCTTATCAGCTGAAAACCAATGAGCAAATCATCCTCGACAAGATTCACCTGGAAGTGAACACGGCCTATTATAACTACGTGCTGACCAAAAGGAAGATCGATGTGTATGCCAAAGCGGTAGAGCAGGCTAACGAAAACTATCGCATCACGAAAAATAAATACGATAACAGCCTCGTAACCACGACCGAATTGCTGGATGCGGACGTAGCGCAGGTACAATCGCGCATCGATTATGAAGCAGCGAAGGCCGATGCGGTAGTTGCTTACAAGAAATTAGAGCAAACGGCAGGAGTTATCAACTAGGGGAGGAAAGGGAGGAAGGAGGAAGGGGAGGAAGCATTGAGTATCTCAAAACACAAAATCCCTCGTCCCTTTCCTCCATCCTCCTTCCTCCCCCAAATATTCAGTCATTCAATCATTCAGAATTAAGATGGAAACGAAACAAAACACCACCGAAGAAGCACCTAAAAAGAAAAACACCCGCTTCCTCATTATCCTTGCCGCGCTGATCATCGGCGGCGGTACCTGGGGTTTTACCAAATATAACCACGGACAGCACCACGAAGAAACCGACGACGCGCAGATTGACTCAGATATTAGCCCCGTAATTCCCAGAATTTCAGGGTATGTGACAGAGATCCGGGTGAAAGACAACCAGACCGTAAAAAAAGGTGATACGTTGATCGTGCTCGACAACCGTGACCAGATCATTAAGCTGGAACAAGCCAAAGCGGGACTGTTAGGTTCTGAGGGCAGCCTGACCGTGGCACATGAAACCACCAACGCGTCGGCAGCGAGCGGCATTACTTACGAGGCGAATATCGCCGTCGTAGCCGCGCAGATCGAAGAAGCGAAAGTGAATGTGTGGAGAGCCAATCAGGATTACGCTCGCTACGAAAACCTGATCAAAGACCACTCGATCACCCAGCAGGAATTTGAGCAGGCTCAGGCGACGAAGCAAAAAGCGGAACGTGCGCTGGCAGTTTTGGAAGCTCAGAAAGGTGCAGCAGAACGTCAGGCAAAAGCTGCCGGTCGTCAAACCAGAGCTACCTCGGTACAATCAGCCGTAGCGAATGCGAATATCAAAGCACGCCAGGCTGAAATCGCGAATGCGGAATTGAACCTGTCTTATACCGTGATCACAGCGCCTACCGATGGCCGCGTGTCCAAAGTGAATGCACAGCTAGGGCAATATTTGCAAGCGGGACAATCGCTGTTCAGCATTATCTCGACCCACAAACCTTGGGTGACCGCTAACTTCAAGGAAACGCAATTGACCAAAATGAAGATTGGCCAGCACGTGAAAATCCACGTGGATGCTTACCCTGAACACGAGTTTGACGCACAAGTGGCATCTTTCTCGCCGGCAACCGGCGCCCGTTTCGCGCTGCTGCCTCCTGATAATGCGAGCGGTAACTTCGTGAAAGTGGTGCAACGTCTGCCGGTACGCATCGAGTTTACCAAAGCCGACGACGACAAGATCGCGCAGCTGCGCCCGGGTATGAACGTGTTCGTGGACGTGGAACTGAACTAAGGTGTTCGAACCGAATTTTTGATTCTAAAAACCAATAACGAATGGAATTACAGGAATCACTCGTCGAATACGGCTACCGCAGGGTAATCATTACCATCACGGCTGTATTGTGTGCGCTGCTGGAAATCGTGGATACCACGATCGTAAACGTGGCCCTCAACGACATGCGCGGAAACCTGGGCGGCACATTGTCGGAGGTGAGCTGGGTGATTACCGCTTACGCAATCGGTAACGTCATCATCGTGCCGATGACCAGCTGGCTCTCGCAGCAGTTTGGCCGTCGCAACTACTTTGCCGCTTCGATTATCATATTTACGGTAGCCTCATTTCTTTGTGGTAATGCCGATAATATCTGGGAGCTGGTATTTTTCAGATTGATACAAGGTTTCGGCGGCGGTGCATTGCTCGTAACCGCGCAAACGCTGATCACCGAAAGTTACCCACCCGAAAAACGCGGGATCGCACAGGCTATTTATGGTTTGGGTGTGATTGTAGGCCCTACGCTCGGCCCGCCGCTGGGGGGATACATCGTAGATAATTACAGCTGGCCTTACATTTTCTACATCAACATCCCGCTGGGTATCATCGCAGCGATGCTGACCATGGAATTTGTGAGAAGCCCGAAATTCGCTGCCAAAAAAGCGGCAAATGAAATAGACTGGTGGGGTATTATTTTTCTGGCCGTCGCCGTAGGTTCATTACAGTATGTGCTGGAAAAAGGCCAGGAAGAAGACTGGTTCAATGACGAAATCATTACGATACTTTCTGTCACCAGCGTTTTTTCATTCTTCTTCTTCATTTGGAGGGAATGGACTTACAAAAACCCGATCGTGAACCTGCGCGTACTAGCCAACGGTAACCTCAGGGTTGGAACGGTGCTGTCGTTCATTCTGGGCTTCGGCTTGTATGGTTCGACGTTCATTATCCCGCTTTACACCCAGGCTACACTCGGCTGGACGGCCACACAATCGGGTATGCTCATGGTACCTGCGGCTATTGTGACTGCGATGATGATGCCCGTTGTAGGTCAGTTGCTGCAACGCGGTGTGAAACAACAGTATCTCGTGGCCATCGGGATGATATTCTTCTTCGTGTACAGCTATTGGGGTTACCTGATACTGACTCCCGACACTGGTAAAGATGCGTTTTTCAGCATGCTCATCGTTCGCGGTATAGGTTTGGGACTTCTTTTTGTCCCGATTACCACCCTGGCATTATCGACTTTGACAGGTCGTGAAATCGGGGAAGGCGCCGCATTCACGGGTATGATGCGGCAGCTTGGCGGCTCGTTCGGGGTGGCGGTGATCACGACGTTCATCGCACGTCAGAACATGTCGCACCGCAACGACCTGGTGAGTAAGCTGGATGTGAACAACCCCATTGTACAGCAGCGTGTCGAAGGCTTGCAGCATAGCTTTATGGCCAAGGGTATGGCGCCCGACGTCGCGCTGAACAGCGGATATAAAATATTGGACTACACGGTGTCCAAACAAGCACAGGTAATGTCGTACATGGATGTGTTCCTGTACCTGGGCGTGATGTTTTTGATTTGTGTTCCCTTTGTGTTATGGACGCGGAGCGGCAAAACCAAAGTCGACGCTTCGTCCGTGCACTAGTGTTTTTAAGTGTAGTAGTATTGCAGAAGAAGCCTTCCGGAGTCGGGGGGCTTCTCTTGTTTTGTTGGAAGGAGGAATGGGAGGATGGTTCGGAGCTCGTGCTTCGAACGCTTATTCGCAGGCCTCCGGCCGGTCGGAGGCCGGCGAAGTGCGGCCCAGAGGGCCATCCTGTTTGTAGCAAATTAAAGTCATGGGAGATTTTGGCTCCATTGGAGCCTCCTTCGACACAAGGACGCTCCGACGGAGCCAAACGACGCGGTGGCAATATGTTTTCTATAAACAGGGAGCCGCTTTGCGGCATTACGGATGCCATATGTTTCAGATTATAAAAACTGAATGCCGATCATTTGCAAAAAAACAAAATCGCGTAGCGATGTAACATCGGTAGCAAAGAGAATGAAGCACGTGGCAGAAAATCCCGTTAGGGATGTAACAACAAATCAACGAATAAATCATGGCATGTTGGCCGGTCGGCATTCCCGCATCGTCGGATAGCACTATTTCGGTTGTTGCATCCCTGACGGGATTGACACATTATCCCATCATTCATTGCTACCAATGTTACATCGCTACGCGATTGCCATTAGCCGTCGTTTGCTCTACCACTTTCCACAGAATATCACTCCTCCCTACGCGGGCCGCCCTTTGCTCCTTCCTCCTTTCCTCCCTACATTTGCCCGAATACAATCCCGAATAAGATAGTGCACCAGAATTATCATTTCATAAAACAGTTAGCCCTGCGTCTGCATTCCGAAATTGCCGGGAAAGTCTTTGTGGAAGCATTCAGCCAGCAGAAGGACGAGCTTATTATCGTTTTTGCTGAACAGACAGAGAACGAACCGCAGGACAGGGAGCAACAGCAACTGATAAAACCCTTCTTCATCAAAGCCACATTAACCAACAGTTTCTCCTGTCTGAGCTTCCCCGAACGCTTCGACCGTGCGCGGCGGAATAGTGTCAATCTGTTCCATGATTTTGCGGAGGATCGTGTGGAGTTTGTAAAGGTGTGCAGCAACGAGCGGGCAATTCAGGTGCATTTTGAAAGCGGCAGGGATTTGATTTTCAAGCTTTTTGGGAATCGGTCCAATTTCATTGCCTTGAATGAAGAAGGTGAGGTGACGCAGCTTTTTAATAACAAGCTTTCAACAGACCGCGGCCTGACGGTGGCGTCGCTGAACCGGGAGATCGACCAGTCGTGGGAGGCATTCGTGGCGAATGATGGCCGTTTTGAGCCCTTGTTTCCGACATTTGGAAAGGTAGCCAATAAGTATCTTTCCGGTAAGCTGGCAGGCAAGGACGATCTCGCGGAACGCTGGGCGATTGTGCAAGAGGTTTTGAGGGAATTCGAATCGTCGGTTTTTTACATTACGAAAATTGAAAATATCCCTGCGCTGACCCTTTTTGAAACGGGTGAAGTCGTGCAGGTCTTACACGACCCGATCGAGGCGTTGAATGCCTTTTACCTGGCTTATATCCGGCTGAGCGGTCTGGACAAAGAGAAGGCCGATATTGTGAGGTTGTTGAAAAAGCGCATTCAGCAGACAGATAATTATCTTGAAAATACTTTCCAGAAACTCGTCGACCTGGAAAATGCGACGAAAAACGACGAACTGGCCAACATTATCATGGCCAATCTGCACGTCATTCCCGAGCGGGCCGAGAAAGTAGAGCTCTATGATTTTTACCGCGATCAGCCCATTACCATCAAATTGAAAAAAGACCTTTCCGCACAGAAGAATGCGGAGGGCTATTACCGGAAGGCGAAGAACGAAAAGATCGAAATAGACCGGCTGAACGACAGCCTCGCGGCTCGTGAGGCGGACCGGAAGCGTTTGCAGGAGCATTTGGAGCATATCGGCGGGATCGAACTGCTCCGCGATTTGCGCGCATATATCAAGACGAACAAGCTGGAACAGGGTAGCGCAGCCCCGACCATCGATGATCTTTTCAAACGCCTGGATTTTATGGGCTATACCATTCTGATCGGCCGTAATGCGAAGAACAGCGATTTGCTGACGAAGCAGGCGCATAAGGAAGATCTCTGGCTCCACGCGAAGGATGTAACGGGCTCGCATGTGGTCGTGAAGAACCAGCCCGGACGCAAATTTCCAGCGCCGGTGATCGAGCGGGCGGCGGAACTGGCGGCATTTTATTCGAAACGTAAGAACGATTCGTTGTGCCCGGTGATCGTGACGCCGAAGAAATTTATCCGCAAACCTAAAGGCCTTCCGGATGGTCTGGTGCTGATAGACAAGGAGGATATCGTGATGGTTGTCGCTAAGGGTGAATAGGTTGCGCCAAATGTCCTAAAAATGAAGATTTTATTACTTATTAACCGAAATCCTCCTTTGAATAATCTTTTGCTATTGCGAACTTCGTGTGAAAATTGAGAACCGGAATTTTTAGTGCAGAATGCTCGAAAGTCGTCGATTTGTTATCATTGGTTTTTTCGCTTTAGTTGGGATAATATACTTGCTGCGACTTTTCTATCTACAAGTGCTGGATGAAAGTTATTCCATCGAATCGTCGAGCAATTCCATTAAGCGTGTTACAGAAATCCCATTTCGCGGCCAGATCTATGACCGCTACGGAAAGCTCATCGTATATAATACCCCCGTTTATGACTTGCTGGTAACACCCTACAAGGTGAAAATGGACGATACGCTACGTTTTTGTCAGGTTTTGGGTATTGAAAGGCGTGATTTCGACAGCCTCATGAATGCGGCCAGCACTTACAGCCGTGTGAAGCCGTCGTTGTTCCTGCGGCAGCTTTCGAAAGAGGATTTTGCGTCGATCCAGGACATTATGGTCGATTACTCGGGTTTTGAGTTTGCCAAAAGCTCCCTGCGTACCTACACGGCGCCTACGCTCGCGAATACGCTAGGGTATGTGAGCGAGATCACCAAAGGCCAGCTCGAAAAACAGGAAGAGCCCTACTACCGCCAGGGCGATTACATCGGCCAGAGCGGTGTCGAACGCATTTACGAAAATGAATTGAGGGGGAAAAGGGGGACGAAGTTTGTGATGCAAAACGTGGCAGGTGTGTACAAAGGTCCCTGGAAGAACGGAGAGCTCGACACGATGGCCGTCGCGGGAGAAAACCTTTATACGGGTCTCGACCTGGAAGTGCAGCAATACGCGGATAGTCTGATGGTGAATAAGGTAGGAAGCGTAGTGGCGATAGAACCCAAAACCGGCCAGATCATTTCCATGGTTTCTGCCCCGACTTACGATCCGAATATTCTTGCCAGCCGTTATTTCTCCAAAAACTTCGCAGCATTGGCGCGTAACCCTTACAAGCCGTTGTTCAATAGGCCTGTCATGGCGAGCTACCGGCCGGGTTCCACATTTAAGCTGATTCAGGCGCTGATCGGTTTGCAGGAAGGGGTGATTACCCCCGGCAGCGGTTTTACGCATGCAAACTGCCCGGTAGGGTGTCACAATCACCCGGCAACGAGCACAGTGGCGCTCGGAGTGACGCATTCCTGCAACCCCTATTTCTACAATGTATTCAGAAGGCTGATTTATAAAAACAATATCAAAAATACCTTCAAGGCTTCGGCCGTAGGGCTGGATGCCTGGCACGACGACATCGCGAAGTTCGGGATCGGGCAGCGGCTCGGGATCGACTTGCCGAGTGAGTACAAGGGGAATTTGCCGAATAAAAAATACTACGACCGCTTCTACGGTGAATACCGCTGGAAGTTCTCGAATATCTACTCGCTCAGTATCGGCGAGGGAGAGTTGCTGATCACGCCGTTGAAAATGGCCAATGTGGCCGCCATTATCGCCAACCGCGGCTATTTCTACACGCCGCACGTGATCCACGGTATTGGCGACAAGAAAACCGTGAAACCCGAGTTCCTGGAAAGGCATGAAACCGGGGTAGACGCGCACAATTTCGAGCCGGTGATTGAAGGGATGATCGGGGCGGTGGAGGCTGGTACGGCGAGGCGCTCCAAAGTGGAAGGCATTACCATTGCAGGTAAAACCGGTACTTCGCAAAACAAGCGCGGGGACGACCACTCGATTTTTATCGCATTCGCACCCGTGGATGATCCTAAAATTGCCATAGCTGTGTTTGTCGAAAATGCGGGTGCGGGTGGTTCGGCGGCTGCACCGATTGCCAACTTGATCATCGAAAAATACCTGTCACGGAAAGTGACCAACAAAGCACTCGAAGAGCGGATGTTGAAGCTCGACCTGATGAGCAAAGTCGTGTTGCCGACGACGAAAAAGCCGGGTGAAACGGAGACGAAGAAGAAGGAAGAGGTGAAAAAGCCAACCGGCGATCCGAACGATCCGGCCAACCGCCTGCCGGGCGCACCGCATCCTGCCAACCCGGCTGCCATGAGGGGACCCGTAACCCTGCCGAAGCAAAGCCAGCAAAAAGCACTTTAAGAACTTACAAACCGATATTAAAATGGCTGAAAGCAAGCCGATTACCAAGAACGTGGACTGGATGGTGGTGTTGATCTACATCGCTTGCCTGACGATTGGCTGGTTGAATATCTATGCCGCCGTTTATAATCCCGAAGCGCACACGAATATGTTCGATCTGTCGAACAATGCCGGAAAGCAGTTGATGTGGATCGGCACAGCCGCATTGCTGATTATCTGTATCCTCGTAATCGATTACAAGTTTTACGAGACGTTCTCTTTTGTGATCTATGCCGTTGTGATATTCCTGCTCGTGGTGGTCCTATTTGCGGGCTCCAATATCAATGGATCGCGCTCCTGGATCAAATTGGGCAGTTTTTCGTTGCAGCCGGCCGAGTTTTCGAAGCTGGCGGTGAGCCTGGCTATCTCCAAATACCTGAGCGACCCGGCAATTAGCCTCAACCGGAAGTTGAAGGATTACTACCCGATTATGGGGATTATCGCATTGCCGGCATTTCTGATCCTCTTGTCGAATGAAACGGGTTCTATGCTCGTTTTTGCCTCATTTGCGATTGTCCTTTACCGCGAGGGAATGCCCGGTTTCATCCCCGCGATCGGGATGATCGGGGCGGCTTTGCTGATTATTACCTTGCTTTTTGTGAAATGGTATATTGCCGGGGCCATTATCGTGATCGCCGGGCTGGTGATCTGGCTAATGCCCGTCATGACGCGTCGCAGGGGAGGGCTTTGGGCTACGATTATCGTCGCTTTTGTGATGATCGGGATTGTGTTCGGGGTGGATTTCTTTATGAATAATGTGCTTCAAAAACACCAGAGAGGCCGGATTATGGTACTGCTCGATCCCGATTCCGACCCGCGCGGTATCGGTTGGAACGTCATCCAGTCTAAAATCGCGATCGGTTCCGGCGGAGTTTGGGGCAAAGGCTTTTTACAGGGGACGCAAACCAAATTCGACTTCGTACCCGAGCAGAGCACGGACTTTATTTTCTGTACAGTGGGGGAGGAGCACGGCTTCCTGGGAACGACGATAGTCGTCTTCCTATTTGTAGCATTGATATCCAGGCTCGTGGTGCTTGCCGAGCGACAGCGGAGCCGCTTCGCCAGGGTATACGGCTATTGTGTGGCGGGAATCATATTCTTCCACTTCCTGGTCAACGTCGGCATGACCATCGGTTTAATGCCCGTTATCGGTATTCCATTACCGTTTTTCAGTTATGGAGGATCGTCGTTGTGGTCGTTTTCCGTACTGCTTTTCATCTTCCTGAAAATCGACGCGCAGCGGCCGTTCACGTTATCACGCGGCTGATTCGTAGGGGGGCAGGAGTTGTCAAGTGTTGTCAAGTGTTGTCAGGAATAGTCATGAGTAGTCAGGTGTTGTCAGGTGTTGTCAGGAATAGACAGGAGTTGCCATGATTGTCAGATATGGCCGGGGATAGTTTAATCAAAACTGATCCTGGGACGAAATGCCGTTAGGCATGTAATATTGGTAGCAGACGCATGCGGGCCTGTTGCGTCAAAAATGCCGTCAGGCATGTAACAACAATGCTCTGTTGTCGCATGCCTGACGGCATTTTTCGAAATATATCATTGTGATAGATGGCTACCTACATTACATCGCTACGCGATCTTAAGTGACCAACTGGTATCACCACGCTTGCCAATTCCTGACCATTCGTGTCTATAACTGACAATATCTGACTATTTCGCTCAAATACATTTACAGTTTCCCCGCTGCCATAATCAGCAGCACCCAGCCTGCGATCAGTGCGAGCCCGCCGATCGGTGCGGTTGCGCCGAATTTGGTAATGCCTGTGAAGCAGATTGCGTATAATGAGCCGGAGAAGATGATCACACCCACGGCGAATGCATTACCCGACCAGCCGAGCAATTTCACTGCGTCTTCGCCCGCGCGTTGCATGAGTATGCCTACGAGCACCATCGCGAGTGCGTGGTAAAACTGGTATTTCACGGCTGTTTCAAACGTTTCGGTGCGGCCCGAAGCTTCCAGCATTCCTTTTAATGCATGTGCGCCGAATGCGCCGAGGGAAACGGCCAGCGCGCCGAGGATGCCGCCTGCCTGTATCATGAATTTCATATCTTAAACCGGTATTAGGTATTGGTTAAAATTGTAAGAAAGACCATTCGCCGTTCAGTAGAATCCGGGCAAATCGGTCCGGTAAAGTTAGGCCCGGGCGGAGGCGCGACCAACTCTTTATGCCAATTTTATTAACTTGCGCGCTTCGGAGAGGCATTTTGAAATGCCAATCGCAGGGAAACGACTTGACCAATGACCATAGAACGCTTTATCCAGCTGTGGACGCACCGCTATTATAAATATACACACATTGCCAAGGCGCATTTAAAAGGCCGCCAGGCCCGGGCGCATTTCCGAGGCGTGAAAAAGGGGCTGAAAAAGGGCGGCGAACTGATCGGTATCATCCGTACGGAGCATTTCGGGGATATTGTAGCGGCCGAGCCGATCTCGCGTTACGTGCGCGAGCAATATCCGGATGCGCACATTGTCTGGTTTGTCAAGCCCGGTTTCGCGGAGCTCGTGAGCCATAACCCGAATATCGACGAGGTTTTTAAAGAATTCTGCGTCACGGAGCGACGGGTGCTGCTGGAAGGCAATGTGTTTGATAAAGTCATCGAACTGCAATTCACGAATAACAATTATTGCCCCAAATGCCAGGTGTTTACAGACAACCCGGTGGCATTGAAGCGGGATATTAACGTGCTGAATTACTTCGATTACGGCAATTTGCTGGAAGTTTTTGCGCAGACGGGCGACCTCATTCCGCCGAAAGCAGCATTTCCAGCCGATGACCAGCCTCGGTTATACCTGCAACCGTCGCACAAAGCGAAGGTCGATAACCTTGGCTTGCCGGAAAAGTACATCGTAATGCATTGCCGCTCCAATTATGAGCCCAAAGACTGGCCGGCCGATCGCTGGAACCAGCTGGTGCATTGGCTGGCGGAACGGTATGACTACCAGTTGGTGGAAATCGGTTTGGAGAGTAACTTGAATGTAAAAACACCGGCATACCGCAACCTGTGCGGGCAGCTAAGCATTCTGGAAACTGCGGAAGTGATTCGTCGCGCATCGTTTTTCATCGGACTCGACAGCGGGCCTTCGCATTTGGGTAATGCAACGGGTACCTTCGGGATTATCCTGATGGGTGCGCTTAATAACTTCCTGAATTACAATCCGTATTCGGGTAAATATGGCCGCGAAGAGAATGCGTTGCTCGTAAGGCAGGCAGGCTTGCCTTGTGCGCAGCTGCCATTCGAATTTGTGCAGGAGCAGGTAAGATCGGTCCTCGAAAAAAACGCCGCAGTTTAGTGCGATCCAGGTGTTAGCGTGAGCCGAAAATCGCGCTGCCTACGCGTACCAGCGTGCTGCCTTCTTCCTGGGCGATCAGGTAATCGCCGCTCATACCCATGGAAAGTTCACGCATGGTGACCTGGCCATTTTCGTGCCTTTTGAAGGATTCGAAGGTGTTTTTTAAGCCACGGAATTCGGCTCTGACTACGTTTTGATCGTCGGTATTGGAGGCCATGCCCATTAGCCCGACAATTTTTACATTCGCCAATGCGGGCAATTCCGCGGAAGTGATGATCTCCAACGCTTCTTCTTCCGAAAGACCGAATTTGGTTTCTTCTTTCGCAATGTAGATCTGCAAAAGGCAATCGATCACCCGGTCGTTCTTTTTAGCTTCCTTATTGATTTCTTTCAGTAATTTAAAGCTGTCGACCGAATGCACCAGGCTGACGAACGGCGCCATATATTTGACCTTGTTGGTCTGCAAATGCCCGATCATGTGCCATTCGATGTCCTTGGGAAGCTCCTCGTGCTTAGCCACCATTTCCTGGACCTTGTTTTCACCAAAAAGCCTCGCTCCGGCCGCGTATGCCTCGGTCAGCAAGCTGGTTGGTTTGGTTTTTGTAACCGCTACCAGGCGTGTTTCTTTGCGTAATCCTTGTTGTATCTGTGCCAGATTGTCGGCTATGGAAGGCATGAGATGCTGCTAAAAAATTGATAATTAGGTGGTTGTTCCAGGAATTTATTGACCGGACACTATAAATCGCGGTTGGCGTGTTTCAAAATTGAAAAAAACATACTTCTTTTACCAACTAAATTCAAAATTTAACCTTCTGTATGGACTACAACCAGGAACAAAAGCAAGACAGAAAAACTCTCCTATGGGCCGCATTGGCCGTTTTGCTGTTGCTTAATTTGGTGCTTGTGTACTTTATATATCACGAGAAGCAGGAAAACCTCGCGAAGGACGAGATCATTACCGCCAAAACCGAAGAGGTACTTTCCATTAAAACCAAACTGGATTCCATTTCCACAGAGCTTGACATTAAAATTGCCGAAATCCAGAAACTGGGTGGCAGTGTTGATTCGCTGGTCGCATTGAAAGCCCAGCTTGAAAAGGATAAGAAGGAGCTTAAAAACGCGAGTACCTATTCGGCTGCGAGCTACAACCAGAAGATCAAGAACTACGAATCGGTGTTGTCAGAAAAGGATGGCGAGATTGCCCGTCTGAAACAGGAGCTGGGTATTGCTACCACGAAAAACGAAGAGCTGAACCAAAAGGTAACCGGCCTGGAATCGGAGAAACAGCTGCTGGCGGATTCGGTATCGACGTATTCGGCTCAAAACAAAGAGCTTTCTGAAAAAGTGACGCTGGCATCCGCGCTACATGCCGAGAATGTGAGCGTGAATGCAGTTTCTTCCAAAGGAAAAGAGCGTGAAGGCGGCAAATACAAGGCAAAACGCATCGATAAGCTGAGAGTGAACTTCAAACTGGCTGAAAACGCGGTAGCGAAACAAAACGAGAAAGATATTTATCTGCGCGTCCTCGATCCGGACGGGGCAGTGCTTTCAGACATGGCTACCGGCTCGGGTTCGTTTATGTTTAATGGTAAAGAATTGATTTACAGTTCTAAACAAACAGTTAGCTTCACGAATACAGGCCAGTCGGTAGATATTTTCTACGGCCGTGGCGGTATCCCGATGAAAGACGGAAAATATGTAATCGAGCTGTATAGCGAAGGTTTCAAGATAGGCCAGGGCGATTTTACGGTCAGATAATAGGCCGTAGTTTTGGTTAAGTCATTGCAGGGCTTGGAATTTTAAATTTCAAGCCCTATTTTTGCACCCTCATTTTGATGATTCTGTCAGAATGAGGTTTTTAATTTATCATACAATAACCAATTACCGTATGTCTAAGCAATATGAAACGGTGTTCATTCTAACTCCCATTTTGTCTGAGGCCCAGGCAAAGGACGCCGTTGAAAAATTCACGACAATCATCACTTCAAACGGTGCTAAGATTGTACATGAAGAAAACTGGGGATTGCGTAAGCTGGCCTACCCCATCCAAAAGAAAAACTCCGGTTTCTATCACGTAGTAGAATATACTGCGAACGAAGGAAACGTGGTGGATGTTTTGGAAACCGAGTTCCGTCGTGACGAGCGCGTTTTGCGTTTTATGACTATCGCCCTGGATAAGCATTCCATTGCTTACAACGAGAAAAAACGTAAGGGTCTGGTAGGCAAGAAGAAAGAAGAAGCAACTGAGTCAAAAACCGAAAACGCATAAGCTATGTCACTCGTAAACGAGCCGGTTGAAAAAAACATTAACCGCAAAAAATACTGCCGTTTCAAAAAAGCAGGCATCAAATACATCGATTACAAGAACCCAGATTTCCTTCTGAAACTTGTAAACGAGCAAGGTAAAATCCTTCCGCGCCGCCTTACCGGTACCAGCCTGAAATATCAGCGCAAAGTATCTCAGGCAATCAAAAGAGCACGTCACCTGGCCCTGTTGCCGTTTGTTGCTGACCAATTGAAATAATACAGTAAAGAGCTATCATAATGGAAATCATACTTTTAACGGATATTGCTGGGGTAGGTTACAAGAACGATATCGTGACTGTGAAAGCAGGTTACGGTCGTAACTACCTCATCCCGCAAGGTTTTGCGTTGCTGGCTAATGAGTCGAACCGCAAAATCGTTGCTGAAAACGTGCGTCAGGCAGCGCACAAAGCTGAAAAGCTGAAAAAGGACGCAGAAGATATCGCAACGGCGATCGGCGACCTGGTAATCGATATCAAAACTGTGGTGGGTGAAAGCGGCCGTATCTTCGGACGTGTAACCAACACACAAGTTGCCGACAGCCTGAAAGCAAAAGGCTTCGATATCGACCGTAAGAAAATCACTGTTGATGACGTGAAATCAATCGGTTCATACTCCGCATTGATCGACCTTCACAAAGAAGTGAAACACAAAGTTACCCTGAACGTTGTTGCAGCGGAAGACTAAGCGTTTCGATATTGCATGAAAAAAGGACAATCCGTGAGGGTTGTCCTTTTTTCGTTTATGAAGTTTCGACCGCCGACGACCGACCGCTGACCGCCGATTACATTACGAGATCGGCGGTCGGCGGTCAATGGTCGGCGGTCAGCATTATCATAACGCCGGAATCCGCAATACCTGTCCTGGGTAAATCAGATCCGGATCTTTTAACATAGGCTTGTTGGCTTCGAAGATGATCGGGTATTTCATCATGTCGCCGTAAACAGTCTGGGCGATTTTGGAGAGTGTATCTCCTTTTACCACGGTATGATAAGTCGCTTCCGGCTCCGGAGTGGCTACTTGCAAACGGTTGTCGACTACGCCTACACCTTCCACATTCCCTACGGCCAATGCGATTTTTTCGGCGTCCTGCTGTTTGGCAACCTCGCCCTCGAGGGTAACGGTGTCACCCGATGTTTTTACTGTCAGGCTATTGTAGGCAAGTCCGAGCGACTTCACGTGCGCGAGCAACGCGCTGGCACGCAGCGGTTCTGCTTCCGGGGTAGGAGCTGCTGCGGGAGCATCTTTACCACCGAATACTTTTTCTCCAACGCCTTTGATAAAAGAGATTAAGCCCATGTTTTGTTGGTTTTGGTTAGATAATAGATTTGAGTTTGTGAATGAAAGGTAGCGGTAATGTTAACTTTCTTGCCGGTAAGATGCAATTATTATGCCAAAATTGCCAATGCATATTGATTTGATAATATGGGTTTTTCCCGGCGCAACTTTGTACTTTTGCAGCTGGTCACAACTACGCTGAATCCGCATTAAGTCTCAATGAACCGCACCACATCGCTTGCCAGGTTACAAAATGAATTGTTCGATATCTGTATCATCGGCGCAGGTGCCAGCGGGGCCGGATGTGCCCTGGATGCGGTTCTAAGGGGATATAAGGTTGCCCTGATCGATAAAAAGGACTTCGCTTCCGAAACGTCGTCGCGCTCTACCAAGCTCATTCACGGCGGTGTACGCTATCTGGAACAGGCATTTAAGAAGCTCGATTTCGCGCAGCTCAAACAGGTAAGGCACGGGTTGGAAGAACGACACATTGTGTTGAAAAATGCGCCGCATCTCGCGCGTCCGCTTGCGCTTATGACGCCGGTTAATTCCTGGTTTGAGGGTTTGTATTTCAAGATCGGCCTGTCGCTTTACGACACGTTCGCTACCAATGATACGTTGCCGAAAAGCAAGTGGCTCAACAAGCAGGAAGTACTGGACAAAATCCCGACGCTCGATCGAAAAAAGCTCCATAGCGGCGTGCTTTATTACGACGGCCAGCTCGATGATGCACGATATTGCCTCGCATTGGCGCAGTCGGCGTCGGAGAATGGCGCGGCAGTAGCCAATTATGTGACAGTGAATGGATTTGGGAAAGACACCAACGGCAAGTTGAACGCCGTGCAGGCTACTGACACATTAAGTGGTAATGCGTTGACGATCCGGGCGAAGCTGGTCATCAATTGCACCGGCCCGTTTTCGGACCACATCAGGCTTATGGCAAATGCGACGCTGAGCGAGCGCATCCGCCCGAGCAAGGGCGTGCACCTGGCATTGCCCCACAACACGCTGAACAGCGAGTATGCCATGCTCATCCCCAAAACTTCCGACGGACGGGTCGTATTTGCGATTCCGTTCGAAGGCTCGACGATGATCGGCACCACTGATACCGAATGCGACGAGATCGACGCGGAGCCGACGCTCAACCGAAAAGAAAGAGAATACCTGGCTGCGACATTGAACCCCTACCTGGCCAAACCCATTGATCCGAGCGAGCTCAGGGCCGGTTTTGGCGGGCTGCGCCCGTTGCTGGCAGCCGATCCGTCCAAATCGACCAAAAGCCTCGTGCGTGACCACGAAGTGGAACTCGATGAAACCTCAGGGTTGATCAGTCTGCTTGGCGGCAAATGGACGACCTATCGCCTGATGGCCAAGGATACCATCGACGAGGCCGACAAAATTCTCGGTGACGGTGGCGCTTGCAAAACAGCCGATTATGTACTGGCAGGAGGTGAAAACTATAAGGCTAAAAGCTGGCAGGATATCCAGGCGCAATATGCGTTGCCGGAAGATATTGCTAAGCATTTGGTGCGTAAATACGGCTCCCGCGCACACGTGGTAGCGTCACTCGCCCGCGAGGATGTGCAGCTGCGAGAAAGACTTAGCCAATCCTATCCGTACATCCGCGCAGAAGTAGTGCACGCGGTTCGGAATGAAATGGTTGTGACTCCGCGCGATTTCCTGGCGCGCCGTATCCGCCTCGAAATTACCGATTGGGATGAAACCTTAAACTCCCTGCCCGTTGTTGCTGATTTAATGGCGCGCGAACTGGGCTGGACCGAAGCGGAAAAGACAAGGTATGCCGACGCGTATGCCAGTGAAATCGGGAAGTTTATCGCCGATGCCCGATAGCCGACACCAGAGTTAATTTTCAAGAATGTATATTACCGATTCAGCCTGTATATCGCCCCAGCGCACTTTTGACAATGCTTTTTTTGAAGGCGATATCAAAGTGCATGAAGGCGACAGGTACATTGCAATTGAACCTGCTTATGCCCAGCTTATTCCGGCCGGTTTGCTCAGGAGAATGGGCAAGGCGGTACGAATGGGAGTAGGAGCGGGTCTTCCGCTCATCCAACAGGCACAAATTGAAGGAATTGTACTGGGTACAGCAAATGGCGGTCTGGAAGATTGTTTAAAATTCCTGAACCAAATTGTCGATTACAACGAGGGGACGCTCACTCCAACCAATTTTGTGCAGAGTACGCCCAACGCAGTAGCTGGTAACCTCGCATTGATGAGCAAAACGACCGGCTACAACACTACGCATGTCCACAAGGGGCTGGCATTCGAGGCGGCATTACTGGATGCGATGCTGCTTTTGGAGGAAAAGAGGGGTAATGCGTTCCTGGTAGGTAGTATCGAGGAAATCTCGGATTACAACCATAATATAGACCTGCTAGCGGGCTCTTTCAAAACCGGGCATTTTACATCGAAAAACCTGTTCACACTCGATTCACCCGGCTCGGCAAATGGCGAGGGCGCAGCGATGTTTATTGTAAATGCCGAACGTGCCGACGACTCCATTGCGCAGATTCAAGACGTTTTTCAAAGCAATAACCTGACTGAAAAAGAGCTGGCTTCGGTTGTCAACGCCTTTCTGCGGAGAAATGGCCTGCAAGCAAGCGACATCGATGCGGTGATCATGGGCATCAGCGGTGATAACCGCACGGATCACTGGTATTTCAATCTTCAAAAGGAATTATTTGAAGAGAGCAATACCTACACCTACAAGAATATGGTGGGCGATTATCCTACGGGCTCCGCATTCGCGACGTGGATGGGCGCGCAGGTGCTCACGGGGAAGCGCGTGCCTAATGCGTGTGTGTGGGCACAAAAAAATACCCGCACTCCGAAGCATATCCTGATTTACAATCATTACAAAGCTTCGCAGCACGGGCTGATATTGCTGGGGGCCTAGATCAGCTCTGGCCCGCTTCTTCTGCTTTTTCCTTCATTTTAATCACCTTCGCGAGCGTAGGCAGGATGGTATCATGCTTTTTCACGAACGGGTTGGTCTGGTCCCAAACGTAGCCGGCGAGTACCGAGCAGATTTGCCGCTTGATATCCTCGTCGATATGTTTGGCGAATACAATGGTTTGGAAATCACCGGTGTACCAGCCGCTCACGTAGCTGCGGAACACGTCGATACCTTTCTGGATCACTTCTTCATAATCCTTTTTCCAATCCACGGCCTCACCCTGTAAATGCTTGTGGGTCATTTTGGCTGAAAGCAGGCCGGAAGCGGTCGCGAACGTCACACCCGATGAGAAAATAGGGTCGAGGAACTCGGTACTGTTGCCCGAAAGCACAAAACCTTCACCCGACATTTTTGTCACGCCGATCGAGTAGCCCAGGATCGCCCGCGGCTCGAATTTAAGCTGGGAATCGGCAAAGCGGCCATGCAGGTCTTCGAAATTCCGGATAAATGCCTTGTAACCCTCGCCATTGTTTTCGGCCAGCGCTTCTATTTTCTCCCGGTCGCCCACGATACCGACGGAGGTAGAGCCATCGGAGAACGGGATCGCCCATATCCACGACTTGTTGTTGTCGAATGAATGAACGAAAATGTTGTTGCTGGCAGTTTCAGTCCGGTTTTTATCCTCCAAATGCGAGAATACCGCGCCGCGGGGTGTGAATGCAGAAGGCTTGCTCAAATCAAAAAGCCTGGGCAAAACACGGCCGTAACCGCTCGAATCGATGATGAACTTCGCCTCGATCCGGTGCGCATTGCCCTCGGCATCTTTATAATCGACGATCTGCTTTTCCGGGCCGCATTGCACGGCGGTAACTTCGCATTCGAAGTGGACATCCACCCCTTTTTCGCGGGTAGCTTCCGCCAGTTTGCTGTCGAAATCGGCCCGTTTTACCTGCCAGGTCCAGGTCCAGCCTTTGGTGAACTGGTCTTCAAACAGGAACTCGCAGCGTTTTTCACCGCGCATAAATGCCGCGCCCGTTTTTTTCTGGAAATTCAATGGCTCTATCGCCTCCCGCAGCCCGGCTTCTGTTAAATGCTCCATACAGCACGGGAGCAGGCTTTCCCCGATCTGGAAACGGGGGAATTTCTCTTTTTCCAGGATCGTGACGTCGTAGCCTTGCTTTTTCAGGTAAGAAGCCGCGACAGTTCCGGCAGGGCCGGCCCCAATAACCAGCACATCGACAGTTTGCATATTCAGGCGTTTTTTACTTTTTGAATGAGTTTTTCTTTATCTACAAATGAGAAGCACGTTACAAATGCGCTGACGGTCACTCCCAGAATTCCGTGCAAGGAAACATTCTGCCCGGTCAGGTGCAAGTTCGGGATTTTGGTGCGGGTATTAATCCGCGTCTTCATCGGCGAAGTCGAATCTTTGAGGATGCCGTACATCGTACCGTTGCCGTTGCCGATATAGTCGCGGAAGGTCAGCGGCGACGCGCTGTGAATGGCTTTAATATCAGCCGAAATGCCAGGAAAAACGGTTTCCAGCCGCGCGATCACCTGTGCTTCTTTGTCTTTTTTGAATTGCGCATATTCCGCATCCCGCTTGCCCGGCTCAGCCACGGTACTGAAAGTCCCGGCCCATTGCGCGGTTTCGGAGGCATCCATATAGCACATCACCGACATCGAATCGGCATATTCTCCCTTTTTTGAAATATAGGGCGTGCAAATGAAATAGGTCTGCGGCCAGGTTGCCTGGTTGTATTCCACACCTTCCCAAACGTCGTCGGTATGGTGCTGGTAAATGTTGTAATTCAGGTATTTAAAACTGTTTTCGCGAAACGAAATGTGCACCAGAAACGTAGAAATGCTGTTTTCGAGTGCCTGAACCCGGTTTTTATAAACACTCAGAAACCGCTCCTGACCGAAAATGTCGATGGTAACAGCGGGGTGCACATTGGAAATGAATTCTTTTCCCCGGAAAGTCTCGCCGTTTTCACAAACGACCTCGGTAATGTGGCCTCTTTCATCATAATGGGCCGACACTATTTTTTTATGCTTGTAAATCTCCCCGCCATGCTGCCGTACTGCCCGGCTGAGCTGAATCGCAATCTGCGAGCCGCCGTCCACAAATTTATAGGCGCCTGTCAGGTAGCTTTTCATGATGAGCGCATGCACGTAAAACGGTGTTTTGTGCTTCACACCGGCATACAATAGATTGCTGCCCGCCAGCACATTCCGCAGCCTGACGTTGTCGGTGAGGGACGCGATGTAGTCGTGTGCATTCAGCGAAAGCACGCCTTCGTCGGTGAGGTAACTGTCGCCTGCGGTTTCCAGGTTATAGAGCGGGAATTTCTGACAGGTTTCGGCGAGTTTGTTACAATAGGTACGAATCGCCTCTGCTTCTTCGGGGAAGTAGGCGATGAGTTTTTGCTCGAAATGCTCCATCCCCTGGGCATATGCATATTCGCAGCCGTCGTCGAAGCGGATAAGGTCGAACTGGTCGTCGTCTAGCCGTTTCAGTTTCAGCTTGTCGAGAATGCCGAAGTATTTGAAGAACTGGTGCAGGTTTTCCCCTTCGTCGAGCCCGCCTACGTAGTGTACTCCCGTATCGAAAATGCTTTTATCTCGGCTGTAAACCTGCAAATGCCCGCCGATCTGGTGGTTTTTTTCCAATACCACCACACTATAACCTTCCATTGCGAGAATGGTCGCACAAGCCAGACCGCCGAGTCCGCTTCCAACAATCACAAAATCGTATTCCTTTTGCACGGCGGAAGTTTGCATTTAAATAGCTATTGGAGAAATCCTAGTTAGTAATCGGCGCAGTTACCGGAGCCGAAAGTTTGCGCAGTACGAAAAGCACGTTGGAAGTGTTCGCCGAATGCTCCTGCATTTCATAACCAAAACCATACCGCGCCGCGAAGTCGCGAATGTCCTGCGATGAGAAGAAATGGAAATCATCGGTTTTCCGGTTGAAAGCGAAAAGGCCTGTCGACAATGCTTCTGTTTTCTGCGTATTCTGGTGTTTGGCGGTCAGGTCGGTAATGCCGTCGCGGATGAAAAGCAACCCGTCGGGCGCAAGGGCCGCGGCACAGCGGTCGAGCAAAATACGTTGTTTTTCCTCCGATAAATAATGCAACACGTCATTCAGGAATATGACATCCTGCGTGCCGAGGTCGGCGACCATGATATCCTGGTACGCAAACCGCAGGTTGCCGGTTTTGTTATAGCTATTCTCCGCGATTTCGATCTTGTCCTCGTCGTAATCAATGCCCGTGATCACCCGCTCCTCATTTTTATAGTGCAGGAAAAACGACAGGTAGCCATATCCGCAGCCGACATCCAGAATGCGCTTCCGGTCGCCGATCAGCTCATTGTAATAGGTGAAATTCTTGCTTTCCAGCCGCCATTTGACTTTGAAATACCATTCCAGTACCGGCCCTTTGAAAACATAATTGGTGAAAATTTTGTGTTTCAAATAGCCGGTATCCTCCATTTCATATTTAAATGCCGCAAATTCCTGCTTGTAGAATGCGGCAATAGCCTTCGTTTTGTCGCGCAGCGTCGCGCCCCAGCGCGTATCCGCATATGTAATGCGCGGAAGCACGCGCACGTTGAGCGCGCCGGGGCGGATGAGGAAGTCGTTTTTGGGCAGCACATCGTGTGCGCCGTGGAGCAATATCGGTTGGATGTCGAGATTCAGCTGCTCGGCGAGATAGAATGCCCCTTTGTGGAAACGCGCGATGTTGCCGTCCTCGGAGCGCGTGCCTTCCGGGAAAATGAGGATGGAATAGCCCTCGGCCACCAGTGCCCGCACCTTTTCGATGTTCTCTTCCGGGCCGTCCTCGCTGTACACATACCCCGCATACCGGATAATCGGACCGAAAAACGGCGATTTATACACCCAGCCTTTCACCATCAGCACGATTTTCGGGTGCAGCATAATGGCCAGCAGGATGTCCAGGAAAGAGGTATGGTTGGCGATGAAGATCACCGGCTTGTTCATATCGAGGTTTTCCCGGCCCGAAATGTTTTTCTTCACGTGAGGGCCCGAGTAAATCACCGTTTTGGCATAAAAAGAAAGCGAATTGTTGATCGCCGCTTTCTTTTTCTTCTTCGACATCGGTAACAAAAGGATAGTCACCAGTTTGGAATGCAAAAACAGGCAGCCCGAAAGGAAATAGGTGAAGCTCGAAATGCTGATCAGGAAGGGCAGCATCGTCACGGGCGATTTCTTTTTGGCGATGCGTTTTTGGACAAACAAATCGAAGAAAACCGGCTGGAATACAAAGGATATGAACAGAATGCACACAATTCCCAGCACGCTGATCAGTGAAATCGAATGGATAGCGGGGTGTTTGGCAAAGATCAATACACCCGTACCGATTAATGTTGTCGTTGCGGACAATGCGATCGCCGCCTGGTAGGAGCGCAGCGTGTCCTTGCCCGATTTGTATTTGCTCAAAAGCCCGTCGGTAACGAAAATACTGAAATCATCACCCAGGCCGAATATGAAGGTCGTGACGATCACATTCACGAAGTTGAACTTGATGCCGAGAATGGCCGCGATGCCCAGAATCCATATCCAGCTAATCACCATCGGGAGGAAGGATAGCAATGTGAGCTCGATGCGGCCGTATACGACTAATAATGTAAAGAATACAATGGAAGCCGAAATCAGCAGCAGGTAGTTGAAATCGTCCTTCACCATGGTGAGCAATTCACCGGCCAACTCGCCGCGGTCGAAAAGCGCGACGCCGGGAATAGCCCGCAGCTCTTTTTTGACGTCCGTCAGTTTGGCCTGATCCACTACCACCGTGGAAATGAATGTGGTGCCAGAGGCTTTGATGTCGATCAGGTTATCGACGCCCAGTTCGCTGAAAAGCGTGTCGAGCGAGATATTGGAGCTGCTGCGCCCGGCAATCCAGCCCTTGAAATCGTTGAATGCGTAGGCGTTAAAACCATTTTGGGCAGCGGCCTGATTGAATACCCGGAATGTGGAATCGGTGCGGCCGGGCGTCCAGAAATCCTGCCAGCGGCGCATCCGCTCGCGTTTGAGGTCCTGCGGGATCAGCAGCGAACCGGAAGAGACGAAACTGGCAATGCGGCCCTCGCTGCGCAATGCAGCCAATTTTTGCCAGGCATTATGGTTGATTTGTTCGGCCATATCCCGGCGCGGATCCGACGCAAAAACGTAGATCCGTTTCTGTTTCCGGGGATTAATGCCCGTAAGCGCTTCCTCCCGGCTGCTTAGTTCCGGGTCCTGGATGCTGAGGTTCTCAAAACCGGCATCGAACTCGGTGTCGCCGGCAAAAAAGAGGAACACGACTGTCAATGCACCTACACCCGCGAGGGTAATGCCGCGCCATTTGTCCGGGATGGTGGGGATGCGGAAAGAGCGGTTTTCGCCAGGGATTTTCTGAATGTCAAAACGTGTCGAAGACAGTACGACCGGTAAGGCGGTGAGCGTGAAAACGGCCGCGCCGAAGAGCGCTAGTGACGAAAACAGTCCGAAGTCCTGCAATACGGTGGAGTTAGCGAAATGCAATGCACTGAACGCCATGACCGTCGTGAAGCTGCCCGTCAGCAGCGGCCCGCTTACTTCCTTGATCGCGACCGGGATCGAATGCGTGTGGCGTAGGTGCGTAAAAAAGTGGAACGCGTAATCGAGCAGGATGCCGAAGATCACCGCGCCCGTCGCGAGGGAAATGCCCGAAATCTCCGGCCTGACGTAGCCGACGATTCCCAATGCGAACAGTGCCCCAAAAATTCCGGGCATTGTAATATAGATAGGTATAAGCAGCTTGCGGTAATAGGCGATCAGCAGCGCCAGGATGCCCGCCAAAGCGAGAAAAGACGTGAAGTAGGAGTCCTGCTTGACCTGCATCGCATTACGCGCGGCAATTTCGAAAGTGCCGAAATAGGAAAAATGGTGATAACGGTGCTGCCGGTTCCATTTGGTTTTGAACGCCTCCATGAGCTCGAAAAGTGCCACATTCTTGTCGGAGCTGCCCGAATCGAAGCTGGTGGAGGCGAAAATGAGGATGCTCTTGCGGTCGGCGGTGAACATGATGCCGTCGTCCATTACCATCGCACTGGAGTTGTTGGCGGCATTGAGCTCTTTGAAATACTTTCCGGTGATGCCGAGCGGGTCGTTTAGTACAAATTGTTTCAGGAACGAGCCGCCGGGCGTGAGCAGCTGGTTATAGGTAGAGGCTACCGATGCCCGGATCGAGTCGGGGGCAATGCGGGCCTGGATATGTGTGTAGTAGGAAGGTTCGATCAGCAGCGGAAAGTGGCTGTATACATATTGATATACATCCTCCTGCACATTCGGCCGCTCCGCCTGGATGTTGCGCACGTAGCCGTTGGTGTAGCGCCCGAGCGAATCGGTGAAATTCTCGGCGATTTCCCGTGCGGCGTCCGTGTCCGTGTCAGCCGGGATTTCGAGTGAAAACACGATTTGGTTGATGATGTTTTTACTTTCGACCAAACGGTTGAATTCTTCGAAGCTTTTACCCTTCGGTAGCGTCGCGAAAATACTTTCGGTTACTTTTAGCCGCGCAATACCGGCCGCGAGGAAACTGACAATGACGAGCAGGCTAAGGAAAAACGCAGGTTTGTGACTTGAAAGGAATTTGTTTAGCCTTAATAGTAAATCTCCTAGCATTGACAGGGGAAACGTGAATGTCCGACAAAATTAATGAATTGTATCACTCAGGCAACTTCCGTGCCTGCTGCCGCTTACCGGGTCGTGTTTGCCAAAGCCGCAAAAAAAGATTTATTTTACACCATATTCAATTACGCCATCATTAAATGAATCGTATTTCATTAGCTCAGATCGAGCAATATGCTTTTGAAAAGAAGGAATTTATCTTAGCCGAAGACGCCCTCCATCAAGTATCCCAATCATTTGCCTTTTTAACGAATTTCTCCAAAGACAAAATCATATATGGTATCAATACCGGTTTTGGCCCGATGGCGCAATACCGTATTGAGACCGACCAGCTCAATAATCTGCAATACAACCTGATCCGCAGCCATTCGAGCGGGGTAGGGAAGCCGCTGAACGAAATATATGCGCGTGCCGTCATGCTCGCGCGCCTGAATTCATTTTTACAGGCCAACTCCGGTGTGAGTACCGCGGTGATCAAGCAGCTGGTATCGTTTCTGAACAATGGCGTGGTGCCCGAAATCTTCGAACACGGCAGTGTAGGGGCGAGTGGTGACCTCGTGCAGCTCTCGCATTTGGGTTTGAACCTGATCGGTGAAGGCCACGTGTACGAAAATGGCTTGCGCCGCAAAACTGCCGAAGTCCTGACTGAGAAGGGCATTAAGCCGCTCAAAATGGAGCTCCGCGACGGCCTTGGGCTGATCAATGGTACTTCCTGCATGACGGGGATGGCGGCAGTGAATATTATTTATGCCAAAAGGCTGGTGCAATGGGCCATTACTGCGTCGTCGATGATCAACGAGGCGATCGAATCGTTCGATGACTCGTTCTCGAAACAGCTCAATGCCGTGAAACACCACAAAGGTCAGCAGATAGTGGCGCAGCACATGCGCGATTTTGTGGCCGGAAGCGGGCTTATCCGTAGCCGCGAGGAGCTTTTCCGCGATGATACGGCCATGCAGAAGACTGAATTTGAGCGCAAAATACAGGAGTATTACTCGATCCGCTGCGTGCCGCAAATCCTAGGCCCGGTGCTGGATACGATCCAATATGCGCAGGAAGTGGTTGAAAATGAGTTGAATTCAACCAATGACAACCCGATCGTGCGCCCGGAAGACGACAACGTTTTCCACGGCGGTAACTTCCATGGCGATTATATTTCGCTGGAAATGGATAAAGTGAAACTGGTGCTCACCAAGCTCACCATGCTCATGGAACGCCAGCTCAACTTCCTGATGAACAGTAAGCTGAATGGTAAATTTCCACCATTCCTCAATGCCGGAACATGGGGTTTGAACTTCGGTTTCCAGGGTGTGCAGTTTACAGCTACATCCACCACCGCCGAAAGCCAGGCGCTGTCGACTTCGGTTTACATTCATAGCATACCAAACAATAACGACAACCAGGATATCGTAAGCATGGGTACCAACTCGGCGGTGATCGCGAAGCAGGTGCTTGAAAACGCATTCCAGGTGATGTCGATCCACATCATGGCGATTTGCCAGGCGATAGACCTGCTGCATCCGGAAGAGAAAGAGAAGCTTTCGCCGAATGCGAAATCGGTTTACGCGCAGATCCGTGAGCGTGCGAAGTTCGTTACAGACGACGTGCCGCAGTTCGAAAGCATTGCAGCCGTTTTTGAATATATCAAAGAAACCCCATTCCACTTATGAATTGCGCATTGGTAACCGGTGCATCCAGGGGGCTTGGCAGGGCCATTGCGGTTCAACTGGCCAAGGACCACGGTTTACATATATTAGTCAACTACGCTTCCAACCAGGCGGCCGCGGAGGAAACGCTGGCCGAAATCCAGGGCAATGGCGGCAGCGGCGAGTTGCTGCATTTTAATGTGCAGAACAGAGCCGAAGTGGACGAAGCATTGAACGGCTGGCGCGAAAAGAACGAAGACAAGTTCATCGGTGTTTTGGTGAATAATGCGGGCATTACCCGCGACGGGCTGTTTATGTGGATGCCGGAAAAGGACTGGGACGATGTGTTGAATATTTCGGTGAAAGGCCTTTATAATGTAACCCAGAATGCGATCCAGCAGATGCTGCGGAAACGCTCCGGCCGGATCATCAACGTTGCATCGGTGTCGGGGATGAAAGGCGTGGCGGGTCAGACCAACTATTCGGCGGCGAAGGGGGCAATTATCGCTGCCACCAAATCGCTGGCGCAGGAGGTTGCCAAACGGAAAATCACCGTGAATGCCGTGGCGCCGGGTTTTATCACGAGCGACATGACCAAGGACCTCAACGAGGACGAATTGAAACAAATGATCCCGATGAACCGTTTCGGCAAAGCCGACGAGGTAGCGCACCTGGTAAGCTTTCTGGCTTCCGACAAGGCTGCTTATATTACGGGCGAGGTAATCAATATTAACGGAGGAATTTACTCATAGTCCATGAGCCATAGGGTTGTCATTACCGGTATCGGCATTTATTCCTGTCTGGGCGAGAATCTGGACGAGGTTACGAAATCGTTGTATGCCGGTAAAAGCGGGATCGTGTTTGATCAGGTAAGGAAAGATTTCGGTTTCCGCTCGGCCCTCACAGGCATGGTGCAGGAGCCCGACCTGAAAAACTACCTGTCACGCCGCCAGCGCGTGGGTATGCACCAGCCCGCGGTGTACGCGTACATGGCCACACACGAGGCATTGGCATTGTCGGGTCTCGACGTCGACTTTCTTGAACAGACTGAAACCGGCATTATTTACGGCAACGACAGCACGGCGGCATCCGTCGTGGAAGCGGTAGACAAAGTCCGTGAAAAGCACGATACGACGCTGATCGGCTCCGGCGCTATTTTCCAGAACATGAACAGCACCGTGAATATGAACCTTTCGACGATATTCAAGTTGAAAGGCATCAATTTCACATTGAGCGCGGCGTGCGCGTCGGGTTCGCATTCGATCGGGATGGGTTACCTGATGATCAGCCAGGGCTTGCAGGAGCGTGTAATATGCGGGGGGGCGCAGGAGATCAATGCTTCCGCTATGGCGAGTTTCGACGGCCTGGGCACTTTCTCGGTACGCGAATCGGAGCCTACGAAGGCTTCACGCCCATTCGACCGTGATCGCGACGGGCTGATCCCGAGCGGCGGCGCAGCTACCGTGATCCTTGAATCTTACGAAGCCGCCGTGAAAAGAGGCGCGCCGATATTGGCCGAGCTGATCGGCTACGGATTCTCCTCCAATGGCGACCATATTTCCAACCCCAGCATCGACGGTCAGACGCGTTCATTGCAAATGGCGTTGAAGCAGGCGGGTATTACCACCGCGGAAGTAGACTACATCAATGCACACGCCACATCCACTCCCGTGGGTGACGGCAGCGAGGCCCGCGCTATTTACGAGGTATTCGGTGGTAATGTGCCGGTGAGCTCCACGAAGTCGATGACCGGGCATGAATGCTGGATGGCGGGTGCGAGCGAGATCGTTTACTCATTGCTGATGATGCAGAATTCGTTCATCGCTCCAAATATCAACTTCGAGAATCCCGACGAGGATTCTGCTAAAATCAACATTATTCCCGAAACTAAGGAGCAGACAATCAATTGTTTTCTTTCCAATTCGTTTGGTTTCGGCGGTACCAACTCTACGCTGATCGTCAGGAAAATCTGAGGATGGACGGGCTGGTGTGTCCGTCACATTACTACTACAACTTCGTGAACGGCGGTAGGCTGCCGATCGAAATTCTGTATTTTTGTCAACCTCCAATATTCCATCCGTCAACTGCAATGATTTTCAGTCGAATTTATTGTATGACGGAGGTCTTTTATTTGAAAATTTGGGAATATTTTTAAACTATCGGCAAGAATAAACTAATTTTGTGGCTATGTATGCTAACGACGTAAAAATGAGTTTGGAAGAAGTTATTGAAGAAACCAGAGATTTTTTATCTGAGGAATTTGAGGTGGACCGGGATTTGATTCTTCCTGAAAACAGTCTGAAAGACACTTTGGATCTGGATAGTCTTGACTACGTCGACCTGGTTGTGCTCATAGATGAAAACCTCAATATCAAGCTCACCGGAGAGGATTTCAAAGGAATTGAAACCTTCGGTGATTTCTATCAGCTTGTCGGTAAGAAACTTGCATTGTAAGAATGAGCCGTTGGGACGGTAAGACCAAAGGATCGTTAACGGGTTACAAAATTTTCCTGTTTTTTATCAATACCCTGGGGCTCGGGTTTGCCTACGGGCTCCTGCGGGTGGTTACTTACTACTATTATCTTTTCGCGGCGAAGCCGAAACGTGCTTTGCTGGATTTTTACCAGAACACCCTTCACATTGCCGGTCCCGATGCCCGAAAAATGGCACGGAAAAACTTCTATATTTTCGGGCAGACGCTCGTGGACAGGGCTGCATTCCTGCTGGGGAAAGACAGGCAATTCTCTCATGTTTTTGAAAACGAACAATACCTGATCGACATACGCGATGCAGGGAAGGGGGGCATATTGCTGAGCGCGCATGTGGGCAACTGGGAAACGGCCGGTAACCTGTTGAAAGGCCGCATTACGCCTACGATCAATATCGTGATGCTCGATGCCGAGGTCGAAAATATCAAAAAATATATGGATTTGTCCACAGGCGGCTCCCGCTTCAAGGTGATTGCCATCAAGGACGATCTTTCCCATATCATATCCATTCGCAATGCATTGGTGAACAACGAGTTCGTGGCTATTCACGCCGATCGATATCTCGAAGGGGCCAGGTACATTGAAATGGATTTTCTCGGACGGAAAGCGAAGTTTCCTTACGGCCCGTTTGTGATCGCGTCGAAGTTCAATGCGCCGGTTACCTTTGTGTTTGCAGCCAAGGATGGTAAATACAGCTATCATTTGAGCTGCACCAAGCCGATCGAGGCGAAAATGAAGCCGGAGGAAATCGCGCAGCTGTATGTGGAAGAGCTGGAACGGAAAGTGAAGGCATTTCCTGAGCAATGGTTTAATTATTTCAATTTCTTTCAATAATGATCGTCGCCCAAGACGCCATCACCGACTACATTCCGCACCGCCCACCTTTTGTGATGGTTGGCAACCTCGTGAGCGCCTCGCGCGAGCGGTTTGAATCGGATTTTACGGTTACGAACGATAATGTGCTGGTGCAGGACGGCTTTTTTCAGGAAACAGGGCTGATCGAACACATTGCGCAAACCTGCGCTGCGTCTTTTGGTTACCTGGACAGGGAGGAAGCCGGTCAGCCGAAAATTGGTTTTATCGGGGCAGTCAGCAAAGTACTTGTGACTGAGTTGCCTCCGGTTGGTGGTACCATCCGCACGGTGGTTACCCCCTTGCACCAGTTGGGAAATATTTACCTCGTCAAGGGCGAAAGTTTCCTGGATGGGCGTATATTGCTGGGATGTGAACTAAAAATCGTAGTAAGCGAGTAACCCCTAATAACTAGTTAATGATTGCTTCCGAAATAGATATAGATATCCGATTCAGCGAAACCGATGCCATGGGTGTGGTGTGGCACGGCAACTACCTGAAATTTTTCGAGGACGGGAGGGAGGCTTTTGGGAAGAAATTCGGATTGGAATACCTGGATATCCACGCCAAAGGCTTTGTAACGCCGATCGTAAAGTCGGAAATCGACCATAAAGCGCCGGTGTATTACGGGCAGGTTATCCGCGTCATCACCCGGTACATCCCTACGAAATCGGCGAAAATACAGTTTGAATACGAAGTAATTAATGTTACTACCGGTCAGCTTTGTGCTACGGGCAAGACCATGCAGGTGTTCCTCGACCGCGACTCCCGCGAGCTGGAACTGATCTCGCCGGATTTTTACAAGGAATGGAAAGCGCAGTACGACCTATGATCTACATTGGTGCCGAGGTCATTGTAAGTCCGTTGGGTGACACTGCGGAGGCTAACTGGGAGGCGCTCAGTGTAAATCGCACCGGCATTGCGCTCACTCCGGCGGTCGGGTTTAACAAGGAAGATATTCATTTGTCGAGAATAGTCGGTCTCGGTGGCCCTTTGCGTTTTCAGCAGCTGGTAATCAAGGCATTGGCGGGGCTTAAAAACCGCATCGATGCTTCTATCCTCACTTCCGATCGCACGATGGTGTTGATCAGCTCTACCAAAGGTGCCCTGGACGATAACCTGCATGATCAGTTCGGTGAAACGTGCAGCGCGGTAATGCAGCAGTTTAATCTCGCGCATTTGCCGATCGTGATTTCCAATGCCTGCATTTCGGGTGTTCTTGCATTGAATGTAGCCGGCAATATGGTCGGGGCAGGGCAGTATGAGCACGTGATTGTGATCGGCTGCGATGTTGCCTCGGATTTCGTTCTGTACGGTTTTCAATCCCTTTTTGCCGTGAGCGATAAGGCCTGTGCGCCGTTCGATGCGGCCCGCAACGGCATTACGCTGGGAGAAGGCTGCGCGGCTGCATTGGTCTCCGGGGCAAAATCGGTTTTTAAAAATACCCCATTGCAACTCCTTTCCGGCACAAGCGCGAACGACGCGAACCACATCTCTGGGCCTTCGCGTACGGGTGAGGGGCTCGTAAGAAGTGTCAGTCGCACCATGCAGAAACATGGAATTGGTGCGGAAGAGATTGATTTTATCTGTGCGCACGGCACGGGCACGGTTTTCAATGACGAAATGGAAGCCATTGCTTTCGATCGCCTGTCGTTGTCGGAAAAGCCGCTAAATAGCCTGAAAGGATATTTCGGGCACACGCTCGGCGCGGCCGGGGTAATCGAGACGGCTGTTTGTATGCAAATGATGCGGAACGGCATGCTGATCAAGAGTTTGGGCTACCGCGATGCGGGCACGTCCCAACCTTTGAATATCATTCTTGAAAACGAACCGAAAAAGCTGCGGACCATTCTCAAAACGGCCTCCGGTTTCGGTGGGGGTAATGCTTCATTGATGATCAGGGATTTATGAAAGTGATTACAGCATATTGCAACTTGCGGGCAGGCGAATGCCTTGTGAACGGCGAAGTTGTTGCACGGCGCGATACCGGCTCGGAGGATTCCTGGTTCAAGCAGATTTACAAGCAGCACGAATTGGCATATCCCAAATTTTATAAAATGGATGTGCTTTCGCAGGCCGGCTACCTGGCTTCGGAACTCATCAAGCGGGCCAATCCGGGCATCTCGGAGGTCTATGCCGACGATGAGATTGCACTGGTGTTTGCCAACGCGTCGTCGAGCGCGGAGACCGACCGACGTTTCATACAATCTTATCAAGGCGGCGGCTCGCCGAGTCCATCGCTCTTCGTATATACATTGCCCAATATCGTGCTGGGTGAAATCGCCATTCTCAACAAATGGTACGGTGAAAATATGTTTGCTGTTTTGCCTAAATTCGTCCCCGGTTTTTACCTCGATTACAGCCGGATACTGCTGGCCTCGGGCAGTCGCGCGTTGCTTTGCGGATGGCTGGAAGTAACGGCAGGCAGTACGGATGTTTTCCTTTTTATGGTGGAAGAGAAAGAAAAGGGGACGGAATTCAACGAAGAGAACCTCCTTCACCTGTCGCAAACCGGTGCAGTTGCGGCATATTAACAGACGCTCAATTAATCAGCAATATGGATAGTTTAAAAGAAGATCTTAAAAAACAAATTATCGAACAGCTCAACCTGGAAGACCTGACGGTGGCGGATATCGCGGACGACGCGCTGCTTTTCAACGACCAGGGCCTGGGCCTCGACTCGATCGACGCGCTCGAACTGATCGTGCTGCTCGAAAAATACCACGGTATCCAGCTGACTAACCCGGAAGAGGGCAAGGAGGCATTCAAGTCCATCGACACGATGGCGGCATATATCCGTAAAAGAAAAGCAGCTTAACCACCACACCGAATGGGCGTTTGCATTACCGGGATCGGCGTCGTGTCGGCCATAGGCATGTCGGTGAAGGAGAACCTGAGCGCGTTGCGCGAGGGGAGGACGGGCATCGGCCCGCTGCATTACCTGCAAGGCACGAAGGCATCGCTGGCGGGCGAAGTGAAGGCTTCCAACGACGCGTTGCGCGCCGCATTGGGCGTGGGTACGGAATACGTTTCGCGCACTTCGCTGCTGGGTTTGCAAGCAGCGCGCGAAGCCTGGGGCGATAACAAGCGCTCCGGAGTGATCCGTACAGGCCTTATTTCGGCCACATCGGTAGGGGGGATGGATCGCAGCGAGGTTTTTTACAAAAATTATTTAGCCCAAAATAACCCCGATTACCGGTTGCTTACCACGCACGACAGCGGCAGCACGACGGAGCGCATTGCGAAGGAGCTGGGTATTACGGGTTATATTAATACGCTTTCGACCGCCTGTTCCTCGGGGGTGAACGCTATTATGCTCGGCGCCCGGCTGATCCTGCAAGGTACGCTCGACCGCGTGCTCGTGGGCGGTTCCGACGCATTGAGCGTCTTCACGATCGACGGGTTCCGCTCGCTGATGATCTACGACGACCAGTGGTGCCGGCCATTCGACGATAACCGGGCCGGACTGAACCTTGGAGAAGGGGCGGGTTTCCTGTTGCTCGAAGGCGAGAAAAGCATTGAATTGACTGGCAACAGGCCCATTTGCAATGTGAGCGGCTGGGCGAATGCAGCAGATGCCTACCATCAGACCGCCTCGTCGCCCGATGGAAAGGGTGCCACTTTGGCGATTGAGCATGCCATCCGCCGCGCGGGCATCGGGCTCGACCAGATCTCGTACGTGAACGCGCATGGCACAGGTACGAAAAACAACGATCACTCTGAGTCGGTAGCATTGCAAAACGTTTTCGGCGACCGCATTCCGCCATTCAGTTCTACCAAAGCATTTACGGGGCACACGCTTGCCGCAGCGGGCGCTATTGAAGCGGTGTTTTCGGTGCTGGCCATACAACATAACCTCATTTTCCCCAACCTGAATTACCGGACTCCGATCGCGGAAACGGGTCTCGTACCCGCGACGCAGCTGGAAGCCGGCGCGGAAGTAAATGCGGTGCTCTCCAATTCATTCGGTTTCGGAGGAAATAATTCATCATTGGTTTTGACGAAATATGAATAAACCGGCATTGTACCTATCGGCGGCGTCCACGATTTCGCATCAGCCTACCTTCCGCAATCCCGGGTTTTCGGTTGGGTTGGGGCCGGTTGAAGCGTCTTCGGCATTGATTAGCCCGGATTATAAGGCCTATATCGAAGCCGGCTTGCTGCGGCGTATGAGTAAGATTCTGAGGATGTCGGTAGCGTGCGCTAAGGATTGCATGGAGCAAGCCGGCATTGCCCAACCCGATGCAATTGTGGTAGGCACGGGGCTGGGCTGTTTGCAGGATACCGAAAAATTCCTGAACACCTCGCTGACCGTGGAGGGGTTGTTGCCGCCTACATCATTCATCCAGTCGACGCACAATACCATGGCCGGGCAGATTTCACTGAGCCTCGGTAACCACGGCTATAACATGACCCACACGCAGAACACGCTTTCTTTCGAGCACGCGCTGCTCGACGCGGCTATGCTCCTGCGCGAGGGCGACCGTAACGTGCTCGTGGGCGCGGCGGACGAACACATCGACATTCTCGAAGATATTGCGCGTCAACTGGCATTCGAAGCCAACGCTCCGCTTACTTCCGCGGCTTCTTTTTTTGTGCTTTCTGCCGAAAACCAGGGTAATGCAAGTGCCGGGTTAGCCGATGTTTACACCAGCGGGGGAACGGAATATGGGCAAGAGGACATTGACGCGTTTCTGGATCGCAACGGCTTGCAGGCCGGGGATGTTGACCTCGCACTGTACGCAGGCACGCCTGTGCAAGGCGCTGCGCGGAACGTGGATTACCTGCCACTGGCGGGCGTTTATCCAACGGCTTCCGCATTTGCATTGCATTATGCTCTCGACGTTTTTGCGACAAATAGTGAAGTGAGGAATGTGTTGATTTGTAATGGATTAAGAAAAAGCAATCTGGGATTAACTCTTCTGAAAGCCTTTGAAGCATAATCTTCTCGTATTCTTCTGCATTACCGCGGCGGCGCTCAGTTCCATCATCTTTTGGGAGACGGATTACCTGTGGTTGGTGCTGGCGGGCATCGCATTGCTTTTTATGGGCGTGACGGCTTACGGCTCCGCGCAGATCCAGGCCAATTATTTTGTCAAATCGATTAATAAGGGGCGCACGAAAGCGGTTGCGCTCACATTCGACGACGGCCCCGATCCTGATTCCACACCGCGCATTCTTGACATATTACTTGAAAATGACTTGAAAGCAACCTTTTTCGTGATCGGGAAAAAGGCGGTGAACCACCCGGAGCTGTTGCGGCGCATTGTAGAGGAAGGTCATACCATTGCCAACCATTCGTACAGCCATCATTACCTCATTGCGCTGTTTTCGACACAGAAATTGCGGACGGACATTCAGCGGTGCAATGAGGCGATACGCGACATTACGGGCCGGGTACCGGTGTTTTTCAGGCCGCCATTCGGGGTGACGAACCCTCGTTATGCCGCGGTTTTGAAGGATTTGCAAATGCAGTCTATTGGGTGGTCGCTCCGCAGCATGGATACACGTGCGAAGAACAAGTACCAGCTTATCAATACCATCATTTCAAAATTAAAGCCCAAAGACATCGTTCTGTTGCATGACCACCTGTCGCTCACGGCCGATACGCTGCCGGACATCATCGGGCATTGTCGTGAAATGGGTATTAAAATAGAACCGCTTCCTAAGTTGATCGGGAAGGAACCTTATGAAAAGCATTAGAATATTCATCATCATGGCCGTTTTGACGGTTGCGCAATTTGCTAAGGCGCAGTCGTTCAAGCCGTCGGGCAGCCCGGAAAAGGTGCTGGCCGAGCTGAGGAAAACCTCGCAGGCAACGACGTCCATTCAGGCATCATTTATTGAAGAGAAGTACCTGGCCGTACTCAAAGAGCCTGAAAAATCCTCGGGGTTGTTTTACTACCAGCAGAAGGACAAAATGCGCTGGGAGCAGCGGACGCCTTCGAAATACATTATCCTGATCAATGGCGACAAGCTGCGGGTGCAGGAGGGGAATAAGGAGAAAAACGTAGGGCAGGCAGGGCGCATGGCGGCGCAGATCAAGGAACTGATGATCGGGTTGGTCAATGGTGATTTTCAGCAGAATAAGGGGTTTTCGTCGGCAGTACTCGAAGACAGCGACGAATATCAGATCGTGCTGACGCCGGTAAACCGCCGTTTGAAAAACATCTATTCCAAAATAACCATGAATTTCTCCCGGAGTTCGTTGCGACTGAAAGAACTCTCGTTTTTCGAGAAAGGCGGCGACAAGAGCATTATGAAATTCCAGCAGGAGAAATTCAACCAGCCCATTGCTGAAAACCTTTTCAAAGATCTTTGACAATGCTTTTGAGCGACCTTTATACGATTATAGCGCTCGAACGGGGCGATAACCAGATCACTTGTACGCTGCAAATCGACCCGGCGCACCCGGTATTCGAGGGGCATTTTCCGGGCGCTCCCGTACTCCCGGGCGTTGTGCAGATTGAAATGGTGAAGGCGGTTTTATCCAAAGCACTGGGTAAGGCATTTGCATTGAAGGAAATGAGCACGTGCAAGTTCCTGGAAGTGCTGAACCCGGTGGAAACTCCTGAGTTCACGATTCAAATTCAATACAAGGGCGCAGACCTACTGGATGTGAATGCGGTGGGCAGGCATGGTGAAAAGACCTATTTCAAAGCCAGGGCTAATTTCCATTCAATCAACTAAACCCAATATTCAAACACCATAATGACCCTCTCGGACATTCAATGCTGCGTGATCATTCCTACCTATAACAACCGCAACACGTTACGGCGGGTGATCGACGGCGTTTTGCAGTATGCATCCGGGCAGGAGGTGATTGTGGTGAATGACGGTTCTACGGACGATACAATGGCCATTCTGGACGGCTATGGCGCGAGAATCCGCGTACTGGATAACGTCGTGAACAAAGGGAAGGGGTTTTCGTTGCGAAAAGCATTTGCGGAGGCTATCAGGCTGGGTTTTTCGAATGCGATCACGATCGATTCGGACGGCCAGCATTTACCTTCCGATATCCCGCTTTTTATCGAAGCCGCTATTGAAAACCCGGGTGCATTGCTGATGGGATCGCGGAATATGCAGCAGGAAGGCGTGCCCGGAAAGAGCTCTTTTGGGAATAAGTTTTCCAATTTCTGGTTCAAATTTGAAACCGGGCTCACATTGCCCGATACGCAAACCGGCTTTCGCCTGTACCCGCTCGGGCCGCTGAAAAGAATGACACTTTTCACGACCAAATTCGAGACGGAGATCGAGGTGATCGTCAAAATGGCCTGGAAAGACGTGCCCATTGTGCCGATCAATATTCAGGTGATTTACGATAAAGATGAGCGCGTGACGCATTTCAGGCCGTTCCGCGATTTTACACGTATCAGCATCCTCAACACCTGGCTGGTGACACTCACGCTGGTGTATTACCTTCCGAAGCGCTTGTTTCGCTATATTCAGAAGAAGGGGCTCTGGAAGATCATCCGCGACGAGGCGGTAAAGTCCGACGAAAGTAATTTGAGTAAGGCCAAATCGGTAGGCTTCGGTTTCTTTATGGGTATCGTGCCCATTTGGGGCTTTCAACTAATGGTGGGCATTCCGCTGTCGATCGTTTTCCGGATGAACAAGGTACTGTTTCTTACCGCCGCGCATATCAGCATTCCCCCGGCTATTCCTTTCATTATTTACGCCAGTTACAAATTTGGAGGCCTCTTTTACCGCAATGGAGTGCAGATCACTTCTCTCGAAAACGTGACATTGGAATCGATCCATGTCAACTTTGTACAATATTTTTTAGGTGGCACGCTCCTTGCTGCAGTGGTGGGCGTGGTCGGTTTTGTGGGCAGTTTTTTGCTGCTGGCCCTGCTTCGTCCGAAGCGCTGAAACAGGCATTTTAGGGCCTTATTTTCATTGATTATCCCAAATAATTCATTTTATTATTCTATTAAATGCTGGCGGAAGCGCTTTGGCTAGTGCTCTTGTTATTCCTTGAGAGCCAGTTTGTTAACAAAACAAAGCTTTGAAATTGACTGAAAAACTCTCGAAATTTTAATAAAATCTATACGAATTGGCCAAAAATAGCGGTTTCGCGATTTTGTTATGAGGTGCCTTTCTCTATATTTACGAGAATTATAGAAAACCATTTAACCAAATCGTTGATCATCGCATGAGTAACATTACCTATTTAGTGCCGGCGTTAGGCCTTGTTGGCTTGCTGGTTATGTTCTTCAAAAGAGGCTGGGTTGTCCGGCAGGATGGTGGAAGTCCTGAAATGAAAACCATAGCGGACGCAATTGCAGATGGAGCCCTGGCCTTCCTGAAAGCCGAATGGCGTGTACTCATTGTTTTTGGTCTTATTGTGAGTGTGATACTGGGTTACTCGGGCACACTGGTTGAAAATTCCAGCGCCTTCATTGGCGTCTCGTTCCTGGTAGGAGCCTTTATTTCCGCATTTGCCGGCTATATCGGGATGAATATCGCTACCAAATCGAACGTGCGGACCACACAGGCGGCGCGTACGAGCCTCACGAAAGCGCTCGAAGTGTCGTTCACCGGCGGTTCCGTGATGGGGATCGGCGTAGCGAGCCTCGCGGTGCTGGGGTTGGGTGGTTTGTTCATCATTTTGTATTCCACTTTTATAGGCGATAGCACGGATGTAAATGGCCTTCCGATGGAGCGCGTGCTGGAAGTCCTCGCGGGTTTCTCGCTCGGCGCCGAGTCGATCGCCCTGTTCGCTCGCGTAGGCGGCGGTATTTACACCAAAGCGGCCGATGTGGGTGCCGACCTCGTGGGTAAGGTCGAAGCCGGCATCCCGGAGGACGATCCGCGTAACCCCGCCACCATCGCTGACAACGTGGGTGATAACGTGGGCGACGTAGCCGGTATGGGGGCCGACCTTTTCGGATCTTATGTGGCCACAATCCTGGCTACGATGGTACTCGGCCGTGAAATCGTGGCGCAGGGCACGGATAACTTTGGCGGCATTGCACCGATTCTTCTGCCGATGGTGATCGCAGGCGTGGGCCTTATCTCTTCAATTCTTGGCATGTTCCTCGTGCGCGTGAGCGATGATAACGGTAACGTACAGGCCGCTCTGAACCGTGGTAACTGGGGTTCGATCATATTGGTACTGGTAGTAAGCTACCCGCTCACGATGTGGATGCTGCCGGAAGGTAATCTGAATATCCGCGGGGTTGATTTCACGGCGATGGACGTGTATTGGGCGATTCTGCTCGGTTCGGTCGTAGGGGCTATCATGTCGATGATCACCGAATTTTATACGGCTATGGGTAAGCGCCCTGTTCAATCGATTGTAAACCAGTCGTCTACGGGCCATGCTACCAACATTATCGGCGGGCTTTCGGTAGGGATGGAATCCACGGTTATCCCGACTTTGGTATTGGCGGCCGGTATTTTCCTCAGCTATGAAGTAGCAGGTTTGTACGGTGTGGCGATTGCTGCGGCGGGTATGATGGCCACCACGGCCATGCAGCTGGCGATTGACGCATTCGGCCCGATTGCTGATAATGCGGGTGGTATCGCCGAAATGGCGCATTTACCCGAAGAAGTACGCGGCCGTACCGATATTCTCGATGCAGTAGGTAACACCACGGCTGCAACTGGCAAAGGCTTTGCGATTGCCTCCGCAGCATTGACGTCTCTCGCGCTGTTTGCGGCATTCTGCGGTGTGGCGGGTATCAACTCCATTGATATTTACAAGGCCAATGTGCTGTCCGGTCTCTTTGTAGGGGCCATGATACCGTTTATCTTCTCTTCACTCGCCATCGCGGCGGTAGGACGTGCCGCCATGAAAATGGTGGAGGAAGTTCGCCGCCAGTTCCGTGAGCTGCCGGGTATTATGGAGGGAACCACCAAGCCCGAGTATGACAAATGCGTGGCGATTTCGACACAGGCATCCATTAGGGAAATGGTGGCGCCGGGTCTGATCGCCCTCATTGTACCCGTGTTGGTAGGGTTCCTGTTTGGTCCCGAAGTACTGGGTGGAACGCTGGCAGGGGTAACCGTTTCGGGTGTGTTGATGGGGATTTTCCAGAACAACGCCGGTGGCGCCTGGGATAATGCTAAAAAGTCGTTTGAAAAGGGTGTAGTGATCAATGGCGAGACATATTACAAAAAGTCGGATCCGCACAAAGCGGCAGTAACCGGTGACACAGTAGGTGACCCGTTCAAGGATACCTCCGGTCCATCGATGAACATTCTTATCAAGCTGATGTCGATCGTATCACTCGTAATCGCTCCGCATATCGGTACCGGTTCGCACGGCGCTGCAAGCGTTAAGGCCGAGGAGAAAGCCGAAGTTGTAACCGTCGCCGCGCAAGCCGCAGAAAATGCCGACACGGCAGCGCCGGTATTGCGTTTGGAAAGAAAAGGGGAGTAGTTTTTTATTTTGGAAGATATTGCAGAGCCCGGCGATGAGCCGGGCTTTGTTTGTTTTGGAAATTCCATAATGCCGTCAGGCATGTTACACTGGTAGTAAAACGCGAGCCCGCGAGTTGTTATAAAAATGCCCTTGGGTGTGCAACAACAAATACATCCTGGAACGGCGTTTCCATTGTTGTTGCATCCCTGACGGGATTTCCCAGGTTGCCTGTGCCGAATGTTTGCTACCAATGTTCCATCGCTAACGCGATTCTATCCAAATTTCTTTTTCAAATATTCAAACGACAACTTGTAAGCATCCGCGGCGGCGTTGGCGTCATATTTCGGGTTGCTGGGGTTGGCGAAGGCGTGGACAGCATCGTACATTTTGATCGTTACTTTTTTGCCGGCGGCTTTCATGTCTTCTTCGAATTTGGCGACGGTGGCCGGCGGGATTCCCTGGTCCTGGCTACCGAAAATGCCCAGCACGTCGGTGTTGAGCTTTTTCAGTTTCTCCACATCACCTTCGGGGCGGCCATAATACATCACGCAGCCTACGACCTGATTACCGCCTGCAATGGCATTTTGCAAGGATAGCATGCCGCCGAAGCACCAGCCGATGCTGGCGATTTTGGCATGGCTGCCTGCGTATTGAATACCGCCTTTGGTAATGGCCGCCAGGCGCTCGGCCGGTGTACTTTGCATCAGCTTGCCGGCTTCTTCACGCGTGGTGCCAACCTTGCCGTCGTACATATCCAATGCAAGTACGTTCACGTCGCCCAGGTCTTTGTGCAGCTTGGCGGCTTCCTGTTTGACGTAGTCGTTTAATCCCCACCATTCCTGATACACAAAAAGCCATTTATCGGACTTTTTCGGCGATTTGAGCAGAAAACCGGAAGCCGTTTTGCCATCGGATGTCGGGAAAGTGACGGTTTCGCCGGCTCCTTGGTAGTTATACGGCAATGGTGTTTCGTGCAGCATCCGGAAATCCGCGTTGGCGGCCAGTTCCGACATGGCGTTGGCAGGCGTGTGACAAAGCGGGATAGCCGTTGGCGTAGCTTCCGGGGCCGGTGGGTTCATTTTAAACAGAAAAATGGTAACCAGGATAAAAATAGCTCTCATGTGTACAGATTTGAAATGGATAGTTAGGATTGCGATATTAAATATATACAAAATACGGGCCAACGGAAACATCGTTGCGCGGCCTTTTTATGGCGGATTGATGAAATTCTTGTACTTATCAAAATACAGGAACTTAATAGGCTTACCAGCCCGTTAACTTTGCATTGAGTGAATGTAAGTCCATGAGCCGTAAGCAATACTTCTTTATTATCCTGATCCTCGGATCGCTGGCGACCGTCAGTCCTTTCTCCATCGACATGTACCTGCCGGGTTTCCCCCGGATTGCGTCGGATCTGAAAACCACTATCGACAAAGTACAACTTTCGCTAACGAGCTATCTCATTGGTATTTGTATCGGACAGGTATTGTACGGCCCGCTGCTCGACCGCTTCGGTCGTAAGAAACCGTTGTACGCAGGGCTGATATTGTATGTGATAGCGTCGTTTGGTTGTGCGATGACGTCGTCGGTGGATGCGCTGATCGCCATGCGGTTTTTTCAGGCAATGGGAGGGTGTGTAGGCCTGGTGGCTTCGCAGGCGCTTGTGAGCGACCTTTTTCCTGCCGATAAGCGCGCGGAAGTTTTCTCGCTTATCACATTGGTTATTGCGGTTTCGCCTATGATCGCACCCACGGTGGGCGGTTACGTGACGGCTTCGATCGCCTGGTACTGGATCTTCGTGATCCTGGCCGGGATTGTCAGTCTGATTATCCTCGCTATCTACTTCTTCCTGCCCACCGGGCGCAGTGCCGATGCCACGGTTTCGCTCCGCCCCGAGGCCGTATTGGGAGGATATATTACCGTTATTTCGCAGCCCCAATTTTTGATATACACGCTCGCGGGTGGTTTGGCCACAGCCGCGCCATTCGCCTATATTTCAGGTTCTTCGGATGTGTTTATGAATATCTATAAAGTATCCGAGCAGCAATATGGCTGGATTTTTGCGTTCCTGGCCGTGGCGATGATCGGCTCCACCCAGCTGAATCACTTTTTACTCAAAAAATACACGAGCGAACAGATTATCCGCTTCACGCTCATTTACCAGAGCATTGTCGGGCTGTTTCTGATCGTTGGCGTGTACAATAACTGGTTCGGGCTTTTTTCGCTGATCGGGACGATGTTCGTTTTCCTCACCGGACAAGGCCTTACCGGCCCGAATGCTTCGGCGCTTTCGCTGGCTCCTTTCCGCAAGCACACAGGTAGCGCGTCCGCACTCATGGGTAGCTGGCGTATGGGCGCGGGCGCCGTTATCTCGGCGATCGTGAGTTTCCTGCATAACAATACCGCCATGCCGATGGTAGGCATGATGGCCTTCTGTGCCTTCGGAGGGTTGGTTATCCTTCACGCGGGCAACGTGGTGGTACGCCAGCGCGCCGCACGCCAGGATGTAGAGGACGAGATTTCGGTACTGCTCTAAGGCAATACCTTAATCGCGTTGAAAAGCATATCCATAAACGCGTCGCGGTCGATATCGTAAGCTACGGTCGCGTTCGGCTCCATTTGAAGGGTATTGTAAAAATCCACCACTGTCGCGCCGCGCGTAAGCTCCCCTTTTGTTTCCACATCGACATAGCAAGATTTTGTCTTGAAAATGCCTGGATTGATCAGCCACGCAATAGCGCAGGGGTCGTGCAGGGCGGCACCGCCGTTAAGTTCCACGCGGTTTTCGCGGTAGAAAATGGAAAAGAAATCCATCAGGTCGGCAGCTGCCTTGCCGGTCTGATTCCCCAATGCGCGTAAAAGCTCGATATCCTTCTGAAAAACAAGTGCCTTGTGTGTCACGTCGAGCCCGCACATGGTGATCGGGACGCCCGCTTTGAATACAATCGCGGCTGCCTCGGGATCCGCGTAGATATTGAACTCGGCAAGGGGCGTCATGTTGCCCCGGAATATCCCACCGCCCATGAGCGAAATGCGTTCGATTTTACTTTTGAGATGCGGGTAGGCGAGAAGAAATGTCGCGATGTTGGTCAGCGGGCCGGTGGGCACAATGGTAATGGGCGTTTCGGATGCTGCAAGTAGTGCTGCAATACCTTCCACGGCGCTTATCGGCTGGGCCTGCATAACAGGTGCCGGCAGGGAGGGGCCGTCGAGGCCGGTCTCGCCGTGTACATAGTCGGCAATGACGAGTTCCCGGAACAGCGGCTTGTCGGCTCCATGGTACACGGGAATGCCCGTCGCGCCGATGAGCGTCAGCACTTTCAGCGCATTTTGCAAAGTTTTGGCCTGGGTCTGGTTGCCGGCCGAAATAGTGACGGCCTTAATATCGAAATGTCCGCTTCCGTGCGCGAGCATGAGCATCAGCGCATCGTCGTGGCCGGGGTCGCAATCTATGATAACGGGGATTTTAGTCATGTTTAAAAAAGGATTCCAGTTCATGTTGATAAGGGGCTGAGCTTTGCGCGCCCATACGCGTAACGGAAATGGCCGCTGCCCGGCAAGCGAAACGACTAGCCTGTTCAAGTGATTGACCGTCGGCAAGCGCTTTCAGCAATGCGCCGTTGAAAACGTCCCCGGCGGCGGTAGAGTCCACTGCTTCTACGACAGGCGTAGCGATGATGCCTGTGAAACTGTCGCTGGCGAGGTAAATACCTTTGCTGCCGAGTGTGATAATGACGTTCTGCACGCCCTGCTCAAACAGGTATTGCGCCGCCTTTCGAAGTGTCTCTTCGCTTTCTACGGCAACGCCGGTAATGAGTTCGGTTTCGGTTTCGTTGGGGGTAATCAGGTATAGACCGTTGAGGAACCCGGAGTCCAGCTGCATGGCAGGCGCAGGATTGAGGACAGTGCGGATCTGCTTTTCAGCGCATTTCGTCAATGCCCAGCGCACTGTTTCTGCCGGGATTTCCAATTGAAGAAGAGCCATCCCTACATTTTCAAATGCGTTGTCCGGGATATCAACCGGTTGCAGGTCCATATTCGCGCCGGATGCGACAACGATCTCGTTTTGTCCCTGCGCATTGACGGTAATCAGCGCAACACCGGAGGCCAAGGTGGCCGATTCCGACACGAACCGCGTATCGATTCCCTCGTCTTTAAAACCTTCGAGCGCCTGTTTACCGAAAATATCATTTCCTGTTTTGGCCACAAAACGCACATCCGCACCGAGCCTCGCCGCGGCTACGGCCTGGTTGGCGCCTTTCCCGCCGGGGTTCATCAGAAATGTTCCGCCCAGCACAGTTTCGCCGGGTTTGGGGAAATGCTCCGTTTTGACCACCATGTCGGTATTGGAACTTCCGATAATCAGCACGCTCTGTCTCATTTCCGTTTTGCGATTGATTTTGTGTCGACCAGGATACCCAGTCCGTAATGATGCGGATAGTTGAACAGCTGCTGCCCGGTGGCCCTGGCAATGTCCTTAACGGCCTTGCGGACCTCGGGAAAGCTCTCGGTATCGTGAAAAACAACGCATTCGCTGTGCCGTGCGGCCCATAAGCCGCATTCGTAGGTCTCCTTGTAGTTGTGTACAATGTCGACGTGCGCGAAGTTATACCGCTGGTTATCGCGTACGATCCAGTCGCGGTAATCGGATTTCACCAGGTGGATATTGCCGTAGGGTTTCAGCCTTTCACGGGTCTGTTGAAAATGCTCCTGTTTGTTATTCGTGTGGATATCGCCTTCAAAGGTATCTACACCGGTAACCCGTTCGAAGAAATTGGAGAATACGACGGCCGAATAGCCAAACTCCACGCCGAATTCAATGCATTTTTCCCTCCCTATCCCAAAGCGGGTAATGATGTCTCCGATGATCATTTCGAGGCCTTTCCAGGCCGAAACGGCGTCGAGCAATTGCGCCGGCTGGGTCAGGCTGGCCGGTTTGTACGGCCGGATGTCTTCGAGGAAATGCTCGCGTATGTAAGTTCTCAATCCCATGGCTTTTCAGAATGTTGTCCTGCGCAAATTAATGCACCCTCATTTCTCTTCATAATGTGGAATGAAATAAAACCTGACGAATAGTTTTCATGTGTGTCTAAATTTCTTAGTGCATTTGTAGAAGAATTTTAAAGTTTTTTTTCGACTAAAAAACGGCTTTTGAACCATCCCCAAGGGCTATTTGCTTGATAATTACTGTACTTTTACCAAATACTAAATAATTTGTAGTATTAATTGGTATGATTTTGTACCACATTATGTGACGGATTTATTTTATATTTGATGTAGTATTGAATAACCTTATAACTATGCCTAGAATTTGTTCTATAATTCTATCTGTGTTGTTTTTCTGGGGAGGTATTCGGGGAGTAAGCGCGCAGGACAGCAGCGCGATCTTCACTAAGAGAGATTCTCCCATTGGTATCGTAAGTTTCGGAGCAGCAGTTACTTCCGGTGTGCTGGGTGCTGGCTGGTTTATCGACGGCTATATCAAAAAGACGGGTTCGGAACCATTCATTTTCCCGGTCGGCGACAACGGTGCATTGCGACCCTTTTCGGTAGGATCGGATCAGGCGATTGGCGCCTACTATGGGGTCAATCCGGCGGTAGCCATCACGAGTAACCCTGCCGGTGGCGATTACGGCGTATTGCCTGCTGGCGGGCCGTTCAATACCAGTACCATGGGAGAGGGGCTGGCAGCCATCAGTACCAGTGAGTACTGGGACATCAATGGCACTTCGCCGAGCCGCATTACACTTTCATGGAATGGCAATAGCGCAGTGAATGCGCTGGTTACCAACCGGGGGCTTTCCAAACTGACTATCGCCGGCTGGGACGGCACCAAATGGGTGAATTTGCCGGCAACCGTCGATGCTACCTCGCTTTTCGGACAAGCCAGCACGGAAACGTCCGGATCGCTCACCACTATTCTCGATGTTGTCCCCGACACTTACAATGTGTATACGCTGGCTGCCTTGCGCGACGGCGCCCTGCCCGTTGTGCTGGTAAGTTTTACGGCCGTCGCGCGTGAGCACACGAGCTATCTCGAATGGTATACATCCGAAGAGGTCAATAGCAGCCACTTTGATATCGAGCGCAGCGATGATGCGAAGTCCTGGCGGCAGATCGGCACGGTCGCAGCCCGGGGGGAGGGCGTTGCTACTCCATCGACACCATCGCAATATGTGTTTACCGACAAGAATCCCCAGGGCGGAAATAATTTCTACCGGCTAAAAATGGTGGACCGCGGGGACGAAGCCTTTGCGTACAGCCGTATCGTGAAAGTAACGATGGATGGGCAGCCCGACTGGGCCGTTTATCCTAATCCGGTCGCTGAAAAGTTGTTCTTTTCTTCCGATATCAGACAAAAACTTTCATCTGCACAGCTCACAGATGCTGGCGGACGAACGATTTATGCGTCGCATGAGGTTTCAGGCGACGGCATTGATGTAAGCCGGATGCCTGCCGGCCTTTACCTGCTGAAATTCTCCTTTACCGATGGGTTGTCAAAATCATATAAGGTGCTGATCAACAGATGATCGTGCGCTGAACGGAACGGAAAATACTAATTCAATGACTTATGGCTTATCTTGATCCTTATACCACACCACTAACGGCCAGCAAAGCGGCGCACCTCCTGAGAAGAGCTACTTTCGGGCCCACCCGGTCGGAAATCACCGCGTTCACCGGGCTGAATCCCGGTACGGCGGTAGACCAGTTGTTTGCGAATGTCGCCCTGACTGCCGACCCGCCGCCACCCATCGACCTCACACCTACCAGTCCTACTTATCAGCAAGCATTGACGAGTCTTCCGTTTAATGCGAACAAGAGCGGTGAGCATAGTGTCCAGCTGCGTTACTGGTGGATCGGGTTGATGATGCAGCAGAACGGGAAGCCGTCGATCCTGGAAAAAATAGCCTTTTTCTGGCAGAACCATTTTGTGGTTTCCCAGAATGTCATGGCCGACTACCGGCTGATGTACCGCTACGTCAAATTTCTACGCGATAACAGCCTGGGAAATTTCAAAACGATGGCGATCGGCATCACGAAAGACCCGGCCATGCTGATCTTTCAAAACGGAAATGGAAACAGCAAGGAGCATCCCAATGAAAACTATGCAAGGGAATTACAGGAGCTGTTCACGGTGGGGCAACACGATTACTACGGCAATCCAAACTATACGGAATCGGATGTGAAGGAAGCCGCGAAAGTACTGACGGGCTGGATGGTTTCTAACTACTACCTTCACGGAAGTACCAGTTTCGGGACGGTATTCGGCAAAGCGTACCACGACTCGTCGACTAAAACCTTCTCGGCGAAGTATGGAAATACGGTTATTGCCGGCCGCTCGGATGATACCGCAGGCGATGTGGAGCTTAATGAGCTGATCGACATGCTGCTGCGGCACCCCGAAGCACCGAAACACATTTGCCGGAAGTTGTACCGCTGGTTTGTAAACCAGAACGTGACACAGGATATCGAAGATAATGTGATTATACCGCTCGCGGCGTTCTTTTCGAGCGCTGAGAATAACTACAACATCAAGCCGGTAGTTGAAAAGCTGTTGAAGAGCCAGATATTCTTTGACGATCGGAACCTGGGAGCCAATATCAAAGCACCTACGGAATTTCTGATGGGAATGGGGCGGTTTTTTGAGCAACCTGTTCCGGATATGATGTCGGACACAGCCGCATTTACTACATACATACGCTTTTTCCTATGGGGAATGGGCGGAATGAATCTTGAACTTCTCAATCAGCCCCTTGTGTTTGGTTATCCACCCTATTATCAGGTGGGGTACTCCAAAAACTGGATCAACGGCTCGACGATCACCGCCCGGCGGGGTAACAGCGATACGATCGTTTTTCCGAGTCTTCAGATCAAACCGGGCTATATGCTGGGGATCGACTTTTTGAAATGGATACAGGCTATACAACCCAACTTTTCAAGTGTCGCCACCACTCCGTCCATTACGCCGGACGTTGTTTTGGCCGAGTTTTCGAAGAATCTCTTCGCACTCGAGCTGACGGATACGCAGAAGACCTTCCTTATCGATGCGGTATTGATGAATTACCTGCCAAGAATTGAATGGCAGTACGAGCTGAACAATTACCGCAATAATCCCGCGAGTACCAGCGCCCAAAAGGCTGTTCGCGACAGGTGTTCGACCCTCATGCGATATATGATCAGAATGGCCGAATACGATGTTTTTTAATCGAGCAATTTTATGAAAAGAAGAGATTTTCTCGCATCCGCGTCAGCCATGACTTTACCTGTAATGGTAAACGGATTTGGCATAACCAGTTTAAGCAGCCGTTCATCGCTCGTGCAATCGCTTATGAACACCGCTGCTGTCAATACGGACCGTATCCTGGTAATTATTTACCTGAATGGTGGTAACGACGGGCTCAACACCGTCATACCGCTTCAATATTATTCCAAATATCAGAGTATCCGAAGCAATATCGCCATTCCGCAAGCTAAGGTGCTGACGCTTTCGGGTATGCCGGAGGCCGGTCTTCACCCGGTGATGACGGGTATGCGCGACATGTATAATAACGGCGAGCTGGCGATCATCAATTCGGTTGCATACCCGAATCCTAATCAATCGCACCACCGGTCGTCCGATATCTGGATGACTGCCGTGGATGCCGATCAGTATGTCAATAGCGGGTGGGCCGGACGCTACCTCAATAATCGCTTTCCCGGATATCCTCAAAACTATCCGAACGATACGATGAAGGATCCGCTGGCTTTGCAGATAGGCGTGCTGAATTCCACCAGCTTGCTGGGGCCGCAAAGCCCGATGAATATTTCGGTGGAAAACATTACCAATTTCTACAACCTGATGAACGGCGGTCGGGGAATGTCGACGACCGACCTGCCTTGCTGTGACGCGGGCGCCATGATCCAGCACGTGCGGCAGCAGCAGTTGCTTTCCACGGGGTATTCGGGCCAGATTAAGAAGGCGTACGATCTGGGAAGTACCAAAGCGACCTATCCGACACCCGGTGCTACGTCGGACCTTTCCGAGCAACTCAAAATCGTGGCCAGGCTGATACACGGTGGCATGCAGACCAAGATCTATTTCGTGGAGCTGGGCGGTTTTGATACCCATGGCGATCAGGTTACGGCCAGTGATACAACAATTGGTCTGCACGCCAATTTGCTGAGAAAGCTTTCCGAAGGCGTGGCGGCATTTCAGAACGACTTGAAGTTGCAGGGCACGGCCGATAAAGTGGTGGGAATGACTTTCTCGGACTTTGGGCGACGTGCCAATTCCAATGCATCCCGCGGTACCGACCACGGCGTTGCGGCTCCGATGTTTGTTTTCGGGAAAGGTGTCAAAAGACAAATGGTAGGTGTCGTGCCCGACTTGAACAATGATCTTGATCCCAAGACTACATCGCCCGGTAATGAGAACCAGGAAGTGAAGATGCAGGTGGATTTCAGAAGGGTGTATTCTGATATTCTTCGTGACTGGTTCGGTACGGAGGGTTCGACAACCGACTCATTGTTATTCAGAAACTACAAAACAACCTCGCTGTTTTCAAATGTAATCGAGACAACTGCTTCGGGAGCCTGGCCCGACCGCTCGATATGGTCGGCGGGACGGCCGCCGGGTGTAGGCGATTATGTTAAGGTGAATGCAGGTCATATCATAGCATTAGGGCAGAATATTACTGTCCGGAACATTCAGGTAGAGGGTGGCGGAGAGCTGAATATCCTCGGAAATTATACCATTAACACCACAGGATAAGCAAGAAACTTGCCTGTTGCCTGATTGAAAGTGCCGGAGAACGTTGATTTCTTCCGGCACTTTTTGCTTATTTTACGCTGTCTCAAACGATATCATTCATGAAAAAACTGGTTTGTTACGCGTTTATCGCAACGGTCCTGCTCATGCAGGCGTGTCAGAAAAAATCAGAAAAAGCAGAAGTTACTATGCCGCCGATTAGTGAAGTATTTGCCCGTTATTATGAAGAAAGGCTTCCGCTTTATCCCCTGGAAGCGACTATGAACGGCGACAACCGCTACAACGACAAGATGTCGGACGACCTGTCCCAGGCAGGAAAATCCCGGATGATCACTTTTTACCGAAAATACCAGGACGAGCTCGCCAAGTACGACCGCGGCAAGCTGACCCCGGAGGAGAAGGTGAGCTGGGACCTGATCGAGTGGGAATGCGGCATTAACCTGGAAGGCCTGAAGTATCCTGTGGAACTAATGCCGATCAACCAGATTTTCTCCACCCACCTGATGATCGGGCAAATGGCGAGCGGCAGCAGTTTGCAGCCGTTTAAAACCGTGAAAGATTATGATAACTGGCTGAAACGGGTGGACGGCTTTGTTGTGTGGTGCGATACGGCTGTGGCGAATATGCGCGATGGAATCAAGCAGGGCTATGTATTGCCTGCGCCGCTGATCAAAAAAGTGATCCCGCAGTTTGCCGACATGGACCACGGGCCTGTGAAGGACCATCTTTTTTATTCACCTGTCAAAAATTTCCCCAAGGACTTTTCCGACGAGGATAAGGCGAGGCTCGAAAAGGAATATGCGGCGATGGTCGAGTCGAAAGTCATTCCGACGTTCCAGAAAATGCATGTTTTCATGGAAAAGGAATACCTTCCTGCCGGCCGGATGACCGATGGTTTCGCGGCGCTACCGAATGGTAAGGCTTTGTATAACTATTATATTAAATACTATACTACCACTGATCTGACCGCGGAGGAGATCCATCAGATCGGATTGAAGGAGGTAGCGCGTATTTCGGCTGAAATGGAAAAGGTGAAGGCGCAGGTAGGCTACCAGGGCGATCTCAAATCCTTCTTCAATGCCGTGCGGGGCAACAAGAAACTCATGCCTTTCACCAAAGCTGAACAGGTAATCGCGCATTTCAACGAGATTCATGAGCGGATGAAGCCGAACCTGACCAAGCTCTTTGAACTTACGCCTAAAACGCCGTTTGAAGTCCGGAGGACGGAGGCATTCCGGGAAGCATCGGCTTCTGCGGAATACAATCCGGGGTTGCCCGACGGCTCACGCCCCGGGATTTTCTATGTGCCGGTGCCGGACGCCAAAGAATACAACATCGTTTCGGACGAAAGCCTTTTTCTGCACGAAGCCATTCCGGGGCACCATTATCAGATCTCACTGCAGCAGGAAAATACCGCCCTGCCCGAGTTCCGGAAAAATCTTTGGTACAGTGCCTATGGCGAAGGCTGGGCGTTGTATACCGAGTCGTTGGGTAAGGAGCTGGGGCTCTACACCGATCCATATCAGTATTTCGGGATGCTGAGCGCCGAAATGCACCGTGCTATCCGCCTTGTGGTAGATACCGGCCTGCATTCCAAAGGCTGGACGCGCGACCAGGCGATTAAATACTCGCTGGATCATGAAGCGGAATCGGAGGAGAGCATTACGGCGGAAGTGGAGCGCTACATGGCGGGCGCGGGGCAGGCATTGTCGTACAAGATCGGCCAGCTGAAAATCCGGGAATTGCGTTCGAAGGCAGAGAAGGAAATGGGGCCGAAGTTTGATATCCGGGCCTTCCACAAGCTGGTGCTGGAATCGGGCTGTGTACCGCTCAAACTGCTCGAAGATAAAGCGAATGCATGGATAACAACAGGTAAGTAAGTTTTTTGCGGACACCCGACCGGCGAAAGAGCAATGTCTGAACGGCATTGCTCTTTTTGTTTGGTTAAAAGCAAATAATTGGACAGGAGCAGTATAGAACAGGACAGTTCGTTGATCCTGAATTGGTATTATCGCTTCAATAAATGTGCATTTTTTTAGTTAAATTTATATAACAGGTAAAAAATGTCACAGAACCTGAACCCAAGATGATGTATTTAAGGACTAGTTTTTTGCTGCTGACCGGAGCGGTTGTAGTTGCTTTGGGCGTCCAGTCGTGCAACAACAAGCAGGGGAGTGCCACGGAAGAAAAGCTGCCCGAGCAGGTGAGTTACAACTTCGATATCCGGCCGATTCTTTCCGACAAATGCCTGGCCTGTCATGGCCCTGATGCGAATAAGCGAGAAGCAGGCCTGCGCCTCGATGACCCAGTGAGCGCATTCGCCGCATTGAAGGATAACCCCAAAGCGCACGCGCTGGTGGCGGGTAAGCCTGATCATTCCGCCGTTTACCTCCGCATTACCACCGAGGATACGACCCTCCGGATGCCGCCGCCCGCCTCCAACCTCAAATTATCCCAACGCGAGATCGACCTGATTGGTAAATGGATTAAGCAAGGTGCGAAATATGAAAAACACTGGGCATTTGTAGCTCCCCAAAAACCGAAGGTGCCGGAGGTAGACCATAAAGAATGGGCCCAAAACGATATCGACTATTTCATTCTTGAAAAACAGGAGCAGAAAGGGCTGGAACCTAGCGCCGAAGCCGATAAAGAGCGCTTATTGAAACGCCTGAGCCTCGACCTGAACGGCCTGCCGCCGAGCTTGCAGCTGATGGACGAGTTCCTGGCCGACAACAGTCCGAATGCGTACGAAAAGGTGGTCGACAAATTGCTTGCTAACCCGACCTACGGTGAAAAAATGGCGATCCACTGGCTCGATCTCGCCCGCTATGCCGATTCGCACGGCTATCAGGACGATGGCTACCGTACCCAATGGCCCTGGCGCGATTGGGTAATTCACGCCTTCAACAAAAACATGCATTACAATGATTTTGTGACGTGGCAACTGGCCGGCGACCTGCTTCCCAATTCTTCCAAGGAACAACTCCTGGCCACAGGCTTCAACCGCAATCACAAGATTACGGAGGAGGGCGGGGTGATCCCCGAAGAATACCGCATTATGTACGTGACCGACCGCAACGACCTGTTTGGCAAAGGGCTGCTTGGCGTTACGCTCGAATGCGCGCATTGCCACGACCACAAGTACGATCCGTTCTCGCAAAAGGAATACTACCAGATGTTCGCATTCTTTAATAATGTGAATGAGGTCGGTATTGAGTCGGTGATTGGCGGGCCGGAGACTTATGCCAAGAAGCCGCTGATGGAAATCAGCAACGACGAGGTCAAGAACATCCTGACGTTCATTAATAAACCCGATACCAACCGGCTGATCGTATCGGTCATGGGTGATCTGGACACGTTGCGCAAGACTTACGTCCTCAAACGCGGGGCATACGACGCGCCGGGCGAGGAAGTGCAGGCCGGGACGCCGAATGCAATCCTTCCATTTGACAAAAAATATCCTAAAAACCGGCTGGGCCTTTCACAGTGGCTGTTCGATAAACGGAACCCGCTGACGGCGAGGGTGTATGTGAACATCCTCTGGCAGGAGTTCTTTGGAAAGGGTATTGTCAAAACCTCCGGAGATTTCGGTATGCAGGGGGAGTTGCCGACCCACCCGAAACTGCTCGACTGGCTGGCAGTGGATTTCATGGAGCATAACTGGGATGTCAAACGGTTTGTGAAGCAAATGGTAATGTCGGCCACCTACCGGCAGTCGGCGGTGGTGACCAAGGAACATCTCGCACGGGACCCGGATAATGTGTACCTCGCACGCGGGCCGCGCTACCGCATACACGCGGAGTTTGTGAAAGACCTCGTGCTTGCCAGCAGCGGGCTGCTCAACCGCACCATCGGAGGGCCGAGCGTGAAGCCTTACCAGCCTGCGGGCTTGTGGGAAGGTGCTACTTCGGGGCGCGGGTTGCTTTCGGTCTATAACCAGGATCATGGCGCGAGTCTTTACCGACGCGGCATGTATACGCTTATCAAACGCACGGTGCCGCCTCCTACGATGGCAATTTTCGATGCCAGTAACCGGGACTTGTGCGAAGTGAGGCGTCTGAAAACCAATACCCCCTTGCAGGCATTGATGATGATGAACGACCCGACGGTGCTGGAAGCCTCGCGTGTGCTGGCGGCGAAGCTGTTGCAGGAAAAAACCACTACCGAGGACAAAATTACCAGGGCATTCAGGCAGATTGTTTGCCGGAAACCGAGCCAGAAGGAGCTGGAAGTGCTTACCGGGTACTATGCGAAGGAACTGAAAGAAATTCAGCCTAAAACGGCCGAGAGGATGATCTCGGTAGGAGAGTACCCGCTCACCAAAAACGTGGATAAAAAGGCGCTGGCGTCACTGATGCGCGTCATTTCCACGATTTACAATTTGGAAGAAACCATCACCAAATCATAAACGAAAGCCGGCATTGACGGCAACGGATGACCATGGAAAAGGAAATCATTGAACACGGGTTCAGTTTCAACAGAAGGCGCTTCCTGTCCACGATGAGCCTCGGCATTGGGAGTGTGGCATTGGGCTCGCTGCTCATGCCCGATCTGCTGAAAGGCGGCGGATTCGAAGAAGAAGGGCTTGCGCCGGGTATCCCTCATTTCGCCCCCAAAGCCAAGCGGGTAATTTATTTATTCCAAAACGGCGCACCCTCGCAACAGGAGCTTTTCGATTACAAACCGAAGCTGCGCGAAATGTTCGGGCAGGAAATTCCGCCTTCCGTGCGCGGAACGCAGCGGCTCACGGGCATGACGGCCAACCAGGCGTCGTTTCCACTCGTCGGGTCGTTTGTGGATTTCAAACAATATGGCCAGTCGCAGGCTTGGGTGAGCAATCTCATGCCTTATACCTCCAAGATCGTGGACGACCTATGCTTCGTGCGCTCGATGTATACCGAGGCGATCAACCATGACCCTGCATTGACATTTCTGCAAACCGGATCACAGCAGGGCAACCGGCCGAGCATGGGTTCCTGGCTGAGTTATGGATTAGGTAATGAGAATAAAAACCTGCCGAACTTCACGGTGCTACTCTCGCGGGGCGTCGGTAACGGGCAAGGGGTGTATTCCAAATTATGGTCGAATGGCTTCCTCGACTCGGTGCACCAGGGCGTGCAGTTCAGCAAAGGGGAAGATCCGGTGCTTTACCTGCGCGACCCCGAAGGAATGGACCGGAAAGAGCGCCGCGACATGCTCGACAAGCTTTCGGAATTGAATGAAATATCGTACCAGGAATTCGGGGATCCGGAGATTGCGGCGAAAATCAAACAATATGAAATGGCTTACCGTATGCAAACGGCGGTGCCGGAGGTAATGGATCTGTCCAAAGAGTCGGATGATATTATCAAGCTGTATGGCCCCGAATGCCTCGTGCCGGGTACGTACGCGGCCAACTGCCTGCTCGCACGTAAGCTGTCGGAAAACGGCGTGCGATTTGTACAGCTCTACCACCAGGGTTGGGACCAGCATGGGAACCTGCCTTATGAAATCACCAAACAGGCCATGGATGTCGATCAGGCATCTGCCGCATTGGTAACCGATTTGAAACAGAGGGGATTGCTGGATGAAACGCTCGTGATCTGGGGCGGAGAGTTTGGCCGTACGAGCTATACCCAGGGTAAGCTCACGCCCGAAAATTACGGTCGCGATCACCACCCGCGCTGCTTCACGATCTGGATGGCAGGCGGCGGTATCAAACCGGGTATTGTGTACGGCGAAACCGACGAGCTCGGCTACAACATTGCCAAAGACCCCGTGCATGTGCACGATTTCCAGGCTACGATCCTGCATCAGCTAGGCCTGAACCACGAGAAGCTGATATTCAAGCACCTCGGTCGCCGCTACCGGCTCACCGACGTCTCGGGCAAGGTGGTCCGGGATATTATCAGCTGATTTTTAGGAAGTTGTTTATCATTGGTCAATTTTTGGTGGAATTATAAATGCATTTGAAACTCAGGGTTTTCGCGGAACAGTTACTGGTTGCTTCCAATATTTTCATATTGTTTTTACTGCTCTTCGAAAGCAAACTCGTGATCCCGGCGTGGCTGCAAACCATCGGCCGGATGCACCCGCTCATCCTGCACTTCCCGATCGTAATCCTGCTGCTGGCAATGCTGCTCGAATTCTTCCGTTTCAAACCGGAATATGTCGGCAATGCATTTTACCGTAACTTTTTGCAGGGATTGCTGCTGATCGGGGCACTTTTCGCGGCGGTGACGGTGATTATGGGTCTGTTTCTGTCGAGAGAGGAAGGTTATGAAGGCGCTACTTTGACCTATCACAAGTGGACGGGAGCGGGGATTTTCTTTTTTGCATCCCTCATTTACTGGATCAGGAATGCCGGATGGTACAAATCGATAGCGGCCAAGGCAGGTGCATTGCTGACCGTAATCGCCCTCGTATTGACCGGCCACTACGGTGCTGCGCTCACCCATGGTAGCAACTTCATTTGGGAACCCATTTCCAATAAAAAGGAAATCGCCGAGGTACCGTTGGAAAAGGCGGTTGTTTATACCAATGTGATTAAACCCATTCTGGAACAAAAGTGTACAAGCTGCCATAATCCTGAGAAACTCAAAGGCGAGCTCATTCTGACCGACCCGCAGTCGATCATGAAAGGGGGGGAATCGGGTAAGCTCCTTGTTCCCGGCAACCCGCAAATGAGCCTTTTGCTGCAACGCGTGCATTTGCCGATGGAAGAGAAAAAACACATGCCGCCGTCGGGAAAGGCGCAGCTTACTTTGCAGGAAATCTCGCTGCTCACCTTATGGGTGAAACAAAAAGCCGATTTCCAAAAGAAACTGACCGATTTGCCCGCTTCCGACTCGCTGCGAATGCTCGCTACCGCGTTCCTGCAACCGCATACGCAGGAAGAGGAATACGCTTTCCCGGCCGTAGACGAGGACAAAGTGAAGGCGCTCAATACCGACTACCGGACCATATTACCGCTCGCACGCGAGTCCCCTGCATTGGCGGTGAACATTTACAATGCCGCGGCGTACAATGTGAGCCAGCTGGATGAGCTGGGCGACATCCGCAAACAGGTTATTTCATTGAACCTGAATAAAATGCCGGTCAAAGATGCCGATCTGAAAACCATTGCCAAATTCGAAAACCTCCGCAAGCTCGACCTCAACTTTACAGATGTCAGCGCGGTAGGTTTGAAAGAACTCTCCGGTTTGAAGCACTTGCAAAACCTTACCTTATCCGGTACGAAGCTCGGTTTGAACGATTTGAAAGGGTTGTTACCGCAATTGAAAAGTGTCAAAACGGTTGCCGTTTGGGATACCAAACTGTCGGCTGCGGATGTACAACAATTGCAGGCTGCTAACAAAAGCATGAACATCATTGGAGGTTTTAAAGACGATGGTAAGAACCCGTTGAAACTCAATCCGCCGCAAATGAAGAATGCCTCGCCGATTTTCGCGCAGTCGCTCGTGGTGGACATTCAGCACCCGATCAAGGGCGTGGATGTGCGTTTCACGATGGATGGTTCGGAGCCGGATAGCATTAAATCACCGTTGATGGATCACAAAACTGTGATTAACAGCAATACCACCATTCGTGCCAAGGCCTACAAAAATGGCTGGTACGGCAGTGACATGATCACTTTCGATTACTATAAGAGTGCATACCAACCCGATAGCGGCACATTACTGGCCCCGCTGAACCGCGTGCACCAGGCCGAGGGGGTGAAGACGTTCTTTGATCATAAACTGGGTGTTATCGGTGCCAATAATCCTGCCTGGGCTAATAACTGGGCGGGGGTCAGGGACAATGACATGGCTTTCGTGTCGGAATTTAAGAAGCCCGTAACACTGTCGTCGCTTGGCGTACGCTACATGGTGGAAGAGGATACGGGCATTTTTCCGCCTGAACTGGTTGAAATATGGGGTGGTACCACGCGTGAGAATATGAAGTTGCTCACGAAGTTCAAGGCGCCGATGCCGGTGAAAGGGGAGCGGGCGTCGCTGCGCAGCGTGGCGGGATCGTTTTCGCCGCAGCAGGTTTCTTATATTAAAATCGTGGCTAAACCGCTCAGCAAAATACCTGCGTGGCACCGCAACAAAGACAAGCGCGCATTGTTGCTCGTGGATGAAATGTTCCTGAATTGATTACGCTTTGCCGAGCCTGCGCCACATTTCCGCGCAGGCGCGCGCATTGTGGTAAGGACATTTCCAGAAGTTGATCTTGTCGCCTTTTACCGGTGTGCCGTCCTCCTTGACGGTGCCGAACCATTCGCCCTTGTCGTTGTCGACGAATTCGTTGACGATGTAATCCCAGCTTTTCTCGGCTTTTGTTTTAAACTGCGGGTCTTTCGTCAGCTGGTAAGCATTGTAGAAACCGACAAGCTGCTCCGCCGCAACCCACCAGCTGCGGTCGGTTTGGGTATGCTTCGTTTCGGGATCGTATTCGTAGTTCAATGCGCCGTCCTTTCCGAGTCCTTTGGAAGCCGCCGTCGCCATGGCGATGGACTTCTTTTTCATCCGCGCTATCAGCTTTTCGTCGTGTAATATCTCCGCTGTTTCGAAAAGTAGCCACGAGGCCTCGATATCGTGCCCGAATGAAACAATTTGGTCTTTGGCTTTCCATTGCTCGTCGAAGAACAGCTGCATGGTTTCAGTCTTCGGGTTCACGATATGCGTGATGATCGCGTCGAGCATGCCTGCCGTCTGCTTTTTGAGTTTTGCATCCGGCCACACGCTGTACAGGTTGGTATAGGCTTCTACCAAATGCAAATGCGTGTTCATGCTCTTGTTCCAGGGGCTTTTGCTCAGGATGTAATCGTCCGTCGTCGACCAGTCACGGGCGAATGCCTCGCGGTAACCGCCATTTACGGGGTCGAACGCGTGTTTTTCAATTATTTCAAAAAGGGATTGCGCTTTTTCCAGGGCTGGTTTGAAATGGGTAACCCGGTAGTATTCGGCTAACCCGTACATGGCAAATGCGTTACCGTAGATCTGCTTTTTCGTTTCGAGCGGTGAGCCATCCGCATTCACCGACCAATATACCCCGCCATATTCGGGATCGAAGAAACTTTTGACCAACTGCTGATAAGCCCGGTCGGCGAGTGTCAGGTATTTGGTCTCTTTCAATAACCGGTGTGCCAGCGAAAACGTCCACAGAAGCCGCCCGGTAAGTACTACCGATCGTGCGGAATCTTTCACCGGCTGGTTTTCATAATTAACCCGTCCATAAAACCCGCCCTTCTCCGGATCCGGCCCATACTTTTCCCAATAGTCGAGAATCGCGATAAATTCTTTCTTAAATGCTTCAGGCGTAAATGCGGCCATGGTTCTGGGTTGGTTTTTTCAGGAAAAAGCAACCCGGAGCAGGTTCATACTGTTTGGTTATTTTTCGTCAATTTTTACAGTTCTTTCGGGCAGGTTCCAGCCCTCCACAGAAACAACCGGCGTCAGCCCGTTTTTGGCGGTATATTCAAGCAAAACAGTCTTGCTTTCGCCGGGCAATACGGAGACATAGTTGTCGTCGTAGAATACAGGCAGGATGCGCTGTTTCGTGGTCGGATCAACCAATGCGATGCGGTTGAAGAATGCGAGCGGCGCGTTGACGGGGTTTTTGAGGGTTACCTCCACTTTGCCGTTGGAAACGATGCGGGCCGTTGTGGTAGCCTTCGATTCCGGCATGGTTTGCAGGCCGCTGTAATTCCCGGATGCATCGGGCAGCCAGTACAGATTGTCGCTAACGGGCTTTTTGTCCAGGTTCAGCAAGCGCAGGGAAAGGAACATCCCTTCCTTCTTCGCCATTTCTCTGATCTCGCGGTTGATATCAATGATCTTGCGAGTGGTTGAAGGACCTATTTCCACGAAAACCTGGGTGAGATTTTTGACGTTACCTTTCATGTCGATGGCATTGATGACGAGCATCAGGTCGTACTGGTGCCTGAACGTGTTGTTGACGATCGCTACGGCGGTATCTGCCGGGTTGTACATGACGTGCAATGGTTCGCTGCCGGAATGCAGGCCGTAGAGGCAGGCATTTGGATCAAGGTAGTAGTCGTACATCTGCCCACGAAGCGACGTCCATGGATTTTGGGTTTTCCAAATGATCACGCCGGTGTACCAGTCCCACATGCGCGCGCTGAAACCTTCCATCAATGCACGGTACTGGTCAAAGTTGACGAGCTGGGCTTTCTTCCCGAAGTCGCGCATATCCGTGGCCTTGCCGTAAGGCTCGATAGCGCCGTCGTAGCCAATGTATTTATGGTATTGCCAAACCGAATCCACTTTTTCGCGACGTGTTTCTGCCGAGTATGCAGGGGCAATGCGGTTGGCTTCGGGTAAAAATCTTTCGAGCGAGTGATGGTCCCCTACGCCCACAGAGCCGATTTCAGAATTGAAAGGCCAGGTGCGGTAATTCCAGAAGCGGGTCAGCGGCTGAATGCCGTAAGGGCCGTCGCCATTGCCGCCCAGCGCGTTGAACGACATGTCGTCGGAGTTGGAATAATCCACAAACCAGCGTGTTCCGTCGAGGGCGGGCAGGATGGAATCGCGCAGCGGCGTCATGATGTCTACCGGCAGGGTAATCTCGTTTCCGCCACACCAGATAGCCAGCGAGGGGAAGTTGCGGATCATTTTGATCTGATCGGCTGCCGATTCGAGGAACAGGTTGTGGTCGTCCGGGTATTTGCGGCGCGTCCATTGATCGTCGGCCTTGGCAGGATCGATCCAGCGGCCGTTGCAGTCGCCGGAGCCCCAGAAATCCTGCATGACCAGTATTCCATAACGGTCGCAGGCTTCGTAGAATTCGGGTCGTTCGGTTAATGCGCCGCCCCAGATCCGCAGCAGGTTCAGGTTCATATCGCGGTGGAAGCGTACTTCTGCATTGTAGCGCTCATCCGAAAACCGGAGCATGGCGTCGGAAATGATCCAGTTGCCGCCCTTGATGAACACTTTCTGGCCATTCACGGATATTTGTTTGCTGCGGGTGGTCGTGTTCCATTCGGTTTGTATTTCCCGGACGCCTACTTTCAGCGTTTCGGTATCGGAGACTTTCCCGGTTTGCGTGAATTGCATTTTGAGATCATACAAATCCTGTGCACCATAGCCATTCGGCCACCACAGTTTCGGGTTTTTCAGACTCAGGTCGGGCAATTTTACCTCCACCGTCGAATGCGGCTGGATGGTAACCTCTTTCGAAACCTTGTTGCCATCCAAAATATAATGCAAAATGCCCTTCTGTGGTGTTGTGCCCGCATTTTCCAGCTCGGCGCTTACCTTAATAGTTGCCGGCTGCTGGGTGGCACCGGGTATTCTTTTGCCGGGTACAAGGGTGATTACGTGCGGGTTTTTGATGTTGACTTTGCCGGTTTTTTCGATGGTGACCTTGTCCCAGATGCCGGTGTTGCGGTCGCGGACGGGCTGGATCCAGTCCCAACCGGCCACGTACTGGTGCGCCACATTCCGCGCGATGGTACCATCGCCGCCTTGGCCGCCGTTCGGATTACCTACCGGGTCCGGCGGGTACACGATCACCGCAAGCCGGTTTTTACCTTGTTTGCGCAGCTGGCCTGTAATGTTGTAAGTCTGCCGCAGGAACATACCCGAATGCAGTTTGGCATTCAGTTTTTTGCCATTCAAAAACACGTCGCAGCTGTAATTCACGCCACGCAAATGCAGCCAGGCCTCCTGCCCGGGCTCCACCTTTTCCTCAAAATCTTTGACGAACCAGTAAGTGTAGTAATCTCTACCCGTATTGTAAATATCCGGAATCTGCTTGTTGTTCATTCCGAAAAATGGATCGGGAACCTGCTTGTTTTCCAGCATGGTAGTGAGCACGGTGCCGGGTACAACAGCCGGTTGCCAACCGTTGAGGGCGAAATCGGGAGAGGAAATAGCAGTGCCGGTATCTTTCATTTTCGAGACCGGGATGCATTTCCAGTCGTCGCGGAGTTCGTATCGCTGGGCGTTGGCGTTGATCGTCCACAGGCAGACGACGGATAGGAGGAGGGTTCGCAGGTTAGTCATAGAAAACAGAATTTGTCGTTATCGGCGATACGGCAAATATATCTGATCCAAATGCCTCCAAACAAGGAAGGATATTGCATTAATTAAAATATTAACGAATGTTCTTCTTATTTTTAAATTTAAATAAAAATTATATTTGGAACCTGCTGAAACAAAAAAGCCTGACGCTTTCAGCATCAGGCTTGCGGGAAGAGAGCGGTTGGTTAATCACCCTGGTTTTCTTCCTGCCACTCGTGGTTATCGCCACCGAGGCTGTAATAGTTGTTTTCTTCATCTTCCCTTCCAATTTCCTCGTCGTCATCGTCATATTCTGAACCGGGGACGTCGAGATCGTCGCCGGTCAGGTCGTCTTCAAACGATTTTTCGTTCCATTCGTCGGCGTCCAGGTCGAGAGCACGCTTGACGCGGGAGATATCTTCGGGATCAATATCCGGGTCAATAAGTCCCTGACGGTAAATGTCTTCGCCTGCTGGATAATTTCCGGGAAGATCATCATCATATAGTTCGTCGTCTTCATCGTATGGGCCCATAGCTGTAATGGTTAAATGTACTAAAATCGGGTAGTCGTTTTGGGTATTGGTTAAAAAAGCGTTCCCGTACGCTTTTACCTAAAATAAGTGTTTTCACCCAATTTTACGATTGCATGCAAAGAAAATTAATCCGGTCAACCGGAGCCCTGGCAGTTTTGGCCGCTACGACGGCCGCACTGTTCGGTTACCGAAACGAGGCCCCCCTTAAATCACCCCTCTACGTGCCTGTTGAAGCCAAAGAACTGAAACTGCCGGCTGGCTTCTCGGCTACCGTGCTGGCTACCGACCTGGGCGCTACCCGGCATATGGTAGTGGGTAAAAACGGCGACATGTATGTGAAGCTCTCCAAACTGAAAGATGGCAAGGGTATTTACCGCCTGCGCGACACCAATGGCGACGGCGCCATCGACGAGCAGAAACTTTTCGGCGATTATCCCGGTACGGGCATTGCCATCAAAGACGGTTTTTTGTACAGCTCTTCCAACAAAGGCGTTTTCAGATATAAGCTGAATGAAAAGGACGAAATCATCGATTTTGACAAGCCGGAGAGCATTATCAGCGGACTTACCGACCATGGACGCGACAATGCAAAGCCTCTTGCCCTGGATAACAAAGGCAACATTTACGTAACCGTAGGCTCCTATAACGACAACTGCCGTGCGGCAGGCTCTGCGAAAGGTATGTCGCCCTGCTCGATCCTCGATTCGGCAGGCGGGATCTGGCGTTTCAAGGCCGGACAGCTCAATCAGCAGTTTTCCGACGGTACGCGTTATGCCACGGGCGTGAAAAACGCAGTGGGGATCGATTGGGACAATAAAACCAATGCCTTATATGCGACTACGCACGGCCGCGGGAAGTTCGATGATATGTACCCGCAATATTATACTCCGAAGCACAGCGCCGAGCTGCCATCCGAAACGCTTTATCGTCTGAAAGAGGGCGACGATGCGGGTTGGCCGTACATTTATTACGACCATTTCCAGAACAAGAAAATGCTTGCGCCTGAATATGGTGGTGACGGAAAGAAGACGGGCGGAGAAAAGGCGATCAATCCAATCGTAGCTTTCCCGGCGCATTTGGGACCGAATGCATTGATGTTCTACACGGGCAATATGTTCCCGGCGCGGTACCGCAACGGGGCTTTCATTGCGTTCCACAGCCAGTCATCAGAACTGAAAAAAGGCTACCTCGTGGCATTTGTACCGTTTGTGAATGGCAAACCGGGTAAATGGGAGATTTTTGCCGATAATTTCGCAGGTACCGACCTCGCCAAACCCACCGGCCCGATTCAGCACCGCCCATGCGGGCTCGCACAGGGGCCCGATGGCGCGCTGTACGTGACCGACGACCTCAATGGGACTATTTTTAAAATTGCTTATAAGAAAAAGTAAGCTGGAAGTATAAATAAAAACGGGATTGTCAGCACGACAATCCCGTTTTTATTCTTACCCCAAGTAAGAATTAGGCTTTGGATAATGTAGCAAACGGCCGTACCGGAAATGTACCCACGCCTTTGAACTTCGGCGGCACTGCGCTGAAAAGGTAGCCTGATACCGGCAGTTTTTCCAGGTTACAAAGATGCTCGACGATCAGGATTTCGGCGCCTAGCAAGATGGTGTGTACCGGGCGGCTGTTGCCGCGGGTGTCGTCGATGTTGTGGCTGTCGATTCCTACCAATTTTACACCGCAGTCGCGCAGGTATTCGGCCGCTTCACGCGTAAGGAACGGGTGGTTTTCGAAATAGGCTTCCGTATTCCAGTTTTTCGACCAGCCTGTGTTTACAATAACAGCCTTGTTCCGGATTTCCAGGTTTTGGAAAAATTCAATCCCTATTTCCAGCGCGTCCGTTGCATTGATCGTGATCGCATCCAGGTTTGCAAAAGCCTCCAACTCAACCTCCGAAAGATCTTTTCCATGGGCATAGCGGTGAAAGGGGCAGTCGATATAAGTGCCCGTGTTGCTCACCATTTCGATTTTGCCGATCTGGAACGAGGTACCTTCCTCGTATTTGCCGATAGAATCTTCGCGGCTTAGAAAATCACAGATGACCGGTGCCGGAAGGCCTTTGTAGGTAATCAATCCATCGAAAATAGTATGGCTCAGGTCAACGAGCAGTTCCGGCGAAGGCAAGTTTACGGGCTGGCGTTTGTGTTTTTCCTGAATGTAAAACTTGTTGAGGATGTCAACTTTTCCAACCATCAACAGCCGCAGGTCTTTGATGATGTAGTCAGCCAGCTCTGCATCGGTGATTGTTTCTCCGGCAATATCGAGTCGGAAATCCTGTCCCTGAATGCCTCCGCCGTTGGTAAATTCAATGGCAAAATCGAAAACTACTCTGTGATCCATAGGTGATTATTGTGTGTCTTAGAAATTGGTATCCGGCTTTGCCAGTTCCACGTCTTTGATCCAGATATTGCGGTAATATACATCGTGGCCTTCTGATTGCAATTTCAGGCCGCCGGGAGTATCGGTAATGCCCTTGCCGCCGTCATTACCGCCATCGATTCCTGAGTTTTTGCCGCCCCAAACCTGGCTAATCTTCTGATTGGTATGTACTTTTTTACCATTGAAATAGACGGTTACCATAGGCTGCTCTACCAGTTTTCCATCCTTGAAACGCGCCGCACGGAACAGAATATCATACGAATTCCACTTTCCGATGCCATTGTAGGCATAGTAAGGTGATTTCGACTCATTGATCACCGCACCCATCCCGTGGGAAGTCGTATCTCCGTCGAGCACCTGGATTTCGTAACGGTTTTGCAGGTAAACACCGCTGTTGCCGCCTGGTTTGGTGATTAGAAATTCCACATGCGCGCGGAAATCCTTGAATTGCTTTTTGGTAACAATATCCGCCGAACCATACAAGCCTCCCGCGGATGCCGGATCATTACAGTTGATGACGGTGCCTTTGTCGACTGGGTCATTCACAACCGTCCATTTGATCGGTGGCTTAGCTGCAAAGCGTGGACCTTCCCAGTAAATCCATTTTTCATCCAGCATCTTGCGGCTGCCGTCAAGGTATACTTCTGCGCCTTTGGGGGCTTTTACGCCGACGCCCACTTGCGCGTATGCGAGACCGGTGAATGCAAGGGCGAGCACCTGGCCGAGGAAGATGCTTTTCAGCTTCGGGAAATTTCGGTTCATGTTGTTTTCGTTTTTTATGCAGGATATAAGGGTTGGAAATTTTAGAATTTACTCACTGGGCGGCTACAACTTCTCTTCAAACAGCTTCAAAATGCGCTTGTACTCGTCGGTCCACGACGATGCTTCCACAAATCCATGGTCCTCCATGGGGTAAGAAGCGAGCTCCCAGTTGTTTTTGCCCAGTTCAATCAGCCGTTGCGAGAGACGCACCACGTCCTGGTAATGCACATTCACGTCCACCATTCCGTGGCAGATCAGCAGGTTGTTTTTCAAACCGGCCGCATGGTAAATGGGGGAGCTTTTGCGGTAAGCCAGGCTATCGGCTTGCGGCTCGTTGAGGATATTGGCCGTGTACGACTGGTTGTATGCGGCCCAGTCGGTAACGGGGCGCAATGCAGCACCGGCCGTGAACACATCGGGGGTCGTAAACAATGCCATCAATGTAATGAACCCGCCATAGGAGCCGCCGTAAATACCGATCTTTTTGGGGTCGACACCGTAGGTTTTCACTAGCCATTGTGCGCCGTCGGTGTGGTCGGTGAGATCCTTGCCGCCCATGAAGCGGTAAATGCCTGTGCGCCAGTCGCGGCCATAGCCTGAGCTCGCGCGGTAATCCATGTCGAGCACGGTGTAACCTTTGTCGGTGAGGAGGTTATGGAACATATATTCCCTGAAATACTGGCTCCACCATTTATGGGCATTCTGCAAGTAGCCCGCTCCATGGACAAAAATGACCGCCTTGCCGTTCGATTGCTTCGGTTCGTAAACCCGGGCATAAATGTCCTGGCCGTCACCGGCGTTGATGGTCACGACCTTCGCTTCGCGCCACGGGTAGGAGAAAAACTCGGCGGAAACGGAACGGGTAATCTGAACCGGTTTCACGTTTTTTTCGGTCGTATGATCCAGCAAATAGAGCTCCCACGGCGCGGTGCTTTGAGAAAAGCGGATCGCAAGGGTCTTTTCGTCAGGCGAAAGCGTCATCTCGTGCGCGCCGGGCGTGTGCGTGAGGCGCGTACGAGCGCCTCCGGTTACGGGCATGCGGTACACGTGCTGCTCGCCGGGGTGTACTTCGTTGGTAATGAGGTAGAAAGTCTTTTTATCTTTCGAAAGTACCACATTCTGCACCTCAAACTTCCCGGAAGTCAGCGCGATTTTCTTCCCGGTGGCAATATTAAACGCATACAAATGTGAGTAACCTGTGGCTTCGCTCTGGAAGTAGATCGTCTGATCGTCGAGCCAGCCTATTTCCCCGGCGCTTTGCGGATACCCGCCCACGCCCGGTCCGCCGATCCACGCTTCATCACGCTGGCGGTCGAGGAGTTTGAGGGAAAGCGTCGCCGGGTCGAAAGACATGATCCAGCGGTCTTTGCTATCGAGCGAACGGATTACCACCACGGCATGCTGCCCGTTATCCGACCAGAATGGTCCGTGGAAGATCACCTTCCGTTCCTTTTTCTTCCAGGCGGTATCGAGTTTGGGGTAGTCTTTGAGGTAGTCCGGCTTGTCGTAGATGCCTGGAATATCCGCTGTCGACACCTTCCTGGCGGTGTCTTTTTTTACATCATATACCCAAAACTCGTTCTCGGAAGCAGGTGCCCCGACTTTCGTCCGGGCCGGGATATCCTCAGTGAACCCGCTCTCCGTTACGTAATTCGGCACAATCGTCGATTTGGCGCTTTTGTCCATTTGCACCAGCCCGTACGTAACGAACCGTCCGTCGGGGCTCGCCTGTGGATTTGTTACGTTTTTATCGCCGAGGTAAATTTCCTTCGGCCTGGCTGGTTTGTCGGCCTCGGTAACCTTCTTGCCTGCGTCTTTCTTGTCTTTTCTTTCTTTCAAAACCTCAAACATAGCCAGCTGATCGGCTTTCAGGAATTTCTCCTGCCCGCCGGGTTGGCTCTCCGGCTTTTTGGTGCCTGATTTGAAATCGGTCAGCTGGCTGACAAGTCCGGAAGTGAGTGAAATGCTGAAAAGGTTATTGGTCCGCTCGAAGATGACGGCGGTTTCATCGCCGCTGAATACGGGGCTGGTTTCGCGTTCGGTCGTATTGGTAAGCTGGCGGATCGCGAAATCCTTGTAATTTACGATAAAAATGTCGCCGTTCTTTTCGTAGAGGCGCATCGAACGGGCGCGGTTATAAATACCGTTTTTGCCGGGCATACGCCTTCGATCGGCCGGGGCCACTTTGCTGATTTTCTTGCCTGCAAGCGAATAGGCATACAGTGAATCGGAAGGGTTTTTGTCGGGATTCCAATTGAAATACACCGTTTTCGAATCATCGCCCCAGGTGATGTCGCTCGGAGATGTCCCGATCCACATTTTCGGGTCCCGCATGATTTTCTCGACGGTCAGCGGAGCGAGGGATTGGGCTTGCAGGTAATTGGTATAAAGGAGTGATGTGAAAAGAAAGAGCTTATTAAAGTGGTTCATGTTCGAGTTTTTGAAATGCAATGCTGTTAGTTGCTATGAGCAACCTTTTCTTCCTGATAAGGAATGGCTTTAATGAGGCGCGTGTTGTTAAGTTCTTCAATGATCACCATATCCTCCGCCGGAATAATGCCTCGTTTGATCCAGTTGCTAACCGTTTGTGTATTAGGGATGTTAAAGCGCCTGCAATATTCGGCTACGGTCACCCAATCGTGCAGTTCGTAAATTTTACCATCCTTCGATAGATAGTTCTGGGCTTTTTCCAAAGTTTCCCTTGCCGCTTGGAGCAGCACTTCGAGCTCGTCCGGACCTGATTCTGTGAATGTTTTCATATGCATGATATTGCTACCTTTTCCTTTTTTCTAACTCTTCGAGCACCTGCATTAACTTTGATATTACGTCCAACACTTGGTCGATCTGTTCAGTTGTCATCTGATGCTGAAAATCGCGCAAGTATTGTCGGAGCGAAGCGATCCGCATGCGAACCTCCATTTCGTTCATAGTGTGCAAATTTTTTGAAGCAATATACAAAATGTTACGTTTCGTAACGGAATGCGAAGCAAGATTTGTCCAGTATTAAAATGGATATGCTATTTTTGGGCGTATCCTTAATCCAATGACTTTCATACGCTCCTTCATTCTCTATACGGCTGCGATTTTCGTGGCCTTTGCCTGCACGCGCCCGCATGGCCCCGCCCCTGAAAAAGGCGTCTCGTTCGCCCTCAATCAATACCGCAAGCAGCATATCGACAGCATTCAGTACCATATCGAACTGGATATCCCGGCAGGTAAGGCGGGAAAAATCATAGGAAAAGAGACCGTTGCATTTCGCCTGAATGCACTCGATTCGGCGCTTGTGCTTGATTTTAATGTGGATGCCAGTCATTTGCAGGAGGTGCGCGTGGGTGGCGAAAAAGTCGATTATCAGTTTGTCAATGAACATATTGTCATCGACGCAAAGCATTTGAATAAGGGCAAAAATGAGGTCGGGATTGATTTTATCGCCGGAGATTTGTCGCTGAACAGGAGTGAAGATTACTTGTATACGCTTTTTGTTCCCGACCGCGCTTCGACTTGTTTTCCCTTGTTCGACCAGCCGAACCTGAAAGCTTCTTATCAGCTGACTTTGAAAACGCCGGAAGATTGGGAGGCTGTTTCAAACGGTAAGCTGCGTGCTAAAACCGTCGAAAATAGCAAGAATGTGTACCGATTCGGCGAGACGAAGCCGGTGAGCTCGTACCTCTTCGCATTCGCTGCGGGTAAGTTTTTCAAGGAAACGCGTGTGGTGGATGGCCGCGAAATGACGATGTACTACCGCGAAACCGATACCACGAAAGTAAACCGCAACCGTGACGAAGTTTTTCAGCTCCACGAGAAATCGCTGGCCTGGCTGGGAGACTACACGAATATTGATTACCCGTTTGGGAAATTTGATTTTGTACTGCTGCCGTCGTTCCAGTATGGAGGAATGGAGCATCCGGGTGCTATTTTTTACAATGAGCCGGCCCTTTTTCTGGATGAAAATGCATCGGTGAACCGGCGCATGGCCCGCGCGAGTGTGATCGCACATGAGTCGGCGCACATGTGGTTTGGCGACCTGGTTACGATGGACTGGTTTAACGACGTGTGGCTGAAAGAGGTGTTCGCAAACTTTATGGCCGCCAAGATTGTCCATCCCAGTTTCCCGGAGATCAACCACGAGCTGCGTTTTTTGCTGGCGCATTATCCCAATGCCTATGAAGTAGACCGCACGGCCGGTACCAACCCGATTTTACAGCAGTTGGGGAACCTCAAAAATGCCGGGACCCTCTACGGAGCTATCATTTATATGAAAGCACCGATTGTAATGCGACAGTTGGAGCGGAAGATCGGGGAGAAAATGATGCAGGAAAGTCTGCGCGAATATTTGAAAACGTTCTCCTTCGGAAATGCCCGTTGGGACGATCTGATCGGCATTATCGACAAGCGTTCACCGGAAGATATTACTGCTTGGAGCAATGTTTGGGTGAAAACGCCCGGCATGCCGGAGTACGTTAGCGAGTCGGGCAAGCTGGCGCAGCAGAAAGATTCGGTTTCAGGGCGCGTGTGGGAGCAACCTCTGGTTTTGAAGACCCTGCAAAACGGGCAGCTGGTTTTTCCCAATAATGACGGGACGGGGTATGGCTATTTTAAAATGGATACCGCTTCCAAAGCGTGGTTCTTTACACATTACGGCAATGCGGAAGTGTCCGATCCGGTTTTCAAAGGGGCTATGCTGGTGAATAGCTGGGAAGGGCTGTTGCGCGGCGACGGCCCGGGGCCGGAGAAGCTGGTGAATTACATTTTGAATGCATTACCCAAAGAACAAAATCCGCTTTTGGTTGACTTTTTGCTCGGTAACCTTCAAAGTGACTGGTGGGTATTCCTGAACGCAGACCAACGGGTCGCCTATCAGACACGTGCTGAAAGCGAAATTTGGGCACTTTTGAACAGTACCAAAGACAAAGGCATTCAGACATCCTATTTCCGGGCATTCAAATCGCTGGCGCTGACGGACGACGGCTGGCAAAAAATGCAAGGGCTCTGGACCGGCAAACTGGAAGTGAAGGGCCTGGTACTCTCGGAGGAAGACAAAATTTCCCTGGCTTACGAGCTGGCATTGAAGGGAAAAGGGGATGGGAAAGCTATCCTGAAAAGCCAGTTGAATGCGACGAAGAATCCCGACCGGAAGGCACGAATGCAGTTTGTGATACCCGCGTTGAGCGCAAGCGAGGCGGAACGCGATGCGTTTTTTGAGACATTAAAAAAGGAGGAAAACCGAGAAAAGGAGGCCTGGGTGCTGGATGCCCTAACCTACCTGCACCATCCGCTGCGGGCCCAAAGCGCATTGAAATACCTGCGGCCATCGCTCGACCTTTTGCAGGAAATCCAGCTTACGGGCGATATTTTCTTTCCGACGCGTTGGTTGCATAACACGTTTGCCGGGCATTCGTCGCGAGAAGCCGCGCAGATCGCGCAGAGTTTTTTGAAAGAGCACCCTGATTATCCCTATTTCCTGAAAAACAAAATACTGCAGGCGACCGATCTGCTCGATCGCTCCGTAAAACTGTCGACTACTTATGCCCAAAAAGAGCATTCCCCTGCATTATCTCAGCAATGAGTCGGCCCTGGGCATTTCCCTGCACCGCATCGACCGGATGAACCGGGTGAATGCGCCGCATATGGACGCGCACCGCGACGATCACGGGAATTTCTTCTTCCAGGAAGACGGCCATGCGCGGCTGATGGTCGATTTTCGGGAGGTTGAGCTGAGAGGCAGCGGGGTGTTTTGCATTATGCCGGGGCAGGTGCATTATCCGCTCGAAACGGAAGGTTCGTATGGCTGGTTTCTGGGCGTGGATATGAGCTTGCTCGACGATCACCACCGCGCCGTAGTGGAGGAATATGCCTTGCATGGTTTCCCGATCAGTCTGGACCAGGAACAAGCTGACTTGCTGACGCGAAGCCTCCATCTGCTGCTGGGATTTTACGAGGCGCCCGCACAGTATGGACATCCGGTGATGCAATCGATGCTGAAAACGTGCCTGGGCATTTTTACTTCGCTTTTTGAAAAGGAGATTTTGCAGCGGACCGTACATACGCGTCCGTCGGTCATTACTTCGCAGTTTCGCAAACTTTTATCGCAACACTTCAAAACTGTGAAAAGTCCCTCGGAATACGCGGGGATGCTCAGCATCACTTCGTCCTATCTGAACGAGGTTGTAAAAGAAACGTCCGGGCAGCCCGTGAGCCACTGGATTCAAAACGAAGTGATGATGGAGGCTAAAAGACTGCTTTATTACACCGATTTGAGCATTAAAGAAATTGCATTCGGGTTGGGTTACGAAGACCATACCTACTTTTCACGACTGTTTAGAAAGGTTGCGGGTAAATCGGCCGGGCAGTTCAGGGAGGAGTTCCGGAATTTATAGTTTCCGGAAAAACCGCGATTTGTCCAATGATTACCCCTCTTTTGCCCTTTATTTCCTTCGCGCGGGCGTGTTGTTTTGTAAAGTAAAATTTCGGCTGGATCGTCAGCCATGGAACAACACCATCCAATCGCAAGAAAAATGAACATCATCAAACAGAAAGCGCTGCACTTGCTCGAAAATGCCTTTGGAAAAACAGGAACTGTACTTGCGATACGGGCCTGGGAACCTGCTACCTTTTTTGAAGTGGACGTCCATTTTCCCGAAATGGACATGAGTGGCTGGAAACGTGTCCAGCATATTAAAGTTCGGGTCGGAGATGGAATTTACCGCGATTATACGCCCGCCGGCTGGGATGAGGATATCCGTACCTGCACCTTATACATCAACGCCGAACAGGACGGTCCCGGCGCGCAATGGATACGCTCGCTGCGCACAGGCGACCGCATTACATACGTGGGCGTGGGCGCGACCATGCACCGGCCTACCTATGGGGGAGAAATGGTCGTTCTGGGGGATATGAGCAGCATTGGCCATTACCTGGCTCTGCAGCAGCTGGCCGGTACGCGTAAAATCAGCGGCGCGATCACGATCGCCCACGAAAATCACCGCGAGGAGTTTAAAGAATATTTCAACTGGAATATCCAGCCGGTGAAGAAGAACGGTGACGGAGGACTGCATTCGATGCTCAAATGGACCAGCGACAGGCAGCTGGCCAATTCGAACATCTATATTTCAGGGCATATCCCCACCTGCATCCGTTTGCGGAAAGAGCTCAAAAAAAGGAATGACTCGCCGCTAGGGATCCAGGTGCAGGGATTTTGGTCTTAATCAATCGAAAATTCCATTCATGGCCGTGAGGATCACGGGTTTGCCGTCCGTGACGATGATCGTGTGCTCGTGCTGCGCCACATACCCGCCGCGCGAGCCTACGAGCGTCCAGCCGTCGCGCTCGGTAGCCGCGTTTGTGGAGGCGGTTGAAATGAACGTTTCGATAGCCACCACACTGTTTTTGCGGAAGCGGGTCGTATTGTACCGATCGTAGAAGTTGGCAATTTCATGCGGTTCCTCGTGCAGGCTGCGCCCAACGCCGTGGCCCGCCAGGTTTCTGATCACCTTGTAGCCGGAGCGTTTGGCTTCGGTTTCGATCAGCCGTCCGATGTCGGCAATCCTTACGCCGCCCTTGATTTGACTGAGTGCTTTGCTCAGGATCCGTTTCGAAGCATTCACCAGCTTGTTGTGCCCGTGAATATCTTCGCCCAAAACGAACGAACCGCCGTTATCGGACCAGAACCCATTCAATTCGGCCGAAACGTCGATATTTACCAAATCGCCTTCTTGCAGGACCTTTGTTTCGGAAGGTACGCCGTGCGCTACCTCGTTGTTGACACTAATGCAGGTCCAGCCCGGAAAGCCATAGGTAAGCTTCGGGGCGGATTTCGCGCCGAGGCTATTCAGCATTTCTCCGCCGAAATCGTCGAGTTCCTTGGCCGTCATACCGGGCTTCGCATGCTCACGCATAGCACGTAAAGTAGTAGCTACCGCACGGCTGGCTTCCTGCATGCCGGTCAGTTCGGATTCTTTTGAAATAGACATGATGATGTGTCCGTCTTACTTTGTAATATTTTCTACCGCTATTTCCTCATAAACACCATCCCATAATGCAATACGCTTTTCGAGGGAGGCGATCGTGGCCTGTTCTGCTTCTTGCCAGAACGCCTCGTTCTTTTCGCAGAGGTTAGCGGTCATGCGAAGCGCGAGGTGGCTGTGGTGGTCGCCGTCGACTTCGATATGGCGTTCAAGGTAGTATTTAAAAATGGAAATACTGTCGGGGAAATTGCGGTGGATATCCTCGATAATCGACATGAACATGCCCGGAATGAGATCCTCCCGCCCGAAGGTAAAAATGGCTGCTTGCAGGTAATCCTTGCGCGTGCTGATGGTATCGAAAGTGAAACGGACAAATTCACGGGCTTTTTCGGGTGTTCCTGCTGTATCGAATGCTTTTTCAAAGTCGCCCGTCTCGCGCAGGGTGGTGATAAACCGCCCAATTTCAGTGGTGTCGGCGCCGCATTGGGCCATGGCATCGAGGTAGAGTTCGAAATGGCTTTTGAAATTTCCCTCGCTATCCACATCTGATTCTTCTCCGGCTACGATCTCGTTGATAAGATTGCGGGTTTCGCCATCTCCGGTCGGAAACCAGGGTACAGATGTGCAGGTAAGGCTGTTCTGGAGTGATTTTAGCAACGACATAAAATCCCAGACCGCGTACACATGGTATTTCATGAATACTTTAAGGTCCTCGATGTCATTGATAACCGAATAAACTTTGTGCTGGATAATCTGCTGCCGCAGGGGCTCGATGTTCTGCTGGATTCTGGTAATGTGGTCGTTCATTATTTGCGTAGTTCTTTCTTCTAAACTGTTGTTTGAAAATCTTTGTTCGAATTTTTTGCAAATAAAGGGAATCCTGGAAAGTGGTCGCTTGGGATTTACTGAAAATACCATGCAGGTGATTTTAGGGCACCAGCATGGTATGGGGAGGGCTACTTCCCTTGCGGCGAATACTTCACAAGATCGATCCCGATGCCATTAGGGTCCTGGATCGCGAAATGCCTGTCGCCCCAGGGCTCGTCACGGATATCGATTTTGATCGGTACGCCTTTGTTTTGGAGTTCTTTGTAAAGTTTGTCGACGTCGTCTACCTCGATGGTCAGATACATGCCTTGTCCCTGAAATGCGTTGTGAAACAAGGGCTGTTGCGAAGGATGTTCGGGCAGGAGGAAGCTGAGCTCCGACGCACCGCCCGGCGTGTGGAGCAGCAGGTAAAACTCGTTTTCGAATGTGACCCCAAAGCCAAGTGTCTGGGTGTAAAATGCTTTGGTTTCAGCCAGTTTGGAAGTGACAATACCTGCGTTCAGTTTCATTTTGTCTTTAGTTTGAGTGGATGGACTGGTTTGGGAGAATGCATTGGCACAGATGCAGACCAATACGAATAGTGAAAGGAGCCGTTTCATCATGCTGTTCGTTTTGTTGATGATGCAAATATCGGCCCGGACAGCGAGGCAGGATTGTAAAAAACGGACAAAGTCACCTTCCGAATGCTTTGCCGGGCGTCACGCCGTAAAGATTTTTGAACTCCTTGATGAAATGGGCCTGGTCGTAATAACCGTTGTCGTAAAACAACTTGTTCTCGCGGAGGCTTTGCTGGGAGGGCTTGGCACGGAGGATATTCTGGAAACGCACCACCTGGCTGAACGTTTTGGCCGAGTCGCCGATGTAATATTCGAAGAGCCGTCGGAGTTGGCGTGGACTGAGCCCGGTGTCGAGGTCTTTTTCGACATTCAACACACCGAAATTTTGGAGGATCATGGCTAATGCCCCATACAAACGGGGATCGTGATTGAAATTAACGTCCGCTATCCAATGCAGGAAATAATCGTCAAGCCTGCGCTTGATCTCTGCCAGAGGTAACTCCGGCTCAAATGCCGTGGCAATGAATTGCGCTGTGCCGGGTATTACAACGCCCAGGTTTTCGAAGCGATTGCTCAGTTCGGAAGCATTGATTTTGAATAGTTGCGGAAACATCGAGGGTAAAAAACGTATGCCCACGTAGTCAAAACTGTTTTCGAGCGGAAACTCTGTGTACTTTTTGCAGAAGCCCATTACAAAATTTTCGGCGGGATTATGCAGCTCGAAGAAGATATCGATACAGCCATCGGCGACCACGCGGTAGAGAAAAGGTTCATTCAGCGGGGCAGTGGTACGCAATTGCCAATAGCAGTAAATAAAGCCCTGCAATGCGCTATCCGGAAGAAATTCCTGGTACGTAACCCGCTCCGCCGACTGCTTCACGGTCGGTTGAATTGGCATATACAGCCCGCGAATATCTGGGGTTTTATACATCCGGGTAAGGGATTTTTACTTTTTCTTCTGCGACGCCTCGTGAGACCGAGATTGACGTATGTTAATCATAGCTACCGGCATTGTTTTTTAAAGGATATGAGAAAAAACGAACAATACTATGAGCAACAGGACCTTAGTAGATGCCTACATCAAAGAGCTGGAAGCAGAGTATACTTCGACCCGCAAATGCCTGGAAAGGTTTCCGGTGGCATTATTTAGCTACAAGCCGCACCCTACTTCCATGGAGATGGGCTACCTCGCGCTTTTGGTGGCTGAAATTCCCCTTTGGATCACTTTTATGGTTGAGGAGGGCGAAGTTGATTTTGCCACTTACAAACGATTCGAGTTCTCTACCAGCAAGGAATTGCTTGACCACTATGAGGAAGTTTTCAAGGGCGCCCAAAAATCGCTTGCGGGCATTACCGATGATGAACTCGATGCCCCGTTTTATCTCAAACGGCAGGGCCAGGTACTATTTACCCAGCCCAAACGTGAGGGAGTCGGCTCTACGATCAATCACTGGGTGCACCACCGTGGCCAGCTCACCGTGTACATGCGGCTGAACGAAATTGCCGTTCCTTCTATTTACGGGCCCTCCGCCGACGACCGTACATTCTGATCAACGCGGGGGACCGAAGCGGTCGAACTGTTCTTTTTTCAGTTCTTCGAGAATCTCCTTCGTCGATTCGAAACTGGTGTGCTGGAAGGCACGCAGCCCGAGTGTTTTGGCCATATTGGCGAACATAATGCGATCGTCGAAATACACGCATTGGCTCGGTGTTGCCTGTGCGATCCCCATGGCAAGCTCGAATATCCGCGGATCGGGCTTGCGCATTTTTACTTCGCAGGAAGAAATGAATGCATCGAAGCAAGTATGCAGTTTGAACTTCTGAATGCGGTAATCGTTCAGTTCTTTACCTTCATTATTGATGGAAATGATGCGGAAACCGCAATCCTTTTTCCATTCTTTGAGCCACGCCAGCATGCCGGGCAGCTCCACCGACTGCGAATACATGAATTCTTTGAAATCTTCCCGGACGAAGTCGCGCGGGTGATTGAATATCACGGTGTCGAGGTACTGATCGAGATTCACACTCCCGATTTCGTAGACATTGAAGATGAAATTATGGAGTTGGTCCATTTCCTTATAATTGAGGCCGAATTTCTCCGCCGCCAGAAGACGGGATTCATGGCCCCATCCATTACTCAAAAGGACGCCGCCAATGTCGAAAAAGAGGATTTTGAGATCGCTGATCTGCATGATAGATAGTAAAGTGTAAAGGTTCGGGAGTAAAGATGCGCGGATAATTCGTGATTTCCATCCGGCGAGGTGACAGATTAGCGCCCAGGTGATGTTTTGTAGATGATATATAACAATTTTGTTGACATTTGCATCTATATTTGTATTCTATAATCTACTCAAAGTTCCTTGATCATGATGAATGAAACTGTAAAACTTTACGAACGCATTGTTATGAATATTGGAGAACTCATTGAGGTTTCGGGGTATCGGAATGATTACCTGGCCGGCAAGTTGGGATTGACGACCGTCAACTTCTCAGCCAAGAAAAAACGGAAGACCTTCACATTGGAGGAGATCAGAAAACTGGCTTATATTATCGATAATGATGATGTGCAGGACTATTTGTTGGCTCTCGAAATGGACGCGCGGCAAGGCGAGGAGACCATTACCCATGAAGAATTTTCTAAGCTGATGGGATGGAAATAGTCTATAAAAACTCATTTATCAGGGAATTTACACGACTACCAACCAATGTTCAACGGGCTACCCAGGCTATAATCAATAAGTTGGAATGGGCCAGCACTTTGGAAGCGGCAGGTGTCGACTACGTCCGTATTCGGGGGCAGAAAGTCGGTCATCATTATTATCGGATTCGTATCGGTCAATATCGAATGGGTGTTGAATACATTGCGCCAGACATCATCATCATAACGATAGGTGTTCGTGGCGATGTTTACAAAACATTTCCACCAAAGTAAAAGCCGGTACGAGTTCGGACTGGTACCGGCTTTTAGCCTCTAACTCTGTGTTGCTTTACCGTCTTCCCCCGCGGAAGCCACCACCACTAAAACCACCCCGGCTAAATCCCCCGCCGCCGCCATTAAAAGTTCTGCCTCCAAAAGATCCATACGACCGGGATGGGGCGCTGAACGAATTACTCCGGGGCATCGACCGGTAGCTTTGCGCATTTATCGAGCGCGGAGCTGAACGCATACCCTGGCCTCTGTCGAACAGGTAGGACCGGGAGCCGGTCGACGGATTGAAGTGTCTCGCTGCCGAACCGATGAATGCGGTTCTCGGCGAATACATATAATTCCGTGGGGCGATGGTGTGGTAGTAGTGGTCGTACTGGCGGTACAGGTGCGGGTAATACCGGTAGGCGCCTCCGAAGAACCATCTCGAAAAGCCCAATGACGGCATTGCGTAAACCATTGGATAGCCACCCAGGCCGAAATAGAAGCCGGAACCATAGCCATACAAGCCAGGATACCACATCGGCGAACCGTACCAGTAAGGATAGCCAAACCAGTAGGAATAAGGGCTGCCGTAGTTGACCACCTTGTCGCCGGTGGGCGCGGGGTAGCTGTAACCTCCCTGCGACGCGTATTCTTGCGAAGCCTGGTTAAGTTCCTGCATGGCCTGCGGATTTTGTTTCAGCTCGTCCTGATAGGCGGCCAGTTCCTCTTTGTTTTGGGCCTCCATCTGGTCATGAATGCCCGCGAGGTCGTTGCGTACGTCGGCCGGGTTGTCCTTGAAACGCTCACCCAATCGGGTCACCAGGTCGGAGTGGTCGTTCAGGAGCGATAACACGTCCGGCATTTCTTCCAGGGTTTTAAATGCGTGCTGGGCATCGGGGTCCAGCAACGCGATCATGCTCTGGAAGGATGAGCTTGCTTCTTCGTTGAGGTTGTCGACTGCCACCAGGTCGCCATGGTGGTTGTTATACAACTTCCAGGCAGCTTCTTTCAGCTCGGGGGAGGGGTTCACATTCGCCAGCATACCGTCGATCGTCTCGTGCGAAGTTTTACGCGGAAGCATTGCCAGTTTATGCATCAGGTCGGGATACCGGCTGACTTCGTAAAACCAGTTTTGTTTCTTTTGAGCGTAATTTTGAATGATTTGCTGGAATCCCGCGCTGCTTTTTTCCCGGATCCCGGCAAGCTTGCCAAGCACATCGGGGTATTGGGTAGCTACGAGGATATCATTGCGGACGTCGTCATTGTAAGGTGCAATGGCTTTGAGCAGGCTTTGGTCAGTGACAATGTTTTGTTGCGCATTACTAACCATTTGATCATCCTGGCCGTAGCCTGTGAGGCTGGCGGCGGAGAGCAGAATAGCGGCGAAATATTGAAGCGTTTTCATGACACAGGGAAGCTTTTCATTAACTTCTTAACTCCTTTATTGATCTGTTTTTCAAGCCGGTTTGGATTGCTCACATCACCGGAAATCGCTTTTTGCCAGATAATATCCCCGGTTTTGGTATCCACCACGTCGAGGATGAGCGTACCGTCGGTGGCGGTGGTGGAATAGGGGTAACCGCCGTAACCATAGCCGCCGAAACCACCATAATAAGGATATCCCCAGCCGTAGCGGCCCCAGCCCATCATCGGGTAAGCGCCAAATGGATAAGCCCCGCCACCGTAGTAGTTCTTGCGTACGCGCTGCGTATAGGTGTGGAATTGCAGGAGCAGGTCAGGGTGCTGGGTGTTGCGCGTGAGCCCCCGGCTTTCCAGCGCCTTATCGAAAGCAATCTGAATGCGGTGACGCGATAAAGAGCTGGCGTACATCGGATTCTGATTGGTTTTCATGTCGGGGACAATCCAGTTATAAGTTAATGCCTTGCCGGAAGTCGGCTGTTGGGGACTTTGCGCGAGCACCACACTGCCCAGCACAGTCAGCATTCCCAACAAAATCAGATTCTTTTTCATGTCAATGAGTCACTTTAAAGGGCTTTCCGGGAGCCTCCCGGAAAGCCCGGGTTTACTACAATCCAATTGCGAAATATTGGGTTTCATCGTTGCCGGGATAAAGCCCTTCGATCATCACCCCGCCTTTTTTGCCTTGCAGCATTTTCACTGCTTCACGGGCATTGGCAACCGGTGTTTTATCAATTTTGGTAATCACAAAACCTTCCTCCATATCGGTACCCTGGCGGATTTTGCCTGCATTGATGGCCGTTACCTGTGCACCGGCACCGATTCCGTATTCTTTTTTCTGCTGGTTGGTCAGGTCTTTCAGTTCGATACCCAGTTGCTCCATCACAGCGGAAGACGAACGGTCGGCTATCGAAGGTTCGGAAATGCCTTTCAATGTCACGGAAACCACTTTGTCGACGCCGTCGCGATTCACATTGACAGTTACTTTGTCGGATGGTTTATGTTGGGCGATGGCTTCCTGCAATTGCGGTACGCTGGTAATGTCGTGGCCGTCGATTTTGGTAATCACGTCACCTATTTTGATGCCGGCTTCTTTGGCCGCACTTTCATCCGCGAAATTCTCGATGCGCACGCCCTCGTCCACTTTCAGGTCAAATGATTTGACTTTCGCCGCATCCACTTCGCTGATCCCTACACCCAGGTACCCGCGCTGTACGGAGCCGAACTTGGAAATGTCCTCCACCACTTTGTGCGCAATGCTCGAAGGAACGGCGAACGAATAACCTGCAAATGAGCCTGTCTGGCTGGCAATGGCAGTATTGATGCCGATGAGGTTACCATTCAAGTCCACCAACGCACCACCGGAGTTACCGGGATTCACAGCCGCGTCGGTCTGGATGAACGACTCGATGGGAGCTTTGGCATTCTCGCCGAGGATATTAATGCTGCGTCCTTTCGCGCTCACAATGCCCGCGGTGACAGTCGACGTCAGGTTGTAGGGGTTACCCACCGCCAATACCCATTGTCCTACTTCGACATTCTCGGAGTTACCGAACGACAATGCCGGCAGATTCTTCGCGTCGATCTTGATCAGCGCGATGTCGGTGTTCGGGTCGCTGCCTATTACCTTGGCTTTGTAGGTATGCTTGTCGGCGAGGGTCACTTCCAACGTTTCCGCGCCTTGAATCACGTGGTTGTTGGTCACGATATAGCCGTCGGGATTGATGATCACGCCCGAACCGGTGGCTTGGGGTTTCTCCATTTTACCCTCGGGCGCTTGCTGACCGAACGGGCTGCGGCCGCCAAAGAAATCCCTGAACTCTTCCGGTATTTGCATTTGACTCACTGTTCGTTCAGGCTTCAAGGTTGATTTAATATGTACCACTGCCGCGGTGGCTTTTTTGGAGGCAAATGAAAAGTCGGCGGGGATCATCGCGGTGGCGCCGTTGGCGGCAGCCCCCGACTTGGCATCCAGCCGGGCTTTAACAAACGGGGTCGCGTTATTGACCCACGTTGAAATCGTATCTGGTTTGCCAAAATGTTCGTAGGTAGCATAGGAGGTTCCGCCCAATAATGCGGATGCGAAAGCTACTGCTGCAAGTTTTCTGAAATTCCGGGTTGTTGTCATCGCTATTAAATTGATTAAGTGTATTCAAATTTCAGTAGCGATCCTGTTGCAATTCTGTGTGAATTCTGAAGACAATTTGTAGTTGCATATTTTTTTGAAATGCATAAAAAAAGGAGGATCAGAAACCCTCCCTTTATTCACTACTAGCCATGAAAAATCTTGAATATCGTTACCAGGTCACCGTGAGAATGTGCCATGGACCGTCGGTTTCGTAAGTAAGCGTCTGCCCATTCACCTGGCAGATCGTCTTCGCCAGCGCTAGTCCGAGCCCCAGTGAGGCCGAATGGGTGCCTTCTTTCCGGAAGCGTTCGAACATTAGTTCGGGGTCGATATGGATAGGGGCACCCGTGTTGCGGACTACCAGCTTGCCCGCATTGAGGGCAATATCGATCGTTCCCCCGTTTACATTATAGCGTATCGCATTGGTCAGCAAATTATTGACCAGTACTTCCGCCAATGCCGGGTGCATCACTGGACCCGTCGGCTCGATCGCCGTCTTCACCGTAATACCCCGCTGCTCGATCAGGTCTTCCAGATCGCGGAGTTTCCGGTTGATGATCGGAACCAGGCTGATCGGCTCGGTACCGGCCAGAAACTGCCGGTTTTCAATCTTGGTAAGCAATAATAATGCCTGGTTCAGTTTCGCAAGCCGGTTGGCTGCCTCGCTGATCTCCGAAAGTGCCACGAGCTGCGATTCTTTCAGGCTCTCATCCTGGAACAGTCCCTCGATTTTGGACAAAATCACCGCCAGTGGCGTCTGTATTTCGTGCGAGGCGTTCTCGGTAAACTCTTTCAGGTTCTGGTAGGTGGCGGCGAGGCGGTCGGTAAAATGCGTTACCGACTGGTTCAACTGCTCAAATTCGACGGTGTGCTGTTTGGGAAAGGTAAGCACCTCGTGCTTTTCGACCTGATACGAATCCAATGCGCGCAATGTCTTGTAAAAAGGCCGCCATAACCGGCGTGAAAGCCAGCTGTTGAGCAACAGGAGCGATATAAGTAACAAGGCTACAATGAACGTAACCGTCATGACCACCGCTTCCAATAGCTGCTGTCGCTGAGCCAGTAACTTGCTGATCGTCACACGGTACCAGGCGCCTTCCACGCGTTCGTAGAAGATCAGCTGCCGGTAGGGTTGGTATTCGTTTTCAAACTCATTGAACAATTTTCGCTCTACCAGCGCCATTTGGCCGGGATATCGAACCTGGTCGAGTTGCAGGCTGTCGCCGAGTTGGAGGATGTATACCGGCAGCTCATTGATGTGCCGCAGCTGCCAGCTCACTTTTGCTTTGCTGCGCATGAGCTCCTTGTTTACTTCCCGGTCGATCAGGTAATCTACTGAAAAATAGAACAATACGGCGCCTAGTGTGAGCACGCACAGCGATGTGACGATCTGGTATTTGAGAATGCGTTCCAGGAGTTTCATTGCTCGCTGAATTTATAGCCCACGCCGTAAATGGATTTCAGGTAATCGGGGCAGCCTTTGTCCATCAGCTTCTTTCTCAGGTTTTTAATATGTGTGTATATAAAGTCAAAATTGTCCATTAAATCCGCATCGTCGCCCCAGAGGTGCTCAGCGATCGATTCCTTGGTGAGCACGCGGTTTTTGTTGGCGATCAGGTACACGAGCAGGTCGTATTCCTTGCGGGTAAGCACGATTTCCTGCTGATCGACCAATACCAAATGCTCCTGCGGATCAATCTGGATTTTGCCGAACCGTATTTGCTGGCTACCCTGAAAACTCCGCCGGCGTATGACCGCCTGCACGCGCGCGTTGAGCTCCGAAAGGTGGAATGGCTTGGTGAGGTAGTCGTCCGAGCCCAGGTTAAGGCCGGTAATGCGGTCGTCGAGCGAATTTTTAGCGGAAATGATGATAATGCCGGTCTCCGGGAAGTTACGTTTCAGCTCCCGAACCGCGTCGAGGCCGTCGCCATCGGGCAGCATCAGGTCCACCAGCACACAATCGTAGCGGTAAATATTGATCTTCTCTACCGCCGTCCGATAGTCTGCTGCCCATTCGCAAATGAAGTTTTCGCGCTGAAAATAGTTCTGAATGCTGGTGGCCAGCGCTTTTTCGTCTTCAATGAGCAGCAGTTTCATAGCATTGTTGTTTGTGCAAATGAAACTACAAATTTTGGAGGAAATCTGAAGTCGGCGAGTTACTTCACTGTCCGTTTGGCCCAGTTGAAAATGGTGGAGTACACTTCGTCGCGCACCGGCTGTTTCGAAAGGATCAGGTCGTGCATGCCTCCCTGGACTGCCTGGATGCTGTATTGGCCTACGATGTTCTGGCTTAGGCGAGCTATCTCCTCGACATTCAGCACGGCGTCGCCGGTGAAGAAAACGTCGCTCCATTTCTTCTCGTCGATGGATTTGGTCGAATGCAGCACCAGTACCGGTTTGTTGATGGTAATGCCTTGTGTAAGCCGTTCCTGCGCATTGTACACAGCTCGTATCCAGCCGAGATTAACCGGCGGGGCAACAAATGGTTTCAAGCCCAGGCTATACGACCATTCACCATGCGCTGTTATGTGCAGGCTTTCGCCATAAAGCGGGTTAATGCCGAGGTCGAATGTCGTTTCCGGGTGTTTTTCAGCCCTCTTTAACAGGAGAGGTAATGCTGTTTTTTTAAGGCCAGATTTGATATTTAATGCAAACATCGGGCTGTTGAGCAGCACCGCATCGAATTTTTCCTTGCCCGCGCGCTCACTTGCGTAGAGCGAAATGGTTAGTCCACCCAAAGAATGCCCGCTCAAAAGTACCTTTTCATTGCCTTCCCCTTTGATGACCGCCAGAGCGGTGTCGATATCGGCATAATACTCGGAAAGGTCCCGGATGTTGTTGATTTTTTGATGGCTGAGCCACGAACGCCCATATTTCCGGAGATCGATCGCGTAAAAGTTGAAACCTTCTTTGATGTACCGCTCGGCCATTTCCTCCTGGAAGAAATAGTCGTTGAAACCGTGGACGTACAGCACTGCCTTGGTGCTCTTATCAGGTGTGGTTTTACGCACGAGGGTGCAGGTCACGCTGCCTTCGTAATCGGAAGGCTGGACGATCGTCGCCTGTTTAAAGCCTTTGCCCATCAAATCCGCAAAATAAGTAACCTGCGCGTCGGCGGCGCTGGCAGAAATCGTGAAGAGGAGTGAGAGCAGGAGGCTGTTTTTCATGGAAATATGTAAAAATCAGGCATAAATATAAAGGCTGTAACGCCAGACGGCAAATCGCTTGGGGCAACTTGGCGATTATTCGATCTTTTTCAGTTCGGCGCCGCGGTCGGGTTGGAGATTTACTTTGCCAAACTCGGCATTGGTATTGTTCTCGATGGTGAAGCCCCTGGCCATGTCTACTTCAATGGTCAGCGCGTCGGTGGTGAAATTGAAAATGTGCCCGCCCGATTTATGATCGTCCGCCAGATAATGCAAATGAAACCCCGGCACATTGGTACGGGCGAGGTAGGGTGGCAGCAGGAAGCCGCTGCAAATACCAGTCGTGTTTTTTAACTCAAATACGACCTGGTTGTGTTTCAAATGTTCGGGTAGGGAGGTGTACGGTTTGCTGGCCGGTTTTTCAGCTCTCGTGGTCATGGTAGGGAAGGTGGCCGAAATTCGTAATGCATAAATGCCGTTCGGATTGAGCATATGCCTGATTTGCTCCTGCACTTTCTCGTAGGTGAGCCCGGGGCCGTTCAACCGGATTATGGTATCGGCTTTGAAGAACTTGACGAATGCCGCGGAAGTGCTGTCGGAATCGGGTACTTCTTTCACAGAGCCGTCATAGCTGATTTTGTAAACGTGCCCTTTGTCGATCAGCAGCTCGCCATCGACCCGGTTGAAGGTGCCGACGCCGAAATCGCCTTTCTTTTTCAATTGCCCGATCGTCAGGTCGCCGTCGAAAACGCCTGCCATGAGTGCGTCGATGATTGAATATTGGTACATGAAATCCTGGTCGGGAGCAGATTTGGGCCGGTTTTTGATTGATTGTGCGATGGCGTTGAATGCGAAAACGCCGGAGAGAAGTGCTGCCAGGGTACCGCGGAATATGCTATTGTAAAATGCGGAAAGACGAATCATGCTAAGAAAGGGTTTGGGATTGGTTACAAATGACGGCATACGACCGAATCTTTGCAATGCAGACGGTGACATTCTATTCAAAGGTATTTATAGCATCTGGCCGGGGATATTTTGGAGAATAGCAGGGAAAGCGGGTAGGTAGTTGACAATGCGGGAAAAAAAGATCAATTTAAAAACTGCTAATATTCCTTTACCAATCACCAATTAATACTGAAAATGAAAAGGTTTTTACTCCCGTTACTCGTTCCCGCGCTCGCACATGCGCAACTCGCACCACCCGTGATGTCGGACAAGGCCAAAAAGATCCACGCGGCCGCATTGACCATCGACACCCACGCCGATGTGCCTATTAATATGATGAAACCCGGCTTCGATGTGGCTGTGGAGCATGATTTTGAGAAGGACCGCTCACAAATCGATTTCCCGCGGATGATCCGGGGAGGAATGGACGGGATGTTTTTCGCCGTGTACCTCGGGCAAGGTAAGCGCACCGAGGAAGCCAACGCCGAAGCCAAGAAAAAGGCGCTGGCGATTTTTGACAAAATCCATGAGGCTGTAAAAGCCAACCCGCAAACCGCCGGTCTTGCCACGACATCCAAAGATGCTTACCGTTTGCAGAAGGAAGGCAAACGCGCCGTGTTCATCGGTATGGAAAATGGCTGGCCGGTAGGGAAGGACCTGACGAACCTGAAACTCTACTACGATCTCGGTCTGCGCTACATTACGCTCTCGCATTCGCTGAACAACGACATTTGTGATTCTTCCACGGACGGCGACGGCCCGGAATTCAACGGACTGAGCGCATTTGGCGAGGAAGTGGTAAAGGAAATGAACCGCCTCGGCATAATGGTCGATATTTCGCACGTTTCCGATTCTACTTTTTTTGATGTGATCAAACTCACGAAGGCGCCGGTGATCGCCTCGCATTCGTCGTGCCGCGCATTGTGCGATGTGCCGCGGAATATGACCGACGATATGATTAAAACGCTTGCCAAAAACGGCGGGGTGATCCAGATCAATTTTGTGCCCGGTTTTGTGAAGAAGCCCTCGGAACCGCACGAGATGTCGCTGAAAGCACTAAGGCTCAAAATCCGCCAGACCGACCTTTCGGACGCGGATAAAAAGGCATTGCGGGACGAAATGAAGGCGATCAATGAAAAATATAAGTCGGATATGCCGACCGTACAGGATGCGGTAAACCATATCGAACACGTGATCAAACTCACGAGCGTGGACCACGTGGGCATTGGTATGGACATGGACGGAGGCGGCGAGGTGATCGGCTTGCAGGACGTGAGCCAGATCGGCGCGATTACCGAAGAACTGGTCAAAAGAGGCTATTCGGCGAAGGATATTGAAAAAATATGGGGCGGCAACATCATGCGCGTTCTGGATCAGGTAGAAAAGGCCGCAGGCAATATCTGATTTGCCTTCAAGTGGCGCTCCCGGCGGTACGGAGGGGACAAAAAATATATACATTTTAATAAATAGTTTAATAAAATTGTAAATCTTACGTCCTCGAACAGATTACACATTTTAATTGAAGAGTAGCAAATGGCTAAGTCAACCGGAAAGAAAAAAACAAACGCAACCGTCGACCCTGCCGAGGACGCCGGCACCCCTGTGGCGGCCCAGTCGGTGAATGCGGTGGAAACCATTAGCCGTTTTTCAGACTTCGATATACACCTGTTCCGTCAGGGAAAGCACTTCAAGCTTTACGAGAAGCTGGGTTCGCATGTGATGGAGGTTAATGGGGTAGTAGGGACGTATTTCGCGGTGTGGGCGCCCAATGCGACCTATCTGTCGGTGATCGGGAATTTCAACGGCTGGAACCACGGCAGCCATTCGCTGGCTCCGCGCTGGGATAGCTCCGGTATCTGGGAAGGCTGGATTCCGAACGTTGGGGTAGGGGAAGTTTACAAATACTACATTATCTCGCAAAACGGACAGCATCTCGAAAAGTCGGACCCGTTTGCGCTCTGGTGCGAGGTAGCGCCGCGCACGGCTTCCATTGTATGGGATACCTGGTACGAGTGGAATGATGCCGAATGGATGAAAATCCGTAAGGAAAAAAACAAGCTGAATGCGCCGATTTCGGTATACGAAGTGCATTTGGGCTCCTGGCAGCGCGATCCGTCCAATCCCGAAAGGCATTTGACCTATAAGGAAATCGCGGAAAGCCTGGTCCCTTACGTGAAGGAAATGGGCTTCACGCACGTGGAATTAATGCCGATTATGGAACACCCGTACGCACCGTCGTGGGGGTATCAGATCACCGGCTATTTTTCCTGCTCGTCGCGCATGGGTACGCCGCAGGAACTGATGTACCTCGTGGATCAGCTGCACCAGGCGGGAATCGGCGTGTATATGGACTGGGTACCTTCGCACTTCCCGGGCGACGCCCACGGGCTTTTCCGCTTCGACGGCACGGCCTTGTACGAGCACGAAGATCCGCGGAAAGGCTACCATCCCGACTGGAAGAGCTATATTTTCAACTACGGAAGAAATGAAGTACGGTCATTCCTGATCAGTAATGCCGTTTTCTGGCTCGACCGCTATCACTCCGACGGCTTGCGTGTGGATGCGGTGGCATCGATGCTCTATCTCGACTACTCCCGCAAGCACGGCGAATGGATCCCGAACGAGTTTGGCGGCCGTGAGAACCTGGAAGCGATTTCATTGCTGCGGGAAATGAATGTGGCCGTGTACACCGAGTTCCCCGATATTCAGACCATTGCTGAGGAATCGACCGCATTTCCCGGCGTATCGCGCCCTGTGTTCGTAGGCGGGTTGGGTTTTGGCATGAAATGGATGATGGGTTGGATGAACGATACTCTGAAGTATTTCGAGAAAGATCCGGCGTTCCGCAAATGGCACCAGGATCAGCTTACATTTAGCCTGGTGTACGCATTTTCCGAGAACTTCATGCTGCCATTCTCGCACGACGAGGTGGTTTACGGCAAGAAATCGCTCATTAACAAAATGCCCGGCGACGAATGGCAACGGTTCGCGAACTTGCGCCTGATGTTCACCTATATGTACACGCACCCGGGTACGAAGCTGATGTTTATGGGGGGCGAATTCGGGCAGACTTCCGAATGGAACTTCCAGCAAAGCCTCGACTGGCATTTGTTGGAACACGCGCCGCACAAAGGCATCCGCGAATGCGTGATCGCGCTCAACAAGCTGTATAAAGAAGAGCCTGCATTGTTCGACTATTCTTTCTCGCATGATGGTTTCGAATGGATTGATACCCAGGACCGCGAAAACTCGGTACTTGTTTACGCCCGCAAATCAACCGACCCGGCACGTAACCTGATCATCGCGCTGAACCTCACGCCGGTACCCCGCAAAGCTTACCGCGTAGGCGTGGCCTCGGAAGGAACCTGGCAGGAGATATTCAACTCGGATGCGGCGCAGTTTGGCGGCAGCGGAATTATCAATTACGAGCCCGTTACTGCGGAGGCTCACCAATGGCATGGAAAAGCCCAATCGCTGATCCTGGATCTGCCTCCGCTGGGTGCGGTGGTGCTCAGGAAAGAGCCCCCAAAGCGGAAATAGTTTGATAGAGGAGCAACGGTAAAGTCGCAGAAAGGTGTCTACCGTTTACTTAATTCGTAGATGATCTTGAGGCAGAGGCTGGGGTCTCTGCCTTATTTTTTTACCTTTGCCGTTCAAAACATCACGATCAAATGAAAAGCATTCGATTCATAGTACTTTTTGTTTTTTTAGGTTTATCAGAAGCTTTTTCTCAGGACATATCCCGCGTTACTTCCGGCATCGATGTTGGCCTGGGCTATCAGGACAAGGTTTGGGTGCCTTCCGCTACCTATCATCAGGAGTTGAGTCTCAGTAACTTTCCCTGGTTCAGGATAGGCTGGGGCGTGCGGGCCTGGGGCTATTACGCCGGCCGTACAGACATGCTTCCTAAGTCGAGTGCACTCAACGCCGATACCCTCAAATTCGGGAAAATCACCGCCAATGGCGCCAGCTTCCTGGTGGGGGCCAATTTCAGGCTGTGGAAGTTTGATATTGGCGCCAATACGGACCTTTTCGGTGTTGCATTCGGCTTGAAGCGCAGTGCTTTGTACGAGGGAGGGGGACTTTATGGAGAAGGCGGTGCGCATTATAACACCTACATTAAAAGCGGTCCCGCTACGCTGAATGCCCTGCCGCTTTTTATGGATAAGCAAAATGGGCAATCCGAAGCGTACATCCGCTTCTGGATTACCGACCAGATCGGCCTGAAAGTGGCTTATGTGCATGGTCGCGTCACGTACGCGTCGCCCGACAAGCTGATCAACGGCCAGACGCGCTATTCGACCACCTACGGCGTGCCTTATGTGGCACTGTCGTTCCCGTTGTATAACTAAGTAACCCACACACCGAAATATGGCTGAGAATCTGACCGATTCGCATAAATACAATCTCTGGAAAAACCGGCTGGTTAGCAATGGGCTGGATATCCATCGGATCGACGAACTTTATACCCGTCGCAACGGTCATGGGGAAGTGCTATTCTCGCTCCTGTACACCGACGCAACAACGCCGGAAGGCAACAAAATACCGCCGATCTGCTTCCTGAAAGGCGAAGTAGTAAGTGTGCTGGTGTGCTTTATTGATGTAGTGACCAGAGAAAAGTATCTGCTCCTTGTGCAGCAGCGCCGCATTTGCGATGGTTCGATGACCTACGAGCACCCCGCAGGCATGCTCGATAGCGAAAGCGACGCAGCGTCGGTAGCCGCGCGGGAAGTATTTGAAGAAACCGGCATCGTCGTTGAGAAATCCCAGCTGATCAGCGTCAACAGCGAGCCATTCTACCCCTCGACAGGTACCAGTGACGAAGCGATGTACATGTTCTACTGCGAACTGGAACTCACGTCCGAGGCCATCCAGTCGTATCATGACAACGTGCAGGGCCTGCTTTCGGACCATGAGTACATTAAGACTTTCGTCGTGCCATTCGAAGAAGGCCACAAGCTCATCACGAATGTAAACGGGATATTACTCGATTATCTTTACCTGAAAAGTGTGGGCGACTGGGACTTGCTGAAAAAGTTATGATTTCTGCGGGATAAATTTGAAAACAAATCGGGTACGAATTGCTCGAAATTCAAAATAGGAGCTATATTTGCACCCCGTTACCGGCCCAACGGCCAACCATGCTCCCGTAGTTCAATGGATAGAATAATGGTTTCCGGTACCATCGATAGGGGTTCGAATCCCTTCGGGAGCACCCTAAGGGACAAGTCCGAATTGAATGGATTTGTCCCATTTTTTTTGCCTTGTAACTTGTTAGAAATCTGGTAGATAAGATCGATGCCTTCATTTAGCCTCGGGGTTCGAACTTCAGTTCCGTCAAACACTAAATTTTCAGGGAAGATCGAACCCACTAGCTGTCTTTTTTCTTCTAAAGTTCCTGATTCATAGATTGTTGATAGGTGTTCGAGTCCCGTGAGGGTTTTCTTCAACAACTTTGTAACTTCTTCTTGATCAGCCGAGAAATTGTTGAGGCTTTTTTCTAAATCTGAGACTTGCCTGGTGCATGTTTCTTTCACCAATTGAAAATCTTCTGCACTCAGGATGCCGTCAACCATTTTAAGACGGGCATTTTGCATTCGCTCATTAATTTTATCTAGCTCTTGAAGTAAATCACGCCTTTCTTTGTTTCTTCTCTGAGCTTCTTCCTTAAATCGCGCCAATACCAGATCTGAATAGATTTTCATTCTTCCCGGGCGGGGGATTAACTTTTTGAGCTGTGCTCTAAATCTTTCATTTACCTGCTCAGCTTTAAAGCGCACGCCACATGGTGCTTTGCAATGATAGTAGTGATAATAGTATTTTTTCCCCTTAGAAGCGCTCCCAGAAAGCTTTCGGTTACACTCGGGGCAGATAAGAAATCCTCTGAGCGGTAATTCGTCTGTTGAGACAATCTTTGGTTTGTTAAAAGGATTTTTTTTCCTTCCGCAAAGTATATCCTGCACCCTATCGAACGTCGCCGGCGACACAATGGGTTCATGAAGACCTCGGACGCAGTAGGCCTTCTCATCCTCAAACTGAGGTATTAATATTTTACCGCAATACACAGGATTTCTTATCGCCAGCCAAAAATTATTCTTGCTGCACCGGAGGCCTCGTTTGACTGCCATTTTCCAAACTTGTTCAGAATTGAATCTGCCTGTTGCTAATTCTTCGAACATCCATTTTAGAATGTGCGCTTTTTCTTCATCGGGAACTATAGTTTTGCGGCCATCAGCCGCCGTCACGTTCCGGTAACCCATCGGCGCTGTCGCTACCCATCTTCCTTCCTTCTTAGCGCGCCGCATGCCATGAAAAACGTTGAGCGCCCGGCGGTCATTTTCGACTTCCGGAGCAGCTAAATAAAATGCAAGCATCATCTTGTTTTCGGGGACCCCTAAATCCAACGGCTGTTCAATAGCCTGCGGATCTATACCAAGCTTTCGAAGAAGGCCAATCATTTGATATGCATCCCCGGCATTTCTGCTAAATCGGTCCCATTTTGTAAACAGTATATGATCGATGTTTGATCGTTTATTGGACTTAAGCCGACCCAACAATATTTGCCATTGTGGCCTTAGAAATGTTTTGGCGGAATGATCTTCAAAGATGACGTCGACGACCTCAATTTGGTTAATTCGGCACCAATTTCGGAGTCGCTCCTCCTGATCTCTTTGTGAATAGCCCTTTTCTGCTTGTTCATCGGTACTGACTCTGACATATAGAATAGCTCTGGGCATAGTATTGATTATTTTGTTGATGAATTGCGCTTCGAATCAGAAGCTTTACGAAAATACTGATTAATAGCCAATGTAACCAGGTGTTGCATCGACTCGAGCATCTTTTCTGCTTGCTCGATAGTTATATCTTCGCCGTTATCTTTCAGGTATTTGACGGCACTGACGACTTGGTCATTGTTAAGTTCACCTCGTTTCCCCATTTCCTCGCTCTTTTCTCCAAGCCTTAATATAGGTCTGTGAAAACGGGGAACAAGCACCCTTTCGATTTTCGAATGGGTCAACGCGGGGATGAACATTCTGAAGAATAGCTTCGTCATTAGCCCTTGGCCTGTGTGGCACAAGAAGTGGAGTATCCTACTGGCAACGGAACAAATGTCGCATCAGATCTTTGTTGATCTAGAATCGATACCTAAGTTAAATGGTTGAAAATGAGAAACAAATTTGAGTGTTGAGACCAAGTAGTGTACGCAAATACGGTCGTTAAAGTGAAATATCCGTGTCTTGTCAAAATCTGGTATTCTAGTCTTCCAGGGAACGTTTGGGTTCACTATAGGTGCAGCAGTACACCTTAATTTGTACTTTTCTTTCCCTCAAGGGTCCACATGTATGTGGACAAATCTTATCTTAAAAATGTGCTATGTTTGTTTTCGGCGAAATTAATCATCGGTGTCGACACCGGCACTTCGATCACCGGCCCAATCACCACTGCAAATGCAGCTCCGTAATTAATAATCAATTTGTGCCCTTGCCCTGAACAGCCGTAATTGTTGCCAAAATTATATCCAACGAGTCAAGACTCCCATTTTCAACGCCTTTTTCAAAATCTTGCCCATCCTGCGCCATTGTATTGGTCAAATGTGCATAGCAGACAACATTTGCGTTCCTGGCCATCGCAAATGCATACAGGGCAGCAGCTTCCATTTCCACGCAGATAACGCCTTGCGTTTTTGCGTAGTCGATGGCCGTTTGCGTTTCCCGGTAGGGCGCATCGGTCGTCCAGCTTCTCCCGGGCTCGACCATCAAGCCTGTCGTCAAAAAATGCTCCTTTAATGGCTGTTTAAGCTTTTCTTTCAACTGCGAGTGGTGATCGGATGGAATGTAATGATAGCTGGTACCTTCATCTCTGATTGATTGTTCGATAAGTATAAATTTTGCCAGTCGTTCGGGAGCTTGAATTATACCTGCCGAAGTAACACTGATCAGCAGCTCGCATCCGGAAACAAACATCTGCTCGGCAAGAAGAACTGCGTAGGATGCGCCAACTGCGCAGCCAATAATCCCAAATTGAACGCCTTGAAAGGTGGCATCATAAAGTTTGGAATGATAGCATGCCCAATATGGATTCCGCTTGCATAGTTCATTTTTTAACAGGTAGGTTACGATATCCCCATCCGGATCTAGCACGCACACCGAAGGAATATTTCCAAAGGGAATGTCTTTTTGTCTCCGCGCTTCACGAAGCAGGTTTTCAGCCAGAAAAACCGATGGTTGAACATGTGCTTTATTTTTAACAATAGGTGGATTTACTGGTAAATTGAAATTGGACATCGGTTTAATACGGTTTCGCTAGCTGATAAATGTGGTGTGTCTACCTAGATCTTAGGATCCGCGCGTGTAAAAAAAGGGCAATTAGTGGGTTGAATTAGCGCTGATAAATTGCGTTACCGCCGGACCCATATCGTAAACTTTTGCATCGGGGACATGCTTTTTAAGCAGGCTTGCCGCTGTGGCGGACCGGTAACCTGAACCGCAATGGATTAGTACCGGCTTGTCAGTTGGTATTTCGCCGATCCGTTTCTGCATTTCCTGTAATGGTATATTAATGCTATTTTCAAATACAGGCTGGTTTTTAGTTTCTTTGGAAGTACGAACATCTAAAATGGTGTATTTGTTTTCTTCGGGCCGGAAGGAGCTTTTGTCGAATGCTGCCAGCTGGCTACCATCAGCAGCATCATAAAGCACTATCCCCAATACATTTGCCTCATATCCGATAGAAGCAGCTTTTTTCAATGCAGTCTGCAAACTAGCGTCGTCGGATGCGATTAGGTAAAACTTCGATTCCGGTGCGACCAGCGTGCCCAGCCAGGTTTCCATCGATCCTGAAGCGGGTATGTTGATTGAGCCGGCAATGTAGGATGCCTGAAATGCCTGTGCGCTGCGGGCGTCTACGATCAATGCGCCGTCTTTCGGCTGGTAATTTTTTGACAGCTGCTTAATTACGGCCAGGCTTGGCTGGAATGCCGACGCGCCGTGGTTGTTCAGTTGCACGTCGTGGGCGAAATATTTGGGAATAAAGGGCTGGTCACTCAGCAGCACTTCCACAAACTCAGCCTTTGTCCGTTTTTCGAATGCATAGTTGTTCTTCTTTTCATAGCCAATTGTCGAGCTGGGAGCTTTACGGATCGATTTGCCGCAAAGTGATCCTGCTCCATGCGATGGGTAGACGATCACATCGTCGCTTAGTTTTGCGAATTTCTCATGGATGGTATCGTACATCATTTCTGCTAGATGCCTGCGCTGTTTATCACTTTCCGGTGAATAATCAAGCAGGTCGGGTCGGCCTACATCGCCTAGGAACAATGAATCGCCGCTGAATACGATCTTGTCTTTGTCTTTTTCATAAAGCACCACGGCGATGTGATCCGGGGCATGTCCTGGCGTGTATAGCGAGCGCAAGCCAACCTTATCCGATAACTTGATAAGTTGGCCTTCATCGAAAGCTGTCAACGGATATTTGGATTTTGTCAGGCTGCTGGCATAGATAGGCACATTCAATTTCTGGTGTATTTCCAAATGTGAGCTGACAAAATCAGCATGCGGGTGTGTTTCGATAACGCCAACAATAGCCGCACCATGCTTTTTTGCAAAGTCATAATAAAGCTGCGGGTTGCGCTGCGGATCAATCAATATCACCCTTTTTCCAGACAGTACCGCATATGAAAAATGGGCTAAGCCTTTATCCTCAAATTGCTCGACGATGTATTCCGCAGTAGTAATCAGTGTTCTCGCCACAACTTTAAAGTTGATGGCTATAGAAGCCAGGCTTAGGCTTGCCATATTTCGTACAAAATCTCTTCTTTCCATTGCTATGCCAGTTGAAATTTCTGGTATTGAGTAAACGATTGTGTTTGTGCGAGCCGAGTGCCAGCGATGCAAAAGTATATCAAATCTTCAATTATTCAATAACTCTATTGAATAATTGATTGGAGCTTTTACCTTTGTAAGGTTATTCTTTCGAAATATGAAAAAGCAAGAGTTCAAATCTAGGATTTACACGGAGTTGGCAATGCTTGCCAAAGCGATGTCTAATCCGCACCGTTTGCAGATCATCGACCTGCTCGCACAAGGCAGCCGGACAGTGGAAGAGATCGCCGACCAACTTTCGATTAGCATTGCCAACACTTCGCAACATCTGCAGGTGTTGAAAGGAGCCAATTTGGTGGCCGTCGATAAGCAAGGACATTATGCCCATTACCGCCTGGCAAATGATCAGGTGCTAGGTAGCTGGCATGGTTTGCGCGACCTGGGCATCAACCGGATGGCTGAGATAGACCGGACACTTCGCGAATTCAGAGAAGAGCGCGACAGTTTCGCGAGCGTCTCGATCAACGAGCTGCTGGAAAAAATTAATCTAGACAATGTATTGATTTTGGACGTTAGGCCACATAAGGAATATAATGCAGGACACATTTCCGGAGCAATATCTATTCCGATCGACGAGCTGCCGCAACAGTTGGCAAACTGGCCAAAAGATAAGGAAACGATCGTCTATTGTCGGGGCCCTTTTTGTGTATTTGCTGATGATGCCGTTCAAATGCTATCCCAGAAGGGCATTCCGGTCAGGCGATTGGAAGAAGGTTTCCCCGACTGGAAGCTTCGCAACCTGCCTGTTGGTGTCTAGGCATAAACGGTGAGGTTTGTATCGTCTAAAGAAAGCGCCAGTACCTGGCGCTATTTTTAAACACCATTATTCAAGTAATACATTGAATTATTGATTAATATATGAAGGCAACAAAAATTACAGCTGATGAATTGAAGGAAAAGTTCGAAAAGAAATCCAATGTGATAGTTCTCGATGTGCGTCCACAGCAGCAACGAGATGACTGGCAGATTTCTGGGAGCATTTACAAAGACATATATGATCGTTTGCAACAAGGCGACTCGACCGTTTTCGACGATATGGATTTGCCCAAAGAGGCGACAATCGTGACCGTTTGTGCAGCCGGTCGATCAAGTCAGCTCGCAGCAGATATTTTGGCAGACAAAGGTTATTATGCTCAATCACTGGAAGGCGGCATGAAAGCCTGGAACTATGCCTGGAACACTGCAGAAGCTTCTGATGATACTCTTACTATCATTCAGGTGAGGCGGGTCGCTAAGGGTTGTCTTTCTTATATAATCGGCTCAGGAAAAAGCGCAATGGTTATCGATGCGTCTCTTGATCCGGAGGTTTATTTTTCGCTTGCAAGCACCCGTGATTGGAATATTATTTACGTATCCGATACGCATATTCATGCTGACTACATTTCAAGGTCGATTGAGCTAGTGAAAGTTACGGGCGCTACGCACCTGTTTACTGAAAATGCGGACGTTGACTATCCATTCGTACCACTCGCCGATGGGCAGCAATTAAGATTGGGGGATGCGTACATTAAAGCGATCCACACACCGGGGCACACGCCAGAAAGCATTAGCTATTTGATCGACGAAAGCTACCTGCTTACTGGTGATACCCTGTTTGTTGACGGCGTAGGAAGGCCGGACCTAAAAGCGGATGCAGTGCAGACGCGCCGGAAAGCACAACAGTTGTTTGTTTCCCTTTCAAAGATAAAAGGCCTTCCGAATGACCCGTTGATCCTACCGGCGCATACCTCTCATGCCATAGACTTCGATAACGTTATTATTGGCAATAAGCTCTCTGGACTTGTCCATCAGATCGAGCTTCTTAATATTCAAGAGCAGCAGTTTGTCGCGTCAATCGTAGAGCGCATTCCGCAAACGCCAGCCAATTATTTGCAAATTTCCGCGATTAACAAGGCCGGACAGCATGACGGAATAGACCCGGCAGATTTAGAAGCTGGTGCGAACCGATGTGCGATAGCTTGATCTGGGATCAAATACAACGTCCACATGGAAACTCGACTAGGTTTGAAGGAAAACTTGAGGCAATTTTCGCTGCTCGTATTGGTAAACATGCTCGTTGGAGGAATGGTCGGGCTGGAAAGAACCGTTCTCCCGCTGGTCGGGACGGAAGAATTCGGCATCGATTCGGACATTGTAATCTTCTCCTTTATCATCGCTTTTGGCATTGTAAAAGCGTTTACTAATTTGATTTCGGGTGTGCTGGCCGACCAATACACCCGGAAGCAAGTTTTGGTGGCCGGGTGGCTTGTTGGGCTGCCAGTACCATTTCTACTTGCCTGGGGCCCAAGCTGGAACTGGATCGTGGTCGCCAACGTGCTACTCGGCATTAGTCAGGGACTTGCTTGGTCGATGACTGTGAATATGAAGATTGACCTGGTAGGGCCTGAAAAGAGAGGTCTTGCCATGGGGCTCAATGAAGCAGCAGGTTATGGGGCGGTGGGAATTACTGCGCTGCTTACCGGCTATCTCGCATCTAACTACGGACTTAGGCCGCAACCGTTTTACATTGGTATTGTTTATACGTTGCTGGGTCTGGCGTTATCGATTCGGCTTGTAAAAGACACGCGAACATTCACCCTGCTGGAAGCCTCAAAAAATCTAGTAATAGATAAGCAATCGCCGCGGCAGAAGCCGGGATTGTGGGCCGTCTTCAAGCAGGTGTCGTTCAATAATAAAAACCTGTTTTCAGTTTCGCAGGCGGGTATGATAAACAATTTAAATGACGGTATGTCTTGGGGGGTATTTCCCGTACTATTTGTATCAGCGGGCGTGGGATTAGAGGGCGTTGGTTGGATAAAGGCAGTGTATCCGTTTGTTTGGGGTGTTGGTCAAATCGTCACCGGGCCGCTGGCTGACAGAATTGGAAGAAAGCCACTCATTGTCTGGGGGATGGTCGTTCAGGCTTTTGGGCATGTAATTATCGGTATTGAGTACTTCCCCCCACTGGTGTCGGGCTTATCTGGTTCCGTAATGCTAGGAATAGGAACTGCGATGGTTTATCCTTCACTACTTGCAGCGGTTGGGGATGCGTCTGCGCCTGAATGGCGGGCTTCCGCATTGGGTGTGTACCGGTTCTGGCGGGATATTGGCTACGCGGTGGGAGCCCTGATAGCAGGCGTCGTCGCATCCTGGTTTGGATTAGTTTGGGCTGTGCATTTGGCGGGACTACTCACATTGGCGTCAGGAATTTTCGTCTGGTCCGCAATGACTGAACCTAATCGATTGTCGCGTTGAGGGCCGGGCTCAATTCAGAGGCGAGATCTTCATTAACAGCGCCTCAAGCGCACGTGCAAAACGACGTATTTATGTGGACAGAACCTTATCTTGAAAAGGTGCGCCGTTGCATTAAAGCTAGTTCTTACCGCTAACCTTGGTTATATGGCATTGATCGGCTTTGAAAACATAGTTTTCCTGAACGACAACTTCATTGCCTCGTTTGCCAATAAACCGAAAATTATCTTGTTGATTTTCCAGCTTGGCCTGGTAGTTGTCATCCAGGACGACGTAGTATCCCTCAAGGAAATCGGCATTTCCTTTGATGCGAATGGTATCTGAATTTGACAACCGAATTGTAAAGGATTCAGTCAGCAGAGCTCCCGGTACGTAAAGCGTCGTGGCCCGAAATTCTTCCGTACAAATCACCCCTTGCTGGGGCTGCTCGTCATTGCAGCCAGATAAGGATATTGCTAAGAATGATATAAGGCGTACCATAGAAATTGGCGTGGACATGATGTTGTTGTTGGGGTAAATATTTCTTAGACATAATTGGGGACCTAACCGTTGCAAATTGCTTGAATACCTAAGAGCATCTGGGGCTGACTAAAAAGGCCCGAGTCAATTTGGCTGTAAATAGGCTTTTTGGATTTTTGAGACTGATAGAAGCCTGGTTAAATTAACAAGGGGTCA
>NZ_PYAS01000006.1 GCF_003014695.1 Dyadobacter jiangsuensis | reverse complement strand
TGACCCCTTGTTAATTTAACCAGGCTTCTATCAGTCTCAAAAATCCAAAAAGCCTATTTACAGCCAAATTGACTCGGGCCTTTTTAGTCAGCCCCACACTATTCGCAGGCCTCTGGCCGGTCTCGCATACCTGACCGGCCGGAGGCCTGCGAATAGGCGGCACGAAGCAGGAGCTCCGTGCCATTGTTATTTCGTGAGTGAAAAAGGAACCGCTTCCGGCTTCGTACCCCAGCTTTTGGACGGTTTGCCTGTCAGGTCAAACTGGACGCTTCCACCTTTTTGAATATCGGCATGTTCGAGGTAAGTCTTGTCGTACGCCTTACCATTCAACTTGGCGCTCTGGATGTACAGGTTGCTTTCGCTGCTGGCAGGAGCGTCGATCGTGAACTTCTTGCCATCTTCCATGGTCAGCGTAGCCTTTTTAAACAATGGCGAGCCAATCACATATTGCGTCGTGCCCGGCGTGACAGGGTAAAAGCCCAGGGAAGAAAATACGTACCACGCCGAGGTCTGACCGTTGTCCTCATCGCCGCAGTAACCATCCGGCGTCGCCTGGTAGAGTCGTTTCATGACCTGACGCGTCCAGTACTGTGCCTTGTTGGGTGCGCCCGCGTAGTTGTACAGGTAAATCATGTGCTGGATCGGCTGGTTGCCGTGTGCGTAGTTACCCATGTTCATGATCTGCATTTCGCGGATTTCGTGAATCGGGAAGCCGTAGTAGCTATCATCGAATACCGGCGGCAGTGTGAAAACCGTATCCAGTTTTTGGACAAATGCTTCGCGACCGCCCACGAGGTTGATCAACCCTTTCACGTCCTGGAATACCGACCATGTGTAGTGAATGCTGTTGCCTTCCGTAAATGCATCCCCCCATTTGAACGGATTGAATGGCGACTGGAACTTGCCATCTTTGTTCTTACCACGCATCCATTTCGTTTCCGGATCGAACAGGTTTTTGTAGTTCTGGCTCCTTTTTAGATACAAATCCACTTCCGATTGCGGCTTTTTAAGTTCTTTCGCCAATTGCGCGATACAGAAGTCGGCATAGGCATATTCCAGCGTACGGGCCGCATTTTCGTTGATTTTAACATCATAAGGCACATAGCCGAGCTCATGGTAATACTCATGACCGAAACGGCCTACCGAGCTTACCGGGCCTGCATTCTGCGTGTTTTTCAGAATAGCCTCATACAGTTTGTTGATGTCGTAGCCACGGATGCCTTTGATATACGAATCAGCAATAAGTGAAGCGGAGTTCGAGCCGATCATACAATCGCGGTGGCCGGGGCTGGCCCATTCGGGCAGGAAGCCGCTTTCGTCATATGCATTGGCAAGACCTTCCATAATGTGCGAGTTCAATGTCGGGTACATCAGCGTGAAGAATGGGAACACCGCGCGGAAAGTATCCCAAAAACCATTGTCCGTGAACATATAACCCGGACGCACCTCGCCATTGTAAGGGCTGTAATGCACCACTTTGTTGGCCTTGTCCATTTCATAGAACTTGCGTGGGAACAGCAATACGCGGTAGAGGCACGAATAGAAGGTGCGGATCTGATCGATATTGTCACCTTCCACTTTAATGCGTGAAAGTTCGGTATTCCATGCTTGTTCGCCTTTTGATTTGGTAGCATCGAAAGAATCGTTGCCCAACTCGCGTTGCAGGTTCAGTTCGGCTTGTTCAGGGCTGATAAACGACGAGGCAACCTTGATGCCCACCTGCTCGCCTCTTTTGGTTTTAAACCCAACCACGGCACCTACGTGCGCTGCGCTGATTTCCAGCGTGTCTTTCGCGAGTGTTTTGCCGTGGAATGCCGAAGAGAAAGTGAATGGTTTATCAAAAACCAACACAAAGTAGTTCTTGAAGTTGGCTGGCACGCCTCCGCTGTTTTTGGTAGTATAACCAATGATTTTGCGCTCCTTAGGCAGGACTTTTACATAAGAACCCCTGTCGAAGGCGTCAAGAAGCACGTAAGAAGTGTCGGCCTTCGGGAAGGTAATGCGGAACTGGGCAGCACGCTCGGTCGGCGCGATTTCCGTTGTAACGTCATAATCCGCCAGGTATACCTTATAGTAATGGGGCTTGACAGTTTCGGCTTTGTGCGAGAACCAGCTGGCGCGGCTTTCTTCGTCGATTTTCAGCTTACCGGTAATAGGCATGATCGCGAACTGGCCGTAATCGTTAATCCAGGGGCTGGGTTGGTGGGTCTGCTTGAAACCGCGGATCTTCTCGGCATCGTACATGTAAGCCCATCCATCGCCCATTTTGCCGGTTTGGGGCATCCAGAAGTTCATCCCCCAGGGCAGGGCAATCGCCGGATAGGTGTTACCGGCCGATAAACTGAACTTCGATTGCGTCCCCATCAGCGGGTTCACATAGTCGACCAGATTGGCAGTACCTTGCCCGTAGGATAATTGCAGCGAGGCAATAACGGTAAAAAGGCAGAACAGGAGTTTTTTCATGTTGGGGATAATTCTTTTTTATATTGGTTTCGGAATTATAAATGCAGGGACAAAAGTAATTGAAGGACAGAGAACAAAAAGTAAAGCCGTCAAAGATTTCCCAACGGCAGGTTTTCTGCCATTTTGTACCGGCATAATTCTTTTTAATGTTAGGTTTTGAATCCATCGTAATCAACATGACAGAACATCTTAACCGCCTTACACCGCGTCAGATCGTTTTCGAGCTCGACCAATATATCATCGGACAAAATGACGCAAAACGCAATGTGGCGATCGCACTGCGGAACCGGTGGAGGCGAATGAACAGTCCGGAGGACATTCAGCGGGAGATTATCCCGAACAATATATTAATGATAGGGGCCACGGGCGTGGGGAAAACCGAAATCGCCCGCAGGCTGGCCAAAATCGCCGATGCGCCATTTGTGAAAGTGGAGGCTTCCAAGTTTACGGAGGTTGGCTACGTGGGCCGCGATGTCGAAAGCATGGTCCGCGACCTTGTGGAGCAGGCGGTAGGCATGGTGCGGATGCAGAAGAAGGAAGAGGTGAAAATCAAGGCCGAACAGGCCGTGGAAGACATCATCCTCGATGCGTTGATCCCGCCGGTGCATGGTTCAGGGGCGGTGAAGCCGGTTCCCGAAAACGGTTCTGAGGAAATGCCCCAGAGCGATGCCGAACTCAACCAACGTACCCGCGAGCGTTTCCGCGAGAAAATCCGCAATGGGGAGCTCGATAGCCGGAAAATCGAAATTGAGGTCCAGCAAAATCAGGTGCCCAATGTGGGCATGATAGGCGGGGCCGTCGACGACGTATCAATGATGAATATCCAGGAAATGATCGGTAATATGATGCCGCGCCGGGGCAAAAAGCGTAAAGTAACCGTCGAGGAGGCGCGTAAACTGCTTTTGGACGAGGAAGCGTCAAAGCTGATCGATATGGACGAGGTGAAGCTCGAAGCCATTAAAAAGGCGGAGAACCTGGGCATTATATTTATCGATGAGATCGACAAAGTGGCATCCAGCCGTTCCGGAGGAAGCGGCCCCGACGTGAGCCGTGAGGGCGTGCAGCGCGATTTACTTCCGATCGTTGAGGGAAGTGCCGTAAATACCAAGCATGGCGTGATCCAGACGGACCATATTCTGTTCATCGCAGCCGGTGCTTTCCACGTTTCGAAGCCATCCGACCTTATTCCCGAGCTACAAGGCCGCTTTCCGATCCGTGTGGAGCTCAACAGCCTCACCGAAAGTGATTTTTACCAGATTCTGAAAGCGCCTAAAAACGCATTGACGAAGCAATACGCCGCCATGATGGAATCCGAGGGAGTAGAGCTGGAATTCGAAGACGGTGCATTACGGGAAATCGCCCGCATTGCATTTGAAGTAAACAGCGAAGTCGAAAACATCGGCGCCCGTCGTCTGCAAACCGTTATGAGCTCGCTTCTCAACGACTTTATGTTCGACATCCCTGACATTATCGGGGACGGCTCGCACATCGCGATTACTGCTGAAATGGTGCAGGAAAGGCTGTCAGCTCTCGTGAAGAACCGGGATCTTAGTCAGTATATTCTTTAAAAGGAGGAAAGGGAGGATGGAGGAAGGGGAGGATGGAGTTCAAGTGCTTCCATTGTCCCTTTCCTCCTTCCTCCCTTTCTTCCCTTTCCTCCCTTCTAATAAAACAACCACTCAAAAGCCTTTGGAAACTCCTGGCTCCATTGTTTTTCGGCGTGCTCGCCTTTGGCGTCTATGGAGGACTTAATTTTTACGCGGCTGTAACCGAAGCTTTGTGTTTCGAGCGTTTCTTGCAGCTTGGCTACGTTCGGGATCATTTGGGTGCCTTCCTTACCACCGGCATAAAGGTAAATGCGCGTCTCGAACGGCTCGAAGAAATGCACGGCGTCAAAATAGATCTTTTCGGAAATCCAAAGGGCCGGAGAAAAGACCATTACTTTCCCGAACGTTTGCGGAAACATCAGCGCTGCGTAAATGCTCAATAACCCGCCAACGGAACTGCCGCCAATGCCGGTGTTCAGCCGGTCGGATTTTGTGCGATATTTTTCGTCGATATGCGTTTTGAGCGGTCCGACTATGAATTGCATGAACTTGGCGCCGTGTCCTTTGCCGAGTTTGGCATTGTCGTATGGTGAAAGCTCCTGCACGCGATCCTCTTCACCATGGTCGACGGCAACGATGATCACGCCGGCTTTATGTTCTTTCGCGAGCTTTGCGAGGCTTTTGTCTATTTCCCAGTTACCATATTCCGAGCCGTCCCCAAACAGGTTCTGGCCGTCGGTCATATAAAGTACCGGATAACGCTGGTCGGGATTTTCGTAGTAATCGTGCGGGAGTAGCACACGTACACGACGCGTGCGGCTGAACTGCGTGATTTCAAATGCTTCCGAGACCGTTTCAACGAGGGGAGAAAGGTCTGTTTTAGCTGAAATGTCAGTCTGCCAGCGGATTACATTGTCCTTGACAAGTGTTTCGCCGGCTTTGATAACGCGGTTGCCATAAGGTCGGCCAGCCCGGTCGAGCTCCACCTGGTTCCAACCGCCGCGGGTGTATTTGTATTCGATCGGATCGGGCAGCTCTTCATCCTCCGCAAATTGGTAACGATAGTTCCCCGGGCTCACCATGGTCATTCGATAAGCTTCGAGGTCGGGGAGCCATTTGCAGAAATTGCCCGTGATAAAGACCGGACGGTTATCGAAAGGTACTGTGCTTAGTTCAATGGTAAGGGTGTCAACTTCTACTTGCATTCTACTCTTGTACTTTCATTGAGTCACTATGGGTTACGAGGGCACAAAAGTACTTATTTATCAGCTTTTTTAATATAATTAATGAATTCAAATGGAAAAAAATGACGCTCGTCAGGCTCGTGGAAGACTCTTTCGGTCTCTGCCCAGGCGTCGGGGTTTTCGATTTTGAAAAAAGTGTCGCCTTCAATTTCAGTATGTACCTTCGTCAGGTAAATATGGGTGGCTAAGTCTTGCGACTGTCTGTAAATCTCGCCGCCGCCTACGATGCAGGCTTCCTTGCCGTCGATTGCTTCCGCCTTTTTCAGCGCCTCATCCAGCGAATGCACAACTACCACACCTTCGAATGCGAAATCGGCATTCCTTGTGATTACAATAGAAGTACGTCCAGGCAGCGGCTTTCCGATCGACTCAAATGTTTTACGACCCATGATCATCGGGTGTCCTAACGTGAGTTGTTTGAATCGTTTCAGGTCGTCCGGCAACCGCCAGAGCAGCTGATTGTCCTTACCGATCGCGCCGTTTTCGGCGGCGGCTACTATGATTGAAATATGCATGCAGGTGGTAGATGTTTTTGCAAAGATGGTTGAAATGTGAACAACCAATGCCGCTAGGCATGTAATATTGGTAGCAAACCGGTGCTACACGGCGTTCGGGAAATGCCCTTGGGCATGTAACGTCAATGCATTGGCTTGGCTCTGTTGTTACATCCCTTACGGGATTTTCTAAACTCCGTTATGTCGATATTGCTACCAATGTTACGTCGCTAACGCGACTCAGCTTCTAAGATGATATTAATGTATTCGACTACCAATGCCGTTAGGCATATAACATTGGTAGTAAACCGGTGTTACACGGTGTTCAGGAAATGCCCCTGGGCATGTAACGTCAATGCATTGGCTTGGCCCTGTTGATACATCCCTTACGGGATTTTCTAAACTTTGTTATGTCGATATTGCTACCAATGTTACGTCGCTAACGCGACTTAGCTTCTATGATGATATTAATGTATTCGCCTACCAATACCGTTGGGCATATAACATTGGTAGTAAACCGGCGTCATACGGTGTTCAGAAAATGCCCTTGGGCATGTAACGGCAATGCATTGGCTCGTCACGGCTATTGCATCCCTGACGGGATTTTTGAGATTGACGCATTGCTAAGATGCTACCGATGTCACATCGCTGACGCGATTCGCGTTTTGTTGGCTGCTCGACGTGATTCGGCGTCTTTCAGGCTGCTGCGGCAACGATAAATTTTGCCGGTATCAAATGCCGTCAGGCATGTAACATAGGTAGCAAAAATGGTTGCCCTCCGTCTGGGAAATGCCCCTGGGCATGTAACGGCAATGCATGGGCCTGGCCCTGTTGATACATCCCTTAGGGGATTTTCTAAACTTCGTTATGTCGATATTGCTACCAATGTTACGTCGCTAACGCGACTTAGCCTCTATGATGATATTAATGTATTCGACTACCAATGCCGTTAGGCATATAACATTGGTAGTAAACCGGCGTCATACGGTGTTCAGAAAATGCCCTTGGGCATGTAACGTCAATGCATAGGCTTTTGGTTTGTTGTTGCATCCCTGACGGGATTTTGAAATTGACGCATTCTTGAGATCGCTACCGATACTATATCGCTGACGCGATTCGCGTTTTGTTGGCAGCTCGACGTGATTCTGTGTTTTCCAGGTTGCGGCAGCAACGATAAATTTTGCCGGTATCAAATGCCGTCAGGCATGTAATATAGGTAGCAAAAATGGTTGCCCACCGTTTGGGAAATGCCCCTGGGCATGTAACAACAATGCATTGCTTTGGCCGTGTTGTTGCATCCCTGACGGGATTTTTGAGGGCCGCACATTATTGTCCTGCTACCAATATTACATCGCTAACGCGATTTATTGCGGCGATTTAAAAATGTAGCGTTCATCATATACCACTTCAAACTCCTCCAAAAACGACCGGTACTCTTCCTGGAACGTCGATCTTCGATGATGCTCCTTTTGCGTTTGAATGTAACGAATCACATCCGGCACCTGCGATTTGGAATAAGAAAACACGCCATACCCAGCCTGCCATTCAAACCTACTGTCACAGAACCGGTTTGTATTGATCCATTGCGACGAATCGGCTTTCACATCCTGCATAAAGTCGCCAATTGACTGGGTAGTTCGAAACCCGACCAACATATGCACATGGTCATTCATACCGTTAATAGCAATCATCTTGTGTTGTCTGGCTTCGACGATTCCGGTAACGTACTTGTAAAGAGATGTTTCCCATGCAGCGCTAATCAGCGCTTGCCGGAACTTCGGGGCGAAAATAAAATGCAGGTGAACCTGCGAATAGGTGTTTGCCATGATATATAGTTGTGTGTAAAGTGTGCAAATGCAATACAGGCGTCTTAGAGCTTATGCCCCCTCAAAAAATCGCCAACGGTCATACGCTTCTTTCCCTCGATCTGCAATTCCTCAATGGCCAGCCAACCGTCGCCGGTTTTGAAATGCAGGTAGGACTTTCCGTCGGAACGGTATTCTCCCGGTTGCGCGTCGTGGCCTGATTCCGCCACTTTTGTTTTAAACACCTTGCACGAAAGCCCGTTCAGCGTCGTCCAGGCCGCTGGGTAAGGCGAAAGGCCTCGCACAAAGTTATGTATTTCAGCAGCTGGCCGGTTCCAGTCGATTTCGCAGGTTTCGCGGAAGATTTTCGGGGCGGCTTTGATGTCTTCGGGCTCCGATTGCGGCTCCTGTGGGTAATTGCCTTCCTCGATGGCGTGTACGGTTTTTACGACCAGGTTCGCGCCCTTGCGCATAAGGCGCTCGTACAAGGTGCCTGCGTTGTCTTCCGGAGAAATGGGCTCCTTGTCCTGGAAGATGATCTTGCCGGTGTCGATATCCTTTTCAATGAAGAATGTGGTAACGCCCGTTTCGGTTTCGCCATTTATAACTGCCCAATTGATGGGCGCTGCGCCGCGGTACTGAGGCAGGAGCGAGCTGTGCAGGTTGAATGTGCCTTTCGAAGGCATGCTCCACACGACTTCGGGGAGCATGCGGAACGCAACGACTACCTGTAAATCGGCGTTATAGGATTTGAGCTCTTCGAGAAATGCAGGGTTTTTCAATTTTTCAGGTTGTAAAACCGGGATTCCCTGCGATTCTGCGTATATTTTGACAGGTGATGCCGTTTGCTTTTGGCCCCTGCCCGCTGGCTTATCGGGAACCGTGATGACGGCCACAACATTAGAATTGCTTTCGACCAGACTTTGTAAACTTGGGACTGCAAATTCGGGCGTCCCCATAAAAATAATTCTCAGCGGATTTGACATATCGGATGGCGCTTTTGGATAAAAATGGTGCTACCATTCACAAATATTGTTAATTTTGTCGTTCTTAACAGAAAATTATGGTGAACACAAAATCATATATCAACCGAAAAGAAAAGGTCTTCTAGCCTTCTACGAGAGTTTTGTTAACTCTGTAGAGCGGTCTTTGAGCCGTTCTTTTTTTTTATGTAGAATTTCAAAAATTAAAAGACTTATAAACAAAATAAAGGTCATGGCTAAAATTTCATACTATACGGAAGAAGGACTTACCAAGCTGAGGAACGAGCTGAATGAGATGAAAACCAAAGGCCGCACGGAGATTGCACGACAAATTGCAGAAGCGCGGGACAAAGGTGATTTAAGTGAAAATGCAGAATACGACGCGGCGAAGGACGCGCAAGGTATGCACGAAATGAAAATCGCCAAACTGGAAGAAATCCTGTCGAATGCACGCGTGATCGACGAGTCGACGATGGATACCTCACAGGTTTCGGTGCTTTCCAAAGTGAAGATCAAAAACCGTAAGAATGGAATGGAAGTTACCTACACGTTGGTGTCGGAGGAAGAGGCGGACCTGAAGGCAGGCAAAATCTCCGTAGGCTCGCCGATCGGTAAGGGGCTTTTGGGTAAAAAAGTGGGAGAAACGACAGAAATCAAGGTTCCTGCCGGCATGATGGAGTTCGAAGTGCTCGATATCAGCCGTTTCAGCGGGGAGTAATCTTTGACAGATATAATAGGTTGGGTTGCGGAACAAGCTGTTTCGCAACCCAACTTTTTTGTGGAGATTTGTATTGACCGCCGACCGCTGACGACAGACGGCCGATCGCATATTATGAAGTATTCATGTGATCGGCCGTCGGCGGTCAGTGGTCGGCGGTCAGACATCAAAAACACCACAAACGCCCCTACACCACTATGCATATCAAAGGCTTTCTCCTCAATGTGCCGTCGCTCCGGGTCGACGGGATGGCGTTGTTTCCATTCATTTTGTCAAAGCGGAAGGCCCCTTCACAGGTCTTTCTCAATCACGAGCGCATTCATTTGAAGCAACAGCTTGAACTCGGGCTGGTTATCTTTTATGTGTGGTATGTGGTGGAATATTTAATCCGATATGTACAATTCAGAAAGCATTATTTAGCCTATCTTCATATTTCGTTTGAAAAGGAAGCTTACGCTCATGAGCACGATCTTGGCTATCTCAAAAAGCGCCGTTTCTGTGCCTGGTGGAAGTACCTTTGAGAATGCAGTTTTAGTCGTTATTTAAATTAAAAGTATGTCAGATCAGAGCATAGAGTTTCTTTATAAGTACCTGAACAATGCTTCGCCGACCGGCTTCGAATCGACTGGTCAGCAGATATGGCTCGACTATATCAAGCCATATATTGAAGAACAGATTATCGATGTGTACGGAACAGCCGTGGGCGTAATAGGCCCGGGCCAGGATTACAAGGTGGTGATCGAAGCGCATTCCGACGAGATTTCGTGGTTTGTGAACTACATTTCAGAGGATGGCTACATTCACGTGCGCCGCAATGGTGGCTCCGATGCGGCCATTGCTCCCTCGATGCGTGTGAACTTGCATACGGCCAAAGGAGTAGTGAAAGGTGTTTTCGGCTGGCCGGCGATCCATGTGCGTGACGTCGCCAAGGACCAGGTGCCCAAAGTGCACGAACTTTTCATCGATGTGGGCGCTGCCAAGAAGGACGAGGTGCTTGAAATGGGTATCCATGTTGGTACGGTAGTGACATTCGCCGACGGCCTCGATGAACTGAACGATAAATACTACCTCGGCCGCGCACTCGACAACCGCATGGGCGGGTACATGATCGCGGAGGTGGCGCGCATGCTGCACGAGAACAATGTGAAGCTGCCGTTTACATTATATGTGGTGAATGCAGTGCAGGAAGAAATCGGTTTGCGCGGTGCGGAAATGATCTCACGCCGGTTGAAGCCGGACCTGGCGATCTGTACCGACGTTACGCACGACACGCAGTCGCCGATGTACAACAAAAAAGAGCAGGGCGACCTGAAATGCGGCAGCGGACCGGTTATTTGCTACGGCCCGGCGGTACAGAACAATGTCCGCGACCTGCTGATCCGCGTTGCGGAGGAGAAAAAGATCCCCTTCCAGCGCCAGGCAGTAAGCCGCTCGACGGGCACCGATACGGATTCATTCGCCTATTCCACAGAAGGCATTGCTTCCGCATTGATCTCATTACCATTGAAATACATGCACACCACCGTGGAAATGGTTTCCAAAGAGGACGTGCAGAATGTAATACAACTGATGTACGACGTGCTGCTGTCACTGAAAGGCGACGAGGATTTCCGGTACATTAAGTAAGGCTTATGTCATCCTGAGCGGAGTCGAAGGATAAGTGCGATAACGTCATCGCATGGGGCTTCGACTTCGCTCAGCGTGACAAAAGCGCTCAGGATGACGTCTGCCACACACACCTTTCGTTAGCATACTTCATAACTTCATCAACTTACTGGAAAACAATGGATAACCGGGCACGCGGGCGCGGGGCTGCTATCAACACGCCCAACAAATTCTTCAAGCACGAAATCGAGTATACCTCCGAAGACTGGCAGCAGTGGGAAGATCCGGAGGTAAATCCCAAAACACAATTTATCGAAGAGGAGTCCAAGACGCTCATGAGCGTGTCGGATAGTCCTGACTTACCCAACTTTCACTCGATCAATCCTTACCGGGGCTGTGAGCATGGGTGCATTTACTGCTATGCCCGCAATTCGCACGAGTATTGGGGCTTTTCCGCAGGGCTGGATTTTGAAACCAAGATTGTGGTAAAAAAGAACGCACCTCAGTTGCTGGAAAAGCTCTTTAATTCCAAAAAATGGGTGCCGCACAATATTCACATTTCCGGCAATACGGATTGCTACCAGCCGGGGGAAAAAAAGTACCGCATTACCCGGCAGCTGCTGGAAATCTGTTTGCGGTACCGCAACCCGGTGAGCATTCTCACCAAGAATGCGCTGATACTGCGGGATATCGATGTGCTGGAAAAAATGGCCAAACTGAACCTCGTGCACGCGGCGCTCTCGATCACCTCACTGAATGAAGAGCTGCGAAGCGCATTGGAGCCAAGGACGGTTACAGGTAAGCGGCGTTTGCAAGTACTCAAAACATTAAGTGACGCCGGTATTCCGATGGGCGTCATGACCGCGCCGATTATCCCGGGACTGAATGACCAGGAAATACCTTCGCTCATACAGGCGATTGCCGAAAATGGAGCAATATGGTCGCATTACACGGTAGTGCGGCTGAATGGGGCGATTTCCACTTTATTTGACGAATGGATCCATCATCACTTTCCCGATCGGGCTGCCAAGGTTTTGAACCAGATCAAGGAATGCCACGGCGGAGCGGTGAACGATTCTCGTTTTGGGATCCGGATGGTAGGAGAGGGGAATTTCGCAGAGCATATCCGGCAATTGCATGATCATTCTTGCCGGAAATACCTTGCCGGTCGTGAACTACCGCCTTTGGATACTTCGCAGTTTATGCGGGCTGGGCAGATGAAGCTGTTTTAGGTTATTCTTTGCCACGAATACACGAATAAGCACGAATTCGTGTATTCATGGCAAAGAATAACCTATTTTAGTCCTCCTAATCCTAACCACATGAAAACATTAGCACTGGCCATAAGCCTCACCGCTGCATTAGCTGCGAACAGTAACTGCGTCAACTCAACATCTCAGAAAAGTCCGGCAATAGCGGATTCGCTCTCGGCAGCGCCCGAAGATCTCACAAAAGCCAAGGGCCCAGCCACCGGTGCAGACCAGGTTTCCAAATACCTTGACTATTTGAAAGGAAAGAAAATAGGCATTGTAGTTAACCAAACCACCATTATCGGCACAAAGCCGATTGTCGACAGCCTGGTGGCATTAGGCGTGAACATCGTCACCATCTTCGGTCCGGAGCACGGCTTTCGTGGAACGGCCAGCAATGGCGACAAAGTGAACGACAGCGTCGATCCGAAAACCGGTATCCCGGCCATTTCCCTTTACGGTAAGCTCAAAAAGCCCACCAAGGAGCAAATGGCGGCTATTGACCTGATGATTTTTGACATCCAGGACGTAGGCGCTCGCTTTTACACGTACATCAACACGCTCGGGCACGTGATGGAGGCATGCGCGGAGAATAACAAGGAAATGCTGATTCTCGACCGTCCCAACCCGAATGGCTTCCTCGTAGATGGCCCCGTGCTGGAAGATCACCTGCATTCAGGGATCGGGATGTACAAAATACCAGTTTCGCACGGCCTTACGATAGCTGAATTGGCTCAGATGATCAATGGCGAGGGCTGGCTTCCCAACAAAATGCAATGCAAATTGAAGATCATCAAAGTGGATAACTACACGCACGATACGCCTTACGTGCTGCCCGTAATGCCTTCACCCAACCTGAATACGCAGCAGTCGGTGATGCTTTATCCGCATATTTGTATGTTCGAAGGCACTATTCTGAGCCAGGGACGAGGAACCTATATGCCTTTCACCGTACTGGGTGCGCCGCTGCTGAAAGGTAAATACGACTTCACATTCACCCCTCACAGCATCAAAGGAATGAGCGAAACGCCGCTGCACCAGGATAAGGAATGCTACGGCCTCGATTTGCGAAAGTATGACCTGAAAGATGTTCGCAAAAGCGGCAAACTCCATCTGAAATGGCTCATCGAGCTCTATCAAGCATACCCCGAAAAGGAGAAGTTCTTCGACATGAGTCAAAGCAAGCAAATGGGGAACTTCGATAAGCTGGCCGGCACCGAAAACCTGAAAAAACAGATTATCGCAGGTACGTCCGAAGAAGAGATCCGTAAAAGCTGGGAGCCCGGCCTGGGCCAGTACAAGGACATGCGCAAGAAATACCTGATCTACCCCTGACGGCCACGGTCAATACCTGACCATTCCTGACAATACCTGACAATATCTGGCAATGCCTAACCGCAATGTAGTTATTTGATTATAAGCGGATTAAAACAAAACATCCCAGGGAAAATTCCCGGGGATGTTCAATTATTCTCAACGATATTTAATTAAAACTGATAGCGATTTAGTTTAGGTTTGGTATGGTAAATATGGTGTGCGTTTGAGAAACAAATGTGTGCATAATGCTCAGTATCATGCAAAGATGCTCAATCGACCGTAATTACGTTTTTTGGAGTGAAACAGATGCCTGGACCTCAGAAAAATTTTAAAATTTATTGAAGCCCAGGCCTTCCGTCGGGGTAAAGTATATATGTAATAATAGAAGAGGGTGTTTACGTGTTATAAAATTACTTCGCACGTAACTCCTCAGCAAATCAAAGTGGTGAAGTATAGCTTTTATGGGGTGTAGCCGGGGAAACCGTAAGTAACCGTTTTTCTAGTGGGTTGTACTAGTTATCAGGAGAAGGTCCTGATGCGGCTTAGCAGCTCCGTTCGGTTATCGTTCGTGATCGGGATCTCGATGTCGTTGATCATCACGTGTACGTAATCGATCGCTGTAATGGCGTTCAGGTTGATAATGAATGACTTATGTACCCTGAAAAAGTAGTTGCCGGGAAGCTGCTGAAGCATGTTTTTCAGCGTCTCACGGATAGTGTATTTCTTCTTGGTGGTATGTAGTTCAAGGTAGTTGTCATCGCTCCGGATGTATAGAATATCCGTCAGCATGATCTTGGTGAACATATGTTTTTCCTTGATGAACAGGGCGTCCTTGATCACCGTGGTATCCTCTTTCTCCTCCGAAGTAGTTTCACCTGCGAGTGCCGCCAGCCGGTAATTTTTCAGCGCCAGTTTCACAGCTGTGTAAACCGTGATCTTTTGAAAGGGTTTTTGCAAGAATGCATGAGGGGCGGCTTGCAATGCGGCATTCACCACAGCGATATCCTCATGAGCCGACAAAAAGAGAAAAGGAATCTTAAAATTCTCCCTGATGTAATGTGCCAGGTCTATTCCGGTTTGATAGCCGTTGAGGTTGATATCCAGTACAGCGAGGTGAAAAACCTTGCTGTGAAGCATTTCGGTGGCAGTCGTATAATCGGTAGCGATATCGTTTGCGTCGTAACCGAAACCATTCAGCAGAAATTGGAGATGTTTCGCAATGATAAAGTCGTCCTCAACGATTAGAATATTCATCTTTGGTATAAGTAGTCAGCCTTTGCCCGTCTTTAATGAGATTATAAAATGGGTTATGTTCGGAAGCCGCTGCGGTGAAGCCCACGGCGGGTATACAAATAATAGGATAATATACGAATTAATTGCAAAGAGAGATTGACCGGATTTGTCGAATTATCTTTCAGAAAAAACTTTCGAAGTAACCCCGCGTTAAAATAACGGCAAAATGTGCTATTGCACAAGCGGTTGCCATATTGTAGCAATAGTTTTACGTCGTTGCTTCCGATCCATCTGAATCTTTTTAATTTGATTTGTTTAAGTTAATATTTATATAATTATAATTCATTCATTTCCGGGTCTACAAGTTTTTTTGCCTTTCCTACATCCGCTTGGCACAGTCATGGCGTATATAAGCCCGAATGGTTGTTAACACCGCATTTGCCCTTCGTTAATAGTTGCTTGTAATCTGTCGGTTTTCTTCCGGCAGCGGCTCGCTTTTTTCCGGTATTTCGGTCCTGCTTTCCGGGCCGGGATTAACAAGGACGTCTTTACGCTTTCAGATCACATTCATTCCCGTTTCCGTATTTAAACTTTTACCTCATGCAAGTTTTTATGTTGGACTCTTGCAGGTTCAGGAGGATTCTTCTGTGCCTGTTGTTGCTGCCTTGTGCGCTGAGCAGCCTGGCTTCGAGCCACCGTGAAGCGCCGCTGATTTCCAATGATCCGCTCGCCGATAATACGGATTTGTACGCTTTCAAAAGCCCCGATGATCCCAATTCTATCACGATCATTGCCAATTACATCCCGTTCGAATCGCCTGAGGGTGGCCCAAACTATTTCAATTTCGGGCCGAATGTACGTTATGAGATCCATATCAAAAACCAGGCCGGAACGCCCGGAGACGACATCACGTATCGCTTCACGTTTTCAAGTACCAATGAAGACCCGACTACATTTTTCAATATCCGGTTGGGCAAGCAAAACCTCAAAACCACTTACAAATGTGAGAAAAGCACCGATGGCGGTATGACTTTCACCACCATTATTGCCAACGGCGTGGTGCCTCCGAACAACATCGGGCCGCGCTCCATCGAAGGAAAAACAGTCGGGCTCGAAGCGCCGGATTACAACTCGCTCGTGGAGAAAGCCATTGCAACGGCTTCGAGCGGGGAGAAGGTATTCTGTGGCCCGGTCGACGATCCGTTTTTCGTAGACCTTGCGGGTGCGTTCGATGCGGGCAATTTCCGGCCGGAAGGAAACACGACCAATGCCCCGAAAGATGGCCTGGCGCGCTTCAATGTGCACACCATCGCGTTGAAGATCCCGGTGAACCTGCTTCAAAAGGATGGTAAAAACGTGGCGCAGGCTGCGAATATCCTTGATCCCGACTACGTGATTGGTGTTTGGGCGTCGGCAAGCCGCCAGATGATCAAAACGCTTTACAATGGCGGTGACGTCGGTTATGACGGCAACTACGTGCAGGTTTCCCGCCTGGGCATGCCGCTGACAAACGAGGCGGTGATTCCGCTGGGTATGAAGGACAAATGGAACTCCGTAACGCCCTATGCAGGCCATGATCTCCAATTCGCGAAATACTTCACCAATCCCGAGCTGGCATTGTATATGGATGATTCGCAATTCGGAACGGCGGTACCTTCATTGAGTGCGCTGCGTATTCAGGCCAATGCGCTCGGTGCATTTGATTTTCGCAATGGTAAGCCAGGTTTGTATGGATTGAAAGGCGCCTCGGCATTGGCCGGTACCGCGCTGGACGATGCCGTGTTCGGTACCCTGCTGCTGCCGGACAATGCCAGCCCGAGGGCCGTGGACTTGCTGCCGATCTTTTACACCGGCGTGCCCAATCTGGCTCCGTACCAGCTCGCTACGGGTAAAAACAATAATCCGCTGGCCAAAGGGAAGCCGTTTATTCACAATTTCCTGCCTACGCTCGGGGATATGCTGCGCCTGAATATGGCAGTACCCGCTACGCCAAGGGACGATCCGAAGTTCAGCCACCTGGGCCTCGTGCAGGCAGCGGTGCTGGGTATTACCGATCCGGCCTACAATGCCAATTCCGATCTGCAATGGATTCCGAACATGGACGGCTTTCCGAACGGCCGCCGGCTGGAAGACGACGTGACGACGATCGAACTCCAAGCCGTATCCGGTGTGGTACTGGCTGCCGTGGGCTTGTTCTATGATGACGCTACGCCGCAGGCACCCGTTTCGCAGCAGCTGCTCAACGTTCTGACCTTCACTGCCGGACCAACGAAAAACGACGCTGCGCTGAAAGGTGCTTTCCCTTACCTGGCAAATCCTTGGAGAGGTTATGATTATCCCGAAAAAGCCCGTTTCTGATCCCACACTTTTAGCAAGAATGAACATGAAAAATCTTCTTAATCTGATCGGGCTACTGGCGATCATTTGCATGAGTGCCTCGGGGGCAATGGCCTCCTCGCACCGTGAAGCACCGCTGATTTCAACGGACCCTTTGGCCGATAACACCGATGTGTATGCATTCAAGAGTCCTGTTAACAAGGAAAATATAGTGCTCATCGCCAACTACATTCCTTTCGAACACCCCGCGGGTGGGCCCAACTGGTATTCGTTTGGCGAAAATATCCGATACGAAATCCACGTCGACAACAATGCGGCAACTCCCGGCGCGGACATCGTCTATCGCTTTACTTTCAAGAAAATGAATGAGGATCCGTCCACATTCTTTCTGATCCGGCTTGGCAAGGAAAACCTGAAAACGACTTACACTTGTGAAAGGAGCACCGACGGAGGACAAAGCTTCTCGACCATCGTTTCCAACGGCATTGTCCCTCCACCGAATATCGGCCCGCGCTCGATCAACAGCACGCCCGTAGGCCTTGGGTCGGAGTACAATGCGTTGGTGGATAAAGCCATTATGACAGCCAGCACAGGAGAGAAAATCTTTGCTGGTCCGGTGGACGACCCGTTTTTTGTAGATCTGGGCGGTATTTTCGATCTCGGTAACGTCCGGAAATCGGGCGCGCGGGATGGGGTGGCGAAGTTCAATTGCCATTCGATCGTGGTCGAGGTGCCGGTAGCTACACTGCAAAAGGGACACAAAACCGTGGCAGAAGCCAGCAATATCCTCGATCCTGACTATGTGATCGGTGTTTACGCTTCGTCGAGCCGTAAGAAAATCACAACACTTTACAACGGTGGAGACGTGGGTTACGACGGCGACTGGGTTCAGGTTTCGCGGCTAGGGATGCCGCTGACCAACGAAGCGGTGATTCCGGTTGGTATGAAAGACAAATGGAATGCGACATCACCTGCCAATGACTTGCAGTTTGCCAAATACTTCACCAATCCCGAACTGGCATTGTATATGGACGACTCCCAGTTTGGCGGAGCTGTGCCGGGCCTGGCCGCGTTGCGTATTCAAAGTAAATCGCTGGGTTCGTTCGATTTCCGCAACGGTAAAATGGGGCTTTATGGCCTGAAAGGCAATGCGGCACTCGACGGGACTGCCTTGTCGGAAGCGGCATTCGGAAGTGTGTTGCTACCTGACGCTACCAGTCCGCGTGCAGTGGATATCCTGCCTATTTTCTATACCGGTGTGCCTAATTTGCCCCCATACCAGCTGGCGACCGGAAAAGGAGGCAACCCGTTGGCCGCAGGGAAACCATTTATCCACAACTTCCTGCCCACGTTTGGCGACTGGCTCCGGCTGAACATGGCCGTGCCCGCAACGCCCCGCGACGATCCTAAATTCAGTTCGTTAGGGCTCGTTCAGGCTGCCGCGCTCGGTCTTACGGATCCGGCTTACAATGGGAACAAGGATCTGCAATGGATTCCGAATATGGACGGCTTCCCGAACGGCCGCCGCCTGGAAGACGACGTGACGACAATCGAATTGCAGGCAGTGGGCGGGGTAGTGCTGGCTGCCGTAGGCTTGTGGTACGACGATTTCGTGCCGGGAACATCCACAAGTCCCGTTACGCCGAACCTGGTCAATGTGCTGTCGTTTAATGCAGGTGTGACCAAAAACGACACGACGCTGAAATGGAACTTTCCGTACCTGCAAAATCCATGGCCCGGCTTCCGTGGCCCCGGTTACGAAGGACCGAAACCAGGCGGAACCGAGCCTCTGGCTGTGATGATCAAGAATTTCGATTGCCTTACCGGCGGGTTCCAGTTCGGGCATACTGGCGGCGTACCGGGCAATGAGGTCGAATACTCCTGTGCGGGTGTGGTCAATGGCGGATGGGGCCCTTCGGACAGCCGGGTAGTCGAATCGGAGCTTTTTAAGGATAATAACAGCAGCGGGGTGCTTTGGTTGAAAGCACGGTACGTCGGAGATCCGTCGTCGGAAGTTACCGCGAAGTTCGATTTCAGGGCTTACTGCGGCTCTAATTCCATGCGCCGGGCGGCGCCGGAAGCCGACGAATCTTCGGTTTCCCTGAGGGCGGTCGTAATGGGTAATCCAAGCAACAGCGAAGATGTTGTGATCGAAATCCGGGGAGCGGCGGGCAAAGCGGTACGGCTTGATTTGGCTAACAGCAAAGGCCAGGTGATCGGTCAGCAGCACATTGGTAAAGCAGTGGCGAACGAAAGGAGGGTGGTTAAACTCAATGGACAACCCGGTATTTACTACCTGCGCGTAATGACAGCTGACGACCGTTACACGGTAAAAATTCTCAGAAGATAATCCGGAATGCCGGGAGCGTCTGCTTCCGGCATTCAAATCCTTCCGCATTTAATTCGAAACTTTATGAAAACGGATCTTTTAATATTGGGTATAGCATTGGTGGTGATCACCGGGTGTGGCGAAAAAAAGCAAAATAATGATTACGCTGAAAAATCAGTCGCGTCAACACCGGTCGTTTCCACAGATATTCCCGCATTGTATGAACGCCAGGGTGAGCTCGCTTCCGCAGCCGAATGGCCGAAAACCAAAGAAAAGGTAAAAGAGCTGAAACAAAAGATCGCAGAGGATCCTGCCGACGTTAAGCCCCGGCTGCAAATAGCCGTCATTTATCTTTCCGAAGCCCGTATCACCGGCGAGCATCCTTATTACTATCCGGCGGTATTGAAAATACTCGACGATGTTTTGGCGATTGAGCCGCAAAATTTTGAAGCCACCACGTTCAAGGCTTCGGTGAAAATGTCGCAGCACCAGTTTGCGGAAGCGCGCGACCTCGCCGAACAAGCCCGGAAGATCAACCCGAGCAATGCATATGTGTACGGTGTGCTCGTGGATGCCAACGTGGAATTGGGCAATTATAGTGAAGCTGTGGCCATGTCGGATAAAATGCAGGAGCTGAAACCTTCGCTGGAAGCATATTCGCGGGCTTCATACCTCCGCGAAATTCATGGAAATTATCCCGGCGCCATTGCTGCTATGAAACTGGCGGTGGAGGCAGGATTGCCTGGTTCGGAGCCGCAATGCTGGGCAAAAAACACGCTCGGGCACCTTTATGAAACCACCGGCCAGTGGAAGCAGGCGGAAATCCAATACAGAGAAATCCTCGCCATGCGCCCGAGCTACGCATTTGCATTGCGCGGACTTGCGCAGGTACACAAGGCCGCTAAGCAATACGACGAGGCATTGGCCGATCTCGACAAAGCAGCCAAAGTAATGCCCGAATTTTCTTTTCATGAAGAAATGGCCGATATCTATGCATTGCAGGGTAATAAACAAGAGGCTGCCGATAAATACCGGGAAGTGGTGAAAATGTTGGATGAAGATGCCCGTTCGGGGCATTCTGTTGACCTGGAACTTTGTAAATTGTATACCAAAACCAATCAGTTGGATTCTGCTATTGCCTACGGTTTGAAGGAATATGCCCAAAGGCCGAACAACATCGACGTCAATCATGCATTGGCCGCAGCCTATTTCAAGCATCAGAATAATGACAAGGCTAAGCAGCATATAGAGGTGGCGTTACGTACTGGCAGCCGTGACCCCGAGTTGCTCCAAGTCGCCAGCGCCATTGCAGTTGCTACCGGAGATAAAGCGCAGGGAAACCGCTTGCTGGTGCAAGCCAGAAAAACTAATCCTAGATTTGTGCTCTGAAGCGCCAGTCAAGATCATTCGCAAACTTTGCTATGAAAAAATTTACACTCCTGTTTTCTTTTCTGATCGTCAGCCTGCGAGCGTTGGCCCACCTGGGAGGGATTTCGGGCGTGGTGTATGATCAGTCGACGCGACTGCCGCTCAAAGATGTGACAGTGCAGCTTTCGGGAACAGGAAAGGCTGCTATTACCAACGAATTGGGCCAATATCGGTTTGAAGACTTGGTGCCGGCGCGGTATAAGATTGAGCTATCGTACGTGAGCTTCCGTACGCAGATTATCGAAGTGACGGTGATTTCGGACGAGACGGCCTTTTTGAAAACGGAATTGACTTCTGCGAATGTAGAACTCAGCGAGGTGACGGTGTCCAGCCGGCGGGCCCACGACCAGCAGCTGATCAGCAACCTCGATATACGGCTACGCCCGATTACCAACTCGCAGGAAATCCTGCGCATCGTGCCGGGGCTGTTTATCGGGCAGCATGCCGGCGGAGGAAAAGCTGAACAGATATTCCTACGCGGTTTCGATATCGATCACGGCACCGACATCCGGCTGACGGTCGACGGCATGCCGGTGAATATGGTTTCGCATGCACACGGGCAGGGGTATGCGGACCTCCATTTTGTGATTCCTGAGTTGGTGAAGGGGGTTGACTTCAAAAAAGGGCCCTATACTACTGATAAAGGTAATTTCAGCACCGCAGGCTGGGCCGATTTCCGGACGAAAGATGCGCTCGAGAAATCGTTCGTAAAACTGGAAGCAGGGCAGTTCGATACGTATCGTGCCGTGGCCGGTATTGACCTGCTGGGACAAAAAGGCAGGGAGAAAAATCAGGCGGCCTATATAGCTTCGGAATACTCATTTACCAATTCCTATTTCGATAACCCGCAGAATTTCAACAGGCTGAATGTGACAGGTAAATACCACGGGCATATTACACCCAATACCAATCTGACATTGACAGGATCTACATTTTGGAGTAAATGGAACCACTCCGGGCAGATCCCGGACCGTGCGATCGAGTCGGGGCTGATCGGCTTTTACGGTTCCATCGATCCGACGGAGGGTGGAGAAACCAGCCGGACGAATTTCAATGCTCAGTTTGTGACGGTTACGCCGCGCAATTTTGTGATCAAAAACCAGGTGTTTTATAGCAACTATAATTTCGAGCTTTATTCCAATTTTACATTCTTCCTGGAAGATTCGCTGAATGGCGATCAGATCCGCCAGAAAGAGCGGCGCAATTTGTACGGGTACAATGGAAGCATTTCAAAAGAGTCCTTTGTTGGAAAAACAAACTGGGTAACCACGCTGGGCGTCCAGTACCGCCATGATCTGACGCGTGGAACAGAGCTTTCTCACACCAAAAACAGGACGGAAACACTCGAACAATACAAGCTCGGGAACATTAATGAGCTGAACGCGTCCATCTACCTGGACGAAGTAGTGCGTTTTACCGATCGTTTCTCTGTCAATGCAGGTGTTCGTTTGGATTATTTCCGGGATCAGTATCAAGACCTCCTTGCGCAGCCTCGTACGCGGCAACACGCCAGTGACGCCATCGTTTCGCCTAAACTCAACTTCTACTACACATTTAACCCAAACCTGCAACTCTACCTGAATACCGGAAAGGGCTTTCACTCGAACGACACCCGTGTGGTGGTACCGCAGGGCGGCAAGCAGATTTTACCCGGGGCATATGGCTCCGATTTGGGAGTGATTTTCAAACCACTCCCAAAAATGGTAGTCAATGCGGCCGCGTGGTATTTGTGGATGCAGCAGGAATTTGTGTACGTGGGCGATGCGGGCGTGGTGGAGCCTAGCGGAAAATCGCGCAGGCAGGGATTTGACCTGTCGGTGCGGTACCAGCTTACCAAGATGCTTTACGCCGATGCCGATTTTAATATCGCTAAGCCCAGAGCAGTGGGAGAAGTGGAAGGGGCGAGCTACCTGCCGTTGGCCCCTGTATTTACCTCAGCGGGCGGGCTATCCCTGCAAATGCCGAATGGCCTGAATGGCTCGCTCCGTTATCGCTACATCGCAAACCGTCCCGCCAACGAGGACAATTCGATTGTGGCGAAAGGCTATTTTGTGAGCGATATGCAGCTGAACTATACCAAAAGCCGGTATAGCGTAGGCCTTTCGGTGCAGAATTTGTTTAACACCAAATGGAAAGAGACCCAGTTCGCAACGGAAAGCCGCCTGAAAAATGAAGCCGAGCCCGTGGAAGAAATCCATTTCACACCGGGCACGCCGTTTTTCGCCAAGCTAGGCGTGACGCTCTTCTTCTGAGTGCTGCAACACTTCCAGTTTTTTGTGGCGACCCGTCAGACTGAAAATCACAGCCACAACCGCCAGCCCGCCGAAGAACCAGAGGCTGAGCTTCCAGTTGTAGTACACGATCGCAATCAGGCATAGTACGGAGATCACCAGTGCAATGGCCGGGAAATAGGGGAATGCGGGCACGAGGAAGGGTCTTTCAAGGTGCGGTTCTTTGTTTCTTAGTGCAAAAAGTGCCACCATGCTGATAATGTACATCACCACGGCGCCTAATGCGGCGAGGATGATGACCTGGTCGGTCGTGCCGAGCGACAATGCGACGCAACCCGCAATACCGCCCGCTACCAGCGCCCAATGCGGAGTCTGAAAACGCGCATTGACATTTCCCAGGAATGAAGGTAGGTAACCCTCCCGTGCGAGGGCGAAAATTTGCCGGGAATAGCCGATTACCGTGCCGTGAAAGGACGCGATGAGTCCAAAGAGGCCCAGGCTGGCAAACAATTGGGTGAGCCCGCTATCGCGCCCGAGTACAATGCCCAATGCTGCGGGCAGGGGATAGTCGATGTCGCTCAGCTGCTGCCACGGCGCGATACCACCGGTAAAAATCATCACCGCCAATGCCAGCACCACCAGTGTGAGGATGCCGTAAATGTAGCCCCGTGAAATGGTTCTTTTAGGGTCTTCTACTTCTTCGGCCACCATCGCCACGCCCTCAATGGCGAGGTAGAACCAGATGGCAAACGGCAGCGCGGCAAATACCCCCGCCCATCCGAAAGGCATCGGTTCTGAAACAAAGGTCTGGTAAGAGAAATGCGGGGCTACGATACCAATGTATATCAACAGCTCCACCACCGCTAGTAGCGTAACCACGAGCGAAAAAGTGGCTGATTCTTTGATTCCCAGTAGATTAATGACAATGAAAATGGCGTAGCACGCAAATGCCACTTCCAGCACTTGCAGGTTGGGGTAAAGGAAATGGGTATAACTCCCAAGTGCGAATGCAATGGCCGGGGGCGTTACGAGGAACTCGACAAGCGTGGCATAACCTGCTATAAGCCCACCCCACCAGCCAAATGCACGGTAGGCATAGGAAAACGGCCCGCCCGCTTGCGGAATGGAGGTCGTGAGTTCGGTAAAGCTGAAAATGAATGTCACGTACATGACCGTCACCACGAGCGTCGCGATCAGAAAGCCGATGGTACCCGATACGCCCCAGCCGTAATTCCAGCCAAAATATTCGCCGGAAATAACCAGGCCGACGGCAATGGCCCAGAGGTGGATCGGTTTGAGGACTTTTTTAAGCGCAGCGGTTTGTTCAGCAGACATGAAGGATAGGTTTGACTAATTGATGGCAGTACAATATAGTCTATAACTCTTCCAATGCCATTTGATACTACTGAAAAATTATCCCAGGCCGTATTTTGTTTTGTAAAACTACCTGGGTGCAGTACGAAGGTAGTCGCCGAGCTCGCGAACTTTGTCGGTATTGAGGTAATCGACGCCCAGGGCCATCATGGTTTTCCAGGAATTGATATTGTCGGGTGTTGCCCATATCCGGACTTTTTTGCCGAGATCGTGCACGTCGTTGATCATCTTCTGTATCTTCCTTTTGTCTTTTTCCAAAAGCGGCCCTTCGCCGTTCCATTTGGAATATTGCTGAAATGCCTGGCTGATGAGTCCCACGTGCGCCAGTTGCGCAGGCGTGTAGACTTTTTCCGGGCGACCATCGAAATAGATGAAGTTTGGATACTCCTCGAACCGGGAAGGGTCGGGTACATTACCGCTGACCACGACTTTGACACTGCCCGTCGGCGCAAAAATATGCTTGTGTGGTTCGAGTAATTTGATCAACGCCGCCAAGGTTGGTTCGCCTTCTGTTTTGAGGTCGATCAGCAGTTGCAGCGGTACATTATCCTGCGTATAAATGCGCCCGCTGTTTTGTTCCACTTTTTGAAGGATCGGAAGCAGGTATAAGGCGGTTAAAGTCCGGTTGGGACGAATATCTTTCAGGTTATGGGCTACGAAAAGTGAATCGTTGACGAGGAAAACATCTGCTTCCACCGAACCGAACTGCTGTTCATAGGCATCCTCAAACGGGCGCGCCCTTTCATAGTCATTGTGGGAATGTGCCTGCGCGGTGGAATAGGATTTAACGCTTTGGGCTGCAATGAATTGAATGGACAGGATGAGGCTGATGAAGTAAGTAGCGATTTTTTTCATGGGCAAATTGGTGGAACGGAGTAACGGGGATTAGTTCGATAACGCAATCATTCCCTGTTTGATTTCCCTGGCGAAGAATTTTCTACGGATTTTTTGGGATAAAAGGAACAAATTTTCAGCCGATGCCGGGATCGTTTTAGAATATCATTATTTTTAGCCCTGCTTATTACAAACTGATACCTGAAAAATAGCGCCTGCATGAGCCAGAATTCTCCTCTTTTCCGAAAAAAAACTGTCGACCAGATTCTGAAAGATGCCCATTCGGGAGGTGAGGGGGGCTTAGCCAAAGTGCTGGGCGTTCGCGACCTGGTGTCGCTCGGTATTGCGGCCATTGTAGGTGCAGGGATATTCAGTACCATCGGTCTGGCGAGCTACAACGGCGGCCCGGCGGTATCGTTGCTGTTTGTATTCACAGCTATTGCCTGCGTGTTTACGGCGCTTTCGTACGCGCAGTTTGCGAGTACGGTGCCGGTGTCCGGGAGCGCATACACGTATGCGTACGTGGCATTCGGCGAGCTGTTCGCGTGGATTATCGGCTGGGCGCTTATCCTCGAATATGCCGTTTCCAATATGGTAGTCGCCATTTCGTGGTCGGAGTACTTCGTGAGTATGCTCAAAGGCTTCGGTATTACGCTGCCCGGCTGGCTCACGATCAACGGCGAATCGGCGCGGGAGGCATTTCAAAAACTGCAAAGCGTAGGTGCAGCCCAACTGTCGGATTACGAGCGTTTTGCGGCATCGGCTTACGAGTCGGCCCCTACGATCGGCGACTTTCATATTCTGCTCAATCTGCCTGCCGGTTTGGTGACTTTGCTCATTACAGCATTGGTTTACATCGGGATACGTGAATCGAGAACGGCCAGCAATATCATGGTGGTGCTCAAAGTGGGCGTCGTGCTGCTGGTGATACTGGCAGGTGCATTTTATGTAAAACCTGAAAACTGGTCCCCATTTGCTCCCAATGGTGTGAAAGGCGTGCTTAGCGGGGTAGCGGCGGTATTCTTCGCGTTCATCGGTTTCGATTCTATTTCCACCACCGCCGAAGAGTGTCGCAACCCTCAGCAGGATATGCCGAAAGCGATGATTTACTGCCTGGTTATTTGTACCATTCTATATGTGCTCATTACGCTGGTACTCACCGGGATGGTGAACTATACTGAATTGAAAGTTAGCGATCCCCTGGCATTTGTATTTCAAAAGAATGGCCTGGATTTTATGGCGGGCGTTATTTCGGTAAGCTCTGTGATTGCGATCACGAGTGCGTTGCTCGTTTACCAACTGGGCCAGCCGAGGATCTGGATGACCATGAGCCGCGACGGTTTGCTTTGGAAACGTTTTGCTAAAATCCACCCGAAATACCAGACCCCGTCTTTCGCCACGATCGTAACCGGTTTTGTGGTAGGTATTCCCGCATTGTTCTTCAAAATGGATTTCTTCGTCGATCTGACGAGCGTAGGGACGTTCTTTGCATTCATACTCGTGTGCGGCGGCGTGCTTTACCTCGATCACAAAGGTATTTCGGCACGCTCCAAATTCCGCGTGCCTTATATCAATGGCAAATACCTGGTGGGAATCCTGTTTGCCGTTGCGATTGTGGGCCTGCTCACCTACGGAAAGAGTGTCATTGTTGAATGGCGGATGCTCAGCTTCGCTGAAATCATGGAGCACAAGCTGCTGACCATTATTTTCTGGATCACCTGGTGCACGCTTTCCATTTTGAGCTACCAGCATAACTTCTCGGCGCTTCCGGTGGCCGGAATCCTGACGAACCTATACCTGATGACCGAACTTGGTGCTTCCAACTGGCTGATTTTCGTCATCTGGCTGGCGATTGGGCTCGTTATTTATTTCAGCTACGGATATAAACAGAGCAAACTGGCACAAAAATAGGGAAGCTGTTTCCGGCCTCCCTTGATTGCATTGCCCTTAAACAGGTTATTTTTTCTCGATTTTCAGCTGTATCGAATACTTTTCCTTGGTTCGGGTGGAATCACCGAATTTCGGATAGGGATTCACCGCGGTGAGTACAAACTTGTATTTTTCGCCCGCAAATGTCTTCTCCAAAGAATCCGAACCCGTTTTCGCGTCGCAGGTACCAATACACATTTTGACGTGTTCTTTAACGCCTCCCTCGGTAGTCACTCCTGATAATAGCAGATCGACTACCGCCCGGCCTCCCCAAATACAAGTCAAACCCTCAGGGCAGCGGCTGTCTTCCACGTCAAAAAACGTCAGGGTAGCTGTCGGAACGCCATTTAATACGACGGTTTCTTTGTATTTGATGCCCTCATCTTTCTTGTCCACACCAGTGCTTTTACACGCCACCGCCATGGCGGCAAAAAGCACGAAAACATACTTTTTCATCGGGTTTTCATTTAGGTTTGTGAGAAGACGTCGGGTTGGGGGGAATGGTTGTAACGTTGGGGTTTTGACCGCTGACGATAGACCAATTAAGTCATGTGTAGTCAAGTGTAGTCAGGAATGGTCACTGAAATATAACACCGGACCACTACCGTCGCAAAAATGTAGTCGGCGGTCAGCGGTCGGCCGTCGGTCGTCAAGGGCCGCAGGCCCTAAAACACCAACGTAAACACCGTCCCTTTCCCCACCTGCGACTCAACGTTCAGTTGGCCGTTGTGTTGCTGCAAAATCTGGCGGGAAAGGCTTAGTCCGATGCCGGAGCCGGTTTTTTTGGTGGTGTAGAATGGAATGAAAATGTTCTCCAGTGCTTCGGGCTCGATACCGTCGCCATTGTCGGCGACTTCGATCATCACAGTGCCGTCGAGCTGGTAGGCCGAGAGCGTAATAAGCCGGTTGGTTTGGTGGGAGAATGCCTCGGATGCGTTTTTAATGAGGTTGATCAACACCTGCTGGATCTGGCTCGCGTCGGCTTTGACCGTGAGCGTTTCCGGTTTGACAGACAGTTTCCAAAGTACACCGGATTGCGTCAGATCGGTTTGAAGCAATTGTATTACCTCCTGCAAAAGCTCTGCCACTTCCAGGCTGGCGAATACCGGCTTAGGCAACGTCGTGAAATCGCGGTAGGCGTTTACGAACTGCATCATGCCTTTGCTGCGCTTTTCGAGCGTCGATAATGCTTCTTTCAAATCGTTTACGGCTTCCTGATCGTTCGTGGACTTCTCGATATCCTCGTTCACGATCAGTCGCATCGTGCCCACGAGCGACACGATGGGCGTCATGGAGTTCATGATCTCGTGCCGTAGCACACGCGTGAGGTTTTGCCAGGATTCGATTTCCTGCTGCTGCAACTCGGTCTGGATGTTTTGCAAAACCACAATCTTGACCCACATCCCGCGAAGCTGAATCGCGGCTGCCTGCAATGCGAGGGGCTGGTCGTTGGGCGTGCGGTAAAGGTCGCGGACGCCGGTGTCGAGGTCGGAGAGCAGTTCGTAAAGGCGCGGGTGCTTTTCTTTGAGTTCGATCAGCTGGTGCAGGCGGTAAATGCCCAGCATGCGCAGCGCCGCATTGTTGATCAGGTTCACCTGGCCGTTGGCGTCAAATGTAATGAGCCCCGTCCCGATATGCTGGACAATGGTATTGAGGTATTGCAAATTGGCCTCTTTCTCGGCCCGCGCCTGCCTGAATGCAAGCAATACTTCGTTGAATTGCTGGTTGAGCTCCTTGAACGTCCGGCCCATTTTATTGTCCGACCGGAAGTTGATCGTAAAATCCGAATACCGTACGGATTCGAGAAAATACGTCAGTTTACGGTTAACATTCGTGACGTACTGGTACAGCAGCGATCCCTGGATGAATATGAAAATGGTGCCGAGGATGTACACCAGCGTTTCGTTGGTATGCTTGGACGCCAGCCAGGCGAGGGCAATGACGCTCAGGACAATAATTATTATCCTGATCATAATCATAATACTGAAATGCCGGAGTCCGATCATGCGGGGTAAGCGGGATAGGGTCGAGGTTTAGTTTTCGATCACACTTTGCGGCACACCCGACATTTCGCGCAAAATGTATTTTTCGAGCGAAGGGATCTTGTAATGTGCCATATCAAATTTTTTATCTTCAAAAACTTCTGCGGCGGGTACCGAAATCGTGATCATACCCGCTGCGTGTGCAGCGCGCAAGCCCGCATGCGAATCTTCGAAGGCAATGCATTCTTCGGGCAAAACACCGAGTTTTTTAGCAGTGGTAAGGTACACCGCCGGGTGCGGTTTGGTGTGTTTTTCCAGCTCACCTGAATGCCAGGTGTCAAAATAGTCAATAATTTCCAGTCTTTTTAATACCCCTTCAATGAGCTCCATATGCGAGGCCGACGCGACAGCGAGTTTCAGGCCCTGTTTTTTTAATTCGCTGACGAGCGCAATGGCGCCGGGCATCGCCTCGGCATGGGCGAGAATATCGTGATGGGCCTTTTCCAGTATTTCAGTTTCAAGTTCTTCAAATGAAGGCGTGTTCCAGGGTTGGATCTGGTGACAGAAATCGAGGAAAAGCTTGATAGATAGTCCGGTAGTTTGCAGGCGAAGTGCTTCTGTAAGTTCAAAATTGACTTTTTGCATGACTGAACGCGCCGCTTCTGTCCACATCGGTTCGGAGTCGATGAGCAGGCCGTCCATGTCGAAAATTGCTGCTTTGATCATAATCAGGGAAGTGTGGGGATTTTTGATAACCACCCAAAACTACTACATTCGCTCGTGACCTGGAAGGAGTATCGGTTAAATGGGAGGAAAGGGAGAATGGAGGAAGGGGATAAAGGATTGTATTCTTTTCCCTACGCCGGTCGCCCTTTCCTCCTTTTCTCCCAAAAAACATAACGATGACTATTCAACTAGAAGGGAATCTGGAAAAACTGCGCGCCTCGGCGCCTTTGGTACATAATATTACCAATTTCGTTGTGATGAACTTCACCGCCAATGCATTGCTTGCGGTGGGCGCGTCGCCCGTGATGGCGCATGCGGTGGAAGAAGTCGAGGATATGGTTTCGATCGCCGGTGCACTGGTGATCAACATTGGTACGCTCTCGGCGCGCTGGGTGGAAGCGATGAAACTGGCGATGTGGAAAGCAGCCGAACTAGGCAAACCGATCATTCTCGACCCGGTAGGAGCCGGTGCGACGCCTTACCGCAACAGGGTGCTGACCGAGCTGCTCGAAACCGCCCCACCGACCATTATCCGGGGCAATGGGTCGGAGATACTCGCATTGGCAGGCGCCAGCATTCAAACGAAAGGCGTCGATAGCACTGCCGATTCGGTGGACAGCATTGGCGCCGCGCAGGCATTAAGTGCACGTTTCGGTTCGGTGGTGAGTGTCAGCGGGGCGGTGGATGTGATCGTGCATGGCAGCCGTACTGGTTGGGTTTCGAACGGCGTGCCGTTGATGACCAAAGTAACCGGGATGGGCTGCTCGGCGTCCGCTATCGCAGGTGCATTTGCGGCGATTTGCGGCGATCCGTTCGAAGCAGCGGTTTCGGCAGCGGCTACGATGGGCGTTTGCGGGGAACTGGCCTACCGTAATGCGAAGTTGCCCGGTTCGTTCCAGATTGCGTTTCTGGATAAATTAGCGGAAGTAAGCCCCGCGCATTTGGCAGAGTTGTGTAAAATCAAATTTGAATAATATTCAATCGCGTAGCGATGAAACATTGGTAGTGACATAATATGCTACCAATATTACATGCCTGACGGCATTTAAATGAATGTATGATGTTAAACCTCGAACTGTATTTAGTAACCGACGAAGCCGCGTGCCTGGGCCGCGACTTTTACTGGGTTGTGGAAGAGGCTGTGAAAGGAGGTGTCACCATGGTGCAGTTGCGGGAAAAATCGCTTTCTACCCGCGCATTTATCGATCGGGCGAAGCGTTTGAAAAGCCTTTTGGAAACTTATAATGTCCCTTTGATCATTAACGACCGGGTGGATGTAGCATTGGCTGTGGACGCGGACGGCGTGCATATCGGGCAGAGCGACATGCCTTTTCAAACAGCCTATCGACTGCTCGGCGAAGGTAAAATCATAGGATTATCGGCTGAAAAGCAATCCGATGTGCTCGAAGCAGCGCATTGGAACCTCTCGTACCTCGCCGTAAGCCCGCTTTTCGCGACGCCGACCAAAACCGACACCGAGCAGCCCTGGGAACTTAAAGGCTTGCAATGGGCGCGACAGGAAAGCAGGCATCCGCTGGTGGTAATCGGCGGGCTTCATACGGGCAACGCGCACGAGGCCGTACTGAACGGTGCGAACGGTATTGCCGTCGTATCGGCCATTTGCAGCGCCCCGTCGCCGAGAGAAGCGGCAAAGGAGCTCAAAAAGGCTATCCAGGATGCGATCCTGTGGCCAACCTCCAACAACACCTGACAAAACCTGACCAAACCTTTCAATAGCTGACCACCCCCGACCAACACCACCAACCACATTCCTATGAACCGTTATCCAACTGTATTGACCATCGCCGGATCCGATAGCGGAGGTGGCGCAGGCATCCAGGCCGACCTCAAAACGATCGCCGCGCTGGGAGCCTACGGAACATCCGCCATTACCGCGCTCACTGCTCAGAATACGCAGGGCGTGCGGGCGATTCATCCCGTGCCGCCGGCTTTTTTACAGGAACAGTTGGAAGCTGTTTTTGAGGATATTACCGTTGATGCTGTTAAAATCGGGATGGTGAATACTGCGGAGGTGGCGCACGTCATTGCGGACGCGCTGGATCGTTTTAAACCGTCGTTCGTGGTTTTCGACCCGGTAATGGTATCTACCAGTGGTTCGAAACTGATCCAGGACGAGACAGTTGCGGTGCTTTGGAAGGAGCTTTTTCCCCGGGCGGACCTCATTACGCCCAATCTGGATGAAGCAGAAATACTCATCGGCGGACAGATCCGCACAGCGGCAACGATGAAAGGTGCAGCGATTCAAATGGTTGAAAAAGGCTGCAAAGCGGTGCTGCTGAAAGGGGGTCACCTGGTGGCGCCGACGATTTATGATGTGCTGGCGCAAAGAGGGCAGGAGCCCTTGATCCTCGAATCGGATTACATCGAAAGCCGGAACGTCCATGGTACCGGCTGTACGTTGTCGTCGGCTATTGCTACTTACCTCGCCAAGGGCAATTCGCTGGCGGAGTCGATCATTTTCGCGAAGGAATACATCGCGGGCGCTATCAGGGAGGGTAAAGACGTCGTTACCGGTCACGGTCCGGGCCCGCTGAACCATTCATTTTCACCACTTTCCATGCAGATTTTATCATGAAATTCACCGACCTGCTCTGGGCCGAAGCGCTGCCGATATTTGAAGAAATACAGCAACATCCTTTCAACAAGGAACTGAAAGAGGGCACTTTACCGCTCGAAAAGTTTAAATTCTACATTTATCAGGATTCTCTTTACCTCGCCGATTTTGCCCGCGCACTGGCCGTAGCAGGTACCAAAGCCGGTAACAGCCACGAACTGCTCGATTTCCTCCAATTTGCGCAAAACGCCATTCTCGTAGAGCGCGCATTGCATTTGGGGTATTTCAAAGAATACGTCATCGACTACCAATCGGGTAAAGCGCCGGGCTGTTTTGCCTATACCAACTATTTGATGGCTACCAGCGCATTCGAATCCTACGAAGTTACAGTGGCCGCATTGCTTCCGTGCTTCTGGATTTACAAGCAAATCGGCGACTACATTTACGCTAATCAGGCCACTCCGAATCCCTATCAAAACTGGATTAATGCCTACGCAGGCAAAGATTTCGCGCATTCCGTACAGAAGGCGCTGGACATTTGTGACCAGTTGGCTGAGCGAGCGTCGGAAGCGACACGCAGGAAGATGATCGAGGCATATTTAACTGCTTCGAAACTGGAATATGTGTTTTGGGATAGTGCTTATCGGTTGGAGACCTGGGGCGTGTAGCGTAATTGACCGCCGACGGCTGACCGCTGACCGCCGACTGCTTGTCAGTGGAGATTCGTAAGAAAAAAATCAAGACGATATAATACATGCAATCGGCGGTCCATGGTCGGCCGTCGGCCGTCAAACCCCCAGGTTCAAAAATTTTCCCCATAACTTTTAGGGTACCCAACGGCTGAGTTGTCAGAATTACAAAACAACCAGCCATGAAAAAATTTATCTTGACCTTAATCGCCGGGGCCATGAGCGCCCTGGCCTTTGCCCAGCCTGCCCAGACGGTCAAAGGACGCGTCGTGGATGCGGAATCGCAACAACCGGTGATCGGCGCGAATGTGATCGTGACTTCCGTGACGCCTCTCATCGGCGGAGTGACAGATACCGAGGGAAATTTCCGGATTGAGAAAGTGCCTGTCGGTCGCCACTCGTTTAAAATTACCAGCATTGGCTATGATGATGCATTCGTGCAGGAAATCAATGTAGGCTCCGGGAAGGAAGTTGAATTTAATATCAAACTGACCGAATCGTTCCGTGCTCTGAATGAAGTGGTTGTGAAAGCGCAGAAAGAGAACGGTGCTCCTTTGAACGACATGGTGAGCGTAAGCGGCCGCTCATTTACCGTGGATCAGACGAAGCGTTTCGCTGCCTCCGTGAACGACCCGGCACGGATGGCCATGTCGTTTGCCGGTGTGGCAGCAACCGACGACGGTAGTAATCAGCTTATTATCAGAGGGAATAGTCCGAAAGGGATGCTGTGGCGCATGGAAGGCGTCGAGATTCCCAATCCGAACCACTTCGCACAGGAGGGCGCGAGCGGCGGCGGGATCAGCGCATTGAGCGCCAACGTACTCGGTAATTCCGATTTTCTCACCGGCGCATTTCCCGCCGAATATGGAAATGCAACATCGGGTGTTTTTGACCTTAAACTCAGAAAAGGTAACAATGAAAAACGCGAATACGCGATGCAGGCCGGTATTCTCGGGCTCGATTTCGCTGCCGAAGGGCCCATTGGCGCGAAGGGCGGCGCTTCTTATCTGGCCAATTACCGCTATTCTACTCTTTCCGTTCTTAATAAGATCGGCGTTAACCTTAACGGCGATGCTTCGATTGATTTTCAGGACGGCGCTTTTAAGATATATATTCCTTACGACGACAAGGTGGTGGTGAGTGTGTGGGGGCTAGGGGGCATGAGTACGTCAAAAGTTAACGACGACGATTGGAACGAAACCTTCAAGTCGAACCGCGGGATGGTAGGTGTGAATTACCTCCGCTATATCAATAGTAAATCCTATATGGAAAACATCGTTTCCTATTCAGCTACGAGCCAGACAGGGGATTTTTATGACAAAAACATCGATGCTACCTATCAACAGAAATTTGTAAACCAGGCACTTAGACTCTCCTCTTTATACAATTACAAACTCAACGCGCGCAACACGGTCCGGCTGGGTGTGATCATCAACCACCTGGATTTCAACCTGTATGACAAGGATAATGAAGACGGTCCTTATGAAATCAATGTGGATCGGAAAGGAAATACCCAGCTGTTTCAGGCCTATGCGCAATGGAAGTCGCGTTTAACACCTACCGTTACACTGAATGCAGGCTTGCACGGCATGTTGCTCGGGCTGAACAATCGATATTCGATCGAGCCGCGCGTGGGGGTAAGGTGGGCCGTCGCGCCACGCTCGACAGTTAGCTTGGGTGCCGGGTTACATAGCAAAACGGAGTCTATTTCTACTTACTTTGCCCAGGTAAAGGTGTCGGAAGATAAGACGGATCTGTTGAACAAGAACCTGAAACTGACCAAATCGGCGCATTGGGTGGCGGGATACGAGTTCAGGCCATCGGCGAGCTGGCGGGTACTTGCGGAAACGTATTACCAGCATCATTACAACATCCCGATCGGTCCGCCGAACACGACGACGCCCTATTTGCTCCATAACTCGCAGTTGAACGAAATCAGCGGTTTTGTAAGCGATTCCCTGACGAGCGATGGCAAGGGACGCAGTTATGGTTTGGAGCTCACGGTCGAAAAATCACTCACGGCCGGCATTTACCTCATGAGTACGACTTCTTTGTACCAATCCAAATACACCGGCCGCGACGGCATTGAACGCGACAGCCGCTTTAATGGCAAGTATGTACAGAACTTACTCGCGGGTAAGGAATGGCGGGTCGGTAAGAACAAAACCAACATTTTTGCTGCCAATATCAAGCTCCTCGCGGCCGGCGGCAACCGCACCACGCCAATTGACCTGGAAAAGTCAAGGGAAAAAGGCCGCACGGAACGCGATTGGTCACGAAGCTACTCGGAGCAGCTGCCCGCCTATTTTCGCTCCGACCTGCGGGTAAGTTATACCAAAAACAAAAGACGCACCACATCGACGATCTCGCTCGACATTCAGAATGTGACCAATCGCTTGAATGCATTGGATCGATACTACAATAAGAAAGAGGACCGGGTAAAGCTGATTACCCAGACAGGTATGCTGCCGATTCTGAATTATCGCCTGGAATTTTAATGCTGGGGCGGCGGGGACGCCTGGTGGTTGCGACCGCCGATTGCATTTTTGCTACGGTAGTGGTCAAGTATGGTCAGATGTTGTCATGCCTGGTCAAGTATTGTATTTCAATGACTATTCCTGACTACACATGACAACTTGGACTATGGTCAGTGGTCGGCGCTCGGAACCCTCCGCTTTATCAGTCTATCCTTGGAACGGTTGTTTTATATATCCGGATTCAAACCAAAATTTCAACAGATCTAAAAACAATCGTTATGGAAAAGGATTTTGAAGATAATCAGGCTATTAAGAAACTGAAATCGTTGGCGGAGGACATCCGGTTTTGCATGTACACGACTATTGAAGACGGCAAGATCGTGTCACGTCCGATGACAACGCTGGATATCGATGCGGAAGGGAATGTGTGGTTTTTTACCAGCCGCCATACCGAGCTGGTAAAAGATGCCCAGCATGGCGATGCCCGGCATGGGAATACGGTGACATTGATTTACGCAGATCCTAAAAGCAATACTTACTTAAGTGTGTCGGGTACGGCATCGATCGTGGAAAGCGAGCATCGTAAGGAGGAATTGTGGAACCTGATGTCGAAAGCCTGGTTTCCAGGCGGGAAAGACGATCCGGATCTCGCCGTGCTGAGGGTTACCACGCAAGAAGCCGCATATTGGGATAGTACTTCTTCCAAAATGGTCGTATTCTTCTCGATGCTGAAAGCGGTGATTACGGGTACCACACCTGACGGCGGCGATCATGGCAAATTGAATCTGGTGTAGATGTATATATTGAATGCAAAAGAGGCGGTCGGGAATCCCGATCGCCTCTCTGTTTTATAAAAGGCAAAAGCCTCTACTCTACACTTGCTTCCTCGTTCACATAGGCTTCTGCCAGTTCGGTGAGCTTATGGTCGGTTTCACCCTCCTGGTCAAGCGTTTGTTGCAGCATATCTGCGACGTCGTTATGGCCCAGTGTGCGGGCAATGTTGCGCAATGTGCCGTAGGACGCTATTTCGTAATGTTCCACTTTTTGTGCGGCCATAATAAGCCCGCAGTCGCGTACCATTGTGCCTTTATCGGTGCTCTCGAGGATTTCGTTCGCTTCTTCGATCAGTCCTTCCATCGCGGCACATTTCTTGGCTTGCGCTTTCTCGCCTATTCTTTCGAAAACCTGTTCCAGCCGGGCTGCATGTTCTTCCGTTTCGGTAGTATGCTGTTCAAACGCAGCTTTTAATTCTTCAGAGGTCGCATTTTTTGACATTTTAGTCAGCGCTTTCGCCAGGTTTTTCTCGGCCCAGTAAATGTCTTTCAGACCGTCTACAAACAATTCTTTCAGCTTTTCACTATCCTTTTCGGTGATTTGTTTGGCAGCAGTTTTACTTTTTGTCGCTTTCATGATTAAGTAGTTTTAATGGTCGTGGTATTGTTGAGATTCATGGCGGCTGTCGCCGATTTGTCGCACTCTTTTTAAAAATTCATACCAAAAGGGAAAACAGGCCGGCAGGAAAGCTTTGTATCCGGTTTGAAGAGTTTCCTACACATATACGTGTGGCGCGGGGGTGAAAGCGGCGGGAATACTTTTTGAGCACGTATTTTCATTAACCGACCGACACCTATGAACAGCAGAAGTGTATTTAAATGGATTTTGATCCTGGTATTGATCGCGGCAGCCGCATTTGCAGTCTGGTATTTTTTCAGAAAAAGTGATCCCGACCCGGTTTCAGGGTTGAAACCACGTGTGGAAATGAGTATAGCCCATATCAGTGAAATCACGGATAGTACCATTAAAATGGAACTTAAAACACTCGTCCACAATCCGCTTCCGGTGGGAATGCATTTGAAGGCGATGAATTATGTGGTCAAAATGAATGACCGGACGATCGTGGAGGACCATTACAGCAAACCTTTGGAAGTGAATGCGGCCGACAGCTCTTTGCTGACGTTACCAGCCAAAGTGAAAATCCGTAACCTGCGTTTGGAAGGTGACCAGGAGGCTGCCAAAGGTCAGGACAGTGCCGATTATCATTTCAAAACGATCCTGCATTTCGAAAAATCGTTTCTTGGAAAGGACTCGCTCGTGCTCGAAATGGACAAAAGACTGCCGCTGTATTGGCTGCCGATGGTCAAAATGGCGGGTTATGATTTTAAAAAGCTGGGTTTGAAAGAGTCGGATATCGTGGTGAAAGTGGAGGTGAGTAATATGAACCCCTTCTCGCTGGAATTTCAGGACCCGGTTTACGTAATGGATTTGGGTAAACAAAAACGCTTCGCGGAAGGGGCTGTGAAAGGCATTACGAAAGTGAAATCGAAAAGCAGGGATGTTTATGAAATCCCGTTGGAAGTGAGTTTAGGGAAAGTCATCAAAGCGGGTGCTCAGATAATCGGGAAAGGGAAGGAACTGCCTTTTTCGTTCTATTTCAAAAGTAAAATTAAATCGGAAAGTGAGGTGCTCGACGGCAGCGATATTAATCTGATCATGGATGGGGAATTGAAGGACTTGGAGGCGTTTCAGCGGAACCTGGAAAGGAAGGAGTAGTGTTTGGACCGCTGACCGCTATCGTCCCTCAATCCCTTCCAAACCATATCGCCATCTCATTCGCGCCGCGGTTGGCCCAGGCGTAGTAGGGGATTAAAGTAATGTTTTGTTCTTTGGATTTCAGTACATTAATGCCGCCCAGCATTTCTTTTTGGTAGGAGGGGGTGAATTCTTGCGTTCCCGATATTTTGATGCCAAGCGCCTTTCCGCCATTATCATGTCCTTCCGCACAGTAAAGTACAGGTCCGCGTTCGATAGCGACCTTGCCCTGGTTGCTTTTCAGCTTTTCGTTGGCGATTACTTTGCGTACGGGCATGTCCAGCACCAGTTCGATCATATCGCTTTTCTTCCAGTTTCTGTTCAGTTTCAAATATCCGTTTTCAATGGCGGCTTCCGTTTTTTTACCATTAATAGTCAGGATCACCGGTTTGGCCAGTTTGTCTTCATAAGTATACAAGTCGCCCGGGATAGCCTGGCCATTTGCCCAGCCCGGAATACGGATATGCAGCGGGAATGCGCTGTTTTTTTCGGGATCGACCTGAATGCGGATGTTCCCTTGCCATGGATACTGCGTCTGCTGGGTAATCTGAACCGCGGTGTTCGGAAGCGTGATATTCGCTTTGGTATCCCCGAAAAGGTTGATCACCAACGCATTGCCCTGGGTAGCGTACATGTACGCGGGCATGGAAGGAAGGAAACGCGAGACATTGGACGGGCAGCACGCGGTACCGAACCATTCGTGCCGCACCGCGCCGGAACCTTTATTGAAATCGTTTACACCGTTGGATGACATCGGGTTTACGTAAAAGAAGCTGTTGCCCTTCACGCCCATTCCGCCCAGAAAACCGTTGTAAAGCACACGTTCGAAAACGTCCATGTATTTTGCCTCGCCGGTGAGCAGGTACATTTTGTGGTTCCAGAGCATGTTGGCGATCGCGGCGCAGGTTTCCGCGTAGGCGTTGTCGTTAGGCAATATGTAGGGTTTGTCGAATGCTTCGCCATCCTCACGGGCGCCCATTCCGCCGGTAATGTATTGCTTTTTGAAAGTTGCGTCGTCCCAGATCGCGTGCACCGCGGCGTCATTTTTCGGGTCGGGTTGCAAGCTGAGCAGGTCGGCCACGCCCGTGTACAGGTATTGTGCGCGTACGGCGTGCCCTACGGCCTCCCGCTGGCGCACGAAGGGCACCTGATCCTGGAAATAGGCCGGGCCGAGCTTGTGTTCGTCAAGGAAAAGGGTGCGCTTGTCGGAGCGGCCGCGCATGTCGATGAAGAATTTGGAAAGATCGAGGTATTCTTTCTTGCCAGTGACGCGGTAAAGGCGTATCAACGCGAGTTCGGTTTCCTCATGGCCCGGTACCACCACCATTTGCCCGGGTTTAGGACCAATGGTTTTGACAAGATGATCCGCATTTTTGATCGCGATATTCAGCAAAGTCTTTTTACCGGTGGCTTCATAATGTGCTACGGCGGCTTCGTATAAATGGCCGACATTGTACAACTCATGGCTGCCATTCTCGAATGAATAGCGGTAAGGTCCCGCGATCCAGTCGTAGGAGCCGGTGGTATCCTTGTTAATGGTCCTGATGGTATACAGATAACCGTCGGGTTCCTGTGCGGCGGAGAAAAGTATGATCAGCGAGTCGAGGTAATGGTCCAGCTTCTGATCGTATTGGTTTTGAAGTACATAAGAAGCTCCCTCCACGATTTTGAAAACATCCGAATCATCGAAACGGGCGCCCTTGAACGTCCCCTTTTTCAAGCCGCCTGCCACTGCAAAATTGTCGAACCGGCCGCTTTCTTCGCATTGGTGCAGTGCGTGAGGCACAGTTACAGCCCGCGCGAGCTCGACGCGATCGTGCCAGAAACCATCGGTCGTTTTAACGTTTTTGAGCGATACCGGCTTGATGCCGCCGGTTTGGGCAAATGCGAAATGGGAGAAAAGAACGAGGATGAATATGGGAAGTGATTTGATCATCGGAAGTACAAAATTGGAACGTAGTTGAGCTTTGTATAGGATTTAACCCAAAAAACATGCCAAAATTGTCCTTCCGCGTGGTTTGCAGTGGCCTATAAACCGTATTTCTCCATCCTCCGGTAAAGCGCCGCGCGGCTGAGTCCCAGCTCACGGGCAGCGTCGGTGATGTTTCCGTTAAACCGTTTCAATGCTTTGATAATCATCGTTTTTTCCATGTCTTCCAGGTCGAAACCGGTGGCGGTAGCAGGCTGCCCGGCCGAACTTTTGAGGAAAAGATCATCAGGTTGCAAAGTTTTTTCCTGGGAAAGGATCACCGCGCGCTCTACGGCATGTTGCAGTTCGCGGATGTTGCCCGGCCAGTTGTACTGCTGCATTTTCTTCACCAACGCATTGCTGATGTCATTAACGGGACGGTTATACTTTTTGGCGTATTGTTTGAGGTAATAGTCGGCCAATGCGCTGATATCCTCGGGCCTGTCGCGCAACGGCGGCAGTTCGAGTTCGATGGTATTGATCCGGTAGAGCAAATCCTGGCGAAAGGTTTTGTCGGTTACCATCTTTTCGATGTTCATATTCGTCGCGCAAATGAGGCGGACGTCGAGCGCGATGGGCTTGTTGGAGCCCACGCGCGTTACTTTGCGTTCCTGAATGACGGTGAGCAGCTTGGCCTGCAAGGGTAATGTGAGGTTGCCGATCTCGTCGAGGAAAATGGTACCGCCTTTCGCTTCTTCGAATCGACCGGCCCGGTCTTCTTTTGCATCCGTAAATGCGCCTTTCACATGGCCGAATAGCTCGCTTTCAAAAAGTGTTTCGCTGATCGCGCCCAGATCCACGGCCACGAATGGCTTGTCGGCCCGTTTGGAATGCTGGTGAACATGCTTGGCCAGCTGCGTCTTACCAGTACCGTTCTCGCCCAGGATGATCACATTGGCGTCGGTCGAAGCTACACGTTCGGCAGTGACGAGTACTTGCCGCATACTATCACTGGTGGCGACAATGGTGTCGGCAGTGGCTTTATTATTTTTCTTATTGTCGTCTTTCTTTTCTTCGGGTACCGGCACCACTTTATCCTTACCACCTTCGAGCGCCGTACTGATGGTCGCCAGCAGCTTATCGTTTTCCCACGGTTTCAATACAAAATCAATGGCTCCCGACTTGATCGCACGGATCGCCATTTCAATATCGCCGTAAGCGGTGATCATGATCACTTTCGCGGCTGGATTGATGTCGAGGATGCGATCGAGCCAATGAAAACCTTCGCGCCCGCTGTTCACATCGCGGGTGAAGTTCATGTCGAGCAGGATCAGGTTATAATCTCCATTGGTAACGAGGAATGGCAGTTTTTGGGGGTTCTTCTCAATGTCGACTGCTTTGGCGTGCCGTTTCAGTAAAAGTTTGGCGGCACTGAGTACGTCAACATCGTCGTCGATAATCAGGATTTTGGCTTCTGATAGTAGCATGGCTGTTCTTTCTTGTGGTGCGCAGGCGGGTAAACACTGCCGGATAGGGACTTAACGCAATTGTTTGTCAAGATAAGGACGCAATTTGAAATATTATTTCCTAACAAGCTAAAATGTCACTATTTTACCTTTAAAAGGCAGCTCGAAAGGCTTGTCCGCGCCCGAACAAATTTGTCCGATAACGAACAATATTAGTGGTGTTCTGAATTTGAATACTATTGATTTTCAAACGATTAGATAGCGTTGCCTTCTTTGGCATAGTGATTGGATTAGTAAAGCCAAATACAAAAGCGAACTCAATCACTAGCATATAATGGAAGTTAAGACACCTAACTCGACAAGCACCAGTAACGGATTTTCCGGAGGATCAACAATGGACCGAGTCAAACCCAAGAAATTCTGGAATACCAAACGTATCAGCATCATCGGCGGTAGCGTATTACTGGCAGCATTCCTGATTTATCAGTTCTTTTTTGCGGATACCAGAAGCAAACTGAATGTGGAGCAAGATAAACTGACGATATCGACGGTCCAAAAAGGTAAATTCGACGAATTTATCGTAGTGACCGGGGTGGTTCAGCCACTGAAAACCATCCAGCTCGATGCGATCGTAGGTGGTTACGTTACTGAAAAGCTCATTGAAGGTGGTAACATGGTAAAACAAGGGGATGTGTTGCTCCGCCTGGAAAACCAGAACCTCAAACTGCAATTCCTGCAATCGGAAACGGAAGCCAGCCGATTGGTAAACGACCTTCAAAATACGCGTCAAAATTTGAAAGTGGCGCGCTTTACGCTCCAAAAGACATTAAGCGACCTCGATTTCCAACTCGATCAGGCAAAGGATGCGCACGATCGTAATGTGAAGCTTTATAAGGACAAAGTGATCCCGGAAGCCGATTATCTTAAAACGAAGCGTGACTACGAGAAACTGGTAAAACAGCGCGAAATCGAGATCGAATCGCAGAAATACCAGGAAGAAAACGCCAGAATGCAGATCTCGCAATTGGAAGGAACATTGGCCAGCACACAGAAAAACGTAGGACTGTGGCGTCAGACACTCGACAACCTCGTGGTGAAAGCACCGGTATCAGGTTTGCTATCGTCCATGAACATCGAGGTCGGTTCCAACATCAGTCAGGGACAAAATATCGGCCAGATCGACGATTTGAACGGTTTTAAAATGCGTGTCAGCGTGGATGAACACTATTTGTCACGGATTTTCGTAGGCCTGACGGGTTCCATGGAATTCAATGGAAAAGACTACGGCTTGAAGATCATCAAGATATATCCGGAGATATTGAGCGGACGTTTCGAAGTAGATATGAAGTTCGACAACGGCGCGCCGGAAATGGTTAAAAGAGGCCAGTCTGCCCCGATCCGTCTGCAACTCGGTCAGCCTTCGCAGGCCACATTGCTGCCGGTAGGCGGTTTCTTCTCCGAAACAGGTGGAAACTGGGTATATGTGGTTGCTGAAGGTGGCAAACGCGCCGCGAAACGCAAGATCACATTAGGCCGTAAAAACCCTGAATATTTCGAAGTTCTTGAAGGTTTGCAGCCCGGTGAGAAGGTCATTACCAGCTCATACGAGAACTTTGGAGATAACGAAGTACTGGAATTTTAATTAGGGAGGAAAGGGAGGATGGAGGAAAGGGAGGAAAGGGATGATGGAGGAAGGGGAGGAACGGTGAGTATGAGTGTGGTTAGAAGTTTGTTTCTCTTGTTTTGATCAGGTTTTGGATCATTGCAGATAGGAGGCGGCTTTTGGAGATTAGTTCTGTTCCTTTTTCCTCGGTTATCAGGCCTGTTCCCATGGCGATGTAAATTTGGGTTCTTAGTTCACCAGAAGATCCTTTTGCAATTCTTAAGAAACGTATAAACTCTTTGTTCGAATGACGCTCGAAACCCTCAGCAATATTAGATGGAACAGATACCGCGGCGCGGCACATCTGATCTTTGAAACTAAAATCACGGCAGGTGCCAAGCGTCTGATAAACATGGATGGATAAATTGATTCCATCCTGCCAAATTTTTAAATCTTCAAATTTTTCAACTTTTGACATAACTAACAGGATTGATGAAAGATAAGGGCAATAATAACCATTTTCCCCTTCCTCCTTCCTCCCTTTCCTCCAAGCCTTTAAAACAAAATGATCAAGATTAACAACATGCACAAGGTGTTTTCTACCGAAGAAGTAGAAACAACTGCCCTCAACGGCATCGACCTGGAAATTAAGGATGGCGAGTTTGTAGCCATCATGGGCCCATCCGGTTGCGGGAAATCGACCTTGCTGAACATTCTGGGATTGCTCGATAATCCGAGCGAGGGGTCGTATGAATTTTACGGCACGGAGGTAGCAAAAATGTCGGAGCGCCAGCGCGCACAGATCCGCAAGGGGAATATCGGTTTCGTGTTCCAGAGCTTTAACCTGATCGACGAGCTGACGGTGTATGAAAACGTGGAGCTGCCATTGCTGTACCTCAAAACACCTCCGGCAGAACGCAAGGAGAAAGTGGAGGCCGCGCTTACCCGCATGAACATGATGCACCGCCGCAACCACTTCCCGCAGCAGCTATCGGGTGGTCAGCAGCAGCGTACCGCCATTGCCCGCGCCGTGGTAGCTACTCCCAAGACAATACTGGCCGATGAGCCGACGGGTAACCTCGATTCCAAAAACGGAGAAGAGGTAATGAACCTGCTGAGCCAATTGAACGGAGCCGGAACGACAATCCTGATGGTAACGCACTCGCCTTACGATGCCGGCTTTGCACACCGGGTAGTGAACCTGTTCGACGGTAAAATCGTGACCGAGAAAATACATGTTTAGAAATCCTCCGGCTATTGACGACTAGCGCGGCTTCATAGCAGGAACATTTGATGAGGGGGTAAATGCCTCCTGGAATGCAGTGTGGGGCTCCTGTATGGTGCCAAAGCTAGTTTGAACAATATGCCAAATCTAACCATGAAAAAAATCCTAACCATCCTGTTGGCCGGCGTAAGTACGCTGGCCATTGCCCAGAAAAGGGCTCACCTGAGCAGAAGTATCGACGACGACGGCAAAAAGCTGTCGATTAAAGTATCCGGAACTTTGGACGGCAAAGAAGTTGATATCGACAAAACGTTCGATGTGGAGGGCATGAGCCAGGAGGATCGCGAGGCGTTGCGCGACAAGGTATTGTCTTCGATCGCCGAAGGAAATCTGGATTTGCCGGCTCCCAAAGGCGTTTGTAAGGAATCCGTGGCCGTAGCGACACGCCAGAAACACAAACCAAAGCCGCCGGTACCGCCCGCCGCACCTAAACCGTCGGCTGACGAATGGTCGGATGATGACGCCTCCGATGAAAGTCCGGAAAAAATGGTATTCTCTTCTAATGAAATGAATGCCGAAATGGTGTCGTCAGGGAAAGGGTTTATCAAAGAACCGGCTTCGAAACATCCGAAAGACTTCTCCAAGCATGTACGCTACAATTCCGAAACCGGCGAAATGTTTATCAAATACCGGTTCATGAAGGATGGCGACGAGTATATCTACGAAAAGACCGTGAATGCCGCCGAGAAATCGGAGAAAGAACGGCAGCGGATCATCGAAAATTTTGAAAGTGAAATGGGCCTGCCGGGAAACGGCATGGAAATGTAAAAGATTGAAGTAATGCTGAAAAACTATCTGAAAATTGCCTGGCGGAATCTGCGTAAACACAAGTTTTACACGTTTCTGAACATATTCGGTTTGTCGCTTGGGCTGGCAAGTTGCCTGCTCATTACGCTTTATGTGGTGGATGAGCTGAGTTATGACCGCTCGTTTGCGAACGCCGACCGTATTTACCGGATCAATGCAGATATCCGTTTCGGCGGTGCAGATATGGCGCTCGCTGTGGCGCCCGATCCTTTGGCATTCACATTAAAAAAGGATTACCCTCAGATCGAACAGGTGGTACGGCTGCGGGAGAATGGCAGTCAGCTGGTACGGCGTGCGGATGCGGCCGATAACTTGAAAGAGGATCATGTTTTCTACGCGGACTCGACATTCTTCAAGGTATTCTCGGTCCCCATGCTGCAAGGCGACCCGAATACCGCATTGAGCAACCCGCAAACCGTGGTGATTTCGGAAACGGACGCTAAAAAGTACTTCGGTGACGCCAACCCGATGGGCAAGGCTTTGAAGGTGGATAATAGTACGACGTATACAGTTACCGGTGTCATGCGCGACATTCCCGCACAGTCGCATATGCGTGACCTGAATATGCTGCTTTCCATGAGCTCGACTGACGAAAGTCGGCAAAATGCATGGGGTAGCCATAATTTCAATACCTATATCCTCTTTCGGGAGGGCGTAGATGCAAAACAGTTTGAGGCGAATTTTGAAACTGTTTTGCAGAAATACACTTCCAAGTGGATTAAGAGCTTCATGGGAGCGACGCTGGACGAAGTCCGGAAAACGGGCAATTACCTGGTTTATACGCTCATGCCGCTTACGGATATCCACTTGCATTCGGACCGCACGGCGGAGATTAATGCGAATGGCAATATCCAGTACGTGTATATTTTTGGAGTAGTAGCGATTTTCCTGCTTTCCATTGCCTGCGTCAACTTCATGAACCTCGCGACGGCACGCTCGGCCAATCGGGCGAAAGAAGTAGGGGTGCGCAAAGCATTAGGTTCGGAGCGATCGTCCCTGGTGAGTCAGTTTCTTACAGAATCGGTAATGCTGAGCTTCTTTTCGCTTGCACTCGCGATCCTCGTAGCCTATCTCGCACTGCCGTTGTTCAACAATCTGGCGAGCAAGCAAATCCAGTTTCCGATTACAAACGTGTGGTTTTGGTCGGTGTTGCTGCTTACGGGTGGCATAGTCGGCGTGATGGCCGGTAGCTATCCGGCATTCTTCCTGTCGGCATTTCAGCCGTTGAAAGTCCTGAAAAATACGATTGAGCTGGAAGGTAAAGGGAGTGGTTACCTGCGCAACGCATTGGTGGTATTCCAATTTGTGATTTCGGTGATGCTGATCGTCGGCACGGGTGTCATTTACCGGCAGCTCAACTACATTCAAACCAAGAAACTCGGCTTTAATAAGGATCAAATGCTGATCGTGAACGATGCCTATGCGCTGAACAATCAGGTAAAAGCATTCAAAGAGCAGGTTTTGGCACTTCCGAACGTGGAGAGCGCCACGGTTTCCAGCTTCCTGCCTACGCCTTCCTCTCGCACCGATCACACTTTTTTTCCGGTTGGGCAAATGCAGCAGGACAAGGGCCTTAATATGCAGAAGTGGTCGGTGGATTATGATTTTGTGAAAACAATGGGGCTGCAAATGGCCAGCGGACGTGCTTTCGACGAAGCATTTCCATCCGATTCTACGGGCATCGTCATCAACGAAGCCGCTGCGAAAGTGCTTGGCGAAGGAGATCCGATCGGTAAAAAGATATTCGGTTATGAAGATGCTGCATTGACGAAACGAGTTGACTATACGATTATCGGAGTGGTGAAAAACTTTCATTTTGAATCGCTGAGAAGAAATATCGGTGCATTGAGTCTGATTCTTTACAAGAGCTCAGGGTCGGTCGTGTTTCGCATGAAGGGTGGCGACGCCCCGCAAACCGTGGCGCAGGTGGAGGCATTGTGGAAGAAAATGGCGCCCGGTCAACCATTCAACTACCGGTTCATGGACCAGGATTTCGACAACGTTTACCGCAGCGAGCAGCGGGTAGGGCAGATATTCATCACCTTTGCCGCCATTTCGATTATCATTGGCTGCCTTGGGCTATTCGGGCTATCGGCATTCACCGCCGAGCGCCGCACGAAGGAAATCGGCGTCCGTAAAGTACTTGGCGCGAGTGTGGTCAACATCGTGGCCCTGCTATCCAAAGAATTTATTAAGTTGATCATTATCGCGATCGTCATTGGCAGCCCGATTGCCTGGTTTGGTATGAATCATTGGTTAAGTGATTTCGCCTACCACGTCGATCTCGCCTGGTGGATGTTTGCAGCTGCCGGGTTGCTGGCAATCGTGATTGCATTGCTTACGGTCAGTTTCCAAAGTGTCAAAGCTGCGTTGATGAACCCGGTGAGGTCGTTGAAGTCGGAGTAGGTTATTGAAGGTTGAGAAAGGGGTTGATGATGGTGAGTTTCCCTTCGACGAGTTGGTTGTGTTGCAAGTCCTCCGAGTACAGTGTGTTGCAACCGGCTGCTAGTGTAGAAGATATAATGATGCTGTCGAAAATCTGAAAATCATATTTTTTTAGAAGATAATACGAATGATCAAGGATTTCCTGATCAACTGAAATGATCTGACAGCGGTCGAAAACGAGGTTGCATTTGTACAGAATTTCCTGTTTTGGAAGTTTTAGCGCCCGTTTTGTAACATTAATGAATTCGGAGATAACCTGTGTGCTGATAATCGGATTGGAAGCGACAATACCTTCACTCACACGTCTTTTAGTATGATCATTTGCGTCGTACAGATATAGTAGAACATTGGTGTCAAGCGCAATATTAGTCGCCATAGTTATTCGCTTCGTCGCGGTCAAATTTGAAGTTCCTGAGGTCCACACGACTATCCTTGAAAATAGCCTCGATGGCTTCCATGCGTTGCTGCTTTTCAAGTTCGGATAGTATGCGGGGGGCTTTTACTTCGGAAGCAACAACTTCAATTTCCTTCCCGATCATCTCTTTGGGAAGCGTCAAAGTGAAGGTTGTACTCGTCGGGACAATTACTTTTTTCACTAGTTCCATTGCATTTGTATTTACAGACAATCAAATATATCCAATAACATATTGCACATCCTATTTATTCCACCACCAATGAACAAACGGTATGCTTAGAAATTATCTGAAAATCGCCTGGCGGAATTTGTTGAAAAACAAGATGTTCAGTTCGATTAACATCCTGGGGCTGGCGCTGGGGATGGCTTGCAGTTTGCTGATCATGCTGTGGGTGCAGGACGAGATTAAAATGGACCGCTTCCATGAAAACGATGCCCGGCTTTATTCGGTTATGGAAAACCAGCATTACTCTGGGGAGATCAACACTTTTGCGGCTACTCCCGGCATTCTGGCCGAGAATATCGTGAAGGATATTCCGGAGATCGAAAAAGCCAGCCAGGTGCTTTGGGAACAATCGCCTGTTTTGAAGGTCGGCAATGTGTATGACAATGAAAAGGGCCGCTATGTGCAGGGAGACTTCCTGACGATGTTTTCGTTTAAACTGAAACAAGGCGATGCCCGCACAGCCCTGAAGCGTCCCGACGGCATTGTAATTTCCCAAAAACTGGCCGACAAGTATTTCAAAGGACAAGACCCGATCGGAAAGGCTATGCGCGTCGATAACAAGGACGATGTGGTCGTTACCGGCGTACTGGAAGAGATCCCTCGCTATTCATCTATGAAATTTGATTTCATGATGAGCTACGACAGGTGGCAGAAAGGCGCGCCATGGTCGAAGGAATGGGGCAACAATGGCCCGCGCTGTGCGGTATTACTGGCTAAGAATGCGGATATCGACAAGGTAAATGCGAAGATCAAAGGTTATGTCAAAACCAAAAATAAGGACAGTAACGTCGACCTGTTCCTGATCAATTACGGGGAATCATACCTCTATTCGAACTGGGAAGCAGGCAAGCAGAATGGCGGACGTATCGACTACGTGCGGATGTTTACAATCGTGGCAATATTTATCCTGATTATCGCCTGTATCAACTTCATGAACCTCGCCACCGCCCGCTCGGTGAAACGCGCGAAAGAGGTTGGTTTGCGGAAGGTGGTGGGCGCTTACAAAACAAGCCTGATCGGGCAGTTTATGGGGGAATCGATCCTCATTACGCTGCTTGCGCTGGTGGTTGCGATAGCGATCGTGCTGGTATTGCTGCCGGGCTTCAACTCGCTGACCGAAAAGCAGCTTTCGCTCGATTTTCTGGATCCGGCTTTCCTGTTACTGCTTTTAGCGCTAACATTAATTACCGGTCTGGTCGCCGGCAGCTACCCCGCGTTGTTTATGTCGTCGCTGAACCCGGTTACGATTTTGAAGGGTGCATTGAAATTCAAGCCCAATGCTACCTACTTCCGGCAGGGACTGGTCGTGTTTCAGTTCGGATTGTCAATTCTGCTGATTCTCTCGATGATTGTCATTTACCGGCAAATTGATTTTATCCAGCATAAAAACCTTGGTTTCAGTCAGGAAAACCTGCTCTATATCCCCGATATTGAAAATACCATGAGTACTAACTTCGATGCATTCAAGCAGGCATTGGAGACTGAGCCGGGTATCAAGTCGGTAGCGCGGTCGCAGGCGAGTCCGCTCGCTTACGGAAGTTCTACGATGGGGGTGCGCTGGCCCGGAAAGGATACCACGAAGCAGCTGCTTTTCAATGTGAACCCGGTTGGTTTCAATTTTATAGAAACAATGGGGATCAAGCTCCTGGATGGCCGGGATTTCAGCCCTTCATTCGGGACCGATACTTCTAATTACCTGGTCAATGAAGCCGCCGCGAAGAAGATCGGCTATAAAGACCCGGTAGGTAAGGAACTGACGATGTGGGGTAAGAAAGGCAAGATTATCGGGTTGATGAAAGACTTTCACATCGGCTCGCTGCACGTGGCGATTGAGCCACTGATTATCAGTCTCCAACCTAAAAAAGAGGCATGGGGCTCAGGATTAGTGCGTGCGGAGGCAGGCAAGACGAAGCAAGCCATTGAAAGTCTGGAAAGGGTTTTCCGGCGCTATAATTCCGGTGTACCTTTCAAATACCATTTTGCGGACGAAGAATTCGGTAATCTCTACAAAGCCGAAATGGTTGTCGGCAAACTCTCTAATTACTTTGCATTCCTGGCCATTTTCATATCGTGCCTTGGCTTATTCGGTCTGGCTGCATTTACCGCCGAGCAGCGAACCAAGGAAATCGGGGTTCGGAAGGTTCTGGGCGCCAGTGTCTCCAACCTGGTAGGAATGCTGTCGGCCGACTTCCTGAAACTGGTGGGCATTGCGGCAATCATCGCATTCCCCGTTGCCTGGTATTTCCTGACGGGCTGGCTTGAAAAGTACGCCTTCCGGATCGAAATGGAGTGGTGGTATTTCGCCGTCGCGGGTGTGGCCGCCCTGTTGATCGCGCTATTCACGGTCAGCTTCCAGGCGATTAAAGCGGCACTGATGAACCCGGTGAAGTCGTTGAAATCTGAATAATAAGCGACCGCCGACGACCGACCACGGACCGCCGATAGCAGGTACGCATAAAACCGCAAAAGAAAAGATAGGCGGTCGGCCATCAATGGTCGGCGGTCGTTTAATCCGAAACAGCCATGCTAAAAAACTATTTCAAAATCGCCATCCGAAATCTCACGAGGAACAAGGTTTTCTCGGTGATCAATATTGCCGGCCTGTCGCTGGGGCTTACCTGCTGCATGCTGATTGTCCTGTACACGAAAGACGAAGTGAGTTTTGACCGCTTCCAGGCGAACAGGGACCAGCTGTACCGGGTGATGGTTACCAGCAAGGACGAGCATGAAACCCGAACTTTCGGGAGTACTAATGCCATTCACGGGCCGACTTTCAAGCAGGACATCCCCGATGTTAAAGAGATTATCCGTGCACAGACCAATTCCTTTGTGATTAAAAAGGGTAATGAGGTATTGAAGGAGGACGTGTTGTTTGCTGACGCCCCGTTTTTCTCGGTTTTCTCGATGCCGTTGCTCTCCGGCGATCCCAAAACGGTTCTGTCGGACATTCATTCGATCGTTCTGAGCGAAGATCTGGCCGAGAAATATTTTGGTACAAAAAATGCGGTAGGGCAGACAATGCAACTGAAAGTTGGAGATGAATTTGAACCCTTCATCGTATCCGGTGTGGCAAAGCGTTGTCCTCAGAACTCATCGATCCAGTTTGACGCCGTGTTGCCTTTTGCATATCAGGAAGCAAAGGGCTGGACGGATAGCGAGTGGATGGGTTTTTACATGAATACCTTCGTGCTGCTGCATGAAAAGGCTGATTATCATGCGGTAGTGAGTAAAATGAACCTGGTTTCGAAGAGCAAGGTAACGGCGGAAGCTAGTAATGGCAGGGAAATCAGGAGCGAGGTGGTGTTCAATTTGATGCCTTTCCTTGATATGCATTTGCAGAGCAACAATGGCGACCTGCGCAATGGCCTCGACCACGGTAGCAGCCCGATTTATTCCTACATTTTGTCGGGCATCGCCATTTTTATTTTGCTCATCGCCTGCATCAATTTTGTAAACCTCACGGTGGCGCGCTCGCTTAACCGCGCGAAGGAGATCGGGGTACGGAAAGTGGTGGGTGGTTTGCGAAAACAGCTGGTATACCAGTTTCTGGGCGAATCGTTTTTGCTTTCTTTTCTGGCATTTGCATTGGCTATTGCACTTACACAAATCGTGTTGCCGGTTTTTAATGAGTTGGCTAATAAGCAGCTCGCACTTTCATATCTGCTCGATACCGGGCTGGTATCGGGATATGTGGCATTGTTTTTCATGACTGGCTTTGTTGCGGGGGTGTATCCTGCGCTGGTATTGTCTGGTTTTAGCCCGGTGCAAACACTTTACAATCGCACGAAGCTTACGCAGAAGAATTACCTGACTAAGGGGCTCGTGGTTTTCCAGTTCGCATTGTCGGTTTGCCTGGTTATCGGGACTATCGTGATTTACGCTCAATTCAAATACCTGACTAACAAAGATCTGGGCTATAACGACGAGAATGTGGTAAGTTTCAGTCTGGGCCGCGGCGGGCCGGGCAAGGAAGTGATGGAGGTCGTTCAGAATGAACTGAAGGGAACTTCGGGCATTGCATCGGTAGCTGCTTTTAATGGGAATTATAATGGAACAATTGCGAAAATAGATAATCGGGAAATCGGGTTCGGCTACATTGGTGTAAGCGATGATTTCCTGAGCACATTGCAGATCCCTGTACTCAAAGGCCGGAATTTCTCTAAAAGCTTTTCCACTGATCCGGAGGAAGCCATTGTGGTCAATCAGGCATTTGTGAAGCGGGCGGGGCTTAAAAACCCGATCGGGCAGGAGGTGAACTTCGAGTGGAAGAACAAAAAGATGAAGATCATCGGTGTGATCCGAGATTACCATTATGCATCGTTGAAAGACACTATCGCCCCACTGGTATTGACTCAGGACCCCAATTATCGCATCGGTACCATTATCGCGAAATTGGATAGTAAGGACACCCCGGCGACGATCAAGGCCATTGAGAAAATTTTCAGGAGTCATATCAAAAACCTGCCTTTTGAATACAAATTCGAAGATGAGGCAAACCTGAAACGCTATGAATCGGAGGCTAAATGGAAGCAGATGATCACGCTCGCGGCGGTGTTGTCGATTTTTGTTTCCTGCATCGGTCTGTTCGGATTGGCGACATTCAATGCGGAGACCCGCGTGAAGGAAATCGGGATACGTAAAGTGCTGGGGGCATCGGTAGCGAGCATTACGGCGTTGCTTTCAATGGATTTTGTCAAACTCGTCATTATCTCCATCATCATCGCATTGCCGATTTCCTATTACGGCGCGAATTTGTGGTTGCAGGATTTCCCTTACCGAATCCCGATGTCGTGGACCTATTTTACCTGGGCGGCATTGCTGGCAGTCGCCGTCGCAGTTTTGACGGTGAGTTATCAAAGCATCCGGGCTGCTATGCTGAATCCGGTTAAGTCACTTAGAACGGAGTAAAGGAGGAGAGGGAAGAAAGGGCTCCCTCCATCCTCCCTCTAATTCCTTTTACTATGCTAAAAAACTACTTCAAAATCGCCTTCCGTTCGCTGTGGAAGAACCGGCTATTTACGGCGATCAATGTGCTGGGGCTTTCGCTGGGGTTGGCGAGCGCGGGCGTGCTGCTTCTTTTTATTCAGCGGGGCATCACTTTCGATGCTTTCCATAAGGATAATGACCAGATCTACTTTGTACAAACGGCCGATGTTTCGGGAAGGTACAATCAGACGGTCTACCCGATTCTGGAACAGATGGTCAAGTCATTCCCGGAAATCGAGACGGGCACGCATGTGCAGGGCTGGAATGACGTGTGGCTGAATCACAAAGGGAAGGATCTGCAAAGGCAGACGAAGTATGTCGATAGTACCTTTTTTGATGTTTTTTCTTTCAAACTGAAATATGGCAATGCAGCGACCGCATTGAAACGGAAACAATCCATCGTGTTGGGCAATCAGGCTGCGGAAGCATTATTTGGGGATGTTAACCCGGTAGGCGAAACCGTGACCGTGGAGGACAGCATGACTTTTACGATAACGGGTGTGCTCGAACCGGTTCCGGCGAATTCGTCTATTCAGTTCGAGGTGTTGCTTCCCGTTTCAAATCTCGAAGACAATAAGGGTTTTGCGTCGAATGCCGACTGGTACAACACCTTCGCTACGGTCTACCTCAAATTGCGTAAAGGCACAGACATGGGTAGGCTGGAGGCGAAATTTCCAGCCTTTGCAAAAACGCATTTTCATACGGACGGGCAGAAGCGGAATATCCATATAGCGCCGCTGGAAGAATACATTCATTATGAAAACCCCAACTTCCGCTGGATGATTTATGGTGCCATTACCATTGCTGTTTTCATTGTGTTGATTATCAGTATTAATATGGTTAACCTGAATGCCGCGATGTCGTTCACGCGCGCGAAGGAGGTGGCTGTGCGAAAGGTGACCGGCTCGACGCTTGGGCAGGTGCTGGCGCAGTTCTGGACTGAATCGGCGTTGGTACTGGCGGGTTCGCTGCTGATTGCCATGTTGTTTGGGGTGTTGTATCTCGTGCCTCAGTTCAATGAGTTCAGACAGGGCAGAATGCAGCTGGTCGTAAACTGGCAACAGGACTCAGCGACCTTCCTCATGCTGGTCGGGATTATCGGTATCATCGCGTTCGTAGCGGGGACGATCCCCGCAGCTTATCTTAACAAGCTCGATTTGCGGGACACATTGAAAGGAAAACTATCGGGCAGACCCGGATCGAGGAACTGGATGCAAGGAACGCTGATTGTCGTGCAATTGGTGATTGCCATTATTCTGGTGGTCGGAGCCATTGCGGTCCGTTGGCAGATCAACTTTATGCGGCAGGCCGATACGGGTTTCCAGGGAGACAAAGTGGTTGTGGTGTCGTCGGACCTGCAATACAAGGATGAGAATGCGGCTGTACAGCAATTTGTGCCTATTCTCAATGGATTGAAACAAAACGCGAAGGTCGAAAGTATCGCGATCTCAGGCATTGTCCCAACGCGCTATTGGAATAACTATAATGTGTATACGCCCGAAGGCGAGGATAGGAAAAACATCCGGCTTCGCCACGTTGGCACGAGTACCAACTACACCGGCACCTATGATATCCGGATGGTGGAAGGAAGGGATTTTTCGGAAGAACTCGACAGGAACGGCGAACAACACCCCGTGGTGATCAACGAGGCTGCCCGTAAGGCTTTCGGCTGGACCACGGCCGTTGGGAAGCGACTCCGCCAGGGTAACAATGCGGAGGTTTACACGGTGGTAGGTGTGATGAAAGACTTTAATTACGGTCCCTTGAAAGAGCGGATCGAGCCATTGCTGCACTGGTACGATGGTCCGCCAAGCCTGAACAGCTACCTTTCATTGAAGTTTACAGACATTTCGCAGGCAAAAAGCGTTTTGGCAGGACTCGAAACGGAAATGAAGAAAATACCGTCCAAACGTCCGTTCAAGTTTTTCTATATGCAGGAGGAGCTCGCCAGGCAGTACAACGACCTCGACGGGATTTGGAAAATGGTCAACTTTGTGACGCTCCTGGCGATTGTCATAGCCCTGGCCGGTATTTTTGGCCTTATATCGCTCGCAGCGAGCAAGCGTACCAAAGAGATCGGCATCCGTAAGGTGCTCGGCGCCAGCGTTCAGGGCATAGCTATGCTGCTTTCGCGTGATTTCATCATTTTGCTGGTGATTGCAACGCTGGTAGGATTGCCCCTGGCGTACACTTTTGTGGTCAAATACCTGGCTAGTTTTGAATATCATGTGCATCTGCCCTGGTATATATTCGTGCTCGTTGCAATGGCTGCATTGCTTCTCACGGTTCTGACGGTTGGGTTCCAGGGTATCAAAGCCGCATTGGCCGATCCGGTGAAGAGTTTAAGGAGTGAGTAAGGAATTGGAGCTATCTGGTTTGAGGATATTCGTTAACTTTAAGAAAAAATGGCTTATGGAACTGAATAGAATCACTTTTGATCCTAATGTCATGGGAGGGAAGCCTTGCATCAGAGGAATGAGGGTAACGGTTGGAACGATTGTGGGACTTATCGCGTCAGGCAGAAGTTTCGATGAAGTACTGGCTTTCTATCCATATCTTGAGACAGAAGATATCCGTGAAGCGCTGGCCTATGCAGCTTGGCGTGCGGATGAAATCGAAATTCCTTTCCAGGCTGCATGAGGATATTGATCGACATGAATCTGTCGCCCGTTTGGGTGCAGTACTTTACTGAAAATGCATTTGTGTCAAAGCATTGGTCTGAAATTGGCAAAGCTACTGATCCTGACAGGGTAATTTTCGAATATGCTAATCAAAATGGTTTTGTGGTGTTCACCCACGACCTTGATTTTGGTGCTATTCTTGCTGCGACGAATGCAAAGGCGCCCAGTGTTTTTCAGATTCGCAGCCAAAATTTGCTCCCCGAGGCCATCGGCCCAACCGTGTTGAAATGTTTACGCGACTACGCAGGCTTTTTGAATTCGGGATGTTTGATAACCCTATTTGACCAGAAATCGAAGATCAGGCTGTTACCACTGAATTAGTTTTATTTGACAATTTCGAACAAGAGTGTCCAGTTTCGGACACTCTTGTTGGTTTTTGATTAATGTAATTAATTGATTTTTAGATAATTAATTGCGTGTCGAGTGGTTGGCATAATTCTTCATTCCAAAAGAACCGGAATGCAATCCAACGACCTAGCCATGATCAAAAACTATCTGAAAATTGCTTGGAGGAACGTCTTGAAAAACAAGATGTTCTCCATTATCAATGTCTTCGGCCTGTCGGTCGGGATGACCTGTTGCATGCTCCTGCTGCTGTATATTCTGAGCGAGGTTTCGTTCGATAAGCATCAGGAGCATGTCAACGATTTGTACCTGGTCCGTTCTGAGAATGTGCAGCCGAATGGGGAGAAAATGGATAACCCCCGCGCACCCGCGCCTTATGCGCACGCGCTCAAAGCCGAGTATCCGGAAGTGATGCAGGTAACGCGCCTCTGGCAGAATTTTCTGGAAGATAAGGCATTGCTGACGGTGGAGCAGCCAGGGAAAGGCCCGCTCTCATTCTATGAAACCAAAGGTACACACGTCGATTCGACGTTTTTTGATGTTTTTACCTACCAATTCCTCGAAGGAGATCAGCGGACGGCGTTGGTTGATCCGCATTCGATTGTACTTTCCGACGCCCTCGCTCAAAAGCTTTTCGGTAACGAGCCTGCATTGAACCGTACGGTGAAAGTGGGCGGCAAGACGGGGCATAACGAGAATTTCAAGGTAACCGGCGTGTTTCGTGACGAAAGCGCCCGTTCTCATATCGATGCGCATTATTTTGTGTCATTCAAAGTGGGCTGGATAGGCGATTACCTGCGGCAGCCCGACCTCAATTTTACCAACAACAATATGTTTTATCATTACCTGCGCCTCCGGCCGGGTACCGATGGAGCGGCATTCGAGGCGAAATTGCCTGCATTCATCAACAAATATGCACGGAAAGACCTTAAAATCGCGGGATATGATAAAAAACTGGCCTTGCTCCCGGTCCGGGATATACACCTTTTCAACCAGATCGACCGCATTGTATCATCCACGACGAGTTCAACTTATCTGTACGTTCTGGCGAGCATAGCTATATTTACTTTGCTGATTGCCTGTATCAACTTCATGAACCTCGCCACCGCACGCTCCGCGAAACGAGCAGCCGAGGTGGGTATGCGTAAAGTGATGGGCGCGAACAAGGGGAGTCTGGTCGGCCAGTTCCTGGGCGAATCGATGGTGTTGACGTTCCTCGGTCTGGTGGTTGCTATGGCCCTTGTGGTATTGCTACTGCCATTCTTCAACCAGCTTGCCGACAAATCATTGGATGTGCATGAACTCCTGCAACCGAAAATTGTCGGTGGATTTGTGCTGCTCGCATTGATGACGGGTCTGTTGGCGGGAAGTTATCCGGCATTCTACTTGTCGGTGTTTAACCCGCTGGATGTGATTAAGGGGCGCTTTGTGAACTCGGTATCGGCTACCGCGCTGCGCCGGGGGCTGGTGGTTTTCCAGTTTGTGATTTCAATCGGACTGGTAGTTGCTACTATCGTTATTCAGGGACAGATCCGGTTTATGAAAGATCAGCCGCTGGGTTTCAACAAGGATCAGCAGATTGTGATCCCGTTCCGGAGCGAGGAGGCGCGACAAGCCTACACGGCATTAAAAAATGAACTTTTACAGGACAGCAGGATCACAGCCGCTTCCGGAACCGCCTATTATCCGGGTATTCTCAATCCCAGTGATATGTCGGTTTATTTGCCCGGGCAAACGGTGAATGACGACAACCTGATCAAAACGAACTGGGTAGCGCCGGATTTCATGGAAACAATGGGTTTCAAACCGGTAGTCGGTCGGATGTTTTCGAAAGAATTTCCGGCAGATACGAACTATAAAATTGTGGTCAACGAGGCGACGCTTCGTAAATTCAATGTACCGTTGAACAAAGCAGTAGGGCAGAAGTTCCTGTTCAATAACGGCGGAGATACGCCGGGCTCAGTCGAGGTGGTTGGTGTGGTAAAAGATTTCCATTTTCAGGATTTACACAAGGTTATCGAGCCCTATGCCTTTTTTCTGAATATGGATCCGAGCTATAATTATCTCATTGCCCATATCGCCGGAAAAGATGCCGCCGCCGCACTTCCATTTATCGAAAGCAAATGGAAGTCCCTCGTGCCCGACGAGCCCTTTGCATACACATTCCTGGACGAGGATTTTCAGAAAAACTACGCGGCCGATGCCCGTACTTCCAGGCTGGTTAATGCCTTCACGATCATTTCTATCCTGATTTCCTGCCTCGGGTTGTTCGGTTTAGCGGCGTTTGCTGCCCAGCAGCGTATCAAGGAAATAGGCGTACGAAAAGTGCTGGGAGCTTCGGTAGCAAACATCGTAGGACTGTTGTCCGGCGATTTCGTGAAGCTGGTAATCATCTCCATTGTCATAGCCACTCCGCTTACATGGTACCTTATGAACCGCTGGCTGGCTGATTTTGCCTATAAGATCAGCCTCCAATGGTGGATGTTTGCCGGAGCTGGTGCGTTGGCGGTGATTATCGCACTGCTTACCGTGAGTACCCAGGCCATCAAAGCCGCTGTAACGAATCCGGTGAAATCGTTGAAATCGGAATAAGGGGATGAATGGAGGAAAGGGAGAAAGGAGTTTTTCCATCCTCCCTTTCCTCCGTCCTCCCTTTCCTCCCTTAAAAACACCTTCTTATGTTCAAAAACTACATCAAAATCGCGCTGCGTAACCTTTGGAAGAGCAAGGGATATGCATTTATCAATATCGTGGGCCTGTCGGTGGCTTTTTGTGTGAGCGTTTTTTTGTTTCTGACGGCCTATTTCGCGCTGTCTTATGATGACTTTCACGCTGACAGGGACAGGATTTTCGAACCGTATTTTTTCTCTAATGATCCCGAGCGCGTGGATCGCACGGCGTCGATGCCCTTTCCGATCACGCCCGCATTGAAGGCCGAGTACCCCGAGATCGAAGCCGTGGCGAGGATCGTGAACGGTTCGGATGTGGTGGAATATAATGGCAAGTTCCTGGATAAGAATATCAAGTTCACAGAGCCCGATTTTTTCAAGATATTTTCCTTTCCTTTTAAGCAAGGCAGTGGGGAAACGGCTTTGAGCGACCTGAGCAGCATCGTGATCACCGAGCATATGGCTAAGGCTGTCTTCGGTGCAGAAAACCCGATGGGCAAGCGCATTCAACTGGGGTTGGAGGCAAACAAGAAGGAATATGTGGTGAGTGGAGTACTTGCGGATTTTCCTGATAATTCTTCCCTCCAATTCGATGCGTTTATACGCAGCGAGAATGTAGGCGGCTACCAGCACCAGAAGGACCAATGGGACGCATTTTCTCACAATATTTTCCTGAAACTAAAACCAGGCGTCGATAAGCTGGCATTTGAAAAGAAGCTGCAACCATTTACGGCTAAATACTTCGCCGAGACAATTACCAAACTCAAAAAGAAAGGAGCTAAACCGGACGAGCGGGGTGATCTCTATGCGTTACGCCTTCAAAAATTGGAGGATGTGCATTTCAACCGGGAGATTTCAGGTGGCAAGGAAGGGTCGCTGATTTATGCATTGATGGGTATCGGCATCTTCATTCTGTTGATCGCCTGCATTAACTTCATCAATCTGAACGTCGCGCGCTCGTTTATCCGCGCACGGGAGGTGGGCGTGCGCAAATCGCTGGGTGCATTGAAACAGCAGCTTTTCTTCCAAATCTGGGGTGAAGCAGGGGTTGTATGTTTCCTCGGCTTCCTGGCGGGCGTAGTACTCTCGATACTGCTGCTACCTGCATTTAATGCAACATTCAGGTCCAAACTGACCCTGGGATACATCTTCGAGCCCGACAAAATCGCCATGCTCGTCGGGCTGTTTTTGTTTGTTACCCTCGTCGCAGGCGGCTATCCTGCGTTGCAAATGTCGAAATTCAATGCAGTCGAGGTTTTAAAAGGAAAGGTATCGCTCAAAAAGCCGGGTATATTGCGCAATTCGCTGATCGTTGCACAGTTTGCACTTTCGAGTCTGCTGATCTGCTGTACCGTTATCGCGATGCAGCAGGTCGACCACCTTCGGAAGCAACCGTTGGGCTTTCAAAAGGAGGAGGTGATCAGTATTCCGGTGGGGAGCAAGGTTAATGGCCAGACTGCGCTGCGCAGGATGCGTAACCGCCTCGCCAATGATCCCAATATCGTAGGTATAACCGGTTCCGGTGTAAACCTGGGCGTGGGACATGACAGAAGTACCTCCCGCAGCTCCATTGGTTTTACTTTCAAAGAGCGTGAAGTACAGACCGACTGGCTGCACATTAGTTATGATTATCTCAAAACGCTCAATATCAAACTGATCGACGGACGGGAGTTTAATCCCGCCTATCCGACGGATTCGATGGGCAGGGTTATTATTACGGAAAGTATGGCGAAGGCTATCGGTGAAAAGGATCCGGTTGGCAAGTTCTTCCAGACCGATACTGCCGGAATCAAGCATCAGATTATCGGCGTCGTTCCTGACTTCAATTTGTATTCATCCAAGACAGACAAAAGGCCTATTACGATGTACCTGTCCCATACCGACGGCATCGGGTATATTTTGGTGCGTGTGACGCCGCAGGGCCTGGCATCGTCGATGGAGAAGCTCAAAAACATTTGGAAAGAAATTACGCCGGAGTCGGAATTTATCGGCTCGTTTCTGGATGAAAATACCAACAACTGGTACAAGGAAGAGGAACGGCTTTCGCAGATTTTCAGTCTGGCGTCCGCGGTTGCGGTGATATTGTCGTGCCTTGGGCTGTTCGCTGTCGCGTTGATTGTCATGGAGCAGCGCACGAAGGAAATCGGCGTGCGCAAGGTGCTTGGTGCGAGCGTCGCGAGCCTCGTGTTTGTGTTATCCAGGGATTTTGTAAAACTGGTGCTCATCGCGATCCTGATCGCTACACCTGCTGCCTGGTATTTCATGCAGCTCTGGCTGGACAACTATCCCTACCGCATCGAAATCAGCCCGCTCGTATTTGTAGCCGTCGGGTGCGCCGCAGTGCTTGTTGCCGTTGCGACCGTCAGTTTCCAAAGCATCAAAGCCGCGCTGATGAACCCGGTAAAGTCGCTGCGGAGCGAATAAATGCAGATTGATCGAATAAGTAAGGTGTTGGGACTAAGGTCTCAACACCTTATCTTTGTATTGATCACACCTGAATTTATGAAAGACTACGTGGCAAGCAAAACCGGATTGATGGAAAAGCGTCCGGCGAAAATGAATGTGGAAGAGTTACGTCAATGGAAGCGAGATTCCTATGAGCGGGCCAGAGCATATTTGTTTTCTATTGGGCAGCCTCTGGTCTATTACAACGCAGAAGGAAAGGCTGTCGCAGAGTACGAAGACGGCACGGTGATGCTCATTCAATGAATATTTACTTCATAGCCGGTCCCCCAGGTATTGGAAAGAGTACCTATGGGCGCGAACTTGTCCCCCGCCACATTCCAATTGTAGATCACGATCTTGCAGCTTATCAGTATAAGAAGAAAGGATTTGCGGATTACTCGGAGCTCGCTTCGCTTAAAGCCAACGAATTCATAGATTCTTGTATGAGTGACGGCCGGGACTTTGCCTTGGAGTTGAATCTTGGCTACGAATCACACTACGATTATGTCAAAAGCCTGGCTACATCTAGTAAGCGTATCAGGATTCACCTCATTCTGTTTTTTACCGACAATGTAGAGCTGTGTCTGTTGCGTGCCAAGGTCCGGCATCAAAACGGGGGACATTTGGTGGAGCCTCATGTAATCCGTACGATGTACCGAGATACTATCCCATCGTTTAAGAAACACAGCAAGCTGTTTACGGATGTGTCATTCATCTCGGTTACCGACCTGGATATCGAGGAAGTTACTCATAGGGATTTACCCAATTGGGTTTCTGCTAACAATCTAGTCCATTACGTTCGTAACTGAGGCAGCTTAATGCGAAATGCCTGATGTTCAATCGCGTACAGAAACTGTCCGAAAGTGGACGACTACGAAATTCTTTGGGTGGTTTAACCGATTGAAAATGAGTGGTTATTTTGAATGGTATAGGATTTAGTATGTTAATAACTCGCCTGAAACCAATCAACCTAGCCATGATCAAAAACTATCTAACGACCTCATTCAGAAACCTTCGCCGCAACTGGAATTTCACGCTGATCAACATTACGGGGCTTACATTGAGCCTGGCTTGCTGCCTGCTCATTTTCTTTACGGTGCGGTACGAACTGAGCTTTGACGGCCATCACAAGAATGCCGACAGGCTCTACCGATTGCTTAACCATAGTTTGGAGGACGGGGAAAAGGGTTTCAATGCGGGGATCCAGCTTCCGGCATTGGCGGCGCTGCGCAACGATTTTCCCGAAATCAGGAATCAGGTTACCTGTACATACGGATTGCGCGAGACGTTGATTACCGTTACCCAGGGATCGGAGAAAAAGAAGTTTTCGGATCCAGGCTACAATATTGCGTTCATTGGCCCGGAGTATTTCGGGATGTTCGATTACAAGTGGTTGAAAGGCTCGCCTTCGCAGGCGCTCAAAAACCCGGGCTCGGTGGTGTTGACGGAGGGGCAGGCTTTGCGATATTTCGGTAAAGCGGATCCGATTGGAAAGAGTATCCGTGTAAGGAACCAGATGGATTTCGTGGTGACAGGCATCGTGGCAGACCCGCCAGCCACCACTAATCTGCCGTTTACCACCATGCTTTCCTTTGCATCGTTGAAGGAGTTTGGAGCATTTACAAACTGGGACGATTGGGTTTCGACCTATGGCGGTGGTCAGGTGTACCTGATGTTACCCCAAAATGTGAGCGAAGCGCAGTTCGAGCAGCAGTTGTTGACATTCAACAAAAAATACAGGGAGCCGAAGGAGGATAAGCGGGTGAAATTCGTGCTACAACCGGTTAAGGATATTCATTTCGCAACAAAAACGGGCAATTATGCCAGCCGATCGATCAGCAAGGGGATGATTTGGGCCATGTCGCTGGTAGGCGTTTTTATCCTGATTACCGCCTGTGTGAACTTCGTCAACCTCGCTACCGCGCAGGCGTTGCGCCGCTCGCGCGAGGTAGGTGTGCGGAAGGTACTGGGGAGTACGCGAGGACAATTGTTGCGCCAGTACTTCTCTGAAACAGGGATTATAACTGTGTTTTCGGTGCTATTGGCATTGGTTTCGGCGCAGTTGCTGTTGCCTTACATTGCCAATATTCTCAATATTCAGACCCGCGACGTGGTGTTTTTTCAGGACCCGTCGATTTTGCTTTGCTGTGTCGTATTGACGGTTGCCACCACTTTCCTCGCCGGCTTTTATCCTGCGTTGGTGGTGTCGGGGTACCAGCCTATTTTAGCATTGAAGGGGAAAATGCGTACGGCTGGCGGTGGTCAATCCAATCTGCGTAAAGGTCTTATTGTACTTCAATTTTCGATTTCGCAGGTGATCCTGATCGGGACGCTGATCGCTTACAGCCAGATGCGGTATTTCAGTACGCTCGACCTGGGCTTTGAAAAGGACGAGATCGTAACCATCGCCATTCCCGATCAGGCGGAAGGCAAGCTGGAAGCATTGCGGGAGGAAGTCCGGGCGATACCGGGCGTCAAATCTGTCGCTTACAGTGCATTTACACCGATGTCGAGAAGCAACTGGCAAACCGGATTCAGATACGAAAACGATGCGGAGGACCTGGATTTTACCGTCGTAATGCGTCCGGCCGATACGGCCTATTTCAATACTTACGGACTGAAATTGGCGGCGGGAAGAATGTATTTGTCAGCGGATACAATTCGCGAGTATGTCGTGAACGAGGCCTTTGCCAAAAAGATGGGCTTTAAGAATCCGGAGGGCATTATCGGTAAGCGGTTGACGATCGGTGGGGGAGGTTCCAAACTTCCGGTTGTAGGCGTTGTGAAAAATTTCAATACCTACACGCTTCACCAGGAGATCATCCCGTGCGTGATGACCACCATGCGCAACAATTATCAAACATTAAGTGTAAAACTGGATAAAAATGCAGGTCTGGAACAGATCAACCGCATTGAAAAGCTTTGGGCGGCCGCTTTCCCGGATTATTTGTTTAAATACACATTCTACGATCAAACGCTCGATAGCTTCTACGAGAAAGAGGCCAAGTTCTTCTCACTCTTCAAAATTCTGAGTTTCATCGCGATTTTCATCGGGTGTCTCGGTTTGTACGGCGTGGTAGCATTCATGGCCGAGTCGCGTACGAAGGAGATGGGCATCCGGAAGGCCATTGGAGCATCGGCAATGAACATTTTCGGGTTGTTTTCAATCGATTTTATCAAGCTCGTCGTCATTGCCCTGGTGATTGCCTCGCCTATTGCCTGGTATTTTATGAATGAATGGTTGCAGGATTTCAGCTATAAGGTGAGCATCAGCTGGTGGCTTTTTATAGTGGCGGGGATTGCTGCGGTAGCGATCGCACTGGTAACGATCAGTTTCCAGAGTGTGAAGGCTGCAATGACAAACCCGGTGAAGGCATTAAGGAGTGAATAGTCAGGAGTTTGTACGTGCAACTAGCGGACAGGTTTTTACATCTTTCGCGAAATGCGTTCTAAACTCTCATTATATCTGACCCGGCCATGATCAAGAATTATCTGCTAATCGCGCTCCGTAACCTGCTCAAAAACAAAGTTTATTCCCTGATCAATATTGTCGGACTGGCGGTAGGTATCGCCGTCACGATGCTGATAGGGCTGTGGGTCTGGGACGAATTGTCCTTCAACAAGTACCACAAAAACTACGACCGTGTCGTGCAGGCATGGATTAGTCAGACTTTTAATGGCCAAACCGGGACCGGTACAGCGGTTTCGATCCCTTCGGTCACCGAAATGGCAACCAAATATCCGGCAGATTTCAAGCATACCGCACTGGCTTCCTGGAATTTCGGGCATTTGCTGGCGAATGGGGATAAGAAGATCAATAAAACGGGAATGTGGGCCCAGCCTTCGTTTCCCGAAATGCTGGGTCTGAAAATGGTCCGTGGCGACTATGACGCCTTGAAAAGTCCGGGTTCGGTAGTGATTTGCGAATCGCTGGCGAAAGCACTTTTCGGCAATGCGGACCCGCTGAACAAAGCGCTCAAACTCGATATTAAAAAGGATGTAAAAGTAACAGGCGTTTATGAGGACATTCCTTTCAATTCGAGCTTCAACGAGCTGTACCTGATCCTGCCGTGGAACGACTACCTGCAAGCCGAAGGCTGGGTAAAGGGTGCGCAGACGGAATGGGGTAACCATTCTTTCCAATGGTTTGCACAGGTGGCGGATCATGCCGAGATCGCAACGGTTTCGCGCAAAATCCGGGATGTGGAAATGCCGCACGCATTCTCCAAAACCGACAAGCCGCAATACATGCTCCACCCGATGAGCCGTTGGCACCTGTATTCCGATTTCAAAGATGGTCAGAATGTCGGCGGGCGCATTCAATTCGTGTGGCTGTTTGGTATTATCGGTGCATTTGTATTGCTTCTGGCTTGTATCAACTTCATGAACCTGAGTACGGCTAGGTCGGAGAAACGAGCCAAGGAAGTTGGCATCCGCAAATCGATCGGTTCGCTGAAAAGTCAGTTGGTATTCCAGTTTTTGAGCGAGTCGTTCCTGGTTGTCATGTTTGCGCTGGTACTCGCGATTCTCATTGTACTTATTTCGCTGCCGGCCTTCAACGATCTCGCCGGCAAGCATGTGAAGTTCCCGTTCTTGTACTGGCAGTTCTGGCTGTTGGTGATCTGCTTTGCGTTGTTTACCGGGCTGGTGGCAGGAAGTTACCCGGCATTCTACCTGTCTTCATTCAACCCGCTGTCGGTGTTGAAGGGCACATTCAAGGTCGGGAAATACTCGGCTGTACCTCGCAAAGTGATGGTCGTGTTGCAATTCACGGTGTCGATCACGCTCATTATCGGGACGATCATCGTGTTCCAGCAGATTCAGCATGCGAAAGACCGGCCGGTTGGTTATGATCGTCAAGGGCTATTGCAGATCAATATCTCTCCCAATTTGTGGGGCAAATACGACCCAATGCGTAATGACTTGCTGAAAACCGGCAGCGTATATGAAATGAGCGAATCGTCGAGCCCGACCACCGGCATTTATTCCAACCAGATCGGCTTCGAATGGGAGGGATTGGAGCCAGGCTCCGTTCCATTGTTCGGGACAATTGCCTGTACCCATGATTTTGGTAAAACGATTGGTTGGAAGATCATCGACGGCCGCGATTTTTCGAGGGATTTCTCAACGGATAGCGTCGGTTTTGTTCTCAACGAATCGGCCGTCAAGCTTACCGGGCTCAAAAACATCGTAGGCAAAACAATCCGTTACAATGGTAAGCCGCATCACGTGGTAGGGGTGATCAAGGATATGGTGATGCAGTCGCCGTACGAGCCGGCAGTGCCCACCATTTTTATGCTCAATTACGAATGGGCTAACCTGATTAATGTGAAGCTTACCCCGGGGGCGCCGGTTGACAAGGCTTTGAAGAAGGTCGAGGCTGTTTTTCGCAAGCACGATCCCGACTCACCATTTGAATTCAAGTTTGCCGACGAGGAGTACGACGCGAAATTCAGGGCTGAGGAACGGATAGGGAAGCTCGCGCGTGTATTTGCAGTGCTGGCGGTGTTTATTTCCTGCCTCGGGTTATTTGGACTGGCAGCCTACACAGCAGAGCAGCGTACCAAGGAAATCGGGATTCGTAAAGCGTTAGGGGCGAGCGTTGCACAGATGTGGGCAATGCTATCCAAGGAATTTGTATATCTGGTGGTGATCTCCTGCGTTATCGCCTCGCCTATCGCGCTTTACTTTCTGCACGATTGGCTGGATAAATATGAGTACCACATCCAGCTAAGCTGGGTCGTATTCGTCGTAGCGGCGCTGCTGGCCGTTGCGATCACGTTACTCACAGTGAGTTTCCAGGCGATCAAAGCAGCGCTGATGAATCCGGTTAAGTCGTTGCGGAGTGAATAAGTGAGTTTCTTTACCAGAGGACTTGCGCCGCCGGATACAGTGCAAATTTCGGGTCGTTTGATACAATGCTAAGGCGTTCTTGAATCGCTGTTGCAATTATCAAACGGTCGAAAGGATCGCGGTGTTCTTGGATGAATGGTAGACTTTGGTAGGCTTTCAGTTGGGGTGCATTTATGTCTATGGTCAATATACCGTTTTTCGAAGCTTGTGTAAAGGCTATATCGATCGGGTCCGCCAGCGAAAGTTTTCCAATTTTCGCCTTGATTGACATTTCAAACCAACTGATGGCATGTACATAGACGTCATTGCCTAAGTCCTCCATGAGAGATTTGGCCTTCCGTGAGAGTCTGGGGCTATCTTCGAGAAACCAAATCAGAGTGTGTGTGTCCAGTAATACTTTCATCTACATATATTCTTTCAAATCGTCCAGGGGTTCGTTGAAATCATCTGACATGTGAATTCTCCCCCTTAATGCTCCCGCCTGACGTTTTTTAAGCGGGCTTGCCACTTTTTCCGGGAATGTAACTGTGACTTCCGTACGCGAATGCACAGGTGGCGTCCCTATGAGCGTTACCTTTCCGTTTTCATAAATTCCTTTGATTATCGTTTCCATATTTTTTGAATTTGACCTTATCCAAATTTAAAAACAAAGGAAAGTTTTAGCAATTCTATCCAGCAGGCGGCGCCCCATTCGTCGATCGAAAACCAGCTATCATCTACCAGCAGTGACATTTCGCAGATTGTGTTTCCGGTGCGTTAAACTTAGGAGAGGAATGTGCCTCTAAAAGACATAAACAAACAATTTAACCACTGGAAACCATGAAAAAGATCATTTTCGCCATCGCTGCAATAGTTACTTTCACTGCTGGGAATTCTTTCGCTCAGCGATATAACAGACCCAATCCCGTCGTGATCGACGCCCGCGCCGACAATGCTGCTGAGGAGTTCAAGATCAATAAACTGGACGAGATCGTGAAGCTGAGCCGCAAGCAGGAAAACCAGATCAAAAAGATCGAAAACAAATACGATCGTTTGACCGGCAGAAGCCAGAGATACCATACCTACCAGAGCATGAAGAGACTGGAAGAAGAGAAGCAGAAAGAAATCCTGGCCGTGCTCACACCCGCACAACGCCAACGTTTGTTCGCTTATCAGCACCGTTTCGATAGCCGCTACAACCGCAGAGGATAGTCAATTGAAAATATAGCCATGAACGAGCGGCCGGATCTCAGGATCTGGCCGTTTTATTGATGAGCAACCACTTGTTTCGAAGGAAATAATCCAACATGATGAGGCTGGATAACCCGATAATCGTGAGTAAAACGGGTTGTGGAATGGCGGAGAATTTTTGAATGAAAACCTGATTCGACACCATCATGCCATTCACTCTGGCCCAAACCTCGGACTGCTCGTTGCCCGGCACAAAGAAGGAGGCGACAATCAGTGCTGCCCATGCTGCGGCGATCCAATACCATGCATACCGCGCAATTATCGGTTTCGGTTTAACGGCTGTTTGAGTGGCTTGAATTTGCGCGATAATGCTATTACTGAAAGCCTGGGATGGGGCTTCTATGGCATCGTGCTGTACCAGAGTACGGAATGCGGCTTCTTCGTGTACACGCTGCATGACCGCCCGCGTGAATCCGTCCGAAGGTGCGTCGGTACCTGCTTCGCCGATCAGTTTTTTGAAATGCGCTTCCTGTTTGTCGTCTTGCTGCTCCATAATTCCTGCATTATAACAAAAACTGCAATTCTTTGCCCAATACTTTCCGTGCCCGGAACAGTTTGATTTTCACGTTGCTGGTCGTGAGTCCGGTTATCTGTTCGATCTCTTCAATCGTGCTTTCATTCAGATAATACAAAGTGATCACCAATGCTTCGAGCTTCGGCAACCGGTTGATCGCGTCTTTCACAAACTGCTCACGCTCGCGCGCCTGCAAGACTTCGAAAGGCGGCGGGCTGTATGAATAATGGTAATTTTCTTCCAGATCGTCGTCAATACTTTGCAGCGCGAGCTTTGGTTGCTGCAATTTCGAGACGGCCGTTCGATATACGATTGTGTATAGCCAGGTGGAGAATTTAGATTTCCCTTCAAAACTGCTGATTTGCATGTAGGCTTTCACGAAGCTTTCCTGCGCCGCATCCTCGGCGTCCTGGGTATTGGACAGGATTTTTTTCGCAATGGTAAAAGCCATGTTTTGATACTTCTCGACCAGATAAGTATACGAAGCCAGGTTCCCCTGCTTTACGTTTTCAATATAAATCCGGTCGTCCTGGTTTTTCATGCATTTCATGGCTCGCGTGCCCATATGACCGCGTGGAAAGCATGCCGGTTACAATTTTTCGGTAAAATTCTTTTGTGTAAATTTTTTTCGCCCAAAACTGTAACCGGACATGCAGGACGGCTGTCCAATGGGTAACATTCGAAATTTAACCATCTTTTAGTCATGAATGCCGTACTTGTTTCTGTTGCAGCTTTTCTGGGCATCTTTGGAATTGTTTACGTGTTCCTGATGACGCGCCATCGCGAACGTATAGCGCTGATCGAGAAGGGCGCCGATGCTTCCATTTTTACGGATAAGAACCAGGCGTATTATCCTACGCTGAAATTCGGGATGCTTTTTGTGGGTATTGCACTCGGTATTTTGCTGGGTAACTGGCTGGACAAAACGTACGATTTCAGCAAAGGGGTAGCCTATCTTGCCATGATATTTCTCTTCGGGGGGCTTAGCCTGATCCTCAATTTTTTAATCGAAAGAAGTTTGAACAAAACCAGAATTAGCGAGTAGAGTCCAACGCTCGCCAATCAACCATGCTATTCCGCCGCTCATCACTTAATCCGAAAAATCAGGCCTAGTACCTTGCATCACAAAGTACCTTCCAATACATTTGTAATGTCAAATTTAGGTTAGTCTGTATGGGTGTGTCAATTGAGTATTGAAATGTAATTGATTGATACACTGATCACTGTCTGAAAGAGCCGAAAATCTCTTATCGGAATTCCTATGCCCGTTCCAAAATTTATTAGCCATGAAATTTTTCTCCATGAAAACATTATTCCAACTACTCATGTCGATCCTCATCCCGGGATTGATCTGCTGCCAGGACTCATTGGCACAAGTTGCCCCCACGCCAGGAACGCCTGCCGCAGGGGCGCCTGCCGCAGGGAGTATCAAAGGCGTTGTAGCTGACTCGGCAACCGGTAAGGTGCTGGATTTTATCACCGTTAACCTGATGAAAGATAAAACGACCGCGGTGAAGGCCGATTTTTCAAAGGCCGACGGTTCATTTGCATTTCAAAACCTGAAACCGATGAAGTATACGCTGGTGCTGGTTGGGGTAGGGTACAAAAACAGGACGATCGACGTGGATCTGACTGACAGCACGCGCCGGAGCGTCGATTTGGGGAATATCACGATCAGCCAGCAGGCCGTTGGGCTCAAAGAAGTGACGGTTACCGCGTTGAAACCGATTGTGAAACAGGAGGTCGACAGGATCAGTTACGACCTCGAAGCCGACCCCGAAAGCAAAGTATACAGTGTGCTCGAAATGATACGCAAGGTGCCGTACCTGTCGCTGGACGCCGAGGATAACATTTCCCTCAAAGGCAATACCGATTTCAAGATCCTGATCAACGGCAAGCCGTCGAGCATGGTCGAGCGGAGTTATAAGGATGTGCTGCGGAGTATGCCGGCATCGTCCATCGTGCGGATCGAGGTGATCACCACGCCGCCTGCGAAATATGATGCGGAAGGTCTGGCGGGAATTATCAACATCATTACCAACAAAAAAATCGATAACGGCTATAATGGAACGCTCAATATCAGTGAACGCTTCCCGACGGGCGGACCGGGAGTCGGTGGCTCGCTCTCGGCCCAGCTCGGGAAGATCGGAATGTCGCTGAACGCGGGGTTGAACCAATACAAAAACCCGGCTACCCAATCGATCACGAACCGCACGACCACGGGGGCCAATCCTACGGAGCTCGATCAGCGCGGCTGGACAGAGATAAATAACAAGAATGGCTACATCGGTTACGAGATCACGTATGAAGTGGACACGCTTAACTTGCTGAGTGCTCAGCTGAATGTAAATGGCGGCCGGAATCGTCAGAATGGCTATCAGGCGTCGCTGCTGAATGCGGGTGAGGAAATCCTTGAACGCTACAATGTCGGCAGCAATGCTTCTGATCGCGGGAATGGCCGGGATGCGGCAGTGAACTACCAGAAGGGTTTCAAATCTAATAAAAATCGCATGCTGACCTTTTCTTATCGCTATTATGGCTACGATAACAAGCAAAATGGCAATATCAGCATCTCCGATCGCATCAATTATACCCGCCCCGACTACCGGCAAGTCAACGACCAAAGCTTTTCGGAGCAGACATTCCAGGTCGATCTGGTTTACCCGGTCAAAAAGCTGAATATCGAAGCGGGTTTGAAAGGTATCATGCGTGACAACAAGAGTGATTTCCGGTATTTAGTTTTCGATCCGGAAACGCATTCCTATGACCTGGACGCGGCTATGAGCAACAAATACAACAACACGCAAAAGGTATTTGGCGCTTACAATACGTATCAGTATAATTTCAAAAACTGGGGCCTGAAGGCGGGCGCACGTGTAGAGCAGACGATCATCGACGCGGATTTTATCTCCACGGATTCGAAAGTGAAGCAGAATTACTTCAACTTCATCCCCTCGGTTTCGGTTAACCGAAAACTGAAAAATAATGCGGGAATCAACTTCGGATTCACCCAGCGCATTCAGCGGCCGGGCATCTGGCAACTCAATCCGTTCGTTGACCGGTCCAACCCGAGCTTCGAACGCACCGGTAACCCCGACCTGCGCCCAGCTTATGTGAACGATTTGCAACTGAGCTATAATAAGGCAAAGAAGGGTAATATCAATTTCGGTGTGGGTTACACGCATTTCAAGGACCTGATTTTCCAGATCGCCGTTTACAACCCTGAAACACAGATTACACGCACTTCTTATGGCAATACGGGCCGTGCACGGCTTATCAGCGGTAACCTGAATGCCAATTATCCAATTACGAAAAAGTGGAATTTCAGTACCAATCTCCGGATCGCGCATGGCAAAGTAACCGGCATGGTGAATGGAGTCGAGACGACCAACAGCGGGGTAATGTACCAGTTTTCTCTTTCAACAGGCTACAAGCTGCCGAAAGACTGGCGCGTGAATGCCAACCTGAACGCCAATGGGCCGGGCGTGAACCTGCAAGGCACTACCAATTCGATTCAAAGCACCTCATTCAGCGTGAGCAAGGACGTGGTGAAGGATAAACTGTCGCTTTCGGCAGCGGTGAGTAATCCTTTTACGAAATTCAGGAGATTCCACAACTCGACTTTCGGTCCCGATTTCGATCAGTTTACCGATCGTTGGAGTTATTTCCGATCATTCAATTTTAGCCTGAATTACAAGTTTGGGAAACTGAAAGATATTAAAAAGAACAAAAGAGGCATTCGCAACGACGACGTGCAGAATGGTGGTAACTGATAACAAACGCCGGGCCCGAAAAGCCCGGCGTTTGTCAATCTGCGAGGTATTGATGAGCGGGAACGACACGGGCTTTCATACCGTCTCGCTCAAATTCGTCGGCCTGGTTGAACGTTACCAGCGTCCCTTCCTTTAATCCGAAGTGGGCGATCGCTTCGAAAAGGCCTTTTAGTTCCCGATCTATATTGTCGTGATTGAGATCATAGCAAACCTGGATCACTTGCCGTACAGTGCCTTTCTCCGATACCACGAAGTCGCACTCGCTTTTTTCAGAGAAGTAATAGATTTCCTTATAGTTTCTTCTTAAATGCAGGAAAATCAGGTTTTCGAATACAGCTCCGAAATCATCGGTAAATGAACCTGAATTGGCATTCACCACGCCTGTATCGATCGCGTAGACCTTGCGCGGGTTGATGAGTTGCTTGCGCAGGGAGTAGCTGAATTTCGGTACGAAATGGAACAGGTAGGTGTATTCAAAATACGAAAGATAATCCATCATCGTGCTCGTAGAGCCCGCTTCAAACAACGTTTTCAGTCGGTTACCGGTAATCAGCCTGCCTACATTTGAAACGAGGTACAATGCAAGCCGTTGCAATGTCCGCACATCGCGCACGCCATAACGCACGGCAATATCGCGTATCAGAATGTCTTCGAACAAATGGTGCATGATCTCTTCCAGCCCTGATTTGACATATTCAGGGAAACCGCCCGCTGCCATATAGTCCCGCGTCCCATCGGCGGAAGGTGCAATGTTTCTGTAAGCGCAAAACTCGGTATACGAAAACGGGAAGAGTTCCTTCGTGATCTGGCGCCCGGTGAGTTTGGTGCCGAGTTCCCGGCTCAGCAGCGAGGCGTTGGAGCCTGTGATGATGATTTGGCAACCCTCGTCCAGCTTTTGCCGCACGTACGTTTCCCACCGTTCGACGATCTGGATTTCGTCAAAGAACAAAGCGGTTTGCCCCATGTCCTTCACGAGACTATCGAGGCGCACGAAATCGGAAGGTTCGAAATCGTATAGCCTTGTGTCTTCAAAGTTCAGGTAAAACGCATCCGGATGTTTTTCGCGTAGCAATTGATGCAGCAGGGTGCTTTTGCCGCAGCGCCTTACACCCGAAACGATGAGTGCGTGTGAGGTGATATCCGGCAGCTTGTTCAATGCGGTTCTGGTCAGCCCTAATTCAAGGACTGAGAGGTTAGCCTTTTGTGCTTCCGCAACACTCGCTATGGTGCTTTTTAATATCATCTCCTTCAAATATACAGTATTGTATCTTAATATCAAACAAAAGTGTTCATTACTAACGAACACTTTTGTTTGATAGTGATGGAATATAAGACTGGTGTCCGGTTTTGGACATTGATTTTATAGTAAATATCTGGAATTGAGTGTTTTATGTTTCTGGTACGGATTTGTTGACGTATTGATTTAGATAGCAAACAAACCTCGATTCATCGTTTCTATGCTCAAAAATTATCTCAAAATCGCCGCCCGAAACCTTTTTCGGCACAAAACGTACTCTCTGATCAACATCCTTGGGCTGGCTGCCGGGATATGCGTTTCTACCCTCATACTAATGTTTGTAGTTCATGAGCACAGTTATGACCGGTTTCATAGCAGGCATCAGGATATTTACCGCGTGTTGGGGGAGGTAAAAATGGCGGATAATGAATTCAAAATGAATAGTTTTGCGGCCAGTTTTGCCCCGGCACTGCTGGAAGGAATACCGAAGGTGGCGGATTACGTCAGGGTTTTACCGACGTATAGGAATGCCGCCATGGCAGACCCGGCGCGGAAAGACGAAGCGATCCTGGAAAAGAACATCATGTTTGCCGATCCGTCTTTTTTCAGTGTTTTTAGCTTCCCGCTGGAAAAAGGCAATGCCCGAGATGCATTGCAAAAGCCCTTTTCGATGGTAATTTCGGAGCGTGCGGCGGTGAAGTACTTTGGAAACACCAATGTGATCGGAAAGGCGCTGTTGTATGAAGGCAAGCACCTCATACAGATTACAGCCGTTGCTCAGGACCCGCCGTCCAATTCTTCGCTGGATTTTGATTTCGTCATTTCAAGCGGCACATATCCGAAGCTGGGCGAATCCAACCGTAAAAATTGGGAAAATGGCGGCGGGATATTTAACGTATACCTGCTTCTGAACGCCGGAGAATCAAAGGAGTTGGTAGCGCAAGGTATCAATCGCCTTGACGCATTGAAGGAAGGCCAAGTTGGACTGAAACCTCAATACACGCTCGAAAACCTCGCCGAAATGCATCTTGGCGGTGCATTCAATGACGGCGGTAACAGCAAGCTCATCCCGATTTTCGCGGTCGCTGCGATGGCGATTCTCATGCTGGCGCTTTTCAACTACATGAGCCTCACTACTGCCCGGGCTACGCAGCGTGCACGTGAGGTGGGCGTACGCAAGGTGGTTGGCGCTACGCGTGCCGGCCTGGGCCGTCAGTTTTACATGGAATCGGCCATGGTGTGTGCAGTAGCTTTTGTGCTGGGGCTCCTGATGGTCTTTTACCTGAGCCAGCCATTTTATGCGCTGCTGGGGCTTACCATCGATACTTCCTTTGTCGTATCTCCCTCCTTTTTGTCGTTCCTGATCGGTTTGCTTGCGCTGACAGCATTGGTGGCAGGAAGTTATCCGGCATTTGTGTTATCGGGTTTTGCACCGCTGGAGGTAATCAAAGGGCGGTTTTCGGGCAGTATCGGCGGGGTAGGAGTGCGGCGCGTTTTCATCGTTTTTCAATTTGCAGTTTCTATGGCGCTGATCGTTGCCAGCCTGATCGTGCGGGAGCAGCTGTCTTTTATGCAACGGAAAGAACTGGGACTCAATAAGGAACAAGTGCTGAGCATTCCCGTGGGACCATCCATGGCCGCGAACTACATTCCGTTCCGCAATGCGGTGCGGCAGCAGGCCGGTGTATCCAACGCCACATTTGCGAACGCCGGCCTTTTCAAAGGGTACAATATGTTTTTTATCCCTAACAAAATCACCAAAAAGGACATTTCGGTAGTGCAAATGGTGGTGGATGACCAGTTTGTGGAGACCTTAGGCCTTCAATGGAAAACATCGCCCACGGTAACCACGGGCCGTAATCAGACCTTGCTGAACGAGATGGCTATCACCGAACTGGGTATCAAAGGCGATCCGCTGGGGCAGGAGATAAGAGAAGGGCTGACTTTGGATGGGATTGTAAAGAATTTCGACTTTTCGAATGTGCAGCACGGCGGTAAGGCGATGATGCTGTCGGTGGCGGGCGATACCACCAATATGCTTCGCATGCAGGGCGCAACGCGCGGGATTATGTATGTACGAATGGACGGGCAAGCCGATATGATGGCCAATGTGAAAGCAATAGGACGTATTTTCAAAAAGTACGATCTGGAAAAGCCCTTCGAATATTACTTCCTCGACGATGCTTTCAATGAGACATTCAAAAACGAGATGCGGCTCTCGGGAATGTTTTCGGTGTTTACGGTGCTGGCCATTTTCATTGCCTGTATGGGGCTATTCGGGCTCATCACGTTTACTACCGAAACGCGAACGAAGGAAATTGGCATACGTAAAATATTGGGTGCTTCGGCTGCGGGTATTGTCGGAATGCTTTCGAAGGAATTTGTCGTGCTGGTGCTCGTTTCAGGGGTAATAGCGATGCCGGTCGCCTGGTACTTCATGTCGCATTGGTTGGAGGATTTTGCCTACCGGATCAGTATTCCATTATGGGTACATTTCCTGACGATCACGATGATGTTGTTCATCACGCTTCTGACAGTAGGACTTAAAGCCATCCATGCAGCGATGGCTAACCCCGCGGCGTCATTAAGGAATGACTAGGTAGTCACGCTAGATAGAATTGTTTTACAAAACGAAGAATATTTTGTAAAATTTGTAGTGTTTAGCTTTCCCTCATCCTTAGCCACCCATCACTATGAAAAAACGTCTGTCAGTTTTAGGTGCAGTCTTGTTGTCGCTGTTTTTGTTCAGCTATTCTTGTCAGGATCACCAGGTTCCCGGCGAGCCGCCCTTGCTGAGTACACACGAGTTGTTCTATGATTCTATCAATGGCAAATGCTCATTTACCACAGAATTGGAGGTGCTTAATATCGGCACCATTCCTGTAACCGAATATGGCGTGGTGTTCAGCGCGGTTGGAGGCGGCGACGGGCCTTTTACCGATACGCCGATGGTCGAAACCCATTCGAAAGTTATCTTTGACATGCCGTTCTCAACAGGGGTAAAAACCAAGGTGGGACCTCAGATTTGTACAAACAATAATTACTACCGAGCCTATGCCATTCTGAGCAATGGAACGGTGGTATATGCGCAGACGTTGCATTTTACCAATCTTTGATCTGTCGTACAGGTATCACGCCCGGCTGTTCGTTTTCGGACAGCCGGGTTTTTGTTTTATTGTATTATGTAGTTGATTATCAATTGATTTAATTTCTGGTATGCATTTAATGGATGTGGACATTGAAAGCCATATCTCACCTGACAGCCATGTTAAAAAACTATTTCAAAATCGCCTTCCGGAACTTGTGGAAGCATAAGGTATTTTCCTTTATCAACATTATGGGCCTGACCGTCGGGATGTCGGCCTGTTTGCTGATTTCGATGTATGTGAATTTCGAGCTGACTTATGATGCTTTCCACTCCAAATCGGACCGCATTTACCGGCTGGTGACGGACGTGATTACACCTTCCGAAACCATCAATGCAGGGATTACTTCATGGGCTTTCGGACCGACGATCAAACAGGACTTTCCCGAGGTGGAGGCCTATGCGCGCGTCAGCGGCGGAAGTTTCCTTGTCCGGAAAGGAGATATCAAATTTCAGGAAGAGTCCACCGTGTTTGCTGACTCATCTCTTTTCCGCGTCTTTGATTTTCCATTGCTCCAGGGTGATCCCGGGACGGCGCTCAAAGAGCCGCTGAGTATCGTATTCACGGAGAAGGCAGCTAAAAAATACTTCGGCGACGCCGATCCGGTCGGGCAGACGTTGCTGCTGTCGGGAGAGGGGCTTCCGGCCAAAGTAACCGGCGTGATGAAAGACCTGCCGGAGAATTCCCAGATCAAGGGCGATATGTTCGTCTCGATGACCACCATGACGCAGCGTTTCAACCGGGAGATCGACGAACAGTGGGGTAATTTCGGTGCGAAGACCTATCTGCTCCTGAAACCGGATGCCAATAGTAAGACACTGGAAAAGAAGCTCCCCGCATACCTCGAACGTCGAGCGGGCAAGCTCATGCGCGAGTCGAAAATGTCCTATAAACTTTTCCTTGAACCGCTGCTGGACGTGCATTTGAAGTCGGAGCGGGATGTAGATGAGAAAGGCAGCATGAGCAATGTCTATGTGTTTTCGGTAATAGCGGCATTTATCCTGCTGATCGCCTGCATCAACTTCGTGAACCTCACCACGGCGCGTTCGGCAGAGCGGGCCAAGGAAGTGGGCATTCGCAAGGTGGTGGGTGCCGGCAAAGGGCTGCTGGCAAGGCAGTTTGTGAGTGAATCGGTTTTGCTTTGTATGATCGCATTCGTGTTTTCGCTCGTTCTTTCCGCTGCATTGGTGCCGTTGTTTAATAACCTCGCCGGCAAGGTGATCGTCTCCGACATATTTGCCGATCCTTCGTTTCTGATTTATATGCTATTGGCGGCGGTTCTGATCGGTATTCTGGCTGGCATTTATCCGGCATTGGTATTATCGTCATTTGAGCCAGTCACGGTTTTGAAAGGACGTTTTTCAACGAGTTTCAAAGGTATTTTGTTGAGAAAAGGGCTTGTTACCGTTCAGTTTGCGATCTCGATTGCCCTCATCATCGCTACGATGATCGTGTATATTCAGATGAACTTCATGCGTAACCGCGATCTGGGTTTCAGCAAGGATCAAATGCTCGTGATTAACACCGAGGGTGATCCCAAACGCGAGGCTTTTAAAGAATCGCTGCGCGGGCTCACCGGTGTGAAATCCACGGCGGCATCGTCGAGTGTTCCGGGAAGCCCGAACCCAGGCGCATATTCTGAAATCGAGAACCGAAGTGGTGAGTTGCAGGTTGCCAACCTGGACCTCTATTTCGTGGATTTCGATTACATACGGCAATTTGGTCTGAAAATGGCGGCTGGCAGGCCATTTTCAAGGGAGTTCGGTACGGATACCACCCAGGCCATGGTTATCAACGAAGCGGCTGTGAAATTGCTGGGATATGCCAAACCCGACGATGCATTAGGTCGCCGGTTCAAGCAGTGGGGGCGTGAGGGTAAGATCGTGGGAGTGGTCAAAGACTTTCATTTCCGCTCTTTGCAAGAAAATATCAGGCCGCTCACCATGCGCATCGAACCAGGTGGGGCGAGTCTTATTTCGGTTCAAATTGAGGGGAACCGCTTGAAGGAAACGGTTGCGGCGGTAGAGCAGAAGTGGAAAGAAGCGATTCCCGGCAGGCCTTTCTCTTACTATTTTATGGACGAATTCTTCGACCGGCAATACCGCAGCGAGGAGCGTTTTGAGAAACTGTTTTTCAACTTTGCGATCCTGGCGATATTCATTTCCTGTCTCGGTTTGTTGGGGCTGGCATCATACAGCACGATGCAGCGCACCAAGGAAATAGGCGTGAGGAAGGTAATGGGTGCGTCCATCGCCAGCATTGTAGGCCTCCTTTCCATGGATTTCCTTAAACTGGTTATTATCGCATTTGTGGTGGCGTCGCCGATTGCCTATTTCGGAATGGACCGTTGGTTGGAAAACTTTGCCTACCGCACCAATATTTACTGGTGGGTGTTCGTGATAGCAGCGGCATTATCTACGGCCATTGCTTTCGTAACGGTCAGTTTCCAGAGCATCAGGGCCGCTGTTATGAACCCGGTGAAGAGCTTGCGCAGTGAATAGGCGATGTGATTAAGCCCGTTCCAAATCGAACGGGGCGTGTCCGATAGTGAACACCGCTGATTTGTTTTGTTTAAATATAAAAAATTGATTTTCAGGCAATTGTGATATTATTGGTGCCTGGTGCATAATTTGACTGTCGGAAAGGGAAATTCATCCGCAACCCTCGTAACCGGCGCAGTTATGATATCCAATTATCTGAAAATCGGCTTAAGGAGCCTTTGGAATAAAAAAGCTTTTTCCTCCATTAATATTTGCGGACTGGCTATTGGGTTAGCGACTTGCATGCTGATCCTCCTCTTCGTGCAGCACGAACTGAGCTACGACCGCTTCAACCAGAATGCAGGCCGTATTTTCAGGGTCACACTGCACGGCCGGATCGGCGGTAATGATATCAATATCGCTGGTGCGTCCGCTCCCGCCGGGCCCGCCCTCCTGCGCGACTATCCGGGCGTGGAGGCCTACACAAGGCTTAGCAGCAACGGTACTTTTCTGGTAAAAAACGGGGAAAAGCGATTCCTTGAAGAACGTGTCATTTTTACCGACTCCAACTTCTTCAATTTCTTTTCCATACCACTCTTGAAGGGCGATGCCAACAATGTACTGAAAGAGCCGAAGACACTGGTCCTGACCCGGTCCATGGCATTGAAATACTTTGGTAACCAGGATCCGATCGGGAAGAGCCTCGACATGGGCAATAGCGGTGCGTTCCGCGTGACGGGCGTCTGCGAGGATGTGCCTTCCAATTCGCATTTCCACTACAACTTTTTCGGATCGATGAAATCGGTCACGCTGGGGGACAAATGGTTGTCGAGCGGCGCGCATACCTATATTCTGCTGCATAAGGGCTATCCGGTGGAAAAGCTTTCGGCTCAGATGCCGCAAATGGTGCGGAAGTACATCGGCCCCGAAATCCAGGAATTCCTGGGCATGAGTTACGACGAATACCTGCGCAAAGGCGATAAGTTTGGTTTGGGTTTGCAGGCATTGACTGACATTCACCTCACTTCCAATCTCGAAAATGAGCTGGAAGGCAACAGTAACATTAAATACATCTACATATTCACGGCCATCGCGGCATTCATTCTCCTGATCGCCTGCATTAATTTTATGAACTTGTCGACCGCGGGCTCAGCCGGGCGGGCGAAGGAAGTGGGCGTCCGGAAAGTAATGGGCTCCGTGCGCCAGCAACTCATGGCGCAATTCCTGACCGAATCGGTTTTGGTGACATTTTTTGCGCTGCTGGTAGCATTGGTGCTCGTGGTGTTGCTGTTGCCGGGTTTCAACGACCTTGCCGGCAAGCGGTTCGATTTGCAATCTATTCTGAATGCAAGGATGATCGGATATGCCGTGGCAGGGTGTCTGATCGTGGGTTTTCTCGCCGGCAGTTATCCGGCATTTTTCCTGTCCGCATTCAGGCCCGTCGCGGTGCTGAAAGGGAGTATTCAGGCCGGTGTAAAGAGCGGCTGGCTACGGAATACCCTCGTAACCATTCAGTTTGTCGTTTCCATCGTGATGATCATCGGCACGATGATCGTTTACCAGCAGCTGCGTTTTATTCAGAACAAGAATGTAGGTTTTGACAAGGAACAGGTGCTGATCCTGCACGATACCCATTTGCTGGGAGATAAAGCCAGGACTTTCAAGGAGCAGGTGGGTAATCTCTCCGCCGTGAGCAGCGTGACTTTGGCAGGCTATCTGCCTGCGGGAAATTCCAACAATGGTACCGATGGTTTCCTTCCGGAAAATGCCGAGAATAACATTACTCCTTACCGTTTCACAACTTATCAGGTGGATCAGGACTACCTAAGAACCCTGGGTATCGGCCTCGTGAATGGCCGTAATTTTTCAAAATCCTTTGGCGGCGATAGTGCTTCCATACTGATCAACGAAGCGGCAGTGAAGCAATTTGGCTGGAAAGACCCGATCGGAAAGCGTATCAGAACCATTGGCAACGGCACGCCGGAAAGCAAGCGGTTTTACACGGTGGTGGGTGTTACCAAAGACTTTCACTTCCGCTCCATGCACGAGCGGATTGCTCCGCTGGTTATGTTCTATGGCGGCGACCAGTACCAAATGGCTGTCAAGATCAAAACGAACGACATTCCGGGCGTGCTCAAAGCACTGGAAAAGACCTGGAAGGCGACAACGGATAATCCGTTCGGCTATTCATTCCTCAACGAACGCTTTGATAACATGTACGAATCGGAGCAGCGGGTAGGAAAGCTGTTCGGGATATTTGCCGGGCTCGCCGTGGTGATTGCCTGCCTGGGGCTGTTCGGGCTGGCGGCTTTCACGACGATCCAGCGGACAAAGGAAATAGGCGTGCGTAAAGTGCTCGGGGCTTCGGTATTGAGCATCGTTTCACTGCTTTCCAGAGATTTTGTAAAACTGGTGGGCATTGCCATCCTCATAGCTTCGCCGCTGGCGTGGTACGGCATGAACGAGTGGCTATCGGACTTTGCCTACAAAGTCAGCATCGAATGGTGGGTATTCCTCGTTGCGGGTGTGCTGGCGGTAAGCGTCGCATTGCTGACGGTCAGTTTCCAGAGTATCAAAGCAGCGTTGGTGAATCCGGTAAAGAGTTTGAAAAGGGAGTAATGGAGGAAGGGGAGAATGGAGGAAAGGGAAGAATGGAGAATGTATGAGAATTCCCTTTCATCCCTTTCCTCCTTCCTCCCTCTCCTCCCCAAATAAATACATCATGCTCAAAAACTATCTCAAAATCATATTCCGCAACCTTTGGAAAAATAAGGGGTATTCGGCGATCAATATTGGCGGGCTGGCGATTGGTATGGGAGTGGCTATGCTGATCGGCTTGTGGATTTATGATGAACTTTCGTACAACCGCTATTTCAAAAATTATGACCGGATAGGGCAAATCCTGCAAAACAGGGTAGAGAATGGTGAAAAGAAAACCTGGTTTTCGTTGCCGGTACCCTTCATTGAGGAGTTGAAAACGCATTATGGCGGTCATTTCAAACGCATTATCGCTTCCACTCAAACGGGCGAAAACATCCTCACGGCCGGGGATACGAAACTGTCGCGCAATGGCCAGTTTGTCGATGCGGAAGCGCCCGAAATGTTTTCGCTCTGCATGCTCCGCGGCTCATGGTCGGCGTTGGAAGACCGCCAGGGTATTATCCTCTCGCAATCGACGGCCAGGGCGTTGTTCGGCGATGCCGATCCGATGAGCAGGATCGTGAAAGTTGATACCGATTTAAACCTGAAAGTGACGGGTATTTATGAGGATTTTCCGCAAAACACGAAGTTTAGCGACGTCCAGTTTATGGGCTCGTGGGACTATTTCCTCGAAAAAAACCGCTACATGCGCGACAAGAAGTGGGATAACCATGCCATTTGGGTATATACCGAACTGGCCGACAATACCGATTTCAAAACAGCCAGCGAGGCGATCCGCCTTTCCGAACTGAATGCGATCCGCAAAATGGATGATATGCGGGACGAAATTGCCACCCGGCCCGAAATGTGGGTGCATCCGATGAAAGACTGGCATCTCTACTCCGATTTCAGGAATGGCGCAGTGGGAGACGGACCCGTCAAATACGTTTGGATGGTCGGTCTGATTGGTTTTTTTGTGTTGCTGCTGGCCTGCATCAATTTCGTAAACCTGAGCACCGCGCGGTCGGAAAAGCGTGCACGGGAAGTGGGCGTGCGCAAAGCGATCGGTTCAATGCGCATGCAGCTGGTCGGGCAGTTTTTCAGTGAATCGCTTCTGGTGGTGCTGTTATCGTTCGTGGTGGCGTTTGTGGGCGTGGTAGTGTCGCTCCCGTGGTTCAATAACCTGGCTGCGAAGCAGATGGTTATTCCCTGGACGAATGCCTATTTCTGGGTTTGCAGCCTGGGCTTTGTGCTTCTTACATCGGTATTGGCGGGTGGCTATCCAGCCATTTACCTTACATCTGTCCAGCCGGTGAAGGTGCTCAAAGGCTCCACAGGCTCGTTGCGTACGCATTTTGGAGGCTTTGCCTACACGCCGCGGCAGCTGCTGGTGGTGTTGCAATTCACTATTTCCGTCACATTGATCATCTGCACCAGCATGGTTTACCGGCAAATCAAATTCGCCAGGGAACGGCCGGTAGGCTACTCGCGTGACGGGTTGCTGATGGTACCGATGAAAACGAATGATTTTTATGGGAAAACCGACATTATACGCGCCGAACTAATAAATACCGGTATGGTGGAGGAAGTAGCCGAATCGCAAAGCCCCATTACCGGTGTGTGGTCGTCCAACGATGGTTTCAGCTGGAAAGGAATGCCGGAGGGTTTTGTAGAAACATTTGCCACGCTGACCGTGTCGCCGGAATATGCCAAAACCGCCGGCTGGCAGTTCGTCGGTGGCCGCAACTTTTCGAAGGATTTCGCTTCCGATTCGTCGGGCTTCGTCATCAATGAATCGGCGGCGCGTTTGCTGGGCGTTTCCGACCCGGTCGGAATGGTGATTTCCTGGAAAAGCCCATGGATGACCGACAACATCCGCAAGCAGTTCACCGTCCTCGGAGTCGTGAAGGATATGGTCATGGAATCGCCGTTCGCACTCGTGAAACCGACCGTTTTCTTCCTGTTCGGTTCTCCTAACTGGATCAATATCAAACTGAGCGCGAAGGTAAGCCCGGCAGCGGCTTTGCCCGCTATTGAAAACGTGTTCAGGAAACTGGTACCGGCGGCGCCGTTCGAATACAAGTTTGCCAGCCAGGAGTACGACGCCAAATTCAGGACCGAAGAGCGGATCGGCAAGCTCGGCGGATTTTTCGCTGCGCTGGCAGTCCTGATCAGCTGCCTCGGATTGTTCGGGCTGGCCTCATTCACGGCCGAGCAGCGTACCAAGGAAATAGGCATCCGCAAAGTGCTGGGTGCGTCGGTAGCGGCATTGTGGGGCATGCTTTCCAAAGATTTTGTTTCGCTGGTGGCCGTTGCGAGCCTTATCGCCGTTCCGCTGGCCTGGTATTCCATGAGCGCGTGGCTGCAAAACTACCAATACCGTACCGAAATCAGCTGGGGGATATTTGCCCTCGCAGGCGCAGGGGCGCTCGTGCTCACGCTCGCGACGGTCAGTTATCATGCGATTAAAGCGGCGTTGACAAATCCTGTAACGAGTTTGAAAAGGGAGTAAGGGAGGAAGGGGAGGAAGGAGGAAAGGGAGAAAGGGGAAATCCATCCTCCCTTTCCTCCTTCCTCCCTCTCCTCCCGAAAAAATAGAAGTATGATCAACACATTTGCAAAATTCACATTTCGAAGCCTGGCAAAACATAAGGTTTATGCCGGTATCAACCTCGTTGGCCTGGCCGTGGGGATGGCCGGGGCGATTGTGCTGTTCCAGCTGGTGAAGTACCATCTCAGCGTGGACAGCTACCATGCCCATGCCGACAGGACCTATCGTGTGGTGGTGGATCTGCACCTGGAAGATGGCTCGGTGGAGCAGGAGCGGGGCTCGGCTTATGTTTTGCATGAAACGTTGAAAAAGGAATTCAGCTACGTCCGGGACGCCGCTTATCTCGCGCGCAAGGAGCTGACCATCCGGGTCGATCACCAGGGAACTTCGCGCAAGTTTCTGAAAAAGGAACATCTGGCTTTTACAAATCCCGATTTCTTCAAAATATTTGATTACAAATGGATTAGCGGAAGCGCTTCGGCCATGGGTGCTCCCAATCAGGTGGTCGTAACGGAACGGTATGCCCGGAAGTATTTCGGAAACGACAATGCCATGGGTAAGGTGATCCGTGCCAACAGCCGTGAAAACCTGGTAATTGCGGGCATTGTAGCCGATTACCCCGATCAAACCGATTTTAAGCAGGATATTTTCGTTTCACTCCCCACATTAAAAAAGATCGTTCCGGAGTATGGTTATGAAGACTGGGGTTGGATCGACGGCGGTCGCGAAACTTTTGTAACACTTCGTTCACCGGAGGATAAGGCTGCATTTGAAGCGCAGATGCCGGCATTCGCCAAGAAATATTATGGTGCCGACGGAAAGGTTTTTCACTACCATTTGCAGGATTTGCCGGACGTGCATTTCAATATCGCCTATGGCGGAAAAATCAAGTACAACACGATCATCGTGCTGGCGACAGTGGGCATATTGCTCATTCTCATCGCTTGTTTTAATTTCATTAATCTTTCGACGGCGCAGGCATTCAAGCGGAGCAAGGAAGTGGGGGTAAGAAAAGTACTGGGTGTTTCGCAAGCGCAGGTTTTCTGGCTTTTTATACAGGAAACGGCAGTGTTAACCTTCACCGCAGGCGCTATTTCCCTCGTACTCGCCTGGCTTTTTGCGCCGATGCTCAGCCAATGGCTGGGCTTGAATGTGCGCATCGATATCCTTAGAGATCCTCAGTTGCTGGACTTCTGCGCGGCATTGCTGCTGTTCGTGGTCACGCTGGCAGGCGTTTATCCCGCATTCGTAATTTCCAGGTTCAACCCGGTGAAGGCTATGAAGGGGTTGTTGAAGGAAAATAACCGGAGTTTTTTTTCGGTCAGAAAAGGGCTCGTTGTGACACAATTCAGCATTTCATTCGTCTTGATCGCAGTATCGACGCTGATCATCCTGCAATCCGAATTCCTGAAAAACAAGGACCTCGGAATGGATAAGGATTTGATCCTGCATCTCAATTTGCCCGAAACTGAAACCAGCAAGCTGACGGCCCTGCGTAACGAGCTGTCGGCATTGCCCGAAGTGACCGACCTGTCGTTTTTCAGAAGTGCCCCATCGGTTCAGACCAGCGGAGGCGGAACGATCAAATTCGAGAACCGCGACTGGGAGAAATTTGTAGCGCGGTCGAGAGCCGCGGATGATCATTTTGTAAAAACATACGGACTAAAACTCGTCGCGGGCCGGGTTCCGGTGCATTCGGATACACTCAGTGAGTTGCTGATCAACCGAAAAATGGTGCGGGCATTAGGATTGAAGTCACCCGAAGCCGCATTGGACCGTCGCCTGCATGTAGGCGACGCGGGCAAAACCGGGACCATTGTGGGGGTATTATCCGATTTCAATAATGGTGACCTATATACCGGCATCGAACCGACGATTGTATTTGCGGATCAGTCGCGCTATCGCTGGGCGGGGGTAAAGCTGAACCACGTGAATGCGTCGACCATCAACCGGATCGGTGCTGTCTGGCAGAAACAGTTTCCCGAAAACGTATTTGAATACAGTTTCTATGACGAAGAGATCGCGAAGTTTTACCAGCGTGAAGAACTCGCGACCAGGCTGACGACCACTTTTGCATTGCTGTCGGTGTGCCTGTCGTGCCTCGGGTTGTTCGGCCTGGCCATTTTCGCCATCGAGCAGCGGACCAAGGAGATAGGCGTGCGGAAAGTGCTCGGCGCATCCGTAGCGGGTATTACGGCTATGCTTTCGATGGATTTTCTGAAACTGGTGCTCGTCGCGATTGTGATCGCCAGCCCTGTCGCTTGGTATTTCATGCACCGCTGGTTGCAGGATTTCGCCTACCGGATCGATATCCACTGGGGAATTTTCGCCTGGGCAGGTTTTCTCGCAGCCGGTATTGCCTTGCTGACGGTTGGTTTTCAGAGTGTGAGGGCAGCGTTGGTGAATCCGGTGAAGAGTTTGAAAAGTGAGTGAGGGTCGGTGAATGACCGCCGACGGCCGACCACTGACGGCTGATCAAATAACCGGTGGAACTTGGAATGCTGACTATTTCGAATGTGCAGGACGCAAGATCAACAAGTAATAACAACATGACAGCAATCGGCGGGCGGCGGTCGGCCGTCCGCGGTCAAAATAAGCACCGATGCTCAAAAACTATCTAAAAATCGCATGGCGTAGCCTGGTCAAGGATCGGCAATTTACGCTGCTCAATCTGCTGGGCCTTTCCACCGGGCTGGCTTGTACATTGCTAATCTACCTCTGGGTAGTCGACGAGCTCCGCGTAGACAAGCACAATGCCAAGGACGCGCATTTGTATCAGGTCATGGTGAACCAGCCGCAGGAGGATGGTATCAAGACGGGCGAACATACACCGGGCTTGCTGGCTGATGCATTGAAAGCGGAAATGCCGGAGGTGGAGCTGGCAACGACGGTGGTGCCCGCGGAATGGTTTTCGAACAAGGGCGTGGTTTCGATTGGAGAAACCCAATTGAAGGCCGGTGGTCAGTTTGTCAGCCGCGATTATTTTGATGTATTCACCTGCCCGTTCACGCAGGGGGATGCCGGCGCACTGACGGGCGACAAGAATACGCTTGCGCTGTCGGAGGAAATGGCTGAAAAGCTTTTTGGTACTCGGCAGAATGTGGTTGGAAAGACTGTCAAATGGGACGATGGGCAGTTCAGCGGGCTTTACCGGGTAGGTGGTGTGTTCAAAAGCAATCCACGTAATGCGAGTAATCAATTCGATATTCTTTTCAATTTCGAGCAGTTTAAAGCGCGGCGGCCGGGAATGGAAAACTGGGGCAACAGCGATCCGAATACATTTGTGATCCTCAAAAGCGGCACAGACGTGGCGTCGTTCAACGAGAAGATCCGTCATTTTCTCAAAACCAAAAACAAGGACATCGATTTTCAGCTTTTCGCGATCCGCTATTCCGACAAGTACCTCCACGGCCAATTCGAAAATGGGGTGCAGACGGGCGGACGTATTACGTACGTGAGGCTGTTTTCAGTGATAGCGGTATTCATTCTGGTGATCGCCTGCATTAATTTCATGAATCTCTCCACAGCCAAGGCTTCGGGCCGGATGAAGGAAGTGGGGATTAAGAAAGTGGTGGGGGCATTGCGGAGCTCGCTGGTGATGCAGCATTTGAGCGAATCGCTGATGCTCACTTTCGTATCCTTGGTCGTCGCGGTGGGTGTGGTGATGCTCCTGTTGCCGGAATTCAATAACATTACCGGTAAGCAGATTACCCTTTCGCCCGACCCGACGCTGATTTCAGCGGCATTGCTCATTACGCTTATTACCGGCCTATTGGCGGGCAGCTATCCCGCATTATATCTGTCGGGTTTCGATCCCGTTTCCGTTTTGAAAGGAAAATTGAAGAATACCGCCGGGGAATTACTGGTTCGACGGGGGCTGGTCGTGTTCCAGTTTGCGGTGTCGGTGATTTTCATCGTTTCGGTGATCGTCGTGTATCGGCAAATCCAGTTTATCCAGAACCGTAACCTGGGCTACAATCGCGACCACATTATTCATTTTGAAATACCACTCGAAATGGATTCGCTGAAATTGAAAGCGGCGGAGGGATTTTTGGGTGAGGTGAAAAATATTCCCGGCGTCGTGAATGCTTCGAGCTATTACCACAACCTCACCGGCAAGCACGGTGCAATCTCCGGTTTCGAATGGCCGGGTAAGCCCGCAGGGACGGATATTGAGTTCTCGAACCTGGAAGTGGGTTATAATTTCATGGAAACAGTGGGTATGACGCTCCGCGAAGGCCGGTTTTTCTCCCAAAATCAGAATGCGCGCAATGAAATCATATTCAATGAGTCGGCGATTAAAAGCATGGGACTCAAAGATCCCGTCGGCACGACGGTGAAATTCTGGGGGATGGAGCGGCAGATCGTCGGCGTAGTGAAGGATTTCAATTTCGAATCATTGTATGAGCCCGTGAAACCCTGTTTTTTCCAGATGTACCCCATTATGCCGAATGTAATGGTGAAAATTCAAAGCGGCGCCGAGGAGCAAACGATTGCCCGCCTGCGCAAGCTTTTCCAGGATCATCACAAGGGGCTGGTGTTCGATTACCAGTTTCTGGATGAAAACTACAAGGCATTGTACGCCTCAGAGCGGCGGGTAGGGGTGCTATCACGCTATTTTGCCGGGCTGGCAATTGTGATTTCGTGCCTCGGGCTTTTCGGATTGGCGGCATTCACGGCCCAGCGCAGGCAGAAGGAAATCGGTATACGCAAAGTAGTGGGGGCGTCGGTAAGCAATGTGGTGCTGATGCTTTCAATGGATTTTGTCAAACTCCTGGCGATCGCATTACTCATTGCTTTCCCGGTGGTAGGCTGGGTAATGTACAAATGGCTGGCCAATTTCGCTTTCCGTATTGACCTCGATGCCGGAATTTTCCTATTCGCTGCCGCCGGCCTCGCGCTCGTGACGCTCGCTACGGTAGGTTTCCAGGCAGTAAGGGCGGCTTTGGTGAATCCTGTGACAAGTTTGAAAAGGGAGTAAAGGAGGAAGGGGAGGAAGGAGGAAAGGGAAATTGGGGTACTTCCTCCCCTTTCTCCTTCCTCCTATTCCTCCCATAAATAAGAAACGATCATGTTCAGAAACTATCTCAAAATCGCATTCCGTAACCTCGTCAAAAGCAAGGGTTATTCTGCTATCAATATCGGGGGGCTGGCTGTGGGAATGGCCGTGGCTATACTGATCGGCCTTTGGGTTTACGACGAGTTCGCATTTAACCGCTATCACGCTAATTACGATCGCATTGCGAAGGTGGTGGAGCGGGGCGTTTTCGAAGGAAAGACTTACGACGGCGGTGAGCATACCTCGTATCCGCTTGGGCAATATCTTCAGGAACATCACAAAGACGATTTCGAATATGTGGTCCAGTCGTCCTGGACAGACCAACATATTTTGGCCTATAAGGACAATAAGTTTACCAAAAGCGGCGCGTATATGAGCGCCGGGGCACCGCACTTGTTCACGCTGCAAATGCGAAGAGGCTCGCGCGACGGCCTCAAAGAACGCAATTCAATCCTGATCTCGGAATCGGTCGCGGAGGCATTGTTTGGGAAGGAAAACCCGATGGACAAGCTTATCAAGCTGGACAACCAGTTCGATATGAAGGTGACGGGCGTTTACGAGAACCTGCCGTACAATACGGAATTTCGTGAATTGACTTTCGTCGCGCCCTGGGACCTGTATGTAGTGACACAGAATTGGGTGCGCGATGCGCGGGATAAGGAGCAATGGAATAACAACTCTTGGCAACTGCTGACCCTGATCCGCCCCAATTCGACTTTCGAAGGGGTTACCGAGCGAATCAGGAACATCAAAATGGAACACACACCAGAAGCCCGATTCCTGAAACCACAAAATTACCTGCTGCCGATGTCGAAATGGCATTTGTACGGCACATGGGACGATGCCGGGCAGGCCGACGGGCGTATTCGCTACGTATGGCTTTTTGCGATCATCGGGGCGTTTGTATTGCTGCTGGCGTCCATCAATTTTATGAATCTCAGCACGGCGCGTTCCGAAAAACGTGCGAAAGAGGTTGGTATACGGAAGGCGATCGGGTCGATCAGAGGGCAGCTGATCAACCAGTTTTTCAGCGAATCGTTCATGGTGGTCTTTCTGGCATTTGTGCTCGCGATCCTGATCGTGGTGTTCGTATTGCCGTCGTTCAACGAAATTGCCGACAAACGGATCGCGTTCCCGTGGAGCAACGGCTACTTCTGGGCGGCTGGATTTGCATTCTGTTTCCTGACGGGACTCTTGTCGGGCAGTTATCCGGCATTGTACCTGTCGTCGTTTCAGCCGGTGAAGGTCTTGAAAGGGACATTCAACGCGGGCCGGTTTGCCGCAATGCCCCGTAAAGTGTTGGTGGTATTGCAGTTTACGGTATCCGTAACGCTGATCATCGGCACCGCTATTGTTTACAAACAGATCCAATACGCGAAGGACCGGCCGGTTGGCTACGATCGGAACGGACTCATCACCGTCGAAATGAATACGCCCGAACTGTACAGCCAGTACAACCGGCTTCGAGCGGCATTGCAGGAAACCGGTGCGGTAGAGGAAATGGCAACCTCCTCGTCGCCATCCACATTCCTGGGCTCCAACAATGGCGGTTTCAGCTGGCCGGGTAAGGATCCCAACTTGCATGATAACTTTGGTACGATTGGAGTCTCTCATGATTTTGGAAAAGCCGTCGGCTGGCAATTTATCGGCGGCCGCGATTTCTCCCGCCAGTTCTCTACCGATTCTTTGGGGATGGTCATGAATGAATCTGCGATGAAATACATGGGTTTCCAGCAACCATCGGATATTGTAGGCCAAATGGTGAAATGGGGCAATAACCCTTACAAAGTAGTTGGGGTGATCCGTGATATGGTGATGGGCTCACCGTTCAGCCCGGTACGTCCGACGTTATTTATGGTGAACTACGGATGGGCGAATTTCATCAGCGTTAAACTCAAACCGGGGCTTCCGTTAAGGCAATCGCTGGCGAAGGTAGCAGCGGTTTTTAGGGAAGTAAATCCCGGCGCGCCCTTCGATTACAAATTCACCGATCAGGAATATGCATTGAAATTCGCGGCCGAAGAACGCATTGCCACACTGGCCACGATGTTTGCCGGGCTGGCGATATTTATCAGTTGTCTCGGATTGTTCGGCCTTGCATCATTCACCGCCGAGCAGCGGACGAAAGAAATTGGTGTGCGAAAAGTGCTGGGTGCTTCGGTATCCAACCTTTGGGCATTGCTGTCCCGCGAATTTGTGCTGCTGGTTATCATTTCCTTCCTGATTTCGGCGCCCACGGCATGGTATTTCCTGAACGACTGGCTCAAAAAATATGATTACCGTACCGAAATCCCATGGTGGATTTTCGCCGCGGCCGGTGGCGGTGCCCTGCTGGTCACGCTCGCTACGGTAAGTTACCAGGCAATCAGGGCGGCACTGCTGGATCCTGTGAAATCGTTACGGTCGGAGTGAGAAGGAAGGAGGAAAGGGAGGATGGAGGAAAGGGAGGAGGTTTTCTTTTTCTTTCCTCCATCCTCCCCTTCCTCCCTTCTCCCTTTCCTCCCAATTTTAAAAGCCAATGTTAAAAAACTACCTGAAAATCGCCTTTCGTAATCTCTTGAACAACAAGGGATATACTGCTATTAATGTATTCGGACTGGGGCTGGGGCTGGCGACCTGCCTGCTGATTGTGCTGTATGTTTCCGATGAGTTGAGTTTTGATCAACACCATCGGTCGGCCGACCGGCTTTTCCGCATTGCGATGGAATCCCGGAATGAAAAATGGGCGGGAACACCCGGGCCGGTGGCGGCGGGGCTTCACTCGGATTTTCCGGAAGTGGAATCGGTAGCGCGCGTGCTGAAATTTTCGGGTATCGACCGTATGCTGCTCGAAAACCGCAATGGCGGGCAAACCACGCGGTTCTATGAAAACAATGGCTACTACGCCGATTCGACGCTGTTCGATGTATTGACTTACGATTTTAAATATGGGAATGCCCGACAGGCACTCAGTAAGCCTAATACGCTGATACTTTCCGAGCAGGTGGCCGAGAAGTTGTTCGGGGATGTCGATCCGGTGGGTAAGGTGATCCGCGTCGGGCTGACTTTCGGTGATTTTGACTATACCGTCACGGGTGTTTACCGGAACAACCAGAAGTCGCACATCGATGCCCGTTTCATTTTATCCATGCAGAATGGCGATATGGGTAGCTGGGTTGCGGGGCAGAACAACTGGGCGATGAACAACATTTTTCATACCTATGTGAAACTCCGTGAAGGTACCGACCCGGCGGCATTTGAATCCAAACTGACCCCGTTCCTGAACCGGCATGGCGCTGCGGACCTGAAAGCAGTGGGCATTTCCAAGGAGTTGTTCATTCAGCCGGTAACCGATATTTATCTGAAATCCGATATCGGGAACGAGATTGCCCCGAACGGAAGCATGACTTACCTGTATATTTTCGGCTCCATCGCCGTATTCCTGCTGCTCATTGCCTGCATCAATTTCATGAACCTCAGCACCGCGCGCTCCGAAAAGCGTGCGAAGGAGGTGGGCGTGCGGAAAGTAATGGGGGCAGTCAGGAATTCGCTGGTGTATCAATTCCTCGGTGAATCGATGATGCTGGCCGTCATGGGCCTTGCCGTTGCGGTGCTGGTGGTGCAGCTGCTTTTGCCGTATTTCAACAATCTGACCGGTAAAACCCTCGACATGTTTGTTCATCCGGCATTTTTGTACTGGATGGCGGGGATTACCCTGTTCACAGGGCTTGTTGCCGGGCTTTATCCGGCCTTTTATTTGTCGTCGTTCAGGCCGGTGAGCGTGCTCAAAGGCCGGCTCGCAAATGTCGCTTCGGCCGTGCTGCTGCGGAAAGGACTCGTCGTATTTCAGTTTACGGTATCCATTATCCTCATTCTGGGAGCAATCGTAATCGGGCAGCAATTGTCTTTTCTTCAAAACCAGAACCTGGGTTTTGACAAGGAGCAGAAACTCGTAGTGCCGTTCAGAAATGAGAAAGCGACGGCCCATTACAACGCATTCAGGGAGGAAGTGCTGCGCATTCCTGGTGTGGAGACTGCAACCAGCGGATCGGTGTATCCTGGTATTGAGAACATTGAAGACCTGCTTTTTTATGCGGAAAATAAAACTGTGCATGACGCCGTCGACATTCATTTCGCAACCGTAGGCGACGATTATGTCGAAACGCTGGGTCTGAAAATGGCTGCCGGGCGTTCCTTCACGAAAGCATTCAGCGGCGATTCCAGCAGCATAATCCTGAACGAAACAGCCGTCCGGGAAATGGGTTACGACCAGGCTTCGGCGATCGGTAAAAATGTGTTTTTCGAGCTGGGAGGTAAACGCCGGAGTTTGCAGGTAGTGGGTGTGGTGAAGGATTTCAACTTCCGCAGCCTGCACGAAGGAATCAAGCCGTATGCGCTTACTACCAGCATTACCGACAAGTACCAGTATTTTATTGCCAATGTAAAAACCCGGGACTACGCCGGTGTGCTGGCATCGGTGGGAGCGGCGTGGAGGAAGCTGAACCCAGACATTCCTTTTGCTTACTCCTTCCTCGACCAGGATTTTCAGAAAAATTACGAGAAAGAGCGTCGTACGGGAAGCATTGTGCTGTATTTCACCTGCATTGCCGTGGTAATCGCCTGTCTGGGCTTGTTTGGGCTCGCGGCATTCTCCGCGGAGCGGCGAACGAAGGAAATAGGGGTGAGGAAAGTGTTGGGCGCGTCGGTGGGCAGCATTGTCCGAATGCTTTCGGGTGAGTTTCTCTCGCTTGTATGCGTCGCGCTCGTGATCGCTACGCCCGTTGCGTGGATCGGCATGCGGGCGTGGTTGCAGGGGTTTGCCTACCAGGTGGGCATTCAATGGTGGATTTTCCCGGTTACCGGGCTCCTGGCGATACTCGTAGCATTGTTGACGGTCGGTTTTCAGAGTGTGAAAGCCGCTTTGATGGACCCGGTGAAATCGTTGAAAGGGGAATGAGATATATCCTGGCGCTTCTTACTCTCCTTCTTCCTTTCCTCTCAAAAACAAACAAGCCATGTTAAAAAACTACCTGAAAATCGCATTACGGACACTTGCGCAGAGCAAGGTCTATTCGGTGATCAACATTACCGGGCTGAGCATCGGACTGGCGGCGGCGATGCTGATCATGCTGTACACCAAGGATGAGGTTAGTTATGACGGCTTTCACGCCAACAACCCGAATATTTATCGGATCACTTTTAAATCGGTAACGCCGGGCGGCGTGCTGGAAAACACCAGCGCGATTACCGGTTACCTGCCCGGACCGAAATTTTCGGCGGGCACCCCCGAGATTGAGGCATTTACCCGCTACCGGCAGCACCGGAACGACGTGAAGCTGGGTGATCAGGTGCTGAGCCAGGATGTATACCAGGCCGATCGCGACTTTTTCAGGATATTCTCTTTTCCGCTGCTCAGCGGTAACCCGCTCACGGCGCTCGTGCAGCCGCGATCGGTGGTTATTTCGGAAGAGATGGCTGAGAAACATTTCGGTACCGTGAATGCGCTGGGCAAGACAATGCTTTTCAAGGATTCGTTTGATGAGCATGCTGCTTTCGAACCTTTCGTGGTGACCGGTGTTGCGGCCAAATGCCCCCAGAACTCATCGATCCAGTTCGACTTTTTACAGCCGTTACCCGTTCCGGAATCACAAATGCAAGGTGAAGCGTGGTTCAACAGTTCGCTCAACACATTCGTGAAACTGACTCCCGGGGCGAATAGTCAAGCGGTAAGCGCAACGATGAACCGCATTTACCAGTCCGACGCCCGCGACGCCGCGAAGGCCGTTGCGGAAAAGTATGGCCTTGTCAACAAGCGATATTATGGCTTGCAGCCATTTACGGCCATTCACCTCGATTCGCAATTGAATGCCGAAAATGGCCTTATGAATGGCAGCAAGCCCTTGTTCTCCTACGTTCTTTCGGGCATTGCACTGTTTATTCTGCTGATCGCATGCATCAATTTCGTAAACCTGACTGTGGCGCGTTCTTTGAAACGTGCCAAGGAAATAGGGGTGCGGAAAGTGGTTGGCGGCGGCCGGTACCAGCTTGCGGCGCAGTTCCTGGGCGAGTCATTTGTGTTGTGCTTTGCGGCATTTGTATTGGCGGTACTGCTGGTGGAATCGGTTTTGCCAACTTTTAATCAACTCGCTAACAAGGCTCTTGCGATTTCTTACCTGTTCGACTGGCAACTGATCGCGGGCTACATTGCGCTGTTTGTGCTCACCGCGTTGCTGGCGGGCTTCTATCCGGCCGTGGTGCTATCGGGTTACGATCCGGTGAAAACGCTTTATAGCAGGTTCAACTTTTCAGGCAGGAATTATCTTCAAAAAACACTGGTAGTTGTCCAGTTCGCACTCGCCTCATTCCTGATCATCGTCACGCTCACCATGCGTTCGCAATTCAATTTCCTTACGAACATGGAACTCGGTTATGACGATCAGAACCTGGTCAGCATTGAAAAACAAAACCTGACGCGGGCCGAAGCCCGGTTGCTGACGGACGAGCTTCTGAAAAGCCAGTCGATTACGGCCGTTACGCCCAAAAACGGAGGACAATGGGGCACAATGGCAAGGGTCAATGCGGGCACCGATATGGAATTTTCCTATGAAACGGTGGGTTACAATTACCTCTCGGTGCTGCAAATACCTCTGCTGCAAGGCAGAACATTCTCGGAAACGCTGGCTTCGGATTCCACGAAGGCCGTGCTGGTGAATGAGGCGTTTGTTAAAAAAGCAGGCTGGAAGAATCCGGTGGGGCAGGAGGTGGATTTTTGGTACAATCCCGGCGAGAAGTATACCGTAGTGGGAGTCGTGAAAGATTACCATTTCCAGTCGCTGACATCGAATATCCGGCCGCAGCTTTTTACCATGAAACCGGGCAATCCATTCGGGAAAGTATTCATCCGCATCCAGCCTGGTATGGAATCGGCCAGTCTTGCACACATTGGAAAAACATTCCGTAAGCTGTTCCCGCTGGTGCCTTACAGCTATCAGTTTGTCGACGAAGCAAATCTCAAAAGCTACGAATCGGAGGCGAAATGGAAGCAAATCATGCTTTTCGGAGCGATACTGACGATTTTTATTTCCAGCATCGGGCTGTTTGGCCTTGCCACACTCGCCGCAGAACGACGTATGAAGGAAATCGGGATCCGTAAAGTACTGGGCGCATCCATTGCGGGCATTGTAGCATTGTTGTCCACGGATTTTGTCAGACTCGTAGCCCTGTCCTTCGTGCTTTCTTTCCCGGCCGCCTATTATGCGATGCAAAAATGGCTCGAAAACTATCCTTATAAAGTTGAAATAAGCGTCTGGATATTCCTGTCGGCGTCGGGATTGTCGCTGCTGATTGCATTGTGCACAGTGAGTTTCCAGTCGGTGCGGACGGCATTGATGAATCCTGTTAAATCTTTAAGAAGGGAGTAAGGTGGAAGGGGAGGAAGGAGGAAAGGGACCACAACTCCTTCCTCCCCTTCCTCCCCTTCTTCCCTTTCTTCCTGTCTTCCTAAAACCTAAAAGTCATGCTGAAAAACTATCTCAAAATCGCCTTCCGCAACCTTGTAAAAAACAAGGGGTATGCTTTGATCAACATCCTGGGACTGGCCATGGGAATGGCGGTGGCGATGCTCATCGGCCTTTGGGTGCGGTATGAATGGAGCTTTGATAATTTTCATGAAAACCGGGCGAGTATCGTCAAAGTCAAGAAAAAGATGCATTTCAACGGCCAGAAGCGTACAGGTGACGGTCTTATGCTTCCGCTGGCAACCGAGCTGCGAAACAATTTCTCCGAGGCAAAGTACGTCACCCGGCTCGATTGGGGCGATAAGCACAGTCTGGTGGCGGGCGATCGAAAACTGAGCCGGCAGGGCCACTATGCCGATCCCGACTTCCTGAAAATGTTCACATTCCCGCTCGTTAAAGGCAATGCGGATCAGGTTTTGAAGAACCCTTATTCCATCGTACTCACGGAGTCGCTTGCGCATGCGATGTTTGGGAATGCGGAACCGGTCGGCAAGGTGATCCGGGTTGATAATCAGTTTGAGGTGATGGTAACGGGTGTGTTAAAGGATATTCCGAAGAATTCGTCTTTGGGGTTCGACTATCTCATGCCGTATGAACTGAATATCGCTACTTCCGATTTCGTGCGCGGAGCACAGGATCAGTGGGGTAATAATTTTCTGCAAACCTTTGTACAATTGAACGACGGCGTTACGCCGGAGGCATTTTCGGCCCGTATTGCCAACCTGGTGCAGACCAAGATGAATGATAAAGAGGAAAACCTGCTCTTTGTGCACCCAATGCCCAAATGGCATTTGTTCGGGGAGTTCAAGGATTGGGTGAATACCGGCGGCGCCATCGAGTATGTGCGGCTTTTTGCCGTGATTGGCATACTCGTGCTGCTCACTGCCTGCATTAATTTTATGAATCTCAGCACCGCACGTTCGGAGAAGCGGGCGCGGGAAGTGGGTATTCGCAAGGCAGTCGGTTCGCAACGGCAGCAGCTCATCGTGCAGTTCTTCACGGAGTCGATGCTCACGGCATTCCTGGGCTTTGTAATGGCGCTGCTGATTGTTGAGTTTACATTACCTTATTTGAAAGGTGTTGGTTTTGAAAATATTACATTCAGTTTGAGTGATATTCCCTCGATGGCGGTCGCACTTGGGGGATGCATTGTCACAGGCTTGCTGGCGGGAAGCTACCCGGCACTATATCTGTCGGGGTTTGTGCCGGTGAAAGTGTTGAAAGGTACCTTCCAGGTTGGCAACGCAGCCAATTTGCCACGAAAGATATTGGTCGTTACCCAGTTCACGTTCTCGATTGCCCTCATTATCGGTACGGTGATTGTTTTTCAGCAAATCCAGCATGCGAAGAGCCGGCCGATGGGTTACAATCCCGAAAAGCTGATCTGGCTTAGCCTTTCCAGTGACCTGCAAAAGAATTTTTTGCCAATGAAAACCGAGCTGTTGGGAAGCGGATATGTAGAGGCCGTGAGTAAAACGTCGAGTCCGATGACGGGCGTTTACAATCAATGGGAAGGCTTTTCCTGGCCCGGGAAGGACCCGCAGAGCCAGCTTTTGTTTTCAACATTGATGGTTGATCCTGCCTATTTCAAAGCGACTGGTCTCAAACTCAAAGAAGGCAGGTTTTTTGCTGAAAAGATGCTTTCCGATAGCAATGCGATCGTCTTGAATGAAGCATCGGTAAAACTGATGGGTTTCAAAAAACCGGTGGGTAGTCATGTGAAGTTCGGCGATGAGGATTTAACGGTCATAGGGGTGACGAAAAACGTGATCCAGCAAAATCCGTATGATGAAGTGCAGCCGGCAGTCATGCTCATGCGTCCCTATTTTACATTTCAGAGCCTCATACGTTTCAAAAGCGGGGCCGATGTAAAGCAAGCGCTCGCCGCCATTCAGCCGGTAATCGAGAAGTATAACCCGTCGTACCCGTTCGAATACCGTTTTGTCGACGATGAATACGATCAGAAGTTCCGCAGCGAGGATCAGATCGGCCAATTAGCAGGGATTTTCGCCGCGCTGGCCATCCTGATCAGCTGTCTGGGGCTTTTTGGACTGGCTTCGTTTATGGCTGAACGGCGGACGAAGGAAATCGGCGTCCGTAAGGTGCTCGGGGCGTCGATATCGCAGCTATGGCTCCTCCTTTCGCGCGACTTTGTGTTCCTCGTACTGATCAGCTGCGCCATCGCGTCGCCTTTGGCCTATTATTTTCTTCAAAACTGGCTTGCCAAATACAATTACCATATCAGCATCAGCCCGTTCGTGTTCCTGGGTGCGGGCGTGGCCGCAGTGCTTGTTACGCTCGCTACGATCAGCTACCAGAGTGTCAGGGCGGCATTGATGAACCCGGTGAAGAGTTTGAGGACGGAATGACCGCCGACGGCTGACCGCGGACCGCCGATGGGTAGGGGCTGTCGCTGACCATGGACGATGGACCATCGACCATGTGCCTCGTGGATTATGGATTTAACAAAAAAAGAAATCGGCGGTCGGCGGTCAATGGTCGGCGGTCAAAAAAAGCAACGAACATGATACGCAACTACTTCAAAATCGCATTAAGGAACTTGCTTAAAAGCAAGGGGTATTCTGCCATTAATATTGGCGGGCTTTCGGTGGGGATGGCTGTGGCGGTGCTGATCGGGCTCTGGATCTATGATGAAGTGTCCTTCGACCATTATCATAAGAAACATGAACGGATTGGGCAGGTTTGGCAGTTTGTGCAGTTCGGACCGGAGAAGTCGTCGTATAATGTGGTGCCGTTACCGCTGGCGGCCGATATGCGGGAGAAGTATCCGGACTTTGAGGAAATCAGCAAATCGGTTTACCGCGACATCGTTGTTTCCAACGGGGATAAGATGTTTTCGAAGTCGGGGCAATATGTGGAGCCTTCGTTCACGAAAATGATGTCGATCCGTATTATTGCCGGCAGCGATAACCTGGCGGATGTGAATTCCATCCTGCTTTCGGAATCCTTTGCGCGATCACTTTTCGGCAATACCAATCCGGTTAACCGCATTGTAAAACTCAATAGCAACCGGGATGTGAAGGTAGCAGGGATATTTGAAGAAATCCCCAATAATAGCACTTTCAGGGATACGCAAATACTCGCGCCGTGGGACCTTTACATTGCCACCGATCCATCGGTGCGGGGAGCGGAAAGGAATTGGGATGAGAACTCCTACCAGATATTCGTCCAGCTTCGCGAAGGAGCTGATTTTGCCGCGGTATCAGCCAAAATCAAGGATTCGCGTATGAAAAGGGATAACCCGCCAGGCTATAAGCCGGAATTTTTCCTGCACCCGATGGATAAATGGCACCTGTACTCCGATTTCCAGAATGGCGTGAATACCGGCGGGCTGGTCACATTTGTGTGGCTGTTCGGGACCATCGGCGTTTTTGTGCTCCTGCTGGCCTGTATTAATTTTATGAACCTGAGCACAGCGCGGTCCGAGAAACGGGCCAAAGAAGTGGGTATCCGCAAAGCGATCGGCTCGGTGCGGATGCAGCTGGTGAGCCAGTTTTTTAGTGAATCGGTGTTGGTGGTCGGGGTCGCATTTGTCTTATCACTGCTTTGGGCCGGACTGGCACTGCCTGCTTTTAATGAGGTGGCAGAGAAAAAGATCACATTACCGCTGGCTAATCCGCTGTTTTGGGTTGCCGGAGTTATTTTTTGTTTATTGACCGCATTCACCGCCGGAAGCTATCCTGCATTGTATCTGTCATCTTTTCAACCGCTAAAAGTGCTGAAAGGGACATTCAAAGCAGGCAGGTTTGCCGCATTGCCCCGGAAAGTGCTGGTGGTCATGCAGTTTACTGTGTCGGTGACGCTGATTATCGGCACTGTGGTTGTTTTCAGGCAAATACAGCACGCTAAAAACCGTCCGGTTGGCTACGACCGGCAGGGGTTGATAGAAGTGGCGATGACCACCCCGGCGCTCTACGGGCATTATAATGCGCTCAAAAACGACCTGTTGAATACCGGTGTCGTGAGCGGCTATTCGCAATCATCGGGTTCCATGACGACGCAGGCCGGCGGAGTAACCAATCTGACCTGGCCGGGTAAAGCGCCTGATGCGGTGCCGTTGCTGATGTCCAATAACATTTCGCATGATTATGGCAAAACAGCCGGATGGAAGCTGATTCAGGGCAGGGATTTCTCCCGCGCTTACCCAACGGATTCAGCTGCGATGATCATCAATGAATCGGCATTGAAACTGATGGGCCTCAAAAAGCCACTCGAGTCGATCCTGAACTGGGGTGGAAAGGAGTTCAGGGTGATCGGCGTTGTGAAGGACATGGTGCGCGAATCGCCATTTAGCCAGAATAGCCCGGCATTTTTTGTGGTTAATTACCGAAACACAAACGTGATCAATATCCGGCTCTCACCTTCGGCCGGGGTAAGCGACGCGTTGGAGAAAGTAGGTGCTGTTTTCCGCAAATACGACCCCAGCAGCCCATTCACCTACCAGTTCGTCGACGAGCGGTTTTCGAAAAAGTTTGCCGACGAGGAGCGGATCGGCAAGCTGGCTTCCTTTTTTACGGCACTGGCCATATTTATTTCCTGCCTGGGGCTATTCGGGCTGGCATCTTTCGTGGCGGAGCAGCGTACCAAGGAAATCGGGATCAGAAAGGTACTGGGCGCATCCATTGCGAATTTGTGGCAGCTGCTTTCTACGGATTTTATCCTGTTGGTCATGCTGGCGTGCGTCATTTCAGGGCCGATCGCCTGGTATTTTATGAGCGGTTGGCTGCAAAACTACTATTACCGCACCGAGATATCCTGGTGGATTTTCGCAGGTACAGGCCTGGGAGCGCTGTTGATCACTTTATTGACCGTGAGTTTCCAGGCTATCCGGGCTGCGTTGATTAACCCGGTCAGGAGTTTGCGGGCGGAGTGAGGGGAAGGGAAGGAAGGGGAGGAAGGGCCCCTAATAGAATGTCATTTCTCCATCCTCCCTTTCCTCCATCCTCCCTCCTCCCTTTTCTCACGATTAACGTTAAGTTAAAACGCGGCCATCGGTAACAAATATTCCTCTGCGCGTCCCTATCTTGCAGAGGGAAACTTTTATCGATCCGAATCACTTGCGCAGAACCTTTACTTTCAGTTTCGTTGCGGTTTTTGCAATTATTTCAGGGCAGCTTTTTGCCCAGAAAAGTATGGTTGTGTCCAACCTCGAAGCGAGTGTGGAGGCAGGGGCGTACCTGTCTTCCAACGGCGAAACGCCGTTCTGGCTTCGGACCAACCAGTTCGGGGCGGTTCCCGACCGCGCTACGGCAGGCGTGTTACAGGCGAGTGCGCGAAGGAATTATGTTTTCTACGATAGCCTTACTAACAGACCGCGAAAATTCGATTGGAGTGCCGGTGTGAGCCCGGTAGGGGTGTATAACAAAGCAAACAAGTTCGAGTTCGTACTGCCCGAGGCGCATGCGAGCGTGCGCTTCAAGCGCGTGGAGCTGTGGGTAGGGCGCAGGCGCGAGGTAATGGGGCTGGGCGATACCACTATGTCGTCGGGCTTTTATGCAGTTTCGGGGAATTCGTTACCGATACCCAAAGTGCAGATCGGTACCGTGGGCTTTTCCCCGCTGAAATTCACCGGGAACTTCGTGGCTGTCCATGCGGGATTCGCGCATGGGTGGTTCAATACGGACTACATCCAGGGGGTGCGGTTGCATCAGAAGTTTTTGTATCTGAGGTTGGGCAAACACAAAAACAAGTTTTTCCTTGGCCTGAATCACAATGTGATGTGGGCGGGGCATTCGGATTACCTGAAACTTCATCCCGAACTGGCCGTGAATGGTGAGCTGCCATCGTCGTGGTCTATTTACCCGAATGTGGTGCTGGCATTCACTTCCAAAAACTGGTTCGAGAGGAATGGGTACGGGGCGTTTGACAGCTATCGGGTTGGGAATCACCTGGGCAGTTATGATATCGCTTTCGAGACAAAACTCGATCATTACCGGCTTTTTGTATACCACCAGCATCCTTTCGAGGATGTTTCGAGTATGCTTTTCAAAAATATTCCTGATGGGCTCTACGGCGTAAACCTGAAACTGTTGCCGGGGCCGGAAAATGGAGCGGCACTTACGCATCTGACATTGGAATTCCTCACGACCAAAGATCAATCCGGCTCAGAATTTTACATCCCCGGAAGTAAATACCAGGGGGCCGACAACTATTTCAACCACACCCAGTATTCCGAAGGCTGGTCGTATCAGGGCCGGACGGTGGGCACGCCGTTTATTATTCCCGGCAAGGATATGGACCAGTCGAAACTCGGGAATTACAGGTATTTTCCCAATAACCGGGTGAATGTATGTTACCTGGGTGCACAGGGGAGAATCGGCCGTTCGCTGGCGCTTACATTGAAACTCTCTTACAGCAAAAACTTCGGAACACCAGGTGCCGATTTCGATCCGCCGAGAGGCCAGTTTTCATCGGTTTTAGGAGCACAATATGCAGTTCCGGGTTTGAAACGCACCAGCGTTGTCGCCCGCGTGGCTACCGATCAGGGCGATATTTTTACGAGAAGGACCGGTGGCTACATCGGTATCCGCAAGAACTGGTAAAGGTTTCCGCAAAGTATTTTCCGCATTGTCCATCGGCGAACAAGGCTGTCCGAATTCGGACAGTGTTTCTCCTTTTTTAAGTATTAAAATATTGAATACCAGTCTGTTGTTTGAGTTGGCATAAATTTGTTGCCACGTGTTTTTAACTCTATTCAGAACAGCAGCATGCTCAAAAACTACCTCAAAATCGCCCTCCGGAACATCTGGAAGAACAAGGTTTTTTCGGCTATTAATATCGTGGGACTGGCCGTCGGAATGGCAGCCTGTATCGTGATCATGCTGTTCGTGTTTTACGAACGTAGTTTTGACCGGATGCATTCCGGAAATATCTACCGGCTGAATGAAGTACAGACATTCGATGGCATGACAGCGCAGAATGTGGCGCTTTCCATGTATCCCATGGGGCCGACGTTAAAGCAAGAATTTTCCGAGGTCAAAAGCTTTGTAAGGATCAACGGAACAGGCAAGATTCCAATATTCTATAAAGGCAAAAGGGTGGAGCTGGCGCAGTCTTTCCTGACCGACCCGGATTTTTTCAGGATGTTCGATTTTCCACTTGAACAAGGTGACCGTAACCAAGCGCTCACCGACCCTAACTCTGTGGTGCTAACGCATAAGGCCGCCTCGAATCTTTTTGGCAGCGAGGCTCCGATGGGGCGAACTATCCAGGTATATGGCAACGACACACTGACTCTCAAAGTTACCGGAATTATGGCCGACGTGCCGGGTAATTCGCATTTGCAATTTGATGCATTGGTGTCGTTCAATACGATCTCCAAGCCGGATTTTATGGATAATTGGGGGAGTAACTGGCTCAATACCTATCTCCAACTGGCCGACCAGACCGACGTGGCTGCTTTGGAGAAGAAATTTCCGGCTTACCTGAAAAGACATATGAAAGACGAGCATTGGAAGCATTTCCAGCTCTTCTTGCAGCCGTTAACGGATATCCATGCGGGTTCGACGAATATCACTCATGACTACGTCAATTTTCAGAAGTTCGATATCAGGTATACTTATGTGTTTTCAATCATAGCCGCGGTGGTGCTGATCATCGCGTGTGTGAATTTTATGAACCTCTCTACCGCCCGTTCGGCATCGCGCGCAAAAGAGGTAGGAATCCGTAAATCGATCGGGGCTAGGCGTGCAGAACTCGCCAGGCAGTTTATCGGAGAGTCGGTGCTGCTGGCGCTGCTGGCATTGGTGCTTGCGCTCGGAATGGTGTGGCTGATGATGCCGGCAGTGGCGAATTTCAGCCAGCGATCCCTCAATTTTTCTTTTCTCGAAACCCCTGGATTGTTGCCGTTACTACTGGCCGGTACCATTTTGATCGGCGTAATCTCCGGCATTTATCCTGCCTTTTTCCTTTCAGCATTCGAACCTGTCAAAGTGCTCAAAGGCGTTGTGCGTTCGGGCAAAAGCCGTTTCAGGAATGCATTGGTTGTAGCGCAATTTTCCAGTGCCGTTTTCCTGATCGTTGCTACCGCTTTCGCTGCGCGACAATTGAATTATATGATTAACAAGGATCCGGGTTTTGACAAGGAGCAGGTGGTAATTATCCCGCTGGATTCGCGATCGGACACCAAATACGAAGCTTTGAAAGGAGAAATGCTCCGCAGTGCGTTCATTAGTGGCGTCACGGGTTCGCAGCAGCGATTGGGTAACAACCTCCATCAAACGGCTATCCATTTTCAGGGAACGGGCCCCAAAAGAGAGCTTACGTCGTCTCAAATCATTGTCGATCCCGACTTTTTGAGTTTGTATAAAATTAAACTGATCGCAGGTCGTGATTTTACCGATAGCCGGGCCGATAATGCAAAAACCTACATTATCAACAAAGCGCTGGCGCAGGAGCTCCTGAAAAATGAACCGGGTCTTACCCTTCAATCTTTGATCGGTAAGCAGTTTGGTTTCTACGGGATGGATTCACTGTCGCGTATTGTAGGTGTCGTGGAGGATTTTAATTTCAATTCACTTCATCACAAGATCGAGCCGTTGTGCATTTTCAATCAGAAGGACTGGAATTACTCCGAAATATCGGTACGTGTAAAGGGTAAGAATGCACAGCAGGCCGTGGCGGCGATGCAGGCGGCATGGAACAAAATACTCCCCGAAGAGCCATTTACCTACTCATTTCTCGACGAGCATTTCAACGAAATGTACCGCGCCGACAGCCAGGTAAGCGAAATCGTGGGCATACTGGCCGGGCTGGCGATTTTTATATCCTGCCTGGGCCTCTTCGGATTGGCTTCGTATTCGGCAGAAAGGCGCATCAAGGAAATAGGGGTCAGGAAAGTAATGGGTGCATCCGTAGCGGGGATTGTGGCATTACTGTCCCGGGATTTTCTCAAACTCGTGCTTGTAGCCATCCTCATCGCCACGCCGGTGGCCTGGTGGGCCGTACGCAGCTGGCTGAACGACTTTGCCTACCGCATTGATGTCGAATGGTGGATGTTCCTCCTGGCGGGCACACTGGCAGTGCTCGTAGCATTGTTCACGATCAGTTTTCAGAGTATCAAAGCAGCACTGATGAACCCTGTTAAGAGTCTTCGGGCGGAATAGGGCCTGCGGCCCTGACCGCCGACAGCCGACCACTGACGGCCGAGGGTGTAAAGGCAAGATCCGATAACATCCGGAAATAATGAGATCGGCCGTCGGTGGTCAGCCGTCGGTGGTCAAAAACAACAACGACCCAGCACCAATGATTTGAATTTTAACCAGATAATCCCATGAGCCACATTGCAATCCCTATCCCGCCGCTTCAAGGTAAGCAGGAGATCAAAGTTGAGGTAACGATCAACGGAATCAAGCAGAACCTGTTTTACAGGGTCGAGCTGTTCTACTGGGAAGATTGTACCAATCCGGTTGCGCATCGTGCCGACTGTATCAGTGAAATGCTGGCGCATCACGATCCCGAATGGACGGTCTATTATATCGGGGCACCGAACGACGAGTTTGTGCCCATCACATTTGTGAAAAAGGAAAGCAGGAACCTGTTGCGGGAAGCAATAGCCTGATACTGGTCTCAGGGGACTGTTTTAATTCTTTTTTAATCTTTATATGCAACATTGTTGCATTTGTGGTTTTCCTGAAACTACATTTGCATCATTGTTGCATGTAAAGATTTTTTTATGAAAAAGCATTTATTCAAAGTAGTACTATCGATGGCATTCGGCGCATTGCTGCTGGCCTGCGACGACAAGGAGAAAGACGATGTAACACCGGTGGAGGAGACCGAGTACAAGTTCATCCGCGTGATGGTGAATGACGAAGTTTCGAAGGAACTCTCATTGGTGGATCCGGTGAAACTCACAGCAGAGAAGTTTGAGGCACAGTTTGCCAAATCGACATTGTACGGCACGCAAGGTGGGCGCTTTGGGGCTATTTTGAATGGGGCCAATAACTTCGTACAACTTTTTGATACCGGTTTTGAGGGCCACGGCGATCATGTGGATGTAAAAGGAACGCCGAAGTTCGGTGCGTTGACGGGCGACGGTAATAAGCCGACGCATTTCAAAAGCAAGGGCGACGAGATCATCACTTTCAACGACGGCGACGGTACCCTGAGCATTGCCAAAGAGGCGGATTTTCACACCGCCGGCAAGAAAATGACGCATATCAATGCCGGGAACGTGGCGCACCACGGCGCAATGACGAAATTCGATAACGGCACCTATGCGATTACCGAAAAAGACGGATCAGCGGCCGGAACATTGCCGGAACGCGTGAAGATCATCGACGCCTCCGGTAAGACACTTTTCGCTTCGACGATTCAAACCAAAGGCATTCACGGCAATGCAACCAACGGCAGCATTTCGCTCTTCGGATCATCGAGCGGCATTCTGGCTGTGGAGCCTACCGGCAAGCAGCAGCTTATTCCGCATCCTGCCGACTTCGGTGAAGCATGGTTTGGATCAATCCTGGAAGCGAAGGGTGCAGGTAAGTTCCTGGGTTACACAGCTGCAAAAGGTGTTTATATCATTGATGTTGCCTCGAAATCCGTGACGCCGGTGCTCGCCAGTACCGATATTATGCAGGCGAAGGTGGATTACGCGGGGAACAATGTCGTGATACTGCTGCACAGCGGAGAAGTGAGGATTTACGATTTGAAAGCTAATGCGCTGAAAACAAGCGGGTCGGTGATCGGTGCGACGGCCAAGGATGAGACACAGAAGCCGCAACTGGAAGCGACTTCCCGATACATTTACATCACCCAACCCAAGACGGGCGAATTGCTGGTGGTAAATGCGGCCAATTTGTCCAAAAGCAATAAGGTAAAAGTGTCTGCTACGCCTTACCGCCTGGCTATCCTGGGCTTCGAATCCAGCGAAGGGCATTAATGCTAAAAATCCCGGCAGGCGCCCGACTTGCCGGGATTTTTCAGAACCAGAATTTTTCGGAGCCCTGTACCGGTTTCCATTCACTTTTCGGTTCAAAATGTTTCCAGATGATGGCCGATACCTTGCGGATCAATGCATAGCCCTCATTGTCTTTCTGCCAACGCTGATCCTCCTGGTTTTTGGTTGCAATGCAAAACACGTAATCGCCGTGCGGCGCGTGTACGACCAGTACCTCCGATTTCGCCTGATTTACCGCTCCGCTTTTGGCAGCGATTTTTACATTAGATGGTAACTGGGAAATGGCCTCGTCGTCCCAGAACTGCATTCCGAGGTAGCGGTACATCCTGTCGCTGGCCGCAGGGCTAACGGCCTTCCCGTTTCGGATCATCGCTACCAGCTCGGCCATTTCGCGCGGTGTAGTGACACCCCACCCGTAACGCGCCTGAAATTCCTTACGCCCGGGTGTACGGGAGTTTACACGCGTGTTTGCAAACCCGTTTCCATCCAGCCATTGGTTAATCGCCGTGCCGCCACCGGCCATGGCCTGCAACCACAAGCTGCCGGTGTTGTCGCTTTGGGAGATCATCAGATGAACGACTTTGGGCAGGGCAATTTTCGTGCTGTCCCGGAAAGAGCCGACGATGCCGTTGTCGTATTTCAGCGAATCACGGTAAACGAGTTCCTGATTGAATGTGATTTCTCCTTTTTCGATTTTGTCAAAAATGCCGCACATGATCGGTACCTTCACCATGCTGGCAGTGGGGTAGAGGGAATCGGCATTGACGGCTGCAATGCGGTTGGTTTTCAGGTTGCGCACATACACACCCACCTGCCCGTGGAAGCCCGCGAGCGCGGCTTCGAGCTGGGCTGTCAGTTTTTTATCAACCACCGTTTTGCCGGTTGTCTGAGGTTGGGCGGATATGCCCACTGTAAGCAGTGTGAGGAAAAGTAAAATAGCGGACCTGATCATGTTTTATCAGTTTTGAGCGGTGGTTACTTCCTTGATCTTCCCGGCCTTCGCTTTGCTGAAAACCAGTTTCCCCCAGTACTCGGGGTAATGCATATTGATAATGCCCTGCGGCGACCATACCCAGTTGTATTCAGGAATGATCTTGCCGGTTTCCGCATTACGCTTGCGTTTATAGCGACCATCCTCGCCGATTTCGTGCTGCCAGTTCACGCGTGAGAAGTTGATCCGCCACTCGGAGCCGTCTGCGGGCATGACCGGTTTTACATTTTCGGTAGATAATGACTCGAAAGGGATGGCGATTTCCAGCGTCCAGCGCTTGTCCTTGTCCTTCGCATTGTTGACGGTACCATTCACCGACACTGCCGATTTCAGGCCCTTGATGTCCCATTTGAGTTGCGCCTTGCCGCCTTTGCGGTAAGGTTTCGGCAAAAAGAGGTCGAATGTGTTGTTGATGGCATTGATTTCGAGCTCATAGTAATTCTCTGTATCGCCATCCGGGTCGAGAAATACCTCGAAATCGTTTTCCAGGTATACAATCTGATCCTTTTTGTCCTGATACGCCCATATATGCTCCTCCTCGATTTGCGCGGCAATGTAAAGGTATTGGTCGTTCCAAAGCATTTTCACGCGGGTCTCTTGCAGCGGTAGCGGCTTTTTGTCCCCTTCAATGTCCACGAACGAGGAGGTCCAGGCGGCTTTCTTCCACGAATGCTCGTTCATACGGCCGTCGATCGTAATGCTTTTTTCAGCGCGGTAGCAAGTGTAGGTTTGGGGGGAAGGAGGCGTTTGTGCTTGTGCGCCGGCGGTGATCAGGGCAGCCAGTGTCAGCGCGGCGCCGGTTTGGAAAATGTCAGGGCTGTTCTTTTTAGTGAGTAAATTAAAATTTTTCAAGATTGGTAAAAGGGAGTAGTTCAAAATGCTGAATATAGGTCATTTTTCCCGCATTTTGAAGCGAAATAGCCAGTTTTGGCAAGATTCATCCCGTCGTTCGTTTGCGCTTTACCTGTTGTTTTTTTACGGTTTGAGCAGGTCGCTGGCTTTGTTTTCGTTGCTCAGTAATGTTTCAAAAAGCGTCCATCGTTTATCTGTGGCATCGGGCGTGCCTCCTTGTGCTTCGATGTATTTCCGGATAATGTCCTGCCCGTAATTGTAGTTGATAACGTAGCTCCGGTATTTGCGAATGAACCGCAGGTAATCCGATGCGCCTTTCTCGGGCAGCAGGCTATAATCGGTAAGCCAGCGCTTGGCTTCCTGGTCGCTCATGCCGTGGTCGAGCAGGCCGCGGGCGACTTCGTTGCGGGCGTAGTTTAATGCCGAGCGGATCGCCAGGGCTTCGAAGTAGACGTTGGCCATGGTGGTATCGAGGCCCGCGAGCGGGATCAGCACATTTTTGCAAAACTCCCGCTGCTCATTACCGGGGAAGGCCATGGAAATACCATAGTTGGCGCTCCCCTCGGCGATCAGCGACTGCGGGCTGAATAACGGGTAAAGCGAAATCTCAGGCCAGCCTTTGTCGCGGTAAAGGTTCTTTTCCAGCAATGCATTGTACACGTGATGCCCCGGGTATCCTTCGTGGCAAGCCAGATCGATGGCCCGCTCGATATAAATCGGCTGACTTACGTTGATCTGGATCACACTTTTGTAATTGCCTTTATACCAGTTGTACCCCGACCACGGCTTGTCGCGCACATATTCGAGCTTGAAATCTTCGCCCGCAGGTAGTGCATAATGCGCCAGCGTACGCTTGCGAGCCTCTGCGATGGCAGTCCGGAAAACGGTATCGATCTTGCCCTGGGGTATCAGAAAGCGGCTCGCCAGTTGCTGGTAGCGGTTGGGAATAGGTCCCTTTCCGGGTAAAAGGCGGTCGAGCTTTGCAATGAGGTCCTGGAAATGCTTCTCGTCGTACACCGGCGCCACAGCGTCGAAGAGTTCTTTGGATTCGCTATCAAAGGGCACGAGTGTGCCTGAAAACAAGTGTATGCGCCTCTCAAATGCCGTCAGCTGGGCGGTTAGCCAGGCGGCACGGCGTGTGAGGGTGTCGTTTTGGTTACCCGTTGCCAATGCAGCCAGCGCCTTTTTCAGAGAGCTGGTTTTTTGCAGGAATGCGTCTTTCGGAAATTGCGAAGTGTCCGTTTTTGCCGGTCGCAGCGAATCAGGGCCATAATAGGCGTCGACAAAATCGCCGTCGTACTGGCCTATCGAGAGCCCGAGCGTGACGTATTCTCTGGCAATACTGTCGAGGTTGCTATTATGATTGGTAGCCGTTTCGCGTGTACTGCACGACCCGGCAAGGACTGCGAGCGTCAGTATTTTAAGGTATCGTTTAAGCATAATGTTGTAGTCTGAGGCCTTAACAGCTAAAATACACAGGTTACTCAGAAAATCTTGGGAACTAGCGGAAAATGGTATGCTCTAAGAACCTTCCCGGCCTTTTTTCGCACGTTTTGAGCCTAAAATGCAATGAAAAATGACCTGGAATCCTATTTCAGGTTCGATTCTCTTTGTAAAAATAACTCGAGAGTTATTTGGTTTACAGGCTGGTTCCCGCGCTGTTTGTTTTGTGAACTTGCCTACTGAGCAGTATTTTCTATCGTAATACTGAAATTTGGTCTAGGTTTATTTGGAGGCTATTGTCGATAAATCCGAATAGAATGTAGCTAAATTGCTGTAAGACAGCCATAAAATGGTTGTATTTTATTCGCAGTCAATAGAAATCTTGTAGAACCCGCGGTTTAGGCAAAAAAAAGTTTTGTCGAAATTCTTCAGTGAAAACTCATCGATATCCACATCTCCGATCATTTTTCATGAATGCCGTTAGTTGGTCAAAATGGGCATTTGGTACCCAAAATCGACTCATACATCATTTACAGGTGTAGAAGTTTTACTTGTACGGCCGTCACCATTGTGACTATGCGATGATTTCGGGGTGAACGAAGATGGTATTGGGGTGTCTGGATAAAAAGCCTTTGTGACCCGGGAGTGGACAAAATTTTCTTCTGTTTTGATGTAACCAACCGGTGTTGTAAATAGGTGGGTGATAGTTTGGGTTTATTGAAAAAGTACTATTACTAATTTTAAGCGCATGTGCAACCAGTTAGCAGGAATGTTAGAATTGTTTTTATTGGATAAGTGCTTAGAAATGAAAATAAATGCGCATTTTTTTGTAGAAATATTTCTTAAAAATAGATTAGAAATAATTGAAAATTCGATATAAACATAATTTTTACGCACTTGTCATATAAAAAAAGTGCTATTTTGAGAGAATCTAATCTATACCTTTGTGACGTACATTTTGTTGACAAGCCAGTGCAGCTAATCAATTACAAATCAAATACGTTATGAAAAATTTTACGTTTCTCTTAAGCCTTTTACTCTTAAGCCTGGGCTTCGCCTTCCAGGCCCATGCCACAACCAGTTGTGGTTGTGAGAACAACGTGCTGACCAACGCCAGTTTCGAAAACGGAACTACGGGCTGGTCGAAATCAACCAACACCAACTTCGGTACGGACGACGCATACAACATGTGCGGCGACAAGAATGGGTTGATCACCGGTTCAGGATCTGTGTGGCAAGACATTAACAACGTGGCTGCCGGAAGTACAATCAACCTGAGCGTATATGGTGGTACGCACGATAATAGCAAAACGCACGAGTTCAAACTGATTTTCTTTACATCAGGCGGAAACCAGATCGGTGATGCGATTGTGAAGTCAATGAACTACGAAGTAGGCAGTGGAAATCAGTTGCAACTTTACACGATGTCGGCAACTGCGCCTGCGAATACTGCAAAAGTTCGTTTCCTGCTGTATTCAAGTGGTAACTATTTCAAAGTGGATGCGGCATGTATGAAGATCACACCTCCTGCAACCCCGGTGGACTGCGACTGCGTGAACTCCAACCAATATATTAAAAATGCAAGTTTCGAAAACGGTACAAACGATTGGTCTAAATCCAGCGGAACAAACTTTGGTACTGACGATTCATACGAAATGTGCGGCAGCAAAAATGGATTGATCACTGGCACAGGTTCGATATGGCAGGATATTAATGTGGTGGCCGGTGCGAAAGTGGATGTGACTGCCTACGGTGGCACACATAATACGGGCGCGACACACCAGTTCAAGCTTACTTTCTATGATGGTGCTGGAAACAAGATTAATTCCGGTGAAGCGGTTGTGGAAATGGATTATAAAGTGGTCGACAGTAAACTGAAACAATTCTCGATTTCTGCTACTGCACCGGCGGGAGCTACAAAAGTTCGCTTCTCGCTCTATTCGTCGGGAGATTATTTCAAGGTAGATGCAATCTGTACGACTGTCACTCAGCCGGCTACCTGCCAGGAGTGTAATGGCAACACATTACAGAACCCTAGCTTCGAAAACGGTACGAACAATTGGAACGTAACAGGTACATTGACAGTTGAGCCGACCTACGCAGTATGCGGTGTAAACGGAGCAAAATTGAGCGGTGCCGGCAAATTCTGGCAGGATGTAGAATTGCAGACCACCACCGGAAACCAGGTTACTTTGAATATCTATGCTGCATTCAGCACCTCCAATAGTCAGAAGATCCAACTGGTGTTCCTTAGCGAAGCTCAGACAGAACTTGGCCAGATCACCAAGGAGATAACAAAGCAGCTTAACAGCGGAACGTGGGGCCTCGAAAAATATACATTGGCAGGAACAGTTCCTTCGGGTAGCAAATTTGTGCGCGTGTTGCTCTCATCGAATGGGAATGACCTGCTTGCAGACAACGCATGTCTTACTTTCTCAGGTCCTCCATTGCCTGTAACGCTGTCCGCATTCTCTGCGAAAAAAGAAGGGTCGGTTGCGCAACTGGCTTGGGCTACTACCGCTGAAACCAACTCGGCTTACTTCGAGGTGCAGCACAGCCAGGACGGTAAAAATTGGACAGCACTTGCACAGGTTGAGGCAAAAGGTGAAAGCAAGGAACTCGAAACATACACCTATACCCACACTAATCCATTTGCCGTGAATCTTTACCGGTTGAAAATGGTGGATCTGGACGAAACATTCGCTTACAGCGCGATCAAGAGCCTCAATTTCGACGGCCAGGAGCAGCTGAATGTTTATCCAAACCCGACAGTGGACCGCATCAAAGTGAGCAGCAACCAGCAGGTCACGAATGTGAAGGTTTACGCTCAGACAGGTGCATTGGTGCTGAATGCGACGCCGGATTCGGCCAACGAAGTAGACCTGACGAAACTGACGCAGGGAACCTACTACGTGAAAATCAACAATGGTCCGCTGATGCGTAAAATCCTGGTCGTAAGATAAGCTCCCAAAGCCCCTGGATCGGCATTCGTGAAAGCCCTTCGTCCGCAGTTTCCGGGCGAAGGGCTTTTGTTTACATATTAGTTTTAACTTTCGTATCTGAAAGTAACCGGTACACAGACTTGACAACAGTTATTAATCAACATATAAAACAATCGGGGTACCGGCCTTCGTCGGCGGCCCCTTTGTCGCGGGAGGATTTTGGGAGTGATTTCAAATGGGGGGTAGCAACGGCAGCATACCAGATCGAGGGGGCCGTGCATCATGATGGCCGGAGCGATTGCGTATGGGATGTTTTTGCAAGAAAGAAAGGCAAGATCCGGAATGGCGATCATGCGCGGCATGCCTGTGATTTCTACCACCGTTACGAGCAGGACCTCGGACTGGTGAAGGAGCTGGGGTTTGAGCAGTTCCGGTTTTCAATTTCGTGGTCGCGCATATTGCCTGATGGGCACGGGCGTGTGAACCAGGCAGGCATCGATTATTATAACCGGCTGATTGATCAATGCATTGCGTTGGGTATAGAACCGTGGATTACGCTGTACCATTGGGATTTACCGCAGGTATTGGAGAAGTCCGGCGGCTGGAAGAACAGGCGCATTGTGGAGTGGTTTGCGGAATACACCGCCGTATGCGCCCATGCATTTGGGGATCGCGTAAGGCACTGGATTGTGCTCAATGAGCCCATGGCGGTGGCCGGGCTTGGCTATACTACCGGCGAGCATGCTCCGGGAAACAAGGGTATACACAATTTCCTGCCGGTGGTGCACCACCTGGCTCTCAGCCAGGCAGAAGGCGGCCGGGTACTGCGGCGACTATTGCCCGAAGCACGCATTGGTAATGCGATTTCCTGCTCCTACGTGGTTCCTAATAGCCAGAGTGCGGCGGATATTCGTGCGGCGCGCCGGGCGGATGCACTTATGAACCGGCTTTTTATCGAGCCGGCATTAGGGCTGGGTTATCCCAAAGACGCATTTCCGTTTCTATCGAATATCAAACGGTTCATGCGCGAGGGCGACCGTGAGAGGCTGAAATTCGATTTTGACTTCTGGGGACTGCAAAACTATTTCAGTGTGGTGGTACAGCATTCGTACCTCGCGCCGGTAATGTGGCTGAAAGAAGTGCCGGCCACGCTCAGGAATGTTCCCACGACTGGCCTGGGATGGGAGATCAGCCCTAACGGAATGTACGAGATATTAAAGCAGTTTCAGCGGTACAAGGGCGTTCGTGAGTTGGTGATTACTGAAAACGGGGCGGCATTCAAAGACAAGCCGCAGGATGGGAAAGTGGATGACCAGGGGCGGAAGGCATATTACAAGGATTACCTCGATGCCGTTCTAAGGGCGAAGAACGATGGCGTCAATGTTACCGGTTATTTCGCATGGACGTTACTGGATAACTTCGAATGGGCGCATGGTTACTCCGCCCGTTTTGGTCTGGTATTTGTGGACTTTAAAACCCAGGAGCGCACGGTGAAGGAGTCGGGGAAGTGGTTTGCCGGATTCCTTAAAAAGCAGAAAAGTGATTTTGCTTCCAACTAATTCGGAAACGGGTGTGTCTAACCTCAGATTAAACCCCTTTAACCATGAAAGTACTGATTGTTTTATTCGGTTTGCTGGCCTGGATAGGCTGCCATGATGAAAGTGGCGACGTGAATGAACAGGTTTACGAAACAGACGCAACCTGGACAAACATGCTCGCTACCGACGGTTGTTCATGGCATTTCTCGATCGCTTCGAAGGATTCGACCTATTCGGTGCTGCCCAACGAAGCGTCCCGTGCTAAAATAGAGAAGGAACTGGGGAAAATTGAAGATTATTACAGCTTCACACCGGTCCATTTGAAATATAGCCTGACAGGGTCAAAAAGTACCGTACAGTGTGGTTGGGGCCGCACCGCAACGTATGACGAAATCAAGGTCGTCGAAATCCGCAAAAAATAATCCTTACAAATGGAGGATTTTTTTCGCCTCCTGTTCGGAATAATAAGGTATTAACTCCGCTTCATCAATAATCTCCTGCACCTGCTCCTCTGTGGCAGGTGTAGCTGCTTTAGGGCGTTTTGAGTCCGGCAGCGTTGCATTCGGATCGGCTTGCTCTTCTTCAAATACGATGGTTCCTTTTCTCTGGAGGTTTTGAAGGATTTCGAACACCAATTGTTCCTCGGATTCCCGGACGGCTTTTACGCGATATGTCTTCATGGTTTTAGCTGGTTTTGAATCTAAAATAGCAAAAATTGTACCGGGTTGTAACTTTTAAGGAGACTGCATGCAACCTGGGTGCCGGCTTTTACATCATTGGGCAAACAAATCACAGATCCCATGAAAATTAAACAACTACTAACTTTCGTCCTGTCCGCGCTGTGTTTCGTAAGTGCGTGTGCACAAGGCGATGATGACAAACCTTACGTTACAAAAAACTTCAACGGTTCATCTCTGAAAGAATTACAGGTAGAAACTTCCGGGGGCTCGATTTCTGTTCTGGGCGGCCAATCCGACGGTTTCAAGGTGGAAATGTACATACGTAGCAATGGCTGGAACGGGAACAAGGAATTGAGTAAAGAGGAAATTGAAGATCGCCTCGAAGATTACGATATCCTGATCGGCACCGAAGGCAACAAGGTGATCGCCACCGCAAAAAGAAAGAGCAATCTGCAATGGAATGAGAAAAAGAGCATTTCCATCGCATTCAAAGTGACGGCCCCGCGTAACGTAGCCACTAACCTTAAAACCAGCGGCGGAAGCATTAAAATCGCTGCATTGACCGGATCGCAAAACTTCCAGACAAGTGGAGGAAGCTTGAAAATCGACGACCTCGACGGCATAATCCATGGCAGAACTTCCGGCGGTAGCATCGATGTGGCGCATTGCAGCAAGGAAATTAACCTGCATACCAGCGGCGGTAGCATTAAAGCCAATGAATTGAAAGGAAAAATCGAGCTCAAAACCTCCGGCGGCAGCATTGAACTGAACAAATTGAATGGAGACATTTTGGCACACACCAGTGGCGGAAGCATCCGTGGCGAGGGTGTAGACGGTTCACTCGACGCCGGTACTTCGGGTGGTTCGGTGCGGTTGGCCGATGTTTCGGGCAGCGTGCGTGCTAGTACCAGCGCCGGCAGCATTGAGCTGGAACTGAAATCACTGGGTAAATATGTAGATCTTTCCACTTCCGCAGGCAGCGTGCGCGTGACCATGCCGCTGGATAAAGGTGTCGACTTGAACCTGAGAGGTAACAAAGTGGCTATTCCGCTTAAAAACTTTGATGGTTCGGCGGAAAAAGACCGTGTTCAGGGCAAAATGAATGGCGGAGGTGTTCCGGTAACATTGTCGGCCAACGCGGGTGGTGTTTACGTAAATCAGTAATTACATATATAATTAAGGTTCAAAATGGGCAGGCGGCTTACCGTCTGCTCATTTGTGTTTTAAAACCTGTTACCAAAATGCAGGTGCAGCGTCAAAAGGAGAAAACAATCCCGACGTATGTATCAGAAAATTTTAAATGGATTACAGGACTTTTTCGGAATATCCCGAAAAGAGGCGCGCGGTGCTTTGGTGATGATGCTTGGCTGCGCGGTGATCATGTGGATGCCCTTCGTTTTCCGGCGCTGGATACTGCCCTTCGTGCCTGTTGGTAGCCCGCGGCCTGAGCGTAGGGTGCTGGATAGCATTGCATTGCTTTTGGAAAAACAGCAGGCAGCCTCATACAAGCCTCGCAAGCGAAACGCTGCCTCCAATGAGCCGGCTGCATTGAGGCCTGAACAAATAAAACTCGTCAGATTTGACCCCAATACTGCCTCGGAGCGTGAGCTGATGGGGGTTGGTATTTCAGGGTTCCTGGCCGGGCGCATTGAAAGATTCAGGAGCAAGGGCGGGCGCTTCAATCGGAAGGAAGATCTGATGAAGATTTACGATTTCCCGCCTGATCTGTATGCACGTTTGGAAAAGTATATTATGATTCGGGATCAGAAACCGGGTTTTGAGGCAGCACAGCAGAGTTTTTCCAAGCCTTATTCAAGCACAACCCGCAGATACGAGGTAAAAAACACCATTCAGGCATTCGACATTAATCAATGCGACACGACGGCGCTGATTCGCCTGAACGGGATTGGGAGCAAGCTCGCGTTGCGTATTTTGAAGTTTCGTGACGGGCTGGGCGGATTTCATTCCGTCGACCAGTTTAATGAAGTTTACGGACTCGATTCCGTTGCGTTATCCGAGTTGAAGCGTTTTGCGAGGGTAGGTAATGGGGTTAAAAAGATCAATATCAATACGGCAACCATCGAGGAGCTTGGCAGGCATCCTTACCTGCGAAACCGGAAGCAGTTGCAAATCCTGGTCAACTACCGCACACAGCACGGGCCGTTCCGTTCCCTGGAAGAATTGCGGAATGTAAAAGTGCTGGATGAGGCGATGATACAAAAAGCCGGGCCATACCTGTCGTTCTGATGGTCTGGCCCGGCTTGGAGAATATCGGTTGTTAGAAGTTGGGTTTCAGGAGGTATTTCGAATAGAACGTGTCGATCACTTTCACCGCCTCGTCGGGGGTATCCACCAGGCTGATCAATTTCAGGTCTTCCGGATTGATATTGTGCTCGGTCAGCATGGTTCCTTTGATCCAGTCGATCAGCCCCGACCAGTAGGCGGTACCCACGAGTACAATCGGGAAACGGCCGATTTTTTTGGTCTGGATCAATGTCATCGCTTCGAAAAGTTCATCGAGCGTACCAAACCCGCCGGGCATTACGATGAAGCCTTGCGAGTATTTCACGAACATCACTTTCCGCACGAAGAAGAAATCGAAGTTAATGCTCTTGTCGTGGTCGATGTACGGGTTGCTATGCTGCTCGAACGGCAGTTTGATATTTAACCCGACGGATTTCCCGCCCTGCTGGAACGCACCTTTGTTACCGGCTTCCATAATACCGGGACCGCCACCGGTGATCACGCCATAGCCGTGACGTACCAGCTTTGCCGCAATTTCTTCCGCGGTTTTATAGTGAGGATTGTCGGGCAAAGTACGGGCAGAACCGAAAATCGAAACGCACGGGCCGATTTTGGCCAGTTTGTCAAAACCTTCTACGAATTCGGCCATTACTTTGAATACAACCCATGAATCAGCACTCTTGATTTCGTTCCAGTTGCGGTCTTCAAACGCCTCCTTGATCCTTTTCTCATCTTCCGGGACCGCCGGATTGAGGAGAGAAACATCCACTAATTCTCCATTGGTAGGTTTTACTTCTTCTTCACTCATATTTAGCATTCAATTGAGTTGTTGATCAGTATAATGGTAACTTTGTACCATTAACACCAATAATAAAAAACTTTTCACTCTGTCCGCTTTCGTTAACGAACGGTGGACTGTAATTAACAAAAAAGTAATGAGAAAAATTGCTATCGGCTCCGATCACGCAGGTTTCCCCTACAAGCAGCCGGTTATCGACTGGCTTACCACCAATGGTTTCGAAGTAAAGGATTTTGGAACATATAGTGCTGACTCGGCGGATTACGCGGATTTCGCACACCCGGTGGCCAGTGGTGTGGAAAGCAAGGAATTTGAAAAGGGTGTACTGCTTTGTGGAAGCGGACAGGGCGTGTGCATTACCGCGAACAAGCACCAGGGCGTGCGTGCTGCGCTCGTGTGGGATTTGCCGCTCGCGCCTTTGGCCCGCCAGCATAACGATGCGAACGTGATTTGTTTTCCTGTGCGGTTTATTGAGCTGGAAACGGCGTTGGCCAGCCTGGAAGCTTTTTTAAGTACCGAGTTCGAAGGAGGCCGTCACCAGACGCGCGTCGACAAGATTTCCTGCTAATAAGCTCTTTGGTAAATACCTTTCCAGGGGCTTAAAATATATTGCTTTTTCAATGCCGGAACCCGGTTCAGGAGTTTCGGCATGATATTCACCTTGTCGATCACATATTCGGGCGGATCCTTGCGGAAGTTGTCATAGACGTGGATCACACTGTCAAAATTGTCGAGATTCTGCAAATCGTAGCTCGCCAGTTCCCAGTTGAGATAGGGGGTGGCCGTGAAATTATTGATATACTCTCCTGAATTTTGCCCTAAAACCAGAATGCGTTTGTTCTGGATCTGCTCGGGTAAACTGGCGGGTTTGGCCCGCAGGTTTTCCAGCTTGCCCATGGAAACGCCGGGTAATACGCCCCTTAATCCCTGATACTGTATCAAAACGATCATCGCGCCCATGAGGGTAAACTGCAACTCGTCCGCCCAGCTGTTCTTTTTGAAACTCTGGAAGTAATGCGTGGCGAAGAATGCAGCAGGCGGAATGAATATTACGAATTGCATCGGAGCGAGGAACTGCATCAATGGGATCGTAAATACCGCGGCGATAAACCATAGCGCCATTACCTGCTGAATGCGCGTCTGGTAGTTCACAAAGCGGAGCGTCGTGAAAATCCGCATAAAACCCATGATCCCGAAGCCTAGCGGCAGCAATAGCGACGCAAGTAGGGAAGAAAAGTCGTTGAGGTTGTATTGTTTTACCTGGAATACCGACGTGAGCAGGTTTCGGTTCAGGCTCTCCATGCCGTTGTTAAGATAGAAAAACAACACGACCATCAGTAACGGGAATATCGAACCGAACAGGCCAAGCAGATGGTGGCGGAAAGTGGAACCCGTATAGAACAGCAATGCGAGAAACGCCCATACCATGAAAAGCGACGCCGGCAGGTAGAAAAGGGTGGCGATACCGATGTAAAGCCCCAGCTCAAAAACCTGCGTGGTTACCTCTCTTCTGACCAGCATTTTAACAATCGAGCCGAATGCGAAAAGCAGGAAGGTATTGGCCAGCAGCATAGGCGACAATGTGCCCATATCAAAAGAAATATTCAGGAACAGCGCGTATAATGCACCGGGTAGGAATGTGCGCTCGGGGAACACATCGCGGGAGTGGATAACGTAGTTGAAATACAATATCTGTACCAGTGAAACGCCCATGGCCGCCAGCTGGTACACCCATTGCGTACGGCCAAAGAGGCTGTCGATAAGCCAGTAGGTAAGGCCAGAGAACGGACTGACGTTGTCCCACACATCGCGGTAGAGCATAAACCCACGACCCATTTGCTCGCCTACGAGCATCCAGCTCAGCTCGGGTATCAGCAACGGTGCGCCGCCCAGGAAAAAAGGGAGACGGAGCAGCAGGAAGAATACTACTAAACTGATGGTCTGGTACCGTGCATTTACGCGAAAAAAACTAAGCAAGCGGCTGGTGGATTAGGTATCTTACGGGAATAAGTTTCACGAAATTACAATGCCGGGTTCTACAAAAACAAAATAAGTATGGATATTTGTACTTATTGAAAGGAGAGAGGGAATGATTTAGGAGATGTTAGTTTACATCAGCCTAACTGGTGAACCAGGATGTGCGGTCAGGACCGGCAAAACCCCTCCGTTTAACATTCAAGACATGGAATCGAAAAGACAACAAAAAGTAGGCAGGCAAATACAGAAAGACCTGGGAGAAATTTTTCAGAAAGATGCGCAGCACCTTACCCACGGGTCGTTTGTGACGATCACCGCCGTGCGCGTAACGCCCGACCTCAGCATTGCGCGTGCGTACCTGAGCTTCCTGCCCGATAAAAACAAAACCATGCTGCTGGAAACGATCCGGGAAAATACCCGTTTTATCCGCCAGAAGCTCGCCGAACGCGTCCGTCACCAGTTGAGGATCGTTCCGCACCTGCAATTCTATATCGACGACACTGCGGAGTACGCAGCCAAAATGGATCAGTTGTTTGCGGATCTGGTGATCCCGCCTGCACAGCCCGACGAGGAGGAAGATAGCTACTGATTTCAAGTTCGAGCCCATGGACATTTCCTACCGGATTGCCGTTCGCTACTTTTTTTCGCGTAACAAAAGGAGTTTCATCAGTCTGATCGCACGCATTGCTATGGCCGGCGTGGCGGTCGGGACGATGGCAATGGTGGTGGTATTGTCGGTGTTCAACGGGATGGAGGATCTCAACCGCAAGATCTTCCAAACTTTCGATTCGGATGTACGCATCGTTCCCGCGGAAGGTAAGCGGTTCAAGATGACGCCTGCATTGATGGCTGAACTGAAAGCCGTAAAGGGCGTAAAGCTGGTCACGAAGGTGATTGAAGACAATGCATTGGCCCGTTATGGAAGTCAGCAAACCATTATTCGTCTGAAAGGCGTCGACAGTACCTTCGAACAACAGAAACAGCTCGATACAGCCATTATTGAAGGCTCGGTGAAACTCGTCGGGGAGAATGGCACGCCTTACGCGATTATTGCGGAAGGTATCCGGAATGCATTATCTATTTCTCTCGAAGACATATTCACGCCACTTGAACTCCTTTACCCGCGTACCGGCACGAAGACGCTCAACCTGACGTCCCCCGAGGCATTCAATCAGTTGAACCTGCGCCCGGGTGGTGTGTTTTCCATCGAATCGCGCTACGACGACTACATTATTGCCCCGTTGAAGCAGGTCGAAAGCCTGATGGGGTACAACGGGGAGCTTACTGCGTTGGAAGTTTACATTGCGCCGGGTTATACAGAGAAGGACGTGAGTGAGGAGATCGGTGGGAAGCTGGGCAAGACTTTTGTAGTGAAAGACCGGGATTCGCTGAATGCGGATTTGCTCCGGGCAATAAAATTGGAAAAGCTTTTTGTGGCAGTCACCCTTTCGCTGATTATTTTAGTAGCTGCAATCAATATCTTTTTCTCGCTCAGCATGTTAGCGATAGAGAAAAAGAAGGATGTTTCGATGCTGTTCGCGATGGGGGCAACGCAGTCGCTGGTGAGGCGGATCTTTTTGGCCGAAGGGGCGATCGTGGCATTTTCGGGCGCCATTGCGGGGCTTTTGGGCGGTATTATCATCTGTTGGCTGCAAATGCGGTACGGCTTTGTTTCGATGGGTATGACCACCTCGCTGGTAGACGCTTATCCTGTTAAATTAATTTGGGAAGACATACTCTACACAGGCGTAATTGTCGTTATGATAACTATGGTTGTTTCGTACATCCCGGCCAGAAGGGCCGCAGAGGCGGGTGCGCTGCTGCGGGTGTAGCATGGCCCGAAAACGCCAGAAAATCGTTTATTAACTTATTTACATTGACTTACTTCCTAGCAATCAATCAGAAAGCGGATATGACCGGTGATATTAAAAGGCCTTCTTTGAACCGATTGATCTTTACAATTTTTGGCATACTTTCTCTTTCATTCAGCGCTCCGGCATTGGCCGGCGTCGATGCTGACACACTCTACCGAAGAAATCCAGGCACGGTCACCAAGCAGGGACCTTACCGGCCCGAAAGAGTTCGCAAGAGCGATATTTTGTATACCCGGCTGGATGTGCAGCTGGATTGGGTCAAACAGCAGGTGCCCGCGTCCGCGATTTTGAAGTTCAAGCCCCATTTTTATCCGCAGAATACGCTCGAACTCGATGCAAAAGGGTTTGAAATAAAAGGTATTTCAATGCTGGATGCTGCCGGCGAATATGGCGACCTGACTGGTGAGGAAATTGCCGGGAAGGTTAAAAAGAAGCTGGAATTCACTTACGACAAGCGCAAGCTCACCATTAAACTCGGTCAGGAATACACCCGTAAGGACACGCTGTTTGTAAAAATCGACTACATCGCGAAACCAAACGACGTGCCGAGAGGCAAGGAGGACGACAGCGCTTCCGATAAAGGCTTGTACTTTATTAATGCCGACGGCCTCGACGAAGGCAAACCGCGGCAGGTATGGACGCAGGGCGAGACCGAGGGCAGTTCTTGCTGGTTCCCGACGATCGACGCACCGAACCAGAAGTTTACCCAGGACATCTACATTACGGTTGACAGCACTTATAAAACCCTTTCCAATGGCTTGCTCGTCGGGCAGGAGGAAGGCAAAAAGGGCCTGCGCACCGATCACTGGAAACAAACCCGGCCGCACGCTCCGTACCTTGCTATGATTGCGGTAGGCGATTTTGCGGTGGCTAAGGATATGATGCCAAACGGACTGGAACTGAGCTATTACGTTGAGCCGAAATACGGTGCCGATGCGCACGCGATCTTCGGGCGGACACCGGAAATGATGGGTTTCTTTACCAATATCTTCGGCGTGGAATATCCGTGGGAGAAATATGCACAGATTGCCGTACGCGATTTTGTGGCCGGCGCTATGGAAAATACCACGGCGACGGTTCATGAGGAAGGCGTGCAGAACGATGCCCGCTCGCTCGTTGACGGGAATTCCGACGCTGTGATCGCGCATGAACTGGCGCACCACTGGTTCGGTGATTATGTAACGGCGGAAGAATGGGGGCAACTCCCATTGAACGAGTCGTTTGCCAATTATGCCGAATACCTTTGGAGTGAGTATAACGATGGTCGCTTTGAGGCTGACTGGGGTAATTTGCAGGAAACGAAAGAATACCTGGCGGAATCGGAAACCAAGCAGGTGCCGATGATCCGTTACTTTTATAAGGATCGCGAGAATATGTTCGACGCGCATTCCTATGCCAAGGGAGGCCGCATTTTGCATATGCTTCGGTCGTTGGTGGGGGATGATGCATTCTTCGCGGCATTGCAGCTGTATCTCAAATCGCACGCGTTTGGAACGGCCGAAATCGATGAATTGCGTATTGCTTTCGAAAAAGTGACCGGGCAGGATTTGAACTGGTTCTTTGATCAGTGGTTCCTCCGCCCCGGACACCCGTCGTTGAAGATCGACCAGCAGTTTGTGCCGGCGCAGTCAAAAGTGGTTTTGAAAATAAAACAAACGCAGGACACGCTGGCCACAACGGTTTATCGCCTGCCCACAAAAGTCGATGTGTGGGTTTCCGGTAAAAAGAGCCGTTACGATGTGGTGGTGGATAAAGTAAACCAGACCCTTGAATTCCCGGCCGCGAAAAAACCTGATCTGGTGATATTTGATGCCGATGCGAACCTGCTGGCGGTTGTCGAGCACGATAAAAACAGACCGGAAATGGAGTTTCAGTATGTCAATTCCGACCGGTTCCTGCACAAGTATGAGGCATTATCTTCTCTCGAAGGTGCGTTGGCTGACACCACGGCCCGCAAAATCCTCGTGAAGGCGATGGACGATCCGTTCTGGAAGCTGCGTCAAATGGCGATCAGTAATTTCGCGGAATATGCGGGAGAAGGGTTTGCAGATATTGAGAAGGTAATCCAGAATCGCGCGCAGAAGGACCCGCATCCGCAGGTGCGCTCCGAAGCGATCATCACGCTGGCTTCATTCGGCGACAATAACAGCGATCCGATTTTCAAAGCGGCGCTGACGGACAGCTCTTACCTCGTAGCGTCGGTAGCGATTGAGAAATACCTGATGAGCCAGCCCAACGACGCGGCGGAAGTAGCGGCGCAATTCGAAAATTCGCCTAATGATGCCATTATTACATCGGTAGGCAATTATTACGCAGGCTTAGCGCAGCCCGAGCGGTTCGAATGGTTCCTAGCGAAAATGAAGGCCATGAAGCCGACGGAGAAATACAACTTCCTGCAAGTTTTTGGTAAATACCTGATCAAATCGAAGCAGGATATCCAACGCAAAAGCATTCCGATCCTGGAAGGCCTCGCGCGCGACAACTCTTCCTATTTCGTCCGTTTCGGTGCTTTTCAGGCGCTGGGACTGCTTACTGACATCCAGGGTGTGACAGCACTCCGGAAAGACATCCGCGCGAAAGAAACCGAACCGAAGCTGAAAGAAATGTATAGTCAGTTTGGGGATTTGTAACGATATGGTATTTCGCACCGTGAGGAGAGAGGTCAGGTATTGTCAATTGTTGTAGATAGGAAGTCAGAGATTGTACATTTGTATAACGTAAGATAATGCAGAGGATAAATCGCGTAGCGATGAAACATAGGTAGCAATCGAAGCGAATGATGTATTTTGAGAAATGCCGTCAGGCATGTAACAACAATGAGCTGTTGTTGCATGCCTGACGGCATTTCTGACATAATCCATCGGGTTACGTTTCCTACCGGTGTTACATGCCTGACGGCATTTGCCTCCCGATCAATTTAATAACTGAATGCACCTCACAACCTTTGATCTGGCCCGTCAATACATGACAATACCTGACCACATCTGACAATCCAGCACGTCGTCGCATTACTGCGGATCGAGATAGTAATCCAGATTCTCCTTGGTAATAATATCGAGCGGCAGGAATTTGATCGCCGGGATCTCCTTTTTGAAAATCAAATGGTTGGCCAGCTGGTGAATGCCCCAGTAACCTTGTCCTAATGGATTCTGGTTAATCAGGAAATCGATAATGCCTTTGTTGAGGTATTGCTGGTTACGGCCGATGAGGTCATAACCGATCAGTTTGATATCCTTCAATGCATTCTTTTCAAGATAAGCCGCTACTTCAAATGCTTTTGAGTTGGTGACGTATATCGCACTTAGGTCGGGATATTGCTTACGGAGTTCATCCAGCTGCTTATCGGGCCCTTCCTCGTCCGGGAAGTTGATTTCGTTACTGATCACCTTGAACGTATCTTCAAGTTGCTCACTTTTGAAAAAATCGCGGAAGCCTTCTTCCTTGGTAATCAAATGCGCCGAGTTGGAGATGTCCTCATTCACGTGCGCCACCAGTACAGTACCCGGTGAATGCAGCCCGAAACGCAGGATTTTCGCAGCCAGCGAGCCACTCCGGTACGAATCCTGACCAATATAGCAGAGCGGGTTCACATGCTCGATCTGCGTGTTGAAAAGCACGTAAGGAATGCCCATTTCCGCCCACTCTTTGAAGAACGGTAGTGCTTCTTTGTAAAATATCGGTGCGATAAGCAGGCCGTCGGGATGTTCGCGGCCAACTTCCTTCGCTTTGGCGATAAAAGAAGTGTCGGAATGGGAATTGAAAATAAACTTGGTAATACGTACCCCGTATTGCCGGAGTTCCTTTTCGGCCTTTTCAAGACCGTTGTGTGGTGCTTCCCAGTAGGAGTCGAGGTTGGGGTCGGGGATAAGGGCTGCCAGGTTGAAAGCCCGCTGCGATTTCAGCGATTGGGCAATCAGGTTCGGCTCGTAATTCAATTCTTTGATGATGGCCAGGATGCGCTCCCGGACATCGTCGGCCACTCTGCCGCGGTTGTGCAACACGCGGTCCACGGTGCCTTTGGAGGTTTGTGCCCTTTCCGCAATATCTTTGATTCTGACAATTTTCTTTTTCACACTCGACTATTATTCAGGGATTTTTCGGTTCCGTTCAGCAAATCTAACAAGTAATTATGAAGATGGGTTAAATAGCGTGTTTCTAGTGAAAGGCAACTATGCTGAACAAAATTTTTCAAATTTTTTTTATAATAAATTTGAGATTATTGGCGCTGCACATTAGTTTTACCTGACTAAAAACCACTATTGGTGACCCCATGCGTGCACGAGCCCAATGTACTTTTTTTAATGCGTGCTCGAACACTTTTTTAAATTTTGCTAGGAAAAACCAATTTGGCAAGTAATTTTGTAAATAAGATAAGAAAGAAAATTTTATTCTTTAATATTCCTAACACTTAACCTTTTCAGGAATTCATTCATTGAAATTCCTCTAATCCTAAACCTAAATGAAGCGTACGGCATCGTCTGTACGCTTCTTTGTTTTTATTCCTGCCTGAATTCGATCGCCACATCGTCGCTGTCGACATAGGACGAACAGGTTAATATCCAGCCTTCTGCGAGATCCCGATCCGTGAGGACTTCATTCACGCTCATATGTACCTTCCCGCTCGTACAAACGGCCGCGCATGAGGCGCAGCGCCCGCCTTTGCAGCTGTATGGAAGCGATATTCCTTCGGCTAATGCAGCATCCAGCACGGTCGAGTGCGCAGGAACGAGCAAGTCGTACATCGAACCGCGGAAATCGAGCATAATGCGATGCGGATACGAAACGGGTGGCGGAGGAGGCGGGGAGGGGATCACGAAGTTCTCCTTGCGGATCTGCTCGCTCCGGAAACCCATGAAATGCAGCGTAATGCCCGCAGAACGCATCAGTTCAAACGGCCCGCAAATAAAAAAGCGGGCGTCTTCTCGCTGAAAGCGAATGGATTTATTTACAAGCTGTTCGAGCCGGGTGTTGTTAATGCGCCCCTGGATGCCGGTCCAGTCCTCGGTGGGCTGGCTGTGAATGTGAATCACATTCATTCGTTCGGGAAAGCGTTGCTGCCATTCGATAATGTTATTCCAAAAAAGCGTATTGCGCACATTCCTGCTCGCGTAAATCAGCGTTACCTGGCTCTCGGGATCCTGAGTAAGTGTTTGTTTTAAAAGGGAGAAAAGCGGGGTAATGCCGCTTCCTGCGCCGATCAGTATGATGTCGCGGGCACCTGTGTCTTCTTTTTCCAGTACAAACCTTCCAGACGGCGCCAGCACGTTGAATGTATCACCGGTTTTGACCGTATCGATCCAGAACCGTGAAATCTCGCCGTTGGGCACTCTTTTGACGGTTATGGCAGGAAATGCGTCCACGCCCGGCGCCGAACTCATCGAATAGGAGCGACGTACCTCGTGGCCGTGCATATCAATGAGAAAGGTCAGGAATTGACCTGCCTTGTAGTTTAGCGGGCTACCGTCGGATGTTTCGAAAACGAAGGTTTTGGCGTCGTCGGTTTCGCGGATAACCTCGCGTAGCTTCAATGATATGGTGTGGTCTGCCATTTGCCTAAGTGGGGTTGGATAACGGTAAAGCGCCATTGGGCTGCTGCTGGTTCCAAAGCGCCTGGTATTCTGCCAGTAGCGTCCAGCAATGGGCCTCGCACGTCCAATGCATGTGCACTAGCGGGTTAACCGACAGCCTGTAAAGCACCGGGTTTTCATAGGCAGTCAGCAGGCCGGCTATAAAAAAGTAAAAGCCTTTGAAATCCGTGGCAGAAAAATCCTCGACAGGGATGCGCTCTGTGGCGCGGCCGAGCCGGATAAGTGACGTAGCAAGCAGAACCCGATCCATGCGGTTGCGGGTGTTTTTCAGAAGGTTTTCGGTGTCGTTCGCCAACTGTTCCCAAACGGGAACCAATGCAGCCGGTTTGAATGCTACCATGAGCCTTGAAACGTGGTAAATGATCAGTGGGGTGCGCGGGTACTGGTGGGCGCATCGAAATGATGCATCGATATACCGGCGTGTTTCAATGACCGAGCGGATGTATTCAAAGCTTGCTTCGTCGTGTGCATTCAGCGGGAGTTGGTAATGCAAAATGCAGTAAAGCATATTGCTCAACACACTCACATCGAATTCCACATACATATTCTTGCCAAACCAGGTGGAATAGGCCCTCAATGACTTGTATTCAGGATAAGTATTTCTGATCCAGAGTTTAGTACCATTGGCGTGGAGCGTCAGTTTTTCTTTTAACCAAAGCAATTCCTCTTGTGAAGGATCTGTGGTTAAATAGGCGAATGCGGTGTCATCAATATCGTCGGGAATGCGGAAATGCTCGAAACGGCGAAACCAGCGGCCATTCGGGAAATGACGCGAGGGCTTTGTTTTCCAAAAATTATAGGTTTTTAAACCGTCTTTGTTCTGAAAATCGGGGTAATTGGCGATGACCTGCCTGCGGATCCCATCGATTTGTGCCTGACTTTCGGTACTGCAATATCTGCGAATGGATTGCAGCGTGAAGGTGATGATCGCCGAGAAGAACATCGTCGTGTCGGGCCGCCGGTAGCCTATCATGGAGTTGGACCGCTGTGCCGGGAAAATGCCCTTGGGGAACAATGCATTACCGGTCGATTGTAATGCCTCAATGCGGTCGATAAACTTTTCCAGCGGTGGCTTCATGCGCCGAAACTAACAAAACACATTATAAAAAGAAACCCTGCCGGGGCGCGACAGGGTTTCCAATATATATGTATGAGGCATTAAACGCCTTCCGCTACTACTTCTTTCACGTCGGGGACCATGCGGGTGAGCAGGTTTTCAATACCGGCCTTCAAAGTCAATGTTGACGACGGGCAGCCGCTGCAAGAACCTTGCAAAAGTACTTTCACCACTCCCGAGCCTTCGTCGAAGGAGTGGAAGTTGATCGCGCCGCCGTCCGATTCAACTGCCGGACGTACATATTGATCCAATGCAGCCTTAATTTTCTGTACCGTGTCGGAATCCCGCGCATCGACGATCAGCGTGTTGCTATCGATCGTTTTTTGCTCGAATACCGGATGGTTTTCTTCGAAATAGATCTTGATGAACTGCTTCGTATCGCGCAGCACTTCTTCCCAGGCAATGTCGTCGCCCTTGGTAATGGTAATGAAGTTGCTCGCGATGAACACACGCTTCACGTGCGGGAACTGGAACAGGTCGGCAGCAAGCGGTGACGATTTCCCCTCTTCAAGCGCTGCTTCCAGCGAAGGGTAATCAAACGAAAGCCCGTCGGGTACCAGCTCGAAATTCAGGACGAACTTCATCGAGTTGGGGTTAGGGCTCAATTCGGTATATACAAAAATAGGTCGTGACAACATTGGGATGGTCGATATTGATAGGGTAAAACAACTTTCCGGTTTAGAGAACACCGAATGCAGCCTTTTGGTTTGGCGGCGGGTGTATTAGCCAATAAAAAACCCGTCAAACTAGTGCCTGACGGGTTCTTTTAGCTTCTTGGGGAAGTACTAACGGTGCCTTGATTACGCTTCCGCAGCAGCTTCAACAGCGATCGGCTCGATGTGAACGTAAGATCTGTTTTCACGGGTCTTACGGAACACTACGTTACCATCAACCAATGCGAACAATGTGTGGTCGCGGCCGATGCCTACGTTCTTACCTGGGTTGTGCTTGGTTCCACGCTGACGAACCAGGATGTTACCTGCTTTTGCCAACTGGCCACCGAATAATTTTACGCCAAGACGTTTACTTTCCGATTCACGTCCGTTTTTCGAGCTACCTACACCTTTCTTATGTGCCATGATATCTTATACTTAAATTGTAGTTTCCTGTTTTGAACTGTTTCAGGCTTCCGCCCAATGATTAGGCAACGATTTCGTCGATGCTGATTTTGGTCAGATACTGACGGTGACCGTTTTTCACACGGTATCCTTTGCGGCGTTTCTTTTTGAAAACGATCACTTTCTCACCTTTCAGGTGTTCGAGAACAGTTGCTTTTACAGAAGCACCTGCTACTGTCGGAAGACCTACCTGTACTGTGCCTCCGTTATCAACGAGAAGGACTTTGTCAAATACAAGTGCAGCGTTCACGTCACCTTCAAGCCTATGCGTGAAGATTTCGCGACCCTTTTCAACTTTAAATTGCTGACCTGCGATTTCTACGATTGCGTACATGTTAATAATTATATTAAACTGGATTCAAAATTTGAGGTGCAAAGATAAAAAGAGAGTGACAGAATTACAACGTATTAAGCGGAATATTCCAGTTTTTTTAATATCTCGCAGGAACCGGGCCGGTATTCAGGGTAAGGCGCTATTCGGTTGTCATCAGTAGGCTTGCCTGTGTTTGAATTATAAATGGCCGATGTAGTTAAAAATGTGCAAAAAGTTACCTTTATATGTTTCGGAACAACTCCCGCGTTTAGACATGGAGCATGGAAGATTGCCTTAACAAAATTTAACAGGTCGCGCTTTTACTTTTACCTATTATTGGGGTCTTAGAGACAGTAGATTTAGAAAACATGAAGATAAAAGTTAGTCGGTGGGTTTTGATGGTCCTGTTTCTTGCATCGTTCGGGCACTTCGCTCGCGCGCAAGGCCAGGGTGGGTACCAGGTGGGTGATGCCGTATCGAATTTCCGTTTGAAGAATACCGATGGAAGTATGGTGTCGCTTTCGGATTTTGCCAACTCCAAAGGCGTGATCGTGGTCTTTACCAGCAACCATTGTCCGTTTGCGAAGGCTTATGAGGACCGCATTATTGCTCTTAATAACAAATTCGCGGGGCAGGGGTATCCGGTTATCGCCATTAACCCCAGCGATCCCGGCACGCATCAGGACGATACTTTCGAAAAAATGAAGGAGCGTTCTACGGCCAAGCATTACGGTTATCCTTATCTTGTCGATGATATGCAGCAGGTGGCCCGCAAATTCGGGGCGGGTCGTACGCCACAGGCATTTGTGCTGCAAAAAAGCGGTGCACAGTTTTCGGTGCGGTATATGGGTATGATCGACGATAACCCGCAGGATGCCGCCGGCGTAACGAAACTCTACGTGGACGAGGCAGTGACGAACCTCGTGGGCGGGAAACCCGTGGTAACCACCATTACAAAGCCGGTGGGCTGCGCCATCAAGTGGAAAAATCAGTGATTAAGATATTACCCCATGACCAGAATTTTAGCAATCCTCCTCACCGTGGCGCTGTTGTCGCCGGGAATCAGTCTGGCTCAGACTAAAAGTAAAAAATTCTCCAACGAAGGGGAGTTTACTGCCAACTGCGAAGGTCCTGCGGTGGATGAGGACGGCAACGTCTACGCCGTGAACTTTGCGCGGGACGGCACGATCGCGCAGCTCAGCAAGAAAGGTAATGCGAGCTTTTTCGTGACTTTGCCGAAAGGCAGCACCGGTAACGGAATTCGGTTTGTGAATAAAAATACGTTCTACGTAGCCGATTTCACGGGGCACAATATCCTGAAAGTGGATATGATCACCAAGGATGTATCCGTATTCGCGAACGAGCCGAAAATGAACCAGCCGAATGATCTCGCCGTAACCGCTTCCGGCCACGTTTTCGCCTCCGACCCCAACTGGAAAGACGGAACGGGGCAAATCTGGCACATAACACCCGAAGGAAAAGTGAATCTTGCCTTTGGTAATATGGGAACCACCAACGGCATCGACGTAAGCCCCGACGAGAAGAAACTGTACGTCAATGAAAGCGTGCAGCGGAATGTGTGGGTGTTCGACCTGGCGGCAGATGGTACATTATCCAACAAAAAACTGTTACATCATTTCGAAGACGGCGGCATGGACGGGATGCGCTGCGATGTGCACGGCAACCTCTACATCACCCGTCATGGTAAAGGAGAAGTAGCAGTGGTCTCCCCCGAAGGAAAAGTAATTCATACCATTCACACAATCGGAAAGAAGGTTTCGAACATCTGTTTCGGGGGCAAGAATGGCAAAACCTGCTACATTACCTTGCAGGACCGCGGCTGCCTGGAAACCTTTAAAGCCAAAACTGCTGGCCGTGAATGGGCGATGATGAAAGCTTTCGCTGCCAACAACAAAAAGTAACCGTTTAATCAAAGTAACCTTTCCTGGATTTAATCAGACTCTTTTGCTTGGAGTTATAAACTGTTTTACATTAACTTTGTATTTCAAAGTACTTTAAAAAAAACTTGAACGATGCTGAGAAACCTGGTCAACTATCTGGAGGGCAATTTGAAAGTAGCGCTCCTTGCATTTGTTTCCGCCGCTGCGATGGCGTTATTGACTGTCAGGATTACCCTGCAAAACTGGGATTTTGTGTTCCTTGCCTGGAACCTCTTTCTGGCGTGGATACCACTGCTTTTCATTAAATGGGTGTGGGAAATGGAGAAGCGCAAGTCGGCGCCGTTTGGTATTCTGATGATCTATCTGGCGGTTTGGCTGCTGTTTTTTCCTAATGCACCTTACATTATTACGGATTTGAAGCATCTCCGTTTTGTGCCTGAAAACATGCTGTGGTACGATGCGCTGATGATCTTCACATTCTCGCTGGCGGGTTTTATGACCGGCCTTTACAGCATCCGCATCGTTCACCGCATTATCGCACACCGCTGGAATGAGCGCCTGGCATGGTTTGCAATTTTCAATTCAATGATTTTGAGCGGCTTCGGGATCTTTCTGGGGCGTTATGGCCGCTGGAACAGCTGGGATATCGTCACGCAGCCGGGCGCGCTCGCGAAGGGGATCTACCATAGTTTAAAGGATCCGCTGGCGATCAAACATACTATTACGTTTTCGTTCGTGCTCATGTTGTTGTACTTTGCGTTCCATATTTTTGCCGAACTGAAACAACATGAACGGACCCATCGATATTCTTAAAGCCGTCCGAAGCTTCCGTTACGCAGGCGCTGGGATTTACAGCCTGTTCCGCTACGAAAACAATGCCCGCATTCATTTGATCGCCTGCGTGGTGGTAGCCATTGCAGGCGTGTTTTTTAACATATCAGCCACCGAATGGTGCATTATAGTGATCCAGATCGCGCTCGTGTGGGCGGCGGAAGCATTCAATACGGCAATCGAAAAACTGGCCGATCTCGTGTCGGCCGACTACCATCCGGTCATTAAAGTGGTGAAAGATACGGCGGCCGCCGGCGTGTTGCTGCTGGCGATTTCGGCGGTCATTGTCGGAGGAATTGTATTTATTCCAAAAATCCTGCTGCTATTTCAATACCACGCCTGACCAAACTTGACTATTTCTGACAATCACTGACCGTTATTTTTACATTTTGATACGCTTATGAACCCGAATCAGGATTCTTTGCATACTTTGAACGAGATCCGCGACCTGATGGAGCGCTCGTCCAAGTTTCTATCCCTCAGTGGTTTGAGCGGGGTTTTTGCCGGTATCTTCGCGCTCATCGGCGCCGGAGCAGCCTATATTCGCTTTAAAACCGACTGGCTGACCGATATTTTGGCCCCGTTGGGTACATACCAGGGGCATTCGCGCCAGGATGTGATCGATTTTTTGTTTATCGACGGCCTTTGCGTGCTTGTATCGTCGCTTGCGGTGGGGATCATTCTTACAGTACGGAGAGGGCGTAAAAAGGGTCTCACCGTTTGGAACGGCAGTTCAAAGCGGTTGCTGATCGCAATGCTGATCCCGCTGGCAACAGGTGGTATATTCTCTCTGGCGATGCTGCATTACGGGTTCATCTGGCTGGTCTTTCCGGTAACACTGCTATTTTACGGTCTGGCACTCGTAAATGCCAGCCGGTTTACTTACCCGGAAGTATTTTACATGGGTGTTTCCGAAATCGGCATAGGTTGCATCGCATTATTCCTGACGGGCTATTCGCTGATATTCTGGGCAATAGGCTTTGGTGTTTTACACATTGTTTATGGCCTTACTATGTATAACCGGTACGAAAGGGAAAAGTTGCCAGGTGGCCAGGTACCCGGAGGGAAATCGGGCCTTGCAGTGGTGCTGTTAATACTGGCCTCGGGCTCGTTTTGTTCGGCGCAAGTACGGATGCCTTCGGACAGCACTGCTTCAAAAGCGCGAAAATGGTATGACAAGGAGACTATTTATTTGAGAAATGGGAATAGTTTTGTCAAAAACAATGTCGTTTATGCCGGACAAAAGGCTTTGCGGAATGAATTTATGGTTTCGCCGGAAGGCCTCGGCCTCTATTTGAAATCGAGAAGAACGCGTAGCATCGGGCTGGTTATTTCGCTGGCCGGGTCGGCGGGTTCGGTGATATCGCTGCTCTCGGGCAACCGCGATAATTTAAAGACCTTTTTCTGGATATCGGTCGGAACGGGCCTCGTGGGCTCCGGATTTACGATGGCCGCCAACAATCAACGTGACCAGGCAGTTTGGATCCGTAACAGGGATGCCATGCTGTTTTTGGAAGCCAATCAATAAATGCCGGTCCGGCGACCCGGCGGTCCGGCGACCCGGAAACCGTTAGAGAACAATCGGCCGTCAGCGGTCGACGGTCAGCCGTCGTACCCAGTAACAGGAACTTGTAATGGAGTGGTTAGAAAAGTTTAACAAGGTATTTGAAAGCAAGATCAGGCTTGGGCTTATGTCCGTGCTCGTGGTCAACGATTCCCTGAGTTTTAATGAACTGAAAGAACTGTTACAGCTCACCGACGGTAACCTCGCCTCGCATTTAAAGGCATTGGAAGAAATCAAATACATCGAATTCCAGAAGCAATTCAACGGCCGTAAACCGCTTACTACCTACAAAGCTACCGAGGACGGGCATCGGGCATTTACCGAGCATTTGCAGGTGTTGGAGAATATGATCAAGCAGAATTTATAATTTAGGAGGAAAGGGAGCAGGGAGGAAGGAAAAAAGGAACGGGGTGCCACCAAAAGTGACACCCCGTTCCTTTTATTACAATCTGATTTTAAAACTTCACAGGCACCGAGAAACCCACCTTATCCCATTGGAAATCCAAAGCAGTGTCTTTCACATGGAAAGTCAGCTTTTCTTCGGAAGCAGGATAGTTTTTGTTAGGAACTTTTACTTCGAGTACGTTTTTAGATTTGTGCTTTTCGTAGTCGTAAGCGCCCCATTGGCCGAGCTGGCTATTCAGGATCAGCGTCCATTCTTTTTCGTTAGGAACGGCTACCAATGTATAAGTTCCGGCTTTAACGGCCTTGCCGGCGAAGGTAGCGTCTTTTTTGAAAGTGATCTCGGTCGCCTCGTCAGCTCCGATGCGCCATGGCTTGCCATACGGTTCGAGACTGCCGCTTCCGGCTTTGCCGAATAATACACGGCCCTTTTTGGATGGCTGGCCGTATTTGATGCTCATATTGGTTCCGTCTGTGGTAACGTGCGGGCTTGCCTTCTTTTCTTGCGCGGAGGCCCAGGTGAATGCGATCAGGGTGAGGAAAAGCGACAACAAAGTGGTTTTCATAAGTCGTGTAAATTTTGGTAAATGATTGGTGGTCTAAGAAATACGAAGCAGCAAGTAAGGCATTCGGAAGTTGCGAATCAAGCGGCTTGTAGCCAAAACCGGTAGATTAGCTACTCCATTAACAGAGATTAACAATTGCAGCGCCTAAACCGTGTTTTTTATGATTTCGGTTTATATTTGAATAATGACTTCTGAAACAAACCCATCTGTTAGAACCCGTTTTTTCGACACCAAGATCGAATTCCTGAAAGGCGTTGGGCCGCAAAAGGCCGCATTGCTGAACCAGGAGCTGAATATCTTTACCTTCGGAGACCTTATTCAGCATTACCCATTCCGGCACGAGGACCGTAGTGTCTTTCATAAACTCAGTGAATTGAACGAGCAAATGCCGGCGGCTCAGGTAAAAGGGCGGCTGCGTGACTTTACGGTTATCGGAGAGGGAAGTAAGAAGCGATTGGTGGGTACATTTCAGGACGGGACTGGATATATGGAACTCGTCTGGTTTCAGAGTATTTCATGGTATGAAAAGTGGCTGAGGCCTGGCGGGGAATATATAGTCTATGGTAACCCTGTGCTTTTCGGAGGAAAATGGAGCATTACCCATCCTGAAATAGAGGTATTGACACAGGAAAACGCGACGGCCGGCTACTGGCAACCCATCTATCCGCTCACCGAAAAGCTCCGCAAGAAATTTCTCGATAGCAAGGCGCTCAGTAAGATGATGCGGAGCCTGCTCGAAATCGCGCATACACATATACGCGAGACGCTGCCGGCGCCACTCGTCGATAAATACAGGCTGGTTTCCAAGGCGCAGGCACTCTGGCATTTCCATTTGCCGCAGGACGCCCGGACGCTGCACCAGGCACAGCGGCGGTTGAAATTCGAAGAGTTGTTCTACAATCAGTTCAGGCTGATCAAGAATAAGCTCCTGCATAAGACGCAGTACCCGGGATTGATTTTTGATAAAACAATGCTGGTAAAGGAGTTTTACGAACAGCATTTGCCTTTCAAGCTTACGGGCGCGCAGATACGCGTGCTGCATGAGATCCACGAAGACCTTAAAACCGGCAAGCAGATGAACCGCCTGCTGCAAGGCGATGTGGGTTCGGGGAAGACGATCGTGGCATTTATCACGATGCTTTTTGCATTGGATAACGACGCGCAGGCCTGCCTCATGGCGCCTACCGAAATCCTCACTGACCAGCATTACCAGGGCCTGAAAAAGTTTGCGGACCTCCTTGGCGTCAACATTGCCAAATTGACGGGCTCCACCAAGAAAAAGGAGCGGGACGTGATCCACCGCGAATTGCTGAATGGTACCCTGCATATTATTGTCGGTACGCACGCATTGATCGAAGATGCGGTACAGTTCAAAAACCTTGGCCTTTGCATTATCGATGAGCAGCATCGCTTCGGCGTTGCCCAGCGTGCCAAACTTTGGGCCAAAAACTCGCGCATTAACCCGCATATGCTCGTGATGACGGCCACGCCCATCCCGCGCACACTTGCGATGACGTTGTACGGCGATTTGGATATTTCGGCCATTAACGAACTACCGGCCGGTAGGAAGCCCATCAAAACGGTGCACAGGTTCGATAAGCACCGCTTGTCGGTGTTCGGGTTTTTGAAAGAAGAAATTGCCAAGGGGCGGCAGGTATATATGGTGTATCCGCTGATTGAAGAATCCGAAAAAATGGATTTGAAAGATCTGATGGATGGCTACGAAAGCGTTGCGCGGGCTTTTCCCGGTGTGCCGCTGAGCATCGTGCATGGTAAAATGCGCTCGCAGGATAAGGATTTTGAAATGGGCCGCTTCGTGCGCGGCGAGACGAAGATCATGGTCGCGACGACGGTGATCGAAGTCGGCGTGAATGTGCCGAATGCATCCGTAATGGTGATCGAGAATGCGGAGCGGTTTGGGCTGTCGCAGTTGCATCAGCTGCGGGGCAGGGTAGGACGCGGCGCGGAGCAGTCTTATTGTATTCTAATGACGGATTACAAGCTCAGCAAGGACACGAAGCTGCGCATTGATACTATGTGCAATACCAACGACGGTTTCGAAATAGCCGAAGTGGATTTGCAGCTGCGCGGGCCCGGCGACATTTCCGGTACGCAACAAAGTGGTCTGGTGGATTTACTGGTGGCCAATCTGGCCCAGGACGGGGAGATATTGAAGGCAGCGCGGGCGTCCGCGGAAGAAATTCTTACTGCCGATCCCGATCTGCTCCAGCCGGTTCACCACCCCATACGCAACCATCTTGAAAATCTGCGCAAGGAAGAAACCAACTGGAGCCGGATCAGCTGATCAAGGTTTTATTTCACGGATTTCGTTGGCAAACTCATACGTCTGCGGGCGCGTCACGTGCAATGCAGCACCGAGCGAAGTCGCGTATGGCAGATCCGATACGTACACTTTGTGGTTAGGATAGCGCCGCGCGAGTAGCCTTGTAAATATTTCGTTCCGGGCAAATCCGCCGTCGACATAAATGGCGTGTACATCATTGATATTTACGAGATCCAGCGATACGTAAAGCAGTTCGCAAAGACCTTTGATCAAATGATGATATGCGGCTTCTGCCGAAGCAAATGCGCTGACCTGCCATTCCTGGGTGTTGGGTTCAGGGAACGGGCCGTTGCCGGTCATACAAGCCGAGTAAAACTTCGGCGTGTCCTGTTGCAGGATGGCTTCATCAAATGCAACTTTTTTGTAAAAATCAGGCGCCACCTTAAAGTACTCTACAATGCGCGCCACCTGGTAATCGTGCTCACGACCCATAAACAATCGCGAAGCCGTAACGCCGCTACCCTCGGGCGTGAGGTAGTTCATGCAGTCGCGTTCGAGCTGGTAGGAAGTCAGCGGCTTTGACGCGAATGAGTTGAAGTTGATACACCAGGTGCCCGTCGAAAGCAGTACAAATGGCTTTTTAACGGCCATTCGGTAAGGTATCAGCGCCGACGAACTGTCGTGCAAGCCGAAACCCGATTGAATGCCTTTGTCGCCATGGCGGTAAATGAACGAAGACGAAGCGAGTACCGGCGCAAGTTTCTTGTGAATAGCCTCCTGCTTCACCCATTCATGATAGTCCCACATTTCGAAGCTCCACAACGCGGTATGGCAGCCCAGCGAGGTGTAATCGCTCACTTTGCGGCCTGTCAGCAGATACAGGATATATTGCGGCAAATGTAACGTCGTAGCGATCTGACTGTAAATCTCCGGTTTGGTATGTTTGAGCCAATACAGCTGCATCCCCGAGTTGAGCATACCCATCGCCGGCGAGCCGGTTTGAAGCGAAATGCGGGTAGGGTCGCCGTAGGTGCTGTAAAACTGCTTTAATAGATCTTCCGGGAATGGTTTTAGGTAAGAATACAACGGTGTAAGCGGGCGGTTGGCAGCGTCGAGGTGCACGAGGCTGGCCCCATAGCCGGCCACATTCACGGCCTTGATGTCAAATTCCGGATTGGCCAAAAGCTCGGCCCAGCGGTCCTGCACCCATTTGGTCAACAATTCACAATCTTCGGTAGGGAAGCCGTCTTCGTCAACTGTTTCTGGGAGGGATTCTGAAAACTCATGAACGATATCATACTTCTCGTTGAAAAGTACATACTTCTTATTGGTCCTGCCAATATCAAAAACCGCTGTTACTTTCATTACTGGAATATCACTTTTTTACCCGGAAATGTATTTTTTCGGTCAATATAGTGACTTTACGTTAAAACCAATACCCTTATCTGTTCTTTTAAAATCTTTGTAAAAAACCGTAAAGTGCAGGATACTTTCAGACTGATTTTTCCAGTATCGGGCGGAACACTTTCGTCCATCTTTTGTAACCTTCCTCATTCATATGCAGGCTGTCGCTCACGAAGATAGCGCCATCCGGCCGTCCGTTTTTGAGCATGACCGGCCACACATCAATGTAGTGGTGATTCCTGTCTTTTTTAATGTAATCCTGAATAAGCTTATTCGCTTTGATCACATCCTCACGCTTCGCCCAGCGGGATGGGGATGGTTTCAGAGATACGCCATACAATTGCACATCGGGCTGCTTCTCACGAATCTTTTTCACGAGCGTCACATACGCATCGCGCACCTGCTCGGGCGACTTCGGTTTTTTGCCGAACATATCATTCTCGCAATAGATCACGACGGTCTTCGGCTTGTATTTGGTGATCGTGCGATCGGTGTAATAGATCACCTCCGGCAAAGTCGAGCCTCCGAAGCCGCGGTTAATGATCGGCAGCGGTGCCAAATCCTTGTAGGCATTCGGCCATTTGGTAAATGAAGAGCTGCCTGTGAAAACTATCCCGCCGGGCGCAGGCATATTTTCAGCATCCTTTTTCTCGAATTCCTTGATGGCATTCTCCGAACGGGTTATCTCGTAGTCGGGTTCCCACGGGCCGGCAAGGTTGGAAGTTTGTGGTTTATGGCAAGCGCTGAATGCAGCGAAGAGGACTAGCAGAAAGTGTTTTTTCATTATAAATAAAAAATGGATATGGCCTTAAAAGCCATATCCACGGGGATTTTAATGATAAACGTAAGGATATTTGGAATATTAGTCCTTAAAAAAATAGCGAAGACCGATGCCCACCGACGGGAAATTGAACGACGGCGAGAGCTGATATCTCAATCCGGAATTGTCATAACTGGTCGCAGTTGTCCGGCCTTTGGACTTACCGAATGAGTAAGTAGCATAGACAGGATTGGAAAATGCCAGCGAGGCCGTCAACCACCACCGGTCGTTCAGCGCATAATAGGCCCCTGCACTCAGGTCCAGAGATGCGGATATTTCATTGGACTTTTGTTCGAAAAGTTCTTGGCCGTCGCTCTGAAACTGTTTGATATAGTTGTACCTCACGGATATGCCGGGCCCGCCGAACACCCCGAATTTGTCGCTGAAATGTTTGTAGAAACTCCACCGGTAACCCGTTCCGATACCAAAACCGTCGATCCCCTTAAGCGTAGTAGTATCCGTGCCGAGATTGAAGTTCTTTTTGGATCCATTCATATTGCTGAATATCGACCATTCTCCTGCGCGGGTAGCTGTTTTGAACTTGCCCAGCCCGATACTTACGCCATAGGCATAGCCATTTGTACTTTTGCCCGTTTCTGGTTTATAGGTGTCGAAGTTGGTTGAAACGGCGCCGGAAATGAACCGTTTGCCTTCGAGTTGAGCGAATGCGATTGTTGCCGAGCAAAAAATCAGAAGGAATGTATAGTAAATGATTTTCATGGCTTTTAGTTTGATTTTTGAAGATACCAGGCTGCGCGTACTCCGAAATAATTACCGATGCCGGATGTAATGCCAGCCTTGAAATTGAAATTTTTAGAACTGTTGAAGTCGGTGTAGGCCAGGCGCAGCGAAAGCAATTGCAGATCCGACTCGATCGCAAACCGGGGAGAAACCCAATATACGATTCCCGGGTGAGCGCTGACACCTGCGGCGAAACCGTTGTCCTTTTTTGTGATACCAGAATCTTCTTTTTTCGTCCACATATATGCGCCGTCGACACCGCTTTGGAGGAAGAGTGCCCACTTGCTATTGATCGGCTTGTAGTGCCGGATGAATGGCGACAGGCCGACGGACGAATAGTTATCGATGTATTTGTAATCTGAGGTCGATTTGGAAGTGATCTTCCTCCATGCGAAATAAGAGTTCACCTCAAAGCCGAACATCCGGTTGTCCCTGATCATCCATCCGGTTTGAACGGACGGCGAAATGTTGTGCATGTTGTTGCTCCCTTTGGTTTGGTGGGCGCTTGAAAGCCCTTTGCTTTTCATCGCGCTGCCGTCTGCACTGATCGTCGCTCCGAAGTGCGCCGTCCCTTTCTGCAATTGCGCCTCCGCTCTTCCTGCCAGAAACAGCATCCCCGGCAGTAACAATAGAAAAAGTTTTTTCATGGTCCATAAAATTAGTTTGCACCTAATTTACAAACCATAATGTAACCACCTAATCATTTAGGTTTATTTAACAAAAAGAGGCAGCCAATGCGCCTGGCTGCCTCTAAGAATTACCGATACCAAATTTAACCTAACAGTCTTTCATATTTTAAAATACCCCCTGCCAGTCGCCCTGACGGTAGTATTGTAATAGTCTTTGTTGCATCAGGTAATCATATTTTGCCTGAATAGCGATGCCCTGGGCCTGTGCGAGCTTCGCTTTGGAAAGGGTGTATTCGAAAATGCTCGATACCCCCGCATTGAACTTGCTTTCCACCACCGCGAATGCCGCTCCGAGTGATTCTACCTGACCTTCGGCCGCAGCATGTTTGTCGGCCATGGCGTTCAGGTTCAGCACCGCAGTTTCGATGGCCTGACGGAGCTGCTGGTTGGTAATGTCCAGTGTATTTTGAGCCTGACGCTCCTGCACTTTGGCCAACTCTACACGCGGCCGGGTTACCCAGCGGCCCATGATCGGGATGTTCAGGCCAAGGGTGATGGAGCCATTTCGCGTTGCATTCAGCTGATTGAAATAGTCGAGGTTCCTGTTGGTCGAAGCGTAGAACGCCCTGACATTGGTGTTAAGGTCGAGCGAAGGATAGTTGGATGCCTGGATCGACTTGACAAGATATTTATAGCTCTGCCGGTTCAGCTCCGCGCTGCGGATCTCCGGGAAAGATTTCGTGGCATTGTCAAACAGCTCTGTTGCGTTGGCGGCAGAGGGCGTGACGTTTTCTTTGGGCAGTAGTGGCTCGAAATCGACATTGTCATCGGGCGTGATATTCATCCGCTGAAATAACGCAAGGCGTGCCGTACGATAATTGCTAAGTGCATTTACCTGCAAGTACTTATCGTTCGAGAGTTGCGCCTTGATTTCCGCAAGCAGGTTGTTTCCGGCGGTTCCGGCGTCTACCTGTTTCTGCACCTTATCCACCTGCTGCTGCGACGACGCCACCTGTTGGTCGGCCGCTTCGAGCAATGCTTTGGTCGCAAGCACATTCACATATCCCTGCATGAGCAGAATGGTTTGTGCATTCAATACGGCGGTCCGGTTCTCCATGGCCGACTCTTTGAGCAACGTTCCCTGGCGCGCCTGGTTTTGCAGCTTGCCGAATTGAAAAACGGGCATTTGAAAACCGGTGCTCACCGAGTTATAGGTATAAAGCTGATCTATATACGTATTGGTGTACTGGTCGATACTCCGCCCAAGGTTAAGGCTTTGATTGGCCGAAATGTAAATCTGAGGGAGGATCTGAGACTTTGTCTGCCGCAGCTGCGCCTGCGCCGCTTCCGCCTGCAATGTGCCTTGCTGGTAAATGAGGTTGTTTTTGGCCAGCAGTTCCACGCAATCGGCGAGGCTCAGCTTCGATTGTGCCTGCCCGAGCAATGGCAGGAGGCAGAAAAGAAAAATAAAACGTTTCATGGCTAATAGATTGAGTTAGGTCACGCCAGCCATCCGTCCTTCAACCGTACGATCCGGTTGCCGTAACCCGCATTTAATTCCGAGTGGGTTACCTGAACGATGGTGACTTTGTCTTCCTGGTTAAGTTTTTGAAATAATTCCATGATCTCGATCGCCTGTTCCGAGTGCAGGTTGCCGGTCGGCTCATCGGCGAAAATCACTTTCGGGTTGTGTACGATCGCGCGGGCAACACCCACGAGCTGCTGCTGGCCGCCCGAAAGCTGGTGCGGGAACAGGTCTTTCTTTGCTACCATATTGAAGCGGTCGAGCAATTCCGCCACGCGGCTCTTGCGCTCCGACGACGACGTGCCTTTGTACAAAAGCGGCGTCTCGATGTTTTCATAAACCGTCAGTTCGTCGATCAGGTGATAGGCCTGGAACACAAAACCGATGTGGTGGCGGTGCAATTCGGTACGCTTCTTTTCGGAGAGCTTCTGAACCGGCTCGTCGAGGAAGAGGTATTCCCCTTCGGACGGCTCTTCAAGCAAGGCCAATATATGTAACAGGGTGGATTTGCCGGAACCGGAAGGTCCCATAATTGACACAAACTCACCTTCTTTAATGTTCAAATCAATGTGGCGCAACACGTATGTTTTGCCAAAACCTGCAGGGTAATATTTGGATATCTTTTCTAACTGGATCATAAAAATTGGGAGTTTGAGATTTGGTATGTAATTACGGACAACCTGTTTTAAAAACAAATGCTTACATCCGCGTCTCTTATGCCAGTCCTATTTTAAAAAGCCTTGCCAGAAGTGTAAGTAATTGATTTTCATATTGTTTTAAAATAAACGTCATAGGTGTGCGTCCGATACCGTACAAAATGTGTACGCAATCGGACGCGTTCCGGACACGGGGATTCGGGTGCTAAATGCAGGCTATTCGGCCCTTAAAACCTTCACCGGATTCACCGCGGCGGCTCTTAAAGCCTGGGTGAATACCGTAAACAATGCCAATGCGAGTGCCACAGCTCCGGGGCAGGCGTATACCCACCACGGCAGGCCGGCATGGTACGCAAACTGACCGAGCCACGATAGCATCAGGTAGTGGCCGGCGAGGGATGCAATAAGTATGGCGATGAAAATGATGCGGATAAAGTTTCCGGAAAAGGCCAGGGCAATATCATAATCCGTCGCGCCCAGCACTATGCGTATGCCCGTCTCGCGCCGGCGTTGTGCGATAGCGAGATGCGCGAGGCCAAATAGCCCCAGGCTGCAAATAATGATAGCCACAATCGTAGCGACCGTGATGATCTGTTGCCAGCGAAGCTCCGTCGCGTAGGCGCGGGCGTTGGCGTCGTGCAGGAAGTTATATTCAAAAACGGCGTCGGGCAAAACCTTTTTAAACGTCGTTTCAAGCTTGCTAATAGCATATTGTTCGCGGTTTTGGGCAATTTTGATCCACAACTCCCCACCTCCGTAATGGGTACTCATGGGCATGATCATGGGCCCGATGCGTTCTTTGAGGGAATTGAAATGGAAGTCGCCGACGACGCCTAGAATGGTCAGGCCCTGCTTGCCAAAATGGTCGTCGGGAATCAATGTTTTACCGATCGGGTTAGCGAGCCCCGCTTTTTTGACGAATGCTTCATTTACCAAAACACCGAATTTCTCGTCCGAGGAAAAGGCGCGGGAGAAGTTACGGCCTTGACGCAGTTTCATTTCCAGCATCGGGAGATAATCAGTATCTACCGTACGCACATTTGCAAGGAATTTTTGCCCCTTCACCACTACATCACCGTTACCAAATTCGCCCGCAAGCGAAATCGCCCCGAACGCGGGATCGCCCGAGAGCTCGTTCTGAAAGCGGGTATGCACCTGATGAACATCCCGCACACCCTGAATGGTGATTGTGACGATCTGATCCGGGTTATAACCCAGGCTTTTGGACCTGATAAAATGCATTTGCCTGTAAAATACCACGCTACCGATACCCAGCAACACAGCCATCGCAAACTGGAAGACCATCAGCACATTTCCGGCCGGATTCCTGCCTGCAAGCCGGACTTTGGAATAGAGCGTTTCAACCGGGGTTAGCCTGGAAATCAGCCACGCCGGGTAGAGCGCGGCGCATGCGATGTTTGCCACGAAAATAAATGCCAGCCAGCCCATCAGTTCCGGGCTCCATAGCTGATTCAGTAAGATTTGCTTTTGAGACAGGTAATTGAATGCCGGTAACAGCAATGCCACAAGCAAGCATGCAAAAAACATCGAAATAGCTACCAGAATCGCCGATTCGCCGAGAAACTGCATGACGATCGCCCCGCTGCCGCTGCCCGTGGCCTTCCGTATCCCGACTTCCTTCGCACGCTTCATTGAGGAAGCAATGTGAATATTGATAAAGTTAATGCTGGCCATCAATAGAATAAACCCGGCCATACCAATGAAAATGTATGAGTAGATGGGTCTGCTCGTGTTCACAATGCCGGATTCGCCGTTTTGGTTGGGAATGGCCTGCGTATTCAGATGAATGTCGGTCATTTTTTGCAGACCATAAGTGATGGGGGAGGCTTCGGGATGATCTTTCCGCTGGGTTTGGGATAATACGGTAGCAATGCGGTTAAATTTCCGGATTACCTGGCCTGGCTGAGCATCCGGGCGGAGCACGACAAACGTTCCCAGATAGGCATTCAACCAGCTGTTGTCGTCGAACGACACCTTCATAAACTCGAAAGGAAAAAGGATGTCGAACTGAACGGAGGAATTGGCAGGTGGGTCCTCTGCTACACCGGTAATGACCAGCGGTTTCCCGATCCGCATCGCCGAAGGGTCGGCGTCCATTTGCAGCAATTCCCCCAGTACATCGGTGCGGTTAAAGAGTTTCATCGCCGTACGCCTGGTAATCACCACCGAATTGACCTCTTGCAATGCATTACTACCGTTTCCACGTAATAGCGGGAAGGTGAATACATCGAAAAACGATGTGTCCGCAAATAGTAGCTGCAATTTGAATGCATTGTGCCCGTGCCGCACGTCGCCGTAAATGTCCCCGCCCATTACACGTACATAATGCATGATCTCGGGCATGCGTGCCTGAAATGCCGGCCCCTGTACCTGACCGGTACCGCCGGACGAAATGAGTTCACCGCGCTCGCGGTAGGAGCTGGTAATGCGGTAGAGATGGGCATTCTGTTGATGAAAGCCGTCGAAACTGCGTTCGTCGCTCATGTAGATCACAGCAAAAAGCATACATGCGGTGCCAACTGTCAGACCGATGACGTTGATCACCGCATACAGCCGTCCCTGCCAGAGCTGACGCGCTGCTATTTTCAGAAATGTTTTGAACATGGATTTTTCAGCAATGGACTTCCATTTTGTAGCCTACGCCGTGAATGGCGGTGATTTTAACTTGGGGGTCGGCGACCAGCATTTTACGAAGCCGCGAAACGAATACATCGACGCTTCTTCCCACGGTGACGCCTTCATCCTCCCAAACCGATTTCAAGATCGCGTCGCGTTCGAGAACCTGGTTGGCATTTCGGACAAATAGGGTGAGTAACTTAGCCTCGCGGAATGTCAGTTTCTGCGTGGATTGGCCGTTGTAGAGTGCCTGGTTGGTAGTATCCAGCCAGGAGTTGCCGAATGCAATGCGCGAATGCGGGGCCGCCGCTTCCTGCGGTTCGGCGTCCGGCCTTTTTTTATGGCGTGACCGCGTCCAGGTAATGAATCCCAGGCCTGCCAGCGTACCTCCCACGGTAATCAACAACCAGGTGTTACCCGTAGCCTGGGGTTTGGCGGCTTCCGGTGTGAAGCGGACTTGGAGCATATAGCAACCCTCCTCGCGCGAGCGGCCCCTGCACGGCACGCCGCCGGGCTGGTTCAGGTCGAAGAACTGGTACCCTAGGCTTACTTCGCCGGTTTCGCAATTGAGCACGGCGACGCTGTATGGCCGGTCGATATGATAGGAATCGAATGAGCGCTGTAACGTTTCGGGCAGTTTATCGTAGTCGAACATATGCTCCATTTGCACCGAGAACGTGTTGGCATCCACCTGCTTCACCGGGGGGATCTGTGAGAGCGAATCGCCATTGGCCCGTAACAGCAGGTCGACCGTCCGCCGGAGCGACAGGTTGACATTTTCGGAGAAGCGCACCGCGTCGCTGTTGGCCATGACTGGACACGCCGCGCATATGTATGTCGCGAGGAGGAATCCTTTGAAAATCGCTTTGAAATACTCCGCCATAAAGTCTCGAACCAATGATCAAATTTAGCGAATTTCAGCAATTGTCCTTTTTTGGCTTTAAAATATAAAACCACTGGAATCGCGGAACAATTTGCGTCTTTTTGATGGTGATAACTTTCCTCGCGGAAGTATTATGAGGTTTGACAGGATCGATGATAAGCTGGTCACCGGCCTCTGCGTATTCCAGAATATCGTGAACATCGGAGCTCCATACTGCAAAATTATGTCCATGGGATTCCGGGTTCACGATCATACTACCGCGTTTCAGGTAAATCAGGAAAGGGAGTGCCGTTTTTTGATTTGAACCAGAATTACTTTTCGCGATTGTAAGAATGCCGTTGGTAACATATGCAAACTGTTCCGTTGTGACCACGCGGCCGTTGATGAGCAAAGAATTCTCGTCGGGCGCATTGGCCGATTTTGGCAATGCTACTGACGCTTGCAGGGCGAACAACAGGAGTATCGCCGGGATGATTTTGACTGCTTTGAAGTTCATGTCCGAATGTGTTTTGGATGAATGCGACTGCTTGATCCAAAAGTACCGAGCCCGCCCCTCTCCGGGAATAATTGGCTGTAAAACATTGTAAACAAAATGTAAAACATTGGTTTTGGGACTTTAACAGTATTTTATAGTATTGGGGTAGTAAATGGCATTAATTTTCAGTTAAAGCAGAACATTCTCCACGGGCGCCGGTGTTGTTTTTTTGTAACACCAAAACACTCACTTGAAAACAGTAGCAACCAACGATCCGTACGCAGCGCTCTGCTATTCTGATTTCCGGTTTTTTGTATCCAACTCCTTTCTTTTTTCCGCCACTATCCGCATTCAGGAAGTGATTGTGGGGTATGAACTGTACAAAACCACCCACGACCCGCTTGCATTGGGTCTGGTCGGGTTGGCGGAGGCGATTCCGTTTATTATTACGTCGTTGTTTGGGGGTTATGTGGCCGATCAGAAGAACAAGATCACGATCATGCACGTCAGTCTGGTGGTGATTTTGCTGGGTTCGGGGATATTATACACCGCCTTCCAGCCCGGGGTTTACAACAGGCTGGCTGAGTGGCAGCATCTGGCTGTCATTTATGCGGTATTTGGGTTGATAGGTTTTGCAAAAGGGTTCTATTCCCCGGCGGCAAGTTCGCTCAAACCCTTTCTCGTACCGCGGGCGATTTACCATAACTCGTCTACTTGGAGCAGTTCCTTTTCGCAGGCAGGAGCGATTATCGGTCCGGCGGCTGCGGGTTTCCTGTACGCCTACATGGGGCTTACGCATACCTTGCTGATCGTGATTGTCAACTTTCTGGTATGCTGGGTGCTGTTGGGGATGATCAAAACGCGCCCTGAGTTTCCGAAGCTCGTGACGCCGATCATGGAAAGCCTGAAAGAGGGTTTCAAATTCGTATTTAAAACGCGCATTGTCCTGTACGCCATGACACTGGATTTGTTCTCGGTGCTTTTCGGCGGGGTAATCGCATTGCTTCCAATTTTTGCGGAGGATATCCTGAAAGTCGGGCCGGAGGGATTGGGTTTGCTACGTGCGGCGCCTTCGATCGGTTCCATGCTGACCATGTTTGCGATGGCCTATTTCCCGCCTACGCATAATGCGTGGCGCAATATGCTCGTAGCGGTGGCCGGTTTCGGCATATTCACGCTGGTGTTTGCGGCTTCCACCAACTTCATGCTCTCCTGCGGTGCCCTCTTCGCGACCGGCGTGTTCGATAGCGTGAGCGTCATCATCCGTCAGACGATCCTGCAAATCTACCCGCCCGACGAAATGCGCGGCCGGGTAGCAGCCGTCAACGGCATATTCGTCAGCTCTTCCAACGAACTAGGCGCATTCGAATCGGGCGTAATGGCCAAAGCATTCGGCACGGTACCCTCCGTCATGATGGGAGGCGTGCTGACGCTCGTAGTCGTGTCATGGGTGTATTTGCGTTCGAAGGATTTGTTTTCGGTCAGGTTGAGTTAGGGAGCACTTTGGTTAATGCGGCGGTAAATCGTTATTTTCGTTAAGCACCAGACAGGCTACTCAGTATGTATATCTACAAAAATATTATAACGCTGGAACCTGGGAAAAGAAGTGGTAAGCCCTGTATCAGAGGCATGCGTATCACAGTCGAAGATATTTTGCGATGGCTGGCTTCGGGGATGTCATTTGATGATATATTAAAGGATTTTTCCGAGTTGACCAGAGAAGATATTATCGTCGCGCTGGAATTCTCCGCGGATCAACTGAAAAGAACACTCAACAATCAAGGACTTCATCCAAAATACGGATTTCGATATTTATGAAGTCTTTAAATTCTGACTAGTCACTTTTCAAACTCTCAACTGGATTGGTGATAGCGGCCTTGTACGTTTGTGCACCGACTAGTGTGGTAATCATCATTCCAAAGATTATCGCAATTCCAACAAATACGTCCCACCCGATGGCAACGCGGTAAGCGTAGGTTTTCAACCATTGATCTCCCAATAGCATCGCCAGTGGAAATGCGATGAGAATGGCTCCGGCCAGAATTACCAGGAATTCCTTCAAAAATAGCATTACCACATGCACACTGGTAGCGCCCAGTACTTTGCGGATCCCTACTTCGCGGGTACGGCGGGCCACGTTGAGCGAAACCATTCCCAGAATCCCCAGCATTACAATCACAACCGAAAGGAATGTCGCGATCCGGGATGCCTTTTTGAGCTGGATTTCAGACTGATACAGTTTTTGCAGGGTTTCGTCCATGAATACGTATTCGAAGGGGGCATCGGGCATAAGCTCGCGCCACTTTTGCTCGACGGCCGCCATCGCGCTCCCGATATTGCCCGGGTTTAGCCGAATGCTCAGGTATCGGTAGGTGTTGGTGCCCCGGACGTCAGCAAATACCAGCGGTTTGATAGTCTCATGCATCGATTCGAAATGAAAGTCTTGCGCCACGCCGACGATGGTCAGTGGTTTGGGATAAAAATGCACTCGCACTTGCTGACCCAAAGCTTCCTGCGCGCTTGCGTACCCGAGCGATCTGATCGCCGTTTCGTTCATGACGATACGGTCGGGCTGGTAGGCGGTGTTGGAGCGTTGAAGATATTCGCCTGCCATGAGCTTGACGCCGTAGGTTTCTGCATAGGATACGTCGGTGCGCAGCAGGGTGGCCAAAACGGCTTCGGTAGAATCCTGGCCGGGTTTGTAGAAGCCAAAATAGCCGCCATTCCCATTCGGGATTTCGTAAGAAAGCGAAATGCTTTTGATCTCGCTAAGTCGGCCGAGGCCGTCGCGTAACTGTTCCATTTTGGTTAGTCCGTCGGGTGTCCAATCGCGCGGGACGCCCAGCGTAACCAGTGATTCTTTGTTGTACCCGAGATTTTTGTTGAAAAAATAATCGACCTGCCGGGCTACAATACCAGCTCCGGCAAAGACGAACAATGCAATGACAAACTGCACCGCGATGAGCGATCGCCTGAATGCGATATTGCCTCCGACCGATTTGAATTTGCCCTTCATCGATTCCACCGAAGGTACCCGCGAAAGTACCAGCGCGGGATACAGTCCTGCCAGCAGTCCTACGAGCACGGTAATCCATATCGGAGCGAGGAGTGCGTAGGGTGTCAACGACCAGAGGGACGCCACTTCTTTACCCAGTATATCACTGAAAAACGGTCGCATTAACTGATACAATCCGAGGGAAATGAGCATTGCCAGAAGCGCCAGGAGAATGGATTCCGCCAGAAACTGCCCGATAAGCTGTCGTTTCTGGCTGCCCAGCACTTTTCGTACACCTATTTCCTTCAAACGTGACGAGGAGCTGCCGATGGAGATGTTGACGAAATTGACAATTGCCATCAGCAAAATGAACAGCGTAATGCTCGAAAGCGTCAGGATCATTTTATTGACAATCCCATTGTTAGCTTCGCGGTAATATTCACTGAGTGGGGTCAGGTACACTTGGAGGTTGGCTTTGATAGCTTCCGGCGCATTCGTTGCAACTTCCCGGGCAATGGGCTTGGCGAGGTCGGCAGGGGTAACACCGTCTTTCAGTTCGATGTAGTTCACCATGAAGGCAAAGCCCCAGTTATCTTCCGAACCTTTACGGCCTTCGAGACTGCTGAACGGGAAGAATATCTCCGCCTCGCTGGCCAGCAAATGCGTTACGGAATTGAAGGGCGGCTTTTTCATGACCGCGGTGATCTGGTACTCCTGCTTGCCTCCCACGAAATTGTGCAGCGTAAGCGATTCGCCTACGACATCCGTCCGGCCGAAGTACTTCATTGCCTTATTTTCTGTGATAACAATTGAGTTGGGGGCGTTTAATGCGGTTTCCGTATGCCCGTGCAGGAGTGGGAAGCCGTACATGCCCAGCAGGGTGGAGTCGCCCGTCTGCACGTCCTCCCTGAAATGCTTATCGCCATGTGAAACCGCCACGGTAATAGCGTCGTACCGGTAGTAGTTGGCAACCAGATTGGGATAATCTGCTTTCAATGCTTTTCCGAGCGGTCCGAGGGTAGTCAGGTCGAGGCCCATGCCTGGGTCGGTCCATTTGCTGCGGATGATGTACTGATTGCGGGCATTGGCCAAATGACGATTGACCTGCCATTCACCCCAAACGTAGCTCATTATCAGAAACGAGAAGGTCATTCCGACGGCCAAACCGAGGATTGTAACCAGGGAGTAAAACCGGCGTTTCCAAAGATTCCGCCAGGCAGTTTTGAAGTAGTTTTTCAGCATGCTTCAAAACTAACAGTTTCTCAAAGTGCTGATTATCAGTATTGGGTTGTTTAACTATTTTTAACAGAAAGGAATGAGGGGAGGAGGGAGGAAAGGGAGGAGGGAGGAAGGGGAGGATGGAGGGGGATTTCCCTTTCCTCCTTCCTCCTCCCCTTCCTCCCTTTTTCCCCTTCCTCCCTTTTTCCTAATTAATCATTCCGCAATGTCTCGGCCGGATTGGTGCTTGCGGCTTTGTAAGTCTGTATGCCGATGGTAAGCAGGCCGATAAGCCCGAGGCTGCCGATGCAAGTGAGGAATACACCGGGGCCAAGGCTGGGATGGTAGGTGAAAATATTGAGAAACAACGCGCCAAGCCCATAGCCGATCGGCATCGCGATGATGGCCGCAATCAGGATCAGTTTTACAAATGACCCGGACAGCAGCCGCATGATCTGGGCAGTACTGGCGCCCATTACTTTTCGCACACCTACCTCCTTTACACGCTTGGCGGTGGAATAGGTAACCATTCCCAGCAAGCCCATCGCCGCGATCGTAAACACGACGAATACTAGCAAATCGGTGATTTTTTGATCCTCATTTTCCAAATAATCCTCGTAAAGCTGGTCTTCATACCAGGAATACACAAATGACTCATGCGGATGATATTGTTTCCAGGTTTTGCCCAACGCCGCAGCCAGGTGTTCACGGTCGGTTCCTGCGGCTACTTCCAGCGAAAGTACCTTGATTTCCCGCGGATCGAATGCAAGTACCAGCGGGGCCACCGGCAGTTCGTAACGCATAAAGCAAAAGTTTTTCACAATCCCCGATACGATCACCTGCGTTTCATTCAGCAGGATGGTTTGTCCTACGGCCTCTTTGGGGTTTTTCCAACCCAACGACTGCGCCGCTTTCTGGTTCAGGACCACGAAATGGACGGTGGTGTCGGTGGTAGCGGGTACATTTTCACCCGCTACGAATTGCAATCGCATATTCTCGATAAAATTCCGGTCAGCGGCGTAAATGAAGGTTTCCAACGGATTGGCCGTACTTTGGCCTGATAATGGCGCGAGTTTTGCTTTTCCTGCACCTTCATTCAAGGTGGCGGAGGTGAGGCCTACGCGTTTGACGCCCGCTTCCCGGCTCATTTCATTGGCAAGCAGTTTGAAATCGCTATCGGGTGCCAGCGGGACATTCAGGATGTTTTTCCGGTTGAAATTCTGGTTATCGTTCGCCATGAACTCAAACTGGCTGTTCATAATACCCGTGCCGGTCATAAACACCAGCGCGACCACGAACTGGATAATAGTGAGCGTCTTCCGAAAACCGAATTTGCCTAGCCCGGTAGGTGCCATTTCACCTTTCAGGATCTGCACAGGCTGATAGGACGATAGTATCCGTGCGGGCAGAATACCCGCCAGAAAGCCCGTAAACAGTGTAAACCCGATGAAAATAGCCCAAAGCATGCGCGTATCGCTCACCTCCCACGTGAGCCAGCCCACATGGATGTATTCCTGCAAAAACACCAGGCCGAGATACCCGAGCCCGAATGCTAGCAATGCGATCACGATCGTTTCGACCAAAAACTGGCTGATCAACTGGAATTTTTTCGCGCCCGCGACCTTGCGTACACCCACTTCACGTGCGCGGCTGAGCGATCGCGTAAGTGTGAGGTTAATGTAGTTAAAACCCGCCAATATGATAATTACCAGTGGAATAAGCAGGCTGACGCCCATTTTCCAGATCGGCTCCACGTTCGGATTATCCAGCAGTCCTTCCCAGTCCGGCGAAATCTCCGACAACGCCTGGCTGCGGAATGAATGTGTTTTAATGTCTTTGAAACGGACAGTCTTTTGGTTTTCGGCGGAAACACGGGCGAGCGCCTGGTCTAGATCGGCACGGGAAGAACCTTTGGTGAGAAATGCAAAAGTGTAGGTGTTGTAGCTGAGCCAGTCGTCGGTTTTAATGTCCTTGTTCACCAACGGGAGGGTAGCCATCGATATCACGATGTCGGCATCCAAATGCGTCCGGAATTTTTTAAGGGGTTTGAAAACGCCGGTGATGGTAAATGTGCCTATTTCGCTATTGGTGAGTGTCTTTCCTATCGGGTTGGCGTCGCCGAAATACCGCTCCGCCATATCATGCGTGAGCACGGCGGTCCATGGCTCGGTGGCCGGTTTCCCTTTTTCGAGGGGGAATCCGAAAACCTCAAAGTAGGCCGGTTCTACGTAAAGTCCGTAGGTGCGGAGCGTCTTAATGCCATTGCTCAGATTCGCACCGAAGGAACGGTTAATGCGCACGGTCTTTTCGATGACACTTTGCCCGTCTGCCAGCTTCTGGCCCAAAGGAAACGGGGTAGAAGCGAGTGAATGCTTTTCGCCGACATTGTCCGTCGCGTCGGTAAGGATCCGGAATGTTCGCTCCGGATAGGGGTGGAAGGAGTCCTTTTCAAAACTGCTTTGCACCTGGACGAGTTGCATGAAGCAAAACGACATCGCCAGGCCCAAACCGGTAATGTTGATGAAAGAGAACAATTTGTGCTTCCAGAGGTTGCGGATGGCGATTTTGATATAACTTTTGAGCATGGTTTTGGGGGTTTGGGAGGAAGGAGGAAAGGGAGGAAAGGGAGGAAGGAGGAAGGGGAGGATGTAGAATACGAAAATCCCTTTCTTCCCTTCTCCCTTTCCTCCTTCCTCCCCCCTTTTCATTCCGCTTTTAAAGCCTTCACCGGATTCGTCAGCGCCGATTTCAAAGCCTGCGAGCTCACAGTTGCGAGCGCGATGACGATCGCTATGATGCCTGCCAGGGCGAACACCCACCAGGATAGTGTTTCGCGGTATTCGAAATTTTGCAGCCATTTGTTCATCGCGTAAATAGCGACGGGCGTACCGATGACAATGGCAACGAGTACGAGTTTGACAAAATCTTTGGAAAGCATCAGTACCACATCCTGCACACTGGCACCAAGCACTTTGCGGACGCCGATTTCTTTTGTACGCGCCTCGGCAGCAAATGCGGCAAGCCCAAACAAACCCAGGCAGGCGATCAGGATAGCGAGTATCGCGAATGCCAGCAGCACATTACCCTGGCGCTGCTCTGCCTGGTATTGTTTGGCAAAATTCTCGTCGAGGAACTGGAATTCCGGGCGGGCTTCGGCGTCGAAAGTCTTGTAAACCTCGCGGATGTAAGCGAGTGCCTCGGTTGTTTTGGCTGCATTAATGCGCACATACATATTGTCCTGCTCCTGCGGCGGGGCAAGCTGAATCAGCAGCGGCTCAATTTTGTGTTGCAACGAATAGATATGGAAGTTTTTGGTAACGCCCACAACCGTCAGCTCTTTCATATTACCATCTTTATCCGCCGGGTAGCGCAGCCTTTTGCCGATCGGGTTTGCCCAGCCTTGTTTTTGGGCAAGCGCTTCATTGACGAGGACAGAACCGGACAGGTCGGCTGCGGAATTTTTGTCGAAGTCGCGGCCTTGGAGCAATTTGATCTCCATCGTGCGCAGGTAATCTGCATCAGCCATGAAGCGCTGCGTCATCTGTGTGGTGGAAGGGATTTCGCCCTGATTGGTTTCTACAAACAATGCGGCCGATCCGATGTTGTTGTTGCCGATCGGGTTGCTGGCAGCTGCGGCGCTTTCGATAACGGGGTTTTGTTCGAGCTTCCCTTTCAATGCGCCTACTTGCGTGCGTACCTCGTTTTTATCGACGTGGAAAGTAAGGACCTGGTCTTTATTAAAACCCAAATCTTTATGATTCACATAGCGGATCTGCCGGTACACAATGCCCGAACAGGCGATCATCACCACTGTGGCAGCGAATTGGAATACTACCAATGATTGCCGGAAACCCGTTCCGCCCGTTTGGCTGCCGAGCTGACCTTTCAATGCGACAACCGGCCGGTAACCCGAGAGCATTAATGCAGGGTACAACCCGCTTAACAAGCCGATCAGCAGCAGGAATGCGGCACCGATAGCGACTGTCGCAATGCTGTTATCATGGAAATCCAGGCTCAGTGATTTTTCGGCAAGCTGGTTGAAAAAAGGTAATGCGGCTTTTGCCAAAAGAAAACCCACGAAACCAGCGAGGATTGTCATCATGAACGACTCTGTCAGAAACTGTCCGATCAGCTGGAAACGCTGCGATCCGATGGCCTTGCGTACGCCTACCTCACGTACCCGTTTGAGCGAGCGGGCGGTGTAGAGGTTCATATAATTAATGCAGGCGATAACGAGGATCAGCAAGGCAATGGCCGAGAAAATGTAGACTGTTTTGATATTTCCTTTGGCGCCGATCTCGAATTCCAGGTCCGAATGCAGGTGAATGGACGTCAGCGGTTGCAGGTTCATGTGGTAATCTGTATCCGCGATGTATTTTTGGAGGTATTTGGTATAAAAAGTGGGGAATTTCGCTTCCAGTTTCTTCGCGTCGGTGCCTTCTTTCAAAAGGAGGTAGGTGTACATGTCACCTTCCTGCCAGCCGCCGGTAAAATCCGGGGGGAGCGACCGCAATGCGCTGAAAACCAGGTGTGAGTTGGTAGGGATGTCGTCGATTACGCCGCTTACGACATTGGGGAAGTTGTTGGAGAAAAAGACGGTCTGTCCCATCGCCTTCGAAGCATTCCCGAATATGGTGGTGGCAAGGGTTTTGGTCAACACGATTTTCTGAGGCTCGCGGAGCGCCGTTGCGGGATTACCGTATAGAAATGGGTAAGAGAATATGTCGAAAACGGTAGCGTCGGTGAAAAAGATGTCGTGCGCGTCGACCTGCTTTTCGCCAAACCGGATCTTGCCGCCACCCTCCGCACTAATGCGCACAGTCTTTTCGATTTCAGGATATTCATTTTGTAATGCCGGCGCGAATGGTGGCGAAGTAGGCGCGAGTTTGAAACTGCCGGTTGCCCATTCGGCTTCCTGCGTCACGCGGTAAATGCGGTCGGCTTTGGCGTGGAAGCGGTCGTAGCTCAGTTCGTCGGCTACATAAAGCACCATGAGCCACACGGCGGCGATGCCGATCCCGAGTCCAAGTATATTCAGCCCGCTGAACAATCGCTGCTTGCGGAAGTTCCTGATCGATATTTTGAGGTAGTTGAATAGCATAAGTCCAGGTTTGTTAGTCAGTGATCCTAAACAAATAAATTATATGCCAATGGTGTTTTTGGTTGATTATTAGTGATTTATGTTAATTAATGTGTGTCCGGATGTTCGCTAACGGACATTCCTGTTCAGCGGCGCACGCACGGCAGCGAAAAATTAACGCGGGATTTCCATCAGGCGAAGAATGCGCAATGCCGTCAAAATCCCTAATTTTGCCAAATTCATGATTTTGATGGATTTAATAGTCTTTTTTCTTATTGATTTTAAACGAATAGAATGAGCCAGGCACCTGCTACCTCTCTGCAAGACATTGTTGGGCACGCGAAGGAATACGGTTTTGTATTCCCGTCTTCCGAAATATATGATGGATTACAAGCCGTTTACGATTATGGTCAGAACGGTGTTGAATTGAAAAACAACCTGAAAGCGGCGTGGTGGAAGGCTATGACGCAGCTGCACGACAATATCGTGGGTATCGACGCGGCGATTTTCATGCATCCGCTTACCTGGAAAGCATCCGGCCACGTCGACGGGTTCAACGATCCGATGATCGACAATAAGGATTCGAAAAAACGTTACCGCGCCGACCAGTTGCTGGAAGGCAAGGCTGAACAATATGAAAAAGATGGCGAACCCGAAAAAGCCAAAGCATTGCTGGCTGAAATGGGCCGCTTGCTCAGCGCCGAAGACCTGAATGGCGTTCGCGAGCTGATCATCGCGGAAGGTATTAAATGTCAGGTGTCGGGTACCAGCAACTGGACAGAAGTTCGTCAGTTCAACCTGATGTTCAGCACGCAGGTAGGTTCCGTGGCTGAGGACGCCAATATGATTTACCTCCGTCCGGAAACCGCGCAGGGTATTTTCGTGAACTTCCTGAATGTGCAGAAAAGCGGCCGGATGAAGGTGCCTTTCGGTATCGCACAGATCGGTAAGGCATTCCGTAACGAAATTGTCGCGCGCCAGTTCATCTTCCGTATGCGCGAGTTCGAACAAATGGAAATGCAATTCTTCGTGCGCCCTGGTACGGAAGAAGAATGGTATAACAAATGGAAAGAAGCGCGGCTGAAATTCCACAAGGCGATTGGTCTTCCTGCTGAAAAATTGAAATACCACGACCACGAAAAGCTGGCGCATTATGCGAAAGCCGCTGTGGATATCGAATTTGAATTCCCATTCGGTTTCCGCGAAATCGAGGGTATCCACTCCCGTTCCGATTTCGATTTGCGCAACCACCAGGAGCTTTCGAAGAAAAAGCAACAGTATTTCGATGCCGACCTGGATGAAAATGGCAAGCCGTTCGGTAACTACATCCCTTACGTGGTGGAGACGTCTGTGGGCGCCGACCGTCTTTTCCTCGCAACCTTCTGCAACGCTTACACCGTGGAATCGGTAGGGGAGGGTGATAGCGCTAAAGAACGTACGTTCCTTAAACTGCACCCGGCATTGGCGCCATTCAAAGCAGCGGTGTTGCCATTAGTGAAGAAGGATGGTCTGGCAGAAAAAGCCCAGGCTCTGGCTAACTCATTGAAATCGTCATTCCGCACGGTTTACGACGACAATGCAGCGATCGGTAAGCGGTATACCCGCCAGGACCTGATCGGAACGCCATTCTGTATCGTGGTAGATTACCAGACCATGGAGGACGAAACCGTTACCATTCGTCACCGCGATTCGATGGAGCAGGAGCGCGTGCATATCAGCGAATTGAAAGAAAAGATCGGTTATCAGGTAGCGATCGAGCGCATTCTCGAAGCAATCTGATCAGCTTAAATAGCAGTATGAGCGGGGTTGCTACATGGCAGCCCCGCTTTTTTATTTTACCAGCGGGCCCATTTGCCATTCGGTCAATGATCGGGCAGGTAAATCAGTTTTGGTAGCTATAATGCCTATAATTTAGTAACTAGGCGGTTTTTAGACACCAATCCGAAGTGAAATGATCAACCAGCTATACGATACTTCGATGAGTCTTCTGACCGACCTGTACCAACTCACCATGGCTTATGGCTACTGGAAGTCGGGTAAGGCGGAGCAGGAGGCCGTTTTTAATCTCTATTTCAGGAAACATCCATTTCAGGGAGGATTTACCGTCGCCTGCGGGCTCAGCAGCGTGATCGAGTATTTGCAGGAATACCGTTTCAATGAAGAAGATCTGGCTTACATTGCTTCGCTTACCGGCGGTGACGGCAACCGGCTTTTTGACGACGGATTTATCGATTACCTCCGTAAAATGGAGCTTCAATGCAGTATCGATGCCATCCCCGAAGGTACAGTCGTATTTCCCAATGAGCCGTTACTCCGCATTCAGGGACCGATTCTGCAATGTCAGCTGCTCGAAACGCCGCTTTTGAACCTGATCAATTTTCAGTCGCTGATTGCTACCAAGGCGGCCCGGATGCGGTTGGTAGCCAAAGACGACGCACTGCTCGAATTCGGCTTACGCCGCGCACAGGGACCCGACGGGGGCGTGACGGCCAGCCGGGCTGCTTATATTGGCGGGTTCGATGCAACCTCCAATGTGCTTGCCGGAAAATTGTACGATATTCCCGTGAAAGGAACCCACGCGCATAGCTGGGTAATGTCGTTCGACAGCGAACTGGAAGCCTTTGAAACCTATGCGAAGCACATGCCCAACAATGTGACCTTGCTGGTGGATACTTACGACTCGCTGAATGGGGTCCGGCACGCGGTCGAAGTGGGGAAGCGTTTGCGCGCACAGGGGCACGATCTCGCAGGGATTCGCCTCGATTCGGGCGACCTTGCCTACCTGAGTATCGAAGCGCGGAAAATCCTGGATGAAGCCGGCTTTGAAAAGACCAGCATTGTAGCCAGCAACGACCTCGACGAGTACATTATGGACAGCTTGAAAATCCAGGGAGCGAAAATCAATGTGTGGGGGATTGGTACCAAACTGGTTACAGCATTCGATCAGCCTGCACTAGGCGGTGTCTTCAAGCTGGCCGCGATCAGGACCGATTCGGGTGAATGGGATTATAAACTGAAATTATCAGAGCAGGCGATCAAGGTATCGACGCCAGGGATTCAGCAGGTAAGGCGGTTCAGAGATGCCAGCGGCTTTGTTTCGGATATGATATTCGACATTGAAACCCCGCTGATCGGCAAGGCTACGATGGTGGACCCGTATGATTTTACAAAAAATAGGTCATTCGATGAGTCAGTGCATTACGAGGATTTGCTCGTCCCCGTTTTCGCAAAAGGTCAGCTGATCTACAAATTGCCGTCCGTACATGACACGCGGAAGCGTTTGCAACAGCAGCTGGCACATTTTTATAAGGGAATTAAACGCTTTGTAAACCCGCACACCTACCCGGTAGGGCTTGAAGAGGAATTATTTGATTTAAAAACGAACCTGATTTTTAAACTTCGCGCAGGTAATCAGGCGTGAAAACACGAGTATGCAAGAGTTAACACATCCGAACAGTGAGATCCTCAAAGATCTGATCAGCTACAAAATGCCATTTGGGAAATACAAGGATCAAGTGATCGCCGATCTCCCGGTATCCTACCTCGAATGGTTTTATCGTGAGGGTTTTCCATCCGGCAAGCTCGGCATGTTGCTGGGGACCATGCTGGAAATCAAGATGAATGGGTTGGAGTCCCTGATTCAGGGTTTGCGAAAAGTCGCATAAACAAAAGGCCCGGTTCCGAATGTGGAACCGGGCCTTTTGTTTACACTAATCAGTTACTTCTTCTCCGGCATGAGCACCACTTTGATGAAATTGTCATCATTGAAGTACTTCTGCGCGGCAGCTTTGGTACTGGCCACGGTTACTGATTTCAGCAGCCGGTCTTGCTCGAAAATTTCATTCAGGTCATCGCCCAGGAATGTGTTATCGTCGAGGTAATCGAGCCAGAAGCCGTTGGTTTTAAGAGCGGTTTCTGTTTTGCGCTGGGTTTCTGCGACGAATTTTTCGATATCCTTCTGATCTGCGCCATTGGTTTTGATCTTGTTGATCTCTTCTTGTGCTCTTTTTACCAGTTTGTCCACATTCTCGGGCGCGCAGCCGAAGCCGATGGAGAATCGGTAATGGCCGGTCGGGAATTTGTCGGTTCCTTCTGAAACACTTACTCCGTACACACCGCTTTCTTCCTCGCGCAGCGATTCGATGAGTTTGATCTGCAAAATTTCCTGCAATGCCTCGATTTGAATATTGTTTTCCGGGTTATAGTCATACTCCCCGCTCGAAACGAGGGTTACCCGGCTTTTAGGCTCCAAACCTTTGTAAATCACCTTTTCGATATGTCCTTTCGGTGGGAAAATATTCGGATGGCTGAATGTATCGTCGCGGTCGCTGGACGGCAGGCTGCCCAGGTATTTTTCGATCAATGGTTTGATTGTCTCCGGCTTGAATGCGCCTACAATCGTAAATACAAAGTCCGACGCGTCGGCGAAGCGGTTTTTGTAAATTTCAAATGCCCGGTCCAGGTTCACTTTGTCGATGCTCTCGGGTTTCAGCGGCTGCCGTTTCGGATTGTGGCTCGTCAGTACAGCATTCAAGGAATCAGAATAGACTTTTTCCGGAGTCAAAGTCTTTTGCATGTTTTCCAGGTAGGCTTTCTGATTAGCCAATATGCCTGTTACCACGTCCGCATCTTTGCGAGGCTCCGTGAAATAGGCGTAGATCAGCTGCAAGGTCGTTTCCAGGTCCTTCGGATTGGTATTACCTCCCACGCCTTCGGTGAGTTCGCTGAGATACGGGCCTGCGCTGGCAGTTTTACCTGCGAGGAACTTTTGCAGCTGCGTCTGATTGTAAGGCCCCACACCGCCCGATTGAACAAGGTAACTTGTGAAAATGCCTGTCTCGCGCTCACCCGGGAAGAGCGAATATCCGCCCTTCGCAGTTGCCTTGATCAGGATTTCGTCGTTTTTGAAATCGGTAGGCTTTAAGAGCACCTTCACGCCATTCGAAAGCGTCAGCTCGGTCACCCCCAATTTGTCGAGTGTCTTTTCGGCCGTGATTTTACCGGCGACCGGTTCGGATTTCAATAACGGTGCGTCTACTACGTCGTCCACGTAAGCCGTCACATCTTTACCCGCCTCGTTCAGCAATGTGCGTATGTCCGCTTCGGTGGGGAGCGCATCCTTACTTTTTTCAGGGCCCATGATTACCACCGCCCTGTTTTTGTCGGTAATGTATTTTTTGGCCAGGCCATTGATTTCCGCCAGCGTCACGCCATCGAGGTGTTTTTTGACAAACTCAAAGTAGGCATCTGCACCCATGAATGCTTTGTCATGCAGGAAATGGTCAAGGTATTCCTGCACGTGGTTGGCGGATTTGGTCTTGTCCCGCTCTTTGTAATCCTCCTCAACGGCGTTGTAAAAGTCTTTCTTGGCGCGATCGAGCTCAGGTTGCGTAAAACCGAACTTTTGCACCCGCGCGTTTTCTTCCAGAAGCGTCGTCAATGCGGTTTTCATTGAAGCGGCATCCTTCGCAAGGGCAATGGAGGTGTAGGAGTCGAGGTTACCGAGGAAATCGCCGTACTGGCTGGCGCCGTAGAGGAATGGCGGATTGGCCTTCTGGGTAAGCTCCTGCATGCGTTGGCCCATCATGGCATTATACAGTTCCTGCGCGAAGTTGTTCCGCACATCCTGTAACGACTTCTCTTTGATATTGGGCTGTTTGTAAATCAGCTGGATAAGGTTCTGCGGATATTCCGGGTCGGTTACGATGGCCACTTTGGTAGAACCATCCAGCGGGATATCATAGCGAATGCGTTTTTTTGGATTCACCGGCGGCTTAATGGAACCGAATTTCTGGGAAATCATAGCTTCCACTTTGGCTACATCAAAATCACCGACGGCAATTACGGCCATCAGGTCGGGGCGATACCAGTCCTGATAAAATGCCTTGATGGTCTCGGGTTTGAAGCTTTTCAGAATGCTGTCTTTACCGATCGGCAACCGCTCGGCGTAACGCGAATTGTTGAGGATTACTTTCAAAAACTTATCACGCATACGCTGCTGCGCGCCACGCCCCATGCGCGACTCTTCGAGTACCACACCGCGTTCTTTTTCAATTTCGGAAGGATCGAGCAATGCGCCATGAGCCCAGTCTTCCAGCACTTGAATGCCTTTTTCGAGCAACCCGGCAGAATCTGTCGGGATGGGGAGCATATAAACGGTTTCATCAAAACCAGTATAGGCATTCAGGTCGGCACCGAAGCGCACTCCCGTTTTTTGCAGGAAATTGACCAGCTCATTTTTAGGGAAATGCGTAGTACCATTGAAATTCATGTGCTCCATGAAGTGTGCCAAACCCTGCTGCGCATCGGTTTCGAGCACGGAACCTGCTTTTACCGCCAGCCGGAGTTCTGCCCGGTTCTTAGGTTCCGTGTTCTTTTTGATGTAGTAGGTGATTCCGTTTTTCAGTTTACCGGTCTTTACACTGGGATCAAGAGGGATTTTTTGAGTGCTCATGTTTTGCGCGTGCACTGTCGCGACAGAAACCACACCCCATCCGGCCAAGCATAATGCTATGAACGCCTTTTTCATTTTTCTAATTTTAATTTTGATGAAATTCAGGAGGGGCGAAAGATATTGAAATAATCTATTTAACCGGCTCGCGTAGAATGGTTTTTAATTTGTCGGATGGCGTCTTGCGGAAATCAGACAGATATATCTCGTGGTGGAGCCCGTTGCGCCCAAATGCATTGGCCGAAATGAAATCGTTCAGCTTCGCCAGCGTTTCGGGTTCGGTGTCGAACGGCCCGGTATGCAGCATTTGCACCACTTTTCCTTCTTCCATTTCAAAATAGGCGACCTCCCGGATCGCCGCCTGACCTTTTGAAACGTAACTGGCTTCTACGGCGGCTTGCACGTCGTTTTTCTCCACGTAGTCAGGAATGCGGATGAGGAGCCGGTATTCCCATTCGCTGCGGGGAATGGCCTTGGGAGAATCGGCTATTGAAATACCTGCATAACGCTCTTCGTCATACCACCACAAGCCTTCCAGTTTGGCCACGACAAAATTCTTGCCCTGGGCTTTAAATGCAAATTTCAATGCGTATGCCACCGGGTAAATGGCCTGAATTTTCTGAGCGAAATCCTTCCCGGAAGGATCTCCTTTACCGGTAATAGACAGGTATCGCGCCCTGCCAATAGTCAGCACTTCGGGTTTGGTTTTCGCGGTGTAATAACTTTTGAAATGCTTGATAAGATCCAGTTTTTCCATGGCTCTGTTGGTTTCAGGTTGATAATAACCGCAATTAATGGCCACCTATTGACAACAGTATGACAGTAACCCCGGAAAATTTATGGCTCCATCGGGCATTCGACCGGTTCGAAGTAAAGGCCTTTTTCGAAATCCAGTTTCGAACGGTCCTTAAAAATCAGGATACCGGCGGAATCTTTTACTTCTCCAAATCCCTCTACCCAGCCTTCACCCTTTTTCAGAAAAGCCACTTCCCGTGTAGATTTTGTACCCTCAGAATTGAATGTGTAGTGTGCGAAAATTTTGTCGCCCTCCATTACTCCTGTTAATTGCCCGTCATTCCGGTCCTTCTCAAAAAACGCATATGAAAGTTTACCGACAAGCATATCGTCTTCGAGGATGTCGACGCGCAGCAATGCGGAATCCTTTTTTGTTTTATATATGTAGCAATGAGATAACTTTCCCCCGGGAGCTAATGCAACCTTGGTAGTAGTGTCGATGGTTCGGTTTTTTTCCGAATCCGATTTTCCTGTGCAAGAAAGCATGCAGGCGGTCATAAAGAATGCAAAAACGTTACGTGCTGTCATAATAGTTGGCGGTCAATAGTTTGGAAGACAGGGAGAAATAGCTAGTTTTATAAAATTTCTTCAAAAACAGACTAACAACGGAAATGTAACCGGAGAATTATCCGGAGCGTATGATTACTGCCGTATACCCACACCAGTTAAGGATGTAACCCCCGTAAAACGTCCGATTATGTCTGAATTCAGAATTCCCGGCATGCAGCTTGTCCACGACAATGCTGTACTAAGAAAATACCTTACAAAAAATCCGCGCCATGGTCTGGTGTTGGCATTGATCCTGGTTTACCTGGCGCTGGAAAGTTATTATCTGTTTTTCCGATTCCACGGCCACATCCAGGACCTTAAACTTTACCACGGTATTGCATTGAAAATGTTGGATGGGCAAATGCCGTTTCGCGATTTCCGCATCGAGTACCCCGTTTTTGCACTGATACCCATTCTGCTGCCGGGTGTTTTGAGCCAGTTGGCGGAAGGTTCGTTCGAAAGTTATGTTTGCTGGTTTGTAGTACAAAATCTGGGACTGGCAGTGTGCATTGCATGGATTATTGCCAAATCGGATACCACCGGCAAGGCACTTCCGCGCTTTTTTGTCGCGACGTTGTTCTTTCTTCCGCTCTTCCTTTTTCGCTTTGATCCTTTTCCGGCAATGCTTACCGCGCTTGCCGTTGCGAACGTTTCATGCAGACCGTTCATTTCGGGTATGTCGCTGATGGCCTCTGTTGCTGCGAAATTGTACAGCATTGTGCTGATGCCGGTCTTTGGGCTATATTGTCTTTTTAACAGGGATATTACGAAGTGGATTTGGCTGGTAGCGGGGTGCGGTTGCATCGGCGGAGCAATCGCGGGGGGTATTGCCTGGGCCGGAATGGACGCTGCCTGGGACTTTATGCATTACCATCTGTTGCGCGGCATTCAAATTGAAAGCCTGGCCGGGGGAATTTTATTGCTTTTAGAACAAACCGGGCTGGTAAAGCTGGATGTTGCTCACAGCTTTGGCGCCATGCACCTCGTAACGCCGCTTTCAGGCCCTGTTTTGCAATGCATTAATATCATGACGCCGCTTTGCTTTGTCCTGATGGCGAGTTTCCTTGCCTGGGCATTTTATAAAACTGCTTCGACTTCGGGAAGAATCACATTCCGGCAATTGAATGCGGGGGCGGCGGCGCAGATACTTTTGTTCATCCTTCTCAACAAAGTGCTTTCCCCGCAATACCTGATCTGGCTGCTGCCACTGATCCCTTTTTGCAGGTTCAGGGCTTCGGTGATTTTCACCGTCGCGTTGATGCTCACCGTATTCATATTTCCCGGGCACTACTATAACCTGATTTCAAAGCAACTGCTGATGGTTGTCATTCTGAATGTGCGTAATGGCCTATTGATCGGGCTTTTCATGGAACTTATTTCGGAAGTAGCTCCCGCGCGTGCCACGGGCGGCATCAGCGCGCCGCCGATTCCATCCGTGTAATTTCCGCCACTTCCACGGTGAGGAAGCCGAATTCTTCAGTCACAACACCGCGGATCTTGTAAACGCCTTTGACTGATCCATTTACTTTGGCCGTGGCCGTAGGGAAATGGACGGTATCGATAAATTGCCCCTCGTAATCCAGGAATGTGCCGAACTGCATTGATTCGCCCCGGTTCGTACGGGTGTTTTTGAGAGCTACCAGGTAGCCGTATTGTACCACTTCCTGGTTGATATAATTGTGCAGATCGCGCGACATAACACTCTTGGGCAACGGGTTTTTCAGCAAATTGAAAGGGCTGCAAAGAGGAAAGCCGAGCAATTCGATCTGGTCATAGGCATCATCGAGAATGGAAGAATGAAACTCCGGTAAGTTAAAGTCCCTGATTTCAGTATGAAATAGTTGCTTTTGAGGCACTTTCACGGGTGTTGTACTCAGCCGGAAGTGCGCCTTCCAAAGCAGCGTTTTCTTACCAATACCAGTAAACCGGAAGGCGTCGATCCGGATCAGGATCGTCAACTGTTCGATTGAAATAGGCACGCGGTCGAGGAAATCGTTGAGTGAAGTGAACGGGCCGTCCTGCTTGCGCGCGTTGAGAATCCTTTCGATTGTTTTTTCTTCCAATGCATTCAGGAACTGCATGCCCAGGTAAATATCATGTCCTTCGATGGTCGCCTGGGCTTCGCTGTGGTTCACGCATGGCGCATGTACGAGCGCCCCCAGCATGCGAGCCTCGTGTATGTACAGCTCGGGCGCGTAAAAGCCGCCGCCATTGTTGAGGACGGCTACCATAAATTCCAACGGGAAATAGGCTTTCAGGAATAATGTCTGGTAGCTTTCGACGGCATAGGACGCGGAATGCCCTTTGGCAAAGGCAAATCCGGCGAAACTGGCGATCTGGTTCCAGATCTCCATGGTCATTTCTTCGTCGTAGCCTTTGCTCCGGCAGTTTTTGAAATATTTCTTTTTAACGCGCTCAAACTCCTCGCGCCCGCGAAACTTGCCGCTCATGCCGCGTCGGATCACATCCGCCTCGCCGAGGGTCAGCCCGGCAAAGTAGTGCGCGACCTTGATCACGTCTTCCTGGTACACCATAATGCCGTATGTTTCTTCCATCAGTTCGAGCAGGCGCGGGTGGGCTTCGTTCCGCTTTTCCGGATGGCGGTGGCGCAGGATGTACTCACGCATCATGCCGCTTTTTGCTACGCCGGGCCGGATAATAGAGCTAGCCGCCACGAGTCCAAGGTAGTTGTCGACTTCCAGCTTTTTCAGCAGCATCCGCATGGCCGGTGATTCCACATAAAAACAGCCGATACACTGCGCCTGCCTGATCAGATCGTTGATCTTCGGATCGGTTTTGAATTTCCGGACGTCGTTAATGTCGAAATCTGCCGCGTCAGGGCGGTTGTAGTGGATGATTTCAAGCGTCTCCTTGATCTTCGCAAGTCCGCGCTGGCCCAGGATATCATATTTATTCAGTCCGACATCCTCGGCAATCACCATGTCGAATTGCGTGGTGGGGAAGCCCTTCGGCGGTACATCGGTGGCGGTAAAATAATGCATGGGGCGCTCCGAAATGAGGATGCCGCCGGCGTGGATGCTCAAATGGTTCGGCTGGTTGTTGGTTTGGAAATAGTCGGCATACCTGATCACCAGACCCGAGAATTGATCGAGCTTTTTCGGGTCATATTTACCATTGCTTAATGCGTCGATTTCATACGCGGGTAAACCGAATACTTTCCCCAGTTCGCGAACGGCCGAGCTGTGCTGAAAAGTGCTGTATGTCGCGAGCAGTGCTGCCTGGCCATTTTTGCCGTAAGTATCAAAAATGTAGCGCGTCACATCCTCGCGGTCGCGCCAGGAGAAATCGATATCGAAATCGGGCGGGTTTTTGCGGTGGAGGTTGATAAAGCGCTCGAAATAGAGATCCAGTTCGATGGGATCGACATTGGTAATGTTAAGCAAATAGGCAATGATGCTGTTAGCCCCGCTGCCCCGACCGACATAGTAATAGCCCTTCCGCCGGGCGTAATGCACAATATCGTGGTTGACGAGAAAGAACGGCACGAAATTCTGCTGCCGGATCATGTCCAGTTCCTTGGCAATGCGGTCGAAAATTTCATCGGTAATATTATCGCCATACCGGTAACCAAGCGCCTGGTAGCTCATGGATCTCAGCCTTTTGAAATCTTCTTCCTCATTTTTGCTGAAAACTTTCAGGTTCTGGTGCTCACGCTCGTTTCCGAAGCTGAACTGAATGTTGCATTCGTCCATCAGCTTGCGGGTATTTTCGAGGATAGTCCGGAAGTCTTTTTGTTTGAAATGATATTTCAAAACTCTCGCTTGTACGATCTGCTCGTTCTCTTTGCCAGTTTCGTCAGTAGTGAGCTTGCTCAACAGCGTATTGCCATCGATTGCCCGCAGCAGCCGATGTGCATTGAAATCCTTTTTGTTCCGGAAAGTCAATGGCTGCTGAATGATCAGCCTGTCCATGAACCGGTGTAAAGGCGAGTAATGCAGTTTATCCAGGTCCTGTATGGAAATACCGACGTACTCGTTGGGGCGGAATTGCTCACGGCGCTCTTTGTTCAGTTTTTCAAAAGGATAAATAAATGCCACCTGTTCCATTTCCGGTGCGCGGTCGGGAAACGGGGCGTCCGTCAGTTTCTGAGCAGACAGATAGCTATTCAAAGCCTGAAAACCGCTATTGCTCTTCGCCAATGCCACAAACTGCTGCGTCACGCCATTGCGGAAATCGATCCCGACGATGGGTTTAATATCGAACCTCGGCGCCATGCGAATGAAATTCAGGCAACCCGAGGTGTTGTTAATGTCCGTCAGCGCGACGCAGTCGTATCCATTCTCCCGGCAAAGCGCAAGAAGTTCATCCTCGGGAATCGTCCCGAATCGAAGGCTGAAATAAGAGTGACAGTTGAGTAACATGAGTATTTGAAAAGCGGAACTGAGTACTTACTTTTGGCGTTACTAACGCGTGCCGGCAGCCCGATATGATCACAAGCTTTTCTTCGAAGGAAACCGAAAAAATATGGCTCGGCGAGCGGGTCGGGAAGCTGCCGTTGGAAATTCAGCAAGTAGGGAGACGGAAGCTAAGAATGCTCCATAACTCACAAAACCTTGCGGATTTACGTATCCCTCCGTCGAACAGGCTGGAAAAGCTCCCCGGAAGCCTGAAAGAGTTTTATAGCATACGTATCAATGATCAATGGCGGATCGTGTTCAAATGGTTGGATGGTAATGCTGCTGAGGTTAGAATTATCGATTATCATTAAACAGCAATGGAAACACTAAACAATATTCATCCAGGAGAAGTCTTAATGGAAGAGTTTCTGGAACCAATGGGCATCTCTGCTTATCGATTGGCGAAAGAGACGGGCATTCCCCAAACACGGATCAGTGAGATTATCAAGGGGAGGAGACGGGTCACTGCCGATACCGCACTGCGTTTTAGCAAATATTTCGGCACGACACCCAAGTTTTGGCTCGGTCTGCAGGACGACTACGATATTGAAGAAGGACAGCATTTGATTTCTGAGGAATTGAATGAAATAAAAACGTTGCAGCCAAAGGCTGCCTGATCACAATCAGGCATTTCGATGCGCCGGAATAATGGGCGGTTCGCCGTTGAATGGGTTTCCCATGGCGCCGATATCCGAAATTCCCATTGTACTGGCCCAGGTCAGTATCTGGTCCCCGTCTTTGTTGTATGCGTATTTGGTCTTAATGTAATCCATTGCCTGATAGAGATTCAGCCGCTCTTCGGTGTCGTCGAAGAGGTTAATCTGATAATTTCCGGTTACCAGGTCGCTGAAACTCACCCCGACCAATCTCACCATCATCCGCCGGTTGTAAAGCTGATCGAAGAGCCGTTCGATATGCGGGATCAGCACATGGTCCGCGGAGGTGTATGCAATTTTCAACTGCCTGGAAAACGTATTGAAATCGGAATAGCGGATTTTGACTGAAACACAGGACGTCAGCTTTTCACCGGTCCGCAACTGGTAAGCCAGTGTTTCGGCCATTGCGCGCACCATTTCCCGCATTTTCCTCACATCACCGGTATCTTTTCCGAATGTCCGCTCGCTGGAAATGGATTTACGCTCGTGGAATGGGACAATAGGGGAGTTGTCGAGCCCGTTAGCGCGGTTCCAGAGCGAGACCCCGTTTTTTCCTAAAACCTGCCCCATTATCTCCATCGGCATTTCCTGGATTGTTTTCACATACCGGATGCCGAGGTTGTTGAGTGTCTGATTCATTTTTTCACCGACCATCGGAATTTTTTGTACTTCCATTGGGGCCAAAAACGGCTTTTCCTGCCCGGCATCTACTTTGAGCTGGTTGTTCGGCTTGGCTTCCCCGGTGGCGACTTTCGAAACCAGCTTATTGGTAGCCAGTCCAAATGAAATCGGCAGGCCGGTTTCACGGATAATCCGCTGCCGGAGCTCGCTGGCCATTCCGTAGCAACTGTGGTATTTGTCCATTCCCGACAGGTCCGCGTAAAATTCGTCGATACTTGCTTTCTCAAATACCGGGACATTTTGGCTGATGATCTCGCTCACTTCCTTCGACTGTTTGGAATATGCTTCCCCGTTTCCACGGATAACGGTCGCTTCGGGGCATAGCATCCTGGCCATTTTCATGGGCATACCGGAATGCACGCCAAATTGCCTCGTCTCGTAGCTGCAAGCCGCTACCACTCCGCGGTCGCCGGTACCGCCCACGAGTATGGGCTTGTTTTCAAGCCGGCTGTCCTGCTTGCGCTCTACAGATACGAAAAAGGTATCCAGGTCAAAATGTAATATGGCACGGTCCACTGGTGGTTGGAGTTTTTACAAATTTATGGATTTATTCCAAATATATGGATCATGTCCATTTGATGAAAGGAAATATTCCAAAATATTTGTATGTTTGAGGAGTCAAGACATTGTAAACCGGTAATCATCACACATGCTTATGGCTATTGATGAAGAATTCAGGCGATTCAAACAAATTAGGGAGGAACTTAATCTGACCCAGGCAGCATTCGCGGAGGAACTGGGCATCAGCGCAACGACCGCAGACATCGAGCGGGGGCGTACGCGCATACCCGGGCAGGTAGTGAAGGAATTGCTCAGAAAGTACCACATCAATCCGCTTTGGCTGTTCGGCGACAGCCCGCAGAAATACCTGTATGCGGATAAAGTATTCGTCAACCCGAAGGTGGTGACGGTCGATAATGCAGGTAAGGACAATATCGTGCTTGTTAGCGCGAAAGCTGCGGCCGGTTATCCCAATAATATCGGTGATGCCCAGTGGTTCGAAGCATTGCCGGCCTTTACAATACCGTTACCGGAATACCGTAATGCGACATTCAGAGGATTTCAGGTCGATGGCGATAGTATGACACCGGCGTTGCAGTCGGGTGAATGGATCTGGGCCCGGGCGGTGGACGATTGGAATGCGATGAATGATAAGGATATGTATGTGATTATCACCATTGACAGCGTCCTGGTCAAAAAAGTCCGCAAGGAAAAGGATTCGTCTTTCGTGAACCTGATATCGCTCAACCCTGATTATGTGCCGATCCGTGTTGATCGTAATGAGATCCGCGAAATATGGCAGGTGAATAGTAAATTGTCTTTCAACCTGGAAGAGGACAAGACGGAAATAAGTTTGCAAGGCCTGTACCAGGAAATGCGGGAGCTGAGGCAGGAGGTGAAGAAGCTGGTTAAATAGGGACGGCAGCTATTGTGGATCGAACGGGTTAAGCAAGCTTAGGTTTTCGATTCCGGCGAAATCTCTTGTATTATCTGTAATCAGAGTAAGCCCGTGAACTATGGCAGTAGCTGCGACAATCGCATCAGATAGTTCCAAATCATATTGCCTGCGCAACTCAGATGCCTTTTTTCTGATATCTTTTTTGAGCTCAAACAGAAGCGACATGTCTACAAACATATTGACTAAGTCAAAGTCAAATTGAGCGGCTGTTTTCCAGCTGAATAGTTCTATTTCGGTGATTACTGAAAAGCAGATTCGGGAATTTCCGGCGATATCATCCATTATGTTCCCTGCATAGTGGAGGGAGCTGCTGTTGAAGATAGTAGACGGCAATGTTAGTGTCCCAAAGATAGGCTTGATTCATTTGCCGCGTAATCGTCTAAATTCCCGCTCAATTTCCTCAACGGGCTGCTTGGTCATTTTGCCTTTCAGAAAACGTATGCCGCTTGTATCCTTCATTTGCAGCGTGCTCTCATGCAGACGAATCAGACCGAGATTTTCGAGGTTTCTTAAAAGGTCGAGCGCATTGTCGTTAAGGACATCGATTGTGACTGTGTAATGCATAGCGTGATTGGTTAACTTTTTTGTGAGTATTCAAAGTTAATCAACCACTATTGCATTTCAAGCGTAGGTTGTATTTTACACCTCCTCTGAAATTAACTGCTTCTCATACAGCTCCTTATAAGCGCCATTCAGCGCCATAAGCTCCGCGTGAGTGCCTTGCTCGACAATGCGGCCTTCGTCGAGGACCACGATTTTATCGGCCAGTTTTGCGGAGGAAACACGATGGGAAATGATCACGGAGGTGCGCTGGTCCATGATCCTTTTCATATTGTTGAGGATGATGTTCTCTGTGTTGGTATCGACGGCAGAAAGGCAGTCGTCGAGGACAAGGATTTTCGGGTCGCGGGCGATGGCGCGGGCGATGGAAAGGCGTTGTTTCTGGCCGCCGGAAAGCGTAATACCTCTTTCACCGAGCATGGTTTCATAGCCTTGCGGGAAATCTTTGATATTATTGTAAAGGTCGGCGTCTTTCACGGCTTGCTCAATTCGCTCAAAAGGCATGTCTTCGGTGCCGAACCGCACATTGTTTTCAATGCTATCCGAGAAAAGGAACACATCCTGCGGCACGTAGCCGATCTGGCGGCGGTATCCGCGAACGTCATAATCCTTCATCGGAATGTCGTCGATCAATATTTGTCCCTCGGTGGGGTCGTAGAGGCGACATAGTAAATGGGCTAGCGTGCTTTTGCCCGAGCCGGTCGTGCCGAGGATCGCTACGCTTTCGCCGGCTTCGACTGTCAGATCAAAATCGTGTAAAGCCTTAATGCCGGAATCAGGGTAGACGAAGCCCACGTGGCGAAACGATATTTTCCCGTCCAGCGATCTGCTCACGTTTTTCTCGGATACCAATGTCGTTTTTTTATTCAAAAACTCATTGATCCGCAGCTGCGACGATGCGGCGCGCTGGATCTGGCTCGTAGTCCACCCCAATGCCATTACAGGCCACGTAAGCATGTTGACATACAATATGAATTCGGTGATATTACCTGGTGTGAGACGACCATTGATAATTTCCTGACCACCAACATAAATGACCAGGATGTTGCTCAGGCCGATCAAAAGGACAATCATGGGGTAAAAGAATGCATCGACTTTCGTCAGCCCAAGGGATTTGGTCTTAAAAACTTCGGCCTCCTTTTGAAAATTAGCATAAGACCGGTCTTCCTGAACAAACGATTTGATCACCCGTATTCCTGAAAATGCCTCCTGCACATAAGTTGAAAGTGCTGAAAGCTGCTTCTGGATTTCCTGTGAGCGTTTCATGATCATGCTGTTGACCACATATACGCTTACCGAAAGCACTGGCAGCGGCAACAGCACATACAGCGTCAGTTTCGGGCTGACGGAAATCATGTAGGAGATGACCAGGAAAAACAGCACGATGAGGTTAATGCCGTACATGAGTGCTGGGCCGACGTAAATGCGAACGTTGCTCACATCTTCCGAGATGCGCGCCATGAGATCGCCGGTGCTGTGGCGACGGAAGAAAGCCGCGGGGAGCGTTTGGTAATGCTGGTAAATGTCGTTTTTAAGCTCGAATTCGATATGACGCGACATGACGATGATCGTTTGACGCACCAGAAAGAGGAATATCCCTTTGAGTAGCGCCATGAGCAGGATCAGGAAGCCGTAGAGCAGAATACTGAACGCAAAAATGTCATACATATCACTTTGCAGCGATACGCCATTGTAGAGATAATAAATATCGAGTGTTTCGATCACCAGGTCGAGCGCGTAGCGTACGAGCTGGGCGGGGATAATGCCGAAAAGATTGGATACGATCGTAAAAATGATACCCAGGATGAGGTACCATTTATATTTCCACAAATACTTGTTAAGGGATTTTAGTGCTTTCACCTGTTCAGATTTTTGTCGACGGCGCAGGACGCTTTCTGAGCAACATCCTATTTTACCAAAACGTTGCAAAATTAAAACGACGCATCCCAATTTTCCGATTGTGAACAAAATAGTCTAATTTTGCGGTCGATTTTAAAAACAACTAGTGCAGGGTACAATGCAAAATGGCCCTGTAAGACACGCAGACACGTTCTTTGATTTACTGTACCTTTTATCCAAATAGTATTCCGGCATATGCTGAATAGAAGATTACTAAGAACCAAAGCGGTTCAGGCACTTTATGCGCGGCAGCTCACAGCCGATGCGAACCGTTTACTGGCACTCGATCAAATTGAAGAGGCATTTGCTCCTGACCTTAACTCGATGGAGTTTCAGGACAAGAAAAAGCTTTCGGGCATGAAGCGGCTCGCGAACATGACGCTCGACGAGTTTATTAAAAATGGTAAGCCCAACGGTGATGAAGAGCTTCCCGATCGCGTGCTGAGAGTGGCCCAGACAGCCTATGAAGCATACAACCGGCAGACTAATACGGATGGAGAAAAACTCGTTAGAAGGGTTTTGAATGAAACGGAAACGATTTACGCCGATTTCATTCGGATCCTGTCGATGCTGATCGAACTTTCACACCAGGCAAAAATCGACCGCGAGCGCAGGTACGACGACCCGGAGGCGCCATTCCCCAAAGATTCGGGACTGGATACCAACCGGGTGATCAAGGTTTTGCAGGAAGATAAGGCGCTGGAAGAGGAGATTATCCGCAGCGGTATCAATTGGACCAACGAAATGAATCTGATCCGGAAGATTTACCGGGAAGGTTTGCGGAAGGACGAAACCTACGAAACATATTGTAAATCGGCGACTCATACGCCGGAGGAAGACCAGGAAATTATTCAGCACGTACTGCGTCAGATTATCCTCAAACACGAGGTATCGCTCGAATACCTCGAACAACGCGATCTTTATTGGGCAGACCATAGCGAGTTGATCCGCAGCCTTGCGATCAAAACTTTGCGTACTGCCGATTTGGCACATACCTTCCAGCTCGCACCGCTTACCAAGGACTGGGAAGAAGACCGGGCGTTTGTTGAGGAACTTTGCAAGATCGTAGTGAAAGAAAGCGATCAGTACGATGTTTATCTGGAAGACCAGTTGAAAAACTGGGAGCTGGAAAGGATCGCGCTGGTGGACCTTATTATCCTCAAAACAGCTCTTGCTGAACTCATTCATTTCCCTGGTATCCCGGTGAAAGTCACCATTAATGAGTTTATTGAGATCGCGAAAAGGTACAGTACCCCAAAAAGTGGTAAGTTTGTGAATGGCGTCCTGGACGTGCTTTCAGTGAAACTGGCCAAAGAAGGCGTGATCAGAAAAAGCGGGCGCGGATTGATTGATAATAAGTAAAAGCTGCCGAAATTGGGGCCGGGTATAATGGAACAATTTTTGGAGGCCATTATAAATACATGAGCTGACACCCGTTTGCAGCAAAAAAACAGCAGAAACCATGAGTAAAACCAGTAATACTTTAATCGCATTTCTGACAGGCGCTGCCACCGGTGCAGCATTGGGTATCCTTTATGCTCCCGACAAAGGAGAGGTGCTACGTACCCAATTGACGTACAGACTGTCCAAGTACCGTGAGAAATTGCAAGAAGTGATTCAGGACCTGGTCGATAAGAAGGACTTGCCTGACAATTTTTCCAGGACTGAAGGCGAGCGTGTTGTGAATGATGCGCGTGAAAAAGCCGAAAAGCTTCTGGAAGACGTAGACCGCCTGATGGCGCAGATCAAGGGCCAGGCCAGCGAATGACCTATGAAAAAAATAGCCCTTTTCGCGTTTCTGGGAATAGCGCTGGCTTTTTCCGGTTGCTCCAAAAATGAAAAGAATGGTGAAGAAAAACAGGCAAATTCAAAGCTGCCTGTTTTTGCTTTGATCGACAGCACGGAATATGATTTCGGTACGATCCAGGAAGGCGCCATTGTGGAACACGAATTCAAATTCCGTAACGATGGCGAATATCCGTTGATCCTCAATAACATCAGCTCTTCGTGCGGGTGTACCACGCCCGAGTGGCCGAAGGATCCGATCGGGCCGAAACAGACTTCGAGTATCAAGGTCCGTTTCGATAGCAAGCACAAAGCTGGCCCGCAGGTCAAAACGATCACTGTTTACGCCAATACGGAACCGGCTAATACGGAATTAAGGCTGAAAGGTATTGTAAATGCAGCACCTCAGCCGGCCGTCGCAGATTCGACGACGGCGAAGAAGTAATATTTATACAACCCATCTACTACAATGAATTATTCTATTTTAGCACAAGCAGCCGGCGGCTCCCAGGGCATGATTTACCAGGTCGTGATGTGGGTCGGTATTATCGGGGTATTTTACTTTTTCATGATCCGTCCGCAGCAGAAAAAGCAGAAGGAACAGAAAGAATTGCTCAATAACCTGAAAAAAGGCGACGAGGTGGTAACGATCGGCGGTATCCACGCCAGAATTTATACAGTGGAAGAATCGACGGTTACGCTTGAGTTGGACAAAGGAGTGAAACTGACGGTCGAAAAATCGGCCATTTCGCGTACCATTGCCGGGTAAAACTAATCATGAACGGCATGCATTCCTGCTAATGCATGCATTTTCAAAATTGTTGTGAGTCAAGTCCCACCCAACCAGAACAGGATCAAAACGTTTATAGGATGCTTGCTTGCAGCATCCTTTTTTTGGTTAATGAATGTCCTCAATAAGGACAATTATTCCCTTAAACTGAATTATCCGCTGTCGATCGAGTATGATAACTCAGCCTATGTGCCGATGCAGCCGCTTCCCAAACGGATTTCGGTGAATGTAACGGGAGATGGCTGGACTTTGCTTCAAAAATCCTGGCTGAATTTTAATGCCAATCCGGTAGTTTACCGCGTTCAGAATCCGACGGTGTCCAGTTTTATCAACTCGACCACGCTCACCGACCAGATCACGGAAATGTTCCCTAATCTGCATGTCAACTATGTGGTAGCAGATACTTTTGAACTGAATTTTGAGCCTAAAATCAGGAAAATTATTCCTATTCGCGTCGATAGTGCGGGCATTGATGTACGTGAAGGCTATGTGATTTCCAGCTTCATTAATGTCTCACCGTCACTTATTTCAGTGGACGGACCGGTTTCACTGATTAAAACTTTCCCGGATACGATCAAGGTACGCGTGCCTACGCCTAAAATTCAGAACAATTACGATGAGAGTTTGCCTATCCCGCTGCCGGTTTCCCCATTGGTGGAAGTGAGCCATCGTGATGTTTACGTGAGCTTCGAAGTTGCGCAATTCCTCATCGCACCGCCACAGCAATAGCTTATTCCCTCATTTGACTGATAATCATATGGATCTTCCGCTTCTGATAGGTGTTACCGGGGGTATTGGTTCTGGTAAAAGTATGGTTTGCCGGTTATTCGAATGTCTGGATATTCCCGTTTACTATGCCGACAGTCGTGCCAAATGGCTTACCAACAACGATCCGGAGATTCGGGAGAAGGTAATAGCATTGCTTGGTGATGAGGCTTATGATAGCGGGGGAATGTATAACACACGCTACGTCGCTTCCAGGGTTTTCAGGAATGAGCCGTTATTGAAAGAACTGAATGCGATCATTCATCCTGTTGTACTCAGTGACACGAAAGCATGGGTTATGCAAAATGCGGGAGCGCCATATGTGTTGAAGGAGGCGGCTATTATGGCCAAGGCAGGGCATGCAAATGCCGTAGACGTCGTCGTGGTAGTGGAAGCACCGGTCGAGTTACGAGTTCAGAGGATATTGCAAAGGGACAAACGCCCGGAGCAGGAAATCAGGGCGATTATCGAGCGGCAGGTTTCTGATGAATCCAGGCGGGAAATAGCCGATTATATTGTGAATAATGACGATGCTTCCGAGCTGATCCCGCAAGTACTTCATTTGCACAAACTGTTTCTGAAAAGGAAGCTCTCCCAACATTAGAAATCCACATCCAACCCCAGCGCTTGCTTCAATTCGAGTAAATAAGGGTTTTTTTCTGCTAAAAAGTTGAATTTCTCGGCAGGCGTGTAAGGCAGCCTGTTTACCTCTTGTGGTGCTACGCGGGGATTAATATCCAGTTTGGGCGCATCCAGCCGTAATTTTAGGAAACCCAGCAACTCATACCGCATATTCATTACTGCATCCTGCTGGTGATCATTGTCGAGCGCGATTTCGATAACGGTACCATTCAGCTGAATTTCACGGTTCAATGTGATTTGCTCCGTCGTTGAATTCCCGGCTTGCAGGCGTTTTTGGGAGAATTCGTACCAGAAACGCTGCAAGTTTGCCAGTGTTAATTCTTCTCTTTTCGCACCATTTGGAGCAGCGGCATATTCAACAGAAGCCTCGACATTGCTTTGCTTTGCAGGTTGCTGTGCCGGTGGAGTGAGCGATTGCGTCAGCGAAACGGTGCTTTTCAGGCGTGAGGGAGCAGCTTGCTGTGGAGTTACTTGTTGTGATGCAGCTGCCGGTTGTGCGGGTACATTCGCGTAAGCACTTCCGTTCGACTGGGTATTGGCAGACGCCGCAGGTTGAGGTGCTGCCGGTGATGGAGCTGCCGAACTGTTCAGGGATTGTTGAGGCTCAACTTTTTTTTTTGCCGTTTCATCAACGGCAGCAAGAGAATGAAGTTGAAGAACCTGGGGCAAATTGGCGAGTTTCATGAGACAGAGCTCCACATGCAACCGCTGGTTTTTCGCCGATTTATAATTGATATCGCATTGTCCCGTAATGCTCAGCGCCGAGAGCAGGAAGCTGAGATCGGCCATTAAGGACTGTTCAAGGTATTTCCGCTCGGCAGATTCAGAAACCTGTAACAGGGTTACCGTCGCCGGGTCTTTGCACACGAGCAGGTTCCGGAAGTGTTCCAGAAGGCCTATGACAAACAGGTGGCCGTCGAACCCTTTTCTTAAAATTTCATCAAACAACACCAGCGAGCGTGCAATGCTGCCCGCTGTGAGCGCGTCCGTGATTTTGAAATAATAATCGTAGTCGAGAATGTGCAGGTTTTCCAGCACCGCCGCGTAAGTGAGGTGGTTGTTGGTGGAAAACGTGACGTTAAGGTCGAACATCGAAAGCGCGTCGCGCAAACCGCCATCGGCTTTCTGACCGATCAGTTCAAGGGCTTCATGTTCCGCATTGATACCTTCCTTTTGGGCAATATCGGCAAGGTGATGCGCGATGTCCTTCGATTGAATGCGGTTGAAGTCGAAGATCTGGCAGCGCGAAAGGATCGTCGGCAGGATCTTGTGTTTCTCCGTCGTGGCAAGGATGAAAATGGCATACGACGGCGGCTCTTCCAATGTTTTCAGGAATGCATTGAAAGCAGCCTGCGAAAGCATGTGAACCTCATCAATAATATAGATCTTGTACTTTCCGGTCTGGGGCGGGTAGCGCACCTGGTCGATCAGGTTACGAATGTCCTCCACGGAGTTGTTGGAAGCCGCATCGAGCTCGTGGATATTAAAGGAAGCGTTGTTCTGGAAGCTCACGCAAGACTCGCATTCGCCGCAGGCCTCTACATCATCTCCCAGGTTCTGGCAGTTGATGGTTTTGGCCAAAATACGCGCGCACGTAGTTTTTCCCACCCCGCGCGGACCGCAGAAAAGGAAAGCTTGTGCGAGGTGATTGGTGCGAATGGCATTCTTTAATGTGGTAGTGATGTGTGATTGACCCACCACCGAATCAAAGGTGACGGGACGATACTTCCTGGCCGAAACAACGAAATGATCCATGGTGCAAGATACTTCCGTGCACTGGATTTTCAAAGCTGCTACTTCGTCACGAGCGGGTACACGCGCACGTAATCGACCTCCATTTTTTGCGGGAAAATGCTGTCATCCACGCCCTTTTGCCCACCCCAGTTGCCACCTACTGCGACATTTAAAATTAAATGAAACGGCTTGTCGAATGGCCATTCCGGCCATTGGTAGGTCGCTTCCTTTTGGAATGTGAAATAGGCATTTCCATCGACAAGTATCTTAACCGTCTCGGGCGTCCATTCGCACGTGTACACATGAAAATCTTCCGAAAGTCCTTTCACGATCACATTGTTACCTTTGTTGGTCTTAATCGCGTGGTTGAATGCTTTCGTATGGATATTCCCATGCAGCCGGTCCTGGTCAAAGCCCACGTGCTCCATAATGTCGATCTCGCCATTATCCGGCCAGCCTTTATTGCCGTAACTGTTGCCGCTTGCGAGCATCCAGATTGCCGGCCAGGTCCCGCGCCCCTTTGGCAGCTTCGCCCTGATCTCGAATTTTCCATACGTAAAATCCGCTTTCCCTTTCGACACCAGCCGCGCCGAACTGTACTGCTGCTTGCCTGAGGGTTCCTTAATGGCCGTGATTACCAGGTTGCCATTTTCGACTTTAGCGTTCTCGATTTTTTCGGTATAGTTTTCCAGCTCATTATTTCCCCAGCCATGGTCGCCGAGATCGTAGCTCCATTTGGCAGGGTCGGGCTTGCCGGGTGTGTTGAACTCGTCCTGCCAGGATGGGGTGGGGGCGAATTCGTATTGTTGCGCGGTTGTTTTTGGTTTTTCCGAGGGTTGGGCGCAGCCAGCTACTGTGGAAATCGCGGTGATAAACATCGCCAACGTAAGTCGGCGAAGAGGTATGATGGTTTCTAGCATGGTAATGAGTCTGCCTTTATGCTTTTCCGGTATGTTTTGAACCATTTGCCGACTTGGAAATATCCGGATGGCTTTCGCGTTTTGGTAAATTATTGAAGTCAACGTTTTTTACGGCCTCCGTAAGCACCCTTACTTTTTCGTCAACTATTTTCTGTTGTTCCGGAGTTAGTTTGAAATCTTGTCGCTTGTTCATAGCTATAATTTTTTGATAAAATAATGTTCGTAATCTACATTCGGCGCAAAGAAAACCACTTCTTGTATGGCTGTGATGCCATATACTTCATATTTCCCAGCTACGTTAGCCAGTTCGCGTGAAATGGCAATCCTGTACAACCTGTGTCTGCGCGCGTCACTCCCACGAAAACTGACAATGGAGTCGGGAAACCGGTTTAAGAAATCACAGACTATTTGAAAAACGGTGGCTAGTACTAGCTGTAGATCGCCGTTTCTACTTTCTATCTGGTCGCTCAATTCACCATTTTCTACGGGATCGAGCAACGCAAGGTTGAATATATTGGTGTCGGCAATCCGCTCAAAAGAAACAGTTTTTAGAATTGTTTTATTCTCACTGACACTTTCAAATTTATAAATCAGCCGATCAACGCCGATTTCGAACGGGTAGCCCCTTTCATCCATAGATTTGACAGTTTATAGTGTGTTCTGAAATGCAGCCAAACATATAAAATTTTCCTATAACCCAAATTATAAATTGCTAAACCCCAGCATTTAGTGAAATCCTGTGGTTTTCATGCTTAATTTTGTAGCCCGCTTGTCGTTTTTATGTAATGAAGGAAATAAAGTTGAGTACGGAAGTTGCCCTGGATGCCCCGGATTGGAAGATTGATCACCACACTAAAATACTGACCATCGGCTCCTGCTTTGCCGAGGTGCTCGGCAGCCAGTTGGGGAGTTATAAGTTCGATGTGCTCAATAATCCGGTGGGTACGGTGTTCAACCCGTTGACGATATGCAAAATACTCGACAATGCGATGGAAGGGAAGAGGCCTAATCCGGCATTGTTCCTGCAAAATCCTGATCAGATCTGGCTGCATCACGATTTCCATTCGTCGCAATGGGCCGCGGGACAGGGTGCATTAGATGCACAGCTTTCCGACCAGTTGGATGAGATCCGTGAATTTCTGGCCGAGGCCGATGTGTTGGTGATTACGCTTGGTACCGCCTATGCGTACCGCCACCGGAAGACCAACCTGATCGTCGGCAACTGCCACAAAGTGCCAGCCGACCGTTTTATCAAAGAGCTCCTTCATTTCGATCAGATTTCGATTGCATTCGAGCAATTGATCCAGAAACTGATCCCCTATAACCGCAAGCTGCGCATACTGCTGACGGTAAGCCCCGTGCGTCACACGCGTGATACGCTTCCGCTCAATCAGGTGAGCAAATCGACATTGCGCCTGGTAGCCCACCGCCTTTCAGAGAAATACAAGCATGTTGAGTACTTCCCGTCTTATGAGATCATGATCGACGAATTGCGCGATTACCGCTTTTATAAGGAAGATATGATCCACCCCAGCAGCTTGGCGGAGGAATACGTTTTCAATGCATTTGCACAAAATTATATCGATGCCGCCTCTTTGAAGTTCATGAACGAATGGGCGTCTGTTCGGGATACCCTGGCCCATCGGCCGCAGCATGGCCTTACGCCGGGGCATTTAAAAATGCTGAAATCGCTGTGGAGTAAGCTGAATGCTATTTCACGCACCGTGGATGTTTCCGCTGAAATGGAGGAAGTGGAACGTAGGATCGGAGAATTTCCGGGAATGTAACAAACTCATTGGCGGCATTTCGTGTTGCATAATATCAAGTCAAAGTACCAACCATAATAATGGGAGAATTTACAATCAATAAAGAAAAAGTATTGCAGGCGTTGAGTACTGTGGAAGAGCCCGATCTGAAAAAGGATCTGGTGACGCTCGGTATGATCCAGGATATAGAAATCGGTGTAAACCAGGTTCGGTTTACCGTAGTGCTGACTACCCCCGCTTGTCCCCTCAAAGAACTGATCAGGAAGAATTGCGAGAATGCGATCCACGAGCATCTGAGTCCGGAGGTGGAGGTGATCATCAAACTCACTGCCAATGTGACGACTACCCGCCACACGGGCCCGTTGATCCCCGGCGTGAAAAACGTGATTGCGATCTCGTCCGGCAAGGGTGGGGTAGGTAAATCGACAGTTACCGCCAACCTCGCGATGGCATTGCACCGCTCGGGCGCGAAAGTGGGTATTATCGATGCGGATATTTCAGGCCCTTCGATCCCGGTGATGTTCGGTGCGGAGAATATGCAGCCCACGATTACACCGAAGGACGGAAAAAACTATATTAACCCAATCCGCCAATATGGTATCAAAATGATGTCAATAGGCTTCCTGACGCCGCCGGACAGTGCGGTGGTTTGGCGCGGACCAATGGCTAGCCAGGCATTGCGTCAGTTCTTCGGCGATACCGACTGGGGCGATCTGGATTACCTGTTGATCGATTTGCCGCCCGGCACGAGCGATATTCACCTTACGTTAGTCCAAACTGTTCCGGTAACCGGTGCGGTGGTGGTAACTACCCCTCAGAAAGTGGCGTTGGCCGACGCTGTGAAAGGTCTGTCGATGTTCAAGCAGCCGCAGATTAATGTGCCTGTTCTAGGTGTAATTGAAAATATGGCCTGGTTTACGCCGGAAGAATTGCCGAACCACAAATACCATATTTTTGGCAAAGGAGGCGGTCAGTCGCTGGCAGATAAGTTCGATGTGCCTCTGATTGGGCAAATCCCGTTGGTACAGGGCATTCGTGAGGCGGGTGACGACGGCCGTCCGGCTGTAATGGATACGAACGAGATCGTGAACGAGGCATTTATGGATGCCGCTGAGGCATTGGCGCAGCAGATAGCGATCCGGAATGCATCGCGCGAGAAAACCAAAGCGGTCGAAATCCAGGTTTAGTAGTTAGTAACTGAATGATTTGATTTTTTGGATATAATCTTGCATCTTAGCAGACAGACTTTTTAACAATGGATTCAAAAGAAAAAACCATAGAATTGATCGAGCAGGCGCTCGAAACGGTGCGTCCTTACCTGCATGCTGACGGAGGCGATGTGAAATTGGTGGAGCTGACGGACGACATGACTGTGAAACTGGAACTGCAAGGCTCCTGCCAAAGCTGCCCGATGAGCGCGATGACTTTCCGTGCAGGCTTGGAAGAATCGATCCGCAAAGCGGTGCCTTACATTAATAAGGTTGTTTCCTCGAACGTGCCTGAGCTGGCATAACAGCGGAAAATTCCTATCAAATATTGATCAAAAGCAGTTTCCTTAACGGGAAGCTGCTTTTTGCTTTTTAATCCGCGCGGTAAATAGGCAGAAATTGATTCCTCCCGATTAGTCACTTATATTGCGGGCATCATTGGAATGCATTAATCAGGAATATCAAACATGCGTATCGGAATTTTTTTTGGAGGTCCTTCCCGCGAGCGGGAGATATCATTTGCAGGTGGTAAAACAGCATTTGAATACCTCGATAAGTCACTTTTTGAGCCGGTACCGGTTTTTGTGGACAGCTTTGGCAGGTTCATTCTGCTGCAAAAGGAATTGATGTATTCGTCCGAAATCCGGGAGTTTTATCCCGCGCCGGGCATTCAAAAAGATGGTTTCAAAACGTACATCGAATCTTTTCCCGAACTGGCCGCGGCCGGTATTCCCGCCGAAATCGGGAAACTGATTTCGCCGGCTGAATTTAAAGAACATTTCGATTTCGTATTCCTGGCCATGCACGGGCCCGATTGCGAAGACGGTGCAATCCAGGGCTTGCTGGAATGGTACAAAATCCCTTACAGCGGTCCGGGTTTGATGGGGTCGGCTGTGGGAATTGATAAGATATTACAAAACGAAATGATTGCCCTCGTAAACGGGCAGGAGAAAAAGAGTTGGACGCTCAAATACAGCCAATGGGTTCCTAAGGATTACCCATTGCTTTTTCAGGTTTTGAAAAAGCATCTCGGACTGCCATTGGTCATTAAGGCTCCTCACCAGGGGTCGTCGATCGGCGTGGCGATTGTGAAGGAGGATTCTCTGGAGGAATTTGTGTCGGCCGTAAACCAATGCTTTTTTCAGATTGAGCTCGATGCGGAGACCTGGAAGGAGTTGGATGAAGCCGAAAAGCTGGCCTGGGGCCAAAAAATAGCTAATCTGGATGAAGGTATCGGTTTCCCGGTGATCCTGGACGGGAAAACAATCTACCATCCTACGACGCTGATCAGCGAGCTCGAAATCTATTTCTCGGAAGGCAATAACCACGCACTGCTGAGCAGCTCGAATGCAGAAGACCAGGTGCTGGTCGAGGAGTTTGTAAACGGTCAGGAGTTTTCCTGCGGCTGTATTCAATTCGACGACGGTTCACCGCTCGCATTGCCGCCGAGCGAGGTGATCAAAATGGTGAAGGTATTTGACTTTAATGCAAAATATAAGCCTGGTGCCAGCCGCAAGCGTATTCCGGTAGATACTTCGCTCGAAAAGAACCAGGAAATTCAGCAGATGATCGCCGCGACGTTCCAGCAGCTGGGTATTACAGCTTGCGTGCGGATCGATGGCTTCCTCACGGAAAACGGCACTATCCTGCTCCACGACCCGAACACGATCCCGGGAATGTCGCCGACCTCTTTCATTTTCAAACAAATGGCGGAAATTGGCTTGAACGTAACCCAGGCATTGACCTATCTCGTGCGCCAGTCGCTGCGTGAGCGTATACGCTCGGGTAAGCACACATGGGCGTTCCGGGCATTGCTCGAAACGCTCGATAAGCGTATAGCCGCAAACATAGCCGTCGAAAAGCCGGTTGAACACATCGTTTTTGACGCGACCGACGAAGCCTATGTCGAAGCGAGGCGTCGTTATGGCCTGTTGAATGCGGGTGGAAAAGTAACGCCTGTTCCGGTATTGAAAGCCGCCGACGGGCAGTTCTATCAATTGCCCAATCCGTTGATGTTCAAGGAATATGTATCGGATGTGGAGGAATTGCTACACGCCGACCGGCATCCCCTGTTGGTCGAAACCTCGCAAAAGGCGGCTGCGCTTACGTACTTCTTCGCCGGGGACGTTTCGTATGACATTATCCGAATAGACAACCCTGCCCAGTAATTGCAAGTATTCGTGGGTTACTTATTTTGACTCATTATGAGTCGATTATACGCTTTTTTGTGGCCGCAGACGACCGGTTGCCGGATTGTTAAATTTTTTCAATTTTCTTCCGGTTTCTGGTGTTTTTGAAAACCGGTTTTCTAAATTGGGTAATTATTGAAATTCATTCCTTTCGAAAAATTGACGGATTAATGGCACAAGGAGCTGAAAAAGTTAGGTTAAGTCTTCAAACAGAAAACAAGGGATGGAAGAAATGGGGACCTTACTTATCGGAGCGCCAATGGGGCACGGTGAGGGAGGATTATAGTGGCAATGGAGATGCCTGGAACTATATTACCCACGAAATGGCGCTTTCCAAAGCATACCGCTGGGGCGAAGACGGGATCGGTGGTTTTTCTGATAACAAGCAACATATATGTCTGTCTTTCGGGTTCTGGAACCATAAGGACAAAATACTGAAAGAGCGCATTTTTGGGCTGACCAACCGGGAATCGAATCACGGGGAAGACGTGAAGGAGATGTATTATTATCTCGATAGCACGCCTACGCATTCGTACACTAAAATGCTGTATAAGTACCCGCAGCAGCCATTCCCGTACGACAATCTGCGCCAGGAAAACGGCCGGCGCGGCAAACAGGACCCGGAGTACGAGATCATGGACACAGGTGTGTTCGATAACGACGAGTATTTCGACATCTTTATCGAGCACGCCAAGGCCGATGAGGAGGATATTCTGATGAAAGTGACGGTGTTCAACCGGGGTAAGGAAGAAGCGCCGATTACCGTGCTGCCGCAGATTATGTTCCGGAATACCTGGTCGTGGGGCTACGAGGCGTTCAATTACAAGCCGATCATGAATGGTATTTCCAATCGCCTGATCGAAGTAACGCACCGGAAACACGGGAAATATAACCTTTACCTCGACGGCGCGGATGAACTGCTGTTCTGTGAGAACGAAACGAATTTCAAAAAGCTTTACGGTACGGCCAATAACACGGCTTATCCTAAGGACGGGATTAACGACTATATCGTAAGCGGCCAGAAATCCAACACGGTCAATCCGAACAATATTGGTACGAAAGCGGCAGCGCGTTTTACCAAAACTATCAAGGGCGGTGAAAGCTTTACTTTCCGCCTGCGTTTTGTTAATCATTCTATTTCCGAACCTTTTGGTGGTTTTGAAGACCTTTTTACCAAAAGAATCCGCGAAGCCGACGAGTTTTACGATGATTTACAGCGCGACGTGGCCGATGCCGACCTCCGCTCGATCCAGCGCCAATCGTACGCGGGAATGCTTTGGAGCAAGCAGTTTTATTATTATAATGTATATGAATGGCTGAAAGGCGACCCAGCGCAGCCGGGGCCTAACCAGGGCCGCAAATGGGGCCGCAACTCGGGTTGGAAGCATTTGTATGCGGCCAATATCATTTCAATGCCCGACAAATGGGAATACCCGTGGTTTGCCGCCTGGGATCTGGCTTTCCATTGCGTGCCGCTCGCGAGAGTAGACGCCGATTTTGCCAAAAGACAACTTGAAATCCTCCTGCGCGAGTACTACATGCACCCGAACGGGCAGATACCCGCGTACGAGTGGAACTTCTCCGACGTAAACCCGCCGGTACACGGCTGGGCAACCTGGAAAGTGTATGAGATCGACCGGGAGCAGAACAACGGGGTAGGGGATATCGAGTTCCTGGAAAAGATATTCCATAAACTGCTGCTGAACTTCACCTGGTGGGTCAATCAGAAGGACGATACCGGCAACAATATATTCAGTGGCGGCTTCCTCGGGCTCGACAATATCGGGGTGTTCGATCGCTCGACGCCGATGCCGTTTGGCGGTAAGTTGCAACAGGCAGACGCGACGGGCTGGATGGCGATGTACACGCTGAATATGCTCCGCATTTCCGTGGAAGTGGCGCTCGTGCACGGCGTTTACCAGGATATGGCTTCCAAATTCTTCGAGCACTTCCTGCACATTGCAGGCGCGATGGAATCGATTGGAGGCAAAAACTCATCGATTAGTCTTTGGGACGAGGAAGATCAGTTCTATTACGACGTGATCCATATTCCGAATGGGCAGAGCATTCTATTGAAAGTTCGTTCGATCGTAGGATTGATACCGTTATTTGCGGTGGAAATTCTCGATCCGCAGAATCTGGACAAGCTGCCGATTTTCAAACGCCGGGTTGAATGGGTATTGGCCAACCGTCCTGACCTCGCGAGACTGATTTCGCGTTGGTTTGAATCGGGTAAGGGAGAAAACAGGCTGCTGTCGATCCTGCGCGGCCACCGGATGAAGATGATCATGAAACGGATGCTCGACGAGAGCGAGTTTCTTTCGGATTACGGTGTGCGGGCGTTGTCCAAATACCACGAGGAGAACCCTTACAAGTTTTATATCAACGGTGAGGTGTTGCAGGTCGATTATACGCCTGCGGAGGCGTTGACCGACATCATGGGCGGTAACTCCAACTGGCGCGGGCCGATCTGGTTCCCGCTTAATTACCTCATTTTCGACTCACTGATGAAATTCCACTCCTATTACGGCGAGGATTTCATGATCGAATACCCGACCAATTCCGGTAACCTTACGACGATCAAAGACGCCGCATTGGCTATTGCTTGCCGGTTGATCGACATTTTTAAGAAGGATTCGGAAGGAAAGCGCGCGGTGTACGGCCATGATGAGAAAATGCAGAAAGACCCTAACTTTAACGACCACGTTCTGTTTTACGAATATTTCCATGGTGATAACGGCCGCGGGTGCGGGGCGAGCCACCAGACAGGTTGGACAGGCCTTGTTGCGGAGTTGATCCATAAAACCGCGAAGGAGCAGTTCTCTGCGATTGAGAAGGAGCCGTTGGAGGTTAGTAAATAAGGACGGTACATACATTTTAAAATTCTCTTAATTAATTCTATTTAACTGATTATGACTGCAAAATTGGAACCGAATGTGATGACCAAAGTGAGCAGCTGGCTCAACGGTGATTATGATATCGATACGAAACAATCCATTCAACAACTGATCGATGAAGGCAACGATACTGAACTGACGGATGCGTTTTACAAAGACCTCGAATTCGGAACAGGCGGATTGAGGGGCCTCATAGGCATTGGTTCCAACCGCATGAACCGCTACACCGTAGGTACGGCTACGCAAGGATTGGCAAATTATCTCAACAAAGCATTCCCGAACGAAGCGAAAAGCGTGGCAGTGGCTTATGACAGCCGTATCAAATCGGATGAGTTTGCGAAGATCATCGCGGATATTTTCTCGGCAAACGGTATTTCAGTTTACCTTTTCGAAGGCTTGCGCCCGACGCCGGAACTTTCTTTCGCGATACGCCTGCTGGGCTGCAAAAGCGGGGTGGTAGTAACGGCATCGCACAACCCGAAGGAGTATAACGGCTACAAGGCTTACTGGACCGACGGCTCACAGGTAGTGGCGCCGCACGATACCAACATTATCAACGAAGTAAATGCGATCACGTCGATCGACCAGGTGAAATTTGATGGCGATGCCTCGAAAATCACGAAGATCGGTACCGAGGTGGACGAAAAATACATCAACCATATTCTCTCGCTTTCGATTTCAAAAGGTGCATTGGAGCGCCAGAAAGACCTTAAAATCGTATATACCCCATTGCACGGAACTGGCGTGACGCTGGTGCCGCAATTGTTGGGGAAAATGGGTTTTGAAGCGGTAACCCTGATTGAGGAACAAGCGGAGCCGAAAGGTAACGGCCAGTTCCCGACGGTGGTTTATCCAAACCCGGAAGAAAGCGAAGCAATGTCCAAAGCCGTTGAAAAGGCAAAGGAAATCGACGCTGACCTGGTAATGGGTACCGACCCTGATTCCGACCGCGTGGGTATTGCCGTGAAAAATCACCACGGCGAAATCCAGCTGCTGAATGGTAACCAGACGGCCAGCGTGCTCATTTACTATCTCCTGAATGCATGGAAAGACGCAGGCAAGCTCACCGGAACGCAATTTGTGTGTAAAACCATCGTAACCACCGATCTGATCGACAAGATGGCGGCGGCTTACGACGTGAAATGCTATAACACGCTCACGGGCTTCAAATACATCGCACAGGTAATCCGTGAGAAAGAAGGCCAGGAGCAATTCATCGGCGGCGGCGAGGAGAGCTACGGTTACTTGATCGGCGACGCGGTGCGCGACAAGGACGCGATCGCTTCCTGCGCGATGATCGCAGAGCTTACGGCTTACGCGAAAGACAAAGGCCTGAGTCTCTTCGATATGCTGATGGAAATCTACAAACAGTTTGGTTTCTACTACGAAGGGCTGATCTCGCTGACCAAAAAGGGCAAGTCAGGCGCGGACGAAATCCAGCAAATGATGGCCGATTTCCGTGCTAATCCTCCGAAAACCATCGCAGGATCGCCGGTTGTAAGAATGGACGATTACAAAGCGCTTACCACGACCGATTTCAAATCGGGTAATACGGTTGCTATTCCATCCGGAGAAATGGGTATCGAATCGTCGAACGTGTTGCAGTTCTTCACCGAAGACGGTACGAAATTCACTTGCCGCCCGTCCGGTACCGAGCCGAAGATCAAGTTCTACGTGGGTGTACGCGCTGCGCTGGAAAAGAACGAGGATTTCGACAGCGTTTACGCTTCGTTGAAGGACAAGGTGAAAGCGATCGGCGAGGAGCTGAATTTGAAATAGTACCTTATCATACGGTAATAAAATGCGAAGGCGGCTCATTCGGGCCGCCTTCTGTTATTTGGTATAAATGATAAAATAGGTCTTGTGCTGGTTGTCTTCCCTGTAAGAAATTTTCTTGACTTTATCGATGGTTAGTTTGCTGGCTTCCTCCCGGGTCGAGCGCTTGGTATTAATGTAAAACTCTGCATTTGCATTCTTCTCGGTAAACAGCAACGTATTTTGCGCTGACTTCCCGAAGCCTTTTCTCTCCAATAACCCTTTATTGCCATTGCCATCGAAAAACCCCTCGTCTATTGATCCGCCAGAATTAGGCCCGATAGAGCTAAACAGCTTTTTCTCAAAAAAGTCAACCTCTTTTCCCTTCTTAATGGCTAATGCGGCCTGATAATCTTTTTCCATCTCCATCTGTAATGGTGCAGGCGGTCGCTGCCCCATTCCGATACCGTCTTTGCGGATATAACCGGAATACCCTTCAATTGGTGAGAACTCACCATCCCCTTCCCGCGAACCTGATCCTGATGAACCGCGCTTGCTACTTTGGGTGAGAACTGATATCGAAGTGATGAATTCTTGAAAAGGATCGAACTGGATCTTATTCACTGCCAGTTCCGCACCAAATTCATGTACGAATTTTCTCAGCGCATTAATGTCATCCCAGGTCATCAGAGGTGTGATGGTCCAATACAATGTATCATTCCGCAATAAAACCCCTTTGACTTTGGGTACCTGTGGGCTTTGAACCGTATCGCTGACAGGCTCCATTACATTTTCTTTTTGTGAAATCGCGGAAACTTCTTCCTTGTCCTCCGGATTTTCGGTCGGATCTTTTTTAGTAGACACTGATGCAGCCGAATCTCTTTCAGGCCCTGCCGATGCAATAACCTCACCCACCAACGGTTTTACAAGCGGCCTGATTACCTCAGGCGCCAGTTCGACAATCTGCTCGCGGTAAGGCGCTACAAATGCCGATGAGATATAAACCAATGCAATTACAGCTACATACTTAACCCAAACCAGATAGTGCGAGGGCTTCCGGTTCATCATTTTGATCCGCTTTTTGAGGAGCGACTGAGCGAATGAATTGGTCAGAGGTAACTCCCGCGCCTGCATGACCGTGTTGAGCAAATTGTATTGATATTGTTTCTTCTCGAAGCCATTATCTAAAACGGCCCGGTCGGCGAGGTATTCGAGGTTCTCCTGTACGAGCTTTTGATGTATCCAGGCAAACGGATTAAACCAAAGGCAAATCCGCTGGATTTCGGCCAGCAGCAGATCCGCGCTGTGCCATTGCCGGGCGTGCTCGGCCTCATGCGCGATGATGTTACGCAACGCAAGGCCCGAATGCATTGAAGGATCGAGCACGATCCATTTGAAAAAGGAATAGGGAGCGGAACCGCTTACGTGGACAATGGAAGTTCCGTCGGCATGTCGTTCTGCGTTGCCTTTAACTACGGTTAGGAACAACCGACCGATCTGGAACAGGAAATAAGCAGCCAGAATGATCATTCCGGTAAAGTAAATGGCGGTTATCCAGTCGGCGGCGGTCATGGTAGTAGCCGCGATGCCTGGCGATGGGAATGGCTCGGATTGAATCGCTGCAATCGGCTGAGTAAGCGCAGGAAGCTTGCCTACTACCCTGGGAATGCTGTGGTGAAATTCGTTCTGTACTTGCACCGGACCCCAGCTGGGCAGGCTGATGAGCGGCAAAGTCCATGCTGCGACGGCATTCAGCCACAATAGCACACGATTTAGCTTTGAAAATGTTTCAAACTGAATCAGCCAGCGATAGGCCATTGTAAGCACGGCCAGCACGAGGCTGACTTTCATAAGATAAGGGATCAGCATAAAGTCGGTGGATGAATGTGGTACATCAATACTCTACTCTCCTTCTTCGATCATCCGGATGATCTCGCGCAGATCGTCGGGAGTCACTTTTTCCTGCTTTGCAAAATAGGCAACCAGGTCCTTGTAGGAATCGTTGAAATACCCTCCAACGACTTTGCCCAGCACAAAATGGTTCTGGTAATCCTCCTGCTTCACGACCGGGAAATATTCATAGGTATTCCCGAATTGCCGGTGCGATACATAGCCCTTTTCTTCCAGGTTCCGGATAATGGTCGAAACGGTGTTGTAATGCAATTTCGGCTCGGTAAAAAGCGGAAGCATGTCTTTCACAAATGCAGCGCCCAGCTTCCATAGCACCTGCATCACTTCTTCTTCTTTGTTGGTCAGCTTTTCAAATTCCATATCGTAAATATGAAACTATTTTTATAGTTAACAAACTATTTTTCTAGTAATTATATTTTTTGATGGAAAACTTGAAAATAAATACGTACACAAGGCGGCTTCCAATGAACCGCTGGGTAATCAATATGTTACCTTTTGTTGTCTTATGGAAACTATAAGTGATACTTTTTAAAGAACGAATTGTAAATTACAGGTATCATGTAACGACACCTAGCTAATTGATGATGAAAAAACTACTTCACAACAACTCAATGTGGTTGTGCCTGACGATGGCATTCTGCTGGAATGTTGCATGGGCGCAAGATGGGTCGGTGGCCGGCAAAGTCACGGACAAAGATGGAATTGAAATGCCGGGCGTAAGTGTGAACGCCAAAGGTACCTCTCACGGAACGTTAACTGATGCGAACGGCAGATATTCGATTTATGTAAAGCCTGGTACAGTACTCGTTTTTAGCTTCATCGGTTTTAAAAAACAGGAGATTACGCGCGGTAGTGAGAGTGTATTGAATGTGCAAATGGAAGCCGATGTGTCGATGCTCGACGAGGTGGTGGTTACAGCGCTCGGGCAGACGCAGGAAAAGCGGGCGATCGGCTATTCGGTGCAGTCGATCCGGTCCGATGAAATTAAGGAATCGGGCAATCCGAATATGGTAGGCGCATTGCAGGGCAAGATTGCAGGCGCGGTGATCACCGGCTCGGGCGGTGCGCCAGGTGCCGGCGTTAATATCATCCTCAGGGGAATTACGTCGCTCAGCGGGAGTGCCGATAATCAGCCGCTGTTTGTGATCGACGGCATTATCATCAGCAACGCTACCACAGCCGGTAACCCGTTGCCCAGTGCAGGTTCGGCTTCTCCCGGTGCCTCCGAGCAGTTTGCGAATACAAATCGCGCCGCCGACATCAACCCCGACGACGTTGAAAGCATTTCTGTATTGAAAGGCCCTGCGGCAACGGCGCTTTACGGCTTGCGGGCCTCGAATGGTGCCATTATCATTACCACCAAGCGCGGGAAATCGGGTAAGCTGAATATCTCACTGTCGCTATCGGGTGGGGTGGATGTGCTGGGGAAATCACCGGATATTCAGACGCGCTTCCTGCAAGGCCGCTTCGGAGAGTTCATTTCGCCTACCGAAGTGCGTCAACGGACGCCTTACCAATCGTTCGGGCCGTCGGTGATCGGTAACACCACCGACCGCATTTACGACAACTTCCGCGGGTTTTATCAAACGGGTTTTCGTACCAACAACAATATTACGCTCACCAAAGGCAGCGAAAAGGGCAATATTTACGTCTCGGCGGGGCATAACTACCAGCAAGGCATCGTACCAGCAACCTATTTCGAACGAACCTCCGCGAAAATCGCCGGTACCTATAATCTGACGAAGCGCCTTTCGGCTTCGGGCTCGTTCAATTACATCCGTTCCGGCGGAAAGCGCCCGCCTGCCGGAGATAAGTCGGTGTTCAGCGCCTTGTCGTACTGGCCTAATACTTACGACGTGAACGATTACCTGAATCCTGACGGATCGTACAAGAACTTGTTGCCCGGTTTTACCGACAACCCGGTTTACCTCGTCAAGAAGAGCCCGCGGATCGACGCTGTCAACCGCTACATTGCCGACCTCACATTGAATTACAACATTACCGACTGGCTCACGGCCAAATACCAGATTACCATGGACGCTTTCAACGAGCGGCGCAAGCGGCAGGTCGATAGTACTTTCGATGTGGGTACAGCCGTGAAGGGGTTTTTAATCAAGGAAAATATCAATTACCGAGAAATCAATTCTAATCTGTATGTCACAGCGACGAAGCAGTTCAACGAAAACTGGAATGGCTCGCTGATGGTCGGGAATTCGGTAGTAGGCAGCAAACGCCCCGACAGCTATTACGAACGCGGTGAAGGCTGGAAGGCACCGTTTACCGACGAGATCAGCAGTTACCGTAATCAGCAAAAACGCTTCTATTCGCCGCTGCAATACCGCATTGTGAGCTTCTTCGCGGATGCCAAGCTGAGTTATAAAGATATGCTTTACCTGAATGCGACCGGCCGCAACGACATTGTTTCGACGCTTCCCAAGGCCAATAACTCGTTTTTTTATCCCTCATTCAGCGCCGGGTATATTTTCACAGAAAACCTGCCTAAAAACAATATCCTCAGCTACGGAAAGCTCCGTGCGTCGTGGGCGCAGGTGGGTAAGGGCACGGACCCGTACGTGATAGGCGTGTATTATGAGCTAGCCGATAACTTTCCTTTCGGCAATACGGTGCCCGGCTATGTCCGGCGGTCCACCACCGCAGCGGATAACCTCAAACCCGAGCGTACCACCTCTATTGAATTCGGTACCGAGCTGCGTTTTTTCAGGAACAGGCTCATGCTCGACGCGACCTATTTTACAATGGATAGCAAGGACCAGATCGTTCGTGCGCCGGTTTCGAACGTGTCGGGTTATTCTTTTTATTATACCAATATCGGTTTGATCCGCAACAAGGGCGTCGAATTACTGGCCACTTTCAAGCCGGTGCAGACGGCGCGGTTCAATTGGGAAATGTCATTGAATTTTACAAAAATGTCGGGCAGGGTGATCGAAATGCCGGACGAGCTCGAAGAAATCTCCTACTTCGACAATGGCAGCCGAGGCGTGCTGAAAGTGCGGGAAGGCAGCAAGTTGGGTGAACTATGGGGGCTCGATTACCTGCGTGCACCGGATGGGCAGTTGCTTATTCAACCGAACGGTTTCCCGCTCACCAGCCAGGTGACTGTGCCCTGGGGCAATGCATTGCCGGACTGGACAGCCGGCCTTACCAACACTTTTAACTACCGTGGAATAGGGCTTTCGTTTCTGCTCGAATGGCGGCAGGGCGGTGATGTAGTCGACCTTGGCGAGCGCAACGCATTCCGTGCAGGGTCGATTGAAATTACCGGCCGACGTTATGAACGGGTTGTATTTAAAGGGGTTGTCGAACAGAAAGGTGCCGATAACTCGGTGACCTATGTGCCCAATACCAAGTCTGTGGTGCTGGATGATGCCTTCTACAACCCTTCGACGGCACGATACATGGGCAACTCGGCGCAGTTCAACATTCAGGATGGTTCGTGGTTCCGCTTGCGAACGGTAAACCTTTCCTATGCGATTCCGAAAGCTGCATTGGCCAAATCGGTTTTCAAAGGAGGGATTCGGTTCAGTTTTACAGGTACCAATCTCTTCTTGAATACACCGTTTCGCGGGTATGATCCGGAAGCCCTCACATTTGGCTCCGGAACCAACATCATTGGTTTTGTGGGACGGAATAATCCGGCAACGCGCAGTTTTCAGTTGGGTATCAATGTCAATTTCTAAGAAAACATGAAAAATATCAGATACATATTCAAAATACTGCCTTTGCTGGGGCTGTCGCTGATGTCCTGCGACAAATTCCTGGACGTCAATACCGACGAAACCCTCAAAGGCGACGCAACGATGCAGGAATTACTGCCAACCGCGCAGTTTTACACCGCCGAAGCGAGTTTCCAGCAGGCATATGTGGCTTGCCAGTATGCACAGCAACTGGGCAGCGCACTGGGTGCCAACGGAATCGATACCTATGCCGAAACGGATAACACGCTAGGTTGGTCTAACCTTTACCTCTATGCATTGCCCCAACTCAATACGATCATCAAAAAAGGGCAAATGGACGGCGCTCCTGCCTATGTAGGAATAGCGAAGGTGCTGACGGCCTATAACCTCGGCGTGGCGACGGCCAATTGGGAGAATGTACCATATAGCGAGGCTGATCAGAAGGATTTCTCTCCCGCATACGACACGCAGGAGCAGATATATGCGACAATGAATAAGCTCCTCGACGAGGCGGTAACAGAGCTCAGCGGCAGTACCGGTGCCAAACCCGGCCAGGACGACCTTATTTATCAGGGCGATCTGGGTAAATGGACCCGGCTGGCCTATTCTTTGCGCGCCCGCTACCTTTGGCATGGGTCACTACGGAACCCTCAGCAAGCCGCACAAGGCGCACTTGCCGCGTTGGAAAAGGGTATGAAGGGAAATGAAGATGATTTTCAGCTGCAATACAATTCCAAAAACCTCAGTCCCTGGTACAGTAAAGTAGCTATCCCGAATACGACGGGCAATCTCTCGGTCACGTTTTCGAATACCATTGTGGATCTCTTCAATGGCACGGCGCAGGGCATTGTAGACCCGCGTTTGTCCAAAGTGATAGGTTTGAAAAACAACCAGACGGTCTATTCCGGCGTTATACCCGGCTCGGGGAGCGGCTCTACGGTGGACCTGAACAGCAAGGCGTGGCATTCGAACATCAACTCGCCACTGGTAATGATGACTTACTCCGAGCTGAAAGGGATAGAGGCGGAGGCGAGGTTGGCTGGCAATGCAGGAGGAAGCACTTCGGCGGCCGGATATGCGGCATATCAGGAAATGATTTCTGCTAATATGAAGAAGGTGGGCGTTGAACAGGCGGATATCGACAAGTTTCTGAAAGACGTGAAGATCGACGTAGGTGCTTCCAGGCTGACAGCGAAGCAAATCGTTACGGAGAAATTCAAATCCATGCTGCTGATTGGCGATATCTGGACGGATATCCGCAAATATGATTATCTGGATTTTCCGATGCCCACCAATCCGAATCCCGATTTGCAGGGCAAGCGCATTCAGCGGATGAAATACCCCGATTCGGAAATTACCCGGAACTCCAAAACGGTGCTGGCCAACCAGAAAGATCCAGAAGTACTGATGTGGCTGATGAACAAATAGACTTTATCAAACAGAAACAATATGAAACCGATCTTGAAATATATGCTTGCCTGCCTGATTCCAGCGATGATGCTTACCGGTTGCTATAAAGAACCGGATTTGTTCGAGGAACTGTTGGTCAGCAATGGAAAGGTGGCGCAGATCGCCGTGGTTTGGCTGGGCGATGCGAAAGTTTACAATGCAGCCGGCGTGCTGCAAACAACCACCACCGTAGATTCGCTCAGTACGGTGAATGTGAATATCGAATATACCTCGGAAGTAGCTGTTAAGGAGTTTAAAATCTACTCGGCCCCGACGGCTTCCGGATCGCAAACACTTCTGGCAACTGTTCCTGCCGGCGCTCAGAAATATGATGCCGAGCTTCGGAATTATGTGATGAAAGTGCCTATTACCGCACCAAAGGGTAAAAACGTCACTTCGATCATCTTTGCGGAGATTGTTGCGGAAAACTCCTATGCCTCGTCCCAAAAGACCGCTACATTGAAAACGAAGCCGTAGCTGAAGGTGAAAGGGATATGCAACGTTTGGAGGGTATTTCGGGTATCGGTTCAAAGTTTACAAACTCCTCGTTTATCTTTGAGGTTTAAAGCTTTGAATATCCGATGCACCCCTTTTTGAACCGCATATCCCTTACCCGCTGCTTATTGATATTGGTCGTGACTGTTCTTGCGCACACAAGCATGTACGCACAACAGGCAGGAACGGTTACGCTTACCGGCAAGGTCACCGACGAGAAAACCGGGAAGCCGCTGCCTTTTGCCAATGTTTTCATCAATAATTCAACCATAGGGACCAATTCCGACGAAAACGGTAATTATCGCCTGCCCAATCTGGCAGTCGGGAACCTCGAATTGGTTGTGTCGTTCCTGGGCTATGAAACTATGAAGCAAACGCTCCGATTTGAACAGCCAGGTACCAAGACGGTTATTTTTAAACTACGCGAAGGACAGGAACTGAAAGGCGTGACCATTGTCGCCAAAAAGAATAAAAAGCGCGAGAAGCATCTGAAAATTATCATTCGTGAGCTGTTAGGAAGGGGTAAATTCAGTAAGTTGTGCAAAGTCCTGAACCCTGAAGTATTGCGGATCTCGGAGGACGACGACGGGCATCTTGGCGCACAGACTACGAAGCCTTTGATTATCGAGAACTACGCATTGGGTTACCGCATTCACCAGGACCTGGATGATTTCGACTATTTCAATGGAAAGGTTTACTATGGCGGTGCCACGCGTTTCGAGCTTTTAGTTCCGAAGGACGATGCACAGCGTAAGCAATGGCGCAGCAATCAGAAGGAAGCATATAAAGGTTCTCTCAAGCACTTGCTGACGAGCATGGTGTCGGACAGTTTGCAGGAGCAGGGTTTCAAGGTTTTTCAGGTGATCCCGGATTCCCTCCGCATGTTTAAATCGGTGAGGAGCGTCAATGGATACAACACCATTAACAATCACGTTCATAATCGGATCGAACCGGTACGCGGTATGCGCCTGGTACGCCCGGGAGAGCTACCCACGGAACGATTGGTGGTGTCAGGGACGCAGCTGGAAGTATTTAATATGAATAAGCACGGCAGGTCGCCTTATTCAGATATGTCTTATGCCTACACGCAGATAACACTTCCGCAAGGCTATATGGTTATAACACCACAAGGGTGGGTTGTAATGCCCATGGGTTTTGAAATTGCCGGTGACCTCGGCAACGACCGTTTCTCCAACCTTCTCCCCGCCGACTGGAGGCGCGACGAGTAGTCTCTTCTTTCTTACGTATAGTGCTTCCCGTGGATGATGCTGCGGTCACTCACCTTTTTGTGAGTGAATGTAGTGATGTGCCTAAAAGTACAGATACTGGTTGTCTCTTTGTCACTCTTTTTTTATCAAAATAGGCTAATATCGTACAATTATTAGCTCCTTAAACGATTAAGGGGCTTTTTTCGTCTAAAAATTTTATGTAACCGATAGTGATATGATGTGACATTATTTTAGCTATTTATGGTACTATTCTGTCAAAAAATAAAATCATAGCTTCTATATGTATAAATATTTGATTAAATAATTATAAATTTGATATGCCTAATAATTTATTAACCTAACTAAGGAATATGAAAATAATCTACAAAAGTCCCGGTCGGGATTTCTTCACTTTCCTCCTCCTCTTTCTGACAGTTTTTTCAGCTATTGCTCAGGATCGGAGAGTGACTGGCGTTGTGTCAGATCCCGCGGGCACAGGAATTCCCGGAGCTACCATTCTGATAAAAGGTACGCAGATCGGGTCGAACACAGATGCGGAAGGGCGTTTTGCAGTAAATGTCAGATCAGACAAAGATGTGCTCGTCATCAGCTTTGTCGGCTACAAAACGAAAGAGATCATTGTGGGAAACCAGACGGTGGTCGATGTGAAAATGGAAGACGACGTAGCGGCATTGGAAGAAGTGGTGGTGACCGGTTATACGACCGATAAACGCCGTGAAACTTCCGGGTCGGTAGCGCTCGTAAAAGCGAAAGATTTGACGGCCGTTCCGTCCGGTAACGTGGAGCAGCAATTGCAGGGCCGCGTGGCGGGGGTGACGGTGATTACGAATGGTCAGCCAGGTACCAACAGCCAGATCCGTGTCCGCGGTTTTGGTTCTTTTGAAGCCAACGAACCATTGTATATCGTGGATGGGGTGCCTGTGGGTTCAACGGACTTCCTCAACCCGGACGATATCGACCAAACCACGGTGTTGAAGGATGCCGCGGCAGCATCTATTTATGGTGCGCGGGCGGCAGCGGGGGTGGTCGTTTATACAACCAAGAAAGGTACCCGCAACAGAAAGCTGAGCGTTACCTATGATGGTCTGGTCGGTTTCACGACTCCGGGCAGCGGTCAGAAAATGATGAACCCGACTGATTTTGCAGACTGGACCTGGAATGCATTCCGGAATTCGGGCTGGAAACCTGGCGATAAAAACTGGACGCACCCCCAATTTGGTACTGGTGCCACGCCTGTGATTCCCGACTACCTGATGGTGGGCGGAACGTATGGCGTTACCGGTAATGTGGATCTGGCAGCAGAACGTAAGAAATATAATGTAGATCCTACGGCCGGAACGGTCTATCAGGTGGTAAGGGCAAACCGCGCTGGTACCGACTGGTACGACGCGATCACCCGGACTGCACCTGTTACACGTCATTCATTGGGCTTCTCCGGCGGCGGTGAAAACGGCCGTTACTTCGTGGGATTGGGCTTGCAGGATCAAAAAGGTATTCTTTTGAACAACAGTTTCAAACGTTACTCTTTCCGGGTAAATACCGAATTCAACATCCTTAAAAATCTGCGGTTCGGGGAGAATATTCAGGGAACGTATCGCCAGGTACTCGGTATCGGTGGAGCGAATAACGGCCAGGGTGTGGCAAACGACGAAAACGATATCCTGAGCGCATTCCGTATGCCTTCGATCATTCCTGTTTACGACGAATTCGGCGGTTATGCAGGCACGGCGGCGAAAGGTTTCAACAACCCAAGGAACCCGGTAGCAACCCGCGACGGCATGAAAAACAACAATGCTTTCAACGCGAACGGCTTCGGTAACATTTACCTCGAATTCGATCCGATTGAAAACCTGACGTTGCGCACCAGCTTGGGCGGCCAGTATAACAATTATACTTATTGGAACTATTCACGCCGCCAGTACGAAAACTCCGAAAACAACTCGGCAGTGGGCTACGGCGAAGGATCGGGATACCGCTTTGCATGGACATTGACCAATACGGCGCAATACCGCAAAACATTCGGCTTGCATAATGTGGACGTTTTGGTAGGTCAGGAAGCGCTGAACACCGGCGTAAGCCGCGATTTGCAGGCATCGGGTTTGAACCCGTTCTCGAACGACATTAATTATGTAAACATGTCGAACGTGTCGTCGAAAGTTACCAACAGCCAGCTAAGCAATGGGGTGACGTTCTACTCACTCTTCGGTCGTTTGAACTACATATTCAATGACCGGTACATTGTTTCCGGGGTGTTGCGTCGCGATGGATCCTCGCGTTTCGGGGCAGCCAACCGTTACGGGGTATTCCCGGCTGTGTCGGTGGCATGGCGCGTTACCTCCGAGAACTTCATGAAGGGTGTGACTTTCCTGAGCGACCTCAAAATTCGCGGAGGTTACGGAACAATGGGTAACTCCAATGCCGTGCGGCCTGATAACCAGTATAGCCTCTATTCGGCAGGTATCGGAACATCGGCATATGACATTACCGGTTCCAATACCAGCGCCGCCGAAGGTTATTACCGCAGCAAATTGGGGAATGCAGATGCGAAATGGGAGACCAGCGTAACCAAAAACATCGGTTTCGATGCGACATTCTTCAATGGCAAACTGGACGTAATCCTCGATTTGTGGCAAAAAGATTCCAAAGACCTGCTATTCCAAAAAGGGGTGCCGGCCGTTGTAGGCTCGGGTGCAACGCCTCCGTACGTGAACGCGGGAACGATTACCAATAAAGGTATCGACTTCCAGATCATTACAAAAGGCAAAGCGGGCAGCAAGCTCGGCTATGAGCTGAACGTAACCGGTAGTGTGCTCAAAAACGAGATCGGTGATCTTGGCGGAGACAAATACCTGGCGGGTATCAACCCAGGTTACCGCGGTCTGCAACCGATCCGTAACCAGCTCGGCTATTCGCTTTCGGCATTCTATGGATATAATGTACTCGGCCTGTTCCAGACCCAGGAAGAAGTTGACCGTGCGCCGGCGCAGGATGGCAAGGGTATCGGCCGCTTCCGTTATGAGGATGTCAATGGCGATAATCTCATCAACGCGGACGACCGTAAGTACCTGGGTAGCCCTGTTCCCAAATTCACAGGTGGTTTGAACCTCAAACTGACCTACCTGAACTTCGAAGTGGAAACTTATATGTATACCTCTATCGGTAACAAGATTTTCAATGCTTCGAAATGGTTTACGGACTTCTATCCTTCATTTGCCGGTGCAGCCATCAGCGAAAGGGTGAAAGACTCCTGGTCGCCATCCAACACAGGCGCAGCTATCCCTATTTTTGAAAGTGCTTCCAACTTCAGTACCAACACACAAGCCAACTCTTTCTATGTAGAGAATGGCAACTATGTGAGAATGCAGAATATTTCGCTGGGCTATAACCTGCCCAAGACTTTGCTGGCCAAGCTGAAAATGCAGAAACTGAGATTGTATGCCTCAGCCAACAACATTTTCACAATCTCCAAATACCAGGGTCTCGATCCCGGTGTAGGTGGTAACGCGGACACGCAATTCGGGATCGATGTGGGTAACTATCCTGTAACAAGAAGCTGGGTTTTCGGTGTGAACCTCGGTTTCTAATTATCAGACAGGCAGTTTCTACATGGAATGAATCATTAATATTCTGAATCGATGAAAAAGATATTAACAAATAGTGCGGTGATAATCGCCGGCGTTATGACGGTGTTTTTCTCCTGCAAAGAGAGTTTTCTGGAAAAGCCGGCCACAGGCGCGGTGAGTGAAGTCCTTCTTACCTCTACCAAAGGGCTTGAAGGAGCGCTGATCTCAGTCTACGGCCAGATTAACGGCAAGGGTGCGGGTGGCAGGATGGCCAGCCCGAGTAACTGGGTTTGGGGAAGTATCCGCGGAGGTGATGCCAACAAAGGTACAGACCCTGGGGATTACAGTGATATCAACCCGATTCAGCGTTATGAATACCTGAGCACACAGGGTGTGATCTCTGAAAAATGGCAAGGTAATTACGAAGGTATTTCACGTGCGAATGCCGTGTTGCGCCTCGTGGCCAAGGCTGATGCGGACGTTACCGATGCCACCAAGACGCGGATTAGCGCAGAGGCCCGCTTCTTGCGCGGACACTATTATTTCGAACTGAAAAAAGCGTTTGGTAACACACCTTATGTAGATGAGTCCGTTGACTACGGAACCGGAATTGAAAAGGTGAAAAACGATGCGGACCTCTGGCCAAAGATCGAGGCGGATTTCAAATTTGCGTTCGATAACCTCCCGGTAACGCAGGACGCAGTAGGGCGCGCCAACAAATGGGCAGCCGCGTCTTACCTCGCCAAAGCGTATCTCTATCAGAAGAAATATCCTGAGGCCAAAACGCTTTTTGATCAGATCATCGCGAATGGACAGACTACCAACGGCAAGAAATATGCATTGGTGGCCAAGTACGCCGACGTATTCCGTGCTTCGAATGACAACAACTCGGAGTCCGTTTTTGCGGTACAGGCAGCGGCGAACACAGGTAGCGTCAATAATGCGAACCCTGAATTTGACCTGAACTGGCCTTACAACACGGGTGCGAACGGCCCTGGTAACTGCTGCGGTTTCTTCCAGCCTAGCTTCGAAATGGTGAACTCGCACCGTACCGATGCCAATGGCTTGCCGTTGCTGGATGGTTCGTACAACTCGGATAAAAATGCGGTAGTGTCGGATATGGGTTTACTTTCGAAAGATAAATTCACCCCTGACGCCGGTAACCTCGACCCACGGCTCGACCACTCGGTAGGTCGCCGCGGAATTCCTTTCCTCGACTGGATCGATCACCCAGGCGCCGACTGGATCCGTAACCAGGCCAATGGCGGCCCATACAGCCCCAAAAAGTATGCTTACTACAAAACCGACGTAGGTTCGTTGCAGGATAACAGCTCCTGGACCCCTGGTTATACGGCGATCAACTACACGGTAATCCGTTTTGCTGATGTGCTCCTGATGGCCGCCGAGGCGGAAGTGGAAGCCGGGACGCTCGAAAAGGCACGCGAGTATGTGAATATGGTGCGTACCCGCGCCGCTAATCCCGACGGCTTTGTGAAGAAAGGCGGTGCCCCGGCAGCGAAGTATGTGATCGGAACTTACAAAACTGCATGGACCGACAAGGAAGCAGCCCGCATGGCAGTCCGTTTTGAAAGAAAGCTGGAACTGAACCTGGAAGGTCACCGGTTCTTCGACCTCGTACGTTGGGGTGTTGCCGACAAGGAGCTCAACGCATACCTGACATTCGAATCGAAACAACTTACAGGTGCATTGGGTAGTGCCAAATTCGCGGCTAAATATGAATTGTTGCCGATACCACAGAGCCAAATCGACCTTCAGGGCGCTGACGTCCTGAAACAGAACCCTGGTTTCTAAGCATTTCAAACCTGACTAATTTATAGGAGATGGTATGTATTTACCATCTCCTTTTGTTAATTTCGAGATATCCTGATTCTGTCAACTTTATCGCACCTGGCAAATGCTTGTTAAGCGCTTACTCCCTGTTTTGGTGGGCACCGTCCTGCTTGTATCCTGTAAAAAAGAACTCAAAACCTTCACTGAACTGCCCGCCGATGAAACAGGTATCCGGTTTGCGAACCGCATTGCCGAAAACGATACCATGAATATCCTGGCGTTTGAATACGTCTATAACGGAGGGGGAGTGGCGTTGGGTGATTTTAATAACGACAGCCTGCCCGACGTGTATTTTACCGGAAATACTGCTCCTAACAAGTTGTATTTGAACAAGGGCGATTTCAAATTCGAGGACGTTACCGAAAAAGCAGGCGTAGCACCGGAGAACAAATGGTCGACAGGAGTGGCGTTGGTGGATATCAACAATGATAACCTGCTGGATATCTACGTGTGCGCATCCGTGCGTGAGGTCGCGAAGCAACGCGAGAACTTGCTGTACGTCAATCAGGGCCTGGGTAAGGATAAAGTACCGGTTTTCAAGGAAATGGGTAAGGAATACGGGATCGCGGATACGACGCACACGACAAATGCGGCTTTTTTTGATTACGATAATGATGGCGATCTGGATTTGTTCCTGATCGTCAATGAAATGGATGATAATAACTTCCCGAACAAATACCATAAGAAGATTGTCGACGGCTCGTCGCGCCGCACCGACCGGCTGTACCGTAATGACTGGGACGCAAAATTGAACCATCCGGTTTTTACCAATGTGTCCAAAGATGCCGGTATCCTGATCGAAGGTTACAGCTTGGGCATCAACGTGACGGATGTTAACCAGGACGGCTGGAAGGACGTGTACATTACAAACGATTACCTCACCAACGACCTTCTTTATATCAACAATGGCAATGGTACTTTCACCGACCAGGCTGCAAATTATTTCAAACATACCTCGCATTCGGCGATGGGCAACGACGTGGCTGATCTGAACAATGACGGCCTCGTGGATGTGGTGGCTGTGGACATGATGCCGGCAACCAATCGCCGTAAAAAGATGATGACACCTGCGAATAGCTATGTGACTTATCAGAACAACGATTTATTCGGTTACCAGTATCAAGTGGCGAGAAATACGCTGCAACTCAATATGGGAAGCGCTTCGGGTAAGAGTAAGTCGCCTGTTTTCAGTGAAATAGGGCTGCTTAGCGGCGTTGCCGAAACGGATTGGAGCTGGACGCCGATGGTTACGGACTTTGATAATGACGGCCTCCGTGACATTATCATTACAAATGGCTTCCCGAGGGACATAACCGACCTGGATTTTATTGCATATCGCAACGAAGTTTCGAGTATTATGGCGCCTATGATGATGCTCGATTATATTCCGAGTGTAAGGATCAGGAATTTTGCATTCAAAAATAAAGGGAATCTTGGTTTCGAAGACGTGACTAACGACTGGGGCATCGAGACGCCTGGCTTCTCTAACGGAGCTGCCTATGCGGACCTTGACAACGATGGCGACCTTGACTACATCGTCAACAATATCAACGACTCGGCGATGGTTTATCGCAACAATAGTATCCAGTTGAAGCCGGAGGAAAGCAATTATCTGCGTATTGCGTTTAAGGGGGATCGTTACAATGGTGCGGGAATCGGTGCCATTGCTGAAATCACTTATGGAGGAGGGAAAAAGCAGGTAGCGGAAAACTCGCCTTACCGCGGCTATCTGTCCACGGTCGAGCCGGTTTTGCATTTCGGATTAGGGGGCGAAAAGGCTTTACAGGAAGTAAAAATCACTTGGCCAGGCGGAAAGAGCCAGGTTTTGAAGAATGTTAAGGCGAATCAGGTACTGGTTGTCAGCGAGAAAGATGCGGTGATGGCGCCGGCGCCGGCCGAAACAACCGTTGTGCCGCTGTTTACGGACGTTACGAACGAGCTGAATGTTCCTTATCGCCATGAGGAGACGGATATTATCGATTTTAATGTTCAAAAATTGCTGCCGCATAAAATGTCTCAATTTGGGCCCGCACTTGCGGTGGGGGATGTGAACGGAGACGGGCTGGAAGACGTGTTCGTGGGCGGCGCGTACTTGCATAAAGGGCGCTTTTTGCTTCAAAAGCCTGATGGCAAATTCACGGTTGCAGATTTGCTGCCTGGTCCGGAAGGCTTTGAAAAAACGTCAGAAGATATGGGTGTGTTGCTCTTCGATGCTGACAGTGACCAGGATTTGGATTTGTATATCGTTAGTGGAAGTTATGAGATTCAGGAAGGCTCGGATGCATTGAAGAATGCGCTATATATCAATGACGGTAAGGGGCATTTTGCACGTGATGTCGCCGCATTGCCCGCATTTCTGGTGAACGGATCATGTGTAAAGGCCGTTGATTATGATCGCGATGGTGATCTGGATTTGTTTGTTGGCGGCAGGGTAGAGTCCGGGAAATATCCGAAGCCGGTTTCAAGTTACATTCTTCGAAACGACTCCAATGGCGCCACCGTGCGCTTTTCGAATGTCACAGCAGCGGCTGCGCCGGAGCTGGCAGGCATCGGCTTGGTCTGTGACGCACTTTGGACTGACTATGACAACGACGGTTGGGTCGACCTGCTACTCGCAGGCGAATGGATGCCTCTCACTTTCCTCAAAAACGAAAAGGGTAAATTCAAAAAGGTGACCACAGGATTGGAGGCCCAAAAAGGGTGGTGGGGCAGCCTTGTAGCGGGTGACTTCGACAACGACGGCGATATGGATTACATCGGGGGGAATCTGGGCACGAATAGTTTAAGCAGGGCTTCGGAAAGCCGCCCCGTGAGCGTGTATGCGAAAGATTTTAACAACGATGGCTATTTCGATGCGATACCGACCGTATTCTATAAAGCGCAGGACGAAACCTATAAGGAGTTTCCATACAACACGCGCGACGATATGGGTAAGCAGGTAATCCAGGTGCGCCAGCGCTTCCAGGAATATGGGAAATTTGCGGAGTCGGGTTTGCCGGATATTCTGAAACCGGAAGAGTTGAAAGACGCATTGCATTTGACGGCAACCTGGATGAAAAGCAGCTATATAGAAAACCAGGGCGGCGGAAAGTTTGCTTTGCGTGAGCTGCCTGTTCAGGCGCAGTTTGCTCCGCTTTTTGGGATGATTGCGGACGACTTTGATCAGGACGGTAACCTGGATCTGATGCTGTCAGGAAACGATTACGGTTCCGAGGTGTCGGTAGGAAGGTATGATGCGATGTACGGGCTTATCCTCAAAGGTGATGGCAAGGGTGGGTTCCGCCCGCTCAGCATTTCAGAGAGCGGCTATATGGCGGGTGGAAATATGAAAGCACTTGTGCGTGTTGCTTCGTCCGATGGTAACTGGCTTTCGGTTACCTCGCAGAACCGTGACTTGCTGCGGTTTCACCGCGCAACCAAGCCTGTCCGGAAAATCGGCCTGGCAACTGGCGAGACGTCCGTACTGCTGCACTTAAAGAATGGCAAATCGAGGCGCGAAGAGCCAGGGTACGGGTCGTCGTTCCTTTCGCAGTCTGGCCATGCTTTGTTTTTGCCGGATTACGTTTCGACTGTAACCGTTAATGACTCGAAGGGAGCCAAGAGGGAATTGAAATAGGCTGATAGCTACCTGAATATTCGGCTGTTTGAATTATAGTATTTTGCCGCTGTGAGCACCACAGCGGCTTTTTTGTTGGAATATAATTTTTCTCATTTACGGTTAATTTTGGCTAATTTTAAATATGAATATTTAAGTTAATTATATAAAATAAATAAAGCTTAGCCTCCACATAGGCCGGTAGCCCTTTTCTAGATATTTTATCTTTTGAGGTTCTTCGAGCAGACATGAATTTGTAACTCTTTTTTTACTATAAATGGCTGATTTTGTGTTATTTGTAAGGTTGACACTTATTTATTTGGACATTAAAATTGGATTAAAATCCCCTTCGTTTAAGCAAAAATTCTTGGAAAAAATCAATTTTGATTTCATTGTTATAGTGAAATAGTGCAATTCTGTATTCGATTGAATATATTTTGTGAATATTAGATTATTTAATGATTCTAAATGAATATTTTTGAGTAGCATAATTATATTAACCTGACTAAATACGATGAAACAAAACTACCTTCACCTGGGAAGCAGGCTGGTTTTTTGCGTGCTTCTTTTTCTAATCTCCCTAACAGCTTTTTCACAGGATATCACCATAGCCGGTAAGGTTGTGGATGAGCAGTCCGGTTCAAGTCTGCCGGGAGCTTCTGTCACACTAAAAGGTTCGACAACTATTGGCGTTACCACTGACGCGGACGGCAAGTACTCCATTAAAGTACCTTCCAGTGCTCAGATCCTCGTTTTTTCATTTATCGGCTACACGGCCAAGGAGGTGGCGATAGGCAATCGGACGGTTATCGACGTATCGATGACCAGTGACGTAAGTGCGCTGGAAGAAGTGATTGTAACGGGCTATGGCTCACAGTCACGTCGGGATATTACCGGTTCGGTAACGACCGTCAATGCGAAGGATTTGCAGTCTGTTCCGGCAACGACATTCGCGCAGCAATTACAAGGCCGTGCGTCGGGTCTGAACATCGTGAACGATGCAACGCCGGGTGGTAACGCAACCGTACGTATACGGGGGTTCGGTACAATTGGTAACAACGACCCGCTGTTCATTATCGACGGTGTGCCAACGGAAAATCAGGGTAACCTTAACCCCAACGATATCGAGACGATCCAAATTCTGAAAGACGCGTCGTCGGCCTCTATTTATGGTTCACGCGCGGCTAACGGGGTGGTGATCATCACGACCAAACGCGGTAAAATCGGTAAGCCGGTGATTTCCTTCAATGCTTATTATGGAACGCAGAAGGCTTACAAGGACGTAGAGGCGTTGAATGCCAAAGAACTGGGGCAATACCTGTATCTGGCCGACAAATACGCAGGTAAAACCCCTTCACACGGTCAGTATACTTACGGGCCGAATGGCGAGGTGACTTTGCCCGATTACGTGTTCCCAAGCAAAGGCAAAGAGGGAACGCCGGATGTAGACCCAGCGAAGTATTCACTCGTGCCGGGTAACATTTATGCCATTACCAAGGCCGCAGACACCAACTGGTGGAAAGAATTGACAACAACAGCACCCATTCAAAATTACCAGCTATCCGCAACGGGCGGTACTGAAAACAGCCGTTATGCATTGTCGGTGGGCTATTTCAGCCAGGACGGTGTCGTGAAGTTCATCGGATACGACCGCTACACCGTTCGGGCCAACACCGAGTTTTCGACTGCTAACAAGCGTTTCCGCGTTGGGGAGAACCTGGCGGTATCGTTTGACAACAGAAAAGGAGGGTTTGGTAATAACCAGGAGCAGAATGCGGTATCGGGTAGCTATAAGCACCACCCGTTGCTTCCTATTTATGATATCAAAGGTAATTTCGCAGGTTCCCGTGGTTTGAACCTTGGTAATAACTCGAACCCGTATGCGACATTGTATCGCGAAAAGGACAACCGTACTTACCGCTTACGCGCATTCGGTAACGTTTACGGGGAGTTTGATATCATTCCGAACCTGACTGTTAAAACGAGCCTTGGTATCGACGGCGTCAGTCAGCGTGGACGTTATATCGGTCGCGCCAACCCTGAATACGTGGAAGGTAGCTTCAACAATGGTTCGACAGCCACCGACTATTATTCATACCAATGGGTTTGGACTAATACACTGAGCTATTCTCACAATTTTGGTACCAATCATAAAGTGGATGCTTACATTGGCGTCGAAGCTATCCGCGAGTTTGCAGAGGAATTCGGTGCCTCCCGTTCCGGTTATGCTTTTGAAATCCCTTCCATTATTAATTATCTGAACCTGGGGGATGCGACGAAAGCAACTAACTACGGCGGCGTCAACCGAGATTACAGCCTTTACTCGCAATTCGGAAAAGTTAACTATGCTTTTGCGGACAAGTACCTGTTTCAGTTCATCCTGCGTAACGACGCATCTTCCCGTTTCCAGCAAGCTTCCAGAAATGCGGTGTTCCCTGCATTCAGCTTGGGTTGGCGGTTGTCGGACGAAGGTTTCATGAAGTCGGTGAGCTTTATTAATGATATGAAACTTCGCTACGGCTGGGGTAAAACAGGTAACCAGAAAATCGGGGACTACAATGCCTACACTACTTACCGGGCGGATATTTTCCATGCAGGTTATCCTATCGACGGCTCGGGAAGCCAGCCAACCATCGGTTATGACGCCTCCTCGTTCGGTAACCCGAATGCGAAATGGGAGACGACAACTTCCAACAACATCGGTCTCGACGCGACATTCCTGAACGACGCGTTGACCCTCGAGTTGGACTTCTGGAACCGCAAAACGACCGATATGCTCTTCTCGACGCCGATCACATTTACTGCCGGTGACGCGAATGCGCCTTCATTCAACGTAGGTCAGATGACCAACAAGGGTATTGACCTCGGGCTATCTTATCGCAACACCGCAATGAAAGGCGATTTGCGTTACGGAGCGTCGTTTAACTACTCGATGTACCGCAACACGGTGGATAAGCTGGATGAAAGCGAAAATACCAAGTACTTCGGTGCCGGTTCCCGCGTGCCCGCGGTGACGCTCACACAGGCAGGTTTGCCGATCTCGTCCTACTACGGATATAAAGTGCTGGGAATCTTCCAGTCTGACGAAGAGGCCAAAGCCTGGGCGCCTTATGGTTCGTACAATAAAGCAGGTAAATTCAAGATAGCGGACATTAACAACGACGGTAAGATCACCGACGACGACCGGACCGTAATAGGTAACCCGCACCCCGATTTTGTTTATGGCGTAAACGTGAACATCGGCTACAAAGCCTTTGACCTGACTGTCTTCGGTAATGGTGTGGTGGGTAACGAAATTTTCAGTTACCTGCGCTACTTCACTGATTTCAACACGTTCCAGGGTAACCGTGCGAAACGTGCATTGTATGATGCATGGCAGCCCGACCACAAACAAGGTACTGTGCCTATTATGGATGCGGATGATCAGATCAGTAGCCGCCCGTCCAGCTATTTTGTTGAAAAGGGTACTTATTTCCGCCTGAAAAACGTGCAGCTTACTTACACCTTGCCCAAGCCTGTTGCCGCGAAGATCGGTTTCAGCAATGCGCAGATTTACGTTCAGGGACAGAACATGTTTACCGTTAGTAAATATACCGGTCTGAACCCTGAAATCCAGACAGGAGAGGACCGTACCCTTGGTTTCGATGGTGGCTATATGCCGGTGTCGCGGACGTTCCTGCTGGGCCTTAACGTGTCATTCTGATAACCACCCGTTTTTCTTCTGATCTTAAAAATTCGATATATATGAATTCAAGACTTGTAAAATACATGCTATCGGTGGGTCTGGCAATCGGGATCGTCTCGGCTTGTAAAGACTCATTCCTGAGCCGGGATCCGCAAGGACAGTACAGCCCTACGGCCCTGAAAACACCTTCAGGTGTGGAAGGCTTGCTCGTGGGTGCCTACGCGATGATCGACGGGCAGGGCCTCGACGGACAGGACCCATGGAACAACGACATCCAAAGCTGGGTTTTTGGCGGTATTGCTTCTGATGATTCCTATAAAGGTACCGATGCCGGTGACCAGCCTGAGGAATCGTTTATTGAAAAATGGGACTTTCAGCCTACCAACAACCACATCAAAAACAAATGGCGTGGATTGTACAAAGGCATTGCCCGTACAAACGACGTAATCAACACGTTGGCCGAGGTGAAGGAGGTAAGCGACACACGCAGAAAGCAGATCATCGCCGAAGCGCGCTTCCTGCGCGGATTGTTCCACTTCGAAGCCAAGAAAATGTGGAAAACGATTCCTTACATCGACGAGACGATTTACAAACTCGACGACCTGGAAAGTACTAAAGTTCCGAATGATAAGGATGTATGGCCGATGATCGAAGCTGATTTTAAAGCGGCATCGGAAGGACTTCCGGAGGCACAATCGCAAGTTGGGCGTCCAACCAAATGGGCTGCACTGGCTTTCCTGGCCAAAACTTACATGTACCAGGGCTGGAATATCTCTACCGGTGCGGCTAATGTGGCTGTTTTGCAAAAAGCGAAGCCTATCCTGGAACAAATTGTCGCGTCGGGCAAGTTTTCACTGGCGCCAAAGTTTGAGGATAACTTCCTGATCGCAACCCGTAACAATGTCGAATCGATCTTCGAAATCCAATATGCAGTTTCCAGTGCGTCGGGTGACGCGGCTGACGCGGGTGTAGGTTTGGCGCACCCTTACATTGACCCATGGGGCTGCTGCGGATTTTACCAGCCTTCACAAAACCTTGTGAATGCATTTAAAACCACTGCTGCCGGCTTGCCTATGCTGGATAATTTCAATGATTCCGACGTGAAGAACGACCAGGGCTTGAAGTACAGCGATCCTTTTGAGCCTTATACAGGAACGCTGGATCCTCGCCTGGATCAGACAGTTGGTCGTCGCGGTATTCTTTTCAAAGATTTCAAGATTCATGGCAGCGACTTTATCCGCGACCAGACTTATGCAGGTCCTTACTCGCCGAAAAAGCACATTTCCGAAAAGGCTGGATTTGGTATCAACGGCTGGGGTAACCTTTCAAGCAACAACTACCGCATTATGCGCTATGGCATGATCCTTCTCTGGCTTGCGGAATGCGATGTAGAGTTGGGTAACCTCGAAAATGCACGGAAACTGGTTAATCAGATCCGCACACGTGCCGCCAATCCGGCTGGCTTTGTGAAAAAAGCAGTTCAAGGGCCCAAGTCCAGGGATGATTATTCTGTCCTGAATGAGCCAGCGGCAAACTATGTGATCAAAACTTATGACCAGGCCTGGACCGACGCTGCTGTTGCGCGCAAGGCAGTACGTTTCGAAAGCCGCCTCGAATTCGCGATGGAAGGCCACCGTTTCTTCGATTTGACGCGCTGGGGAATTGCAGCTGAGGTGCTGAATGCTTATGTCGCGGTCGAAGCCAATAAAAGAGTTTACAAAAAGGGTGCAGTGTTTACCAAAGGCAAGAACGAGTTTTTCCCGATTCCACAGGAAGCGATCGACCGGTCGTACAAAGCGGGAGCAGCTACCCTCACACAAGACCCCGCGTATAAATGATTTTGGTTAGTTAAAACCAGTATTTGTTAAGCGTTTGTAATCAGAAAAGCCCCTGCGGATATGCAGGGGCTTTCTTAGTTGATGAAGCTTTTTAAATTGGCTAGTTCACATTGATTTCCTGAGCAGGTTTCTCCGAACCGGGCACGATCGGCAGCGTCAGTTGCAGAATGCCATTGTTATATTGCGCGCTGATGTTCTCCGTATCGACGGTGTTGTCAATCATGAATGTCCGTTGAAAAGAGCTTTTGCTAAACTCCTGCCTTATCCAGTTGCGCTTCTCGCTCAGATTGTCTTTCAGTTCATAGGAAATGGTCAGTTCCAATCCTTGCACATTGATTTTGAAGTCTTCCTTATTGCGGTCGGGGGCGAAGATGAGCATTTCATAACTATCGTCGTTTCTGACAATGTTCACCGGTACGCGGAACTCGCGCTGCGGACCGAAATGTCTGCTATAATGGTCGTGGCGCATTCCAAAGCCACGACGTCCGAATCTGTTATCACACATGGTATTAACTGGTTGTTTGTTGAATGAATTGTTTTAAACTTTTTGAGGCATCGGGCCAAGCGGATCGGCCAGGTACTCGCGCTGAGGTCCTCCGAAATCGGCATTGGGATAGCCGTAGAAACCGGAATGGTAATGACGCCATCTCCGGTAGCGCCTTCTTCCGGCAATGAGTCTGAAAATCAGTCCCAGGAAAAGGAAGAAGAATATGGCTTTGAATATCAGGAACGGGAGAGCGAACAGGACCAGGCCTGCGAGGACCGCTGCCCCTATTGATTTTAGAATGACGATGAACATGATCTTGTCTGGTTTTGATGAATAACTGTGCGTTGTTGGCACCTATATTATTGCAGACGTGTAGTTTGAAAAAATACTTTAACCAAATGCAAATAAATAAACCCGGCTGTCGGGCCGGGTTTGGTGTAAGCTACATATTTTCAGGTGGTTTTCGCCATCGGTTGCGCATTTCCTGGCGGAAGCGCCGGCGTTCTTCATCGGTCATCTGCATCCATTTATTCTTCCACGCGAGCATCTCTTCGCGTCCTTCTCGACCAAAGCGGCGGTTGAATTTCTGCCATTTGTGATGATGCCGGTGCTGGCCAGGCCCGCCACGGAAGCCGCCGAACAGTATTTTGCATAAAACGAACAAGCCTACGGCCTGCCAGTAGCTAATCGTATTAAAGTTGGCGGCAGCAGGCAGAATTGCGTTCCAAAGCCATTGTACGACTGCTCCAAGTCCGAGGGCTGCGATCAGGATAAAAACCGGTAGCGCAAGCCGAAATCTCCTACCTCTGTTTTGCGGGTTCATCATGGTCAACAAATTTAATAATTTACAAACTCCCGGTACACGCTTTCGAGCCGTTCACGAAGGTGACGAACCGCATAACGCTTACGGGAAATTAAGGTTTTGATATTCTCTCCGGTGCGGTTGGCGATCTCCTGGAATGTCTGGTCTTCGAGCTCGTTCCAGATGAATACCTGTCGCTGGTTCTCAGGAAGCTCGTCCAGGGCAATATTCAGTTGCTCCCATAAGAGGTCTTTCAAATAAGCAGTTTCGGGTGTATTGTCGTCGGCCAGCAGGATGTCCTTGAAATGGAACTCGCCATCTTCGTCTTCGTAGCCGAAATCTTCGAGTGATTCGGGCTTTTGTTTGCGGTATTTATCGATGATCCGGTTGCGGGCCACGCGATAAAGCCAGCTGCTCATCTGCTCGATCGCCTCAATCTCCGGGACGGTGCTCAGCTGGTACCAAACGTCCTGCAAAATGTCCTCCGCATCCTCGTCGGTATTTACACGCTGCCGGATGAACCCCAGCAACTGTTTACCATAGGATGCGACGGTTTGGATGATATTTGGCTTTTTCTGCGACAAACGGACTTTTAAGCTATTACAGATTGGCAGACGACTGACTCCCGGAAATACTTTAATAGTTAACAAGATTTTTTGCCATTAAGAACACGAATGTCCAGGAAGCCAGTGCGCTTCGTGCTCATTCGCTTCTTCGTGGTAAAATCCACCAAATGGGTATACTATTCAAAAATATTAAAAAAGTGCAAATATTGGTCAATTGCACTTTTCCAATAGAACTGGCAAATTTCAAACGACTTGCTGTATTATTCCCATAAACATATAACTATTTCAATACTAATGCATCATTCAAAGAAGAACTTTTAAGGAACAAAATCGTCCTTATTGACTTTTAATCACAATGTTGGGTACCTTTGTAATGTCCAAAGAGCAAAAGATGGAAACACTAAGCTGCTCAGAGAACTTAGTCAGGTAAATGCCTGAAAAGTGCAAATTGGTAACATTGATTCAGACTTTAAACATTAAGAATAAAATGAAAAAGACTATCTTGGCAATCGCAGTTTTGGTGGGAGTATCAACTGCAAATCTTTCAATCGCTGCTGATAAAGTAAAAGAAAACAACGCTTCTATCGAGCTCGTTTCAGGTGCAGAATTGAAATTCAAATTGTCTCTTGAAAACGTAAAAGAAAGATCTTCATTGGTTATCAAAGACTACACAGGACAGATCGTTTATAGCACATCGATCCCTAAGTCTGAAAACTACACTAAGATCTTCGACCTGTCGAACCTGGCAGACGGAAATTACAGCTTCATTATCAACAATGGCAGCGAAATCTCTACAAAGCCATTCGCGATCTCAACTGAAACAAAACGTCAGGTAACAGCAGTTATCAAATAATATAAGCCAGGTCTGGCAAGAAAAAAGGCAGTTCGGATATTCCGGACTGCCTTTTGCTTTTTATTGTGGCTCTTAGTAAGCCAGTACTTTCTTCTCGTTGCTGCTTTGGAACGCCAGGTCGATCACGCGGCAGGTGCGCAAAACTTCTTCGGGTTTCACCGCCAGCTCGGCGCCGTGCACGATGGCGTCGTAGACATTCTGATAAAACGGCATGTAATCACCAGCTTCGCTTTCCACTATACCAGTAAATGCTGCACTATACAGCTTGCCCCAGCGATCTTCCGGTTCCACGCCCCAGGGTTTTTCGGTAGGCAGTACATTCTTGCGCAGCGTCTCTTCCTGCGGGTCGAGGCCGCCTTTGATGAATGAGCCCTTCGTGCCGTGCAGGACGTAACGCAAGTGGTTTTCATACACCATCAGGCTCGATTTTACAATTACCGACTTGTCGGCATAGCCCAAACGAATGTCGAAATAATCGTCGATCTCGCTGTTCGGGCGAACGATGCGGATATCGGCGGTCACTGTTTGCGGCTCACCGAACAATACCAACGCCTGGTCGATCAAATGCGGGCCGAGGTTGTACACATTGCCGCCCACAGGCACTGCACGTTCTTTCCATGAGCCAGCCACGGCTTCCCGGTAGCGGTCGTAGCGGCATTCGTATTCTATAATGTCGCCCAGTTTTCCTTCGCCCAGCAATTTCTGAATGGTGAGGAAGTCGGAGTCCCAACGGCGGTTCTGGTAGGCTGTCAGTATCAGGCCTTTTTCTTTGGCCACTTTCACGAGTTCGCGCGCCTCTTCTTCCGTCGCTGAGAAAGGCTTTTCGATCACGACGTGCTTGCCGTTTTGGAGCGCGTCCATTGCGTATTCGAAATGCGTGTCATTAGGCGTACATATGAAAACCAGGTCGATTTCCTCGTCGCTAAGCAGCTCTTCCACCGAACGCGCATTGCCGATCGTGGGGTCAAATTCCTGCGCCTCGTTTTTGGACCTTTCGACTACCGTTTTGATCTTGAAATTGGGATTGGTACTCAGGAACGGCGAGTGAAAATACCGCCCCGACAAACCGAAACCGATTAAACCGACATTGAGAATTTTTGAAGGCATAGTTTTAGATTTTGCTTTGTCACAAAGGTAACCTTCCCCGAAAACTGAGCAAGGGACCATTGCAGGATGTTTAGGATTGATAGGAGATTTGACTCATTAACATTATATTTGACTAGCATCAATACGTTTTGCCATGACAACGGAAGAAAAGAAAATCGAGATTATCGGGAAAATTGTCAGCCTGGAAAACGAACAGCTGATCGATAAAGTCGACAATCTGCTGAGAGGAGAGGTTGCGACTCTTCGAGCAAGAAGACCTGGTTTGGGAAAAAACATGGTAAACGCGATCTCTGATGATTTCGACGACTTCATACCACCCGGTTTTTTATAGAATGACCATTTCCTATCAAATCGCGTAGCGATGTAATATTGGTAGTAACGCCGAACTGCGCAATATGCGTTAATCCCGTCAGGGATGCAACAACAACAAGCAGGCAATGCATTGTTGTTACATGCCCAAGGGCATTTCCAGGATGTTCGAATCAGTGTCTTTGCTACCAGTATTACATGCCTAACGGCATTTGTCGAATCATATTAGGGCAACGCAAGCACTACATACACAGGATGTTCGATTCACTGTCTTTTGCTACCAATGTTTCATGCCTAACGGCATTTATCGAATCACATTAGGGCAACGCAAACGCCACATACTTGTCACCCGACTTCGTATTCAATTTCCCGCCACCGCAAGCTATGACGACATATTGCTTGCCGTTCACAGAATAGGTACTCGCTGAGGCATAACCAGCCGCGGGTAATACGGCTTGCCACAAAATCTTACCTGTTTCCTTGTCAAATGCCCGGAACTGCTCGTCGCGGCTTGCAGCGATGAATATCAATCCGCTGGCAGTTACGAGCGGGCCTCCGTAGTTGTCGGTGCCGGTGGGCGGAATGCCTTTGGTGGTGAGCTCCTTGTATTCGCCAAGGGGGACCTGCCATTTTCGTTGGCCAGTATTCAAGTCAACGGCGGTCAACGTGCCCCAAGGCGGCTGACTTACCGGATAGCCATTCCGATCATACCAGCGGTTGTAGCCGGTGTGTTGATAGGGTACCTGCGTTTTTGAATCGATTTTAATGCTTTCCCCGCTTTCCTGGTTGCTGAGATAGGCGATGATCGACTTTCGCTCGGCCTCCGAAATATGTGTAAATGAAGGCATCATACCTCGCCCCTTTTGCAATATCGCTTCGATTTGCGCCGGTTTGAGTCGTTTTTCAAGATTGGCGAGCGAGGGGTAGGAGCCATCGTGGTTACCCATTTTGTCGGCGCCATGGCAGGCGGCACAGTTCATTTGATAGAGCTGTGCGCCTGTCACGGAGCCGGTATTTTTGGGTATTTCCTTTTTAACCAATGAAGTATAAACAGGTATTTCCTTGGCGGGAACGTACATGATGCCACTCGGATCAGTGGCTGCGCCACCCCATTGTGCGCCGCCATCAGTGCCGGGGTAGAAGATGGTCATGCTGGAAGTAATAGGAATATATGCGCTGCCGGTCTTGGCTTTCGAAAGCAGATCTACCAGTGAGTCACGGTCGGCGACGAATGCATTGAAATCACCCGAATGAAATGTCTGACGCGTAAATGGGGCCGGTAATGTGGGAATCGGTTGCGTAGGGCTGACTTTTTCACCATCGATAGCTGGGAAATGGAATGCAGTTTCCCTGATTGGAAACAGGGGCTTTCCCGTGACCCGGTCGAGCACGAATACGTAACCTTGCTTGGTGACCTGCACGATCGCATCCACGCGTTTGCCCTTGTGCGTGACGGTCACCAGATTCGGAGGACAGGGCGGGTCGCGGTCCCAGATGTCGTGATGCACGAGTTGGTAATGCCATAGGCGCTTGCCAGTCGCGGCGTCGAGGGCGATGAGGCAGTTGGCAAAAAGGTTGTTGCCTGGCCGGTTGCCACCATAAAAGTCATAGGCTGCCGAGCCGGTCGGAATGTAAACGATTCCGCGGCCGCGATCGATGGCCATCCCGGCCCACGCATTAGCGCCTCCGAAATGTTCGCGGGCGTTAGCGGGCCAGGTTTCGGCACCGAATTCCCCTTTGGCTGGAATGGTGCGAAACGTCCAAACCAGCTTGCCCGTGCGTACGTCGTATGCACGCACGTCCCCGAGCAGCGCGGTTTCCGTTTCATTCACCCGCATTCCGGTAATGAGCAGGTTTTTGTAAATGGTGTTGGGCGTATTGGAAGTCAGGTAATCATCCGCACCGGGGCGCTCGATGCCGGTTTTTAGATTAATACGACCATGCTCTCCAAAGGATCCGATTAACGACCCGTCGGTCGCATTCAATGCATAAATCCATTTCCCAGCCCCGAAAAAAACGCGTTTCTCCTTGCCATCTGACCAGTAGGTGACGCCGCGGCTGGTGGTACCGCCATTATCAGTGATTTGGGTTTGCCAGATTTGTTGCCCGGTTGCGGCATTCAATGCAAATGCCTGCGTTCCGGCCGATACGCCGTACAAGATACCGTCGATCACGATGGGGTTACACTGCATTTGCGTGCGGTTACGCGCCGTGTCCGCACCACCGGACGCATACGTCCACGCGACTTTGAGCTGCGCTACATTGTCCTTCGTGATTTGATTCAGAGCAGAATAATGGCTGCGTGCGCCGTCGCCATTGTATTCCGGCCAGTTCTGGTCCGTGGAATGGGTGCTGACCACAAAACCGCATAGCGCAGCAAACGAGGCCGACAGGAGGATAGGCGTTGGTTTCATGGAATGGGACGGTAGTTAAGCGGCTGCCCAGAGTTCTTTCAGTTTTTGCAAATCACGTTTCATCGCATCGAAAACCACTTTTTTATCCACAGTAATCTGAAATGCGCCTTGGTCGGCACCGCCCAGCGGATATTCCAGGTGCAGGCAGATCGGGACATCCACTTTGAGGTCTTTCAACAGTTTGAAATAGGTTTTAAAATCCACCATTCCTTCGCCCAGCGGCACGCTTTTCACCGCCCATTTGCCACTACTGTTTTTCTCCCAATAGAAATCCTTGATCACGATGGTCTTGATATGCGGGCGGATCAGATTGAAACCAGTTTGCCAGGAAAGACCACCTTCGACAGTAGCGTGGCGGATATCGTATTGCGCACCCATGGTTTTAGGGTTTGCTTTTTGGAGAATTTGCCAGATCTCGAACATCGACGCACCCACCATTCTTCCCGAATGGTTCTGATAGCAACCGTGAATGCCCAGTTTATCATTCAGCTGGCCCAAACCGGCCATTTTGGTGCTGAACTCGCCGAGTTGTTCGGGAATCGCTTTTTGCTCATTGTAGCGATACCAGTTCATGCGGTAATATTTGAAACCCAGTTTTGCTGCCGTTTCAAGCAGTTTTTTATCCACCGGGTTAGTGGCGTCTTCCACTGCGGTACAAAACATGAGCGGCGTCAATCCTACCTTTTTCATCGCTTCCACAGCTAATGGAAGGTCCGTTTCGACTTTTTCGGGTAGTACGTGGCCTTTGGGACGAACCGTGAGGTCGATGCCGTCGAAACCAAGTTCTTTGGCCACTTCCGCCATGTCCTGGTAGTTCAGGAATTGCAGGTGTTTGGAAAAAATATTGACTTTCAAATCATCTGCTGCCCTGCTCGCGGAACTTGCAAACGACTCCTGGGATAATGCGGGGATGATGCTGCCGGCGAGGGCGCTGTTAATGAGAAAATCTCTGCGGGATAAGTTCATGAGGAATAATCAGGATTTGGTGATAACAAAACTGTGCTTGCCTTTGGATCTCAATGCCTTGCTGGTGAGTACGATGCGAGTCACCGGTTCGCCGTCCCATTTGGTCTTGAAGCTGTTGTATTCCATACCTTCCGTAGAGGGTAATTCTGTGGAAACGGTCCAGCTCTTAGGATCATAAGTGAGCGAAACGGCTTTTTTACCGGAGGTTGTGAGTATGATTTTGCCGGGGGTACCGATATCGACTTTGCACACGGTCATGAATATTTGCTGCAAGGAGTCGGGCTTTTGTTTTAGAATGTATTCATCGGAGATTTCGACCGCATTTTTGCTGCGATTGAGCTTTACCAGGCGGTTCCAGTTTTGTACACCTGCCTCCTGCGGGTAAGCGGGCGCGATGTCCATGGCAAGGGATACCTCTTTTTCGGAGAGATTGCTTTTGACATTCCGGGCATTGAACTGCTTCCCGGCAGGCTGTCCGAGCCCATTGATAATCGGAAGGTTATGGTATTTCGACTGCGTAAACCAAAGCTCGTACCTTTTTGATGAAAACGTCCGCGCGGTATAGTTGCCGCGGCCCGCGTCGACGATTACCGGTTCACCATCGGCGTACACAATAAAATCGCCGACATCATTATGGTTATGGCTTTCCGCATTATGGCCGGCGTGGGTGGCCAGGTACAGGCCGTTCGCAGAGCGGGCGGTGAGTACTTCAATATCCGAAAGCCATGATTGCGGTACCAGTTTATAGGTTTTGGATTGATCCTGCTTCAATTCCGAAGTCGTGAGCAGGTTCCAGACCTTTCTGGGGCGCTGGTAGCCATTACCGCCTGTCACGGCACCAAACTGGCCGTAAGCCCATTCGCCAAGCGCAGCCAGTTCGGGATCCTGAACTGATTTGCCGAATCGGTAAAGCATTAAGCCATCCGGTTTTAGTTTTGGATCTGCATCGGCGAAATTGACGAAATAGTCGTTGGCGATATGCACTTTGTACACATACGCGGCCATTTTGCGGATCAGATCATTGTCGTAAATATTAACTTTTCCGCCGGTTGCGCTTTCGAGGATTGCAAGGGCGTCGTAGGCGCTCGCGCCGGCCGCAAACCAGTAGCTGGGCCCCTCGTCGCAGCCGCCGTCATCGCCCAGGCTGTTGAAATACCGGTCGAGGAATACCATGTATTGATATGCGTTGTCACTGCGCTTTTGGGCGTCTTTTTCGAGCAGGAGATCGGCGATAAGCAGGTTGGAGACGATCCACGGGTTCCAGTTGTTGACCGGGTTGGTCGTACTCAGCCAACCGTAACGCTTGGGGTCTTTCAGTGGCTCGAATATCTTTTTATTGGTTTCAAAATAAATGCGGGGGCGGATCAATGGTGATATTTTATCCAGTTTCGCACCCAAAAAGTAATCGGTAAGTGCCAGTACCCCGGCAGTTTCGGCTCCGAAGAGATCCACGGTCGGGTCTTGGACGTCGGGGAGGCCGTTTTTGGCCTTCTGTGCGCTCAAATGCGCGGGTACACCCCAATAAGTTTCTTCGCAAATGGCCCATACCGAGTTGAGGATGGCTTCCATAAACCGGTCTTTGCCCTCCACGGTTTCTGCCAGTACGAGATTCATTAACTGGTTTCTTCGCCCGAATGAAGCCGCGGCATGCCGCTCCCGGTCGCCGCTGCGGGTGAAATCAAGCAAAAGGCTCGCCGTAACCATCGGAATAGGCTTTTCCAGTGCTTCTTCACCTGCTTTAATGATTTTCGCGAGCTCGGCCGGGTCGGTTTTACTGCGCCATTCTTCCGGTGTTTTGGGGTAGGGAGCCCATTTGTCGAGGGGGATGAGGGCCTTGTCGAATGCATCCTGCGTGTATTTCTGAGCGAGAATGTTTCGCGGGGTGACTTGCGCGCCGGCCGACAACGAAATCGCCAGGGCAAATGCCAGTAGTAGTCTGATCATAACGGCTGTGGTTTAGGAAGTTGAATGTAACCGAATATAAGACTCCAATATCCAGTAGAATCACTGACTCCGGTCTTTAAATTAAATTGAATTAGTATAAATTCCTGAAAAAATATGAATGCTAAGCGTCTGAACCGTCGCGATTTCCTGAAAGCAGGTGCCGTTGTCTCGTCTTTTATGATCGTCCCCAGGCATGTGCTCGGGCGCGGATATCAGGCACCCAGCGACATGATTACGTTGGGTTTCATCGGTTGCGGGCGCCAGAGCGGAGGCCTCAGAAACCGCTTTCTCGACACGCAGGAAACGCGCATTATCGCCGCTTCGGATGTATATGCGATCAAGCAGGAAACCTTTGTGGCTGCTACCGATAAATGGTATTCGGAAAAACTCGGGCAGGGCTCGTATAGCGCTGCGGTCGGTTTGAAGGATTTCCGGGAATTGCTTTCCCGAAAAGATATTGATGCGGTGGTGATAGCAGCACCTGATCATTGGCACGCTGCCATGGCTGTACGTGCCGCCGAGGCAGGTAAGGATATTTACTGCGAAAAACCGCTTTCACTGACGGTCAAAGAGGGCCGGGCGATGGTGAATGCTGCCAGAAACCATAATCGGGTGTTCCAAACCGGAAGTATGCAGCGCTCGGCACCGGAATTCACAAAGGCTGTGCAGCTGGTACGAAGCGGAGCCATTGGAACCGTGAAAAAGGTGTATGTCAATGTAGGCGGGCCACCGAAAGTCTGGGATCTGCAAAGCGAAACCAAGCCGGATGGCCTCGACTGGGACTTGTGGATGGGGCCCAATACCATGGAAAGACCCTACAACAATGAACTTGCACCGGCTATGGACGCCAAATTCTGGCCCAAATGGCGTGATTATGTCGAGTTTGGCGGCGGCGGTATGACCGACTGGGGAGCGCACATGTTCGATATTGCGCAATGGGGCTTGAATATGGATGCTGGCGGCCCCAGCGAATTGATTTATTCCGAGCCGGGTAAAGGTTTGATTTACAAATATGCCAATGGCGTGGAAGTAATCCACCGCCCGATGGAGGGTAAGCAGCATTGCCATTTCGTGGGTACCGACGGCGAGGTATTTGTAGCGCGCGGCGAGTTGAAAACTACCCCGGAGCCGTTGAAAGACAAGGTTTTCAATGAGGGCGATGCGGGAGTTTATGTTAGCACAAATCATTATAAGGACTTCCTGAATGCGATCCGGACAAGGAAGCCGCCTATTTGCGATGTCGAAACCGGGCATCGAACGGCGTCTGTCTGCAACATAGGCAATATCGCGTACGGCTTGGGACGTTCGCTGAAATGGGACCCGGTGAAGGAGGATTTTGAAGGGGATAAAAAGGCCAGTCAATTGCTGGGCAGGCCAATGCGGAAAGAATGGAAAGTCTGATGTTGTCGGACACATAAAATTGTCACGGGTTTTTCCAAATTGTGTATTTTTGTAACATGATTGGACAGCCCACGGTTATTCGTTTTAAGGAACTCGACGAGCTAGGAAATGTATCCGAAGCACTTCTGAGGCTTGGTGCAGAAACGCCCGTCTGGCTTTTCGAAGGTCAGATGGGAGCCGGTAAAACGACGCTTATCAAGGCACTATGCAGCCATCTCGGGGTTACAACCCATGTGCAGAGCCCCACTTTCTCGCTGGTGAATGAATATGACGCGGGGGGCAGAACAATCTATCATTTTGATTTTTACAGGATTAAGGACGAAACAGAAGCCCTGGACATGGGCGTGGAGGAGTATTTCGATTCGGGAGACCTTTGTTTTGTCGAGTGGCCGGGGAAGGTGGAGAACCTTTGGCCGCTAAGTTATATGCAGCTGCATCTGGAAGCGGATGAAACTGGCATGAGAATATTGGAAGTCACCAAGGTATAAGAGGTCACATTTAGTTAGTTACAGTTTCACTTTCATTTTGCTAGTCAATGGCACAACCTCACATTACCGGTTTTGAAGAGCTCGCCAAGCAGTCGGTGCTGTACCCCCAGGAATCATTAATGGCTGTCCGGAAGGACCAGAATTCGCTGCATATCGGCTTGCCGAGGGAGGTTTCGTTGCAGGAAAACCGCATTGCGCTCACACCCGACGCGGTCGCGATCCTGGTCAGGAACGGACATGAAGTATGGGTAGAGAAAGATGCCGGCAAAGGTGCCAATTTGTCGGACCATGAATACAGCGAGGCCGGTGCGAAGATTGTTCACAGCCCGGAAGAAGTGTATCAGGCCAATGTAATCCTGAAAGTGGAGCCGCTGGTGGAAGAGGAGTTCCGTTTTGTGAAAGCCGGAACGACGCTCATCTCGGCACTGAACCTCCCTGCGCTGGAAAAGCAATATTTTGAAAAGCTGAATGAACTGAAAGTAACCGGCATTGGCTATGAGCTGATCGAAGACAAGGTAGGAGGGAAGCCGATTATCCGTGCCATGGGCGAGATTGCCGGCAGTACGGTGCTATTGATCGCGGCCGAATACCTTTCGACGCCAAATGGTGGCCGGGGCATTATCCTCGGCGGCATTACGGGCGTACCACCGACCAAAATCGTGATCCTTGGCGCGGGTACCGTTTCGGAATATGCCACACGCGCAGCACTGAGCGTGGGTGCCGATGTGAAGGTTTTCGATAAGCATATTTACCGTCTGCAAAGGCTCAAATACTCGATCGGACAGAATTTGTACACGTCCATTATAGAATCTGAAACGCTGGCCGAGGCCATTGGACGAGCAGACGTGGTGATCGGTACCATGCGTGCAGAAAATGGCCTGAGTCCGATGGTGGTAACGCGTGAAATGGTGTCGAAAATGAAACCGGGTTCCGTAATTATCGACGTCAGCATCGATCAGGGCGGGTCGTTCGAGACTTCGAGGATGACGACGCACAAGAACCCGACATTCAAATACAACGAAGTGATCCATTACTGCGTGCCCAACATTCCCTCGCGCGTGGCGCACACGGCGAGCACGGCGCTGAGTAATGTATTTTTGCCTTTTTTACTCCAAACCGGTACAATCGGAGGTATTGAGGAAATGATTTATGCTAATCGTTGGTTTATGAAAGGAGTGTATTGCCACAAAGGCACGCTCACCAACTCCCACATCGCCCGCAGTTTTAATATGCGTTACAAAGATTTGACGTTGCTGCTGGCGGCGAGAATGTAAAGTAATTATTAATTTATGATCAACAATAGCAATGAAAATGCCTTGATGGACGATGCAAATTCTCCGGATTTGAATCAGAAACTGATGGGTTATATATCGCAGGATTTTATCAAGGTCGCCGACCAGCTGAAAGAAGCCTCATACCAGATCCGTAAACGCGGTTTTTCGGAATATCCGATTTTCGCAGTGACCAACAACGAGCTGGATCTGGGTGTGCTGCTGATCGATGCGAGAGAACTTACAAATAACTATATTTACAAGGCGTCGTACATGCAGGAGTTTGTCGATCGCAAGCTGATCGGGCCGGAATCGGTGCTGCTTTTCACGGAGAATTATAAAAACCCGGAAGAGTTTTGCTGCCTGTTCGCGTTGATCGGCGAATTTTCGGGTTTTGTATACGTGCCTTATCCCGAGGATTAGCGGCTGGATGTAGTTGGGAAAGTTGCGTAAGGCCGCTTAATAAACAGTTGGAACGCTTACTAGGTCGTGGGGATCGGGTTCCTGAATTTTATTTTAGTTTTAGAAATTAATTGTTTGAAATTCAGCTAAAAAATCCCCCGTCTATGGAATCTAAACTACTTCTCGAAAAGGAACTCGAACCCATTTTCCTTCAAAAATTCCCGCCATTCTCCGAGAGCGTCAAAGAATTTCTCGTGCAGTATGGTCCTTACATTATCCTGGTGCTTTCTATTCTCGGAGTATTGGGCTTGCTCACGGCATTGGGCGTAGGTGGTGCGGTTTTGGGGGCCGGGGGGCTTACGGCAGGCATTGCATTCAACGCTTATGTCGGTATTGCACTCGGGATCGTCACGCTGGTGATGTACCTGATGGCGTTTTCGCCGCTCAAAGCGCGTAAGAGAGCCGGCTGGAACCTCCTTTACTATGCCCTTTTGATCGGCCTGATCAGCAACCTGATCCAGTTGAGCATTCTTGGCTTTATCATCGGCGGGATCATCGGTTTCTGGGTGCTTTTCCAGATCCGCGAGAAATACGCTTAAATATTAACCGGCCTGAGCCGTGTAAAGCGGGCGGATTATTCCGCCCGCTTTTTATTTTTGCCATTGGTCAGCCAAATGAGGCTTTTGTACCCGTGAGTGCCGCGACCCGGGAAATTACTTCGCATATTTGCGACTACACCGTTTTTGAGATTATGAATATCATAGAGGTAAGGAACGTCACGAAGGAATATTCCAGCCACACTGCCCTGGACAATGTGAGTATATCCATTCCCAAAGGCTGTATTTTCGGGCTGCTGGGGCCGAATGGGGCGGGGAAGACATCGCTGATCCGGATCATCAACCAGATTACCGGTCCCGATAGCGGAGAAGTATTGTTCGACGGCGTGCCGCTCAACCCCAACCATATTTCCCGGATCGGATATTTGCCGGAAGAGCGAGGGCTCTACAAAAAGATGAAAGTGGGGGAGCAACTGCTCTACCTCGCCCAGCTTAAAGGCCTCTCTCAGAAAGAGGCAATGGAGAAGCTCAAAACCTGGTTCATTAAATTTGATATCAAAACCTGGTGGGATAAAACCATCGGCGATCTTTCGAAGGGAATGCAGCAAAAAGTGCAGTTTGTATCAACTGTTCTGCACGAGCCCGACCTCATTATCCTCGACGAACCATTCTCCGGTTTCGATCCGATCAATGCCAACCTGATCCGTGACGAGATCCTCGAATTGAAACAAAAAGGCAGCACGATCATTTTCTCGACCCACCGGATGGAAACCGTGGAGGAACTTTGCGACCATATTGCATTGATCCACAAGTCGCGCAAAGTGCTCGACGGTGCCAAGAGGGAGATCAAGGAGCAGTTCAAGACGCATACCTACTTTGTCGAATACAAAGGCCACCTCGACGAACTGGACCCGATTTATCAAATCCTGGACCAGAAGATACTGGAAGACGGCTATCTGCGGTCCAATATCCATCTGGATGGCGGTGCCAGTTCCAATGCATTGTTGCTCAATTTGTTGTCGAAAGTCGAGATCCGCGCGTTTGGTGAGAACATTCCTACGATGAGCGATATTTTTATGAAGGCGGTCAATGAAGTACCCGAGGCATAGCCGGGGCGCATTCCATTCACAGTTATTAATCCGATTCCCATGCGAAATATATTTCTGGTTATTAGAAGAGAATACCTGGTAAGGGTCAAAAAGAAGTCGTTTCTGGTGATGACCGTGCTGGGGCCGTTGCTTTTTGTGGCTTTCTATGGGACGGTATTTTGGGCGGCGGTGAGTTCGGTGGACATCAAGACGGTACAAGTGCTGGATGAAAGCGGCTTGTTCCGAAATAAATTCAAGGACTCGGAGACTTTAAAATTCGAGTCGACCAACACGAGTATCGATTCCGCCAAAGCGGCATTCCCCAATAGCGATGCCAATGCGCTGGTTTATATTCCCGCTAATGTGATCCAATCGCCGAAAAGCGTTCGCATTTACGCTGCCAAGAATGTGAGTTTGGAATTGAAATCGGAGATCGAAAAGGTCATCGAGAAGGAAATTGAAGATATTAAACTCGCGGAGGCGGGTATCACCCATAAGATTCTGGAAGATTCACGCGTGAATGTCAATTCTGAAACGATCAGCCTGAGCGAAGAAGGCGAGAAAACCAGTAGCTCCGGTGCGGCTACTGTTATTGGAGGCATTTGCGCATTCCTGATATACATGTCCGTATTCATTTACGGAACGCAGGTTATGCGTGGAATCACCGAGGAGAAAACCAGCAGGATCGTGGAGGTGATCATTTCCTCTGTGAAGCCGTTCCAGTTGATGCTCGGGAAGATCATCGGCGTAGCGTTGGTAGGGCTCACTCAGTTTGTACTTTGGATTTTGCTGACTACCGCATTGACAAGCGCTACATCGGCTGTGATTGCCAGCAAGATGTCGAAAGAGTCGGCACAGATCGAACAGGAAATGAAGAAAGCACAAATGCCGAACCAGGGATTACCGGGCGGGAATGTGGACAATCCGGTGGCGGAAGTACTCGGTGCAGTGTCCAGCCTGAACCTCCCGCTGATCATCGGCTGCTTCCTGTTTTACTACCTGGGTGGCTATTTGCTGTATAGCGCGCTGTTTGGAGCCGTAGGAGCGGCCGTCGATAATGATGCAGATACCCAGCAGTTTATGCTGCCCATTACATTACCTATTATCTTCTCCTTTGTATTCGCCCAATTTGTCCTCCGCGACCCCGACGGTACGCTGGCATTCTGGACTTCCATTATCCCATTCACTTCGCCGATCATCATGATGGTCCGTATTCCTTTCGGCGTCCCGGCCTGGGAAATCGCATTATCGATGGTGCTTCTGGTACTAGGCTTCATGGGTACTACCTGGGTAGCCGCCCGCATTTACCGCGTGGGTATTCTCATGTACGGAAAGAAAGTGAGCTACAAGGAGCTCGTGAAGTGGATATTTTATAAGTGACGGTCGACGACGGACCGCCGACCACCGACGGCTGACGGCCGAATGTGATATAGACGACGGTTTGCTTTTTTTGTCCATGGAAGATAGACGAGGGACCATATCTACGTTGTCAGCGGTCGGCGGTCCATGGTCGGCGGTCCGGGCCGCAGGCCCGTTTAACGTTTTTTAAGATTCGCAAACCGTTGCCGTTGTGGTTATTTTGCTAATTTTGGCCGATCATTGATAGAACTGCTCAAAAAGAGTCGCCATCTTTGCGCATTGTGCATATAACTTTTTCAAATTTACCGTCTTTCAGATGACCCGTTTCAGCCGTACAAACAACCTTACGGGTTGGATTGTCTTTGCTATTGCATTCATCACCTACGCCCTTACCGTCGAACGTACTGCCAGTTTCTGGGATTGCGGGGAGTTTATCGCCTGTGCATTCAAATTACAGGTTCCTCACCCTCCCGGTGCGCCGTTCTTCCTGTTGATCGGCCGTATTTTCTCCCTGTTCGCCATGGGAGATCTGCTGCAAGTAGCATACTGGATCAATATGGTATCGGTGCTGAGCAGCGCATTCACCATCCTGTTCCTCTTCTGGACCATTACCCTGCTGGTTCGCAAACTGGTTGCCAAAAATGACGAAGAGCTGACACAAGCTGATACGCTTCTTGTAATGGGAGCCGGTATTGTTGGTGCATTGGCTTATACCTGGTCCGATTCCTTCTGGTTCTCGGCCGTGGAAGCTGAGGTTTACGGTTTGTCGTCCTTCTTTACAGCCATTGTGATCTGGGCTGTATTCAAATGGGAGCGCATCCAAGACCCTGCGACGGAGAATCGTTGGCTGATCCTGATCGCCTACCTCGTTGGATTATCTATCGGTGTTCACTTGTTGAACCTTGTTACGATTCCGGCGCTTGCATTGGTTTATTATTTCAAGAAGTATCAGAAAGTCAGTGTTTTCGGAGGTATTATGGCTTTCGTTGGCGGTCTGGTAGTTTTGGGGATCATCAACTCCGGTATCATCCCGGGCTTGCCGAGTGTTGCGGGTAAATTTGAGATATTCTTTGTAAATACTTTGGGATTACCCTACAAATCAGGGGTGATCTTCTTCATTATATTGTTCATCGGCGCGCTGATCTGGGGAATCCGTTTTTCCCAAAAGAAAGGCAATGTGCTGTTGAATACCAGCTTGCTTTCACTGGCATTTGTATTGATCGGCTACGCCAGCTACCTGATGGTACTGGTACGTGCCGAGTACAACCCGCCGATCAATGAAAACAACCCGAATGATGTATTAAGCTTCGTATCTTACCTGAAACGCGAGCAATATGGCAGCCGTCCGTTGTTGTACGGGCCGTCGTTCGTCTCACGCCCGGTAAGCCAGAAACGCGGTGCGCCGATGTACCGCAAGCAGGATGGCAAATACGTCATTTACGACTACCGTCCGGAGTACGAATACGAGCCGGGCGCAAATATGCTGTTGCCGCGTATGTACAGCACGCAGCCGGGACACCCGCAATTGTATATGCAAATGACCGGTCTGGCAGAAGGTCAGAAACCAACCATGTCGCATAACCTGTCCTTCATGTTCTCGTACCAGATCGGGCATATGTACTGGCGTTATTTCTTGTGGAACTTCGTAGGTCGTGAGAGCGATGAAGAGGGCGCAGGTAACATGACGCCGTGGGACGTTTCCACCAAATACCCTGAGCCTATCGCTCATAATAAGGCGCATGATAATTACTATATGCTGCCGTTCCTTCTCGGCTTGTTCGGTATCGTGATCTGCTATTTCCGCCAGAAGCGCGACCTCCTCGTGTTGGGTCTGTTGTTCATCCTGACAGGCGTGGCGTTGGTGGTTTACCTCAACTCTCCGCCCACCGAACCGCGGGAGCGTGACTATATTTACGTGGGTTCATTCTACATTTTCTGTATCTGGATTGGCTACGGCGTAATCGCCATTGCGGATGCGATCAGCAAGTTTGTGAAAAGCGGTACGGCCCGTGCCGGCGTTGCGACTGCATTGGGTCTGGTAGCTCCTGTCATTATGGGAACCAAAGGCTGGGATAACCACAACCGCGACCACCGTTATCACTCGGTTGATTTCGCGAAAAACCTCCTGAACTCCTGCGCACCGAATGCGATTCTTTTCACAGGCGGTGATAACGATACATTCCCGTTGTGGTACGTACAGGAAGTAGAAGGCTTCCGTACTGACGTGCGTGTGTGTAACCTGAGCCTTCTCGGGACCGACTGGTATATCGACCAGATGAAGCGCAAGACTTATTTGTCGGAAGCGCTGCCGATTTCGCTCGACAAGAACAACTACGCATTCGGAAAGAACGATATCGTGCCTTTCTATGAAATCCCAAGCGTAAAAGCGGGTATCAACCTGAAAGAATACCTTGGATTGGTAAAACAAGAGAACAAAGCGATTCAGGTGCCATTGACCAGCGGAGATATGACGTCCATTCTGCCGTCATCGGTGTTGTTCCTGCCGGTGGATGCAGAGGCTGTTAAGAAGATGAATATCATTAAAAGCGACCTCGTTCCATTCGTGAGCGATTCGATCAGCTGGACGATTGGTAAAGGCGATTTGTACAAATCAGACCTGATCATGCTAGATATCATCGCGTCCAACGACTGGAAACGTCCTATTTACTTCTCGTCGACCCTGGGCGGATCGAGCTACCTGAACCTGAAAGAGTACATGCAGTTGGAAGGCTACGCCTACCGCCTGCTGCCGGTGAAAGTGCCGGGAGCGAGCGATGGCTACGTGAATGCGGATGTGATGTATAATAATCTGATGACGAAGATGTTCTGGCGCGAGCTCGACAATCCGAACACTTATTATGACAACACTTATCTCGGTTCACCGGTAGCGACTGCACGTATCGCGTTCCTACGCCTTACCGGCCAACTGATTGCCGATGGTCGCAAGGAAGAAGCGAAAAAAGCCATCGAACGCTCGCTGACCACTATGCCGGACAAGAGCATTCCATACGACCAGTTCTCGGCCAACTTCATCGGTCCATTGTTCGACCTGGGCGAAACCAAAAAAGCGCTTGAAATAGCCGAAACCATGGCAACCCGCGCAGATGAGGTACTGACATGGGCGAAGAACAATTCCACCACGCGCCGCCGCGACAGCAACGTGTACCTGTACATCATGCAAGTGATCGTCCAGGAATGCCGCGACGCGAAGCAGGAAGCCGCCGCGAAGAAATACGAGGCGATTTTCCAGAAGCATCTGGCTGCGTTTAATATGTATGGTGGAGGGCAGTAATATCTAAATAAGATAAATACGAATGGCGGCATTTGCGAAAGCAGATGCCGCCATTTCTTTTTACCTCCTTTTGACGTTTATTAACTTCTTCTACATGCTGCGCGGGAAGTAATTATCAAGCAACGGGATAAGTTAGTTGCCGGTGGTTAGATTTGATCATTTGAAAATGAGATGGTTATGGTAGCTTCTTTCGCTGGATAAATACAGTCTCCCTTCAATTTTGATATTGTGCCCTCCTGCGACGTGAATGTGGCTTGCATATCTCTGCGCGAATCTCAACATTCACAAAAAACAAAACCCCGCCGTAAGCTTGGTACCTGACGGGCGGGGTTGCGGTTTGAGTCAAGTTGTTAACCAAAACCTTTCAAATTTATGAAGAAATGCTCTATCCGGCGCGTGGAGCTGGTGATTGCTTTTGCCTTTGTGTTTGGATGTAAAGACACGGGTGAAAAAGCAAATGTGTTACCCTCCGACGACTTCACGGTCGGACAAGCTCAGAAATGGTATTCTGACTTTCGCAAATCATCCCGGAGCGTCGGGCAGCCTGATGACAAAGTGATTTGGGGAGCTGCGACGCAGCGGAAAGTGGCGGAGGACGATGAAATCGTGGTAGCGCCGGTGTTATCGGGCAATTTTCTCGGTTGCCGCATTAAAGACGGCCGGAAGGACAAACGTAAGCCCGATGAGGAAAATGTGGCCGGAAGAATCCACCGAAGCCTTATTGTGCGCAAGGTACGCGGGAAGATCGAAGCCATAGAAATGCGGACGGTATTCGATGCGGATTACGAGCCAAGAGTCAAGAATGGCCAAATCGATCCCGCCAATTTCGAAGGCAAAGTCTACTTCTTCGACATGGACGGGAAGCTCGTCAACGGTTTGATTTATGAAGAAGGAAAGCAGGTAGCCGCATTCGGCCCTAACAAAGGCGGCCGGACTTCTGATATGGTAGAAGTCTGCACGGATTGGTATCATCAGGGTTGTGTGGATGGCTATGGTTGTTCGGGCTGGGTTTATCAGGAGACTACTTGTGAGATGGTGTATGTAAGCGCGGGTTCTAGCGGTAGCGGGACAATCTGGGCGAATTCTCTGGATGTATCGCTGAGCAGCGGAAGTGCCGTGCTATTCAACGAATTAATGCAGTTGCCTTATATATCCAGTTTTTGGGGTGGGATCAATGACACGGAGAAAGATTACTTCTTGAATAGACTGTGGATGATACCACAGGCCGCTTCCGCAACGGCCGCGGCTATGTCCTTCGCAGAATGGTTTTACTGCGATCTTTCGGACGACGGTAACTGGAATGCATATAAGCATGCTGTGTTGTCCGCAATCCTGTGCATGGAATTTGGAGTATCAACTGCTCTTCAAATCACCAATAACCACGAATTGGAGTCGCCGCCGAATCAGATGGAAATGGATTTGCATAATAATGATCTCGGGGTTAAGATCTACAAGAGTATTAGCGCTTCTTTGGCGACTGTGCCTATACACAATCCCGGCCTAAAACTAGCCTTGATAGCGGATACCGCTCTGAAAAAAATTGCGCTTGGGGAGGGTAAAAGACTAATGCCAGTAAACGTGTCCATTGGTACACCTCAAACATTTTTTTGGACAAACGGAGCCAATAGATGTCATTGAGCTATATGAAACAATTTCAAATCGTTAAAAAATATGTGGCTAGCAGGCTGTTTCCAAGCCTGCTAGCCACAGTAACGACCACTGGATGTTTATTTGAAAGAGGAGAATTTCAAATAACGGACGTATCTCAAAACCATTATTTCACGGATTCGGCGTGGTTTCATCCCAGATGCTGCGTGGCAACATTAGTGACTGGTAAGTTGGACGCGCCAGCCCTGGTAGTGGTTCAGAGCTATTTAATTGGTGGACTTAACGATAGTCTGTATTTGCCGAAGGGTAACGTATACGTCAAGTCACAGCAAGATCACTATGTGTATAGGAAAATCGTGATCAAATATTTCCCCGGCGAAGCGAAGAATGGGAGTCTGACAATTAAAACATCAATTTATTAAGATGAAAGGTTTCAAGACGTTTGCCAGCCTGCTGTTCATTGTAGCTACCAGTTGCTCATATGAAGAGGGAGAGTTTTACATCGCAGACGTGTCAAAAGAGCACACATTTACCGATTCTGCTTCGTTTCATCCCGACTGTTGCGTTTCCACTTCCGTGGCCGGAACGCTGGATGCGCCCGCCTTGATAATTGTCGAAGGCTATTTGATTGGAGGGTTTATTGATAGTCTGCATTTACCGAAGGGTAAGGTCAATATTGAGAACTCACACGGAGATTTCTATGGGTATAGAAAAATTGCTATCAAATACTTTCCCTGCGAAGCGAAAAAGGGGAATCTGATAATCAAAACATCGATCTACTAAATGAAATGGAGAAGTTTATTCAACGCGGATAATGTAGCCAAATTGATCATCGCGTTCTTCATCGGCCTGGCATTCTTCCTGCTAATGTGGCCGTACTGGATGGAAGACGAACGCGTATTCGAAGTTGCCGATCCTTCTCAGGCGTATATGTTTGAGGATTCTTCCCGCTCACGGCATGCCGACGTCGTAGAAGCGTCCATCACCGGACATTTAGACGGTACGGCCAGGGTAGAGATATATTATCCGGATACGATTCACCGGGTGTGGACTTTTGAGCTTCCAGCCGGGCGCATCGATTCATCGGGCCGTTGGGATTTCTATGACAGGGAGGTTCGGATTGACTATATTCCCGGAACGGCTAAAAAGGGTCATCTAACAATCAAGACAAAGGTCTTTTAAACCACCAACGGCCCGGATGATTCCGAGCCGTTGGTGGTTAGTTAGAATGTGTTGGCTACTGTTTGAAGTTCAAATGCACTAGCATTACTCCACCTTCACCCTAACCCAAACCAACCGGTGATCGGAGCTCGACTCCCGCTTCTCTACCAGCTCCGCCATCGGTTCACCTTTCGCGGGCCAGAAAACGCCGCTGTCGATGATTTGAAACCCCTTGCGCGAGGGTAGCACATAATCCGCGCGCATGCGCCAGAATGCGGTGTGATTTTTGGCAAATGCATTGGTGGGCGAATGCTCTGCACCGCCTTTGCTTGCGGGAGCCGTGTTGCCGTTTACAGCCGGATTCGCGAGGAGCTGGCGGATGCCGTCCGGGATGGCGTTGCCTTCGTCAGGAGAGGCATTCTGATCGCCTAGGATTACGAACGAGGCGCTTGTGGCGAGGCCGCCTTTTTTGCCTTTGTCGTCGTAAATGTAGTTGCCTTTACCAGCGGTGATATAGTCGTTCCAGAAGCGGATCTCGTCGTGGTTGCGCTTGCCGTTGCGGTCCTCTTTACCGTCGAACGAGGGTGGAGTAGGGTGGCTGGCGAGGACGTGGATGGTTTTGTTGCCTACTTTTACCGGGATATCCCAATGCGATTTAGAGGAAAGCGGGAACTGAGCCCAGGCTTCCGGAGCGTACCAATCGGCGCCGTCTTCGGTAGTGGTTTTTAATGCATTGGGCATGTCCTTCCATTTGAAATGCTGGAATGTCCGTATCGCTTTGGTGTCGATCGGAAAGCGCGATAGGAGTACCATTCCGTATTGGCCGGGATAGTTGCCGAATCCCCAGGCATCGGAGCCGAACTGCTCATTTTTGCCGTTTCTGTCGAGGTCGTAAGGAGTCGGTTGGCCGGTATTGACGGTCGAATAATAGTAGTAAGGATAATCAATGCCTTTTGCGCCATTCGAATCCTCTTTCAGGTAGGTCTTTACAAACTGCGCTGCACCTTCCTGTGGATTTTTGATGTAATCGAACTCGTTGAGCAGAATCACATCAGGGCGGACGGTTTTGATGATCTGAGCAATGTTTTTGATTTGCTGGTTTGAGCCGGAAGCGAGTTCTTTAATCAAGACCTTCTCGGAGTTCCCCGGGGTGCCTCGTGGAATGTAGTTTTCGGCTTCCATACTCACATTGTAAGTAGCAAATGTGATTTCGGCAGGCGTGGTTTGCGCGGCAACAAGTCCCGGACAGGCGAGGCCCGTGCAAAGCCATGCGCCGGTAAGCAATAGAGATTTCATTTTGTAATGTTTTTGGTTATTGAATGATCGATGATGAGTTGCGGCTCGCCGCTATTGGTGTCAAGCAAAAAGAGCCGCTCCGGTTAAGAAGCAGCTCTTTTGGAATATTTATTGAACAGGCATGATCAATGGAAGAAATCTTTCATTTTATCAAAAAAGCCTTTCTCATTTTTGCCCGGCTTTGGCTGGAAGTTCGGTGAGTGACGGAGCGATTCAAGTGTTGAGCGCTCGTCCGAAGTCAGCTGCTGAGGTGTCCATACATTAATATGTACCAGCTGGTCGCCTTTTCCGTAACCATTCAGGTCTTTGATACCTTTGCCTTTGAGGCGAAGAATTTTGCCCGCCTGGGTTCCCGATTCAATGTTAATGCGTGCTTTGCCGTCAATGGTCGGTATTTCAACCGAAGTCCCGAGCGCCGCGTCGATAAAGCTCAGATGCATGTCGAATACGACGTTGTTGCCGTCTCTTTTAAGCAATGCATCCTCCTCTTCTTCGATCACGATCAACAGGTCGCCTGCGACGCCCCCGCGTGCAGGAACGTTTCCTTTGCCCGACATCGAGAGCTGCATGCCTTCGGCCACACCGCCCGGAATATTGAGCGTGATCAGGTCGTCTTGCAACAAGCGGCCCTCGCCTGCGCAGGAGTCGCAACGTTCGCTGATAATCTTGCCATCGCCATTACAAGTAGGACAAGTAGCGGTTGAAACCATCTGGCCGAGCATGGTGCTCACCACTTTGCGCACCTGGCCGGTTCCGTTACAGCCATTACAGTTGGTCAACGACGTGCCATTTTTAGCACCGTTGCCACCGCAGGTATTACAGGTAACGTGTCTTTTTACCTTGATCTTCTTCTCAACCCCGTTCGCAACCTCTTCAAGGTTCAGTTTCAGCTTAATCCGAAGGTCGGAGCCTTTGCGAACCCTGCGGCCATTTCCGCCCTGACGGCCGAAAATATCGCCAAACGGGCTGCTATCTCCGAAAATATCCCCGAATTGCGAGAAAATGTCGTCCATGGAGAAACCACCGCCGAAACCGCCTGCTCCGCCGCCCGAGGCACCGCCAACACCGGCGTGCCCGAACTGATCGTAACGCTGGCGTTTGTTCTCGTCGCTCAGAATGCTGTACGCCTCTGCCGCTTCTTTGAACTTGTCTTCCGCCGTAGGGTCGTTGGGGTTTTTGTCCGGGTGGAACTTGATCGCGAGCTTGCGGTAAGCTTTCTTGATTTCATCCGCGGAGGCGCCACGATCCACGCCAAGGACTTCATAATAATCTCTTTTCTTTGCCATTTTTAATTACTGATGTATCCTGTAAGGAAGGTTGAGAGCATTAGGCGCCTACGATTACTTTGGCGTAACGAATGACCTTGTCGTTCAGGTAATATCCTTTTTCAATTTCATCAATCACCTTTCCTTTCAGATCTTCCGACGGTGCAGGAAACTGCGCGATGGATTCGTGGATTTCAGCGTCGAAGTCGGCCCCTTTCGATTCCATGGCTTTCAGGCCTTTGGATTCGAGGGCTTTATACAATTTGGTGTAAATCAGGTCCACACCTTCTTTCAATGCTTCGATATCCGTAGAAGAATCAAAAGAAACCTTGGCGCGTTCGAAATCATCGACAATCGGGAGGATGAGCTTTACCGTATCGGCGCTCGCTCCGGAGATCATTTCCAGTTTCTCCTTGGCAGTGCGGCGGCGGAAGTTCTCAAAATCTGCGTAAAGGCGCAGGTATTTGTCTTTCAATTCAGCGATTTCAGCCTTTGCTGCGGCTAACGGGTCGGCTTTGGGAGCCTCACCGGTAATCTCCTGACCTGCATTGTCCAGAGGTACATTGTTGGAAATTTCGGAATTTTCTTCGTTTACCAGATTGTCAGTTTCCAATGAAGCTTTATCCTCGTTCATTTCGTAATTTTTGTCTTGATCTATGTTGAATTCTGTATTTTCCGGCATGATTCTTCGCAGTTACGTGACTTTTGCCACAGCCATATTTCCCCTAAATTACTTTGCCACGGCTAAATTACTGACAAGATGGCATTTTACAATCAATTTGTAACTTTGCAATATGACGGCAGCAGATATCGTAAGGCAGGAGAGGAGTCGGTTTATCAAGGCGAAGGCACTTGAAAACGGGTTCGATTTTTGCGGTATTTCAAAAGCGGAGTTCCTCGAAAGTGAGGCCCCTCGCCTCGAAAAATGGCTGTCGCTCAACCACCACGGCGCGATGGCCTACATGGCCAATCACTTCGACAAACGCCTCGATCCCACCAAACTGGTCGAGGGTGCGAAGAGCGTCATCTCCGTATTATTAAATTATTACCCCGAAGAACGCCTCCCGGAGGGCGACGACGATCTCAAACTTTCGAAGTATGCCTACGGCACCGATTACCATTACGTTTTAAAAGAGAAGCTCGGTGCATTACTCACGGCCATTCAGGATGAGGTAGGCGAAGTGAACGGCCGCATTTTTGTCGATTCGGCGCCGGTAATGGACAAGGTATGGGCTGCGAAAAGCGGACTTGGGTGGATTGGCAAGCATTCGAATCTCCTCAACCGGGAAATGGGTAGCTTTTTCTTCATTGGGGAAATTATCTGCGACCTCGACCTTGCACCCGACAGTGCCACCGGCGATTACTGCGGCACCTGCACCAAATGCATCGACGCCTGCCCGACAGATGCCATTACCGGCCCGTTTGTCGTCGACGGCAGTAAATGCATCAGCTATTATACGATTGAATTAAAGGATGCGATACCCGAGGACGTACGGGGAAAGTTCAGCAACTGGATATTCGGTTGTGATGTATGCCAGGATGTTTGTCCGTGGAACCGGTTCGCCCGCCCGCACACAACCCCGCAGTTCAATTTGCCGCAGGAGCTTGCCGGTTTTTCAAACGGCGACTGGCAGGAAATTACGGAAGAGGTTTTTCGCGAAATATTCCGCCGGTCACCCGTAAAAAGGGCCAAATACGCCGGTTTAAAGCGGAATATCGAATTTGTTATATCCGATGGATAAAAAGCACAATTATATCTGAAACATCTTATATTTGGGCCGGGGAGTTCCTTTCGATGACTGAATAAAACACTCAATACAATGAGAAAACAATCTGTCAATCTTTGGGCCGTGCTAGTATGCGTAGTGATAGGTCAGATAGTACCAGCGTTGTGGTACAGCACATTTTCAGAACAATGGATGGCTTTGAATGGCTTCACGATGGAGCAGATTAAGTCAGCCACCAGCCCAATCCCTTATCTTGCCAGCATTGTCTCCACCTCCTTCATGGCCTACACCATGGCCTGGGTATTCACCAAAGTCCCCGTCAAATCCCTCGTCATGGGTTTCCTTATCGGATTGTTGTTCGGAATCGTCTTTGTCTTGTTCGAGACGATCGTTAAGGACATGTTTTCGATGCGTGCATTGGCGCTCTCGCTGATCAACGGCGGCGTGAGCGTGATCGTGTATGCACTCACGGGTGCCATCCTGGGCGCGTGGCGGAAGTACGAGTAGTTGCATTTTTCTGATCTTGCTTTTTTACTAGTTGACGCCACGGGTAACCTGTCAGGTGTAGTACTTCTTTGTAGTCGTAATCCCGGTTTTGGGCGACAATTCAACGGATGTTCCATCGGGTTTGGATAAAATTGAAAAAGGCCGAATGCGTGCCGGTGTTTCGAGCACGCAACCGGATGTCTTGCATCTAATAAATGTATTGTAGACAAATATTATTTTGATATATGTCAAATACTGCATTTTAAATGCTTTTGAATGTCGTTTGTCTAAAATATTAGTTTAGTGCAATTAAAAAAGGCGGAATAAGTTGCTTGTTTGGGTTAATAGGATTAAATTTCTATTAAATTCAATAAACCCAGTTAAACCTATGAGCAAAGCTTTACAGTTTGTGCTGCTGACGTTTTTGTCGGTAGTGCTGTTCGTTAATGCATCGCATGCGCAGGACCGGCAAGTCACCGGGAAAGTGAGCGATGAGAACGGGGCCGGGCTTCCCGGTGCCAACGTCCTGATCAAAGGGACCACGAGGGGAACAAATACGGATGCGGAGGGGAATTTTACATTAAATATGAGTGGCGCGGGAACGCTGATCATTTCTTCGGTGGGCTACACTTCCAAAGAGGTAGCGGTGTCGGAGAATATGACGAACGTCACGGTGTCGATGGATGCCGATGTCCGTAACCTGGGTGAAGTGGTTGTAACAGCGCTGGGTATCAGCAAAGAACAGAAGACGCTGAGCTACGCAACCCAGATGATCAACACCGACAACTTCTCGAAAGCACGCGAGCTGAACGTCGCCAACTCGCTTTCGGGCCGCGTGGCAGGTCTGGATATTGTGCGGTCGTCGTCCGGTGTGGGTGGTTCGAGCCGGATTGTTTTGCGCGGTGACCGGTCTATAACAGGTAACAACCAGGCATTGATCGTCGTGGATGGGGTTCCCATTGATAATTCTAACTTCAGTCCCGGTAACGCAAACGGTGGTCGTGATGCCAGCGATGGTCTTTCGAGCATTAACCCCGACGATATAGAGTCGATCAACGTATTGAGAGGAGCGTCTGCTACGGCCTTGTATGGTAGCCGTGCGGCAAACGGGGCGTTACTGATCACGACAAAGAAAGGAGCGGTACGGAAAGGGATTGGGATTAGTGTTAATAGCACTTTCCAGATCGAGAAAGCCATGGAATTACAAAACTTCCAGAACGTGTACGGTCAGGGAGTGGAAGGAAAGGCTGCTCCGGGCAGCGAATTCAGTTGGGGCGCTAAAATGGAAGGACAGCAAGTGCCAGCCTGGGGTCCGGATCCAGACAATAAAGGGAAAATGTATGCTTATTCGCCGCAGCCGAATTCCTATAAGGATTTTTACTCGACAGGAACTTCCATCGCGAATTCAGTGGCCCTAACGGCGGGTAATGAGAAGGTTCAGACTTATTTTTCCTATACTAATACGAGTGCGAAAGGCATTGTTTCCAACAACAAGCTTAGCCGACATAACTTTAACCTTCGCCTGTCGAGCCAGGTAACAAGCAAATTGAGTTTTGACGGTAAGATTACTTATCTGAGCGAAAAGATCGATAACCGGCAACAAACCGGTGAGGCATTTGCCAACTTACAGCGCCATATTCTTCGCCTGCCCCGAAGCATTGCATTGGAACAGGCCAAAGACTTTGAATATGTAGACCCGAAAACAGGTAAAACTCTACAAAACTATTGGAACCCGGGTTCAAACGGAGGTCAGAACCCCTACTGGATCAAGAATCGGGTACTCGCGTTGGATAACAGGGACAGGATCTACGGGTTCACGTCGCTTAATTACAAGTTTACGCCATGGTTTACATTAATGGGGCGTGCGGGATATGATAAGTACATTGATAAGTTCGAAGGAAAATGGTATACGAACACCTATACAATTGCCGATTTTGGTGACTACCAGACCAACTGGCGGGATAACTCCGAGTTGAACCTGGACTTGTTCGGATTAGTAAGCAAGCAGTTTGGCGAGGATTTCAAACTCGAGGCGACCGTCGGCGGCAATATCCTGAAACGTGATTTCATAAACCATCAGACGCTGAATAACGGTTTGAACCGCGACAATCTGTTTGTTACCACCAATGCGAGAAACTCTGTTACCAACAGGACTGTAACGCAAACGCGCAAACAAGGGGTGTTTGCATCGGCCGACTTTATCTGGAAAGACGCGCTGACAATTTCTGCCTCGGCAAGAAACGACTGGTCTTCAACTTTGCCCACTGCCAATCAGTCGTATTTCTTTCCGTCAGTCGGTGCCGCCGCTGTGTTGACCAGTCTTTTTGAGCTTCCTCAGGCGATCTCGTTTGCCAAGATACGAGGTAGCTATGCGTTGACAGGGAATGATGCAGCGCCGTATCTGTTGACACAAACATATTCTTATGTGGCCGGCGGAAACACAGGTTATATTGTGAGAGATGCCATAAAGCCATTTCCGGGATTGAAACCGGAGTTGACAACAGCCCGTGAAATCGGTTTGGAAGCCAAATTCTTACAAAATCGTATTGGTTTTGACCTGACGTTATACAACAGTAACTCCAAGAACCAACTGTTTCAGGTGGCGTTGTCCCCTGCCTCGGGGTGGAGTTCGGAGTACATTAACGCAGGTAATGTTCAGAACAAAGGCATTGAGTTGACATTCAATATCGTACCGATTAGGTCAGCGGATTTTTCCTGGAACATCGACCTGAATTATGCGAGAAATGTCAATAAAGTTATCAAGTTGTCCGACCGGCTTTCAACCCTGCCGCTAACCAACGACTTCATGAACTTTGTGCGGGCAGAAGAAGGAAAGGCCCTGGGCCAGATTTACAGCCGGGGTTTTCAGCGGGATGAACAGGGACGCATAAAAGTTAGCGATAAGGGAGTTCCCCTGGTAACCTCGGGAACAACTGTGCCGCTTGGAACGTCGCGGCCGAAATGGACCGGCGGTGTCAGCAATCGTTTCAGCTATAAAGGAATAAATCTTAGTTTCCTTGTAAGTGGTCGGATAGGCGGTGTAGTGACATCCTTTACGAATGCGGTTATCTATGCAGATGGCGTGACAGAAGAAACCCTGGCCGGACGTGATGGTATGGTAGTGGACGGGGTACAGGCTGACGGCAGCAAAAACACCATAGCCACCACCGCGGAGGTATACTGGAAAGCGGTTGGAGGTCGTAACGCTCCCATTGGTGAGGTCTTTACTTACAGTGCCTCGAATATCAGGTTGAGAGAAGCAACGCTGGGATATAGTCTTCCACAAAAAATGATTGGAAAATCTCCGTTTCAGACCGTTTCGCTTTCCATTGTAGGACGAAACCTGTTTTTTCTGATGAATAAAGCAAAAGGTTTTGATCCTGAGTTGGTTGCTGGTTCTGCTAACACGACGGTAGGTCTCGAGTCGTTCTCGATGCCTTCGACCCGCTCTCTGGGTTTGAACCTTAATCTGACATTTTAATTGTAAACATGAAACAGATGAAAAGGAGTTATAAATCAATATCACTCGCTCTCCTTGTGACCGTGGCGGCTGGCGCATATTCCTGCACGGACAACTTCGAGGAGATCAATACAAACAAGACGAAACTGACCTCACTGGATGAGTCGGGTACGGAAAATGCTTTTGCGGCAGCGCAGTACCGCTCCATTCAGGCTAGTTGGCAGACTTATCAAAGCCTTTTTGCCGATTTGCAGGGCCAGTACTTTGCGAACATAGCCCAAAACTTTGCATCGGATCGGAATGTCATGGTGGGTAACTGGTTGAACGGAGCCTGGAATGGGTTTTACGGGACTGCTGTTCCTGCCTTGCTCGGGGTTTTGGAAAACACGGGTCCTGGCGGCAAATATGAGAACGCAGGGAAATTTGCGATCGCCAATATCTGGAAGGTATATATGTACCTTCCCAGGACTGACTACTGGGGCCCGATTCCATACTCCAAAGTAGGTAGTGGTGAGGCCTCTGTACCTTACGATTCGCAGGAATCCATTTACAAGGATTTTTTAGCTACGCTCAAAACTTCCACGGCTACCCTGGAAGGACTCAAAGGTTCGACCGTTTTTGGGACTGTTGACCAGATTTACGCGGGAGATGTAAACAAGTGGATATTGTTTGCTAACACATTGCGCCTGCGCATTGCCATGCGTATGTCGAAAGTGGAACCGGCTTTGGCTAAAACCGAAGCGGAAGCAGCCGTTGCGGGTGGAACGTTGGCAACCAATGCTGACGATGCGTTTTTAAAGGTGAACGCCAACTCGTTTAATCCTATGAACCAGGCGACGGCATGGAATGAATTCAGGATGAGCGCGGCAATGGAGAGTGTGTTGAAAGGCTATTCGGACCCCCGGATCAGTAAGTATTATGCACCTGTTCCAGGGACTGTCAATACCTTTAAGGGGCTAAGAAATGGCTATACCCAAGGCCAACTCGAGGCACCTGAAAACAAAGCCAATGCGACATCCAATGTTGCTGATGCGTTTCTGCCGGCTGTTCAGGCTTCGAATCCGTTCGCGATTATGTACACATCCGAAGCTTATTTCTTAAAAGCGGAGGGCGTTCTGAAAGGATGGAATATGGGAACTGGGACCGCGAAAGAATTCTATGAAAAAGGTATCGAAACCGCGTTTAAGCAATGGGGGATTGCCGATGCAACCGTAATCTCGAGTTATATTAACGGAACGACGCCTCCGGCTGCTTTGGCTGATTTTTCTAAAACTCCTGCTTTGTCGGACATACCGGTCAAATTTTCCACAGACCCTGCAAAGCAACTGGAACAGATTATTACCCAAAAGTGGCTGGCTAACTATCCTAACGGCCACGAGGCATGGGCTGAATATCGGAGAACCGGCTATCCTAAACTGTATGCGCGTATTAACTCGGAGAATCCCGATACTCCCAAGGATGCGGTATTGAGAAGGACGCCTTTTGTGATTGGCGAGCAGCAAACCAATGCGGCGGCTGTTACAGATGCCATCACCAAACTCGGCGGAGAGGACAAATCCAGCACACGCCTGTGGTGGGATAAGCCATGACCCCGCATTCATTGAAATAGTACCCAGTCAAACAAAAAGGCAGACCCCGCGTCTGCCTTTTTGCAATGCTGTATTTCATATCTTTAGCAAAGCATTATCCCGCTCCATCCATGCGAAAAATTCTACTCCTGATCGTCCTCATTTCCGGCTGCAAACAGGACGATACCCTTTTTACATTGCTCGATTCGGGTAAGACCGGGGTCGATTTTAACAACTACATCGATGAGGACGAAGAAAACAATGTGCTGCGATATGGCTATTTCTACAACGGCGGGGGAGTGGCGGCAGCTGATTTCAATAACGACGGGCTGATCGACCTGTATTTTACCGGCAATATGGTGGCTAACAAACTATATCTCAACCGGGGCGATATGGAGTTTGAGGATGTTTCGGAGAAATCGGGCACAGGGTTGAACGAGGGGTGGAAAACGGGGGTGTCACTGGTAGATATCAACGACGACGGCTGGGTGGACATTTTCGTGTCCCGCGCGGGTGCAGCGGATCCGCGCCTGCGTACGAAGCTGCTTTACATTAACAACGGCAAAACCGCTGACGGTATCCCGACTTTTACCGAAAAGGCGGCTGAATACGGGCTGAACGATGCCTCGTACACCACGCAGGCCGTGTTTTTCGATTACGATCGGGACGGTGATACCGATTGCTTTCTGCTCAATCACTCATTGCAGGAATATGCCGGATTCAGCAACTTACTGGCGAATTATCGGCAGCAACGCAACGAGGCTTACGGCAACAAATTGCTGCGGAATGACGGCGGCCGGTTTACGAATGTTACTGATTCTGCGGGCATTGTTTCCAATGTGCTGAGTTTTGGTTTGGGGGTGAATGTGAATGATTTCAACAATGACGGCTGGCAGGATCTCTACATCGCGAATGACTACAATGAGAATGACTACCTCTATTTGAATGAGCAGAATGGCAAGTTCAGAGAGGTAATCCGGGAATCGATGGGGCATGTGTCGCTGTTTTCGATGGGTACCGATGCCGCCGACATCAACAACGATGGCCTGATGGACGTCCTGACGCTGGATATGCTTCCCAGCAACAATGAGCGTATCAAACTCACGTCCGGCGACGACAACTACGACAAATACCAGCAGCTGCTCCGGGCAGGATTCCACGACCAGAGTATGCGTAACATGTTGCAGCTCAATAATGGGGTGAATCAGAAGGGTATCCCGGTTTTCAGCGAAATAGGGCAACAGGCGGGCGTTTCGAATACCGACTGGAGTTGGGCGGCATTAATGGCCGACTTCGATAACGACGGCTGGAAGGATATATTCATTTCAAACGGCTATGCACGGGATTATACCAACATGGAGTTCCTGAAATATTCAGCCGACAAGCAGGTGCAGCAAAACCAGGGAAGTAGTGCGCCCAAGCAAATGGAGATTATCGCGCAGATGCCGCCCATCAACGAGCCGGATGCTATTTTCCAGAATCAGAAAAATCTTACGTTCGCGAAAAAGACCAAGGAATGGGGTTTTGAAAAGAACAATCAATCGAATGGTGCCATCTATGCCGACCTGGATAATGACGGTGATCTGGATCTGGTGACAAACAATGTGAGCCAAAAGGCATTCATCTACCGAAACAATGCGGAAAAATTGCTAACGGGCAATACCTCGCTTCGCATCAAATTGGCGTCTCCTAAATATGCTTACCTGGCTGGGACGAAAGTGACGGTATATGGCGATTCCGTTACTCAAACACAGAATTTCATTCCCGTGCGCGGGTTTCAGTCGGCGCAATGGGATGCGCTGCATTTCGGATTGGGTGCAAACAGCCGGATAGATTCGCTGGCTGTACAATGGGCGGACGGGAGCCGGCAGGTCTTGAAAGGAGTGACGGGCAAGGAAATTACAATGCGGTACGCCGATGCCCGGAAGGCTTCCCAGGCATCGCCTGGCCAGATGCCCTTATGGGAGCCAGCCTCGCTTATGGACTTTACCCATACCGAAGATTCCCGCAACGATTTCCGGATTCAGACATTACTGCCGAATATGCTTACTTACCAGGGACCGCATTTGGCACAGAAAGATATTAATGGCGACGGCGTCGACGACTTTTATATCGCCGGTGCGCGCGGTCAGGCGGGGGCGTTGTTTCTGAGTAGTAACGGCGCCTTTCGCAGATCCGCGCAGCCGGCATTTGAAGCAGATGCAGCATTTGAAGATGCGGATGCTGCGTTTTTTGACGCCGATGGGGATGGTGATCAGGATTTGCTGGTGACCAGTGCGGGATACGAGCTCAATGCAAACGATCCGTTGCTTGCGCCGCGGCTCTATCTCTACGATCGGAATGGTTTCAAAAAGGCGCCGTTCCCGGCGGTTGGGCTGAATGCGTCGACGGTGGCTGTTGCCGATGTGGACAAGGATGGCGACCTCGATATTTTCCTCGGTTCGCGGGTTACACCGGGCCGTTTTCCGGAAAGTCCGGGAGGTGTACTGATGGTTAATAATGGTAAAGCCGGATTTTTGGACCAAACGGCAGCACTTGCCCCAGGGTTGAAAGAGGCTGGGATGGTGACTGATGCGTTATTTGAAGACTTTGAAAAAGATGGTTTTCCTGAATTGGTATTGACTGCGGACTGGATGCCTGTGCGGATTTTTGCCAATAATGGAGGGAAATTGACCGATGTGAGCGAAAAGTGGGGCACGGGCAATTTACATGGCTGTTGGAACGTGATCCGCCCAGCCGATCTCGATGGGGATGGCGACACGGATTTTGTGGTTGGGAACATGGGTACAAACTGGCAGTGGAATGTAACCTCACCAGGAGGTTTGTTACTCTATGCTGCTGATTTTGATAATCTTAACAGGATAGTGCCCGTCGTGGCCATTACAGAGCAGGGTAAACAGTATCCCTATGCCAGTCGCGACGAGCTGCTGGATCAGATCCCCTCATTAAAAAAGAAGTACACCGACTACGTCAGTTACTCCAAAGCGACGTTGCAGGAAATGCTTCCCGCTGAAAAATTGGAGGCGGCTAAGCGGTTCACCGTCAATGAGTACCGAACTGGCATTTTGGAAAATGCGAACGGGAAACTGGTGTTTCATGCGTTGCCTGTGGAGGCCCAGTTCGCACCGGTATATGCCATTGCGGTCTACGACATGAATGGGGATGGAAAACCGGATATCACGCTCGGGGGAAACACAACGCAGACGCGGGTAAGAATGGGCAAAAACGACGCCAGTCATTTGCAGGTGTTTTGTAATAAAGGAGCTTTGAAATTCAGTTATTTACCACAATCAAAAAGTGGATTTTATGTGACCGGTGATGTGCGTGATCTTGCCATTTTACAACTTGGCAACACGCAATTTATGGTAGCTGCAATGAATAATGCGCCGCTGATAACACACCGTTTTAAGCCGGTTAAAGAATAATTTTTGCTTAAAATTTATTAGAGGCCCGGATTGCGCGTTTTGGTGCGATCCGGGCATTTTTATGACTTTTTGGATGAAAACAATCTGTAATTGGATTGTATCCGATTGTTTACGTACACGAAAATCATAGCGCTATTAAGACGAATGATTTGTAAAATCTTTATCCAATTTATTATTGAAATATTAAAAATATAATTTAAGTACAAAGCGTTTTTAAAATTATTTAAATACAAATTACTTGATGATATTTGCCGTGAACCGTTTTTGGCAATGCTAAAATTCGGTCTTTACCAAATTTAACCTATTTAAAATTTACTAATTTATCTAACCTATGAAAGAAAAGTTACGCGTGGTCCTGGGGAAGGGGATTTTCCCTCTGGGACTATTTCTGCTTTTTGCATCGCTGACCGCCTTTGCGCAGGAACGGACCGTTTCGGGTAAGGTCATCGACGAAAAAGACCAGGGACTTCCTGGTGTCGCAGTAACGGTGAAAGGAACAACGAAAGGTACCAACGCGGATGTGGAGGGGAATTTTTCGTTAGCGGGTGTGAAAGACACCGATGTACTGGTATTTAGCTCTATCGGCTATTTGAAACAGGAGCTCGGTGTGAATGGTCAGAGTACGTTGAATGTGAAGCTGGTTCCGGACGTTGCGAACCTGGAAGAGGTAGTTGTAACGGCGCTAGGTATTTCGAAGGACAAAAAGGCACTCGCATATGCGGTTACCGAAGTGAAGGGTAGCGATTTCACACAAGCCCGCGAAGTGAACCTGGGTAATGCACTGTCCGGGAAAATCGCTGGGGTGAATGCAACCAGCACCGCAACAGGTCCCGGTGGATCGAGCCGGGTTTTGATCCGTGGTAACGGTTCATTGAGCGGAAGCAACCAGCCTTTGTACGTAATTAACGGTGTGCCTATTGATAACACCAACGTAGGAAGCGCGGGTATGTGGGGAGGCTTCGATACGGGTGATGGTTTGAACAGTATCAACCCCGACGACATCGAGTCCATGACGGTTTTGAAAGGAGGTACTGCCGCAGCCCTTTACGGCTCACGCGCTGGTAACGGTGTGATTTTGATCACCACCAAAACCGGTAAGGGAAGCAAAGGTATCGGCGTAGAGTACAACGGTACCTACACTTTCGAAAAGGTGAGAGACCTTACCGACTGGCAATATCTGTATGGTTCCGGAACGCAGGGCGTAGCGCCCACGTCAAAGGACGAAGCGCTGGCAAATGGTGCTGTTTCGTGGGGCGCGAAGCTGGACGGATCACCAGTGGTTCAGTTCGACGGCGTTTCAAGACCGTATTCTGCCCAGAAAAACAATATTGAGAACTTCTACCGTACGGGAAGCACGTTCTCCAATACTGTTGCGATTTCAGGCGGTGATGAAAAGATGAACTTCCGTTTCTCAGCATCCAATGCGGATTCGAAAGGGGTGGTTCCGAATGCTTCTTTCAACAGGAAGTCGTTCAACCTGAGCGTGAATGCCAACCTGGCGAAGAAATTGATTTTCGAAAGCGTTGTGCAGTACAATATCGAAGAGGGCAGAAACAGGAGCTTCCTTTCGGATACCCCTAAAAACCCGAACTTCGCAGCATATATGATCGCCAACAGCGTGGATATCCGTAACCTGGCTCCGGGTGTCGACAGCCGGAACTACGAATTGCTCTGGAATTCGAATGTGTATGCGCAGAACCCGTATTTCGCAACGGATTATGTGAAAAACAGCGATGACCGTAAGCGTTTCCTCGGATCGTTCAGCCTGCGCTACAATCTTACCGACTGGCTTTACGTGCGCGGACGTGTGGGAACCGACCTGAATACAATCGATTTCGAAAGCATTGAGCCTACCGGTATTGCCTATGCGACCGCCGGTTCGATGGGTACCAACGTTCGTAAGATCAACGAGACCAACGGCGAGCTTTTGCTGGGTTTCACAAAAGATATCGGCGATTTTAGCCTGAATGCGATCGTAGGTGGTAACCAAATGTACCGCGTCAACCAGAACATGTACATCGGCGGCAGCCAATTCGTGATTCCTTTCAACTATTTCCTGGGTAACCTCACCAGCAGCGACCGGAATATCGAATACAAGCCGTTTAAAATCAATTCATTGTTCGCTTCTGCGGATTTGAGCTGGCGGAATATTTTGTTCCTTACCTTCACCGGCCGTGAAGACTGGTTCTCGACATTGGCTCCTGCCAATAACAGGATCTTCTATCCTTCGGTTGGTTTGGGTTATATTTTGTCGGACGCGCTTTCCGACAAGCCGAGCTGGCTGACCTACGCGAAAGTTCGTGGTTCGTGGGCACAAGTGGGTGGTGGTTATCCCGATCCTTACGCGCTCAACCTGACTTACACCTTGCAGGGTAACCCATATTCAAGCTACCCGCTGATGAACATCGGAACGAGCACGATCCCGAATCAGAACCTGAAACCGAATACTTCGACGACGACTGAATTTGGTATCGAAACCAAATTGTTCCAAAACAGGATCGGTCTCGACCTTACTTACTATGACCGCGTGACTACGAATGACCCTGTGAAGGCGTCAACTTCAAGTGCAAGTGGTTATAACGATGTGTTGCTGAATGTAGGTAAAGTTCAAAACAAGGGTATCGAGATATTGCTGAGCGGCACACCTGTGAAGACGCCGGGCGGATTTAACTGGAACGCTAGCTTCAACATGGCGTACAATGCCAACACGGTTGTTAAAATCGCCGATGGCCTGCCTACGCTTTCATTGGACGAGTCGCGTACCCGTAATGCATATATCTACCATTTCGAAGGACAGCCATATGGTATGATTGCCGGTTCGAGAATGAAGCGCGATGCAAGCGGTAATGTGGTTTACAACAAAGCGACCGGCTTGCCGGTGCAAGGTGACTTCGAAATGCTGGCCCGTGGTGTTCCGCCATTGACGATGGGTTTGACGAACACCGTGAGTTACAAAGGCGTTTCACTGGGCTTCCTGATCGACGGTAAATTCGGAGGCTACATTTACTCTGCTACCAATGCATTCGCGATGTCGCGTGGTCTTTCACAAGTTACGACCGATAACAACGTGCGCGAAACGGGCGTAACCGTAACGGGTGTGGACGAGCAAGGCGAATCGTTTACCAAAACATTATCTGCGCAGGATTACTACTCAGGTATTGCCACTACGATCACCGACCAGTCGGTTTATAAATCCGACTTCCTCAAACTGCGTCAGATGACTTTGGGTTACAGCATTCCTAAAAGTGTTTTGGGCAAAATGCCGATCCAGTCTGTAAGCCTGTCGTTTGTAGCCAGAAACCTTTTCATTCTCTACAAAAAGGTGCCGAATGTTGATCCTGAATCAACTTACAATAGCGGAAACGGTCAGGGCTTGGAAATGTTCGGTGTACCGCCGACCCGCAGCTACGGTCTGAACCTGATGGTTAAATTCTAAATTGATTTGTGAAATGATAAAATATATCAGAAATACCAAGCTGGCGATTATCGGTGGTGTCCTTACCGCCGGGCTCGTCACCACTTCCTGCGACAAGGGGTTTGTAGAACTGAATACCAACCCGAATGCAGTTACAGACCCGATCCTGGAAAACCTTTTTACCTATAATGTGGTAAAAACGGCTGGGACAGGTTATGAAAACCACCGGGGCAACCTTATTTACGCCGGGGCAATGGTGCAGCATTTTGCTTCGCTGACAACCTATTGGTCGGGGGACAAATACCTGTCGAACGTAGAATACTACTCGGCGTTTTTCGAAACTGCCTACACCAATCAGGTGAAGGAAATCGAGCAGATTATCGCATTGACGAAAGACAAGCCTGAGCTGAGCAACAAATACAACATCGCGCGAATCTGGCGGGCATTCATTTACCACCGCATTTCTGATTTGTATGGCGATATTCCCTATTCGGAGGCTGGTCAAGGGTATCTGGACGGCATTCTGTCGCCCAAATACGATACGCAGGAGACTATTTATAAGGATATGCTGAAAGAGCTGGAAGAGGCTGGTGCAGGGCTGGATGCGGCAAAAGTGAGCTATGGTGCGGCGGATCCTTTGTATGCGGGTGACGTTGTGAAGTGGAAGAAATTTGCGAACTCCCTCATGCTCCGTCTCGGAATGCGTATGACGAAAGTAGACGCTGCTTCCGCTGAGACTTACGTGAAAAAAGCGATTGCCGGAGGTTTGATGACGAGCAATGACGATGTTGCAAGATTGCTGCATTACGATACCAACGACAACAACCGTAACCTCGACGCCAATACGCTGAAAACGCAGGAGTACGACGCGGCTAACCTGAAAGGCAAAGCGAACAGCAAGTTGAGCAAAACGTTGGTTGATTTCTTACAAACCAACGATGATCCGCGTTTGCCGTACATCGCGACTTTGTGGCAAGGTAATGCCGATAGAAACCAGCTCCCGACTGCGTCAGCACCGGCTGCGCAGAAAGGTTTGCCGAATGGCTACGATCCTACGACGATCAAGACATTGATCCCTTCATGGAACGATAATTCGCTGGCTACCTATTCGGAAGCTAACCTGAACTACATTGCGAGCAATGCAGCGCCGACAGTATTCCAGTCTTATGCGGAAGTAGAATACCTCCTTGCCGAGGCCGCGTTGCGTGGCTGGGGCGACGGGGCTGCTGCGACCCACTATAACAAAGGGGTAACGGCTGCGATGAGTTTGTTCTCGATCTACGGCGCAACGATCCCGGCGGCATCGATCACCGCTTATCTGACGGTACATCCATTCGCTACTTCCGGAATGACCGCACAAATGGAGCAAATCCATACCCAATACTGGGCGGCAACTTTCCTGAATTCGTACGAAGCTTATGCCAACTGGAGAAGAACGGGTTATCCCGCATTGAAGCCTACCAATTATACAGGTAATGCAACTGGCGGAGTAATCCCCCGCAGATTGAGATACCCGGCTTCGGAAACGTCCAAAAATGCCGTCAACTACCGTGCGGCAGTGGCCATTCAAGGTCCGGACGACTTCCTGACCCGCGTATGGTGGGATAAGTAAATAATACAAAAGCGCCAGGAAATATTAATTTTCCTGGCGCTTTCTTCCCAAAGCACTGCACTAAGTTTTAACTTCAACTTTTGGTTGAAGTTTTTTATTTTAGTACAAAATCTTCCTTTCTAAATCGGTACTGCACTTTCAATGAATCACAAAGGTCGCCTCTTTTACCTGCCTGCTATTTTACTGCTGACATTACAAGTTACGGGCGTCAGGGCGCAGAATACAATGTTCCGCTTACTTGAAGGCAAGCAGACCGGGATCGATTTCGTGAACCCGATTAGCGAGACTGAGAGCCAGAATGTAATGTCCTATGAATACTATTATAATGGCGGCGGCGTAGCGGTAGGGGACATTAACAACGACGGTTTCGATGATCTTTTCTTTACGTCCAACATGGGCTCTAACAAGCTGTATCTGAACCTGGGCGCGAAGGGTGAGAAAATGAAGTTCAAAGACATTACCGCGTCGGCGGGCAAGGGGCTCGAAGGTCGCCGGGGTGGCTGGAAAACGGGTGTAACGATGGCCGACGTGAATGGCGACGGCTTGCTCGATATCCACATTTGCTACTCGGGCAAGGTGAAGGACGAGGATCGCAAGAACCAGCTTTTTATCAATCAGGGTAATCTCAAATTCGTCGAGCAGGCGAAGGAGTACGGGCTCGACAACATCAGTTACAGCACCCAGGCCGCTTTCTTTGATTACGACAACGATGGCGATCTGGATATGATGTTGCTCAACCATACGACCAAGAAGATCGACAACATGGAGCTCGCGAAGTTCCGTACGCAGACGGACGAACTCGCAGGTAATAAGCTTTTTGAAAACCAGAAAAACCATTTTGTGGAAGTTACCCAAAAGGCAGGTATTCACCAGTACCCGCTCACGTTCGGGCTCGGTATCGCGATCGCGGATGTGAACCAGGACGGATGGCAGGATATTTACGTCACCAACGACTATAACGAACCCGATTACCTCTACATCAATAACCACGACGGTACGTTCAGGGACGTGACGCGCCAATATTTCAGGCATTTGGCGCAGTTTTCGATGGGTATTGATATCGCGGATTTCAACAACGACGGCCTGCCCGATATCATGTCGCTCGATATGCTGCCGGAAGACAATCAGCGCCAGAAGCTGCTTCAATTGCAGGAAAACTATGAAGCCTTCGAACTGATGGTGCGGCAGGACCTGCAAAAGCAATACATGCGCAATATGCTGCAACTCAATAACGGCGACGGCACATTCAGTGAGATCGCCCAGTTTGCGGGCGTTTCCAACACCGATTGGAGCTGGACGCCGCTTTTTGCAGATTTCGACAACGATGGTTTCAAAGATCTCTTCGTCTCAAACGGTTATCTCAGGGATTATACCAACAAGGACTTTTTGAAATACTGGGGCGATTACAAGATCAAGCGGGCAGTCGACAAGGAGCCTTTCCAGCTCATGGACCTGGTGAAAGCGATGCCTTCCACCGCATTGGCCAATTACATTTTTAAAAACAACCGCGACCTCACATTTACCAAAATGCAGCAGCCCTGGGGCCTGGAACATGCATCGGTTTCGAGCGGCGCGGTATATGCGGATCTGGACAATGACGGGGACCTCGATCTGGTCGTTAACAATATCAACGAGCCCGCATTTGTGTACCAAAATACAGCCAGTGAATCCAAAAACGGGCATTGGCTGCAATTGAAACTGAAACAAAACGGCGCGAATGCCGCCGGCGTGGGAGCCAGGGTTTATCTTCAAAACAAAGGTGCATTACAATATCAGGAGGTGAATCCTAACCGCGGGTATCTTTCGTGTACGCCGTTGCGCCTGCATTTCGGGCTTGGTGAGGCGGTGACGGTGGATACCGTGAAGATCCAATGGCCGGATGGTACGAGCCAGATCGTCGAAAATGTGAAGGCTAATCAGTTGCTCGTGGTCGAAAAGTCGGGTAAAAAGGCCGATAAGTCAGAGAAGGAGCGCGTTTCGAGTGCACTGTTTCAAAAGCAGACCCCGGCAATCACTTACCAGCACGAGGGTTTCAGCGAAAACGATTTCAAGCGCCAGCCGCTGATGCTCTCGATGTATTCACAAACGGGCCCGGTGGTGGCGAAAGGCGATGTGAACAAGGATGGCCTGGATGATATTTTCGTAAGCGGCGATCAGAACAAGCAGGCCAGAATATGGTTACAGCAAAAAGACGGAGCGTTTCGCGAAATGCCCGGCTTCGCGATCGGTGATGAGAATACATCTGCCATTTCGGCAGCGGTGTTTTTCGATGCCAATGGCGATGGTTACGATGATTTATACATTGCCAAAGGCGGCTATTCGCTTTTTGAGCCTAACATGGTTTCGCTGCAAGATGAAATTTACCTGAGCGACGGAAAGGGCGGCCTGAGCTTGTCGGTACTCTCGGTCCCGAATTTGAAGGCCAGCAGTAAGTCATGCGCACGTCCGTTTGATTTTGACAAAGACGGCGACCTCGACCTGTTCGTGGGGGGGCGCATTATCCCCGGCAGGTACCCCGAGGCCCCGGCGTCGTTCTTATTGGTTAATGATGGAAAAGGGCGTTTTGAAATACGGGAATCGCCGTTTTTTAAAATAGGTATGGTTACCGACGCACAATGGGGAGATTTGAACGGCGACGGCAAACCGGAGCTGGTGATAGCGGGTGAAATGATGCCGGTAAAGGTTTTTACCTACAACGGGAAAGATTTTGAAGACAAAACAATGGATTTCTTCCAGGTTGAAGAAAGCGGCTTTTGGAATACCATTGAGATAGAAGACCTGGACAATGACGGCAAGCCCGACATCCTTGCGGGTAACCTTGGGCAGAATTCGCAGATCAAAGCCTCCGAAAAGGAGCCTGCGGAACTGTATTTTGCCGATTTCGACAAAAATGGCTCGGTCGACCCATTCTTCAACTTTTATGTGCAAGGCAAATCTTACCCGTTCGTGAGTCGCGACGAGCTGAACGATCAGATTTACCCTATGCGTAAGAAATTCGCCTACTACCGCGACTACGCCAATGCGACCATGCCCGAGATCATCCCGGCAGCGGAGCTTTCGAAGGGGGGCAGGCTCGAAGCGCGCGAGCTCCGTACCGTTTGCTTTATGAACCGGAATGGCAAATTCGAGAAGTTTTCAATGCCTGCGCGCGCGCAATTCGGCCCCATAAGCACGATCCTGACGGGCGATTATAACCATGATGGATTGAAAGATCTGCTGCTGTTGGGTAACAAAACGGATAACCGCCTCAAACTGGGCAGTATGGATGCGAATTACGGTAGCCTTTTTGTCGGCGACGGTAAGGGCGGCTTTCGTTTCGTGGAGCAACCGGAGACCGGGTTGTCGGTGATCGGTGATGTGAAAACGGCCGTGCAGGTCCATATCGGTAACCAACCTTTTGTAGTGATTGGCGCATTCAATGAGCCATTGCAGTTTTATAAAAATTCCAGAAAGTAATGCGCCGGATCCTTCTCTTCCTTTTGATTTTTACCCAATCTGCTTTTGCAAACCCTGCCAAAGAGGAGCTGCGGAAGCATTTGCAGCCGGCTGTTTTCTCGGTAACCATGGTGATGATCCATGATGTCGTGAACCCGCCCGCGGCCAGCCGATTTTACACCTATTGCCTGATGGGCGCACACGAGATCGTGGCGCGGAACAACAAGCAAATCGTCGCCCCGACGGTTTTTACGAAAAGCATTAATCCGGTCAGTATCGACGCGAAGCATTATGATTACCAGATTGCCGCATTGTATTGCATTCTGGAAACGGGGAGGCTCATCATCCCGTCGGGGTATATGCTGGAAGAAGACCAGAAAAAGTTGATTATTGCTTTGCTGCGTGAAGGGCATTCGCAGGCGACGATCGACGAGTCGATTGCCGTGGCGCAGGATGTGGCCAGGAAAATTGCCGCCGATGCCGCTACCGATGGTTATCTCAAACTCAGCACACGTTTGCGGTACCGTCCTAAAAAGGGGGATGCCTATTGGTACCCGACGCCGCCAGGCTATATGGAAGGCGTTGAACCAAATTGGAAAACGATCCGCCCCGTGCTGATCGACTCATGCGGCCAGTTTGTACCAAAACCACCCGTCGAGTTCAGCAAAGATAGTACGAGCGCGTTTTTTAAACTCGCGAAGGAAGTTTATGATGTAGGTAAAAACCTGACGGAACAGGAGCGCTTCATTGCTTCCTACTGGGATTGCAATCCGTTTGCGATCAACACCTCGGGGCATATGAATATCGGTTTCAAGAAAATCAGTCCGGGCGGGCACTGGATGAACATCACCGGTATCGCCACTACCAAGGCTAATCTGGATCTCGATAAAGGTGTTATGGTACATTCGCTGGCGGCCGCCACACTGATGGATGCGTTCATCAGTTGCTGGGACGAAAAGTACCGCAGCAGCCGGGTGCGGCCGGAAACGGTGATCAACCGGAGCATCGACCCGAAATGGCAGCCGCTCCTGCAAACCCCGCCTTTCCCGGAATATACCAGCGGTCATAGTGTGATCTCGACAGCCGTGGCCGAAACACTCACCTTTTTGCTGGGCGATAATTTCGCCTTCCGCGACGATACCGAAGTGATATTCGAGTTGCCGACGAGGGATTTCAAATCGTTCAGGCAGGCTTCGGAGGAAGCGGCTATTTCAAGGCTTTACGGCGGAATCCACTACCGCGACGCTATCGAAAATGGCCAGGCGCAGGGCAAGGCATTAGGGGAGTTCATTGTGGAAAAACTCAAAAAAGCAGGCGTCAAAGGGGCAATCTGACAATTTCTGAAATACCGGAAGCTGAATATGGCCCGAAAATAGTAGTTTTGGGTTCTTAAAAACTCGCGCGTTCCGCAGATAATGATCAGATCTTTTGCCGCTTTATTCATGTTTTTGGGTATGCTTGTGCACAGTGCCAGCGCCCAGGAAGCTTCCATCACCGAATGGAAGAAGGACCGCGAAGAGGCGTTCGATCAGCCTTCGAAACCCGCGCTGCGCAAAAAGAATACCGATCAGCCGGACCTTCCGCGTTGGAGCGTCGGCCTGAATGGCGGCTATGCCTACCGGCTGTTTCGTGCGGGTAGAGTGAATACCCACGACGAGCAGGAGTATATCAAAGACCTCAAATCCGGGATCGCATTTGGTGGAGACATTGCCTACTTCCCCTGGAAGCATGTTGGCTTTGGTGTGCGCTATGAAATGTACAAAGGCAAGGCAAACCTGGACAGCCTGCAAAGTGAAAAAGTGACGATCCAGCACCTGAGCGGCGCGTTGATTCACCGCTCTTTCCTAAGAAACGGCAAAACGGCCATTCTCACTTCCCTGCTGCTCGGCTACCAGCCTTATGAAAATAAAAGTGTCGTAGGTGCGGAGCAATTTACTTTTTCGGGCAAAACAATGAACTGGGGCGTCAGCGTGGGCATCGAACAGCCCATCAGTCCCAAATTCGCCCTCAACCTCACCGGCACCGCCATGATGGGTGCCATCTACCGCCTCCAGCGCAAAACCGAATTCAGTACGGAGACATTACATTTATCGAAGGATGATAGCGTGGATTTATCACGCTTTTCACTGACGCTGGGATTCCGGTTTTTGTGATAGTCAGGTAGTTCGCAATCCGAGGTAATAGCGGGCACCTCGCCGGTGCTCCCGGAACAGGACAACACAGGATGCATTATATTTCGTTTATAATTAACTAGGGGAAAAATTGCATTAAACAGTCTTCCTTATATACCCCTTTACTTACAAAGCTTGAACCTTAATCCATTCATCATGAAATTGAAACAGTTCTGCATTTGCTTCCTTTTTGCGGCATTTGCAGTAGTGGCCGTTGCACATGTCGCGACGGCGCAATCGTCTAAAAAAGACAAAAAATCTCCGCTCGTTGTGTTTGTTACGGGCGACCATGAATACAGTGGCGAGGAAACGTTGCCGATTGTTGCCGCGGAACTCGAAAAGAACTACGGCATGCGTACGATCGTCCTCAAAGCCTACCCCGATCACAATAGCGAAAAGAATATCCTTGGCCTGGAAGCATTAAAGGACGCAGATCTGGCGGTTTTTTACCTGCGCTGGCGTCAGCTGCCACCCGACCAGCTGGCATTGATCGAAGCCTATCTGAAAACCGGTAAGCCGGTAATGGGCTTTCGCACCACTACCCATGCATTCAATTTCCCGAAAGGGCATGAAAGCGAAAAATGGAACGCTTTCGGCGAGTTTGCGCTGAATGCACCTCCGGGATGGGGCGGCGCAGCCAAGCATACGCATTATGGGCACAACAGCAGCACCGATGTGACGGTGATTCCAGAGCAGGCTAAAAACCCGATCCTCACCGGCGTGAAAGGCCCGTTCCATGCCCGCTCGTGGCTGTATCGCGTGCTGCCCGATTATCCTACAAAAGGCTCTACCTGGCTGCTGATGGGTAAATCGGTCAATCCGGACAAGGAGGCGATCGAGAACCCTGTGGCGTGGACAGGCACCAACTCATTCGGAGGAAAAGTATTCATGACCACGCTCGGGCACCCCGAGGATTTCCGGCTGGAACCTTTTCAGCGGCTTGTCATCAATGCGATCCATTATGAGCTGGGTTTGAAAATCCCGAAAGAATGGAAGGGCAAAATGGATATCCAGGTGCCTTACCGCGAAGCCAAATAACTTTACATAACGCTACCTAAAACCCAATCTAAAACCTTTTCAGATGTCTAAACCCAAAAAAATCAGCGTTTATTTTTCGCTTATTGCCTTTGGACTGGCAGTCATTGCATTCAGCGCATTCCAGTTGAACCAGCCGGTGCCGGTGAAGATCGGTAAGGGAACGCACATTTCACTTATCGGTAACAACCTGGGTTCCCGAATGATGAATTACGACAACTTCGAAACGGAGTTGTATATGCGTTACCCGGACGATAACCTCATTATCCGCAACATGTGCGATGGCGGTGACACGCCAGGCTTCCGCCCCCATGCGAGCCGTAACACGCCCTGGGCGTTTCCCGGGGCCGAGAAATTTCAGACCGAGCTGGCGAATCCTTCCCAAAGCGAAGGGCATTTGGAAACGCCCGATCAATGGCTCACTCGTTTGAAAACCGACGTGATTGTTTCTTTTTTCGGGTATAACGAGTCGTTTGAAGGCAAAGCTGGCCTGGCCAATTATAAGGCGGAACTTGATGCATTCATCAAATGGACATTGCAGCAGAAATACAACGGTACTTCCGCACCGCAGCTGGTCATCGTTTCGCCAATCGCTTTTGAAGACCTCTCGGCTAAGTTTGACCTGCCGAACGGTAAGAAGGAGAACGAAAACCTCCTTTTGTACACCAAAGCCATGAAGGAAGTGGCGGACCAAAACAAGGTACTTTTCGTAGATGCATTCGCCCCTTCGCAAAAGTGGTATGCCGAAACGAAGGAAGACCTGACGATCGACGGATCGCAGTTGAATGCGGAAGGCTATAAAAAGCTGGGTGTTTTACTGGCAGACAAAATCTTCGGAAAAGCGCCCGAAAAAGCCAAGAACCGGGAGCTGGTACATGCGGCTGTCGACGAAAAGAACTGGATGTGGCACAACGATTTCAAAATCCCGAACGGGGTACACGTGTATGGCCGTCGTTACAATCCTTTTGGGCCTGATAACTATCCTGCTGAGATCGAGAAGATTCGTCAGCTGACCGACGTTCGCGACCAGGCGATATGGCTGGCAGCTTCGAAAGGGGAGAAAATGGACCTGGCTGTGGCCGACAAGACGACCCGCACATTGCCGCAGGTAAAAACCAATTTCAATCCCGACAAAAACGGTAGCCTTACCTATTTGTATGGAAATGACGCATTGGCGAAACTGAAAGTGCCGGACGGTTATAAAATCGAGCTTTTTGCCTCGGAGCAGGAATTCCCGGATCTGGCGAAACCGATGCAGATGTCTTTCGACAACAAAGGACGTCTCTGGGTAGCAACCATGCCGAGTTATCCGCATTACAAACCGGGCGACTCGAAGCCGAACGACAAGATCATCATTTTTGAAGATACCAACAACGACGGCAAAGCCGACAAGCAAAGCGTTTTCGCGGATGGCCTGCATTTGCCGTTGGGCTTTGAAATTGCCAAAGAGGGCGTTTACGTTTCGCAGGGTACCAACCTGAAATTGCTCACCGACACCAATGGCGACGGAAAAGCGGATAAGGAAGAGATCCTGCTGAGCGGCTTCGACGACCATGATACGCACCATAACAGCCATGCATTTACGGTAGACCCGTCAGGGGCTATCTACTCCGGTGAAGGGGTGTTCCTCCATACCAACGTAGAAACATCGTATGGCCCTGTGCGTGCTACCAATGGCGGTTTCTATCGTTACGCGCCTCAGCTGAAAAAACTGGAACGCACCGCCCAGCTTTCGATCCCGAACCCGTGGGGTATCGCATTCGACGATTGGGGGCAGCCGTTCTTTGCAGAAACATCGAGCCCCGACGTGCGCTGGATGCTGCCGGGCAGCGTTTTGCCTCGTTATGGGGAAGCAACCCACAAATCGGTGCAGCTCGTGGAGGATAAGCACCGCGTGCGTCCGACTTCCGGCCTGGAATTTGTGTCGAGCCGGCATTTTCCGGATGATATCCAGGGCGATTTCCTGATCAACAACACCATTGGTTTCCTTGGAACCAAAGAGCATACACTCACCGACGACGGTACCGGCTACAAGAGCCACCACCGTCAGGACCTCGTAGTGAGCGATGACCGCAACTTCCGCCCGGTAGATATGGAATTTGCGCCGGATGGCTCGTTGTACGTGATCGACTGGCACAATATCCTTATCGGGCACATGCAGCACAATGCGCGTGACCCGTTGCGTGACCACTCGCATGGCCGTATTTACCGCATTACCTATCCGTCGCGCCCGCTGGTGACGCCTGCGAAAGTGGATGGAGCAAGCATTGATGAATTGCTCAATAACCTCAAATTGCCCGAATACCGGACACGCTACCGCACGCGTCGTGAGCTGCGCGGCCGGGATGCTTCGCAGGTTTTGGCCAAACTGAACACCTGGGTGGCTAATCTGGATAAAAACGACCCGCGTTACGAGCATCATTTGCTGGAAGGCCTGTGGGTAAGCTGGGGTATGAACAAAGTGGATCAGAAGCTTTTGAAACAGGTATTGAAAGCGAAAGACTATCATGCACGCGCAGCAGCCGTACAGGTGGTGCGTTACACGGGTCACCAGGTACCCGACCAGGCGGATCTGCTCATGCAAGCGGTACGCGACGAGAATAGCCGCGTGCGTCTGATGGGTATTGTGGCAGCATCGTGGATCGGTAAGGAAAAAGGATTGCCGATTTTGGCGGAAGCCCGGAAAAAGCCGCTCGATGACTGGATGATCCACGCGCAGGAAGCTGCCGAGGCACACCTGAAAGGCGAAAATGTGAAGCGGGAGAAACAGAATGTGGCTACTACGAGCTTGAAAGGCAATGACCTGATCCTGTTCAACCAGGGACGGCAGATTTACGCCAAGGAGGGTTATTGCGGTACTTGCCATCAGCCCGACGGCAAAGGGCTGGAAGCATCAGGTTTCCCGCCGCTCTCGGGCGCCTGGGTTACCGGAAGCGACGAGCGTTTGATCAAAATTGCATTGAATGGGCTGCTCGGGCCGATTGAAGTGAATGGTAAGAAATATCCCGGCCAGGTTCCTATGACGCCGTTCGCAGGTTTGCTGAAAGACGACGAAGTAGCCGCGGTGCTAACCTATGTCCGCAATTCATTTGGAAACAAAGGAGCGGCCATCTCGCCTGAAAAGGTGAAGCAGGTACGTGCTGCTACGGAGGCTAAAAAGGACTTTTACTCACCGGAGCAACTTTTGAAGGACCATCCGATGGAAAAATAGAGAGTCTGGTACGATAATTGCTGTACATTTTGAGAGCGGAGATTTTTTCTCCGCTCTCTCTGTTTTTATCGCAATTTATTCGTGGATTTTCGGTTACTAAGAAAAGCAAACTATCTTACGAATCGAGGCGATAAAGATTTAGATTTGCTTATAACTCATCCGAATCTATCACATAACACACGTTACGGCTTTATCATGCTTCGATTTTTACCAATTGTCGCCATCACTACCGTTATCCTGTTATTTTTTCTTTATAATCTCCATTTTTCGGTCGATTTCCCCTATCAGGACGATTTTTTGTTTATTCAATTCATTGAAGCAATCACAGGCGATGATAAAAGTTTTATCAAAGTGATTGAAGAAATGTTCCGCACATTTAATGATCATAAAGCGGCGGTTCCAAGATTTGTTTCTTTAATCGATTATGGACTTACGGGCTATTTGCATTTCCGGTTTTACATTATCCTCGGAACATTAGCGCTGATTTACATTTGCTATTTTCTTTACGTCAACTTTCGTAAAGCAGGGATGCCGCTTTACTATTTTATTCCGGTGCCTCTCGTGATCTTCCAGCCCATGTACTACGAGGTTTCCAACTGGGCACTTACAAGCTTGCAGCATCCTTTCCTGACGGCCTTTCTGGCCGCTGCCATCCTGCTTGTCTCCCGCGGGACAAAACCCGCCTTTTACGGGGCAATATTGTGCTGTTTTCTGGCCACATTCACGCACGGAAACGGGATTCTGACCTTTCCTGCAATCCTATTCTTCTACTTGTGCCACAAAGACTTCCGCAATGCGATTCTGACGGGCGTTTTTATGTTTGCATGTCTCTGGCTTTACATGTCGGGTTATGAGTCGGGGCAGGCGGTGAATCTGCCTAAAAACGGATTGCAGTTCTTTACGTCGCTTTTTGGCTTTGTGGGTGCTTCCATGTCGCTTTGGGCTATGCCGGAGCTGTTGTCGGCAATATGGGGTTTCCTGATCATCGCATTTATGATCCTGGTGACGATCCGGGTTGCCAGCGTTTATTTTAAAAAGCCGATGCGAGTCAAGCCGGGTACAATCGAATTACTTTCGTTTTTCGCATTCATTTTTATTTCAAGTACCGTTGTCGCGTTATTCCGGTCCTGGGCGGGTAGCACATTGGCCAGCCGCTTCCAGATGTACGCGGCACTTTCGACGGCTATTTTTTACATTCTCCTATTGTTTTATACCAATTGGCTGCGAACAAAATGGGTATTCACAACAGTTCTAGGTTTCAGCGTTTTTTATTGGGCTTATTGTTACTACCGGTTTACCGGAACTGTGGCGCGTCAAAGAACTTCGCTGCTCGCTGATGTTTACAATTGGCAAAACAATCGAAGTATGTTTTCCGTGGAGAAATCGATTGTCGATTATGGAAGTTTTTATCTGATTCCCGGATATGAAAAAGGTTACTTCCAGCTCCCGAAACCGGTGGTAGAGAAAAAGGAATTGGATGCAATGTTTGCGGAAAAAGGGCCGGTGAAGGATAACGAGCTCTACCTCGAAACCTGGAACATCCATCGGGTGGCTCGGGAAAGAGTAGAAGAGCTGACTCACTATTTTGTATCCAGCAATGTTTCGCCGCAGCGGAAGCATTTTTGGGATGATCGTTTCCTGGCGATGAAAAACACCGCCACCGATTCGACTTACCTCATCAATGCGAATCCGAAAATAGAAGCGCGAAAAAATATTATCACGGAAGCGCATTACTACAAGGGCGGCTTCAATACCATGCTACGTGAAAATGATCTTGGTCCGGGTACCTACGAGCTCGGTATTCTGGATGTTTCCGGAGACGGCAAGAAGACTTTTTACCGCCTCGACAGAGACCTCATATCCACGGGCGACGGGTACTCGCTGCGCTAACTCTCCGGTGTCGGATGCTCATTCGGCTGAGGCACTGGAGAATACACATTAGCAGGCTCCGGCAGTTATTCTACAACTCAGAAATATCATATTTCGGCGTCTTGCGCCCCCTGGCCGGTATTAGCTCCTGAGGGCGCGTCGGATGGCAGGTTTGCGATAGGTTTTGCTAGGTAAAACCATAAAAAATTCGTATCTTTACGTGCTTAAAAAGCCAGATAATGGTTCTTTTTATCCAAGTGTAAAACAAACTATATGTCAAACGAAGCAGTGCTAGAAGTAAACAGCTATTCGGCTGAAAATATCCAGGTTCTTGAAGGTTTAGAGGCCGTTCGTAAACGTCCGGCGATGTATATCGGTGACACTGGCTTCAAAGGCGTTCACCATTTGATTTGGGAGGTTGTCGATAACTCTATCGACGAGGCGATGGCGGGTTACTGTGATACGATCAACGTTACCGTAGAGCCCAATAACTCAATCACTGTAAAAGATAACGGTCGCGGTATCCCCACCGGAATGCACCCCAAGGAGAAAAAGTCCGCTTTGGAGGTCGTATTGACGGTATTGCACGCTGGTGGTAAGTTCGACAAAGACACATATAAGGTTTCCGGTGGTTTGCACGGGGTAGGGGTATCCTGCGTGAACGCGCTTTCTACGCACCTGCGTGCGGAAGTGCACCGCGAGGGCAAGATATTCGAGCAGGAGTTCAGCGAAGGAAAGCCGCTTTACCCGACCCGCGTGATCGGTGAAGCGGAAGATACCGGAACGATCATCCACTTCCTGCCGGATGCTACGATATTCTCCGTAACGGAATACAAATACGAAACCATCGCAACCCGTTTGCGTGAGCTTTCTTACCTGAACAAGGGCATCCGCATTACGCTGGAAGATAAACGTGAAGAAGACGAGAACGGCAAGTTCCGCGGCGAGGAGTTTTATTCCGAAGTAGGTCTGAATGAATTCGTGACTTACCTCGACGCTACCCGTCAGCCTCTGATCCCTGAGCCTATCCACATGGAAAGCGACAAAGGCGCTATCCCCGTGGAAGTGGCGATGATGTACAACACATCGTACAGCGAGAACGTGTTCTCGTACGTGAACAACATCAATACCATCGAAGGTGGTACCCACGTTTCCGGTTTCCGTGCCGCATTGACGCGTACTTTGAAAAACTACGCGGAGAAATCGGGGATTCTGGCGAAAGAAAAGGTGGAGATCAGCGGGGACGACTTCCGTGAAGGACTTACTGCGGTTATTTCCATTAAAGTGGCCGAGCCGCAATTCGAAGGTCAGACCAAAACCAAACTCGGTAACGGTGAAGTAACCGGTGCTGTGAGCCAGGTAGTGGCCGAAATGCTCGAAAGCTACCTCGAAGAGCACCCGAAAGAAGCCCGCGTGATTATCGACAAGGTGATTCTTGCCGCCAAAGCCCGTATCGCTGCGAAAAAAGCACGCGAAATGGTGCAGCGCAAAAACATCCTTACCGGTACAGGCTTGCCCGGAAAGCTTTCCGACTGTTCCGAAACCGATCCGAACGTCTGCGAACTATACCTCGTGGAAGGGGACTCGGCGGGTGGAACTGCCAAGCAAGGCCGTAACCGTGCATTCCAGGCGATCCTGCCATTGCGTGGTAAGATCCTGAACGTAGAGAAAGCACAGGAATACAAGATCTACGAAAACGAAGAGATCAAGAATATGTTCACGGCAATGGGCGTGCAGATCGGTAAAGACGGCGACGAGCGTGCATTGAACATCGATAAGCTGCGTTACCACAAGATCGTAATCATGACCGATGCCGATATCGATGGTAGCCACATTCGTACGCTGATCCTGACGTTCTTCTTCCGTTATATGAAGATCCTGATCGATAATGGCTATATCTACATCGCCCAGCCGCCATTGTACCTCGTGAAAAAGGGCAAGGAAGAGCGCTACTGCTGGACCGAGCAACAACGCGAAGAAGCGGTGCGCGAGATTTCCGGCGGTAAGGAAGACTCGGTGAACGTGCAGCGTTACAAAGGTCTTGGTGAAATGAATGCCGAGCAGCTTTGGGAAACAACGATGAACCCCGAGCGCAGAAGTTTGAAACAGGTTTCTGTGGAATCTGCTGCGGAGGCCGATCACCTGTTCTCGATGCTGATGGGCGACGAGGTAGCTCCCCGCCGCGATTTCATCGAGAAAAACGCGAAATACGCCCGCGTCGACGTGTAGTCATTAGCTTAAACCGCAATATGGGAACGGATGGCTGTGAAACACGGTCATCCGTTTCTTTTTGGAACGAAAATTTAACACAAACTTCATCGACCCGAAAACAATAGATTGTTTAGATTCGTTGAATTTTTATTGCCATCCTGATACACCTTTTTAATAGCATAACGTTATGTCCGGCTCATCCGACAATATATATAGCAATGAAAAACGAAGTAAGCTGACCAATTTGTTCGCATTGTTCAAAAGTCCGAAGGAACCGGCGGCGGCAGAGGATGCCAAGGCGGTCAGTTCGTCGGAAAAGGCCAATAACCAAATGCAGCAAAGCGACCTGATCAGCAGGGACCTCAGCTGGATGAAGTTCAACGACCGCGTGCTCGACCAGGCTACCAACGAAGAGCGTAACCTGTTCGACCGGCTCAAATTCCTGGCCATCACTTCTTCCAACCTCGACGAGTTTTTCACGATACGCGTAGGCAGCCTTTACAACTACCTCGATTTCGGCAAAGAGCGCCTCGATTACTCGGGCCTGCGCGAGATTCCTTTCCGCAAAGTATTGATGAAGGAAGTGCACGATTTTGTGCGCCGGCAGAACGAATGCTACAAGAACCAGCTGATGCCGCTTTTTGCGAATCATGGGTTCCGCATTATCGGGATGGACGAAATTACCAGCGAAGAGCACGTTGCGGTGGAAGAATACTTTGACCGCACGGTGTATCCGATGCTGACACCGATGCTCTTCGATTATACACACGCATTTCCCGTCCTGCTCGCGAAAGTGCTTATCCTGGGTGTGATCACGCAAGTGAAAGGTACCACCTCCGAAGAAGACAGAAAGCTCTCATTTGTGCAGCTTCCACCCAACTTGCCGCGTTTCTACGTGATCGAGCGGGAGGAGGAACTGTTGTTTTTGCCCATTGAAAACATCGCAAAGGCGCATATCAACAAGTTGTACCGGAATGTCGATATCGTTTCGGCGAACCTGTTCCGCATCAGCCGTAACGGTGATTTTACCCTGGAAGAAAGCGACGATATCGAAGCGGATTTCATCGATGAAATCAAGCAGAAGATTAAAAGCCGCCGTTTGGGTAGGGTAGTGCAGGTTTCGATTGAACCTGATGTGAACCCTGATTTGCTGAATCTCATCAAAAAGCGTTGGGAGATCGACGACCACAACGTGTTCATGATCGACGCGCTGATCGATTTCACGGCACTGTGGGGCATTATCAAACATCCGGAATTCAAAGACCAGATCCCGCCAACCCGCCCGCCGGTGCCGCCGCTGGGACTGGAACGCGAACGCATTCCCGATATTTTTGAGGTAATGCGGGAGCGGGATATCCTGTTGCACCATCCTTACAACAACTTCGAGCCGGTATTGCAGCTGCTCGAACAAGCGGCGGAAGATCCCAAGGTACTGTCGATCAAACTGACGATTTATCGCCTCGCGAAAAACTCGCGCGTGACGGAAGCACTTCTGCACGCGGCCGAGAACGGCAAGCACGTAGCAGTATTGTTCGAGGTGAAGGCACGGTTTGATGAGGAGAATAATATCAAGGAAGCGCAGCGTTTGCAAAAAGCGGGCTGTTTCGTGATTTATGGTATTGGTTTGCTAAAAACGCATACCAAACTGTTGCTGATCGTTCGTAATGAGGGCAACCGGGTACTGCGTTACGCGCACTTGTCGAGCGGTAACTATAATGAGGATACTTCCCGTTTGTACACCGATACTGGCCTTCTGACGTCCAATGAAGAGTATACCCACGATATTTCGGAATTCTTCAACGTCATTACGGGGCATTCGATCCCATCGGAATACCAGAACCTGATTACCGCCCCACGTTACATGCGTGCGAAGCTCATCGAGCTCATCCAGCAGGAGGCCGAGAATGCGAAGGCAGGTTTGAAGAGTGGTATTTGTATTAAAATAAATTCCCTGGAAGACCGTGACACGATTTATGAGCTGTACAAGGCTTCCGAAGCAGGTGTGCCGATTAAACTGATCGTACGCGGCATGTGCTGCTTGCGCCCGCAGCGTAAAGGATTAAGCGAAAATATCACCGTCCGCTCGCTGGTAGGCGACTTTTTGGAACACTCCCGCATTTTCTATTTTCATCAGAACGGCAACCCGCTGGTTTACGGAGGTAGCGCCGATGCCATGGTGCGCAGCTTTGACAAACGCATCGAGTCGCTTTTCAAGCTGGTTGACCCTCGCGTGCGCCAGGAGGCGATCCATATTTTGTATTACAGCCTGAAAGACAATGTGAACGCCTATGAATTGCAGGAAGATGGTAACTACATCAAATGCGAGATCGAAGAAGGCAGCGAACCGCTGAACGTGCATCAGGCATTCTACGACGTTACGCTGGACCAGGTAATGGCTACACATTTGTTCGAGGAAGAGGACCTGCGCATTGAAAACAAAGAGAAAGAAAAAAGCGCTACTCCCGAATCTGACGATGCCGAAGTAGCGCAGCAAGCCGAAACCGGCCAATAAGCTTTATTCTTTAAAAAATACACGCTTGACGCGGTCACCAATGCCCGTCAGGATCTCGTAGGGGATGGTGTGGATGGTTTTCGCGAGTTCTGTAATAGGGACTTCCTTACCGAAAACGATCACTTCATCCCCTTCTTCTACCTGGGCATGCGTGACGTCGATCATGGTCATGTCCATGCACACATTACCGATAGTAGGGCATAATGTGCCATTAACCCACACCTTACCTACACCATTTCCGAGGCCGCGGTCGTAACCGTCGGCATAGCCGATCGCGAGTGTAGCAATGGCCGAGTCGTGATCGACGACGCCTTTGCGGCTATATCCCACGGTTTCACCCGATGTGAGGTATTTTACTTGCGAGACAATGGTTTTCAGCGTGCCCACCGACTGCAACGAACGCTGGTCCTGCCCGGTAGCTTCCACGCCGTACAATCCGATACCCAATCGCACCATATCGAGGCGGTATTCCGGGAAACGCACGATTCCGGCCGAGTTCAGGATGTGTTTTATGGTTTTGTAGCCCAAAGTCTGCTCGATCAGCTCTGCACCTTCGATAAACTGTGCATACTGCTTTCGGGAAAACTCATTGTGGACACCTTCATCGGCACCTACCAAATGGGTGAAAATGCTTGCGACTTTCAATGCGGGGTTCGCACGAAGCTGCGTTACCAGCCATTCATAATCATCCTTCACGAAACCGAGCCGGTGCATACCCGTATCGAGTTTCAAATGCACGGACGGCGTATTGGCAGGTTCGCCTTTCCTCGAAATATATTCGAGCCAGTCGGTGAGGATGCGGCGGCTGTAAATTTCCGGTTCCAGCTTATACTGCCACAAGAGGTCGAAAGTGGGCAGCGTCGCATTCATGACCATGATCGGTAAGGTAATGCCGCTTTGGCGCAGCATCACGCCCTCGTCGGTATAGGCTACGCCGAGGTAATCGACACGGTGGTATTGCAGTAATGCAGCCACTTCCGAGCTGCCGCTGCCATAGGCGAATGCTTTTACCATCGCCATGATTTTTGTGCCCTGTCCGGCTCTCGCGCGGTAGTAGTTCAGGTTGTGCACCAATGCATCCAGGTTGATTTCGAGCACGGTGCCATGAGCCTTCTGCTGAATGCGGTGTACGATTTGCTCGAAAGAAAATGGTCGCGCGCCCTTCACGAGCACGAGCGTGTCAGCCAGCGTGTGGAAGGCAAATGTTTTGAGGAAAGTGTCGGTATCGTCGTAAAACTCCTGCTCCGGAATATCGAACAGCGATGCCTGGCTGCTGATCTGTTTTCCAATACCAATGAGGCGATCAATGCTCTTTTCACTCAGCAGGCGGGCAACCATTTTGTACAACTCAGTCGGGGTCTGGCCGGTTTGCAGCACGTCCGACAGGATTACGGTTTTGCGGTTCCGCTGCTCTTGCTGCGCGAGAAAGTTCAGCGCCATCGAAAGGCCCTGCAAATCATTGTTATAAGCGTCGTCGATAATGTAGGAGTGATTGATGCCTTCTTTGAGTTCCAAACGCATGGAAACCGGTTTGAGCAGCAGCACTCTCTCCTGGATAACGGCCGGTTCGAGCCCGAAATCGAGAAGGAAAACGATGCAATGCGTCAGGTTTTCAAGCGAAGCATCGTCGCGGAAGCCGGTTTCGAAACTATGGTTGCCAAGCTTTCCGGTAAGGGAAATGACGGTTTTGTCTTTCTGCGGCGTGTAAGTCACCTGCACATGAGAACCGGAATAGTTGCTTCCCCAGCTCAGTGTTTCGAGGAATGCATTCACCGGTTTCAGGATCAGGCTGATCTCCTCGTCTATTTCGTGGTAATCTTTTCTATAAATAAGCTTTTTGACCTTCGTAAAAAGGCGCAGCTTTTCGGTGATCTTCTGTTTGCGGCTTCGGAAACCATCATCATGCGCAGGCCCGATATTGGTGAAAATGCCGACCGTAGGCTGCATGACCGGTTGCAGGTATTCCATTTCGTGTGCCTTGGAAATACCCGCCTCGAAAATCGCCAATGAATGCTCCTTGCTCAGATTCCATACTGAAAGTGGTACGCCGATCTGCGAATTATAGCTCTTCGGGCTGGCTACAATGCTGCGGCCGGGCGATAGGAGCTGTACAAGCCACTCTTTTACGATCGTCTTGCCATTACTTCCCGCAATACCCACCACCGGAATATCGAATTGCTTTCTTTTAGATGCCACGAGTTGCTGCAATGCACGAATGCTCGAAGCTACTACCCAGATTTGCGCGTCGTCCCACGTGGCGGCGGTTTCACGCAGTTCGCCGGTGAATGCCGCTTCTTCCACCACAAATTCCCGCACGCCTGCGGCATATAGCTCAGGCAGGAAACGGTGGCCGTCGTGGCGCTCACCTTTGATGGCAAAAAAGATACTCTGGCCTGGGAAAGAAACCTGACGGCTGTCGGTCAGGATGTACTGGGCTTGTGTGGTTACAATGGGGGATGTATTGACGGTAAGACTCATTCCAATGCTCGTTAATCAGAGCACAAAGGTATCAATCTACATCCATTTTTTAGTTTTGAAATAAAATATCATCCCTATCGTGACGGCGGCCATCAATCCCCAGACATAGTAGTAGCCATAGGGCTCTTTCAGCTCGGGCATAAACTCGAAATTCATTCCGTAAACGCCCACTATAAACGTCAGCGGCATGAAAACGGCCGAGAAGATTGTCAGCGTTTTCATAACCTGGTTCATACGGTTGCTGATCGTCGATAAATGTACGTCGACAAGGCTCGCTACGAGTTCGCGATAGGAGTCAATAGTGTCGAGTACCTGCATAATGTGGTCGTAAAGGTCACGGTAGTAGGGGATTACCTCCTTACTGATCTGCGTGTTATCCTCGCGGATGAGCTGGTTGACCATATCGCGCAGCGGCCATATCAGCCTGCGGGCCAGCGTGAGCTCGCGTTTCAATGCGTACATATCTTTGAGTGATAGCTCCTGCACGCCGCGGATCACCTGGTCTTCGGTCGCGTCGAGTGCATCGCCAAGTTTTTCCAGGACGATAAAATAGTTGTCGACAACCACGTCCATCAATGCAAACAGCAGGTAGTCGGGTCCATTTCGGCGGGTTTTGCCTACGGAAGCTTCCAGCCGGTTTTCGACGGTGGTGAAAATGTCGGAAGTAAGTTCTTCCTGGAACGACAGTACGTAGTTTTTGCCTAATACAAAACTCACATGCTCGGAAGAAATGCTGATCGGCGATTCCGAATCGACGTGCAGCATTTTCAGGGTCAGGAACAGATGTCCGGTGTCGTACAATTCCAGTTTCGGCTTATGCTCGGTGTTCACAACGTCTTCGAGCAGCAGCGGGTGCAAATGGTATAATTTTCCCAGTTTCTCAATGAGCTGAATTTCGTGAATACCGTCTACATTCAGCCACGTGGTAAAATTCTCGCCATTTTCGGCAGACCGGCATTCGTCCAGCGACTTTACGGCCTCTTCCTTGTACATATGCTCGCTATACCGGATCCTGCGGATTTTGGTCTTCAAGCCAATGTCCGGACCGATATAGGTAAGCGTGCCCGGCGAAGTGAGCAGGCCACGCTTACGGTACTTTCTGGATTTTCTGCCGCCGTTCCGGGTGCTGCTGCCCCCGGCGGGTTTGCCGCTTTCTGTCCCGTTCAAACCAATTTGTTATTTGAGGTGAAACACCAGCAAAGGTACGTGTGTATCCACAACGAGCTTGCGTGTAATGCTCGGATTGATCAGATATTCTTCAATAAATGATCGTTCACGCGTAGACATGATCAGCAGATCGGCCCGCACCTCGTCGCAATAGGCCTCGATGCCGTCGAGCACGTGCTTTGCTTCCCGAATCACGATCTGGCCTTCGCGGATCGTGAAATGCGACTTGATGTCGGCGATGTACTGGTTGTCGGGCTGGATATCCGGCTGCGTATCCGAGTTGATTTTCAGCAGCGTGAGGTCGGCGCCGAGGTGATTCATCAGCACGAACACCTCGCGCAGGATATTGTTTTCTTCGTATTCGAACTGGGTCGCATACACCACCTTCTTGAATTCCGTTGGCTCGGTTTGCGGAGGTACTACCAGCACCGGGCAAGGCGAGTTGAGCGCGATGTGCGTAGCAGAGCTGCCGATCAGCTTGTCGAGGAAGCCGCCGGTGCCCGTACGTCCGATCACGATCATATCCGGCACATGGTCGTTGATTGCCTCTTCAATGGCCGATTGCACGGTGCCGAGCGTCCATATGGCCTTCGCATTGTAGCCTTCTGCAACCAGGCTGGCCGCATAGTCGTCGAGCCGTTTATGAAACTCTTCTTCCAGCTCAGTGGTCATCGTCAGAAAATCGGCCCCACCGATGCCGGGCATCACATTGCCGGGTGTTACGTTTACATCGGCTATATAAGGTTGGTAGGCGTGCAGGATCAGCAATTCGGTCGCATCTTTTTCGGCGATCAGTTTTGCTGCGGCCAAAGCACGCTCGGCATTTTCTGAAAAATCGATGGCAATCAGGATACTTCTCATGTCGGGTAGAGTTATGTTTTGGGTATGGATTGTCCTAACATATTGATTTTAGCAACCTGAATCAAGGATTTTCATCATCTTTTGGTCGCAAACAGAGCTCCGGGCACAATTTCAGACGGTCCCGGACGCGGTTTGGAAAGATTTAATGCTGGGTTAATATCGGACGTTTCAAATTTTGTGCCAAATTGTATCCAGATCCGCCGCGGCAACCCGATCTTCCATGAATAGCACTCGGCGGTCGATCCACTGGCCCGGTCGTCCAGCTTTGCATTTGTCCAATAGGTTCGCGGTTTTGAAGTAAACGATTGTTTATTTTATTTTTTCTCTTCTGTTTAGTACAAACATTCATTCTTTTTATTCAAGACATAAATTAAATTCTGTGTTTTGGGTAAAATGCATTGGTTGTGTTGACAATCATTAATTTGATTTTTTATAAGTTTACCGTTACAAACTAATCTAGGATACCAAATTCTCTGTATGAAGAGCAAGATTACCATTATCAATATCGTGCTGGTTACCATTGCCGCGATAGCCTCCGTTTTAAGTGCTTACGGTCTCCTGCCGTTATCTGATAGTGTGCTCATAGGCCTGCGCTGGCTGGCGCTGGCGAGCCTGGTCGTATACGCGATCCTGAAAAAGAACCTTACTACCTCGATCCTGATCTCGATGCTCGTAGGAACGGAGATCGGTTATGATTTCCCGAAGATGGGGACCGAGCTGCATTTCCTGCGGCAGATATTCCTTCAAATGATCAAAACGGTGATCGCGCCGCTGCTTTTCGCAACGCTAGTGACCGGTATAGCAGGCCATTCCGACCTGAAACAGGTGGGCCGCATGGGCTGGAAATCACTGTTGTATTTTGAAGTTGTTACCACATTTGCATTGATCATCGGGCTGGTGTTTGCCAATTGGTTCAAACCGGGCGTCGGTATCGTACCGCCTGAAAGCCTGAATGCAACCCTGCCGAAAGTGAACCAGCAAACATGGCAGGAAATCGTGCTGCATTCATTTCCGGAGAACGTGGCCAAATCCATTTATCATGGTGAAGTGCTGCAAATCGTCGTTTTCAGTGTGCTTTTCGGCATTAGCCTTGCATTGCTGCCCGCGGCGAAGAAGGAGAAGTTCGTGCATGGCGTGGAACTGCTTGCAGAGGTGATGTTTAAGTTCACCAAAATCATCATGTATTTCGCGCCGATCGGGGTGGGAGCGGCCATTGCCGAAACGGTAGGCCACATGGGGATCGATGTCTTGAAAAACCTGGCATTATTGCTCGCTACATTATATTGTGCATTGATTGTCTTCATTTTGATCGTATTCGTGCCGGTCGCGATGATCGCCAGAATCCCGGTGATCAAATTCGCGAAAGCCATTTTCGAGCCGGTTTCCATTGCATTTGCTACTACCAGTTCGGAGTCCGCATTGCCCAAGGCGATGGAGAAAATGGAGAAGTTCGGCGTGCCGCGCCAGATCGTTTCATTCGTGATGCCAACGGGTTACAGTTTCAACCTCGACGGTTCAACGTTGTACCTCGCGCTCGCGACGGTGTTCGTAGCGCAGGCGACAGGTACCGAAATGTCGATCGGGCAGCAGTTTACAATGGTGTTGCTGCTCATGCTTACGAGTAAGGGCGTGGCCGGTATCCCGCGTGCTACTTTGGTGATATTGTTGGGCGCGATCGCTAACTTTGGCATGCCCGAATGGCCTGTATTGCTGATCATGGGGATCGACGAACTGATGGATATGGCACGTACCTCTGTGAATGTGACCGGTAACTGTCTCGCAACCGCGGTTATCGCCCGTTGGGAAGGCGAACTCGATGATGAGAAAATGCACAATTCGGACAAGGTTGTGGAAGAGCCCGCAGCTACCGAAGTTTAATCCAGTCATTTTCAGAGTAAATTTTTATGTTGACCCTTTACGGAATCCCGAATTGCGATACCATTAAAAAAGCCCGCACCTGGCTCGAAAAAAACAAGGTGGCTTACCAGTTTTACGATTACAGAAAGGACGGCATCAGTCCGGAGAAAGTAAGCAGCTGGTTCAGCGAATTCCCGTGGGATAAAGTCCTGAATAAGGCTTCCACCACCTGGAAAGAGCTTAGTGAAGAGGAGAAAGCGAAGGTAACCGACGCGAAATCCGCTGCGAAACTGTTGTCATCGAACCCTACGGCGATTAAACGCCCCGTTATCGAGGATGAAAACGGCAAGGCCCTGACGCTGGGTTACAATGAAAAAATCTACGAAGAGACCTACCTCAAATAGGTTTCACGCAAACGATCACGACTTTCGATTGATCGGCAAGGGTAGTGGCGAACAGGTAATGGTCGCCACCATCTTTGATTTTCCACTTCTTCCTTAATTCTTCCGGTTTTGCAGGAAAATTGCGGGTGGTGATATTGGCTTTATCGCCTGGGATGTGCTGCGAAATATCCCGGATATCGGGCTTGCAAACGGCCACGACCTTAAAGCTGCGGCCAGGGAACGCATCAACGTAATTCTCGGAGGTGTATAATTGGCTGTGCATGGCCAGTTTATCCACCTGGAACCGCGGGCAGAGGGTTTTGAATGCGCCCGCTTTCAGTATAGCGGCATGCGGTTCATACAAATAGGCCAACGGCTTGGAATAACCTACTAATGCATTCCGCTCTTCTTCACGGTCAAAATCCAGTTGGTGAATGGGCCGCCCGGCAGCGTCGATCATGCGAACTTTGATCTTGAAATCCTGCTCCGGCATTTCGCGGTCGAGTACGAAAAGCAGTTCCTTACACTCCTGTTCGTAACCCATTACGTGCACCTCTTTCAGCTTTTGGAGCTCTTTCGATGCCAGGTCAATGTCAAGCAGGGGAGAGGTTTTGATTAAAATGTTTGGGGCTGCATTTAAAAGTAATGCTGCATTTCCGGCGACGTCGGGTGTACAATCGGCCAGGCGCACAACTTTTTCCTTGTTGGCGTCACGGCGGGCCGGGTCGGCGTAGAGCCAGTCGGCAGTGAGGCCGCCCTGCAATGCGGTCAGCGACTCGCTTGCGTGTACGTGTATGCGTGTGGCGCCCAGCTGTGCAAAGTTGTATGCGGCTGCGGAGGCTACCTGGGGTTGTTGTTCAAAATAGTGGGTTTCGGTAAAGCTGCGGCTCATGTAGTAGCAATCGATACCCATGCCGCCGGTGATGTCGATGAGCGTTTGGCCGGAGACAATACCTGCCTTGTAATGCGCCGTGGCTTCCGATGAGCATTGTTCCACAGACAGGGCGGGCGGGAAAATCAGGTTTTCATTGGCGGACCATTCCGGCAGTTTTTTCAATGCTTTCTGGCGCGACTGGATCTGTGCCGCGAGCTTCTTCACATCCACCCCTTTGAACTTGCCGGCTTTCAGGATCAAATCACCGGGATTATCGTACAAATGTTCACGGATGAACGTGATTTCCGCTTCCGTCAATCTTTCCTGCATATCGCCGTTCATTGCCATTTCTTGCCCTTTGCTCATTTGCTCAATTAGTTCGAAGCCCGAAAGTACATCTTTTTGCCCAGTGGCGGTAATAGCGGTGCCGCGTGAAGGGATTTTGAAATATTATTAGAATGATAACAATTGCTGATCTTCTGCTATCGATTGATTATCAATAAAATGGCCTGCAAGTGTCCGTAATACTGTTTCTGTGCAAGTAGGACTAACCAAATGAAAATTATAACTTCACAGCCAAATCCTAAATTTCCTGTTAAAACCTTTATTTATCATGAGAATTAAGACCTTTGAAGAGTACAAGGTTGCTTACCAACAAAGTGTAGACGATCCCGAAGGTTTCTGGGCGGAAGTAGCCCAACAATTTCAATGGCGTAAACCGTGGAAGAAAGTGCTTAGCTGGGACTTTCAGGAAGCGCGTACAAAATGGTTCGAAGGCGGTGTGATGAACATCACCGAGAACGCTCTCGACCGTCACCTGGCCGAACGCGGCGATCAGCCCGCGATTATCTGGGAGCCCAACAATCCCGAGGATCAGGCGGTGACGCTTACCTACCATGTTTTGTTTGAACAGGTTTGCCGTTTCGCCAACGTGCTCAAAAAGCACGGCGTGAAAAAGGGCGACCGCATTTGTATATACCTGCCGATGGTACCCGAGCTGGCGATTGCCGTGCTCGCGTGTGCACGTATCGGTGCGGTGCATTCGGTGGTTTTTGGTGGTTTCTCCGCGAAATCCATCGCTGACCGCATTAACGACGCCGAATGTTCGATGGTGATCACTTCCGACGGTGCATTCCGTGGGTCGAAAGTGATCCCGATGAAGGATACCGTGGACGAGGCATTGGTACAATGCTCGACGGTGAAAAAGGTGATCGTGCTCACGCGCACCCGCACCCCTGTGCACATGCTGAAAGGCCGTGACCTGTGGTGGGAAGACGAGGTGAAACAAGTGAACTCTGTATGTCCGGCCGAGCCGATGGACGCCGAGGATATGCTGTTCATTCTCTATACGTCCGGTTCGACAGGCAAGCCGAAAGGGGTGGTACATACCTGCGGTGGCTACATGGTTTATGCGACCTACACGTTCGCGAATGTGTTCCAGTATGAGCCCGGAGAGGTGCATTTCTGTACGGCAGATATTGGCTGGATCACCGGTCACAGCTACATCGTGTACGGCCCGCTTTGCTATGGTGCTACTTCGGTGGTATTCGAAGGCGTTCCTACCTACCCGGATGCAAGTCGTTTCTGGAAAATCGTTGAAAGACATAAAGTTAATATCCTTTACACCGCTCCGACGGCCATTCGCTCGCTGATGGGCTTTGGTTTGGATTATGTAAAAGGACATGATTTCTCTTCATTGAAAAAACTGGGTTCCGTAGGAGAGCCGATCAACGAAGAAGCATGGCATTGGTACAAAACCAACATCGGCGGCGATCACTGCCCGCTGGTAGATACGTGGTGGCAGACCGAGAATGGTGGTATCATGATTTCCCCACTCGCAGGTGTTACGCCTGAGAAACCGACATTCGCGACATTGCCATTGCCGGGAATTCAACCAGTGTTGGTGGACGAAAGCGGCAATGAGATCGAAGGAAACGGCGTGAGCGGTAACCTTTGTATCAAATTCCCGTGGCCGGGTATTATCCGCACCACCTACGGCGACCACGAGCGTTGCCGCCAAACCTACTTCTCGACTTACCCAGGCAAGTATTTCACCGGCGACGGATGTTTGCGTGACGAGGATGGTTACTACCGCATTACCGGTCGTGTGGACGACGTATTGAACGTCTCGGGGCACCGCATTGGTACCGCGGAGGTGGAGAATGCGATCAATATGCACCTCGGCGTGGTAGAATCAGCGGTAGTAGGTTACCCACATGACATCAAAGGTCAGGGTATTTATGCATACGTGATCACCGAGCACACGCCGGAGGACCCCGAAATGTTCCGCAAAGATATTTCGGCTACGGTTTCCCGCATTATCGGCCCGATCGCGAAGCCCGACAAGGTTCAATTCGTATCCGGTTTGCCTAAAACGCGCTCAGGCAAGATCATGCGCCGCATTCTGAGGAAGATTTCGGAAGGGGATGTAAGCAACCTGGGCGATACATCGACGCTGCTCGATCCAGCGGTGGTTGACGAGATCAAGTCAGGTGCATTGTAAGATTTGGATGTGCATATAAGTGAAAAGGCCCCGATTGGGGCCTTTTCACTTATATGCTTTGACAATTGACGACCGACCGCCGATTGCATGAAGTTACAACAAAAGCATTCGGCGGTCAGTGGTCGGCGGTCAACGTTCGGCAGTCCGCGGTCTCACTTTATCGGCAGCACAACCACACCCTTTCGCGCATCCGCCGCTATTGCGCCGGTCGAATGCTTTCCAGATCCGCCAGCCCATGTAGCCGGCCGCGATCAGAAACAATGCCCAAATGATGATTTGCTGCTCCATAGTTCTTTAACTGCATTTTACTGCCAATTGTTCCGCTGTGCCAGCCTGAAAGCGTGCTGGTAATGGTGCTCGCTATGCCACGCGTAATTGGCAATGACCTCATCGAGGCGGAACGACTTTTGCGAACCGGGGTGGAAATAAGTTCTTGCCAGATCGTTTTCATCCAGCGAATTGAGCAGTAGTACCCAACGCAAATGCACATAGCGCAACAATTGCAGCGATAGTTCTACCTGCGCTGCCTTGGCATCCGGCAGCTCAGCCCACAAATGTTCTTCATAAGGTTTGATCGTAGGGTTATCCTCCGTCAAGGCCAGCCTGCAACGGGTGTAGGCATTGATATGGCTGTCGGCCACGTGGTGGATCAGCTGACGGACCGTCCAGCCATCCGGCCGATAGGGCGTGTCGAAACGATGATCATCCCAATTGCCCAGCAGGTTGATGAACTTGGACGGCAATGCGCTGATAATCTGTATATTCGATTTGACCTCGTGCGGCGTGTAACTTTCCTGCGATTGGAATTCGCCGATGGGGTAGCGGAGTTCGTTTTGGTTCATGGTACGGTACTAATGAGTGAATGCGTGATGGGTAATTTATAGTCAGGTGTAGTCACGTGTTGTCATGTGTAGTCAGGTGTAGTCAGGTGTAGTCACGTGTTGTCATTTGTAGTCAGGTGTTGTTTTTAATTTGAGTACTGCTCTGCTAGTGTCTATAAATGACTAAACATGACTATAAATGACAATTCTTGACTCCTTGACTTCCTGGCCTCTTGACTTTTAATCGTTCAAAAATTTTCACTTATTACTTGGACGAGTTCGGGATGTGCGCCGGGTGCGGCTGCAATAATATCACCTCCGAAAAGGTAATTATCGCCGCCATTGAAATCCGTTACAATGCCGCCTGCCTCTTTAATGAGTAGCGTTCCTGCGGCCATATCCCAGGAGTTCAGGTTGTATTCATAAAAACCGTCGAAACGGCCTGCTGCAACATAGGCGAGATCCACGGCCGCGGCGCCCATACGCCGAATGCCGTGCGTCCTTTGCATGAGCAGTTCGAGAATGTACATATAGCGTTTCTGCTTCTCGAACCGGTAATAGGGAAAGCCGGTTGCCACCAGGGCGTCGGCCAGTTGCGGTACCGTGGATATTTTGATGTTTTTCCCATTGCACCAGGCGCCTCCGCACTGCCAGCCGTAGAACATTTCGTTCAGGCTCGGCTCGTGGATTACGCCAATCAGCAACTCTTTGCCGCGGGCGAGGCCCACGCTCACGCAATACACGGGAATGCCGTGGATGAAGTTGGTGGTGCCGTCGAGCGGATCGATGATCCAGTTCAGTGCATCCGGATCGGGCTCCTGGCCGGTGGTGCCTTCCTCGGTAATGAAGCTGGCTTCCGGGAGGACTTCCTTCAAGCCGGCTACAAGCAGCTTTTCAGCCTCTTTGTCAACATAGGAAACGAGGTTGTTGAGGTCTTTGTACTCGATTTTGTCACGCGAAAAAAGGGCTGCTTCCTGCTGGATAAATGAGGACGCCTGCCTTACTATTTCAATGGTTTTTTGTGTCAGCAACTCCAGATCCATACGCAATTTCCTTTTGGGGAATTTTTGAAAGTGAATTGTTAATATAGTAAACCCTGATGATCAGCATCGCCAGGATGGGTATTAACACCAGGTTATGCTTTGCGAGGTTACCCGTTGCGCAAAGTAAGAGGAATGCATAAAAAATCAACAGAAATTGAAACCAACTTGGTTTCCGCTTTTTCGAAAGGGAGAAAATGAGCGGCATCCAAAGCGGAAATGCCCAAAGCACATCGTAATTCCAGCTGGTGACGCCGTGGTTGGTGCCAAACCAAAGCAGCAGAATAATCCATCCCGCAATGCCGGCAATGCCGAAAAGTACTTTATCAAATACAAAATTGATACGTTCGGTGCGGATTTGCCAATAGGTAAATGCCAGTGTCAGGATCGCGAGCGACCAGAATACAACCGTGGGTGTAAGGGGGCTTGGCGGCGGAAATGGGGCGGCGGTGAATATCGGTCGGGTCGATGAAACGAGCGGTGCCGTACCGGTGGCCGTTTTTACTTTTGCGTCGGCAAATGCGGTGGCGAGGTTATCGGGCAGGAAAGTGGCCTGCTCCGGTGTCGCGATTTCGTCGGAAGGAGCGCCAATGGCAAGGTCCATTCCGAAATCAGCCCAGGGATTTTGTTTGAACGCGTACAGGTCGATCCACTGCCGGAAACTCCGCTTTTCTTTGGTATAACCATTGTAAATCAGGCTGTCGCCCACGGCCGCCTTCAATGCGACGGTCATGCGGGTGGCGCAGTTGTCGTAAAAGAACTTGTATTGGTATTCCCGATTCTCGGGGAGGTAGTTGTTTTCAAGAAAGTTGTACAGCCTTTGTTTTTGGGGAATCGAAAGATTCAAGACTTGCTCGGAAATGGAGCGGTTTTCTTCCTGATAATGCGCGATCTGATAGGAAAGCGGCGAAACAGAGACGCTATAAGGCAATGTGCCTCTCAGGAATTTAATGTAAAAATTACCTTCCTGAAAACTGAATGTACCATAGTTGAATGCCCGGTCGACGCCGGTCATGGGGTCGTAAACCCATAATACGCTATGCCCGAAGCCGGAATAGAGCTGCTGTCCGGGGGCCACGGTAACCAGACTGATTTTTGCCGACGGACTCAGAATACCAAATTGGGCCCGAGAAACGAGCGGCATGGCAAGCCAGACAAGGCAGATTAATAGGGTTAATCTTAAATGTTTAATCCTCATCTTCGTCGTTCGATTTTCTTTTTTCATCGGCTTTGCCAGCCACTACAATTACGATTTCACCTTTTACAGGCTTATCACCGAAATGTGCGATGACCTCGGTCACAGTCCCGCGCACGTTTTCTTCAAACATTTTACTTAATTCCCTTGAAACTGAAACTTGCCTGTCGGCGCCGAAATGCTCGGCGAACTGCTGCAATGCTTTCACGAGCCGGTGCGGCGATTCGTAGAAAATCATCGTACGTTCTTCACTAGCCAGGTTTTGCAGGCGGGTTTGCCTTCCTTTTTTGTGCGGCAAGAAGCCTTCGAATGTAAACCGGTCGCTGGGCAGGCCGGAGTTGACGAGCGCAGGCACAAATGCCGTGGGCCCGGGCAGGCATTCCACGAGTACGCCCTCGCGGATGCAGGCGCGCACGAGCAGGAAGCCCGGGTCGGAAACGGCGGGAGTGCCTGCGTCGGATACCAGCGCCATCGTCTCACCTTTGCGGATGCGCTCCACCACGCGTGCGACGGTCTGGTGCTCGTTATGAATGTGGTAACTGTGCAATGGCTTGGAAATGCCCAGGTGTTTGAGCAGGTTCCCGGATGTACGGGTATCTTCCGCCAGGACCGCGTCAACGCTTTTCAGTACGTTGATAGCCCTTAATGTAATGTCTTCGAGGTTGCCGATCGGCGTGGGTACTATGTAAAGTTTCATGCGTTATAAATCCGGTCGATCGCCGCGGCCAGCTTATGGTCCTTTTCGGTTACGTCGCCGCCGGCATCATGGGTATTCAATTCAAAACTGACCTTGTTGTACATATTCGTCCAGTAGGGATGATGATCCATTTCGTTCACCACATCGGCCACTTTGTTCATAAAGGCAAAAGCTGCCCGGAAATCCTTGAATGAAAAGCTCTTTTTGAGTTTGTTATCTTCTTCCTGCCACATGGTTTTCGGTGTTTTGTTGAGTTGGTTTTGCCAAAATACTTATGCCAGGGCTTGCCGCATTACTGGCGGCAGGCTGGATTTCTGCACCCGAATATAAGGCTATTCTTCGTGAAATTGCACGCCGACTTAGCCCTTTCAAGACCGATCGAGTATATTTGAACTTTGGCCGGTTGTAAAAGCTTTAGAGATGGTAGGGGCGGTTGGTCATGTCGGCCAGAGGCCTCCGCATAGTGGGCACGAAGCGGGAGCTTCGCGCCAGTCGCGCCATTCATTAATAATTAACGAGCCTTTCGATAAAGAAGGCAAACATTATGAAAGTAGAACTAGTCCGCGTAGATGACGCCTTCCATTTCGAAGGCACCGGTTCCTCCGAAGTAAAAGTACATACCGATGGCTCGCCCGAAATCGGTGGCCAGAACCTCGGCGTGAGGCCGATGGAACTGTTGTTGATGGGTCTTGCAAGTTGCAGCGCCATCGATGTGGTGCTGATCCTCAAAAAACAGCGTCAGGAAATCACCGATTTCCGCATCGTGGCCGACGGTGACCGTGAGCAGGAACCCGATACCCAGCGCAAGCCGTTCCGGAAAATCCATTTGACATTCAAATTCGCGGGTGTGAACCTCGACGAGGCCAAGATCCAGCGTGCGATCGGCCTTTCGATGGAGAAATACTGCTCCGCAACCGCTCAGCTGGAAGCGCTGGCGACCATTACCTATGACGTTGAAATCGCCTCAGTTTAAATAAACATGCAACAATACCACGACCTGCTGCGCCACATCCTGAAAGAGGGCGTCAGGAAAACCGACCGGACGGGCACCGGCACGATCAGCGTGTTCGGTTACCAGATGCGTTTTGACCTGAAAAAGGGTTTCCCGCTGGTGACGACCAAGAAGGTACATACCAAATCGATCATCCACGAGCTCTTGTGGTTTTTGCAGGGCGATACCAATATCGGCTACCTGAAAGAACACGGCGTGTCGATCTGGGACGAGTGGGCCGACGAAAACGGCGACCTTGGGCCGGTTTACGGCAAGCAATGGCGGAGCTGGGAAGGCCCGAATGGCCAGTCGGTAGACCAGTTGCAGGAGGTTTTGAAACAACTCAAGAACTCGCCGGATTCGCGCCGCATTATCGTTTCGGCCTGGAATCCGGCAGAGCTGCCGCAGATGAAGCTGCATCCTTGCCACGCTTTGTTCCAGTTTTATGTGGCACCACCCGATACCGAGGCTGGTGAAACGAAAGGCAAACTTTCCTGCCAGCTCTATCAGCGGAGTGCGGATGTTTTCCTCGGCGTGCCATTCAACATTGCCAGCTATGCATTGCTCACGATGATGATCGCCCGCGAATGCGACCTCGACCTGGGCGATTTCGTGTGGACAGGCGGTGATACGCATATTTACCTCAACCATTTGGAACAGGTAGAAACGCAACTCAGTCGCGAGCCGCGCGAATTACCACAAATGATTTTGAATCCGGAGGTGAGGAATGTGCTGGATTTCCGTTTCGAGGATTTCGAACTTCGGAACTACAACCCTTGGCCGGGTATCAAGGCCCCGGTAGCGGTGTAATATTCGTCGCGGGATGAGCATTCAATACATATTAGAGATCGTCGGGACGTTCGCATTCGCGATTTCCGGCGCATTGGCTGTGAAGGATCAGAAGCACCAGGATTGGTTTGGTGCGAGCTTCACAGCCTTTATTTCTTCCATCGGTGGCGGTACGCTGCGCGATGTGCTGCTGGACAGTTACCCGCTGGTGTGGATCAGTGATATCACGATCATCCACGCCATTATCCTGGGTATTATTGTCACATTTATTTTTTACAAATTCCTGCTCAGGCTGCGGAAAACGCTGTTCCTGTTCGATACTTTCGGAATTGCACTTTTTACGTTGGTAGGGACCGAAAAGGCCTTGAATTTGGGCGTAAGGCCGGAGATTGCGGTGATCATGGGCGTTTTTACGGCCACTATGGGCGGGGTGATCCGGGATGTAATGACAAACGAAATCCCGATCATTTACCGGAAGGAAGTGTACGCGACCGCGTGCTTTACGGGCGCGTGCGTGTACCTGATCCTCGACAGATTCGGTGTGGAGCGGAATACCACATTCATTTTGTCGGCGATGGTAATCATCGTGATCCGCATTCTGGCAGTGCGCAATGGATGGAGCGTTCCCCGCTTTTTCAGATAAAAAGGTAAGGCTGTATCAAATGCGGCTAAAATGTCACGCTGAGCGGACGGGGCCGCCCGGCGGTCGAAGCGCGGTACCGTACCGGCCTTCGACTCCGCTCAGGCTGACAGTCTAATTATTTCTTCTTCTTTTTAACGGTTGAAACCGCTTCTTTTACCGGTGCGGCTTTGGCTTGCATTTCGGCAATGGCTTTTTCAACTTGCGGCTTGTAGAAGTTGTAAGCGCCGTCGGGAGCTGCTGCGCCTACTGTCAATGCTCTTTGTGCTACGGGAATTGCTTCGGCGGTTTTGCCCAGTTTGTTCAAAATCTGCGCTTTGGTCCACAATGCACCGAACGATTCTTTCAAGCCGATCGCCTTGTCGGCCAATGACAATGCTACCTGCAAATCTTTGCCTTTTGAAAGCATGTAAGCGGCCGTGCTTTGCAATGTGGCTACATCCTCGGGTTTCTCGGCTACGGCTTTGTTCAGCGCTGTCATGGTGAGCGACTCGGTATTGACCGCAAGAGGAACGGGGATATTTACGGACGACCACGACAGGTTCAGGAATGCCGTGCTGTCGGTTACGGGCTCGATTTCGATTTTGAATGCTTCGTTGAACTCACTCGAAGTAGGTACTACCATAGTACGCGCAACATCCTCCGATTCTTTATAGGTGTCGCTGCCGCCCTGGTTGTAGTCTTTGTTCAGAATAACCGTCCAGGCTGCACCATTCGGAATCGAAAACAATGCGTATTTGCCTGCCGGTACCTTTTTGCCGCCGAATGTGAACTCGGTACTTGCTTCGAAAACGGTTGCCATGTTGGCACCGGTGCGCCAGATCTGGTCATACGGAGCGAGCGCCGAGCCATCGGCGAATACCTTACGGCCTTTGAGGAACGGACGGGAATATTTGACGGTGAAATCGGTTACACCTACGGTTTGCATTACTGTGGCTGCGGGGCTCGGAGCCGGCACGCGCTGTGCCATTGCACTGGTTGCCAGCAGGGCAGCGAGGGACATGGATAATAGATACTTTTTCATTTTCGAATAAGGTGGTTTATTGCTTTCAGTTGTTAAACTTGTGGTGAAATTAGAACGAAAAAACCAGATAGTCTAAATGAAAAGGGACAGTTTGCTCGCATTGCTCGCATCATACGAACCGGAGCAGGGCTTAGAGGCTGAAATGCATCATGATACGGTCGATTTTGTGAAACAGCATCCCGAGTGTTTCGAACGCAGCCTGCTGATCGGGCACATTACGGCTTCCGGCTGGGTGCTCTCGCCGGGAAAAGACGCGGTACTTCTGATGCATCACCGTAAGCTCGACCGCTGGTTTCAGCCGGGCGGCCATTGCGATGGTGATCCCGACGTGCGCGAAGTAGCAATGAAAGAGGTAATGGAAGAAACCGGTATTTCCGACCTGCAAGCATTGAAAGACGGAATTTTCGACGTCGATGTGCATGTAATTCCCGCCAACAAAGAAATACCCGAGCACTACCATTACGATATCCGCTTCGCATTCAAAGCTGTGGAAGGACAGGAGATTGTGCTCAACAGCGAATCCAAAGACGTACAATGGGTACCTGTTTCCGAGGTACAGCATTCCAACGACTCTGAGTCGATTATGCGGATGGTCCGGAAAACTAGCGCTTTATAAACTTCAACGTTCTTTCCTGGTTGTCCACTTTGAGCCGGACGAGGTAGAGGCCGGATCCCAGATAGCCTGTGGCGATGGTGTGCTTTCCCGTAAGGCGGGTTGAGGCCGTATGCATGGTTGCCCCGCTTGCTGCATATACGCTTACATGCGCTGTTTTACCAATCAGGGTTTGCGGAATGGTGAGCGTCACTTCATCCTGCGCCGGATTGGGCGAAAGAATGACGGAGCTCAGGAGCTCTCCCTCGGTACCCAGTGGGGAAAATTCATTTTGAGCGATTTCCTGTGCTTTAATCAGATTAGGTACGCCATAGCCTAGCATATTGTCGGGTGTCGCCGCCAGGTGCCCTGATTTTTTTAGTACATAAATAATCTGCTGCGCTGTCAGATTCGGAAATGCCTGCCAGAGAATAGCGGCAACACCGGCGATTTGCGGAGCTGAAAATGAAGTGCCGTAACCGCTGGAAGCGCCGCCGGTGAGGTCACCTATGACGGCTCCCGCGCCTACCGCTGATACATCGGGTTTCTGCACCCCGGCGGAGTTAGGCCCCACCGAACTCAACGACGCGTAACTACGATCGGTGTTCGTCGCCCCGACGGTCAGTACCGAATCCACATCGGCCGGCGCGCCGATATAGTGCCAGCTGTTGTTTCCGTCATTACCCGCCGAATTTACCACCAGAATGCCCTTACGCGTGGCGTAACGCGCTGCGCGGCTCACGATTGTCGTTTTGCCGTCCATGTCCTTGTAGGTATGGTTGTAGGCGGGCGAGTCGAATTCGTCGTCGAACGTGGTGTAGCCAAGAGAAGAGTTGATCACGTCCGCGCCGAGGCTATCGGCACGTTCGGCGGCCATGAGCCAGGTTATTTCCTCATAGGGTGATTCACCGGCATTGTTTTCTGTTACATATAATGCAAATGAGGCTTTGAATGCGGTACCTACCAATGTGCCGGGCAGATAACCGGCGATCGTCGACATCACATTCAGACCATGAAAGCCATCGTTGTAAATATTGCCGTCGCGGGCCACGAAATCGTGGGTGTCGATAATGCGTTTTTCATCGCGCACCTGTTTGAAATAGGGGACTTCATCGCCTTTGGCAAAACCATTATCGAGAATGGCAATGAGCATACCTTCGCCCTGGAAGCCTTTTTTGTGCATATCGGCCACTTCCATGAGCGCGAGCTGCGTATTCATTTTGCCGTAATCGATATCGGCGGTTGTGCCTAATTTTTGATGCGTAGCTGCGGTGCGCGCAATGCCGGGTGATTTAGAAGTAATATTGGCCACCGGCAGGTTTAGCTCGATGCCCTTGTAAAATGGCATGGCCTTGATTTGCGCCAGCTGAGCGTCGGAGGCTTCAATCAATGCCCCATTGAACCAGCGGGTCGGGTAGATGATTTTTCCGCCAGTCTGGCGTATCAGGGAAAGATAAATTTGCTCTACCGGCAAGTCGTTTTCGGTGATGGCGATATTTTGTTTTTTACGACGCTCGACAGCACGCTGCGACAGGAATTCGGTAGGCTTATCAAGCGAATAAGTTCCCTCGGATTTTTGCTTAAACAGGACCAGATATCTCGGATAACTCTGTGCGAAAGCGGTAGCCTGGGCTAAAACGAATGTAAATACGGTAAGCAGTAAAGTTTTTTTCATGGACACGGTTTTTTGAAAGCAACGTTCATTGCTTCTTTTTCCATATACTTCTCCAAAGGCAAAATTGTGGCGGTTATCCTGTGGCTAGGCTACTTTTTCGCCCGGTATATCGCGGCCGCCGAGGTGGTCGCATTCGAGCAATGCTTTGATGCCGGGGAAGGGCACGACAGTTTTGAGATAACCATAATTATCGGCCAGAGTAATGGTCCGGTTGTTATCTCCCATTGAAATATCGATGTCTTTCATTCCAAACTGGCAGGGATGCTCGTAGCCCGAAGCATGCGTGATTTCGATAATCTCCTTCGCGAGCGTCTTCATGTAGTTATTGAACCGCTCACTTTTCAATGTCGGGTCGATACCGGATTCCAGCCATTTGTTGTTCGTGGCAATACCGGTAGGACAGCGGTTGGTGTGGCAGCTCTGCGCCTGAATGCAGCCGATTGAGAGCATTGCCTCGCGGGCCACGTTAATGATGTCGGCGCCCATAGCGAAGGCCATCACCGCCTGCGCAGGCAAGCCAAGTTTGCCCGAAGCAATAAATGTGATCTTGTCGTTGAGGTTATGTTTCTGGAATATTTTATAAACTGTGCTGAATGCAAAAACGAGCGGCAGCGACACGTGATCTGCAAATGACGGAGGGGCAGCGCCGGTACCGCCTTCGCCGCCGTCGATGGTAATAAAGTCGGGGCCTTTGCCGGTTTCGACCATGAGGTCGGCCAGCTCTTCCCACATTTCCGTTTTACCTACCGCCGATTTGATGCCTACCGGCAAGCCGGTTTCGGCAGCCATGGCTTCAATGAAGTCAATCATTTCACGCACATTCGAGAAAGCACTGTGATACGGAGGCGAAACAACATCCTTCCCGATCGGTACCCCGCGGATTTCGGCGATTTCGGCTGTAATCTTGCTGGCCGGCAGCACGCCTCCTTTGCCGGGTTTGGCGCCTTGAGACAGTTTCAGCTCAATCATCCGAACGGTAGGGTTGTTCTGCATCAGCTTCACGAGCTTTTCCATGACAAAATTCCCTTCATCATCCCGCACGCCGAAATAGGACGTACCCATATTGAAAACCACGTCCGCACCATATTTGTGGTAAGGCGAAAGCCCGCCCTCGCCGGTATTATGGTAGTTGCCGAATTTGAAAGAGCCTTTGTTTAGTGACTCAATTGCACGGGCAGAAAGCGATCCGTAGCTCATCGCGCTCACGTTCACGACCGAGCGCGGGCGGTAAGGCCGCTTGCGTTGGTGGTACGCGCCAATGACTTTGGCGCTCGGAATGGTATAATGGTGGGGATCGTTGCCGTTTTTGACGTGGTGGCTGTGAGTGGAATCCACGCGGTAAGGCAGCATGGAAGGCTTAATCAGCACATAACCCGCTTCCTGCATATTCTGGTCGGTGCCGAAGCCCTGGTAGTTGTTCTCCTTCTTGGAAGAAGCATAAATCCAGGAGCGCTGCCGGCGGTTAAACGGCAGCTCCTCCCGGTTGTTGGCTACAATGTACTGGCGCAGCTCCGGCCCGATCGTCTCGATCATATACCGGAAATGCCCTACCAATGGAAAGTTATGCTGAATGGTGTGCCGCTTCTGTAAAACATCCCTGAGCGCGATAATGGCAGCGATAGCCAGGATAATATAGAGCCAAACAGGCACTGATGCCAGGAAGGACCAGACAGTTTCCATAAACAATTCCAAATGGTGAATATTCTAAACTTCTTCCCAGGTGGTAACCTTCGCGAGGTCTTTCCAGTAGCCGGGGTAGGATTTTACGACCACGCCCGGTTCTTCGATCAGGATGTCGCTCACCATGCCTACGGGCGCGAACGCCATCGCCATACGGTGGTCGTCGTAGGTGTGAATAGAGGGTACCGGATCAGTCGGGATGTCGGTAAGGGTCGTTACTTCGTATAAATGGTCTTTTTCAATTTCATTCAATTCAGCGCCGAGCTTTTTGAGCTCCTGCTGCAATGCAAACACGCGGTCGGTTTCCTTGATTTTGAGGCTTTCGATGCCGGTAAGCGACAAGCGGATCTTTTTAATGGCAGCAATAACTGCGACGGTTTGCGCCAAATCAGGGCAGTTGGTGAAATCCCAGCCGAGTGATGCTTTTGCAGGAATTTTGGTCAGAAGCACGCCGCGGTCAGTGAATACACTTTCCACGCCCAGGTGGCGCATAATGTCGACGATTGCGCTATCGCCTTGCAGTGAGTTTTTCTTCAATCCCAGCAATTCGACTTCCGCATCTTCGGCCAAAGCCACAATGCTGTACCAGTAGCTCGCACCCGACCAGTCTGACTCGATCGCATAGGGTTTTGGCTGGTATTTGAATGGCGGGATAGTCAATACATTGTGTTCCCAGTCGGCGATGTATTCGATTCCGAAATGCGCCATCTGGTTCAAAGTCATTTCAATATAGGGCCTTGAACCAACTTCGCCTTCGAGTTTGATTTTCAGACCAGCGGGTAACTGCGGCGCGATCATCAGCAATGCTGAAATGTACTGGCTGCTCACGTCGCCGCGCATAGTCAGTTCATTGTTTCCCGAGTAATTGAAACCATTCAGCTGGAGCGGCGGGTAGCCTTCCACTTTTTCGTAGGTGATATCCGCCCCGAGCTTGCGCAGCGCATCCACCAGGATCCCGATCGGGCGTTCGCACATGCGTGGCGTGCCCGTCATGGTTTTCTTCTGGTTAGTCACCGCGAAATAGGCCGTCAGAAAGCGCATTGTCGTTCCTGCATCGATTACGTCCGCCACGGCGTCGTCGGAATTGAGCAGGCGGAGCATGGTTTGCGAGTCGCGGGCTTCGGAAATGTTGGTCAACTCGGACTGGAAGCCGGTAAGCGCATTGATGATCAGCGCACGGTTACATTCACTTTTGGATGCGGCAAGCTGTATTTCAGCACGTATGGGTTGTTGGGGGGGATGAACGAGAATGGATTTCACTTTTCAGATATGGTGTTTCGCAATTAATAGGTTTCAAGCACTTTCAGCTTATTCCTGGAATTGATTTTCAGGGAAGCGAATGTGAATTTATAACAAATATACCCCGCAGCCATGAGCGAGCCGCCAATAACGAGCGTGGAGGTATCGGTTGTGTAACGTTTGTTATCGACGCCCTTATTGAAGAAATCGGCTCCGATGAAGATCAGACCGGCCAACGGAAGCAACGGAGCAGCCTGGGAAACGAAGGGTATCCTCCTGGAAACTTTCATCAGGCGGATATCTTCGAGCAATATGCGCTGGTAATCCATCCGGCCGACGGCCTCATTCACTACCCCGATGGTAAATGCGGAGTCGTCTACGGAAGCGATCGTTTCGTTGAAGCGGATCGTTTCGTTCTTCATCCTGAACCTGATATTATCTCCCGGAAAGAAGCGGTACCGGTGGAAACCGCCGATGAAAGGGGAGGCGTCGAGTACCAGATATTTTTGTCCCGGCGTGGCGATTACCCGGCTGCTGCTGCCCTGTTTCAGAAAGAGTTCTTCACTGGAAAGGGTTTTCTTAGGGTCATAATGGTCTTGCGACCATGCTTTGATATTCCCCAGGAACAGCAAAACGACAATGGGAAGGAGTTGTCTCATAGTACTAAAAGAATGGTTCAAATATAGGGAATCATTCTCTTAAACGGGCACAACTGTTGCATTGTTGCCCATTAAAAACGGGTTAAACTAGTCGTCCTCAGCCGTTTCTTCCTTCGAAACCTTCACAGATACACCACCGGACACAAGCATCTTCATCACATCCGTGGCTTTGGCATCAACCGGCGTTACATTCTCAGCCGGAACTATGAAAAGCTCACCCGAAAGCGAGTAGGAGAGCGGCATATACACCGCCACATGGTCGGCGATTTTGAGGTGACTGAGGTCTGTCTGGGTGATGAAACCGATTTTTTTGATATTGGTTTCTTTATACATCGTCACCAGTACAGGTTGGTTAAACTTCTTTTTGTCCCCTACAAATGCAAGAATAAGGTCCTTGATGGAATAGTAGATCAAGCTCACCAGCGGAATGCGGCGCATGATGCTTTCGGTGAACTTGAAAAACGATTGCGGGACGATCGTCGAGAACAGGAAACCGAGCAGGATAATGCCGAAAATGATGATCAGCACGCCCAGGCCGGGCAGGTAAAGTGTCTGCTGGTTGGAAATATTTACTTCAATGGGGAGGATATTGTCGAGGTACTCGACGCCCGACCAGATAATCAGGACGGTCGCATACAACGGCGCCACCAGCACGAGCCCCCGGATGAAGTAGCTGATGATGCGTTTGAGGAATGAGTTTTTAATTTCCATATTTGCACGCCGGGCGCGGCACGCGGTGCACGCTGGTTGGCGGTAGGGCAAAATTAGCAAGAAGTTCATTATTTGACGTATATGTATCAGGCCAGTTATTTAAAACATTTTACTGAGCAAGTTTTTCTGGCGATTGGATGTTCTCAGGAAGAGGCCCGGCTGGCCTCCGAAGTGTTGGTCAGCGCGGACTTGCGGGGTGTGGATTCCCACGGGATCGCCCGTTTGGCGGGTTATGTAAGACTTTACGACCACGGTCGTTTGAACCCGAAACCGAATGTGACCGTCGCCTATGAAACGCCGAGTACGGCTGTGGTGGACGGAGATCGCGGATTAGGATTGGTGGTGGCACCGAAAGCGATGGAAATTGCGATGGAAAAGGCCGAGAAAGTGGGCTCGGGCTGGGTATCGGTGAGAAACTCGAATCATTTTGGTATTGCGGGTTATCATGCGATGCTGGCATTGCAAAAAGATATGATCGGTTGGACGATGACGAATGCGGCCCCGCTTGTTACTCCAACTTTTTCATTGGATAAATTATTAGGTACAAATCCCATTGCCGTTGCGGTGCCGGCATTGACGGAACCTGCCTTTGTGGCAGACTTCGCGTCGACGGCAGTAGCTTACGGTAAATTTGAAATATTACAAAGAAAAGGCCTTCCTGCACCGCTGGGATGGGCACAGGACGCGGATGGTAACCCGACGACGGATTCCAATGCCGTAAAAAGCGGAGGCGGTTTGCTGCCGCTGGGCTCCGACCGCGAGCATGGCAGCCACAAAGGTTATGGCTTAGGTGCGATTGTCGATATTTTTTCCGGAGTGCTTTCAGGTGCTAACTTTGGGCCGTGGGTGCCGCCGTTCGCTACCGCTGGTTTCATGGGCGTGCAGCAGAGCGTAGGACTTGGTACCGGGCATTTTGTGGGCGCAATGCGCGTCGACGGCTTCCGACCGGCCGATGAGTTTAAGGCAGATATGGACAAATGGATCGGTGCATTTCGTAATGCGCGGGCTGTGGATGGCGAAAAGGTGCTTATTCCCGGCGATCCTGAAAGAGAAATGGAAGCTGAACGCAGCGTGAACGGTATCAAACTGCTCGAACCGGTAGTTTTGTCACTCGATGAGCTGGCGAAGCGTTTCGGCATACCATTTGAAATTAATTTATAAATAAAACAAAGCTGACGGCCGACAGCCGACAGCCGACTGCTGAAACATATGTCGCGCAATTTTAGAATAGGATTGTTTATCACCATTGCGATCCTCGTCACTACCTTCTCCTTCTATTTCTGGCAGATCTTCCGGACGCCGAATTTGCAGGTTGATAAAAAATCGAGCTTCGTGTTGCTCGTGCCTGAAAACGCTACTTACAAAACGGTATTGGACTCATTGAACCGTTATGAGGTGATCAACGACCATATTTCGTTTCAGTTTCTGGCCAAATTTTTGAAATACACTGAAAAAGTGAAGCCGGGCCGGTACGTGATCAAGCCGGAGAGCAACAACTATGAAGTGTTGAAAAAGCTTTCGTCGGGTAATCAGGATGCGGTGAAGCTGACATTCAACAATATCCGCCTGAAAGAAGACCTGATCAAGCGCATCGGTGCGCGTTTTGAATTTGGGGAGGATAACTTCCGCAAGGCACTGAACGACCCGGCGGTTTGCAATAAATATGGTCTTGATACATTGACAATCGTCTCGATGTTCCTGCCCAATACCTACGAAATCTATTGGACTACCGGCACCGAGAAGTTCCTCGACCGGATGCATAGTGAGTATAAGAAGTATTGGTCCGACGAGAAAGTGGCAAAGGCTAAGGAAATCGGGCTGACACCCGTTCAAGTCTCGATTCTGGCTTCGATTGTGGAAGAAGAGCAGGCGCGCAAAGTGGACGAGCGCCCGCGCGTGGCTGGCTTGTACATCAATCGCCTGCATGCTAATATGCCGCTGCAAGCGGACCCGACCATCAAATTTGCATTGCAGGATTTCGCGATCAAACGCATTCTCAACCAGCAACTGATGATCAAATCGCCTTACAATACCTACATTAACACCGGTTTGCCTCCGGGCCCGATCCGCGTGGCGGATTTCAACTCCCTGGACGCGGTTTTGAATTACGAAAAGCACGATTATACCTATATGTGTGCCAAAGCTGACCTTTCGGGTTATCATGCTTTTGCCACCAACTATACCGACCACCTCAACAATGCGCGCCTCTATCAGGCTGAGTTGAACCGGTTGAAAATCATGAAGTAAGGATGTTTGTTCACGAAGTTAAGGGCATCAGGGTGCGGTATGCCGATACCGACCAGATGGGATATGTGTATTACGGAAATTATGCCCGGTACTATGAGATCGGCAGGGTAGAGGCATTGCGCAGCCTGGATTTTCATTACAAAGCGATGGAAGATTCGGGTGTGATGATGCCGGTTTATGAGTGCCATTACAAATACCTGAAACCAGCCCGGTACGACGACGAGCTGAATATTCTGGTCAAAATTGAAGAATTGCCTGGTGTGCGGATCCGTTTTGCCTATGAAATCCGTAATCAGGAACGTGTTTTGCTCAATACCGGGGATACCACATTGGTTTTCCAGCGAATGGATACCGGCAAATTATGCCCGGCGCCCGATAAACTGCTGGAAAAACTGAAACCCTATTTTGAACCAAAGGGATAACACGCGGCCGGTTATGCTTGAAAAACTGCTGATAAACCGCCACATCAAGCGCATTATTATCTGGTTGCAGCAAACGATGCTCTTCCGGGGGACGGTGTCGTTATATGATATTCTCCTGAACCTGGTCAACAGCAATAAGAAACACGAGATCGACCAGCGTGCCTCGGCGGTGGCTTATAGCCTCACATTGGCTGCATTTCCGGGAATAATATTTCTCTTTACACTCATTCCCTACATTCCGATCGAGAACCTCGATCAAATGATCTTCGCATTACTTCGCGACAATATGCCGCGCGGTACGTTCGAGGCGGCCGACCAGACGATCCTGGACATTGTCAGCCGGCCACGTTCCGGTGTGCTTTCGCTCGGTTTTATCTTCGCGATGATTGCTTCCACCAATGGAATGATGTCGCTCATGCGTGCATTCGACATGGTGTATGACGACACTGAAACGCGTGGCTTCCTGGCTATCCGGGGCATAGCCATGATGCTTACGCTGCTTCTGATAGTCGTACTCTTCCTTTCTGTGGTTTTGCTGATTGTCGGGGATGCGGTGATGAATATCATTGGAGACTGGCACATTATCCGCGACAATTGGCTCATTGCCTTGCTTAATATCCTGCGGTATGTGATCAGCTTTGGCTCGCTCATGCTGACGATCTCGATTATCTACCGGTTCGCGCCCTCGCACGGGCACCAGTTTACGTTCGTGAATGCGGGCTCCATAATCGCCTCTTTTTTGATTCTCGCCGCTACTTACGGATTCTCGTTCTACCTTTCCCGTTTCAGCTCCTACAACAAGCTTTACGGTTCCATCGGTACGATGATCGCGCTGATGATCTGGATTTACCTGCTTGCATTTGTGATTATTCTGGGTTTTGAAATCAATGCGAGTATTAACCGGGCACGCGGTCGGCTGACTTCCAAGCGCGAGGTAAATCGGTGATTTGCCGGATAATAACATTATCGGCATCTCCGGTTTGTTGTTGGTAATTTTGTGGTGCGGTGCCCTTATCCCCTCCGAATACACACCGTAAATGAAGGGACCGCATGGAGCGCACGACATGACAAACTTGGAAAAACCACTCGTTACAGTTATCCTGACGGCATACAATCAGGAGAAGTACACTGAGGAAGCTTTGACTTCCGTTTTTTACCAGACTTATCCATACATCCAGCTGATCGTCATCGATAATGCGAGCAAAGACAATACGCTGGGTGTGATTGAGAGTTTCAAAGGAAAGGCGCCCGCCTTTCAGGTAATCCGCAACCGCCATAATGTAGGCTTGTGCCGGGCATTTAACCAGGGCTTAACTATCGCGCAAGGCAAATACGTGATTGACCTTTCCGGCGACGACGTAATGATCGCCGACCGGATCGAAAAGCAGGTAGAGGCTTTCGAAGCTCTTTCAGAGGATTACGCCGTGGTGTTCACCAATGCGCGGTATATTGGAAAGGCCGGCCAGCAACTGCATTACCACTATGAAACCGATAATAAAGGGAAGGCTGCCTGTCAGGTGCCGTCGGGCGATGTTTACAAGAACATCCTCGAACGGTATTTCATTTGCACACCTACTATGATGATGCGAACGGCCGCATTGCAGCTCCTCGGCGGCTACGACGAGACGCTGGCGTTCGAGGATTTTGATTTCTGGGTGCGGTCGTCGGTCCGTTTTAAATACTTCTACCTTGACGAGATCCTGACGAAAAAGCGGGTTCTGAAAACTTCTCTCTCCACTGGTGTTTACAAAAAAGGCAGCGGGATGTTGCAGTCCTATTATGCTGTTTGCAACAAAGCCTATGACCTCAACCGCGATCAGAAAGAGTTCGATCTTTTGGCCGCGCGTATACGTACATTCATTCGTAAATGTCTGTACGCGCAGGAGTTCGAACTGGCCGTGCGATTCCGCCGGTTATTGAACTATATCGAGAATCCGGGCTTGCAGACAGAGCTGATCGTATTGATGTGCAGGCTGCATTTGCCGGTGAATTTCGCTTACAGGTTCTACATCGAAAACTTAAAAAAATTGACGCCGCAGGAAGGATTTGCATTTTGATTTTGTTAGGTCAAAAAGTTAAATTTCCCTTATGCCTGCTGAGTTTGTTAAAATTTATCCTCAAAACCCTGACGAGCGTCGAATCCGTCAGGTAGTGGACTGCCTCCGCGACGGAGGTTTGGTGATTTACCCGACCGATACGGTGTATGGTCTCGGCTGCGATATTTACAACACCCGGGCAGTCGAGAAAATAGCTCGTATTAAAGGCATCAAGCCCCAGAAAAACGACTTTTCATTTATCTGCTACGACCTGAGCCACATTTCCGATTTTGCGAAAGTGGGCAATACGGCTTTCAAAACCATGAAAAGGGTGCTTCCCGGTCCGTACACATTCATTCTGGAAGCGACGAGCAATGTTCCCAAGCTGTTGAACACCAATAAAAAAACGGTGGGAATCAGGGTGCCGGACAACCTTATTCCCCGTTTGATCGTAAAGGAGTTAGGGAACCCGATTGTGACGACCTCCATTCGCGACGACGACGAGATTATCGAGTATTCAACCGATCCCGAACTGATTTTCGAGAAGTTCCAGCACCAGGTGGATATGGTCGTGGACGGAGGTTACGGAGGTAACGTCGCATCCACCATTGTGAAGGCGGATGGCGACGATTTTGAGATCATTCGGGAAGGCTTGGGCGATGTTAGTATCTTCCTTTGAGGTCAAAAATTGTAATGATTTAAGTTGCTGTTGAACATTGTTGACTGTGCAAAATAATTATTATAAATTTTTTGATAATATCATAAGCCTTTACCATATTTGATAGTGTCGGATTTTTTAGTTAAAGAGGATCAGTCCACGGAAGTACGGATTGAATTGCAGTATCTGCCTTGTTTAGAGTATTTTACTTGTATTTTACAGTACGACCGGGTCTACATTGACGTTGAGGAGAGGTATGTGAAGCAGACTTATAGAAATCGCTGCAATGTACTCACTACCAATAAAATAGATACGCTGACGATCCCTGTGAAAGGGTATGAGGCAGCGAGCTCCACGAAAGATATTTTGATCGACTATAACCAGGATTGGACGCGGCGCCATCTGGGTTGCCTGCAGTCAGCCTACGGAAAGTCTCCTTTTTACGAGTATTACGTCCATGAATTTGTGCGTGTTTACGAAAAGAAGTTGGCATACCTCGTCGATCTTAACTATGAATTGTTGACAATTTGTCTTAGATTGACTGGTATAAAAAAGGACATTAAGTACAATTTGTCAGGTGAAATAATAGCCGAAAAAGACGTTGTAAATGATATTTCACTCATAAACAACCGAAAACAGCCGGATTTGCATAAATATTACAACCCGACACCGTACTATCAGACCTTCGGGAATGATTTTGTGGGGAATTTAAGTATTGTTGATTTACTGTTTAATATGGGGCCGGAAGCAAAAAGTGTCTTGTTAAGATCCTGTAAGTCTCAATAAAGCTATTTTGAACAAACGGGGATCAAGTAGCGTTTAGAATACATAAACACTTTTTATTGCTACACAATGGAAGCAAAATTTTCGAATAGAGTGAAAGAGGTAATCTCAATGAGCCGGGAAGAAGCCCTCCGCCTGGGTCACGATTACATTGGAGCAGAACACTTGTTATTAGGAATGATACGCGAGGGTGATGGTGTAGCCATAGGGTTGCTTAAAAAACTCGGCGTGTCGCTGGACGATGTCCGCCAGACGATCGAGCAGGCGACAAAAGGTGCGGCCACAAACAACGTTAAAAATTTACAAAATATCCCTCTGACGAGGCAGTCGGAGAAGGTATTGAAGATTACATATCTGGAAGCCAAGATTTTCAAAAGCACGCTCATCGGAACTGAGCATTTGCTTCTTTCGATATTGCGTGACGAAGACAATGTAGGTACCCAGATATTGCATAAATTCAATGTTAACTACGAAGTCATCAAGGAAATGTTAGAATATCAATCATCCGGATCCAGACCTCATATGGGGCCGGAGACCGAAGACGGGGATGATGAAGCCAGAGGCGGAATGTTTGGAGGCGGTAGTGGCTCTTCTTCCGGTAAAGAATCTAAAGGTGCTGAAAAATCCCGTACACCTGTCCTGGATAACTTTGGAAGGGATTTGACCAAAATGGCGGAAGTAGGCAAGCTCGACCCGATCGTCGGACGTGAGAAAGAGATCGAGCGCGTGGCCCAGATCCTGAGCCGCCGTAAAAAGAATAACCCGATCCTGATCGGTGAGCCAGGCGTTGGTAAAACAGCCATCGCGGAAGGTCTTGCATTGCGGATCGTTCAGAAAAAAGTATCCCGTGTGCTGTTCGGCAAGCGCGTTGTAACGCTCGACCTTGCTTCGCTCGTGGCCGGTACCAAATACCGCGGCCAGTTTGAAGAAAGAATGAAGGCGGTTATGAACGAGCTGGAAAAATCACCGGATGTGATCCTGTTTATCGATGAGCTGCACACGATCGTGGGCGCAGGTGGTGCATCAGGCTCGCTGGACGCTTCGAATATGTTCAAGCCGGCGTTGTCACGTGGGGAAATCCAATGTATCGGAGCTACCACGCTGGACGAGTACCGCCAGTACATCGAGAAAGACGGCGCATTGGCCCGTCGTTTCCAGATGGTAATGGTGGATGCGACTTCGATCGAAGAAACGATCCAGATCCTGACCAACATCAAGGACAAATACGAAGATCACCACCACGTGAATTATACGCCTGAGGCGATCAGCACAGCGGTGAAACTGTCGGAAAGATATATTACCGACCGCTTCCTGCCGGATAAGGCCATCGACGTACTCGATGAAGTAGGTGCTCGCGTGCATATCAGCAACATCACGGTTCCTGAGGATATTCTGATGCTCGAAGAACAAATCGAGAACATCAAACAGGAAAAAAACCGGGTGGTAAAAAGCCAGAAATACGAAGAGGCTGCCCAATTGAGAGATCGTGAGAAAAAACTGATCGATCAGTTGGAAAGAGCTAAACTGGCGTGGGAAGAGGAAACCAAGCAGAAACGCTACACCGTTACAGAACACAATGTAGCTGAGGTGGTTGCGATGATGACGGGTATCCCTGTCACGAACGTATCGATGGACGAAGGCAAGAAATTGCTGAACATGGCGGATGAGCTGAAAGCAAAAGTAATCGGTCAGGACCCGCCGATCGAGAAGCTGGTGAAAGCGATCCAGCGCACACGTGTGGGCTTGAAAGATCCTAAGAAACCAATCGGTTCATTCATTTTCCTTGGACCAACCGGTGTAGGTAAAACTGAGCTAGCGAAAGTATTGTCGACTTACCTGTTCGATAAGGACGACTCGCTGGTACGCATCGATATGAGCGAATACATGGAGAAATTCAGCGTATCGCGCTTGGTGGGAGCGCCTCCGGGATATGTAGGCTACGAAGAAGGTGGCCAGCTGACCGAGAAGATCCGCCGCAAACCGTACAGCGTTGTATTGCTCGACGAGATCGAAAAAGCGCATCCGGATGTATTTAATATCCTGTTGCAAGTGCTCGACGACGGTATTCTGACGGACGGTTTGGGAAGAAGAGTCGATTTCCGTAATACGATCATTATCATGACTTCTAACATCGGAGCACGTGATTTGAAAGATTTTGGAACAGGAATCGGTTTCTCGACCAAAGCAAGAGCGGAAAACCAGGACGACATTATGAAGGGTACTATTCAGAGCGCATTGCGTAAAGCATTCTCTCCGGAGTTCCTGAACCGTCTCGACGATGTGATCGTGTTCAACTCACTGCAACGTGAAGATTTGCACCGCATCATCGACATTTCACTGGGCAAATTGTTCAGCCGTGTGAAAGGTCTGGGTTACGAAATTGAATTGACCATCGCTGCGAAAGACTTCCTGTCCGACAAAGGTTACGATCCGCAATACGGAGCGCGTCCTTTGAACCGTGCGATCCAGAAATACCTGGAAGATCCCGTAGCGGAAGAAATACTGAAAGGCGACCTTCGCGAAGGCGATGTACTGGTGGCCGATCATGAAGAGAAGAGTGAACAACTCGTTATTAGTGTTCGCAAGAAGGAAGAAGAGCTCGCAAACTAGATTTGCAATGCTCGGAAAGCACAAGTAGCTTAAAAGGCAGGTCGGAAGACCTGCCTTTTTTATTTATATTTAGCCATCGAAAATTCGTATAACTAATGGGACCTAACTGGAAAAGCGCTGTGCTGAGCCTAACACTCAGTCTTGCAGCTACTAATACCTGCGTGTTTGCACAAAAATTGCCTTCGGGCCCTCAGGTCCTCACTTTTTTCTCAGACGCCGACGATACAGAGCAGCCGTACGGGCTTTATCTTCCCGCTAATTTCGACGAAAACAAAAAGTATCCGCTCGTGATTATGCTGCACGGCGCAGGCTCCAATCACCGCCTTGCATTACGCCGTGTTTTCGGCAAAAGCAATGCCGAAGGAGAAACGGACGTGGAAGCCACACGCTACTTTCCGAAATGGGAGAATGTCGACTACATCGTAGCCTCGCCGTATGCACGCGGGACGGCCGGTTACCAGGGTATCCCCGAGCAGGATGTGTACGACGTGCTGGCGGATGTGAAAAAGCGCTTTAAAATCGATGAAGACCGTACTTACCTCACTGGCCTATCAATGGGTGGCGGCGGAACGTTGTGGATCGGCCTTACGCGCCCGGACATATGGGCGGCCATTGCGCCCGTGTGCCCCGCGCCGCCTGCGGGTACGTTCGATCTTGCACCTAATGCGACTAACTTTCCGGTCCATTTCTTTCACGGCGACGCCGACCCCGTGGTACCGGTGGCCGGCACCCAGAAATGGGTGAGTCATTTGCAGGATTTGGGGGCAGAAGTGAGTTATAAGGAGTTCGTCGATGTGAAGCACGATAGTTGGGTGAATGCCTATGACAACGAATACATTTTCCAGTGGTTCGACGATTACAAGCGCAACCCGCATCCCGATCATGTTCGGTTTGTGAGCAAGCAGTACCAATACGATAAGGCATTCTGGGTGCAGATCAATAGGTTTGCCTATGGTAAACTAGCTGAGATCGATGCGAAGTTTACCAAAGAGAATGCGTTGGAGATCAAAACGCAAAACCTTGAAAAGTTTACGCTAAACCTGAAAGATCATCCGAAATTCAAGTTGGGCGCTGCATTAGCATTGAAAATCGACGGTGCGAATGTGAATGCGAAGACCGATAGCGTGGTAACCCTTTTCCGCGATTCTCCTAATGGCAAATGGGCTGTGGAAGGCGCGACGATTATGTCCATTTACACAGGCAAGAAAAAAGGTGCCGAAGGACCGATATATGCGGCATTTGCTTCGCGTCACGTGTATGTGTACGGGACGGCCGATAATCCTTCACCCGAAGAACTGAAAAAGCGCGTCGATATGGCAACGCAGGCGGCGAGCTGGTCGCAGTACCGGGGCGAGTTTCTGGGGCGGATCATGTTCTTCCCGCGGGTCCTGGCCGATAAGGAAGTGCGCCCGAGCGATATCGAAAGTTCTAACCTCATATTGTTTGGTACAAAGGAGACCAATGCATTGATCGCGAAACATGCAGATATGCTTCCCGTGCATTTGAAGAAAGGGGACACTACACACGGCTTATTCTATGTTCTGCCAATGGACGGACATTATGTGGCTGTCAGCTCAGGTTTGCCATGGTGGACCGGCGTGAAAGACGAGGGATTCCCATTCGTATCGGTGATGCATCGTAAGCTTCCTGAATTCAAAGACATTATTTTTTTCAAAGATTCGTCTGCCAACCTGCTGATCGATAATTATTTCACACAGGAGTGGAAACTGGACGACGATGCGAAGCGCAAGCTTTCGGCGTCCGGCGCCGTTGATATTACCCCGTAGTTTATTTTTTACTTTTTTGATCATTAACCCAATGGATTACAACGAAAAGATTTCCCGGAAATCGTTCCTCAAAGCCGGCGCATTCATGCTGGCTACTCCCATGCTCTCCAAATTGAGCCTGGACGTAACAGCCTCTTCGCCAATCGGATTACAATTGTACACGCTTCGCAATGAAATATCGAAAGACCTACTGGGCACGCTCAAAAAAGTGTCGGCGATCGGTTATAAGGAAGTGGAGCTCTACGGCTATTCTGACGGCAAATTTTTCGGTAAAACGCCTAAGGAGTTCAAGAAGATCCTCGGAGACCTTGGCTTGAACCCGGTAAGCGGCCATTACGGTGCTGGTGTGGAGAACAAAACAGCCAAAGGCACATTGAGTAATAGCTGGCAGAAAGCTGTCGACGACGCGGCGGAACTGGGACAGAAATACGTGAATTGTGCTTACCTGACCGAGTCGGAGCGCAAGACGATCGACCAGTATAAAAGCTACGTCGACCTGTTCAACAAATCCGGCGAAGTAGCCAAGAAAGCGGGCTTGCAGTTCGGATACCACAACCACGATTTCGAGTTCAAGAAAATCGGCGGCGAGCTGCCTTACGATTACATTGCAGGCAAAACCGATCCGAAGCTTGTGAAGCTCGAACTGGATTTGTACTGGGCTGTAAAGGCGGGCATTGATCCGGTTGCGTTGTTCAAGAAATATCCGGGCCGTTTCCCGCTGTGGCACGTGAAGGATATCGACAAGAAAGACGGTTCATTTGCAGAGGTAGGAACCGGTTCGATCGATTTCAAGAAGATCTTCGATAACCGTAAACTGGCCGGTATGACGCATTTCTTCGTGGAGCAGGACGTGGCGAAGGTACCGCCGGTGCAAGCCATCGAAACCAGCTTCAAGAACGTCGTGAAGATGAAAGTTTAGCATAAAAAAAGACCCGGCCGCATAGCAGCCGGGTCTTCCAAATTATGCAGATAAAAATTTCAGTTTACTAACTGTAATTTAAGTTCGTTCAAACGGCTGCGCAACGAAGCGTCGATCTGGCGGTCGCCCACTGTCAACACATATCCGCCGATCAGAGCATTGTCTACTTTCTCGGCAAGCTGAACCGTTTTTCCGGTTGCTTTGGCAACAATATCGGTAAATTGTTTACGAAGCTCGTCGGTCAGCGGGGTAGGGGTTACCACCGTCGCTTTTTCGATTCCCTTGTAAACATTATAAGCTTTAATGAATTCCACCGCGATTTCGTCGAGGATAGCCTCCCGGTTCTTCTTGGTGATAATATCGAATATCGCGAATGAAACGGGGCTTACGCGCTCTTTGAAAAGGCCTTTCAGAATCCCTGATTTCTTCTCGTGACGCACCACCGGGCTTTTCAATGCAAGCATCAGGCCGCGGTTCTCGTCCGCTGTTTCTTTGAACAGCAGCATATCCTGATAAACCGTGTCCAGAACGTTCTGTTCTTTGGCGAGCTCGATCAGCGATTTTGCATATCTGGATGCTACAATACTTACTGACATCGGAATTAGATTTTAAATGCTGATTAGTTAAGACGTGCAGATGAAGCAAGGTCAGCGATCAGTTTTTCCTGAGCTCCTTTGTCTTCCAATTCACGGTGCAATACTTTTTCAGCGATTTCCAATGAAAGCGTAGCAACTTCTTTCTTGATTTTGCTCACGGCTACCGCTTGTTCGTTGCGGATAGTCTCGCGTGCGCTTTCGATGATTTTCAGACCTTCCGCAGCGGCTTTGTCTTTCGACTCGGCAATCGTTCTGTCGGCAGCGTCTTTCGCGTCACGAAGGATCTGGTCGCGGATTGCATTCGCTTCTGCGATCAGTTTTTCGTTGTCCGACTTCAATTGTGCCATTTCAGCACGGGTTTTTTCTGCGAGGTCCAGCGCGCCCTGGATTTCATTTTCGCGGTCTTTCAGTCCTTTGAGGATAGGTTTCCATGCGAATTTCGACAGGATGAACACTACCAGCAAAAATACTACCAGCATCCAGAAAATAAGGCCTGGGTTTGGAGTAAGCAATGACATAGTTAAATGAGTTTTTGAGTGTAAGAACGATCTGAAATCTTCTCTCTTCTTATTAAAATTTCGTGGAAGCCTAATGCTCCCACGAGAATGTTTTTGCACCGCATCCGGGCCTAGCGCGCCGGGGCAGCGTTCCCCTTTCGGGAAGCTCTATTAAAGCTTGAAAGAGATAAGCAGACAGATTACCGCTGCGAAAAGCGCTACCGCTTCGATAAGAGCCGCGATGATCAACATTGCAGTTTGGATTGCACCAGCAGCTTCTGGTTGACGGGCGATACCTTCAACAGCGCTACCACCGATTTTACCAATACCAAGACCTGCACCGATAGCAGCAAGACCTGCGCCGATAGCAGCACCGAAAACTGCAAGACCTGCACCACCTTGTTCAGCAGCTTGAAGCAAAATTTGAGCGAACATAATTTGTTTGTTTAAAATATAAATTAATAAAAAAGAGATTCAGAATCAGTGGTGTCCGTGATCGTGGCTATGCTCTTCGATAGCGGTACCAATGTACATGGACGACAATAGTGTGAAGATGAATGCCTGGATGAATGCTACCATGATCTCGATGAAGTTCAGGAACAATGCGAACAGGGAGATTACCGGCGCGATCACGAAGCTTTGGAAAATAAAGATCAGACCGAACAAGCTCAGAAGGATAATGTGACCTGCTGTGATGTTAGCGAACAACCGCACCATCAGAGAGAATGGCTTCATAAATACACCTACAATCTCAACCGGGATCATGATCAGCAACAGCGGAGCAGGTACACCCGGAGGGCTCAAAAGGTGTTTGTAGTAGTTACCATTCGCGTTCAGGTGAACGATGATGAATGTAAGCACTGCCAATGTCATGGTTACGGCGATGTTACCGGTAAGGTTAGCCGAGCCCGGAAGCAGACCCATGATGTTGTTGATCAGAATGAAGAAGAACAACGTGAGCAGATAAGGAAGGTATTTTTCGTATTTCGGTCCTACGTTCGGTTTCACCACTTCGTCGCGGATAAAGAGGATAATCACCTCCATCGCCGATGCGAAGCCTTTTGGCGCTTTGCCTTTGCTGTTTTTGTACCAGCCTGCAACGCTTGTGAAAACGAGGATCAGGATCACGGCGCTGATGAGCATCGAAGCTACGTTTTTGGTGATCGAGAAGTCGTAGATTTTACGAGCCTCATCAACCGGTACGATTTGCTCCGATTCGCCGTGTACCAGGTGGTAACCGTTGTATTCGTGGTGCTCGTTGTGGAAGTTGGAAGAAAGAAAAACCTCCAAACCGCGGTCTTCCGAATAAAGAATTACAGGGAGCGGCAGAGAAACACCGTGGGAGAACTCCCATTCGTGAGAATCTGCAATGTGGTGCATGATCATCTCACCGATATTGAACTTCGCTTCGTGCTCTTCAAGCTTATGTTCAATTTTATGCTCTTCCTCATTCACAGCCTGAGCGACCTTGTCAGCCTCGTGCTGAGTTGGTTCGTCGGCGCGGGCCGGGAGGTTAAAAACGCATGTTGCCGCTATAAGGGCGATAGTAAAAAACCGTCTCAGATGGGTATACATAAATGCTTGAAATACTATGCTTTGTCAATCGCGGCGCAAGTTACGATACAAACCATATATTTCAAAGCATGTGTAAAATAAATAGAGTGCAAAAAAGTTGATAACGAATAGGAATGAATCAGTTAGCCCTCTGTATAAAAAAAGGCCAATGAAAATGATGCTCAGAATGATCCGCGCAACGATGCTTGAAATGTAAAATGTGACAAATTTCTCACGCTTGTTCCGCATTCCGAATTCCATCAGCCTATGAACGAGAAATGCGAGCCCGAAAAAGAATACGAGAATGTACCAGATATAAGGATGCAGGAAAGAATCGGCGTGGAATCTTTGAGCCAGGAAAAATACAATTCCCAGCAAAATGGTTGCGATCAGGGTACGTAGCATGCGCGTGCGTCGGCGAGGAGCAATTATTGTTTGGTAAAACTTCTTATTAAAAGGTAGAGCGATGCCGCAATGGACACCAGCGAGAGCACGAGTGTCCACACCGGGACCTTATTTTGCTGCCACTCGTCGAGCTTGTAGCCGCCCCAGGTGAACGCCAGGATAGTACCCAGCATCTGCGTCGCCATTCCCGAGTATTTCAGGAAGCGTGTCGACGTGCTTTTGTCCACGGGCTTTTTCGGATCTTCCATCATGGTAGAATATAAAGGTAAAATTGCTTCAAATTTTGCAAATGGCATTATCTTCGATACGGTTTTATTGAAAATACCGTTTTAGGTTTGCAACCTGACACAAAGACGAACACCCCATAAAGTCAATTTCGTGATCGACCGTTTTACCTCCCATATCCGACGCACATTACCGCTACTTGTCATGATTATCGTCGCGGCTGCCTGTTCGCAGTACAGCTCACGGCCGGGTGCAATCACTTTTCACAACGTAGCAGCGCGGTATAATGCCTATTTCATGGCCGAGCAGGATATGGCGGAAGCGGAGTTCGAAATGCAGAAAGCATATAAGGAAAACTATAACCAATTGCTCCCGATATTGCTTCCGATGGATTCGATCCTCGCTCAGCCGGTGAAGCCCAAGTTACAGGATGCGATCAAAAAGGCGTCGATCGTCGCCGAAAAGCACCAGAACAGTAAGTGGATCGATAATAGCTACATCCTTTTGGGTAAATCGAGGTTGTACCTCGGACAATGGGCCGATGGCCTGGAAGCTTTGCGTTACGTATATGCCAACGGGCGCGACGAGAGCGATAAAAACAACGCCCTGATCCTGCTCATGCGGGCGTATATCGAGCATAAGGACTATTCCAACGCATTGGGCGTGGCCGAATACCTCAGCCAGCAGCCGTTGAGCAAAGCTTCGCAACGTGATTTTTACCTCACCAAGGCTTATCTGCACCAGCAAAACGGAGAATACCTCACTTCCGTAGCGATTCTGGAAGAGACATTTCCGCTTTTAAAAAAATCAACTGAAACTGCACGTATCCATTTTGCAGCGGCCCAGATGTACGACCGCCTCGGGCAGTATGCATTAGCCAACAAGCATTATAGAAGTGTGAATAGGAACAAGCCCAACTACGACCTGGGCTTTTATTCCAATATGAATTCGCTGCAAAATGAGGTGGTATTGGATCCGAAACGTGATGTTACCAACGTAGGCTTTGATAAAATGCTCCGCGATCGTAAAAACGACGACCTGAAAGACCACGTGTATTTCACGATGGGCTTGCTGGCCGAACATAAAAAGCAAATCCCGGAAGCGGTGAAGTACTTGCAAATGGCGGCAGCGGCATCCAAAGGGAATATGCAGCAAAAGGCTTATACCTATCTGCAACTGGCGAGGATAGAATATGAAGCGCTTGAAAATTTTGAAATGTCCAAAGCCTATTACGACAGTGCATTGACCATTCTGCCGCAGGAAGCGCCTGAATACCGCCTCGTAGCCGACAGGAAACGTGCACTCGACAATTTTGTGACACAATACACCATTGTTTCGACTGAGGATAGCCTTCAAAGACTGGCCAAAATGAACCCGGCTCAACTGGATAATAAGATCGACCAGATCATCGAAGCGAAAGAAAAGAAGCGCATCGAAGAGGAGGAGAAGGCACGAAAAGCGCAAATCGCCGCACAGAACGCAAGTATGCAGCAAGGCGGAGGCAATCCGCTGGTCACAGGCGGAGAACGCCGCTTTGAGCTGTTCGACCCTGCATTGGTGAACAAGGGCAAAATAGACTTTAAAAGGGCCTGGGGGAACCGTCCGCTCGAAGACGACTGGCGCCGGAGCAGCCGCCCGTTGCGTACGCTCACAGGAAATAATGCTGCGGCCGGTGCCGACAGTGCTAATGTAGCGCAGGCATCGCAGGAAAACACCGGTTTGAAAAAAGGTACGCCTGAATGGGACCAGGTGCATGCATTACTGAAAAAGGACGTTCCGCTTTCGGATACGGCATTCGCGGTATCTCAGAAGAAGAAAGAAGATGCGCTGTATAACCTGGGCAAGATCTATCGGTTTGATCTTAAAGAATCCAACCGCGCGATCGCCGCATTTGAACGTGTGTTGTCCGAGTATCCCAAAACGCAATACAAGGACGAAATCTATTACCTGCTTTTCCTGAGTAATGAAGAGAATGCGGCTCAGAAGGAATCCTGGAAATCCAAGTTGTTAAGTGAATACCCAACGTCCACGTATGCCCGCCTGGTCAACAAAACGACCGACACGGGAGGCACATCCGGGAATGCGACGAAGGAGTACGAAGCCATGTACAAGCTCTACGCGGATGGCAACTACACCAAAGCGCTGGAAGATATCGAGAAAAACCTGCCGTCCTACAAAGGAAGTTCCTTGGAGGACAAATTCGCGTTGCTGCGCGTATTTCTGATCGGGAAAGTAAGAGGGAAGGAAGCCTATGGGCAGGCTATTACCGAGTTCATGCGGTTGTATCCCACCAGCATTTATCTGCCCCGTCTGAAAGAAATGCAGGAATTCAATTCCCTGTCCATGGGCAAGAGATAATAGGCTGAAATCGTATATTTGCCTTTCCAGTAACCTATCACCCCACATCTATGATTGAATTGCAACCCGGAAAGTATCGGCGCACCATTGTCCGCCTTTGGCGGTTCGTTGGCCTGGGACTGGGTCTGATCATATTCTACATCGTTGCCGTCAGTTTTAATTTTTTGTGGTTGTTCGGCGGTATGCCGGACCTCAAAACGCTCGAAAACCCGAAGAGCGAGCTCGCATCAGAACTCATCAGCGAAGACGGCAAGTCGCTCGGTAAATACTTCTTCGAAAACCGGACGCCGATTGATATCGCGCAGATTTCCCCTAACCTTATCGATGCGCTTGTAGCAACGGAGGATGCGCGTTTCGTAAATCACTCCGGCATTGACCCGCGCAGCTTGTTAAGGGTATTCAAAGGGGTCGTTTCGGGAAGTTCCAGCTCCGGGGGTGGTAGTACGCTCACGCAGCAGGTAGCCAAGAACCTTTTCAATACCCGCTCGGAAGAATATGAGGGGCTGCTCGGTAAAATACCGGTAGTCCGCATTGTGATAGCCAAAACAAAGGAGTGGGTGCTCGCTGTGGTATTGGAGCGGAAGTATACCAAGCAGGAGATCATGCAAATGTACCTCAACACGGTTTCGTTTGGTAATAACACCTATGGCATCAAAGTCGCTTCCAAAACTTATTTCGATAAGGAGCCATGGGACCTGAACGTGACCGAAGCCGCATTGCTGGTGGGGATGCTGCAAAACCCGACGTTGTTTAACCCACTGCGTTTTCCTACGAATGCGTTGAACCGGAGAAACACGGTTCTGGCGCAGATGTATAAATATGATTACATCCGTGAAGAGGATTTTGAGAAATTCAAAGACAAGTCGCTGGGACTGAATTTTACCGTTGACAGCCATAACACCGGCTTGGCGCCCTATTTCAGGGAGTCGATGCGCGGGTATCTCAAAAGTTGGGTGAAGCTCTATAATGAAGAGAACGATACCGACCTGGACTTGTATACAAGTGGGTTGCGCATTTACACGACCATCGATTCGCGCATGCAGCGTTATCAGGAGGCGGCATTGACCGAGCACATGAAAGCGCAGCAAAAGCTGTTCGACGAGCACTGGAAAGGCCGCAATCCATGGACTTTCGACAATGGCAAGGAAATTCCCGGCTTCATCACTACCGCCGCAAAGCGTTCTCCGCATTTCATTTCCCTCAAAAGGGACCTGGGCGAGGAGGAAGCGTGGAAGATCATGAAGAAACCTTACAAAATGAAGGTTTTTACCTGGAATGGCGAGAAGGAAGTGACGATGAGCCCCCTGGATTCCATTGCCTATTACAAGCGCTTCCTGCGTGCGGGTATGATGTCCATGGACCCGCGTAACGGGCACGTGAAGGCTTGGGTAGGAGGTATTAATTTCAAGTATTTCAAATATGACCACGTCAAGCAGGGGTCGCGGCAGCCGGGTTCTACTTTCAAGCCGTTCGTGTATGTTTCGGCATTGGATAAGAACTTCCTTACGCCTTGCGACCATGTGACCGATCAGCCGATTTACTTCGGACTTTCCGATGGCGTGCCAGGTGGATGGTCGCCGAAAAACTCTAATAACAAATATTCTTACCAGTCGCTGTCGCTGCGGCAGGCATTGGGAAAATCGGTGAATACGGTGAGCGCGTACCTGATGAAAATGGTACGCCCCAAAGCGGTGGTAGAATATGCGCATAAACTGGGTATCACTTCCAAATTGCAGGAGGTACCTTCGCTCTGCTTGGGTATCAGTGATGTTTCGGTGTATGAAATGGTGGGCGCCTATTGCGCATTCGCGAACGGCGGGCACAGGACGGAGCCGATGACGATCCTGCGCATTGAAGACCGCTATGGCAACGTGTTGCAAGAGTTTTTCCAGAAACAGAACCAGGAGATTAGTGCAAACATGGCTTATAATATGCTGTATTTGATGCGAGGTGCAGTCGAAGATCCGGGAGGAACCGCGGGCCGGTTGCGGCAGTACGGCGTCACCGAAGGGAATGAGATCGCGGCCAAAACCGGTACTACTTCGAACTACTCGGACGGTTGGTTTATGGGCATGACGCAAAACCTGGTGTCGGGTATCTGGGTGGGTGGCGAAGATCGCAGCATTCACTTCCGTACCATTGCTTACGGACAAGGCGGCCGCATCGCGATGCCGGCCTGGGGATTGTTTATGCAAAAGGTGTATGCTGATCCTACCCTGGTTCAGTACCGTAAAATACCATTTACCAAACCTGAAAACTACGTGCGCGAATGCGGCGGCGTAGCAACCGACAGTACCGATACTTACATTCCGCCGTCACGATCCGACGACGAAGGCGTTCTGTTCTGACCCACTTAATCTTTTGCCCGTGAATATCCTCGTTGCCCCTGACAAGTTTCGCGGTTCGCTGGAAGCTGCGGAAGTATGCGATGCCGTTACTAACGGCATTCAAAAGGCATATCCCAATGCAAAAGTAACGGCGATACCGCTGGCTGATGGCGGTGAAGGGACTTCGAAAATACTAACCCGGCAGGCGAAAGGCTCCGACGTGACGGTAACCGTGATGGATCCGTTGAACCGGCTGATCAAAGCCACCTACGGACTTTCAGAAGATCATCAGGTTGCATTTATCGAAATGGCTGCTGCTTCGGGTCTCGGACTTCTGAAAACGGAGGAGCGTAATCCGCTACGGACAAGCACATTTGGCACAGGCCAGCTTGTTGTAGATGCATTGGACCGAGGTGTAAAAAAAATTATCCTCGGCATTGGTGGGAGCGCAACTACCGATGGCGGCATCGGGATGGCCGAAGCGCTCGGGTATGCTTTCAAAGACTCCGAGGGGCATACATTGCTGCCCAACGGCGAATCGCTGTCGAAAATCGCGTCGATCGACACGCATAATGCTGATCCCCGGCTTGCGTTGGTGTCAGTAATAGTCGCTTGCGATGTGACGAACCCTTTGTTTGGGAAAGAAGGCGCTGCATTTGTTTACGGTCCGCAAAAAGGAGCCGATCCCGAAATGGTTGTGCAGCTCGATCATGGACTGGAAAACCTCGCACAGGTAGCCACGCGCGCATTCAGGCGGGACGTGAGCCAGGTGCCGGGCGCGGGCGCTGCGGGCGGTCTCGGTGCGGGTTGCATGTGGTTTTTGAACGCCGAACTGAAAGACGGTATCAGTATAGTAATGGAGCAATGCAACATCGCTTCGCTGGTGGCCCATGCGGATTTGGTAATCACGGGAGAGGGGAAAGTCGATGAGCAGACACTTGCCGGGAAAGTGGTAAAAGGGTTGGCTGGATTATGTAAAAGTCATCATGTGCCGCTCGCGGTCGTTTGCGGCACTTTGCAGATTACCCCGGAACAGGCCCGTGCAGTGGGTATCACCTACGCGGCGTCGGTCTTGAACCGGCCTATGGACCTGAATGCCGCCCAAAGTGAGGCATTCCAGCTCGTGAGCAACGCAACTTTTCAATTGATGCGGTTGTTTTTCTTCAACAGGGGCGCCGTTTAGTCCTAAATCTCAATCAATGTCTGAATTCAATTATAAAGAAGAACTCGCCAAAATTCCTCTCGATCCCGGTGTGTACCGGTATTTCGACGAAACCGGTGAGGTAATATATGTAGGAAAAGCAAAAAGCCTGCGAAACCGGGTTTCGAGCTATTTTTTGAAGAATAACCAACACGACCGTAAAACCAAACGGCTCGTGAGCCAGATCCGTCGGATCGAATTTACCATCGTTTTGAGCGAATGGGATGCATTGTTGCTGGAAAACCAGCTGATCAAGCAGTTGCAGCCTAAGTTCAACATCCTGCTGAAAGACGATAAAACCTACCCGTTCATTTGCGTTACCGACGAGCCATTTCCACGCGTGTTCCCGACTCGGAATATGGACCGTACCAAAGGTACTTTTTACGGTCCGTTCGCCAATTTGCGCTCAATGCACACGCTGCTCGACATGTTCAAAGCATTGTACCAGATCCGCTCATGCCAGCTGCCACTGACGAAGCCGAATATTGAAGCCAAAAAATTCAAAGTTTGTCTGGAATACCACATTGGTAACTGCAAAGGGCCTTGTGAGGGATTGCAGGCAGAAGACGAATACAATGCGGAGATCGAGCAGGTACATAACATATTAAAAGGTAACCTATCGTTGCCGCAGCAGTATTTCAAGGAAAAAATGCTGGAAGCAGCCGAGCAAATGGCGTTTGAAAAAGCGCATGCGTGGAAGACCAAGATCGAGCATTTGTCTAATTTCCAGAGTAAAGCAACCGTCATTAATCCCCGCATTGGCAATATCGATGTGCTCACAATCGTGTCCGACGAGGAAGCTGCCTACCTGAATTTTATGAAAATAAAAGAAGGCTACATGGTGGCGACGCAGACGCTGGAAGTGAAGAAAAAGCTTGACGAAAGCGATATGGAGATCCTCGCGATGATGATCGTGGAAATGCGGTCTACCTACGGTTCGGAGGCGAAAGAACTGGTTTCAAACCTGAAACCGGACCTGGATATGCGGCTTGAAGTGACGGTTCCCCAAATCGGCGACAAGAAGAAGCTGCTGGATATGTCGATGAAAAATGTGATGTATTTCAGAAGGGAGAGAACCGAGCGCCGCGAGGTGGAAGCATCTGCTACAACCTCTAAAAAGGACCGGGTATTGATCCGTTTGAAAGCCGATTTGCAGATCAAAACGCTGCCAAGACATATCGAATGCTTCGATAACTCCAACATCCAGGGTACCAATCCGGTGGCATCGATGGTGTGTTTCAAGGATGGTAAGGCATCGAAAAAGGATTACCGTCATTTCAATATCAAAACAGTAATAGGCCCGAACGACTTCGCTTCCATGAACGAGATTGTTTCCCGCCGGTACCTGCGCCTGATAGCCGAAGAGCAGCCATTGCCTGATCTGATCGTGATTGACGGCGGCAAGGGGCAGCTGGGTGCGGCTTGCGATGCCTTGAAAAGCCTGGGTATTTACGGGCAGGTACCTATTATCGGTATTGCCAAAAGGTTGGAAGAAATCTATTTCCCGGAAGATCCGCTTCCACTATACATTGATAAGCGATCCGAATCGCTGAAACTGATCCAGCAAATCCGCGACGAAGCGCACCGGTTCGCGATCACTTTCCACCGCGACAAACGCAGTAAGGCCAGCCTGGTGAGCGAGCTGGAAGGTGTTGTGGGCGTCGGAAAAGTAACTGCAACGAAGCTTTTGAAGCATTTCGGCTCCGTGCGCGCGATACGCGAGAGCTCTGTCGAAACGCTGACGGACCTCATCGGCCTCGATCGGGCAAAAAAGGTCAGGGCCTACTTCGACACCATGGCCGGGGATTAAAGCCCGATATTTTTACCCACAATATAGCCGGTCGTCCAGGCATTCTGGAAGTTGAAACCGCCGGTAATGCCGTCGACGTCCATCACTTCGCCAGCAAAGAAAAGGCCAGGCAGGGAGCGGCTTTGCAATGTTTCGGGATCGATATCGGCTAATGCAATGCCGCCGCAGGTCACAAACTCTTCTTTAAAAGTGGTTTTGCCTTTCACTTCATACTGGCTGTTGGTGAGGAGCTCAGTCATGCGGTTCAGTACCTTATGGCTGGCATCGCCCCAGCGCAGTGTGTCGGGGATTTCGGCCTTTTCGGTGAATGCTTTCCAAAGCCGCGAGGGTAAGCTGAACTTGGCGTGTGAGGCGATTTGCTGCTTGGCGGTATTTGTTTTTTCGGCCAATAGAAAGTCGCGGACTTCTTGCTCCTTCAAATCCGGCAGCCAGTTGATCCGGAATGTAAAATGATAATCCTTTTCGGCGAGGTCACGTGCGCCCCAGGCCGAAAGTTTTAGCACCGCTGGCCCACTGAACCCCCAATGCGTAATCAGCAGCGGCCCGCGCCACTCATGTTTGGTCCCCGCTATTTTGACCAATGCATCCTTCACGGCAACCCCGGCCAGCGGCAGCAGGTAATTATCGGGCGTATTGAATGTAAAAAGCGAAGGTAGAGGCGGTACGATCCCGTGCTGGTGCTCCTCCAACCAGTCGAAACTTTCCGCTCTTGGATAGCCTCCGGTTGCAATTAATAACCGATCGGTTAGAATGGGTTCTCCATTGATGATCTTCAAATGGAATGCATCCCCCGTTTTTGCAAAGGAATCTACATGCACGCTCGTCCTGATTTCAATATTCAGGTTCCGGGCCGTTTTAATGAGGCATTCAATAATGGTATGGGACGAATCCGAGATGGGAAACATGCGCCCGTCGGCTTCGGTTTTGAGTTTGACGCCCCGTTTCTCAAACCACGCCACGGTTGCATCTGCATCGAAATGCGGCAAGAGTTTGCGAAGTAGCTTTTCGCCTCGCGGATAATTTTTGATGAAATGGCGCAGTTCGTGAGGCCGGTGCGTGACATTGCACCTGCCGCCGCCCGAAATGCGGACCTTGTTGAGGACCGTTCTGCTCTTTTCAAGAATGGTAATGCGAGCGTCCGGAAACGTCTCTGCCGCGGTAATCGCCGCCATAAAACCCGAAGCGCCGCCGCCCACAATGGTAATCGTCATAATGCCTGATTTGTCCTACAAAAATGACATGCAAGTTTTAAAAACTGCAATTTCTTTTTCTATCTTTCAAAATAGCTTCAAAAATTTCAACTAAAACCATTTTAAACTATACATGCAAAAAGTACTTGTGATCGGATTGGGAAAAGTAGGCTCACTCGTCGCCACTTTGCTGAGCAAACGCTTCCAGGTTACCGGGGGTGACAAAGCGCTGCCGCCCGTGCAACTACCCTTTGAAATAGTGACCGGCGACGTTACTGACGGCGCATTCCTGGACAAGGCATTGGCAGGCTTCGACGCCGTGGTATCCTGCATGCCCTACAACCTCAACCTTCCCATCGCCCAACGAGCGCATAAGGCAGGTATCCATTATTTCGACCTCACGGAGGATGTGCCCACGACATCGGCGATCCGTGAAATGGCGAAAGATAGCCGGAGCGTACTTGCGCCGCAATGCGGTCTTGCACCCGGTTTCATTGGCATTGTAGGAATGGACCTGGCCAAGCGTTTTACCAAAATCCGGGATATAGAACTGCGGGTAGGCGCATTGCCACGCTACCCGAACGGGCAGATGGGTTACTCCTTCACATGGTCGCCCGCAGGGGTGGTGAACGAGTACCTGAACGACGCCGAAGTAATCCACAACGGTGTCCGTAAGATGGTACCCTCGCTCGAAGGCATTGAAATGATCAATATTGAAGGGCAGGAATTCGAGGCTTTCAGTACTTCCGGCGGGCTCGCTACCATGTGCGAAACCCTGGAAGGAAAAGTGGATACATTGAATTACAAAACCATTCGTTACCCTGGGCATTGCAACCTGATGCGGTTCGTGCTGTACGAGCTGTGCCTGAAAGACAAACGCGCCCTGGTTGAGGAAATCCTGACGGAGGCAAAGCCGCCCGTGCAGCAGGACGTGGTGTATGTGTATGCCGTAGTGGAAGGTTGGAAGGGCAGCCATCTCGAAAGAGAAGAATTTTATCAAGCCTATCACCCCATTCAGATAGACGGGCAGCATTGGCGGGCCATTTCGTGGACTACGGCAGCATCCATTGCTTCGGTAGTGGAAATGGTGGCCGATGGCGTGCTCCCGGGAACAGGGTTTATCCGGCAGGAAGACATTGCCCTGGACGCGTTTTTCAAGACAATGAATGGACAGTTTTTTAAGAATGTAGGCTGAGGAAGTATGAAAGGAATCGATGTAATTCTTGAAAAACTGGGCATTGCGGATGTCAATCACGGCGTAACTACCGGGCAAGCGAGCTGGGAAAGCGGCGGTGCGTTGCTGGAATCGTTTTCTCCGGTAGATGGCCGGAGAATAGGGGCGGTAAGGCAAGCCGCGCATGCAGATTATGGCCGTGTAGTGGAAACCGCTTCGCTTGCATTCAAAACCTGGCGGAGCATACCAGCACCCAAGCGCGGCGAAATTGTGAGGCAGATGGGTGTGAAACTCCGTGAATACAAGCAGGAACTGGGCACGCTCGTCAGCTATGAAACGGGTAAGAGTTTGCAGGAAGGGCTAGGAGAGGTCCAGGAGATGATCGATATCTGTGACTTCGCGACGGGGCTCTCCCGCCAGTTGTATGGCCTTACCATGCATAGCGAGCGCCCGCAGCACCGTATGTACGAGCAGTGGCATCCGTTGGGCGTCGTAGGCATTATTTCAGCATTCAATTTCCCGGTGGCCGTATGGTCGTGGAACTCGATGATCGCGTGGGTGTGCGGAAATGTGTGCGTGTGGAAGCCTTCGGAAAAGACACCTCTGACGGCTATTGCCTGCCAGCATATTATTCAGGATGTTTTAAAAGACAATCATGTGCCGGAGGGCGTTTCCTGTATTGTCTCCGGCGGGCGCGATGTGGGCGAGTGGCTTGCGCAGGATCCGCGGGTTGCGTTGGTATCTGCTACGGGCAGCATTCCGATGGGGCGCTCGGTAGGAGAGGCGGTCGCGCGCAGGTTAGGCAAAAGCCTGCTCGAACTGGGCGGCAACAATGCGATCATCGTAACGCCCACAGCCGATTTGAAAGTAGCTATCCCTGCCATTGTTTTCGGGGCAGTTGGCACAGCGGGCCAGCGGTGCACATCAACACGTCGCCTGATCGTGCACGACTCGATATTTGAGGAGGTAAAGAGCCGTTTGGCAAAGGCATATGGCCAATTGAAAATCGGGAATCCGCTGGATCCAGGTATTCATGTAGGGCCTTTGATCGATCAACAGGCCGTGAGGCAATACCAGAATGCCGCAGAACAGATCAAACAAGCCGGAGGCTCATTTGTGGTAGCGCCGGGCATCCCGGAAGGAGATCCGTATACTTCGGGCTGTTACGTTACGCCGTGCATTGCGGAGGTGGAAAACCATTGGGCGATCGTCCAGCACGAGACATTCGCGCCGATCCTGTACCTGATCCGTTATCATGATGCCGAGGAGGCCATCGCGTTGCAGAATGATGTGCCGCAAGGCCTTTCTTCTGCCATTTTTACGAACGATTTGCGTGATGCCGAACAGTTCCTGTCCTTCGGGGGCTCCGATTGCGGCATTGCCAACGTGAACATCGGCACCTCAGGCGCAGAGATAGGAGGAGCGTTTGGTGGTGAAAAAGAGACCGGTGGAGGGCGTGAATCGGGTTCGGATGCCTGGAAAGCATATATGCGACGTCAAACTAATACGATTAATTACGGCACCGCGTTGCCCCTCGCACAGGGAATAAAGTTTGAGATTGAGTGAACAAAATGCCTAACTTTGTACAATTCGGTTGCACATTATACTTTCAGATTTAATTTTCAAGAATGAAATACCAGCTTACATCAGAACAGATATCATCCAAAGTTGCAGGGGAAACAGTCATTCTTAACCACAACAAAGGTGCTTATTACGGTCTGGATGAAGTAGGTGTGCTGATCTGGGATACATTGGAAAAAGGACCGCAAACGATCGAAGCATTATGCGACGCGGTGGTCAGCGAGTATGACGTCGACGCCGACACTTGCAAACGTGATATCGACGGGTTGTTGAAGGATTTGATTTCTGAGAGACTGGTTGAAATAATCAAATAGATTTTGGGCAAAATCGGTAAGCTGATAGGGAAATGGCGGAGCTTGTCCGGGTCGGAGAAATGGATATTCCTGCGGGCCGCATGGTGCCTGCTGTGGATCAAGGCCGGGCTTCTTTTGCTTTCTTTTTCATTGTTCAGAAAGTGGTACCATTGGCTCAGCCGCCCGAGCCGTGTCCGCGAGACCGCTCGCGAAACCATGGAGCGGACTGTTTGGGCGGTAGATACGGCCGCCAATTTGCTGCCATTCGAGCTTTTGTGTCTGCCGCGCGCCCTGGCTACCAAATACCTGCTTCGCAATTCACCCGCATTGACCCTGGAAATAGGGATAGAGATCAACCCTGCTAAGCAATTTGAGGCGCATGCCTGGGTAGAGCAAAACGGCAATATCATCATCGGGCGCTGGCCTGATACTGTTTCCTACAAGCGGCTCTGGGTTTGGGAATGATTTAATTAGTACTTTACACACATGCACCATTACACAGCCTTCGGGCTCCATATCCATTCAGAAATTTCCCTGCCCGAACTGGCCGAAGGTAATCAGCACTCTACACCTGATGTTTATATCCGGCAGGGTGCCGTAGAGTTGCCTTCCATGCGCCCGACTACCATTTACAGACGGGGAATCAGGGCGTTTTTTGGCCGGAATGAGAATGCGATGTTTCTGGATTGGGCTGGTGTAGCGTCTTTCAAGGCTTCCGGCGGTAATGAGCTGATTGTTTCCCCTGTGGCTTCGGAGGCTAGTATTATCAGTCTTTTCACGGTCAGTGAAGCATTAGGCCTTATTTTGTTTCAACGAGAATATTTCCTGCTTCACGCCAGTGCAGTAGAGATAGGCGATGAGGCCTGGTGCTTTATGGGTATGCCCGGGGCCGGCAAGTCAAGTACGGCTGCGGCGTTTATCAAAGCGGGTTGCAGGTTGCTGAGCGACGATCTTACAGCGATTACATTTGATGAAGGCGGAAAACCGGCGATTATTCCGGCCTATCCACAGCTCAAAATTTGGGAAAAGACAGTCAATGGTTTACAATATGCCGAATCTGACCTCGAACCGGTCAGCGAGGGCGTCAGAAAATTTGCTTACCATCCTCGCGAGCAGTTCCCGACCAGGCCTGTTCCTTTAAAAAGGGTATTTTTTCTGCATAAGGCCAGGAATAAGCCGGCTGTTCAACAGATGAGCTTGGCCGAAATTCCCGGTGAAATGCTGCGCAACTTTCCCCTGGCAACAGAGCTGATGAGTGGTGATAATCTTAAAAGGCACTTTTTTCAAAGCATTCAATGTGCCAAATCGGCCGGGTTGCTTCGAAAAAGGAGACCCGAAGGTTTCGATAACCTGGAAAAATGGGTAGAAGCGAGTATCCGTGAACAACTAATTGCGGAATAGGATGCAACGGCCCAAAGTTTCCCGAGAACTGGCATATCTGATCGAGGCGGCGGTTTTGCCGTCGGGGCATCAGTCGTTCGAAATTGAGGACAAGCCATTTGATCCACAAAGATTTTCGGCGTTGGTTAGCTGGCATCAGATCAGACCGCTCGCCTTTGAATATGTGCAGGCGAAGTCATTGACGTTGCCCGATAATGTGCTCAAAATGCTGCGGGAATTTACGCTCGGACAAGCTGTCACAAACATGGCTTTCCTCGGGATTTGCGTCCGGTTGTACAACCGGCTGATCGACAATGAGGTGCGCGCTTTTCCCATGAAAGGTGCGTTGTGGGCCTGGATGCTTTATGACAAGCCCGTATTGCGGGAATTCGGAGACATCGATTATTTTATTGGTAAGGAAGACGTTTCCAAAAGCCTTAATATCCTGCTTGGTGAGGGTTTCGCTGCTGATAACTACCGCCATTACCTGTTGAAAGAGAAGGCGGTTGTGGAAGATTACCTGGATACCGATTATCAGCTCCCGCTCACACCTGTGCAGGAGCATGTATTGCAGTCATTGGAAATACAATGGAACTGCACCTACCCACGCTATTGCTACAATTTCACCTGGGACGAGCTTGCCGGAAACCTCGTCGAGTTTAATATGATGGGAAAACCCGTGCTGGTGCCGGGAATGGAGATCCAACTGATCATGATGGTGATTCACCACGGCGGTGTCGAGCAATGGGACAAGCTTAAATACATGGCAGATCTGTTGAGATTGCTGGACAAGTCGGCGGATTCAATGGATTGGACTTATATTAACAAAGTCGCCAGGGAGAAGGGCTTTCATAAGCTATTTGCAGAGTCACTGGGCGCGGCCGGTTACCTCTGCGGCAGAGATTATGCCAAATATGCAGGCGCTGGAAGCAGCTATCCTTCGGAAGGCTTTTTAAAGGATATACTGACTCATTGGGAGAATGAACGGCCATCGTTGAAGACTAAAACCTGGCGTATTTTTCTCTACAATATAAAATACCGCGACAAATGGTCGGATAAACTTTCCATTGTCGCGGCACATATTAAATATCTTACGTATTGGAAGCTGTTATGGCATAAGATCAGCTGGTACAGAAATGGCCCCTCAGGTGAGACTAACCGTGATCGTGCCGTCAATGCTGTGTCCGGGCGCCAGGATATTTAAGCCTTCGCCTGTATTGAATGCATCCACATTGGCTGTCAATGCTTCGATAGCAACGCAGTCGCGCGCCGGCGGCGTATACACGACGAGGTAGTTAAATTTCCCTTCACCGGCTTCCTGCTCAATCCGCAGAGTCACGTTTTGGTTTTTCGAGATCAGCTCCGTAACGGCATGTGAACCGCTGGCTTCTACAATAAAAGCATTGTCAAACTCTTTCCGATGCAGCAATGCAGGCATTGCCATGTCAAACGGCTCAGTACCGATCGGGATCAGGTTCTCATTAAAAGTGACCAGGCGTTTTGATGGAATATTGATTTTCCATGCTTCTACATCTTCATTCCCCAGCATCCAGTAAGGGTGCCAACCGAACATCGCAGGGCAAGGCGATTGCCCATTGTTTCTGGCTTCGTATTTCAGCTCGAAACGGCCATCCGCATGCAAAGTGTATCGAACCGAGAAATGTACCTGGAACGGGTAGCCTTCCGCGTTATCGATGGTGTAGGAAAGCTGAATCGATGCATTGTCCTCGTGAATGACCTGCTCGTCGAGGTGAAAGTGGTTTTTGCGTACCAATCCGTGGATGGCATTCACCCCGCCGTCTTCGTTCTTGCGCAGCTGGTATTCTTTACCCAAAAATTTGTATTTGCCATCCGGAATGCGGCTCGCGAACGGGAACAGGAGTTCGCTGGCACTTTTGGTGTCAGCTACAAGGGCCGCTGGGGTAGGAGGTGTTTTCAGAACGGAGAACAGCGTCAGGCCTTTGCGTAAGGAGAGCTGCCGAACGATTCCACCCAGCTCGGGAATGACTACACAGCGGTTTTCAGTGGTTGTTTCGTGTATCACATATTCGGTAAGGTCGCCGAACTGTTGTTTGAAAATTTCAAAGGGCATATGCTTTGAAGGTTTAGGGTCAAACGATTTAGTATATGTTGTAAAAATAATAGCCGGACAGGTTGAATTGTCCGGCTATCTGTGTTTTTATTCACTCAAAAGTGCCTATTCGTTGTCGGCGCTTTTTTCGGCTTCCGCCATTTCTTCTTCTTTACGGTCTTTTTCGAGCGTCTGTTTCACCACTTCTTCGTGGATCGCAGCTTCTTCGTTCGAACGACGGTTGATATAAGCCTGGTAGCTTGTTTCCTTTTCGTAAGGACGTTTGCCGATCAACTTTTCGAGGTCGGCCTGGAACAGGATTTCTTTTTCAAGAAGCTCTTTCGCCAGTACTTCCAATGCGTCGCGTTTTTCAATCAGCAAGTTCTTCACGAACTGGTATGCCTGATCCACCAGTTTTCTTACTTCTTCGTCAATCGCTTGCGACGTCGATTCGGAGTAAGGTTTGGTGAATGCGTAGTCGGTCTGTTTCGAATCGTAGAACGAAATGTTACCGATGCGCTCGTTCATACCGTACATGGTTACCATGCTATACGCCACTTTCGTTACGCGTTCAAGGTCACTCAATGCGCCGGTAGAGATCTTTCCGAACACTACATCTTCCGCAGCGCGGCCGCCCAATGTCATACACATTTCATCGAACAGCTGCTCGGTACGGTACAGATACTGCTCACGCGGGAGATATTGTGCGTAACCCAATGCCGCCACACCACGTGGTACGATCGACACTTTCACCAAAGGATCGGCGTGTTCGAGGAACCAACCTGCCACCGCGTGACCCGCCTCGTGGTAGGCCACGATTTGTTTCTCTTCCGGTGAAATCAGTTTGTTTTTCTTTTCCAAACCACCGATTACACGGTCCATTGCATCCTGGAAGTCCTGCATGGTTACTTCCTCGCGGTTGCGGCGGGCGGCGATCAACGCAGCTTCGTTACACACGTTCGCGATTTCAGCACCGGCAAAGCCAGGGGTTTGAGACGAAAGTTTCTGGATATTAACGTCGGTAGCCAGTTTCAATGGCTTCAAATGCACTTTGAAAATCGCTTCACGGCCGATTACGTCGGGTTTGTCAACAGAAATCTGGCGGTCGAAACGTCCAGGACGCAGCAATGCGGGGTCGAGGACATCCGGGCGGTTCGTTGCTGCTACGATGATGATACCGGAGTCGGTCGCGAAACCGTCCATTTCTACGAGCAGGGAGTTCAATGTATTCTCACGCTCGTCGTTGGAACCGGGCATTGCACCACGGCCGCGTGAACGACCTACTGCGTCGATCTCATCGATAAAGATGATACACGGCGCTTTTTCTTTCGCTTGTTTGAAAAGGTCACGCACACGCGCTGCACCCACACCCACGAACATTTCCACGAAATCGGAACCTGAAAGTGAGAAGAACGGCACGCCGGCTTCCCCTGCTACGGCTTTCGCAAGCAAGGTTTTACCCGTTCCCGGAGGGCCTACAAGCAATGCACCTTTCGGGATTTTAGCACCCAGTTTCTTGAATTTGTCAGGGCTTTGGAGGTATTCTACAATCTCCTTAATCTCTTCTTTTGCTTCATCAAGGCCCGCCACATCGTTAAATGTGATCTTAACCTTGTTCTCTGCATCGAAAAGCGTTGCACGAGAGCGGCCGATATTAAAAATCTGGCCACCTGGACCTACACCACCTGACATTCTGCCGAGGATGAAGTACATTACCAGGATCATAACAATGAAAAAGCCCCAGGTTCCTAGGAAGCTGGTCCAGTCGTTGCGGGTATCCACCACAAAAGGCACCTTGTCGTCGTCGGGAGTACCCTCCTGCATTTTATCGAAATCCTTTTTAAAGGTCTCAGCAGATGTTACCTGGAATTGGTAGTGGGAAGCACTTTCCCCGCCGAAATAGTTATTTTCCTTCGCAACAACCCGGTATTTGTCGAGTTTGAGCGCCTCGGGTTTGAGCGTTACTTCCACCGATTTGTCATTCACAATGGTAACGCGCTCCACTTCCTTGTCAGCCATCATTTTTTCGAAACGCTTCTGAGTGGTTTCGCGGATTGTCGATGTGCGGTTAAGGTACGTGATTCCGAGTATAGTAGCGATCAGAGCGGCTATTATCCAACCTTGATATCCCTTCTGAGGACTTTTAGGGTTGAGTGGCCCCCTTTTGTTATCGTTTTCAGACATTCGTTCGTTTTAATTAAGAGGAAATATATTAAACAACAATCCCGGCGGGGCTAATGTTCGCCCGGCGGGCCTTTATACCATGGAGTCTTCCAGGTATGTCACCTCTGCATCTCCCCAAAGTTCTTCCAGATCGTAATGTTTGCGGCGTTCTTTGTTGAAAATATGTGCGACCACGTCGACATAGTCAATCAAAATCCATTCTCCATTCGCCTTTCCTTCTTTTTGCCAGGGTTCTGTTTTGGATATTTTATAAACTTCATCTTCGACCGAGCTGGCCAAAGCATCTATTTGAGTGTCGGAGTTCCCCGAGCAAATCACGAAAAAGTCAGTGATTGAATTTTTTACTTTTCTGAGGTCTAATATGGCAATGTCCAAACCCTTCTTTTCTGTCATGCCCTTCACAACCAGTTCGGTGAGATCTTTTGAGGATAGTTCTTTATTTTTGCGTTCTTTCATGCGTTGTTATTTCCTTTTCTAAAACCCTAAAGTAAAACAAAAAAATTGTACAACTCTACACAGGACACGCTAATAATTGGTAAAAAAGTTATATACCTGCCAACTTGTCATTCCACCAACGACATAGCGGCTGAAATAGTACATGCGGGGCTGTTTGAGGAAGGAACGGTTGTCATTACCGATAATCAGGTGAAAGGAAGAGGCCAGCGCGGGACGGTCTGGAATGCCAATGCAGGCGAAAATCTTACATTTTCTGTCATACTCAAACCCACGTTCCTGCGCATTCAGGACCAATTTCTGGTCAGCCAGATCACAGCGCTCGGGATACGCGCATACCTGGGCAGCTACGTGCCTGACACGAAGGTGAAATGGCCGAATGACATTTATGTGAACAACCGTAAGGCGGTAGGTGTACTGATCGAGAATTCGCTGCAGGGAAATCGGTTTGCAACCTCAATTGTCGGTATTGGTGTGAACATCAATCAGTTGTCGTTTGCGAATGACCACGTGACTTCACTTGGTCGTGAAACCGGGCACGCTTACTCGCTAGCGGAAGAGTTTCACAAGGTGCTGAAATTCCTCGATGCCTGGTATGTCAGGCTGCGTTCAGGCTCACAGAACGAGCTGATCCGTGCCGAATATCTGAGTCATTTGTATGGCTATCAGCAAGATGTGAAATTTTTGTACAAAGGAAATATAACAAGCGGCTCGGTAACCAATGTGACCGAACTGGGGAAGTTGCGGGTCAAATTAGCTACCGAGCCGGAAGAACTGGAATTCGGTTTGAAGGAAATCGAATGGGTCAGGGATTGATCAACCCCATTTGCCGATTACAGCCATTACCACTGCACAAATGCCCAATCCGAGGGATTCACGGGCCAGCTCGATGTTGAGGCTCCGCATGGCAGTTTCACCGAAGAAAATACCCTCGAACTCCGGCGGCCATTGCAGGATTGCACCGATCAGGTAGCCAGCCGCAAGCACGTAAAATACCCATGAAGGCCAAAGCTCCCGGATGCTCATGAAGCAGCCGAGGGCGGCGAAGCTGTAAATGGCGATCCAAACGCCCGAATCGGGGTCGTTGAGCTGCAAATAGGCAAAGATCACGAAAAGGATCCCGAAAAATATCTTTAAAAGTCTCATGACAAAGTGGGTTAAGAAATACGATAATTAAAGACTGCTTTAAAAAGGCGTCACCGCTCACTTATTAACCGTCGGTGCTACCCTTTTAACATATCTTTTACTGACAAAATTGCGCTAATGCGTTCGCAGCATCGCTATATCCCAGGTTCAGAGCCTGTTTCAGGCTGGTGCATCCGAGATCTTTTTCGCCGTCGTTGTACTGTGCAAGGCCCAGGCCGTAAAAGGCCTTTCCGTATTGTCCGTCGAGTTTCACCGTTTGCCGGAAAGCCAATGTCGCTTTTTTGAAATCTTTTGTGCGGTAGTATGTATTACCGAGATTGTACCAGGCTTGCTTGTTGTTGTCATCGAGCTGGGTTGCTTTTTCGAAGTCTTTAATAGCCTCCGGTGTCTTGTCCATCAGCACGAGCAGCTGTCCGCGGTTCAGGAAAACGTCGGCAGTATCAGGAGCGAGTTCGGCGGATTTGTTGTAGTCGGCAAATGCTGAATCCAGCTTGTTTTCATCCGTATAGAGCAACGCGCGGTTGAAGTAAGGACGATAGGAGGCGGGTTGGAGCTTAATGGCCTGACCGAAGTCAAGCAATGCGTTGGGATATTCTTTCAGCTCATAATAAGCCACGCCGCGGAGGTTGAACGCGTCGGCACTGGAAGTGTTTTTTTCGATCGCTTTGTTGATGAATTCAATGGCTTCGCGCGTCTTGCCCTGTTGCATGAGCTCTTTGCCTTTTTGGAGAAATGCGTCGGAAGATTGAGAGCAGGAGTAGAGGAAAATCAGAAAAAATAAAAAAAATAATCGAGGCATACTGGTTCATTTCTAGTTGATTCGCACAAAAGTAAGCGGAAACGTTACACGAATGTTTTCTTTTTGTGAATAAAATGTCCTTATCTTTGCACCCGGCAAATCGGAACTACCAGCTCCTTCCGAATCCCCCAGGTCCTGACGGAAGCAAGGGTAGGTGGTCGATGCGGTGAGATTCTCGGTTTGCCTTTTTTTATTTCTTCGCCTCAGGTTTTTCCGTCTTTCTTTCTTTTTGCTTTTGTTCAGGGTTTTCTACTTTTGTGGAATATTCTAACCAATAAATTTTCAATATGAAATTTTTCATTGATACTGCGAACCTGAACGAAATTCGGGAAGCGCAGGCACTTGGTGTTTTGGACGGTGTGACCACCAACCCATCTTTGATGGCGAAAGAAGGAATTACAGGTAAGGATAATATAATGCGTCACTACAAGGCTATCTGCGATATCGTGGATGGTGATGTAAGTGCGGAAGTAATCTCGGTTGATTTCGAAGGAATGGTTCGCGAAGGCGAGGAACTTGTTGAAATCGACGAGAAAATCGTGGTGAAAATCCCGATGATCAAAGAAGGTATCAAAGCGCTGAAATATTTCTCTTCAAAAGGTATTCGTACCAACTGTACGCTGATTTTCTCGGCAGGACAGGCGCTGGTAGCGGCGAAAGCAGGTGCTACCTACGTTTCTCCTTTCGTAGGCCGCCTGGACGATATCTCCACTGACGGTATCGGCCTCATCGAGCAAATCCTGACTATTTACAGAAACTACGGTTTCGATACGCAAGTACTTGCAGCGTCAGTTCGTCACCCAATGCACATTATCCAATGCGCAGAGGTAGGTTCCGATGTTATGACAGGCCCATTGAGCGCTATCGAAGCATTGCTGAAACACCCATTGACTGATATCGGTCTTGAGAAATTCCTTTCTGACTACAAAAAAGGAAACGCTTAATTGACGTGTCACACTGAGCGGAGTCGAAGTGCTTGTGCGATGTTCAAATGCGTCGTACATTCATCCTTCGACTCCGCTCAGGATGACATTGACAATACCACACTATCCATTTTGAGCGTTCTCTGCTCAATCCAATCATTACTTTTAGCACAACCATGACCACCGATTCGACGGAGCCAATAATCAGACTGGAAAGGGCAGATATTTATCAGGGTGAGAGGCCTGTTTTGAACGACGTTCATTTTGAGATCAATAAGGGCGAGTTTGTTTACCTCATCGGTCGTACCGGTAGCGGTAAAAGTTCGCTTTTGAAAACACTATACGCCGATTTATGGCTGCATACCGGTTCTGCCAAGGTGGCCGGTTACGAGCTGCACAATATCAAAAGGGCCGATATTCCTTTCCTTCGCCGCCGGATAGGCATTGTTTTTCAGGATTTTCAATTGCTTTCCGACCGTTCCGTCGAGGACAACCTCGCGTTCGTGCTACGCGCGACGGGCTGGGAAGACAAAGGCAAAATCTCGAAACGCATTGCCGAAGTACTCATGCAGGTAGGCCTTGGAACCGCCCAGAAAAGAATGCCGCACCAGCTTTCGGGCGGTGAGCAGCAGCGCGTGGTAATTGCCCGCGCCATGCTCAACGAACCCCAAATCCTGATCGCCGATGAGCCAACCGGTAACCTCGACCCCGAGGTAGGCGACCAAATCATGCAGGTTTTCCGCACGATCAACAACGCCGGTACCGCGATATTAATGGCGACCCACAACCACGAATTCCTGAGACGCTTCCCAGCCCGCGTGATCAAATGTGAGAATGGCGGCATTACGGTAAGCGAATAGAGCTATTAAGCCAAACAAAAAGGGCGTCTGAATAACTCAGGCGCCCTTTTTGTATTTCTATGCTTATTATTTCGCTTTCATATCTATTACCGGGATAATCATCTCTTCGAGCGACACGCCGCCGTGCTGGAAAGTGTCGCGGTAGAGGTTCACATATTGGTTGTAATTGTTCGGATAAGCGAAGAAGTAATCCTCTTTTGTGAACACATAAGACGTCGAAACGTGTGGCTTTGGCAGGAAAATGCGTTCCGGTTTGCGGCATACCATCAAATGGTTGTCGTCGAAGCCCAAATTTTTACCGTGTTTGTAACGGAGGTTTGTATTCGTTTCGCGGTAGCCGATGATTTTCACCGGTTTCTGCACACGGATCATACCGTGGTCGGTGGTGAGGATCAGGCGGCCCTTTTTCTCGGCCACTTTACGAATGAAATCGAGCAGCGGTGAATGCTGGAACCACGAGCGGGTAATGGAGCGGTAAGCCGCCTCGTCCGGCGCGAGCTCCTTGATCATCTGCACATCCGTACGGGCGTGGGAAAGCATATCCACAAAGTTGTAGACAATCACATTCAGCTGGTTGGTCAGCAGGTTGTTGAACGTATCTACAAGCGCTTTCCCCTGGTTGGTATTCAATATCTTGTTATAAGAAAACTTGATATTCAAGTGGTTCATTTCCAGTTGCTTTTGAAGGAAGTCCTGCTCGTGGTTGTTCAAGCCTTCTTCACCTTCCGGGGTATTTTCATCGCTTACCCACCATTGCGGATGTTTGCGTTCCATTTCGCTCGGCATAAGCCCTGAGAAGATCGCATTACGCGCGTACCCCGTTGTGGTTGGCAGAATGGAGTAGTACGACGACTCTTCTTCGATATTGAAAAACTCCTGCAAAATGGGCTGGATCATTTTCCACTGGTCATAGCGGAAGTTGTCGATTAAAAGGAAAAACACAGGGTCACTCGATCCTTTCAAATGCGGGAATACCTTCTGTTTCATCAACTGGTGCGACAGGATCGGCTTATCGGAACGCGGATCGTTGAGCCACTCTTCATACTCATCTTCAATGAATTTGCAGAAATTGGCATTCGCCTCGCTTTTCTGCATACTGAAAACTTCGGCCATTCCCTGGTCGTCGGAGCTTTCGAGTTCCAGCTCCCAGTAAATGAGTTTTTTGTAAATATCCGCCCATTCCTCGTGGCCGATGCGGTCCTGGTATTGCATGGCGAGGCTGCGGAACTCCTGCTGATAGCTGAGCGTCGTCTTTTCTGTTACGAGGCGTTTGTTATCGAGTATCTTTTTAACCGAAAGTAGTATCTGATTGGGATTCAGTGGTTTGATGAGATAATCGTCAATTTTGGAGCCGATGGCATCCTCCATAATATGCTCCTCCTCACTTTTCGTAATCATCACCACCGGCAGGTTAGGCTGCTGTTGTTTGATCTGCGCAAGGGTTTCAAGGCCGGTCATACCCGGCATCATTTCGTCGAGGAAAACAATATCAAACCGATCGTTCTCAATCCGGTCCAGCGCATCCGCACCGCTGTTCACGGGGGTCACGTTGTAACCTTTATTGGTGAGGAACATGATATGCGGTTTGAGAAGATCTATTTCGTCATCGGCCCAAAGGATGTTATATTGCATAAGGCTCTTTTTTCAAGTGGTAATTAGTTTAAAACAATAAAAGGCTAACGCATCGGAAGAAGCTGGTCGTATACGTAAAACGGTTTTAACGTTTTTTAAGAAATATACGGCTAATCCTTATACGTTAACCTTCCTTGTAAAAAATGTATTCCACAAAGGCCGGTTATTGCAAAAATTTTCGGGTGACCCTGTCGAGGTCGTCGGGCGTATCCACGCCATGCGAATCATCGGAAGTTACTACCGCCTTGATCGCATAGCCGTTTTCGAGCCAGCGCAATTGTTCCAGCGCCTCGGCTTTTTCCAGAGAGGACACGGGAAGCTTCGTTATTTCGGCCAAAACGTCGGTGCGGTATGCGTAAATGCCGATGTGTTTGTAAAAAACATGCGATTTCAGAAAATCTTCCTGGCTCTGGGCATTACGCAGGTATGGGATCGTTTGCCGGCTGAAATACATGACTTCATTTCGCTTGTTCAGAACCGCCTTGGGTACATTCACGTTGAATAGAATGTCGTCGTTGTCGATCACTTTGACTAATGTCGCCAGCTCGGTTTCCCCATTCAGCACAGAGGCGAGGTGATCTATCGGCTCGGGGCTGATAAACGGCTCGTCGCCCTGAATGTTGATGACATAGTCGTATCGGCCGTCGGTTTTGCCCAATGCTTCGAAGCAGCGGTCGGTACCGCTCTGGTGATCTGGCGAGGTCATTACTGCGGTTCCACCGAATCCGCGGACGTGATTCAGTATTCTTTCATCGTCCGTCGCTACAATAACCTGATCGAGTTCAGTAGCTTTGGATGCCTGTTCGTAGACCCGCTGGATCATGCTTTTTCCGCCAATATCCACCAAAGCTTTGGCAGGGAAGCGGGTAGAAGCGTAGCGGGCCGGTATTATTCCTAGAATGCGCACGAGGTCGTTGTCAGTTAAATTGGAATTCAAAATAAAGGTAAAAAATTGCAAAATCTTTTTTCGTTCCGGTTTTCGGAAAACATCTGGCGGGTAATGCCCGATGCTGATGCGGACAGTTCGCTGTGGGCCATAGAGTTACGTAATCCGGAGAGCCGGGAAGTGTCGTTTGCCGTGATCGACTCCGAAAATTTGGCCGTGAAATGGCAGAGACAGGTGGAAGGTACCGATTGGTGGACATCTCTGACTGCTTTTTCGGATAATCGCATTTTTTTACACAATTACCGTTATCCGGAGGTTCCGGAACCGACAGACCTCCTTGCAATGAATGGGGATACAGGATTTCTGTCTTGGATTTTGCCTAACCATTTACTTGTGAAAAATGCAGGAGGTGGTTTGCTCGAAGTGGCTACCAAGCAAGGCGATTCATTCAAACATCTGCATTGTGATGCACTGACCGGTGAGCTGTTGCCGTTGAATATAGAAATTTCCGAATCCTACCACGAAATAATTTTAGCCGAGCCCGTTCGTTACATCGAAGGGAATATGTACTTCGGACAGCTTGCGCAATTTATTAGCAACGCAACGGGCGGTCACAACCCGACAGCCATTGATTATTTGGAGAAAAGACCCTATATAATCTTTTCTTATTATATTTACGAGCAGGATAAAACAGTGCAATACCTCCTCATAGTGACCGATAATAAGCAACAGGTTTTACACGAGAAACTATCGGAAGAGCGGGAAGGAACAGGCCGCTCGACAATGATGCTGAAAGCGTCCACACTGGTTTATCTGAAAAATAGCAACGAGTTTTCGAGTTTAACGCTTTCATAATAAATGAAATACATTTTTTGCCTGGCCCTTTTGGCGGGATTGATGACAGGTTTGACGAGTGCCCGGGCTAAGGGATTGAATGCTGTTGACTCTGTGGGGGTTGAAAAGGTAGGAGGGAAGATCTTCATTATACATAAGGTTAACCAGGGCCAGACGATGTTCGCCGTCGTAAGGCAGTACGGAACGACCATCCATGCTCTTCGCGAAGCAAACCCTGGGATGAGCGACCAAATCCAGTCGGGGCAGACCATCCGGGTTCCTTACACGCCTAAGGTCACTAAGAAAGACGCCAAAAAGGACGATAAAAAAGAAGAGAAAAAGGAATTGGTGAAAGCCGAGGTGAAGGAAACCAAACCCGTTGCAGATACTCCCTCAGTAGCTACCAGCACTTCCGCACCGTCGGCATCTTCGGCCGCCGCTCTTCCCGCAAATGGCATTCATAAAGTAGAGCCCGGCCAGACATTGTACCGCGTGGCTGTGAAATACGGCGTGCTGATGGCTGATTTGCGTAAATGGAACAATCTGACAGACGATAACCTCAAAGATGGCCAGGAACTGATCGTCAGCGAAAAAGGCGCTGAAAAAGCAGCTGCACCTGCCGCAACACCACCTCCGGCCAAGGTTGCTACGACAGTAGTAAAAGACTCGGTGAAAGCCAAAACGGCGGTTCCGGAGAAAGTGGTGAAGCCTGTGGAAGAGGTAGCTCCGCCGAAAGTGGTGAAAAGCAAGAAAAAGTCGGAGTCGGGCCTGGCGGAGGTGATTGAAACCGACGAAAGCACGAGCAAATTCCTGGGCTTGCACCGTACCGCGCCGATAGGCTCGCTGGTGGAGGTTCTGAATGAATACAATCAGGAGAAAATCATCGTACGCATTATTGGCCGCATTCCCGACACCAGCGTAAACGACGACATTGTGATCAAGCTGTCGTCACGCGCATTTGAAAAAGTTTCTCCTAATAGCAAACGATTCAGGGCCGTTGTGAGTTACCTGGAATAATTACGGAAGACATTTATGAAACACGCACCACAGTTTCGTTCCAAAAGAGAGGAAGAGCGGGAAGCGCTTAAACATACTACGGGATACAAGGTATGGAGTGTGATGTTCACGCTTTTGTATCCGTTTATCGCCATTTTTACATTCCTTTTTTCGGGGATTGTGATGATTTTCTCAGGTATCTCCCGTGTGCTGGCTTACCTGTTCGGAGGTAGCCATGCCCGACGTTAGCCAAACTGCCTACCCGCCATCCTTTGTGGCCGAGTTGCTCGATGCGAAGGTGGCGCAATATAATCAGCCGGATTTCATCCCTTTTGACCCGATCAGTATTCCGCACCGGTTTTCGGTGAAGCAGGATATTGAAATAATGGGCTTCTGGGCCGCGGTACTTGCCTGGGGGCAGCGCAAAACCATTATCAATAAATGCCTGGAACTGGCTGCGTTAATGGATAATGCGCCCTACGACTTTGTGCGTAACCATCACGATAGCGATCTGAAACCATTCCTGCATTTCAAACACCGTACTTTCAACGCTACTGATACGCTGTATTTCCTGCATTTCTTTCAGGAATACTACAAAGTCCACGACTCGCTGGAATTTGCATTCAGCAGCCATATGACGCCGGGCGATATTACCATCGAAAGTGCACTCACAGGCTTCCACGACTTCTTCACCAAATCAGAAAATTTCCCTGCACGGACGCGTAAGCACATTGCTACGCCTGCACGCAAGTCCTCGTGCAAGCGCTTGAATATGTTTCTGCGCTGGATGGTCCGCAAGGACGACCATGGCGTCGACTTTGGCATCTGGAACACCATCCGTCCTTCCCAACTCGTGTGCCCGTGCGACGTTCACGTCGACCGCGTAGCGCGTATCCTGGGCCTGATCAAACGACCTGTTACCGACTGGCAGACTGCTACCGAGCTTACTGCATCGCTGCGACTGCTCGACCCGAATGATCCTGTGAAGTATGATTTTGCTTTGTTTGGGTTGGGGATTGAGGGGTTTGCGAGTTGAAAAGGATTTTGTTGGCTTCCATATAATTATTACTCAAACCAAAGTATTTTGTCAATTTATCGTGGGTGCTTTGTAATTAATTCAAAGCAAAAAAAGCGCTAAATCCGCCAAGTAACGCCCTTCTTCCGCTTGCACAACCAATTCTAAATTCAAAGCTTTCCTTTCAAACTTGTGCTGTCGAAAACGATTTGAAAATCATTTCCATTCAATTTAAACATGCACGCTTATGAAAAACAGTTACAAAATGGTAATTGCGTTGTTCGCAGGAGCCTTTCACTTGCCTTATGCAAATGCTCAGACACATTATGGAGAGGGAGTGGGTACAGTTGGGGGAGGTCACGTATTCATTGGTACATATGCCGGTAAATCCAATGGAGTTAATGGGTTGTATAATACTTATATCGGCTATGGATCGGGAACAAAAAGTATTGATGGTTTTGGGAATGTTTATTTGGGGAGTTTTAGCGGAGAAAAGGCTGAGAATAGTATTGCGAATACCTTTATTGGAGGATCAGCTGGACAGAATCATGTCAACGGAGAAGGTAACGTTTATATGGGCTATCAGGCAGGAATGTTCACTTCTGGTAGTCTTAATGTGGGAATTGGGCGTTGGGTCGGTCAGAAAACAAAAGGCACGCAAAATTGTTTTTTGGGAAATGAAAGCGGATTGAAGAATGAAGCCGGAAGCTACAACGTCTTTATGGGAGCTAAGACCGGAACCAGTAATGAAACAGGAAACTTTAATACCTTCCTTGGTCACGGGGCTGGCCTAAGTAATACCAACGGGGAAAAGAATACCTATTTGGGTTACGCTTCGGGAGGTAATGCCGGTTTGATTAATGCAACCGCCGTCGGGGCAGCCGCACTGGTTACGGGCAGTCATTACCTGGTTTTAGGAAATAATGCCAATGTCGGTATCGGCTATTCTGCTCCGTTTTACCAATTACAGCTAAGCAAACACAACGCGGGGAAGGCAGGATCTTCGACTTGGGCGGTATTGTCGGATTCTAGACTGAAGAGAAATATATCCGAATTCAAAGAAGGACTTGACGTTTTAAAACAAATCAAACCCGTCTGGTTCCAGTACAATGGCAAAGCTGGTATTGAAACAGGCGACAAGAAGTTCGTCGGCATCATCGCGCAGGAAATGCAGAAGATCGCGCCTTATACGGTGGGTACCTTCACGCACCAGGATTCATTAGGCAACAAAACCGACTATCTGGATTACGACGCGAATGCGGTTACCTATATACTGATCAATTCCGTGAAGGAGCAGCAACGCATTATCGAAGATAAAGAGGCAAAGATCCAGGCCTTGGAAAGTCGGCTGGAAAAATTGGAGCGGTTAATGAGCGCTTCTCCGGGAACTTTTAACAAGCAACCGGATGGGGGAGTTTTGGAGCAAAACGTGCCCAATGGATTCTCCAATAAGACCTCCATTAAATATTTTATTCCACAATCCGTAAAAACGGCGGTGATCGACGTCTATACTATTGCGGGGTTAAAGGTTAGTTCGCATCCGATATCGGAGCGAGGAGCCGGTGAATTGGTCCTTTCGGCAGATAAATATCGGAGCGGAGTGCATGTCTATGATCTGATCATGGATGGCAAGAGCTTTGGGGCGAAGAAGATGGTAATAGAGTAGCCAATTGGCCGGTAAAAAAGGCGGTCTGGTCGTTAGCACAATGCTTTGGATGAACATGTCCATTGCGGCTCACATTTGTACCCATTACAAGCGAGCGCTTGTGATGGGTACAAATTTCCACTCTAAATAATCGTGTTATGTTCAAAAATTACAAGAGAACCGCTCTGGCGGTTGTGGGCTGTTGCGTGTCGCAGTGCGCTCTGGCGCAGACGCATTTCGGGGTAGGCGCTGGAATGCAGGGGCAATTCCATTCGCATTTCGGTGCGAATGCGGGGAAGGTGAGTACAGGGCCGTTCAATACATTTGTCGGGCAGGAGAGTGGAGCCGGTAATACAACAGGAAATGGAAACAGCTTTGTGGGTTTCAAGTCCGGGACAGGCAATCTTACCGGAATCGACAATGCGTTTTTCGGTTCCCAGGCGGGTTACGCCAATAGTACCGGGTCTCAAAATACATTTATAGGTAAGGATGCGGGCCTGAGTAATGTGGGCGGTTTTAACAATACATATCTGGGTTTTCAATCAGGAGCAGGGAATATGACAGGTAATGGTAACTGTGCGGTCGGATTTCAGGCATATTTTCAAGGCACGGGTGGAAATTATAATTCCTTCCTAGGAGGCAATGCTGGGGAGAGTAACACGGGCAGCGACAATGTAGCAATCGGGTTTTCGTCCGGTTATCAAAATGCCGGGAATTTCAACGTGTTCGCTGGCAATTATGCGGGGTTCAGCAACACGGTGGGTAATGAGAATACCTATTTGGGCGACAATGCGGGATATCATGGTTCAATCGCGCAGTCGAACACGTATGTCGGATCGAAGTCCGGTTTTTTTAATTTGAATGGAATCGAGAATGTCTTCATAGGTGCCAAAGCCGGTTATAACAATGCTTCTGGACAGAATGTTTTCGTAGGCTACCATGCCGGGGAATGGAATGTAGGCGGGCAAATGAATACCTACCTAGGCCATGAAGCAGGCGGAAGCATGAATCTGGTTAATGCAACAGCCCTTGGAGCCTCCGCAAAAGTTACTGCCAGCAACAGCCTGGTACTGGGCCGTAAAGCCAATGTGGGTATCGGCGTTTCAGCTCCAACATTCCAACTCCACCTCAGTACAGATGCCGCGGCAAAAGCCGGCTCGCCCGACTGGATCGTCGCTTCCGACTGTCGCCTCAAAAAGAACGTCACCAACTTCACCGATGGTCTCGACGTGCTCAAAAAGATCCGCCCCGTCTGGTTTCAATACAACGGTCAGGCGGGTATTGAAACCGGTGATAGGAAGTTTGTGGGAGTTATCGCGCAGGAGATGCAGAAGATAGTACCTTATACCATCGGTTCTTTTATACATCAGGATTCGTTAGGCAATGAAACCGAATACCTGGATTATGACGCTAATGCTGTGACTTATATTCTGATCAATGCGGTAAAAGAGCAGCAACGAGTGATTGAGGGGAAGGAAGCGAGAATTGCAGCACTGGAAAAGAGCCAGCGGGGCCTTTTGGAACGCTTAGAGGCGCTGGAACACAGCCGTTCTGCATCAGCGGCAGATTTTCAAAAAACAGAACAAAACGCCGACACCCCTTACCTCGAACAGAATGCACCTAACGGCTTTTCCCGGAACACATCCATTAAGTACCATATTCCTGAATCCGCAAAGATGGCGGTGCTTAATGTGTATAATGCCGGGGGCGCAAAAATCCATGCGCGGGTTATTGCAGGGCGCGGAAACGGGGAAGTGGTCCTTTCTGCAAGTGATTTGGAATGCGGTGTTTTAGTATATGAACTGGTGGTCGATGGCAAGAGCACTGGGGGGAAGAAGATGCTAATCGAATGACCCCACTCAACTTAAACACAACACTATTATGGACAAATGTTACAAACTAGCGTTGGCGATAGGAATTCTCAGCGCTACGCAGGTAGATGCACAAACGCACTACGGAATGGGCGCCGGCACGCAAGGTGCTGCACATGCGTTTTTTGGGACAAACGCAGGAATGGTAAACTTAGGCAGTAACAATTCATTCCTGGGACACGAGTCTGGTTTCAGCAATGTAGATGGCGCAGCCAATACCTTCGTCGGCAGTTTCGCGGGATACAAAACCATTGACGGGAATTCCAATGTTTTTATCGGCGACGGAGCTGGTTTGGAAAATGTTTCCGGAAATATGAACACGTATATCGGGGCGGACGCCGGATTACTAAATAAGGACGGAGGAGGAAACGTTGCCATTGGTCATCAAGCCCAATACTTCGGCAAGACGGGCCTCGGCAATTGCTCCATTGGATATCACGCAGGTCGGATGGCAATTGGCGACCATAATGTGTTACTGGGCTCGGAAGCAGGCCATAGTAATGCGGGATCCAGTAACACTTTCTTGGGGTACCGGGCAGGCTACTTAGCCGGTATCGGCGAGCTAAACACATTTGTGGGTTCAGAAACGGGCGTAAACAACACAACCGGCCATCACAACGCTTTTTTGGGAGAAAACTCCGGGTATAACAATAAGGAGGGTTTCTCCAATACTTTTGTAGGATCTGAGTCGGGCTATTCGAGCCAAACTGGTGTCGGAAATGTTTTTTTGGGAAACAAATCCGGCTATTCCAACACAAACGGCCACCAGAATGTTTTCCTCGGATATGGTGCGGGATTTCATAACACAATCGGCCAGCGGAATACCTATTTGGGCTACGGTGCCACTGGCAACCCGGTGGTGGAGAATGCGACGGCAATCGGTTCAGAAGCAAAAGTCACTGCGAGCAACAGCATTGTACTGGGTCATAAAGCCAATGTCGGCATCGGCACCTCCGCACCATCCTTTCAACTCCATCTCAGCACCGACGCCGCAGCCAAGGCCGGCTCGCCCAACTGGATAGTGGCCTCCGACCACCGCCTCAAAAAGAACGTCACCAACTTTACCGACGGCCTCAATCTGCTCAAACAAATCCATCCCGTTTGGTTTCAGTACAACGGCAAAGCGGGCATCGAAACCGGCGATAAAAAGTTCGTAGGTATCATCGCGCAGGAAATGCAGAAAATAGCGCCTTACACGATTGGCGCATTCACGCATCAGGATTCATTAGGCAATAAGACAGAATACCTGGGTTATGATGCGAACGCGGTTACTTATATTCTTATCAATGCTGTGAAGGAAGTTGTCGAGCAAAAGGATGCAGAGCTAAAAGTGGTGAATGAGCAGGTCTCGGAACTGTCAAAACGGTTGGAACAGTTGGAACGAATCATTGCAGATAACGCCGTAAAATCCTTGACCGGTAGCACGGCCTGTATGGAACAAAAGGAGGACGGAGTGGTTCTCGAACAAAATGCTCCGAATGGCTTTTCTGGAAGTTCGGCCATCAAATACTTTATTCCAAAATCTGTGAAGGAGGCAACTGTCAATGTGTATTCAGCGAATGGTACCAAGGTGAATTCCTATTCTGTGAATGAGAGAGGGGAAGGAAAGTTGACGATCTCTGCTTCCGACTTTGAGAACGGTGTTTTTCTTTACGACCTCGTGACTGATGGGAAAAGCAATGGTGTTAGGAAAATGGTGGTTGAGAAGTAGAACTGGAAATGTGTTCCAAGGCAGGCGACTTAGTAATGCGGGTGTTCCCAAAGAGTGCCCGCATTTGCTTTTGCAAGCGGTTGAAAAAAATGCCTGTCCGACAAATAACCTCGATCTCCCACTGCTTCATTCGATTCGCAAATTTCGATTCCTGCATATCAGTTTTGTACCTGTTGCAGAATCAATCGAGGTAAATCCTCACTCATCTAAACAAGGTATTGATTATGAAGGAATGGTACAGAATGGCAGGAGCGCTGATGATGGGCGCGTGTGTGACAATGCAAGTGAATGCGCAGACACATTATGGAATGGGGGCGGGAACAGTAGGAACAAGACACGCATTCTTTGGTACTGATGCAGGAAAGATTAATACTGGGGCCGACAATACGATGCTGGGGCACGAGGCTGGTACCTCTAATACTGGGGGCAATGACAACACGTTTGTTGGTTCCAGATCGGGTCAATTTAGTACAGGGGCCGGAAATACTTTTGTAGGTTCTCAGGCGGGTGTTAATCATCTCACTGGTGTCAACAATACGTATCTGGGTGTCGCTGCGGGTGGCTCAGCTGGCATGTCATATAATACCTACATCGGGGCATATGCCGGTACCTCAAACGGCGTTGGGCAAGGGAATGTCTATATTGGTAACTGGGCTGGACAGTATTCTTTTGACGCATCGAATAATGTCGTTATGGGGAATACGTCGTTCAAAGAGGGGTCAGGTAATGACAACTGCATCATAGGACGTATGTCGGGTTACGATAGTGATGGCAATTTGAATGTATTTTTGGGAGCAATGAGTGGACGACTTAACAAAGGAAACGAAAACTCTTTTTTGGGCAATGAAGCCGGCTACTCGAATAAGGAAGGTTTTTTTAATACGTTTTTAGGTTCCCAATCCGGCTATTCGAGCCAAACCGGTGTGGGGAATGTCTTTCTGGGAAATAAATCAGGCTATTCCAATACAAATGGCCACCAGAATGTTTTTCTCGGCTATGGTGCCGGTTATCATAACACGACGGGGCAACGGAATACCTACCTCGGATATGGCGCTACCGGAAACGCGACATTGGAAAATGCAACCGCAATAGGTTCAGAAGCAAAGGTCACAGCCAATAATAGCATCGTCCTCGGTAAAAATGCCAATGTCGGCATTGGTGTATCGGCTCCATCCTTCCAACTCCACCTCAGCACCGATGCCGCAGCCAAGGCCGGATCGCCGGATTGGATCGTAGCCTCGGACAGTCGCCTCAAAAAGAACATCACCGACTTTACCGACGGCCTTCACCTGCTCAAACAAATCAAACCGGTCTGGTTTCAGTACAATGGCCAAGCGGGCATCGAAACCGGCGATAAAAAGTTCGTAGGTATCATCGCGCAGGAAATGCAGAAAATAGCGCCTTATACGATTGGTACATTTACGCATCAGGATTCGTTGGGCAAAAAAACCGAGTACCTGGATTACGATGCGAATGCGGTCACTTACATTCTGATCAATTCCGTAAAAGAACAGCAGCGAGTCATTGAGCAAAAGGACGCGGAATTGAAAGAAACGAATGCGCAGGTAGTCGAATTATCAAAGCGGCTCGAACTATTGGAGCGGATCGTGGCTTCGAATACCGCGAAACCTTTGAATGGGAGCGCTGCACGGATTGAGCCGAATGCGAATGGGGTGGTTCTTGAGCAAAATGTACCGAACGGGTTTTCCGAAAGTTCGGCGATCAAATACTTCGTTCCTCAATCGGTTAAGGAGGCGAGAGTCGATGTGTATGCTGTAAATGGTGCGAAGGTAAATTCTTATCCGGTGAAGGAGCGGGGAGAAGGACAGCTGACGATTTCGGCAGGAGACTTTCAAAACGGCGTTTTTTTGTATGATTTGGTTACGGATGGAAAGAGCAACGGTGTGAAGAAAATGGTGGTTCAGAAGTAAGGTATCCTTAGTTGCTAGAAAGCAAAAGCGGGCCTCTGCAAAGAAGCCCGCTTTTGACATTATTACCGGAAAGCAATTTTACAACGCGGCATTCTCGAACTGGACGGATTCAATCGAGAACAATGGCTTGTTGCCGGCTTCTGCATTTTTAAATACAAAATAAACCTTGTGCAACTTGCCATCGGCTGGCGCTTTTACAGGGATATTGATCGTTTCAGATTTTTCCACTTTGCCTTCACCAATTTTCGCTCCGGCCACACCATCAAGGCGGACTTCCAGGGTTCCTCCAGCAGATTGCCCGGATTTGCTTCCTACGGCAACAGCCAGTTTGGAAATCTCGCTGAGGTCGATGTCGTCAAATGCGATGAAGCCGCCATCTTTCATCCCGATCACCATTTCGTTGCCATTATCACCCTTGTATTTGAAGGTATTTTTGGTGGTGTCCGCCATGTTGGCCATTACCGTCGAAGGGCGCAGCGCTATGGTTTTAGAGCCGGTTAATGGGCCCATGTTGCCGTTTCCTTTGTCGGTGTAGCTGGCAGTGAAGATATATGACCCCTGCTTTTTCTTGGCTTCGGTTACATAAGAGCTCTTCAACGGCTTTTTGGCGACAGCTTTTTGGTTATTAAGGTCCAGGATATACTTCACCATTTCCTCGATTTCCTCAGGCTTGTGCTGCGGGTGGCCGGGCATTGCCTGCTCACCCCAAACACCGCTTCCGCCTTTGAGTACTTTGTCGGTCAGCGTTTTCAAGGAGTTTCGCTCGCTGGCATATTTCTTCGCAACCTCGCGATAAGCGGGGCCAATCGACTTTTTATCAATCGAATGGCAGGCTTTGCAATCGCTCAGCTCGATCATACGCTTGCCGGTTTCGAAGCCGGTGTTAGCCTGATGACCTTGTGCGAGTTGCGTTTTATCAAAACCTTCGAGGTAGTTGATGGTCAACGTGACCTCATCTTCGGGGATCTTTTTATCCGCGAGGCTTCCATCTTCCTTATCCGAAACGGAAACTTCGTAGTTCACAGGCTTGTCGTTCCAGTAGAAAGTCTTGTTGCCTTTGATGGCCACATTCACTTTCGGAATCGCATTACCCACGCGTACGATCACGTCCGAGGTGTTGGAGTTGCCGGCATTGTCGGTCACTTTCAAAGTGGCGGTATATTCACCTGGTTTAGCGTACGTAAAGCTTGGGTTAGCCATTGTACTTTTTGGCAGACCTTTGCCAAATGACCATTCGTACTTGATCGGGTCGCCGTCATAATCCAGTGAGCCTTTGGAAGAGAAATTGACTTTCAAAGGAGTCGCGCCTGTTGTGTTGGTAGCGCTCGCAACAGCCACAGGCACGCGATTACCCGCATTAAAGGTAACGTGCGAGAGGCTGGCCTCGTCGTTTTGCGCGAACCAGTTGGGGCCGTATTCCAATGTGTACAATGAGCCGTCTTTGGCAAATTGCATGTCGATCGGGTGGCTGAACTTAGTGCTGGGCATGAAGCGCTCGATGCTTAGCAGATCACCTTTTTCGTTCATCGTCACGATATTGATGTAATCGCGGATCCAGTCATATGCGAAGAATTTGCCATTGTAATAGGAAGGGAATTTAACCTTGCTATCCTGGAAATCGGCAGCATAATATACCGGACCGGCCATGGCATTCCGTCCGCCCTTGCCGACAATTGCGCCGAATTCGGGCGAATCGGCATACGGATAGTAAATGAATGCAGGCTGAGCAGGCGGTAGCTCCTGTAAACCGGTGTTGTGCGGTGAGTTATTGATCGGTTTCAACGGATCGAACGGTTTGCCGGAAGTGCTGTCGGCAAAGTTGTAGTCGATGTATGGCCTGTTGTTACCGATAAAGAGCGGATAGCCGAAATAGCCCGCCTTTCTGGCCTGGTTGACCTCGTCGTATCCTCTTGGGCCACGTTTCGGATCGTCATTTGAAGCATCCGGACCTACATCACCCCAGTACAAATAGCCTGTGTGCTGATCCACTGAAATGCGGTAAGGGTTACGGGTACCCATCACGTAGATCTCAGGGCGGGTCTTATCCGTTCCGGGAGGGAACAAGTTGCCTTCAGGAATATCGTACAGGTTGGTACCACCTGGCATATTTGCACGGCGATCGCCGTAACGAGGCTTAATGCGCAATACTTTTCCTCTCAGTGAATTGGTGTTGGACGAGGTGTGCTGACCGTCCCAGCCCTCACGTCCCGGACGCTCATCGATAGGGCCGTATCCGCTGGATTGGAAAGGGTTTACATCGTCTCCGGTGGAGAGGTAGAGGTTCCCTTTCGCATCCCAGGCAATGGAACCACCGGTATGGCAGCAGTCAGTGCGCTTCACGGGCACAGTGAGCATTACTTCTTCTGTGCTAAGTAGCACCGTGTCTTTCACATCGTCGTATTTAAACCTCGACAAATGCTGGGCAGTATCCGCCTCCGTCGATGGCGGCGAATAGTACATGTAAATCAGTTTGTTGGTTTTGAAGTTCGGGTCGATATTCAGGCCCATTAACCCATATTCCTGCTTGGTATAAACGGGTACTTCACCAACGAGTTTAATCTTGCCGGTTTTAGGATTGTAAAGCTTCACTTTTCCCTTTCTTTCGGTGAAAAGCACACGCTGGTCATCGAGAACGACCAGTTCTGTCGGCTCGTCGAGTTTGGAAGCGAGTACTTTTTTAGTGAAACGGTTTTCTTCGGGACGGGATTTGGCATAATCCAGTTTCGATGCCATTGCCCAGTTGAGGCCCCCGGTCAGGTGTTTTACAAAAACGGGATTGATATAAGTGGCATCTTCATGCCCGAAGTTGGTATAGAATGCGCGGCCTCCGTCGAACTCGTGGTACCACGACATCGGATGGTTATCGCCCATTTTGCCATCCTTGTAAGTCTTCTCATCGATTTTTACCAGGACATTTACCTTCTCATTGAAGTTTTTGAAGTCGTAAAATTCGTCCTTGATCTTCCATTTTTTTGGAAAGCCATCCATCGACGGGTGTTGGTCACTTACAACAAACGCTTCGCCTTCTTGCACGTTGGGGTTACCCGGGTGGCTCAGGAATTGCGCGCCGGCGAGCTTGTTGTACCATTGCCAGTCATATTCGGTGTCGGTTGCGGCGTGGATGCCCACATAACCGCCGCCCGCCTGGATGTAGCGCTCAAATGCATCCTGCTGCTTGTCGTTCAGTACATTACCGGTGGTGTTTAGGAATATAACGGCGCTGTATTTTTGCAGGTTTTTGTTGGTAAACACGCTTGCATTTTCGGTAGTATCTACCGCGAAGCCAGTTTCTTTACCTAGTTTCAAGATGGCAGTTTTACCAGCGGGGATAGAAGAGTGCCGGAACCCGGCGGTTTTCGAGAACACCAGCACGCGCTTTTCCGGCGTCACTGTCTGGGCCGTAGCCATCAGACTGCAACATGCCAGGGCCGTCACACCGGCGATCCTGAAACGTTTCAAAACTTTTCGAAAAGGGGATTCATTCATTAGATTGGTTGGTATTGGTTAACGTAGAAAAAACCTACCTTCCATAAGGAAGATAGGTTTTCAATATACTTGTAAGATCGACAATTATAGACCCAGCACCTTGCGGTTAAATGCCTCATCAGCACCGGTTCCGGCGAAATCATCGAATGCTTTCGTAGTCACCTCGATGATGTGGCTTTCGATGAACGGTGCACCTTCGGCCGCACCTTGTACAGGCGATTTGATACAGCATTCCCATTCCAGAACCGCCCAGCTGTCGTAGTCGTATTGAGACAGTTTCGAGAAAATCGCGCCGAAATCCACCTGGCCATCACCGAGTGAGCGGAAACGTCCTGCGCGGTCAGCCCAGCCTGCGAAGCCGCTGTAAACGCCCTGCTTACCGCTAGGGTTGAATTCCGCATCTTTTACATGGAATGCCTTAATGCGGTCATGATACAGATCGATGAATTGGAGGTAATCCAACTGCTGCAACACGAAATGGCTTGGGTCGTAGTTGATATTTGCACGGGTGTGACCACCGAGGTAGTCCACGAACATTTCGAAGGTAGAACCATCGAAAACATCTTCGCCTGGGTGCAATTCGTACGCCACATCCACGCCGTTTTCGTCATAGACATCCAGAATAGGCTTCCAGCGGGCAGCCAATTCTTTGAATGCGGTTTCAACCAGGCCAGCGGGACGCTGAGGCCATGGGTACAGGAAAGGCCATGCCAATGCTCCGGTAAATGAGGCGCTGGCTTTCAGGCCCAGTCTACGGCTTGCCTGCGCCACATATTTCAAATGCTGGGTAGCCCATTCGGCGCGCGCCTTCGGATTCTTACGAACCTCAGGCACTGCGAAATTGTCATACATCTCGTCGTAAACCGGGTGGGAAGCCACCAACTGGCCGATAATGTGCGAAGCCAATTCTGTAATTTCAAGCCCTTTGTCGGCCAATCTGCCTTTCAGCTCGTCCGCATAAGTCTGCGACTCGGCAGCTTGTTTCACATCGATCACACGCGGGTCCCAGGTAGGGAGCTGCAAGCCTTTGTAACCAAGGCCTGCCATGTAATCGGCGATGGTATCCAGTGAGTTGAACGGCGCTTCGTCGCCAAGGAATTGGGCGAGGAAGATACCGGGGCCTTTTATTGTTTTCATAAATGTTATGTTTTAGCGATCGAATGTGTGAATAGTCAGGTGTGGTCAAGTGTAGTCAGGTGTGGTCAGGTGTAGCCGGGTAGTCATGAATACTATGCAATTAAAACAATACCTGACAATGCCTGACAATACTTGACAACACCTGACAATAAGTGACCGTCCACACATTCGCTCATTCAAAATTAAATTTTAACCCAAGCCTCAGCCCTATTACTTTCCAGGATCTTCTCGCAAATCAATAGCTCGCGATAGCCGTCGGCGAAGGTCGGGAATGTTGGGTTTTCAGGTTGCTTACCTGCTTCGATAGCGGCGTAAACTTCCTTGAACATTTGTTTTGAGGTATCCGGGAAGCCTTCGTTGTGGCCGCCTGGGAATGTGATGGTCGAGCGTACGTCCGCGTTCACGAGCGACGGGTCGCGCATGAGAACTTCGTTCGCCTTGTCGCGGTTACCGATCCACATTTCGTTCGGAGACTCAGAACACCAGCTGAATGTCTTTTTAGAACCGGAGATTTCCAGCGACATGCGGTTTTTACGACCAGCCGAAACCTGCGATACGGTGATTACCCCTTTGTTTCCATTGTCGAATCGCAGCAATACGTTTGCGTGGTCTTCTGTATTGATAGGTACATCGGCGTAGTCTTCCGGTTGCAGCAATTTGCCCGAGTAAGTCTCAACGGCTTTCAAAGGCTTCTTGCGGGTTTTGTGAACGGTGTTGAAGTCCGCCAGAACAGCTACGGTTTTCAGGCCGGTAATGTATTCCAGAATGTCCATCAGGTGGGAGCCGATGTCCGCGATCGCGCGTGAATCGCCGGATTTGTCCGGTTCAAGGCGCCAGTTATAGTCGGTTTCGTAGAAGAGCCAGTCTTGCAGGTACGAACCGATGAATGAATAAATCTCGCCCAGTTCGCCTTTTTCGCTCATCGATTTCATCTGACGCGCCAGTGGATAGTAACGCAGGTTGAAGTGAACTGCATTCACCAGACCGGTTTTCGCAGCCAGTTCAACGAGTTCTTCCGCTTCTGCGAGGTCTTTCGCCAATGGTTTTTCACAAATCACGTGTTTGCCGGCCAGCAATGCCGCTTTCGACTGTGAGTAGTGCAGGAAGTTAGGCGTACAAATATGGACAGCCTGAATGTCAACCTGTTTCAACAGTTCATCGAACGTGTAGGAACGTGCAATGCCAAGCGCGTCAGCTTTTTCCTTGGCCAGTTCTGCGGTCACTTCGCAAAGTGCGGCAACTTCTACATTAGGAAGACGTCTTAGTGCTTCAATATGTGCGGGGCCAATGAAGCCTGTTCCTACAACGCCAACTTTGATTTTGTTCATAAATGGGTATGGAATGATTGGTGAAAAACAGTCCGCTCTCGCGGGTTAAATTGAGATGTACAGTAATTGAATTGCGTATTCAGGATCAGAAATCGGTCCATTTCGTCTCCGTCTTGTTGGAAGCAATGACGGCGTCGATGAACTTCATACCCCTCAAACCATCCTGAGCCGAAGGGAAATCGTACACAGGATCGGCCTTTTTACCTTCCCAGTAAGCCCTCACGTGAATGGCGAAGTTGCGGTAGAGGTTGGCGAAGGCTTCGAAATAGCCCTCGGGGTGGCCGGCGGGGATGCGGGTATGCACCTGTGCGGCTTTGGACAGGTTGCCCACGCCCGTGCGGATAATGCGTGTGCCCTGGTTGGTTTTGTGAATCAGCGTATTAGGCTCCATCTGCTTCCATTGCAATCCGCCCGTTTCGCCGTAGACACGGATATTGAGGTCATTTTCCTCCCCATTGGCGATCTGGCTGTTTTGCAGGATACCTTTGGCGCCGTTATTAAAGCGGAGTAGAATATTGGCATCATCATCCAGCAAACGGCCTTCCACAAATATTGTAAGGTCGGCGCAAATCTGGGTGATTTTGAGCCCGGTGATATATTCGGCCAGGTTTTCGGCGTGTGTGCCGATGTCGCCCAGACCTCCGGCCGCTCCCGAACGCTTCGGATCGGTGCGCCAGGCGGCCTGTTTGTTGCCGGTCACTTCCACCAATGTAGCCAGCCAGCCCTGCGGATATTCCACAATGACCTTCCTTACTTCTCCAATGGCACCCGAGGCGATCATCTGGCGCGCCTCCTTTACCATAGGGTATCCGGTGTAGTTATGCGTGAGGCAGAAGACCAGACCGGTTTTTTCAACCACGGCCACGATCTCTTCGGCTTCTTCGGTATTGAGTGTAATCGGTTTATCACAAACGACATGGAAGCCGTTTTCCAGCGCAAGCCTGGTAGGCGCGGCGTGTACGTGGTTCGGTGTAACGATGGCAACAAAATCCATGCGTTCTCCTTCCGGAAGCTGTTTTTCTTTCAGGATCATCTCCTCAAAGTCGTTATAAACCCTGTTTTCAGGCAGATATAGCGCTTTTCCGGTTTCCTTAGACTTGGCAGGATCGGAGCTGAAAACTCCGCAAACCAGCTCAATTTCTCCATCCATGATCGCTGCACGGCGATGGACCCCACCAATAAATGCATCCAGGGATCCGCCTACCATGCCCATTCTGATCTTTCTTGACATTCCAGTTGGTTTAAGGTTTTTGAAATAGATTATACAGATAAGAAAGAGCCTTCGAAGAGACTCTTACTTCCTACAAATATAAATTTAAGACATAAAAAACATTGCTTAGGAATAGTGAAAAGCAGTAGAATTCCCCGGAGTTTGTTTTTTTTGTGAAAATCTTTGAATAAAATCAGTATCCCGAAATCAATCATCTAATTCAAATAATCAAACCCATTTAGTCACATGTCCCAATCAGTTAACAGCGGAAGGCTCTTCAATGCAAGTTGTTTTGCGCTCATAACCACTGCATTCTCATTCAGTATCCGTGCAGGGATTCTGCCCCAGCTGGGCACCGAGTTCAACCTCACCGCCGAGCAACTGGGCTTTATCAACTCGATGTGGTTCTTCGGGTTTCCGCTCGCGATGATCATCGGAGGGCTCGTGTACCACACCATCGGCCCGAAAACGATCATGCAGGTGGCATTCGTTTGTCACGCGATTGGTATTATTATGACGATTTATTCTGGTGGCTACACAGGCCTTCTGATCTCCACATTCCTCATCGGGGTAGGTAATGGCTGTACCGAGGCTGCTTGTAACCCTATGATCGCAGATTCTTATGAAGGTTTGCAGATGAGCAAAATGCTCAACCGCTTCCACATGTGGTTTCCAGGCGGTATCGTAGTGGGTTCGTTGATCTCGAAATTCATGACCGACTCCAACATGGGCTGGCAGGCGCAAATCTGGGTTATTTTGATCCCTACTATCATTTATGCATTCCTTTTCTGGGGACAGGCGTTTCCTAAGCCGCATGTTGACGGTGTGACGTCAATCGGCGAAAACGTGAAAGCGATGTTTACGCCATTGTTCCTATTCATTTTCGTTTGTATGGCATTCACTGCTATCAGCGAATTCGGTCCGCAGCAATGGACAGGCTTGATCATGAGCAAGAGCGGTGCAAGTCCGATGTTGATCCTTGCATTGGTAACCGGCTTGATGGCGATTACGCGGTTCTTCGCACACCCGATCGTAGCAGCATTAGGCCAAACGGGTATCCTTTGGGGTTCTTCAATCCTCGCGGCAGCTGGTATTTACCTGTTCAGCACGGTTACTGGGCCTGCGGCTTATGCGGCGGCTGTGATCTTCGCAATGGGCGTGGCGTTGTTCTGGCCAACCATGATCGGTTTCGTGGCTCAAAACGTGCCTTTGAGCGGTGCATTGGGCATGTCGATCGTCGGTGGTATCGGAATGTTCTCGACGGCGATCTGGCAGCCGGTAATTGGTAAATGGCTGGATGATGCCAAAGCCGAGAAAATGGCGGCAGGTCTTACCGGCGACGAAATGGAGCTGGCGGCAGGTCAGGCGACGCTGAGCACGATGGTGATGTTCCCCGCATTGCTGATCGTTGCATTCGGTATCCTGTATTTCTGGATGAAAGGACGCAAAACAGTAGCTACTTCTTCGGCAGCGGTTCACTGATAGCTTGAAAATATCATACAAAAAGGGCGCTGATGAGGCGCCCTTTTTGTATGAGTAGTATTTCAGAGGCACTAGCGCAGCTTCACGATCGTCACGCCCGCGCCTCCGCGGTCTGCATGCTCGTCGTACATGCCCGCTACCTGCTTGTATCCGCGCAGGTGGTTGCGCACGAGCGTACGCAGGATGCCGTCGCCCTTGCCGTGTACAATGCGCAGTTCGTCATACCCTAGCATAATCGCATTGTCCATAAACTGATCCACCATTCCCAATGCCTCCTCGCCGCGTTTACCGCGCATATCGAGGTTGAAACTGAAATTGAGCATCCGCTCATTCATATCCACACCTTTGGAAGTTGTTTTCAGCCCTTTTTCACCGGTCGCCGCGCGATAGGTTTTACGCGAAACTTTTTCCAGGCGGTTCAACTTGACATTCGATTTCAGGTCGCCGATGCGGATCTCAGCGTCTTTGCCCTTGATCGAAAGTACTTCACCAATAGCGGTTTGCCCGCTGATGCGGACATAGCTGCCTGGCGTAATATCGCCGCCTTCCGGTTCGTATTCCTCTTCTACGGGCTGCGTTTCGGTTACTTCCGCCAGTTTCAGGTTGTTTTTACCAAAATTTTCAAGCGTAGTCCGTACCGTCTTGGTTTTTTCCTTTTCAGCCTTATTTTCCTTGATTTCCCGGATAGTATTCTCGATGAGCTGATTCGCATCCGCAAGCAAGTTTTTAGCCTTTTGCTTGGCCTCATTGACGATCTTCTTCTCGTTGTTATCGAGCTTTTCCTTCAATGCCGTATAATCGGCCACCTGCTTCGTTAGCTTCCGCTCTTTGATGCCTATCTCGATATTTTTTTCCGCAAATACGCGCCGTTCGATATCGAGTTCTTTCAGCAATTTTTCAAAATTGACCTGCTGCGTGCCCAGCTTTTCTTTTGCCCGCGCCACTACCGCTTTCGGTAACCCGATTTTGGAAGCAATCTCAAATGCAAACGAACTACCCGGCCGGCCAATTTCCAGTTGATAAAGCGGTTCAAGATGCTCGCCATCGAAACGCATGGCCCCGTTCACAAGACCCTCGGTTTTATCCGCTAGTACTTTCAGATTGGTATAATGCGTGTTAATCATTCCGAAAGCGCCCGATTTAGTCAGGTTTTCGAGAATAGCTTCTGCGATGGCGCCGCCCAGGCCCGGCTCGGTACCGGTACCGAACTCGTCGATCAGGAACAGCGTCCTTTTGTTGGCCATCGAAAGGAAATGCCGCATGTTGGTCAAATGCGAACTGTATGTACTCAGGTCGTTTTCCAGCGACTGCTCATCCCCGATATCGATGAAGATATTCTGGAAAAAGCCCATCGAGGAGCCTTCTAACATAGGTACAAGCAAGCCGCATTGGAACATATACTGGATCAGCCCCACGGTTTTCAGCGCGACCGACTTACCACCCGCATTAGGCCCTGAAACGATGAGGATGCGTTGCTTTTCCTGCAATTCGATATTCAGCGGGATTACCTTCTTGCCTTGCTTCTGGAACGACAAATGCAGCAACGGATGCCTTGCCTCACGCCAATCGATAAACTGGCGGTTTTCAAACGGTGGGTTAATGGCGCCCATTTCACCGGCTAGTCGGGCTTTCGCACGCAGGAAATCCATTAAACCCAGGAAGCCGTAGGCCTTTTGCAAATCGGGTACGAACGGGCGGATATAGGCCGTTAGTTCGAGGAGAATGCGGTTGATCTCCCGGCGCTCTTCATATTCGAGCTCGCGGATTTCATTGTTGGATTCAAAAACATCGGTAGGTTCGATGAAAACGGTTTGGCCTGTGGCTGATTCGTCGTGGATAAACCCGCGCAGCTTCCGCTTATGTTCGGCGGCCACGGGAATAACCATACGACCGTTACGGACGGTCAATGAGACGTCATCACTTATCCAGCCATTGCTCCGGGCCGATTTCAAGATCGTATCCAGCTTTTTACGGATACCGGCCTGCTCGGAGATCAATCGCTTGCGAATGCGCGACAGTTCGGACGAGGCCGAATCGCGGATCTGACCACGATCGTCGATAATGCGGTCGATCACGTCGGTAACTGCCTTCTCTACCTTGATTGTTTTGGCATATTCACCCAGAATGGGGAATGCATCGGCTTCCTGGCTTTCGAAAAAGCGTAGGCAAAGGCGGATTGTAAGCAATGATACTTTTAAATCCGAAAACTCAGGCTGCGTCAGCAGCATGCCTTCTATGGAAGCCCGTTTCAAATAGGGCGTGGCATCGATGTAATTTTGAGAAGGGAAATTCTCGCCCAGTTCGAGTATACGCTGCATTTCGGCGGTCTGGCTCACGAGCTTCTCGACCATGCCGAAGTTTTCAGAAAACCGGATCTTCTCGACATAGTTCTGACCCAGAGAGCTGATACAAAGCTCTTTCAATCGTTCCCTCAGCTTGTCGAATCCCAGTTTTTGTTCTAATGTATTGGGGTAAAGCATTTTGTTATGTTGGTCGCCGGCCGTTTTGGAGTGGCCGGTTTGGGATATTGTTGATGTTAAATTTTGACCGCTGACGGCCGACCGCTGACCGCCGATTGGTTTTTCTGTTTTTTGATTGCTATTGAATCAGATCTACGCTAGCACTAGGTGCGGTCGACAACCATCAAGCAGTCGGCGGTCGGTCGTCAGCGGTCAGCGGTCGGCGGTCAGAAAATATTTCGAATCTCCTCTTTCAAAACCTTCAACGCGTGCGTCGATGGCTGGACTTCCTTCTCGATCACGTGCGAAAAAACTTTCTTGGCGAGGTCTGCTGCCGGGGCATCGGCGCTGACTTCTGCCGCAGCCTGGTTCACAATCGCCACAGTTTCGTTCATCGCATTTACGATTTGTTCCCAGACATGGGTACTTACGTAAAGCTGTTGTGCCACGTTGTGGTTGTATTCCTCCCGGATTTCGTGCAGGATGATCTGTTGGAGTTCCAGCGCACTTATCGCCGAAGGTACCAACCGAAGTAACAGGTTATTAGGGGTAATACGTTCCAGAAACAGGCACATACGCTCGTATGCCTGCAAGCGTAGGGGCAATGTGATCTCGATATTTTTACTGCGGATATCCCAGCGCTGTTTCTCAAATATCTTGTTGGCGACGGTCGTAATAGTGAGGTAAATGCCGAATGTCACGATGACGCCGAGTACCAGAATTGTCAATATCCAGATATATTCCATGGTGTGAAATTGTAATTTTATGCCAAAATGAGGCACAAAATTAAAGGATTAGCTGCATTTGGCAGATATTTATTTCAAAACGCGAATGGAACAGTGGTAGTTTGCGTTAACTGGTTTATCGCAATCAAGAATAACAAGCAGGAATGGATAACCCGATTCAATTGACCGAAGCAGCAAGGCTGGAAATCAGGACGACACTGGAAGCCAATAAAATTCCGGATACCTACGGACTCCGGGTAGGGTTAAGAGGGGGTGCGTGCAGCGGATCTTTTCTGCTGGGGTTCGACACAGCCACAGAGCATGACCAGACATACCTTATCGAGGGAATTAAGGTACTGATAGACAAGCGCCATCTGATGTACGTGATCGGCGTGTCGGTGGACTTTGAAGAGGGGGCGAACGGCAGCGGTTATACGGTTTCCGCCGCTGAAAAACTCAAATAAGTATTTTGATCAATCTTCAACGGTTACATGCTTCCAGTTCTCTCCCGAACGAATCCGATTGAGCTGTGTGTGCGTAATCCCGAACTGTTTCGCGATCATTTTTAAACGGTTATTATCGTTTTTCAAAAGCTTCTTGATGATCCGCACTTTGCTTTCCGTCAGCTTGTAATTTTTGGTACGCCGAGGGATTACCCGGTTGATGAACGCAGGGTTTTCACGGTTATGGTCGATCATTTCCGCTTTTGTAACCCATTTCAGGTTTTCGTAGTGATTGTTCTGCTTATCGAAATCGAGGTGGATCACGAAGTTATGATCGGCATCCGGCTTTTCCGCAAAATGCTCAGCAACAAGTTTATGTACATAGCGGTTGATGGTTTTGCCACCTGCTACACGGATATTCAATGATCTATATCCTTGAATGACTGAGCCTTTGATTACGACACCTTCTTTGGGGTTGTTTTGGAAACTTTTCAACCTGCCGTAGTTGGATACTTCGTAATGGGGAGCGTTCTCGATCTCGTCGAATATAATTCTTGCCCACTTTTCGTTCCAGAAGCTCCGGCTTACATTTGATTCATTCATTTTGATAAAAGCTGTTATTATAGTTTCTTAACGTTGTACGGTTGACCATGCGTCCTGGCCCCTTGCGGGAATCGGGAACGATCTTTTGGTGTTTCAAAAGTGTGTGTGGCTGTTGCAGATACTGCTTTGCAGCCCTTATTGTTTATTAAATTGATTTGGCATGAAACGTACACTCATCATAGGAGCGACTTCCAATCCTTCCAGATACGCTTACCTGGCAGCACAGAAACTCAGACACAATGGTCATCCCATTTTACTCATCGGACGCAGGAAAGGTTTTGCATTAGGAGAGGAAATCAACACAGACAAAACTGACTGGAAAGACGTAGATACCGTCACATTATATATCAATCCGAGCCACCAACCTGAATACTACGATTACATCATTTCTCTAAATCCTAAACGCGTTATCTTCAACCCTGGTACAGAGAATCCTGAATTTAAGGATATTTTAATCGATAAAAATATCATACCAATAGAGGGGTGCACGCTGGTAATGCTGTCGACCGGACAATTCTAGTCCGGCGAGTTACCACCTGATCAGCGCTGATGCCCAAGTGAATCCGCTTCCGAATGCCGCAAGGCAAACCAGGTCGCCTTCTTTCACTTTCCCGGTCTCCCAAGCTTCTGTCAGGGCGATGGGAATGGAGGCTGCCGTGGTGTTTCCGAAACGTTGTAAGTTGTTGATTACCTGTGATTCTGAGAGGCCCAGCTGCTGGCGCACGTAGTCGCTGATACGGATATTTGCCTGGTGCGGGACGAGCAGATCGATATCGCCGGCGGTATATCCATTGGCCTCCAAAGCCTCCTGAATTACTTCGCCGAAGCGCACAATCGCGTGTTTGAAAACGGCATTGCCATTCATATATACATTGTGCCCGCCTGCTTCGATCACCTCCTGGCTTACCGGACGACCTTCGCGGCTGCTGCCCGGATCTTTTACAAATAGCTCCTCGGCAAACCTGCCGTCGGCATGAAGGTGTGTAGATAATATACAGTGTTGGGGATCATCCGTGGCGGAAACCACCGCGGCTCCGGCCCCATCCCCAAAAATTACCGCAGTATTACGTCCTGCGGTGCTCTTGTCGATCCACGATGACTGTATTTCCGAGCCTACTACTAATGCGGTTTTGTACATACCCGATTTGATGAACTGATCGGCGATGGAAAGTGCATACACAAACCCCGAACACTGCTCACGGATATCGATCACCGGCTTACCATCCATACCCAGTTCGCGCTGCATCAGAAAAGCCGAGCCCGGGAAAAAATAGTCGGGGGTGATGGTAGCGTACACGATCACATCTATGTCGTTCGGCGTAAGTCCGGCCCGTTCCAGCGCCTGCCGGGATGCAGCGGCAGCCATGCTGTAATTGGTATCTTTCCCGTATTCGAAATACCGACGCTCCTGAATGCCGGTCCGCTCGCGGATCCATTCATCGGAAGTTTCCATCCATTGGGTAAGGTCGTCGTTGGTGATGATATTGTCTGGAACGTAAAAGCCTAAGCCTGTAATGCGGGAGAATGCCATGCTAGTGGGGACGGTTCAAAACTGCTGAGGGTTAAAGGCAGAAAAGAACGGGATTTAATGCTAAAATGATAATAATAAGCAACATACGTTGCCGGAAAGACTACAAAAATGCAAAAAAAAGTCTTCGGTACCAATTCAGGCCTGCTTTTTCGTGATGTTCGCGGCGAGGGAAAGAAGCACGTAAACGACGAGTATCGCGGGAACGGCGAGGAATTTCAGCGTAGCGAGCAACAGTACCGTAACACCGATCAGAATGAAACGCGCCTCGTTGCCCTGCCACCCGAAATTCTTGAATTTGAGCGCGATCAACGGAAGCTCCATTACCAATGCGTACGACATGACGGCGCTCAATATGAGCAGGTTATTGGTGTTGATGATGATATGCTTCCAGAATTCACTTTCCGTATGGACAATCAACGGCAAAGAGGCGATCAGCATCGCGTTCGCAGGTGTAGGCACGCCTATGAAGGAATCGGACTGGCGCGGATCGTTGTTGAATTTCGCGAGGCGGATTGCCGAGAAAATCGCGATGATAAATGCGGCGTAGGCTTTCCAGATCCCGAACAAATCGGGAATGCTTTGCATCAGCAGCTGGTACATGATAATTGAAGGCAGCACTCCAAATGTAACCACGTCGGCCAATGAATCGAGGTCGCGTCCGATGGGGGAGGTGACTTTTAGGAGACGGGCGATAAAGCCATCCAGAAAATCGAATATCAATGCGACGCCGATGAGTACGCAAGATAGCAGCAGGTTGTTGTGGAATGCTTCCACCACGCCAATGCAGCCGCAAAGCAAATTACCGCAGGTGAGTGCATTGGGGATATTGCGACGGATCATAGGGCGCTATTTGAAGAAGGGATTGTTTCTTTTTTCAAAGCCAATGGTGGTAGGCTCCATATGGCCGGCGTACACCGTGTAATCGTCGGGCAAAGTGAACATTTGCTCCCGGATACTGCGCAGCAATGTGGCGTGGTCTCCGCCGGGGAGGTCGGTACGACCAATGCTCATGCGGAACAGCACATCGCCACCGATCACGAATTTTTCGGCTTCATTGACCAATGCGACGTGGCCGGGCGCGTGGCCGGGTACGAATATGATTTTGAGCGATGTATTGCCAAATTCAATCGTTTCGCCTTCTTTGATAAAGCCGTCGATTTCAGGCTCTTCAAATGCGGAAAAGCCGTAGTTGGAAGCATAGGTTTTGACGGCCTTCAAAAGCGGCTCATCCAGCTTATGCAGGACAAACGGGATGTCATATTTCCTTTTGAGCGCCGCCACGCCCAACACATGGTCGATATGCGCATGGGTATTTACGATCTGCACGGGTTTCAGACCGTGTTGCTGCACAAAATCCGTGAGTTCGTTTACTTCCGAGCGGTCGTAGCAGCCTGGATCAATGATGATCGCCTCGCCGGTTTCGTCGTATAGCAGATAGGTATTTTCAGAAAATGGATTAAATACAAATGTTTGGACCTGTACCATTCCGGTAGGGATATGTGGATTAATGAATGGGCGCGAATTTACAAAACACTTTACAGTTCTTTGAACCGCGCTATAATGCGGTCGAAGTAAAATATGGTGGTATCCTTATAATCAGAGTCGGTTCCGGCGTAAAACCATAGCTCACCACTGTTGTTGGTGGTTACAGTAACAGGTTGTCCGTCATTGGAATACCTTAATAGCGTATAATAGCGTGTGTCGAGATTGGTGCTGGCAATGCTGCCGCTCAGCAGCACATCCTTGCCCACCTGCGTGCCTGTGCCCTTGTCCAGGTTAAATGCATATACACCCGAGGTCAGTTTCTCAGTCAAAGGCTCAATGGTGGACACGCCCGATTTGAACGTCACCTTGTCGACCACGGCGCTTGCTGTGTATTTCGTTGCCAGATCGACCTGAAGCGTCATTTCATAAGGCTTGTTAGGCTTGAAACCGGTGACGCGCTTCTTGATATAACTGAACATATTGCCTTTGGAATACCTCGACAGAATCCGGAAGCCATATTGGGTGGTATCGAGGCCCCGCGGAAGCAGCGCCGTGGCCGCCACGGTGTCCAACTGGCTCGAATCGGCTGTTGAAGCGTATCCGGCGTATTCGGGAATCCAGCCATTTTCCCCGGTTGTCCCCGATTGGAAATTGGAATCGACGGTAATGCTCGCGTCGAGACTGTCTTCATTACAGCTCCACAATCCGGCCGCAGCCAGGATGGCTATCAGAATATATTTTTTCAAAATGAATAGCAGTTTGCAAAGAGAACGAAAGACCCGGAAACAGCCTTATGCGTTGTAACTGGTAAAATTAAGACAGCGTTCACCAAAAGCCTATCCGATGATGAAAATTGCCGGAATTTTATGCAAATCAGGCTTTTGTACCTTCCATTTCCGAACAGGCATGGTCTTGATCAGCTCGTCCGGCGCAGTGACGTTCGCGGCAATGCACAATGCCAGGTCGGGGGAGCATGCTTCAATCACCGCTTCCAGCAGCTGGTTGTTACGGAAAGGCGTTTCCATGAATATCTGCGTCTGCTGATATTGCCTCGCGTTTCTTTCCAGGTTTTGTAATGCCTTTTTACGCTGTACTTTATCGATCGGCAGATAACCGTGAAATGCGAACGACTGCCCGCTCATTCCGGAAGCCATTAGCGCCAGCAGTATGGACGATGGTCCTACCAATGGCACCACGCGTATCCCCAGCTCGTGTGCAAGGCGCACAGCCACCGCGCCCGGGTCGGCGACGCCCGGGCAACCCGCTTCCGATATAACACCGGCACTTTTGGAAAGGCTTCGCAGCGATGCAACTGTTTCCGTTTCCGGAGTATCCTTGTTCAGTTCAATGAATGTCAGTTCGTCGATCACCTTGCCGAGTTTCAGGCTGCTGATGAAGCGCCGGGCAGTGCGGATATTTTCCACGAAGAAAACATCCAGGTGCTGTATAGCATCTTTAATCTGAGGTGCAAGGACGTCGTTTTGGGTGCCTTCCGCCAGTATTGTAGGGATTAAGTACAGAGAAATCCCGGAATCGTTCATAGGTGTCTCATTTTTTTAATTCTTTCCAACCAAAAGTGCTGATTGTGAATCTACGGAGTAAATAAAATTATTTAATAAGTATGAAAAGACTATTATACATACCCTTGGTCCTGGTGTGGGTATTGTCTTGTAAAAAGGATAGTTTCAATGATCTTTCGCCCAATTCTGCTTTCACGACGGTGTCGGGCATTTGGCATTCCATCGAAGTCGAAAGATCCTCACTCGATAATAAAAGTACGTGGGAGCCAATCGAAGCTGCCAAATCTGATTCATTGATATTTCGAACCGACGGCGTGGTACTTAATGCCGACGGCACGCCACGGTGCTGCGCACCTGCCACGATGATCATCAATGGCACCCTGGTCGATGTGAAGCCAAGCACCGCATTGCCTAATAACCCGCTATGCGAGCTGCTGAACTGCATTCCCTGCCCCAGCTGGGAGATATCGATCAGTGATGATCAACTGATTATCGCTTCGTGTAACTCGCCGAGGGTGAAATACGTCAGATAGCCGTATTCAGAAATTCCAGCAGGGTGCTGACAAACGCTTTCGGCTGCTCAGCCTGCACCCAGTGCCCTGCTCCTTCGATTGTTTTCAGTTGTGCATTCGGAAACAGGTCTAGAATACCTTCCAGATCTTCGTCCAGTACATAATTGGAATTGCTTCCCCGCATGAACAGCGTCGGAGTTTCCACAGGCTTGTCCGATTTGATCTGCGCGCCTACATTAGCCATGTCGGTCGTGAGTAATGGCAGGTTAAAGCGCCACGCGAACCCGCCCTCGTCCTTTCTGTACAGGTTTTTCAGCAAAAACTGCCGCACGCCCAATACCGGTTCATATTCACTCAGCAGCTCATCGGCCTGGTTACGGCTTTCGATCTCATCAATGGGGATCGCATTCAGGCCTTTCAGTATTTTGGTATGATGAATAGGGTAGGCTTTGGGGCCGATGTCGACAACCACCAGGGCATCGAATGTGCCGGGATAAGTCACTGCGTACTCCATTACCGTTTTTCCACCCATTGAATGCCCGATCAGGATCGGAGATTCTATATTTTGTTGGTCCAGGAATTCTCTCAAGTCGGCTGCAAGCGTCGGGAAATTGAGCGGGCCTTCGTGCGGAGAGCGCCCGTGGCCGCGCTGGTCGACCAGATAGACGCGGTAACCCTGTTCGGAAATCGTTTTTCCGATGGTAAGCCAGTTGTCCAGAAAGCCGAACACGCCGTGAAGGATGATCAGGGGCTTGCCAGTTTCGCCTATTTGTTTGAAATTGAGTTGCATAATGTTGTTGAACTTTGGAATAGGGTTGGAGGACCGCCGACAGCTGACGGTCGACCGCCGATCTCTGGTCATCCGCTGTTGGCCAACGACAAGAAATCATGATCGGCGGTCAGCGGTCGGTTGTCGGCCGTCGATCGTCTTACAGCACAAAGGTTGCAAGGAATTCCGGTATGGAAAAAAATCCCGGCTTTCAAAAATTTAACAATTTGTTAAATGCCGGTTACCTCATGGTACAATAATTGCTTGTTTCGTAGATAAAAAATCTTTTTTCTGCCTCCAATCTGCTCTTCAAAAGCCTTTGGCCCTTCTCAGGATTTGTTAATGATTTGATAAAATGAAAAATATTGAAGTATTGGTGCACGAATCTGCATTATTTCAATAGATCAGCTAGTTATGAAGACTAGTATTGCATTTTAGTAGGATTTAGCCTTTTGTTTGTAAATGTAAAAAGCTATTATTTTGCATCAATTATTCATCCTCCTTGAATGAATCCGCTAGTATTCTTACAAACCAAATCACCAAATTTATGAACGGGAAAAGTTTACTCTTCCGGGCGGTGTGCCTCACGGTTACCGCACTTCTATTCTCTCTATTTGGACCGGCGGCGCAAGCCCAGGTTACTTCATCAGCGATTACGGGACGTGTTGCAGACGGCAAAGGCGAGGTGCTCCCAGGCGCCACGGTCGTTGCGATCCACGAACCATCAGGAACAAAATACGGCTCGGTAACCAACGAGCAAGGGCTTTACACAATCCCCGCGGTACGTGTGGGCGGTCCTTACAAAGTGACCGTCTCTTTCGTAGGCTTTAATGAACAATCTCAGGAAAACATTTTCGCTAACCTCGGTACGGCTGCCAACGTCAATTTCGAACTGAAAGACGGCACCACCGACCTCGCGGAAGTGATTGTTACCGGTGCAGGAAGCGATATTTTCAGCTCCGACCGTACCGGTGCCGCTACTACTTTCAACAAAGGCCTCATCACGAGCCTCCCTACACTCGGGCGTACGCTCAACGACATTACCAAGTACAATGCGTACAGCAACGGTCGCTCTTTCGGTGGCCAGGATAGCCGCTACAACAACTTCACCATCGACGGTTCGGTGTTCAACAACGGTTTCGGTCTCGGTAACGAGGCGCAGGCAGGTGGTCGTACGGGTTCTACGGCGATCTCTCTGGACGCGATCGAAGAGGTACAGATCAACATCGCTCCTTACGACGTACGCCAGTCGGGCTTCGCGGGTGCAGGTATCAACGCGGTAACGCGCTCAGGTACCAACGAATTCTCGGGTTCGGTTTTCCACTTCTTCAAAAACAAGAGCCTGGCAGGAAAGAAAATCGACGGTACTGAATTCAAGGTTGCTGAATTCAATGAAAAAACAACCGGTTTCCGTCTGGGCGGTCCGATTATCAAGAACAAATTGTTCTTCTTCGTAAATGGCGAGTTTGTAAAACGTTCAAGCCCCGCACTCGATTACGTATTGAACCGCGGACAATCGGGTAGCAACGTGTCGCGTACGACACTCGCGGACATGCAGGACCTGGCTTCGTTCATGCAAGAGAAGTTTGGTTACAATGTAGGCGCATTGGATGGCTTCAACAACGAGAACACCAGCAAGAAATTCCTCGGCCGTATCGACTACAACATCAGCGACAAGCATAAGCTGACACTGCGTTACTCGCACCACGATTCGGATTCGGACGTGCTGATCAGCCAGAGCAACAGCTCAAACACAGCAGGTTTCGGTAACCGTACCAACTCGCTTTCAGCTATTTCTCCGCAAAACACAGGTTACATCATTCAAGACAATACCCGTTCATTCGTAGCGGAATTGAACTCGAACTTCGGCGGTAAATTTGCCAATAACCTGATCGCTACTTACAACAAACAGATCGAAGACCGTAAATACAAGGCGCCGATCTTCCCGACGATCGAAATCCAGAAAGACGGATCTACCTACACCACCATCGGTTCAGATCCATTTACACCTAATAACCGTTTGGATTACGCGACTTTCAACATCACCGACAACCTGACCTATTTCGCAGGAAAGCATACCCTTACTGCCGGTGCGTCTTACGAGCATTTCAAGTCGAACAACTTGTTTTTCCCGACTTCAAATGGTGTTTGGGTGTTCAAATCGATTCAGGATTTCAAGAATGCGGCGAATGCATACCTGGCTAACCCTAACCTGACAACCGCTCCTGATACCGTCGTTCGTTTCAACTACCGCTACTCATTGCTTCCAGGCGGCGCTGCTCCATGGCAGACATTCAAAACACAGACTTTCAGCTTGTACGTACAGGATGAATTCCAGGCTACGCCAAACTTCAAGCTGACAGCCGGTCTGCGCGCGGACTACATCAATATGCCTAATACTTCCAAGCAGTATTATAATGCCGTTGTAGACACCATTGCATTCAGATCCCCAAATGGTGACCGTTATAATGTGAATACAGGTAATGTTCCAAAATCACGCATTTACCTTTCGCCACGCGTAGGTTTCAACTGGGACGTAAAAGGCGACCGCACCACGCAGGTTCGCGGTGGAACCGGTTTGTTCCTTTCCCGTATTCCTTACGTGTTGATTTCGAATCAGTTGGGTAACAATGGTGTGAACTCTGCTACGGTTGCAGGAGCCAATACTACTGCGTTTCCATTTACACTGGATCCAAGCCGGTACAACCCCCCATTGCCATTGACCGAGCCATTGAAAGGCTATCAGGTGAATGCATCGGACGAAGACCTGAAATTCCCACAAATCTGGAAAAGCAACATCGGTATCGACCAGCAGCTGGGCTGGGGTGTAGTAGCAACTGTGGAAGGTATTTTCAACAAAAACTACAATTCGCTCCGCTACATCGACGTAAACCTGAAAGCGCCTAACGCACAGTTTACAGGTCCTGATACCCGCGATCGATTCCCGGCTTCCGGTCTGAGCGGCAGTGCGGCAACAGCAGCGCGTATGATTTCAAGCCAGGTTTCAAACACTTACGTGCTGACCAACACCAACAAGGGATATTCTTACTCTTTGACTGGTAAACTCGAAAAACCTGCTACCCGCGGTTTCGGTGGAATGGTAGGTTATACTTACGGTATGGCTAAGGACATCGCTTCGGTTTCTTCTACGGTAGAAGGTAACGTACCGGGTGTAAATGGCTTGAACTACCTTGACCTGGCTTATTCAGGTAATGACGTTCGTCACCGTTTTGTAGGTTATGTTTCTTACCGTAAGGAGTATGGTGGTAAATTTGGTGGTGCTACGATGGTAACATTGGGTGGTGTATCTTCAAGCGGTACCAAAATCTCCTACATCAGCTCAACCGATATGAACGGCGATGGTCAGAATAACGACCTCATCTTTGTTCCGAACAAAGCAACCGACATTACTTTCCAGACGCTGACTACCACTGTTGACAAGAAAGTTTACACATTCTCGCCAGAGCAACAGACAGAGGCATTCCAGAAATACATCGACAACCATCCTTATCTGAAAGAACGAAAAGGCAAATATGCAGAGCGTAATGGTGGTGCTTATCCTTGGCTGACTCGTTTTGACATCACTGTGGAGCAGGATTTCTACGTGAAAGTGGGCAAGAAAGACAAGAAGAATATCATCCGTCTCCGTGCCGATATTTTCAACGTTGGTAATATGATCAACAACAAATGGGGTGTAGCGAATCAGGTAACTGCTTCTTCAAACAGTACACAATCCAACCCGCTTAACTTCGCGAGCGTAACCAAAGAAGGTGTTCCTACCTACCGCATGGGTACGCAGGTGGTGAATGGCGAGACAGTTCTGCTTCGTGACGCGTTCGTGAAGTCAAGAACGATCAACGACGTTTGGCAGGCCCAGTTGGGTATCCGTTATATCTTTAACTAGGAATAGCAAGCCTTCTAATAGCAACGAGCCCGCATTATTGCGGGCTCGTTTTGTTTATATCGATCCTTTACTACGGTGCGCTGCACCTTCTACAAATCTTACGGCGCTCTGCGCCTTAACGCTGGACCATAGGTCTTTTTCCTCCTTTCTCCCTTTCTTCCGTTCTCCCTTTCCTCCATCCTCCCTTTCCTCCCTTTCAGTCCTTCTTATAAAAAATACTCTGCACCAAAATCGGATTATCAGTACAGATGATATCCGGCCCGCCCGAGTCCCGGAGCTTTTGGTATAAGGGCCTCGATTCCGCAACTTGAAGCGTATCGATGTTGCCATTGGTGCCGAGTGAAGATGTTACGTTCAAATCGTGAATGCGTTGGTAAAAAGAGCTTTCCTGTAATTCCCGGGGCGTGAGCGCTACAATTTGCTCCAATGGTAAGCCCGACTGCTCAACGGCATCTATATGTTCCGGGCTGTTGAAGCCGACCGCGAGCATGAGCTGCGGCGCTAGTTGATGCGCCAGTTGCGCTTCTTTTAATGAATAGCAGATTAATACGGATTTGTAAAGATTCCCGGTGCCTTGCAACATTTTGATGGTTTGGGTAATGCTCGTTTCCGGCTTTTTGTCGACAATCAGTACGAAATTCTTGCCGGCCGACCAGTTTAACACCTCCTGAAATGTGGGTATGGGGTGTTCCGTCATGGAACCATAGGGATCTTTTAGCCTCAGTTTGCTGATTTCTTTCCACTTCTTCTTACTCAGCAAACCTTTCCCGTTGGTTTTTAATGCAAGGTCGTCGTCGTGAGAGATCACCAGCAGGCTGTCGGCGGTTGCGCGGACATCTATTTCCAGGAGCACGCAAGGGACTTTGGAATAGGTCCGTTCGAAAGTGGCCATGCTGTTGCCGGGATAGCCGTCTTCCGTACCACCCTGATGAGCCATGATTAATGGCGTGGTGCGTTTGCCCGGTTTCAGATAGCTTTTAAGCGCTTCGGCATCTTTGAACCGGCAATCGCCGGTTTGGGCCTGGGCAGTGTGTGAAAGGGCAGCCAATAGCAGCGCTGTAAGGACCTGCCGGGTTGGTTTCTTCATTTTACGTCACATTATTTGATTCGGTATGGAGTGGCCCGTGCTTAGAAGCGTCGCGAATGGCGGAGCCGTTGATAGCGGGGTCGGTGATCGCAGAATCTCCACCTTTTTCGGCTTTCAAAATCGATTCCACTCCTGCACGGTAACCTTCGATGATCAGCCGGGAAATGTCCTCCGAGTTGAAATGCTGCAAATCGAGAAAGAGCGGTGTCAGAGGCCTTACCACCGTCAACTTCATGGGTTTGCCCCGCAAGTTCGAGCGGTCGACGTACGACTCGGCCCATTGGATATTGTTGTTGACGATCTGGTTCACGGTAATATCCCTGACGCGCTCGATCAATGTGATCAGGTTGCGTGTATTGATGCCTTCGGGCTGGTAGAGCAGGGGAGAGTGGCAACCGATCAGGATGATTTCCGTGGCGCCGTCCTCGATGGCCTCACGTATGGGCGCTACCTCGCGTAAGCCACCGTCAAGATAAAGCTGGTCGTTGATTTCAACGGCCGGCATCAGCATCGGTATGGACGAACTGGCGTACACAAAATCCACATAATGCGGGTCCTGCGTGGAAACATATTTCATTTCCCCGGTTTCGATATTTACGGCCCCGGCTTTTACTTTAACAGGCGTATCGCGGAGGTAGTCGTCGTTGAGGTGCTTACGGATGAGGTGGTGCAGCGGCGACGGGTCCACGATGCCGTCGAACCGGCTCATGAGCGTATTCATCCCCAGCATTACCCTGGAGCGCAGCGTAGAAATATCCTGCGGTTGGGTGATATTCTTGATCCAGAATTCGAGCAGCTTACGGCCTGCCAGCGGCCAGTCTATCTTCTTATTTTCGGCCATTTGCTTGCCGGTTTCATTTGCCAGAAATGTGGCATTCAGCGAGCCTACGGAAATTCCGTACACCATTTCAGGTTCAAAGCCATTTTCCAGGACTGCCTGGATCACACCTACCTGAAATGCTCCTTTCATGGACCCTCCGCCGAGAACGAGTGCTTTCATATCGACTGGTTTACGTGGTTTAGTTTGTAATTCGGCCATTGGCCGCGGGGTTTTGCCGGTTTTCGGCGCGTTTGCCTTTGTCCAATTCTAAACATTTTCGGTTTAAAATTGATGTAAACAGAAGATTTTATTCCAAATTTGAAGATCAGAGTTCAGAGGGTTAAACGAACATATTCACAAACTCATGCCCCTGTTCGCGTCCTTTTATTATCAGGAGGGACCTTTTAGCCCTCGTACATGAATATGACCCTTTCAATAAAGGATATCCAGGCTCCTATTGCGGATGAAATGAAAGCTTTCGAGCAGAAGTTTCGCCAGTTTATGAAAAGCGAAGTAATGCTTTTGGACCAGATCATGAACTATATCGTGAGGCGGAAAGGTAAACAGCTGCGCCCGATGTTCGTGTTCCTGTCCGCGGGAGTTTGTGGTGATATTGCCGAATCGACCTACCGCGGTGGTGCGATGATCGAGTTGCTGCATACGGCTACTCTGGTACACGACGATGTGGTGGACGACTCGAACTACCGTCGTGGATTCTTCTCTGTCAATGCATTGTGGAAAAACAAGATCGCCGTACTGGTGGGGGACTACTTACTGTCACGTGGCTTATTGCTTTCGGTCGATCACGAAGAGTTCAAAATCCTGAAAATCGTTTCTACTGCCGTTCGCGAGCTCAGCGAAGGCGAGTTGCTGCAAATCGAAAAGGCGCGGAGACTGGATATTAATGAAGAAGTTTACTACGAAATCATCCGGCAGAAAACCGCTTCGCTGATCGCGTCATGCTGCGCAGTCGGGGCCAGCTCGGTAGGCGCTGCAAAGGAAGTGGTGGACAAAATGCACGCATTCGGCGAGAAGGTGGGTATGGCGTTCCAGATCAAGGACGACCTATTCGACTACGGCGAAGACGAGATCGGCAAGCCGCTGGGCATCGATATCAAGGAGAAAAAAATGACGCTCCCGCTCATTTACGCACTCAACCACGCATCCTGGATGGAAAAACGCCGCATTATCAACATTATCCGCAACGAAAGCCACAAGCCCAACAAGGTAAGCGAGGTCATCGCATTCGTGAAAGAATCGGGCGGATTGCGTTACGCGCAGGAGGTGATGGAAAGGTATGTGAAGGAGGCGCTCACGTTACTTAATGAATTCGCCGATTCGCCGCACCGACGGTCGCTGGAACAGCTCGTTCAATATACGATTGAGCGGAGCAAGTAAAATTTTGAATGAGTGAATGTGTGAATGAGTGAATTTTGAATGACCGAATGATTCAATGGGTTGCCGTGGAATGGAATGCGTGAATCGCGTAGCGATATAATATTGGTAGTAAATAATGTCGCCCGTTTTTCAAAATCCCGTCAGGGATGCAACAACAATAACACGTGGCTGCGTAATTCCGGAGCATTGTTGTTACATGCCTAACGGCATTTAGTGCGGCACATTGACTCATTGCTCATTGAATAGGAAAATATATAAGTAAGTATAATAATATAACTAGCCTTTTAGTTATGTTTGTGTGCTCACTTAATATTGCCTGTCATGAAAATATTCCTAACTATTTTTCTTCTCTTCGCCGGCTTTGGATTGCTGGCGCAGCCTGTGGTGCTCAGTCGCAAAGATGCGGAGGCGAAAAAGCTCTGGCGCAAACTCGACAAGGACTTCGATAGGCCCGATGGCGCTCAACTGGAAACGCCGTTCAGTATGCAAAAGGCATTTCAGGATATGTATGAGCAAATGCTCGACAAAGAGAAATTCAGCAATCTTACTTTTTGGAACACCCTTTACCTGAATGCGGAAGGGAAAATCGACTACCTCATTTTCGACATCGGAACCCAGCGTTTCAGGATGATGAATGGCAATCAGGAGGACGGGCCTAAAAATAAGGACTCGCTGTCGGCTATTATCTCAGCCAAAATTACGCCTTACCTTGCCAAGATCGTCTCGCGGAGGACCGTGGGCTCGAAAGCCGTGCTGACTACATTTGTGAGTTTTCAACCCGAAGCGTCACAAGAACGGGAAACGCAAAAAGACAGCACAATAACCGGCCTGGCGAAGGCGCTGGCGATGAAAGATACGCTGAAAGTAAAGTCGCTGAACCTGGGCCAGAGCCTGTTGACAGCCGTTCCCGACGTGGTATACCGCTTTCCAAATGTGGAAGAGTTGTTTTTGGTTGACAATGACATTGAAACCGTGTACCTCGACATGGCCCGACTGCCGAAACTGCGGCACCTCGATCTGAGCAAGAATATATTGCGGGACAACAGCATTAATATCAGTAAAAACAAGTCGTTGCAACTGCTCAACCTGCAAAAGAACCTCATTACCGACATTCCGCGTGCAGCACGGAATTGCAAAAGACTCGAAACACTCTGGCTCGGAAACAACCGGATAAGCGGCCTGACTGATGCTAGTTTCCGGAAACTGAAACCCGTGAAAGATATTAATTTCTACAAAGCCGAACTCACTGCATTACCCAAAGGCATCGGCAAAATGCGCAACCTGGAAGTGCTGGATGTTTATTATAATAAGCTCGAAACCTTGCCGAAATCAATCACGAAGCTGAAACGCCTGACTCACCTCGCTGTTTCCCATAACCAGCTCACTGCATTGCCCAAGCGTATCGACAAGCTGAAAAGCGTGCATACGCTTTATGCCCATCATAACCATTTGAGCAAGCTTCCCGAGCGCATTACCCGCATGAAGGAATTGCGCATTGTCGACCTCGGATACAACTGGCTCACCACATTTCCGGCCGAACTGGTAGCATTCACCAATTTGCAGGAACTCGATCTGTCGTCCAACAACTTCCCGGATTTCCCCGTGCAGCTTTTGCAGATCCGGAAGCTCGACAAGCTGCATTTACGTGGCAACCCGTTTTTAGGACAGGATGCCGAGCGTAAATACAGCGAGCAGTTGAGTCAGCTTAAAAGCAAGAATATCGAGGTGTTCTATTAAAGATTCCACCAATAGGTGAATTTGAGAACGATCGCGCGGTTCTTGACCCGGAAGTTCTCAGGCAGATAGTTGTCGGTATAAACGATAAAAAGATCGGACGCCGGCTTGTAGCGCCATTGCAGACGGGCATTCAGGTTGATATTGTCGGCCTGGTTGTTGTACTGCATGAATGTCGTGAAAAAGAGGCTGTTCGTAAAGGTCACGTCCACGCGTGGGCCTACGAGCCAGAGCTGGGTGCGTTTCCAGGGCTCGGGAAGGCGGATATCGTTGTAATTACCGGCCATCGTAATGGCTACGTAGGGCTGCACGCGGTAACCGAGCTCAGCTTTGAGGTTGTTGCGCTTGCCATTCTGGTAATACCCGCCCAGGATACCCGATGCGAGGTAGGTAAATCGGTTCTGCGGACCGGAAACGATGTCGAAACCAACGGCTTTCCAGTTGTGTTCGGTACCAGTGGCCAATGTGGAGCCGCCCAGGTTCGTAGGATCGAACGGGCGCAACAAACGCACGTAATTGCTCGAACCCCACAGTGCTATCGTCGCACGGTTGATGAAGTTGATGTTGTAGGACAAAATGAATTCCTTGTCGCTCACATCAAACTTCTTATCCCAGTAAATATTGCTCACGAGCTTGGGGCCGTGGCTGATGATTTTGTTGTGCTTAATGAAAAACAAATAGGCGACGTTGGGGCTGATTTTGTAATAGCCCATCCGCACGGCATTGGGCACGTAACCTACTTCCGCATTGTAATTCTTGCCCACATACTCGTGCTGCCATTGCCATATTAAGTTCGCTTTGGTGAATTTCAGGTCGGCGGCGTGGGTGAAATCGTCGGAGGATTTGCCCGGCGTGAACGATTTCAGGAACATTACCTTTCCGGTCCAGAGGTTTTTGGCGCTCGCCAGGTTAAACTCCGCACCGATGTTCCGGTTGTAACGGTTGGTGGCTGAATGCCTTTCCAGGGTGTAATTAGTCGCGTCTTTGTTTACGAATATGAACCGCACATTGGAACGTGCCAGCAACTGCCGTTGCAATGCGAACACGGCGTAGTTGTTGTGGGGTGTCAGCGTATCGTTGGCGCCGGTTTGCACATCGAGCACACCTATGCGCCAGTTTTTATTGATTTTACCGCTCATTCTGGCACCAAACTGGATCGGCACCCCCAGACCAATGCGCCGCGAGAAGAACGGCCGGATGGTAGCGTACCCGAAATTGGCAAAAAGATCGGCGTTTTCGAGGAAGAATTGCCGGCGCTCGGGGAAGAACAGCTCGAAACGGTCGAGGTTGGTTTGCTGCACGTCCACATCCACCTGTGAGAAGTCGGGATTGACGGTCAAATCGAGATTGAGCGACGGCGTTAATCCGATTTTTACATCACCCCCTATCGTGGGTTTGTATTTGGTAGGAAGGTCGTTCTGGTGGTCCTTGGTCATGCGCATGGCCGCGTAGGGGATCACCGAAATGTTCGGGCCCGGCGTCGGTGGAGGCGTGTCCCACACGAGTACACCCGTATACGCGAGCGACGCGGAGGGGAACTGGCGCGGCACCGGCGCCCAGGAAGATTTTTCGGAGATCGTCAGGTCCTGACGACTGAAATTGATTCCCCAGCGCGAAATACCGGGCTTGTAACGGATACTTTTAAACGGAATGGCTGCTTCCCACACCCATTTGTCGTCCTCGTTCTTCACAGCGCTCACCCATTTATTATCCCAGCTGAGATCGACGGTACCGCCGTCGCCCTGCTGGCCGTCCCAGGGCGCACCTGCCGCATTTGCACCGAATGAAAAACCGTTGGTTTTGTCATCGAAGGTGTCCATAAAAAGCAGGAAGTTATCGTTTTTCCCGAATGCAAAGTCGCGTTTGAGCGACTCGACGATCAATGAGCCATTGACGGGCTTGTAGTTGACCACCAGGATGTACAGGTTGTGTTTGTCATAACACAGTTTCACGTCGGTCAGCGCCTTGGAAAAGCTGGTATCCATCGGCGTGATCATAAAAAAGTCTTTGGCTGTTTCGGTGGCAGACCATGCCGCATCGTCTGCTACGCCATCAATTTTGATGGGTGAAGTGGCAGAATGGATGTGGTACTGGTAGTTTTCGTTCGGCTTCTGGGCAATGCTTTGGAAAATGATGAAACAGAAAATGAAAGGGGTTAGGATAAAGGTACGTAGCACTTGGTTCAGGGGATGTTTAGGAATATAAAAGGTTCATGGATACTCAGTTTCTGAACCAGCGGGAATCAGCATAGAAAGTCCCGAATGGTACCAGCGAAGAAAGGAACGATAAAGCCGATTTTTTGAACGACCAGCTTTTTTCAGTGGCAACCTGGATGAGCAGGAGGACAAAGAGGATGAAGAGTACACCGTGCGCCATGCCCACAATACGCACAGCCTGCGGGATACCCGCAAAGTATTTAAGGGGCATTGCGACGCCCAGGAGTACGATAAAAGAAATGCCTTCAAGAAATGCAATGATGCGCAGGCGGCCTAATGCCGATTTGATCAGTTCGGATACCATAGGAAATCAGAATAGGGAAATACAATTTACCGGCAAAGATACACATCAAGCTCCTTGAAACGCAGGAAGTTCGAAAAAGCTTTTGCCCGGAAATGTTACATTTTGTGATTATGTAACTGGTAGTTTAAATAAATTTTGACAAATATCTGTTTTATAAAATTTTATTCTGCGTAATGTTTGTTTTTAGTCTAAAAATTGCATTATTGGCAATAAGAGCACCTTATTTCGATATTATGAAACGAATCTACCAAACATGGCTTTTCGTGTTCCTCTCCTGTTATTGTTATGCGCAGGGCCTGAAAGTGACCGGGAAGGTTACCGATGAAAAAGGGGACCCGCTGACTGGCGCCTCCGTTCTGGAAAAGGGTACCGGCAATGGTACCGTTACCGATGGAAATGGCGCATACAGCCTTACCGTGGGCTATAACAATGCGACGCTCGTGGTGACCTACGTTGGTTACAACAAACTGGAAAGAGAATTGAACGGCGCTGCCAGCCAGGATTTTGCGCTGGCAGACGCCACGGTACTGAACCAGGTAACGGTGGTCGGTTCACGAAACCTGAACCGCTCCTCGACCGACACGCCCGCGCCCGTGGATGTGATCGACATCCGCGAGGTAACCACCAAGCAGGGGCAGCTGGATGTGAACCAACTTTTACAGTTTGCTGCGCCTTCTTTTAACTCCAACCGCCAGACAGGCTCCGACGGAGCCGACCACGTCGACCCGGCTTCGCTGCGCGGGCTCGGTCCCGACCAGACGTTGGTACTCATCAATGGTAAACGCCGGCATCAGTCCGCATTGGTCAACCTCTTCGGCTCGCGCGGGAGAGGGAACACCGGCACCGACCTGAATGCCATTCCCGCCGCCGCCATCGAGCGTATCGAGATCCTGCGCGACGGCGCGGCTGCACAATACGGCTCGGACGCCATTGCGGGGGTGATCAACATTGTTTTGAAAGAAACGACGAACCAGCTGGCCGTGAATGCAAACGCCGGAATGTTCAAGGCGAAGTATCGTTTCGACGACAAGTCGTTTGATGGATTGAACTACAATGTCAATGCAAACTACGGTGTGAAGATCGCGAAAAAGGGGTTCCTCAACGTGACAGCCGACTATAACTCCCGCGACCATACCAATCGCGCCAACACGGTGGCCAGTGAATCGGACCTTGCCCGCCGGCAGTATGGCGATCCAGAGATCCGCAATGCGGCGGTGTACTATAATGCGAAAATACCGGTAGGCAGTAATTTCCAGGTTTACAGCTTCGGGGGCCTCAACGAGCGTAAGGGTGATGCGTACGCGTGGACGCGCTTCGCGGACGACGACCGGAATATCCCTTCCATTTACCCAAATGGCTTTGATCCGATCATTACCAGTAAGATCAAGGACCGCTCGGTAGCAGCAGGTATTCGCGGCGTCTGGAAATCGTGGGATATTGATTTGAGTAATACCTATGGTTTCAACAAGTTTCATTTTGGAGTTAAAAACTCGCTGAACAGGTCGTTAGGCGAGCGTTCGCAGACTTCGTTCGACGCGGGCGGTTTTCAACTGGGGCAAAATGTGGTTAACCTGAATATCAGCCGGTATTATAAAACCTTTATGCAAGGCCTGAACGTTGCTTTCGGGGCCGAATTCAGAAAGGAACGCTACAAGATCTTTGCGGGTGAGGAGGCTTCTTACCGCAACTATGATCCCGAATTTGCAGGCGGCTCCCAGGGGTTCCCCGGTTATAGCCCGGCGGATGTGACGAACCGCAGCCGTTCCAATGTAGGCGCTTATGTAGATCTGGAAGCCGACGTTACCAAGCAGTTCCTGATAGATGTAGCCGGTCGTTTCGAGCGTTACAGTGATTTCGGTAGTACTTTAAATGGTAAGCTGGGCTTGCGCTATAAGGTTACCGAAGCATTGGCGCTGCGTGGGTCGGTGAGTACAGGCTTCCGTGCGCCGTCGCTGGCCCAGAAGTATTTCAATTCGACATTTACCAATTTCGTGAACGGCCAGCCTGTGGAGGTGCTGCTTGCAAACAACAATAGCGCCGTAACGAAGGCATTGGGCATTCCCCAGTTGAAACAGGAAACATCCTTGAACGGCAGCCTGGGGATCACCTTCACGCCGGCCGCAGGACTTTCTGTAACGGTCGACGGGTATTATGTGAAAGTAAAAGACCGCGTGGTGTTGACGGGCCAATTTAGTGATGACGATGAGGATATCGGCGATTTGCTGAAAGCCCTGCGGGTAGGGAAGGCGCAATTCTTTACCAATGCATTGGAGTACACAACCACCAAAGGAGTGGACGTAATCGTGGCACATTCGGCGGCGCTGGGAGCCGGGAGGCTCAGCACCACCGTAGCTGCGAACTTTAACTGGATGGAATTAGGTCCGGTGAACACGGTACCGAAGCTGGCCGGCAAAGAAGACATTTATTTCGACGAGCGCGAACGCCGTTTTGTACTGGCCTCGGCACCGCCTTCAAAAATCAACCTCACTTTCGACTACTCCGTGAGCAAGTTCAGTGCCATGCTGCGGTTTATCCGTTTCGGCGAAATCAAGTTGGCGAACTGGGACTATATGATCGATACATATAGTCCCAAAGTTCAGACAGACCTTACTCTGAATTATAAGTTTACCAAAAATGTGTCACTGTCGATCGGCGGCAGCAATATCTTCAACGTGTACCCCGACAAGTTCCAGCCCGCCCTGACCGAATCGGGCGGTGCCTGGGACCCTGTGCAAATGGGTAGCAACGGGGCGTTTTTCTTTACCCGGCTTGGATTGAGGTTTTAAACCGCTGTAATCTCTGCCGCTGCCATTTCGCCGGTGACCACCGCGCCTTCCATGAACCCCTGCCAGTCGGCGAGGTGTTCACCGGCGAAAGAGGTGTGCAGGAAAGGTTTCTGCAATGCAGGACGGGTGGTGTACCACTGGTTCAACCCGTACATGGCATATGCGCCTTGTGAAATCTTGTCGGTTCCCCAATAGTAATTGGCTTGCGACTCGATCAACTTTTGAGCCTTCGGGAAATAGGGGTTGAGCGTTTGGCCCAGCATTTGCTTTTTCCAGTCGTCGTTTTGCGCGGAAATGAGCTCAGCTTTTTCCCCGATCGTGTAGGAAATCAGCACGCCCTTTTGCGATGGCTGATTTTTGGTAGCGTGGTAAAAATAATGCGGTGTCTGGTCGGTAATGAGGTCGAAGCTTTCGTCCTTCCAGAAACGTTTTTTGAACAAAATGGCATTCTTGTTGATGCGTGCATATTGCAGCTCGTTAATGGCCTGAATCTTCTCTGCCGGCAAGCCGGGTTCCCATTGAATGTTCCGGATCGCAAATGTCGGAATGGCGCAGATAAGCTTGTCGGCTTCGAAAGTCTTGCCATTTTCGCAGGTTACCTTCACCGTATCTTTTTGTTCGATGCGTTTCACGGCATGGCCGGTCAGCACGCGATCGTTTCCAATCTCTTCCGCAAATTTCTTAGCGAGCATGGTATTGCCGCCCTGCATCTTCAAATCCATTTCGTTCTTTTCGCTGCTTTCTGCGAATGTGGCCAGCGCAATGTAGGCCGATACGTGCCGGATACTCTCGCCGAAATCGGTGCTGTCGAGCAGTTCCCGGAAGATAAGGTCTTTGCCCTCGCAGCCATTGTTGACGAGGTAGCGCCACCAGTCAATGCTGTCGAGTTCGACTTTCTGTTTCTCGTCCAGCTTTTTGTAGCCTTCGAGCAGCGTTTTTATTTTAGCTTTCCAGTTATCCGTGAAATCCCACGCATTGGCCTTGGAATATTGGTTCTGGTAAATGAGATGGGTATCGAACTGGTTGTTGAGGAGTGGTATTTTAAATTGGTCGCACAACGCGCGCACCCGCTCGTGGGAGTTGCCTACCCACTCGGCGCCGAGTTCGACAACAAGGTTTTCTTTGGGATCAATCGTATGGGAGAATACCCTGCCGCCGATACGGTTCCGGGCTTCGAGCACCGTGACATCGACATTTTTCTGTTTCAGGGCATAGGCGGCGGCCAGCCCGGCGAAACCGGCGCCGATCACGATCACGCGGGTTTGTTTGCCAATGTAAATGTTTCCGAAAGAGCGGGAAGAAATAATTGAAGCACCTGCGAGCAGGGCTGATTGGCGCAGAAACTCGCGCCGGGAGGTCTGTTGCGGCTTGTCCATGATGTAATGAGGTCGATTGAGTGCCGCAAATTACAGACCTATATACGCAACTCAAATAAACCTTTAGCGAGAGGCTGGTTTACTTAGTTTCTGGTATTCAAAAGAAAAGCGTTCCGGTTTTTGAAGGCCGGAACGCTTTGTAATGTATTTCAAATGAATCGCTTATGCGGTTTGCACTTTCGGCTTTGCTTTGGCCTTAGGTTCCGCAGCTGCGCTTTCCTTGTTACGCATTTTGACGAAATCCCTGAACCGGCGGATGGTAGCCATCACGAAACCGATAACGAGTACGAATGTACCGAGCCACAGGATGTTGATCAATGGCTTTTCGGTCGCTTTCATGACGATGAAATCGCGCTGGGTGGTATTTACACCGAACGTGAACTGGCCTGTTTGCGGGTTGATTTCGTTGAATTGAATGCGCATGCCCAGCTCGTCGCTTACTTCCGGCTTGCGCGCCACCATGCGGTCGCGGATTACGAAAGAAGGTGTCACCACAAACTCCTTGTCCTTATCCAGCACGCGGATGATCGCCTTCACAGCCGCATCGCCCGGACCGAGTTTGATCCCTTCCACATCTTCGGTGCGCACCACGTTGTCGAGAATGGCCACGTAGTCGTTTACGAAGAATGTATCGCGAAGGTTGATCGTAAAGTTCTCGCTCTGGCTCCAAACCGGCTCTGCGGTCGGGTTGGTCACCATTGAAACGTAGGTGTACAAATCCTTATCCACCTTGCGCTGAATATCCGGCGAAGACACGATCCCTCCCATACGCGGGTTGATCTGCACGCGCGGGAAGAGGGTGAATATCTTGCCCGAAGGCTCGCGGTATTCGATTTCGTAATAGAAGTTTTCAGGGAAGATTTCGAGTGTATCACCCTTTTTGTTGTACTTCTTTCCATCGATTTCAATGTCACGCAAAGCTACGGCGTGGAAATCACCTTCAACAATATCCACCCAGCTCTTTGGAATGTAGCCCGGGATGTTGCGTGGCTCTACGCGTACGTCGCGCCAGGTGAGCATATAATCACCCATTTTCTCAGGTTTGTTGAGCCAGAGGGTGATGTTTTCCTTATTCTCCTTGTTGTCGTTGGCTGTAAATTCCTCACTGCGGGAGATCATCAGGCCTGAGTTGTTGATCGAAACGACTTTGGTATAAGCCGACGAGAACAAAATACCAATCAGCATCAGCGCCACACCAATGTGCGTAATTGCGCCGCCCGAAAGGTTATAATTTCCACGGATAATGTTCAGCAGGATATTGCCGTTCGCCACGATCGCAAAGATCGAAGTCGTTAGCAATGCGATGTATTGAATATCGCGAACCTGTTTGAATGTAATGACCGCCGCGCTGATCAGCAATGCCACCAATAGCGGGTTGTACAATGCCTGCAACTTGCCTTTGCCTGTTTTTTTCCACCAGAAATACTGACCTACGCCCGTCAAAACGATGATCAATGCAAAGAACCAGAGCTGGAATTTGTTATAGTGCGCCACCTGGTCGGCAGGTAGTGCCATATTCAATACGGCACCGAATGCTTCCGCGATTTTGTTATAAACCGGAATGGAAGTGGTAGCGATGATCTGGAAGCCGGAAAGGCAAAGTAGTGTAGCACCGATAAAAATCCAGAATTCCTGTGAGTAGGTCGAAACCTCTTCTTCATCACTCGGCAAAGACTTCCAGCGTGCCACCAGCAAGCCGATCGACACGATCATGAATGTGAAAAGGTAAATCAGCAACTGACCCGAAAGACCAAGGTCGGTGAACGAGTGTACCGAAGCATTACCGAGCACACCGCTGCGGGTCATGAATGTCGAATAAAGTACGAGAATAAATGTCGCGATGGTGAGGATGAACGACGTTTTCAATGCAGTCGCATTCCGTCTTGCGATAATCATTACGTGTACCGCCGCTACGAGTACGATCCAGGGGACGATGGATGAGTTCTCAACGGGATCCCAGTTCCAGTAGCTCCCGAAGTTGAGCGTTTCGTAAGCCCAGTAGGCACCCATTAATATACCCACACCTAAAACCAGTGCCGAAAACAACGACCATGGCAATGCAGGACGGATCCATTCGTGAATCTTTTTGGTCCAAAGGCCTGCTATCGCAAACGAGAACGGGATGAGCGTGCTCGCGAAGCCCAGGAACAGGGTAGGAGGGTGGATCACCATCCAGTAGTTCTGCAACAATGGGTTGAGACCGTTACCGTCTTTCGGGATGAAATTCGGGTCCATTTTGTATACCGGCAAGTCGGGCATTACCTCTTTCAGCAAGAGGAACGGCGTAGAACCGATTTTAAGATCGAGGCCGGGGATTACCACACCGAGGATCATCGACGTGAGAAATGCCTGTACCAATGCGAAAACGGTCATAACCGGTGCTTCCCATGAGCGATTTGAGAAAATCAATATCGCGCCGAGTACCACGTTCCAGAAAATCCAGAGAAGGAAGCTACCTTCCTGGTCCTGCCAGAAACTGGAAATGGTGTAGCCCGTAGGCAGGGACAGCGAGGAGTTTTTCCACGCGTAATGGTATTCGAAATAATGGTTACCGATGATCCAGTAGAGCGAGAACACCACACCGATCACGGCTGCCAAATGCACCCAGAACACGCCGCGCGCAAACTTTTTCCATGTTTGCGTTTCTTCTACGGTACCACCTGCAATGCCCGCCTTGAAATAAGCGAACGTCGCCAGAATGGCCGTTACAAACGCGACTATAACCAGCAGGTGCCCTGCACTTCCGATCGTACTGTGAATCATGATTGTTTTGCAGTATGTTCCGTGGTTTCCATTTTACCGTTTTCGTATTTCGACGGGCATTTCATGAGGATTTTCTCGGCTGAAAATGAGCCGTCCCGCATTTTGCCTACTACTACGACCTGCTCGGATTTGTCGAAATCCTGCGGTTTGGTGTTTTTGTAGACCACTTTCTGTTCCACATTATTGTTATCAACCAATGTGAAAACGAACAGGTTAGGGTCAATTTCGGGGCGGTACTCCATTTCCAGGATCTGGCCCGCAGCGTCTTTTTTGAGTTTGCCTACTACGTGAATGCTCTCACCGTCACCATCCGCAGCCATTTCTTTGGCTTTGGTAAAATCGACATAAGTACTTGCATCACCGGCGGTTGAAACAATAATACCAATTGCAACCGCAATGACCACCAATCCGAATATCTGTATCTTTTTCATAGGGGCTTACTTGATATTGAGGTCTTTTTCAATCTTTTTCAATTTGGAATCGATTCGGAAGAGGTTGACAGCCAATCCTGCGAAAACCACGGCTACTACCGCCACCACGACCCAGATTTTGCCATCGGCACGGAGCCTGTCGGCCATTTCGACGGAAGTGTCGCCCGCCTGTGCGAACAAGTTGCCGGAAACCGCCAGCAACGTCAGGAGGATGAGGGAAATTCTTTTCATTGTATATATGAGTGGACTAAACCTTAACGAAAATTTACTTTGAAACGTTTGTAAATGGGCCAAATTGGGCCAAAATGCTCAGAGCTTGCCCGATTCGATCAATGCTTCCTCCCGCACACGATTGATTTGCTTGATGCGGATTCTCAGCTCCGCAATCCACAATCCGAGCAGGATATAACCGATCACGGCAGGGTAAAATACCTTGCGGATATTGTTGTCGAAATCATAAGATCCGAATGTACTATTGCCGCCGCTGCCCGGGTGCAAAGAGTCGGTGAGGCGAGGCAGGATGTAAATGATCGGGATGAAAACCGCGAATGCAAAAATGTTGTAAACCGAAGAAATCCTTGCACGGCGCTGCTCGTCTTCGAAGGAGCTTCTGAGCAAGAGGTAGGCGAGGTAAATGAGGATACCCACTGCCGCACCATTCAGTTTGGGATCGTTCGGCCAGGGATCGCCCCACGTGTAATTGGCCCATACGGAGCCCGTCAAACAACCTAGTATTCCGAAGAAAATAGCGGCTTTCGCTACTTCGCTCGCGATGTCGTCGTCTTTGATATTGCCCTTCGTTAAATAGCGGATTGAAAATACCATCGACAGCAGCAGCAGCGTCGTCATGGCGAGCCACAAGGCTACATGGAAGTAGGTATTGCGGATACTTTCATTGATAATGGCAAGGCGTGGAACGGGACCGATAAATCCCATGATGATCACGTAGAAGATGATCACAACACAGAGGATTTTCCACCAGATCTTTCTCATTTTAAACTAGTGCTTTAAAAGTTGTGCCCTGTAACCTGTTGTTTTTCAGCTTCTCCATAAATAAGGAAAAAGCAGGTAGCTGAGCGTAATTACTATCAGATCGATCGATAATAGTGTGGTGATTTCATCCGTGCTGACCGACCAGTCGAGACCGTCCATGGCATTTTTGGCCAAACGGATCGTCATAAGCAGCATCGGCAGGATGATCGGGAAACTGAGCACAGCCATGAGCGTGGCGCTGTTGTCGGCCTTCGACGCTATGCCTGCAATGAGTGTGAGAACGGATGCAAAACCGGTGGACGCCAACAGGATGCAGATCGAAAACAGGCCATTGTCCTGAATAGGGTTGCCCATTACAAATGCGTAGAACACAAATCCTAGCACCGACAACACCGCCATAACCAGCGAGTTATAGATGATTTTGGAAATGATAATGGCTTGGGGGCTGCACAGGTTGTAATAGTAGAGCAAGCGCCCGTGGCGTTCCTGCGAAAAACTTTTGGCAATGGCATTGACCGCCGTGAAGAGCAGAATAATCCAGAACAGGGTATTCCAAACGATCGGGGTCAGCTGATTTCTGCGGAGATTAAAACTGAGATAACAAACAAATACGGTACTGACCACGTAAAGCAGCATTCCACTGATGGCATATTTCTGGCGCCATTCCAGTGTTACTTCTTTCCAGATCAGGGTCTTAATCTCGTTCAAGGTGATATGGTGTCGGCTTCGGGCCAGAGGCTTTCCGCTTTCGATTTACTTGTTGATTGTAACCAGCGTCGCTTTTTCCGGCTTCGGTACTTCGTTTCGCGCTGCAAAAGTACGACACAAAGCCGGAGGGAAATAATAAAACGGTCAGGATTTTGAATGATTTGGCGAACGGTAGGCACATTAGCAGGAGTAAAGTTTGATTTACCGACTGAGAGTGCTTTATTTGTACTTTAAATAAAATGAATCTAAATAAGGAACGTATGTCGGCTCGTACCGTTTCCCACCTTAAAAAGGGTGAAAAAGGCATAATCAAATCATTCACAGACCGTGCAATGTCGCTCAAACTGCTCGAAATGGGCTGTTTGCCGGGTTGTGAAGTGCGGCTGGATGCGATTGCGCCTTTCGGTGACCCGATCTGCATCAACGTCGGCGGGCATTACAGCCTGTCGCTCCGTTTGAACGAAGCCGCAGTGATTGAATTAGAGTAAAGATTGCGTTCCGCATACAGCCTCTCCATTGAAACAGGGAAATATTAAAGTTGCGCTGGTAGGTAACCCGAATGCCGGCAAGTCTACGCTATTTAATGCACTCACCGGAATGCGCCAGAAAACAGGCAATTTCCCGGGGGTGACGGTCGAGAAGAAATCAGGGACATTCCGCATTGCCGCCGCCAACGGGCACGACGACGCGCACGTGACGCTGGTCGATTTGCCGGGTACATATAGTATTTATCCCAAATCGAAGGACGAAACGGTGGTGATGGATATCCTGGCCAACCCACAGCACCCCGATTTTCCCGACGTGGTGGTGATTGTGGCTGATGCTTCCAACCTCCAACGGAACCTCTTGCTTTTCACCGAAATCAATGATCTGGGTATTCCGTCGGTATTGGCATTGAATATGCTCGACGTAGCCGAAAGTATGAACCTGACCGTGAATGCGGTACAACTTGCGATGCAGCTCAATGTGCCTGTTGTGCGCATCAATGCGCGTACGGGCGAGGGCATGAAAGGTTTGAAAGAGGCCGTAAAACAGGTTGTGGAGCGCACGGAAAAGCCTGCTCTGCAATATTTCTATCAACCCAAAGACAATGAGATAGGGCTGATCAATGAGGTAAAGGAGATTCATCACCTGGACAATGATTACGTTGCGCTGCAATATGTTTGCCAGCACGATAACTTTTCTTTCCTCGAACAACCTGTAAGGGCCAGGCTTGATGCGCTGATCGAGAAATATGGTTTCGATGAAAACAACTTCCTTGCTAACGAGACCATCGCCCGCTACGAGAAAATCAAACCGATCGTTTCCAAAGCCGTCAAATCCGAAGGCGCTACCGAACAACCCTACTGGACACGGAAGCTGGATAGCATCCTGCTGCACCGTGTTTGGGGATATGTGACTTTTGCATTGGTATTGCTCGTTGTGTTCCAGGCTATTTTCGCCTGGGCGTCTTACCCGATGGATATGATCGATGCCGGCACCGCCGCCGCGATTGAATGGGTGAAAGGCGCGCTGCCCGCGGGAGTCCTGAACGACCTCATTACCGACGGTATCATGGCCGGTATCGGGGGGATCATCATATTCATTCCGCAAATAGCGATCCTTTTTGCATTGGTCGCGATCCTTGAAGAGTCCGGTTATATGGCCCGCGTGATGGTAATCATGGATAAGCTTATGCGCCGTTTCGGGCTCAATGGCCGCAGTGTGGTACCACTCATTTCGGGTGTCGCTTGTGCGGTTCCGGCCATTATGACCACACGCAGCATCAGCAGTCGCTATGAACGTTTGCTGACGATCCTGGTGACGCCTCTGATGAGTTGTTCCGCACGGTTACCCATTTACGCGATCCTGATAGCCGTAGTGGTACCGGAGTCGAAAGTATTGGGGATATTTAATGTACAAGGACTTGTGCTCTTTGGGCTTTACCTGCTCGGTCTGCTGGGTGCATTAGGTTCCGCCTGGCTGCTATCATTATTTATTCCAAGAAAAGAGCCTAGTTATTTCATGCTAGAAATGCCTTCCTACAAGCTGCCGCGCTGGGGGCATGTCGGGTTTACGATGTATGAAAGCGTGAAATCCTTTGTGCTGGAAGCCGGGAAGGTCATTATGGCGATCTCTATTATCCTTTGGGTGCTGGCATCCTACGGCCCGGGAGATAGCATGAATGTGGCCGAGCAGCAGGTTGTGACATCGATGCATACCGCGCCGCAGGAAGAAATAGACGCAGCGGTAGCGTCGGCGCGGCTGGAAAGTTCCTATGCAGGTCAATTCGGCCGTTTCATCGAGCCGGTGATCAGGCCGATAGGCTACGACTGGAAAATCGGCATCGCATTGCTCGCGTCTTTCGCGGCGCGCGAGGTATTTGTGGGTACGATGGCGACGATTTACAGCATCAGCGGTGACAGTGAGGATGTGCTTACCGTAAAGCAGAGACTCATTCAAGAAAAAAATCCGGAAACCGGCGGTCTAATGTTCACCCCCGCAGTTTGTTACTCGCTATTGATATTCTACGTATTCGCCATGATGTGTATGAGCACCATCGCCGTAGTCTACCGTGAAACCCACGGCTGGAAATGGCCGCTCATCCAGCTCGCCTATCTGAGCACGCTGGCGTACGTTTCCGCGTTTGTGGTTTATCAGGTTTTGAGCTAAAATGTATAGAGGGTATTTATTTTGCCTAGTTCGAGATAAAAAAACTGGTTTTTATCAATATCCCCAATCAATGCAAGATGCTCCGAAAAGAGTTCGATCAATGCATCATTTGAAATGTTCCCGAGGCTGACGCGGATTAGCTTTCGGGGTGTTCGACGGAGTAGAAATGAGGCACGGAAATCCTCATCCTTGCTGATGACGATCCATTGATTTTGATCGGCTATCGCGCAAATTTCGGAGTCGTTCGTATGCCATTTCGCAGGTAACTGGTTTACATGCCTGGCGGAATGCCCTTTGCTTTGAAGAAACTTCGATAGTTTAATTGGTATTGAACGTCGCAGAGGGAGTTCATTACGCAGCTTCGTTGATAGCACGACCTGATACCAGCATCTTGGCATAATTTAAGCTAGCCAAAATATCTTTTCTTTCAAGTTCAGGATGATCTTCGAGAATTTCTGCGATCGACATTCCGGAACCCAACATATCGATAATGACCTCGACAGGCCAACGCATTCTCCTGATACAAGGTTTGCCGTGACAAATGCCCGCGTCGATCGTGATTCTTTCGAGATATTCCATAAACCGCAATGGATTGGTTAATCAAATTTAACTCAAATCAAACGAGTTACCAACCCAGGTGCTCTACCACATCCGAAGCAATCAGTGCCGTTTGCCCGCGGGCTTCTGCGGCGCGGTCGCCGGCGAGGCCGTGCTGATATACGCCGAGAATAGCGGCATCAGCCGGGGCGTATTTCTGCGCGAGCAAGCTCGTGATAATGCCGGTGAGCACATCGCCGGTACCGCCGGTAGCCATGCCCGGATTACCCGTCGAGTTGAAATGGACTTCGCCGTTGGGGAGAATAACAGCGGTGTTCGCACCTTTCAGACAGATAACTATTTTGTATTTGGCAGCAAATGCCTGCGCTTTTTCCAGCCGTTCATACTCGTTGCTGCTCTCGCCTGCAAGCCTTTGAAACTCCTTGGGATGCGGTGTTAAAATAGTGTTCTCGGGTAGCTTGTAAAGCAAATGCCGGTTGGTAGCCAGGATATTCAATGCGTCCGCATCGATTATTAAAGGTACTTTGATCTGCTCCAATACTTTTTCAAGCATTTTCCCCGTCGCTGTTTCCTGACCAAGACCAGGTCCGATACCGATCGCAGTAGCCGATGAGAGGTCGGGGATCTTGCTGATGTATTTTTCCGTTTCATCCACGGTCGCCATTGCTTCCGGAACAGAGATTTGCGTGATCTCATACCCACACGCGGGCACGTGCATTGTGAGCAGGCCGACTCCCGAGCGCAGGCAAGCTTTTCCCGAAAGAACCGCAGCGCCCATTTTGCCAAAACTTCCGGCAATGATCACGGCATGGCCAAAGGTGCCTTTGTGTGAGAATTTTTGTCGGGGCTTAATGCGTTTTTCGGCTTCAAACTTGTCGGTGAAATAGTACGGAGTGCCGGTGTCGGCCATGTACCGGGTGCTCAGGCCGATGTCCACCACATGCCATTCGCCAACGTATTCGGCATTCTGCGGAAGCAGAAATGCGAGTTTGGGCAGCTGGAATGTAACAGTGTATCTCGGCTTGACGATCACATCGGCGGGGCCGTTGGGTTGGTCGGTGTAAAGCCCGCTGGCAATGTCGACGGACACAAGCCTGTTTGGTAATGCATTCAGATACTGAATGACCATGCTTAATAAGCCTTCCGCCGGCCGCGACAGGCCGGAGCCGAGCAATGCGTCGATACATACGACTTTGCTGCCCAATTGCGGGAGATCGTTTTCGGAGTGAATGCGGCGGGGCGTGAGGTGGTTGCCAAGCCGCGAGTAGTTCTGGCGAAAATCGTCGGTGGCATTCAAGGTGTATTCCACGACGAATACCTGCACATCGTAGCCACAAGCACTCAGAATGCGCGCGATCGCCAGGCCGTCGCCGCCATTGTTGCCTTTGCCGCAAAAGACAGCAATAGGGCGCGTATTGACATATTGATTACAAAACCAGCGTACAAATGCCTGCGAGGCGCGCTCCATGAGGTCGATGGAAGCAATAGGCTCGTGTGCGATCGTGTAGGCGTCCATCGCCCGGATCTGTTCTACATTGAAAATCTTCATGATAATCACGCGAAAAGCTTTTTGTTACCGACAAATAGTGCTAGATTTGCACTCGTTTTCTCAAAAGCTGTTTTGAATGAAGGGGCGTCACCCCGTCCGCTGGGAGCAAGCTATCATTTTAAATCCATAAAATCACTCGTCATGAGCGAACTTATTAAACTCGTAGAAGCTACGATTGAAAATCGTAAATCCGAGTATCCTGATTTCAAATCAGGCGACACGATCAACGTTCACGTGAAAATCCGTGAAGGTAACAAAGAGCGTATCCAGCAGTTCCAAGGTACCGTTATGCAGCGTCGTAACGTAAACGGAGCTGGCGAAACTTTTACAGTACGTAAAATTTCAAACGGTATCGGTGTTGAGCGTGTTTTCCCAATCCTTTCACCAAGCATCGCGAAAATCGAATTGATTCGTCGTGGTAAGGTACGTCGTTCACGTCTGTTCTTCTTGCGTGGCCGTCAGGGCAAAGCCGCTCGTATTAAAGAGCTTAAAACCACGAAGTAGTCCAAAAGACCTTCGGGAACAAATTTTAAAACCCTGCAAGCGAATTTTTCTTGCGGGGTTTTGTTTTTGAACAAAACCCCGCCGTCAGTTGAAACTGACGTGACTGGATTAAATCTATGACCGTTGGTTTTAACCGACGGCTAACGACCGCTATTATGAGTATCGCTTTTTATAAATACCAGGGTACCGGCAACGACTTCGTCATGATCGACGACCGTGCATTACAATTCCCGGTTTCCAAAGAACTGATCGCCTCGATCTGCCACCGTCGTTTCGGCGTGGGCTCCGATGGCCTTATTCTGCTCCAAAATGCCGAAGGCTATGATTTTCGCATGGTGTATTTCAACGCCGACGGCGGCGAAGGCAGCATGTGCGGCAATGGTGGCCGTTGCGTGGTACGCTTTGCCAACGATCTCGGACTTTTTAAGGATAGTACCAAATTTATCGCTGTCGACGGGGAGCACGAGGCGACTGTCTCGGGGGACACGATCCGCCTTAAAATGTCGAACGTGAATGGCGTGGAGCAATATGAGGAGTACGACTTCATGAATACCGGCTCGCCGCATTACGTGACCTACGTCGAGGATATCAACGAAGCCGATGTGGTAAATATCGGCAGCGAGATCCGATACGGTTCGGTGTACGGCCCCAAAGGCGGTACAAATGTGAATTTTGTGGAGGTAATCGAAGACAACCACCTGAGCGTGCGTACCTATGAGCGCGGCGTGGAAGACGAAACATTCTCATGCGGTACGGGTGTGACCGCCTGCGCGTTATCCGCGCACATGCGTGAAGGATGGGATGGCCCTGTAAAAGTGGAGACGATCGGCGGAACGCTGGCAGTGGAATATGAGGATGCCGGCGAAGGTCAATTTAAAGAGGTTTACCTGATAGGCCCTGCAGTGCGCGTTTTTGAAGGAACGCTCGAAGTGTAGTAGGGATAAATTACAAATTAAAAAGCCTCGCAGATCACAGGGATTTGCGAGGCTTTTTAATTTATTCGGACTCGATAATGCCGCCTTTCACGTGATAAATCTGTTTGTCGGCCCACTCGGGAATGCGGCAGTAATCCATCGCGGCTACTTTGCTGCGGACGCCGTTGGTACAAATGACGACGATCGTCTGATACGGCGCTACCAGAGGCCGTTTTTCCCTGATCTCCGCCAGCGGAATATTGATTCCTCCTTCATTGAATTCCTCAAATTCCCAGCTTTCACGCACATCCACAAGCACGGCGTCGGCACTTTGGGTCAATGCAAGAGCTTGCGGAAGATCGATCTCCGAGTAAGTTTTTCTTGACATACTGCTGATTTACCTGCTCACCGCGTAAGGATGGTCGTTCACTACCGGGATATTCTTCGCGATCAGCTTATGAATATCTTTCAGGTACGGCTTTTCCTCCTTGTCGCAGAACGACATCGCAATGCCTTTCGCTCCTGCGCGGCCGGTCCGGCCAATGCGGTGAACGTACGTCTCCGGAATGTTCGGAATTTCGTAGTTGATCACGTGCGTCAGGTCGTCGACATCGATACCGCGTGCGGCGATGTCGGTCGCTACGAGCACACGGGTGGTCTGGCTTTTGAAATTCTTCAATGCATTCTGGCGGGCCGTCTGCGACTTGTTGCCGTGAATGGCTTCGGACGTCACGCCTGCTTTGCGCAACACTTTCACCACTTTATCAGCACCGTGCTTGGTACGGGTAAATACCAGCGCCGTCGCAATCGATTCGTCTTTCAGAATGTGCAGGAGCAGTGAGTTCTTGTCTGATTTATCTACAAAAAATACGGATTGACGAATCGTGTCGGCGGTAGATGAAACCGGGGTAACTTCTACTTTCGATGGGTTCCTTAAAATGGTACCTGCCAGGGTAACAATTGCCGGAGGCATGGTGGCAGAGAAAAACAGCGATTGGCGCTTGTTAGGCAACAATTTGATAACCTTCTTCACGTCGTGTACAAAGCCCATATCAAGCATACGGTCGGCTTCGTCGAGTACGAAAAATTCCAGTTGATTCAGTTTAATGAACCCCTGGTTAATCAAATCGAGCAAACGGCCCGGCGTAGCGATGAGTACATCCACGCCCTTCGCCAATGCGTCGGTTTGCGGTTTCTGGCCTACACCACCAAAAATAACGGTATGCTTCACACGTGTATGACGCCCGTACGCAGCGAAACTCTCGCCGATCTGGATCGCCAGCTCGCGGGTAGGTGTCAAAATCAATGCACGGATACGGCTTCTTTCAAATTTCCCCACCGGGTTTTCGTGCAGCAATTGCAGCATCGGAATCGCAAAGGCGGCGGTTTTGCCGGTACCTGTCTGCGCGCAGCCCAGCAAATCTTTATTTTCTAAAATAACCGGAATAGCTTTGGCCTGGATGGGAGTGGGAGTGGTGTATCCTTCTTCTTGGAGAGCCCTTTTGATCGGCTCTATGAGTTTTAAATCCTGAAATGTCATTTGGTCTTTTTAATGGCTGCCTGATGATCATCCATTTTAAACGCAGCCTGCATAATATGAATCGGCCTGTCTGGCCAGGTGTATAACAGAAGTATGTTTTTAAACGTTCAGTGAGTATACTTCGCAAAAATAGTCACTATTCACTTAAATTTGATCATCGTTCATCAACGCAGCAACACTATGAGCAGAATTCTTACCCTCACATTTTTACTGTCGCTTTTCTTCGCGGCCGCTCACGCACAGGATGTCCTGGTCCGGAAAAACGGTTCCACCATTGAAGGGAAAGTGGTGGAAGTAGGTATCGACAAGGTTTTGTATAAGATCAGTCAGGAAGCGAATGCGGCCAATTTCGTAGTCAGGAAGAATGAATTGCTGCGCATCGAGTTCGGGAACGGTCAGACAATCTGGTTTGATAAACGCGCCGAGCGTGGTAACGCAAGGAGCCGGGAACGGAATGAGCCCATCGTTCAGGATGAAGAACTGGGTAAGAACAAACTGGATTTTTCACCTTTCAAAGCGTTGGACAGCGGCCCCGGCTTCGGTATCAGCTATGAGCGGATCCTCGACAAACGAGGCTATTTCGGGTTACTCTTGCCGTTTACATTGACCATTCCCGACAGTTATTACCTTCCCTCGATCGGCGAAGATTCCGACGACCAGATGTATTATTTCTCACCCAGCTTGAAAGTTTATCCATTTGGCCAGAAACGCGTTACCTATGCGGTCGGCCCGACGCTGTTTACCGGATTTGGTACAAAATGGCAGTACACCAACAAATACGATCCTTTAAGCGGCGTTACCACCAGCACAGAGGAAAAGCGCGATCGCTTCCGAATGGGAATGATCGTCAATAATTATGTCAACTTCCAGATTACCCCGCATTTTCAGATTGGCCTGAATGCCGGAGTAGGCCCACGGTACCTGGATCGTGAGAAATATCGATCGAGCAGTTATCGTAACGGACGCATGGAAATCACCGGTGAGTTCAACTTCAATCTCGGTTTCCGGTTCTGATCATTTCACGACGCGGAAAATTGGATAGCGCATATATTCCTTTTCCGCATAATCCGAATTTTGGTAGATAAAATCCAGCTGCGCATTACCGCTCTTGGCAAACTCTTGATCGGTTTTGCGTTTCTCGTCGAGCTTTGCTTTCAGGTCGGGTGATTTTTGGAGCAAATCAGCGGCCAGGTCCTCAAAAACATAACCTGAATAATGCTCCTTCGCCTGTAAAATGGTGTCAAAAAAGTTCCATTTGAAAAACGAATCGACAGCCTTCGGTTCGAGGGTTTCGATAATGTAGCGGTTGGTCGACTGGTTCACAGGAACAAACCAGTCGCCTTTTTTGAATGGCAGCTTTTGCTTTTCCGTCCTGATTTTCACCGACGTATGCCAGTAATGCCCTTCAAACGGCTGCTTTGGCGTTTCCAGCTCTTCGATGTAATAAGTTTCCACATCCATTTGAGCGTCTTTGTCGAGGGCTTTCATTTCCACGCCGTTCAATCGCAGCAGCGCGATGATATTATGCCAGCCTTGCGGAATGATATACGCCTCGGGCCGCGTGACTACATCCAGCGGCACATAGGTGTCGTAGAAAGGAATATCCTTCGTAAATGGTTTCGAGCGGTCGTAATGCAGCCTGGGCAAGCCGCTCACTTCACTGGGAATGTACTCCGGCTCGTAGCCTTTGAATGCAATCGTGGATTGTTTTGATTTGTCCACCTGCCAGGTAATGGCAAACTTCTCCTGCTTTTTAACGGCCTCCTTCGCCTCATTCCGCAGTTTCAGCAGCGCCTTCCGATGTGCGGCAAGGAACTTGATATTGCCGTGCAAATAGGCATAGGTCGATTTTACACGCTGATCGTACGGTTTCAGCATATGTGTTTCGGTCATCACCCCGATGGTATGAAACAAAGCCGCATAGCCGGTAGAATACCGTGGCCAGTCGGGGAATTGGACAAAACCTTTGTCGGGTGTCTGCCCGTAAGCATTCACGTAAGGTGTCGCTTCGAAACCGGCATCTTTTAAATGCTTGTACATATAGGGCAGAAAAACCTTGTCGTTGAAATCGCCGAGCGGGCCGCCGAGTTTGTCTTTCTGGGCATAGTCGAGTGTCATTACATATTGGTAATCGGCCCCGTTGCTCACGTGCGTATCCGCGAAGAGATCGGGATCGAGCTCGTGGAAAATGGCCGCGAAACTACGGGCATTGCGCGTGTCGGATTTGATGAAATCCCGGTTCAAATCGTAATTCCGCGCATTTCCACGGAAACCATATTCTTCCGGGCCTGCCTGGTTGGTACGCGTGGTGCTGTTGCGGTTCAATGCGCCTCCGATATTGTAAAAAGGAATAATAGCCACGACAATGCTATCCAGCTCGGGAAATTTGGATGGATTGACGAGCATATCGCGCAACAGCATCATCGAGGCGTCTACGCCGTCGGGCTCGCCGGGGTGAATAGCATTATTGATAAACAGGATAGCTTTCCCCTGGGCTTTCAGCTTTTTAATGTCGAAGACCTTGTTTTTCGAATACAATAGCAAATGTAACGGCCGGCCGCTGTCGGTAGGGCCTTTCTCCTGCATTTGTACCTGCGGGAAGTTTTGTGCCAGCTGCCGGTAATAGGCAATACCCTCCTGGTAGGTTGGAGTTTGCTTGCCGCCGCTTTTTTCAAAACGGGTCTGGTACTGGGCTACGGCGTGAAACGCAATGGCCGGTAGGATAGTCAGGAGAATCAATGTCAGTTTAGATCGCATGAATGGAGTGAAATATCAGTGTTTGTACTGTTCGAGCAGGTGAAGGTAGGGGTGTAGGCCGTGGTGGATAAAAACGTTTTGATCCGAATCTTCAAACTGCTTATAGTACGTATTATCGGCGAGGAGTACGATCGTCGGGCCGGTGCGTACGTAGTTGCTGCTTTTGTAAAAGGCCGGCGACTGGTATTCCGGCAAGTTTTTAGATACAATCTTCCCTGCAAACTTCCCCAGGTATTTCTCGTAGTTGCGCTGTGCCTTTTCGCTGGGCTTTTTCATCCCCTTGTAAGCGTGCCGCATGCCGATGCGCGCAATGAGTTTTTGCTTCTTGATAATGCCGTCGATATTCTTGAAAGGATTGGTATTGTTGAAATCGCTGAGGATCTGCACAGAGAATGGGACTTCTGGCACCCAGTCTGCCGAGTTGACCACATTATAGCCCCAGCCGCCGTCGACCAGGTGCTCGTACTCGTAGGCGAAGTAGGTATTACCCACTTTCGGCGCCGCGCTGGCGTAGGTTTTGAAACGAATATCTTTCGGCAAGGTTCCCTGCTTTTGGAGCGAATACAAATGCGCCGTCATCAGGTAACTGAGCGCCCCGCCCTGGCTGTGCCCCATGATGAGGAAGTCCGTGACGCCGGTTTTGTACAATGAATCGATTCGGGGAACGATATCCCGGGCGAGATAAGCTGCACCTACCAGCCATCCGATATGCACGGCTGCTTTGGGGGTATCGGCCAGATGGTATTTAAATGTATAGTCTTTGGAAATTTGCAATTCCCCGCGGGCCGGTACCATCGCAGCGTAGAAATTTTCCAGCCAACCCACGGCATTCAACGTCGTGCCGCGGAGGTTGATCACCCCCACTGGCGAAGATTTGCTTTTCCATAGGCCCCACCGATTGTCGAGGCCCATTACCGGCGACATGTAAACGGAATCGTACTGCGTAGGTCGCGGGATTTTGAACTTCTGACGGTTGCTCATCGTGGTGTCGTACAGCAGCGCGTGCGCATAAACAAGTTCCTGGTATTCGGCTTTATCGAAACCGGGTTTCAGTTTCGCAACTTGTGAAAACCCAGGCTGGAAGGTAGATACAGCGGATATCAGAACAACAACAGGGAAGAAATGCCTGATCAGGCACGGTTTGAAACTTGCCAGGGTCTTTTGCATGGTCGATAGGAAGCGTTGAATAACGAGGCAAACTTTGAGTCGCTAATGTAGGAAAACAATCGATGTAACCCGATTTTCATGCTTCTAAATCGCTTTTCAGGCATGTTTTTAGTCACTCCTTTCAAATTAGAATACTATTAGAGTTTACCGGCGCCGCCCGTTTCGCCTTGAATGCGGGCCGGAGATTCGTTATTTTTGGTTAGTCTAAAAAATATTTTCATGGAGCTGTATTACTCTTTTTCCGCATTAATCGTCCTCTCTGCGATATTTTCCTACCTCAATTCCCGGTTTCTGAAATTGCCTCCGTCCATTGGCGTCATGGTGATCGCATTGATGGTCTCATTGGGGCTCATCGCTACCGATAGCATATTTCCACGCACATTTATCCGCATTTCAACGCTTATCGCGAGTGTCGATCTGACTGAAATACTCATGGGGGCGATGCTCAACTTTCTGCTTTTTGCCGGGGCCATCCATTTGCATTTGGAAGATCTTCGGGAGCAGCGTTTGCCGGTCATTATTTTTTCCACCGTCAGCGTGGTGATTTCCACATTCGTGATCGGTTTTCTGATTTACTATATCCTGCCGTTGATCGGAATAAGCATTCCGCTCATCCAATGCCTCGTTTTCGGCGCGTTGATTTCCCCTACGGACCCTATTGCGGTGCTCGGGATTCTCAAACAGGCGGGTGTTCCCAAATCACTTGAAACGAAGATCGCCGGCGAGTCGCTTTTCAATGACGGTATGGCGGTCGTAGTTTTCATTCTGATGCTTGCGCTGGCGCGGGGCGAGGAAGTAAATACGTCGTTTGCAGGTATTGCAGGCCTTTTTGTGAAGGAGGCAATCGGCGGTATTTTGCTGGGCTTGCTGCTCGGTTTTTTGGGTTCCAAAATGATGTACCGGGTGGATGGCTACAATGTACACGTGCTCATTACGCTTGCGATCGTGATGGGCGGGCACCTGGCTGCGCAGGCATTGCACATGTCAGGCCCGCTGGCGATGGTGGCGGCTGGTCTGGTAGTAGGAAATTATGGCAAAAACCCCGGTGCCGTTTCGGATACCGAACGCGACTACATCGATAAATTCTGGGAGCTCATTGATGAAATCCTGAACGCGATCTTGTTCCTGATCATCGGTTTCGAATTGCTCCTGATCCCGGATATGAAACAATATGGCTGGGCGGGACTGGTGGCGATCGCGGTGGTGCTTTCGGCGCGTTTCATTTCCATTTACATTCCGGTTAAGCTGATTCCTTTTAAGACGCGCTTCGGGAAGAAATCGATTACCATATTGGTATGGGGAGGTTTGCGCGGAGGTGTTTCCATTGCATTGGCATTGTCCATTGACCAGGATCTCCATAAAGACCTACTGTTGGCAATTACCTATTTCGTGGTGCTGTTCTCGATCATCGTGCAGGGGCTCACGGTAGGCAAACTAACCGACCGCCTGCCCGACGATGCGGAAGCGGCTGCCTAGGAAGCCGGCCCGGCAACGAGCTGGTTGAGCAACGTATTGATCTTGTTCAGCCAGATCGTTTGCCCCTCGCAAGTCCAATGCGAATCGCCTTTCATATACGAAGAACGGCCCATACGACGAAAATCTCCAAGGACGTCGATATATGGAATGTCGAGTTTGGGGTGATTGTACACCCGTTCGATAAGGTTATTGTAAACGCCGTAATCGGGGCTGAGCACCGAGGTTTTGTTGGGGATAATGGAGAGAATCACATTGTCGAAACCCAGTGAATCCGCAAAATCGCGGCTTGCATGCAGGTTTGTGATCATGGAATCCAGCTCTGTCTCGCGCACAGGTGTGAACGACGACGTGACTTCCGGAGTATCGGTATCCATATAATACACAATGTCGCGATCATTATTGACAAGGGTCACGCCGGAAGCGGTCCTGTCGAAAAAGCGTTGGTTGAAATCCGATTTCCATTCTTTAATACGCAATGTGAAGTCGTTCTGGAAAAGGAAACCGTCGAGCCTGTCGGCGGTATGTGAGCCTTTGAAAGCCTCGTCGAGCTGGTGCATGAGCTTGGTGGAAGCACCGTTTTGAATAAATGTCGCCGAGTCGGGAACGAGTACATGAAGGGCCGATGAAGCGAATTTCTGGCGGAAATGCCGCTCTACGCTTTCCATCAGCAAGATATTATGCTGAGTTGTGTCCAGTTTGATATGCAGGAAATCAGACCATTTTACCCAGGTGTATTCATCCACCGGAAAATCGTTCTGTCCAACTCTTCCTTTCTCCGTAAAACTATCGCCGATAATGTACAAATGCACTTTCTTAGCCGATTGCGGCCGAGCCGGCGGTACATAGCCGGCGCATTGATGACGCGGATCACGGAATGCTGATAGGGTAGAGAGCTTGTATAAATCGCCATACTGGTAGCCGTCTTCCACAACCTGTTCTTTCCACAGCCAGGGTAAAATGGTCGGGCTCAGACCCACGATCCAGATGAGGCAGCCGATAGCCAGCGCGATATATCTTAAAATTTTCATAGCATTATCTCAACTTGATCGACCAGACCTGTATTTTCTTTTCCGACCGGCTGAATATCAATAATTTGTAATAGCCCGGCTGATACGTAAGCTGCACCGGCATTTCCGACGGGATCGCTTTGTCTCCCAGGCGCCTTCCATTCATATCAAAAACAGTGGAATAACTCCCTGATTTGATCGTGATAAACCGGTTATCGACCCCGAAGAAGTGGTACTGGATCACCGAATTTGGCAAAATATCCTTGATCTCGAACAGCTCGCGGCCGTCTTTGGTAATAATAGCGGTTTTCGAGTTAACCGATCGCACCAATATCCAATCGAGGGAATTGCGGTCGAAAAGGATCCGGAAACGCGAACCCGGTTCCGGCCGCAGGAGCTGTCGGCGAGACGTGATTTTGCCATCCAGGCTAATGCGGATCAGCTCACCGGATACGCTCACGCCTGCGAGCTCAGGTTGGCCTGTTTGCGGGTTTTGCGCCCAGGTGAAAGGGCTTTCGGTTCGTGTCAGAATGTCGACGGGGAAGCCAAGGCGCACCGTACCATTTTCTTTCAGCAAATAGATCTTTCCGTTCTGCTGCGTGACAATGAAGCCACGGTTACCGATCTGATTCAGCGCTACTACCGGCCCGACGATCTTTTCAAAACGGATAGAATGGTTTAGCCGTTTGAGCGGACGGGTCACACTTTCCCAAACGAATAGTTCTTCCGCCGAGCTCTTGACGATAAACCGGTTACTGCCGTCCTCGCCGCCATCGATGAGGTACAATGCCGAGATGAGGTCGGAGGTCGGCAAATGTGCCTGGAAAGTCGAAACATTGGAGGAGTCGTCTTCATCCAATGCGTATACCGTGCGCCCCGTGGCGAAAATGCGCTGCTGGCGGCCAATGTTCAGGAAGTCGACCTTGTAAGCCGCCGCACCAATCGCGCCGTTCAGTTTGGCGATGGTTTCGGTTTTACCCTCCCGCAGATTATTGGTTCGGAGCAGATTGTGTTCCTTGTCGGTCAGCAATATTTCCGAGCTTCCGTCGATCGGGTTTTGCAATGCGGCCAATTCCGAATCGTAAATGTCCGGCCATTCAATATCAATATTCAGGAATGTACGGTTGAGTACCTTGCTGGCGGTTTGCCTTTTTTTGGGATGGAACGTAAGCACGGGAAATGCTTCGCTGCCTTCGAAACGGCATTGCAGCGTGATGGACTCCATTTTGGCCGTGAGGTCGCTGTACTTTTTGCTCACCTGCGTCTCCTCGCCCGACTGCGCTTTCCGCAGGTTCACGATCATCGAAAGCTGCGCTTCGTTGTTCACATTGGTCAACACGCTGTCGTATTCCGGGGATTGCTGCCAGGTGATCTGGTTTTCGTAATCAACAATGTAGTTCTGCAAAACCTGTGAGTTGTTACTTATTACCAGGTAGGGAGCAATGTATGTAATGTAGCTGCGCGGGAAGCCGGTGAACATCGGTCCGTAAAGGCCTGCCGGGAGTTCGGGCACCGGTACCGAGTAAATATCGTACCCCTGGTATTGGTCGTTCGAAACGTTGCTTTCCTGGTTGGCCAGCTGCGCGAGCTTTTGCAGTACGGGCCTTACTTTGTCATAGTTGGAGAACTCCGCCAGTAGGATTTTGCCGTCGGTAATGCTGTTGTTTTCTTCCAATTGGCATAACACAAACTCCGAACCGATGTTGTCCACCAGCACATTGCTTTCGCCGGCAATGTAATAGTTGAGCTTATCCCAGGCAGGCGATTTGTATTTTTTATGCCATTTCAAAAATGCCTCCTTGAATGCCGCTTTGTCGGACGCCGCTGCGCGGTAAAGAAACGAAGTCTGCTGAGACACATGCTTGTGCCCGATAAACGGCGTGCCGGGATTGTTTTTCAGGATTTCGGCCAGGTAATAATCCGGCGCGTCGGCACCATCTGATTTCACCACCAGATTTCCCTTCTTTTCCGCTTTTTCAATGTGAAAATCCTGGTAAGCCGGGAAGCTTTTTCCAAATTCGGCGAGTGTAGCCACGTTTTCCATCGACATCACCGATTTCCAGGCGTCGGTGCGGAGGTAAATGCTCGTGCCGTAATCCGAGTCGTTGATATTTGAAAAGCGCGAACGCAACCGGAACGAACTGATATTGAGCGACGAAGCACGCACGGCGTCTTCGATCAGATCGCCATAATAGCTGACGATCAGGTAATGATCTTTCACCAGGTAGGAAAACAACGGCCGGGAGTTGGCGTCGATGGCGTCGGTAATGCGGTGGTCCTGGAAATTGTGGTGCAGAAGCCGGATGTTGGCGTGCTGCGGGCTGGCTAGCCATTTGGTTTCTTCCTCGGTGACGGGAATGTACATGATCACCCCCCATTCCGTGCTGGTACGCGGGTGGTACGAGTAGGAGAGGGCTTTGCCTTTCAGGAATGTTTTGAGTTTTTTGGCATCTTTCGTCAGCAGGTTGAGCAAAGTCAGGTTGTCGCTGGCGATGTCGAGGAGAGGAAGCCGTTTGAGATCAAGTGCAGCTTCTGTGGCCGTGTAAGCCGAATCTTGCAAATGCTCGCTGGTGATTACCACCACGGCATTGGAGGGGATGAATTGCCAGGCTGCCGACGAACCCCTCGACCATTTGAACAGGAAATATCCTGCTGATGCGGTAAGCACGATCAGCAGGATAGCAATCAGTTTTTTTTTCGACACAAGCCTGTTTTTTAAGCGCGGATCGCTTTCACTTTATCATTCAGTTCGAGGCGAAACCGCAAGAGTTCTTTAAAGCTTCGGATGCAAACTTTCCACAGGTTCCATTTCACAATTGAAACGGTGCCGGTTTCCCGGTCTTTATGGGTGATAGGGATATCGAACAGCTGCTGCCCTGATTTTTTAGCCATCACAGCCAGGAAGATGTTCGGAGCGAACGGTTCCGGGTCGGGCAGCTGGTTCATCAGTTTTTGCAGGAATGTTCCTTTAATCAGACGGAACGGGATATTGCTGTCCATGATGAATGTACCATAAACAGTAGAGATCGTGCCGCGGAGGAATTTCGTGATAAAGAGGCGTACGCCGGCGTCATGCCGAACCTGGCGGTAGCCGAGTACGAATTGGGATTGGGAGCGTTTGTCCCAGAGTTTGTCAAAATCTTCGGAAACGAACTGGTCGTCGCTGTCGGTCTGGAACACATATTCCGAACCTACTTCCAACGCCTTGCGGTAACCGTTCACGACCGCATTGCCATGCCCGCCGTTTTTCTGATGGACAACCGTCAGATTGTCGATCTTTTTGTCCAACTCATCCAGTAATACCTTCGTATTGTCTTTCGAACCGTCGTTGATGACGATCAGGGTAGTGTTATCGTTGGGGAATTTAGTTTTGAGGAAGGAGGTCCAATTATAAACTACTTTTTCGATACAATCCTGCTCATTGTATGCGGGCATTACTATACTCAGAAGATATGACATGCAAAAGCGTATTTGGTATGTTGCGCGAAATTAATAAATAAAGCCTGTAACCGGGCTATGGGGTTTCATTATTTAGTAAGCGTACTTGTCTTTCAAGGCGTTAATCGGTTTCTCGAAAAAGTGCCAGGAAACCGACGCCACTAAGACAGTGAGCGCCACTACGACCGTTGCTTCGAACGCAATATTGCCTTCTAAGCTGGGGATATATTGATATATTTTCCGGAAAAGCCTGACCGTCGGGTGCATGGGACCGCTGTGAAAATGGTTGTATACAAAATTGTGGTACAGGTACAGGCCATAGCTGATTTTGCCAAGATAAATACACACCGGATTTTCCAGGAACGCGGCCATCCAACCCTTGAAACCCATCACAGCGCGTCCTATGAGCATAAACCCGAAAATGGACGACATGGTTCTGTCGAGCACCACGTACGGGAAGTTGAACGGCTGTGCCAGCGATTTGGCCCACCATTGAACCAGCACCCAACCCAGGAAACCAAGCAATACCGGCCACGATTTGTTAAAAAACTTAACAAACAAATCATTCTTGTAAAGCTGCATCCAGGCCATGAGCCCGCCCAACGCGAAAGAATCGAAGCACGTGGGTGTGGATACATAGGTTACTGTCCATTCGCCCATGGTGACGAAATTGGTCCCTGGTATTCTGCCCGAATAGAAAATGTAAGCGCGCAGGAGAATGCTGAAAACACCCATCAGGCCCAGCACGGGCACCAGTTTATTCCTTGAGATAAAAAATATAAGGAAAGGGAAGAAAAGATAGACCTGCTCTTCCACGGCTAGTGACCACAAGTGGTCTACTGAACCCAGCCAGGTTTTATGAAGAGCAATGTAAATGTTGGTTCCGTACAATGCGAGCCAGGGCAATTTGTCGCGAACTGGCGGTACATTGAAGATAAATAGCAACGCGATGATCAGGTAGTAGACCGGGAAAATCCGGATCGTTCTGCGGATCAGGAATTTACGCAGGTATTTTTTGAAACCTCCCGGTGTTCCGTAAGTTTTCTCTTTGCTTTTGAGCAAAATACGGGAGATCAGGAAACCGCTGAGCACGAAGAAGATCGTTACCCCCAAAGCGCCAAACGGAATGATATTGATCTCCACGATCAGGTGATCGAGCAGAACAAGCCCCACTGCAATAAAGCGCACGCCGTCAAGTTGAATAATGTGTCCTTCCGAATTGGTGCGCATGGTTACCAGTTAACTTTCACTTCTTTTTTATGCGATTCTTTGACCGTCACACGCTGTTCTTTGAACAGAATGCCGGTTTCCTCGCCCTGCTGGCGGATAAGCGCCACTTTATAACTTCCCTTGTCCATTTCGGAGAACGGGATATCGGCATAGAAGCCCGGGGCGAAGTAATATTGTTTCAGGAACAGCTGCTTGCGGCTCGTGTTGCGCGTGCGCAGGGCGGGGAAAATGTAGTAGCATTTATCCGAGCTCAGCAGCACGTACACGCCGCTATCCTGCAATCGCTGGCTGGTGAATGTGGTGTTGCTCACCTTAATCGATGCAGTATCGCTGGTAATGGTGGTTTTGTCGTACAAATCGACCATACCCCGCGAGCTTCCCGCATAGTTCTGACGGTCTGCAACGGAAATCAGCGGCAGCCATTTGTCGTAAATGACCGGCGTTTTCTCCATAATATTAGCCGCAAACGATGTATCTGCCGGATATTTCAGCGACTTGTCGGTAAACGTCCAGTTGAATTGTGCGGTTACCATCTGCTTTCTCAAATTGTAAGCGTCCACCAGATGGTAATGATAGCTGAATACATTGAATGTGACCGCCAGAGCGATAATTGCGGTAATGTAAGGCGATAGGAAACTGCCGCGGATCGGGACCACAACATAGATGTAGGCGATGATCAGCAGGAGCACCGAGTATATCTTAACCTTGCTGGCAATAAGTACATCGAATCCGAAACCCGCGCGGCCGTGAACGACAATCGCGGCAGTACCGAGAATAAACAATATTGCCCCCAGGCAGAACAGGTCGGTAGTGCGTTCGAACTTGTTGGAATGCTTATTCTTGATAATCCTGAAAAGCGTCGTTGAACCAATGGAAATAGCGACGAGGAATAAAATCACACCCAGGAAAATACAAACCTTAATGTGATTCAGAACCGGAATACATTCTGCAAATGAGCCCAGGAACGCCATGTAGCCTTTGACAAGTTGCAGCAGCGAAGCTTTTGATTCGGGGTTGTAGTCGGGTTGTTTATACCAATAAAAATAGCAGAAGATCTCGGCAATGCTGATGATGGTCCACAATGCAAAGCGCTTTCTATTCCCCGCAAGAAATAGCAAACCAGCCCCAAGCGGCAGCACCATCAGCCCATTGCCGCTGGTAAGCACGGTTACCACGCTTAATAATATGGCGATGGTAAATGGCAATACTTTGGGATTGATGACCAGATACAGTGTCCAGAGGACGAGTGTTACCACCCCGAAATTCTGCACTGCCGACATGCCCCAGTACATATTCTCCCAAAACGCCAGCGTCATCCACAGGAATGGAATGGGTACCAATGCAAAAAGGGGCTTTTTGTTCTTTTTGAGCAGGTCGTAAAACAGCGGGATCGCTGCCAGGAGCAGGATGTTGCCCGCGGTCATCAGATGCCGGTAGTTGAGGTGCCCGAAAATAGCGTAGTCGATCCAGGCGAACAGGCGCGTCAGCGCAATGCGGTGCTCGTTATGCTGCCTGAAAAGTGCCAGGATTTTCTCTTTCCAGCCGCCAGCCTGCGCATATTCGGCGATGAAGTTTTTCAGCGCATGGTCGTCCCATTTGGGAATATTGATGGCATAGTAATCCCATACCGTGAAATAAATGGCAACGGGTAACAACAGGATCAGGCTCAGAATAATGGTAAAAGCCTTTTTCGTCATGCCGGGATCATTAGTTGGCTGATGCTCGACAGGATCGAATCTGCGTCAAGTCCGGAAAGCTTCTGATGATAGCTTTGGCTGCCGTAGCGGCTGTTGGGATATCCTTCCGCTTTGAGACTTTTAAATACCGAAGGGAAGATACCTTTTTCCAGCAATTGAACGGAAAGTTGTTGCGCAAGCCCGCCCGTGCTGATATGCTCTTCGGCAACGAGAATCGCAGGCGCTTTTTTCACCAGCGTGATCAGCTCGTCCGTCAGTTCCAGCGGGAAATGCAGGGCAGTCACCACGTTCACCTTTTCGGCAAGCTCGGGTGCCAGCGCCAGTGCAGACAACACGTTATTGGCAACCGGTCCCAATGCAAAAACGGTCGTTTCGGCATGGGCAGGCTGGTGAATCACTTTAAAAGAACCCGTGATGTAGCTGTTCGCAGGAGTGGTTTTTCCGGCGCCCAGGCGCAGGTATGCAGGACGGGCGTCCGAGGCGATCTGCCGCACAACCGGAACTACTTCGTCGGCAAATGCAGGTACCCACACCTGGGCATTCTGCTGGCCGCTCAAACACGCGAGGTCTTCGATCGTGTGGTGGCTGCTGCCCATGATCCCGTAGCCATATCCGCCGCCGTTACCGACCAGGAACACCGGCAGGTTGTTGAAACAGACGTCGTTACGGAACTGTTCGAGGCAGCGGTACACGATGAATGGCGCAATGCTGTAACAGAACACTTTATATCCTTTGTGCGCAAAGCCGGCAGCTACACCCACCATATTCTGCTCCGCAACACCGGCATTGATAAACCGCTTGCCCATTTTGGCCTGCAAGTTTTCCAATGCATTATATCCTAGATCGCCTGTGATGAAGATAACGGAGTCGTCCTCTACCGCAAGCTCTTCGATGGCCGTTGAAAATTCTTTTCTCATCGTTAAGTGGGCGCTACGCCGATTGATTGCTTAACTTAAATGGAATGGCTGCCTAACCGGCTGATACCATGCAATTTATTACTTTCTCAGTTGTTTTACCAAAGCCCGGATCTCGTCGGCAGTTTTATAGGCCTTCGGTCCCCGGCGTATTCTGGTGCGGATATACTTGGGCCGCTTTTTAGTTTCTTCGAATATCTTGGTAATGTATTCTCCCAAAAACGAAATACCCAGGATGGTGAGCCCGCCGAAGAATACGATCAGGATAATTACGGTACTAAGCCCTCTTGGCGTATCCGGGAAGAAAAAGAATTTAGCCAGTATCTGCCATACTATTCCCAGAATGGAAAGCGCCGTGAGCCCGAATCCGGCATAACTCATCAATTCCAACGGTGCGAAACTGAATGAGAAGATCGCCTTTTTCGCCCACCAGATATTCTTCGTCCAGTTGTTGGTCGATACGCCGAACATCCTCTCAGGACGCACGTAAGGTACGCCGGTTTGCTTGAAACCTACCCACGCACGCAAGCCGCGCAGGAATTGCTCGGTTTCAGGCAGATCCACCAATTCCTTCACCACTTTGCGGTCGATCATCGAGAAATCGCCGGCGTCACGCGGGATGGGAATGTAGCTCAGCCCCTGGAATACCTTATAGAATGTCTTATAGAAGAAATGAATATGCGGTTTCATCTCGCGCTGCACGCGCACGCCGTACACGACGTCGTATCCATCCATCCATTTTTCGTAGAATGCAGGGATAATTTCAGGCGGATCCTGCAAGTCGCCGTCCATGAGCACCACGCAGTCACCCGTCGCGATCTCCATCCCGCTCAGGAATGCCGATTGTGAGCCGAAGTTACGCGAGTGGCTGATGCCTACCACGTTAGGGTCTTTGTCGCAAATCGCATTGATGACTTCTTCCTGGTTATCAGGCGAGTTGTCATTTACAAATATGATCTCGTAGCGGACTTTCAGTTCATTGAACGTCTTCACCAGCCTTTCGTACATGAACGGGATCGCCTGCGCGTCCTTGTAACATGCGATGATCGCCGTGATAACCGGGTTCAGTTTTGGATTTTCAAAAGCAGGGATCAACCTCGACTCATATTGCACAGCATCCTGCCATTGGCTGTAACGGATCAAGCCGTCTTCGAGAGATGTTTTCGCTTTCCAGCCGAAATCGTTTTCGAATGCAGTAGGGTCTCCAAACCATTCGGCAAGGTCCCATTTGCGGTTCGACATGCTGCCCCATTCAGGTTCTTTGGCAATCGAAAACGCCTTGCGCGTCACGTCCACGAGGTCGCCCATTGTAGTTTTACGACCGGTAGCGATGTTATAGGAGCGTCCCGATTTTTCGTCGTCGATTTTCAATGCCGCATCCAGAAACGCCTCCACACAATCTTCCACAAACACAAAATCGCGGCTGATATCCGGAGACACCAGCGAAGGTAAATTTTTCTTACGTGCATTCTCGATCAGACGCGGGATCAGGCGGTCGGGCTCTTCCCAATAGCCGTAAATCGAGTACAAGCGCAGGTTGAGTGTTTTCAGGCCCGCGACTTTGGCATAATATTCCAGGAGATACGCCGCCGACACCTTGGAAACCGCATAATGGCTGTTCGGCTCTACGCGGTCGGTTTCTTTGGGCGATGTACAGTTGAAACCATACTCGGAACTGCTTCCGGCATGGATGTAAACCATATCCTTCGTGCAGTTTTGGAGGATGTTGACCGTCCCGAGGACGTTAGTTTCGTAGGTCAGGTTTACATTACTCTGCTTGCTGTACGCACCATAGGCCGCAAGATTGAAAATCGTCTGCGGTTTATATTTTTCAAATACCTCCTTGATGGAGTTGTCGGAAAGAATGTCGCAGTGAATGATGTTTTCAAACGGGACATTCAGCAGTTTCAGACGCCATGCTTTGGTGGCATCGTGCGTCACTGCATAACAATCCTTCCGGATTTTGAATATGTCATTGAAGAGATTGGCGCCAATGAAGCCGCTGGCACCGAAAACAAAAACTGGCCCTTTTAATTTCTCTATTTTATCGCGGTAAACCGGTAAATGGTCAAGCATTCGTCAATTCATTAAGATAACGTTCTTTTACTTCCAGCGTAGCTTGCTCATACTGGTCTTTATTCATGGGCAGGTAATGCCATTCCAATTTGTTTTCCATATAAGAAACCCCTTTTCCTTTCACGGTATTGGCGATAATGGCTTTCGGGAGACCGTTTTTGTGCTCCTTTAACTCAGTGATTGCCGCGCTGATGGCCGAGATATCGTGACCATCCACTTCCACCGTTTCAAAACCGATCGCTTTCCATTTTTCAACGGAAGCAGTTTCTCCCAAAACCTTATCCGTAAAGCCGAAACCTTGCAGGCCATTCTTATCGATGAGCATGATCAGGTTATCGAGCTGGTTCTGGATAGCGTAGTGAGCAGCTTCCCAGGTGGTACCTTCGTTGGTTTCCCCATCAGACAACAGCGTGAAAGAATACGTTGCATCGTCAGCGACCTTTGCAGCGTGGGCAATGCCCGTTGCAATCGGTAACCCGTGGCCCAGCGAGCCGGTAGCAAACGGAATACCCTTGTACTGGCGTGGCGCAGGGTGGGCGGGCAATGTGGTGCCGTCGAGGTAGAATGTATCCAACTCTTCGTCGGTAATTTCCCCCAGCGTATTCAGGCATGCGTAGAGTGCAGCCGCGGCGTGGCCTTTGGAAAGAATGAAAGTATCGTCGGTCGACTTTTGAAGGAAAAGAACAGCGATCATCAGATCGATGCAGCTGAGTGAGCAACCGATATGGCCCGCATTGGCCTGATGGTAAAGGCCCAATATTTTCAGGCGAAGCTCGCCGCTCAACTGTTTAGGGTCTTTTAATATCTCTTCTGCTGTCATGCCTGATGTTGTATGTCGATGTAAGGAATTGCCTGCAAAATAAAGGCCAGATCTCCGGTTTTAAGTCCGCAATATACAAAATGTTATTGGACGGCTCTGCCAAAACAGCCTTGCCGCTTACTCAAAACCGTAACGCTTGCCGGTCAGTTTCATGATTTCCAGGGGCTCGGAGCGTCCCTGTTTTTTGATCCATATCCGCTCTGCCTGATCCATATCCATCACCTGCACATACTGCGCATCCTTGGGGAAATACAGGTTGGTAATCTGTGCGTCGTGGATCGAATAGGGCAGGAATGTCCGGTCCATTTCGGAAAGCACCTCGTAGCGTGGAGCCGGGTAAAAGATGGTATCGCCAGGTTGATAGTTTGCTTCTATCTTCTTGGCAGCCTCCCAGTATGGGTTGGGCACGCGTGGAACGGCAAAGTAGCCGTATTTCGGCGAGCGGTCCTCATAGAATTCTTTTAATCTTAATCCCACAAAATAGAGCTGGGCAGAGAGGAATACGAAAATGAGCACCCGGAACTCATGCTTCAATGTGGTGTAGTATTGGAGCAACAAGCTTAGCAGAATGATCACGTAAGGAAATGAAAAACCCGAATACCGCTGCATAATGCCATAAGTGTGTCCATTCTTGAACGACATCAGGATGAGAAACAGCGTCGGTACGAGCGCCATCATGTAAAGCATCCACAGCCGTGCCTTTTGCTGGCGATCCGCATTCTTATGCAAATCAGGAATGAAGGACAAGGCGAACAAGCTGACGCTGAGAATGCAGAATTGCAGTTTGTGATTATTGTAAAAAAACGCGACGACAATCACGAGCAAATACGGGAAGCGGGGTGTAAGCCACGCCGGCGTGTTGATCTTGTCCTTGAAACGATACCAGCAAATCAGTACAAGTGCTACCGCCAATGCCACAACCACATTCTTTTTTCCTCCCAGGGCGTCGGTAAGGCCGTTGGTGAAAATCACGAGGTCGGCGAAAATGGGCAGCGATTTGTTAAAGACATTCAATGGTGTTGCAGGCATGATATTCCCGAATGCCTGCCCACCGGTATCAGCCATTCTTTTATATAATGCAGCCTGATATTGCAGGGAGGATAATGTGTAAACGCCGCCTCCGAACAGCAGCCACCAGGCCACACCCGAAAGTGCAAACACCGCCGCAATCGCCATACGAATCCAGCCTTTGAGCGTTCGGAGGAAAAACAATGCGTATAATGCATGCGCCAGCAGGACAGCGATAACGAGAAAATGGCTGAGCAAGCCGAGACCCGCTGAGAGCACGTAACCTACATAGAGCCAAAGTGTATTTTTATTGGCTTTATTTTCAATGATTTGTAAAAAGAAATACGTCGCAGCCAGTGTCAGGAAGAACGTCAGGGAATAGTTGCGTGCCTGATGGCTGTAAGCGATGAAAAATGGTTCGATGGCCGTAATGCCCGCCGCTATCAGTGCGGTATTGACGCCGAAGAAGCGTTTCGCGAACAGGTACGTCAGTCCGATAATCAGCACACTGAAAATGACCGAAAATAGACGAATCGAATAGTCGGAGAAGCCGAAAATGTCGATCCACGGATGCAGGAGCGTGTAATAGAACGGACTGTTCCCGATATCGCTGCGGGTCATGGCTTCGTAGTAATCCTCGATGGACTTCGGAGCCCAGAATTCGGCAGGCGTGAATGCCTTTGGTGTATAAATTTCGTTTGCCGTGAATGACCGTAGCACCTGCTTTTGCGGATGGGCCGGTGTTGTCCAAAAACGGGAATCAGACAATTCACAGATAGCAAAAGCTTCTTTCTGATTCGCCCCTTCCAACACAATGCCCTGGCTGACGAGCAATGTGCTCACTTCATCGAAGAAAATACTGTATCGATCGAGGTTATGAAGTCTCAACGCAAGACCTGCAACGAGAATGAGGGTGAGTATGAGCCTTGACCGCAGGGTTTCTTTGGTTTGGTTGGGAGACATTAGTGCGTTCGCTGATGGACGCCGCGAAAATAACGAAATTTCCCGTTATAGGATATTTTTTAGATTTTAAGAATCGTAAACTCTACTCTGCGGTTCTTTTGACGGGTCTGTTCGGTGAGGTTGCTGGCAATAGGCCTGGTAGGGCCCCAGGCTTTGGTCTGGATGCGCTTGCCGTCGATACCTTTGGACAAAAGGTATTTTTTTACCTGCTCCACACGGTCGGAGGAGAGCTTGATATTCTTTTGCACTTCCCCCTGATTGTCGGTATGGCCTTCCAGTAAGATCTCCATCGTAGGGTATGCCTTCATGGTTTCGGCGATCTTGTCGAGCTCGGCGAATGACGACGGGATTACTTCCGCACTGCTTTGGGAAAACATCGTGTTGCTGAGCCGGATCTGCTGGCCTGCCTTAATAGGTTGCAAATAGATGTTCTTCCGGATCGAACGGAAACCGGTTTCTGCACTCAGATCCATCTCCTCCGACACGGGGAAGAATCCCTCGCCCGAAGCGGTAATGCGGTATATTTCTTTCAACGGAAGTATCAACCGGTACTCGCCGGTTTCGGGGTCAAAGCTGGCGGTTGCGAAGGAAGCGTTTGTACTTTTGATATCAGCGGTAATATCGGATTTTACCGGTTTATTGGTTTCCGCTTCCAGTACGTTCCCACTCACAACCACTACTGGGTCCGGCTTGATCTCGGGCGTCATGCGGATGCGGAAAATGTCTTCCTGGCCTACCACCTTATCGCTGGCGCTGAAATAGGCATAATCTCCGGTCGCGGGGATGTTGATGAATGCATCCCAAAGCGGCGAGTTCACCGCCGGGCCCAGGTTCTCAGGCGTCGACCAGTTGAGCCAGGTGTCGTCAAGACGGCGGGTGAGAAAGAGGTCGCCCTGGCCATAGCCGGAATGCCCGGAAGAGGAAAAGTATAAAGTCTTGTTGTCTAATGCCAGGAAAGGGGTATTCTCATTATCGGCGCTGTTGATCACGCTGCCGAGGTTTCGAGGTTCCGACCAAGTATTGTCTTTTTGTAAAAACGAAATGTAAAGATCTTTGCCGCCCTCGGTGTCATTCCCCTGAACCGCCATAATGAGCACGTTTTCAAAAGGGGAAACCGAAATTTCAAAGTATTTCGCTGTTTTGAGGAAGTTTGTGATCTTCCATGAACGCGGTACCGACCACCCCGATTTGGTTTTGAAGGAACGGGAAAATCCGAAATACATATTGCCGTCCGCTCCGTACTCATTGATGAGGTAGATGGTTTTGCCGTCCGCCGAAATGCTCGTCATCGCATTTTCGCCTGCATTGTTGATCGGCGGTCCGATATTGACGGCGTCCGTCCACTCACCTTTGTCGTTGAGTGTCGAATACCACACGTCCTGATGCCCAGCGGAGCCGATATTCCCCTCAAAATCGTTTCTTGTGAAATAGAGCGTCTTACCATCCGGAGAGATAATAGGTGCTACTTCCTGGCCTTTGGAATTGATCGCCTTGCCCATGTTCTCTTTTTGTGCTTTCAACTGAGAAGCCACAAAGTTGATTTTGGCTTCAACAGGCGTTATGTCCGACGAGATTCCGATTGCATCGATCTGATTGAAACCCGAAACCTTGCCTGGTTGCAACACTATTTTTACCGCGTTGGCCTGGATATTCTGTTTGGGGAATATGTGAAGCATACGCCCTTTCACGGTTTGCTGTGCAGCCGGCGTTTCCGAAACAAGGTATTCTTTGCCCGCCCCATCATAGGCATACACGCGCACAACAGCGCCCGGATTGAAATTCTCGGCAATTGCGATCTGTTTCAGGGGAATGGTTTTGTCAAACCCGACTTTGATCCACTCCTCGTTGCGCCCGTCGGCATCGGCGGGTGACCAGGCACACGGGCTGTCGCCAAAATCAGGTAGCTTGTTTGGAACACCCAGGATTTGTTTGGCCCGGTACGCGTGGCCAATCTGCGACGGCCTGTACTCGGAAGAATACCCCAAAACCTTGTTGGCCCACAACACCTCCTGGCAGTATGCGAAAAGCGGCATTACTGCCATTAATATGCTGAAAAGGGTGTTCTTAAATCTCAAACGCATGGGGTGATCAGATACCGGCCGGGCTATTCTATATCTGGTAATATATTAATAATACAAAAAAAAGCCAAACTTACTGCTTGGCGCCAATAAGGAGTATCCAGTCCCATTCCGGTTGTAATTCGGGCGGCTGCACGGTCGCTTCTTCATCGAGTTTCAGGTCCTTGCCGTTCCATCTTTTACCGGTGCGGGGGCTATACCAAACCGCTCCGAACTGGCTGCCTTCCAGGTGTTTGAGGTCGATGCGTACCGGTCGCGAGGTAGGAATGTACAGCATGGCCATCTTTTTATTCGAAAGCGAAACAATGCCTATTTCGGCCTTATCCAGTGAATCCACCAGCAAATCGGGCGTATCAGGCTGCATATATTCCCACGGAATGCCTTTGAGGATTTTGACGAGCTGGTGAATATACTCTGCGCCGTCCTTCGTGATGTTGACTTTCCAGGTAGGGTTGAAGTTCTTAATCGTACTCATATGGCAGAAACCCGCCGCCGAACTGAGAATGGACTGATACGCCTGGTTGCGGATCAGCGTCGACTGATCCGTAATTTCTTTGGGAAACTCCGAATTGGCGATCAGGAAGGGCCGCAATGCAGCCTCGGCCGAATTTTTCTGCCAGTTGGCCAACGCGGCATATTCGGCCGGAGTTACCGTTGAATCCGGAATAATGAATTTGAGGTCCGAATGGTTGGGGGAATTGTCGTTCACGCTCGTGGGCGAACAGGTATTGAGCGATGCCACGATCTGCCCGTCGGATTCTGCCCGGATACCTTCCGAAATGGCTTTGAATTGTGAGGCACTCTGGTACTCCTCTTCACTGACGATCCAGATGATGTTGTAATATTTGGCAAAATGCTTTCCCACATAAGCGCCGTAACTTTTCCACACATCTTCCTTTTGTGTATCGAAAACCGTGTTCCAGCTCTGTCGGGACACGACAATCCCTACCACCAGGTTCCGCTCTCTGGCTGCTATGACGATCTTTTCGAGGTAATCAAAGTAGGCTTTGTTAGGTTGCGTCAGATCGCTATTGTCTAGAAACGGCGCGACTTTATTGAAATTTCGCTGATTGGGCAATGCGGGGAGCAAATGTACCAGGAAGGTGTTGAACGACTGCGACTTGCGGATATCCATATATTGTACCGCTTCGGCATAGCTCAACCGCCTTAGCATCTGCCACGCCACATCCGCCACCATCAGAAACGGTGTTCCGTGGTTATCGGTAATGTGTCTGCCGTTCGGGCTGATTTTCAACGGAAATTTAGGGGGCGCCTGATCTTCCTTTTGAAATACAAACCCCAGCGAAATCAGGCAGGCCAGTGCAAGACCCGCTAACGATTTAGACTTATTCATGGTGTCAGCTCAATGAATGCTAGCTATTTCCCAGCTCGGCGATCGTTTGGACAGGGTCGGGCGAGGTGAAAACGAAGCTGCCTGCTACGAGGATATCCACGCCTTCGCGCACAAGCCGGGGTGCATTGTTGAGGTTAACGCCGCCATCGACTTCTATCTTGAAATTATAGCCGAACTTTTTGCGGTAGCCATCCAGCGTCGCAATTTTTCGGTAGGTGTTTTCAATGAATTTCTGGCCTCCAAACCCGGGGTTCACCGACATAATCAGGATCAGCGAAACATCGCCCATAATCTCGCTCAGAACTTCCACCGGTGTATGGGGGTTGAGCGCCACGCCTGGTTCGGCGCCAAGCTCCTTAATATGCTGGATTGTGCGGTGCAGATGCGGGCACGCCTCATAATGCACAGTAAGCCCGGATGCACCTGCATTACGGAAGGCTTCGAGATAGCGGTCGGGTTGTTCGATCATCAAATGCACATCCAGCGGCTTTTGGGCATGCCGGTGAATGGCTTCGCACACGGGAAGCCCGAATGAAATGTTGGGGACGAACATGCCGTCCATGATATCAACGTGAATATAACCTGCGGAACTGCTGTTGATCATTTCGACGTCGCGTTGCAGGTTTGCAAAATCCGCGGCCAGTATGGAAGGGGCAATTTCAGCCATGAAATCAGAAGCTAGTAATGATTAATGAGGCCGAAATTAGTGAATTTATGGGCAATGCGGGTTATTGTACAATCACATTCACCGGAAATGAGAGTGTATCGAGCACCTGCGACCTGACCGTGTCATGGCCGGAAAACGAGCCCGATAACATATAATGGCCGTCAACCAGCGTGTAGACTTCAATGCATATCTTCTCCGGAAACACGATCCAGCATTCGGGAACGCCGTAACGTTCGTAAATGTCTTTTTTAATCACCATATCCATTTTCTTTGAGCCGGGCGACACGATTTCGACGACCAGATCAGGCACGCCGCGAATCCAGTCCTGCATGATATCCCGGTTCGCATTGGATACAAAAAAAATGTCAGGTTGCAGGTGATTGTAATCCTGTTCCAGAATTACATCGAATGGAGCGGTAAAAATACGGCCGAGACAGTGTGTTTTTACATGGCTTGTCAGGAGAAAGACAAGTTCTCCCGAAGCCGATTGGTGGGGCATTTTCGGGCTAGGCGACATGACTTCCTCCCCGTTTATAATCTGCGTCAGGTCCGGATTGTAGTAAATGGTCGGTTCCAGGGTTTTCATATGCTTGGCCGTTTTGAACGAAAATACAAAAAATGTGTGACATACTGAGCGTGTGAACGATAGGTGAATGTCCCATTGATACGTCGTGATTCGCATTTGGTAACACCTCAATTATCCAATGCTCAAAATTTGAATTAAATCTTAAATTTGGGCCGAATCATCAAGCCGCCGTGACCATTATGAATCCCCAACAACGAATCCAGGAGCTCTCCGAAAAGCTACATTATTACAATGACCGCTATTATCAGGACAGCGTGTCGGAAATATCGGATTATGACTTTGACCAGTTGCTCAAAGAACTGCAAGCGCTGGAAAATGAATATCCCGAGTTGAGGCAAGAGGATTCGCCCACGCAGCGGGTTGGCGGGACAGTTACCAAGTCGTTCAATGCAGTGTACCACCGGTACCCGATGCTGTCGCTGGATAATACCTATAACGAAGAAGAACTTCGGAGTTTCGACGATCGTGTGCGCCGCGGGCTCGACGGCGAGGCTTACGAATACATCTGCGAGTTGAAATTCGACGGGATATCGCTCAGTTTTACCTACGAAAACGGCGTTCTCGTACGCGGCGTGACGCGTGGCGATGGTACGCGCGGAGACGAGATCACCAACAATGTTAAAACGATTCGCTCACTGCCTTTGCGCGTGAAGGCCGAAGGCATTCCACCTGTTTTCGAGATCCGTGGTGAAGGGTTTATGCCCATATCTTCTTTTCAAAAACTCAATGAGGAGATGGAAACTTTGGGCGAGAACCAATATGCTAACCCACGCAATGCGGCTTCCGGTTCTTTCAAATTGCAGGATTCGGGCGAAGCAGCGAGGCGGGGGCTCGATAGCTACATTTATTCATTCCTCTCGGACGATGAGTTTTTCAAAAGTCATGAAGAAAGCTTACTGGCTTTGAAATCATGGGGTTTCAACGTGTCGCCGGGCTGGAAGAAGGTTTCCAATATCGATGAAGTGATTGAATACATTCACGAATGGGAGGAAAAGCGGGCACATCTGCCACTGGCTACCGACGGGATCGTGATCAAGATCAATTCTTTTGAGCAGCAAAGGGAGCTCGGTTTTACGGCCAAAAGCCCACGCTGGGCGATTTCCTATAAGTATAAGGCAGAAAACAAACCGGCGGTGCTGCGGATGGTGACCTATCAGGTCGGCCGCACCGGTGCCGTGACGCCCGTTGCCAATCTCTGTGACTTGTCGGAACGCGCATTGCCCTACAACCAGGTTAAGGGCGTGCATTTATCGGGAACGCGCGTGAAGCGGGCGACGCTACATAATGCGAACGAACTGGAAAGGCTCGGTATCCGGATTGGCGACACGGTTTTTGTGGAAAAAAGCGGGGAGATTATCCCGAAAATAACCGGTGTGGATGTTTCGCAGCGCGAAAAATACGAAACCGAAGAAATTATTTTCCCTACCCATTGCCCCGAGTGCAATTCCGAATTGCAGCGTAATGAGGGCGAAGTTGCATTCTTCTGTCCGAACGATAGCCATTGCCCGCCGCAGCTGAAAGGTCGTATCGAGCACTTCATTCACCGCAAAGCGATGAATATCGAAAGTCTGGGAGAAGGCAAGATCGAGCTGCTTTTTGACCTCGATCTCGTGCGTACGCCCGCGGACTTGTACGATCTCAATTACGATAAATTGCTGGGCCTGGAAAAGAACCTGCTCAACGAAGAAACCGGAAAGGTGAAAAAGATCAGTTTCCGGGAGAAAACAGTTGATAATATCCTGAAAGGCATCGATTTGTCGAGAACCGTGCCATTTAAGAATGTCCTTTTCGGGTTAGGCATTCGCTTCGTGGGGCAAACCGTTGCAGAGAAACTGGCCGCCTATTTCAAATCCATGCAGGCATTGCGGGCTGCGAGTTACGAACAACTCACAGCGGTGCCCGAAATCGGCGGGCGCATTGCATTGAGTATCGAATCGTTTTTCTCCGTTCCGGAAAACCAGTTGTTAATTCAGCGATTGGAGCAAGCCGGTTTGCAAATGGAAAGCGATGAAAAGCCCGTAGAGATTGAAAGCGACCTGCTGGATGGTAAGACGTTTGTGATCTCCGGTGTTTTTGAAAATTTCGAACGCGACGAGTTGAAAGAGAAGATCGAAGCGAATGGTGGAAAGGTACTCAGCGGGGTGTCTGGAAAGCTCAATTACCTGCTCGCAGGAGCAAATATGGGGCCTTCCAAGCTCGAAAAAGCACGGAAACTGGGCGTTACGATTATCTCCGAGGAAGAATTTTTAGCAATGATTGGAAATTAAGTAAAGAAAATAGCCCCGGAAGGCTAACTTTGTGTTTTAAAATCTAACAATTATATAAGTAAATAATGCCATTGGACCAACGTTTCAAAGGGGTAGGGGCCGCGCTGATCACACCTTTTGATGAACAGAATGAGATTGATTATCCGGGTCTGAAAAGACTGATCGACCTGGTGACGGAAGGTGGTACGGACTACCTCGTAGTACAAGGAACAACTGGCGAGTCGCCGACAGTTACTTCCAAGGAAAAGCGTGATATCCTGGCATTTACAATAAAGAACAACTACAAGAAGCTGCCGATCGTTTACGGTATCGGAAGCAACAATACCCAGGAGGTACTGAATACGATTAAAGAAACCGACTTCACGGGCGTGGATGCGATTCTTTCGGTTTGTCCTTACTATAACAAACCAACCCAGGAAGGTATTATCGCGCATTTTACGGCCATTGCGGACGCTTCGCCGGTGCCGGTATTGCTCTATAATGTTCCCGGACGTACCGTTATCAACATGAAAGCGGATACGATCGTGAAACTGGCGGCGCATCCCAATATCATCGGTATTAAAGACGCTGGCGGAAGCATCGAACAAAGTATGGAGCTTGCCTCACGTGCGCCGGAAGACTTTTTGCTGCTTTCGGGCGATGATAACCTGGTCACTACCATGGTAAGCGTGGGCTGGCACGGTGTCATTTCCGTGATCGCCAATGCTTTCCCGAAAGAATTCCGCGACCTTACCTGGGCTGCATTGGAAGGCCGTTTCAAAGACGCTGCCCAGTTGCAACTTGCGTTCCTGGAATTCGATACTTTGCTTTACATTGAGTCGAACCCGGTTGGTATCAAGAAATGCCTTGAAATTAAAGGTATTTGCAGCTCGGATGTACGTTTGCCATTGCTGAAAGCCTCGAAAGATCTGGGCGAGAAGCTGGAAAAGGCGATGGTACGGGAAGGGTTTATGTGATAGTGCGGTCAGGTTTTGTCAAGTGTAGTCAGGTTTTGTCAAGTGTAGTCAGATTTGTCATCAGTGATAGTTTGGTGTTGACTTTGGCTTCCGACTTCTAAGTTTATATTTCAGGCATCACAGGTTTGGGGATTTAATTCCGGCCTGTGATGTTTTGTTTTAAATCAAAAACGAAATGCTATGATCACGTTTTACCCAGGGCCTAGCAAGGTTTATCCTCAGGTCGAACAATATATTTCCGAAGCATTTGCCAGCGGGCTGATCAGCGCCAATCACCGCAGCTCCGGGTTCATGCATTTGCTGGAACAGACGATCTCCGATTTGAAAGACAAGCTCGATGTTCCGGCCGGTTATGAGGTTTATTTCGTGTCGTCGGCGACGGAATGCTGGGAAATTATAGCCCAGTCACTGTTGATCGATTCCAGCCTGCATATTTACAATGGTGCTTTCGGCGAGAAATGGATGGAATATACACACCGCATTTCGCATCGTGCCAGCGACGCGGCCTTCGGGCTGAACGAAACGCTGCTCATGGACCGTTCCGCTGTTTTCTCGCGCAACGAACTGATTTGCGTAACCTACAATGAGACTTCAAACGGTACCAAAGTTCCCGAAGGCTTCCTGCTCGATATCCGCAAAAAGGTGGATAACCTCATTGCCGTGGACGCCACATCGGCGATGGCGGGCGTGATTCTGCCCTGGGAGAATGCCGATATCTGGTACGCTTCGGTGCAGAAATGTTTCGGCTTACCGGCGGGCCTCGCGGTAATGATCGTTTCGCCCAAAGCCATCGAACGCGCCATACAAGTGGGCGAGCGGAAGCATTATAATAGCCTGCTGTTCATTCGCGACAACTTTTTGAAATTTCAAACCCCTTTTACACCGAATATTCTCGGCATTTACCTGCTCGGAAAGGTGATGCAGCAGGTGTCGGGCATTGAAGAGGTGGATGCGCAGACGCGTAGCCGCGCACACGACTGGTATGCGTTCCTGCTGGAAAACGGTTACGAACTGGTGGTGGAAAATACTGCGGTGCGATCGGATACCGTGATCGCCGTCCGTGCAGAGAAAGAGCGCATTGCATTGCTCAAAAGTGCAGCACAAAAGGAAGGGATTACATTAGGCAATGGCTATGGTAAAGAGAAAGATACCAGTTTCCGCATTGCCAATTTCCCGGCGATCAGCGACGAGGAAATTAGCATATTGAAGGCTTTTTTGGTTAAAATGGCCCCTAATTGACAGAATGAGTAGTAAATGCCCCTACTTGTATTTATAACTAAAAACAAATCTACTCACCCGCGGATTTCTAAATTGTGCGATTAGATATTTTAAAGCAATACCAGGCCCAGACCAAATGTCTGGTTGCATTGGATTCGATTATTTTTGGTTTTGACGGCGAGGAGCTGAAACTGCTGCTCGTCAAAAGGGGGATCGAGGACGAGCACCACACCTGGTCGCTGATGGGCGGTTGGGTACAGCCCGACGAAAGCCTCGAAGGCGCCTCGTCCCGCATTCTTTTCGAATTGACCAACCTGACAGACATTTACCTCGAACAACTGTACACTTTCGGAAGCCCCCACCGCGACCCGGTGGAGCGCACGGTGTCGGTTGCCTATTTTGCCTTGATCAATGTGGAAGATTACGACCACAAGATCTCTAAAAATTACGAAGCGCAATGGTTCTCCATGCAGGAGTTGCCCAAATTGCTATTTGACCACGGTGTGATGGTCGATATGGCGATCCAGCATTTGCGCTACAAGGCCTCACAACACCCGATCGGTTTTGAATTGTTGCCGGAGAAATTCACGATCCCGCAGTTACAGAAACTTTACGAAGCGATTTTCGGGACGGAGCTCGATAAGCGGAATTTTAGCCGTAAATTGTTGTCAACCAATTTGTTGATCAAGCTGGACGAAAAGCAGAAGGGCTATTCCAAAAAGGGGGCTTTCTTTTATAAAATCGACGAGGAAAAGTATAAAAAGCAGTTCAATACATTCCTGAACTTCCTGCCGGGAAGCGCGTCCTAGCTGTCGCTATTTTCACGATCCTCGGTTTTTGAGGTTGTGTAAGCAGTCGGTTTTGAGCAACTTTGCGGGATCAAACCGCCCCAAAGTGTAAGCCCATGTTCAATTTTAAGGAAATCATTTCCGTCACGCTGATCCTCTTTTCGGTGATCGATGTGCTTGGTTCACTGCCGATTATCGTCGATTTTAGGCGGAAGTTAGGCAAGATCGAGTCCGAGAAAACGACCATCGTGGCCGGGGCGATTATGGTGATATTCCTGTTTCTGGGAGAAAGATTGTTGAGCCTTTTCGGGGTCGATATTGCTTCGTTCGCTATTGCCGGGGCTATTATCCTGTTCCTGCTCGGGCTCGAAATGATCCTGGGGCGCGATATTTTCAAACACGGCAATATCGATGTAGGCGTGGCGTCCATCGTACCGATCGCATTCCCGATGATCGCCGGCGCGGCCACGATGACCACATTGCTGTCGCTTCGTTCGACCTATCAAATTCAGAATATCCTGGTCGGCATCGTGCTGAACCTCTTTTTTATTTACCTCGTATTAAAATCATCGAACTGGCTGGAAAGGAAACTCGGGCAGGGAGGTACGGATATCCTTCGTAAGGTGTTCGGTATCATTCTATTAGCGATTTCTATTAAACTTTTCAAAACCAACCTTTCGATGTAAGTGGCGCCTTGGTCGTCGCTTTTTATGTCAAGACAAATTTTTAAAACCATATAACAATGCAACAACTGGATAGCCTTAATCAAGTCGCGGATTTCCACAGAACTTTCAAACACCCGATCCTGGAAACGCCGACGATTCCCTCCGAAGAAAGAAGCCGCTTGCGCGTAGCATTGCTGGCCGAGGAGTTGAAGGAGCTGGAAGTTGCGATTCTCGAAAAGGACATTGTGGAAGTAGCCGATGCACTTTGCGACCTGCAATATGTATTGTCGGGCGCGGTGCTGGAATTCGGGCTGGGTGAGAAGTTCCGCACATTGTTCGATGAAGTGCAGCGATCGAATATGTCGAAAGCCTGCAACTCGGTGGAAGAAGCGGAAGCGACCGTGGCGCATTACCAGGCGAAAGGTACAGAATGCTATTACAAAGAAGATAATGGCAAGTACCTCGTGTACCGCACGGCTGACGACAAGACTTTAAAGAATATCAATTATTCTCCTGCCGACCTGGCGTCGATCATCGGTTAATCGTATTCCCCCAAAAACAATCGACTCATTATGAGCTCTGTTCTCGAACGATTTTTGCGTTACGTGCAAATCGACACGCAGTCGGACCCTAATTCGGAGACGTTCCCCAGTACCGCCAAACAGCGTAACCTGAGCAACCTGCTCGCCGAAGAGCTTCGTGCACTGGGCGTCGCGGATGCGCACGTGGATGAGCACGGGTACGTGTATGCGACGATCCCTTCCAATTCTGAACGGATGGACATTCCTGTGATCTGCTTTTGCTCGCATGTGGATACTTCGCCGGATGTTACGGGCGAGCATGTGAAACCGATCGTTCACCGGAATTGGGATGGATCGGATATTGTCCTGCCGGACGATCATTCGCAAGTTTTGAGAGTAGGGGACCTACATGACCTGGATCAGCAGATTGGGAATGACATCGTTACAGCGAGTGGTACCACATTGCTGGGAGCTGACAATAAAGCCGGTGTGGCCGAAATTATGGCCGCGGCAGAGCATTTGTTGGCCAATCCGCAGATTAAGCACGGCGATATCAAGATCCTTTTCACGCCGGATGAGGAGGTAGGAAGAGGGACGGAAAAGGTAGATTTGCAAAAGCTGGGCGCCGATTTTGGCTATACTGTCGATGGTGAGGCGATTGGCACGCTGGAAGACGAAACATTTTCCGCGGACGGCGTGAAAATTACCATTCACGGCGTGAGCACGCATCCGGGCTATGCGATTGGGAAGCTGGAAAATGCGTTGAAAATAGCCGCCGAAATACTGGCAAAGTTGCCGAAAGACAGACTTTCACCGGAAACCACTCAGGATAAAGAGGGGTTCATCCACCCGGTTCAAATGGAAGGAATTCAGGAAAAAGCGGTACTGAGCTTCATTATCCGTGATTTCACTGTCGCCGGACTGCACGAAAAGGAGGCATTCCTGAAAGGCATTATGGAAGATGTCCTCCAAGGATATCCGAATTCTTCCGCCGAGTTCAAGGTCCAGGAGCAATACCGGAATATGAAGGAGGTGCTGGACCAACATCCCGAGGTGATTCAGCATGCATTGGAAGCGATGAAAAGGGCGGGACTTACCCCGATCCAGCGCAGCATCCGCGGCGGTACCGACGGCTCGCGGCTATCGTTCATGGGCCTCCCGTGCCCCAATATCTTCGCCGGCGAACACGCCTTCCACTCCAAACTGGAATGGGTATCGGTACAGGACATGGAGAAGGCGGTGGAGGTGATTGTCAGTTTGGCGGCTGTCTGGGAGGAGAAGTAGTCAAGTATGGTCATTTGTAGTCAAGTATGGTCATTTGTAGTCAAGTGTGGTCATATGTTGTCAGGTGTAGTCAGGTATTGTCAAGGATTGTCTCACTTAGCGATTAACTGACTATACTTGACTACTCCTGACCACACATGACAACACCTGACCAATACATTAATAGTTAATAAAAGGAACATTCGTGTCTAAAAAGTCAAAGTTTTATGTAGTGTGGCAAGGCCGGAAGACGGGGGTTTTTACCGATTGGAAGGAATGCGAGGCGCAGATCAAGGGCTTCGAGGATGCGCGCTACAAGTCTTTTGATTCTTTGCAGGAAGCCGAAGCGGCTATTCAGCGGAATTACTGGGAGTTTGTAGCCAAGAAGGATACCAAACCCGCGGTGCAGGAGCCGCCTGCTAACGTAGGTCGGCCGATTAAAAACAGCATTGCGGTAGATGCGGCGTGGAACACCGCCACCGGCGATATGGAATACCAGGGCGTATATTACGCCACCGGCGACCGCATTTTCCTGCAAGGGCCGTTTAAGGACGGTACCAATAACATCGGCGAGTTTCTGGCGATTGTGCATGCATTGGCCTATTTGCAGAAGAAGGAGAGCGATTTGCCGATTTACACCGATTCCAAGACCGCAATGGCCTGGATCAAGAAAAAACATGCGAATACCAAGCTGGCTTTGACCCCGCGGAACAAGCCGCTTTTTGAAATGTTGCAACGCGCCGAACGCTGGCTCGCAACAAACACTTACCCCAACAGGATATTGAAATGGGAGACGGAGTATTGGGGAGAGAATCCGGCTGATTTTGGAAGAAAATAGACCATAATATGCCCCGTAACGCCCATTTCCGGTTCAAGCAATTCACTGTCCGGCAGGATCAGTGCGCGATGAAAGTATGTACCGACGCCTGTGTATTGGGCGCATGGGCGGACGTGGAGGACGCCGACCGCATTCTCGACATTGGTGCTGGAACGGGCCTGCTGTCGCTTATGGTCGCGCAGCGCAACTCGTATGCGATGATCGACGCCGTAGAAATTGACGCGGAGGCTTTTTACCAGGCTGGGGAAAATGTGGAGCAAAGTCCGTTTCACGACCGCATTACTTTGTTTCATTCGGCGGTGCAGGAGTTCGTTTCGGATCATTTGTATGATGTGATCATCACCAATCCGCCTTTCTTCCAGTCGGATCTGCTTTCCCCGATCGATAAAAAGAATATCGCGCACCATGCCAAATCCCTTGATTTTGAGGAACTACTGGTTGCTATCGAGCGGCTTTTGAAACCGGAGGGGAAATTCAATATTCTTTTTCCGGTGGATGAAGGTGAGCGCTTCGCGGAAAAGGCGGAGCAAGCCGGGTGGAAACTCACTCGTAAACTGACATTGTTTCACCAGGAGGATAAAAAAGCATTTCGCTTGCTGATGCTTTTTCAACGAGCTGAATTCGCTCATAATGTGCACGTTGAACCCGATTTGTGCATTTATGAAAAGGATGGTGTTACCCATGATCCTCGTTTCAAGGAGTTGTTAAAAGCTTTTTATTTGAAATTTTGATCAGGAAAAACACGAACTTTGCCGCAAATTACCGGCAAAGCATTGTCACTGAAACCGTACATGACCGACCAAGCTATCCAGATTTCCGTTGTTATCCCGCTTTACAATGAAGAAGAGTCGCTTCCCGAGCTCTGCGAGTGGATTGCGAGGGTCATGGAGGAAAATCACTTTACTTATGAAGTGCTTTTCATGGACGACGGCAGCAAGGACCGTTCCTGGGAGGTGATTCAACGGCTTTCGAAGGAAAATGCTCATGTGCGCGGGATGAGTTTTGTGCGGAATTATGGCAAAACAGCTGCGTTGCAAACAGGTTTTCAGGCCGCAAAGGGTGAAGTGGTAATCACGATGGACGCCGATTTGCAGGATAGTCCTGACGAGATCCCGGAATTGTATAACATGATCGTCAATGACCGTTACGACCTGATTTCGGGTTGGAAGAAAAAGCGGTACGACCCAATCACCAAAACGATCCCCACGAAACTGTTCAATGCTGCGACCCGCAGTATTTCAGGGGTTTATTTGCATGACTTTAACTGTGGTTTGAAGGCTTACCGCAAGGATGTTGTGAAGAATATCACTATTTATGGAGAGATGCATCGCTACATCCCGGTGATCGCGAAATGGAATGGTTTTGCAAAGATCGGGGAGAAGGTGGTGCAGCACCGGGCGCGCAAATACGGTTACACAAAATTCGGTCTTGAGCGATTCATTTTTGGCTTCCTGGATTTGCTTTCGATCGCCTTTGTGAATAAGTTTGGACGGAGACCGATGCATTTGTTTGGCAGTCTGGGAACCCTTATGTTTTTTCTTGGAAGCCTTATAGCTGTGTGGCTTATCGGAAAAAAGATATATAACATTTACAATTTATTGCCCTACCGGAATGTTACAGAGAACCCGCTGTTCTTTCTGGCGCTGGTAGCGATAATGGTAGGCTCTCAATTATTTCTCGCAGGATTTTTGGGTGAATTGTTTGTGAAGCAATCTGTTTCAAAGACAGGGGATTACACGATTGCCGAGAAGGCAGGATTGTAAGAAATCAAGATCAGTATTCAACGAAATTTAAGTTTAAAGTTATTACCTATTACACAACTAATGATCGCTAACGTACACAAAGCACATCCGTGGCACGGAATTCCAATGGGTGACAAGGCACCCGAATTAGTTACTGCATTTATTGAGATTGTTCCTACCGATACCGTAAAATACGAAATTGACAAGGCCACCGGTTACCTCAAAATCGACCGCCCTCAGAAATACTCGAACATCGTTCCTGCATTGTACGGCTTCATTCCAAAGACCTATTGCGCGGATAAAATTGCGGCGCTGGCGCGGGAACGTTCCGGTCGTGATGTGACCGAAGGTGATGGTGACCCGCTGGACATCATCGTATTGTGCGAGAAGATCATTTCGCACGGTAACATCATGTGTGAGGCGAAACCTATCGGCGGTATCCGTTTGATCGACGGCGGAGAAGCCGACGACAAAATTATCGCTGTTTTGAAAGGCGACGAAGTGTACGGTCAGTTTAACGACCTGAGCGAATTGCCGGACGGTATCGTGGAGCGGTTGAAGCACTACTTCCTGACTTACAAAAACTTGCCGGGCGAGAAGGCACATATCGAGATTACCAATGTTTATGGTAAAGACGAGGCGCATGAAGTGATTCTTACATCGGTTGAAGATTACAAGCATTCGTATTATTGAGCCGACACACCATGTGACGTCAGTTGACGGAATTTAGAGCCGCTCCTGCTAGGGGCGGCTTTTTTTAATTCGTATCTTTGCGCAAATTTTGACCAACCATTGGCACTCGCTGCCAGGCATATATGAGTAATTTACAAGAAATTAAGAAGCGCCGCACGTTTGCGATTATCAGCCACCCCGATGCCGGGAAAACGACATTGACTGAAAAGTTGCTCCTTTTCGGTGGTGCGATCCAGACAGCCGGTGCGGTGAAGTCCAATAAAATTAAGAAGACCGCGACTTCCGACTTTATGGAGATCGAGAAACAGCGTGGTATCTCGGTGGCGACGTCGGTAATGACCTTCGAATACAAAGATCTGCTGATCAACATCCTCGATACGCCTGGCCACAAGGACTTTGCCGAAGATACCTACCGGACATTGACCGCGGTGGATAGCGTAATCCTGGTGGTTGACTGCGTAAAGGGCGTCGAAGAGCAAACCGAGCGCCTGATGGAAGTTTGCCGCATGCGCAATACGCCTGTAATCGTGTTCATCAATAAGCTTGACCGGGAAGGCCAGAATCCGTTCGAACTGCTCGACGAGCTGGAAAGCAAGTTGAATATCCGCGTTCGCCCGCTTACCTGGCCGATCAATATGGGGGCCAATTTCAAAGGTGTTTACAGCTTGTACGAGCAAATGCTGTATTTCTTTAAAATCAATAAAACCAAAATTGAGGCCGACGTCGCGAAGGTTAACCTGGAAGACGAGAAACTTGAAGAATTGCTTGGCGAGAGAGATGCGAATCAATTGACGGAAGACGTTGAACTCGTGGAAGGTGTTTATGATGCATTCTCGGAGGAGGCTTACCAGAAAGGTCAGCTGGCGCCCGTTTTCTTCGGAAGCGCGATCAATAACTTCGGTATCAAAGAATTGCTCGATACGTTCTGCGATATTTCACCGATTCCGCAGCCACGCCCGACAGACGTGCGTGAGGTAGAGCCTACCGAACCGAAATTCACTGGTTTTGTATTTAAAATCCACGCCAACCTTGATCCCCGCCACCGCGACCGCATTGCGTTCCTGCGCATTTGCTCGGGTAAGTTTGAACGGGGTAAATTCTATAAACACGTTCGTCTGGGCAAGGATGTGCGTTTTTCGAGCCCATTCACGTTCATGGCTTCGGACAAGAGTGTCATGGAAGAAGGTTTCCCGGGCGATGTTGTGGGTTTGTACGACACCGGTAACTTCAAAATTGGTGATACTTTGACCGAAGGCGAAAACCTGCAATTCTCCGGCATTCCGAGCTTCTCACCCGAGATATTCAAGGAATTGATCAATATGGACCCGATGAAATCCAAGCAATTGGAGAAGGGAATCCAGCAACTTACCGACGAGGGTGTAGCGCAGCTCTTTACCCTGGATCTCGGCAATAGAAAAGTAGTAGGTACCGTTGGAGAACTTCAGTTCGATGTAATTCAGTACCGCCTCGAACACGAATACGGTGCAAAATGCCGCTGGGTACCGATGAATATCTCCCGCGCCTGCTGGCTCACCGCTGACGATAAACCGGCTATGGACCAATTTATCCGCCTCAAAGGCAACCAAATTGCCTACGACAAGGACCGCAATCCGGTATTCCTCGCCGAGTCCGAATGGATGATCCGCATGAACCGCGAAAATAACCCGGCCATTCACTTCCATTTTACATCGGAGTTTAAGACGGAAATGGCGCTTTGAGAGTGATTTTGAGTGAGGTTAAAATTCGCTATATTTGTTTAGAAGCCAATTGAAAGGACCATGATACTCACCGAGACGATTCCTGCTAGCTTGATCTTCGAAGAACTCGACGGACGCCCCTTGTACCGCAAGGGCTACAAGAAAGTATTGGAAAATAATCTGTCGCCGGAAGAAGTTATGGGTTGTAGTTTTTTGCAGGCATTAATTGTCAGGATTATCAGTACCTATTTCGCTCAGATGCTGCAAAGGAACGGTTACTGGGTTCTAACCAATGAGCCGGGCTTGCACGTTTCACACGGGAATAATCTGACAAATGATGTAGCAGTTTTTGACAAGGCATTGATCAAGAACGTATTTTCAAAAAACTATCCCGATGTACCACCGAAAATCGTGGTCGAGGTAGATGTGAAAATCGAGGTAGGTCAGTTCCCGAGTCCTGAGGACTACTTTTTTCGTAAAAGCGAAAAGATGATCGAGTTCGGTACGGAGCGGGTGATCTGGATTTTGACGGAAAACTGTAAGATCATGGTAATGGATCAGTCTCGTGAATGGTCTGTTTATAAATGGGATGAAATGGTTCCTGTTTTGGATCAATATCAGTTTTGTCTGAACGATCTTTTGAGGGAGGAAGGAGTGATTTAGAACAGAATTCCAAAAATAAAACAGGCTGCTTCGTTCGTTGAAGCAGCCTGTTTTATTATCAATCGTCATTAGTTTCGCGGCCCTCCACCGCCGCCGCCTCCGCCGCGGTTATTCCGGCGGTCTTCGAGCATGGTTTTGTATTTCTCCTGCTGCTCTACGGTCAGGATCTTGCCGAGCTCGGTGTTGAATGTTTCCATCGAAGCCCGCATTTGTTCACGATCCATGTTTTGAGAATCCCTTAGCTCCTGCATTTTCTTAGCGCGAGCAAGGCTAAGGTCGTATACTTTTTTCTGCTGATCCTCCGAAAGTTTGAGGTTTTCGGTCAAAGTTTTAGTCTGGTTATCCGCACGTTGCTCGGGTGTTGCGTTGCCGCCGCGTTGCGCGAAAGTTGTGAAGCTTACAAATGCCAGTAAAATGGCCAACAATGATTTCCTCATGGTCAAAAAAGTTTAGATACCCGGGTTAGATGCAAAAAGGAGCGGCAAGTTTAATGCGCTATTTAAATTTTCGGCTGAGTATCTGAACCGCCAGCGCGACGGCAATGGCGCAGGTGTAACTCATTAGCGTGCCTACCAGCACATATTCCGATTTCTTGCTGATGTAGGCTGGCGGAATGCCCGGTTCGGTGGATTTATCATTGTACCTGAGCAACGATTTGGCGGCAATAAGAAAGCCGATAGCCGAATACTGATTCACTAACACAAAAACAAAAATGAGCAGCCGCTCCGACATACCTATCCAACGGCCAGCGCTGGCAAGGTTGTCGTCGGCCTCCGGTGCGAGTTTGCTGAGCTCCTCCCGCCAGGGGCGGGTCAGAATACCTACCAGGAACGAGACAGGTGATAGCGAAAGCAGTGCCCCGGATAAGGTGGCCAGGGTCTTAGGCGTATTGAGCCAGGTAGTAACTGCTTCAAAACCAATCGATATGCTGCCGGTCAGAATGAGTGCGGTCAATGCGATGGTAACCAGGTGTGCTGTCTGGTCGGCGATAAACCAGGTGAGGGGGCCCTTTTTGTCGAATGATATTTTAACAAGGTCGATCACCCCGTGTGCTATGCCTAGTACAACGGCGGGAAATGGGTTTTTCCACTGATGAAGGGCAATATATGAGACGATAATGACCAGTAGTACGTGAAAATACAAATACTTCGACTTGTATTTTTTCTCCTTTTTGTCGGTCACCCATTTGGTCGGCTGCCAGTAGAAATCAACGAGAACGTGTGCCAAAAGGAGCAGCAGAAATTCTGTCATAGCGGTTTAGCGTTTGGTGTATAGTGATAATTGCTTTGGAAAGGTAGCAAGAAAACGATCAATAGCCCACCACTTCGACGAGGTAACCCGCTGACTTGCTGCCGACTGGCTGATGGATAGCATTTCGGCTATCTGTGTCACATTTTTGCCTAGCAGGAGCGCTTCAACTACCTGGCTTTGAGCGGATGTCCAGCTTTCGATGAGTGTTTCCAGCAAATCCAGCGTCGCCGACAAGGGCTCAGACGGCCTGGGAAGCGCGATGCCAATCCGCGCCTTCTGCTGACGGATCGTGTCCGCGAGGTGCCCCGAAAGTCTGAATGCTTCGCCGTCGGATGTACCCGGACGGTCGGTGAGTTGCTCGGTATGGCCTATGCCTATGGCTATGCGCATATCGGCGTTGGGGGCGTGCTTGCGCATGCATGCGCGTGCGAGTATGGCCAGGTGCATGGCTTCGTCGGGATTCTTCAAAACGGCCTGGAAGCTGTCTCCACGGTATATTTCAGGTTTCAATGCCCATTTGAAAACCTGGTTTTGGTGCAAGATAGCCAGTAATTCTTCCAGCCATGCGGTTGATTCTTCGCGTGAAAACTGGGTAGAATTTACCATATCAGCGGTTATAACCGCCCGGAACGCTTTCATGAGTATAAGGTTTTTTGCTTATATTAATCAAATATAAGGTAAAAGCCTTATATTTTGAAGATATAAGTTAAAAACCTTATATCGGTTGAATATAAGTTAAAAACCTTATGTTTTTTTGAGGAACAGATTCGCCAGATGGGCCCATTCTTCTTTCAGGCTTCCTTTAAATACCTCTGAACCAGCACGGCGGTACCAATATCCTGCATTGAAAGTATCGCCTTCGACGCGATGCAGATATGCGTGCAGGCGGTCGTAGGATTGCGTTCCTTCCCGGCTTTGGGCAATATTATGCGCGGCTTCCCAATCGCCGTTGGCGTCGTGCCAAAGCGCTTCGAGCAGGACGGGAAGGTCCTTGGGAGGAGCAGGCTGGGAAATCGATTCCTGGAATTGTTCGAATGTCATGATCGGTGGAAAGATGGTGAACAACGGTGAAAACAGCCGCAAGATACGCCTCAGAGCCCTGATTTACCGATTTTACTTGTATATTGTAAGGCACAATTGTAATTAAGACAACAATATATGTTTAAACAATTATCAACGATATTAGGCTGCATGACGCTGGCGGTGTATTGCCAGGCACAGGAGACTTTTCCGAGAAATGGCGCCTACGATGAAAGAACAGGACGCTACGCTTTCACAAACGCGACGATTGTCGTGGATCCGAAAACGACCATCGAGAATGCTACGATGCTCATTGAAGATGGGGTGATCCGGGAAACGGGTAAGCAGGTGAAAATTCCGGCCGGTACGGTTACGGTCGATCTGAAAGGCAAATTTATTTACGCATCGCTCATCGAGCTGGATTCGGATTACGGGATGCCGGAGGTAAGAAGGGCGCAGGGCGGCGGTGGCCGGCAAACGCCTCAGCTGGAATCGAACAAAAAAGGAGCATTCGGTTGGAACCAGGCCATTCAGCCCGAAACGGATGCCAGTACGCTTTTCGCGCCCGATTCCAAAAAGGCGGGCGATCTGCGGAAAATCGGTTTCGGTACGGTACTGGTGCATTCGCACGACGGCATTGTGCGCGGAAGCGGCGCACTCGTAACGCTCACCGACGAATCAGCCAACAAGGCAATACTCAATGGTAAAGCATCGGCGCATTTTTCTTTCGGTAAAGGGAGCTCATCGCAGACCTACCCGTCGTCGGGAATGGGCGTGGTGGCGCTTTTGAGACAAAACTACTACGATGCCGACTGGTACGCGAAAGGCGGAAACAAAAAGGAAACCAACCTCTCACTCGAAGCATTCAACCAGATTAAAGCACTGCCTTCGTTTTTTGAAACCGGAGATAAATACAGCATCCTCCGGGCCGATAAGATCGGGGACGAATTTGGAATACAATACATTATCCGTGGAGGAGGAGACGAATATCAGCGTATTCAGGAAATTAAAGCCAGCAAGGCAACGCTGGTATTACCATTGGTTTTTCCGGACGCTTATGATGTGACCGACCCGTGGGATGCGGAAGTAGTAACCATGAGCCAGCTGAAACACTGGGAACTGGCGCCGCGTAACGCTTCGGAGGTTGCCAAGGCGGAGATCCCTTTTGCATTGACAACTTCAGGATTGCGGAACAAAGCCGATTTCTGGAAGAATCTGCGCACAGCCATCGAATACGGCTTGCCGAAAGAAAGAGCATTGGCAGCGCTCACAACCCTGCCAGCCTCGCTGGTCAAGGCTGATACCAAGATCGGAAGCCTGAAATCGGGAATGCTTGCCAACTTTATCATTACTTCGGGAGACCTGTTTTCAAAAGACAATGTGATTTACGAAAACTGGATCCAGGGCAAGAAATTCGTGCTGACGGCATTGGATGCTCCGGATATCAGAGGTACTTACTCGCTTTCGCTGAATAACCAGCCTGCCGGAAAGTTACAGATCACCGGATCGCCGGAAAAGCCTGAGTATAAAATCACGGTGCAGGACTCGATCAAGATTACTCCCAAGGCAATCCTGGCGAATGCATTGCTTACATTGAGCTATCAGCAAGACAAAAAAGTGGGCGGTACTACCCGACTCACAGGCTGGCTGAGCGGAAGCGGGTTCAGCGGAGAAGGTGTGCTGCCGGATGGAACTGTTATTCCATGGAGCGCTGCGCTTACGGAAAAGAATACAACGGTTGCCGCTGCCGATACTACCAAGCCTAAAAGCAAGGAAACAGGGCCAATTGTGTATCCATTCGTGGGTTATGGGAGTGAAACATTACCGGCGAAGGAAACCGTACTGATCAAGAATGCGACCATCTGGACCAACGAGAAAGAAGGAATTCTGCAAAATGCCGATGTGATTGTTCAGAACGGCAAAATCACGAAAGTAGGGAAGGGCCTCGCAGCACCCTCGGGGGCGAGAACAATCGATGGTACGGGCAAGCATCTTACCAGCGGTATTATCGATGAGCATTCACATATCGCGCTTTTCAGCATTAACGAGGGTGGGCAATCCAGCTCCGCGGAGGTGCGTATGAGCGACGTAATCAATCCTGACGATATCAACATTTACCGGCAACTGGCGGGAGGAGTTACGGCCTCGCATTTGCTGCACGGCTCGGCGAACTCGATCGGCGGGCAAAGTGCGATGATTAAACTGAAATGGGGCGCGGGTCAGTCCGAAATGCTGATCCCGGAGGTGAAAACGATCAAGTTCGCATTGGGTGAAAACGTGAAACAATCGAACTGGGGTGATGTCCAACGCGTGCGCTTCCCGCAGACGCGCATGGGTGTTGAGCAAATCTATTTCGATCATTTCCTGCGGGCAAAAGAGTATGCCGCAAGCTGGAAAAGCTACAATGCAAATGCTAAAAAGGCGAATGTCGCACCGCCTCGCCGAGATATCGAGCTCGATGCACTGGCGGAAATTTTGGGTAACGAGCGTTTCATCACCTGCCATTCCTACGTGCAATCGGAGATCAATATGCTGATGCACGTGGCGGATTCGCTCAAATTCCGCATCAATACGTTTACTCACATTTTGGAAGGTTACAAACTCGCCGACGGTATGCAGAAGCGCGGCATCGGTGGTTCGACATTTGCTGACTGGTGGGCTTATAAAATGGAAGTGAAAGAAGCGATCCCGTACAATGCGGCATTGATGTATCATGAAGGCGTGACCGTAGCAATTAACTCCGACGATGCCGAAATGGCTCGCCGCCTGAACCAGGAAGCTGCTAAAACAGTAGAGTACGGCGGTGTACCGGAAGAAGAAGCCTGGAAAATGGTGACTTTGAATCCCGCCAAACTGTTACATGTCGACGACCGGATGGGAAGCGTGAAGGCCGGTAAAGATGCGGACCTGGTACTCTGGAATGCGAGCCCGCTTTCAGTATACGCAAGGCCCGACTTCACGATGGTCGAAGGCGCCATTTATTTTGACCGCAAAAAGGATGAAGAGAAACAGAAATCCATTGCCCTGGAACGCGAAAGGCTGATCCAGAAAATGCTGGGTGAAAAAGCAGAAGGTAAGCCTACGCAAAAACCGGAAGCCACGAAGCCGCATATGTGGCATTGCGAAGATGTAGTGGGAATTCACGCAGAGCATGTGGATATCCACGCTGGTAAATAACTGTTTCAGGACATTCAAATTGATTTTTATGAAAAAATATAAACTGATTGCGGGCTTTTTGCTGGGATTGACAGCCGGGGCACAGGCGCAAAATCCTGCTCCTGCAAAGCCACAAACCAAGCCGGTAGTGCTCACAGGGGCTACCATACATATCGGAAATGGGCAGGTGATTCAGAATGGCGCCATTGCGTTCGATAAAGGCATTATCACGCAGGTAGGACCGGCAGCTTCGGTAACAAGCCCCTCGGGCGCTGAAACCGTCGATGTGAAAGGAAAACACATTTTCCCAGGTCTGATTTCCCTGAATACGACGGTCGGATTACAGGAGATCGCGTCGGTAAGGGCTACGCTCGATTACCGCGAAGTAGGGGAGATCAACCCTCACGTGCGTGCGCTCGTGGCTTACAACACCGATTCGGAAGTAATACCGACCTTGCGGGGTAATGGTATCCTGGTGTCGCAGGCCGTGCCGCAAGGCGGCGCGATTTCGGGCTCTTCATCTGTTTTTTACAGTGATGGATGGAACTGGGAAGATGCGGTTCTCAAAAAGGACGACGGTATCTGGCTGAGCTGGCCGGCATTTCTGGCAGGAAATTTCGATAACGAAACTTTTACGTATTCCATCAAGCGAAATGATAAGCGCCAGGAAGTAATCGATCTCTTCAAAAAGACATTCGCAGAGGCAAAAGCTTACGCTGAAATTGCTAATCCAAGCCCGGTGAATCTTCGTTTGGAAGCGATGAGGCCCCTTTTTGCAGGTACAGCCAATCTTTATATCCGTGCCGACTACGCGAAGGATATCATTGAATCCATTCGTTTTGCACAGGAGGCGGGTGTGAAAAAGATAGTTATAGCAGGTGGTAACGAATCCTACAAGGTGACCGCCTTTTTGAAAGAAAATCAGGTTCCGGTCATTATCAATACTACGCACAGGCTTCCCGAGGGCGTCGACGAAAACGTTTACCTTCCCTATGAGCTGCCCGGGCTGCTTCACAAAGCAGGGGTAAAAGTAGCTATTACCTACGCAGATGAATGGTGGCGCACGCGTAACCTCGGTTTTCTGGCAGGTACCGCATCCGGTTTCAGCGGGGTAACGTCGGAGGAAGCATTGCAATTTGTTACGCGCAATGCAGCTGATATTATCGGTGCCGGACAGCAGGTAGGGACGCTCGAAAAAGGCAAGCAAGCTTCATTGCTCGTTTCTGACGGCGATATCCTCGATATGCGTGGTAATATGATTCAAGCGGCATACATCCGCGGCGGAAAGGTTAACCTCGACGACAAACAGAAGCGGCTTTATGAAAAGTATAAGGACAAGTACGGGAAGAAGTAATTAGTCAGAAAGTCAATAGGTCAGCAATTGTAAAGCCATCCGTGTTCGTAGCGGATGGCTTTGTTTTTAGTGATTTGGATTGATGTATTTCAGGATATCGACCTTGCCGAAATCTCTGTCATTATCCGCTATCAACGTAAAATTGTTAACAATGGCTGTTGCGGCGATAAATGCATCCGGAAGTTTTAATCTGTATTTCTTCCTGACCGCTATGGTTTGATCAACGACAGCGCGGTTTAAGTCGAGAACAGTGGAGCCGTTTATGAACGACTCGTAGATCATTTTGTCTATTGCATCATTAGGTTCCCAAACACGCAGCTCGATCTCTGTTATCAGCGAGATAATCGATTCGTTATCAATGACCTTGTCGATTAAACTCAGCCCGGAGGAGGGCAACGTGGCATTGAGATATTTAATAACAGCGCTGGTGTCTATCAGATATCTCTCTTCCATTCATTCCTTAGTGTGTTTAACTGTGAATCAATCTCCTGCTCTGTCATTGGTGACTTGATTTGTTTTCGCAATGCGGATAGCGGCCTCCGGTTCTGGACAAACTTGATCAAATGCATTTCCTCCATATCCAATAGAAGTTTCAACGCCTTATCGTCTGTGATTTCTATTTCAATGGTTTTCATAATCCGACCAGTTTATTTCAAAAATCAATTTACAAAAAATACAATCAACTTTCCCCGACCAGGTAGATCCCGTCGTTGGTGATGCGGATAATGCCTTGTTTATACAGCCCTCCGATCGCTTTTTTAAACACCTTTTTGCTGATTTTAAGTCTATTATAAATATCTTCGGGTGAGGAGCTATCCGAAAGATTCAGGAAGCCCTTGCTCTTTTTAACTTCTTCAAGGATTTGCTTCGCCACCGGTTCTACGACTTCGTAACCGGTCTTTTGAAGGCTGATATCCAGCTTATTTTCCTCGCGAATTTTTTTGACATAACCTTTCAGCGAATCACCGATTTGCAAAGGCTGGAACACCTCGTTGGCGTAAATGAGGCCTTTGTGGTATTGGTTCACGACCACATTATAGCCGAGATCGGTCTTCTGCCATACAAGCAAATCCACTTCATCGCCTTCCGCGACTGTGAGCCGTTCGCTTTCCAGAAATTTGTCGATTTTGGCGGAAGCCAGGAGGCGCTGCGATTTCTGGTCGAGATAAAGAAACACGACGTGCGATTCGCCGATCTCCATGGGCTTCGGTTGCTCACGGAATGGTACGAAAAGATCCTTAATGAGCCCCCAATCGAGGAATGCGCCGTATTCGGAAACGTCTTTCACTTCCAGGAACGCAAACTCGTTACGGATGATTTTGGGCGTCTGCGTGGTCGCTACCGGCCGGTCTTCCGAATCGAGATACACGAATACCTTGATCTGATCGCCGACTTGCATGTCGTCCGTGATATATTGATTGGGAAGCAGCACTTCTTCACCTTCCACATCGCTCAGGAACATCCCTACGCTGGTAACCCGCTCGATGGTCAGGTAATTGTATTTTCCGATAAATAGCATTATTCAAATAACGAGGTTCGGATACAAAGGTAGCGGTTTCGAATCGATTTACTCTTCATCGTTCATTTCACCTTGCTTATCCATATTCTGTTTCTCTTTCGAGCGGTTCAGGCGATAAGACAATGTAACCAGGAACTGACGCGGACGCCATTGAAATACCGAATAGGAATAGTAACCCGCATTCTCGGTAATGCTCCGGCGCTTTTGTGAATTGAGTAAATCGCGGGCGCTGGCCGTAAGTGTGCCACGGCCTTTCAGGATATCTTTCGATAAACCAAGGTCGATAAAATAGATCGATAAATCTTTGCCTTGCGTGGTGCGTCTCGGTGCACGGTAGTTTAAAGAAGATTGAAAATCCACCGAACCGAACAGGGTAATGCGGGAGGAAAACCGGCTGGTCCAGGAATAGGTGTCGCTTTGGTATAGTTTGTCATTGTAATAACCTTCGTTCATCGCCCTGAAAACATTGGCATTGGCAGTGAGCTTCCACCACGGTGCCGGATCATAGGTAAGGTTGAATTCAAAACCGTAAGAATCTCCTGTCGAGAGGTTAATGGGGGTAATGGTGGTGAAGCCGGTGGAGTCGACGGATGTGATATTCTCCACGACGCCTAGCCTACGACGATAGTAGACGCTCGAAAGCAGGGTGCCTTTATTCATATTCAGCAAATGCCCGGCTTCGAAAGAATGCGTGAATTCGGGGTTCAGGAGCGGGTTACCCGCGCGGAAAACACGGGAATCGCTGAAATTGGAGAATGGAAGCAGATCCCGGAAGCTCGGGCGGCTCAATCGGTAGCTATAACTGAGCTGTAAAGTCTGGGCGTCTGCCAGCTTGTATGATAAATGAATGCTTGGAAAAAGATTGAAATATTCCCGGTGATTGATTTTCGCTGTCTTTTTCAATTCGGTTAAAATGTCGGTATACTCGCCGCGCAGACCGGCCTGTACGAAAACTTTTCCGAACTGATTGCTCGCCATCAGGTAGGCAGCATGGATTTTCTCGTCATAGGCCAGCCGGTTGTCGTAGTCGGGTAATATTACCCAGTAGTCCGGTTCGAGTTGCTGATGAACCGAAAAATCATTGTCGAGCAGCCTGATGGACGTTTTCAGGCCGGCTTCGAGCTTACCGTCTTTTCCCAGGGGATGAATGTAATCCAGCTGGGCCAAAAAGTTTTTTTCATCCTCGGTATTGTACGATCGCTGACGGATATCGACGGTATTGTTATCGGCCACCTCGTGGTATTGCGATGCTTCCGTTTCATCGCTGAGAATGTATTTCGCATCGAACGTCAGGCTTTGTCCTTTTCTTTCAAAAGTCTTCCGGTAATTCAATGCGGCCTCGATATTGGTTCGCGGCTCGGTCTCATTCTCGCTGCGCGTAACCGTGCGTGTGAGGATATTGTTCATGTCGAAATCCCGGTATTCAAGCCGTGATTTGTTGTCGTTTTGTGATTTACGGACAGAGAGTGTGGCGGTAATGGTATTATGGTTATTCAAAAAGTAATCCAGGCCTACGCGAACGTTGTTGGAATAGCCTGCGCGGTTGCGCCGGTTGGTTTGCTCGTATACAAAACTGGTATCCGCGCTATTGTATTCCTGCCTCGAATGCCCGCGCCCGGGCCCGTCGCGGTACATGAAGCCGTAATTGGCGATCAGGTTTACCTTTTTCTTCCGGTAGTTGACATTGAACGAAGCTCCGAAATTGGAAGGGTAGCCGGCTGTACCTGTGAATGTGCCATTCAAGCCGTAGCGGATATTTTTCTTCATTACAATATTCAAAATGCCGACTTCCCCCTCCGCATCATAGCGCGACGAGGGATTTGTAATGATCTCCACACTTTCGATCAAGTCCGCCGGAATCTGCCGCAGTGCCTCGGCGGGGTTTAGCCCCACCATACCCGACTGCTTGCCGTCGATCAGAATCCGGACATTACCACTGCCGCGCAGGGCCACGTTGCCTTCCACATCCACGGTGACGGAAGGCATATTGTTGAGAATGTCTGACGCATTGCCGCCGATGTTGGCCAGGTCTTTTCCCACATTAAATACCCGCTTGTCGAGTTGCAGTTCCATCTGGCTCTTTTCCCCCTGGACAACGAGTTCTTCGAGTACGCGCGCATTCGATGTGAGCGTGATAGTGCCCAACACCACCGGCTGGGCTGCTACCCGGACGTTCGGGATGATCTTCTCGTCCATAGCCAGAAAAGTGATCTTAATCAGGTAACTGCCGGGTTCGGCAGGGATATTGAAAAGTCCGTTTTCGTCGGCAGTGCCGCCACCGATCAATGCAGAATCTTTTGCAGCAAGCAGCGCCACATTCGCAAAAGGAACCGGTTTTTTCTCCGAGTCTTCCAGTTTGCCGGTAATAGGGTAGGTACTAGACGGTTCGTCCTGTGCGTAAAGTTGCGTGCACAGGCAATTCAGGAGTGAAACGATCAGGAGTATTTTCTTCATGACGGCAAGGGCCCTTATGCCGGTAATGCCTGGCATATGTTAGGTTGAAGGTGAGCCGGTTAGATTAAAAAACGGTACCAAGGTTTAATGACTTTTTAATCTTGCATGAAAAAAATCGCATGCCAGTAGAACTATGCCCGTGTGATACCAGCCTGGCTCATTTCCTGTGCCTTCCCGAGCGTTTCCATGCTCCCGATGTCGATCCAGTACCCCGTTGTCTGGGGCACGCCGACAACATGCAGGCCCGCATGCAATGCTGATTGGATGAGTTGCCATCCCTCGTAAGGAATGCCTTTCGGCAGGAGATTCAGGACTTTTTTGTTAAACATATATACGCCTGCACTGACGATAAATTCGTAGCCTGGTTTTTCAGTAAAACTGCTGATATACCCATCTGATCGCATTTCCAGCACGCCATAAGGTACTTTAACAGTATTAGGAACTGCCAGAACGGCCAGGTCAGCCTGTCGGGAAAAATATTCGGTGCAGAAATGCGCTATGTCGAAATTGGAATACACATCGCCGTTGATTACCAGAAAATGTTCCTCAGCCCACTGGTTTTTCAAGGTCATGGAGCCCATGCTGCCCATCGGAGTGCGTTCCCTAATGTACCGGATCGAAATGCGTTCTTCCTTCCCATCGCCCAGGTAGCCGATCAGCTGCTCGGCCAGATGCCCGACTGAAATATGGATATCGCGGAATCCGAATCTAACCAAGTGGTCGATCAGATGCCGGATAATCGGCTTGCCGCCAACCGGAATGAGCGATTTGTGAGTGTTGTCTGTAAGCGGTTTTAGTCGGGTGCCTTTGCCGCCCGCCATGATAACGATATTTACGGGCCATTGGCCCATTTCAGCGCTCCGGAACATACTACCTAATTTTTAGTGCTGACATTCAAAAAACTTTTGATGATCTGACTCACCCTTTGCAGCTGTTCTTCGGAGATGGACGTCGAGCAGGGCAGCATAATCCCGCGCCGGGACACCTCGGAGGAAACATTCTCACGGCTGATGTACCAATCCTGCCGGAATGTCGGGAGCTCATGAATGGGCGTCCACAGAGGCCTTGTTTCGATATATTCGGCTGCCAAAGCCGTTATCAGGCTGCGGCTTTCACCCACCAGCATGGCGGAATGCCAATTGTTGGAATCGGTACCGGGAGTCAATTGCTGAAATACTGCCCCGCAATCCGTGAATGCACGGCGGTAATGCGCGGTAACCTCCTTTTTCTTTTGCAGGAAGCTTGCCAGCTGTTCCATTTGTGCGCAGCCCATTGCCGCGAGCGGGTTTACGAGCCGGAAATTGTAGCCCAATTCGTCGTGCATGTATTCGATTGGGTGATTTTTCGCCTGGGTAATAAGGTGCCGCGCACGTTTTGCCAGTACCTCGTCGTCGGTGAGGATGGCGCCGCCGCCGGCAGTAGTAATGATTTTATTACTGTTAAAACTCATGGTTCCAAGCAAACCTGAGGTCCCGGAATGCCGACCAAGCCTGAATGAGCCCAGCGAACAGGCGGCGTCCTCGACTACGGCCAGCGTGAAACATTCCGCGATGGCATTAAGCCGTTCCATTTCGCAGACATTTCCCAGCAAATGCACGGGTACCACTGCTTTGATCCGGCGGCGGCTTTCACGATGGAAGCATTCTGCATGGTTTTGATAAGTGTGGCTTTGGAGCCAATCCTGCAACAAATCGAGGTCCATCAGCCAGGTGTGTGCGTCGATATCAACCATGATGGGATCGGCGCCGAGGTATTTTACCGCGTTTGCTGTGGCTACGAATGTGAGGTCAGGCACTAGTACCAGGTCTCCCTGCGTCACGCCCGCGAGCGTAAGCGCTATCTGCAATGCGCTCGTGCCGTTGCTCGCGCCAATCACGTGCGCTGCGCCCGTGTAGTCGGCGAGTTGTTGCTCAAACCGGCGGAGGAACTCGCCTCCCGACAGCCAGTTAGAGTCAACTGCCTCGGCCATGTATTGTTTTTCGCGCCCGTTGAGATAGGGTTCGCAAAGCGGAATAGGGGAGGGTTTATATGTTTCCATAGCGTGCATTCATGGGGTCACTGATCACCTGTTCGTGGAGCAACGAGGCTATTTCACGGATACCCATCGGAACCGTTTTGGTGATGGCGAAGCCGAGGACTTTTTTAATTTTATCACAATTAACCTTGTAATCGCGCGGGTCGGTGACTACCGGGTGGTAATTCACTTCCAGCGAAGGGATCACTTGGCAGATCTCCGCCGCCAGCATTTTCTTGGTATAGTTCTGCGAAGTATCGCCTACGTTGAATGCTTCGCCGTTTACCTTTTCTTTGTCGGCGGTGAGGGCCATTTTCACCGATCGGGCCAGGTCGCTGACGTGGCAATAGGGGCGCCAGAAGTTCTCACCATAAATGAGCAATGGCTTTCCCAAAGCCGCATCTCGTGTGAATTCGTTGACGGTGAGATCAAAACGGGGCCTGGGGGAAATGCCGTAAACCGTGGAAAAGCGGAGGATAGTGCGTGTAATAGTACTGTCGGGCTGGGCAAGCAGATATTTTTCAAAATTGACTTTGGTCTCCGAATACAACGAAATCGGATTCAGCTCGGCAGTTTCGTCGAGCAGGGCGTCGGCGAGAGCCATTTTGCCATAATTGCTGCAAGTGGAAGCGAATACAAACCGCTCGACTCCAGCCTCTTCACAAAGCTCGTACAGGCGCACGGAAGCGTGCCAGTTTACTTCCAATGCCAGGTCGGGGTATTTCTTGCAGGGCGGTTCGCCGACGATGGCGGCAAGGTGACATACATAATGCACGCCGCTGAGTGCCGCCTTGATATCGTTGTCGTTCCGGAGGTCGCTTTTGATGAAACGGAACGCCGGGTTCCCCCAGAAACTCAGCAGCGATTCACCACCGAATGAGAGGTTATCGAGCACGACTACCCGGAACTGGTCCTCCAACAGGATCCGTACCAGCTCGGAGCCAATATAACCCGCACCGCCAGTTATCAGGACCGTTTTGGCTTGTTGATTAATCATATGCAGATACTTTATGAAAAGATTGAATGAGTTCTTCCGTAATGATGTCAGGTGACCACTGGTCGATGATCGCCTTGCCGTTACCGCCCATTTGCGCGAACTTCCCGGGGTGGCTCATGAACCACAGCAGTTTGCTCGTAAAATCCTGCTGACTGGAAGGATCGAACCGGAAGCCATTGAGGCCGTCGATGACGAGGTCGGTGGCGCTTCCGCATCGTTCCGACACGAGTACAGGCATGGAATAAACCATCGCTTCGTTGGTGAGAAAGCCGAATGGCTCGAATGTGCTGGGCAGCACGGCAACGTCGGCCAGCGTGTAGCGGATGGGTACTTCATACCATTCGCAGGGCTCCATCCAATGTACCGACTGGCAACCGAGCAAACGTATTAATTCTTGCAGACGCGGTTTCTGGCTTCCTTCACCGCTCAGGATCAAGCCCCATTCGCTGCCGTTTTCTGACAAGCTTTTGGCTTCGTGAAATGCCAGGATGAATGTGTCGAGATTCTTGCGCTCCACGAATCGGCCTGCATACAGGAAATTATAGCGCGGCAGGCCGATCTCCGCTTTCCTGCGCTCGCGCAACGGGAGCTCGAGTGTGAAGATTTCGAGCAATGCATCATTATCCACACCCACGTTTTTCGTGCTGAGGATGCGGTTACGGCTTACATCCAGTTTCAGCGCGTATTCGGCGGCTTTCTGTCCGAGGCAAACCAGTGCATCGCATTGACCGAGAAAAGTCCTTTTCAGCCGCTCTTTCCACCAAACTCGTCGTCGGCTGATCTCGCTGCTTTCGAAATCCAGCACAACTTTTATTTTGTTGATTTTGCAATAGCTGAGTACAAACCAGTAGGCAGGATCGTAGTAGCCATTGAGATAAACAACTTCTGGTCGGTGGTGACGCAGTGCGGCGAGAAGCTTCCTTGTTTTTGGGATATGCCCGATGTGCTCAATGGCCTTGTCGGGAAAAAGGACTTCGTAGGGGTAGGTGTGGATGCTCAGGTCAGTTTTGAGCCCGAGCCGGCTCAATTCGCTGAAAGCCAGTTGCAGTACAAAGAAGTCGTTCCCTTCTCTGTGTAGCCTTTCGTGAAGTTGGGTGAAAATCCTGGCCTTGTAATGCGACCAGAGGATATTGTGGATAGCCAGTACCTTCATTGATTCCTGATTTCAGTCTTGCAAAGCCGCTCTTTCGGGCCTTTACACTCTGGACAGGACTGTTATGGAAATCAATGCACGTCCCCGGAAAAATTTTGATGCCGGGGACGATGAATGGCTTTATTGAAGCGTATTGCTTAGTCTTTTCAGTTCAATCTCGGCGGATTTGGCGGCATAGTTCAGGTTGATCAGCCTGTAACCTGCTTCTTCAAAGCTGCGTTGGGCCTCGCGCACGTCGATGATCGTTGCCTGGATCAGCTCAAAGCGTTGGAGTGTCAGGTCGAGCAGCTGCTTGCTGAGGGCGTAGTTTTTCTTCTGGTTTTCGAGCTGTTCGATGGAGCTCTGGTAGGTTTGGTACATTTTCACTGCGTTGGCGCTGTAATCGCGGAGCAGCGTGCTTTTCTGCAATTCAGCCGTTTTCGTGTCTATCTCAGCGGCTTGCTTCTGGCGTCTGAATGCCGTGCCGTTGTAGATCGGGACCGCGAGCGTGAGACCTGCCTGCGGACCTACCACCCGGTTGAGCAATGTAAGACCGGCCGCTGTTTGGTTACGCGAAAAGTTATATGCTGCATTGAAACGAACCGTTGGGTAACGGAGCGCAGCGGTTTCTTTGACAATCAGTTCGTTGATAGTGATCTGATGGTCCGCCGCTTTGATGTCCGCATTGGCAGCCAGCCGGTCCATTACGGAAGCCAGCTGCATATTATTGTCCACAGTGATGGTATCCTTAATCGTCACCGCAGATTTGGGATCGAGCGTAAGGGTACGAAGCAGTTCTGTTTTAGCTACCTGCGCTACCATTTGCTGGTTCAGTAATGTCTGGTTAAGCGTATTCAAATCGATTTCCGCCTGAAAAATGTCTGCATTGTTAGCCATCCCGGCCTCTTTCCGTACCCGCAGGATTTCCAGGCGTTTTTCGGAGGCAATAATCGATGTCCGGATCGTATTGATATAGCTCAGCTGGCGAACAACATCATAATAGCTCGTCATAACCAGCGCGATCGTGTTCTGGATTTGCGAGTTAAGTACTTCGGAGCTTTGGTATTGCAGTTCGGCGAGGCGTTTTTTGGTAGCAACCACGCGTTTGCCATTATACAGGAGCATTCCGACGGCAAGGTTCGCCTGCGTGTTATTACCCGCGGCTGCGTTACGGCTGATCTCAACACCGGTGTTCAGTTTCTGGTTAACCTGCGTAATCTGCTCCGTATTGGAAGCATTGAGGGAGACCGTCGGCAGGCCGCCTGCTACGCCATAGTTGTTCAGGATGGTATTCGCATCTACATTGTTTTTGGCGATCTCGATTTCATAGCTGTTTTTGAGTGCCGTAGCCACAGCCTGTTCGAGCGTAAGCGCCAGGGTATCGGCCGGTTGAACAGAACCGGGATATCCGGCCCAGCTTGTGCCGGAGCAAAGCAGAATGAGTGTGAATGCGTATTGGTATTTTTTAAGAAAGGTGAGCGAGCCCATGTAAAAAACAATAGTTGATTTTGTATGAAAAAATATCCTTTAAGCCACAAGCTCCTCTGCCATTTTCTGCTCTTCCGTCACCTTGTGTTTTTTGGGTGAAATGAATGTGTAAATCGCCGGAATGACGAATAGCGTCAGGATCAGCGAGAACATCAGACCTCCTACGATCACCACGCCAAGGGGTACACGGCTGGTTGCCGCCGCACCAAGGCTCAATGCAATCGGCAATGCGCCGAATGCAGTTGCCAAACTCGTCATCAGAATAGGACGCAAACGCTGCGTTGCCGATTCGACGGCGGCCGCCATACGCCCCATTCCCTGTTCCCGTTTCTGGTTGGCGAATTCCACAATGAGAATACCATTCTTCGTCACCAGCCCGATGAGCATGATCATCCCGATTTGCGAGAAGATATTAATGGTTAATCCAAACAGATAAAGACTGAGTAATGCCCCCGCTAACGCCAGCGGCACGGTGATCATGATGATGAACGGGTCGGTGAAGCTTTCAAACTGGCCTGCGAGTACGAGGTACACGAGCAAAAGTGCCAGCCCGAATGCAAAGCTGGTGTTGGAAGAACTTTCCTCGAAGTCGCGGGATGGGCCGGTGAGTGATGTCTGGAAGGATTCGTCGAGTAATTTTGCGCCTATCTTGCGCATGGCTTCCACGCCGTCGCCAATCGTCTTGCCTTCTACGAGCGATGCCGAAATGGTGGCACTTTTGTAGCGGTTGTAGTGGTAAATCGTCGGCGGGCCGCTTTCCTCTTCCATATGCACGACGGCAGTCAGCGGAATGCTCTCGCCGCGGTTGTTACGCACATACAATTTATCGATATCCGCTGGTTTGTTACGCTCCGAGCGTTCCACCTGGCCGATTACCTGGTATTGCTGGCCATTCATGATAAAGTAAGCCAGACGGCGCCCGCTGAATGCAGCCTGAATGGTAGCAGCCACGTCGGTGGTGGATAAGCCAAGGTCGCGTGCTTTGAGGCGGTCGATCGTTAGGCGGACCTCGGGTTTGTTGAATTTGAGGTTAACATCCACGTTCTGGAAGGTCGGGTCCTGCCTTGCTTCGTCGAGGAATTTGGGAAGAACCTCACTCAATTTATCAAAATCGAGGTTTTGCAATACAAACTGAACCGGAAGCGAGCCTCTGGAACCGATACCCACGGAAATGGTCTGTTCCTGTGTTGCGAATATCCGGGCATCATTGAACCGCGAAAGCTTCTTATTGATTTCCTGCGCGATCTCGTTCTGGCTTTTCTTGCGCTCGCTCGCATCCACGAGGCCAATGCGGCCTGTACCGCTATTCACACCGCCGCCGCCAAAACCGGGCGTGGCCGAGAATGTAAATGCTTTTTCAGGAATCGAGTCATTCAGAAAGTCGCTGAGCTGATCCGAAACCTTTTGCATTTGGTCAAAACTCGTTCCTTCCGGAGCCGAGAGGTTGAAACGGATACTATTCCGGTCCTCCATTGGTGCCAGCTCGCTTTGCAAATGGCTGTAAGTATACCAGATCATCACACCGCAGGCAATGACCAGCACCCAGGCAATCCACCGCGCTTTCATAAATCCGCGGAGCATTCTGTTGTAGCCATCCTCCATTCCGGTGAAGAACGGTTCGGTTTTGTTATAAAACCAGCCGTGACCTGCGTCTTTTCGGTTCAACACCACGTTCAGTACCGGTGTGATGGTAAGCGAAACGAATGCAGATATCAATACCGCAGATGCTACCACGATCCCGAATTCACGGAAAAGGCTTCCCACAAAACCTTCGAGAAAGATTACCGGGAGGAACACCACTGCCAGGGTCAGGGAAGTTGAAATAACCGCGAAGAAAATCTCCCGGCTGCCTTCCAATGCAGCTTGCCGGATCGGTAAGCCGCTTTCGAGCTTTCGGAAAATGTTTTCCGTTACCACAATACCATCATCCACCACAAGCCCCGTCGCGAGCACAATCCCCAGAAGGGTGAGGATATTGATCGAAAACCCGCACATGTACATGATAAAGAACGTCGCCACGAGCGATATTGGAATATCTATCAGCGGGCGGACGGCTACAAGCAGGTTTCGGAAGAAGAAAAGGATTACGATCACCACGAGCGAGAATGCGATGATCAGCGTTTCTTCCACTTCCTTGATCGATTGCCGTACCAGGCGCGTATTGTCGATCAGGACGTTGAAAGTAATGTCCGACTTGTTCGATTTCTGGATCTCCGCGAGGCGTTTGTTGAACTCGTCGGAAATCTGCACGTAGTTGGCGCCGGGCTGGGGGATAACCGCCAAACCTACCGCGTACATGCCATTGTATTTCCAGCTTTGCTCCTCGTTTTCGGGGCCTAGTTCAATCTTGGCTACGTTACCAAGCCTTACGATTCCCGCACTGTCGTTACGGATTACGAGGTCGTTGAATTCCTTCTCGCTTTTCAAACGGCCCATTGTCCGGATCGTTAGTTCGGTATTGTCGCCGTAGATTTTACCGGCAGGCAATTCCACGTTTTCCGAAGCGAGTGTAGTGGTAATGTCGTTGAAGGAAATGTTGTAGGAGCTCATCCGGTCGGGGTTCAGCCAGATGCGCATGGCGTAGCGTTTTTGCCCGAAGATATTGATCGCGCTCACGCCGTCGATCGTCTGCAAACTTTGTTGCAGCACGTTTTCGGCATATTCACTCAGTTCGAGCAAGCCTTTTGACGGGCTTTGCACGGCAAGGAGGAGAATGAAGTCGGAGTTGGCATCGGCTTTGCTCACCACCGGTGGTGCGTCGATGTCCTGCGGGAGGTTTCGTACGGCCTGGCTCACCTTGTCGCGCACGTCGTTGGCGGCGCCTTCCAGGTCGGATTTCAGGTTGAATTCTACGGTAATGTTACTCGAACCGATCTGGCTGGAAGAGCTGATACTTTTGATACCGGGAATACCGTTGATGCTCTTTTCGAGCGGCTCGGTGATCTGGCTCTCGATAATGTCGGCATTGGCACCGGTGTAGCTCGTTCGCACGTTCACGATCGGCGGATCGATGGCCGGGTAATCCCTCAGTGAAAGGAAGTTATATCCTACCACACCAAAAAGGATGATGAGCAGGTTCATCACGACCGCCAGAACGGGCCGTTTCAGGGATAGTTCTGAAATATTCATAGCAGGGGTTTCAAAGGAATGGTCACTGCAACAAGTACCGCGAGGGCAATTGTTACTTACTCGCTACATTCAGGTTTCTAACACTTCTCACTTTCACAGGAGCATCGGGACGGGCAAAAAGTACGCCCGAAACAACCACCGTATCGCCGACACTCAGGCCTTTGGTTACTTCCACTACGTCCTCCCTGCGATCACCGGTTTCAACCTGGGCAAAAACAGCCTTGCCGCCTTTCACGGTCACGACTTTCTTGCTGCGCGCTTCCGGGATAATGCTGTTGGAGGGGATGAGTATGCTATTCTTATTGTTGCTCGCAGTGATATACACTTTGGCAAATGAGCCGGGACTGGTATTCCCCGAACTCAATACCGCGCGGACGGTCAGGTTGCGGGTAGTCTGATTCACCTGCGGTTCAATCGCCAGGATACGGGCGGTTTCATATTTGCCGGAAGCCTGGTCGAGCATTACTTCCACGGTACCGCCTTTGTTTACATATTGCTGGTAGCTTTCGGGAACCGTGAAATCTATGCGGAGATTGGAGAGCTGCTGCATGGTGGCAATAATGCTTTGAGGCGTTACGTACGCACCCGCACTCACCTTGCGCAAGCCTACTACACCTGTAAACGGCGCCTTGATGATCGTTTTGTCGATCAGCGCCTGGGTGTAAGCCATATCCGCTTTGAGGGTATTGACATTATTAAAAGCCAGGTCGTAATCTGCCTGGTTGATGCCATTAACGGCGAGCAGCTGTTTGAGCCTTTTCTCGGTTGTTTCGGCAAGGTCGAGCTGTATTTTCGACCGGTTGAGCTGGGCGAGGAGGTCGGCATTGTTGATCCGGGCTATAACGGTGCCTTTTTGGACCGTTTTGCCTTCGGGTACATCGAGGAAGGTAAGCAATCCGCTTACTTCCGGCCGTAATTCTGCGAATTCGTTGGCCACGATGGTCCCATTCACTTCTACCTTGTCACTTACCTTCTCGGATTTCGCAACGATCACATCCACGATGGTGGGGCCTCCACCGCCTTTTTGTTGAAAGGTATCCTTTTTTTCTCCGCACGAAAGCGTAATAAAGAGTGAACCGGCAATGAAAAGTGAAGACAGAGGTTTGGTTAAGTTTGGCAATCCTTCTGCACGGGCAGATCTGGCGATAACGTTCATAGGGTTGGTTAACCTGGGCTTAAATTGGTTTAGGAGTCTGGCGGACTAAATGCGTCCTATTCAGAGGTTTGTTCAAAATTAGATATTAATCTCGAACCGATTAGACTTTTCGCCGCTATAAAAGTTTAATGCCAGCTAATTTTTTTATAAGGAACTCCCAATCACTTTCAGCAACGTATCGCATTTCAGCTCCGTTTCGAACCATTCCTGCTCAGGTACAGAATCTTCCGTGATTCCGGCGCCGGCAAAAAACGTCGCAATGCCGTCCTTGAACCGCACCGTGCGCAGGTTTACGAATAAATGGGTATCGCCCGCTACCTGCGCAGGCCCCAGGAAGCCGCTGTAATAGGAGCGGTTATAGCCCTCGACGTCATTGATAAATTGGAGGCTTGGTGCCTTCGGTACGCCGCAAATAGCGGATGTCGGGTGCAGCAGTTTGAGCATGACGGACGCCAGCTCAGGGAAATTAAGCGCCACGGTATCGACCTCGAAAACAGTCCTGAGATGGTAGAGGTTTCCCGCCAGCACAGTTTTAGGCCCTGTTTCCAGGTATTCACGCAGGCGGATTTTTTTAAAGCACTCAATAATATAGCGGCTCACAAGCGCCTGTTCTTCAATCTCTTTCTCTCCCCAACGGATGTCGTACTTGGGTATGAGCGCACCCGAGGCGTCGCGTGCGCCTTGCGTACCAGCGAGGGACATGGTTTTGAAAGCACCGCCGGACATTTGCTCCACCAGCAATTCGGGGCTTGCACCAAGCCACATTTCATTTTCCTCGGGAAGATTTACCAGGGAAACAAATGCGTGCGGATATGCTTTTACCAGCCTTTGAAATGCCAGTGCCGGTTGGAATGCGTCGGTGTACCGCAGGTCTTTGGTACGCGAAAGCACCACTTTTTTGAATTGATTTTGGCGAATCGCTGCCACGGCGAGCTCTACGGTCCGTTCGAAACGGGATTTGGCATCGAGGTGGCCGCTTAATGGCAATAGCGGGCTGGCAGGTGCCTGTTGCTGACTGTCGCTACTGCTTTCGGTTAATGCGAGTTGGACGAGTCTTTTTACTTCGGGATGCTCTTCGCCGAGCTGATTCTCGATATGCGTGATCCTGTTGTCCTCCGAGAATGTCAGGATAATATCACCTTCCAGGAAAAGTACTTCCTGGTCGTCTTCCCAGTAAAATGTGCTGATCACAAAGCCGGGACTCATTTTTTCGAGTTCGGGAAGCGTTTTGCGGGCCCCGTCCTGAATAGAAATAAGCAGTTTGATTTCGTTGGTATGCGGCAGGCGCCATAATGCGGATGGGAACCCCATTATCTTGGAGGCGTGCCAAAGCTCCTGAATCTGTAATCCTTCAAATATCGAAATCCCGGTGTCGGTCTGTACTGATAGCATTTATAACGAATGGGCGTGTCCCGTTAGGTCAATTTTCTGCAAAATAATGTCAGCGGTCCGCATTCACAATAGCAACCGTGAGTCTGCTGATACAAACCAGTTTGTTTTCTTCATTGGTAATCCTGATGTCCCAGATGTGCGTGGTCCGGCCGATATGGATCGGTCGCACAGTCCCGTACACATAGCCTTCCTTCACGGGCCTCAGGTGATTCGCATTAATTTCCAGTCCTACTGCGTGCTTGTTTTCGCTTTCAGGAATTGTCAAAAACGAGGCAATACTACCTAACGTTTCCGCCAGCACAACGGAGGCTCCGCCGTGCAAAATCCCGAAAGGTTGGTGGGTACGTTTGTCGACCGGCATTCGGGCTGACACATAATCTTTTCCGATTTCCGTAAACTCTATTCCGATGTGGTGGGCGATACTGTTCTTTCCAAAAGATTGTAGTGAATCGACGGTGACGGTTTTAGCAAACATATCTAAAAAATGTATAAATTTGTATTGGCTTTGCGGATAAAAAACAAGGTTTTTGTAAATTTTATATTTAAATTATCCTATTACTTTGAAAAGAAAATCGATTTACCTCATTCGCCACGGTGAAACTGATTTGAACCGCAGGGGAGTTGTACAGGGAAGCGGTGTTGATTCCTTGTTGAATGAATGGGGAGAAGCTCAGGCCGAAGCTTTTTTTAATGCTTACCAACATGTTCCGTTTGATAAAATTTATACCTCTGACTTAAAGCGAACACATCAAACCGTCCGCGGGTTCATCAGGCGGGGCATACCGCACGAGAGCTACGCGGGGTTGAATGAAATATCATGGGGAGACCGTGAAGGCCGTGAGCCGAACACGGGCGATAACAACTATTACCGTGAGCTGGTAAATGCGTGGAAAGCAGGCGAAGTGAATCTTGCGGCGGAAGGCGGGGAAAGCCCTGTGGATGTGCGTGAACGCCAGATTCCGGTGATCGATACGATCCTTTCCCGCCCGCACGAAAGAAATATCCTCATCGCCATGCACGGCCGTGCCATGCGCGTATTGCTGACCACGCTTTTCAACCAGCCGCTGGTGCGTATGGACGACTACGAGCACAGCAATCTTTGCCTCTACAAGATCAATTACTCCTACGATACTCAGCAGTTCGAGCTGGAAGTATCCAACGACATCACACACCTTCTTTCCATCGAAATCCCGCAAACGATATAGCAGCCGTTTGTGTAGATTCGTTTCCATTGGTGTATTAATGTACCTCCCCTGAGGGGTCATTAATACATTTGTGGCTTTTCAATACATTATCAGCGTTCGTATGCTCATGTCCAAAAAACGCATCTATTGGACTCTTCAGATACTGGGATGGACATTAATCATCATGTTCGAATACATTCCGTATCTCCTGGAATACGGCTTCAAGCTGACGGAGTTCTATTCTGCGCTGGCCAATATCCTGCTGGGCATTTGCCTTACCCACGTGTACCGGCTGGTAATCAGGCGGTGGAATTGGTCGTCGTTGCCGCTGCCCAGGCTCGCATTGCGCGTAATTGGCTCGGTGTTGTGGCTGGGGCTCATTATGACGATGATTAACCAGCCGATGGACCGTGAAGTGCTGGAACATAATATGCTGAACCAGCCATTGATTTTTTGGGGATATTATACCAATTGGTGCAAGATTCTGCTGGCATGGATATTATCCTACACGGTTTATCATTATGTAGAGCAGAACCGGCTAGCCAGCTACGAGAAAATCATGCTAAGAATGTCGATGCGTGAAGCGGAAGCGAAGGTATTGCGCTCGCAGCTTAATCCGCATTTTACCTTCAATGCATTGAACAGCATCCGCGCGCTGGTGTACGAGGATCCCAAGCGTGCGCAGCTTAGCATTACGCAGCTGTCCAATATATTAAGGAATTCTTTGCTGGCCGATCGCCGTAAAACAGTGGATTTGCAGGAGGAACTCCGCACGGTCGAAGATTACCTCGAACTGGAAAAAGTGCGTTACGAGGACCGCCTTTGTTATAGTATTACCACCAACCCGCAGGCTATTTATTGGCAAGTACCGCCCATGATGTTGCAAACGCTCGTCGAAAATGGTATCAAACATGGTGTGGCGAAGCAAATGGGAGGTGGATTTATCGGCTTAAAATCGGAAATTGCAAATGAGCTGCTCGTTATTACGATCCATAACTCTGGTAACCTGGGGAATACGGAGGTGAACGCAGGAAACCTGGGCAATACCGAATCCGGTGGGGTTGGCTTAAAAAATACAGCCGAGCGACTGTCGATTTTGTACGGTAAGGCGGCGACATTCCGGATTTTCCAGGAGAAAGAGAACGTGGTTTGTTCGGAAATAAAAATCCCGATGCTTTCGGAAGGCGTGATGATGGTGGGAGAGGGATCCGAGAAAGAGAACTAATGACCAAATCAATATATTATCTGTTTATTATTCCTAACTGATCCATCCGCCATGAGGACCTTAATTGTAGATGATGAGCGACTAGCGCGCAACGAGTTGAAGAGATTGCTTGAACCATACACTAAGATAGAAATAGTAGGAGAAGCCGCCAACGCGGAGGAGGCACTGAAGCTGATTGAAGAACAACAGCCTGAGTTGCTTTTCCTGGATATTCAAATGCCTGGTAAGAACGGTTTCGAACTGCTCTCGTCAATCGAAGGCAAAAGCCCGGAGGTGATATTTACAACCGCATTCGACGAGTACGCGATCAAGGCATTTGAATTCAATGCGCTGGATTATCTGCTCAAACCAATCGATACCGAGCGCCTCAAAGAAACCATTCACCGCATCGAGGAAAATCAGGCGCAGCCGGAAGCGCCTACACATGCAAATGAGCGCGCTGAGAAAGTACTGGGCGAAAACGACCAGGTGTTCGTGAAAGACGGTGAAAAATGCTGGTTTGTCAAACTGGGTAAGATTCGCTTGTTCGAATCGATGGGCAACTATGTTCGTCTCCATTTCGATGACCAGAAGCCTTTGGTGTTGAAATCGTTGAACAACCTCGAAGAGCGCCTCGACCCGAATACCTACTTCCGCGCCAACCGCAAGCATATTATCAACCTGCATTGGATCGAGAAAATCGAGCCGTGGTTCAGCGGGGGCTTGTTGGTAACATTGCAGGGCGGAGATAAAATTGAGATCTCGCGCCGCCAGGCCATTCGCTTCAAGGAATTGATGAGCCTTTAATCGCTTTCCCAACTGTAAAAAATCAAAGACTATGGGTATGAAGCAAATGACTGCCCTGATGCTCGGCGCTTTGTCGTTTTGGGCATGTAACCAGCAGTCAAAAAAAGAGAATGCAGTTGCTGAAACCGGCTACCGGGCAGGTGAGGTAAAAAAGGAGCAGTTCGGCGGCTGTGATACGGTTTCCAACAAAGGGGTTTCCGTGCTGATCAATCTCTGGGAACCTACCGATTCCGGGGCGGTTGCCGTCAAAATCAGGGAAATTCTTACGGATAAGGCCATTAAGCGGTTGAATTCCTACGGCGATCCGGCCAGCGCCCTGGCCCGCCTGGAAGCCATCAAGAGCCCCAAAGCGGCTTTTGAGAATTTTGAAAAAAATTACAACGATTTCAAAAAGGATTTTCCCGATTCACCTGGCTGCTGGGAAGTGGAATTACACGGAGATACCGTCATGACAACCCCGAAAGTGATGTTCTATCAGTTGGATCATTACGCATTCACCGGAGGAGCACATCCCAATAGCTTCACGTCTTATCATGCATTTGATGGCAAAACGGGTGAGGAAATAGAAATGAAAAATTTTGTAGCCGATTCGGTGGCGTTGCTGAACCTGGTGGAAAAGAAGTTCCGTGAACTGGAAAAGCTCGCTCCCGGGGTTGACCTGGAAGATGCCGGTTACTTTCTCGCGAACCATAAGTTCTTCATTCCCGCCAATTATGTGTTTACGTCCGAGGGTGTCCTGTTTTTCTATAACCCCTACGAAATAGCAGCCTATGCCCGGGGGCCGATAGAGCTTACAATTCCTTACGAAGAGCTGAAAGGTATTATCCGAAAAGAAGCGGTATTCTGATCACATTTGGCCGGAATCTTTGAAACTATAATAACCGTCATCGGTAAAGATGATATGGTCCTGAACAGGCAGGTCGAGTAATCGGCCTGCCTCTTTTATTTGCTCGGTAAGCACCTTGTCTGCATAACTTGGTATGAGTTGGCCCGAAGGGTGATTATGCACGAGGATCAGCGAACTGGCCATATGGTCGAGCGCGATTTTGAACACCATTTTGATGTCGGTAGCCGTGCCGGAAATGCCGCCTACGCTTACCTGTATCACGCGCATGATGTAGTTGCCGCGGTTGAGTAGCAAAATCCAGAATTCCTCATGCGTTTTGTCCATCAGGTAGGGACGCATGGCTTCATATACCGGCTGGGAGCCGATGATCTTACGTTTTTTATCTGGAATGATGTCTTTGCGTCGCCGGCCGAGTTCCAATGCGGCAAGGATAGTGAGCGCCTTCGTTTCGCCTGTTCCCTTGATTTTAGTAAGATCCCGGACATTCAGTTTGGCGAGCTCGTTGATATTGTTGCCAACCGACGTCATGAGTGCTTTGGCCAGGTCTACGGCAGTCATTTCCCTCGTTCCCGAGCGGATGAGAATGGCCATCAGTTCGGAGTCCGAGCAGGCGGCCCGGCCTTTGTTCATGAATTTTTCACGGGGCTTGTCATCATCGTGCCAGTTGATGATCACTTTCGGGTTGTCGCTCTTTTTTCTGGGCATATCATAGGTTGCATTAGTGCTTGCATCCTTGATACGCCGGAAGTCTGTTTTGGTAACAAATCCTATTGCCCGAGTTCCGTGAGTGCGGCACGGGCTTTGTTGTCGATACTGTTCTTGTATTCGTGTTTTTTAAAGCTCATCGCTTTTTTGAAATACATTATAGCCTTCTGATTGTCAGCCTTTTTTTGATAAATATAGCCCATTTGCAGAGCCGAGGACGCTGCAAAACCTCCTGCACCCGCGTCCGTCTGCCCAAGCGCGATCGAGCGGTCATAAAATGGTACACAATCATTCATCCGGCCTGATTTTTGGAGAATTCGTGCCATACGATAATTGAACTCGGCCTTTTCGTAGGTTGTGGCGAAAGTTTTTTCCGAAACAGTTTTCATCAGTTCCCAAGCTTTCTGAAAATAGCCGCCGTCGGTTGCATACCTTGCCTTGTACAGCACTTTTTGCCTCGGACTGATTTTCTCCTCGCTGAATTCTTTCGCAACCCTTTCTGCAAACTGATCGGCCTCGATGATCGTACTTCCTTTTTGCGTTACTTTCAGAATGTAGTCTGTCGCCTCCTGATCGCGTCCCGCAAGCCAACGGCACATAAACATCTTGAAATAGCTGTCCTTAATGTAATTGAAGCCGGCATATTGTTTCAGGAATCTCGCATAGGAAGCAAATGATTCATCATAATCGCCGTTTTGCAATGCGATTTCCCCACGCAGGTAATGCAGGAACGGGAAGGGCATATATTCTTTGCCTACCGGCGCGTCAGCCAGGAAATGAGAGGCTTCTTCACTCCGGTTTTCCTTCATCAGCACGGTCGTAGCAAAGAAATGCAGCAGCAGGTTGTCGGGCTGTTCTTTCGGCCATTGCCGGATCCGCACCTGCTGCTCGGGGCTCAGTTGGAGTGTATAGGCATGTAATAACAAGTCGATGAGTTCGGCCTCCTGTCTGAAAAACGGCTCTTCCTTTACCACTTCACGGAGCTCGCGGATACCCTGCGCGATATTGCCTTTAAGTCCAAGTATTTTGGCTATCCACGTATAGTTTTCAGGAATCGAGCCAATCAGCACGTGCAGCAGGCCGAGTGATTTGAGGGTAGGAGTGAATGGAGGGAATTTCTTGCGATTGTCTTCCAGAAGCCGGTAAGCCTTGATGATCTCCCAGGAGCCGCTCACCTCGTTGCCGAATTTCAGCTTGGCAAATGCGGAATGCAGGCGGATATCGGCCTGAAAAAGCCGCTTGTAAGGTGATTTCTCCGACAGTTTTCCCACCTGGTCGAGCCTTTTGTCCTGCTGCTGGGTAAAAATTTTGTAGCGCGAGCGATCTTCGGCGATAAGCAGGTAATGCAAGTCGGCGTAGCTATCAAGGTAAGCGATAAACGGATTGTCAGCATTGATCGCCCGTTCGTCGTCGATGAGCTCACGAGCGGCTGGTAATCTCAGTTTTTGTATTTCAAAATAGGCCTTTTGGAGCTTTGGCGAAAAAACGACGTCACCTTGTTCGTCGGTAGCTAATGCAGGCCGGTCGATAGATGAGATGAGCAGCAGGCACAATAGTAATCTTAATCCCGCATATTTGACCTCCGAATAGCTCCTGCTCATGGTAATGCACATAAAAAAAGGTTGCCCGGATAAGACAACCTTTCAATTTAGTATTTAAAATCCTAGCGACGCTGGTGAACCGGTTGAACGCTTTCTACGTCGGCAAGGATACGTCCGCAGTGCTCGCAAACGATCAGTTTCTTACGTTCGCGGATATCAGCCTGGCGCTGAGGAGGAACGATGCTGAAACAGCCACCGCAAGCTCCACGCTGCACATGCACAACGGCCAGACCGTTGAGTGAGTTGTCGCGGATTTTTTGGTAAGATTTCAGTAAGCGTTCTTCGATTTTCTTAATGTGTTTCTCTCTTTCAGCGATCAGCGCCTGTTCTTCGGCCTGGCTTTCTGAGGTAATGACCGAAAGTTCGTTTTTCTTCACTTTCAGGTCTTCGTTTCTTTCGTTCAGGATAGATTCCGCACGGTTGGCGTCTTCTTCGATGAGGCGGATACGGGCTCTGGCTTCATTGATCTTCTTGTCGGCCAGTTGCATATCAAGCTCCTGCAATTCTATTTCTTTGGTGATGGCGTCGTATTCGCGGTTGTTGCGGACGTTCATCTGCTGATCTTTGTATTTCTTGATCAGTTTTTCCCCTTCTTTCTGCGCATTTTTGAAATTGTCGATTTCTGTGTTCAGATTGGCAATTTCAGATTTAAATTTTCCTAAACGCGTTTCGAATCCTGCAATCTCGTCTTCGAGGTCCCTTACTTCTTCGGGCAGGTCCCCGCGGGTTTTTAGTATTTCGTCAAGGCTTGAATCGATTTCCTGAAGTTTCAGGAGAGCATCTAGTTTTTGTGCGATTGTGTTTTCCATGTATGTCTTTTATGGACTTGTTTCAATGCTTGAAATGTGAGGTAGTCAGCCCTAATTTAAACAGATTATCAGCAGAATTCGTTGTCAAAACCGGTTTTCAGGAAAAATACCGCACCGGATTGGTACTGATTTCTGACAAACAGAGTGCGAAATTACTAAATTTTCCTGATATATAGTCATGCAATAAATTTTTCGTAAATACTTCGCTTTCGTAATGGCCTATGTCACAGATCATAATGCGTCCTTCGGCATCGAAAAATTCATGATACTTGTAATCCGCAGTTACGTACACGTCGGCGCCAGCAGAGACGGCATTGCGTAATAGAAAACTGCCCGCACCGCCACATACTGCCACTCGGCTGATCCTGGCGTTGGTCGGCTCGGTATGTTTGATCACGGCTGCTGCCATATTATTCTTTAAACACGCCAGGAAATCAGCGGTTTCCATCGGTTCCGGCAACTCGCCGATCGCCCCGGCGCCCACCTCCTGGTTTTCGTTTTCTAATGCCGACATATAATAGGCTACTTCCTCGTACGGGTGCGCTCGGCGGAGCGCACGCAATACCTGCGCCTGCATATGGGAAGGCAGCATTATTTCCACGCGATGTTCCTTGACCGTTTCCAGTTGTCCCTGTGCGCCTATGACGGGGTTTGCGTTGTCGCCGGGCAAAAAAGTGCCTAATCCTTCACTTCGAAAGCTGCAATTGCTGTATTCTCCAATTTCTCCGGCACCTGCTTCGAACAATGCTTTTAGTACCTCTTGGGTGTTTTCCACGGGGCAGAAGAAGGCCAGTTTGTTCAGGAGCTGTTTTTTAGGGGCCAGTACTTTTATGTTTTGAAGGCCCAGGCGTTTCGCAATCTGCCAGTTCACGCCGCCTACGACATGGTCCAGGTTTGTGTGGGTGGCATACAAGGCAATGTCATTTTTGATAGCCTTGATCACCGTCCGTTCCACGTAATTCTTGCCATTGAGCTTTTTCAGGCCTTTAAAAATAATAGGGTGGTGTGCGACGATGAGGTTGCATTGTTTGCGGACGGCTTCGTCGACGACGTCCTCGGTAATATCGAGTGTGAAGAGGATGCCGGTAACTTCAGTATCCGGCGCGCCAACCAGCAGCCCGGCGTTGTCATAATCTTCCTGGTAGGGCAGCGGAGCTAGTTTTTCGAGCTCGGTTAAAATTTCTTTGATGAAAGTCATAAATTTTTCTCGTGGTTCAACTATTTCATTTTCAGAATATTCTTAGTTGAAGGGTTATTGATTTACAAATAAAATAACTAAATTGCTGTGTAAGGTGTTGCAATCGTAAATATTAGTAGTAGTTTTGCACCACGTTTTACAAAAACGATTGTGAAACGAATCGGTTTGGTAGTTCAGTTGGTTAGAATACATGCCTGTCACGCATGGGGTCGCGGGTTCGAGTCCCGTCCAGACCGCCGATAGTTTGAAATGTTGTTTGGTAGTTCAGTTGGTTAGAATACATGCCCGGCCCGCGTAGGGTGTCACGCATGGGGTCGCCGACGGACGTCAAATGTTTGAAGTTCTTTTTTTAATGGTTTGGTAGTTCAGTTGGTTAGAATACATGCCTGTCACGCATGGGGTCGCGGGTTCGAGTCCCGTCCAGACCGCACAAAAGCTCAGAGAGATCTGGGCTTTTTGCATTTTAGGGCTTCTCTATTGGTATGATTTTCATGTCGGGCAAAGGTTTTTAAAATCTTTTCACCAAACGACAAAAAATTATGGCCAGCCATCAATTTCAGGAATGTATCGACGCTTGCGTATCATGTGCGCAGGCGTGTACCTATTGTGCGACCGCGTGCCTGCGCGAGCAAAATGTTGCACATCTTCGAAAATGCATACAACTCGATATGGAATGTGCGGCAGTATGCCGCGCTGCTGTGGAGTTAATGGTGCTCGAAAGTGATTTTAGTGCCCATCTTTGCAGGGTATGTGCGGATGTTTGTAATGCATGTGCTGCTGAGTGTGAGCAACATGCGGTAATGGGGATGGATCATTGCCGCGTTTGTGCGGAGTCGTGTAGGCTATGCGCGGCCACCTGCGAAAGTATGGCTACACCCGTTTGAGATAGGTGCAAAAAAAACACGCAGGTTTCAAAATGAACCCGCGTGTCAAATTACACTTCATCAACAAACTAAAAACCAAATAAAACTAATACGAAAAAAATCGCTTGTCAAGTTTTTTTTGCTGTAGGAGGGGGATTCGAACCACCCACGGTGCGGTTAGCTACGGTACAAATACTGTTGGTGGTCCACCCCAGTCGACTTGCGTCGGCATTATGCCGCGTTTATCCCTTATTCACCACCCCCGAGACAGGAGGGCATGGCTGCCAATTTCATCACCCTACAATGTGATTTCAAACTAAGCAAAAGCGGCGTTGCTGCCGGCTTTTTTATAATTTGGTTCTGCAAAACTAAAACTTCTGATCTGAATTCTAAAATATTTTCATTTAAAATTGTTAAAATTTACAATTCTTTCATAATTTGACCTTGATTGTTGCGAAGAATTCAAACTTTTAACACGAAATGCAAAAATATTCAGATATTGATAATACCGATCTGCGCATCCTTTCCCTGCTGATCGAGAATGCAGCGTTACCGTACACGGAAATCGGGAAGCGCGTGTTTGTGTCGGGTGGGACCGTCCACGTGCGGATGAAAAAGCTGGAACAAATGGGAATCGTGAAGGGCTCTCAACTCGTGATCGATCCTACGAAGCTGGGCTGGGATATCAGCGCTTTTCTGGGAATCTACCTCGATAAAAGCTCGTTGTACGAGCAGGTAGCGACCGAACTGGAAGGAATCCCCGAAGTTGTGAATATCCATTATACCACGGGAATTTATAGTATCTTTCTAAAGATCGTGTGCAGAGATACCGGACACCTCCGCGAAATCCTTCACGATAAGATCCAGAAAGTAAACGGCATACAGCGGACAGAAACCTTTATTTCGCTGGAAGAGCGCATTAATCGATCTATTCCATTGGCCGAGAGCTAGTTGGAAATTTATCTTGACCTCAATCAAAGAAATTTGTAGATTTGTATTGTATATATAAAAAACTTATATATATTTGCTATATAAAAATTTCACTCATGGAGAATAACACAACGAGTAACGAGTATGTACGGGGTACATTGAAAACCATCGTGTTGAATTTGCTGGCAGAGCACGACAGGATGTATGGTTATGAGATTACCCAGGAAGTAAAAGACAGAACAGGCGGAGCTATCGCCCTGACGTTCGGTGCGCTCTATCCCGTACTCCATAAACTGGAACAGGAAGGGTTGCTGCTGACCGAGTCGGTGGAGGTGGACGGGCGTCTTCGGAAATATTATTCCCTGACGCACCGCGGAAATGAAACCGCCCGCACTAAAACCAATGACTTAGAACGTTTTATAGAGGCAGTAAGATTACTGCTGGCCCCTAAAAACCTGGCAACAGAATAACGAATAGGTACATGGCTAATCTCTAAACAGATCGATCTATGAAACGCCTTCAGGAAAATCGCATTGACCAAATAACCCAATATTTGCAGGCAAGCAAGCTGGATCCGGAATTGCTTCCGGAAATTCTCGACCACCTGGCTTGTGAAGCGGAGGAAAGTCTTTGGGATGGCAAGTCATTCGAGCAGATTTACCAGAATATGGTAAATACGGCTGATGCACAAACCCTCCTGAATCTGAGTGTTGATCATCAAAATCTATTAGCCATGGAAAAATCCCTCAATGACATCGTCTTCGAGAACCGTAACAAGTCTTACGGTGCGTATGATCTGAGAAAAGGTTACGGGCAAACAGTCCAGCGGGCGGTTGTGATGGGTGTAGCGTTCTTTCTGCTGCTGGTGATGTTTCCGCAGCTTTATGCCAAGCTCATTCCTGATCCGAAGCCGGATGACATCGCGTATATCGTGGAGGCAACGCCCGTCGATATCATTATGGAAGAGCAGCCTGTGCCTCCGGCCAGAGAAGAGCCCGATCCAGTACAGAAAACGGTGAAATCGGTGACGCCCGAAGTGCTTCCTGATAACGAGGTGCCCATCGAAGAACTGCCTCCCGTTGTGGATGATCTTCAAAATGCACAGCCTTCGACTGAGACGGTAGACGGAGTGGATAATCTGGAGGTGATTGCGCCGCCGGTGGAGAATGCTGTGGCCCCCAAAGCTGAGGCTGCCGGTGTGGAGAAAAGAAAAGAAGAGACTTTTACATTTGTAGAACAGTCGCCACAATATGCAGGCGGAAATGAGGCGATGGCGGCGTTTTTACGCAAAAACCTGAAATACCCTTCGCAAGCGTCGCGAGCGGGCATTCAAGGAAAGGTATTCGTACAATTTACAGTAGGTTCTGATGGAAAAATAGAGAATGCGGCCGCAGTGAAGGGAATCGGTTTTGGTTGCGATGAAGAAGCGGTGAGAGTGGTGAAAATGATGAAAGACTGGATGCCCGGCAAACAGGCAGGCGTTCCGGTGAGGGTTAGATTCACACTGCCGATCGCATTTCAACTGGACTGATCATCGCCCACTTGCGTAGATGCCTCCCTGTTATTGAAGAAAATCCTCGCTTCGGCGGGGATTTTTTCGTTTTTTTGTACTATTCAAATTTTCCCTCCGCGGGCCGGATGATGATAATATTAGTGAGTAACCATTTCAGTGTGAGTAATTAATGTATGCGATAGTTGATATTGAGACCACGGGCGGGGGAGGGACTTCACGCATTACAGAAATTGCCGTTTTCAGACACGATGGTACCCGGATCGTCGATTTTTTTCACTCCCTGATCAATCCGGAGATGTATATTCCGCCATTCATCACCCGCCTTACGGGCATCGATAATGAGATGGTAAAAGATGCGCCTACGTTTTACGACGTTCAGGATGCTGTAAGGGCCATGACCCGCGACGCGTGGTTCGTAGCTCACAATGCGAAATTTGATTATGGATTCATCAAGCGCGAGTTTGGGGCATTGGATGAATACTTTCAGCGCGACTTGCTTTGTACCGTCCAGCTGAGCCGGAAAATTTTCCCCGGTCTGAAATCGTATAGTCTGGGCAATCTGTGCGAAAGTCTGGAAATCATGATCGAAAACCGTCACCGGGCTCATGGCGATGCCGAAGCGACCGTGCGCCTTTTCGAAAAATTGCTGCTGAATGACAGGCAGAATCTTATCCCAATGGATTTGTATCAGTAGCCAAATATCATCCCAATCGTGCATGGAATGGTTTTTGAAGGTTAGATAAGCATCACTAACCTAAATAATTCCTTCTCATGAAAGCTTACATCAATCTCCTGATAATTCTTCTCTTGTCCTTCACACTGACGAGCTGCGAGCTGATCGGCGACATTTTCAAAACGGGCGTCTGGACAGGCGTAATTCTCGTTGTAGGTGTTATCGCCATCGTGATCTGGCTACTGGCAAAGGCATTCGGCGGAGGCTCGCGGTGACGTGCAGACAAAATATATGTTAGAAATACTTAAAAAAACGCACGCAGGCGCTTGCATCTGAAAATTCTCCGTTTCATCTTTGCACTCCTCAAATGAGGGTCGGGCATCAAAAAGCGATGCCGGCAATGCTTGAAATGGGGGATTAGCTCAGTTGGCTAGAGCGCTTGCATGGCATGCAAGAGGTCGTCGGTTCGAATCCGATATTCTCCACTTGATAATCAGCCACTTACAGATAAAATGTAAGTGGCTTTTTTATTTAGGTCGAACATAGGTCGAACATTTTTCTTTGTTTTTATTTGGCTTTCTTAGGTATCTGGTGATTCAGCCACATTACTTTTTAGCGGTTTTTTGCTGGTTTAGCGTTTAATCGAACAGCCGCTACTGTCGTTGTGTTTTCATCTACCTCATTTTTGGGGTTTGAGTATCGAGTGTCAAACATTTTTTTTGCATCATTATAGCTAGTCACTGCACCGAGGATATGCAGAAATTTGATATAATACCATGCAAAATCGATCTGGTATGGTTTGAAACCACTTCTTGCACTTTTAGGAAACAAGTGATGGTTATTGTGCCATTCACCGGCAACAATTCCTGGCCACAGTTGGTTAATAGATCGATCTGCATGGTAGAAATCGATTCCCGGGCGCTGCTTATCCTCCCCCTTGCCGTGACCTTCGTAATTGAAAGTTCTGACACCTACGGCCCAAAAGCCTGCCGCGCCGAAGAGTGTACATGATAATGCATGCCCTCCAAGCAAGAAAAAGATTAAATACCAAAACGACCAGTTAAGGATCCAACTGACTAAGGCTCTCCCAGGATGTTGGTAGGATCCCCAGCTCTTGTACTGTTGGAATGTATTCGGGACGAGACCGGTATGCTTCATTAAAGATTTTACGCGACTATATTGGACTTCATCCAGACTCAGTGAAATGGGCTGGTGATTAACATCCGCCAAAAAGCAGTACAAAAAACCGCCTTCCGCATTATAAGGATCTCCCGGGCGATCAGATTTGGCGTGATGTACGTGGTGAGACACTACATATATTTCCTCAGGGATCATACTAATCGTCAAATTCTGTGTGAAAAACCGCCAGAAATGATTGCGAAATTTGTAAGCGCCATGCGTGCAATATCGGTGGTGCCAGATGGTACCGTGTGTTCCCATAACGAACATGCTGTATATGAACGCGGCGATCAGCAATGGAACGGTAAAAAATTTTAAGATAAAAAGTAGTAGAAATGGTACCATGCAGACCACCTTTCCCCAACTCAAAACCGTTAACCAATTTCTTCTGTCTCGAAAAACATTCAATCTCTGGAAAAACTCTGAAAATAATTGCTTAACACTGGGTTTGACAAGGTTTCCCTCGTGGTCTTGCCAGCCATAAGATGGTACGCGTAATACGACATCGATAAAACTCATAATAATGGGTTGAAATAGTGGAAATATTTGATGCGGTTGTTTGCGGCATTAGGCCGTTTCGCTAAATAGGCGGCATAATGCTCAGGCCTTTTCAAATCTCGAAGTCTGAACCTGACCGTTAAGTCAGGTGCGCACAAGTGGAGAATGCTAACGCATTATAATTCTGAAGCAAAGAAGTCTATGCAATTTACCGGCGGCACTGCGGGTGTCTTGGGAATAATTGATCAGTGATAATGAATGCCTACATCCGGCAGGAGCGGTTTGCCGGAGGTTTTTTCCCAATGAGGCGACCGAGCGGTAAAATCTTAGAGAGGCAATGCTGTAAAGGTAGCGTATTTGTGATAAGAGGCCATTGAAAAGCAGTTATTTAATTGATGTACTCCTAGCTATAACCATTTAAGTTCCCTATCTTCCTGAATGGAAAACATACATCTAGTAGGGTCGGTGGTCTCGTTGTTAACGGACCCCAGGAAGCGGTTGACGGTCAAAAAGTATTTGAAGCGTATTTACTATTGTGAGGAAATCGGCGACGGTGACAAAAAGGTGTTGGCTTTTTTTGAAAGGGAATTGATTCCAATTCCATTGAACTGATCGATTTAATAAGACGGTGTGCGGCGAGCCCCAATGCAATTTGCTAGGGCTCGCTTTTTGTTTACTGCCCTTCACCTGCTTATGACCCAGCCTTAGGGCATCTTAACTGTGGCTAGATTTTTGCTTCAATTGGCCACCCACCAATCATCGCCTACAAATGAACAGAGACGGAGAAATCATCATTATTGAGGATAACGAAGAGGATAGAAATGTGCTCGAATACGTATTTGAAAAGCTGAACTATCCCAACAGGAGGGCATATTTCAAGGATGGAGAGTCAGCGTTAGCCTATATGAATGCACCCTATGCAGAACCCTTCCTGATACTGTCTGACATTGATCACCCTTATATGGATGGTGCCGACCTTAACACTCAGCTTATTACCGACATTGAAATCAGGCGAACAGGCATCCCTTATCTTTATCTGACGAACAGGGCAAATCACGAGCTGATAATTGATGCATATGGTAAAATGGCACAGGGCTTCTTTATTAAACCCAATTCACCAAAGGAACTTGTTTCGACGCTGAAAGCCATCATAGATTATTGGCTGGCTTGTGCTATTTCCTCTTGAACGTCGGGGGGGCGCGGTGGTGGCTCTTAGTAATCTATGGCTATCTCAACAGTAGATAACCAACGCGTGTGGAGGTATTGTTAAGCGGATCGCCTTCCCGTTCCTAACTTCAATATTTAATTCTGCCGGGCTCAGATCGGAGGCAAACAAGCACTTCATCGAGCCGTCAAGAGGGTGCATCACATCATCGACTGTGACGTATACAATAGCGTAATTTTCCTGGTCTAAATTCATAGCGCATAGTATTTCATGGTCGTCCGAGATGCGCGACCACGCGATTACCTCCTTATCGCCGGTTTCGTCATCCGGGTAGCTAAAAATAGTTCCATTCCGTGAGGTTGACCGGAGAAAAAAGGCTCCGGACAGCAAAGTAGGATATTTTCGAATCAAGCTTTCAAGACGCTCCATTTGAGAAGGCCGTAACTTTTCCTGACAGTGCTCACGGACACCCCAAAAGTCAGGATTTAGGTGGACGTCGAGCAGGTTTTGCATTACAGAAGTCAGGTTTAGCCTAGTGTTCCATGAAGGTAGCCATTTTTCAACGAAATAAAATATTATTCTAAATACTTCTAGAAATATTTTTATTGTCAAAATTTTATTTTACATTTGGTAAATATTTTAAAATAAAGTTATGAATAGAGGAACGGTTAAGTTTTTTAATGAAACCAAAGGGTTTGGTTTTATTGCTCCGGAAAATGGCGGAGATGACATTTTTGTACACACCACAGGTCTTAATGATGATATCCGTGAGAATGACAGTGTGTCTTACGAAGTTGAAGAAGGTAGAAAAGGCCTGAACGCAGTTAATGTAACCATTATCTAGCCTGCCAAACCATACAAAGAAACAGAATCCTCCCGGTGTGGAGGATTTTTTGTTTTAGACCAACAAATGAAATCCAATTCCCAGCAATACCCGAGATCGTTATGGCGGATTATCGCGGTCCGATTGACAGATCTGCCAGCAACGCTTTTGAGTAATGCGCTGCTTTGCCTGACGTCACTCCTGTCAATTTTACTATCCTTATTGCTTCGGTTTGTACTGCAATACCGGAAAATAGTGATCCGGAAAAATCTGATAAGTTCTTTCCCCACCAAGTCCGCAGAGGAGATCCGTGGGCTGACAAGCGCATATTACCGCCATATGAGCGACCTATTGCTCGAACCTTTTTTGTTTTACCTGGCTCCTGAAAGACTGAGAAAGCGCCTGGCTAAGTATAATAATCCGGAAGTTTTGGAATTACTCCACGCAGACCAGCGGCCAGTAATAGTCTTCGCTTCGCACTACGGGAACTGGGAATATCTGATTAATCTTCCGCAAGTAACGGACTATCCGGTCTACACAGCTTACTCGCCAATCAAAAATGGTCTGCTCGACAGGATGATGATCAGGTTGCGTTCTTTCCTGGGGGTCAAACTTATTCCCAAGAAGGGATTTTACCGGCAAGCGTTGTCGCTATTGCGCCAAACTGCTATCCCTAACTTACTGGTGGTCATTGCAGATCAGCGGCCTGCGCCTGGCAGCGACAAATTTCATATTTCATTCCTGGACCAGGAGACTGCCGTTCAAACGGGAGGAGAACGGATGGCGGCTTCATCGCAGGCGGCAGTCGTGTACGTTGAATCGCAAAAAAGGTCTCGTTTCAGCTACGAGTTCACATTTCGGCTGATGGAGCACCCTGATCGGTCAACGCCCCTGAGCATTACAAAGTCTTACTATCATTTTCTGGAGAATAGCATCAGCCGTGCCCCATCTTACTGGTTATGGTCACACAACCGGTGGAAAATTCCGGCGGCGGGTGCTATCCATTCATCTTAAATATTGATCATGGCCGTACATCTCATTCGAAAAAACACCGTTTTTCAACCTGATTCAAGCCGGGTCATTGCGCGATTTCTATACAATGGCGAGGATAGGAGTAAAGAACTGATTTCGACTATCCTGGCTCTTGATGCAGGCACCCAGGTACGGCAACTGAACAGCGTTCTGAGAAAATACGCGAAACGGCATCGGAATATCCTCAAGGTATTCGAACGACATTTTCGAAAGCTGGAAGTTCTGCTCAAAGCAATGCAAATAGACCCGCAGGATCTGGAAACGAACCAACGTCTGCTGATCGGTGCCTATTTCACGATGGAATACTCCATCGAAGCTGCGGCCTTTTTCAACCCGTCCATTGTGGCCGATCCCGATCAATCCGGCGTCGAACTAGGTGAAACGCGGGTGATCCTCAGCTTTCGGGCTACAGGGGAAGGACATATATCGTCTATTGTATTCCGTTCTGCGCTCATTGACCAAAACGATGATATTGTCATCGATACGCCTGGCCGGTTACTCGATTCTCCCGAGCATGTGCGCAACCACATCTATAAGAAAAAGTCGTTTCTATCAAAATTGGGCGAAATGCAGGATTTGGATAATCTTGCGTATCCGGCTTTGGAAAGAAAGTTGACCGAGACTTTTACGTACGAAGAACTCAAACGGTACGTGGAAGAAACCAGCGGGTTGTCGGAGATGGACATCGCGGGCGCGGTGTTTCTCCGCGAGGTAATGTGGCTGGCCTCTTCGCACTATGAAATGGATTTTTCCCTTGATACCGACATCTCAGAACGTGTGATCTTTCCCATTGCGGATACGGAAAAAAGAGGTATCGAAGACGCGAGGTTTGTCTGTTTCACCGATGACAAGCAAGAGCGGACCTACTTTGCTACCTACACGGCGTACGATGGCGTCAATATCCTACCCAAGCTCTTGACTACCCGCGACTTCTATCATTTCAAAGTACTGCCGCTGCACGGAGAGATTGCGCAAAACAAGGGAATGGCACTTTTTCCTCGCAAGATCAAGGGTAAATACGCCATGCTTTGCCGTATCGACGGCGTTAATAATTACATTGCCTATTCGGATAATATCAGCGTTTGGCGCAAGGCCACGTTGATCCAGACACCCAAATTTCCCTGGGAATTCGTTCAAATGGGAAATTGTGGCTCACCCATTGAAACCCGGGCGGGATGGCTGGTACTAACGCACGGAGTAGGCCCGATGCGGGAGTACGTGCTAGGTGCATCGCTGTTTGAATTGGAAAGTCCTGAAAATGAGATTGGGCGTCTGATTAACCCCCTACTAATCCCCAACGCAAGCGAGCGCGACGGTTATGTGCCGAATGTCGTGTATTCCTGCGGCGCATTCGTGCACAATCAGAGTCTGATTATCCCCTATGCGACTTCCGACTATGCCTCTACTTATGCAGTGGTCAATTTAGAAGAATTATTAGAAGACCTTATCGTCGACAAGAACTAACGCCGGAGAATTTCTTCGTAGACGCTCATGTAATTGTCCACCATCTTTTCTTTCGAAAACATCGCCTTCGCCCATTGGCGGCATTCCTGCCTGTCAAGCTGTGCAACCCTTTTTACAGCCTGAACGGCCTCACCGATTGTATGGACCAGGAACCCGGTTTTCCCGTCGACAATCAGCTCGCACATCGAGCCACGGTTAAAGGCGATCACCGGTGTACCGCAAAACATCGATTCAGCGACGCTTAAACCGAAAGGTTCGTCGAACTGAATCGGGTGAAGCAGAGCGAGCGCCTTTCCGAGTAACGTTTTCCGCTCGGATGGCCCGACGTTCCCAATATAAAAGACTGATCTTTCATCGACGCAGGGCTCGATCTTTTGCTCGAAATAGGCATCGTCCTGAATCAGCCCCGCTATTAGCAGGACTTTCCCTGACTCTCGGGCTATCTGAATCGCTTCCAGCGTTCCCTTCTCTGGATGGATACGTCCGAAAAACAGGAGATAGTCTTGCGGGTTTCTCTCGAAAGGAAAATCCTTGCCGTCGACACCGTTATAAACTGTTGCAATGTAGTCCAGTTCGTCGCTACGATCGGCATTGCTAATGGATGCGTAAAAACATGATCCGTTATACTTCCGGTAGACATCCAGGATTTTCGGGGATGAAAACCCATGGATCGTCGTCAGCATTGGGGTGGGGATAAGCTTTGAGTAGGTTAGTGGCAGAAAATCGAAATGATTGTGGATCAGGTCAAACCGCGAGGCGTTTTCCATTAGATGGCTGATATGCAAACATTCAGCTACCTTCGGGTCTACCTCCCTGTCTTCCGCATAGGGAGCGTGCGAGGTTCCTTCCAGTTTTGCCGTAGTCATCGAATCGGTTGTGGCAAAAAGCGTTACATCTACCCCCTTCTCGACGAGCCCCTCCGTCAGATACGAGGCCACCTGCTCCCATGGCCCATATTGGCGGGGCGGCGTACGCCATGCGATCGATGATAGTATAGCCACTCTCATACCAGTTCGGCTTCCATTTTGGTGACTTCCTCAAATGCTTCGAGCACGCTTAAATGGGAGATCAGGTAGGCCAATGTGCTCTCGGCTCCCTGGTTTCGGTTGACGCCTGTGCTTTCCAAACCGTCGCAGCAGCCTTTTGTTTCAAAATCGTAAAGGCTTACCCGGAGGTCGTTTTCTCCTAAAAACCACATGAAACAGGTGGATAATTTCTGGATATAGGATTGATCTTTGGTAAGCCGGAATGCCTGATGGAACATCAATACCATGGCAAGGGCATCCAGTGGTTGCTGAGCAAACATCGATTGCTCTCGGTCTCTGCCGTACCAGTTCTCGTTGCCAACGACCGACAAATAGCCGTTACGGAGCGTTACATCCGAAAGGAAGTCCATGCTTTCTATTGCTACTTCGAAGACGCGGGGATCATGCAAAAACTCCGCAGCATGCAGGAGCGCCAAGGGTAAAAATGCATTGTCATACGCCAGCAGCGATTCAAACCATTGCCAATCACTGCTGTGGTGGATATCATATTCGGCGAGAAGCCTGCCGGTCAGGGCTCCCAGTATTCTGATCATCCCCTCGTCGGTCGGATTGCTTTTCAAATAGTGGCATATCCCGACGACGGTGTTGGCAATACTTCGGATAGATTTGAGTTTGGTAAAATTCGGCACAGCGTCAAAGAAAATCTCGCGACCGGTCTGGTAATAGGCGTCATTAGGCGCATTCCCGAGCAGATAGCCCAACGACCAAATCGTGCGACCAAAAGAGTCCTCCGACCCCACTTCATCCAGGAAGTTACGATTGAAGCTCAGGAAGTTTCTGAACATGCCGTCCTGGGTCTGCATGTAATTGATGTAGCTTAAATAGGTGGGCGACAGTTTCAAGGCAAGTGGATGCTTGTTTCTTTTGTAGGTCATCAACACCATCAGCAAGGCCCTTGCATTATCATCCAGGCAATAGCCTTCTTTCAGGTTCGGGATCCCGTATTTGGCGTGCTGGATAATGCCGGTGTCGTCGGTGAGGCGCTGAACATGATCGAGCAGGAACGGCGGGAGCGCAAGCGGGTCCAAAATCATCGGACTGCCCGATTCAAGATCCAGTCCGATTTTCGCTATTGATTCCGCCAATTCCAGGTATTTTTCCCCGATTTTCGGCCAGGTTATTTCGCGACCATAATCGAATGCATTTTTGCGGAGCTGCCGCATCTGGTCGGGATGATCCAGTAGTTCAAGCAATATCTCGGTGAGTGCCGGTGAGTCGTGGAAGTTGAAAAGGCGGCCCCTGCCATCGGCGAGCAGTTCTGCCGCATGCCAATACGGCGTAGAGATCACTGCATTGCCGGCGCCGATCGCATAGGAAAGCGTCCCGCTGGTGATCTGAGCCTCGCTGGTATAAGGGGTGATATAGATATCGGAGGCGGAGAGGTATTTGAAAAGCTCGGACTGACTTATGAACTCGTTCAGGAATACGACATGCTTTTCAATACCCAGCTGTTTGACCAGGCCTGCAAGGAATACACGGTATTCTTCCCCGGCGTGCCTGACTACGTTGGGATGTGTTTTTCCCAGCACAATGTAGACAAGTTGCGGATACTTCTTCACTACCTCGGGCAAGGCCCTCAGGACTGTCTCAATTCCTTTATTACGCCCGATAAATCCGAATGTCAACAGCACCTGCTTGGAGGAAAGTCTGAATTCTTTCTTAGCCAGAAGCTGGCCAAAGTGTATGTCCGGCACACCATGTGCAATAAGGGCGATTTTGTCGATGGGTACTTTGTAGACATCCGACAGCATATCGACCGCGGTCTGGCTCATGACCACTACCGACTGCGCAATTTTACATATCTCGGTCATCACAGCCTTCTGATTGTAGGAAGGTGTTTTCAGGACGGTATGCAGCGTCACGATCAGCGGAATTTTGAGCCGGTATAATAACGGCAGGATGTAGATGCCGTTCTGCCCGCCAAATATCCCGAATTCGTGTTCGAGGATGCATACATCGGCCCCGCTCAGGTTAATGACATTGGCTGCTTCCAGGTAATCCGTCTGCTCTTCCTGCCGGATACTAAGCTTCACCTCTTTGGGATAATCGTAATGCAGGCCATTGTCGTCTATCGCGATCACAAAACCTTGCAAGCCACTGACCAGGGCTTCCTCTCCGACGGTTGAATGAAATAAATTTTGAGTGAAAGTGCCAATTCCGCACTCCCTCGGAGGATAGGTTCCTATAAAAGCAATTTTCATTTCGGCCGTTTGTTGATTTGTTGTAAGATAACCTAATTAAACTGCATTACCCAGGAATATTTCAGCTGCCACCAAATACTTTACAGAATCCCCAGGAATCCATAAAACATGTTGAATATCAATCAAAAGGACCTACCTTACAACAAAACTAAAAACCATGTCAAAAGAAAATACCCAGCAGAAAAGCGACAAGAAAAAGCCCGCTAAAAATCTGAAAGAAAAGCGCGCGGACAAGAAGGAGAAGCGGGATAATAAATCGAAGATCGACTAGATGACGCGCGTTTCAGTCAAGCACAGAATAGACTACAGATACGATCACAAAGTACTTCTGTCCCCACACAGATTCCGCCTTGCTCCACAGCGCGATACCCAGGCGATCATCGAAGGATACAGGTTTGTTCTGCGGCCCGCTAATCGCCTATACTGGCAACACGATGTTTACGGCAATAAAATGGCACGGGCCGATTTCGATGAGAAAACAGATTTTATGTCGGTGGAGGTTACTCTGGAAATCGAGCTGACCAGTTTCAACCCTTTCGATGTGCTAGTCGACGATGAATCGCAGTACTTCCCATTTTTGTATCCTTCGATCGTTAAAAATGCTTTGCTGCCATATTTGCAGATCTTAGACAGGAGCTCTGCCCTCACCGCATTCGTTGGCTGCGCTGAAAAGTTTCATGGTGAAACTCTCTCTTTCTTGGTACAGCTCAATCAGCACGTTTGTAATTATCTCCTTTACGTGCAGAGATTAGAGCCAGGCGTGCAGTCATGCGAGATGACCCTGAGAACCCGGACTGGTTCTTGCCGCGATTCGGCATGGCTCATGGTTCAGGTGCTGCGACGATTAGGACTGGCAAGCAGGTTTGTATCAGGTTATCTGATACAATTAGGTACCACATCGGGCGACTCTATTGAATTGCATGCCTGGGCAGAAGTGTTCATACCAGGGGCAAGCTGGATTGGTTTGGACACGACCTCAGGCCTGTTCACCAGTGAAGGCCATATCCCACTTGCGATCGGACCCGGTCCCGAGCAAGTCGCACTTGTGGAAGGACTAACCGAGCCCTGCTCATCTACAATGACCTATCAATTTGAACTAACAAATCACTAGACAGCAACGCCGTTTATCCCAGTTGTCCGAACCTTATCGCTAATCCCTTATCGCGATTGTACCTGGGTTATCGTTGAGGTAACACAACAATGAATTGTCGCAAGCGAGTACAGACTTTTGATCTTAATCAGAATCCTGAACTTTCCGCATACGCACAAGGTATTATGGGAAACAAGACCTAGACGCCGGCATTGTTGTTGCAATAAATTCAATTTTTTTCAAAATTGCAGAAGATAAAGGATACCATGGGGTCCGAAGTGTCCGCGCCTGTGCTGAAAAATAAACGTTTAGGCTATACAGACCTCATGAAAGTTTGAAGTATCGGAAAACAGAACTGGCAAAGAAGGAGAAATAAGCAGGAGTAACAATGTCTCTTTACGGATACACCTTTTTGGCGGAGGTAGAAGATTTTGACATCGAGGACTACATTGAATAGATGGACTGGCCCTCTGCCGCGGGACGACATATAAGAATCTACATAAAAGAAGGCTCTATTTTCTTTTACCTACACGACGAGCTGAAAGACAGATTGTTTCAATTTTCTGCATTAGACCCTTCAAAGCTAAAAACAAAAGAAGCTTTTGAAGATGTAGTTAAAACCTACCTATTAACAAAACTTTGACAACTTGTCAGATGATGAATGTAGTTACTCTCAACCCTTGAAGGGAATATAGCGTCCAAATCCGACACCTTATTTTATGTCCGTCTACTTTGTCCCAGATCGTTTTTAGCTCGGGAGCTTACATAGCTTAAAATCTAAAAACATTCTTCATGTAGTCGGCTTGGTGCAGAAGCAGTCCAATAGCGAACAATAGTTTCCAACAGCTCTTTTATCTCCTCAAAGTCGGCCGGTTTCACGAAAAAACCCTGCACCGAATCGCAGTAGGCTTCGACCACATGAGCATGGTTAAGCGATGTCGTCAAATACAGATAAGGCACACATTTAAGTGCTATGTCCGCATTCTTCTTTAATTCAACTCTCAGCTCTAATCCTGTGAGCTTTGGCAGATTTACATCCGATAGTATCAAGAAAATGGAGCCATGTTGCGCATGCAAATAGTCTAGTGCTGCAAATCCGTCGGGGAAATAAATCCTTTTGTTGGGGAAATCAAGCTCTACGAAAGCCTCTTCGAGCACGAATTGATCGTCTAAATCATCCTCAATCACTATAATAATGCCTTTTTTGTCCATTTGATATGAGGATTAAAACGGATGGTTTACAAATCTCGGTCCAGTCCAAGATCGTTGATTTCATTAACAACTGGATACAACGTCACCAAGCCGATTTTTGGCAGGCTCCGGTGTAAGAGCGTAACAAGAAAGTGCCCTGGTTTTGACTCGAAAAATGGCGCTAGCATCGACATCAACCGCTACTTAGTTTATTATCTATTCCGGCGGTTATTATCAAGCTTTCGTGAATTTAAATCCAAAGACGCCCACACATGCCGAAGCGAATCTACTGAGGGTTCCGTTGTTTGGTCGAAAGCTTGATCAATCATGCCCGTTAAACGAGGAGATAATTGCTGAGCCACTTCGTACCTTGCCGCTGTGCGACGCCCCTGTTCAATTTCCTCATTCGAACATCTAACTGTCGCAAGCGAAGCAGCGGTAACACAAAGCAGTACTGCCAATGAGACAAGGTAACTTTTAGCCTTCCAATCGAACGTGACTGGCTTAGGATTTTCCAGAGCATATGATAATGTTTCAAGGCGCTTTCTAACACCCACTAGCTCGGAAAGCATCATTTTGCCTGACGGCATTTTTGCCAGGCTGGCCTGAATATCAGCCAGCATTTGGCGTGCTAAATCATCGACCTGCACTTTGGGATCAATCGACAGGCTTTCCAGCACTGAAATCTTTTTTACCAGGATAGCCAATACCTGCTCGAAGCCATCCAGTTTATCTTCGATATCTTTCATAAATGTAATCCTCTCGATTTTTTGCGTTTGTGTTTTCTTTTAAGCTCTGGATTAGTCGTGTCGTGTTGCGTTACGGGATCCATCAAGTCTTTCAGCAGGTTTTGCTCCGGATAGTTCGGCAAACCATATCTGTGAGTTAGTATTTTTTCTTGTGCCGGTGGTGGTATGCCGCGATCCCACATCTTACGCCTCACCGACTGGAAAATTCGGTGAAATTGACCACCTCAATACGGTTTAAACTGACCACCTGTTCCGGCTGAAATTGACCGCCTTGTTTCGGAGCAAATTGACCA
>NZ_PYAS01000005.1 GCF_003014695.1 Dyadobacter jiangsuensis | reverse complement strand
TGGTCAATTTGCTCCGAAACGGGGTGGTCAATTTCGCCCGGAACAGGTGGTCAGTTTAAACTGAAACGGGGTGGTCAATTTCACCGAATTTTCCATTCATAACTACTCCAGAACAGGCGAATTCTGTCGCAGAATGGAACAACGGCTTGAATTAATCCAGGCACCGGAAATGAGGATCAATAAGCGGCAGGGGCTTGAAAATGTCCTGACCGACAAGCAGCATCTGAAACTTAAATCATCCGTCGACGAGCTTTTAAATACAGTAGTATCGATCGATGAGCTCAAAGCGAAATTGTTAGCCCAGGGGTACAAAACTTATGTCGGAAGAGGTATCGCATTCTATCATCTGCAGAAAAATATCAAGATTAAAGGCTCCGACTTAGGACGGAGCTATTCGCTAGCCTCCATTGAAAAAGGATTGGCTCAAAACATCGGAATCGAGGTGAAAGAGCAGCCAAAGCAGGTGCAAAACAGGCAGAAGAAGCAGGGCCTGGGCATTTGAATGCCAGTTTCTAGGGAGAATGAGTTATTTTAGCCCAAAGTAACCTATAACATCATGAAACTGAAAGCTATCAAATTCTTTTCTCCAGAGGAAAACGTTCCGGAAGCCAAAGCCGCAGCAAAAGCAGCGCCGCTTCCGACGGGCTACATTTCTAATTCTGGCAAGCTCGTTTTTCCGGCCACGGCGCTTCGCGATTTAGGAATTGATCCAGAGTAGGCCAATTTTAAAATCGGGACACAGGACGGAAAGCGAAAAATCAAATCGGTATACCTTGTTCCGGCCGCCAATTCAGATCAGACATTTTCGTTCGAGAAAAGTGGCAGGGGACACGTAATCCCGCTGGCTGTTATATTGAAAAAAGGTGGAGTTGATTATGAAAACAAAAAGCTGATTTTCAAAAGCTTGACTTTTGATTTTGATAAGGCTACCGAAGGATTCGAACTGGCTATTGAGACAGAAGCACCAAACCTGAATACACGGGCAAGCCTCGCGGCAGAAAAGCCAAAACTGTGACTGACTCGGAAAAAATGCACTTGCCTGTGAGCAGCTATTTGCTTACAGGCGGCTGATTTCACGATAGATTCGTAACTTTTGAGCCTAAAAGCCTCCGACATCTCTTACCTTGATGATCATGCAGCAGCCAACAACACTTGAAAAACCTGATTTTGGCCCCAAATGGTTTTGGGATTTGGACTATGAGAAGATAGACTGGCAGGCGTCCTATAAAACGGTAATCGCCCGGATCATCGAGCGTGGTAAAGAAGAGCAGTGGCAAGAATTAGTCCGCTTCTACGGGCTTCAAAAAGTCGTTGACACTCTTAAAAACGAAATTGTCTTTTTACCGGATTATGCCATTGAAGAGGCATGCACATACTTTCCGATCAAAAAAGAGGAAATGCTATGCTACACGAAGAAACAGTCGAGGCCAGCACACTGGCTTTGATTCGCCGGTTAATGGCCGATGAAAATCTTGCGGAGTTTTACCTTGTTGGTGGAACGGCACTGTCCTTAAAGTTAGGTCACAGGATTTCCGTCGACATTGATCTTTTCACCGGCAAAGATTTTGACTCCGCTGCCGTCAGCGAGCATCTTAAAGTGGTCTATGGGCTGACAGACGAGAAAACGGTTAAGAATGGCGTCTTCGGATTTATCGATGATGTCAAGGTGGATTTCATCAGTCATCAATACCCGCTTATCAAACCCGTAGAGCTAACGAGTGGGATCAGAATGCTTTCCTTGGAAGATACGGTGCAATGAAGCTTTCAGCAATCGTACAAAACGGAAGCCGAATCAAAGATTTTATCTATGTCTACTCTCTTTTGGAAAAGTTACCACTGGGGCTGCTCGTAAAGGCGTATACAGACAAATATCTTCAGGCCAGTCCGCAGATTGCCAAGACAAGTCTACTGTACCACCAGGACATCGATTTTTCGGTGCCAATCAAATTACTTGATAGAAAACTCGATTGGCAGGAAACGAGTATGCGCCTGAGCCAGGCTGTTCACAGACCGTAGAGTACGTTTGAGGATGAACAGCCCGAACAATCGCTGAAACCAGGAAAGCGGCCAAGGTTGTAAGCTTATCTGACAACCTTTGAGAAAGTCTCAGGCCTAATCTTGCTTTCCTTTAAGCAATTCTAGCTTTTCGCGTTCGCTTTGTAATAGACGCTCGTATAACTTTTTGTGTTCTTCGAAAAGTTCTACAAGCTTATCGAGTGGATTAAAGGTGCAATGATGGTTGAATGTTCCTGCACTATTATCATTAAAGTTATTGAAGTAGTTAAACACAGCGTCTTCATTAAAATTCTTAATCCCTTCCGCTGAAACGCCGAGAACTTTGCTGATTTGCTCCAACAACTCTTCATCAACCATTTCGCTCTGCTCAATTTTGGATACCGTTTGCTGGCTGACCTTCAGCTCGTAGGCAAGGCTTTCCTGCTTAAGACCGCGAAGTTCACGAATCCGGGCGATCTTCTGACCGACATGGTTTGGTTTTGTTGCTGTGCTCATGGTTACAAATAAAGGGAATATCTACGCTAAGGTCAACAGGCGGCGAGCAGTGTTTTACCAACGCTCTTTGGTAGGATACAACTTGTTGTGGTTCGGCACGCTCATCCGCGGCCTCTTTTTTGTCAAAAAAAGAGAAGCCTATGGAGATTGTAAATTTAACAACAAGCGAAAGTAGGGGTTCGACCGAACAGAAGCTTGCCGACGCTCGTGATCTGGTCGCAGAATTCTTTCACGCGACCGATCTGGAATTCATTCGCGTCGAACTCTGGCAATTCCTCAAAGCAGTAACCACAGAGAAACCGTTTTCATTTCTTGGTGATCCGTCGACGGTACTTTGTCTCCACAGACATTTGCAAAAGATCATCAAGGCATGTAGGCTTCTGCTAGAGGTTGCCGAGGAAGATGGAGTCGAGTTGAACACCAGCGATTTTCAGCCTTTCAGCCATGCACAAATTGAAGCCGATCGGCAGTACATGCGTGATGTCCGCGAGCTCAACGACCGGCATGGCGGAATAATCCGCAGATTGACACTCCCTGAGACCGTGCAGCCCCTTCTGGCGATTAAGCGCGTTTTTAATACTTACGGCTATGACCAATGGCAAGAGATTTTGGAAGACTGGGTGGAATATGGGTTAAGTAAGGTGAGTATCTGCGAGGCCACTGGCGAATGTGTTGAAATCATTCAGTATGAACTGTTGGAATCTCTTCTCGAAGCCGTTTACCTGATTTCAAGAAGCGATCAAGGAATTCCATTTCAGAAACGCCGGCTTGGCAAACTGGCGGGTAGTAAAGCCATCATAGAACTGCTAATTGCAGCACTCGATCCACTTCTAATATTTGAGGTCAAGCATCCTGCGCCTGAATCAACTGAGCAAAAGCCATACAGGGATCTGCTGATTGTGTTTGCCGATGACAACCAAAAGCCCGTCAAAGAGCATCAGCCCATCGTTGAGTTATTCAACGCCGGGGATGGAAAGCTCTGTTGCTCAGTCCACAAATTGTCGGATATTCATCAGGCACTTACCAGCGGGCAAGTATACTTCTCTTTGGCCTGTACCAGCGAAAACCTAGTATACCAACGGAGTGTTACGCCATTACCAAAAATGCTCCCTGAAACCCTCAGGCAACTGATTGAAAAATCAAGGCACGCGTTTAGGGTCGGAATTAGCAAAGCCAGAAAGTTTTTTGAGGGAGCACAGTATTACCAACAAGTAAACGAGCAAGCTCTGTCGATGTTTATGCTGCAACAAGCTGCTGAAACGACTTTTCGTAGCGCTGCAGTTGCGCTCTATGGAAGCGAACGGCGCACGCATTCCATCAGATCACTCAAAAGGTTTAACCATAGATTAGCTCCTCAGTTGAATGACATCTTCCCTGGCGGTTCGCCCGATGAAGAACGGCTTTTAGAGCTTCTAGAAGAAGCATATCTCGGGGCCAGATACAATCCGGACTATCAGATCAGCGAACAAGAAGTTCATTCAATTTCTTCCCGGGTGTTACGCTTGCTAGAATTAGCCGAAGCGGTTTTCGAAGATCGAATAGCTGCAATCAGTGTTTAGTGGGAGAGGTGACTACATACCTTTTTTAAGTTGCTCAGATTGCTGAAAAAAATCATTAAAAGATGCGTTCAGTGCAAACGAAAGTTACAAAGTAAAAAATGACGGTTGCAAGCCTGCACTACGTCATCCGGCTTTTTAGCTGAACCCGCGTTAGCCAGCCGCACCTTAAACCGCCGGATGGGCATGCAACCAAGGGGACGAGCCCCATCATTTTTTCATTGAGTGGAAGGCAGCGATTGCCCTGAGCACAAAGCCGGGCCTAAGCTATTTAAATGCCTTTCGATCATGAGAAATCTCGAAAATGCTCCAAAAATCTATGTTGGAACCTATGGTCAGTATAACAGTGGATCGCTGTTCGGTAAATGGTTTGACCTGACCGAATATGCTGATCTCAAAGAATTCCTGCAAGACTGCCACGAGTTTCATCGTAATGAATTCGACCCCGAACTGATGTTCCAGGACTGGGAGAACATCCCGGATTTTTTGATATCAGAATGCAGCCTTCACAAAGAAGCTTTTGCCTACTTTGAGGCTATCTGTGAAATCGACGATGAGACTGCCGAGGCATTCGAGATTTATTGTAAGCAGATCAACTATTGGCCATCTAATGGGTACGAGCTGGAAGACCAACTTGAAAGTTTCCGAGAAAGCTACCGTGGATTCTTTGGTGGATCGATGAAAGATCCAGAGCTTGAATACGCTTATCAGTACATCGAAGAGACAGGATTGCTGTCTGGCGTGCCATCTATGCTGGAAAAGTACTTTGACTACGAGGCCTTCGCAAGGGATTTGTTCATGGAAGAGTACAGCGAATATGAGGGTCATGTGTTTGCGGACTATTGAAACTTTTTCAAAGGGCTTGGATCTCTCAGGCCCTTTTTCCTTCTCAAATTCTTTTAAAAACATTCTTATTATTCCCTACGGAATGATAGGAACTTGTAAACGATCTATCATTACTAGCTTCCTGATTAACAAAAGTAAGCAGGGAGGGTATGGAGAAGAATGGTAAAAGTGGGATTTCCCTACAAAAGATTGTGCAGCTGTATAAACAGGAAGGTCTGGAAATTACCACTGAGGAGGCAGCATTGATCTTGGATTTTTTGAAGAGAATGGCTAAAATAGCAGTAAATCAGGTGTTTAAAGGGAATGGCTAATACACACCAATCCATTAGAAGGAGCAGTCAGTAACAATATTCATCGACATTGAACATATGAAAATAGCGGATCTCTATGTGCGGGTCAGTACCGACGAGCAGGCAGACAAAGGATATTCCCAGAGGGGACAAGAGGAAGTGCTTCGGAAATATTGCGAGATCAACCGGATAGGTGTCAGAAAGGTCGTTTACGAAGATCATTCAGCCAAGACCTTTGATCGCCCGCAGTGGTCGGCTTTACTAGCTGAACTGAAAAAGTCGAAAGGGAAAACAGACTTGGTGCTTTTTACTAAATGGGATCGTTTCAGCCGGAACGCAGGCGACGCCTATCAAATGATCAATATCCTGAGAAAAGTAGGAGTGGAGCCACAGGCGATCGAACAGCCGCTCGATCTTTCAATTCCCGAAAATAAAATGATGTTGGCCTTTTACCTGGCTGCGCCCGAAGTAGAGAATGACCGCAGGGCCTTAAATACTTTTCATGGGATGCGACGTGCCAAAAAGGAGGGAAGGTATATGGGTGTGGCGCCAGTGGGCTATGTGAACAAGATAGCCGAAAGTGGAAGAAAGTATATTGCGCTACGCGAGCCGGATGCTGGGCTGATGAAATGGGCATTTGAAGAGGTAGCCAAAGGGATCTATTCCGTGGAAGAGGTGAGAAGGCAGGCGGCGCGGAGGGGGCTCAAATGCAGCAATACTTGTTTCTGGCGCGCGTTAGGAAACCCGGTTTACTTTGGAAAGATCGTGGTAAGGGGCTATAAAGATGAAGAGTACCGCTTGGTAGATGGCCAGCATGAACCGTTGATTTCGGAAAAATTATTTTATGATGTGCAGGATGCGATCGATGGAAGGCGTAAAAGATACAGGCCGAACGTGAAAAAGCTGTCCAATGAAATGTTCCCGCTCCGGGGCTTTTTGGGTTGCCCCAAATGTAGCCGAATGCTTACAGCCAGCGCTTCGAAAGGCCGGAACGGGCGTTACCACTACTACCACTGTGTCGCTTCCTGTGGATGTCGGTACCCGGCGGGGCTCGTCAACGATGCCTTTGTTAGTGAACTACAAAAATTCACACCGAGAAAAGCGACGGCCGAAATATTCCGCCAATTAGTAACCGACGAGTTTTCGGATCAAGCAAAAACATCTCAAAATGAAAAGCGGCAATTGCTTAACAAAATTGATGAACTTAGTGCTAAGCTAGCAAAAGCCAGAGAACTTTTGTTGTCTTCAGATATCGATCCCAAAGATTACAAAACAATCAAAACCGAGATCGAAGAGAAACTATTGAGGCTGGAAGCAAGATTAACCGAGTTGACAAACGATGCCGGAGGTGTTCAGGGCCTTGATAAGATGATTGAAAAGGTGCTGGCAGTGCTTTCCAGGCTTGATAAGACCTATATCGGAGCGGATATCAAAATGAAGCGGGAAATTATTGGTTCGATATTTCCCGAAAAGCTCATATTTTCAGAAAGCGGTTATCGAACCGGAAAAATCAACGAGGTAGCTTCGTTTATCTACCAGATAAACAGCGATTTAGCTAAAATAAAAAACGGAACTTCCAGCGATTTATCGCAAAAGTTCCGTTTTGTGCCGAAGGCGGGACTCGAACCCGCACAGGATTGCTCCCTCACGCCCCTGAAACGTGCGTGTCTACCAGTTTCACCACTTCGGCCTGAAATCGGTGCGCAAAGATAGCAATCTTGTTTTGGACTTTACAAGCGTTTCAGGTTTCAAAAGGCGAAAAAATCTGAAAAATTTAAATTTTTACGCCTTCATATAGCGCCGGAATGTGGATTTTGCGGTATCCGGCCTTTTCGAGCTTCAATTTAAAGGCTATTTGCGTCTCGTACTCGCCGTGAACAAGGAACACTTCTTTCACGCGCTCGGGCTTCTGGCACGAAAGAAATTCGATCATCTCATTGTAATCGCCGTGGCCGGAGAAGGAGTCCATCGTTTCGACGCGGCATTTGACCTCGAAGCGCTCGCCGAAAATGTTCACTTGCTTGTCGCCACGCTTCAAAGCGCCCGCGAGCGTGTTCGCAGAGGCGTAGCCCACGAGCAGGATGGTAGAGTTCGGGTCGCCGATGTTGTTGGCAATATGATGCTTGATGCGCCCGGCTTCGGCCATTCCCGAGGCAGAAATGATAATGCAAGGTTCGTGGCGGTCGTTCAGCGCGATGGAATCCTGCACGTCGGAAATGTAGTTGAGGTACGGAAATGCAAATGCATCGCCGTCTTTTTCGATGTATTCAAGGATTTCGGGGTTGAAGCACTCATCGTGCTCCTTCATAATAGCCGTGGCGCGGATGGCAAGCGGACTGTCGATGTAGACCGGGATTTGCGGAAGCTGTCCGGCGCTCGAAAGTTGGTCGAGGGCATAAATGAGCTCCTGCGTGCGGTCGACGGCGAAGGCCGGGATAATGAGCTTGCCACGGCGACGAATGCAGGTCTCTTGAACGATGCGCAGCAAATGGGCGTGCATATCAATTTCCTTTTCATGCAGCCGGTCGCCATAAGTAGACTCACAGATGATGTAGTCGGCCTGCGGAAACTCTTCGGGCTTGCGGAGAATGCGGTCCTCGGGGCGGCCAATGTCGCCGGTAAACGTCACTTGTTTGAATGTCCCGCCGTCGGGGATACTCAAATGCACGGCGGCGCTGCCGAGCAAATGCGCAGCGTCGGTGAGGATTACAGATACTTCGTTGTTGTCACCCAAAAAGAACGTCTGTCCGTATCTCACCGTCTTGAAAAGCGATAATGCGTGTGCGGCATCTTCGGCGTTATACAGTTCTTCGAGTAACGGCCGGCCCTGCTTTTTTCGGCGTTTATTAATGCGCTCCAAGTCTTTTTCCTGAATATGGGCGCTGTCGAGCAGCATAATGCGGCAGAGGTCGGCGGTGGCGGCGGTGCAGTAAATCGGGCCCTTGAAACCCTTGCGCACGAGGCGCGGGAGCAGGCCCGAGTGGTCGATGTGCGCGTGCGAAAGGATCACGTAATCGACGTCGGCGGGTTTGAAGCCAAACTCCTGGTTGAACTCGTCGGTCTGGATGCCTTGGAAAAGGCCGCAGTCGAGCAATATTTTCGTTCCTTTTTCGGTGGTAATGAGGTGCTTGCTTCCGGTTACGGTGCGTGCGGCGCCAAAGAATTGGATAAGCATAAAGGTTGGGAATTTAGAACGTTGTTGAAAAAAGAGGGGTCAGGCGAGAACGTAGATCGCGTCGAGGTTACGCCCGATTCCGTCATAGTCGAGGCCGTAGCCGACCACAAATTTATTTTCGATTTCGAAGCCCACATAACGCATATCAACCGGCGTTTTCAATGCTTCCGGCTTGTGCAGCAAAGTAGCAATTTCGACGGATTTGGGCGACATTGCCTTCACTTTTGTGATCAGTTGCGACATCGTAAGCCCTGTATCTACAATATCTTCAATGATAATCACATCGCGCCCTGCAATGCTGGCGTCCATCCCGATGATCTCACGCACCGAGCCAGTGGAGGAGGTTTGGGAATACGAAGAAAGTCGTATGAAGTTAATCTCGCAGGCCAGCGAAATATTCTTGACCAGCTCACTTGCGAACAAAAACGCGCCGTTCAGCACGATGATGAACACCGGGCAAGAATCCGCGTAATCAGCATTAATGCCGACTGCTAATTCAGTAATACGTTTTTCGATCGTTTCGCGCGAAATAAAGGGGACAAATGTTTTATCCAGAATGTTAATCATAATTTTGAAGTGCGAATCAAGTTCCAATGGCTGGGCGGACTGTTGTTCCGCCGGGTTGTCGGCCGTTGAATGGTGTCAAATACTCTGAGGATCAATATTAACTCTTTTTTTAAAAACCGGGCCGCTGATAAACGCAAAATCTGAACCGGGCGTTAATAGAACAGATTTACCCCTGCTATGAGAAGATCAGTTGTTAACATAATCATATTCTGCTGCTTAACTGTAATTACAAGCCACATTGCGACCGCGCAATTATATTCTTCGGCCGAGCTGGACAAGAAGTATGCGATGGTTCTCCAAAATCCCGGGGTACAGATCGAATCGACCGAGGCGATCAATAAATTGTACAATTACCAGTTCTATGAAGCGGATGCGGAGTTCCGGTGGCTCAAATACCGCTACCCCAAACACCCCATGCCCCATTTTTTGATGGGCCTGGCCGAATGGTGGAAAATTGTACCGAACACAGAGAACGAAGCTTACGACAAAACCTTCCTCGCGCAGATGGATTCTACCATTACGCTGGCGGAGGAGTTGTACGATGATCAGGAAAATAAAATCGAACCTGCATTCTTTCTCGCAGCCGCTTACGCATTCAAAGGCAGGCTTTATGCCGAGCGCGAAAGTTGGGCAAAAGCAGCATTTGCAGGGAAAAAATCATTGAAATATTTCGAACAATGCAAGGGTAATGGTGACCTTTCGCCGGAGTTGCTCTTTGGTGACGGCCTGTATAACTACTATGCCGAATGGGTGCCCAAGGAATACCCGATACTGAAACCGATCCTCGCGCTTTTCCCGAAAGGCAATAAGAAACTCGGCGAGCAGCAACTGGAAAAGGTGGGTAACAATGCATTCTACACGCGCGTAGAGGCCCGGTATTTCCTCTTGCAGATTTACAGCATGGAAAACGAGTACAGCAAGGCGTACGAAATGGCCAAATACATGTGGCAGACATTTCCGAACAATCCCTATTTCGAGCGGTATTTCTGCCGGACGGCATTTGTTACCGGCAAAATGGCCGAAGCGGAGCAGGCTGCGCAGAATATTATTACAAAAATCAACCAGGGAATGCCGGGTTATGAAGGTGTTAGCGGTCGGAATGCTGCTTATGTACTGGCTTATTACAATATGAATTACCGCCACGACTACGACGTAGCGGGCGAATACTACAAGAAGGCGATTGATTATTCAACGCAAACCAACTCGATGAATGCCGGGTATTATGTTTCCTCATTACTGGGCTTGGGCAAAATCGCAGAGCATAAAAAAGATTACGACGAGGCATTACGCTACTACAAACTCGCCGATGACCGGGCCGATAAAAAATCCAGCCAGGATAAAGAAGCAAAGGCGGCGATCGCGAATTTAAAAAAGATGAAGCGGGAGCAGAGGAGACGGCGTTAAAAGGAAAGAGGTGACATTGCTGTCACCTCTTTCCTTTGTTACTTCTTCAATGTCGCATAATGTTTGAAGAAAAGCGGAATGGTCTCAATGCCTTTGTAATAGTTGAACAACCCGTAGCTCTCATTCGGCGAATGCAATGCGTCGATATCCAGCCCGAAGCCCATCAAAATACTCTTGCAGCCCAATTCCTGTTCAAACAGCGCTACAATCGGAATGCTGCCGCCGCCGCGCGTAGGGATGGGTTTCTTGCCAAATGATTCTTCCATGGCCAGTTCGGCTGCGCGGTACTCAACCGAATCCGTCGGTGTGACGTAAGGCAGGCCGCCATGATGCGGTACCACTTTCACTTTCACAGATGCCGGAGCGATCGATTCGAAATGCTTCGTGAAGATTTCACAAATCTCGTCGTCGTTCTGGTGGGGTACGAGACGCATCGAGATTTTGGCGTGCGCTTTCGATGGCAGGACGGTCTTAGCGCCTTCGCCAATATAGCCTCCCCAAATACCGTTTACGTCCAGGGTGGGGCGTACGGAGGTCCTTTCGATAGTCGTGTAGCCCCTTTCGCCCGTGACGTCGTCGATATCGAGGTCTCTTTTGTATTCTTCCAGATCAAACGGAGCTGCGTTCAGCGCTGCGCGCTCGGAGGCGCTTAGCTCCTGCACTTTGTCATAAAAGCCCGGAATGGTAATGTGGCCGTTCTCATCTTTCAGTGAAGCGATCATTTCGCAAAGGACGTTGACCGGATTCGCTACGCCACCGCCGTATACACCTGAATGCAGGTCACGATTGGCCCCTACCACTTCCACTTCTACATAGGTCAGTCCGCGCAGACCGGTTTCAATCGAGGGAACATCGTTAGCGATGATGCTCGTGTCGGAAATAAGGATCGTATCGCATTGCAGCATTTCCTTGTATTTTCGGATAAATGTCCCCAGGTTCGACGACCCGATTTCTTCTTCCCCCTCGATCATTACCTTCACATTGCACGCGAGCGTACCCGTAGCAAGCATGATTTCAAGCGCTTTGATATGCATATAAAACTGCCCTTTGTCGTCGCAAGCTCCGCGTGCGTAAATGCGGTCGTTCTTGATCACCGGCTCGAATGGGGGCGAGTTCCAGAGTTCGTAGGGATCTGCTGGCTGCACATCGTAGTGCCCGTAAACGAGCACGGTCGGTAATGCAGGGTCGATGATTTTTTCGCCGTAAACTACCGGATGGCCTTCTGTTTCGAAGATTTCCGCGCGGTCGGCACCGGCTTCGGCGATCCGATCGCGCACATATTCCGCCGCTTTGAGCATGTCGGGTTTGAACTTCGAATCGGCACTTACCGACGGAATGCGGAGCAGATCGAGCAATTCGTTCAGAAACCGGTCGCGGTTCTTTTCAATATATTCTTGCATTGATTGGTTGTTTTTAGTCTTTACTGAATCGGCGGTCAAGTTAAAAAAATAACCCCTAAGGTTGTGCCTCAGGGGTTGGGATTAACAAGGGTTAGATTAAGAATATCAGCTCCGCGCTTTCGATTTCGCGAAAATATTCACGCGGTTTTCGTTGCCGTTGAGCAGGCGGACAATGTTTTTCTGGTGTGTAAAAACGACCAAGACAAACATTACAAACCCGAAAACGACCAGCAACGGCTCGGGATGCCCGAAGGCGCCTGTCCAGGAAAGTACCGGGAACGCCAGCGTCGCGAGGATCGAGCTCAGCGATACGTACTGAGATGCTATTAGTGTCAGAATAAATATGGTGATGCAGACGGACGCGAGCTCGGGGTGAATGGCGAGTACCATTCCGAGCAGCGTGGCAATGCCCTTGCCGCCTTTGAAATTCACGAAAATAGGGAAGATGTGGCCGATGATGGCGATGATCCCGAAGATGATCTTGTACATCAGGAGCTCGGTTTCGCCGATTTCGTTCATATAGAAAAGCATGGAAGCGAGGCACGTGGCCGTCCAGCCTTTCAGTACGTCGATGAGCATTACAACTGTCCCAGCGCGTTTGCCTAATACCCGAAACGTGTTGGTGGCACCCGCGTTACCGCTGCCGTGTTTCCTGACATCTATTCCGAAATACCCAATGCCGTACCAGACTGAACTTGGGATGGAACCCAGCAAATAAGCAGCAACAATCGCAACTATTAATAAGGCAACACTCATTTTGTACTATTCAAAGATAAATTTAAATTACAAAAAGTTTTTCTCAAAAATACGATAGTTGGAGGATTTTACAAGCGAATGTGGTGTAAAACTACATTTCAGTATAAAATTTTTCAAAAATTAGCAGAAACTATTGTAAATGCTGCTAATGACCTTAGAATCCTTCTGTCGGTTCCGCTTTTTTCTTCTTTTCTTCGGCTTGGGATGGTGCTGCCTTCTTCTTCGCAGTTTTCACGAGCTTCGCTTTCTTAAGGGCAGGCTGGTAGAAATCGTCGAAGCGGTTAACAAACATATCCTTCTCTTCAGTTCCAATACTCACCAGCGTCATGTCCTTGGATTTCACGTTTTTAGACTTTGCGACGATCTCGTCATTGAAATCCAGCATCGAAGAAACGACACCGAGCTCACCTGCTTTCAGATCAAAATAGTACCAAACGTCCGGTGACGCTTCGAGGTACAAGCTAAACTCATCGCCTTCCACGCCGCGGCGGAGTTCAAGCACACCGGTCATTTGCGCATTGATATTGTTACGTCCGAAATGCGACACGCCGATAGGCCCCTGCGAGTAATACGCGTTATGCACGGGCGACCAGTGTAAGTTCACATTCGAAAGTACCATCGGCATATCCAGCAGCGGCGAAGCTTCGAAAATCGGTTTATAGCCCCCGGCCGTCAATTTCATGTAAGCATCTACGCCTTTCGGGCCGATTAATGCGGACAGTTTGCGGTTTAGCTGGTCGGGATCGTCGTCGGCAGCTGTACTATTGGACTCTGCCAAATTCGTTTCAACAATCTTGGCAGCCAGCGTAGGTGCGATAGGTGTGAGAGCAGGTGCATTGAAGAGCAACATCGTATTGAAACGGAATTTGGAGCTGTCTACCTGCACTTCGGCGCTGCCGACCGTTTGCAGCCAGTTGGCTTGCATAAGCTTGAATGGCCCTGCGAAAGAAGCGAGGCCGGTTTTATCGTCAAAGCTTAATGCGCTGCCTTCGTCGATAAGGCCATCGGCACCTGGCGGCGGGTTCACGCGGAATGCCTTTTTATCCTCATCATAGCTCAGGTTCCCTTGCGCCTGGTAAATATCCTCGTCGCCATCCGAATCCTTCGGCGAGAGGAAGCTCATATACATACCTTTCGCTTCATTATAATGCAGCCCGACCGATAGCGGAATCTCGTGCTCGTTTTTAAGGTCTTTATTAATTTTAATGGAAACCGATTCGCCCGGAGAATCCTGGTACACGATCCAGGAACTCTGGAAGTCTTTCCGGAACTTGATCACCGGTTTTACAAAACCATCCAGTTTCAGCGAAGGCTCATAGGCAACGAGGTTAATCGCTCCTTTGTATTGAATGCGGGGCGAAAGGAATAGATTTTCGGCTTCTTTAATGTCTGCGCGTGCGGTGGTATAATACTTAACGCCCGGAGTGGCTGCCTTATCCTTCGGTTTGCGCTTCCCTTCTTCGCCCGCGCCTACTTCCACGAGCTCGAAGTTCTGCATTTTGATATTGAATGTATCCTTCCGCGCCGTAATGTACTGGTAAGTGGCCGAGCCTTCGAAATGATTGCGGGAATCAATGCGGATGTCGGCGTCACGCAGGTGGTGCGAAACATTCAGCGTATCGATCTCAATCCGTGCCTTTTTCAGCGGAACGATCTTGCCTTTGCTATCTACGGCCACCATCCCGCGGTCTGGGATGATTTTCACGTCAGCCGTTTGAATAAAAGGTACGCCCCGGATGTTCAAAGTCACTTTTTCAATGTCATAAATCGCCTCGGAGCCGTTAAAAGTCAGACCTTCCTGATCGGGATCCGTGGAGGTGTAGGAAGAGGTTTCTCCTAAACCTTTCATCAGGATCGTCTTCTTGGTCATATCCCATTTGGCGCTTCCGATAAGCGTCTGGTAGGAAGCTGTCGGGATTTGCATTCCCGAAGAGTCATTTCCAAAACCCGATTCGTCGGTCACGAAGTTGGCAATGCCGGTTTTGAAGTTAAAATCAATATTGACATTGTTTCCAGTCAGCAGCTTTTTGGTAGATTTCACATCCCCGCTGTTGATCGCAAATGCCGATTTGTTAGCCAGAAATCCGTCCTTGTTGAATTTGATATCGGGTGAAGTGAGCTCGGAATCGGCCCGTTTCAATTTGCCATTTCCATACAAACCCGTCGAACGCAGCAATAAACTACCTTCCAGATTGGTAGTACCCTGGTGGAATGCGAAGGATTTGCCCGTAGTGCTGATAAACATGCTATCCGCATTCGGGTACCATTTCAATGCATAATCTTTCAACGCTACGGCCGGGAAATAGCCCTTACCAATTGTGGCTTCCTTAATGCTCGCCAGATCGCCGGTCGCCATGAGCGAATCGGATGTAAGGAGGACATTCTTGGCATTCATCGAGGCCGACAGGTATTTCAACACCGCTTTGGAATGCAAGCCGGTATTGTCCATTGTCAATGTATCCGTAAACTTCGCCAATGCTTTGCCTTCGTACAGTTTCACGTCCGTAACCGGTGGTTTGTAGTCGAAACCGAGCGAGTTATCCGGCATGCTCTTCAAAATGGTCTGAATAGGCGGGATAATGCCGTTGGAATTAAATGTACCCTCAAAAATGACGTCGCGCTGGTCGAGGCCATCCATATCGATCTTGGGAATTTTGAAAAACACCTCCCGCGGGTAAAGCACGGTCCCTCGTTCGGGCTGGTCGAAATAGACGATCATACCGTCGGGCACGACCAGCCTGGGCGATTTCTTGATGCCTTTCTGGATCCCCGACTTGTTTTTTGGATCGCTGAGGTAGAACGTACCACCTTTTTCATACTTCACGTGCCCGCCGACTTCGCCTTTCTGTCCTTTGGCAAACTTTTCGCGAGGCGTAAAGGTGATCGAATCGGACGGTGCCACATTCACGAAAAACTGGTTGTAATCGAATTTGATATTCTGGCCGCGGAACTGGTAGTTGGATGCAACCATCTGCCCATTCAGCGTGAAATTGCGGTTTTTGCCGATGATCACCTTCTTATCGGATGGAACCGCATATATTTTCAACGAATCGCTGACGATAAACCGGGAAACACCGAGCACGGTGAGCATGGTATCGGGCAGGTAAATCGTTGCATTAGCCGTCTCGTCGTTGGCTGCAAACTGGCCGCTCACCTGGAAATTGTCATAATCGGCCTTATCCAGGTTCGCGAGGACATACATCACGCCCTTTTTGCTCAATGCGTACTCATCGGTTGCTTTATTGTAAATGAAATAGTCGTCGAGCGTAAGCCTCTGCAATGCATTACGGATGATCGTCGGGTTTTGCTTGAATTTGGTAGCTAATTCTTCCGGAAGGAAAGACGTTTTTTTTGTCGTCTGTGCATAACTCGCAGCCATAATCAGCGGCTGGAAGCCAAACTCCTTATTAATCTCCCTGAAACGCTCTTTTTTGAAATAATCGAAGGATTCGAGGCGAACGGGTACCTCTGTTTTACCATTAATCCGCAAAAACTCCACTTTATCTGTTGGGAAGCGCCAGCGCATAGCCTGCGACCAGATATTCATTTTGTGGTAAGAATCGCGGTAGGGCAGCGGGCCGTAGTCGGTTTTGTCCATCCGACCGAGCCTTACGAGCCCTTCGTCGTCATTGTATTTAAATGTAACACCCGGGTGTATCAGAGAATCCCCGCCGAGCGGCATTGAATACTGGGCCCAATTGGCTGTAAAAACGGAGTCTTTCAACGCAAATCGCTTGCTGCGCGCTGTGAAAGCGGCTTTCTCCTGGTACTTGACATTAATGGTGGAGTATTTGTCGTTCAAAGCGGAGCTGTACCGGTCCAGACCAATGAGCGAATAGCCGCCTTTGTAATCGATATTCTTGCGGACTTCTTTTAGTTTAGCATCAATATCATTCGAAACGAAGCGCGGGTACTGTGCGGGCTGGCCCTTGATGCGTTTCACGCCCCGGTATTCCACCGTTCCTTTCACCGGCGCAGCCAGGTAGTTGTCCGAATGCAGGGTACTGTTTTCGGCGACCAGTTTGGGGTGGTTGATATTGAATGAATAAGCGTCAAGGTCTGCGTAGATGCTCGAATCACCAGCTGTTTGCCAGGTAAACTTGCCGTTTTTACCAACAAACACCCCATCGCGCAGCGAAACACTGCCATTTGCCGGCCCGAAAACAACAGAATCTCCCCCGGCGACCATTGCAAAAGTGGCGTTTTCAAGATCCATTAACGGCCCTGCGATAATCGGGAGCGAAGCAGATTTTGAGGGAGCAATTACGTAGTTGGAATCTACGGGCGTATCCCAGCCGTCGTTGGCTGCCTGTGTTTCCTTGGCTACGGTCGTGTCCGCTTTGGTATCGAATCTGTATTTGAAATTTCCTCCCAGCAAATAGAGCGTATTATAATTGCTGGCGTATAATTTGTTGCTTTCGGTAATCGGCAGGCTGGTTTGCAATACCTTTTGGAAGGTTTTCGCATCATATTTTTCTCCGGCATTGGCCGCTACATCGAGGAAGCCATCGAGCTTATCCGGCGATTTTTTGGCCAATGCCTGGGTATTTCTGATGAGCAAGGCCAGTAGTGGCCCTCCTTTTTGTCCTTTCGCCACCTGCGTTTTGACAATCGCAATGAATTTCGCCTGCTGTTGCGCATTAATGCCCGATACCCAGACGCTATCCAGCTGGGCCGTCGAGCGGATGAATTGCGGATTCCGGCTGCCGTCCATGATCTTCCGTAACTGCGGCATAAACTGTGCAGGATCATCCGACAGTTTGACCCCTTGTGCAGTTGCGTGTTTTCCGATAAAAGTCAGCAGGTAAAGCAGTATAGCAAAGCGAAATATCTTCATGGTTTGTAGCTGTTAGCTTTCAGCAATTAGCTAATGGACTATTTGATCTTTTCAAAAACAACGGTTGCCCATTGGTTGCGCGTATTGGAGCGGAGCTTTTTCAAGCCGTTTTCCGCGGCGCATTTTTCAATATCAGCCTGATCGGTTTCATAAAATCCACTGGTAACCAGCCAACCGCCGGGTTCCAGATGTTTTACATAGGTCGGAATTTCCGCCAGCAGGATATTCCGGTTTATATTCGCCAGGACTCCTCCGAAAATTTTCGCCTCCGGCACATCCTGAATCGTACCCTGGAACACCTCCGACTCCTCAGCAAGCCCATTCATCGCGAAATTCTCCCGGGTATTTTCCACGGCCCATTCATCGATATCAAAACCCAGCAAATGCGAAGCGCCCAGTTTGTGTGCGAGAATTGCCAGGATTCCCGTCCCGCACCCTACATCCATAATCGAAAGACGTTCATGAGGCAGGCTAAGTTGCTCGTTCATGACCAGCCACGTCGTTTCGTGATGTCCCGTGCCGAACGACATTTTGGGTTGGATCAGCAAATCGTATTTAAAAGAGGGATCGGGCTCATGAAACGTTGCCCGCACGCGTACCTGGTCACCTACCTCGATCGGCTCGTAGCTTTTTTCCCATTCCTCGTTCCAGTTTCTCCTTTCTAACGATTTCCACGTTGCGGCTATTGTCGTTAAATCCAGGTATTTGGCGGTTAAATCGTGGATTGCCTGCTCGTTAAAATCGGCCTCCTGAATGTAGGCGAGCAATCCTTCGTCGGTTTCCACAAACGATTCAAACCCCGCCTCGCCCAGCTCCGCCATCAATATCTCCGAAAACTCGGGATCCACTTTCAAATCCAGTTCGATGTAATTCATTGTAATTGGTTATTGGTAAAAATTGTGTGGTGAAGGTGTTGAAAATTTTCAGGAATGCAAGCAGATGGCTTGTAAGGATTGTTTTAAGCATCAAGGTCAGTACTAGGATTTCAGAATTAATACCGGTAATTTTAAATTGAATTTTAAAATAACGGGCTTAATTTCAAATTATGTTTCCCAGAACTATTGAAAAGGAAATAATTGAGTTGATGTCAGACACCGCGGCGATAGCGTTGCTCGGTCCCAGACAGGTTGGCAAAACGACGCTTGTTAAACAGCTCGCTACCCAATTTCCCAACCCCAGCATTTACCTTGACCTGGAATCGGACACTGACCTCAACAGATTGCGCGATGCCGAACTGTATCTCGGAGAGCGAGAGGAGTCCACTATCATTATAGACGAAATCCAGCGCATGCCTTCACTTTTTCCGTTGCTGAGATCACTGATCGATAAAAAGCGTACCCCGGGGCGATTCGTTCTGCTGGGATCCGCCTCGCCCGACTTACTCAAAAATAGTTCGGAAACGCTGGCCGGACGCATCGCTTATCTGGAACTACATCCGCTGACGTTCGAAGAAGTCAAAGAAAAGGTGTCTTATCGTGAACATTGGCTGCGCGGCGGATTTCCCGATGTTCTGCAAGCAGCATCGGACAATTCTGCATTTCGAAAAATGGGGGATTTCATCAGTACTTATCTCGAGAGAGACCTGCCTTTATTGGGTATTCCGGCCAACCCGCGTGACACACGCTTGCTTATGAATATGCTCGTAAGCGTGCATGGAAGCTTGCTGAATGTGTCACAGCTGGCCAATTCGCTCAAAATGAGTGTTCCGACGGTTCAAAATTATTTGGGCTATCTGGAAAACGCTTTTTTAATCAGACGGTTGCAACCGTGGTTTGTGAATATCAGTAAAAGACTGGTCAAAACGCCTAAACTATACATTCGTGACAGCGGAATGCTTCATTCGCTAGCCGGAATTACGGATTCCGAAGAATTGGCAGGGAATATTCTGCTGGGCAACTCATGGGAGGGCTATGTAATACAGCAAGTGATTGCTAGCCTGCCTTACAATATCCAATCTTACTTCTACCGCACGCAAGATGGTGCAGAACTGGATTTGGTGTTGGTAAAAGGAAATAGTGCCCGGGTAGCGATCGAAATCAAATATACCAACAGCCCGGTATTAAGCCGAGGCAATACGTTCGCGCAGCAGGATCTCGGAAGTCCGCCGTTGCTGGTCGTTACGCCTTCGGCAGAGGATTATAATATGAGGGAGAATGTAATGGTTTGTAGCATTGGAACCCTGGCAGAGCATTTGAAAAAGCTTCTAAAATAAAAAGCCCACCGATTTCATCGATGGGCTCCATAAATATATCCAGCCTATGGCTTCCTTCGCTTCGCAGCCAGATCATGCGCCGTGTCATAATACGACCTTAGATTCATCCAGTCAAACACATCCGAAATGTTCTCAACGCGGTTCCGCTGCATGATGCGGTCGCGACGTTGCATTCGCACGAATTTGAAGAGGATGTCGGCAAGCTGGTCGGCGGCTTGCGAGAAGGTCTGGGATTTGCGATTGATGACGTAAATGCCCCGGTTCTCGTAGTCACGCATGATTTGCATGATGTAATCGCCGAAACCGGAAAGGTCACTGGTGACGGTCGGAACGCCACGGACAACGCATTCGAGCGGGGTGTAACCCCACGGTTCGTAATAGCTCGGGAAGACACCCAAATGGCAGCCGCGTACAAATTGGCCGTAATCCAGACCGAACAACGGGTTGGTCGAAGCGATGAAATCGGGGTGGTAAACGATTTTCACGCGATCGCGCTCGTTGTTGACTAGGTTCGCGCGCTTGCAGAAATCGGTAATACCATCTTCCTGTTTGAGATCGTGCGTGACAAATGCAGGGAGCTTGTCGGTTTTCCAGCTCTGGATGGTCCTTCTCAGACGCAACCGCCAGTATTCGTCCACAAACTCGTTCAAATCAGGCATTTTGTGGTCGGCACCAGAAGCGGTGGCGAGAAAGAGCTTCTCACCGACTTCTTTTTCGATGGCCGTACAAGTTTCCTGCAACTCATTCAGCACCGCGCGCGATTGCAAAACATCGGGATTGACCGACGTATAGGGCTGTTTCGTTACAATGAACATCACCACCGTCATGTCCATATTGGCCTGCACCATTTTCCAGTTCAGGCGTGCGAGCGCTTCCAGTGTGAGGTCGTAACCTTTATTGGAATACTCATAACGGCCCGACGTGAAAAAATAGAGTGTCTTATCCAGATCGAAAGAGTAGCTGGGAAAGAAATGCCCCATTACAAACTCGTGAATGCGCTCTTTATGCTTTAAGTGCAGGTTCTGGAACTCGTGCACCGCCTGGAAGCGCACTACGTTGAGGCCGTTCGGCGTAACAAGGTCGGGCATGCGGCCGAGGAAAACTTCGCATTCGCGGGCGGTAACGTCGCTTACCGTCGTGAGCACATGCGCATTCAATGCAGCCTGGCGTTCGATCGAGCATTGCGCCAGGATACCGTAGTTTTTAGCTTCCTGCTCCCAGTCGAAGAAAGGGAGTTTGTTATAAAAACCCGATACATTTTGTGCAAGGTAGCGGCCCAGCATCGTGGCGTGCGTCGTGAACGTCATAGCGATCTTGACATTCTCGCGTTTCAGCTCGGGAAGCCCGGTGCTGGCCATCCATTCGTGGAATTGTGCCGAGATCTCTTCGCGTTTGGCATTCTCTTCGGCATATTCTTTCAGGAATATACGTACGAGTTCGCCAAAGCAGAGCGTCTGATTGACAAGGTGTTCGACGTTGATCGTCGGGATCCGGTTTTTTTCCCAAAGGTTAAATTTGATGGCATCGAGCTGGTTCATAATGCTGTCGACGTCGAACAGCACCACCCGGGGCTTTCCGGTCACGAGCCAGTAGCCATAATACACCGCGAAACCCATATCACGCATCCGCTTGACGACGCGCCCTGCCGGGGAATCGTCGAGATCGTGAATCATTTCAAATTCGGAAGACGCTTTCTTTTCGAAATAAGGCCCAAGGAGAAAATAGTTCTCTTCCCATTTCTCAACCATCGCGGGGACCTTGGTCCTTATTACGGTATATATCCCTCCAACTTGATTACAAACCTCCCATGCAACTTCGAACAGGACGTTTTTCTTAGTGGTTTTGACAAATGGTTCCAATTAGGGTACAGTTTAAGCGTTACTAGGGTATTTAAAGGGATTTTGCTTCCGGTTATGTCACAAAAATCCTTGTTATTACACAATAAATATGCAGAAAAATAATTCAGAATAACAACACTTGAATGTTTGCGTACACAACCGAAAAGCCGGTTTAAAACATCATTCCAGCGTCAAAATATAACTAAGTCAAGAAAAGGGCATTGGCGCCCATTTTCATATACCTATCCAAATCAAACCGTTATTGCTCGAAATTAAGACGGTTGTCGGCTAACTTTGTTCCAAAATACGTTACTTTGGTTGGATTAACATTTTGCATTGGTCAGATAGTGAAAAAAATTAAAATTGTTGCGCTTTCCTTCGTTCTTATCACGTTTTTGCTGGAAAGTTGCATGGCTCAGAGCGCGGAAACAGAGAGTAATCTGCCCCCGAAGAGAGAGTTTAGAGCGGTCTGGATTGCCACTGTCGACAATATTGATTGGCCAAGCAGCAAGACCCTTCTCCCGGAAGAGCAGCAGGAGGAATTCTCTGAGCTGCTTGATTTTCACAAGCGGGTAGGGATGAATGCGGTGTTTGTACAGGTGCGCGCAGCAGGGGATGCTTTCTATGCCAAAAGCCCCGAACCGTGGTCGGAATGGCTCACGGGCGTGCAGGGGCGTAAACCCGAGCCTATGTGGGATCCGCTCGACTTCATGATCACCGAAGCGCACAAGCGCGGCCTTGAATTTCATGCCTGGCTGAACCTCAACCGCCTGGTGCATAAATCTTCCAAGAGCGTTTCCGCTGAGAATATCAGCCGGCTGCATCCTGAGTGGATTCTGACGTACGACGGTTATAAACTCTTCGATTTCGGGATCCCGGAAGTGCGGAAGTTCATTACCGACATGACGGTCAACGTTGCAAAAAACTATGATGTCGACGGCATCCATTTCGACGATTATTTTTATCCATATGCCGCCCCCGGCCAGGTGATCCAGGACGATGCGACGTTCCGGAAATACTCCGACGGCTACACCAACAAGGCTGATTGGCGCCGCCATAATGTGGATTTGTTGGTAAAACAGATTCACGAAGCACTGGAAGCATTGAATCCGCGACTTAAATTCGGGATCAGTCCATTCGGTGTGTGGCGTAACAAAGACCGTGACGCAGAGGGCTCGAAAACTTTTGGAGCGCTGGCATCCTATGATGATCTTTTTGCGGACAGCCGCCGTTGGGTAAAGGAAGGCTGGATCGATTATATCGCGCCGCAGGTATATTTCTCTTCCGGCTTCAATAGGGTTCCTTATAAAAACCTCGTGGATTGGTGGACTGAAAACCGTTTCGACAGACATTTGTATATAGGTATGGGTGCCTACCGCGTCGGGAATAAGGACAAGGACTCGCACTGGTCGAATCCTGCCGAAATACCGAACCAGGTTCGCTACTTCCGTGATAGCGAGGCCGACGGGTCGATTTTTTTCAGTTCCAGATCGCTGAGGGCTAACAGTCTGGGTTTTGTGGACTCGTTGAGAAGGGACCTTTTCAAATACCCCGCATTGATCCCGACCATGCCGTGGAAAGATAAAGTTCCTCCGTTGTCCCCCAAAAGCCTGAAAGCCACACTGCTTTCCCGCGGCATTGAACTCACCTGGGAGCAGCCTGATGAAGCCTCGGACGGCGACAAAGCCTGGTACTACGTTATTTACCGTTTCCCGCCTGACGAAAAGGCCACAGCTCACGACCCGCGTCGTATTCTCGGAATGTGTTACGAAGGCGAAAAATTCGTAGATATGACTGCCGAAGCGGGCAAAAGATATGTTTATTATGTTACGGCAGTGGATCGCCTGCACAACGAAGGCCGGCCCATCGGTCCGTTGCGCGTGGAAGTACATGATCAGAAGCTAGTCAGGTTTTAGGTATGAGCAATTCTATCCAATACGAATATAAACCGGAGCATTTCATTGCTTCGGCGCCTACGAAATACAACTCCGAAAACCTTCGCACGGAGGAGATGGTGCTCAATATGGGCCCGCAACACCCGTCGACGCACGGAGTATTGCGCCTCGAAGTGGTGACGGACGGAGAAGTGGTGATCGACGTAGTGCCGCATTTGGGCTATTTGCACCGGTGTTTCGAGAAACACGCCGAGTCGCTGCCATTCAACCAGATCATTCCATATGTCGATCGCATGGATTACGTGGCCGCGATGAACTCGGAGCATGCCTATGTAATGGGTGTGGAGCGAATGCTGGGCATCGAAAACGATATTCCCAAACGCATTGAATACATCCGTGTCGTAGTCGCGGAGCTGAATCGCCTGGCCTCGCACTTTGTCGCGCTCGGCACGTACGCGATGGACATAGGTGCGTACACGCCCTTCCTGTGGATGATGCGCGACCGCGAGCAGATCCTGCGCCTGCTCGAATGGACGTGCGGCGCGCGGATGCTGTACAATTATATATGGATAGGCGGGTTGTTCTACGATCTGCCAGTTGGTTTCGAGGAACGTTGTGCAGAGTTTATCAAATATCTGAAACCCAAACTGACCGAATTGCAGCAGTTGGTGGTGGATAATAAGATATTTATCCAGCGGACGGCCAATGTTGGTGTATTGCCTCTGGACGTAGCTATTAATTATGGCTGCACAGGCCCAATGCTTCGTGGTTCGGGTTTGAGATACGATTTACGTAAAGTCGATGGCTATTCGGTCTATCCTGAGCTCGATTTTGAAATACCTATTGGCGAAGGAAAGCTCGGAAAAGTGGGGGACTGCTGGGACCGTACCTGGGTACGCGTGGTGGAATGCTGGGAATCGGTGAAAATCATTGAGCAGAGCCTGGTACAATTGCAGGGAGATCATAAAAGAACCCGCGATTTTGATCCGCAGGCCATTGTTCCGAAAAAGATCCGTCCGAAAGCGATGGATTTTTACGTTCGCGCGGAGAACCCGAAAGGCGAGCTGGGCTTCTATTTCCGTACCGACGGCCGTTCTGATATTCCCGTTCGCTGCAAGGCGAGGGCCTGTTCCTTCAATAACCTCTCTGTGATTGGTGAAATATCAAAAGGCGCATTGCTGGCCGACCTGGTTGCTGTCATTGGCTCGATTGACGTAGTAATGGGAGAGGTCGACAGATAAGTTCAGATTAATATATAAATGCAAAGAGCCGCATTCAAGCGGCTCTTTGCATTTATATAATGTACTTCGGAAATTATGCTTCCGCAGCTACTCCTACGAGGTCGTGTTTCGTCAGGAACTCGGCGATCTGAACCGCATTGGTAGCAGCACCCTTGCGCAAGTTATCCGCTACGATCCACAGATTCAGTGTTTTAGGCTGAGATTCGTCGCGACGGATACGGCCTACGAAAGTTTCGTCCTTGCCGTGAGCCGTCAAAGGCATTGGGTACAATGCATTTTTCGGATCGTCCTGTACGATTACGCCTTCGGTTTCAGCCAGGATCTGGCGTACTTCGTCCAGGTCGTATTCATTTTCGAACTCGATATTAACAGCCTCAGAGTGACCGCCGATCGTAGGGATACGAACAGTAGTAGCGGTTACCGCAATGCTGTCGTCGCTCATGATCTTTTTCGTTTCGTTCGTCATCTTCATTTCCTCTTTGGTATAACCGTTATCGAGGAACACGTCGATATGCGGCAGCACGTTCAGGTCGATCTGGTGCGGGTATACTTTACCTTTGCTGTGATCGCCGGCGCGCTCAGAGAACAATTGATCCACAGCAGCCTTACCGGTTCCGGTTACCGACTGATAAGTGGAAACAACCACACGTTTGATTTTATATTTTTTGTGCAACGGGTTCAGCACCACCACCATTTGGATGGTAGAGCAGTTCGGGTTGGCAATGATTTTGTCTTCTTTCGTCAATTCACCTGCATTGATTTCCGGAACCACCAGTTTTTTGGTTGGATCCATACGCCAAGCCGAAGAGTTATCCACAACCGTGATGCCTGCTTCTGCGAATTTCGGTGCAAGGGCGAGGGAAGTGCCACCGCCAGCCGAGAAGATCGCGATCTCCGGTTTGGCAGCAATCGCATCCTCGAAGCCGATCACCTTTATCTGTTTACCCTTGAATGTAACTTCCTTACCAACAGACCTTTCAGATGCGACGGCCAATAGCTCCGTCACCGGGAAATTACGCTCTTCGAGCACTTTGAGGATTTCGCCGCCCACCAAACCGGTAGCGCCTACTACTGCGATTTTCATTCTTGCATTAAGATTAAAAATGGATAGAATATGATTTACTCTTTGCGACAGACATACAACGCCCTCGCGAAAAGTGCCGCAAATTTACGCAGTTTTTTAGAATGATACCGGAAAATCAACCATTAATGCATTAAAATTCAGGAAGGAAGGATTAAAGCCCACATTTCAGACTAGTTTACTAGGCTTTTATATCTTCAAAATTTCACCATTCAGTTTTTGAAATCGTACGTACGCGTCGGCGTAATGCACAAGTCAAGCGGGATGTCGTATTCATCAACATCCTGTATTTCATCCACTTCCTCGAATAGCGAAAGACCCATTTTGATGCAATCAGGGCGGGTTTGAGGTAGAAATCTGTCATAATAGCCCCCGCCATAACCGACCCGGTAACCTTTGCGGTCAAACGCAAGGAGCGGGACCAGAACGATGTCGATTTCTTCCGGCCGGACTTTTTCAGAGCTGACAGGGTCTGGCTCCGGTATTTTCCATTGATTTACCACCAAATGTGTGAAAGGTGTCACCAGAAAATGCTCCATTTCTCTTGTACCAGGGATGATGTACGGCGCGGCAATGCGCATAGTCGGGAATGTGATGCGGAAGGATTCAATGATGAAAAACGTATCGATTTCGCGTGAACCGAGTTGCGGCAGAAAGGTATGGAGCGTTTTGAAATGCTCATCCTGTACATATTTTTCAAGATTCTGCGTGATCAGGGCATTTTTTTCAACGAGCCAGCGCTCGTCCGCTTCTTTTCTTTTTTGTAAAAACTCCTTTCGCAATGCGGCCTTTTTCATCGGGGACTATTGTCTTTTTGGGGATGTATCAGAGGAAATTTCGCCTTTTTATTCTATTGTTCGTACTTTCACGGTCTGATTTCAAAATCTTTAACTATTGTATAGAATCTAAGACATGAGCAAAATTAAAGTTGACAATCCCGTCGTAGAACTGGATGGCGATGAAATGACCCGCATCATCTGGAAATTTATCAAGGAAAAACTGATCCTCCCTTACATTGACGTAGATATCAAATACTACGACTTGGGTATCGAGTACCGCGACGAGACCAATGACCAGGTGACTATCGACGCTGCCAACGCGATCCGAGAATACGGCGTGGGTATCAAATGTGCGACTATTACACCTGATGAAGCACGTGTTGAAGAATTCGGTCTGAAACAAATGTGGAAATCGCCAAACGGAACCATCCGTAACATCCTCGATGGTACTGTATTCCGTGAGCCGATCGTAATGAGCAACGTGCCTCGCCTGGTTACCAACTGGACTGCACCGATTATCGTAGGTCGTCACGCATTCGGTGATCAATACCGTGCTACCGACTTCGTAGTTCCTGGAAAAGGTAAACTGACCATCAAATTCGAAGGGGAAGACGGACAAGTGATCGAGCACGAAGTGTACCAATTCAAAGGTGCCGGTGTAGCGATGGGTATGTACAACATCGACGAGTCGATCCGTGGCTTCGCGCGTTCATGCTTCAATGTGGCTTTGGACAAAGGATGGCCTCTGTACCTCTCTACCAAAAACACGATCCTCAAAAAATACGACGGTCGCTTCAAGGACATTTTCCAGGAAGTGTACGAAAACGAATACAAAGGAAAAGTACATTACGAGCACCGTCTGATCGACGACATGGTAGCTTCTGCATTGAAATGGGAGGGTAACTTCGTATGGGCTTGTAAAAACTACGACGGTGACGTTCAGTCGGATACTGTTGCCCAAGGTTTCGGTTCACTGGGTCTGATGACTTCTACATTGGTTACGCCGGACGGCAAAACAATGGAAGCTGAGGCCGCACACGGAACTGTAACCCGTCACTACCGCGAGCACCAGAAAGGCAAGCCAACTTCTACGAACCCAATCGCTTCCATCTTCGCATGGACACGTGGTTTGGCGTTCCGTGGTAAACTGGACAACAACCAACCGTTGATCGACTTCTCAGAAGCGCTTGAAAAAGTGTGTATAGAGACTGTGGAAAGCGGAAAAATGACCAAGGATTTGGCTGTGGGTATCTACGGAAACGATGTGAAACACGGTGATCACTACCTGTACACAGAGGAATTCCTGGAAGCTATCGACGAAAATTTGAAAGCTGCTTTGGCATAATAACCACATTTAGTGGTACAAAGCCACCGGTTTCGCGAGAAGCCGGTGGCTTTTTTTGTGGCGGGTACTATTTTAATATATATTACTAGGAATGTACTTAACAAACCCGACCCAGTGATCAAGGCTTCTTACATCATAACCGCGCTCATTATGCTGACCGTGAATGGTTTGCAGGCCGGGAGTTATGTAATCGGAAGCCAGGCCGCTCGTCAGGACACCGTGAGTACTGCGGATTCGGCCCAAAAGGTGATGCAAAAAGACCTGATCGATGTGCTCAGAAAGTGGAAATCGAAGGACAAATCGGATTCGGTACGCGTTCCGAAGATTCGCTCCGGTAAGCCGATCTTCTCCCTCGTACCCGCGGGCGGGTACACGCTCTCGTCCGGGCTCACGGGCTCGCTCAATGCGAACATCGCATTCTATACCAGCAACCCCAAAACGACCAATATTTCGAGCATTACCACCAATTTTATTTACACAGAATACAAGCAAATGACTATTCCGGTCCAGGCCAACATCTGGACGAGGCACAATAACTACAACTTTGTGGTCGACTGGCGGTTTTTCAAATATCCGCAGGATACCTATGGGTTGGGTATGGATTCTAAAATGACCGACGCCACGGGCTTGAAATATAAGCATTTGCGCTTGCACCAGACGGTTTTGAAGAAAATCGGCAAGTCGTTTTTCGTAGGGCTCGGGTTTGCCTATGACAAAAGATGGCAAATCATGCAGACGAACAAGGAGGAAAAGCTGAATCAGGACATTAAAGATTATGGATTAGGTCACAAATCATCATCCGTGGGACCCTTGGTTACAGTTGCTTACGACAGCAGGACGAACTCCATTAACCCGCTGAAAGGCTTTTACAGCAACGTTCAGTTCCGTCCGAACATGACCGCGCTCGGAAGCACCAACAACTGGCAATCCGTCGTGATCGACGTCCGCCGCTATTTCAACTTCCCTCAGGGTAGCCAGAACACCCTTGCATTCTGGAATTACAACTGGCTTACCATCGGCAAGCCGCCATATCTCGACCTTCCCGCTACCGGCTGGGACCCGACGACCAACATCGGCCGGGGTTACATTCAGGGCCGTTTCCGCAGCACCAATCTGCTCTATTTTGAATCCGAATACCGCTTTGCATTGACCAAGAATGGCCTTTTCGGTGGGGTTATCTTCGCCAATGCGCAGAGCGTTTCCGATTGGCCATCGAAAAGCTTCCGAAAAATCGCCCCTGCGGGGGGCCTGGGCATCCGTATAAAGGTTAATAAGACGTCGGGGGCGAATATTGCGATTGATTATGGGTTTGGAATGGATGGGTCAAGGGGGTTGTTTGTGAATTTGGGGGAGGTGTTTTAAGTTATTTGCAAATCTGACATTGAGCTGATAAGTTGGATCCCTTCCTTTTTACACGCGTCGGAAAAGTCTTTGACATCATAACTTGCCAATGCATTAATTGAATTCAGTTTGCAATCAGCAAGGATCAATGCGTCATTAGGAAGCAAATTGTATTTGGACATCATTTCCAGAAATACGGTGGTTATTCCTGGTTTTAATGGAGTTGTTTGAAATACATCCAGAAAGGGTTCAGGGTTATTTTGCTGAATTATAGCCCCGATATTTCCATCCTCCTTCACAGATCTCGGCGACTTTCCGCTCTCAATTGCGAGTAGGTAATATGTGTATTCACTCAGAACAGTGGAGTTCACGAATAAGCTCGACGCCTTATCGCTCATAAGGTAGAAAAGCAAATCGGTTTTGGTTTGCTTCTCAAATTCTACCAGAATGGAACTGTCAATGAAAATTTTCCGATGGTTATTGCTCATGCGGGTCCAAATCTCCTAAGTCAAAATTGGTTGGTTTTGATCTTTTGAGGTATTGTTGAGCAATTTTAAGTCTTGATTCGGCGTCAATTTCAGGCTGCACTAACGGGCGAATGATTACCTCGACCGGATCATCCGTAAATGTCTCCGGGAGAGATATGCTCAGTTTTCCATTTTTAGGTTTCTCAACTAATCTCAGCGCATTCATCCTGATCTTCTTTTACGAAAGATAACAAATTATCTCGTCAATCCTCCCGCCCTTCCTTCCGATTCGCATCCGCCATCCGCACAATCTTAGGTGAAAATTTAGCCAATACCTTCACCAGCTCCGACTGTGCCGCAATCACATCGTCGATATTCTTGTAAACCATCGGCGATTCGTCCAGGTCTCCGCCAATGAGCTGAATACCATTGTCTTGCAGAATCTTATTCATTTGGCTGCGGGTCGTCGTGGTGAATGCCTTGGTGCGGGACATCACGCGGCCGGCACCGTGCGAGGCGGAGTTGAGGGATTCTGCATTGGCTTTGCCGCGGATCACATAACCCGGCTGACTCATCGAACCCGGGATAATGCCCAGTTCGTCGCTGCCGGCTGGCGTGGCGCCTTTGCGGTGGACGATTACCTCGCGGCCGTCGGCCAGTTTTTCTTTCCAGGCGAAATTGTGGTGGTTTTCGATGATCTTCAAAGGCTTTTCACCCAGTGATTTCGCCATTTTGTTGTGGATTTCGTGGTGGTTGGCCGAGGCATAGTCGCCTGCGAGGTTCATCGCGATCCAGTATTCCTGACCTTCTTCCGTATTTAAATCCAGCCAGGCTAAATGCGCAGCTTGTTTGGGCAATACCGTTTTTTGCATCGCCAGTTTGGAATAATAGTTGGCGATGGTCCCACCGAAACCGCGTGAGCCGGAGTGGGAAAGTAGCGAGAGATATTCGCCTTTAGGTAAACTCAAAAGCGGATCGTTTTCAAATACTTCCACAATGCCCCATTCAACGAAATGGTTGCCGGTGCCTGATGTTCCTAGCTGCCGATGGGCCTTGTCTTTCAGCGATCGGATCGTTTTGGTTGCCTCCCATTCGGGCTGATCCATGATGCTTTCGTCGTATTTCCGGGCGATTTCGCCACCCATGCCGAATTTGGTGTTTTCAGTTAAGATCTTTTTCAGAAAATGCGGCTCTCGTTTGAGGTAATCTGTGGGAATGTCGAAAACGGACATGCACATGCGGCAGGCAATGTCAACTCCTACGGCGTAGGGTATTACCTTGTCGGCTTCTGTGGCGAGGACGCCGCCGATGGGCAATCCGTAGCCTTGGTGTGCGTCGGGCATTAATGCGCCAGCGACCGATATGGGTAAGCTAACGGCGGTTTCCATTTGCTGCAATGCGCCTTCTTCGATATGCTGTCTGCCAAAAACGGCGTAATGCAGCTTGTTTTCACGGAGATTAAATGTGTTTTTGGCCTGTGGCTCCTTCGCGTCCGACGTCAGTACAGCTTCTTCATTGGCAAGTAATTCCTGGCCGGCTTCCGTCAGAGAAATTTCGGTTCCGGATTTTCGCAAATCAAAAACCGTTTTAGCCAGATTAGTAACCTTATTTTTGGAATAAGCATATTTCTTAGGGTCGTTCAACATTTTGACGAGCATCAGCAATACCTTCTCTCTCGGGTATTTTGCGCGCTCGTGCAAGCCGTTCGCTACGCGGAGGAATGCAACGTGCAGGTTTTCCGGCACATTGGCCAGGAAGGTGATTTCTTCGATCGTGATTGGTGTGTCCATGGACAAATATCGTCGTTGGCGCCGCCATTTCAAGCAGATAGCGCTTCCTGCCTGCTAACTAATAGGTGGCCGATAAATCTTTCTTAACATAATACAATGCAACTGTTAAAAAACCCGTACCTTTGCGGGCAATTTGTTGATACAGTTCGCAGTACCTTCTTTAACTTAATTAAAACATTGCAATGTCCGCAGTAGCAGAGCAAACCCGGTTGGCCGACCGGATCAACGCCCTCGAAGAATCTTCGACGCTGGCGATGACCAAAATGGCCCGTGAACTGGCCGCACAAGGCCATAAAGTGATCAGTCTGAGCGTGGGAGAGCCAGACTTCAAGACGCCCGCACACATTTGCGAGGCCGCTAAAAAAGCCATCGATGATGGTTTTCATGGTTACTCACCCGTAGCAGGTTACCCTGATCTGCGAAAGGCCATTGCTGATAAGTTAAAGCGCGACAATAATATAGATTGGAAACCTGAAAATATCGTGGTTTCGACCGGTGCCAAGCATTCACTCGCGAACGTGATCCAGGTTCTGGTAAATCCAGGCGACGAAGTGGTGATTTTTGCACCTTACTGGGTGAGCTACTCCGAAATGGTGAAGCTGGCAGAAGGCAAATCGGTGATTATCGATGGTGCATTTGAAAACGATTTCAAAGTAACTGCCGCACAATTGGAAGCAGCGATCACGCCACGTACGAAAGTGGTGATGTACGCCTCACCGAACAACCCGACCGGCGCTGTTTATTCAGAAAAAGAATTGAGAGAAATCGCTGCTGTACTCGAAAAACACGAAGGTGTTTACGTGCTGGCCGACGAGATCTACGAATATATCAACTTCACAGAGGAAGGCCATTTCAGCATCGGTTCTATCCCTGCATTGAAAGATCGCGTGATCACTGTAAACGGTGTTGCGAAAGGTTATGCGATGACAGGCTGGCGGATCGGGTTCATCGCTGCCGCTAAATGGATCGCGGACGGCGTTGAAAAACTGCAAGGCCAGGTTACTTCGGGAACGAACTCTATCGCGCAGAAAGCGGCTACCGCTGCATTCAACGGACCGAAAGAGCCTTCTATCGAAATGGCAAAGGCATACCACCGCCGTCGTGACCTCGTGGTAGGTTTGTTGAAAGACATTCCGGGTTTCAAAGTGAATATACCGCAAGGCGCGTTCTACGCATTCCCGGATGTGAGCTATTACTTCGGCAAATCGGATGGCGAAACGCTGATCAAGGATTCCGACGATTTCGCTAACTGGATTTTGAACAAATCCTATGTTTCGACCGTGGCAGGTTCAGGTTTCGGTGCGCCAAACTGCATCCGTATCTCGACTGCCGCTGCCGACGAAGCATTGGAAGAAGCAGTAAAACGTATCAAAGACGCCGTTGCAACTTTGAAATAATATAAATATGAAATCATAAAGGCCTCATGGGTGTTACCTGTGAGGCCTTTGTGTTTATCGCCGACCATTTAATAATGAGCAAATATTATTTTTTAAAAGTAAAGGAAATAGAGAAAGAAACGGAGGAGGCTGCGACCATCCATTTCTGGCACCCGATCAATGAAGTCGTTCAGTACCGGCCGGGGCAGTTCCTGACTTTGCTGCTGCCTTTTGAAGATAAAAAAATCAGAAGGTCGTACTCGATGTCGAGCTCGCCTTATACCGATGTTTCGCTGGCGATTACCATTAAGCGGGTACCAGGTGGCTATGCATCAAACCACCTGCTCGACACACTGAAAGAGGGTGATGTACTGGAAGCATTGGAGCCTATGGGCCATTTCTTTCCCAAACAAGCTGATGATCAGACACGCCAGGTGGTATTTATCGGTGCAGGAAGCGGTATTACCCCGCTGTTTTCGATTCTGAAATCCGTTCTGATGGTGGAACCGGAAAGCGAAGTTTTTCTGATCTACGGTAGCAGAAGAGAGGATAGCATTATTTTCAAAGACAAAATAGCAGCTTTGGAGGCTAAATATGGCAAGCGCTTTACGGTTATCCACACACTAAGCCAGCCAAACGAAGGCTGGGAAGGCGAAACCGGGCGATTGAACAAGAGCCATGTGCTGAAAATCATCGAAAAACTGCGGGCGCTGGACAAAAAAGAAGCGGAATACTTCCTGTGCGGGCCGGAGGATATGATGGAAGAAGCACACCGGGCGCTATCGATCCTGGCGGTGCCGGAGAGTAAGATACGGAAAGAGAGTTTTGCCACTGCTACCTCGGCCAAGCCGGGAGAAGTGACAGTAGAGCCGGAAGCGGAGGATGATGACTCGCCCAAAACACGTGAGATCACACTGTTTTATGAAGGTACTGAGTACAAACTGCCTGTAAAACCGCATGAAACGGTGCTCGAAGCCGCATTGAATATGGACATCGATCTGCCGTATTCGTGTCAGGCGGGCATGTGTACCGCGTGTATGGGCCGATGCACGTCCGGTAAAGTTCAAATGGACGAAGAGGACGCGCTTTCGGAAGCGGAGATTAATGAAGGGTTCATCCTAACGTGCGTCACTCACCCGATGAGTGACGACGTGGTGATTGAAGTAGAATAGTGAATTTGCATATGTAAATAAAAGGGCAGCGATTCCAATCGCTGCCCTTTTATTTATTCCTTTGGGTCTTTCTTCGGGGGAAGTGGTGGTTTGGGTGCCGGGGCTGGTTTTGCCGGGAGAGCTGGAGTTACTTTCGCTGGTGCGGCCACAGGCGGTGGGGGAGGAGGGGTGCCCGCGCGTCGCATACGTCCGCTACGCGCAACGCGTGGAGCACGTGGAGGCTCTTCGATACCCTGCATTTTCCGGTAGCTCAACGTTTCCAGGCCGATGTTTTTGCCCATTTCGCTGATCTTGTAGTTGACCTCCTCTATTTCCCGCTGCAATTTTACCTCACCTCCATCAACCTTCATAGTCTCTTTGGTTGTATTGGTAATCTGGTTATTGAGTTCGGAAATAATCTGTTCCTGGGCTTTGATCTGTTGCTCAAAATCGGCCAATTGCTTATCCAGTTCTGTATCGCTGATCTTCGCTTCCTTGCCATCCTGATTAAACAGGACGGATCTCTTTTCCATCAAATCGGATCTCAGCTCTTCTGCACGGTGCTTTTTCCACTCCATTTTCTCGATTTCGCGTTCGAGCCGTTCCGTTTCAAATCTGTATTTCTCGCGTTCGCGGTGCAGTTCCTGCAATCTCACATGATAAGGTTTTAACTCCTCATGCATGGCGCGGATCTTTTGGTTGAGCTCCCACATCTTCCGATCCAAAGTATCATTGCCCGAATGCTCGAATTCTATTTCGGGGGAGTCAATATGAACATCGACATCGAAGAATTCTTCTTGGATGTTATCAAGTACCTGCTCTTCGATAGCCACTTCGGCCATTTCTTCCATTTCATGCTCTTTGCGGGTTTCGATTTTCGCCGGTTTCCGTTTTTTGACGGTCATGTGCTTGGCTGCTTTTCTTTCCTTGTCTTTTTCAACCTTTTGCGCAACTGCGTAAGCTGAAATGCCGATCACCAAACCGATAGCAAAAATCATCGCGGGAAGGCTTGAAAAGGTGCGGACAGGTTTTGGATTTAGGCCCAAAACACGCTGCACACGGTGGAGTAGCAATGGTTTTTTAGAAGCAAAAGCCATGGCTAATCCCGGCGTAGCCTGCCATTCGGCTACTTTCACCAGAGCATGAGCCAGGGACATTTTGTCCCCACAAACGGCCAACGCAATGTCGTCGCAGCAATGCTCGCGCTCGGCGCGCACTTTTTCGGACAGCCACCAGATCGCCGGATGGAAGAAAAAAATCACCTCCACGAACGATTGCAGCATATTAATCAGGTAATCGTTCCTGCGGATGTGTGCGAGTTCATGCGCGAGAATAGCTTCTACCTGCGCTGTGGAAAACCCGGAAAGCAAGCCGATCGGGATCAATACCACCGGGCTGAATGTTCCGATTACCATGGGTGTGAGCACCTTGGTGGTTTCGCGAAATTCGACGGCTTTGGAGATATTCATTTTGGCTATGATTACCCCGAATCTCGCCCGCCATTCTTTGTCCATGACGATTTTGGCATTGATACGGAGCCTTTCGGTGAATATCCATCCGCCGGCGAAACGCAGCAGCAGAATACCGGAGCCGATGAGCCAGCAGATCACCAACTCGTGTAAATGGGCAGTGAGCCACATTTGTATTTTAAATGTAATAGGCAGGTCCCGGGAGACTTCCGCCCATGTGCGGGATGCGGATAATGCGGTGTAGCGCGCCAAGGCTTTGGCATTGGAAATCGCGCTGGTGGTTTTAGGATAATAGTAAATGAATGTTCCGACAGACGCAACGACCTGTGCGAAAAGGAAGCCAACACCCGCGAGGTAGCGCGTATTGGCTGATTTTTTTCTCAAAAAATAGAATGCGGCGACAGCGACCAGCATCAGCAGTGTTCCCTGCCAGATGGAGTGGATGAGTGCCCAGCCAAATGCGGAAACGGCCGGACCGGGTAACAGATTTGAGAAGAATTTCATGGCTAACGATTGTTTTCCAGGTTATTTAATAACTCGCGAATTTCATCCAGTTCTTCTTTGGAGGTGGTGTGATTCCCTAGCGCCTGCATGACCATCTGCGCGGCGGAGCCCTGAAAGAGGGTTTCAACCATTTTACCTACCAGATTCTGCTGTGTCTCCTCTTTGCCGAGGAGCGCTACGTAAATGTGGGATCGTCCTTGCTCCGTGCGGTAGAGCAGCCCCTTGTCGTGCATGATCTGCATGAGCTTCAAGGTGGTGGTGTAGCCGACGTCCTTGGTTTCGGAAAGGGCATCGTGCACGGCACGGACGGTACTAGGTCCTGCCTGCCAGAGGTAGTTCAGGATTTCCAGTTCGGAGTCGGTGGGCTTGATATACATGATATTAGTTAATTACGATAATCTTCGTACCAAATGTCTACGAAAAAAATCGTACTTGCAAGCCTTTACTACGATTTTTTTCGTAATTAACGCTTTTGACTGCCTAATATATTGTATTTGAATGGATTATAAAACAAAAGTCCGGCCGAAGGGCCGGACTTTGAAATATTGCTTTGATTCGGTTCCTAAACGTAAGTATTCAGCATTACCGGCATTACCAGCATCAGGATGTCTTCGTTTTCCTCTTGATCTACCGGGATAATTAGTCCGGCGCGGTTTGGAGCGGAAAGTTCGAAGGTGATGGTTTTGCTCGAAAGATTACCTAATACTTCAATCAGGAATTTAGCATTAAAACCAATTTCCATATCGTCGCCATTGTATTCGCACATCAGGCGCTCGTTGGCTTCGTTTGAATAGTCAAGGTCTTCCGCGGAGATTACCAGGTCGTTGAGCGCCATTTTCATGCGCACTTGGTGGGTAGTCCGGTTGGAGTAGATCGAAATACGTCTCAGCGAGCTGAGGATTTCCAGACGGTTAATGGTAAGCGTGTTGGGGTTGTTGGTCGGGATCGCGTTTTCGTAATCCGGGAAACGCTCGTCGATCAACCGGCAGATCATGCGGATGTTACCAAAGCTGAAAAATGCATTTGAAGATGTGAATTCAGCTTTCACGGGAACATCATCAGATGGTAGACAGCTTTTTAGCAGGTTCAATGCTTTCCGCTGGATGATCATCGACGTATCAATGTCCGATTTGATATCGGTGCGACGATAGCGAACCAGGCGGTGACCGTCGGTAGCCACGAACGTTGCGCTTTCAGCTCCCATTTGCACGAACACCCCCGTCATAGCCGGACGAAGGTCGTCGGTACTCGTTGCGAACAATGTGTTTGAAATAGCCGATCCCAAGGCGGTGGAAGAGAAATCCACGGACTGGCCGCGGTTCACAACTGGTGTTTTCGGGAAATCGATCGGGTTTTCGCCCGACAGTTTATAGCGGCCGTTATCGGAAATAATTTCGGTACCAAATGTTTCAGCATTCACCTGCAAGGTAATGGGTTGCTCGGGCAGGCCGCGGAGGGTGTCGAGCAGCAACTTTGCGGGAATGGCAATAGCTCCTTTTTCGGATGATTCCACCTCAATTTCCGTGATCATGACGGTTTGAAGGTCCGATGCGGTCACGGTTAGTGAATTTCCTTCCAGTGTGAGTAGGAAATTTTCAAGGATTGGCACAATTGGGTTCGTTGAAACGACACCGTTTATAGCTGACAGCTGTTTGAGTAGAACTGATGACGAAACGACAAACTTCATAATTCGTGACGTAAGTGTTTAGTTGATAGATTTATATGCGGAAGATTCCGGAAAAACTTTGTTGTAGGGAACAAAAGTATAAAAAATTACGGAAGCGCCAGCCGCGTTGTTACCCAAATTTTCGGATTCTGAGATAATATCTGATGGCTCCAAAAAGGCCTATCAGCACCACGGGCAGCAGCAAATTGAGCGCCTGCCAGAACTTCCGGTTTTCCTGAATCTGGATTTTGTCCAACGCCCGGATGGCGATTTGTTTGCCGCGGGCATTGATCAAGCCGTTGGCGTCGGTCATGTAATCCAGTGCGTGTAGCACGAAATCCTTGTTGCCGAAGGTTTGCTTAGTCACGCGGTCGTAACCGAGCGGTAACGGTGCATTCCTTTTATAATCATAGTCGTTTACGATGAGGTCCCCATCGGAGCAGATAATCACCTTTCCGCTACTACCGCTGGCCTTGAACTTCGCTGCACGCGGATCACCGGGCAGAATGCGGTTTTGAAAGAGCGATGTGAATGATCCTTCGAGCAACACCCCGGCCAGTTTGATACCCGAACGATATTCCGCCGGTTGCGGGTCCTTACGTGCCTCGTTATAACCTACCAGCGCAGGTGCATTCACGAGCTGTGTGTAAGGCGAGGTCATCAGCAAAGGTGTTTTGGCAATGCCGTTCGCCCCGCCGACGGTGTCGATCGAGCTCAGAAACCGCGTGTAAACCGCATTCAGGTTACGGGTGACGGTATGTGGGCCGAAATTATTCAATAAAGGAAAGAAGCGCCAGGGCATTGGACGGATCTCCGGGTTGTCGCCTACATTACCCACATTCAGGAGAATCTGAGCACAGTTGAGGTCTTTGACGAGGTTAGTATTCAATCTAATGCCCCATTTGAAAAACAGGTCACCGAGATTCAAATCCAATGGCTGGGCATAATTGCCGTCGAGGCTCACGCTATCTACGCGCGCACCATCCACGAAGAACATGGCTTTGCCTCCTCCCACTACGTACTGATCGAGCTTGTATTTCTCATCTTCCGAAAACGCGCTGTCAGGTTTCATGACGATCAATGCGTCGAGACCCTCATAGGATTCCGGGTTGTTCATGTCCAGAAACACATCATAGCTCTGTTGGATTGTCGCAATAATGTCGCTCAAACGGGCGGGGGAAATTTTCGTATGGCTTACCACAAACCCCACTTTTTTGCGCTGCGGGTTCGCCAGCACGCGTATCGCGGATGCCAGTTCAAACTCGACGCCTTCGTAGGATTGGTTCAATTGTTCCTCCGGTGTGCTCGCTTTATTGCCTTTTAACAATTGAACAGGTACGGAAAGGGTATCAGCCTGGACGATAACGCCGGGGAAAATGATTTTTTCGGTGCGTTTGCCATCCTCGTTCGCGAAAACATTGGTGGGGTTTAGCCCGCGGTCGATGAGGCTCATGTATTGTTTCTGACGCTGCTCTTCACTCGTCGCGTCGGAAGGGTCTGAGTAATTGACGATCAGGTGGCCGTTGGCGTAGGTTTTAAACTCCTCCAAGGTCTCCCGTGTAGCGCTTTCGAGGCGTTCGAAGCCCGCCGGAAAGTCGCCCGAGAGGTACACATTCACGATTACGTCCCTTTCCAGGCTACCGAGAAGTTGCTTGGTGGCGTCGGAAATACTGTACCGCTTATCTTCGGTAAGGTCCCACCTGAAAAAGAAAGACGATGCCAGCCAGTTGATCCCGGCCAGGACAACCACGAGCAGTACAAACCGGGTAATGGTGTTTTTCATTAGCACAATGGCTGATTTATAAACGAAGAATGGACGATTCAGACGAACCGTCCATTCCTGCAAAAATATAAAAAACCGAAAATCAATCGGGTTTTATTGCCCGCATGACGCTGGTTATTTCTTTTTATAGGTACAAGTTGAATTGTCGGCTGCTACGTAATACGACTTGTAATTCGTCGCCTTCGGGTCCATACAGCCTTTCAGATTGAGCAATTCGATATTCCGGAAGTCGATCGGGTGGCTCTCTGCCTGCAATGCAATGTAGCCGCTGCCAAGTTTCGTACCGTCCTTTTTGATCCATTCGGCCTCGTTACCGACTTTACCGTCCTTGAACGTATGATTTTTGCCGACATAACCGCCGCCTATGCGCGGATTGGTGTAAACGAGTACCGTATCGCCGCCGATCATATGGTAAACGATCGAATCGCCGAGCACAATGGCTTCCGCATCCACCCATTGGTCGCCATTGTAGGTTTTGGAATCGGAATCAATACAATGCGCTTCGGCCAGCTTGCCATTGATATCCACGATTGTTCCGGGCGTGCATAGGTTACCTGTGTTGCGCTCGCCTGCATTAAGGCCGCCGAGATATTGCATTTCCAGTGATATCGGGAAGTCCTGATCGAGCCCGAGGCTTGCCGCGGATTGCGAGTGCAGCATAATACCGCTGTTCCGTACATTCCACGATGCCCCGCCGGGTACCTGGTTGCCGGTGAAACGGTATTGGAGCCTGATTTTGTAATGCGAATAGGGCTTGTTATAGTACATATGGCCGTATTCCGTCGTGAATTTGTCGTACTCCTTATAATTCACCCGGATCATATTGTCCTCCACCAGAAAGGTGTTTTTGTAATTGTCATTCACCTTATGGCCTGCAATTTTAACGTCCCAGCCGGTCAGGTCCTTGCCGTTGAAGAGGGGTTGCCATTCTTCTTTGTCGGCAGGTTTTTGGGCTTGGGTTGCAAGAGATATCAGGGATACAAAAAGGAAGAGGAAAATTTTCGGAGTCATAGCGCTAATTTTTTGCAGATAATACCATTTAATCGGCCAAACGGGGTGTTTGTACATCAAATGGAAGCTCCGGCCGGTATTTTTCTACCTTCGTCACCGTGCTTTTAATTGTTTTTTATTGGTTAAATTTATGTCTGATGCTGAAAGAAAAGAGCTGGCGGAGGAGGATGAGCTTCTAAAAAAACTCCTTAATTTATATCACGAATACAGGCAGGATATCAGCATGACAGATGAGAATTGGCACAACACGTTGATGCTATACTAGAACGAATATGGGAAATCAAACAGCTTTTGAAAAGTTCAATGTAGGATCCTTAGTACATCCTCTATTCCTGCCTTGTGTAAAGGAATATCTCGCTTTGGAATCAGAGGAAGAGCGTAAGAATTTCTGGAAAACCAGGAAAATCGACGCAGATCAAGAGGCCATAACAGCGGCATGGCGTTATGGAATGCAACGACTCGCCGAACGTGCGGACGACCTGAAAAGGCGAGTCATTGCAGCAAAATGTGCGGAGCAGCACTAACTACCGCCTCCGCCGCTTCACCTTAGCTGAGCTTCCACCACCCGTTCCCCCAGCGCCCCGCTTCACACGCCCCGAACCTCTCGGCTCCTTCGGCTTGCGGTCGCGCGGCCGGCGATCGTTATCCCTATCAAAGCTCGGACGGCTGAATTCGCTTCTGCGGCCAGGCTTGGTTCCTGCCAAATAAAGGTCCATACTCCGGCGCGCGAGGTTGGTTTCCTTCACTTTTACTTTTACAGCATCGCCGAATGCGTAAATCTTCTTGGTATGCTGACCAATCACGCGGTAATTGTCTTTGTCGAGCTCGTAGTAGTCGTCGCCCAGGTCGGTCATTCGGATTAATCCTTCCGAAGCGGTTTCGGTGATTTCCACGAAAATACCGAACTCGGTTACGCCGGTGATGATACCGTCGAACTCCTTCTCAGGATCCATCATGCTCATGAACTCGACCTGCTTGTATTTGATCGAAGCCCGTTCCGCTTCGGCAGCGAGTCGCTCGCGTTCGGAGGAATGCTTCGAAGCAAGTTCATATTGCTCGCTATCGACGTTGTTGCCGCCGTCGAGATAATGCTGCAACAGCCTGTGCGCCATCACGTCGGGGTAGCGGCGAATAGGTGAGGTGAAGTGCGAATACCGCCTGAATGCCAGTCCGAAGTGACCAAGGTCCGCGGTACTGTACCGGGCTTTGGCCATCGTACGCACTGCGAGTGATTCGATCAGATTTTGCTCGGGCTTGCCCTCCACTTTCGCCAGCATCGCATTCATCGATTTGGCGATCTTACTCTCCTCTTCCACTTCCAGTTTCAGGCCGAGTTTCGCCACAAAATTCGCGAAAGTCTGCAAACGGTCGGGATCGGGAGCCTCGTGAATGCGGTACACCATCGTGTTTTTATCCTCGCCTTTAGACAGCGAGTACACGTATTCCGCCACACGCTTATTGGCGAGCAGCATAAATTCCTCGATCAGCTTGTTCGAATCGTGGCGTTCTTTGGTATAAATGCCCAGCGGGCGACTTTCCGGGTCGAGGCGGAAGCGAACTTCCGGTGTTTCGAAATTGATAGCACCTTTTTTGAACCGTTCTTTCCGGAAAACTTTCGCCAGCTTGTTCAGCGTATCCAGTTCTTTCGGGAAATCGCCTTCGCCTGAATCGAGCACGGCTTGTGCCTCTTCATAGGTAAAGCGCCGGTCGGAATGGATGACCGTCCTGCCAAACCACTCTTTCAGCAACTTGCCCTTTGAATTAATCTCAAAAATGGCCGAAAATGCCAGCCTGTCCTCATTCGGGCGCAGCGAGCAAAGGTTGTTCGACAGCTTTTCGGGTAGCATCGGCACAGTCCTGTCGACCAGGTAAACGGATGTGGCGCGACGGAAGGCCTCTTTTTCAAGCTCGGTCCCGGGCAGTACATAATGCGAAACGTCGGCAATATGCACTCCTACTTCTACCACATCTTCATCCAGGTACCTTACAGACAATGCGTCGTCAAAGTCCTTGGCATCGACAGGGTCGATCGTGAACGTTAGTACATCGCGTATATCTCGACGTTTGGCAATATCCTTTTTGGCAATTTTATCCGGAATCTTTTGGGCCTCGGCTTCCACAATTTCAGGGAAGTGGTATGGCAGTCCAAATTCCGCCAGGATTGCGTGCATTTCCACATCGTTGTTTCCCGCTTTGCCGAGCACAGATACGATTTCTCCCTCCGCCTGGCTTCTGCGCGTGGGCCATTCGGTTACCCTGACGATCACTTTGTCGCCATGACGAGCCTCGCCCACCTGATCCGGTTCGAGGAAAATCGGATCGTAAAGTTTTTTGCTATCGGGCTGTACGACTGCAAATCGTGGATTAATTTCAATAATACCTACAATTTCGGCATTCGAACGCTCCACGATTTCGGTCACGCGCCCTTCGGTCCGGTTCCGTCCGGAGTCGTTGCGGGACCTGGAATTTCGCGTATTTCTCGAAAGTGGCTGTATCTGCACGATGTCGCCGTCCCAGGCGCCATTCAGCAATTCCAAATCGACGTAAATATCGTCTTCGCGGCCCTCAATTATTACAAAAGCAAACCCTTTGTTGACGCGATCGACGCGCCCGGTTAACCCTTGCGGTTTGGTTTTATGGGGGACGGCGGTATAAGTGCCGTTTTTGTTATAAATCAGCCTGCCATCCTGTTCCAGCTCATGCAGGATCTCGTTGAAAAGCAGCCGCACTTTTTTGTCGTGCACCCCGAAATGGTCGTGCACATCGAAAGGGCGGAATGTATGTTCGGCATTCAGATCGAAGAATGCGGCAATGTCCGCCTTTAAATTATCTATGTAAGAAACAATATGATGAGGCGTTGCGGCCTCCCTTCTTTCAGGTTGTTGTTTCTTTTTACTCTTTTTTTCTCTCATGTATTCAATGTATGAAATGTCCCGCGTTGTGCGGAACGACTATGTTGGGGCTGCTGTTGCTTGACCGCTGACCGCTGACCGCTGACCGCTGACCGCTGACCGCTGACCGCTGACCGCGGGTCACTCTACCCGTACGATATTTGGTTCGGGTATTTGGTCAAGGCAATGCAGCCGTAAATAAAGTTGGGCCAGCACCACTACGTCCTCTCTGCAATATCGGGAAATTTTAGCCAGATCATTTTCCTCGTAGTAAACCTTTGTTACCTGGTCGCCGCTCATTTCGTTCTTGCTTCCGGGAATATCAAAAACGGCGGCGAGCAAATCGAGCGAGGTGTAGCTTTTGTAATCACCGAATTTCCACAGATCCATCGTATCCTGGTGGAGAAGTTCCCAGGGTTTTTTACCCGTAATCTGTAATGCTTTGGGGATTTCGATGCGGTGGATCAGCATCCGTCGGCAAATGAACGGGAAGTCGAGTTCTTTGCCATTGTGGGCGCAGAGGATCAGCTGTTCGGCGGGGTATTTTTCAATCAACGCCTTGAATTGCAGCAGCAAATGAACTTCGTCGTCTCCGGCGAAGCTACTCACCTTAAACGCAATCTCATCTTTTTCGTTCCAATAGTATGCACCGAACGCGATGCAGATGATCTTTCCAAATTCTGCGTAAATGGCGCCGCGGTCGTAGAAGTAGTCGGCATTAGTAGTAGTATCGTCGCCTTTTTTGAGCGTCAGCGCCTTCTTGTCCCAAAGTTTCTGCATTCGCTCAGGGAGCCCGTTGTAGCTGGCGTGCGAGCAAACAGTTTCAATGTCGAGGAGCAGAAAATTTTTAACGCGGCGTTTGAAATCTTCGGTCATAGTGTGTTGCTGTTTGGTTTTGGTCAGGTATTGTCATGAATGGCCAGGTATTGTCATTTGTAGTTTGATAATTGAGAGAGGAAATAGTTCGACGGTGATTTTCAATATTATCGAAAATACTGAGAATGGCAACTGGCTACACGCCAAACCGGCATACATATTATTCAACAGCCGAGCTAACTTATCGAACTGCCCTAACCAGCAACCAATGGCAACTCGTGACTACCATCTGCAATACCTGACTCACATACAATACCTGACAACAAATGACTACACCTGACCATGAATGACCAGCACCAATTGTCGTCACACAACCCAACGTCATTCGTGCAAAACACCTTCAAGCCCCAGTGGATCGATCGTCATCATGTTTTCCTCGATGATGCTATCGGGTACGAAGATGAATTTTTTATCAAAAATCTGGCTGCCAATGAAATAGCTCACCCAGAACTCATTGTTCAAATGAAAAACATCCGGCATGATGGGCTCCACCACCACGTGACCGCCGGAAGGGATTTCAGGAAAGAAATGCCTTAATGTCGATGTCCGTTGGTCGGTATTCGTGCCCGATTCACTGTTACTGTAACCTTTCGAAGTCACAAAAACGCTTGTTACCGGCTCGTCGTTGCGGTTAATCACGACCACGTTCCATTCCTCGGTATTCAAGTCGTTGATATTCCGCACAATCGCGACTTGTATTCCCTTCACAGGGTGAAAAATAATATCCTTCTTCATTACACTGCTTCCCATTCCATGCTGAACAAATGCGCCAGATGGTTTTTTAATTTTACTGAAACTTCTTCCAAATCTACTTCCCTGCCCAGCTCCGCCGACAACGACGTAACTGCCTTATCATCAATGCCGCACGGTACGATATTGCCGAAATACGACAAATCTGTATTGACATTCAATGCAAATCCGTGCATCGTTACCCAGCGGCTCGCCTTCACGCCCAGCGCGCAGATTTTTCTCGGATTTTTCTGTTCCTCAAAATCAATCCAAACGCCCGTTAACCCAGCAATGCGCCCCGCTTGCACATCGTATTCCGCTAATGTAAGAATAATCGCCTCTTCGAGCGTACGCATGTACACATGGATGTCCGTAAAGAAATTGTCGAGGTCCAGGATCGGGTAGCCCACAATTTGCCCCGGTCCGTGGTAGGTAATGTCTCCTCCCCGGTTGATTTTGTAATATTTCGCCTGCTTGGCGGCTAAATCATCCTCAGCCAGCAGCAGATGGTCCGGCTTGCCGCTTTTGCCTAACGTATACACATGAGGGTGCTGACAGAAGAGCAGGAAATTCGGCGTCAGTTGCTGGCTTTCCGCATCCAGGCTCCGGTTCTGCGTCTTAACCGCCAAAGTCTCCGCAAAAATTTTTTCCTGGTAATCCCACGCCTCCTGGTAATCGATCAGGCCGAGGTCCCGGAACTGTACTTTTTTATTGATCAGGGTATTCATTTCAATATTCAAAAAAAATTTGAGGACGAGCGCGTTACCAATTTATAGTTCTGACGTCTAAATGTTCAGACCGGCGGCATCCGGTTCATGAAACGTATTGTACACACATGTCCCGGTTTCACAACGCTAATTTATTAGCTAAATGTTCGTTAAATTTGTTAGTGCAACTAAATTCTGTGGTTATGAAGGTTTTACTGGATATTAAAGACGACAAAGCTCAGTTTGTGTTAGGCTTACTGAGGAGGCTTCCGTATGTCAAAGTGAAGCCTTTTACACCCTTTCAGTTTGAAGTGCTGGATAGCACAAGAACCGCATTGGAAGAATTGCAACTGATCAAAGAAGGCAAACTCGAAGCCCGGGACGCAGAAGAGTTGCTGAATGAGATACTTTGTAAAGACAACGCCGGAGTTTGACTCCAGACTTAAAAGCCTTTTAAAGAAATATCCGTCACTGTCCGTTGAATTTAGGGAACTAGTGCTCTCGCTTGCAGAGAATCCCCGAAATGGAATTTCATTAGGGAAAGGTTGTTACAAGAAAAGGCTTTCCATTGCTTCGAAAGGTAAGGGGAAATCTGGCGGAGCACGTGTGATTTATTATGTCCACGTTTCAGAGACCACAATTTATTTACTTACAATCTTCGATAAAAGCGAACGGGAATCTCTGTCGCCGATAGAGTTGAAAGAACTATTATCTACCGTTGATCGCAGCTAAGACATTTTTAACCATACACACTATGGCAGCACACAATGACCTCGGCCGCTGGGGCGAAACCTCCGCGGCATCCTTCCTGCTCGAAAAAGGCTTCAAAATCATCGCCAGAAATTACCGCAACTGGCAATCCGAGATCGATCTGATCGCTTCGAAAGACGATATGCTGATTTTCGTGGAAGTAAAAACCCGCACCGGTACCGCCTTCGGAATGCCGGAAGAATTCGTGAATGCGGCCAAAGCAAAGCTCATCATGCGCGCTGCGGAGCAGTATATTTTTGACGCCGATTGGGACCATGACGTCCGTTTCGATATCGTTTCGGTATTGATTTTACCGGATGGCTCGACGGACATCCGGCATATAGAGGACGCATTCAGCCGGTAACGTTACCCGGCAATATAAGTAGAAACCCAATCACAGCAGATTTTGAAGATATTCTGATAAGTATTTCAAAATCTGACTGTAATGAAAGATGGTTTGGCGTTGAACCGGCGGGAAATGCTCAAAAGCAGTGCGCTGCTGCTGGCATCCGCAGCATTCGATGAGGATAATGCTTTGAAAAACCTTCCTGCATTGGTTCCGAAATACCAGATTGGTGCTTGTGACTGGTCGGTAGGGCGGCAGCTGAGTCCGGAAGCGTTCGAGCGTGCGAAGCAAATCGGTTTGAACGGAATTCAGGTAAGCTACAATACCGGGAAGGATGAAAAAGGCCTTTCGGCGCCGGAAACCTTGCAGGCGATCCGCGACGCTTCCGCGCGTACGGGTGTGAAGGTGTCGAGCCTCGCGATCGGCGAACTGAACCGGGTGCCGTATAAATCACAGCCGAAAACGGAAGAGTGGGTCTGGAACAGCGTGGATGCAGCCAAAGCATTGGGTGTGAAGGTGATTTTGCTCGCATTCTTTTCGGAAGGTGACTTGCGGAATGACGACGCCGGTAAAAAAGCCGTGATCGAACGGTTGAAAAAAGTAGCGCCGCACGCCGAAAAACAGGGTATTACCTTGGGTATCGAATCGTGGCTGAGCGGTCAGGAGCATTTAGACATTATCCATGCAGTCGGCTCGAAGGCGGTGAAGGTGTATTACGACTTCCGCAATTCCACCGATGCCGGCCATGATATTTTCAAGGAAATACCCATGCTCGGCAGAGACATGATCTGTGAAATACATATGAAGGAAAACGGCCAGCGCCTCGGCGAAGGCCCGCTCGACTGGCCGCGTGTAGCGAAAGCGGTGAAGGACATCGGGTACGAAGGCTGGATGCAGATCGAAGGTGCTACGCCGCAAGGAGCCGAGATTATCCCGTGTTACCAACATAATCTTGATTACCTCAAAGGATTATTTGTAACGTAGGCTTTAATGGAGAAAGGAGGAAAGGGAGGATGGAAGAAGGGGACGAAAAAGAAATCACTTTATTTTTCATTTTCCTTTCCTCCATCCTCCCTTTCTTCCCCTTACTCCTTCAAACAATCATTATGAACATTACCAGTACATTATCGCTCCGTAAAACCGGTATTCTGGCAGGAAGCATGCTGCTCGCTGCTGCTTTCAGCATTGTTTCAATCCAAAACGGGCAAAAGTCGCCGAAACGTGCTGTCACGCCCGTTGCCGTCGCCGACGATTCCTCGCGCCTGTACGTGCCCGACGATCTCGAAGCCACATTATGGGCCGAGGCTCCGATGTTCTACAACCCGACCAACATGGATATCGATGCCAGGGGCCGGATATGGATTACGGAGGCGGTTAATTACCGGGACTTCAATACCAAACCTGCCGAGCGCCTCAGCCATAAGCAAAAAGGCGACCGGGTGATGATCCTGGAAGACAAAGACGGCGACGGCAAAGCCGAATCGGCCAAGGTGTATGTCGAAGATTCCTTGCTGACGGCGCCGCTCGGGATTGCAGTCATTGGAAACAAAACCATCGTTTCGTGTGCGCCTAACCTGCTAGTGTATACAGACACGAATGGCGACGATAAACCGGACAAACGGGAGGTTTTCCTGACCGGTTTCGGCGGTTTCGACCACGACCATTCGCTGCATTCGCTGATCGTAGGGCCGGATGGAAAGTACTATTTCAATACCGGCAATGCGGGCCCGCATAATGTCACCGACAAAAGCGGCTGGACATTGCGCAGCGGTAGCCTCTACGTTGGCGGCACGCCTTATAACAAAAAGAACGAGGGTAATCAGAAGTCGGACGACGGCCGCATTTGGGTAGGGGGGCTTGCATTGCGCATCAATCCGGATGGTACCGGCCTGAAAGTACTCGGCCACAACTTCCGCAACAGCTACGAGGTGTGCCTCGATAGCTACGGCAATATGTGGCAGAACGACAACGACGACCAGGTAATCACCTGCCGCGTTTCCTTTTTGCAGGAAAACGGCAACGCGGGCTACTTTTCGGCTGACGGTACCCGCTACTGGCAGGCAGATCGGAGGCCTGGACAGGACATTTTCGCTACGCACTGGCACCAGGAAGACCCGGGTGTAATGCCGGCCGGAGACAATTCCGGCGCAGGTTCGCCTACGGGAATTGTGTTTTATGAGGGGGATGAGTTAGGAAAAAATTACCGCGGCACATTGCTGAGCTGCGAGGCCGGGCGCAATGTGATATTTGCCTATCAACCAAAGCCGCAGGGGGCCGGTTTCGAATTGAAACGCCAGGATCTGATCAGCTCTTTCCCAAAAGTTTCGGAGCGCTACGAATGGTATGAAACCGATCAGGACTACCGCAAATGGTTCCGGCCGTCGGACGTGGCCGTGGGGCCCGATGGGGCCGTTTACATCGCCGACTGGTACGACCCCGTGGTAGGCGGTCATGCGATGAAGGATAAAAAGGGTTACGGACGCATTTACCGCATTACCCCGAAAGGCAAAAAACTAACGACCCCGAAACTGGATTTTACGACTACGGCAGGCCTTGTCGATGCTTTGAAAAACCCCGCCATCAATGTTCGTGCATTAGGTTTTGAAGGATTAAAGGCAAAGGGAGACGCGGTGGTACCGAATGTAAAACAACTGCTTACCTCCGAAAACCCCTATCATCAGGCACGAGCGATCTGGCTTTTGGCACAGTTGGGAGAGCAGGGCAATGCGGAGGCGATTAAATTGCTCGACTCACCTAATGCGATGCACAGGCTCGCCGCTTTTCGTGCATTAAAATCGACTGGAAAGGCCAATATCTATTTGGAAAAAATGTCGAAAGATGCCGATCCGTCCGTCCGTCGGGAGGTAGGAATCGCGTTGCGGGATATTCCTTATGATCAGGCTATTAATAGCATTGCAAATCTTATCAAAAATTACGATGGCAAAGATCCCTGGATGCTGGAAGCAATCGGGACGGCGGCTGACGGAAAGGAGGCCCAGGTGTACGCCTATGTGCGCGAGGCGTTCAAAGCCGATCCGCCGAACTGGAAACCGCAGCGTGCGGGCCTTGCATGGCGACTGCATCCTGTATCTGCGGTGGAGGAATTGAAAATCAGGGCCGGATCTGCAAAAGTATCGGAGCCGGAGCGACGCAAAGCATTGACAGCCATTGGCTTTATCAAGGATAAAAAAGCGGCCGAGGCGATGATCGCATTGTCCAAATCCACATTGCCGGACGTCGCGTCGCTGGCCTCCTACTGGATCAACTTCCGCAAAAGCAACGACTGGGCCGATCTCATGAACTGGGAACAGGCCACCGCGCAGGTAATGACACCCGCCTACAAGCGCATGCTCGACCTGAAAAAGACCGTCGTCGATAAAACGCAACCGATGCCGCAGCGCATTGAAACCGCCCGGCAAATGGCGTCGGACGTGAATGGCGGCAATATCCTCGTGGATATGCGCGTACAAGGCCAACTGCCCGATACCATTGCGAAATCCGTCAGCGAGATCATTTTCAAAAATCCCGACCAGAACGTGCGTGTGGTTGCCAGCCAGTTTTTCCCGAGAAACGGCAAGGTTTTGAAAACGGATTTTATATCGAGAATGAATTCGGACCCTGCGCATGGCGAAAAAATATTCTCGACTACATGCGCTGCCTGCCATAAACACGGCAAATCCGGCGCCGAAATCGGGCCGGATTTGACTACCATTCATAAAAAGTTCGATAAAGCGGGCCTCCTGGATGCCATTGTGAACCCATCGGCGAGCATGGTTTTCGGCTATGAAAGCTACACGATCGTAACCAAAAAGGGTGATACCTATTTCGGCTTCCTCATGAGCGACGGCGCGAACGTGGTTTTGAAAGATGCCGCCGGTCAGCAGCATACGATCAAGGCGGATCAGATCAAAACCCGGGAGAAAATGCCGTCGTCGTTGATGCCGGAACCTACCGCACTAGGCCTGAACGAGCAGGATCTGGCCGATTTGACGGGGTATTTGTTGAATTTTAAATAACGGATCAACAAATCTTACGGTGCGCTGCACCTTCGGCACGTTTGGTTTCCTTGTCCGGGTCTACAAGTGTTTCGGCGCTCTGCGCCTCTGTTTGATGGAACAATTTTGCTTATTGGCACGGAAGGTTCCAATCTGCGCAGGGACGGGTGCAGAGCTCCCAAATATTTGTAGACAATACCAAGGATTGAGAGGTGCAGCGCACCGTAAGAATTTTGTTTAGTGCCCTGCCGAAGGTGTCCTAAATGCGCCGTGCACGCATCCGGAGGTTTTCACCTGACCCGCACCATGGCAGGGCAATTGCTGGGGTATTCTTATGCACGGACTTTGGTAGGAGCGCGCATAATCGACAGAATTTAAGTTGAATACAAGCGTCATCGGTGGGAAATGATCAATCGAACTGCTCCGCATTATCAATCGGTTCCTGTTTTATTACAAATTTTAATTACTGGATAATAAAAGCAAATAATATAACTTTGCCAGAATCCTGTTTCCTGATCTTTAACAAAAACAAGCTGTAATGGTGGATAACGACAAGGCCGGCCACCTGCTCCTCGCATTGCAAAATGGGGATGCGGAAGCATTTACGGCGGTTTATAAGGCCTATTGGTACGACATGTTCCTGGTCGCATACCGCAAGCTCCGCAACAAGGAAGCGGCCGAAGAGATTGTGCAGGACATTTTTCTGCGGCTTTGGAGAGAGCGGGATACGCTGCGTATTGAAAATCTGAACTACTATCTTTTTTCCGCTGTCCGCTACGAGGTCATCGATTACATCCGCACCAAAGGCCGAACCTTCGAAAACCTCGACGACTATGGATCAATCGAAGGCATGCAGGATTTGAATACCGAAAACCAGCTCGCATTGGATGAACTGCTGCGGGTAATCGATGAATGCCTGCATATTCTACCCGAAAAAACCCAAGAAATCTTCCGCCTGCATAAGCTGGAATACTGGCCCATTTCCCGCATTGCCGTCCGTTTCGGGCTTTCGGAGAAGGCAGTCGAATACCACCTCACCAAATCCGTGCGCGTTGTACGTACATACCTGAAAGAGGTAATGATTCTCCTCCTGGCCGCCTCCGGCCTGTTCTAGTACCACGCGCATCGAAAACGTCCGGTTCTCCATCCATCCATCCATCCTCCGTTTCCTCCTTCCTCCCTCTCCTCCCTTTTTCGTCCTCCCACTATTATCTTTTTCCAAGAACTTCCGGCTCTTAATGCATTTCAAATTGTATAATTCAAATATTTTCTAAATCTATTTAGGGAATAGGGCCATTTTTTCGGCTTATGATTCGAAGACCTGATTTACACATCAATGAACAACAAGGAATGGCAAGCCCTGCTCCTGAAATACCGGGAAGGAAACTGCACGAAGGAGGAAAAGCTGAGAATTCACCAGTGGTATGAAAGCCTCAATGCCGATGGGATGGCAGTGCTCAGCGACCTGGAAAAACGTGAAATGGAGGAACGAATGCTGGGTAAACTGGCCACAGAAACATCGGTAGCGGATTACGCCGAACCGGTCGTTGTACGGCATTGGTGGCGCAGGGCCTCGGTGTATATGGCCACAGCCGCGGCTGTGTTGCTCGTGGTTGGTTTCTGGGCATTTCTGGGTAAAGAGCCTCGCAAGCCAGGTGTGATGCAGGAGAAGATGTTTGTGCAAGCGCCCCAAAGCCGTCTGATCACCGAAGAAAACACGACGGATCTTCCGAAGCGCCTCACATTGAGCGATCATAGCACGGTAACCCTCGAACCGGGGGCTAAAATCGTGTTTCCGGCATCATTTGCAGGCGACAAGCGCACGGTACAGCTTACGGGTAATGCATTTTTTGAAATCACCCGCAATCCCGACCAGCCGTTCCTCGTGTACAGCGGCAAAATCATCACCCGCGTGCTCGGGACCAGCTTCCGGATCAAAAACAATGCGAAAGATAAGGCGCTGGAAGTGGAGGTTGTGACCGGAAAAGTTTCCGTATTTGAAAACCGCGAGGCATTCAGCGAAGGAGATTCTGTTGATAACCACGATAATGGCGTGGTGCTGACACCGAACCAACGGGTGACGTATTTCGCCGAAAGCCGCCATTTGATGACTGGCCTTGTACCGGAGCCGGTGAAAACATCGCAGGTTGCCGAGGAGGCAAAAATGATTTTCAACGACGAAAAGCTTGAAAAAATAGCCGCCGCATTGCAGGATGCCTACGGAATAGAGATCGTCTTCGCGAACGATCGCATCGCGCATTGCTCTTTCACCGGCGACCTTACCGATATGCAGCTGTACGACAAGCTGGCGCTCGTTTGCAAATCCAATGGCGCCGATTATGAAGTGAAAGGAACACGCATTCTGATCAACGGCCGCGGTTGCGACTAAGTCTTTCCTAATCCTAAACCCTTAAATATGGAACTATAAAAACTACCCCACCGACCTGAAACAAAGAAACCGATAGTGTACCACCACTACCGGCTTCGGAAATGCCTGCTTACGTGATCCTGGACAGACGGTAAGCGGGCGGATGTCCTGTTTTTCACAAATAGAACCTTCAAAAATATGCAAAAAACCCAACAGTTAAAATGGTGTGCATCACTATGCATGGTCATGAAAATAACATTTGCCCAAATCCTTTTTGCAGTGGTTTTCACGACGCTCACCCACGCTGCGAGCGAGGGGCGCGCGCAGGAGATCATGGAGAGAATGGTGACGATCCATGCACAGAATGCAGAACTGAGAAATGTCCTGCGTGAGATCGAAGGGCAGGCCGACGTGAAATTTGCGTACAGCCAGAAGAATATCCGCGCCGAGCGGACGATTGATGTGCATATCAACCGGCAGAAGCTGTCGACTGCACTGAGCACGCTGCTCGATCCGCTGCACATCGCCTATGAACTAACCGCAGGCCGTATTTTGCTGACTGCCGAAACCGGCGCTGTTACCGAACCGCAGCAGCCCGATGTCACAGAAAATATGGCCAGTCCGGCCGTAGCGCTGGTCAAAGGCAAGGTGATCGACGAAAACAACGCGGGTCTGCCCGGCGTGAGCGTGATCATCAAAGGCACGCAAAAAGGCACTACTACCGATCAGGAAGGTGCATTTGCAATAGACGTGGCCGAACAGAGCGCCGTGCTGGTTTTCAGTTTTGTGGGCTACAAGCCACAAGAAGTGGTATTGGGTGGTCAAACGACATTGAACGTAACGATGCAGCCGGATAACCAGGCGTTGGAAGAAGTGGTGGTGGTAGGTTATGGTTCGGTGCGGAAAAGTGACCTCACCGGTTCGGTAGCGAGCATTAAGGGTGACGCGATCCGCGAAATGCCGGTGACTTCGGTCGATCAGGCGATCCAGTCGCGGGCGCCGGGTGTGCAGGTGACGCAAACGTCGGGCGCACCGGGCGGCGGTATTTCCATCCGTGTGCGTGGCGCCAACTCCATCAACAGCGGTAGCGAGCCGCTTTATGTAATCGACGGCTTTCCTATTTATCCCGACAATGGCGCATTGGGTACCAGCGGTAACCGCCAGCCTACCAATGCGATGGCGACCATTAACCCGAATGAAATCGAATCCATTGAAATACTGAAAGATGCCTCAGCAACCTCCATTTACGGTTCCCGCGGGGCGAATGGCGTGATTTTGATTACGACCAAACGCGGCAAGGAAGGCCAGAGCCGCGTGGACTATGATGGCTCCTATTCATTCCAGACCATCGCACGCGAAGTGGATGTGCTCAATGGCGCCGATTATGCGCGCTACATTAATATGCTGGAACGCAGCCAGGGTGGAAACCCGCGCTATACCGACGCGCAGATCGCACAAATTGGCAAAGGTACCGACTGGTGGGACGTAATTTCACGTACCGGCGGGCTGTCCAATCACCAGCTTTCGTTTACAGGCGGCAACAAAGGAATGCGCTACGCATTTGTAGGTAATTATTTGAATAACAAAGGGATCATTAAGAATACGGATTTCAACCGCTATGGTTTCCGGATGAACCTGGATAACGATTTCCTCAAAGGCAAGGCTACGCTGAGCAACAGCTGGTCGTTCAACCGGTCGGGCAGCAGCAATGTGCCTACGGACCGCGGCGGACCGGGCGGTATCGTCATCACAGCATTGGGCCTCGATCCTACCGGCCCGGTTTACGATCAGAATGGCGGCTACCAGTATGCGAGTTACGACCAGCGTTTTATGACCAACCCCCTGGCGGAGGCCGTAGAGGGTTATGATAAGGATTTTACCAACCGCCTTTTCGGTACTTCGGCGCTGAGTGTGAATATCCTGGAAGGTTTGAAATTCCGCACGAGCCTGGGCTTGGACATTGTGAACGCACGTCGTACGACTTTCTACAACAACTTCACGTACATAGGCCGCCAGAATGGCCGCGAGTTGCAGAAAGCAAACCGAAACTCCAATAACATATTGAATGAGAACATTTTAACATACAACAAGGAAGTTGCCAAAGGGCATTATCTCGATGTGACATTGGGTTATACCTACCAAAAGGAGATCAACTATTTCGAATCCAATGCGACGCGCGGGCTTCCTTCCGATGATATCGATGCCGTGAATATGCAAAACGGCAGCCGGCCACTGGTGCCTAACTCAGGCCGAGTGGAATGGGAGCTGATGTCGATGCTGGGGCGGGTGAATTTCAATTTGAAAGACCGCTACCTGCTTACCGTGACGCTTCGCCGCGATGGCTCGTCCAAATTCGGGCCGAACAACAAATGGGCGATCTTCCCTTCGGCGGCAATCGGCTGGCGTGTGGTGAATGAGGATTTTTTCAAAAATTCGGGGTTAGGGAAGGTTTTTGACGATTTTAAAATCCGCGCGAGCTATGGTTTGACGGGTAATTCGCAAATCCCGGTTTATCGTTCCGTGGCTGGATTGGTACCTTACAATTACGTTTTCGGGGGAGTACCCACGCTCGTTTCAGGCTACGCGCCAAACCGTATTCCGAACTCGGATTTGAAGTGGGAAAGTACTTCGATGCTTAATATCGGTCTGGATTTCGCATTGCTGAACAACCGCCTCAGCCTGACGATCGACGCATTTAAAAATAAAACCACCGATCTGCTGCTCGACGTTTCCATTCCGCAAAGCACCGGTTTCAGCACGATAATGCTCAATTCCGGCTCGTTGAGTAACAAGGGACTTGAATTTTCGGCTAACTATAAGCTGATCAGCACCAATGCATTAACCTGGGACGTGAGCGGTAATGTTTCTATCCTGCGCAACAAGATCCTCGACCTGGGCATGAGTACGCCATTCTTTTCCAACAGTACCAGCGGCCACCTTGGCGTGCTCGGCAGCTGGGTGCAGGGCGGGAATCCGATCGGCGTTTGGAGCGGATATAACTACATTGGCTTATTCCAATCCGATGAGGAGGGTAAAAGCTACTCTGCAAAAGCGGGTTACCCCAAGTATGAAGACGTGAACGGCGACGGCAAATACACCACCGACGATTTCAAGATCATCGGCGACCCCAACCCGAAACTGACCTGGGGATTCAACACCACCCTGAAATACAAAGGCTTTGACCTCGCAGTATTCTTCCGTGGGGTGCATGGCAACAAGATCCGCAACCTGCAACAATCCGAAATGGGTGATGGCGTGCAGAAAATCAATCAGATCGCCAATATCCTGACCGATTCCTGGACACCTGAAAACCCGAATGCACCGCGTCCGGTAATTGATGGCCGCCGCGATTTCATTTCTTTCCGCCGGTCGTCATTCTTCATCCAGGATGGCTCGTTCGTCCGTCTGCAGAACCTCTCGCTCGGGTATACGGTCCCGGTCAAGAGCGCCTACATCCGCAGTGCGCGCGTGTATGTGAGCGGGCAGAACCTCTTCCTGATTACCAAGTACAAAGGTTTTGATCCCGAAGTGAACAACCAGGGCCAGAATAACCTGAACCGCGGCGATGATTACGACGCTTACCCCCGGTCGCGCATGTTTACAGTGGGTGTTAATCTTGGTATTTAATATTTCAAATTGAAAATCAGTTTGTTATGAAAAAGTCATTTTTATATAAAATCAGATTGACGGGACTTTCGGCACTGCTGTTTGCTGCGGCAGGCTGTTCGGATTTGAAGGAGAAGCCCGATTTTATCAACCCCGACACGTTCTATAAAACAGCGACGGAGCTGGTGTTGGGCGTGAATGCGGTTTACGATGACCTGAATTCGGGAGGTTTCGGTTTCTTCTACGACCGCTATGTATTTGAATGCCTGGTGGGTTATCAGGTTGGGTGGGAGAAAGGGCCTCTGCAATACCAATTGGGCAACGTAAGCCCGGCCGACGAATACATCGAGGCGTACTGGGGAACTTGCTACCGGTCCATTAACCGGGCGAATGCGATCATTGAAACTGCAGATGCGATGAAAGACCCTTCGAACGAGGCATTAATCAAGCGTGTGAAAGGGGAAGCGCTGTTTTTGCGTGCATTCTATTATTACAGCTTGCTGAGCTATTTCGATAATGTGCCGCTGGCAACGAAATCGACGCAGGATATTTCGGAGTTGCCTTCCAACTCTGGCGGTAAAGCGGCGGTGATCGCGCAGATTTATGCTGATAGCAAAGCGGCAGCTGAATTGCTGCCGGCGAGCTACACCGGTGCGGATATTGGTCGCGCGACGAAATGGGCCGCGAAATCGATCCTGATGAAAACTCAGCTTTGGGACGAAAAATGGGCCGACGCGAAGGCGACGGGCGAGGATATTATCAATAACAGCGGCATTGCGCTCTTCACTGATTTTTCCCACAATTTTGACCTGGGTCATGAAAACCAGGGCGAAAGAATCTTCGAAGCCCAGGTTTCGGCCTCAGCCAATCCGAGCGAGTACAATGTGCATTCAATGCACTTCAACCCGGAGGATTTCCCCAGCGAATTGGGCGGATCGGGATGGAGCTGGATCAGCGCTACCCAGGAGTTTCGCGCGAGCTATGATCCAAAGGACAAACGTATTGCAGGAACGTTTATCGAAAGTTATCCAACGGGCCGTTTCGGTAAAATCAATGGCGCTTACCCGATTGTGCATTGGAGCGAAAAGGCGGATTATAACCTGTCGCGCTTCGGCGGTGTGGTGAAATCTGATGCAAACCCGAACGATCCGGCGCAGATGATTTTCGGAAAAGCATGGGCGGCGAAGATCGTAGAGCTTGACAAAAGCAATGCCGCTACCGAGAAAAACACGATTTACATTCGTTTGGCGGACATTTTGCTCGGGCACTCGGAAGCCTGCAACGAAAGTGGCCAGGGCGATGCATTCGCGTCGATTAACAAGGTACGGACCCGTGCCGGGCTGGCCGCATTGAAAGGCCTCAGCCAGTCGGCTTTGAGAGATGCAATTATCCACGAGCGCATGCAGGAGTTTGTTTTCGAACAGGTAATGTACCCGGAGCTGCGCAGGAAAAGTAAGCTGGGCGGGCCGGTGGATTACCTCGGTAAGGAAATCAAGCATTTCGCGGAGAAGTACAAGCTCGACCGCGTGCCCAAAGAGCGCGACTATGTGCTGCCGCTGCCGCAAAAAGAACTGCTGGGCAACCCTAATGTGACGCAGAACGCCATCTGGCAGTAACCGATACCCCGTCGCCGACCTGATTTAGTGGGTAATTTTGTTTAAATTCAGTCTTTTAGCTATGAAATCAGCAGGATAACTCAAATATGCTGCTTGTTCATTAAGTTATGTTGCGGCGGGGTTTTGGGGTTTAAATTCAGTGTTCTTTCGAATGGGTATCAATTTTTTTTAGAGTTTGTATAAACATTTTTCAAGTTTGTATAAACAATTGTTTCGTATTGATAAACCTCTTGGTATTTTTGTAATTCTTGTTGAAATAATTATTTAAAATTAAACCAATGCATACCAGATTTTTGATCGGTTTAGTGGTGGTAGCTGTGCCGGTAATGTACTTTTCGTGGGGCGGGCTACCGTGGAGCAGGAAGGTGGATTACAATGCGGATGTAAAGCCGATCCTTAACAAGCATTGCATGGGCTGCCACGGCGGCGTGAAAAAGGCCGGCGACGTGAGTTTTCTGTTTGAGCACGAAATGCTGGAACCGGGGAAATCGGGCAAAATACCCGTTGTGCGCGGTGATGCGGATGCGAGTGAGATGATCCGGCGCATTTTGACGGACGATCCCGACGAGAAAATGCCGAAAAACGGCACGCCGCTGAATGAAAAGGAAATAGGTATCCTGAAACAATGGATCAATGAAGGCGCGAAGTGGGAAACGCACTGGGCCTATAAAAAGATAGAGAAGCCGGATGTGCCGTCCCTGAATACTTTTTCGAACCTGTTTGGCCTGTTGAATAGCGGTGATAAGGCGTGGGCTAAGAACGAAATCGACCATTTTGTTGCCAAAAAACTCAAAGAAGAAGGCCTGAAAACGTCGCCGGAAGCCGACCGCGCTACATTACTTCGGCGCGTGAGCCTGGATATCACCGGCTTGCCCCCAACAGAAAAAGAAGTGCAGGATTTCGAGAACGACAAGTCGCCCGATGCTTACGAAAAGGTGGTGGATAAGTTGCTCAAATCGCCTGCTTATGGAGAGAAATGGACGTCGATGTGGATGGACCTCGCGCGCTACGCCGATACAAAAGGCTATGAAAGCGACGGCGGACGGACGATGTGGCGTTACCGTGACTATGTGGTCAAATCCTTTAATGAGGATAAGCCATTCGACCGGTTCACGATCGAACAATTAGCGGGGGATCTTCTGCCGGAAAAGAAAGACGGCTTCCCCGTTGAGCAAAACGTGATCGCTACCGGCTTCCACCGGAATACGATGACGAACAATGAGGGCGGAACCGACGACGAAGAGTTTCGTACAGCCGCATTGATCGACCGGGTGAATACCACCTGGGAAGTTTGGCAGGGAACTACATTTGCCTGTATCCAATGCCACAGCCACCCCTACGACCCTATTCCGCACGACGAATATTACAAGTACGCGGCCTTCTTCAACAACTCGCGCGACGAGGACGTGTGGGACGAATGGCCGAAATTACGGTTCTACAAGGGCGAAGATTCTGCCCGTTTCGAACGGGTGAAGGAATGGGTGAGGAAATACGATCCGAAAGAACTGGAAGCGAAAACGCAGTTCATGAAGGTGGTGGAGCCGAAAATCAATGCACACAACTTTGTGAAAGGTGACCAATCGACCGTGCTAGTGATTTCCTATTATGGCGTGAAAGACAAAGGCAATGCGCGTATTCCGCAGGTAAATCTTACCGGTGCCGACAATGTACTGATGAATATCGGTACGAGGGCTGAAAATGCGGTATTGACCCTGCATTTGGATAAGCTCGACGGCCCAGTGCTTTCGACGATTAAAGTGCCAACCCGTGATACGGTCATTGTGGCTCCGATCACGAAAACCAGCGGAAAACATGACATTTACCTCTCTTTAGTTAGTCCCAAAGCCCCTGAGGAATGGGTACGCATATCGTGGGCGGCATTTCAGAAGGCATTGCCGGGTGCGGGTCAGCCGGGTTACGATCAGATTATCACCGACTACGCCACCGCATTGACCAGGCCTACCGAAAGTATGCCCGTACTTTGGGAAGGGAAGGGTGATTTTGCGCGGAAAACGAACGTGTTTGTCCGAGGGAACTGGATGGTGAAAGGTCCCGAAGTGAAACCCGATGTCCCCAAACTGCTCGCTCCGCTACCGAAAGATGCTTCGCGCGACCGGCTTGGTTTGGCCAAATGGATTGTTAGTCGAGATAACGCATTAACAGGGCGTGTGATCGTGAACCGTTTCTGGGAGCAGCTTTTTGGAAGGGGAATTGTGGAAACCGTCGAGGATTTCGGATCACAAGGTGCCGAGCCGTCCCATCCCGAGCTGCTTGACTGGCTGGCCGTTTCGTTTATGGATGATTATAAATGGAGTGTCAAGAAATTGTTGAAGACGGTCGTCATGTCGGCCACCTACCGGCAGGATTCCCGCTCCGATGGGCACCGGAAAGAAAAAGACCCTTATAACGTGTGGCTCTCGCGCGGGCCTCGCGTACGCCTGAGCGCCGAGCAGGTGCGCGACCAGGCACTCGCTTGCAGCGGGCTTATTTCAGGTAAAATGTACGGCCCGAGCGTGATGCCGCCGCAGCCCGACAAAATCTGGCAGTCGCCATACAGCGGCGAGAGCTGGGTTGTCAGCGAAGGGGAGGACAAATACCGCCGGGGAGTTTATACCTATTGGAAAAGAACGGCTCCTTATCCGTCGATGACCACCTTCGATGCGCCGAGCCGTGAATTTTGCCAGTCGAGAAGGATCATTACCAACACGCCACTGCAGGCATTGGTAACCCTGAATGATCCGGTATACCTCGAAGCGGCCGAAAAATTGGCTTCTAAAATGAAGACCCGCGGCAAGACGCCCGAGCAGCAATTGAAGGAGGGTTACCGACTGCTTACTTTCAAGCCTATCGAACAAAAAAGTTTGAATGTACTGATGAAAGTTTACAGAGACGCGCTCAACGAATACCGGCAAAAGCCTTCGGAGGTGGATAGTATTTTGGTTTATGGAAAGGAAAAATCTCCCGAACTAGCCGCACTGACTGTTTCAGCGAACGTCCTGCTCAATCTCGATAACGTCGTTACCAAAGAGTAATGGAAAAACTACTAAAAGAACTACAATACGCCGACGTGCAGCGCCAGACGCGCCGCCACTTTTTGCAATCGGCCGGCTTTGGGCTGGGAGCGCTGGGCCTGGGCTCACTGCTGGGCTCTTGCGGCTCGTCGAAAGCAGGGGATGCCGCTGGCGCATCGGAATCGCTCGCAGGTAGCGGAATCCCGCAGTTTGCGCCGAAAGCCAAGCGTGTGATTTACATCCACATGGCCGGCGCGCCGTCGCAGCTCGAACTTTTTGATTACAAGCCCGAACTGGTTAAATACCATGGGAAGGACTGTCCGGCAGAGTTCCTGGAAGGCAAGAAGTTTGCATTCATCCAGGGCGTACCCAAGATGCTCGGGCCGCAGGGGAAGTTCGCACAATATGGTCAATCCGGCGCCTGGCTATCGGATTACCTGCCCTATCTGCAGACAGTCGCCGACGAGATCACTTTCCTGAAAGCGATGCATACCGACCAGTTCAACCACGCGCCCGCGCAGCTGCTCCTGCATACGGGTAGCCCGCGACTTGGGCGCCCCAGCCTGGGTGCATGGGCAGTGTATGGGTTGGGTTCCGAAAACCGCAATTTGCCCGGCTTTATCGTGCTCGCCTCCGGTGGTCGTCAGCCCGATGCAGGAAAAAGTGTGTACGGAAGCGGCTTTTTACCATCGGTTTATCAGGGTGTGCAATGCCGCACCGGCGGTGACCCGGTGCTGTACGTGACCGACCCGAACGGAATGAACCGTAACATCCGCAAGAAGACGATCGACGCGATCAACGAAATTAACCGGCAGACTTACGAGGAAGTGCAGGATCCGGAGATTCTGACGCGAATCAGCCAGTATGAGATGGCTTTCCGAATGCAAATGTCGGTGCCGGAGGTAATGGATGTGGCCAAGGAGCCGCAATTTATTCTGGATATGTATGGAGTAAAAGCCGGAGAAGGAAGCTTTGGTATGAACTGTCTGCTTGCCCGGAAGCTGATCGAAAACGATGTGCGATTTGTGCAGCTTTTCGACTGGGGATGGGATGGGCACGGGACCAACGCGACTGACAATGTCGAAGGCGGGCTGCGTTCTAAATGCCAGATTTCCGACAAGCCCATTGCCGCATTGATCAAAGATCTCAAAATGCGCGGGTTACTGGAAGAAACGCTGGTCATATTCGGCGCGGAATTCGGTCGGACGCCCATGCAGGAAAACCGGAATGGCGTTGTAATGCCCTATATGGGCCGTGACCACCACCTCGAAGCCTACACCATGTGGATGGCAGGGGGCGGCGTGAAGCAAGGATACAGCCACGGCGAAACCGACGAACTGGGCTACTACGGTGTGAAAGACCGTGTCCATGTGCATGATTTGCAGGCGACCATCCTGCATTTAATGGGTTTTGACCACGAGAAATTTACTTATCCGTTCCAGGGAAGAAATTTCAGGCTGACAGATACCGAAGGGAAAGTTGTGAAGCAAGTGATCGCATAACTAGTCACATTTTAGCAGTATTTAAAACAAACCATGGCGGAGGAAACAGTTAAGGCATTCCGGATGCAGCTCAAACCGGGATTTGAAGCGGAATACAAGAAGCGGCACGACGAAATATGGCCGGAACTCAGCCAGCTTTTGAAAGAGGCAGGCATTACGGAATACTATATTTTCCTCGACGAAGCCACGCTTGCGCTCTTCGCATTTCAAAAACTGGGTGCTACCGACACCACCGCCAGCCTTCCCGCACTGCCCATTATGAAAAAATGGTGGGACCATATGGCGGACATCATGGAAGTAAACTCTGACAATTCTCCGGTGGCGATCCCATGTCCCGAGGTTTTCAGATTGTAATGCAATGATTGAATAATCCTAACCCCTTAATGTTGATTTCCAGTATGCTCATTCCTCTTCTTCAAGCGTCGCCCTGGGCATTGTTTATCGGGCGGTTCCACCCTGTGCTGGTGCATTTACCCATTGGCTTTTTGTTGATTGCAGCCCTCATTGAGATCGGTCGCAGGACCGGCAAGATTTCGGTGAGCGAATCCACCGTGGTTTTTGTACTGTTTTGGTCGGCGGTGAGTGCCACTTTCGCCTGTATCGCGGGTTACTTGCTGTCGCTTGGCGGCGGTTATGACGAAGACCTGCTGGGTGCGCACATGTGGAAAGGCATTGGTGTGGCAGTATTCGCCTGGGTGGCTTGGCTGGTCAAATCGGACCGGTTGGCCGGGAAAATATCGTTTGGAAAGGTCGTTTACTTGCCTGCATTTGCGGTGGCGGTGTTGTTAACCATGACAGCCGGCCACGACGGTGGTTCACTCACGCATGGCGACGGCTATCTCACCCAATACACGCCCGAGCCGTTCCGCAGCCTTGCAGGAATGGATCCTATCGAGGAAAAAGCGAAGGAAATCAAGCCTATTACCGATGTGCAGCAGGCATTGGTTTACAAAGATATTGTTCAGCCTATCCTCGAAGCGCGCTGTACACAATGCCACAATGCCAGCAAGAAAAAGGGCGATTTGCGTATGGACGAGCTCGCATTGCTCATGAAAGGCGGTGAAAACGGCCCGGCACTGGTAGCAGGCAAAGGTGCAGAAAGCGATATGATCAAGCGCTGCCTGCTCGATGAAAGCGACGACAACCACATGCCTCCCAAAGGCAAACCGCAATTGAGCACCGAGCAAATTGCCTTGCTATCCTGGTGGATTGACCAGGGAGCGCCCGCGGATAAAAAAGTATCTGAGCTAACCGTGCCCGATCAGGTAAAACCGGCGCTTGCATCGCTCGGAGGCGGTTCGGCGACGGGTGGATCCGGCGGTGCAAAACAGAAAGAATCCGCGATTGCGACATTGAAGGTTTCGCCTGCGAAAGAGAGCGATATCCAGGCGTTGCGGAAAGCTGGATTGATCGTCAATACATTATCGCAAGACCAGAATTTGCTGGAAGTGAGCGCGGTGAATGCGCCACAGTTCAGTGATAAGGACATTGCATTGCTTTTACCCGTAGCAGAGCAGGTAACCTGGCTGAAACTGGGCGGTACCCAGATCACCGACAGCGGATTGAAAGAAATTGCCAAACTGAAAAACCTCACCAAGCTTCATTTGGAGCACTCCGGCGTGACAGACCAGGGCATTGCGCAAATCAAAAGCCTGCCGCATTTGGAATACCTGAATGTGATCGATACCAAAATGGGCGATGCGGGATTGAAAAATATCGCGTCGATGAAAGGCCTGCGATCGATTTATGTGTGGCAATCGGGCGTAACCGATAGCGCAGTGGCACAAGCAGCGAAGCAGTCCCCCGGTTTGCAGATCGTCAATGGTTTCAGTGAAGCCGAGGTGGCGCAGTTCCTGAAAGCAGGCGATAGTACCGCTGCGGGCAAGCCAGTTGCCACTAAAAAGTAGTCATGTATTGTCATGTGTTGTCTTGTGTTGTCAGGTTTGGTCAATTATTGTCAATAGTAGTCAAGTATTGGGGCGATTTTTTTGCTGACAACTTCCTGACCACCAATGACCACTCCTGACTATTCTTGACAACTCCTGACCATACCTGACCTATTCAACCGTTCGAAAATTAGAAATGAACCGAAGAAATTTCATTGGCTCCGCCGCGGCTGCCGCTGGCGCATTGACCACTTTTGAATCCATTGCCGACGCGAACAAAGCTGCGGTGCAGTTTGAAAATAAACTGTCATTGAAAGTACTCGGTACCAACTGGGGCTTTCAGGGAACTACCGACCAGTTTTGTGCTGCCGTTAAAAAAGAAGGTTACGATGGCATCGAAATGTGGTGGCAGGGCTCGAAAGACAAGCAGAAGGAGCTGTTCGACGCATTGAAAAAGCATAACCTCGAAGTGGGGTTTCTCTGCGGATCGGGCGAGCGGGATCATAAGGCTCATTTGAATGCATTCAAATCGCAGATCGACGCGGCTACGACGCAATGGCCTGTGAAACCGCTTTACATCAACTGCCACAGCGGCCGAGACCATTTCACTTACGAACAAAACAAGGCGTTTATCGATCATACCACCGAGGCTTCTGCCAAAAGCGGCATACCTATTTATCATGAAACCCACCGCGGGCGGATGCTTTTTGCGGCGCACATAGCCCGGAATTTCATCGAGAAAAACCCCGCATTAAGGCTTACACTCGATATTTCGCATTGGTGTAATGTGCATGAAAGCCTTTTGCAGGATCAGGAAGAAACGGTTCAGCTCGCGCTGGCTCGTGTGGGGCACATACACTCACGCGTAGGGCACGAGGAAGGCCCGCAGGTGAACGACCCGCGAGCACCGGAATGGGAGGCGGCTGTGAAGGCCCATTTGGCGTGGTGGGACAAAGTGGTTGAGTACAAAGTCAAAAGCGGTGAAACGCTGACCGTTCTGACGGAATTCGGGCCGCCGAATTATCAACCAACCGTACCGTTTACACATCAGCCGCTATCGGATCAGTGGGGTATCAATGTACATATGATGCATTTGTTAAGAAAGCGGTATTTGAAGTAAAACACTACTGAAAGGTTGGACTTGCACGTCCATTTTTCTCTAACTTGCAGTGTTTTAAATCAACGACTCTATGAAAAACACACACTTCCTGCTGGCCCGGGAAGAATCCGATGTCCGTAAAACGTTCCTGGGTGCATTTATAGCCCATATCGACGGAGCCAAAGCAACTTCCGTCAAAGATTTCCACGAGGCGATCGCCGCTGCGATGCATTTCCCCGATTATTCCGGCAAAAACCTCGAAGCTCTTGACGAAATGCTCAACGACCTGGAATGGATCGATGAAAAAAAGGTGATTATCTACATCGGAAATTCCGGTGAATGGCTTTCAAGAGAAAAATCCGAAGATAAGCTGTTGACCATCATCGATATTTTCGACGCCACTGCCGAGGATTGGAAATGGCTCGACGAGGAAGAGGAAGGTGTAGCGAAAAAGGAGCTGCAAATCGTTTTCCAGGATTCGCCACGCATCCGCACATTGCTCGAAGATCAGGAAATTCCGTTCGATACGCTCGACTGAACGTCGTTCATAATGGAGACGTTGGTTTGTCATTTGTTGTCAGGTATTGTCATGTGTTGTCAAGAATAGTCAGTAGTTGTCAAGTGTAGCCTGAATGGAGGAGATTTAAACAACACCAATTCCTGACTACCAACCATTCAAGACTACACATGACCATCAATGACCATACCTGACTACCAATGACCAATCCTGACTACGCCTGACCGTACGTGCCAACGTCCCTGCGCCACTGTACGAACCCGATGACCGCAAGTATGAGAAAGACGCCGTACAAAATCGCGGTAAGATGTAGGTCTTTGTAGAAATAAACCACCACATAAGCTGCATCGGCGACGATCCAGACGATCCAATTTTCGAGGTATTTGCGGGCCATCATCCATTGGCCGATCAGGCTGGCGATCGTCAGCGCCGAGTCGGCGTAAGTGAGGCTCGCGTTGGTAAATTTGCCCAATAAAAACCCCCAGGAGAGGGTTACTGCGATAAAAATTAGCCCAAAAATCGGGTAGAGTTTCACAGGTGTGCGCGTAACACGGAGGCCGTCATGGTTTTGTCCACCAAATTTCCACATCCACCAGCCATAAATGCTCGTCAGAAAGTAGTAGCCCTGTAAACCCATGTCGGCGTACAATCTTACCTGCCAGAAAACCACCCCGTATAACACCGCATTAATGATCCCGAAAAACCAGCCGAGCACATTCTGCCGTGTATTAAGGTAAACGCAGATCGCCCCGGTGATGAAACCCAGGATTTCGAGCATGGTTGTCGGCAGTCCTGCCAACGAAACGGGTTGATTAAGCCAGTCGGTCATGAGGGATTGGGATGAGAAAAGGTAAAAATAAAATGATCTGACCGATTTTTACGCGGAATGATTTAGGGCTATTTTTGTAGCCCGGTTGGTTACAGCAACAAAAAGCGGCCAGCCATTGTTATTTATTTTGCCGGTCGGGAAATTTCCCGAAACGGCTTTTTGCGTTTACGTTCACTGCGGTTGAGGCTGCACAGCATTTGATATAATTGGAAGTTAAAGACTTATTAACACTGTACGGAGGCGACAGCTACATGGATGTGCTGAGCGCGCAGATTGCCTCTAAGGATCCCGACGCGGCGCATGTGCAGGTAAAGGGGTTGGTAGGAAGCCTCGACGCGGTGGTTGCCGCTGCCGTGCAGCATAAGAAGAAAACACCGGCATTGTACATTCTCAGCGACCGCGAGGAAGCCGCCTATTTTCAGAACGACCTGCAAAATCTGCTAGGCACTACCGAAGTCCTGTTTTATCCTACATCCTATAAAAGGCCTTACCACTATGAGGAGGTAGATAATGCAAATGTGCTTATGCGCGGTGAAATCCTGAACAAACTCAGCGCAGGACGCAACACGCCGGTGCAAATTGTGACTTATCCGGAAGCATTGTTCGAAAAGGTAATCAACAAGCGATCGCTGAAAGCCAATACGTTTTCAGTGAAAGTGGGAGAAAAGCTCGATCCTGCATTTCTGACGGAGTTTTTGAACAGCTATGGTTTTGAAATTACCGACTTCGTATTCGAAGCCGGGCAGTTTTCGGTGCGCGGGGGGATTCTCGACGTGTTTTCATTTGCTAACGAGCATCCGTTCCGGATCGAGCTGTTCGGGGATGAAGTGGAGAGTATCCGCTCGTTCGACCCGGATACGCAGCTGTCCATTGAGAGCGCGAAGCAGATCAACATCGTGCCGGATATTCAGCAGAAATTGTCGCATGAGACGCGAGATTCGTTTCTGAGCTTCTTCTCCGATGATACCGCCGTATGGTTCAAGGATGCGGAACTGACACTGGAAGTGATTGAAAAATGCTTCGAAAGGGCTGAAAAGGCGTTGGAAGAAGTAACCGGAGGCGGCGTGCAGATCGTTTCGAACCCCAACGAGCTTTTTGAAACGCGGCGCGGGTTCTTGAATCAGGTCAAGAAATTCAAAACGGTTGAATTTGGTAAGAAATCCTATTTCAAAACCGAAATAAAGCTGCCCTATTCTTCGAAACCGCAGCCTTCGTTTAACAAGGATTTTAAAAGGCTTTTGGATGATTTGTCCGACAATCAGAACAAAGGCTATATGAATATCATCGTCGCCGAGCAGCCCAAGCAGCTCGATCGCCTCGAGAGGATTTTCGAAGACCTTGATCCGTTCGTGAAATTCAGGCCGATGCACATTTCGCTTCGGGAGGGTTTTGTGGACGACAACCTGAAAGTGGCGTGCTACACCGATCACCAGATTTTCGCCCGTTTTCATAAATACCGCCTGAAAGAGAAGTTCAGCAAATCGAAGGCTATGACCTTGAAGGAGCTGAAATCCTTGCAGGTAGGCGACTTTGTGACGCACGTCGACTACGGGATCGGCCGGTTTGCCGGTATGGAGCGCAAGGATGTGAATGGCAAGGAACAGGAAGCGGTGCGGCTTATTTACCGGGACAACGACTTGCTGTATGTGAGTGTGCATAACCTGCACAAAATTGCGAAGTATACAGGCAAGGAGGGCACGCCGCCTGCCATGAGCAAGCTGGGTTCCGGCGAATGGGAAGCAAAAAAGTCGAAGGTTAAGAAGCAGCTGAAAGACATCGCGCACGAGCTGATCGCATTGTATGCCAAGCGGCGCCAGGCACCGGGTTTCCCATTCTCGAAAGACAATTACCTGCAAGTGGAGCTGGAATCTTCCTTTATATATGAAGACACGCCCGATCAGGCAACTGCGACCGCCAATGTGAAGGACGATATGGAGAAAGGCCATCCGATGGACAGGCTCGTATGCGGGGATGTAGGTTTCGGTAAAACCGAAATCGCGATCCGCGCTGCATTTAAAGCGGTTTGTGACAGCAAGCAGGTGGCGGTGCTTGTGCCTACGACGATTTTGGCCATGCAGCATTATAAGACGTTCAGCGAGCGCCTCGCCGATTTTCCTGCGCGGGTGGGGTACATCAACCGTTTTAAGTCTACGAAAGAGATTAAAGACACTTTGAAACAGGCCGAGGAGGGCAAGATCGATATTCTGATCGGTACCCACCGCATTTTGAATAAGGATGTGAAATTCAAAGACCTTGGCTTGCTGATCGTCGATGAGGAACAGAAGTTTGGCGTAAAAGCCAAAGACCGCCTAAAAGAAATGCGCGTGAATGTGGACGTGCTTACGCTTACCGCGACGCCGATCCCGCGCACATTGCATTTCTCGCTCATGGGCGCACGCGACCTTTCGGTCATCGCGACTCCGCCGCCTAACCGCCAGCCGGTTACGACGGAAGTGCACACATTTAGCGAGGAGTTCATCCGCGATGCGATCAGCTTCGAGGTCCAGCGCGGTGGTCAGGTTTTCTTTGTTCATAACCGGGTCAACGACATCGAATCCATCGCGAATATCATCCTCCGCCTCGTGCCCGATGTGCGCATAGGCGTGGCGCACGGGCAAATGGACGGCGATAAGCTGGAAAAAGTGATGATGAATTTCATCGAAGGCGAGTACGACATTCTGGTTTCGACGAATATCATCGAATCCGGGATCGACATTGCCAATGCGAATACCATTATTATTAATTCAGCACACATGTTCGGGCTCTCGGACCTGCACCAGATGCGCGGTCGCGTGGGACGCTCGAACAGGAAGGCATTCTGTTACCTGCTCACGCCGTCGGCATCGACCCTTGCCAGCGATTCACGCAAACGTTTACAGACCCTGGAAGAGTTTTCGGACCTGGGCGACGGTTTTAAAGTGGCGATGCGTGACCTCGACATCCGTGGTGCTGGTAACCTGCTGGGTGCCGAGCAAAGCGGTTTTGTGAATGATCTGGGATATGAATTATACCACAAAATGCTCGACGAGGCCGTTCAGGAGCTGAAAAGTAATGAGTTTAAGGATCTGTTCGAGGGGGTATTCAGCCTGCCGAAAAATCTGGTGCCGGATACGCAGATCGAAACGGATTTCGCGACATTGATACCGGATGATTATGTCAAAAATATTTCCGAAAGGTTGTCGTTATATACCCGCCTCGATAATATTGCGACAGAGGAAGAACTGGGGAAATTCGAAAAAGAAATCCTCGACCGCTTTGGTCCGGTGCCGCATGAGGTGCAGGATTTGTTGAAAACAGTCCGTTTGCGCTGGGAAGCAGAGGCTTTGCAGTTTGAAAAACTGACTTTGAAAAGCAATACGATGAAAGGCTACTTCGTTACTTCGCAGAATGACGAATTCTTTCAGTCGGCGAAGTTTGGGCAGGTAATCGATTACATTAAAAAACACCCTAAGCAAATTTCGCTTAAAGATCAGAAAGGCAAGCTGATACTGATTTGTGAGGACATCAAAAGCATTGATCAGGCACGCCAGGTGCTGATGGAAATGACCCAGTAGCAAACGGATCCCGGTTACCTGATAATTGATTTTTAAAAATAATATCGATTGATTTCATACATTTGCGGTTTCGCATACTATAAAATACCAAACACTTAAGTCACTTTAAAGCAATGATTTGCATGCAAAAGATGGGTACCCGGTCGATCGCGCTGATTCTGATAGTGTTATTAGCGGCAACTGCGTGTAGTAAAAAGAAGCCAACCAGCTTGAAACCTGGCAAGACCAGTTCTAAAACAGGCTTGGCTTACAACGGCAAAGACGGGTTTGAAGTAAAGCAATACAAAGCTTTGCCGGCCGGTCCTGACCTAGTGTACATCGAAGGTGGGCGTTTTACGATGGGTTCTTTGGAAGAGGATGTGATGGCCCGCCGGGATAACCCGAAACGGACTGTCAGTATCCAGTCGTTCTACATGGACCAAACCGAAGTGGCGAACGTTCACTACCTCGAATACCTGAATGCGATCCAGAGAGATTCTTCGGAAGAGTTCTATGCTAAGGCACTTCCTGATACAACAGTTTGGTATAACGAGTTGTCATTCAATGACTCTTACGTAACTATGTACCTCCGTCACCCGGGCTTCCGCCTCTATCCGGTGGTTGGTGTTTCGTGGGTTCAGGCCAACGACTATTGTGCATGGCGTACCGCTGCTGTAAGCCAGGTTAACAACGCCAAGGGCGCCAGCGCCGGAACCAAGAAGAAAAAAGGATTCTCTTTCGGCAAGAAGAAGAAAGCAGAAGGCGAAGCGGTTGCAGCAGCTGATGGTCCCGCACCACAACTTCGCATTGAAAGTGGCTACGTAATGCCTCCATACCGTCTTCCGACAGAAGCAGAATTTGAATATGCAGCAATGGCGATGATCGGAACGCAATATTCTGATGAAAACCAGGCGAACTCGAGAATTTATCCATGGGATGGTTCTACGATGCGTAACCCACGTGGCCGCAAACAAGGAACAATGCTCGCGAATTTCAAACGTGGTCCTGGTGACTATGCCGGTATCGCGGGTAAATCCAACGATGGTGCGATCATTACACAGGAAATCCGGTCATATCCGGCCAACGACAACGGTCTTTATGACATGGCCGGTAACGTAAGTGAGTGGGTTTACGATGTGTACCGCCCGCTTTCAAACAGCGATGTAAACGACCTGAACTCTTTCCGTCGCGACGGTTACCAGGATGAAGCCAAAAACTATGACTCGAAAGGTAACAACTCAATGGTTGACGACAAGCTGAGAGTTTACAAAGGTGGTTCATGGTCTGACGTGGCTTACTGGTTGTCTCCGGGAACGCGCCGTTATATGGATCAGGATTCTGCTACTGCGATGGTAGGTTTCCGCTGCGCAATGATCGCAACAGGAACGCACAAAGAGTAGGAAAGATAATATCAATCGAAAAGCCGCTGTTCTTCCGAATGGCGGCTTTTCTGTTTTTAATGCTGTGCCAACGCGATGGTGAGAATGTGAAATTGTTTGCAGCCGGAGGCCAGCAATGTTCTCGCGCATTCTTCCAGAGTGGCACCGGTAGTAAGTACGTCGTCGATCAGGATCACGCTTTTAGGACAAAATCCCTTTTTGACCGCAAATACGCCCTGCACGTTTTCCCTTCTTTCTATTTTGGTTTTACCAGTTTGCGTGGCGGTGTACTTAACGCGTTGGAGCATTGCGCCGGACCATGGGATATGTGTAGCCCTGGAAAAGCCTTCTGCAAGCAGGTCGCTTTGATTGTAGCCTCGTTGTTTTCGCTTTTTGGGATGAAGCGGAATGCTCAGGATAATTTCAGCCTCCGGTAAATGCCCCGACGCTTTCAATTCCTGACCGAACATCTGCCCGAGCAATATTCCTACTCCCTTGTTGCCTTTGTATTTCAATGCATGCAAAAGCTTTTGGACCTTGCTCCTCTTGGTAAACAGCAAAAACGAATGGGAGGAAAGCACCTCGGGAAGACTTACGAATTTAAATTGAAGCGATTCGCTATTCAATCCGTCCGACCCTACGCGCGGCAGCGAGATGCGGCATAGCGTGCAAATAATGGCTTCATTGCCTTGTAGTACCCGATCGCAGCTTTCACAACAGCGGGGAAACAGCAAGTCGGCGAAATCGCGAAGGAGTTGTTTCAGGTTCATTTTTGTGTGATTCAATGAGTGAATTTCAACCGGTCTGAATACCTTTGCACGACATCAATCCAATCACCGCCGCACATGACAACGCTGATCTTAAATGCCCAGGTCGTAAATGAAAACCAGGTTCAGTATTTAGACGTACTAATTGAAAATGGTCACATTAAAAAAATCGAACGGGATTTGCAGCATGTGCAAGCGGACAGGGTGATTGATGCAAAGGGGCTTTTGCTGATGCCGGGGGTGATCGACGACCAGGTGCATTTCCGCGAGCCGGGGCTTACCCACAAGGCGAATATTTACACGGAATCGAAAGCGGCCGTTGCCGGAGGGGTTACCTCATTCATGGAAATGCCTAACACGGTTCCCAATACGTTGACGCAGCAGTTGCTGGAAGATAAGTACCAGATCGGCGCCAACACTTCTCTTGCCAACTACTCCTTCTTCATGGGGGCGTCGAACGACAATTATGATGAGGTAATGCGTACCGATCCCACGCGGGTTTGCGGTATCAAGATATTCATGGGCTCTTCCACGGGTAATATGCTCGTAGACGCGCCCGAGGTGCTCGAAAAGCTCTTCGCCAATGCTCCCTGCATTATCGCGACGCATTGTGAAGATGAGCCGACTGTGAAGGCCCGCATGGCTTATTTCAAGGATAAGTACGGGGACGATGTGCCTTACGACATTCATGCGTTGATCCGGAATGAGGAGGCCTGTCTCAAATCATCCACTTTTGCGAGCTCACTCGCGCACAAGCACGGAACGCGCCTGCACATTCTTCATATTTCTACCGGGGATGAGGTTCATTTGTTCGAACCGGGTATCCGAAGCAATGGCAAAATCCTGCTCGCAAACGGGAAGCCCAAGCTTGTAACAGCCGAAGCATGTGTGCACCATTTGTGGTTCGATTCAGAGGATTACAAGAGGTTGGGTAACGAAATCAAATGCAACCCGGCGATTAAAGCGCCACATCACAAGGAGGCGATCCTGCAAGCCGTGCTCGATAATCGCATCGATGTGATCGCAACCGATCACGCACCGCATACCATCGAGGAAAAAGCACAGCATTACTGGCAGGCGCCATCAGGCTTGCCTCTGGTGCAGCATACGCTGAATGTGATGCTCGAGCTGAGCAAATCGGGCAAGATCTCGATCGATCGCGTCGCTGAAAAAATGAGCCACGCGGTGGCCGATCTGTTCGATATCAAAGACCGTGGTTATATCCGGGAAGGTTACTGGGCAGATTTGGTCCTGGTGGATCCGAATGGGACAACGGAGGTTAACCCTTCCAATATTTACTCCAAATGCGGCTGGTCGCCGTTCAATGGCACTGAATTCCAGTCAAGGATTACCCACACGTTCGTGTCAGGGCACCTGGTTTATGAAAACGGGCAATTTGATGAAACGGTGAAAGGAAAGCGGTTAGCTTTTAGCCGCTAAGTAATCGTAGTAGTTCTTGATCACATTCAGGTCGGCTTCGGTCCAGTCGAGGGTAGGGAGATCGTCGGGATCCAGCCAGAGGATTTGTTCGTGCTCAGTCAGGATAAAATCGATTGTATCCACCTTGCAAACGAACGGTACCAGTACGATCTCGCGCCAGCCCTGGTCTTTGGAAGTTTCGGGGAGTTTATCGACGATTTCAACGGTCACATTGAGCTCCTCCATGATCTCACGTAGCAATGCCTGTTCGTCGGTTTCGCCTTTTTCGAGTTTTCCGCCCGGGAATTCCCATTGGAGAGGGAAAGACAAAGCTGCGCTTCGCTGCCCGGCGAGTACTTTTCCATCACGTTCAATCACAGCACAGGGCACTCTCACTACCAACTTTTCGGAAACCAGTACTTCGATCATAGGAGGCGGTTACGCTAATTTACCGCAAAATTACAATTTTCAGGGTTATGTTGTATGTGAATGTTAAAACTTCTTAAAAAGTTAACGCTCAGAACAATTCGCCTGAGCGGTGGCGTGGTAAAATACCCAGATGCTTGAATGCTTTTTCGGTCACCTCACGGCCTCGCGAAGTCCGTTTGATATAGCCTTCCTGGATCAGAAAGGGCTCATATACTTCCTCGATGGTGTCGGCTTCTTCGCCGCAGGCAGTGGCAATGGTGGATAAGCCTACCGGCCCGCCTTTAAACTTCTGGATAATTGTGCTCAGAATGCGATTATCCATTTCATCCAGCCCGTTTTGGTCTACATCCAAAGCCTGCAACGCCATTTGGGCGATGGCTACGGTGATGCGCCCATTACCCTTCACTTGTGCGAAATCGCGGGTTCTGCGAAGCAGGTTATTGGCGATACGCGGTGTGCCGCGGCTGCGCCGGGCAATTTCGTAAGCCGCATCCTCTTCCAACGGCGTTCCCAAAATGGAGGCCGAACGTTTCAGGATGGACGATAGCAGCTGGGCATCGTAATATTCCAGCCTCGCATTGATCCCGAACCTCGCGCGCAGGGGCGACGTGAGCATGCCGGCGCGTGTAGTGGCACCTATGAGCGTGAAGGGGTTCAGGCCGATCTGAATGCTGCGGGCATTTGGGCCGCTATCGAGCATGATATCGATTTTATAGTCCTCCATGGCCGAATACAGGTATTCTTCCACAATGGGATTGAGACGATGGATTTCATCTATGAAAAGGACGTCGTGCTCCTGCAAATTGGTTAGCAGACCAGCCAGATCGCTGGGTTTATCGAGTACCGGACCGGAAGTGATCTTGATCCCCGATCCGAGCTCATTTGCAATGATATTCGACAATGTGGTTTTGCCTAATCCCGGAGGTCCGTGAAGCAGCACGTGATCCAATGCGTCACCGCGCTGGCGGGCCGCCTGAACGAATATTCTCAGGTTTTCAAGAATCTTGTCCTGGCCGGTAAAGTCCTCGAAAGACAACGGACGTAATGCACGCTCGATGTCTTTATCGGTGTTTGAAAGGTTTTCTTTATCTCCGGACAGATAATCCTGGCGCATAGTCGGTTGATCAGATAGTGAAAACCAGCCGTCCGGTTTAGTGGCGGCTGGTTTGATATTATTTAACCAAAAATAATTGATTTAATCTGCAAAAGGAAAGGCTAGCGGATCACCATCACCGACCCGCGCTTCGTGATCGGGTTGCGTTCGGGATAGTAGAGCGCTTCATAGGAAATGATGTAAGGATAGCTTCCCGGTTGTACTTTCAACCCTTTGTAAGTTCCGTCCCAACGCGCTTCTATATCGGTAGTAGCGAAAATAACCTCGCCCCAGCGGTTGTAAATGCGCATCGAGAAATTGGTATAGTAAGCCCCGAACACCTGTAAGATCTCGTTGTGCCCCTCGCCATCAGGTGTGAATGCGTCGGGGATGAAGAACCGCGGCTCGCATTTGTCAATCACTTCGGTGGTTTGCTCTACGGAGCAACCTTCCTTGTTAGTTGCCCGCACGGTGTATTTTCCTTCCTGGTTGACGGTAATTGTTTTCGTTGTGTCACCGGAATGCGGCCAGAGATATTCGTAAGGTTCTCGCCCATTGGCATCCAGTATGACGGACTGGCCGTCAGGAATACAGATGTAGTTCTCGGGTGCTAATCCCAGAATAGGGGACGGACGCTCGCCAATCTGTATCGTATCCGAATTGTAGCAGTCGTTTCTGTCCTTGACCGTAACGGAGTATGAGCCTGGTTCTCTGACTGTTATCTCCGGGGTTGTTTCTCCTGTGCTCCAATTAAACTCGATCCATCTGGTACTTCCTACGCCCAACACAATGGAACTGTCGCGGCAGAGCGTCGTATCCGGGCCGATGGAGACCGCAGGTGGCTTACGTAATGTGATTTCGATTGTATCGGCTGCGTAGCAATCACCTTGCGGGCCGTTGAATGCGATGGCGATGTAACGGCCGGTTGATGGGGCGTTGTAAGTACGGCTGCGACCAACGACCCGACCGCGATAAATCCATCTGTAAACTTCCGCGTTTACCTTCATATCCAATGGCACATATGCGCCGCAAGTGTCTTTATCGGGCCCCAGATCGATGTCCGAGGGCGTTTCATAGATGGTAACCTCCTGCACGATCGTTGTGTCGGTACATTTGTTGGTAGCCCGCATCGCCACCATGTAGGTGCCCGGTTTGGTGTAGGTATAGGTGGCCTGCTGCTGCTTGGAAGGGGTCGAAAATTGCCCATTTCCAAGAAAATCCCACGAATAGGTATCTTCAATTGGGTCACACATCGGGCTGGCCTGGAATGTGGTGGGTTCGTTGGTACAAAACCCATCCGCCTCAAATCCCGGCCCCGAAGATTCCTGGGTAAAATCCTGAACCATATTCGGCAAACCCAACTGGCTTTTTTTACCTCCCAGATTCGCCCCGTCGCGCTCATAGTCGACGCCCGTCAACGAATTCCCTTCCGGCTCACCGATCGTTGCCAGGTATTCACTTCCTTGAATGGCCATGTAAATCCGCCCATCGGGCCCGAATTGCAATGCACCGAACTTCTGCGTGGCGGAACTGTCGATGGTAATAGCCGTTTCTATGACGAGGCTATCCGGCAACGTGAGGTCGTATTGCTTCAAATAGGATTTCGTGCCATTCTCGCCCTGGAAAGAGACGTACATTTTTTCTCCCGTTGGCGAGAATTCTATCCCATATGCAATGGGTGGCGCAGGGCCGAGGTCCATTGTCTTTTTGTAAGTCAGGGTTCCGGTTGAATCGTCAAAACTGAACAGCTCCACATAGTTGCGAGCAGGACCAGGGATTACCACGGCTAGCTGACGAAAGCCAGTAGTACTATCCGGCGCCGAAAATTTCATATAACCCTCAGCCTTGTTGGTACTGTCGTGCGCCATACCCAGCTCGGGAGCCGCTACTTCTACGAGCCCACCCGTGGTAGCGTGGAAAATGCGGAACTTGTTGGTGCCATAATCGTGGGAGACGACCCAATAGGTGCTGTCGCGGTCGTTGCGGACGGCGGCAATCCGCTCGGTAGTGGGGGTTTGAAGGGTTGTATTTTGTTCGATAATCTGGCCCAGACCGTTGTTGCGGCGCATATCCACAACGCTCACAGTCAGCAGCTTTTCGCCATTAATATCCGAAGTTGTAAATACATTATAAAGGTACTCGCAGCCCCTGCAAGTCGGCTGGGGCACAATGAGCACGGATTGCGTCGAATTGGGACTTCCCTTCATGGGCGCGCAGGCCCCGAACGTACACGTCATTTCATCCCCGTTCTTATTCCATACTTTAATACCATCGGAATAGAAGAGCAGTTGTCCTTTCGAATTGGCAATGGACGAGGTCCCCTCGGGGGTATTCAGTTTGCCGTCGGTTAGGGGTGAGGGAGGCGTATTCGAAAAATCGAGGCCGGCATTGCCCCCGAAATACCACTTGGAGCCTTCCTGTGCCTGCGGTTCCATACAAATTTTGACATTGATCCGGTTCTGCATCTTGCAGCCATTTATGATCACCTCTACGGAATAACACCCTGAACTGTCGACTCTTAAAGTCTGTGTGGTGTCACCTTTGGGATACCAGATATATTTTGCACCGGCTGGTGCGCCGTTGGGATAGGGATCGAGCGTGATGGTGTCACCTTTACAAATGGTTGTATCTATTCGCCATTGCTGAAATTCAGGGGGAAGCTCACCGATTTGCACGGGTTGTGTAACCGTTTCCGTCGCGCCGTTTTTCAGCGTCCGGATCAGGGTGACGGTGTAAGTACCGGGCGACGTGTATGAGTGTTGCGGATTGCGTCGCGTATCGGTCGCGCCGCCTTCTCCGAAGCTCCATCGCCACGCAGTTGCATCTATGACGGGGTCCCGGAACGATGTGGAATCCGCTTCACAGTCGGGATTCTGCATGCATTGCCCCTTAACTTCAAAGGGTGTCTGCGCCAGGGCATTTGCGCCGATGAGGAGCATGAGCAGGCAGAGGACATAAAAAAATCGGTGATGTCTATTATAAAATCGCCCCATGTTTCGTTACTTGTTCAAACACCCCTACCGTCTCAAAGAATATTCAAGTTACCCGACATTACTAACGAAAATAAAATGTTAAAATTTTGTGCGGTAATGTCGTAAAAACCACTCTAATTTGAATATTAATACGCAATTTGAGGATAATTTGTGAAATTAATCAGGTAATTTTTTTGAGCCCGGAACGTGTCCGTTTTTCGGCAAGCGGCAAGCCAATAAATCTATGATCAAGCGTTTACTTCCTCTCTTCCTACTGACACTGCTTTGCCTGAAAGGTTGGAGCCAGGATCCGCAATTTTCCCAATTCTACGCAAACCCATTATACTTAAACCCGGCATTGGCCGGAGGGGCGCTGGCGCCGCGTGCAACCATCAATTATCGTAACCAATGGCCTTCATTGTCGGCCAACTTTGTGACTACCTCGATAGGCGCCGATGTATTCCTACCCAATTATAACAGCGGTCTGGGTGTGCTGGTAACGATGGATAGCCAGGGCCTGGGAAACCTTAAATCGACCGAAGCGGCGTTGCAATATTCTTACCAAATCCAGTTCAACGAATTAACTTCACTGCGCCTTGGAATCCAGGGTGGCTTTGCTTCACGGACGCTGGATTACTTCGGATTGACATTCGGAGATCAATACAACAATGGCGGGTTAACCGGCCAGCCATCGGAAGATCCGTTCGCAAAAGGCGGTCCAAACGTATTTTACGCCGATTTCGGTGCCGGCGCAATGCTCTATTCCGACTGGTACTGGGCAGGGGTTTCGGCGCATCACCTGAACCGTCCCAATCAGGCATTTTCGGAACTTACAGAGGCACGCCTGCCAGTAAAAGCCAGCTTACAGGCTGGCTTGCGCATTCCATTCGCGGGTTACACGTTCCTCGGCGACGAAATTGATAAGGAAAAGACCATCTCTCCCGCCATCATGTACAAAAAGCAAGGTAAATACGATCAGTTCGATGCCGGTATGTACGTGACCATCGAGCCGTTGGTGATCGGGGCGTGGTATCGTGGGATTCCTTTCAAGAAATACGAACAGAATATCAATAACCACGAATCGCTGATATTCCTGGCAGGGTATCGTCAGGACAAATTTTCGATCGGTTATAGCTACGACCTTACTATTTCGACATTGGGCGCCGGTAGCGGCGGTGCGCACGAGATTTCACTTTCCTATGTTTTCGCTCCGCTCGAATCAAAACCGAAGCGCCCGAAAACCCGCAAACGGCAGCTTTCGTGCCCGAAATTCTGATGTGCTTCGAAAAAAATTAGTGAGAATTGAAATAGGGTAAACTCAGGCGACAAAAGTCTTTTTTGGTGATTAATTCACTATTTAAATGCCATTTTGACGACTATGTCCAACTACCGAAACCTGAATTTTCTTTTCACTCTTTTGTTGCTCGTCGTTGCGCTGGGCACAGTAGCGGCACCCCCCAAACGGGAGTTTTACGAAATCAAGATCTACCATCTCAGAAATGCCGACCAGGAAGCGCGTGTAGAAGCTTTCCTGAAAGATGCATACGTTCCCGCGGCCCATCGTGCGGGAATCAAAAACGTAGGTGTTTTCAAGCCTGTGGCTACCGACACCATGGCCGGGAAATTGATTTACGTATTAACCCCTATCAAATCCCTGGACCTCCTGCTGACTTTGCCCAAAACTTTGGACAAAGACGCTGCTTATGCGTCGGCAGGAAAGGATTATATCGAAGCTAACTATAAAACCCCGCCGTACGCCCGGTTTGAGTCGATTGTGCTCCAAGCCTTCACAGATGCGCCCGTGCATATGAAGCCCAATCTTACCGGTCCCAAAAGCGAGAGAGTTTACGAATTGCGGAGCTACGAAGGGCATACCGAGAAAATCTATCAGAACAAGGTGAAGATGTTTAACGCGGGCGGCGAAGTTCCGTTGTTTAAACGTTTGGGCTTCAATGCGGTATTCTATGGCGAAGTGATCGTGGGAAGCCACATGCCGAACCTGATGTACATGACCACTTTCGAGAACAAGGCATCGCGTGACGCGCATTGGAAATCGTTCACGGAGGACGCAGAATGGAATAAGCTGAAGGTAAATCCCGAGTATCAGAACAACGTTTCAAAAAACACCAGCTTCTTCTTGTATCCCACCGAATATTCGGATATATAGCATCTGAAACGGTTCCAGTCATTTTGAAATGATGAACTACGGCAGGTACCGTTTCGGGCAGGCCGGTTCATCATTTTTTTGTTTAAAAACCCAACATTATGAAAGCCGCTATTTTAAAAAACCTTCATGAGCCGCTTGTGATCGAAACCACCCAGAAACCGAATCCGGGGCCCGGGGAAGTGCTCGTCGAAGTCAAAGCCGCATCGCTCAACCACCGGGACGTGTGGATACAAAAAGGCCTCTATCCGAGGATTACAACTCCTATCATCCCCGGTTCTGATGGCGCGGGCATTGTGACCGAGGTGGGTGATGGCGTTGCCAAAAGCTGGATTGGGAAAGAGGTGATCATCAATCCGTCCCAAAACTGGGGTGAAAATCCTGATTTTTACAGCGAGGACCACAAAATACTCGGCCTTCCCGACAATGGCACATTTGCGGAATATGTAAAGACTGAGGCGAAGTACCTTGCCGAAAAGCCGGCGCATTTGTCGTTTGAAGAAGCGGCCGCATTACCTATGGGAGGACTGACCGCCTGGCGTTCACTGATGACGCGCTGCCGGTTCAAGGAAGGCGATCGGGTGCTCGTAACGGGTGCTGGCGGTGGCGTGGCGCTTTTTGCCATTCAAATCGCCATTGCGGCCGGTGCGGAGGTGTGGGTAACGTCCGGTTCCGATCAGAAAATACAGAAAGCGATTGAAATGGGCGCGAAAGGCGGGATCAATTATAAAAACCCGACCTGGTTCCGGGATTTGCTCGTGAAAGCGCGCGGGCCCAAGACGGGTTATTTCAATGTCATTATCGATAGCGCAGGCGGCCCTGGCTTTGCGAAGCTGATAGATATCGCCGCTCCCGGAGCCCGCATTTGCTTCTACGGCGGCGGTACCGGCAATATCACCGATATCGTTCCGGCGAAAGTGTTTTTTAAACAGCTGAATATTTACGGCAGCACCATGGGCACCGAACAGGAATTTGCCGATATGGTACAGTTTGTCGCTGAAAAACAGATTGTGCCGGTCATCGACAAGGTATTTCCACTCGAAGAGGCCGAGCAGGCACTCCGTTATATGGATTCGGGGCAGCAGTTCGGCAAGATCGTACTTTCGGTATAGCCCCTATTTCTTCACTGCGTCGATCGCCGCGCGGACGCTTCCGTGCTCGTCGAGTAGTGATTGCGCCTCATCAGGCGAGATATTCAGTTCATCAATGATCATGCGCAACGCCCTGTTGACCAGTTTTTCATTGGTGAGCTGCATATCCACCATTTTGTTCCCTTTCACTTTTCCCAGACGGATCATTACTGACGTTGAAATCATATTCAGCGCCAGTTTTTGAGCGGTACCGGATTTCATTCGGGTGCTTCCCGTCAAAAATTCGGGTCCTACCACGATTTCAACCGGATATTCGCATGCCTTGGCAACTGCGGAGCCGTCGTTGCAAACGACGCAGCCTGTAAGCAAGCCCGCATTACGCGCTTCATTTAAACCGCCGATCACGTAAGGCGTGCGGCCAGAAGCTGCTATTCCAATTAATGTATCATTTTCGTTAGGTGCATATACCGCGAGGTCTTTCCACGCCTGGTTCCAGTCGTCTTCCGCGTTTTCCACCGCTTTGCGAATGGCAGTGTCGCCGCCGGCGATGATGCCAACCACCAAGTCGAATGGTACACCGAATGTCGGTGGGCATTCCGATGCATCCACAACGCCCAGTCTTCCGGAGGTTCCGGCACCGATGTAGAAGAGCCGGCCGCCTTTTTGCATCCTGGGAACGATCTGTTCTACCAATGCTTCGATTTGCGGGATCGATTTCTGAACGGCATGAGGCACGGTTTGATCCTCACGGTTGATAGAAGTCAGAATGTCGTGGACACTCATTTTTTCGAGATCATTATAGTTCGAAGACGATTCGGTTGTCAGCATTGCGGTTCGTGGTTTTTGGAATTCAAAATTAAATCTTTTCCGATAACGATCCTCCACCGGGAAGAAATTTGGTATTTATCATAGATTAATAACAAAAAAAGCTTTGAATGTTTGGAAAATAAAAAGAATGGCTTCTAATTTGTAACACCAAGTCAAAAGCAGCGAAATTTCGCTAGACTTAAATGTTCCGCTAAAAATGAAACTGACTCTTATCGTCCCGGTCCTAATTATCGTCACGCCACAAGCGTGAGTGGGATGATAGCACATAACTGGCACCTCACTCACCCAATCGAGTGGGGTGTTTTTATTTTAAATACAATCATTCACCAATGGCGACAGAATTAAACAGATTTTCGAAGACCCTTACCCAGGAAGTAACCAATCCGGCCGCACAGGCAATGCTTTATGGAATTGGTTTGAAAGAAGAAGACTTTGTTAAACCGCAGATCGGGATTGCCAGCACAGGTTATGAAGGTAACCCGTGCAACATGCACCTGAACGGTCTTTCGGTGTACGTGAAACAAGGGGTGAATGCCAATGACATGGTCGGCCTGATCTTCAACACGATCGGTGTTTCGGATGGTATGACTAACGGAAACGACGGTATGCGTTACTCGCTCCCAAGCCGTGACATTATCGCGGATTCGATCGAAACCGTGGTGGCTGCACAATGGTATGATGGCGTGATCGCAGTCGTGGGTTGCGACAAAAATATGCCGGGTGCTATTATGGCCATGGCGCGCCTCGACCGTCCTGCTATTATGGTGTACGGCGGAACGATCCGTTCGGGACATTATAAAGGACAGAAACTCGATATCGTTTCGGCATTCGAAGCGTTGGGTAAGAAGTTCGCCAACAATATTTCTGACGAAGATTATAAAGGAGTAATTCAAAATTCGATTCCTGGCCAGGGAGCTTGCGGTGGTATGTACACTGCTAACACCATGGCTTCTTCAATCGAAGCAATGGGGCTGAGTTTGCCATTCAGCAGCTCGTACCCGGCTACGCACGAAGGCAAGCAGGAAGAATGCAAGAAGATCGGTGCGGCGATGAAGAAATTGCTCGAACTGAACATTACTCCGAAAGATATTATTACCAAAAAGTCGCTCGAAAACGCATTGACGGTGGTAATGGCGCTGGGTGGATCTACCAACGCGGCATTGCATTACCTGGCGATCGCCCGCGCAGCAGGCATTCCATTGACATTGGATGACATTCAGGCGATTTCCGACCGTACGCCGTTTATCGCGGATTTGAAACCTAGCGGTAAATACTTCATGGAAGACATCCTTGAAATCGGTGGTGTTCCTGCGGTGACGAAATATCTGTATTCGGTAGGACTCATCCACGGCGATTGCATGACCGTAACCGGTAAAACGGTTGCTGAAAACCTCGCCGAAGCGCCCGACTTGAATTTTGAAACGCAAAAAATGGTGTTCCCGATTGAAACACCAATCAAGCACACAGGCCACATTCAGGTGCTTTATGGTAACCTGGCTCCCGAAGGTGCGGTTGCGAAAATTACCGGTAAGGAAGGTCTGACATTCGATGGTGAAGCGAAAGTGTGCGAGCACGAGTCGGAGATCATCGAAATGCTTGCCAAAGGCGAAATTAAAGCCGGCCACGTGGTTGTGATTCGCAATGCGGGTCCGAAAGGCGGCCCGGGGATGTCGGAAATGCTGAAACCTACTTCCGCAGTAATGGGAGCTGGCCTTGGCGACAAAATTGCATTGATCACCGATGGTCGTTTCTCGGGAGGTACGCACGGTTTCGTGGTAGGCCACATTACCCCGGAGGCATTTGACGGCGGCCCGATTGCATTGGTTAAAGATGGCGACCGCATTTCTATCGACGCCAACACCCGCGTACTGACCCTGCACATTTCCGACGAAGAAATGGCAGCCCGCAAAGCAGCCTGGGTACAACCCGCACCGCGCTTTACCAAAGGTATGCTGGGAAGATATATCAGAACCGTGAAATCAGCCAGCGAAGGTTGTGTGACTGACGAAGCGTAAAAAACTAAGCATTATGTCGGAAGGGAAATTCAAATTGGATAGAACGGCCTTCCATGCCGGGACTCATTCGGAGACTGAGAAGTACCATGCGAAAAATCAGCCGAAAACTTTGAAAGAAAGGTTGGAAGCAGCGCATTACCTGAACAGTATTGCATTTCAGTTTGATTTGCAAAACCCGCCCCGAATGGACAGAAGTGTTTTTTCAATGCGAAAACACCCGGACATAAATGATATTGAAAATCTTGAAAATTCATCCGACTAAATAAAATAGAGGTCATGGGATTTAATGAAAATCAAACTGCAACAATTCGGGGCTCGGAACCGGTGGTTTCGGTGGCCAAGCCGGAGCTGATCAATGGCTCGCATGCGGTGATCCAGTCGCTGATTGCGGAAGGGGTGAAAACCATTTTCGGTTATCCGGGCGGCGCGATTATGCCGGTGTACGATGCGATCTACGACTATCAGGATCAGATCAACCACATTCTCGTGCGTCACGAGCAAGGTGCTGCACACGCGGCGGAGGGGTTTGCGCGCATTACGGGTGAGGTAGGGGTTTGCCTTGTTACTTCGGGACCGGGTGCTACCAACCTGGTAACCGGTATCGCCGACGCGATCATTGACTCTACGCCGATGGTCTGCATTATCGGTCAGGTGGCGTCGCATTTGCTCGGTACCGATGCATTCCAGGAGACGGACGTGATGGGTATCACCATTCCTATTACGAAATGGAACTATCAGGTGACCAACGCGGATGAGATCCCTGAAATCATTGCCAAAGCATTTTACATAGCAAAATCAGGCCGTCCGGGTCCGGTTTTGATCGATATTACCAAGGATGCGCAGCAGAAGCTGATGACGAAGCCTTTCGTACATAAGAAGACAGAGACTTTGCTAAGCTATCACCCGCGCCTTGCACCGAAGGAGGAGCAACTGGCGGCAGCTGCGAAGCTGATCAACCAGGCTAAGCGTCCGTTCCTTTTCGTAGGCCACGGCGTGCAGATTGCCGGCGCGGAACAGGAATTGATCCGTTTCATTGAAAAAACAGATATTCCTGCTGCTTCGACACTGCTTGGACTTTCGTCGATGTCTGTTGACCACCCCAACTATGTAGGCTGGCTGGGAATGCACGGGAACTACGGTACCAACGTGTTGACCAACCAATGCGACCTCATTATCGCAGTCGGAATGCGTTTCGACGACCGCGTAACGGGTGATTTGAGCCGCTATGCGAAACAAGCGAAAGTGGTTCATATTGAAATCGACCCGGCTGAGATCGACAAGATCGTGAAAGCGGATGCTCCGGTGGTAGGTGATGCGAAAATCGCGCTCGAACAGCTGCTTCCATTGGTGAATGCGAACAACCATGCAGCCTGGATCGCGGAATTCAAGAAGTACGACGTGATCGAGGACGAGAAAATCACGCAGCCGGAATTGGCTCCGACGACCGAGAAGATCAAGATGGCTGAGGTAATACGTACGCTTTCGGATAAAACCAAAGGCGAGGCGGTGATCGTGGCGGACGTAGGCCAGCATCAGATGATGGCTGCACGCTATTATCAGTTCAAAAAGCCTAGTTCGTATATTACCTCGGGTGGTCTGGGAACAATGGGTTATGCCTTGCCGGCCTCATTCGGAGCGAAAGTAGGTGCGCCGGACCGTGAAGTGGTTGCGATTATCGGTGATGGGTGCTTCCAGATGACGATTCAGGAGCTTGGTACTATCGCTCAAAGCGGTTTGCCAGTAAAAATCATCATCCTGAACAACAACTTCCTCGGAATGGTACGCCAGTGGCAACAGCTTTTCCACCAGAAACGCTACTCGTTCGTGGAGCTGCAAAACCCTGATTTCATCACAATCGCTAAGGGCTTCGGTATCGACGGTCATACCTGCGCGAAACGCGAGGATTTGCACGCGTCGCTCGATACAATGCTCGCTTCCGACAAGCCTTATCTGCTGGAAGTATTGGTAGAGAAAGAAGAAAACGTGTTCCCGATGGTGCCAACGGGTGCCTGCGTAGCTGATATCCGTTTGGAATAATATAAAAGAGGAAGAAATTATGACATCATACACCATTTGTGTTTTTACTGAAAACACGATCGGCATTCTGAACAAGATCACCACGATTTTCACGCGGCGGCGGATCAATATCGATAGCCTGACAGTTTCGGAAACCGAGCGTAAGGGTATTTCCCGCTTTACGATCGTCATCCGTCATGAATCGCGCGACGCGGTGGAGAAACTCGTCCGCCAGATCCGTAAGATCATCGAAGTACTCGCGGTTTTCGGGTATCTCAATGAAGACATCGCATACAACGAGATCGCATTGTTCAAGGTTTCTACGCCGATCGGTGCGAAACCGCTCGATATCGAGACGATCAACAAGACTTACAAGGCTTGGGTCGTGTACTGGCACCTTACTTACGTGATCATTCAGAAGACGGGTACGGAAGAAGAGATCTTTGAATTTTTCGACTATATCAAACCCCACGAAATCCTCGAATTCGTTCGCTCGGGACGCGTGGCGGTGAGCAAATCGCCTCAGACACTGGTAGATTATCTGCCCGAAGCTGAGTGGGAATATTACCAATAGTCGGCCAGTTTTTAGTAGTATTGTTTTTTAATTCGTAGTAAATCAATAATCCAATCAATAATCAATGGCAAAATTAAATTTCGGCGGGGTCGAAGAAGAAGTAGTAACCCGTGAAGAATTTCCACTTGAAAAAGCACGTGAAGTACTTTCTACTGAAACTATCGCTGTAATTGGTTACGGCGTACAAGGCCCAGGCCAAAGCTTGAACATGCGCGACAACGGATTCAATGTAATCGTTGGTCAGCGTAAAGGTGGTAAGTCTTGGGACAAAGCCGTTGCTGACGGATGGGTACCAGGCGAAACCCTTTTCGACATCGAAGAGGCGCTTGCAAAAGGAACTATCATTTGCTACTTGCTTTCTGACGCTGCTCAGATCGAACTTTGGCCAACTGTTAAAAAACACCTTACTGCTGGAAAATCACTGTATTTCTCACACGGTTTCGGTGTAACTTATAAAGATCAGACTGGCATCGTTCCTCCTGCTGACGTGGATGTGTACCTGGTTGCTCCAAAAGGATCGGGAACTTCACTTCGCCGCTTGTTCGTAGAAGGAAAAGGCTTGAACTCTTCTTTCGCGGTATTCCAGGATGCTACCGGCAAAGCGCGTGAAAAATGTATCGCAATGGGTATCGGTGTAGGTTCAGGTTACCTGTTCGAAACTGATTTCTACCGTGAAGTAACTTCTGACCTTACCGGTGAGCGTGGTACTTTGATGGGTGCTATCCAGGGTATTTTCGCGGCACAATACGAAGTGTTGCGTTCGAATGGCCACACGCCATCGGAAGCATTCAACGAAACAGTTGAAGAATTGACTCAATCGTTGATGCCATTGGTTGCTGAAAACGGTATGGACTGGATGTACGCTAACTGCTCTACTACTGCACAGCGCGGTGCTTTGGACTGGTGGAAACCTTTCCGTGACGCTACCAAGCCTGTTTTCGAGCAACTTTACAACTCTGTAAAATCAGGCGAGCAAGCTACTATCTCGATCACCCGCAACTCACAGCCTGACTACCGCGTGAAGCTGGAAGCTGAATTGGCTGAATTGCGTGAATCAGAAATGTGGCAAGCTGGTACAACTGTACGCGGATTGCGCCCAGAAAGAAACTAATTGTTTCAAAATAATTTATTGCAGTTGACTTAAGTCAACTGCAAAAGAAAAAAATGGAGCTTTGCTTTTTGCAAAGCTCTTTTCATTGAATCCTATGAGCACTTCACATTCCGTTCCGACTCTCGATAACATATTCCTCGCCGCCGAACGCCTGCGAGGGGTGATTAACCACACACCAATATTTTTTAATGCACATCTTTCGGAGCAGTATGGGGCCAATATTTACCTCAAAAGAGAAGATCTGCAAACCGTTCGCTCTTACAAAATCCGCGGCGCGTACAACAAAATGGCAAGCCTCACGCCCGAAGCCCTTGCAGGCGGGGTCGTGTGTGCGAGCGCGGGCAACCACGCGCAAGGCGTAGCATATGCGTGCCGGAAAATGGAAGTAAAAGGCGCGATTTTCATGCCTACCACCACGCCGGCGCAGAAAGTGAAGCAAGTGCGGCTTTTCGGCCAGGAATGGATTGAAATACATCTGGTAGGCGATACTTACGACGACGCTTACCATGCATCGATGGCCTATCGCGATAGCACTAATGCCGTTTTCGTACACCCATTCGACGATTTGCAGGTCATTGAAGGCCAGGGAACCGTAGGCCTTGAAATTTTCAAAGACGCTGATTTCAAAATTGACTATCTATTGATGGCGATCGGCGGAGGGGGCTTAGCATCAGGCATTTCCACTGTTTTTAAACAGCTTTCTCCCAAAACACAGCTGATTGGCGTAGAACCGGAAGGCTCACCTACCATGCACAAATCCATTCAGGAAGGGCATGTGGTGACGCTGGATAACATTGACAAATTCGTCGATGGTGCCGCGGTGAAACGTGCCGGCGACATTACATTTGATATTTGCAGTAAGAGTCTGAACCAAATCCTGCTGGTTCCGGAGGGAAAGGTATGCTCGTCGATTTTGCAGCTTTATAATGAAGAAGCGATCGTCGCGGAACCTGCCGGCGCATTGACAGTGGCCGCATTGGATTTGATCAAAGAAGATATCAAAGGTAAAAACGTCGTTGTGCTCATCAGCGGTGGGAACAACGACATTACGCGCACCGAGGAAATCAAAGAACGCTCATTGCTTTACGAAGGCTTGAAGCATTATTTCATCATTCGCTTCCCGCAGCGCTCGGGTGCATTCCGCGAGTTTTTGAATGTCCTCGGCCCGAACGACGACATTGCGCGTTTTGAATATGTGAAGAAAACCAACCGCGAGCAGGGACCTGCATTGGTCGGGATTGAATTGAAAAGTCGCGAAGACTTTGCGCCACTCATCGAGCGAATGGATGCGAACCGCGTTGTTTATGAGTATTTGAATGATCAACCGGATTTGTTTCAGTTTATGGTGTAGGTATAACTGATATCGTGTATGAATTTGAATTTACTCGGGAGGTCGTATCGTTTAATTACCGGGGTATTGCTGGCTCTTACAACTTTTTCACAGAGCTTCGGTCAGGGAAAAGCGCTGGATGGGTACATTGTTTCTGCCAAAGGTGACACGGTCAGAGGATATATCCGTTACGATGGCTGGGGTACCAGCCCGATGACAGTCGATTTTGCCAGGGAGAAAAACGGCATCGCCGAAAAAGTGGGCCCGGACGAGGCAGCACAGTTTTACATTGCACCACTTAATGAGCGTTATATCAGCAAAAGGATCGGCATACTAAACATCGATTTGAGCAAAACTTACGAGTTGGCTCCGTCTTTCAAGGCAAAGGACTCGGTAACTGTTTATTTACGCGAAATAACCTCCGGCCCGAAAGCGACTTTACTGGAATATATGGACCTTTCCGAGCAGCCGCATTTCTTCCTGCAAAAGGGTGGAAAGTTGACGGAGCTGTTCAATTATCCGTTTTACAGACTGACTGGCGGAAAAAAGTATCTCATTCAATACGACGAATATGTGCGCCAATTACCGGTATTGCTGGCCGACGGGCCAGATAATGGCCCTGTTCGCGGGTATTCGGCTAAGGAATTGGGGCGCTATGTCGACCGGTATAACGGCCTGAATGCCCCGGAAAAGCAGAAGACAGGCGCTGCTGCGGAGTCGGAAATGGAGATAGATGCGTATGTGATGGGCGGTATCGAAGCCTGGGAGGAAACCGATGTTAACCTCGGGACAACAGCTACATTCGGAGTGGGGTTGCGTGTAAACCTGCCGAGAAGATTTCACAACCGATATTTCAAAATCCTGTTTGCGACAATACCGGGTGTCTCCGTGAGCAAGGTGTACAATTACGTTCCTGATGAGAAAACCAGTCTGAATACCTTGGAGATAGGTGCGGGAACTTATATAGGTTCCGGCGATTTTCGTCCTAATATCGGTTTTGAGTACAGTTTTCCCATGGATAGCTGGCGGACGGCTATTTTGGGGCCGCATGCGGGTATCTCTTTCCGGAGGCAGTTCAGTCTTGAAATCTCACATTTCGCGAATTTTTCATCGCTGGTTTCAGACGAGGTCACCTTTTTCAACCGCCCGCGCATCAGTTTGAACTACTATCTGAATCTGAACAAACTTTTTAAAAACCGGAAATAGCCGCTGCCCGCCAATGCTCCGTGTACCATCCGATATCAGCTCCCAGGAATTTGAGTCCCTGAAAATTCAGGACATGACTTTCGTGGCTTACCGGAATGAGGTATACCCTTCCAAATACGATGTGTTTTTCGAAGAGCATGCGGTGATTGTGGTACTGGAAGGTGAAAAGAAATTTACCAGCCCGACGCAGGAGGTACACGTTGAAAAAGGAGATATTCTGTTCATTCAGAGGGGCTTTTACTTAATGTCGGAATCGATTCATGAGGCTTATAAGAGTCTGGTTTTCTTTTTCGATGAAAAGCTGCTGAAAGAATTTGTTGGACTACACCCTGAGCTTTTCGATGCACAGAAAGACAACGAAACTGTCGAATATCCGATTTTACTTTTGAAGTCGGATGACAATTTTGAGAAGTTTATACAGTCGGTATTTCCCTATTTCCGCTCGCGAACGGAGTTGAAGAACCACTTCCTGCGCTTGAAATTTCAGGAGCTGTTGCTGCATTTGATGGAGCTGGATAATTCAAACCAGCTGCGGGGCATTTTGTACAGTCTCTACAAAGGCGAAAAGGTTGATCTTTCGTTTTTAATGAACAGCTACTACCTGAAACCGCTTACATTGAATGAACTGGCGCGACTTTCCGGTAGGAGTCTTTCCGCATTCAAGCGGGATTTTCAGGACGAATTCGATACTTCACCTGCATTGTGGCTGAAAAACAAGCGGCTGGATTACGCGGATTTCTTATTGAGAAACAGCACGAAGAACGTTTCAGAGATCAGCACGGAAATCGGGTACGAGAGCGTTTCGCATTTTATCAAGACTTACAAAGAAAAATACGGGACTACGCCGAAGCGGCAGGGGTGACGAGACGGTGCTTCTGCCGGTAAATCGTTATATTTGTTTACACTAACAGTCGAATCAGCCAATGGAAGCTATTCATATATATCCAACAAAGGATCAGGAAGAAGCAGTAATCGCTTTTTTGGAAGCAATGGAAGTTCCATTTGACAGAGAGGAAGAACTGCCGGAACACGTTTTGAAAGGGATTCAGACTGGTAGGGAGGAAATACAGGCTGGTCGTTACATGACCTTGGACGAGTTTAAAAACAGAAAACGGGATATTGGCTTATGAAGTGATCTTGGCGCCCAGGGCGGTCGAAACATTCGACGCCATCTATGACCAGATTGCATCACGATTTGGTAAGAATGTTGCCAAACAATTTAACCGCAGGGTAATTCATATCTTAGACACGATAAGTATCACTCCTTTCATTTTCAAAGGCACCCGTGAAAATCCCAACATACGCAAGGGATGGATTCATAAGAATTGCTCAGTATTCTACGAACTCGTAGGTGATCAAATACATATACTATTCTTTTGGGACAATCGACAAGAGCCGCTCATGGAGCCCGAGGCTTTGGAATAAAGATTTCCGCTCAAATATGCCGCCCAAACCAAAATCACTATTTTTTGAACCTTTACCGTTATACATATTCCTTTATTTATGCGGTAATTTGTAATGTCGGTTCTCCTTCTGAGAAAGGCGTTGATTATCAGCTCTTTCTTTGAAGCCTGAACGACGAGGCGAAATTCTAATTTTAATCAAAATGAGTAATCAAGCGAGTACCCTTTTCGACAAAGTGTGGGATGCCCACGTTGTCCGTAAAATCGAGGACGGTCCGGATGTGTTCTTCATCGACCGCCATTTTATCCATGAGGTAACAAGCCCTGTTGCTTTCCTAGGACTCGAAACCAGAGGCATTGGCGTGATGTATCCTGAGCGCACATTCGCGACGGCGGATCACAACACCCCGACGATCAACCAGCACCTTCCCGTGGCTGACCCGCTTTCAGCTAACCAATTGAAAGCCCTCGAAGCGAACGCTGCGAAATACGGTATTTCACACTGGGGATTGGGCCACGCTCGTAACGGTATTGTGCACGTGGTTGGACCTGAAAATGGCATCACACTGCCAGGTATGACCATCGTTTGCGGTGACTCGCACACTTCTACCCACGGTGCGTTCGGCGCAATCGCGTTCGGTATCGGTACTTCCGAGGTGGAAATGGTGCTTTCTTCGCAATGCATTATGCAGCCTAAGCCTAAGAAAATGCGTGTAAACGTAAATGGCCAGCTTGGTAAGGGGGTTACTCCGAAAGACGTGACGCTTTACATTATCTCGAAACTGACAACTGCCGGTGCAACGGGTTATTTCGTTGAATATGCGGGCGATGTGTTCGAAAATATGTCGATGGAAGGCCGTATGACCGTCTGCAACATGAGCATCGAAATGGGTGCCCGTGGCGGTATGATCGCTCCTGACGAAACGACTTTTGCCTACATCAACGGCCGCGAGCAAGCTCCGAAAGGTGAGAAGTGGGACAAAGCATTGGCCTACTGGAAAACGCTGAAAACAGACGAAGGTGCTGTTTTTGATAAAGAATATAACTTCGACGCGGCCGACATCGAACCGATGATCACTTACGGTACCAACCCGGGAATGGGCCAAGGCATCACCCGCGCGATCCCTACTTCGGATCAGGTGGAAGGTGGCAAGGCTACTTACGATAAGTCGCTGAACTACATGGGCTTCCATGAGAACGAGAATATGCTGGGCAAGAAAATCGACTACGTTTTCATCGGTAGCTGTACCAATGGTCGTATCGAGGACTTCCGTGCATTCGCGTCGATCGTGAAGGGCCGTAAGAAGGCTGATAATGTGACTGCGTGGATCGTTCCAGGCTCGCATATTGTAGAGGCGCAAATCAAAGAAGAAGGTATTCTGGATATTCTGACCGAAGCTGGTTTCGAGCTCCGTCAACCAGGCTGCTCGGCTTGCCTCGCGATGAACGACGACAAGATCCCAGCCGGCAAATATGCGGTAAGTACCTCTAACCGTAACTTCGAGGGTCGTCAGGGGCCTGGTGCTCGTACCTTGCTCGCGAGCCCGCTCGTGGCCGCAGCAGCAGCAGTTACCGGCGTAGTTACCGATCCAAGAACGCTTCTTTGAGGCTTTAGGCGATAGGCCTTAAGCAATAAGCAGGTTACATTAGCACACTATGAGAGATTTCAGGAAGTATGAAGTATGGCGGATTAGCCATGAATTTGTTCTTGATGTTTATACCAAAACGCGAAGATTCCCGCCAAATGAAACATATGGCGTCACTTCGCAGATCAGGCGAGCTTCTGTCTCGATTCCAACAAATTTGGCGGAAGGCTGCGGCAGGACAACAGATTCAGAATTTGCGAGATTCATACATATCTCACTGGGCTCGGCCCATGAAGTTGAGTATCTCTTACAGCTCTCAAAAGATTTGCAATATCTTTCGGATACAGATTATATTCCATTAAATGAAAGAGTTAATCTCATAAAGAGAATGCTGTACCATTTAGAAAAAAGCATTACAAAAAAAGCCTAAGGCTTAGAGCCTAGGGCATAAAGCATTTAAAAAATGGCTTACGATAAATTCACCATACTGAAAAGCTCGGCAGTTCCTTTGCCGATCGAAAACGTCGATACCGACCAGATCATCCCCGCCCGCTTCCTGAAAGCAACCAAACGCGAGGGATTTGGCGACAACCTTTTCCGCGACTGGCGCTTCAATGGCGACGATACGCCGAAGCAGGACTTCGTATTGAACAACCCAATTTACTCGGGCAAAATCCTCGTAGGAGGCCACAACTTCGGTAGCGGTTCGAGCCGCGAGCACGCAGCGTGGGCGATCTACGATTACGGTTTCCGTTGCGTGGTTTCCAGCTTCTTTGCGGATATTTTCAAAGGTAACTCATTGAATATCGGTATTTTGCCGGTGCAAGTGAGCCCCGAGTTTCTGAACAAAATCTTCGAAGCGATTGAGGCTGATCCTAATGCAGAACTGGAAGTGAACCTGCCAGAGCAGAAAATCACGATCGTTGCGACCGGCGAAAGCGAGTCTTTCGACATTAATGGTTATAAAAAACATAACCTTACAAACGGCTTCGATGATATCGATTATCTGCAAGCTATGAAGGGGGAGATCAAGGAATTTGAAGCAGAGAGAATATTTTAATGGGCTGTCGGCGATCGGCAGTCGGCTGTCGATTTTCCTGACCGCCGACTGCTGACCGTCGACGGCTGACTACCTATGAACAGCCGCTACATAGAAATTATGGATACGACACTCCGCGATGGTGAACAAACCAGCGGGGTGTCGTTTTCCGCATCCGAAAAACTGACTATCGCCCAGATCCTGTTGCAGGAAGTGAAGGTCGACCGCATTGAAGTAGCCTCGGCACGTGTGTCGGAGGGTGAATTTCAGGCGGTTAAGAAAATCACAGACTGGGCTGGTAAGAATGGTTTTCTGGATAAAATAGAAGTACTCACGTTCGTCGATGGCGATGCTTCCATTAACTGGATGGTGCAGGCCGGCGCGAAAGTGATGAACCTCCTCACCAAAGGGTCGCTCAACCATTTGACCCACCAGCTCAAAAAATCGCCGGAAGCGCATTTCGAGGACATTCGTAATGTGATCGAGCTGGCGGAAGCGAAAGGCATTCAATGCAATGTGTACCTGGAAGATTGGAGCAATGGCATGCGTAATTCGAAAGAATATGTATTCCAATCGCTTGATTTTCTGACTACATTGCCTGTAAAGCGCATTTTGCTTCCTGATACGCTCGGCATTCTGACGCCTTCAGAGTCGTACACATTCGTGAAGGAAATTGTGGACCGCTATCCGAACCACCATTTCGAGTTTCACGCGCATAACGATTACGATCTGAGCGTGGCTAACGTGATGGAAGCGCTTCGTGCGGGCGCGCACGGGCTACACTTGACCGTGAACGGCATGGGCGAGCGTACAGGTAATGCACCGCTCGCGAGCACGATCGCGGTGATCAACGACCTTATGCCGGAATGCACGACAGCGGTGAACGAGAAGTCGCTATACTCGATCAGCAAGCTGGTGGAGACGTTCTCGGGTATCCGCATTCCGGCCAACAAGCCGATTGTGGGAGAGAGTGTTTTTACGCAAACTGCGGGCATTCATGCGGATGGTGATAAAAAGAACAACCTCTATTTCAGCAAGCTGATGCCGGAGCGTTTCGGTCGTCAGCGTTTGTATGCATTGGGTAAAACTTCCGGGAAGGCCAACATCGAGAACAACCTGCGAGACCTGGGCATTTCGCTTTCGGATGCGGACCTCAAAAAGGTAACGCAACGGATTATCGAGCTTGGCGATCGTAAAGAAGTGGTAACCCCGGAGGATTTGCCTTACATCATCTCCGACATTCTCGATAGCGATGCGATTGAGGAAAAGGTGGTCATCACCAATTACGTGCTCACGCATTCCAAAAACCTGAAACCTTCTGCCACATTGCAGATATCTTTTGGCGAAGAGGTTTTTGAAGAAAATGCACAAGGCGACGGTCAGTACGACGCATTTATGAATGCACTGAAGAGGATTTACGCGAAGAAGGGAATCGACTTGCCAATGCTGAGCGATTATACCGTGCGGATTCCGCCGGGTGGAAAGACAGACGCATTGTGCGAAACGATCATTACCTGGGAAATTAACGGCAAAGAGGTCAAAACGCGTGGCCTGGATTCGGACCAGACGTTTGCGGCGATCAAGGCTACCCAGAAAATGCTGAACTTGATCGGTATTCCCGAAAACAAGATCACCCCCGAACCAATCATTACTCTATAATTTATTGATTATCAATTAAAATCTTAATGAAAAAGCATATCCTTATCGTTCCGGGCGACGGAATCGGACAAGAAGTTACAGAGGTAGGAAAGGCAGTGTTGGTAAAAATCGCCGAGAAATTCGGTCATGAATTCTCTTACGACGAGGCATTAATGGGCCACGTAGCGATCGAGGCGACAGGTAACCCGCTTCCTGACGAGACCCTCGAAAAAATGCGTAACTCCGACGCGATCCTTTTCGGTGCCGTTGGCCATCCGAAATATGACAACGACCCTACTGCCAAAGTTCGCCCTGAGCAAGGCTTGCTGAAAATGCGTAAAGAACTTGGTTTGTACGCTAACCTTCGTCCGATCAAGTTGTTCGATGAGCTGCTGGGCGCATCTTCTATCCGTCCTGAAATCCTGAAAGGTTCGGATATCCTTTTCTTCCGCGAGTTGACAGGCGACATTTATTTCGGCGAAAAGGGCCGTAAAAACGATAACAATACCGCTTACGACATCGCTGAATACAGCCGTTACGAAGTGGAGCGCATTGCTCGCAAGGCATTCGAAGCTGCTCGCACGCGTGGAAAACGTCTTTGCTCAGTGGATAAAGCGAACGTACTTGAAACCAGCCGTCTGTGGCGTGAAGTGGTTCAGGCTTTGGCTCCTGAATATCCGGACATTACCGTTGAGCACCAGTTTGTGGATGCGGCTGCGATGATGCTGATCAAAGATCCAAAGCGTTTCGACGTTGTTGTGACCGCGAACTTGTTCGGAGATATTCTCACTGACGAGGCTAGCCAGATCGCCGGATCCATGGGAATGCTCGCTTCGGCGTCTGTGGGCGACAGCACCGGTGTTTACGAACCGATCCACGGCTCGGCGCACGACATTACCGGTAAAGGTGTTGCAAACCCCTTGGCATCAGTGCTTTCTGCCGCTTTGCTCCTCGATATTTCATTTGGTTTGAAAGAGGAATCGGAAGCGATTATTTCGGCGGTTGACAAGTTGTTGAAAGATGGTTTCAGAACTCGCGACATTGCCGATGCAACCACTCCGGCGGATAAGATTCTGAATACACAACAAGCTGGCGAAGAGCTTTTGAAAAGAATCTAAAAAATTTTAAAGTTTTGCCAAACAATATTTGTTGCATTCAAAACTTGTGCTTTCTTTGCAGAAGAAAATCGCGGTGAGCGAAATTTCGCAACATGAATATGAGCCAGCAAGATAACCTCATTCTCAATCTCCAACAGCTACCGTGAGGCGGGAAAGGTTATGTTTTGATAAGTTACAGACCCTTTCCCGTGACAAGGAAAGGGTTTTATATTGCCTGAAATATTGTTAAATTCGTGTCCCATAAAAAAATTAATACCCACCAATGAGTAATCGAGTTCAGATCTTCGACACTACTTTACGAGACGGCGAGCAAGTGCCGGGCAGCCAATTGACCACAGAGGAAAAGATTGTTGTTGCCACACAACTCGAAAAGCTGGGGGTAGATATCATCGAAGCCGGCTTCCCGGTTTCAAGTCCCGGAGACTTTCGTTCTGTGGTAGAAATCTCCAAGGCTGTACGTGAGCCCATCATTTGTGCGCTTTCACGTGCGGTACAAGGCGATATCGATGCAGCCGCAGATGCGTTGCAGTATGCGAAGCGGGCACGGATCCATACAGGTATCGGTTCTTCGGACATTCATATCCAGCATAAGTTCAACACTACCCGCGAGAAAATCATCGAAAGAGCGATCGCGGCTACGAAATATGCTAAAACCAAAGTGGAGGATGTGGAGTTCTACTGCGAAGACGCAGGCCGTGCAGACCTCGTTTTCCTTTCACAACTGGTAGAGGCGGTGATTGGCGCAGGTGCGACAGTGGTTAATATCCCTGACACAACCGGCTACTGCCTGCCCGACGAGTACGGAAACAAAATCAAATACATATTCGAGCACGTTTCGAATATTCATAAAGCCACTATTTCGATCCACTGCCACAATGACCTCGGCTTGGCTACCGCGAACTCCATCGCGGGTATCAACCAGGGCGCTCGTCAGGTAGAGGTGACGATCAATGGTATTGGCGAACGCGCCGGTAACACTTCGCTGGAAGAAGTGGTAATGGCATTGAAAGTGCATCAGGAGTTGGGTCTTGAAACGGGCATTAACACGCAGCACATTTACCCGACGAGCCAGTTGGTGTCGAAAATGATGCGTATGCCGGTGCAGGCGAACAAGGCGATCGTGGGCCGTAATGCATTTGCGCATTCATCGGGTATCCACCAGGACGGCTTCCTGAAAAACAATTTGAACTACGAAATTATGAACCCGCAGGACGTGGGTGTTGATAAGTCTGACATCGTACTGACTGCCCGCAGCGGACGCCACGCATTGAAGCACCGCCTGGAGCTGCTAGGGTTCTCCTTCGAGAAAGCTGCGCTGGATGAGCTGTACACACGGTTCCTCGAAGTAGCGGATATCAAGAAAGAAGTAAACGACGGAGATCTGGTTGAACTGGTGCGTACAGCAGAAGCGGTTTAATTAGAATATCCTTAGAATTAGTTAACAGCTTGAATCTGAATTTGATGTTTTAAAGAATTTTTTGTAAGATTACATATTCAATAACATCCATCAGATTGCAAAAAGCCCTCGGTGATTCTGACTAAGGGCTTTTTCTTTGTTTTATAGGATAATGGTGCGGTTGTGGTGGATGAAAACGCGGTCGTTGAACACGAGCTTCAAAGCCTTTGAAAGCACCGCTTTTTCCGTATCTTTTCCCAAAGTAGCCATATCCGAAGCGGTCAGTTTGTGATCCACTTCTTTTACGTCCTGTGCGATAATCGGACCTTCGTCAAGGTCGTTATTCACGAAATGCGCGGTTGCTCCAATGATTTTCACACCACGTTCGTATGCTTGCCGGTAAGGATTTGCCCCGATGAATGCGGGCAAAAACGAATGATGAATATTGACGATCCGGTTTGGAAAGCGCTCAACAAATTGCGGCGTGATAATGCGCATATATTTGGCCAGTACTACGTAATCGGGACGGTAAATATCCAATGTCCTCAATATCGCCTCTTCATGCTCCTCACGGCTCTTATTTTCATGCGAAATAAAATGAAAAGGTATCCCGAATTTGCTCACAAGCGGCTGTAACGTATTATAATTGCTTATCACCGCCAGAATGGTTGCATCCAGCTCATTGAATGCATAGCGGATCAGTAGTTCTCCCAGGCAGTGGTGCTCCTTGGTGACCATCAGCACAATATCCTTATTTTTTTTAGGGTTAATGCGCAGGTTCAGCCCGGCCGGTAATTCGGACTGAAGTGCTTTTAATAGTTCGGGAATATCGGTATCTCCTTCGAATTCGGTACGCATAAAGAAATAGCGCGAAGGGCTTACGTACTCGTCATTACTGATGATGTTCTGATTGTGGGCAAAAAGAATGCGGGTAACATGGTAGATCAGCCCCTTGTGATCGGGGCCATCCATTAATAAGATATGTCTTTGACTCATGAGAGGGCTTGCTGATAGCACTTAATCGAACTTCAAATATACAACACAAGACGTGCTATTAACGGCTCAATCAGAGCGCATTTTCATATTATTTGTAACTATTCAAAAGGCATCTGTGTTAACCAGAAATCGAATAGTATTTAAGATTATGGCAGAAACATTATTTATACCAACTGATACAAATAGAGCGGAGGTTTATGAAGCTCTTTTTCCGCAAATCGAAGCACTGATTGCCGATGAAAGTGACCTTACGGCTAACCTGGCCAATATAACTGCGGTTTTAAAGGAAGCGCTCGGTTTTTTTTGGGTGGGATTTTATGTCGTTAAGGAAGGGCAGCTTGTATTGGGGCCGTTTCAAGGACCGATTGCCTGTACGCGTATTCCGTTTCACAAGGGCGTATGCGGTGCTAGCTATACACGTGCGGAAACCATTTTAGTGCCGGATGTAGAGCTGTTTCCCGGACATATCGCGTGCAGCTCCGCGTCGCGTTCGGAGATAGTAGTGCCGGTTTTTCACCGAAATGGAATCGTTGCAATGGTGCTGGATGTGGATAGTGACCAGCTCAACGATTTTAGCGAAACGGATCGAGCAGCCTTGGAAAAAATTGCTTCCCTGATTACCGGAAAGCTCTGACTATAAGCCAAAAAAGCCTCGCCGGATATCCCGACGAGGCTTTTACAGGCAACAAAATACCTTCAAATGGTGTCAGTTCAATGAGAACATGGGCAAGCGAAGTGCTACCACATTATTGAACATAAGCTTGGTTATTTTGGGATCCATATAATCGATCAGCGGAAATTCCGAGACGAGCGACATAACTTCAAATTCAGTTTCTGCGCGAACCACACACCAGAGTCTGGAATAATCATCAGACAAAGCATAAGACATCAGCCTTCCTTGCTCCATCAGTTCATTAATCTTTTTTCTCTGAGCAGGTATTTTCGCTGTGAAATCTTCCGACATGACAGCCGGTAGCTGGATTTCAACCATATATTGGCTCATGGGGCGATAGATTTTAGGTTGTACTTATTAAATGATATGCGCCTCTGAATAGTTCCTTGGCGTAAAGTACCCAACGTTTGGCAATAGTTTTTCCAAGTGTTCCAACCATTTTGATAATGAGGGTGTCAGACAATTTACGACGGACGCGAGAGCGCGGGTCGGATCATAACGCAACAGTAATCGGCTATCTTATGGATAGAGGTGCTGAATTTAATTACAAACCGAACGAAGCACCCCTAACCTTCGGATGACGTTTAACGAACAGGAACTGGTGAAAGGCTGCAAGCAGCGCAACCGTATCGCCCAGAAACAGCTATATGATGTTTTTGGGGGTAAGTTGTTTGCTATTTGCCTGCGCTACACGAAAAACCGCGCTGATGCGGAGGATGTGTTGCAGGATGCATTCATCAAAATTTACGAAAACATAGATTCTTTCAGGGCCGACAGTCCGCTGGAATATTGGCTCAGATCGGTAGTGGTAAACACGGCACTGAACCATTTGCGGCAGCAGAAATACCTGAAAGAACTGGATGATATAGATGTACATCACAATGGCTTGTCGGACAGGGAATTCACGCTGGGGAATTTCCAGATGCAGCAACTCATGGAGATGATCCGCGAATTGCCGCCCGGTTGCCAGACGATCTTCAATTTGTACGCGATTGAAGGTTACCAGCACAATGAGATCGCCCAGATGTTGGGTATCTCCGAAGGAACGTCCAAGTCGCAATACTCGCGTGCCAGGACATTACTTCAACAGAAGTTGAACAAAGAAAAAAGATTTGATGATGGATCCGTCCAACATAAACAATTTTGAGGACCAGTGGAGAAAGGCCTTGAAGGAGGCTTCCGAAGCTCCCCCGCCGTCTGTGTGGGAGGGTATCGAGGCGCGCCTGAACAAGGAGCAGGAGAAGATTGTTCCGATGTGGTGGCAGTCACCCAAAGTATGGTACGCTGCCGCGTCGATCGTTGCATTGCTGGTGGTAGGCGGCGGACTTTGGTTGTCAGGACTTAATACCGATGATAAACCACAAGTGGCTGTGAGTACGAAACCGGCCGGAGTGCCAGAGAGTAGCGAAGCAACTGAAAAGGCCCCTTCTGCAAGCGAAAATTTGAATGCGGAGAAACTGGCCTCTGCAAGCGAACCACAAGTTGCATCGGTAAAGCCTGGTGCCCAGCAGCCTTTTGAATCGAAGGTCGGGATTGCGGCAACAGATCATGCGAGTACCGCTGCAAAAAGGGGAAATGCATTTGCCAAAGCAAAAAATGCCACGATTGAGCAGCAGGGTCTAGCAGTTGCTGCCCGTGTTCAGAAACCGGTTGCAGGCAATGGCTCAGTGAATGAGGTAATCAACACGCTCTCTACGCCTGTTGAGAACGTGCAGCCCGTGGAAATTGCGGTGACGAAAGTGGGCGGAAACAGCTATGCGGCTGAATTTGCGGATCAAAGCCAGGCGATTTCTGCACAATTGCTGGCGTCTTTGCCATACAGCGACCTGGATGTTTACGTACAAAAACGGCACGTTTTCTTCCGTCCTCAGATCGAGATCGAAGAGCCTGTAAAAGCGAAAAAGCCGAAAGAATATTATGCGGGCCTGGGTGTTATGCCGGCATCGTTTAACCCGGATGTGCAGTTGAAAGAGGCGCCTATGGCGTTTTCAGCGCAGTCGGTGAGCCAGAGGCGGGCAACTACCGGATCCAGCCAAGCACGGGCATCTTATGCAGTGCAGACTCAGGGAGGCGTAAGAATATCGAAACACTGGTCTGTGGAGACAGGCATCAGCTACCTCCGCGGCAATTCGGCCTATGAAGGAGGCGGCTATGTGTTGAATGCGTACAACAACCTGTCTTCGAATGTGTTGGAAAATGCACTGGCCGGGTTGACATCCGCGGCCAATAGCCCCGCTGCCGATAAAGCTGCCGGCTTTAATAATGGAGCACTATATATCGATGTCGCCAAAAAAGTAAGTAACAACTATCAATATCTCCAATTACCGGTTCAGGCGGGCTTTACATTAAATCCGGACAAGAAATTCAGCTATTCGGTACTCGGAGGGATGATGGCGAATTTCTTTTTAGTGAATGAATTGGAATCGGCTTCAGGGGAGATTATTAAGACAACTGCCAGCGACGACATTTACCGTGGCACGAACTGGGCTGCGACAACGGGGCTGAGATTGAATTACAAGCTTTCTTCGAATTGGGCTGCCAACCTGACGGGCTCTTATCAAAAGGCCGTTACATCTGGTTTTAAATCTAATCAGAGCCTCGATTCGCATCCTTATTTGTACGGCGTATCGTGGTCCGTTCGCTATTCTTTTTGATATAATTCAAAAAAGATTCCAACCATTACCAGTTGGTTTGAATCTATCGATTTGTGGGTTGATTGTGGAGAAGAAAAATGCTCTTGCATCTATTAGCCATGAAAATTTCAAAGAAGTCGATCACCGTTCCGATGCTGGCAGCAGCGATGCTGTTTGGCTGCACAAACGACAACGTTGCGCCGGGGAATGATGTAAATCCGGTAGAGATACCGGCCTCGGTTTCGAACGGGACTACTTCTTTTGCATTCGATTTCATTCATGCCTTACAGAAGTCGCAAGGAGCAGAGGAGAATTTCTTTGTATCACCACTCAGCCTGCACATGGCTTTGGGAATGCTTTTGAACGGGGCGGAAAATGAAACTGCGGACGAGATTCAAAAAGCATTGAAAATGGATGCCGTTGCATTGGCAGATTTGAATGCGGCATATAACACATTGATCAACGATTTGCCGGTTGCCGATTCAAAAGTGAGTTTAGGATTGGCGAATTCGGTTTGGTATAGAAATGATTTTTCAGTTGAAAATGATTTTCAATCTGTTTTGAAAAACGCATTTGAGTCGGAAGTAACAGGACTGCCATTTGACGATGCCGCGAAAGACCGGATCAATAAGTGGGCAAGCGATAAGACAAACGGAAAGATACCGATGGTCCTGGATAAGATCCAGCCGCAGCACGTCATGTTTTTGTTGAATGCATTGTATTTCACAGGAGACTGGCGAACGAAGTTTGATGCTGCCAGGACGCAGGATACGCCATTCACGCTTGAAAACGGGCAGAGCAAAAATGTAAAAATGATGTTTGCTGAATCCGATTTCGAAGTGGGTTCCGAAAGCAATTACGACGCAGTACGCCTTCCCTATGCCAATGGGCAGTTTAACATGACGCTGCTCATTCCAAAAGGCCTGAATTCAGTGGATGCGGTATTGAATGACATCACGGGAGAAGGATGGGCGAAGCTGAATAGCGGGATGACACAAGTAGGTATTACCGTGGGATTACCAAGGTTTACTTTCAAATATTCGGCTCAATTGAAGGGTACATTGCAAGGAATGGGCATCAAGCGAGCATTTGTGGAAGGAAATGCGCAATTCGGCAAAATCAATAGATTGGCGAATTTATATGTTGATTTTATTAAGCAGGACGCATACCTGGGGATCGATGAGAAGGGAACTGAAGCAGCGGCGGTGACCACGATCGGTGTCGGAACTACATCCGCCGGACCGGTGAAGCCTAGGCTTATTTGTGACCGGCCGTTTGGCTTAATCATAAGCGAAAATACTTCCAATACCATTCTTTTTATGGGTAGGATTAAAAATCCGGAATCGAAATAAGTATGCGGCAAAGCATCTAAAAATATTAAAGATAAAAAATACCGGTTCGCCGGTATTTTCGGGGTGCGTTATCGTCCGAAGGCCTTGCTTTCGGACGATTTTGTTTTGTGTTCCAACCAATTACGGAAAAAGGTTGTCCTGCATTTACCCAAGTTGAAATATTATTTTTACTAGCCTCTAAAACCTAACCGTATGAAACCTAAACTTTTACTGTTATGTGTCATAGCATGGCTTTGCTGGTCGTGTAATGACCAATGTAAGGAAACTCGCGTCGTGCGCCGTTTCACGAACGTTACGTATTCCCTGATGGAGCTCAGGACGCAGGTTAAGGCTGAATCACCTCGTGCTTTGGAGCAACCAGGGAAGATGTATGTGAAGGGAAAATATTTATATGTTAATGAAATAAAAAAGGGGATTCATATTATCGACAATGGTAATCCTGCCAGTCCACAATTTGTAACATTCATCAATGTCCCGGGTAATGGCGACATTGCGGTACGTGATAACATTCTTTATGCGGATAGCTACTCGGACCTCGTTTCGATCGACATTATCGACCCTACCGCGCCCAAAGAAGTAGGCCGGGTGAAAAATGTTTTTAAGACAGGAACATTCGATGGCGGCGGCTGGGGGCTTAATGAAAGCATAGGCGCTATTTCCGACCAGAATGTAGAATGGGTAGAGGAAACCGTGACTGTGAATTGCGAAGACAATATCTCGCCCACGTCGTGGTGGGATGGTTGGTTTTTTGCCGACAGGGCGTCTTTCAGCAGTGCATCGTCGGCTTCGCCGCAATCTTCGGGCAGTACCAGCGGGCAGGGCGGCTCCATGGCCCGTTTCGCGCTCGATCGTAACTTTCTCTACGCCGTCGGCCAGAGCCAAATGCATTTGTTCAAGATCGACAAACCCTCCCAACCAGTTGATTTTAAGACAATAGATCTCGGTTGGGGTATAGAAACTATTTTCCCTTACGATAATAAGCTATTTATCGGCTCGTCGACGGGCATGTTTATCTATGATAATATCGATCCTGCGGAGCCTAAGCGGCTTTCGATGTTCCAGCACGGTCGCGCGTGTGACCCCGTGGTGGTGCACGAGGGCGTCGCTTATGTGACGTTACGTACGGGCACCGCGTGCGGGGGAGGCCAGAACCAACTCGACCTCGTGGATGTGAGCAATCCTGCCGCGCCGCAACTCATCAAAAGCTACCAAATGGAAAATCCGCACGGCCTGAGTGTTAATTTTCCGACGCTCTTCCTCTGCGAGGGCGAGCACGGTCTTAAAGTATTTGATGTGAGCGAGCGCTTCTCAGTGGATAAAAACCAACTGGCGCATTTCAAGAATATGCACGCATATGACGTGATTTCGCTCGGAAAAACTTTGCTGCTGATCGGGGAGGACGGTTTTTACCAATATGATGCTTCCAATCCGAAAGATTTGAAGTTGCTGGGCAAAATTCCGGTCGGAAAAGCGATTTGATATGAAAAAGATCGTGTACTTATGGTTGCTGCTGGCTGCTACCGCCGCGAATGCGCAAACGAGTAAAGGCCTCAGATTCGTGAATCATACCGAATTCGGCGGATTGTTTGGCAGGGTTAGGTATAACAACCCCTATACCGGAAACCAGGAGCAGGTTGATAGCAAGACGAGCCTCACTATTCAGACATTCAATGGACTGCAGTTCAGCCGCCGGCTGTCCGCCGGTGTAACCCTTGGAATGGACTGGTACAAAGCTGCATTGTTGAACCCGATAGCGGGAGGCGTGCGGTATGATTTGGCCGGAAGGAAAAATGTGCAGCTTTTTGGCACGCTCGACGCCGGTTATGCGTTCGCCTGGTTTCACGACGATTCCGAAGGCTTTGACACAAAAGGTGGTCTGATGGTCAATCCAGGCCTGGGTATCAAGGTAGGAAAGCAGGGAGCTGCCGCATTTACGCTGGCGCTGACCTACAAGCGGCAGGAAGCGCGCGTCACCAAAGTACCGTTGTGGGATCAGAAAGAGCGTTTCGAAGACCGGGTTTACAACAGGCTCGCGTTGCGGTTAGGGATTAGTTTTTAAAATTTATAAGCCATGAAAAGGATTGCGTATTTGTTCATCTGTCTTACTTTTCTTGCATTAACTGCATTTGAGTGCGGAAATGGAAAGGATTGCTGTGCTATGCCGCCATGCTCCGAAATCGCTTCGCTGTCCGGTACCTGGCGCCTGGATTATTTTCAGAATACTGTTACAAATGCCACGGATAAAGATCCCGGAATTAGTGGTAAAAGCGTGGTTTTTACCTTTTCGGACGATCAGAAAAGCGGTACGATTGCGGGTCATACTTTTGTGAATACGGTTTCCGGCGCCTATACGCTCGGTCCGAATTGTACCTTCAAAATTACCAGCTTTGGCGGAAGTAAGGTAGGGGAGCCGGAGTGGAGCCGCAAAGCCTGGCTGCCGTCAGATTCGACGGGCAGTAAAGGGAGCTACCACGTTCAATCGGATAAACTGATCCTCAAATTTGATCAGAACCCCGAGCAGCTTGTGTTCAAAAAAGATAAATAGGTGTAGTTCAGGCGGAGGATGTCAAATCTCCGATTGCATTTTCCGCCTGATATGAATTGACTTCTCAAATTCCGCGATTTCCCGCACAAACATCTGCTGCCCGCGGTTGTACCAATCCCTGAATTTCTCCGATTGATCGACGTGCTTCGGCAGGTAATCAAAAATCACCGACAGGTCAAACGATCTGGACATTACCCCTGCGCCGGATATCACTCCGTCGATCGCATTACATTCCTGCTCGAAATGGTTAGGTACAGGCACCATCATTACAGGTTTCCCCAGGTACATCGCCTCACAAACCGATTCGAAACCGGCTGTCGTCACTAATGCACGACAAGTAGCCAGCATCCGAAGGTATTTTTCACTGTTGATCTGATGAAAAGTGAGCGTACTATCAAAGACAAACTCTTCCGACGCATCCGCATTGTCCCAGAAGCAATGTAAGTGCACATCCGGATGTTTTCGGTGCCATTCGATCACCTGGGAACTCAGGCTGTGATGGGTCATGTAAACGAGTATGAAAGAGCCCTTTTGCGGAGCGAGCCGGATCACTTCCTTGCGCAGCAACGGTGGTACCACTGTAATTTTCAACTCAGGTGCCGAGGGCATTTCCCGAAACGACAATGCAAGCCGGTTCGCAGAAAGCCAGGAGGTCGATTTTGAATTGAGATTAATCAGAAACTGGTTGATCCGGCTGTTTTCAGGAAAGATAAATTTCGGGTGGAGCAAAAGATATTGGTGCGCGATGCACACCATCGGTATGCCCGAGCGATAAATCAGATTGTAAAGCCCGCCGTAAGTATCGTAAAAACTCACAATCAGGTCGGGGTTGATCTGCTTCACTGTTTCGTGAATCCGATGCAGGCTTTTGAGGTATTTAGGTAAATGTGCAAGGTGTGTAGCTATTGTCTTACCCACATTCATTCCGCCGCCGTGCGCTTTGTAAATGATATTGGGTGCGGCAAATTGATGCACGGGAGCGAAGATCTGCTCCTGGAAAAACGACGGAATGTTCCGGCCCGGAGATGTCCCCACCATCGCGCCCACCACCTTATGTCCTGCGCTACGCAGGATCTGGCCGAGCGAAATGGCTTGCGTCAAATGGCCCCGGCCCTCTCCCTGAACCAGAAAAAGGATTCTCATGATTATAGATAGCGCTGATTCCGCCCCGTCAGAAAACTGGTGAACGCCACCTGCTTTTCGAGGCCGGGGAAGTTCTCAACGACTTTTTTGGTACTCGTTTTTTTTACAGGCTTTTCGATGATCTGCTGCTGGTCGTAGTATAGCAGGCTCCAGTTGCCCTCAAAATCCTCTACCAGCGCACTCAACGTCTCGACCCAGTCACCGGAGTTCATGTATTTGATCCCATCAATTTCACGAATGGCCGGGTGGTGAATGTGCCCGCAGATCACGCCGTCGCAGCTGCGCGAGCGGGCGAGTTCGGTCAACTTCTCTTCAAAGTCGGTCATGTAGTTCACGGCCATTTTCACCGACTGCTTTACACGTTGCGATAAAGAGTAATAGGAGAGGCCGCGCCATGCGCGATATTTATTATAAAATTTATTGACCCAGAGCAGGAACGTATATCCGATATCGCCCAGATAAGCCAGCCATTTCAAATGGGTAGTGATGGAGTCGAAAACGTCGCCGTGAGTAACGTAAAACCGCTGTGTTCCGGAAGTCAGAATATAATCTTTGCGGATCTGGAAATGCTTGCCGAGGCGCAGGGGGATGATCTGGTCGAGGAAATCGTCGTGGTTTCCGCGGATGTAGATCACTTTCGTTTTGTTCTCCTCTATCATTTTCAGCACGCGTTTGAAAAACAGCGTATGCTTGCGTTTCCACACGCCATACTTTTTCAGTTGCCACGCGTCGATAATGTCGCCATTCAGGATAAGCTTCTTGCAGGTATAGCTTTTCAGAAAATTGGTGACCTCTTCTGCCTTCGATCCTCCTGCTCCGAGGTGAACGTCAGAAATGATGATAGTCCGAAAGTGAGTTGTATCTCCCATGATACAAATTTTCTCATTTTATATTAACTGGATATTATTCGCAGGTTATCAGTAGGTTAAGTTTGTGTTGGAAACTACTTCTACAAACCGCTTTTGAAATATTTAAAGAGTAACTATGAGTATCTTTAAAATAAAAGAATGATTTTTACCGGTGACATAGCTCATCAACCCTAATGAAAAAACTACTCACTCTATTGTTGTTTTCAACTGTGCAGGCATTCGCTCAGCAGGCCTATTTGCCGCATGAAGTGGAGAAACAAGCCGAGCCGGCAGGTGGTCTTACGGTACTCAACCAGTTTATCAGTTCCAATCTTCAAATCCCGCTTCAAAGCTCGATCAAGGGCGTTAATGGAAGGGTTTATCTCAAAGGTGTCGTGCAGCCCGATGGTAGTATGAGCCAAATTGAGGTCACACGGGGGATCGACACCCTGTGCAATGCGGCGGCGGTACAAGTACTGGCCATGTACAAAGCCTGGAAACCGGCTATGCTTGGCGGGCAAAGGGTCCGGCAAACGGTCTTTTTCCCGGTGACATTCAAGGCAGAGGCTAAACCGACTTACCATGAGGCCAGGCATGCTTTCATCGATTATTTCAATGAGGCATTCGTTGCGATCGATTCCACTCGTGCCAAATACCGGAGGACATTGCCGGTTGATGAGCGGGGTTTCGTATCGGGAGATGTGGCTTATGAAGAATCAAGAGGCAAAAAATGGAAGCGGCTTGGCGAGGCCAAATTTGCAAAGACGCCGATCCGCTACAAGTCGCGTTTTGTAAACCCGGATGCGGACTCGATTGCTGCATTCAGGATTTCCGCACGCGATTACAATGAGGCCAGCCATGCCACGGAAGTCATATTTAATACCGAAGGCCGTATGCTATCCTACGTCGAGTACGGTATTGACGGAAAGGCATCTCTGATCAAAGATTATGACCTGGATGGAATGGTAAGGCGCCAGCAGTTGATATCAGATTCGCTGATCACCGATGTTTACTGGGACCCCAATGGACAAATCAGGGCTCACAGGGATTTCCCGGTCAATAAAATGGGTGTCAAGGAGGAGCCTATGCTAATGAACGCCTGGGGGCCGGATGGAGCGCAATACGTGAAAAACGGCGACGGCTATTGGAGGGCTGTCGGAGAAACGCCCAATGGCAGGTCGCTTTTCGAGCAAGGAAAGGTTGTGAATGGGGTGAAAGATGGGAATTGGATCGGGAAATTGGCGGATAGCACCCGGTATTACGAGGAAGTTTACGACCTGGGACAATTCAAAAGCGGTATTTCCTGGGCGAATGGGGAAGAGAAAGAATATACCAATACCATGATTAGTCCCGAGTTCAAAGGAGGAATCAAAGAGTTCTATAAATTTCTGGGAATGAATATCAAATACCCTATTAATGCGGCGCGCAGCGGCGTTTCAGGACGGGTAATGCTTTCGTTTGTAGTATGTGAGGATGGTTCGATGTGTGAGTATAAAGTGGAAAACCGCGTTGGTTACGGGCTGGACGAGGAAGCGCTTCGCGTGGTGAAGCTGATGAATGGCAAATGGAATCCGGGGGAAATGCGAGGGCAAAAGGTTCGGGTTAAATATAATGTACCCATCAATTTTCAGCTGGCAGGCGCGGTCTATCGCCGATAGCAGCCGCCACCCATCCTTTCCCGGAGCCGGTCACAGGCTCCGGGAATTTTTTTGTCCCAAATGCAATAGGAAGTTGCGCATAGTTTGATAATATTGTGATATCAATTTAATATCAAACTATGCCAACTATGATCGAAAAAGAATTACGCTCCATCTCTGGCTATCTGCTGTTTGTGATAGGCCTTGCACTGCTTTTTGGTGGCTTTGTGTATGCGATCGCAACCGGTAGCCCGGTTACGGGAATTATTATCGGCGTCACCGGATTTATCATCCTGATCGGCCTTACGGTCATTAACCCAAACGAGGCGGTTGTGACTACGTTTTTCGGGGATTACATGGGTACGATGAAACAAAATGGTCTGCGCTGGGTGAACCCGTTATTTCGCAGGAAAAAAATCAGCCTCCGTGCCCGCAACCTGAATGGCCAGAAACTGAAAGTGAATGATAAACTCGGTAACCCCATCGAAATTGCGGCGGTGGTTGTGTGGCGTGTGGGCGATACGGCGAAGGCGTCATTTGAGGTGGATGATTATGTAAAATATGTGGAAATCCAGTCTGAGGCGGCCGTGCGGCATTTGGCGGGCATTTATGCTTACGACTCGATGGAAGATGAGGAAGCCAGCACCCAGGAGGTGACGTTGCGCGACGGTAGTGGAAAGATTAATGAAATGCTCGAAGCCGAGCTTACCGAGCGCCTGAGCCGGGCCGGTATAGACGTCCTCGAAGCGCGGATCAGTCACCTTGCCTATGCACCCGAGATCGCAGGCGCGATGCTGCAACGCCAGCAGGCATCAGCTGTGGTAGCAGCGCGTCGTCAGATCGTCAATGGAGCCGTGGGAATGGTGGATATGGCATTGGCCATGCTTTCGGATAAGCAGATCGTGGAGCTCGATGAAGAGCGCAAAGCCGCTATGGTGAGCAATTTGTTGGTAGTTTTGTGCGGTGAGAAAGCGGCGACACCCATTCTGAACGCCGGCACTTTGTATCCATGATATGGCGGAGAAAAAAGCATTTGTTTTGCGGATCAATCCTGATATGCTTAGGGAACTCGAAACCTGGGCACAGCAGGATTTTCGCAGTTTGAACGGGCAGATCGAGTTTTTGCTGAGTGAGGCATTGAAAAAACAAAGGCGCTCAAAATCAAAGGGAAGCGATGGGGACGGTGCAAAAGATTAATTAAAATGTTAAAATTGCACTTATATAGTTGTCGTACTAATTTTTTAAAGCTCACATGAAGCAAATATTCAGGACACTTTCATTAACAATCCTTTCCTTTCAGCTTTTTGCGCAGATTCCCGACACATTTCAATGGCTGCCCGACGGCAGCGGTTACCGCGATGCCAGCGATAGCCAGATCGTGGAAGCAACTTTGCCCGGCAATCAGGAAAAAGTAATCGTATCATCCGACCAACTTACGCCGCAAGGTGGAGCGCCGTTGAACATCCGGAGCTATTCAATCAGTAAAGCGGGGGATAAGGTTTTGGTTTATACGAACACCAAACGCGTATGGCGCTACGATACAAGGGGCGATTACTGGGTGTACGATATGACCGCCAAAACTTTGAAGCAGCTCGGAAAAGGCTTGCCGGAGTCGTCACTGATGTTCGCGAAATTTTCCCCCGACGGCAAGAAAGTCGCGTATGTGAGCAAGCATAATGTGTACGTGGAAGACCTCGCGACCAGCGCAGTGAAGCAGGTTACCGAGGACGGTACCGATCGCGTGATCAACGGTACCTTTGATTGGGTGTACGAAGAAGAATTCGATTGCCGCGACGGTTTCCGTTGGAGCGACGACAGCAAATCCATTGCTTACTGGCAGCTCGACGCGCGCAAGATCCGCAACTTTCTGATGATCAACACGACGGACTCCATTTATTCATTTAATGTACCCGTTGAATATCCCAAGGTAGGCGAAACGCCTTCACCGTACAAGATAGGTGTGGTGGATGTAGCTTCGGCGGAGACGAAATGGATGAATATCCCCGGAGATCCGCAGAATACCTATGTTCCGCGGATGGAATGGTCGGGTATGCCGAATGAGCTCGTGATCCAGCAATTGAACCGTAAGCAGAATGAGAGCACATTGTTCTATATCAATACCACGGACGGCAGCGCGAAACCATTTTACAGCGAAAAGGACCAGGCTTGGATCGATATCAAAAGCCGCTGGGAGAATGACCCGATGGGCTGGGACTGGATCAACGGCGGTAAGGAGTTTTTGTGGGTAAGTGAGAAAGACGGCTGGCGTCATACCTATCGCGTAAGCCGCGATGGAAAGAAGGAAACGCTCATTACAGCGGGTAACTTCGACATGATCAACCCCGTTCGCATCGACGAGAAGAACAATGCCTATTACTTCATGGCTTCGCCCGATAATGCGACACAGAGCTATCTGTATAAGACTTCGCTCGATGGCAAAGGCACACCGGTGCGTATTACTCCTGCCGATCAGGCGGGCACGCACGCTTACGACATTTCGCCGCTGGGCAAATTCGGTCGTCACCAGTTTTCGAATGCGAAAACATCACCTCTGGTAGAATGGATCTCGTTTCCTAAGCACGTTTCGATCGACCCTAATAACTCGATCGCACAATCCAAAGACAAGATCAATTCCTCGAAGATAAATATCGAATTCTTCAAGGTGAAGACCGACGAGGGGGTGGAAATAGATGCTTGGATGGTGAAACCGACCAATTTCGACGCGAACAAAAAATATCCGATCGTATTCACGGTGTACGGTGAAGCAGCTGGGAGTACAGTAAAAGACGTTTGGGGAACCGGCAGGAACCGTTTGTATGCAGGCAACATGGCCGACGACGGATATATTTACGCTTCCATCGACAACCGTGGTACCCCGTCGCCCAAGGGAGCGAAATGGCGCAAGGCGATCTACCGCAACATCGGCCGCATCAATATCAAAGACATGGACGGCGCTGCCACGGCGATGTTCAAACAATTTGCATTCATCGATACCAGCCGCGTGGCGGTACACGGTTGGAGCGGCGGCGGTTCTTCTACTTTGAACCTGTTATTCCAATATCCGCAACATTTCAAAACCGGTATCGCGGTAGCGGCTGTGGCCAACCAGCTCACCTACGACAACATTTACCAGGAGCGCTATATGGGCATTCCGCAGGAGAATCGGGAGGATTTTGTGAAAGGCTCTCCGATTACCTATGCCAAGAACCTTCGTGGAAACCTGTTGTACATCCACGGAACCGGCGATGATAATGTACATTACCAGAATGCCGAAATGCTCGTTAATGAGCTGATCAAGGCTAATAAAGTGTTCCAGTTTATGCCTTATCCGAACCGCTCGCATAGCATTTCCGAGGGCGAGGGAACGTCAGTGCATTTGAGGTCGCTGTTCACAGATTATCTGAGAAAGAACTGCCCTCCAGGAGCGAAATAGTATCGTATTTTACAAAAGGAAAGGCCTCCGGAGCATTGCTCCGGAGGCCTTTCCTTTTGTAATGAAAACCTTATTTTCCGTATAGCTTCTTAGCCGCCGGCTCATATTTATCACCAGCGCTCCATTGCGGTGCCGTTTTGCGGTCGGCAATAAGGCGGGTCGCATACGTATATGCCTGACTGAATTTCAGCAGATAGTTGAAATCCACGGTTTCGGGATGGTCGGTTACCTGGTGGTAGTTTTTCATAATATCCCCGTTGAATTCCTTGAAACCGGGCGTGAAAGTCGGGGCGGGAACGCCTTCTTTGGCAAAGCTCACATTATCGGAACGGTCGAAAAGGCCTTGCTCCGGCGATGGATCGGCATAAACACCCAGTCCTAATGCCTTGCAAGCAGTTTCGATCTCCGCACGAGCGCCGGTGCGGTCGAGGCCCATTACCGAAACGATCGTGGTATCATTATACCCCGCACCATCCGAGTTCATGTTGAAAATGCATTTGTTCAAAGGCATAATCGGATGTGAGGCGTAGTACTTGCTGCCCAGCAAGCCAACTTCTTCTCCCGTCAATGCGACAATCACAATCGAGCGTTTGGGCGGGTTTTTAGCCAATGCTTCGGCCGCAGTAAGCAATGCAGTTACGCCAAACGCATTATCGCGCGCACCGTTGAAGATGCTGTCCTCGGGCGTGTACGCCTGCCCGCCTTGCTTGCCTACGCCCACGTGGTCGTAATGCGCGGAAAGCAGAATGTACTCTTCTTTCAATTTTGGATCGCTGCCAGGAATGTAGCCAGCCACATTGTAGCTGTAAATAGGCTTCGCGATTCTTCCGGAAGTTTTGAAAGTAACCTCTTTTGCAGCCCGCAACGCACGGGCGAATTTGGCCTCCTTGCCGTTCACCCAGGCGTGCGGAATGGATTTCGCGGTAGTACCTTCGGCCAGCGAGATTTTTTCTCCTGCGAAGAACTTGCTTACCGTGTTCCAGGGGATAGGCGCATTGAAAAGCTCAATGACGGCAATAGCCCCTTTGTCCTGGGCGATCTTACGCTTTTCGGTAGATGTAGCAATGATTTCGGAGGGCGTCTGGGTTTCGGGCGTGCCGCTTTCTACCAACACAATTTTGCCTGTTACGTCCAACCCTTTGTAATCGTCCCAGCTCTTGGCGGTATTTTCCAAACCAAAACTCGCGTAAACGATCGGGGCTTTGAGGTCTACCGCATCGCCGGCCATCAATAGCCAGTCGGTGCCGCTTTTCATGATTTCGGCGTCTGCCGCGATCTCCCCGGGGCCGTTAGCGCCCATTTTTTCGAATGGTACCCGCTGAAAATAGCTCGAAGTACCCGTTTCCGTATTGCCTGGCACGGGTACTACGCCCAATTTGCGGAATTGCTCGGCAATGTAACGGGCCGCTACGAAGTTACCCTGCTCGCCCGTACGCCTGCCCATAAGCTCGTCACCTGCGAGGAAACGGATATGTGCTTCGGTCTCGGATTTTTTGATTTGGAATTCAGGTAATGAAGAAGTCTTTTTCTGCGCATCGGCCGGAATCGCGAGGGCCAGTCCGAGCGGTAGCAGGAGGAAAGGTAGTTTCATGACTGTTTTGTGATGATTTTAAAAAGAAAATGTGAAGATGTAAGATAATCAGACATCTCCACATTGTATGTGGCGGAAATCGGAATTCGCTACCGTTTGTTCAATATCGCGGCTGCTTCTTTCGCGAAATAGGTCAGGATGCATTTCGCTCCCGCGCGGCGGATGCTGGTGAGTACTTCCATCATCGCACGCTCGCCATCGAGCCAGCCGTTTTGTGCGGCGGCTTTCACCATCGCATACTCACCCGAAACGTTGTAAGCGGCGATCGGAATGTCGAAATTTTCGTCGAGCAGGCGGATAATATCAAGATACGACAATGCAGGCTTCACCATCAGCATATCAGCGCCTTCTTCAAAGTCCAGTTGTGCTTCGAGTAATGCCTCACGCTTGTTGGCGGGGTTCATCTGGTAAGTCTTTTTATCCCCAAACTTAGGTGCGGATTCCAATGCATCACGGAATGGGCCGTAAAAGGCGCTGGCATATTTGGCGGAATACGACATAATGCTCACATCCGTAAATCCGTGCGCGTCGAGGTGGCGGCGGATGTAGCCCACGCGGCCATCCATCATATCACTGGGACCAAGAATATCGGCACCCGCTTTGGCCTGTGCCAGCGACATATTGGCGAGGACTTCGAGCGTGGCGTCGTTCAGTATTTTACCGTTTTCAACGAGCCCGTCGTGGCCGTCAGAGCTGTACGGGTCCATGGCCACGTCGGTCATGATCACCAGCTCGGGAAACTGCTCCTTCACAGCGGTAATCGCTTTCAGGTAGAAAGTATCCTCGTGATAGCTCTCCGACGCAAAACGGTCTTTTTTGCTTTCCGGATAGTTGGGGAAAAGGTCGATCGCCCTGATACCCAGGTCGGTCACTTCTTTGAGTTCTTCGAGCAGGTTGTCCAGTGAATAGCGGTAAATGCCGGGCATCGACTTCACTTCGGACTTTTGCCGTGTTCCTTCTACGACAAACATGGGGAAAATGAAATCGGATACCTGCAAATTGGTTTCCTGAACGAGGTCACGCACACCTGCGGATTTTCTATTGCGTCGGGGACGACGGTCTAATTGAATCATGATAGGCATTCGGCGATCGGCGCTGGGCCGTCGGCTTTTTATGGAAGCTTATGGAAATACTTTAAGAAAACCACACAAAGAAACACAGAGTTTCCCAAATCACCCCTTTTTCCATCCTCCATCCTCCATCCTCCCCTTTCTCCATCCTCCCTTTCTTCCATTTACCCTACCATCAACTTAAAACCCTCTCCATGCAAATTCATGATCTGGATCGAAGGATCTTCGCGGAGGTATTTGCGGAGCTTGGTGATGTAAACGTCCATGCTGCGGGCATTGAAATAGGAATCGTCGCCCCAGATGGTTTTCAATGCAAAACTGCGGCTGATAGGCTGATTGAGATTCTGGCAAAACAGCCGCAGCAACTCCGATTCCTTGCTCGTAAGGCGTGCGGAAGAGTCGCCGATGGCTAGCTGCTGATGATTATAATCAAAAGTATACTGCCCAATCTTGAATGCTTTGACCTCCTCCGGCTGATCGGTCTGCCGGGTGTAGCGCCTGAGAATAGCCTGAATCCGCATGAGCAGTTCTTCACGATCGAAGGGCTTGGTCACGTAATCATCCGCCCCGACCCGGAATCCCTGCATCGTATCCTCCTTCATCGACTTCGCCGTTAGAAAAATAATAGGCACATCACGCCCACTCATACGTACCTCTTTTGCCAGTGAAAAGCCGTCCTTTTTGGGCATCATCACATCGAAAATGCACAGATCGTATTCTTTATCCACAAAATGCTGCCAGCCCTTTTGCCCATCAGTAGCAAGGTCGGTAGGAAAGCCTTTATCGGTCAGATATTCCTGAAGAAGCATTCCGAGGTTGGCGTCGTCTTCAACGAGTAAGAGATTGGGCATTTGGAAAAGCGGTAAATCGTTTAGGTTTGCAAGATACAACATCCCTGCGCGGGGTGGGTTGGCCTAAGAATAACAGAATTCAGGAAAAATTGCTGAATGGTTACATCCTGCGTAAATTAACCCGATAAAACTAGCGATCTTTCGTATCTGTGAAACCTTCTTAATTCATAAAAAATGTTAAAGTTCATCCTATGGGTCGCCGCGATCCTCGTGATCCTCGGTGTAGTGTACATTTCCGGACCAAAAGTGCCGGAAGCACGTCTTACGCCTGTTTTGCCTACTGTTACCAGCGATCTAACCAAGCTGGAAGAGGAGATAAACCGTACCGAAAAGGCTACACCGCTTTTGAAGCCCGACAATGAGGCGCGGATCGTGTGGGCGAACGATAGTTTGAAGCAGAAGACCACATACAGTATCGTATACATTCACGGGTTTGGTGCAAGCTGGGCCGAGGGAGACCCCATTCACAGGGACCTGGCGAAGAAATACGGGGCCAATCTCTATCTCTCGCGTATGCACGATGCCGGTATCGCCGATACCAATGCATTCGACGACCTCACGCCAGCCAATTTCCTCGCCGGAGCGAAACGTGCGCTGGCAATCGGGAAGGTACTGGGAGATACGGTGATTGTGATCGGGACTTCGGCCGGCGGCCTGCTTTCCGTTTACCTGGCGGCCACTCACCCGGAAATCAAGGGATTGGTACTTTATTCGCCTTGTATGGCTATTGCAAACCCCGCAATGAAGCTCGTGACTGGCCCCTGGGGCCAGCAAATCCTGCATAAGGTAATGGGTACCCACAACATGGGTAAGGATTCCATCCCGGCGCAGGCGCAGTTCTGGTTGCAGGGCTACCATACCAACGGGCTCACGACGTTGCAGCAGATGATCGACGCCATTGCCCGGCCGGAGGTATTCGCGGAAGTGAAAATGCCGGTTTTTGTAGGGTATTATTATAAAGATGAGGAGCACCAGGATAAAGTGGTGTCGGTGAAGGCGATCCGTAAAATGTTTGAAGGCCTGGGTACGCCGGCGGACCTCAAAGAGGAAAGGGCATTTCCGGATGCCGGCGACCATGTGATCGGGTCGCGGCTTCGGTCGAAAGACGTAAAGAGCGTGTACGAGGCCACAGACCGGTTTTTTCAGGAAAAGCTGCATTTGAAACCAGTAGAAAAGTCTGTCACTCAGCCTTGAACCGGTACGGGAAAGGCTGAGTGACGGCGGATATTGTGGTTAAACCCGCTAAAAATGCTTTACTTTGCCGGCTTGAACAGACATCCTAATTAATCAACAATAAAAGGAAACATGGCTTACGGTTTATTAAAAGGAAAAAGAGGAATTATATCGGGTGCATTGGACGAAAACTCCATTGCCTGGAAAGTAGCGCTGAAAGCAAAGGAAGAAGGTGCCACGTTCGTACTCACCAACGCGCCTATCGCCATGCGGATGGGGGCGATCAACGATCTGGCGAAGCAATGCGACGCCGAGATTATCCCTGCTGACGCTACATCTCTGGAAGATATCGAGAATCTTTTTACCAAATCGACCGAGATCCTCGGCGGCAAGATCGACTTCGTATTGCACTCGATCGGAATGTCGCTGAACGTGCGCAAAGGCAAAGAGTACGGTGACCTGAACTACGACTGGTTCCAGAAAGGCATCGATATCTCAGCGATTTCGCTGCACAAATTTTTGCAGGTAGCCGAGAAACTTGACGCAATCAATGACTGGGGATCGGTTGTGGCATTATCCTACATTGCGGCGCAAAGAACCTACTCTTTTTACAGCGACATGGCCGAAGCGAAAGCAATGCTCGAAAGCATTGCACGCAGCTATGGCTACCGTTACGGAAAAGCCAAAAATGTGCGTGTGAACACGATCTCACAGTCGCCTACCAAAACCAAGGCCGGCTCGGGTATTGAAGGATTCGACGCATTCTATGATTTTGCAGAAAAAATGAGCCCGCTGGGCAATGCTTCGGCAGATGATTGCGCGAACTATGCCATCACGCTGTTCTCGGATCTGACCCGTTTTGTGACGATGCAGAACCTGTACCACGACGGTGGATATTCTTCAACCGGTATTTCCGAGGAGCTGGTAACGATGATCCAGGAGCACGCGCAGAAACAGCAGTAATATCGAAGATCATATTCAGGGAAACCCTTCAAGGCACGTGTTTTGAAGGGTTTTCTTTTTGTATTAAAATAAATGCGTATACACACCGTTTCGCGTTGTGTAATGTTTGAAGAACCAATTAGTTTAGCCAAATAAAATCCATTTATGAATCATCAGACTCATCACCCCTTTTTCAGCAAACCCCTGGCATTGGCAAGCCGCCTGCTGCTCGCAACCATGTTCCTGACATTGTTTTCCTGCGGCGGCGAAAAAGAAGCTACTCAACAACAAGCCGCACCAGATGCGCCGGTTTATACGCTGGTGTTTCTGGATAAAACGCAAAGCGTACACGTTGATAAACGTTACGTGAACGACAAATACCGCCAGGCTCTGACCGACATTATCGAGCAGAATATGAAGAACAAGGGCGATAAACTGGAGGTGTATTTCATTCACGAAAACACATCCAAGGCCCGTGCATTGTCTCTGACCGTCCGCAGCGAACGCGACAACCTCGAAGGCGCGAATGCGACCGATCGCGAAGGCATTGAAACCGCATTTCAGCTGACATTGCAAAAGGAAAAGAGTATTTACCTGCGTCAGTTGCTGGCGAAGCTCAATCAGCAAAATACAGGGGCATCCAATCTGTCGACTGACATTTGGGCGAGCTTACCTGTAATCGCCAAAGCGGGCGAAAGTGGCTCGGAAGTGAAAGTGTATTATTTCAGTGATATGGTAGAAAGCGTCAAAGGTGCCGACCGCCGTGATTTTCATACCAATCCACCTAAAAGCGATGCCGAAGCAGAAGCGGATGCAAAAGAAGATACCAAGAAGCTGGAACGTTACGCGATTGGTTCGCCGCAGGTGACGATCGTATCGCCTTTCGAACCGACTGCTTCAAGCAAAGAGAATAACCCACACGTGACGCGTTACTGGCAAACGCTCTTCCAGGAGCTGGGCGGGGTGAGTGTAGAGGAACTTTGAGTAGGATACTATAAATTTTGAATGGCTTTCAGATTCTCATCATCGTCGAAAATGGCGCGGATGGGAATTTGGAAGCCTTCTACGGCGAAGCTTTTGACGTCATTACTTGGCGCTTTGAGAATCAACTTGTAGGCTTCGTCAATGAGGTGATATTGTTCCAGTGTCTCGTTCTCTGGATCAATGATCCAGTACTCCTCAACTCCGTGTGCCTGGTAATCATCAAATTTTACGCCGCGGTCGCGGGCTTCCGTGGATGTGGAGAGCACTTCCACAACCAGATCGGGAGTGGGAAAAAGAGATTGATCGGCCGTGAACGTAATGGCTTTTTCTTTGCCAAAAAAGCAAATATCGGGCTCATAATCGTTTCTGGTAAGGGTGATCATAATCTTTTCTATTCCAACAAAACCCAGATTATGTTTGCAGACATAAATGTTCAAAAGCTGGGCCAGCCGTAGCGAGGCTTTATTATGCTTCATCTTTATCGGAGAGTGGACGACAATCGTGCCATTGATAAACTCGGTCTTCTCCTGCTCGGTAATGTCATTGTAAAATTTCAATCGACGCTTCCGCTCTTCATCGAGCGCTTTTTGCACCGCATCCAGCACCAGATATGCATCCGGCACATTCATGATTTCCGAAACGATGCGGTTACTCATCTCTTTTGTCAATTGTAGTGTTTCCAAATTTAACAAAGTTTAGGGTGAAAAGATAGACTATGGGCATTGTCATCCAGCCCAGTTCTCCCGATCCAGGCTCCGGTATTGAATCGCTTCCGCCAAATGCTCGACTTTGATATCATCACTATCCGCAAGGTCGGCGATGGTGCGTGATACTTTGAGAATGCGGTCGTAGGCGCGGGCGGACAGGCCGAGGCGTTCCATGGCTTTGCGGAGAAGCATTTTGCCGGCGTCGTTGATAATGCAGATTTGCTTTACCATTTCGGGCGTCATCATCGCATTGGAGTAAATTTCCTTATAGTTTTGGAATCGCTCGGTCTGGCGTTGACGGGCACTTATCACGCGTTCGCGGATTTGCTCGCTGCTTTCGGATTTGCGGGTGGAGGAGATTTGTTCGAAGGAGACGGGGGTCACTTCTACATGGAGATCAATGCGGTCGAGGAGCGGCCCGCTGATTTTGTTGAGGTATTTCTGTACGACGCCCGGGCCGCAGACGCAATCTTTTTCAGGGTGGTTGTAGTAGCCGCAGGGGCAGGGGTTCATGCTGGCTATGAGCATGAAGTTGGAAGGATATTCGACAGCCATTTTAGCCCTCGAAATACTCACTTTTCTTTCTTCCAAAGGCTGTCTCATGACTTCCAGCACCGAGCGTTTAAATTCCGGCAGCTCATCCAGAAATAGCACGCCGTTATGCGCCAAAGATATTTCACCGGGTTGCGGGTAACTTCCACCGCCTACTAACGCGACGTCGCTGATCGAATGGTGCGGCGAGCGAAACGGGCGCCGCGAAACTAATGTAGCTTGCTTACCCAGCCTTCCTGCCACCGAGTGTATTTTAGTGGTTTCCAGCGCCTCAGGCAGGCTTAGCGGTGGCAATATGCTCGGAATGCGCTTGGCAAGCATGGTTTTGCCGGCTCCGGGTGGACCGATCATAATGGCGTTATGCCCCCCGGCAGCAGTGATTTCCAATGCGCGTTTGATGTTTTCCTGCCCTTGAACATGCTCGAAATCCGCTTCGTAGTCGTTCTGAGAGGTGAAGAAGAGGTCGCGGGTATCGACGAGGAGCGGTTCGATATCTTTCGTTCCCTTGAAAAAACCGATAGCGTCGGCTAAGGTTTCGACGGCGATCACGTCGAGGTTGTTTACGATAGCAGCTTCGGACGCGTTTTCAGCCGGTAATACAATGCCTTTGAAGCCTTGTTTGCGGGCTTGGATGGCAATGGGGAGCACGCCTTTGATAGGCCGGAGAATACCGTCTAGCGAGAGTTCGCCCAGGATAATGTAGTCTCCCGGATCGCGGACACAAACGAGTTGGTCGGAGCATTGTAATGTGCAAATGGCAATAGGCAGGTCGTAGGCGGAGCCTTCTTTGCGGATATCGGCGGGCGCCAGGTTTACAACCAGTTTTTGCCGGGGCATTTTGTAGCCGAAATGTTTCAGAGAGGCTTCAACCCGCTGCTGGCTTTCTTTCACAGCGCTATCAGCCAGGCCGACCATGTAAAATCCCAGCCCCTGGCCGACGTTTACTTCAATGGTGATGATTGTGGCATCGACGCCGAAAACGGCGCTTCCGTATGTTTTGGCAAGCATAAGTGTGTGCTTTGAGTAAGTAGAAAAATTTTTGGTAAAAATAGCAGGAAAAGAGTTAAAGCAGGGAAACCGTCGGGAAGGCTTGCGCAACCGCCTGATCATTCCTAATTTATGATTCCATTATCCTGAGCCCATGAATCGCATCCTTCTGACCCTGTTATTTTTCGTAGGTATCATATCGTTTACCGTAGCGCAATCAAAACGAAAGCCGCTGAAAGGAAAAATTATCTGTATCGACCCTGGTCACGGCGGTACGGCGGCTACTGACAGTTATCGTGTAGGCCCGGGCGGTGAGCGGGAGGAGTGGGTGAACCTGCGCGTAGCATTGCTGTTGCAAAAAATGCTCGAAAAGAAAGGAGCTAAGGTGGTTATGACGCGTATCGAGGACGTGGAAGTGCCATTGATCGACCGATCAAAGCTTGCCAAAGAGCGCAAAGCCGATCTTTTCGTCTCGATCCATCACAATGCAACCGCCGATTCCTCGGTTAACTTTCCGATCATTTATTTTCACGGGAATATGTCGGAGAATGTAGCCAGTGTGGATTTTGGCAAAGCATTAGCTGAACGATTATTGAAATATTTACACAAACCCAACACGCCGGTATCCCTTGTTTCGGACTTCACCATATTTGCGGATGCCGGAGCTTCCGTCCTCAGAAACACCTACGGAATACCGGCACTGCTCGCCGAGGCCTCGTTTTTCACCAATCCTTCCGAAGAGCAGCGCCTCAAACAACCTGAATATAACGGGAAAGAAGCATTAGCCTATACCGAGGCCATTATCGCGTTTTTTGCGAAGCCCGTCGCGCCCATTGCCGCAAAAAACTCGAAGGTACCTGTGATACCCGCATTCAAAGTTTTCCAGGAAGCGGAGCGCATGACGCCCATCGCGAAACGCTGGCGTCAGGATTTCGATGAAGGCAAGGTGTTTATGAACAAAAGGGATACGGCATTGCTAATGGAGTCATATGAGCTTTTTACCCGCTCAGCCCGCTCGTTCCCCGATTCCTATGTAGCCGGCCAGTGTCATCAGATCCGCGCTGTATTGCTCCGTAAATTGGGGAAAGCAGTCGAAGCAGGGCAGGAGGACCAGCGTTTCCGCGAATATTATGTACCCATTTCAGCTACAACTGCTGTCCGTTAACGAATTACGGCCGTCCGATTGCGGACAAAAAACCATTTTGCTTTATATGTAATTAATTGATATATAAGTACCTTTCAAATTGGCATGATTATTTTATCTACAAAAGTGAAATATATAGAATAATGAAGCGGACTTACCTTGGAGAATTTGAAGAGCTGGTGCTGCTGACCGTGGCGATTTTAAAAGAGAAAGCCTACGGAGTAGCCATCGCCGATGAGTTGCAGGACCAGACGGGCCGCTCGGCGAATATCAGCGCTGTGCATGCTGCATTGCATCGCTTGGAAGAAAAAGGAATGCTCGCGTCCCACCTGGGAGAAGCCACGGCCGAGCGTGGCGGCAGACGGAAGCGGCTGTTTGTCGTGACGGCATTGGGCGGTGCGACATTATCGGAGATCAAGGAAATGCGAAACCGCCTTTGGAATGCGATTGGACCAGATACATTGATAGCCACAATATGAGCCCTCCTAATCCTCCCCGCTGGGCAGACGCCCTGCTCAGGTTGTTGTGCACGCCCCACTTGCTGGAAGAAGTACAGGGCGATCTCTACGAGCGTTTTCAAGCCGATTACCTGGCTTTTGGCCAAAAGGAAGCGAGCAGGCGCTATTCTTTGAATGTAATAGGCTTCGTCCGTCTGCGGTTCGGGTTCGGGCAGGCAGGCTGGTCGAAAGCATTAAGGACCCGGACTCATTCGAACAATCAGACCCCATACCCGGCTATGTTCAACAATTACTTCAAAATCGCGCTGCGAAACCTTTGGCGCAATCGTACGACCAGCGTTGTCAGCATCCTGGGCCTGTCGGTAGGGCTTGCGAGCGGGCTGGTGATTTTCCTGCTTGTGGGTTACCTGTTTAGTTTTAACCGCTATCACGCCAAGTCGGAACGCATTTACTGGGTCGTTACCGATATTCTGAACGATAAACCACAGCCAACGGATGTGACGCCGAGGCCGGTCGGGCAGGTGCTACGCGATGAATATCCGTTTGTTGAAAATGCCGTGCGGCTGAACAATGTGTTCGGGGCATTAGTCGGCGTCCCGGACGGGAAGGGCGGCATGTCAAAGAAATTTGAAGAATCCCGGAATATCTGTTTTACAGAGCCGGAGTATTTCAATGTCTTCGATTCGGAATGGGCGGCAGGTGACCAGCGGGCGGCATTGAGTGCTCCCAATACCGTCGTGCTATCGAAGGAATATGCAACCAGGTATTTCGGCACAGACCAGGCCATAGGCAAAACATTACGGCTGGATAACAAAACAGACCTTACGGTAACCGGTATTATCGAAAACCCGCCTTCCAATACACAACTGCGGTACGATGTGCTCATTTCTTACTCCACGTTGCCGGGCTTGTGGAACGATCCTGGCATGATGCAAACCTGGGGCGAGCCAATTACCATGTGTTGGGTGGCACTGAAAGAGGGCGTGGATGTTGCCCGGCTGGACCAAACGCTGGCAGAAATCACACGGAAGCATTACAATGCAAAAGGCGCGGGAATGTACAAAATGCGGACGATCCCGCTGCATGAAATGTTCCATATGCCCGGTTACGGCCCTGCTCCACGCCCTATTTTGTATGCATTGATTGTCGTCGGCGTGTTTCTGGTGATTGCGGCCTGTGTGAATTTTATCAATCTGTCCACAGCACAGGCGGTCAGACGATCTAAGGAAGTGGGGGTGCGTAAAACGATGGGTAGTTCGCGTGCGCAACTGATCGGGCAGTTTATGCTGGAAACAGCGATGTTGTGCGGGGCGGCATTTATCATGGCATTACTGCTTACCCAATTGAACTTGCCGATGCTGAATGGTGCATTGTGGATGCTGCGCGCAGACATTTCCGTGCTGGATTTATTGAATACCCATGCAGTGTGGTGGTTTGGAAGCCTGGTAATGCTGGTGATCCTGCTGGCAGGACTTTATCCATCGGCGGTGCTCGCCCGCTTCAATCCGGTAGCCGCATTGAAAGGCAAGCCCGGTACCGGGCGTAATGGAAGGTTTTCGGTGAGGAAAAGCCTGGTGGTCGTGCAATTTTTTATCACGCAGTTTCATCATTGGCGTCATCGTGATGTCGGCGCAGGTGAAGCATTTGAAAACGGCCGATCCCGGATTTGACCGGGAGGCCATTCTGATGGTGAGCATTCCGGGCGGTAATGCAGCGAGGGCCGACGCCTGGATTGATCAGCTTGGCACAATGCCCGGCGTGCAGGCTGTGGCGCTGGGTGGCGAACCGCCTATGTCCCAAATGGACACCGATGAGTCATTTACATTCGATCACCGTACTGAAAAGGAGAAATTCCAGGTACGTGTGCGGATCGGGGATGCCCATTATGTGCCTGTTTTTGGATTAAGAATGCTGGCCGGGAGAAACCTGGAATCCCGGGACACTTCACGGAGGGAAGCGTTGGTAAACCAGGCAATGCTGAAACAGCTGGGCATCGGCAATCCGGCCGACATTTTGAACAAGGATATCAGGCTCTGGGACCGGGAACGTACGATTGTCGGGGTTATCAGGGACTTTAACCTTGACCCGTTGAGCAATTCCGCGCAGCCCGCCGCCGTGGTCAACGAGCCTAATGCTTATGCCATGACGGCCATTAAGCTTCAAACCGGCACGATGAATGCTACTTTACCGCGCATTGAAAAGGCCTGGAATGCATTGTTTCCGGAGCGAGTTTACCACGCCGGTTTTCTGGAAGACAAGATCAATGACTTCTATTCCACCGAACAAATACTGTTAGGTCTTATCCGCGTATTTTCCAGCATTGCGATCCTGATCGGCTGCCTCGGGCTGTACGGCCTGGTCACTTTCATGGCCGAATCCCGCTCGAAGGAGATCGGAGTGCGAAAAGTGCTCGGCGCGACACACAACCAGGTACTCTGGATATTCGGAAGCGATTTCGGGCGATTACTGGTCACGGGTTTTATACCTGCGGCGGCATTAGGCTGGTTCCTGATGTCCAATTGGCTTCAAAGATATGCCTACCGCATCGATATCGGCTGGTGGATATTCGCATTGGCCATTGGCATAACAGCCGTGATCACGATCCTGACCATCTCCATTCAATCCATGAGGGCGGCACGAACTAATCCGGTCGTAAGTTTGCGGAGCGAATAAGGCTATTCAACCACCGCCGACACGCAAATGTAAGTCGGGATAATACCGGTCGCGCGGATACGTACTTCTGCGTCTTCCGCTTGCGTGTTACCTGTGAGCACGAGGGCGGTGTCGAGGCCGAATTTGTTTCCACCGAGAATGTCGGTGTTCAATGTGTCACCTACCATCAAAATGTCTGCTTTACTCACATTAGGGTAGTTTTTAATGTGCTGATAGGCAAAGATGAACATCTGCGGGTCGGGTTTACCGAAGCGGATAAACTCCCGTCCGATGGTATTTTCGATCATCTTCGCCAACGCGCCGATGGCGAACGAAACGCGGCTTTTGGAAGCGGGGTAAGTCTTGTCGGTATTGGCCACGATCACCGGAATGTTTCGCTTGCGCAGCAGATTGAGTGTTTTGGTCAGATCAGTATTCCAGTCGAAACCTTCATCATCCAGGAAAACCAATGCATTGATATCCGATACGTTGTTCAGGTCCAGCTCCCGAATGGAGAGCGTCTTTAAATCCGAAGTCTCGATGTAATGGGCGGAATTCTCGGTGCCGAGATAGGCAACAGTTCCTTTTCTCACTTTCAAATCCAGGTACTCGCGGGCGAGCATACCCGACGAAATAATGCGGTCGGGCGTAACATCGTTGATGCCCAGGTTCACATAGCTTTGCGCCAGCTGCTCGGGGCTGCGTGAGGCATCGTTGGTAACCACGTAAAAGTCCTTTCCGCGTTCGCGCAGGTAGGCAAACGTGTTTTCAATGCCGGGGATCAACCCGTTGTACGTTTTGAGCACGCCGAATGCGTCGAAGAAAATAACGTCGTATTTCGAGATAACGGATTTAAAATTATCGAGTACCATACAGTTGGTGTCTTGGGAGTGAATGGGTGTGAAAGGAGGTTGCTAGATTTTCAGGGCGCGGAGGATCTTGTCGGGGTCAAAACCGTCGATTGACGGGAAATACAGCTCATAAGCCTCGCGCTGCAACTTGGTGCAATACGAGCGGTGGAAAAAGTATTTGCCATATTTGATCACATAATTCAATATAAAAAAGCGATATGCTTCCTTCATGAAGCGGACTTCATTCTCGGTGAGCGGATAAACCTTGTGGTATTCCTGCAAAAACATCAGGAACCGCTCTTCCATCAGCGGCCCGATGAGGTAACTGAATACCGTGCGGTCGCCGACATTGGAACATACCCTGCTGAAAAAGTAAAAATCCATTACCCGCGACGACACGCGGAACCAGTCGTAGTCCCAGCGTGAAAATAGTTTCATATCGTCGGTAACCGAGAAATTCCCGATGTTCCAGTCCACGAAAACAGGCATGAGGTCGAACGAGCTGACATTCAGGCGCTGGATATTTTTCATGAAAATATCGCATTGCTTTTTGAGAATATGGATGTACCCGCGATGTTCGTACTGGCCGGTATCGGTTTCCAGGATTTCCAGCAAATGATGAATGTCGGTACGGAGGTTTTTGGACGATTTTGGAATCGACCGGCTCGCCCGGAAACAGGCCTGGTGGAATTTGGCGGCTTCGGTACCCAGCTTTCGGATGTGCTCTTCTTCCAGGCGCCGCGGCATCCGGTTCATGGCGCGGATAGGGTTGTAAAACACCACCCAGGTATCCACAAAATCTTCCTGGTAACGATAGGTATAAACCTGGTTATTCTTGACCAGCGACTTCGCAAGGACATTCTCGAAAGGATAAAGCAGGTTATTGGAAAGGGCCTGGATAATCCGGTGGTCCTCCTTGAAATGTTCGTATTTCCCAAAATAGGAAAGCTTCGCAACCACCTTGTCGTCATTGTCGAGCGTGACGCGGAAAACGTGATTAGTCGAAACTTTGGCACTGATATCTTCTACAAATTTGACCCCGATCGAACTATCAAACCCTGCCCAGGCTTTCCGGATAATTTCGGGATAATCTTTTAAACGCATTCCAATCTCGCATTAGGCTTTACAGATGGCACCAAAGGTAGCAAACTCGCCGGAGCAGAATACCCTGGCCGTTAGGATTGAATAAAAAAATAATCCCATAATTTTGCAAAAACTTACTTTTTGAACTTTGTTTTACTATTTCTCGCGTTTTCTGGTCCGTCTGGCATTGCCTATTTATCTGAGAAAGCTTTGCGTAGTCAATTTCGATAAATTACCCAAAGGGGCGCCGCTGCTGCTGGCCTCCAACCATCCCGATTCTTTTTTCGATGCCGTAGTCATCGGTTCTGTTTTGGAACAACCCATTCATACGCTCACTCGCGGCGACGTGTTCCGTAAAAAAGCGGCCGCATTCTGGCTCCGGCAGATCAACCTGATCCCGGTTTTTCGTGGTTCGGAAGGTCGGCAATATGTTAAAAATCATGATGTTACTGCACAGGAAAGCCATGATGCGCTGAAAAAGGGCGATGCGGTAGTCGTGTTTTCCGAAGGTATTTGTGTAAATGAATGGCGCCTTCGGCCCCTCGGCAAAGGTACTGCGCGGATGGCCTATAAAATCTGGTATGGCGACGACGCGCTGCAAAGTATGAAAGTCATTCCGACCGGCCTCAACTACGAAAACTTCCGTGGCCCCGGTAAACGCGTTTCCTTGAATTTCGGGGAAGCCATTGCTGCGGACGACATCCAGACCAGTCCGCAGGAATATGAAAAATGGCTCCGGGAATTCAACGAAATCCTCGATCAGAAGATGAACGCCGAAATCCTCACTGTTCCCGCCGACTTACCGAAAGCCGAGCAGCAACGCCAGCTCAATGCGTTCTTTGATCAGTGCGCAACACCGAAAGCGAAAAGTAACCCATTACCAGGCGCCATTGGGTGGATCGGACGTACGGTTCATTTGCCATTATATTCTTTCTTCGAGGGCAAAGCAGCTAAGCTTACCGCGCGGTCGGTTTTTTATGATTCTGTGCTGTTTGGTATGCTGCTGTATTTGTATCCTGTGATTGTCGCGCTGCTTTCCATTATCGTCGCTGTATTTGTGGGCTGGCAAGTTGGATTGGGTGTGTTTGTTGGTTTGCCGTTACTGGCCTGGATAGGCAGCAAATGGTGAGGCCTTTGGCTTGACCAAAAAGAGATTAACCATGCAAATTTGCAAGTCAAGTGCAAATTTGCATGGTTAATCTCAAATAATTGTATTTAAGAAAGGTGCAATTTGTATTATTTATCTTTCACCTTCCCTAACCCCATCGCCTTCAACATCCAGTTCGGCAGGGGTTTTCTTAATCCTCGTTTTTGCAAATCCAAAAACCAGCCCAGCTTTTTCAGAATAGGAACCTTGTGCGTTTCTACGAGTTCGATCAACGTTCCATCAGGATCTTCCAGGTAGGCGAAGCGCCCCGCCGCATTTTCCATACCGAATGAGCTCTCGCTGTCGATGGTGAATGGGTAACCTTGCGCTTGCAGTTTGGTTTTCAGTGCGTCCATATCCAGTGTGTCGAAACACAGGTGAATGTATCCGCAATCGCCCCAGTAGCGGTTTTCGAATATCTTTTTAGGGGTGCGGTCGAGCGCTTGCACGAGCTCGATCTGCACGTCGCCCAGCAGGCGGCTGAATGCACCATCAGGCGTAAAGCTTTTGCGAAGGAGCATTCGGCGGAAACGCTGGCCGGGAATGGAGGTCGGCAGGTCTTCGAAAACGCCTGTTTTGTCGTAAACGATGTTCAGCGGTTGCAGCAGGTTCTGATAAAAGACAGCGGCCTTATCTATGTCCGATACGCCGATTACGACGCCAGCTACGCCACCTACGTTTTTGCCCTTAGTCTGAAACCAGGTAGCATCGCTGGTGATCTGAAATACATTACCATATGGGTCGGTTCCCCAGAAGCCTTCGCCTTCGGGCAACTTGGCAAGCGGGCCGGTCGCTTCTTTGGAATGGCTCTTCACCCAGTCATGTGCCTTTTTAACGTCCGGAGCTTTGAAACGGATGGCATTAATGCCGAGGTCGCCGATCTCCACCTTGAAATTCGCAGGTTGCGAAACGCGGCTGGTGAACGACCAGATTTCCAATCCGCCGCCTCCGGCCATATTGAGAACCAGGGCCGCCTGCCGCGATTGTACTTTGCCGCCGGTGTAGGGCGTCATGAGCGGCGCATCCGCTTTTTCATCGAATATGGGAACGTCGAAACCCAGCACTTGCCGGTACCATTTCCAGGTTTCAGGCACGTTCTGGCAACCAATTCCTACCTGTTGAATTCCAGAGATCAGCGGAGCACTCATTTGTTGCAGTTATTATGAAGATAAAGGTGGATAATCTTAACCAAACGGCAATTTTACGAAATAAAAAGCAAACGAGCCGTGGCACAGGCATTTGAACTGGGAATGCGACCTGTGGAAAAATTTCTCGGGATACAAAATCTAAATGATTATTTGATAAGCATAATAATTGCTATCTTTAAAATGGTTTTCCAAAATTTTATTTTAAAATACTGGAAATCAACGCATCCATTTGGTTGCACTCATCGTATCTGTGATGAGCCCGTCTCAATGATAGTCTAGAATGAACCAGTCAGTAGTAATTGCACCGATAGGCGAGAGTCTACCGGATTTTTTGAGTTCCAAGCAGTATTCAAAAATTATAGTAATAGCCGATAACAACACCAAACGGCACTGTTATCCGATTTTGAAGGCGTTTTTGCCCAAGCATAGTATTGTAACCGTTCCCAGCGGCGAGGCGCATAAGACATTGGCGACTTGCGAGAAAATCTGGGAGGCCATGACGAAAGACGAACTCGACCGGCATGCATTGGTGATCAATGTGGGCGGAGGGGTGATCGGCGACATGGGTGGTTTCTGCGCCGCGGTGTATAAGCGTGGAATAGATTTTATCCAGGTTCCGACGACCTTGCTTTCGCAGGTGGACGCTAGTGTGGGAGGGAAATTGGGGATTGATTTTCAGGGGTTTAAAAACCATCTGGGCGTATTCAATATCCCGAAAAGCGTGCTCATCGATCCGGTGTTTTTGAAGACTTTGCCGGAGCGGGAGATACGTTCGGGATTTGCAGAGATTGTCAAGCATTGCCTGATCGCCGACGGTGCGAAATGGGAAGAAATCCGGGCTAAGGATTTTGAAGAGCAGAAATGGCCGGACCTGATTGCGCATTCGGTGAAGATTAAGCAGCAGGTAGTGGATCAGGACCCGACGGAAAAAGGCTTGCGGAAGATATTGAATTTCGGGCATACGCTCGGCCACGCGGTGGAGACGTGCTTTTTGAATAAACCTGCTAATCAGCGGCTTTTCCACGGGGAAGCGATTGCGGTGGGGATGATTATGGAAGCCTACCTGTCGTTCGAGCGGAAAATGATCGATCAGCAGACGCTGACAGATATTGAGGAGTTCTTGTTCGCGACGTACGGCAAGGTGAAGATCAAACCGGAGGATATCGAGGAGATTATCGCGCTGACGCGGCAAGACAAGAAGAATAAAGGAAAAGAAATCAGGTTTTCATTGCTGAGTGGGGCCGGGCAATGTGCCTTTGACATCGTAGTAACGGCAGCTGAAATGCGCAGATCAATAGCTTATTATTTGGGATAGATTTACAGTGCGGCATAAGCTATTGGTGGTGTAAGAGGAGTATTCAAAATACATTCTTGATATATCTTAATTCACAACCTGACAAATTTAAATGCTTATGCTGAGGTCTATTTCTATTTATGCTGCTTTACTGCTCGTAGTCGTGATTGCAGGGTGTTCCAGTGGCCGGAAAGTGTTTGTGGAGCATGATTACAGCTACGAAACCAATTTTAAAGATTACTCTTCTTATACGTTTCTGGAATGTGAGAGGGATACCAATAATCTTTGCACCGAAATTTATGAGGCGATCCGTCGCCAGATGCAGGTAAGGGGCTATAAGCTCACTGCCGAAAAGCCTACGCTGCTGGTGAATTATGGTATTTTCTACGATAACCTGCGTTACCAGGGCTATATGCAGCCGGTGATCAAGAACTGGGTAGATACGGAGAATGAGGGATTCCGCTATGAACCGATCAAATATGCGCTCGACAAGGGCACATTGATTGTCTCACTAATCGACGCGGAAAGTGACCAGGTGGTTTGGAGAGGCTATGCTTCGGGGATATTCAAAGGAACGGAAGGTTCCAATAACCATTACCGAAGCGTTGTAAGGCGCATTTTTGACCAATATCCGCTGTTTGCGAAAGGGTATGACCCGCGGCGTTACAGCGAGCAGGTCGGGCGATAACGATATAGCATGGCCGATCAGAGATCGGCGACATAGGTAGTGCCAACCCGGAGGTTGGCACGCGCCGTCAATATTTAGCCGATTCCGTGTGCTCTGTCAGGGACACGCTGAATCGGCTTTTTTGTGGCTACTTCGTCAGGCCGGCATCGTCGGACGCTCCCAGCGCCAATGCACCCCAGTCGAGGTTTTCGCGACCTTTGGCCAGGCCGGAAATGAAGCGGTTCTTGATAATATCCGCAAAAGGCATCGGCGCATTTACGTCCGAGGCGGTTTGAAGTGTTAGGTTAATGTCTTTCAAACCGAGCGGATAGCGGAATGCGACGGGCTCATAGGCATGCTGTGCCACTATTTTACCGTAATTCTGGAAAATAGGGGCTGCAAACAAGGTTGAGGTGAGCATTTCGTAAATGCTTTGTCTTGAAATACCATTCTTTTCGGCCATCGTGAATGCTTCGCCCATCATTTCGAGGCTGCACGCGATCATGAAGTTTCCTGCCAGCTTGATCACATTCGCGGCCCCCGGATCATCTCCAAAATCAAATACGCCTTTTACGAAACTTTGAACGATAGGCTTAATGCGCTCTTTCGCGGCTGCATTGCCCGAAAGACAAATGTTACCCACTTTTGCGCGTACGGCCTCCGGGCGGGCGAATATGGGCGCGCCCACGTAATGTGCGCTATACCACTCGTGTATCTGCGCGAGCTGGCGCGAGGTCTCAGGCGAAATGGTGCTCATGGAAATATGCACACCGTCTTTTCCGAGCTTTTCGACGAGTTCCATCGAAAACAGTTCTTCCACTGCCGCATCGTCGGCGAGGACTGAAAATACGAGCCCACCGGGAGTAATGGCGTCGATGGGGTTTTCCACCACGGTGGCACCGAGTTTGATCAATGGCTCCGCCTTGGAGGCAGTTCTGTTCCAAACGACCAATTCATAACCCGCTTCGAGCAGGCTTTCAGCGATAGGAGTACCAAGGTTCCCGAGTCCGAGAAACGCTATTTTTTCAGACATAATAACAGGTTTAGATTACAATTAAACTTGAATGACACCCACATTGAATGGTTTTTCAATGGGTGCCTGGTCGGCGGCTTTAATGCCTTCCGAGATAATGCGCCGCGTTTCCACAGGATCGATAATGCCATCGACCCAAAGCCGCGCGGCGGCATAGTAAGGAGATAATTCCTGGTTGTAGCGATCAGTAATCTGGTTCAGTAATTCCTTTTCCGCCTCGGGCGTAATCGTCTCGCCTTTTGCTTTCAGGGTAGCTGTTTGTACTTGCAGCAAGGTACGGGCAGCCGTAGCGCCGCTCATCACCGCCATTTGGGCCGTCGGCCAGGCAAATATCAGTCGCGGGTCGTAGGCCTTACCGCACATGGCGTAGTTACCCGCTCCATAGGAGTTCCCGATAATGAATGTAAACTTCGGTACCACTGAGTTGGCCACTGCATTCACCATTTTAGCGCCGTCTTTGATAATGCCTCCCTGCTCCGCACGACTGCCGACCATAAAGCCGGTCACATCATGGAAGAAAACAAGCGGAATCTTTTTCTGGTTGCAATTCATGATAAAACGGGCGGCCTTGTCGGCTGCTTCGGCATAAATGACTCCGCCCATTTGCATTTCGCCTTTGCCGGAGCGTACCATTTTACGTTGGTTGGCGACGATGCCAACCGCCCAGCCGTCCACACGCGCATAAGCGCATATGAGGGTTTTGCCATAATCGGGTTTGTACTCGTCGAGTTCCGAGTTATCCACCATGCACTCCAGAATAGGCAGCACGTCGTAGGGTTTCAGTCGGTCGGTAGGAAGCAGGTTGTAAATCTCTTCCGGCCGGCGGACAGGTATTTGCGGGCTTTTGCGGTCAAAACCGGCGGATAATGGTTTCCCTATTTTATCAATATGTCTTTTGATGGCATCCAGGCAGGATTTATCGTCGGGAAACTTGTTGTCGGTAACGCCGGAGATTTCGCAATGCATAGCTGCCCCGCCGAGCGACTCCGCATCGATATCTTCGCCGATCGACGATTTGACCAGATAAGGCCCGGCCAAAAACACCGAACCGGTACCTTCCACAATGAAAGCCTCGTCGGACATGATCGGCAAATAGGCTCCGCCTGCTACACAAGCGCCCATAATGGCCGAGATCTGCACGATACCTATGGCCGACATTTGTGCATTATTCCTGAAAATGCGGCCGAAATGCTCCTTATCGGCAAATACTTCCGCCTGCATCGGCAGGAACACACCCGCACTATCCACAAGGTAAATGACCGGAAGGCGGTTCTCCATTGCGATTTCCTGTGCGCGCAAGTTCTTTTTGGCCGCAATCGGGAACCACGCACCGGCTTTCACCGTGGCGTCGTTGGCGACGATCATGCATTGTTTTCCTGAAACATATCCAATACCTGTCACCACGCCGCCCGACGGGCAGCCGCCTTCTTCTTCATACATGCCATCGCCGACAAATGCGCCGATTTCGAGGAAATGCGAGCCCGGATCGGTCAGGTAGTCGATCCTTTCACGTGCGGTGAGTTTGCCCTTCTGATGCTGCGCTTCGATTTTTTTTGCGCCGCCGCCGAGCTTTACCTGCTCGTATTTCTGGTTCAGGATTTCGATGAGGTGTGGTAGGCTTTCCTGGCTGGTCATGATGATGAAGAATGGTGTGAGTAATGGAAATGGGCTTATTTCAAATGTAAAAAGTCGTTCACCGGTAAGCAAACGACTTTCATATTTATTTAAAATGTCAGGCCCTATTTAATGGTAGTAGCCGTATCAAGCGGCGACTCAGCGGGTCCCTTATCTTTTTTACCGAAAACCGATACATTGATATACCGCTTTGGATGCTCGCGGAAGTTAGTGAGCAGCTTGTTCATGCTGATCATCGTACGGTTGAGGTTATTGTACAAGGTCTCGTCCTTCACAAGTTTGCCGGCAGTTCCTTTGCCCGATTCGACGCTTGCCAGCAGGGTATGCAGTTCTTCGATCGTCTTCCGCGCGCTCGTCACGGTTTCGCCCAGGCGCAATGCATTCAGCGAATCGGCCAGTGTGCCGGTTTTGGCAAGTAATGGCTTCAATTCCTTTTCAGTCTCGACGAGCGAAGTCGTGAGTTTGTTGAGGTTGGACGTCATCGCCAGCAGATTCGCACGGTTTTCCGCCAAAAGACCCTGCAAGCTCGTACCTGTCTGGTTATAATTTTTCAAAACCTGGTTGAGGATCAAACCCGTTTCCTGGAAGCCACCTACGACGAGATCGAGGTTTTTAATGAGGGAGTCGGCGTGGGAGACGAGCGGCAATGCTTTTTCCTGCAAAACGGCGGATATACCCGATTCCTTTTTGGCTACAAGCGTGTCGCCGTCTTTCATCGGAGCGCCGGCACCCATTGCGAGGTGGATTACCTTGCCTCCGAGCAGGCCGCCATCCGCGAGTACCGCGCCGGTTCCCTGGGGTACTATAATGCCTTTTTGCACGTCGATCGTCACGAGTAGCTGGTTCCCGCGGTTTTGGAGCAGTTTGATCTCCTGCACGCGGCCCACGTTCAAGCCGTTCAGCAAAACAGGGTTGGAGGCGGTCAGTCCGTCGATATTGTCGTAAACGATGTGGTATTTATAAGTTCTGGAAAAAACGTCGGAGCCTTTGAGGATGTGGAAGCCGAAATACAGCATGATGATGGCGAAAAGTGCCATGGCTCCGACTTTTGCTTCTCTTGATATTTTCATGGACTATTGGTTTGTCCTGCTTGCAGCAGCGGCAGGTTAAGCGGTATTAACACCAAAGTATCAAAAATTGTTTTGACAAATCAAAGCAATATGTGACCGTTGAGCTACCGGTCCATATCTTTTTTGTACGCCATAAATGCCGAATGAATGCATTTGGCCACTTCTTCCTGTCCGGCTTCGGAGCTCAGGTATTCCTCTTCGTCGGGGGATGAAAGGAAGCCGGTTTCAATCAGCACGCTGGGCATTGCACAGCGCCACAGCACGAGGAATCCCGCCTGTTTTACACCGCGGCTGTCGCGCTCGGAGATCGATTGAAATTTCTTTTCGATCAAATCTGCCAGTTTCAAGCTGCTGGAAATGAATGCGCTTTGGTAATTCGCGAGCATGATGTGCGCGAGCGGCGAGTCGGGGTCGAAGCCTTTGTATTTCTGCTTGTAATTCGTTTCCTGCAAGATTACCGAGTTTTCGCGCTTCGCTACTTCCAGGTTACCCTCGGTTTTGTGCAAACCCATGACGAACGTTTCGGTACCTCTCACGGACCTGGAACGGGGTGTGGCATTGCAATGGATGGAAATGAAAAGGTCGGCATTGTTGCGGTTGGCGAATGCAGAACGCTCGCCGAGTTCGATGAATACGTCGGTAGAGCGTGTGAAGAGTACTTTTACATCCGGCGTTTCTTCTTTGATCTTCTTGCCAAGTTCCAGTGCCACGGCCAGTGCCACATCTTTTTCCTTGGTATATTTGCCCCTGGTGCCGGGGTCTTTGCCGCCGTGTCCGGCGTCGATTACGACTGTATTAACTTTGCTTCCCGACTTCGCAGTAACCGGTTCTTGCTGAAAAACAAAGGCGACACTAGCCAGCAAAAAACTTGCTACAATTACTAATTTAAGAAGTTTTAACATTATTTTTTAGTTGGGGCCTTACGCGAAAGGGGTTTCTCTGCTAATTTTGAAATTCGTTATGCAAAAATACGCTAATTGTTAGAACTGAAAAGAAAGGCGATTATTATATCGTCGGTAGTTGCGGCGTTTCTCCTGTTCAGCACTGTGGCATGTGTGCAGCAACGCTCCAAGGGTTCCGGGAAAAATCAGGGTAAGCTTAAAAGTTCGGCTTCTGCAAAGCAATCAGCGGATTCCCTTCTTACAGTGCAAAAACAAGCAGGTGCGGATACTTCCCGTGCCGGTCAACCCGGTGCGTCCATTCCAAGAGGGGGCGTCGGGGGCGATAGTACCTTGACAGGCAAAGGCTTAACGGCTGATTCGACTGCCGCCGACACACTCAAAAATCCCGACGATCTCGAAAATACCGTAGAATACACCGCGGAAGATTCCACGATAATGGACGCCGTTTTAAAGCAGGTCCACTTGTATGGAAATGCGGAAGTGAACTACGGAACCATTAATCTCAAAGCCAATTATATCCGTCTCAACTGGATTACCAACGAAGTTTACGCGATCGGGACTTATGACTCAACGGCAAAAAAAATGGCCGGCGAGCCGATTTTTCAGGATGGGCCGGAGACGTATAATACCAAGGAGATACGCTATAATTTTAAATCCAAAAAGGCCCTGATCCAGGGGATCGTTACCCAGGAGGGCGATGGAAACATCCGGGGAGACAAGGTCAAGAAGGATACGGAAGGCAATTTCTATATCAGGCACTCCATTTACACGACCTGTAATCTTACCCACCCGCATTACTTCATTAATGCGCCGAAAATCAAAATGGTGAACAAGAAGCAGGTGATTTCGGGGCCTTTTAACCTGGTCATCAGCGATGTGCCATTGCCGATAGGCTTGCCATTCGGCTTTTTCCCGTTCCCGAAAAAGAAGGAGAACGGAACGAGTGGCGTCATTATCCCGACGTATGGAGAGGAACCGAACGGACGCGGTTTTTACCTGCGCGACGGCGGTTACTACTTTGCGATCAGCGAGTATGTCAATGCGATTGTCACCGGCCAGATTTACTCCAACAGCAGCTGGGGGCTGGGGCTCACATCGAGCTATATCAAACGCTACCAGTATTCGGGTAACCTCTCGCTACGTTTCAACCGAAACAAATCCAGTGATGAGGTCCAAAGGTCTTTCGGCCTCGGAGTTACCAACGATTTCAGCATCGTATGGTCGCATGCGCCAAAGGCAAGGGGTAACTCGACGTTTTCAGCGAATGTGAACGTGAGTAGCAATACCTATAACCAGCAACAGGAATTCAATGTAAACAAATATACGTCCAACGTCGCCAGTTCTTCCGTACAATACAACCGCACCTTCGGGCAGTACATGCGTGCGGCGGGATCGTTGCGCGTGAACCAGAACTTCGGACAGATAAATCCTACCACCCAGAAGCGTGAAAACGGCAAGACCAACGTTTCTACCGATTTTAGTTTTGGGGTAAATCAGATTGCCCCGTTCGCATTGAAAGGCGGCCGCGGCCGCTGGTACGAAAGCTTCCGTCTGGGGCTGGACTTCAACGGTAATTATGCGCTTGCCAATGCACTGACGGCCATTGACACGTCTTACAGCAGCCTTGGTTTCGTGATCACGGACGCGAAAATCGATACGACCCGTCTCAAAAAGACCAAGATTGTAGCTTTCAACCTGGATAACCTGCCGGACATGCTTAAAGATGCGCAGTTCACAGGCCGGTATAGTCTTCCGATCTCGTTACCCAACTTCAAAGTCCTGCGTTTTGTGAATATCACACCCAGCATGTCGCTTTCGGGTGAGGTATTTACCAAGCAATACCGTTACACCAAAACGGGTCGCGATTCGATCCGGATTGATACGCTTAAAAAGGTCGGTACGGAGTATTCCTACAATTTCGGTGCGGGGATGAACACGCGTTTCTATGGGACCTTCTTCTTTGGAGGGAAAAGGTTGGAGGCCATCCGGCACACGGTAATTCCTTCCGTGTCTTTTACCTACACGCCTGATTTTTCCGGAGATGCATTCGGTTTTTATCAAAATATCCAGCTTGAAGACAAGAAAGGCAATGTGCGTGATCTTTCGTTGTCGAAATTCCGCGGGGTAGGATCGGGCGTGAGTAATGGACGGGCGTCGAGTGTCATTTCATTTAGTTTGAACAACTCATTTGAAATGAAGCTCAAAAGCAAGAGCGATACTGCGGCACAACAGTTCGAGAAAGTCTCGCTGCTCGATAACCTGAGTCTCGGCGGTAGCTATAACCTGCTCGCCGACTCGTTGAATTTATCGAATATTACCATCAATGCGAATGCGCGGATCGGGCGGAACCTGAACCTGAACTTCAATATGAATCTCGACCCGTATACCTACGTGGCGAACCCTAACATTATCGGGAATCAGGTGGGGACGAAGGTCAATAAATATGCGATTACATCAGGGCAGGGCCTTGCCAACTTGCAAAGCCTCGGGTTCACATTGGGAACCAGTTTTTCACCCAAAAGCAGCTCTTCCAACACAAACAACAAGAACCCGCAGACTACCAATCCCAACGATCCCAATGCCAAAGCCAAGGAAGAAGCGAGGGAATTTATTGCGCAAAACCCCGAATTGTACGTAGACTTCAATATCCCCTGGAATGTCTCGCTGAACTATAACTTCGGACTTACAAAGCCGGGCTTGTCAAAAGCGCAGATTATCCAGGCCATCCAGGCTACGGGTGATCTGAGCTTGTCCAAAAACCTGAAAGTAACCCTTAGCACCGGTTTCGACTTCGTGGCGTTCCAGCCGACAATCACGCAGCTGGGCCTTACGCGCGATCTGCATTGCTGGGATATGAGCTTCAACTGGACACCATTCGCCGGAAGCGCGGCCCGTGCGAGTAACTACTCCTTCACATTGAAAGTGAAGTCGGCCATCCTGCAAGACCTGAAAGTGACCCGTCGCCGGTCATTCTACGATAGGGCTGCTTATTAATCAATTGTTTTGTATTAAAAACAAAAATGGCCGTCCCACTGGAACGGCCACTGCAATGCTTGCGGATAATGCTTATTTGGAAGCTGGCTTCGCAGCTTTTGGAACCACTTCTCCGTTCAGGTAAAGGGTAATGGAACCACCTTCAGTGTTGCTGAAAACAGTTACAGGTTTGTTGAAAGGACCTGCTGCCTGCGCGTTGAAAGTAGCTTTTACCGAACCGGTTTTACCTGGAAGTACAGGGTCCTTAGACCATACAGGTGTAGTACATCCGCATGAAACGGTTACGTTAGAAAGGATCACTGGATCTGAACCTGTGTTGGTGAATACAAACTCGTGCGTAACAGGAGTGCCTTGTGGTACTTTACCGAATTTGTGCGTTTCTTCTTTAAATTTCAGAACACCTTTCTGTGCAAAACTTACGGTGGTCAGCCCGAGGATTAAAACCAGCGCTGAAAAGAATACTTTCATAGTTGTAACTATACTTTAAGTGGTGAAAAACTTACTGTTAAACAAGATTAACGCTTAAAAAGCTAAATATAATAATCATTAACCAATATTAACAATGCCCCAAAAGTTAGGCGTTCCGATGCCGCGGTTATTATTTTCCTGCCTAATTTTGGCTTGCATTCAAAAAAACGTAATTTAACTTACGGATTAAAACCCGTGATTTTTGCTTATGCTTCAAAATGATAGTTTGACCGGTTCCAGTGTTTTGAGTAAGGAAGAGATTATCGACGATTACCGCTTGGCATGCGAGAGTCGTCAGGTAAGTTTGCTGGGGAGGAAGGATACCATGGGCGGCCGTTCTAAATTCGGGATTTTTGGAGATGGAAAGGAAGTAGCACAAATTGCACTTTCCAAAGTTTTTCAACCGGGTGATTTTCGCTCGGGTTATTATCGGGATCAGACCATCGAAGCGGCTGTCGGGAATCTTACCTGGCAGCAATTTTTTGCCCAAATGTATGCTCATGCGGATCTCGAACACGAGCCAAACACGGGCGGGCGCTCGATGAACGGTCACTTCTCGACACGCTGGGTAGATGAGAATGGCGACTGGCTTGATCAGACTAAATTGCATAATTCCGTTTGTGATATTTCTTCCACCGCCGGGCAGATCCCTCGCTCGGTAGGCCTTGGATATGCTTCCAAATTATACCGCGAGAATGCCGAACTGCACGATATGACCACGTTTTCCCGTGATGGAAATGAGGTCGTATTCGCGACGATCGGGGATGCTTCTACGTCCCAGGGGATGTTCTGGGAGGCGATGAATGCGGCGGGCGTGTTGCAAATACCGCTGATCGTTTCGGTTTGGGACGACGGCTACGGAATTTCGGTTCCCGTTGAGTATCAGACTACAAAAGGCAGCATTTCGAAAGCATTGGCAGGACTGCAACGCAACGAAGATGGCGACGGTATCGAAATCCTGACCGTGAATGGCTGGGACTATCCTGCACTGGTGGAAACCTATCAAAAAGCTGGCAGGATCAGTCGCGAGAAACATGTGCCGGTGCTGGTACATGTGACAGAACTGACGCAGCCCCAGGGGCATTCTACTTCCGGCTCGCACGAGCGCTATAAATCGAAACAACGGTTGGCTTGGGAGCGGGAGCATGATTGTAATGTGCGTTTCCGGGATTGGATACTGAAAAATGGCTACGCCACCGACGAGGAGCTGGAACAGATCGAAGCGGAGGCAAAAGCAAAGGCGCTCAGCGAACGCAATGAAGCCTGGCAAGCCTACCGGAAAGAGCTGGATAAAGAATATACCGAGACGATCCGGCTTTTGCAGGACGTAGCCCAGGCAAGTGGCTCCGCCGCGGAAATAAATAATGCGATTCTGGAATTGCAAAAGACTTACCTGCCCGTTCGCCGCGATATGATCGCGACGGTGCGTAAGGTGCTGAGGATTGCCGGTAGAGAAGAAAATGCAGAGAAATTGACTTTGCAGACATTTTTGAGGGATAATTTGAATGCAAATAAGGAGCGTTTCAATACCCATTTATACAGCGAAACACGCTACTCTCCAATGCTCGTTGAGCCGGTAAGCCCCGTATATTCGGAGGATAGCCCCGTTGTCGACGGGCGCGAGGTGATACGAACCTATTTCGATGTGCTTTTCGGAAAGGACCCGCGCGTGGTGGCATTGGGCGAAGACATCGGTTTTATCGGGGACGTGAACCAGGGCTTTGCCGGCTTACAGGAAAAATACGGGGAAATCCGCATTACCGACACGGGTATCCGTGAAACGACGATCATCGGCCAGGGAATAGGCATGGCCATGCGCGGCTTGCGGCCGATTGTTGAAATTCAGTATTTCGATTATATCTACTATGCCCTGGCGACGCTCACAGACGACCTGGCATCGCTTCGATACAGAACAGCCGGGGGGCAGCGAGCCCCGCTGATTATCCGCACCAGGGGGCATCGCCTTGAAGGAATATGGCATTCCGGTTCTCCTATGGGCACAATGCTCAGCAGCTTGCGTGGCTTGCACGTGATCGTTCCGCGGAATTTCACGCAGGCAGCAGGTTTTTATAACACATTGATGAAAGGCGACGATCCTGCATTGATTGTAGAACCGCTGAATTCGTACCGTCAGAAAGAAGTGATGCCCGATAATGTGGGCGATTATTACATTCCGCTAGGCCAGCCTGAAATTTTAAGAGAAGGAAATGACCTCACTATTGTTACCTATGGCTCAATGTGTCGTATAGTAATGGAGGCCGCTTCTCAATTGCAGAGTTCAGGAATTGAAGTTGAAGTCATCGACGTACAGACTTTGTTGCCGTTCGATGTCGACAACCGGATAGTGGAGTCCATTAAAAAGACGAATCGGGTGATTTTCGCTGACGAAGATTTGCCCGGAAGTGCGTCGGGTTTTATGATGCAGCAGGTTTTGGAAAAGCAGCAGGCTTACCGCTGGCTCGATTCGGCACCGGCGACCATCGCAGCGAAAGACCATCGCCCACCTTACGGTTCGGACGGAGATTATTTCTCAAAACCCAATATGGACGACATTTTTGAAACTGTTTACGAAATCATGCGCGAAGCGGCCCCAGATAAATATCCGGAGCTGTTTAACGTATGATCTATGTATCGTTCAAAAGGAAAGAGAATCTTAGACATTTTACTGGCGGCAATGGGGTTGATTACCTCGTTGCCGTTTTTTGTTGTGCTGCTGCCTGTTTTATGGGTGCATTTTAAAGGCAATCCATTCTTTATGCAAATCAGGCCTGGGCTGAATGAGGAGTTATTCACAATTCTGAAATTCAGGACCATGCATGGCGACGGGCGTCCTGTTACCAGACTCGGTAGTTTACTCCGCAAATCGTCGATCGACGAACTGCCGCAGTTCTTGAACGTGCTATCGGGCGATATGAGTATTGTCGGCCCAAGACCCCTGCTGCCGGAATACTTGCCGCTTTATAATGCTGAACAGCGTTTACGCCATGCGGTGAAACCGGGAATGACCGGCCTCGCTCAAATTAATGGACGAAACAAGTTGAGTTGGGGCGAAAAGTTTGAATTGGATCTGGTTTATGTGGATAACCTTTCTCCGGCGCTCGATGTCAGGATCATCTTCGAAACGGCTTTCGGGGTGTTGTTTATGCATCAAGCCACGGATGCTGTTATCGATGCTTCACCTTTCAAAGGCAATGCGACATGCTGATCTACGGAGCAGGCGGGCATGCTAAGGTAGTGGCAAGCATACTTTCGGCATGTGGGGAGCAGCTTGCAGGTCTGTTCGACGATCATTGGCAAAATGTGAAATGGTCTGGTCAGTGTGTTCCCGCTGTTTATGACACCCTGGTCATGCAGAATGAAAAGTTGATAATAGCCATTGGCGACAACTTCATGCGCCGGAAGATAGCGGGGAAAGTTGCACATGCTTTTGGTATTGCTATCCACCCCACGGCAACGATCGATGATCACGTAAGCTTGGGTCACGGCGTAGTAGTGGTGCATCAGGCGGTCATGCAAGTCGATTGTCAGATCGGGAATCACGTTATCATTAACACTGCGGCGATCGTCGATCATGAATGCATTATCGATGACTTTGCGCACATAGGCCCGGGCGCTACGCTATGCGGGGGCGTGCGTGTAGGTGAATGCACGCTTGTAGGCGCGGGAAGCGTGGTACTGCCGGGTGTGAAACTCGGTCGAGAATGTATCATCGGCGCGGGCTCCGTGGTGGTACGAGATGTTCCCGATTATGCCAAAGTGATGGGTAACCCTGCGAGAATCATTCAATAAAACAAACACACTATGCGATACAAAATTTACCTGTCGCCTCCGCATATGAGCGGGCGGGAGATGAAGTACATTCAGGAAGCGTTTGATAGCAACTGGATTGCGCATATCGGACCGAATATCGACGCGTTCGAAGCAGAGCTATGCCAATATACCGGCAGCAAATATGCATTGGCCGTATCGTCGGGTACAGCTGCCATACACCTTGCATTGCTTGCTATGGGCATTGGCAAGGGCGATATTGTGCTCTGTCAGTCATTGACTTTCGTGGCCACTGCAAATCCGATCATGTACGTAGGCGCGACACCCGTTTTTATCGATAGCGAGGCTACTACCTGGAATATGTGCCCTAATGCGTTGGAAGATGCAATACTGCATTATCTGCAAATGGGTCAAAAGCCAAAAGCAGTGATTGTAATGCATTTATACGGCATGCCTGCCATGCTCGACGAGATTTTGTATTTGTGCAGGAAATATGGGATCCCTTTGATAGAGGACGCTGCGGAGGCTTTGGGTTCTGAGTATAAAGGCAGGAAAGTAGGTACGTTTGGTGATATCGGAATTTTCTCTTTTAATGGAAATAAAATCATTACGACATCCGGAGGCGGGGCATTGCTGTCGGATAATGCGGGGCTTGTAGAAAAAGCACGTTTTCTGGCCACGCAGGCGCGTGAGCCTGTCGCGCATTACGAGCATAGCGCGGTGGGGTACAACTATCGGATGAGCAATGTTTGTGCGGGAATAGGGCGGGGGCAGTTGGAGGTAGTCGGTGAGAGAGTCTGGATGCGCCGGGGCAACTTTCAGTTTTATCAAATTTCCCTGCACAAAAACCCTGGTATCGATTTTCAGGATGGAGCCATCGATATGTTTTCGAATCGTTGGCTAACTGCGCTGACAATCGCAGGTGAATGCCCCTCGCTTGTTCATAATGCACTTTTGGCAAATGGTATCGAATCGCGGCCCGTGTGGAAGCCGATGCATTGCCAGCAAATATACAAAACGCTACCCCGGTTTGGAGGTAGCGTTTCAGAAAGGTTGTTTCATCAAGGACTTTGCTTGCCTTCAGGGTCAAATCTTAGTGACGATGACAGAAAGCTTATAGCCTCGATCGTAGACGATTGCTTCAAAACTTAGTTTTGAATCTCAATTTCAAATTGAAGCGGAGAATAGGGAAGGATCGAGCTGCTTCCGTTTTTGCCATACGCAAGTGCAGAAGGAAATACGATAATTGCTTTTTCACCCTTTCTCATTTTTCTGATAGCCCGGTCGAAGCCAGGGATGGTGTTGGGGCTGCCGGTAATGAAGCTGGCTGTACGTTCGTCGAATTTAGTGTCGTCGAGGAGCCTTCCCACATATTTCACGTTCACGGATTTGCCCACGCCGATCGTATCGCCTGTTACAGTGTTGGCTCTAACGATTACCAGGTTATCTGTGCTTCTTTCCGACACGGTGTAACCTTTTTTGGCAATGAAATCATCGATTTGCTGAGGCTCCGTACGTGTTTTGATAAATTCTACTTCCAGTCGAATAGGAGAATAGGCTGGGATATTAACACGGTCAACAGCACCCGAAGCCAAGTAGTAAGGCAAAAAGAAGGTAGTTTTTTCGCCGACCCTCATTTTGAAAATACCGATTTCAATACCGCCCCAGTATACATTTCCGCCGGCGGGGAAAGAGAATTCCGTTTTGTTATCCTCAACAGAAGAAATAACCTTCGTTCCGTTCAGCAAATAACCCGTGTATTTGATGGTTGCCGCATCGCCGGGCTGCGCTTTCAGACCAGCCGGATTAGACTTTCTGACAATATAATAGAGGCCGGTAGAATCCCTCACTGCCTTTGAACCCAAGCTGTCCGCCTGCAACGCGGCTTGGATAGCTGCTTCATTTTCGGCGATTTTCTCTTCGTCCCTGCTCGATACATCTTTCATACAAGATGAGACCCCGATCGCCATCGTCAGTAGTACACACCACACCAGATTAATACGCTTCATTTCTTTTCTAAGTAATTAATGGGATTGTTTTAGTTTCAGGGTAGACTCGGAGGAGTTAAAATTGGTTGTAATTACGAGTGAAAAACGTCGATTTTTACATTTTTTTCAAAGTATTTGCAAAATGGTGATAGCGGACACTGGAAGCACTGCGGGTTGCGCGCGGTACACACGTAGCGCCCGTGCAAGATGAGCCAGTGATGCGCCTTGTGGATCAAATGCTTCGGAATATGGGCTACCAATTCCTTTTCCACAGCCAATGGCGTTTTTGCGGTCATCGGTACAAGCCCAAGTCTTCTAGACACCCTGAAAACATGCGTATCAACCGCCATTGCCGGCATGCTGAAAATCACCGAGGCGATGACATTGGCTGTTTTACGCCCTACACCGGGCAACTTTTGCAATTCTTCCACGGTGGAAGGTACCTCCGAGTGAAACTGCTCGACCAGCATCCTTCCCAATCCTACGAGGTGCTTGGCTTTGTTATTAGGGTAGGATATGGATCTGATATAGGTAAATACTTCCTCCGAATTGGAGGCGGCGAGCGACTCTGGATCCGGAAAGCGCTCGAAAAGTTTTGGCGTGACCATATTCACACGCTTGTCGGTACATTGCGCGGATAGTACCACTGCCACTAACAGCTCGTACGGGTTGGAATAATGCAATTCGGTTTCGGGCTCCGGGAAATTCTGGGTGAAATAGTCCAGGAAGTGTTTATAGCGTTCTTTTTTTAGCATAATACGATCATGGTCCTATGAAGGAAGAGGTTCCGACATAGAAATCTACTGGGAACAGTAGCCTGCTGGCGGGTTTCCGTTCCGAATCTTAAAAATAATGACAATTTCCAGCTACCGCACCGATAGCTGGAAACAAAAAAATCTGCCGACTCGTCCTAGTAAAGGAGTGCAGCAGACCTTTTAGAAGAGAATTGTCGCGAGTATCTGAAAACTTCTGAAATCACGTTCTCGGAAGGAGTCCGAGTGATCTTGTTCATCTGATTCTGGATTTCCAGGGAATCGAGATAAAAGTTCATCAAGTTGTCGTCAAGAGCGAGCGCCTCAACAATCTGTTCATTTTCATTCTCAGTTGTTTCGGCATATAGATACCTTACAACATCATCGTAAGTAAAGGTTTTTGTCATACTGTGGGGCACGTTGGTTAAATTGCTTACGCAGGTTTATCAACGCGTAACGCATTCTACCCAATGCCGTATTAATACTCACACCCGTGGCGTCCGCAATTTCCTGAAAGCTCATGTCCTCATAGTGGCGCATGATCAGAACTTGCTTCTGCACGTCGGGCAACCGCTGGATCATCTCCCGCAGCTGCTCATGTGTTTCCTGACGAATCTGGATCGACTCAACGGAATCTTCCGAAAAATCCAGCGTGTTGAAAACACTGCTCCCATCTTCGAACACTACATTGGGGTAGCGTTTATCGCGTCTGAAATAATCAATGGCGAGGTTGTGTGCGATTCGTATAATCCACGGTAGGAACTTACCTTCGTCGTTATATCTCCCACCTTTTATTGTGTCAACAGCTTTTATAAATGTATCCTGTAATAAATCTTCGGCTACATATTGATCCTTGACAATCAGATAAATAGTGGTGTATATTCTCGACTTATGGCGCTGAACAAGCTTTTCGAAAGCCTTCTCATTGCCCCGGATATACAATGTTACCAACTCACTGTCGCTAACTTGGACTTTCTCCATTTTACTATTCGATTTAGTTAACGTAGAGCAGTTGATCGATATTGTTTCTCCTTTCTGGTTTGGTGAAAAATTAGATGTGACTTTTCGGCATTTCGAATTATACGAATCAAAGAAATGGATTTGAAAAATAATTTGCAAATGTTTGAGTTTCTTTTTGCAGAAAAATTATTTCCCGTTAACAGATGTTAACAAGTTGTGCATGTTTTAGATGCATTGCATTCGTTGTTACCAGGTCGTAGACATATTAGAATAAATAATAGTACTTAATAAATAATCTACGAAGCGCGTGTCGAGTTAGATCGATTTTCGTATATCGGGCCCTACTTTTTTCGGCCGGACATCGTAATTTCACTTTTCTTATAAAAATTGAATTTTTGCCAGATATGAAATACAAGCATATCTTCTTCGATTTGGATCACACACTTTGGGATTTTGAAAGAAATTCGTCCGAATCCCTGGAAGAGATTTTTCACCATCACCAGCTTACCCGCTACGGAATCCCGTCTCTGGAAGCATTTGTGTGCTCTTTCCTTAAAATTAATACTGCATTATGGGATGCGTTCGATCGGGGACAGCTGCACCATAGCTATATACGTGAGAACCGTTTCAGAATGGTTTTTGAGGAACTCGGCGCGGAATGCCCGCCCGAGCATACGGAAATCGGGGAGCTGTACCTTACTTCGCTGCCTACCAAAAAGCATTTGCTGGAAGGCGCGCTCGATTTGCTGAACTATGTGTCCACCGCGGGCTATGGAATGCACATTATTACAAACGGGTTCAACGAAATCCAGGCAAGGAAAATCGCGAGCTCGGAGATCGGCCATTTCTTCGATCATGTGGTGACGTTCGAAACCGCCAGTGCCAAAAAGCCGGACCGCCGTATTTTCGAGTTTGCATTGGAACTGGCGCAAACCACAGCGGAAGAAAGCCTGATGGTAGGCGACAACTGGATCGCGGATATTCTCGGCGCAAAACAGGTCGGTATGGATACGGTGTATCTCAATCCGGCGGGTTTGAAGTTCGATGAATCGCCTACCTATAATATCAAAAGGCTGGAAGAACTTATGCAGGTCTTGTAACAACGCCGGCCGTCAGGCTGGATCAGCTTCGTAATAGCGGATGTGTTTTTCTTTTAAAAACTGTTTGATCACATCCACATGCACGCATTGCCCGACGTTCAGGAACGGGTAATTGGAGACCCGTTTGCGGTGCCCGTCGATAGTTACCTCGCGGTTCACCTGGTCGAAGCCGAGATGCAGGTGGCGTGTGGAACTCTGCATTCCATAAATGATGCCGTTCTGGTCAAACAGCGGTCCGCCACTTTGGCCGCGTAATCCTGGCGTGCTCATTTCGATGCCGACAACCTCGCTGTTGTCACCGATATGGCGGGTGATAATGCCGTCGATCGGAAAGCTGGGCGTCTTAATCTTCCCTTCGGTTGTCCATTCGATGTCTCCCGTATGCTTATTGTACCGGTAGTTGGTGAACTCCGGGAACGGATAACCCAGCCGGCACAAATAGCGGCCCTGCTTCACCATCCTGGAATCTTTCAGGAACCGGGCGTGAGACTGGTATTGCTTCGATTCGTAGTTCCGGAATTGGATAATGGCCAGATCCTGCGTCGGATGCAGGTGGATCGTAAGCCCTTTGTAGGCCGATACGCAATGGATGAAATTGAAAAGTATGCGAATCGGGCTGTCAGACGCGATCTTGTATTTTGTTTCCAGCAAATTACGCTGTGTGGCAAGGCCAGGGTCTTTCTCGAATTTGCGAAGTTCGCCCTTGAATTTCAGGTAGTTTTCGTAAATACTATTCGCATGAAGGATTTGCCGGGCTACGTGCCTGCACGTTACCGCAAAGCCATCTTCATTTACAAAAAACAATGTAGCAGTACCTGGAACGATGTCGCTCCCTGCGTAATAACGGATGATAAAGTGAACCGGACGGGTAAACTGATCTATTTTTTCAATAGCATCAACAAACATACAAAACTGGCCGAAGCCGCATCGAACTAAGGGTGGGTAAAGGGAACGAGTGCCTCCGTTTGATCCCAGCTCAGGACCATATTGACACCATTGGGGATTTCTTCAAAATAGATCTGGAATACTTCCTGAACTGACGGGCGGATCCGAATCGGAACTTCTACATTCATGACATTCTTGCCGTCATTGTAATCTGTACCCCATTGTCCGGTTTCGGAGTTCAGGATGATTTTCCAGGTACTCTGTCCCGGCACTGAAAAAAGCGAATAGGTGCCGGCTCTAACCGGCTTTCCGCCCATTATTATATCTTTTTCAAATTCTACAAGTGTCGCTTCGTTGGCTCCGGTACGCCATACCTTGCCGTAGGGCAGCAATGCCTTGTCCTGTTCCCTGCCGAAAATCATCCGACCTTTTTTGCTGGGCTGTCCGTAAGAGATTTTAATCTTAACTCCATTCAGACTGGTTTCCGCGACTGCCTCGGGACTGAATGATTTGGTATATTTCCTGACTCCCCAAAAGCCTGCGAATGCAACGATGATCAAGGCAAAGACAATCAGTAGAATTCTTTTCATAAATCAAGGACAGAAGATTTTATAGAAGGTATAGCTGACCGAAAGGCGCACGTAAAAGTAGGTATCTTTTACGGAAGGATCGCCCTGCTGGAATTTATCGGTCGAGGTAGGATCGCCGCCGAGGTTGTCGAGGTAATCTGTGAAAGTTTTCCGTGTACCATATTCCAATCCTATGTTCCATGGGCGGCGAATCTGGTATTTGATACCCACACCATAAGGCAGTACAAGCCCCGATGTTTTGTAGGAGGCAGTTTGGATATTCGGATTAAACTTATTGAAACCAAGCCCTCCGAACACATAAGGGCTCCAATTGACAGCGAACCGGCGGTCCTGGAAATTGAGGAAGTTATATTCAGCTACGGCGCTGCCTTCAAATATCGTAGTTCGGAACGACATATTCCTGACCTGCTGGAACGGGTCGTCGCTTTTACTGTCATCGGCACCGATGAGTCCTCCCGCAACCTCGGCGCGAAGCGAAAGGGCCTGGTTGGGATTGAAGCGGAAGAACAGGCTTCCGGCAGGTTTGAAAAAACGGAGCCGAAAAGTAGGCGAGATGTCTCCCCGATAATTAAAGCCTCCAATGCCTGCCCCGAACTCGATCCGCTGTGCACGTACCTGTGCGATGGTCAGAAAAAAACAAATACCTGCCAGCATCACAACCGGCAAGTATTTCCGCAGCAGCGGCCGTTCATTCAAAAGTCTGAAAATGTATTTCAACGGGGTAAGTCTATTATCTCAGTGGAGGACATTTAACCTGCGAAGGCAACATATAATGGACGGTGATCATACCAAACAGGTAAGCATCTTTTTGGGTTGGACTATTACCGCGTTCTGTACCGGGTGCCCCAAATCCGGTAGTAGGTAGTTTTGCAAATGGATCTTCGCCAGCCGCTAAGGCACCCGGATAGTTGGCATCCATGAATTTCCTCACATCGTTGGTTCTGTCTGTCCCCTTACGCGCGGCAAATTTCTCGGTAGTACGGTTGGCCACTAATGCCGCTGTTGGATTATCCGCAAAAAGCGCTGGGTCGGCGTAGGCACCATGTGCGTCGTCCAGGTAATCTGTGAATGTCTTGCGGTAACCCAGCTCAGCTGAAATGTCGAATTTGGAATTGATTTTATAGCGGACGCCGATACCCAGAGGAATCGCAAACTGAACTAATGAATAAGGCTTGGCATATCCTTCATTGCCCTGGCCTTCCGTTCCAAGCGGCTGCAATTTTACCCAGTCGCCGTTCAGCGAATCAAGTGCTTTTGGGTTATGAGCCGTCAGTGCGACACCGGCGAAGAGGTACCAGCCCAGTTGCGGGCGGCGATCATAGCTGCGGTTGTCGGGCGTGAGCTTATAAATACCCTGAATCGAAAACTCTTTCAGGTCGTTGCGGAAATGAAGGTTCCGCGCATAGTAAATACTGGTGACGTGTTTCGAATCGCGGTTCATGATGTAGTCGTCACCGGCGATTCTCGCGTAAATGAAGCTAGCGCGTGCAGCAAGGCGTGGTGTAAAGTGGCGTGTGTAGTTTCCGCCGACGCTCCAGCGGATCATTTTGAAGGTAGAAGCCAGCGGGCGACGGTATGGCGCAAGATCACCATAATAGCTCGACGTACCAATACCAAAACCTGCCGTAGAATAAGGAACGAAGAAACCTCTGTTCTGTGCTTTTACGTCTTTGGCAGACAGTAGCAGCCCCAGGATCAAGGTTAAAGCCAACGCTCCGGATACTCTTCTCAAGTCGAAATTTCTACGCATTTTCAGATCGATTTTTTTGCAAAAATAGAATAGTTGTTGGTTTTCTTCAGGATGCAACACCATTTCAACGACAAATCTTCCTTATCATTGTGTACTCAAAAAGCGCCACAGAAAATGATTTCGAGTAACCAGCTACGGTTTTCTTATTCCGCTCAGAAAAAATTCAGCTTCCCCGATATTCATTGCAACGACAAAGAAACACTCCTGATCCTTGGTCAGTCGGGTAAGGGAAAAACTACGCTGCTGCATTTGCTGGCGCTGCTGCTCACGCCGGAATCGGGCGAGGTAGTGATCGCGGGTAAATCTGTGAAAAATCTGACGCCTCAGGAAATTACTGTCACACGTGCCAAAAACATCGGCATTATCTATCAGCGGCCCCATTTCGTGAGTTCACTTTCGGTATTGGATAACATTTTGCTGTCCAACTACCTGGCCAACCAGAAGGAAGATCACCAAAAAGCGCGGCAATTGGCCGAGCAGCTGGGTTTTGCGGATCATTTGTCCAAAAAAACAAACCAGCTCAGCCAGGGCGAGCAGCAGCGTGTAAGCATTGCGCGGTCGCTGATGAATAACCCCAATATCATACTTGCCGATGAACCTACATCCAACCTCGACGATGATAATTGCCAGCGCGTGATCCAGCTTTTGAAAAAGCAGTCGGCGCAAATAGGTGCAAGCCTGGTGGTGGTTACCCACGACCAGCGCCTCAAAGACGAGTTTTCTAACCAGGTTTTTTTGTAAAACAATTCCCATGAACCTATTCAAGATCAGCATTGCCAATCTCAGGGAAAAGAAGCTCAACAGCTTTTTGAGTGCATTGTTGCTGACGCTCGGTATCGGCATGATCTCCCTGCTTTTGCTGCTGAACAAACAGCTCGACGAACAGTTCAAACGTAACTTAAAAGGCATCGATATGGTGGTAGGAGCCAAAGGCAGCCCGTTGCAGGTGATCCTTTCGAGCATTTACCAGATCGACGCGCCCACCGGGAATATCCCGCTCGCGGAGGTGAATGCGCTCCGGAAAAATCCGTTTGTGAAAACAGTTATTCCATTGTCAATGGGTGACAATTACCAGGGTTTTCGCATTCTGGGCACTACGCCGAAATACACCGAGCACTTCAAGGCAAAACTCGCCGAGGGGCATTTATATAATGCATCCATGGAAGTGACGATCGGCAGCAAGGTCGCGCGGGATTCAAAATTGAAAATAGGAGACCAGTTTTCGGGCTCGCATGGTCTGGATTCGGAGGGCGAGAAGCATGAGGATAAGAAATATAAGGTCGTTGGCATATTTCAGCCTAGCGGTACGGTGGTAGACCAACTGATTATCACCCGTCTTTCGAGTGTTTGGGATATCCATGAGCATTCCGAAGGGGCAGAAGCTCCGGAGGTCGCGGAAGTAGAGCACGCCGACGGGCAAATACACACAGATCCCGAACCAGACGAAGAAGGCAAGAACGTAACCAGCGCATTGATCCAGTTCCGTAACCCGATGGGGCTGATGACCATCCCGCGGCAGATCAATGACAATACTTCCATGCAAGCCGCATTGCCCAGCATCGAGATCAACCGGTTGTTCTCCCTCCTCGGTGTAGGAATCGAAACATTACGGACGCTGGCGCTGATCATTATTTCCATTGCGGGGGTCAGCGTTTTTATCTCCTTGTATAACTCATTGAAAGACAGAAAATACGAAATGGCCCTAATGCTTTCCATGGGCGCCACGCGCACGAGGCTTTTTTTGATGCTGTTGATCGAAGGCCTGTCGCTGGCTGTAATCGGTTTTTTTGTCGGTATCATTGCCAGCCGCATCGGTTTGTGGGTGTTTTCCAAATCAGCTGAGCAGGATTTCCATTACTCGCTCGGCAAATTTGCGCTGCTGCCGGAAGAAATTTACCTATTTTTCGGCGCGCTGGCGATTGGTGTCGTGGCGGCTGCACTGCCGTCGCTCGGTATTTACCGGTTGAATATCTCGCGGACATTGGCGGAGGAATGATAATGTGTGTAAATTTGTAAACCGGTACAAATCATTGTAATACAAAATTGGAATACTGATGAAATCTGTCAAAATCAGCATATTGTTCTTCTGCATCGTTTCATTGTTCGCTTTCAAACCGGCGGTTGAACCGGTGAAACTGACCTGGGAAACCCTGCGGGACGTTACTTTTAAAAAGAAATGGTATGCCGAAGAATCGATCTACATGCTGCACCCGACGTTCGGGCCGAGCGTGCAGAAGCTGAAAAACCAGCAGGTTTCGATTACGGGTTACATTCTGCCGGTGGATCTGGAAGCCAATTTGTATGTATTATCCGCATTTCCGTTCAGCGCGTGCTTTTTCTGCGGAGGAGCGGGACCGGAAACGGTTATGACCCTGAATTTCAAGAAGAAGGACGGGAAGAAATTTAAAACCGACGAGCGCCTTACTTTCACCGGTACATTGAAACTCAATGCCGATGATATTTACCAGATGAACTACATTCTGGACGGCGCGGAGATCGTCAAATGATCAGACGCCGATCAGGCGCCAAACTCCTGATATAAAGAATAATACGAGTCCTACGGGCGTGAGCACCTTCCAGCCGAGGTACATGAGCTGGTCTACGCGCAGACGTGGGAGCGTCCAGCGTGCCCACATCTGAATCAGAATACCGAACAATGCTTTCGATAGCAACCAGAAAATACCGGTAACATAGCCAAAGAAGGTTCCCGGAGCCCCACTGGTCCAGTCGGCCAGCTTCAAAGGCCCGATATTAGGCAGCGGCGTGTTCCAGCTTCCCAGGAAAAGAATAGCCCCCAGCAACGACACCAGCAGCATCATGCCGTATTCCGATAGCATGAACAGCGCCCAGCGCATTCCGGAATATTCGGTGTGAAAACCTGCCACGAGCTCCGATTCACCTTCTGGAAGGTCGAAGGGTGCACGATTACATTCGGCCAGTGAGGCGATGAAGAAAACAACGTATGCAATGAGCAGAAACGGATTGCGCACGATATTCCAGGTTAGGAACCCGCCCACACCGCTCACATCGATTCCCAGTTCGCGCATGCCAAACAGGTATATGGTTTCGGGAGTATAAATGCCTTGCTGGTAACTGATAACCTGTAAATCGAGCGTCTGAGTGAGCATAATCACACAGAGTATCGAAAGGCCCAATGGTATTTCGTAGGAGACGATCTGAGCCACTGCACGCATGGCGCCGTATAATGCAAACTTGTTGTTGGAGCCCCAGCCCGCCATCAGCAGCCCGATTACGTCTACGGAAACGATCGTCAGCAGGAAGAATACCCCCACTGCGGCACCCGATCCCGCGAGCTCCGGTGCGAGCGGAACCACCGCAAATCCTGCAAAAACAGAGATGAATATGACAAATGGCGCAATGAGAAACAGCTTCCGGTCGGCGGCTTTGGGTACAATATCCTCTTTTTGAAGCAGTTTGAGCAAATCGGCGAAAAGCTGCAATAACCCCCATTTCCCAACTTCCATAGGCCCGAGGCGGTCCTGAATAAAGGCCGAAACCTTCCGTTCCAGATACACACCGATCACGACAAAGCCGGGGACGAGCAGGAGGAAAATGATGAGCGTAAAAGGCATTAAATGCTATCTGAACAATGGTTTGACGCAAAAGTAAGTAAAAAACTTACTCATCTTCGTCTGTCTGCCCCTTATATCCCGATTCCTGCAAAATTCGGCCGGCATTATCCATCGCCATGAGATCGGTGAGCTTTGTGTCCGGATTTTCGGACAAAAACCGGCTCACAATCCGCCAACCGACCCACCGGCCGATCGCGCCTGGTACCTTGTTGCCAATTTCGGTAGTGAATGGGCGGTCGTCGATGAACTTGCGCTTTTTCAGGTCGCTTTTTTCGTAGAGCAGTTTGCTGGAAATGAAATAAGCCCAAATGTCGGTTTGGCTATTGTAGGTTTTTCTCAAATCCTCCTCCGAATAGCCGATGATGAGGCTGTCGGGTGTTTGCGGCATAATCTGCTTCACAAACTCATAGCCTTTGCCATAACCTATCATGTCGGATAGCAGCGTCTGGTCGCCGACATTCATGAAATTGAATTGATTGGATTCAAAGAAAACGATCGACGGCACAATGTACTCGCGCTGGTAACGGCGGAGCTGGTACTCATATACGTTAGGCCGGTAGCGCGCAGCCGGGCCGCCGAAATAATCGAGGCCGATCACGATCAGCGAATCGGAAATATAAAGGTCGTTGCCGGTGAACCCGGTGACGATAAAATCGACTTCGGGAATCCTGAATTGGGGATAATGGTATTTAATTTGCTTGAATGCATCGGTGAGCGGATTGAGGATACGGATTTGGCGGTCGCCGATGATCGAATCGAGCTGTGCACGGAATGCCTGTAAATCCGGATTTTGCGATATTGTAAACAAATGCGCCGCCAGTTTCGCAGGCTCGACGGGCGCATCCGTGAAATAGGCTTTGGCAAGATAAGGGTGGCTGTCGAGGAACTTTTGTACATCTTCTACTGATTTGCAGGAGAACAGCTCCTCGTCGAGGTTTTTGGAAGCCAGTTCAACCCGGATATTGCTGGTGTCCGCCTCTTTGCGCTGATCGGTTTTACACGAAAATTGGAGGAAAGCTACAAACAGAATGCACAATAAGGACCTGAAATAAACCATTTGGCGGAGAGAATATATGTCGGAACAAGTTTCAAAAGTAGAAAAAAAACGCATAAGCATCCTGGGCTGCGGCTGGCTGGGGTTTCCATTAGCTAAACGGTTACTCGGCAGCGGTATTACATCGCAGGTGAAAGGCAGTACCACTTCGAAGGACAAGCTGGATCAATTTGCCGCCGCCGGTATCGACGGTTACCTGCTGCCATTAAGCCCGGAAGACGGCCTGGACGCAAGCATTTCAGAGCCGTTTTTCGATTCGGACGTCATCGTGATTTCCATCCCGCCGCGCATGTCGCAAAATGTGGCCGGTAACTATTCTGCCCAAATGCGGATGGTCGCCGAAGCGATTCGCCAATCTCCGGCGAAGGAAATCGTTTTGGTAAGCTCAACCGGGGTGTACCGCGACCTGAGCCAGACGGCCGTAGAACCGGATGTACAACTGCCCGAGCATTCGGCCCAGCCCGAAATGGTAGCCGCGGAGAATGCAATCGCCGCATTAAGGCCCGAAAGAACGGTGACGATCCTAAGAATGAGCGGTCTGCTCGGCTACAACCGCATCCCGGGGAAATATGTACAAGGCCAAAAAGATATGACTACCGGCGATATTCCCGTGAACTACATTCACAGAGACGATGCGGCGGGCATTATCAAAGCCATTATCCAGCAGGGTATTCAAAACGAGACATTCAATATCACCGCACCGTTTCACCCTACACGCAGCGAGGTGTATGTCGATTCCTGTGCGCAATTCGGATGGGAAGCGCCGACATTCAAAATACCGGAGCAGCACCCGCCCTTTAAACTAATTTCAGGGGACAAATTTTCGAAAACCTATCATTACGAGTTCAAATACCCCGATCCGCTGCTGTTTCATTATGAGAGTTTATGAGTCGAAAGTTTATGAGTCCGAAGTTGAAAGTTCATAAGTTTAGAATTAAATCCATTTAACTCATGAACTCTTAACTCATGAACTCCAACAACGCAAAAAATCCGCAGGATCAACTCTGCGGATTTTATTATTTATAAACCAAAAAGTGTATTACTGGGCTCCTAGCAGTTCGGTCAGCTTGGTTTCAAGCGCCGCGCCGCGGAGGTTTTTTGCAATGATCTTGCCTTCTTTATCGAGCAGGAATGTGGCCGGGATCGCATTCACACCGTAAGTCTGTGCCACTCCGGAATTCCATTTCTTCAACTCCGAACCGTGCAGCCAGGTCAGTTTATCGCGTTCGATAGCCGTTTTCCAGGCTTTTTCGTTATCATCCAACGATACCCCGAAGATATCGAAGCCTTTGTCTTTGAACTTCCCGTACATACGCACGACATTCGGGTTTTCCATCCGGCAGGGTCCGCACCACGATGCCCAGAAGTCGATCAGTACATATTTCCCGCGCAATGACGACAATGCGATTTGCTTGCCTTCCGGGCTGTTGAGTGTGAAATCGGGAGCGACTTCGCCGACAGCCAGGCCCGCCATTCTTTTGACAGAGCCGATAAAACCTTTCGCCAGCGTAGGCACGGGTTCTACTTTGGAATAATCATCGGCCAGCTTTTTCAGCACGTCGAGGTCGTTTTCAGGCGTGAGGAAGTTGTTGGCAGCAAAAAGCGCGATCAGCGATGTCCCCATTTCCGGAATCATCTGGCGTAATGTAGTTACCCTTTCCTTTTCAGCCGCCTGGTAAGCCTGCTGTATTTCCTGGATTTTTTTAGTGTCTTTTTTCTCTTCCGCTGCCGCATATGCCTCGTTCCAGCCGCTTACTTTCGCCGAGAATGCCTGCATCAGCTGGTCGACTTTGGCATAGTACTCCATGTTTTTGGAGCCGGTAATGGATACCTTTCCGCCGTTGCCTTTATCGTCTCGCTGGGTACCATCGGCAATGATATTGAAGGTCTCTCCGCCTTCCACGAGCAAAGGGAATTTCTGCCGGTCGGCGATGTTGACGGTAAAAAAGCTGCCGCGGTCTTTATCTACACCTTTTAGTGTGAAGCTGCCGTCGGTGCTTAATAATGCGGAATCGAGTTTAACAGAAGATCCGGCTGCTGTGGATTGTGACAGAATGACTTTTTCGCCTTTAGAACCACTTTTGACCTTCCCATTGATGGTAAAGCCTTTCGGTTCGATCTGCGCCAGGGCCTGGAAACTCAGCAATGCGCCTCCCAAAACCCATGCACTCTGTTTGATAAATGCCTTCATGATCTTCTGTAACTGATTGTCAAATGTGTGATCTATAACTTTTGCGCCAGCAGCTGGTTCACAAGCTTGGGATCGGCAGCTCCGTTCGATTTCTTCATTACTTCGCCGACGAACAATCCCATCAATCCTTTTTTACCTTTTCTATAAGCGGCAACCTTGTCGGGCATTGCGCCGATTACCTCATCTACCAACGTTTCAAGCTCGTTTGTATTGCTGTTTTGCAGCCAGTTATTTGAAGATGCGATCTCCGACGGCTGGCGGCCAGGCTCTTCCAGCATGACAGGGAAAACCTTCTGCGCAGCCACGGAATGGCTCACTGCACCCGATTCGTTCAGCTCGATCAAAGCTGCCAGGTTTCCGGCGCTGATCGGGAAATGCGCGATGTCGCCGTGGTGATCGTTCAGGTACGATTTCACAGGGCCCATCAGCCAGTTCGATACTGTTTTGAAATGCGTTGTTTGAGCGCAAACGGCTTCGAAATACTCGGCCAGTTCGCGGGTATCGGTGAGTACCGCCGAGTCGTAAGCCGGAATACCATATTGATTCACAAATTTCTCGCGCAGCTCGTGCGGTAATGCTGGCATACTTGCCTTGATGCTTTCCAGCCATTCGTCCGAAACCACAACCGGGCTCAGGTCGGGATCGGGGAAGTAACGGTAATCGTTCATCGTCTCTTTTACGCGCATTCCGTAAGTCTGCCCGCTCTCCACGTCGAACATCCGCGTTTCCTGCTGGATCGTCTCGCCGTTTTCGAGCATGGCTGCCTGGCGGCGCTCTTCGTAGGCGATCGCACGCATCATGTTGCGGATCGAGTTCATGTTTTTGATCTCGACTTTGGTACCGTATTGCTCCGCGCCCTTCTTGCGCAACGACACGTTCACGTCCGCGCGCAGGGAACCTTCCTCCATATTACCATCGCTGATGCCCAGGTAGCGTACCAGGCGACGGATCTCAGTCACAAATGCACCTGTTTCCTCTGCCGAACGCAAATCCGGTTCCGAAACCATTTCCACCAGGGGCGTTCCGGCACGGTTGTAATCGAGCATTGTTTCGGTATGGCTACCGTCGTGTACCGACTTCCCTGCATCTTCCTCCAAGTGGATATGGTGAAAACGGATTGTTTTCTCAGTGAATTTACCGTCGTGTTTGAACGAAATATGCACGCCACCCTGCTCGCAGATCGGTTTTTTGTCCTGCGAGATCTGGTAACCTTTCGGAAGGTCGGGATAAAAGTAGTTTTTGCGGTCGAAAATCGTCCTTTTGCTGATCGAACACCCGCAGGCGATGCCGAGGCGGATGGCGTATTCGACTGCTTTTTTATTGACTTTGGGCAGAGTACCGGGCAATGCGATCGTCAGCGGACCGATATTGGTGTTAGGTTCTGTGCCGAAAATGTTGAAATCGCGGGTAAACAGCTTGGATTCCGTCAGAAGCTGGCAATGTACTTCGAGCCCGATTACGGTTTCATAAGCGGCCAGAAGTTCATCGGTAACGTCAGCGGGGTGAATTGCAGTTTGACTCATATTATATGCTAATGCTTTCGCAAAGATACAAATACGGGCCGTCCATAGCATGAACGACCCGTATTTTATGGTATATAGCCGGTTTTGCCAGGGATCAGAGTGAGTTGATCCAGTTGGCGATTACGATAATGTCAGCTTTTGGAACGTGTGCAAGGGGCGCCATTGGAGGGTAGCCAGGCCAGTGTTCCGGTTTTGGGTTGTGAACCAGCTCCACGATCTGGTCCGGGGTATATTTTTTCTTCGCAACTTCTGAATACGCAGGGCCGATTACCTTGTCATAAGCCTGGTGGCAAGCAAAGCAGGCGTGTTTGTTCAGCAATGCAGAAACGTCTGCGGGAACGGGTTTGCGCTTAGGCGCCGCCGCCGGAGCGTCTGCTGCGGGAGCAGCTGCTGCTGATGTATCGCCGGTTGCAGCTGGGGTTGCTGCCGGTGCTGCTGCTTTCTCTGCTGCCGCGGCGCTAGCCTGCTCTGCTGCGGCTTTTCTATCGCTCTGAAGTTTCACGAGGGCCGCTTCCTCACGCGATTTGCTTCCTGAGCCATACCATTGATCATATTTGTCACGGTCTTCCTTGGAAGAACAACCGATGAAGAAAGAAACTGCCAGGGCCATCAGGGCCAAAGAAGCGCTTTTTTTGAGTGTCATTTTGTTAAGTTTTAAGAATTTTCGCCAGATTGAGGTTGCGATACCAAATCGACCACGAAGAAAGCAAGTTTGCGTTAGATTTCCTTCATGCTCCGAATAGAAATTCGGACAATTCTTGAAATCACCGAATTGTATTCGCTTGTCCGACAACCGCTTATCCACAGGTGGCTTTTAGTAAAATCAGGAAAATTTCTTGTTTATTTGTCTGTAATTGTTGCGATTAATGCAAAATGTCTTTACTTTTGCACTCCTATTTGTAAAACGATGTAAAGCAATGGCTAAGAAAGGTAATAGAGTACAGGTCATTTTGGAATGCACTGAACAAAAAGAAAGCGGTGTTCCAGGCATGTCACGTTACGTGACCACAAAAAATCGGAAGAATACGCCAGGCCGTATGGAATTGAAGAAATTCAACTCTTTCCTGAGACGTTACACAGTCCACAAAGAAATTAAGTAAGTTCGTTTGTTACCCGTTAACTGTCACGTGAAGCTGATCAATAACTGGGTAAGCGCGCAACAGTTAATTACTAACATTATAACTTCTAACTGATATACAGACATGGCAAAGAAAGTAGTTGCTACCCTGAAAAAAGAAGGCGGTAAAGCATTCGCGAAAGTGATCAAAGCCGTAAAATCTCCTAAAACAGGAGCTTATACCTTCAAAGAAGAAATCGTTCCCCTGGATGGTGTGCAGGGTGCATTGAAAAACTAATCTTCGGCGGCCCGGTTCGCTCGGACTGTCTTCGACTGCGCTCAGACTGACATCAGGCGCAATATTTTTGTCACCCTGAGCGAAGTCGAAGGGTATTGAATTGTAAAAAGTCCCTTTCCGGGACTTTTTTGTTTTATTTTTGAGCCATAAATGTAATCAGCACTATGGGTTTATTTGGCTTTTTTTCAAAGGAGAAAAAAGAAACATTAGATAAGGGCCTCGAAAAAACCAAGGACAGCTTCTTTGGTAAGCTCTCGCGTGCGATCGTGGGTAAAACCACCATCGACGAGGACGTTCTCGATGAACTGGAAGATATACTGGTGAGCTCCGACGTAGGCGTTGAGACGACCGTGAAGGTCATCAAACGCATCGAAGAGCGCGTAGCCAGGGATAAATATGCATCCACGGCGGAACTCGACAGCATCCTGCGCGACGAAATCGCTGCATTGCTGACCGAGAACAAATCGGTGGACAACCAGGACAGCTTCGAGACCGAGCATTTGCCGAAACCGTACGTGATTATGGTAGTAGGAGTGAATGGGGTAGGTAAAACGACGACGATCGGCAAGCTCGCTCACCAGTTTCACCAACGCGGTCACAAAGTGGTGCTCGGCGCGGCGGATACCTTCCGTGCCGCGGCCGTAGACCAGCTGAAACTCTGGGGCCAGCGCGTGAATGTGCCGGTAATCGACCACGGGATGAATACTGACCCGTCGGCCGTAGCATTCGACGCCTTGAAAAAAGGTACCGAAACCGGCGCGGACGTGATCATTATCGACACCGCCGGCCGTTTGCACACGAAAGTGAACCTGATGAACGAGCTTTCGAAGATCAAGCGCGTCATGCAGAAGATCATTCCCGACGCACCGCACGAGGTATTACTCGTCCTCGACGGCAGTACCGGCCAAAACGCTGTGATTCAGGCACGCGAGTTCACCAAAGTAACCGACATTACCGCATTGGCTATCACCAAACTCGACGGTACCGCGAAAGGCGGCGTCGTGATAGGTATTTCGGACGAGTTCAAAATCCCTGTTAAATACATTGGTGTAGGAGAGAAAATGGACGATTTGCAGGTTTTCGACCGCGCGGAGTTTGTGGATTCGCTGTTTAAGAAAATAGGATAACAGCCGCTGATCGGGGTAAGTAACCGTTTGCCTATTGCTGTTTTAGATAAAGTTTGAAAAAGGTATCTTGATGATATTCTCGTCTCAGGATACCTTTTTTCATGGAAACGCTGATTGTATTTCTGATAGTTTTTGTGCCTTTCGGCTGGTTTATGTGGACGACGCTCCGGTTTACCAGGGATACGATTGGGGAGAATTCGCCGGTTAAGGTCAACAGGATCTACTACATCACAGAATGGCAGTATTTTGTCAATTTCAATAACCTGCTGCTGTATTTTATGATGGGAATAGGGGTGATTCTGATGAGACTTTCCTTCACGATGTACATTTCATACACAGAATCCAATCCATTGCTGGCGCGTTTTGTCGTGTTTTTTCTCGCTGTTGAGATTCTTGTGTTATCAATTTACCTGATCGCCATTGACATAAACCACTGGAAATACATCCAGGGAGTTGTGATTGAAACCGTACCCGAAGAACATGCGCTGGAGTTGACTTTTACGGACGTAGCCTATCGGGTTCGCCCGGGCGACATTGTGAGAGCCGCAATCATTTCAAACGGCAATCGCAATCACATCGGGTATGCTATCTATTATTTTTCAAACGGCGACTACTTCATTATTCCGGACGGAATGCCGGGTAGTTGGGTGATTCGTGAGTATTTCAAAGATATTCCGCTCAAACACATCCGACAGCGTTTTCCTTTCATCCGATAGTACTTCCTATTCATTTTTTCACGAACTTTGCACCCCATTTCGCCGTTCATTATCAGTCACTTTGACGCAGATAGGCGATTAATCAATTCAAAGCATACAGCTTATGGCTTAAAGCCTAAGGCCAATATCAATGAAAACCAAAGGAATAGTTAAGAATAAAGTCAATATCGTGACGCTGGGTTGCTCCAAAAACCTGGTCGACTCGGAAGTGCTGTACACGCAGCTCAAAGGCAACGGGTTCGCGGTGGACCATGAGTCGAAAAAGGACGATTCTCAGATTGTCGTGATCAATACCTGCGGGTTTATCGACAATGCGAAGGAGGAGTCGATCAACACGATTTTACGCTATGCCGATGCGAAAGCGGCCGGAATGGTGGATAAAGTGTACGTAACAGGCTGCCTATCGCACCGGTACAAGGACGAACTGGCGGTTGAAATTCCCACAGTAGATGCCTGGTTCGGAACCAATGAGCTGCCCCGTCTGCTCAAAACCCTTAAAGCGGATTACAAACACGAGCTCGTAGGTGAGCGCCTGCTTACTACGCCCGCGCATTATGCGTATCTGAAAATCGCCGAAGGTTGCGACCGCCCATGCTCGTTCTGCGCGATCCCGCTCATGCGCGGAGGCCACGTTTCGAGGCCAATCGACGAGTTGGTAAAAGAAGCTAAATCATTGGCCAAACGCGGTACTAAAGAGCTCATTCTCATTGCTCAGGACCTGACTTACTACGGCCTGGATATTTACAAAAAGCGAAACCTTTCGGACCTGCTTCGTAACCTTTCCGATGTGGAAGGTATCGATTGGATCCGCCTGCAATATGCCTATCCGGCTGGTTTCCCGATGGACGTGCTGGATGTGATGAACGAGCGCAGTAACATCGCCAAATACCTCGATATGCCGCTCCAATCGGGCTCTACCGAAATGCTGAAACTCATGCGCCGCGGCATTACCCGTGAAAAAACCGAAGCGCTGATCCACTCGATCCGCGACAAGGTGGCCGATATCGCATTGCGTACGACGCTGATCGTCGGCCACCCCGGGGAAACGGAAGAACTCTTCGATGAAACTTACGAATTCGTTGAAAAAATGCGTTTCGACCGTCTGGGTGCATTCCAGTACTCGCACGAAGACAATACGCATTCGTTCACGATGGAGGACGATATCGATCCGGAAGTGAAGCAGGAGCGCGCTGACGCCATCATGGAGTTGCAGCAGGGCATTTCCGCAGAGCTCAACCAGGAGAAAATCGGTAAGACATTCAAAGTGCTCTTCGACCGGAAGGAAGGCGGTTATTTCATCGGGCGCACCGAATACGATTCACCGGAGGTTGATAATGAAGTACTTGTTCCGGCGAGCCAATATGTCCGCCTGGGCGATTTTGCTAATGTAAAAGTCACTTCCGCAGAGGAATTCGACCTTTACGGCGAAGTGATTTCCTGATGCGGTTTCCGGCAAATGGCGTCTTTGCCTAAATTTGCCATTCAATTTGAAAAGAACAACTCTTAAAAAGCATGTTACAACGTATTCAAACTATCTTCCTGGCAATGGTCGTCATCGGAATGGGTATTTTCCTGGCATTCCCGATATGGTCTAAAGTGGCATTGACGGGAGGACAAAGTGCCGATCTGACAGCCCTGAGGCTGCACCATCAGATCAACGAAGTGCAATCCAATGTTCAGCCGGTGTATTACCTCGTGGCTTTGGCCATCCTTACAGCCGGTGTGGCTGCCTATGCGATTTTGCAGTTCAAAAACCGCATTCTTCAATCGGCATTGTGTGCGGTTAACTCCATATTGATGACCGTGACAATGGGTCTGGTGATCTATTTCACTTTTTATAAAACAGCGAAACTATTCGACCCGGAACTGACCGGAAAATATGATATCGGTTTTTACGGATTGGTCGGTGCGATGCTCGCCAACGTGTTCGCCAACCGCTTCATCCGCAAGGACGAGCGCGAGGTACAGCAGTCGAAACGCTTCAGATAACATCGTATGTCACGCTGAGCGGAGTCGAAGCGCGTAACAGTACCGCGCTTCGACTCCGCTCAGCGTGACAACTCCATACAATTGGCGCAAACTTCCAAGTTTGTGCTTTTTTATTGGCAGACCTCTCGGTCTGCTCTGCGCTAAACAAGCCCTTCGCGCAGCAAATCGTGCAAATGCACAAACCCCAGCGCCTTTCCGTCTTCCACCACAACCACCTGCGTAATGCTCTTTGATTGCATGACTTCCAATGCATTCACGGCATATTCATCGGGTGAAACCGTAATCGGTGTTTGGGTCATAATGTCTTTCGCATGCAGATCCAGTAAACCCGCTGCGCCATAGGTTTTCAGCATTCTGCGTAAATCCCCGTCGGTAATAATACCGGCCATCAAGCCATTTTCGCTCACTACTGCGGTGGCGCCGAGCCGTTTTGAAGTCATTTCAAGAATTACCTCCTGCAATGTGGCTTGCTCACTGACTGTCGGCAATGCATTATGCGGGTAAATGTCACAGACTTTCAGGTAAAGGCGCTTACCCAATGAGCCTCCGGGGTGGTACCGGGCAAAATCGTCGTGTGTGAAGCCGCGCGCTTCGAGCAGGCATATTGCCAGGGCGTCGCCGAGGGCCATGGTTACCGAGGTGCTCGTCGTAGGTGCGAGGTTGAGCGGGTCCGCCTCCGCGGGAGCGTGTGCGTGGAGCGTGAGAATGCAGTTTTTTGCCAGGTAGGAATCCCTGTTGCTCACCATGGCGATCATTTGCACACCTGTTCGTTTGAGCAACGGAACAAGCACTTTGATCTCCGGCGTATCGCCGCTTTTGGAGATCACAATCACCACGTCGTTGTCCTGGATCATGCCCAGATCGCCATGAATGGCGTCGGCGGCGTGCATAAAAAGTGCGGGCGTCCCGGTCGAGTTCAGCGTGGCTACAATCTTCTGTCCTACAATGGCGCTTTTGCCTACGCCAGAGACCACAACGCGCCCTCCGGAATGCAAAATGGCATATACGCATTTTTCAAATTCATCATCAATCAATTCAATCAGATTACGTACAGCTTCTGCCTCCTGACGTAATACTTCTTTTGCGGTTGACTGAATATTTTTTATTAATTTCAAATCTGAAACACAGTTTAGAGAGACAAAAACGTCATTATTTATTTCAAAGCGCAAAGATAGGGAAGTTTGGAATAACCATTTTGTGAACAGAGTATGGTACAGCAGGTTGATAAAGTCGTAACCGACACATTAAAAGGGAAGCTTAAAGAAATATTTGGATACAGTCAATTCCGCGGAGATCAGGAAGTTATCATACAAAATATACTTTTAGGTAAAAATACATTCGTCATTATGCCCACGGGCGCAGGTAAGTCACTCTGCTACCAGCTTCCTGCCCTTGTCAGCGACGGACTGACGATCGTGATTTCCCCATTGATCGCCCTGATGAAAAACCAGGTCGATCAGCTTACTGCGTTCGGTATCAATGCTCAATTCCTGAATTCCACGCTTACCAAAGCCGAAATGACGCGTGTCAAAACCGATGCGCTCGACGGAAGCCTCAAACTGCTCTATATTGCCCCTGAATCGCTCACAAAAGAAGATAACCTCGATTTCCTCAAAAAAGTAAAGATCTCGTTCGTAGCCATCGACGAGGCGCATTGTATTTCGGAATGGGGCCACGATTTCCGCCCGGAATACCGCCGCATTTACGGAATTATCGAGAACATCGGCAAGCTGCCCATTATCGCGCTCACAGCCACGGCTACGCCGAAAGTGCAGCAGGATATCCGTAAAAACCTGCAAATGGAGGAGGCCGAAACGTTTAAATCTTCTTTTAACCGTAAAAACCTTTACTACGAAATCCGCCCGAAAAAGGATATTAAAAAGCAGCTTATCCGCTATATCCGCAACAACAAAGGAAAGTCAGGCATTGTGTATTGCCTGAGTCGGAAAACGGTGGAAGAGGTAGCGGAGCTTTTGAATGTCAACGACGTACGTGCATTACCGTACCATGCGGGCCTCGACGCCAATACGCGTATGGCGAACCAGGACGCGTTCCTGAACGAGGAATGCGACGTGATCGTGGCGACGATCGCATTCGGGATGGGTATCGACAAGCCGGATGTGCGTTTTGTGATCCACTACGACGTGCCCAAGTCGCTCGAAGGCTATTACCAGGAAACAGGCCGCGCAGGTCGTGACGGACTGGAAGGTAACTGTCTGATGTTTTACAGCTACGACGACATTCAGAAGCTTGAAAAGTTCAACAAGGACAAAACCGTTACCGAACGCGATAATGCACGCCATTTGCTGAACGAAATGGTGGCCTACTCAACGCTGGGCGTGTGCCGTCGCCGGCAACTGCTGAGCTATTTCGGGGAATACCTCGAGAAAGACTGCGGGTACTGCGACAATTGTAACAAGCATACCGAGCGGATCAAAGTGCAGGATGACGTGATCCTGATCCTCAAATCGGTAGCACTTACAGAACAGCGTTTCGACGCCGACCACATTGCCGATTTGCTGACCGCCACCGACAACCAGTATGTGAAAAGCTACGAGCACGACCAGCTGGAAGTTTTTGGCAAAGGATTGGAACTGAATGAATCACGCGACTACTGGGTATCGGCCATCCGCCAGCTCGTGATCCTGAACTACCTCGAGAAGGATATCGAGAACTACGGGGTGATCAGGCTGGGTGAAAAAGGTGCCAAATACCTGAACGATCCTTATCCGATCACACTTCAGAAAGATCACAACTTCGATGAGGAGGAAGTGAAGACAGAGGACGACGATAAGGACGCCGTGAATGGCAACGGAAGCGCACATGCGTACGACGAGGCATTGCTCGGAATGCTCAAAGCATTGCGCAAGAAGGTGGCGAAGGAGAAAAATCTGCCGCCGTACGTGATCTTCCAGGACCCGTCGATGGAAGAGATGGCCACTACTTATCCTACTACCCAACAGGAAATGGCGCAGATCAACGGCGTTGGAATGGGTAAGGTGCAGAAGTTCGGCCGACCGTTTATCGAACTCATTTCCCGTTATGTAGAGGAAAACGAGATTGAAACGGCGAAGGACGTGGTGATTAAATCCACGGTTAACAAATCCAAAATCAAGATTTTCATCATCCAGCAGGTCGACAGGAAGGTAAGCCTCGACGAGATCGCCGAAGTGAAGGACCTGGCGCTGGCCGATGTGATCGAGGAAGTAGAGCATATTTGCTACTCCGGTACGAAACTCAACCTGGATTATTACATCAACCAGGTGATCGACCGTGAGCGGCAGCAGGATATTTACGATTATTTTATGACCGCCGAAACCGACAATATCGCCACTGCGCTAAACGAATTCGAGGGCGAGGAGGTCAGCGAAGAAGAATTGCGGCTGATGCGGATCAAGTTTTTGTCGGAACTAGCCAACTAGCACCCCGGAGTACTTGCCGGACAATCAGTATATTTTGAATTTTTAAAACCAGTTATGAACATACTCATCTTGGGATCGGGCGGAAGAGAACACGCTTTTGCCTGGAAAATAGCCCAAAGCCCTCTTTGCGATACCTTATTTATGGCTCCCGGAAACGCCGGAACAGCGGGCATAGCAACGAACCTATCCATTTCTTACAACGATTTTGACGCCATTGCCAACGCGGTAATTGAAAATAACATCGAACTCGTGATCGTAGGCCCCGAAGAACCGCTGGTAAATGGGGTTGTAGATTATTTCAATGCACGCGAAGACCTTTCGAAGGTGCGGATCATCGGCCCCGACAAAGCCGGTGCGCAGCTCGAAGGAAGCAAGGACTTCTCGAAGCAGTTTATGGATAAATACGGCATTCCAACAGCCGCTTCGCGCACATTTACTGCCGAAGACCTCGAGGTGGGTTTGGAATACCTCGAAAACCATTCGCTGCCGATCGTATTGAAAGCTGACGGCCTCGCGGCAGGCAAAGGCGTGATCATCGCCGAGAAGCATTCCGACGCTACACAGGCATTCCGCGAAATGCTGCTGGACGGCAAATTCGGTAAGGCTGGTAATAAAGTTGTGATTGAGCAATTCCTGAAAGGGATAGAATTGTCGGTTTTTGTGCTTACTGATGGTGAGCATTACAAAATTCTCCCCGAAGCGAAGGATTACAAGCGGATCGGCGAGAACGATACAGGCCTGAACACGGGTGGAATGGGCGCGGTGTCGCCCGTCGTGTTTGCGGATGCAAACTTTATCAGAAAGGTAGAGGAGAAGGTGGTGAAACCTACATTATTCGGCCTTCAAAGCGAAGGAATCAAATACGTGGGCTTTATCTTCATCGGCCTGATGAACATCAAAGGCGAGCCTTATGTGATTGAATACAACGTCCGGATGGGCGATCCCGAAACCGAAGTAGTAGTCCCGCGTATCCAGTCGGATTTTGCGATGCTCATGGCATCGACGGCCAAAGGTACCCTGCAAGATTTTGATTTGCAGATCTCACCGCAAGTGGCCGTAACGACTGTGGTAGTGTCGGGCGGTTATCCCGAAGATTACGAAAAAGGAAAAGTGATTTCGGGAACAGACAAAGTGGAAGATGTGCATGTATTCCATGCAGGAACCACTTTTAATGCAAACGCCGAAGTCGTGACGAACGGAGGACGGGTAATGGCCCTCACAGGCCTGGCCAATTCCCTCGAAAACGCAGTGCACAAGTCACAGCGGGCTGCACAGGCAGTGCAATACGAAGGAAAGTATTTCCGGCACGATATTGGCGTGGATTTAATTCGTTATAACGATTGATGAAGCGGAGTAATTATGGGATGTGGATCATGTTCATCCGGGGGCTGCGGTACTAACGGTACGGCCGTCGCGGGGTGTGGAAGTAAAGGAAGCTGCGGAACAGGCGGATGCAATAAAATGAATGTGTTCGATTGGCTCAGTCACATGGACGTGCCGACCGGACAGCGTTTTGATGTAATCGAAGTCAAGTTCAAAGGAGGCAGAAAGGAATATTTCCGGAATATAAATCAGCTGGAATTCATCACAGGCGACTATGTGGTGTGTGAAATGGCTTCCGGCCAGCATATTGGAACGGTATCGTTGCAGGGAGAGCTCGTGCGCCTTCAAATGAAGCGCAAGAATGTCCAGATCAACGACGACCTGCACGTGATCTACCGCATTGCGACGGAGAAAGATCTCGACAAGTTCACGCAGGCGATGGCGCGCGAAATGCCCACGCTCTACCGTACGCGCGAGATTATCCGGGAAATGAAGCTCAATATGAAGCTTTCGGACGTGGAATACCAGTCGGATAATACCAAGACGACTTTCTACTATTCGTCGGAAGAGCGGGTGGATTTCCGGGAGCTGATCAAAATGCTGGCTTCGGAGTTCAAGGTACGGATCGAAATGCGGCAGATCAGCCTCAGACAGGAAGCAAGTCGCCTCGGCGGACTGGGCTCCTGCGGGCGCGAACTTTGCTGCTCGACCTGGCTGACCGATTTCAAGAATATTTCAACCGCTGCGGCGCGTTATCAGAACCTTTCATTGAACCCGGCGAAACTGTCGGGCCAATGCGGAAGACTGAAATGCTGCCTGAACTACGAACTCGAAACGTACATCGATGCACTGCGGGATATTCCGACGGTGGACGCGCCACTGAAAACCAAGAAGGGCGTTGCGACCTTGCAGAAGACGGATATCTTCAAGAAAATCATGTGGTTCGGGTTTGATAAGGACACGAACTGGTATCCTGTGCCTATCGACAAGGTTTTGGAAATCATTGAGTTGAATAAAAAGGAGATTATCCCTGAATCGCTCGAAATTCTGACGCCGGAGCCTGAAAAAGGTGTCGACAAGGTACCGGGCAAACTTAACAGCGACCTCGAAAACCTCGACAAGAAATACAGCGACGAGCAGAAGAAAAAGAAAAAGAAGAAGAACCGCTCGGGCAAAAACCGTGGAAACGGCCCTGAAAACAGTGCTGGTGAAGGTGGAGGAAACGAAGCTGTAAATGCCAGCGCGGAAAATGCGGGTAATGCGCCTCAGAACAAAGGGAATAACCAAAACCAGCGAAATCGGGGCAATAACCAGGGGAACGAGGGACGTAACCGCGGTAACAACCACGGCGAAGGACCGAGGAACCGTGGCAATAACCAGGGCGAAGAGGCCGGAAACCGTGGGAATAACCTTGGAGAGGAACGTCAGAACAAAGGCAATACGCAGGGTGAAGAACCTCGTAACAGAGGTAATAACCCGAACGAAGGCCAGCGTAACCGGGGCAATAACCAGGGTGGCGAGCCAAGAAATAAGGGTAACAATAACCCAGGCGGTGAACCCCGGAACAAAGGCAATAATCCCGAGGGAAACAAAAATAACAACGAAGGAAACCGGAACAGTCGAAACCGCAACAGAGGACCGAAGCCGAATGGTGCTCAGCCTTCCGGAGGAGGGCCAAAACCCGATGGAACACCGTCGGGAGGTGAAAATAACGGGTAATACAGTTTCCAACGAATCCGAACGGGCCAGCTCACTCAAAGGCTGGCCCGTTTTTTAGCACTACCATCTGTGAAAGAACACGTTGAAAAGCTTTACGCGACGAGCCGCAAGCCGTCGCGCAGGATCATCGGGCTGATGTCGGGTACTTCGCTCGACGGGCTGGATGTAGCACTTTGCCGTGCGGAAGGCAGCGGGCCGGAAACGCATTTGAAAGTGGAGCATTTCAAAACGGTGCCTTATGAGGAGGATTTCAGGAGCGCCGTGCGTGAGATTTTTGCCAAAAGGCAGATCGATTTTCAGCAACTGGTTTTGCTTAACCCTTTCATCGGCCTGGAACACGGGCGGATGATCCTCGAATGCCTGGCCGAATGGCGGATTGATGCCTCGGAGGTGGATTTGATCGCCAGCCACGGACAAACCGTATTCCACGCTCCGCAAAAGCAGCACGGGATAGCGGGTTTTCCCAATGCCACATTGCAAATCGGCGACGGCGACCATATTGCTGTCAAAACCGGGATCATAACCCTGAGTGATTTCAGGCAAAAACACATTGCAGCAGGAGGTGAGGGCGCTCCGCTGGCTGTTTACGGCGATTACTTTCTGTTTTCTCAAAAAGAAGAGAACCGGATATTGCTGAACATGGGCGGCATTGCCAATTTCACATTCCTGCCTGGTAACCTCGATGCCTCGTTGGTTTTTACAACAGATACAGGCCCTGGAAATACATTAATTGACGCATTCACGCGCCTGCATTTCGGGAAGGCTTTTGATGAAAACGGCAGCATTGCTGCAAGCGGGACCATCGATGAAGCATTGTTGAAAGCGCTCAAAGAATCGTCATTTTTTGAACAACCATTTCCAAAAACCACGGGTCCGGAAGTGTTCAGCGTCGATTATGTGAAGAACGCATTGCAGCTTTCGGGCCGGAATGTGATAGAACCGAACGACCTGATTGCCACCTTGACGCGGTTCAGCGCGGAGACAATCTCGGAGGCGATTCGCAACGCCATGCCTTCCGGCGAAGTATTTGAAGTGTATGCGAGCGGCGGCGGCGCTCATAATCCCGTGCTGATGGGCGCGATAGGCAGGTTACTGAGCCAAAATATTCGTCTGATCGATGAGCTCGGTGTAGCCGGCGATGCGAAAGAAGCGGTACTGTTCGCAGTACTGGCTAACGAGGCGGTATCAGGCGAGGCCGTGTATTTCGGCGAAAAGCAAGGCGTGCCGGGCGTTTCGATGGGGAAAGTCTCCTTCCCCGGTTAAGTAAGGAAATAGTATTTGAATATATGTACGACATTACCATCATAGGCGGCGGCATTGTAGGCCTCGCAACAGCCCTCCGGATCAAGGAGCAGAAACCTGCATTGAAAGTGCTTCTGCTTGAAAAAGAAAATGAAGTAGCCAAGCATCAGACTGGCCATAACAGCGGCGTGATCCACTCGGGATTGTACTACAAACCGGGCAGCCTGAAAGCGACTAACTGCATCCGCGGTTACCAGATGCTCATTGATTTCTGCGAGAGGGAAGGTGTGGCTTATGATTTGTGTGGTAAAATAGTGGTAGCCACTTCCGAAGAGCAGCGTCCATTGCTGCGGAACCTCTTCGAACGCGGAAATCAGAATGGATTGACCCAAAACCGTATGATTTCGGAAGGGGAAATGAAGGAAATAGAGCCGCATGTGAAGGGGCTGGAAGGCATTTGGGTGCCCTACACCGGTATTATCGATTATAAAACGGTTTGCGAGAAATACGCCGACAACTTCCGGAAACTGGACGGTGAAGTACGTTTCGGCGAAAAGGTAACCGACGTAAAAAACCGCAACACGCACTCGGAAGTGGTAACGGCTACGGGAAAGATATTTGAAACAAAATTGGTGGTGAATTGCGCAGGGTTGTATTCTGATAAAGTAGCGCAGCTTACCCAGCCTGAGAATATCAATGTGCGCATTATCCCTTTTCGCGGAGAGTATTACAAGATCCGTCCCGAGAAGCATTACCTGGTTAAAAACCTCATTTACCCTGTCCCAGACCCTAATTTCCCGTTCCTGGGCGTGCATTTTACGCGCATGATCGAAGGAGGTATCGAGGCGGGGCCCAACGCGGTATTTGCATTCAAACGCGAAGGGTACAAGAAGCTGGATATTAACGTGCCCGAAATGCTTGAATCACTCGCGTGGCCAGGTTTCCAGAAAGTGGCGATGAAATACTGGCGTACAGGGCTGGGCGAGTATTACCGCTCTTTTTCAAAAGCCGCATTCACCAAAGCATTGCAAGGCCTCATTCCCGAAATCCAGAGCGACGACCTCATTCCCGGAGGCTCAGGCGTACGCGCACAGGCGTGCGACTACGACGGCGGCTTGCTGGACGATTTCTCGATCATTGAAAATAAGACGGCTATCAATGTCTGCAATGCGCCTTCACCTGCCGCGACATCGTCATTGTCCATTGGGCAAACGGTTTCGGAAAAAGTGTTGTCGAGATTTTAATATTAATTGTCTATAAATGATAACAGGCCATCCCGCAACGGAATGGCCTGTTATTGTTTTGATAGATTTTCCTTTGTCCCTCCTCCTTCCTCCCTTTTCCCCTTCTAATTAAGCCTTCCTGGTCTGTGTCATACCGAAAGTCACAATGTGAATGGCGGCAAAGACGAGCGAGAAGTAGTAAATGCCTGTGTCGGTACCGTCGGTTTGCACGTGGTGGAAGTAGGCTATTGCGGCCAGTAACACGGCCAGCACGATTCCAACGATTCCAACGGTTTTGCCACCAGCGACGATGGAAGCCGGCAGTTTGTTCGACAGGAAGCTGTTTTTGATTCCATAGTACAAATACACATCGAAACCGATGATCATCCACACGAACAGACGGATCCACGTATCGAGTGGCAGGAACGCCATCATGAAGAAGCAAGTGAAAATACCGAGGATCGGAACCAACGGAACGAGTGGTGTTTTGAATGCACGCGGCGCGTCCGGCATTTGCTTGCGCATTACGATGATGCCGATACAAACGAGGATAAATGCAAACAGCGTACCGATACTCGTCATTTCACCCACGACGCGCGCAGGTACGAATGCTGCAAAGAGGCTCACGAACACGAGGAACATGGTGTTGTTCTTTACCGGAGTTTGGAATTTCGGGTGTACGGCCGAGAATACGCGTGGCAGCAATCCGTCTTTACTCATGCTGAAAAATACACGGCTTTGGCCCAAAAGCATTACCAGGATCACGGAAGCGTAACCTGCAAGGATCGCCACGATGATCGCGCGGTTCAACCACGGGTAATCAGGGTGGATAGCGCCGCTGGCATCAGGCGTACCCATCGATTCAATCGCTACTGCAACCGGTGCGATACCGTCCTGGCCTTTGAATGTGGTGTAGTTGGTTACACCGGTCATTACGTGCGCAAAAAGGATATATAGAATGGTACAAATCACCAATGAGCCGAGGATACCGATCGGCATGTCTTTCTTAGGGTTTTTGGCCTCTTGTGCCGCAGTACTCACAGCGTCGAAACCGATGTAGGCAAAAAACACGATCGCCGCGGCCCGTATGATCCCGCTGAAACCGTATTCCCCGAAGTTGCCCGTGTTATCCGGGATATAAGGTACGTAGTTAGATTCGTTGATGTATTTCCAGCCCAGTACGATGAAGATGATCACAACGGCTACTTTCAAGCCTACGATGATACCGTTCACCAATGCACTTTCCTGGGTTCCTTTCATGAGCAGCAAGCTCATCAGGATTACAATGAAAATAGCGGGGAGGTTGATCACACCGCCGTCCCACGGGCCTACCGTGAGGGCCGCGGGTAAATGGACGTCAAACCCCTCGCAGAACTTGACTAAATACCGGCTCCAGCTGATACTTACCGTGGCGGCACCTACCGCATATTCCAATACAAGGTCCCAGCCGATGATCCATGCGATGAACTCGCCCATGGTGGCGTAGGAATAGGTGTACGCACTACCCGCAACCGGGATCATGGAAGCGAATTCGGCATAACAAAGACCGGCGAATGCACAGCCCAAAGCCGCTACGATAAAGGAGATGGTGATAGCAGGACCGGCCTGGTTGGCAGCCGCCCCACCCGTGATGGAAAAAAGACCCGCGCCGATGATCGCACCGATTCCCAGTGCCACCAGGCTTCCGGGGCCCAGCGTGCGTTTCAGCTGGTTACCTTCTCCGGTAGATTCGTGTAATAGTTTTTCAAGAGGTTTTTTAATCCAGAGTTGACTTGCCATATATTATTAGGTTCGTTGTTGTAGAAATGATGGTCTGATAAAGCTAAAAGAAAATTTGCTAACTACGTATAGACACCAAAGAAAAAGAGGGTAAGTGCAATACTTACCCTCTTTTATTCTTTTATTTTAAGCCTTTGCTTTTTTGGTTGCCGCCGCCGTAGCGTCTGCCGCTACTGCCGGAGCCGGCTCATTCTTCTTTGAACGTTGCAGCAGGTCAACCACGATCGGCGCCGCTACGAAGAGTGAAGAGTAAGTACCCACGATTACCCCGAGCAACATACAGAAGGTAAATCCGCGGATAACCGCTCCACCAAAAATCATCAGAACGATCAACACGAGGATTACCGAGATACCGGTTACAGCCGTACGGCTCAAAGTACTGTTCAACGCATTGTTGATAACGGTCGACAGGTTTTGCCCGCGTGATTTTTCGTCGGCAAGGTAGTCACGGATACGGTCATAGATTACGACGGTGTCGTTCATCGAGTAACCGATCATTGTCAGGATCGCACCGATGAATGCCTGGTCGATATCAAGTGACCACGGCAACCAGCCGTTGAACAACGAGAAGATCGCGAGGATAATCACCACGTCGTGCGCGAGTGACATGACCGCACCATATGAGAATGCTACGCGTTTGAAACGGATCAGGATGTACACAAAGTTGGCCGCCAACGCAAGCAATACCGCGTAAACCGCGCTCCACAAAGTGTCTTTCGCCATGGTAGGACCAACCTTGTTCGAGCTGACGATCTTGGCAGGGTTGTTGGCGATTTTCTTGGTCGCTTCCAGGATTTTCGCCTCCGCTTTCTGGTCAGCTTCCGGTGTTACGTCTTCGATGAGGTAAGGAGTAGTGATTTTCACCTGATCCTGGCCTCCGAAAGTTTTCACTTCGGTAGTTGAGCCGAGTACTTCATCCATATTGGTACGAAGCGCATCCGCATCCACATTGTTTTCAAAACGAATCACATAAGAGCGGCCACCTTTGAAGTCGATACCCAATCCGAAACCTTTGAAAATGAATGAACCTACACCAATCGCGATAATGATAGCGGAAATGATGTAGAAACGACGACGTTGCGAAACGAAGTCGAAGTGGTTATCCTGGAACCAGTTTTTAGTCAGGGTATTCGTAAATGCGAAAGTTTTGCCGTTTTTAAGTTTTTGTTCAAGCAGCAAGCGGGTAATGAAGATCGCGCTGAAAAGAGAAGTCAAAAGACCCAAAACAAGGGTTGTTGCGAAGCCTAATACCAGACCTGTACCGAATGTGTAAAGGATGATACCGGTCAAAAGGGTGGTAACGTTGGAGTCGATAATGGCGGTCAATGAATGCTTGAAACCGTCACGGATCGATTGCGCAAATGGTCTTCCTTCCGCCAGCTCGGCCTTGATACTTTCGTAAATAAGTACGTTCGCATCCACCGCCATACCGATCGAGAGCACGATACCTGCGATACCCGAGAGCGTCAGTACAGCTCCGAGAGAAGCCATTACACCCAACAGGAAGAACAAGTTGATCAAAAGTGCAATGTCAGCAATCCAGCCAGCCTGGTTGTAGTAAGCCACCATGAATACGAGTACGATCAAAAGACCTACGGCCGAAGACCACAAACCGTCGTTGATTGCCTCAGCACCAAGAGAAGAACCTACAACCGCTTCTTCCACGATGTGTGTAGGAGCAGGCAGTTTACCTGCTTTCAATACGTTTGCCATATCCTTGGTCTCTTCCACAGTGAAGCTACCGGTGATGGATGAGTTACCGTTAGGAATCTCGCCTTGTACGGTCGGAGCGGTGTAAACCAGTCCGTCGATGATGATCGCTACCGGGCGGCCTACGCTGCGGGCAGTCAATGAGCGCCATTTGCGGGCACCTTCACCGTTCATCTGCATGGTTACTTCCGGACGGCCGCGGTCGTCGTAATCGTGGTTTGCATTCACGATCACGTCACCTTCCATAGCTGCTTCGCCATTGGTTTTCTTGATGAAATACAAAGGAAGAATCAGTTGGTTACCACCTGCTTCGGTTCCTTTGCGGTCCCACATAAACACGAGGTCCGAAGGGAAAAGCGAGCGTACTTCGGGGCGGCGCAGGATTTCGCTGGCACGTGCCGTGTCTTTCAGGTATACGCCAAGGCCTTGTGGCATTGGTACGAACAGGCTGGTCAACGCAGCGCTTTGAGCCGCCAATGCAGCAGAGTCGGTAGCAGTAGAATCCGCCTTTTTCTCCAACTGGGCAGCGAGGCCGCCTGCTGTTGATTTTTTAGTAGTGTCGGTAGCAGCAGTTGCAGCAGCGGCGGGCGCGGCAGTTTTCTTAGCCGCTTTTTCGATTTCAGCTTGCTGGGTCAGGTAGCGGCCCAGGCCTTCGAGGCCGGCTCCGAGTTCCTGCGTCAGATATACTTCTGCAAATTCCAGTTTCGCAGCACCGGAAAGGAGGCGACGAACACGCTCGGGGTTATCCACACCTGGGAGCTCCACCAAAACGCGGTTCTGGCCCGGCAGACGCTGGATGTTCGGGTTAGTTACCCCGAATTTATCGATACGCGCCTGGGTGATCTGGAATGCACGGTCGATAGAACCGTCGATTTCCGTTTTCAGCATTTTAATCACGTCCGAATCCGACGAGTTGCTGTTAATCTTGCCGCGGTTGGCGCTGGTAGCGAATACCGAAGCGAGGCTGGTGTTTGGAGCAGCTTCTTTATAAGCGCTTACAAAACGGTTGATAAATGTGCTGTTGTTGGCCGATTTATCTTCACCTGCTTTTTTCAATGCATTCTGGAATGCCGCACTGCGGGCATTACCGCCAGCCATTCCTTTGAGGATGTCGGCAGGAGCTACTTCCAATACCACGTGCATACCACCTTGCAAGTCGAGGCCGAGGTTCAGTTCGCGCTCTGTAACTTCCTGCAAAGTGTGGCCGAGGTATACCTCTTCACGCCACAGCGAGTCGATGTAATGCTGTTTTTTGGTCACGTCAACCTCTCCCTTCGCGTCGGTCGCATAGGCAATCGCCTTACTTTTGAAATTACGCGACACAAAAGTGAAGGACAGGTTATAGACGCTAATAAGGGCGATGACGATCGTCAACGCGATTATCCCGTTCTTGTTGGTCATTTTGAAATGAAAAATTTAATTGAAATCCTTGAAATACAACTGAAAACAGCCCGACTGGGAATGTAAATGGCGCAGGCTTCTGAGAAAATGCGGACATGCGGGCCTGTTGGGCCCGCTCACATTACGGAGCGTTGGTGACGATAAACCGGCCGAAAACCCGCTGGAAATGAGAAACCAGGTACACCGGCTCACTGAATGCGGTCCGAACTACCCGTTTTTTGGCAACAAAATGCCAGACAGGTTGGGGTAAAAAATATAGGTATTGGTAAAAATCGAAGGAAATGGCGGGTGTAATGACAGCATTCAGGCTAAGCGCGCTTACTTCGGGCTGTTCCGACTGGCCTGATTGCGCACTGGCCTTCTTAGCCAGGTCCTTGGCGAGCGCCTCGGTTTTGACCCCCTGGAAAGCGCCTCGATCCGTATGATCCGACCATGACCGCGCTCCCGCCACCGTCAATAACATGACGGCAAGCATTAAGCTGATGGCCTGGTTAATCACTCGTACAGTCTTCACTTTCAGATTCGGGATTTCAATGAAACCGCAAATTTGATTCGAAAAAACCAGAATCGCAAGATAAATTTCCCGCGACCCTATATTACTATTCTGTTAATAACTTGTGTTTTCTGTGTTTTTTAACCGGAAAGAGCATTTTAAGTGATGATGTGTATAAACAAATGAAAATCAGAAGGATAAAATGAGTTTGTGGTGATATGGTTACTTAGCTTGCGTTGCGATCGTCTCGGAACACGGTCGCGCGGCATTGCGGCCTCACTTTTTATGTCTTTCTTTGGCGTTCTACTACTCCCTATCATTTATGTACAGTAAGTTTACCGTTTTTACCTTTCTGCTTTTATCTTTTCATTTCTCCAAAGCTCAGAAGTCATTTGAACCAGGTTATCTGGTAACATCTCCCAGCGATACAACCAGAGGATATATCGATTACAAGAGCTGGTCACGCAATCCGGAAACCATCCATTTCAAGGCATCATCTGACGAGAAAGTCGAAACTTACGGGCTAAGCGATATAGAGGGCTTTGGTGTGCACGGAGAAAACTATGTTAAAGCGCACGTAGAGGTAAACATCAGCGCGACTGAAATTGACAAACTATCTTCCTCGCCGGTACCGGAAGTTATAAAAACAGTTGCCTTTTTACTGGTGGTGAACAATAGCCCGAAAGCCCTCTTTTACTTAAAGGATAAGGATGGTAAAGTTCACCTCTATATCAGGGATAAGGACGGGCCTTACCAGCTGCTGATCAACCACCGCTATCTTGCTAACAATGGGCAGGCGGTCAACGTCACCTACTACCGCGAGCAGTTGAAGAATTTCTTTGCTGATTGCCCTGGCCTTATTGCCGACCAGAGGATGTTACCCTATTCTCAGCAATCGATAGGCAAAGTATTCGACCGGTTTTACGAAAAATGTTCTTCCCAAAAAGCGCCTGTTACTTCGTATAAGCCTACCGGCTCATCAATCCAGGTAGGTGTAGTCGCAGGCATGTCCAGTTCGAAGTTAAGTTTTGAAGGATCTGTGGAGCCGGAGCTGGTGAATGGAGATTTTCCCTTATCCAATAAGGTTTCAGGCGGGGTATTCCTGAATTTCGTATTCCCGCGGTTGAAGCAACGGGCTTCGTTGTATAATGAGCTTGCATTTACCTCATACAAATCGAGCATTACGAGTCAGACTACTTATTCAGATAATAGTTATAGCAAGGTTGGGACAACATTCGGTTTTGGGTATATCAAGCTCATTAATATGATCAGATACCAAATTCCGGTGGGCGATGTTAAGTTGTTTCTCAATGGAGGGATAACAAATGGCCGGGCCATTTCAGTGACTAACGAAAGAACGACTGAGGACAGGTTTCAGACCTCGGCCCCCACCATGACCAGAAAAGTGGCGATGGACGGTGCCCGAAAATATGAATTCGGATTGATCTTTGGTTTGGGAGTTACTTATAAGAAGTTCGGCTTTGAACTCCGTCATGAAGCCTCAGACGGCATGTCCCTTTATGACAAGTTGAAATCCAACGTCAAGCGTAATTATTTCCTGCTATCCTATCGTCTGTTGGAAAAATAGGTACTATGCCTAATGTCGGCTCGCCCTCGGTTGGCAACGTCGCATAACCCAACGGAACCGACAACCCATCATGAGAGGCGAGTGTAAATGCAGATGCCCCCGCAGGTAGTGTTAGCGATACGGCAAAATCGTATTCCACGGGGATAAACCAGCCGAGGAGCCAGTTTACCAAGGTGTCGAAGTTCTTGTTGTGAAGGTATTGGTCCAGCGCGGCAGGGTCAGGGACTTCTATACCGACGCTGATCTGCGGCAGATAAGTATCCAGCTCGCCGCCCAGTGCCGTATCGGCACCAAGCAGCGTGTCGCCCATGCTCGCTTCGGATTCAAAGGAATATTTCAAGCCGAAAATGGTCTGTATTTCCACTGGTAACCGCAATGCAACCGTCATGATTTCCGCGGCTTTGTCGAGGTTGCCGCGATTTTCGGAGACGAGCGGCAGGAGTGGAAGTAACTGGACAAACACGCATTCGTCCAAAGAAGGCGGTGCCTGCCAGAATGTTTTCAGCTCTTCCAGCAGCCCTGACTCCGGGCCAAGTTCCCAGGCGCGTTGTTCCAGGCAGGCCAGGCTTACCCGGTTTAGGAAGAATTCCTGCTCTAACGGCAGGAAAAACAGCCGGGATTGCTGTTCCTTTTCCCTTTGCAGGCGAATTTCATCGACCTTCTTTTTAGTTGAATTCAAATTGGCCGACGACGGCAAATGGAAAAGCTGCTCGGGCAGATGGTCGTAAATGCCGCTTCGGTTCGAATCGATCACCTGGCCTTTGAAATTGCCTATTTCCAGCTCACGCGTGTTTTCGATATCGCGGTGGCTGCGCCGTTTGAAATCCCCCAGCGGGCGAAAAAGGATTTGCCGGACGGGAATGTCGTTTTCGAGCCAGGAACTGGCGATGAATTCGGCTTTAAGGTCGGGGCGGGGTTCCATGTTTGGTGCGGAAGTCGTTGTCAGGGATAGTTAAGTATGGTCAGGTGTTGTCAGGTGTTGTCAGGTGTTGTCAGGTGTAGTCAGGTGTTGTCAGGGATGTCAATTATAGTCAGGGATAGTCAGGTATAGCCGGGGATAGTCAAGTGTGGTCAGGGGTTGCCGGATAGTGTGATTACCTGGATCGGGTACATGCCGGTGGAAAGGCGGCTTACTTTCAGCTGCAGTAATTCGCATTCGCGTGCCCAATCGTCGCTCCCGCGGGCGGATGAGGCGGGCGTGAGGCCGATCTGCAGACAGCGCACGAAGCCCTGACCGGGCATTTTGCCGGGCATGAAATGGGGCTTCACTTGCACTTTCCGTAGCCGGTCGCCCAGCTCGGCGGTGCAGAATGCGCGCATATCCTCCAAGGTGACGAGCCTGTTTCTGGTGACGATGTTTTTTCGGAGCTGGTTCACATAATCACCTTCATCCGGCCTGGATTTTCCCCCGGAGGAGCGTGTGAGCATGGTAATGTCTGTGCCGCTCACACCCGAAGCCGCGTACGATTGCAACCGTGTACCCGCCGGAATACCATTGGCTTGCTCGGCCAGCGTGCTCCAATAGGAAATGAATAACACATCCGGATTTTTATCGCCACGAATGACCAGAAATGGCTGAGCGGTAGTTTCACTGGCTTTTTTGGCTCCCAACTTCTGCTCGATCCGCGCCATGTTCTGCGCGATTTCACGAAGGATGGAGGCCAGAAAATCCTCGCCGATCGCATTGAATGCAGTCACTTCATCGCGCAGCAGTTCGAGGAGCTGGTATAACACTGCCCTTGCATCGCGCTTATCGAAACGGCCGATGCCTTGCCTGCGCAGTGTGTAGATACGCGCTGCACCCCCTGGCGAGACGCCCAATTGTGATGCACCGCCATTAGACGGTGTTTCTTCGTCGGTATAGAGGCTTTTTTCGGAGGCCGTATAAGCCTGATTCTTTTGGTTAACCACACTTTGAATACCCATAAAAGCGTCGCCGCTGGGTAGTGCAATGCCATTCAGGCCGGTTTGCAGGCGGTAGGTGATTTTGTTGAGCTGCTTGTTCTGCACGGGAAATGCGTTCAGCGAAACATTCATTTGTTCAAATCCTGCCGCCGGAAATATGGCCGGCCAGGTGATTCGGATCCATGTTAAGGGCCTTTTCAGTGTTTGCAAGGTCCGGGTATCGAACATGCCTTCAAATGCGTCGGGATAGGGCTCGGTTTTCAGTTTACCCTTCTCCCAGGAATCGCTGCTGTGGATGCGGACGAAGCTGTTGTGATAGATCAGAATGGAATCGTCTACGGCATTGTCCTGTAAACCATGCAGGATGGGAAGCATCTTAGTGTTCCATTGCCAGTTCGTCGCTTGAAGGAACTCGCGGTATTGATATTCTGCGGGGTCGCCAGCCCAATCGAAATAGAACCGGAAGCCCTCCCAGGAAGTAATGCCCGGCTCTATTTCCAGCCCGATCCAAATACTCTGTTCGCCGCCCGGCTGGGGTAATGTTTTGGCAGTCAATGTTTTTGCGCCTTTTTCTATGACGAATAGCCCTTGTGGTGTCGCAAATTGCACGATGCTCGCATTCACGAGCGGGTAGCGATCGGCCGGAGCAAAATGGACTTCGGTGGATTCGCCCTTGCGTACATTGGTACGCTTGCCCGTGAGCTGATTTTCCGGTTCGATCCAGCCGGTGGGTTCCTGCGGGCGCGCCTGCACGATGGCCGTGGCGGGTTGGGGTGCATTATGGGTTTCGGGAGAAAGGATTTCGGCTAGGCGCGTCATCAGCCGGAGCTCCGTATGCTCGATTTCCTGTCCTACCTTTTCAAATTCCACCGCACATGCCTCCACCAGCAGCCGCACGAGCGGATCAAAATGGTCGGCCTGGGCGTCGTCGATGCCCCAGAGCTCGGCACAGCGCCTGATCAGCCGGCGGGAGATGTTCTCCTTGGTATAACTTATCGTTTCGGGCATATTATTCGATGGATAAAGGGGATATGAAAATGCGCTCGAAGAATACGAATGGTTCGTTGGTTCGCCGTATGGTAGCCTTGATTTCAATGCCCACGCGTTTGCGGATATAGTTGTTGGTTTTGCTTAAAACCTCAAATTCTTCCATTTCGACCCTGATTTTCACATTGGTAAGCCTGGTCTCGTAGGTGCTCACTGCTTCTTCGAGCGATTCGCGGATGAGGTCTTTCCATTTGATCTGGGACAAAACAGAGAAGTCATGTTCCCAAAGCGCACAGCCGTAACGGCTGTCGAAACGGTTTTCGTCGAAGTGGGTTACCATTAGCAGATATAAATGCTGGTGGATGGCCTCACGGTCAGGGCATTTCGGATGCGGCAGGCCGGCCACGATGCGGTCGAGCGCGAGCGGCAAAGAATAGTTTTGATCTTCCATCCGGCGTTTAATAAATTGTGGTTGTATTAATGAAAGTCTGGCTTATTTTTGTTTGTTCACCAACTTCCCACGCCTCCGATGAACCTTCCGTTTGTTAAAACTGTCACGCAACGTCTCCAACTATTGTATGCAGTCGTTCTGATAGCCGTGCTGACATTGGTAGGAGCACTGGGCTTTTGGGTGGTCGACTACCGCGACGCCTATCCGATGGCAGTAGGCTGCTTTCTCGTGTTCGGGATTCTGCACATTTACCTCCTTTCACAATGGTTTGGGAGTCTCTTTGAAAGCCGTTCGGCTCGTGCAATCGGTTTTACATTGCTGATCACATTGGTTACCGCATTAGCCATCATTTTTGTTTACCATAAAATAGCCCAGGAGCTTTTCAAAGGCATTGGTATGGCTACCGCGCTGGTGGGCTTTGTTTTCCCGGTTTTTGTAGCCAGGGTTTACCAGAGCTACCTCGAAATACCGGCCAGAGAATACAAAAAATGGTATTATCCCGTGGGCCAGCCATTGCCGGATATGGACCTCCTCGATCTTTCCCGGGTGCTGGTGATCCAGTTTGAGTTTACCAAAAAGGCCGATGAAGCCGCATTTACGAACTTTCGTGCCAAGGCGCCGCATTCGATGCTCTTTGGCGAGCTGTTTTTTATCTTCTTGAACGACTACAACGACCGCAATCCCGGCAGCCCGGTGGAATACCTCGCGCCCGATGGTACCCCTTACGGTTGGCTTTTCTACAAAAAACAGCCCTGGTACAAGCGCCGCGTTTACATGGATCCGGACCTTACATTTCAGGCCAACCACATTGTCGATAATGAAACGATCGTGGCGGTGCGTGGATAGGGCATTGTCATGTTGAACGGTACAGTCAGCCTGAGCGTAGTCGAAGGCTGGTACCGTACCGCACTTCGACTTCGCTCAGCGTGACAGTCGCTTACCAGCGGTTGGTGTGCGGGGTACCGAACAGCTTGATTTCGCGTGCCGACAGCGTTATGCTGGTAGTCATCGGCATCGAGCCGGTTTCTACGAAGCTCTCCGCATATTGCACGCAGTACACATCGGTGAGTTCGAGCTCCTTTTGGGTCTGCTCTTCGTCCACATTCTTGAAAGTGATCTTGGCGGACGACTTTTTTCCGTCCGGGTCTACCATCCACTCCCAGAGGCTCTTACTGTCGTCGGCGCTGGAAGAGTCAACTTGTATAAAGACATTTCCGCCATACACTTTGGAAGAAACACGTCCTTTATCGTCGGTGGATTGAGACAGGGAATAGCTGCATGAGATCACGGCGATGCCGTCGCCCGACGGGCCGCCATCCCAGGTGAAATAAGCGTCAAAACTTGAAGCTGGCATAGTTGTAAGTGTTTAAAAGTGAATGAATTGATTATGGATATATTGACTTAGTTGAGCATGATCGGATTGCCTTGTACGACCGTGGCGGCACTGGATTTCAGTTCGGCCATAGCGTCCGCTTCGAGGCTGAGCTGTGCTCCTTTGACTTTCGCCGTTGCGGTACCTTCGGCTTCGAACTCGGTGCCGGCCTTGATTTTGGTGTCGGTACCGCTTTCTATTTTGATGTTCCGGTCGGCCTTTATCGCGATTTCGCCGGCATGCAAATCGAATTTTCCGCCCGCGCTGACGGTAATGTCCGTGGTGGCCTCGATCTTGATTTCCTTCGACTTGACTTCGACTAACCCGTTTTCGACGTGGAGCCGGATCTGGCCGTCGTCTTTGAATGCGAATTCCAGAAATGTATCCGTCTTGTTTCGGTTGCTGATCTGGATTTTGGCATCACCTTCCTTATCGATGAATATCATCATGTTGCCCGAGCGGGTGGCGATTACCTTCACATCGTTGTTTTCGGGCGAATAGTCAATGTCCTCCTCCGGTTTCGGGTACAAGCAGGTCATTACGAAGGGGTTTTCGGCAAGATTACCCTCATATCCCACCATGACCATCGCCCCGACCTCGGGAACGAAGTTGATACCGCGGCCCTCGGAATTGTGGAGGGTACCCACCCGCATCCAGTACGATTCCTGGTCCTGCTGGCGGCCTTGTCCCCAGAAAAACTTCACGCGCACGCGTCCGAGGCTTTCGCTATCGTTGTTCTCAATCACTTCCGCCTGCTCGGTTTCGCCCAGAGGGTTGCGCACGTACGGGTTGTTGGGCGGATGCTGTGCCGATTCGGGCACCGCATTGAATGTGTTTTGATAGCTACCGGCCGTATTGACCTCGTGACGGATATGTACCACGCGGTATTTGCCGAAATTTTCTTCATACGCCTCACCGCGCTCGTTGAGCCGCTGCCCTTTGACGGCCAGCACGGTACCCACGCTCATGGTAGGTGTTTCCCCCGAACCTTTGAAATCGACCATCGAAGTAACTCTGGCCGAGCGCTCCATTTGGGTCAGCTCGTCGATTTCACCCTGGTTTCCGATGATTTCAGGCGCCGGGAGCAGGGATGATTGGGCAAAAAGGCTGTCGGATTGTTCCAATGCGAATTCGCTCAGCGCCGTGAGGCCATCCACGTTTTGCGATGACGATTGCCCCGTGAATGTTTCGGGGACTGTGTAATTATATCCTTCAAAGGAAAATACAGTCGGTTGCAGCCGGATCGCCACGTCGAAATTCTGTAACCCATCGACCAGGAAATCGACTTCTTCAGAGTCGTTGTTACCCAGCACGAGTTCGCGGCCATTGTAATAAAACCACTCGCAGCAACGGTCGGCCACGCGGCAGAGGAACTTGTAATTGCTTTCATTGTATTGTGTAAAAGGGACCCGCCGGCCGCCATTTTCGGGATTAAGCTGCTTCCGGAGCAGATTTTGCGGGTAGGGTTGCAGTACATTGTTGAAAAGATCCTGAACGGAGGACCGCAGAAAAGAACGCCGCTGTACGGAGTCTTCCAGGACGATCGTCGGGCTGTAACCTTTCAGTACAAATGCGCTGCTCATATCGCTCAGGCTGCGGAGGCGGATCTCGGTCACAATGCCTTGAAATACGAAGTCGAAGGAGTCGGAACCGAGGCGCGGGCTGAACGAGAAGGTGATTTTCTTGCCCATGACCGCGCGGTGCGAGCGGTTGAAAAAATGCTCTCCCTCATCTTCCAGCTGATCGAAGGGAACCAGCAGCTCAAACCAGTGGTGTGCGAACAAATCCTGCTCGATCACCAGCCCGAGGTGCCGGGTAATCTCGACGCCACCTTCGATTTCAATGCTCGTGTTAACCTGTCGTGCCATTTAACTACTTATTTCAACCTGACCGATTTTGACTTTCTGCGGTAGGATTACCAGTTCATAAACCAATGCGAGACTGCTGTCGCGCAGGAAATAATCCTTGCCCCGGTGCTGCGGCAAATAGCCTTTGGTATCCGGCACGTGCGCCAGCTTGTTTCCGCGGATCGTCGACTGCTTCGCCCGGAACGACTCCCGGAAACCGACGCAATAGGCTTCTTCAAACTCCATTTTGCGCAGAATCTGTGAATCGTTGTCGTATTTGAACTCCACCTGCCCGCTGAGCTGCCGGTCGTTTTTGAATGCCCAGTCGTAGAGTAATGCGAAATCGTCGTTCTTCGTAGGCGAGATCGTCATCCGTATCAGCCGCACCTTGGGCGAGTCCGTCGGGCTCCCGCGCTCGTCGGCATTGCGGTTGCACCCGTAGGCGATCTTCTTGACCGTAAACTCCTTCCCATCCAGGGTAAGGTGCGCCTCTACTCCGATACTGGCATCCTGCTCGGCCATGGCTAAAAGTTTTCGAGTTTCGCTTCGTTGATTTCCACGTTACCGGCCGTCACCGTAATGCAGGTGATGAAATTCTGCAACCGGTTGGAAAGCGCTTTGTCGAGGTCATCGGTGCCGTCGTCAAACATTTCTACAAACTCAATGCAAACGGCCTCTTTGAAATTCAGCGTTTTGAATGAGCCGTTTTCGCCGAACTGCTCCACCGTGAGGTCATATTTCTGCGAGGGCTTATTGGCCCATTCCAGCAGAAAATCGTCGAGGACCATTTCCAGCTCCATATACAAATGCGCCCACTGGATCGGCGAGGTAATAGACATCGCGTCGTCCACCGTCTGGTGCAACTCAAATTGCATGAACATGACGCTGTATTCATGTTCCCCGTCGATTTTTAGCGTGCTGCTGTATGGCATCGGTCATTCGACATTATTACTGCTGCGCATACTCCGCCGCCCAGGCAGCAGCGTCCAGGTCATCTCCTTTTTGCCCGGTCAGGGCTATCATGAAGTTTTTCGCAGGAAAATAGGGCACCATATGAATGTCGAGGTAAACCTTGTCCTTTTGGTCCTTATCCTGCTCGAAACGCATCACGCTGAACTTCTCGATGAGTTTGCCGGGGCCGGTGACGCTGTCGAGGAACTTGATGATCTGCTTTTTCAGGTCGTTTTTCGTGTTGTAATCGAAGTTTTCGAACGCCCGGCGGTTCAGGAAGTCGATCAGCACTTTGGTGATGTAGTCGAAAACGCGGACTACCGAATAGGTCTGCAAACCGACGTTGTCGCCGTTGAACAGCGTTTTGGCCGAGAATGCCATCACTTTGCTGTATTCGTTCACCATCGGGATCAGCCCCATTTTTTCCAGATCGGCGATTTCCGACTTTTTAAGCGGGAACCGTACGCCGTCCACTTCGCTGAGCGTACCATGTTTTTTACCCGCAGCCACCTGCGACATCAGGGTTTTATACACATTACCGGCCAATGCGGTCGATGGCGGGATGTAGAGGTCGTCCTCTTCGCCCAGGTCGTCATGCTTCGCACGGCCTACCAGCCAGTTGCAGGTCATCATCACGTTCGACAAATGCGCCGCGCCGCCAGTCAGGTTGGCCGACTCGAACAGCTCCATCACATCCTCGGGGGCATCCAGGTGCATGAAGTCGGTCAGGAGCATTACCTTGTTCTTATGCGCCATTTTCGCCCATTTATCCACTACTTTGCCCGAACCCAGGTAACCCGGTACATTCAGGATCGAGTAGTTTTCGCGTAAATCGAGGCGGTCGTATTTCGACGCGAGTTCCTCGCCCACGGCATCGATGAATGTGGTCACATCGAGATCCTGCAACTGATCGGCAGCTGCATTCATGAATGTCACGTTTTTGACCTTATCCTGTTCCGTGTTCTTGAAGAACATCGCCACCGATCGGTACGATTGTTCCAGCGGGCGAATCTGCTCCACAGCCTTGCCGAGGTTTTCTTTCAATAGTTCAAATGCGGAATCCGCCTGTTTCTGACCGGTTTCGATCATATCCGGCACGCTTTCCGCGCTGCTCAGCAGCTCCGACCACAATTCCAGGCGTTTTTTCAGTTGCTGGCGCTCCTTCTTCTTGTCGGCTTCGGTGAGGAATATCTTTTTCCGGGCCTTTTTCTCGGGGTTAATATTCGCGGCGCCTTCGATGATCGTTTCCACGAGGTCGAAGCTGCCATATTTGGCGAGAAGCGGCAGGCCGGTTTCCAGCGGAACGGCTACGCGTTCACGGAGTGCCGGCGCGGCTTCTTGGGTTGTTTTTGTATCGTCTGCCATGTTAATGATTGAATGATTGAATGACTGAATGAATTCTGATTGAATGGGCGCTTTTGATTCTTGAATTACCAGTGTACTCCAACCGGAGGTATTCGGTCATTCAATCATCGCTCCGGCGACCCGGTCGCTCATTCAATCATTAATTTGCGCCCCGTTACCCGGCTTCTTCCAACTCGTTAATCAGCGTCTGGAACACTCCGAGCAATGCGGCCTTCGCTTCGGGTTTTTCCAATGCGGCTTTCAGGATTTTGTTCACTTTGAGGTGCCTTACCACCTGCTGGTAGGCTTCGTTGCGTGCATCGAGGTCTTGCAGGAATGCGCTTTGGGCGATAATCCCTTTTTTGCCAAAATCCCCGAGATTCCTGAACCGCAGGTTTTCGTTGATAAAACTGCCGTCAGAAGTAATAAACTCTACTTCTGCTTCGGGCTGATAATGCGCGAAAACTTCTTCGGTGGTTTTGAGATCGTAAACCATTTCCGGCCGCGGCGTCGGTTCGCCGGTCAGTTGTGTGGCGAAAAGAGTGCGGTTTTGAGGAATATCAGCAATTCCCTCACTGGACTGGTCAATCTTGCGTTCATTACCGCCTATTCCGTAGTTGAACATAGCTGTATAGGATTAAAGTAAATACTGTTGTTGCTAACCGATTAAAACTGTGGGACAACCTGCTACGATGCTTCCGCCGTGTGCGGTGGTGTCGCCCATCCGTGCTGCCGGTTTTCCGCCGATCAAGACGGACGTGGAACCCATCACGATCGAGTCGGGTGGGCCCGTACACAGGCACATATCGCCTGCACAAGCGGCCGGCTGCCCGCCTATGAGCACAGTGGGGGTGCCTGGGGGCAGCACAGGTCCGCCTACATGGGGCACCGGAGGCGTTCCGGGAGTAACCATCGGGCATACGTGCATATCGCCGATTCTTGCTGCGGGTTGTGACATAGTTTTAAGGCTTTAGGCTGTTGGCTTTAAGCTTTCGGCGGTCAGCCGTCGGCCGTCGGCGGTCAGTCTGTTGAATGTTACAAATCTGCCAAACGCACTCACATCACTGTGAAAGCTGCTTTGCCCGCTTGAAATCGAAGAGCGAAGTGAGCGATACACCGAGGCCGACAGCCGCTGCGCCTACCGAGACGTAGATGCCGGGCTTAGCGTAGCTGGTGAGCCCTTCCGGGTTGTCGATCAGTTTCTTATACTCCTTATAGTCTTTATTCAGCATACTATAAGTCACCGCGCCGAATGCAAGCGCTGCTACGCCTGCCCCTAGCTTGATCGCGCCCCATTTCCGGGCATTGGCGGCTGCTTCTGCATTGGGTTTGTTGAGTTCTTTGAAAACACGCTCGCCCTCTTTGGCATCCTCAGGCTTTGCAACCGGCGGCTTGTCGGATGCCCGGCTGACAACCGGCTCTTTTTTGCGTTGCAATGAGTCGTAGGTAGCCGAAGGTTTAGGTGTTACCGGCACCGATTTGGCGCTTTCGGCAGAATTGAATGCGATGCGCGTCAGGAACACGATCCAGTCGTTGCCCGACTTGTCGGCCCGGAGTTCGGCTACCCTTGCAATAGGCGTGTAAGGTGTATTGTCCTTGTTGCTTTTACCTTTGAACTGCTGGGTGTAAAACACCTTCACAAACGGGTATTTATCAACCTTGACGTCGGAAACGACCAGGCTGGTGAATTCGATGGTATTGGTTTCCGACTTGGTATAAAACAGGTCAAAATTGCTGAGATACTTCTCGATCGGCGTGTCGAGGCCCGGTGCACCGGATTTGTGCTTCGGATCCACATCATCTTCCACAATCACACCGTCGTTGATGAAAATCTGGTCGTTGCTGGGCATGTAGCTGTTCATCATCAGGTAACGGCGCTCGTAGTTGCTGAGGTCCTCATTGGCAATCGCGTTGAGGAGGTCATTGAGACCTTTCACCCTCTCGCGTGCCAGTACGCGTATCTCGTCCGCGTCCCTGCGTGTGAGCGCCTGCGCATCCGCCTGCAAGGCCGCACCTGCGATGCCCAGTGTCAGGAAGGCCACCCGCCATTTAATACTATTCATTCCCGTTTTCATATTTTTAGTTGCTTTTTGGATCTAAATCAATGATCTGCACCTCCACACGACGGTTCATGCGCCGGTTTTCCTCGCTGTCGTTGGGCCGGGCCGGAAACTTGCTGCCCACGCCCACGGCTGCAATCACCCCCTCGGGCACGCCTTTGCCAATGAGGTATCGCGAGATGACCCGCACGCGGTATTCCGAGAGCGTGATATTCAGGCCCGGGTTGCCTACATTGTCGGTATGGCCGGTAATGCGAAGGCCTTTGTTCTTGTTTTCAAGAATGTAAATGGCTACCGAATCGAGGTAGGTCCGCGATTGCAGGGGCAGCTTGTAATCACTTCTTGGAAAATAGAGCGTCTTGTCCGAAGCGGTAATGCTCCTGGCAGCCGGTGTTTCGACCCGGGTAATCACTGCCGCCGGGCGCTCCGTTGCCCGCTCGGCCATACGCAAAGTCTTCAAAGTAATGCCCTCCTTCACCGACGCCATGGCCGTAACCAGTTCGGGCTGGCTGGATGCGGGTGCAATGCCGAATTTATAGTTCCGGCCCGGTACGAGGTCGGCGAAGTAATGGCTGTCGTTTACACGGTTCAGCGCGATGTCGGGCTGGCCGTCGCTCCATAACCGGCATAGCATTCCCTGCTGGGCTTGCAAGATATTGACGGACAGGATCGTACGCTGGCGGTTCAGTTTGATGATGTAGGTCCGGGGCTCCTGGTCGGTTTTGTCGAGGATCAGGTTGCCGTTGTAAGCCTGGTAACCACCCGATTTGACTTCAATCGCCACAATATCTTTCTCCGTAAATACGATTTCTGCCCTGGGGCGATCGGTCGTGAGTGAAAAGCAGTCCTTTTTTTGTTTTTGGGTATAATACAGACAAATTTCCGCAGCCAGCCGCTGGTCCGACAATGCGTCGCGCACCTCGATCCGCCTTACAATGGAAACCGCTTTCAGTGAGTCTTTCAACTCAAAATGCTTTTGCTCCGATTGAGCATAGGGCTCGTCGCTGGTTTGTTTGCCGAGGGGCATCATGGCTAATGTGATGAAAAACGTGCCTTCGGTTTTGCCGTCGATGTTCACCGGGATATGCTGCGTCTGGAACTGCGGACATTCGATCGTGAGTTCAATGATATGGCAAGGCATTTCCACATTGAATACACCCAGGCTGTCGGACTTGCCGAGCCGCTGCTTGCCTTGCTCGGTTTTGGCGGACAAGGTGGCCACAAGCGGCGTTCCGCCCGAAATATCGGTGATTTTGCCGGCCAGGTAACCGCATTGCGCATACAGCGACGCGGTAGCGGCCTGAAACAAAAGCAGGGTGATGTATAGCCTGGTTTTCATTGTCCCTCGTTGGTTTCGACCCCTATATTTCCCAATAAAACTTCCCAGTTCACCGTATCCTTTCCATCGATGGTTTTCTGATACGATTCGAGTTTGACCCGGATATTCTTGCGGGTAATATCTCCGTAAGCGACTTTTCCATTGGCTGAATAGCCCTCAAAAACCTGCTGCCCGGCGATCGTGCCGTAATAGTTGCCATCAGCCTCCTGTTTCAGTTCACTCACATATTTGACCTCATTCCAGGTAATATTGATTTTGGCATAAGGCAGGAGTTTCAGGCGGTTGAGGTATTCTTTCACTGGATATTTCTTCACCCCTTTCGCCGAACTCACCGCCACGGTGGCCTGCGGCTCGAACAGGCTTAATGCTTGCTGTACCGCCTTGTTCTTGTCTTCCGATTTCATGCTTTTATCGCCGATAATGCGGAGGTAGGAGGTGAATTCATCTACCCGGCGAATGCCTTTTGCACTGTATTCCTTGTATTCGGCGTCGGTTAGTACCGGTTTTACCTGTTCTTTGGGCGGTGGCGGCACATCTTTTTTGGCAATAGGCTGATTTTGGGCAGGGTCTGGCTCTTTTCTGACGATCTCCCTCTCCTTTTTCTCGATTTCCTTGTGAGCCAATGCCAGCAATGGTGCCACGTCGACTACATCCCGCAGGATCTCATGCCGACCGTCGCGGTAAATCACTGTCGCGACTTCTTCCTTGTTGATCGACGCCGCATTGCCTTCCATCGTGAGGTAGTTGATCACGTCGTCGCTTTCGTAGGAAATGTTGCCGGTAATGACTGTCAGCGGGACGCTTTTAATGATAAGATCCTGGCTCACATTCCGCGGGGGAGCCTTGTAAAATGCTTCGATTTGCGTTTGGGCCTTGTTTGGGCTTTCGTTCAGCTCAGAAATCACCATAAACTGCCCGGCCGACCCGAATATGACCAGAAAGCGCTTCCGATGGTAAACCCGCGGGATGCCGTCCGACGCAATCCATTCCAGTTTGCTGTCCATGGCGCGGCTCAATTTGGCTTGTACGGGATTGCCATTATCGAGCCAGATCCGGTCCTGGGCCAGCGCCTGGACGGCGAGGAGCGTCATCAGAAATGTAAAGAGTTTCTTCATCATGCCATTAGTTTTCATAAGTGATGAGGCTCATCGTAATGTCGTTGGCTGTCACGTCTTCGATCCGCCATTTCCCGAACCGGCCTTCCCCGGTTTTGAATGCGATCACGGTATTGTCCGTCACTGTGCTGAACACGTAGGTAATGCTCATACTACTGTAGTTCGTGAGCCGCACAAGGTCCAGATAGGTGAGTTTGTCGTAGTCGGCAAGTTCCAGATTCGCGAATTGCAATTTATTCGCGGAATTGAGTTCGAGCACAGTTCCCCTGCCCGTGATGGCAAAGAAATCAATGGTAACATCGGTCTTCGGGTCGTTTGCATTAAGTATGACAGCTCCGGTGTCGAAATCATACCAAAGCGCTTTACTTCTGGCGACTTTCACAGAAGTGCGGTTCACTACCACGGGCGGTAAGAGGGTGGTTTTAATGTCCAGTATTTCTCCGTAAGCCATTCCGCCGCCCTCATTCCGGGCGTAGAGCGCGATGTAATAGCGCGTGTCGGACATTAACCCTGTAATTTTCTGGTTCTGGATCAAAACCGGGGTTTGTCCGGGCGTTTCCCCGAGTTTGATCACCTTATCTTTCTGTATATCGAGCGCAGGTGTAGTGCCGTACACCAAACCATACTCCTTGATGACGCCGCTCTTTTTCTCCTGACGGTCGTTCTTGCTGTCGGGATTGCTGATTGTTCCGCTGACTGTGATCTCGGTGCGTTTGATATCTACCACTTCCAGCTTTGATAACACAGGCGGGAGCGGATCGACCGGCGCAAAGAGGTTGCACGACTGAAACAACACAGTCGATACGGAAGCCAACAATATGAACAGGCACTTTTTCATGCGTTTTTCCCTGAATAATTTACCTTACGGTTACGTGTATACGCTTACGGTTTGTCGTAGGTTAGAATAGTCACTTCCATATCGCCGCCGCTTGCGGAGCCGGGCCGGCGGTCCTCGCCGTGTGCATCGACGCGCAGCTTGCCGTACCTGCCCTGGTTGGTCATAAATGCGATTACGGTGCCGTTCTGCAACTGGTTTGCCATTACATCGGTATAACTGCCGTTGATGAAGCCGGTGCTAAGATTCGCCCTGGTGAGGTCGCTGTATTTTACCTGATCGAAATTCACAGCACCCAGTACCGCAAACTTCGCTCCGTTCCTCGGGTAAATCCCCGGCTTGTCGTTATAGGGGTACCAGTTCAGATCTTCGGAGCCGACCTGCGACACCAGCGCTCCCTGATCCAGGTCATAAGGATTGGAGTAGTACATGGTGAATGATTTCTTGGGTGTAAAAACAGCAGGTTCGCCTAATGAGAAGCCGGTTGTCGCGTCACTGTAAATGATGCCGCCCAACGTGATCGCAAATGCCCGGGCATAATAGGTGGTTCCTGCGGCTAACCCGCCCACATTCACGGTGAAGCTGCCTTTGGCCGCCTTGCCGTTGGCTGTCGCCCGGTTGTCCTTGGTGGTAGGCTCATTGTTCGTGGACGAATAGCAGACCCCGAAGGAAGAGATTTCGGCATTTCCCAGAGACAATATATTGACGACCACATCGGCCGAAACCTTGGAAGTGGTGGTTATCTTACCCAATGAAAGCTCTGCAAAAACATAATCGTCGGTTTTGAATGTCGCCACAGGCCCGTACCCAACGCCGCCGCCCTGGTTTCGGGCATAGGTGCGCACATAATAGGTGGTGAGCACGGAGAGCCGATTGATTTCCCTGACAAATTCGAATGGGGTGGGAGGATTGTCTTCTCCTACCTTGATCACCGTTCCGGCCTCGAGGGTAGGCTGGTTCTGGGTACCCCAAACAAAGCCATATTCGAGGATTTTCCCGCTTTTCTTTTCCTGTCGGTCGTTTTTAGGATCGAGGTTATCGATTTTTCCCCTCACAGTTGCCCCCGACGTCCACACCTGCTCCACGCTCACCTCAGAGGCCGCGGGCGCAAGCGGGTCTACCGGCGCGAACATATTGCATGCTTCTGTGAGGAAGGCAATTCCTGTAATAATCAGTAAGCTGGTTAACTTTTGCATGGCTTTAATCGCTGTGTTCAGCGGATTTGTTCATTCATATTTTCAGGAAGCTGCCGGTGCTGCCGGGCGCCAGTCGTTGTCCCAGTATTCGATCAGTTGCGGGCTTGCGACCCTTCCGCGGAAGGAAACGGTGGTATCGTAATGCGTTTGCGGGATCAGGTGGTTGCGCAGGCGCGTGATCCATGGCTGCGCGTGACGCGGTGTGAGCAATCCGCCCATACCCATCTGGTTTTCGCGTTCAGACAATGTCACACCATAATTGGCGTCGCTGTTACCCACGCCTTTGACGTGGTTTAGCCCAAGCGTATGGCCGAATTCGTGGTTGATGGTCGTTTGCAGGAACGAAATATTATGCGTTTCTGAGCCTATGCGGGTGCGACGGTCGTTCCAATGCGGTTCCAGATCGTTGTGGGTGAATACGCCCGTACGGTTGAATTCTTCCACGTAGGATCTGAAAGTACTTTCGCGAGGATGGATAATCCGGTAAGTCTGGTGGGCCTGCGAGGAACTGTCTACGAGCTGGATCGATAATCCGCATTGAATGGTGGCGGAATTGCGCGGAGATGTGGTGCGGGGGACATGCCAATCCTTATTCGGATCGAGTATGAACTTATCGCTCCAATGCCTTTGTACTACCGTCACAAAACGATTCTTGTAGTCTTCCCATTCGTGATCGTCCCAACGGTCGAGATGGAAATGCCCGTAAGTATCGTGTAGCCTGCCGTTGCCGGTAGCATAAGTTTCGCCCATAAAAAAGCGGGTGGTAGGCTCTATACGCACCAGACGCACTTTGAATTGCAGGATCATCCCGAACGTCGTATCGTCAATCGGAATAAGGCACGAATCCCACCGCCTCGCATTTCTGAATAGATGAATGTGCATAATGTTTCAGGTTTTCGGATAAATAACTTTTCAGTGCGAAGGATCAGGTGGTTGGCCTTGCCTGCGGGCGGTAGAACCACATTTGCCCGGAGACGGTCACGCTTCCGCCGCTCATAGCGCCGGTACGGAGGTACAGGCGGTTTTGCTGGACGTTTTTGCTGTTGTTGACATTGCATTCGTATACTTCTACGACGCCGGAAGTGTCGACCGACATGACGATCGCCGTATGGTGCGGACGGGATTCCGTCCGCCAGGCGCCATCCGAGCTATCAAACCGGAACGTGTAGTTGCGGAACTGGATAATATCGCCCGCTTCGAGGTTGGCCGATGTGATAGCGGTACCCCACACATAGTTGTCGTTCGGGCCTACGTTGCCCATAATTTCGGTGGAAGTTCTGGCGCCGGCACTTTGCAGTGCGCGTTCGGCCAGAGTCCAGCATTCTCCGTTCCCTACCTGGCCGGCCAGGTTAGTTTGCGCGAATTGCGCGACGGCATTTCCAAGTACACTCATTGTTCGATTCAGGAAGGTGTGGATAGTTTATCAAAATGGGTGCTATTCTAATATGCTTTCGGCCTGGTGGACATTCCAGATGACTTCTCCATTATCGTCGGTAGTGAGGTCGATCACCGAACCTTTACCGGCCTGCCCGGAAATGATCATCCGGCTTACGGGCCGCCTCAGCAGGTTTCGGATGACCCCTTTCAGTGGCCTCACGCCATATCTCGGTGTAAAACCTTGCATCGCGATGTTTTTCCGTGCATCGGGGCTCAGATTGAGGCTGATGCCCTGTTTGTCGAGCAAGTCGGTAAGGCTGCGCAAATGGATATCGAATATTTTGACCACATTATCCTCCGAAATCGGCGCAAACGGGACGATTTCGGTTAGCCGGGCCAGAAACTCGGGACGGAAATACTTGGCCATGATCTCCATCAGGTCCGACGACTGCGGAATGCCGCCTTTGGCAAACTCCTGGATAATATGCTCCTGCCCGATGTTGGAGGTAAAGAGGATCACGGCATTGGAAAAATCTCCTTGTTTACCCAGCCTGTCGTGCAGTTTGCCCTCGTCTAGAATTTGGAGGAAAAGGTCGAAAACAGAGGGGTGCGCCTTTTCAATTTCATCAAACAACACCACTGAATAGGGTTTCTGACGAATTTTATTCACCAATAACCCGCCTTCCTCGTAACCCACGTACCCCGGAGGCGCGCCGTAAAGCAATGCTGCCGAATGCTCTTCCTTGAATTCCGACATATCGAACCGGATCAGGAACGACTCATCGTTGAACAGGAAATCGGCGAGCGCCTTCGCGATTTCGGTTTTTCCTGTTCCGGTTGGTCCCAGCAGGAAGAACGAACCGATGGGCTGCCCGGCCTTGATCAGGCCCGAGCGCGATTCCAGAATGGCTTCGCTCAATGCCTTCACGGCCTGATCCTGACCTACCACTCTTTTCTTCAATACTTCGTCAATTCCCAGTAGCTTGTCTCGCTCGGAGCTTTGGAGTTTGCCTAGTGGAATGCCGGTTTTGTGGGAAATAATGGCGGCTACATCGTTTTTGCCGATCGAATCGGAGCGGCGTGTAGCCAGGTCGCGCAATGCTGAAAGTTTAGTACTTAGTTGGTTATGAATGCCTTCCGGCGTTTCGAGATCGGCGTCGTCATTAGCATCGAGCTGGCCGGTGAGCAATGGACTTAGCCTGTTGGGAAGCTGCCGGGCAAACCATTTGAGTTCGTGCAGCCTCTCCGCTTCATCCACGGCCATTAGTGTGTCGAGATCGGTTTGTAAGGTAGTTAATTCATTTTCAGACACTTCGTCCATTAACCGCATTGCGGCCATGGTGCGGTCGATCAAGTCGAGCGCTACATCTGGCAGGCGGCGGTCTTTGACATACCTTTTGGCCAGTTTCACAGCCTCGGCGGCGGTGCCTTCGGAAACTTTCAGGCGATGATGCACTTCGTAAACCGGCAGCATATGCTCGATCATGCGGATGGCCGTGGCTTCGTCCGGCTCCTCCACATGCAGTATTTCGAACCGGCGGGAGAACGCTTCGTCTTTTTCGATGTATTTCCGGTATTCCTCCGGCGTAGTTGCTCCGATTAATGTAAGCTCGCCGCGTGCCAGTTCGGGTTTGAGCAACTGGGCAACCCCTGCGCCGATCGAACCTTTCGGGTCGAGCAGCATATGGATTTCGTCGATGAACAGAATGGCTTTATCAAATCCCTTCAATTCATTTAAAATACCTTTCAACCGCTCTTCGATTTCGCCTTTATAGGATGCCCCGGCTACCAGTGTACCGGTGTCGAGTTCCAGCAAACGGGCGTTTTGCAGCAGTTGGGGGACTTTTTTCTCGGCAATGAGTTTGGAAAAGCCTTCCACAAGCGCCGATTTGCCTACACCCGGTTCGCCGGTCAGTATCACATTGGGTTTGCTTCTGCGCCCTAGTATTTCAGCCATCTGGCGGATTTCCCGGTCGCGGCCGATAATGTCGTCGGTTTTGCCTTCGGCTGCCCGCTGTGTTTTATCGGAAGTGTATTTTTCGAGATAACCGCTCCCTTTTGCCGTAGATGCCGATGGTTTTGGACTTTGATTTTCCCCATTGGCAGAAACTGGGGGGGCATTATGGAGTGCTAATACTTCTTTCTGAGTAATAGAAAGGGATTTCAACTGATCGGAGGAAAATCCCACTCCGGGTTTGAGCAAAGCGGCTAATGTACAAAGCGGATCGGTGTCGATATTGAGCTGTAATGCAATGAGTTCGGCGAGTTCCATCGCGGCGGCGGCCTGGTTGTCGGGCTGTGGCAGCTCGGGAACCCGCACTGATTTGGCGCTTTCTTCCAGCCGGACTTCGGCCCAGTCACGCAGGTATGCAAGGTCTTTGCCGGCCATTACGAGTTCGGAAGCCAGGCCCACATCATTATGCAGCAGGCCCATGAGCAAATGCGCGGGACCAAACCGCTCCTGCCGGTATTCGCGCGCCAGCGACTGTGCGATCGTGATCGCGTATCTGAGAGCTTCGGTTTGCATGGATCAATAGGATAGATTTGGAACGCTGTTTCTCAGGGCTGATTTTTTTGTAATGCCAATAGCCGCTCTGTCGCTTTGGCTTTCATGTCTTTATTGGCAGTCGAAACCTGTAACCCGTCGAATATCTGTTTCGCCTGGTCGTAATATACTTTCCGGTCGTTTTTTCGCAGGTTTCCCTGTGTGAGCAATTGATAGTAACCTTCGGCTTCCGAATATCGCAGCCATTCCCGGTACGTGACGGCAGTGCCATTTTTGGCGGCGAGACATTCGTCGAGCTGCCGTTGAATGGCTGCTATATCCCCACCACCTGATTTGGAACTCCTGCAATTGTCGAGGTCGCGTTGAAGCGCAGCCAGCTTGGCTTGCAGTTCCTTATCAGGGCCGCCTCCGCCACCTCCTCCACCCCCGCCGCCGCCTGCTGCGGCAGTCAGCAGCTGGCGTTCCATACCTTTGATTTCCAGGTCTTTCATGTTGATCTGGTTGCGGAGGTCATTCACCATTTGCATATCAATGCCCTTACTGTCCAGCGTGCGTCTCAGCTCGCCGATCGTCTGGCGGTAGGTAACCAGCGCTTCCGTCAGCTTTGCAATGCCGGTCGAGAGACGTTTGTTCTGCTCGTGCGCAGCGGCTACTGCCAGGTTGTTGAAATGGCTCATAATGCTGTTGACGCGGCTTTCAATGTCTACCAACTGCGTCCTAGCCGTGGCTTTGGCCATTTCGTCGGTGGCGCTGCTGTAAACGCCGTCGAGCTGGATGAGCCTGCGCGATATCTGGCTGAGCGTGTCGGTATCGACCAGCATCGGGTCCTGCTCTTCGACGATCTCACGGTAGCGGCGGGTTTCCGAAGCGGTTACCGAGTCGGGCACCCGCATGAGCAGGTACACGGCCGCAAGCGGGAACGTGAGGGATAGTACATACATGCCTACGAACCTGCCGATCGCTGTTTTTCGCTGAATTTTGTTGAGAGGCTCCATTTCGACATCAATGTTGCTGCCAGTTGATCTAATTTCTTATCTATTTCTTTATCTATTCTTTATCTATTGACCCCCGGGTTAAAACCCGGGGCAAGAGGATTTTTTTGTTTTGCCATCCATTTCTGTCGGTTTCAACCAACGGGCAGTCGGCCAAATCCGTGGCAATGGTTTTTTGTTTTGCTATCCATTTCCGTCGGTTTCAACCGACGGGCAACCGGTCAAATCGCGGGGCAATGGGATTTGGGCTAAAGAGGGCTCCACCGCGACTTTGTCTTCTCCGGCTGCACAGGTGGCTCGTGTACGGGGCTTTCGATGATGAATACTTGCTGGCCTTTGCGTTTGCCGATAAATTCGAGTTGGCTCAGTTTCAGGAACAGGGCCGTCCACATGCTGTAAAAACTGTCGATAATGCGCATACCCGGTAGTATGTCATTTTGGTTGAATGGCGCTTGTATCACGGCTAAAAGTTGCTTTTCAATGCTTCCCGGCGAGTCGTCGGCCCATTCGCCGAGGTAGCCCAGGAGTTCTTCCTTTTCCCTGTCGGTAAGACATTCCATCGCTACACGGATGGCCTGCGCTGTCTGGATCATCGACGTCATCATTTGTATCGGCGGCTCGAACGGTACTAGCCTCTGGAAGCTGATATTCACCAAGGTCATAGTACTTACCAGCCCTTCTACCATCATTTGGACACTATCCGAGAGCGTACTTTTCTGACTTTTCGTTTTGATCTTCTGCAAGATCCGGAACGAATACATCTCAATATCGTTCAGGTAACCTGTCCACCGGGTGTGCCATTCGCGCAGGTTTTTATGGCTGCGTACTGCCCGGCTGGCTGGAACGAAATCATGCAAAACACGCAGTTCGGAATTGCTGTATGCCAGCTTGCCGATGATCAGTCCCGGGCCTCCCCATTGCTCGATATTGATGAGCTCCGAAGGTACCAGGCTCACGCGGGACAGCGCGAGTGTGTAAGGGTGCCGCACGGGAATTTCGGACTCCGAAGGTGTTCCGGCAGGCTGCCTTTCGAACATGCCCACGCTGAGCACGATATATATTTCCACATTCTGCGTCATCGGAAGCCGGTATTGTTCCAGGATTCCGGCCAGCGACGTATCGAGTTTCAGTTCGTCTGTTTCTTCGATGTCGAGGAGGCTGCCGTCGGGTGTTATCGCCTGGCAGCGGTTCACTTTTACCCTGATCTGATTCCCTGCATCGCCCAATACCTGTATTTCCAGCGGGTCGCTGCCGTCTTTCGGAAGCAGCAGGCCAAAGTTCAGCGGGGTGAGCAATGCGGCCCCGGCGCGTCGAACCTGATCGGTGTGGTAATGATCTGTTTCGATAAAATGCTGCCGCGAGATTTTCATCCCGTCGACCCAGTTGACGGCCATGCGACGGATATCTGCCATACCAATTTGTAATTACGAGTACTACATTTTCATGGCTGCTTTCACCAGCCCTATCACCGAACGTACACCGAATTTTCTGAACAGACTTCGCCGGTAAGCCTCCACCGTGGAAATGCTCACTTGCAGCCTTTCGGCGATCTCCTTGGAGCTCATTTCGTCCATGATCAGATCCAGGATTTCCTTTTCGCGCTTTGTCAGTTCCATAATTAAAACACTTAGACAAAGTTGTTGCGGCGCAAGCGCTATTTCAATCGGCAGATACCCTGAATTTTCGGGATTTTTACCCTGATTTTACTAATGGTTTTGACTATTGTTTTTAAGGGTTTCCCACGATGAAAATCGGTGAAAAACTACACTACGCCCATGCGGACGGCTATTTTGGTAAGGCCTACCGAGTTTCTGACACCCAGCTTCTGAAAGAGGTTACGGCGGTGGGTTTCGACGGTTTTATCACTGATGCATAGCTCGCTGGCAATCTTGTTGGTAGAGTATTCGCTCGCCACGAGCCGGAGGATTTCGACTTCTCTTTTGCTTAAAAAATCACGGGTGGAAGGCGCCGGGTCCTGGATGTATTTATCCATGGAAGTCTCGGCGAGTTTGAGCATTACTTCTTGTCCGTAATACACTTTTCCTTCCGAAACGGCCCGTATGGCGCGTTCCCATTCATCGAGTTCGGCTTCGAAAACAATGTAGCCGCTTACGCCCGACCGTACCACCTCACGGACCGATTCGGCCGATGGGCTGGGGGCGAGCAGGAGGAATTTCAGTTTGGGGTAGAGTTTTCTGATTTTTAAAATCTGGTCTGCCGTCTTTTCGGCGTGATGAGCGAATACAACTACGATATCAATTTCTTTCAGGTAGGGTAACTGGGTGATTTGTTCAAGATTATTACACTTACCAACCAGCTCGATGTAAGACCTCCTCCTCAGCCATTCTGCAACCGCCTCGCACTCTAAGGGGTGTGCATGGACGAGGCATGCGTGTGTAATAGAATGTTCCATACTTTTCGGGGTTGAGTACTAGAATTTACACATCAAAATTAATTCTAAGCGACAGGTCCGGTCAATACGGGAAAGTACAGGAAAAGCCAGGTAAGATTACCCGGTTTCGTAAAGGGTTGAAAATTAAGCTTTTTCAGCGAAAATCCTAACTAATTGTTTGCATTGGCTAAAATATAAGGGATTCCCTTAGGGGTATTCACTGACTGTTTACTATATACGTCGAATTATTTCTCAGGCTATTCCTTGATCCGTCCGTATTTACGCATGATTTCCAGTACTTTTTCCTTCGGGAGCTCTTCCACCTTGTGCCCCTGAGTCCCTTCCGACGTCCGCGCCATGAAAAGCGAGTTGATAATGGCTTCCTCAGTGGCCTCCATGGCGGCCATAAAGAGCGGTGAAACGTAATCGTTGTGCAGGAATGCCGAGCTGAAAACCGCTTCGGACGTTTCGTGCAGTACTTTGTTAGCTGTCGAGAAGGCGATCACATAGTCGCCGCTGCCGTTCGCGGCGATGCCGCCCGTTTGGGCCATACCGAGCATGACGCGTTTGGCGAGTCGTTTCAGGTTGCGGGCGTCCAGTGGCGCGTCCGTGGCGAGTACCATCATACAGGAGCCGTCCGACGATTTGTCGAGCGACTCTTTGAACGCATATTTGCCTAGTTCCTGGCCCACCGGCACCCCATTTACTTTCAATACACCCCCAAAATTGGTTTGAACCAGCACACCCACCGTGTAGTTGCCCAGCTTCTCGGGCAGTTTCCGTGACGCCGTACCAATGCCGCCTTTCCAGCCAAAGCAAACCGTTCCCGTTCCCGCACCGACGTTACCTTCTGCGACGGGGCCACTTTCGGCCTGGGCCAGTGCATTCAGGACATGGTCTTTCCGTACGTGGCGGCCGCGGATGTCGTTCAGAAAGCCGTCATTGGTTTCTCCGATAACCGGGTTCACCGACCTTACATTTTCGTTGCCTTTCTGGCCCAATGTCCAGTCAATCACCGCGTCGGCGGCCGTGGGTACGCTCAATGTATTGGTTAAAACAATGGGCGATTCGATAGTGCCTAGCTCGTCGACCTGCGAATAGCCTGTCATTTTGCCGAAACCATTACCAATGTACATCGCGGCCTGGACCTTTTGCTGGAACATGTTACCGTCGTGCGGAAGAATGGCCGTCACGCCTGTGCGGATGTCTGCACCTTCAGTGAGCGTCACCTGGCCTACCTTCACGCCCGTTACATCGGTGATCGCATTCAATGCGCCTGTGGGCAGCACGCCTATTTTGATACCCAGCTCGCGGGGGCGTTTCTGGGCGGCAAGCGTGAGCGGGAGCATGAGCAGGAGTGAGAGGAGGCGCTTCATAGGTTAGTTTGATTCAGGATGAAATATAATAAAAAATCCACTGGGAACCGGGGTTCTCCAGTGGATACATCTGCTGTTGAAGTGTAATTTTTAATCGTTGTCGGGACGTGCTTTTTCGGGGTCTATCACCGTTTCCATGCGGCTTACGGCCGATGTGCTGAAAAATCCGAGCGCCTTGGGGCCCTTAGGATCGGCATTGATGATATTAGACCGGACATTGGCGATCGGGGTGGCGAACAACCCGCCGTTCGTACCTTGCTCATTCACCTGTTTGAGAAACTCGAATGCCTCGTAGGTAATGCTATGCAGCTCGACACCTATCTGCGCTCCTGCCGAATACAATGAGTCGGTGGTGATCGATTCGCGCAATGGAAGGATGAATATCAGCCCGTCGGATGGCGCGCCGGCACCGAATGCAGCGTCGTAGGCAATCGAGATATTGGCAGCTTTGTCTACCACCGCTTTGCCGCGGATTACCGGTTTGATCCAATACGTATCGCCTACGCCTTCGAGGTCACGGGCGTAGAATGAGGCTACGAAACCTTCACGAGGCCCCTTATCGGGCTCGAAAGGCCATTTTTCGTGACGATATACCACCGAATCCACGGTTGGTACGCGTTTCAATTCGGATTGGGCGGTGAAGGTGTCGGTGCCGTTCACGACTTTGAGCGAGTAGGTGCGGCCTACGTGCCCGAGCGTGTCGGCGGTGGTTTTACCCCAGGTATACTTGCCATCGCCGTCGGTGTCCTCGAATTTGTAAACCTTGCCTTTGTCGTCGGTAATCGTTACTTGTGCGCCCAGCACGGGTTTGGGGGCATTGTTGTCGAAATAGGCTTGCGACCACGACAATTTGATGGCCTGCTCACCGGGTTGGTTGGTAAGCCAGGCGTCTACCACGAGCTGGGAAGGGCCGTTCGCTGTATCGAGGTCGATCACATCCTCGCAGCTTGTGAGGGATATCAATGCAAGCGCGAACAATGCAGGGTATTTGATATATTTTAATGTTTTCATCATTACAGTTTTTCTGGCGTGATTTCAGTTTGCTGGTGTCAGAATTTGAAGTTGTAGGTGACAGAAGGAATGAAATTTCCGATGACCGAGTAGCGGACGGCCTCCGTTTTGAGCGGGTTATCCTCGTTGACCCTCGTGTAGACCGAGAACGGGTTACGGCGGTTGTACACATTATACACTGAGAATACCCATTCGCCTTCGCCGACTTTGAAAAGCTTCTTCTTCGCTTTCAATGTCGCAGCCAAATCCAGGCGGTGGTAAGCCGGAATGCGACTGTTGTTGCGCAGGCCACCATAATTGTTGCCAATTTCAAAACCTCCGGTACTGTAACGGTTTGTTGGGAAAGTGGCTGGCGTACCGCTCTGGATTGTGAAGTTCGACGACAAAGACAAGCGCTTGTTCAATTCGTAGATGGCTACGGCGGTAATGTTATGCGGTTTGTCGAAACGTGCGGGGAACCAATCATCATTATTAATAGATTCCACCAAACGCTCTGTTCTGGAAAGCGTGTAGCTTACCCAACCGGTCAGTCTGCCTTTATTTTTCTTAACATAAAACTCCGCCCCGTAAGCGCGACCTTTGCCAAACAGGAGGTCGCCGGTGAAATATTCGTTCAGGAGCAGGTCGGAAGCCGGTACATAATCGATTTGATTATACAGTTTTTTGTAATACACTTCCACAGAAGCTTCGTAGGTATTATCCTTGAAATTCTGGAACCAGCCTAATGCAACCTGGTCGGCCTTTTCGGGCTTGATATTAATGCCGCTCAAAGTCCAGACGTCGAGTGGTGAACTGGCTGCGGTGTTGGAAAGCAAGTGCAAATATTGCGATGTGCGGTTATAGCTGGCCTTAATGGACGCATTGCTGGTAATACCGATGTTCAATGCCGCCCTTGGTTCCAGGTTGCCGTAGCTTTTGATCACATCCCCTCTTTTATATTCTGTACCCGGGAAGATAGGGTCTTTCCGGACGCCTTTGCCCTTGTCGGCGTACTCATATTCTGTGGCCGGCCCGAGGCTGCGGAAGTAGGAGTACCGCGCGCCATACTGCAATGAAATGCGGTCGCCGAATTTCAATTCATTACCTATATATAAGGCAGATTCGTCGGCATAGCGTGGTTCGAGGCTGATGTCCTGCATATCGCCTTCCGAAACGAACGTCGCTTTACCGGGGCGTGTATCATAATAAATGTACTGGCCGCCGAATGTCAACTGGTTGTTAGGGGTGATGTAGAATGTGAAATCAGGTTTGATACTCGTGCTGATAATCTTCGATTTCCAGTCGAACTTGTCCTTCGCGTCGGGTTTGTTCTGGTTCTGGCCAAGGTTATAGTCGTAGTTGCTGTAATAACCGGTCAGGTTCATGAAAAGCTTGTTGGAGAAAATGTGGTTCCAACGTGCCGTTGCCGTTTTGTTGCCCCATCCGAAGCCGAAGTCACCACCGCCAAATACGTCTTTCCCAAAGTAGCCTGATGCGTAGAAGGTGTCTTTATCACCCAATTGATAATTGACCTTCGCCGTCAGATCATAGAAATAGAATTTCGAATCCTTCAAATCCGAGTTGAGAAACGGTTTGGCCAGAATGTCAATGTACGAACGACGACCAGCCACGATGAACGACCCTTTTCCTTTTGCAAATGGCTGTTCGTAGGTCAAACGGGAGAATATCGAACCGATACCACCGTTGATCTCGCGCTTTTTGGCATTACCTTCTTTCATACGCACATCGAGAATGGAGGAAATACGGCCACCATATTGCGAGGGAATACCGCCTTTGATGAGCTTCACATCCTTCACCGCATCCGGGTTGAATACCGAGAAGAAGCCGAACAAGTGCGAAGAGTTGTAAACCGGCGCTTCATCGAGCAATACCAGGTTTTGAGAAACATCTCCACCGCGTACGTTGAAGCCCGAGGCACCTTCACCGACGGTCGTCACGCCGGGAAGCAGCTGAATGCTGCGGATCAAATCCACCTCGCCGAGCAATGCGGGCATTTTGCGGATGGTTTTCATCTCCACCTTGTTTACCGACATTTCAATGCTGCGAACGTTCTCGTCCTCTTTTTTAGTCGAAATCGTCACCTCCGCGAGCTGGCTGCTCTCGTCGGACATTTCGATGCTCACAGTCTTGTCGCCGTCGAGCACCACTTCACGGGTCACTTTCTGGTAGCCGATATAGGTAAATACCAGCGTGTACTTGCCGTCGGGGAGGGTTAGTGAATAAAACCCATAAGGGTTCGTAACAACACCGGTTTCGGCTTCACGGACGTAAACGGATACACCGATAAGCCCTTCTCCGTTCGAGTTGTCTTTCACATAACCGCTCACCGAGTGCCGGTTCTGTGCGAGCGCCGGCAGGCTGATCAAGGCTAATAGAAGGCATTTGAGTATTCTGTTTTTCATGGACTGGATTTGTTTACTATCAAATTGGTTTATGTTGTTGTCGGCCGAGGCAGTCATTCTTACAGACGATCAAATTGAATTTTTCCTTTTCTCCGTGACAACTCAGTGTGGATATACCCCCTTTCAATGACTAAAAAATATTTCGACATTTTTTAGAAGGCCTGACAAAGCACGTGTTAATCAGCCTAAAAAGACAGCAAAAAATGATGAACTGGTAAAAAACCTGAATAAATGGCTTTAAGCCCGAAATGAAACAGAGAAAATACTTATGGTACTATTTCAAGGTATTTTTGACACGGCAGAGGTGTCGGGGCATTGTTCCAGTAGTTGGGAGGAGGTTTTTTGTAAAAGGGGATGAACAAAGTCGGGCGCGATCTCGGCTAGTGGCGCCAATACAAAACGACGGTCCTGAATGCGTGGGTGCGGTAATGTGAGTCGGGCGGAATCCATGACGACTTCGCCAAAATACAAAATGTCGATATCGATCACACGTGCGCCCCAGCGCTCGTAGCGTACACGCCCGAGGTCGTGCTCGATGTTGAGAATGATCCTGAGCAAATCCTCAGGCAGGAGGGAAGTTGTAATTTCGAGTACCTGGTTGAGGAATGCCGGTTGGTCGGTAATGCCCCAGGGTGCGGTTTCGTAGATCGCGGATTGACGGGTGATGTTTCCGGCCTGTTCGGCAATGGTCTCACGCGCGGCTGCGAGCACCTGCGGGCGATCGCCGAGGTTGGAGCCTAACAACAGAAAGACCTGGCCGGTTGCTGCCATCACGGAATTGGTTTGGAATAATCAATCCACGAAAAAAAGGACTTCCCGATGGAGGAAAGTCCTTTTCCAAATAAATTCGTAAAATTCCTTTTAGAACGTAAGCGTTCCTTTGTCGTATGCTTTTTGTATAGTTGCTTCGATACCGTTTTTGTTGATGGTACGAAGAGCAGAAGCTGCTACTTTCAACGTAACCCACTCTCCTGATGAAGGAAGGAAGAAACGTTTCTTTTGCAAATTCGGGAAGAATTTACGTTTTGTTTTATTGTTAGCGTGGGAAACGTTATTTCCGACGCGAGTTCTTTTACCTGTTATTTGACAAACCTTAGCCATGACTTACAATTTTTCCAAATGAGGGTGCAAAGATGCGTAATTAATTTTTGTTGAGCAAGTAACGGCAAAACAAATTTTCAAAAAAACTCCATTTTACCATCTCATCCTGAAACCTACACCGTGCACATTATCAATGCGAATATCCGGATCGCCCGAAAGATATTTGCGTAATCTCGAAATGAAAACATCAAGGCTGCGGCCCATAAAATAGTCGTCATCGCCCCAGATAGCCTTTAAAAGCTCGTCGCGGCGGATCACCTGATCGGTTCGTTCGGCCATAAATTTCAGCACTTCGGCTTCGCGGAATGTGAGGCTTTGCGACTTGCCGTCCAGCGTCAATGTCAGTTTCTGAAAATCAAATACATATTTCCCGATCTGTTTGCTGCCGGGTTTGACGACGAGTATCGAATCCGCTTTGCTGCGACGGAGGAAAACATCGATCCGGAGTTTCAGCTCCTCGATACTGAATGGCTTGGTAACATAATCGTCGGCGCCGAGTTTGAGGCCTTTGATCTTGTCCTCCTGCATCGAGCGAGCCGAGAGAAAGAGGATAGGTACCTGGCTATCGGAGCTGCGGATCTTCTCCGCTAATGTGAAGCCGTCCATTTTGGGCAGCATGATGTCGAGCACGCAAATGTCGAAATGTTCTTTTCCAAAAAACTCCAGCGCTTCTGCACCATCTGTCGCGTGCACGACTTCGTAATCGTATTGTTCGAGGTTATCCTTGGTGGCAAATGCCAGATTGGGGTCGTCTTCGACGTACAGGATTCTCTTTTTCATCAAGCGTGTTTCTGCGGAATAGTGATTTTAAATGTACTGCCTTTGCCCAGGGCGCTTTCCAGTCCGAGGTGCCAGCGGTGTGCCCGGACGATTTGTTTGACATAACTCAAACCGATCCCGAAGCCCTTCACATTATGCACATCGCCGTAAGGAATGCGGAAAAACTGGTTGAAAACCTTCTTCTGGTATTCGGGCGCGATGCCGATGCCCTGGTCGCGGACAGCTATAACGAGGTTATTGCCTTTATTGTATGTTTCGACGACCACATCCGGCACATCGTCGGAATATTTCAAAGCATTATCTACCAGGTTGCTGATCAGGCAGCGGAGGTGGAACGGGTCGGCGTCGATCATACTGTTGGTTGCATTGGCCTGGAAGCGAACTTTTTCCTCATGAGGCAGCAGAATGGATTCGATCATCTGCCGCGCGTCGAGCCGTTCTTTTTGCAAATGCAGGGCGTCGCGCTCAGCCTTGGCCATGGACAGTACCATTTCCACCTGGCCCTGCAAGCGGAGTATTTCGTCTTGCACGATCTGGACATAGCGCTTATGCCGCACGGGTTGGGACACGATACTGTCGGAATTGAGCACATCGGCGGCAATGCGAATGGTCGAAATGGGCGTTTGCAGCTCATGGGTCATGTTATTGACAAAATCGCGCTGTACTTCCGACAGTTGTTTTTGCCTTAAAATCACGAACAATGCATACGCAAAGAACGACACCGCCACCATGACCAACGCCGACGACCATATGGCGCCATTGATACTGCCCGCGAAATAGGTCTCCTGTTCCGGGAAGCGCACGCCGAAGTAATAGGGATACTTGTCGGTTTTTACCCAGTTAGTCGTTTTGGCGGGAATTTTATCGTTGTTCTTCGTACTCAACGACATGGCGTAGCGAATGCGGTTGGTAGTACAATCGTAAATTCCGATCTCGAAATTCGTGATCAGGTTATGTTTCTGAAAACTGTCCTTGATAAAGTGTTCCAGCATTTCGGGCTGGGTGGTGGCATTGGTATTCACCAGAAAATACTCCGGCGAAAGCTGCTCTACGGGATTGGTGGTTTGCATGACCCCGCACACATGGGCGAGTTTTCCTGCCACGTCCTGCAATGCTATGTGGGCATTCTGGTTGAACTGCCGGTGCCGGAGGTCGAGCGCCTGTTTTACCCAATAAATCTGCGTGATAACGACGCCGATAATGAGTAATGCAGAAAAAACCGTGAGGGATTGAATGGTACGTCTTGACATAACTAACTCGAAATGACCAATAAATATACGGCCATTCGTTCAATTAAACAGCCGTGCCAGCCGTAACATGACCGGCGCTGCGCTGTTTAACATTTCATTAACTTTTTAAGCTTTCAAATCGGTAAGATGGTAACCGATTAATCCTTCCAAAGGCGATTTCAAAATGCGCCCGGTTTTTAAACCATTATTTTCCAGCACTGTTCGAAGAATATCCTGGTAATAATAGGCAATAGAACCGGTGAAATGCACGGGATATTGTACTGCATTCGCATGTTTCAAAACGTATTTTTTTACAAATAACCCGAATGCATTACTGAGCAAATCCCGGATAAATTCATGGGTACGGTTTTCAGCAATGAATTTGGAATAGGAAGCGAAGTACCGGTTCGGATAAGGCTTTTTGTAGGCATGGTCGAGTACGGTAAGGCGGTCGAGGCCGGGGTATTCTTTGGTGAAACTTTCGTGAAGATCCGCTGGCAGCTCGTTTTGGAGATAATGCACAACCAATGTCTTACCCAGGTAGGAGCCGCTACCCTCGTCGCCCAGCCAGAAACCCAGTGAGCCAATGGAATGCGTAATACGGCTGCCGTCGAAAAATGCATTATTCGCACCCGTGCCCAATATGCACGCAAGTCCGGGCTCATGCCCGCATAACCCGCGCGCCGCGCCGAGCATGTCGGAAGCCACTTCCACAACCGCAGCGGAAGAGAAGCAGTGTTTCAAGGCATTGGTAACCGGCAGGCTCGACTGCTCGTTGGCGCAGCCGGCGCCGTAGAAATGGATTTCCCCGATATCCCCGCCAATGCCGGGCACGACCTCGCTTTGCAGGACAGGGATAATTTCCCCGGTTGTCTGGTAAAACGGGTTAATGCCTGCGGACTGCACCGTTTGATAATTGCCGGTTTCGGTGTGAATGTAAGCCCAGTCTGTTTTGGTGGAGCCGCTGTCGGCAATGAGGATGTATTTGGAAGACATGAAGGATCGTTCGGGTTATTCAGGTAATTGCAGTTTGCCAATGATATTGAACCGCTCGAAAACGCGGTCGGTATGCGGGGCGTCGCCGAGTTCTTTGGTGAGATCCTGGCCGGCCCAGTGCTCATAATGGTGGCCGTTGCGCCAGAGACGCGACGAGCTTACATCATAAATCATTCCTTTATATGCACACCATATTTCTTCCCGGTCCTGCCCATTGCGAAGCGCCAGTTGTGCCCTGGTATATACTTTCATTATATTGTTTTAGCGCGCAATTTAGCGATAAGGGTATTCCGTTGGAAAATTTAGAAAACGATCTGTCATGAATATTTTGATTATAAGACTAAAAAGTAAGAACTTGGCGTTTTGAAAAGACATTTACGAAAAATAAAATATGAGAAAAAGTTACGCTCTTCTTTGGTGTTCAGTGATGATTCTGGGACTGTTGGCTGCTGGTTGCAAAAAGAAAGTTGCGCCGGTATCCGAACGGATCGCAAAGGCCTGGACGGCAGAATCTGTTAAGCACGGTGCAACGGTGGTTTATACCCGTGGCGGTTCGGGCAATATCGAAGCCGCTTACTCCGGCTTCCGGCTGACGCTTACCAACAGCGGTGGTACTAAAACAGTGAGCCTGACCGACGTTGATGGCAAAACTTTCACAGGGAACTGGGATCTGGAAGGAGATACCAAGCTGGTACTCACCAACCTTACTCCGCAACCAACCGGCTCGGGAGGCAAACTGGAATTTACGATCAGCGGGCTGGAAGATTCGCGGGTGATACTTACGCGTCTCTCAGCAAGCCCGAAAACGGGAGGCACTATTAATGAATATACTTTGAGCAACCCGTAAGCGGAAAGTCAATATTACATATCCATCGCGAAGCCATTTCCAATGCGGGAATGGCTTCGCTTTTTTTGTCTAATTTTGCGGCATGGAAACAAGAACTGAAATCAGCAGCCTGGGGGAATTCGGGCTGATTCAACGAATAAATAAAGGGATACGGACGACATTGCCGGATAGCGTCCGCGGGATAGGCGACGACGCGGCGGTAATCGATCTGGGCGAAGAATTCGGGTTGCTCACCACCGATATGTTTCTCGAAGGAGTCCATTTCGATCTCACGTTTTTCCCGCTCAAACATCTTGGATACAAAATCATCGCAGCCGGCATTTCCGACATTGCTGCCATGAACGGTATCCCGCGCCAGGTTACGATCAATCTCGCATTGAGCAACCGCTTTTCGGTAGAAGCGGTGGACGAGCTTTATGAAGGAATGAAGCTGGCTTGCAAGGATTTTAATGTAGACCTGGTAGGTGGTGATACTACGTCATCCCGTTCGGGGCTGATTATATCCGTGAGTGTTTTCGGCAAGGTTAAAAAAGGCAAGATCGCGTACCGGAATACCGCGCAGCCGAACGACCTGCTTTGCGTAACCGGCGACCTGGGCGGTGCCTATATGGGCCTGCAATTGCTCGAAAGAGAAAAGCAGGTGTTCCTGGCCAACCCGAATATGCAGCCGGAACTGGAAGGAAAGGACTACGTAATCCAGCGACAGCTGCGCCCGGAAGCGCGAATGGACGTGGTTTACGAGCTCGACGAGGCCGGAGTGACACCCACCTCGATGATCGACTTATCGGACGGCCTCGCTTCCGATCTCCTGCACATATGCGCGCAATCGGGCGTAGGTGCGGTGATTTTCGAGGAACGACTGCCGATCGACGAGCAAACTTACCTGGCAGCCTCCGAACTGAATATCGGCGCGGCTACGGCGGCATTGAACGGCGGCGAAGATTACGAGCTGTTGTTCACGGTTTCGCAATCGGCCTACGAGCAGATTAAGAACAACCCCAAGATCACCTTTATCGGTTATATAACGGATAAAAAAGGTGAAGTGGAGCTCCATACGAAAGGCGATTCCCGCGTGCCGCTTACGGCGCAGGGTTGGTCTGCCTGAGTTGTCCCTGGTCCTAAAAGCCTTAAAGCATAACCCTCACCGGTTATGCTTTTTTGTTTTAATCCATACACGCAACCATCGGAAAGGTTTGGTCGTAATCGCGACGTATCCAATTCATCTTTAACAAATCACAATTAAATCCGATGAAAATCTTTTCAACTTCCAGAATGCTGGTTGCATTGGGACTGTTAATGGCCGTCAGCTTTTCCTGCTCGGACGACGACGACAAAACCGATCCTACACCAACCCCCACCAACGATGTTCAATTGAAAGACAATGCGACGCTGGGCAAGATCCTGACCGACAAAAATGGTAAAACACTTTATTACTTTTCAAAGGATGCATCCGGAGCCTCGGCTTGCTCGGGACAGTGCTTAGTTAACTGGCCAATCTATTCGGCAGGCGATCTGGCGGCGATTAAGCTCGATGCGGGTTTGGATAAGGCCGATTTCGCTACAATTACGACGAATGGGCAGTCGCAAACGACTTACAAAGGTTGGCCGCTTTATTATTACAAAGACGACGCGGTTGCGGGAGATGTGAAGGGAGAGAATGTGGGTACTATTTGGTTCGTTGCCAAAACAGACTACACCCTTATGATTGCCAGCGGCCAGCTCGTGGGCAATGATGGGAAATCGTACAAATCGGATTACACCGAGGGTACCGGTGCCACCCAATTTTTCACCGATGGAAAGGGCCGGACATTGTATGCATTTGCCAAGGACAAAAACAACAAGAATAACTACACCAAATCCGATTTCTCGAATGATGCGACCTGGCCTATTTACACGGCCGACCTGAAATCGCTGCCAACGGGCGTAGATAAGGCATTGTTCAGTACGATTGATGTGTTTGGAAAGAAACAGCTTACTTATAAAGGTTGGCCACTGTACTATTTCGGACCCGACGCTGCTACCAGGGGCGCCACAAAAGGCGTGAGTGTTCCTACGCCGGGAATCTGGCCAATCGTCAATTTGCAATCACCTATTGCGCCTAACTAAATTTGTGCTTATTACGAAGTGTAGTGGAAAAGTGGCTTTCCTGCCAGGAAAGCCACTTTTTTGTTATTTGCCCCAGCGGGCTACGAGGTCTTCAAATTGCTTTTGCAAATGTAAAGTCCGCTTGCCGGCCAGGCCATTTGCGACAGGCTGGTCACCGATTTGAACTACGGGCATGACCCATTTGGTGGTGCTGGTAGTAAATACTTCGTCGGCTGTCATAACCTCTTTGTAGGTTACCGGTCGTATTTCCACTTTAAAATCTGCCTTGGCAAGTTCGATCACCGCACGGCGGGTCACACCGTTGAGGACATTGCGGTCGGAGGTGATGAGCTTATCGCCCTGGAATGCGAACAAGTTGCTCCGTGTGAGTTCGCTTACTTCGCCGTCTTTGTGAAAAAGCAAATCGGCTGCATTCTGGCGTTTCATTTCGTCGGCCATAAGCACCATATGCACATAATTAGTGCTTTTGATCTCCGGCAAATCGCGAACATATTCGTAGGGTAGCACCTTGATGCCTTTCAAACGGCCGGCTGGGTTATCCTGCGGCAATGCTTCCGTGCGGATCAGCAAATTGGGCTGCACCACGTGCACGCCATCCGGCGCATAACCGCCCGTGAGTACAAACCGGAACGCTACTTCGGCCTCCCCGGACAGGGAATGCAAATCGGCCAGGATCTTTTCCGTCTCGCGCTGCGTCACCGGAAGCGGTAGTTTCAGTAACCGTGCCGAATTTTCAAAACGTTGCCAGTAATCGTCCCACCGGAACGGTACGCCATTATAAGTCCTGAAAAAATCGAATAATCCGTAACCCCGCAGTAAACCGAGGTCGCTGGTCTGGAAAACGGGCCGGTCGAGCGGCACAATTTCGCCGTTAAAATATTGATGAAAAGGCATTGAAAGCGGATTTTGTTGATTGGGGTAAAGTTATTGATAAAGGCTTTTCAAATACTGCTTTTGTAAATGTAAATGCCAATTTTTAGGTTTTATCTTTGCGGTTCACATAACCCGCCGGGCCAGCCATGAACCCGGCAATATTACGCTTCGCATGATCCAACCCACATCATTACTTGAAAAACTTCAGATTGAATTCGACGGGCATTCCTATGGCGACGCGCCTGTGGAGCTTTATGAGCCGATAACCTATATTATGTCGCTCGGGGGAAAGCGTTTCCGTCCGTTGCTGACGTTGCTTGCCGCTTCTATTTTTGATACGGATATTAAAAAGGCCCTGAAACCCGCCATGGCGGTGGAAGTTTTCCACAATTTCACGCTTATGCACGACGATATCATGGACCGCGCACCCCTGCGCAGGGGTATGCCTACCGTGCACGAGAAATGGGACGCGAATACCGCTATTCTGTCCGGGGATGTAATGCTGATTCGTGCTTACGATCTGTTGCTGGATGTGGCTCAAGACAAACTACGGGCCGTACTGAACCGTTTTAACCAGACCGCCGCCGAAGTATGTGAAGGCCAGCAGCTCGATATGAATTTCGAGACACGCTGGGATGTGACGGAGGAGGAGTACATTGGTATGATCCGTTTGAAAACTTCGGTACTACTCGGTTTTGCGTTGGAACTGGGCGGGATGATCGCCGGGGCTGATGAAGAAACTACGAAACTCTTGTACTCGGCAGGTGAGAATATGGGCATCGGCTTTCAGCTGAAAGACGATCTGCTGGATGTTTACGGCGATCCTGCGAAGTTTGGAAAGCAGGTAGGCGGCGATATTATCGCCAATAAAAAGACATTCCTGCTGATTGAAGCATTATCGAAAGCGGAAGGAAGTTTGAAAACGGAACTCGATCATTGGATAAGTCTTGAAACATTTGACAATGCGGAGAAAGTAGCGGCCGTGACCGGTATTTACGATGCGCTGGGCATCCGGACATTTACCGAACATAAAATAAATGAATATTTCTCGCGCGGAATGGCTAGTTTACAGCAACTGCGTACGGATAGCGTTCAGAAGGAAGTGCTTTTACAGTTTGTGGAGCAGCTGGTGGCGCGGGAAAAGTAATCTTATCAACCAATAACCCATTATATGTCGATTACCCTCATTTTAGTGATCATAACTTCGGGGATCAGCTATTACGCTTTCAATAATTACAGCTTGATGGACAAGCTGATCCTGAACCCTTACCGCGTGACGCAGCGCAACGAATATTACCGGTTCGTGACGTCGGGTTTTGTGCATGCTGATTTCGGGCACTTGATTTTTAATATGCTCAGCTTGTGGTTTGTGGGTGAAAGCATCGAGCGGCTGTTCGGCATGCTTTTCGGCCCGAGCGGGACCTATTACTATTTGTTTCTGTACCTGGTGGGCATTATAGTGTCCGACATTCCTACATTTCTGAAACACAGGAAAAACTCGAAATACAACTCACTAGGTGCCTCGGGCGGCGTGTCGGCGGTACTTTTCGCAGCCATCCTTTATGCGCCTTTGATGCAGATTTGCCTCTATTTCTTCATCTGTATGCCCGGATTCATATTCGGCTTGCTGTTCCTCGGCTATTCCTTTTATGAAGCGCGGCGCGGTACGAGCTATGTCAATCACAGCGCGCACATGTACGGGGCCATTTTCGGGATGGTTTTCATGGCTGTGGTATATCCGAGTGCGGTACCACAGTTTTTTGAGCAGATTCTGAGCTGGCGCTTATTTTAATGTAGCCAGCACAGTGACGCTACCTACTGTCTTGTCTTGAAGATTCACATTGATTTCGGCGTCCAGGGGAATGTAAAGATCGACTCTGGACCCGAATTTGATAAAGCCCATTTCGGTGCTTTGCTCCACTTTATCGCCTTCCTTCACATACCAGCGAATGCGGCGTGCCGCTGCACCTGCAATCTGGCGGAATAACACTTCGATACCTTCCTTATTGCGGATTACTACCGTCGTGCGTTCGTTTTCGGTACTGGATTTCGGATGCCAGGCCACGAGGTACAAACCCGGGTGGTATTTAAAATATTGAATCACTCCGCTGATCGGGTTCCAGTTGACGTGGACATTCAGCGGCGACATGAAGATGCTGATCTGGCGGCGTGGTCCTTTGAAATACTCTGTTTCCACTACTTCTTCAATCACAACGACCTTACCATCGCAAGGAGCCACGATTTCGCGGTCGCTTTGGCGTACCACGCGCGTAGGTACGCGGAAAAACTGCACGACGAGGAAGAAAATGACGACGCTGGCGATGAGCGTAAGGCGGGGGATCCAGTAGCCGTCGGGAAGGAGATAGTTGATCCCTAAATTGATCATGATCAGTACAATGGCCGTTACAGCCATGATCGTATATCCTTCTCTATGCAGTTTCATGCAGGCTTGTTTTTTGTTAATGATGGTCTCCGAAATGCAAATATCGCATAAATCCTGATTTTTCCGGCAACGAAAAAGCCCCGGCGCTCGGCGCCAGGGCTGTATTTTACCGACAGCTTTTGTCAAGTGTGGTCATTTTTAGTCATGTATTGTAGGGAGGTCATTTTTTGTTGTCAAGAGTAGTCATTTGTAGTCAGGTCTTGTCATTATTGTTTTGAGAAATTATTCTTCTCCCGCATTACTATCAATGTCAACAATTGACTATAAGTGACTACTCTTGACTAAAATAACAATTCTTGACTATTAATGACCACACCTGACCATAAATGACTACTCCTCGTGCACGTCAACCACGACGCAGTCGCCGTTTTTCACCTCGTGCTCCACTTTCTTGAACTTCACATCGCGGACAATGCGGCCATCGCGGTACTGAACCGAAACGCGCTGGTTACGGTCGGCGATTTTAATGGTGCGCACAGGCTGTGCTTTGGTAGTCGATTCCTGCGAATGGAATGTGTCCGTTTCTACGTCGTAGTCCTCTTCACGGTTGGTATGCAGTTCAGGTGTGGGCTCCGGCCTGCGTACCTGTTGCGCTACGGCGGTCGGTGGCGCGGCTTCCTCCTGTGGAATATCAGCCTTCATCAGGAAGGAAATCATATCAAAGTTCACTTTGCTCAGGAATCGCTTGAAGAGCTCCACCGATTCGAATTTATAGATCAGCAATGGATCTTTCTGTTCGAATACTGCATTCTGAACCGACTGTTTCAAATCGTCCATTTCACGCAAATGCTCTTTCCATTCCTGGTCGATGAGCGAAAGCACGATTGCCTTCTCCATTTCGCGGGTAATGTCTTTGCCTTCGCTTTCGATGGCTTTTTGAAGGCCTACTACGACACCTGCCTGACGGATACCGTCCGTGAACGGGATCATGATTTCGGAAATCACCGCGCCGCGCTCTGCGTAAATCGAGCGGAGGACCGGCAATGCTTTGCCTGAAATCGAGTCGTTTTTATCCTGGTATTGTTTTTCAGCAGCGTCGTAAAGTTTTTGCGAGCGATCGGAAGGCTTCATAGAGCCATATTCGCTCTCGGTGAAAGGCACTTCCATACCTAATGTGGTAATGGCTGCGAGTTCGAGCTCCGCGTAGCTTCCTGCGGTAGTAGCGATTTCGTCGCATACATCGAACAACGTGTTGGCAATATCCACTGCCAGACGATCCCCGAACAATGCATTGCGGCGACGGGTGTAGATCGCGTCACGCTGATAGTTCATCACGTCGTCATATTCGAGCAGGCGCTTACGCATTCCGAAGTTGTTCTCTTCTACTTTTTTCTGAGCTCTCTCGATTGATTTCGTGATCATGCTGCTCTGGATCACTTCGCCTTCTTCAAGGCCCATGCGGTCCATTACTTTTGCCATCCGGTCGGAACCGAACAAACGCATGAGGTTGTCTTCCAGAGACACGAAGAATTGAGATGAACCCGGGTCACCCTGACGTCCCGAACGACCACGCAGCTGGCGGTCGACGCGACGGCTTTCGTGGCGTTCCGTACCGATGATCGCCAAACCGCCTGCCGCTTTTGACTCAGGGGTAAGTTTAATATCGGTACCACGACCGGCCATGTTAGTCGCGATGGTCACCGTTCCTGGCTTACCTGCCTCTGAAACAACTTCCGCTTCGCGCTGGTGTTGTTTCGCATTCAAAACCTGGTGTGGAATCTTGCGGAGGGTGAGCATCCGGCTGATGATCTCGGAGTTTTCAACCGAAGTAGTTCCCACGAGTACCGGGCGGCCTGCTTCCACGAGTTCTACGATCTCGTCGGTTACCGCATTGTATTTCTCGCGAACCGAGCGGTATACTTTATCTTCCTGGTCTTTACGAACGATTCCACGGTTAGTAGGGATCGTTACCACGTCGAGTTTGTAGATTTCCCAGAACTCGCCCGCTTCCGTTTCCGCGGTACCGGTCATACCAGCCAGTTTGTGGTACATCCGGAAATAGTTTTGCAAGGTGACCGTCGCGTAAGTCTGCGTCGCGTCTTCCACGCGTACACTTTCTTTGGCTTCAATCGCCTGGTGCAAGCCGTCGGAATAGCGGCGACCTTCCATGATACGGCCGGTTTGCTCATCGACGATCTTTACCTTCCCGTCCATGATCACGTATTCCACGTCTTTTTCAAACAATGTAAATGCTTTCAAAAGCTGGTTAACCGTGTGGATGCGGGCTGTTTTTACAGAATAATCGCGGATCAATGCTTCTTTCGCGATCACACGGTCGTGCTCGCTGAGTGAAGTGTCTTTTTCGATTGCATCGAGGTCAACCGCGATGTCGGGGAGAATGAAGAAGTTGGACTCTTCCGATTCGCCGGTCAGGAAGTCGATCCCTTTTTCGGTCAGTTCGATGCTGTTGTGGCGCTCGTCTATCGTAAAGTAGAGCGGAGCGTCGGCTTGCGGCATCAGTTTCTGGTTTTCCGCGAGGTAAATCGATTCCGATTCCTGCATAATGGCCTTCACACCGCCTTCACTAAGGTATTTGATCAAAGGCTTGTATTTCGGCATACCGCGGTGCGCGCGGAACAATGCCAAACCGCCTTCTTTCTTGTCTCCTGCCTGGATTTTCTTTTTAGCGTCGTTGAGGAAATCCATCGCAAGGCGTTTTTGGGCCTCCACGATCCTCGAAACGCGTGGTTTCAATTCCAAAAATTCCTGCTCGTCGCCGCGCGGTACCGGACCGCTGATGATCAATGGCGTACGCGCATCGTCAATCAAAACGGAGTCGACCTCATCGACCATCGCGAAATGGTGCTTGCGCTGAACGAGCTCTTCCGGCGTCCGTGACATATTGTCACGCAGGTAGTCGAAACCGAATTCGTTGTTGGTACCGTAAGTAAGATCTGCTTTATAGGCATTGCGGCGTGCAATGGTGTTTGGCTGGTGGCGGTCGATACAGTCGACGCTCATGCCGTGGAATTCGAAAAGCGGTGCATTCCACTCGGCGTCACGCTTGGCGAGGTAATCGTTCACGGTTACAATGTGAACGCCTTGTCCTGCGAGCGCATTCAGGAAGGAAGGCAGCGTAGCCACGAGGGTTTTACCTTCGCCCGTTGCCATTTCGGAAATTTTTCCCTGGTGCAACACCACACCACCGATCAGCTGCACATCATAATGGACCATATTCCATTTGATAGGCTGGCCGATCACGTCCCAGGTTGTATTCCAAAGTGCCTTGTCGCCGTTAATGGTCACATTCGACTTCTTAGTAGCGATTTCACGGTCAAAAAAGTTGGCGGTTACTTCCAGTTTATCATTTTCTGTAAAACGGCGCGCGGTGTCCTTCACAATCGCAAATGCTTTTGGGAGAATATCCAGCAACACTTTTTCCAGTTCTTTATTTCTTTCCAGTTCGAGTGCGTCAATTTTCTTGAAGATCGCCTCTTTGCTGTCCACATTCGGTTCGTCGGCTGCCTGCTGTCTCAACGCTGCGATTTGCTCATCGACAGATTTCAGTTGATCGGCAATATGTTGTTTCAAGTTCGCGGACTGCGCCCGGAGCTCATCGTTCGACAGAGAGGCTAGCAATGCATATTCGGCATTCACCTTTTCAACGTACGGGGTCAACTCCTTCAAGTCCCGTTCCGATTTCGTGCCAAATAGCTTGGAAAATATTTTAAACATGATGTGATGTATGTTTTTTAACCGGTTTTTCCTTATAAAATATTGAGCCTGCCACAAATCGCGTGTCACATTGTCAGCAAAACCCGCATTTACAATCCCAAAGGTAATTCATTGCCAATAGTATTACGCAACATCCGGCAGAATCCTAATGCATATCTAATCTTTTAACAGCCATTTATCTATCCTCAAAAATCACCCGTGCCAACGGTGTAGAACCGTTTGTACAGATTTAAAACCACTACTGGGTAATGCATAGTACCTTTGAAACATCAAAACGATTTAAACAGATATAGCCATGAACCACAATAGATTGTTCCGTAACACCAGCAACAAAATGATCGGCGGTGTAGCCTCAGGGTTAGCCGAATACTTCGAAATCGACGCCACTATTATCCGTGTGTTGTTCGTACTCGCAGTCTTTATCCCGGTTACCTTTCCTGTCATTTTGTTTTACATCATCCTTTGGATCGTCATGCCCGACATCGCAAAACGCCCCAAAGAGCTGGAACAAGGGCACATCCCTTCCTAAAATTTAAAACTTCCATCAGCAAAGACTTGGTAGTTGCAAACCGCCGGAAAACAAACTCCGGCGGTTTGTTGTTTTAGTATTAATACCTATTTTTACGAATGGTATGCAGGCATACTAATTGATGTACCTGCTTTAATATCGATTCCAAAAACAGATCCAATATGAACGCATACATTGTTGCGGGCTATCGCACCGCGGTGGGCAAGGCGCCGAGAGGCGGGTTCCGGTTTACACGTCCCGACGACCTCGGTGCGGCGGTGATCAAACATTTGCTGGAACAAACCCCGCAGCTTGATCCCACCCGCGTGGATGATGTGATTGTGGGAAATGCGGTGCCGGAAGCCGAGCAAGGCATGCAAATGGGCCGGTACGTGGCTTTGCTTTCGTTGCCCAAAAATGTGTCCGGGATTACCATCAACCGGTATTGCGGCTCGGGCGTGGAGGCAATAGCGATGGCGTCGGCGAAAATCCACGCCGGAATGGCCGAATGCATTATCGCAGGCGGCACCGAATCGATGTCGCTCGTCCCCACAATGGGCTGGAAAACTGCCTTGAACTACGAAATAGCCCATACCAATCCCGACTACTACCTCAGCATGGGCCTTACGGCCGAGCAGGTGGCACAGGATTTCAAAATCAGCCGCGAAGCGCAGGATGAATTTTCATTTCAATCTCATCAAAAAGCATTGCGTGCGCAGAAAGAAGGCTGGTTTGCGGACGGCATTGTGCCGGTGATCGTAAAGGAAACGTATTTCGACCAGGCTTCGGGCAAGAAGAAAACGAAAGAAACGGTGATCAACCAGGATGAAGGTCCGCGCGCGGACACGACTGTGGAGGCATTAAATAAACTGAAACCTGTTTTTGCAGCAGGAGGTTCGGTAACGGCCGGTAACTCGTCGCAAACTTCCGACGGTGCTGCATTTGTAATCGTGATGTCGGAAAGATTGGTGAATGAATTGGGCTTGAAACCCATCGCACGTATGATGTCGTACGCTACGGCGGGTGTGGACCCACGCATTATGGGCATCGGGCCCGTAGCAGCCGTGCCGTTGGCATTGAAGCAGGCGGGGTTGAAACTGGGCGATATTCAGCAGGTGGAATTGAATGAGGCATTTGCGGCGCAATCGCTGGCGGTGATCCAGGAATTGGGGATCGATCCGGCGATCGTCAACCCGAATGGCGGCGCCATTGCGTTAGGGCATGCATTAGGCTCGACGGGCGCCCGACTTTCCGTCCAGCTTTTCAACGAAATGAAGCGTCAAGGCCAGAAATACGGCATGGTAACTGCCTGTGTTGGTGGCGGCCAGGGCGTTGCCGGTATTTATGAAAGGCTCAATTAGGCCGTAGACTAACATTCGACTTGATTTTAAAGGTCTCCCCGGAATGGTTACCCATCTTCCGGGGAGATTTTTTATTTTTGCCCTTTCATCATGCACGCCCGCTTTCATGGATGTATCCATTATTATCATTAATTACAGGACGCCTCAACTCATTATCAATTGCTTAGATTCGATCAAACGGTTTACTTCCGGAGTAACCTTCGAGGTGGTAGTAGTAGACAATGATCCGGCAAATGGCGGCGGCGCGTTGGTGAGGGAGGTCCATCCGGAAGTTCGGTGGGTCGACATGGAGTTCAATGCGGGTTTCGGTATTGCCAATAACCGTGGCATGGAAATCGCCCAAGGGAAATATCTGTTGTTGTTGAATGCCGATACACTGCTGACCGATAATGTGATCGGCCGTTGTTTCGAACGCATGAACCAGCGGACGGATATTATTGCCTGCGGCGCGTTACAATATTACCCAGACGGCACTCCGATGCCTTTCTACCGGAGTTTTAACGAGTTCCGGAAGACGTTTTTCATACTTCCTCCGAGCGGCCTGGTAGATAAGATCGTTAATAAACTTTATCCTGAACCGGCCTATTCCGATCCCGATCAGCACGACTGGCTCGTGGGTGCGTTCATGTTTGTAAGAAGGGAAGGTTTTGAAAAAACAGGCGGTTTCAGCAAAGAGTTTTTCATGTATGGCGAAGACGTGGAATGGTCGGGTCGATTGGGAAAGCTCGGCAAGCTGTGTTATTTTCAGGATTGCACTTTTATCCATCTTGAAAACAATAACCCGTTCCGCCGGACGAATATATCGTGGATCAATCGGTTCAGTACCCAGATGCAGGTTTCTAATTTCCTCTGGGTAAGGAAGCAATACGGCATCTTTCACTATATCATGCTGATCCTGCATTACATTTTCATGGTGCCGGTGGTTTACGGATGGAAAATGCTGTTTAATTTGAGAAAAAGCGGAAATCCGTTCTCGGAACTTCGCACACAACATATATATGTAAGGAAGACACGCGTTCTTTTAAAATATTTCTGGAAAACGCTGTTCCTCCGGGAGGGGCTGTACAAAATCAAGCCCCAGGAGAACATCGACCTCTTAACTGCCTCTGCATGAATCAATCCAAGAAGAGAATCCTCTTTTTTACGCCCTATGCCACACGAACAGGATCGGAAATGATGCTGTTGTACATTTTGAAAAAAATAGACCGCTCGCGGTTTGACGTTGGTATCGTCAGTTTCGCGAATGGCGAACTGCTCGCCGAGTTTCCCCAGGACATTCCCGTCCATATTGCCCCGCGCAAATTCAATACAATCGAGAAAATTTCCTTTCACCTGGGCATTAATCCCACGCTCCGCGCATTGAGAAAGCTTGCCAAAAGTTTCCAAGCGGACTTCTGGTATGTGAATACGACGATGATTCCGGAGACGATTGTCGTAGCAAAGGAATTTGGAATAAAAGTAATCACCCATTTCCACGAAATGCCGCTCACATACGCGTACCTGAGCGCCCCCGACTTCAAAAGCATTGTGGATTATTCGGAGCTGCTGATAGGCTGCTCACAAACGACTTGCGATTCATTGAAAGATGCCGGAGGGAAAAACGTAGGATTGCTTTACTCATTCATTGATCCTTCCCTGGTCAAAAAGGATGATAATCGTTCGGCGGAATTGCGAAAAAAGCTCGGTATTCCGGCGGATGCATTCGTGTGGATATTGTCGGGTATGACTTCCGAACGCAAAGGCTTCGATCTGCTGCCCGACATTGCCGCGGAAGTAAATGACCCGCGGGTACATCTGGTGTGGGTTGGTGCAACGATCGACGACGGATTGGTGTATTATACCGAGCAACGCTGCGCCAACAACACGTCGGCGACCAAAATTCACCTGACCGGCAAGCAGAAAGAAGATTATTATGCCTATCTTAATATGGGAAATGGTTTTCTGCTTACCTCACGGCAGGATCCTTTTCCACTGGTGATGATAGAAGCTGCGTTGCTGGGTAAGCCTATTGTTGCATTTCCTTCCGGGGGTGTTTCCGAGTTTGTCAAAGATGGGATGGGTGTGGTTACGGACGATCTGAGCGTCAGACAAATGGTTGCGGCCATGCGCTCGGTGATGAACGGAGAAACCAAAACCGACAGTGCCCGGAGCATCGAGGTAGCGAGCCGGTTCAATGTGGAAAACGGATATAATGAGTGGATCGAATTAATTGACAAAACCCGTTAGTATGCTCAATTCTACGTGCGCGTTTAAGTTTTTGACCCGTATTGCCTTGTTGCTGACAGTCCTCGCATGGGCCGGTCCTGTATCGGCGCAAAGCCCGCAGAGAACTACTGAAACAGATAACCAGCGCTACCTTGCGCTGATGCTCCTGAACCTCACTAACCCGGACGATATCGGTCCGGAGCCGGACCTGATCCGGTCGGCAAAGAGTTACGGGCTTAACGCAGTATATATTACCATTCCCTGGGATAAAATTTATCTCAATTCTCCTACCGACAAGCCGCAATGGGCCAAGTACGATCAGCAGATCCAAATCGCCACCGACCTGGGCATGAAAGTGGCATTGCGCATTCACCTTGGCCGGCACAGTACGCGTATCAAAGGTTTCTGGGATGTTTCCGACAGCCAGTTCAGTCATTCCGGCAAGCCGTTACTCAGTGGTTATGAGGATACTTTTTTCGGATTTGATAACCAGCCTATTCTGGATAAGGGAGTTGCCTTCGTGAAAGAGGTGATGAACCATTACAAGTATTTGCAAACAGAAAAGAAACTGCTGTATGTGTCGGTGACCTGCACGGGTACGCAGGAAGGCGAGTATGGCGGCGGTTTGATCGAAAACGGTAAGGAAAACGCCGCTGTTTACGACTATTCTCCCTCGATGGTGAAGGGTTTTAAGGAATTTGTCAAAGGAAAGTACAAAAAAATCGAGCGGATCAATTACCTGTGGGGGATGACTTTCAAGTCGTTCGACGAGGCGAATCCACCTGCAACTGCCTGGGAGCCCAACCTTTCGTTCCGCCAGCGCTATGGAAAGGATTGGTACATCTATCGTCATATGATGCTCAAAAGATTTACCGAGCAAATGGTAGCGGTGGTCAAAGGCGTCGATCCGGGCATTAAATATGTGTCTGATTATGGGTCGGTATTTGATGCGCAATCAGCGACGCGGGGGACATTGGGCTTTCGCGATCTCAACGAAAAGACGGACGGGATCAAGGTCAACGACAACCTGGCAGCACACGATCACCGGTGGTCGGTGGATATTATCAAAAGCGACGCACCGGCGGGTTTTATCACGGCCAATGAGCTTTTTGTGAGTTCATACCTTGATAATGCCGCCCACATGAAGCAGATCAACGAGAACTTCGAGCATGGGGCGAATGTGGTGGCTGCGGTGATTTCTACCAAAGACCAGATGGCACGCGCCGAAGGTTTTTTGAGACAGGGCGCTGTTTCCTGGCTGAATAAACCGATGACCCCGATCGTGTATGCCGATTCGGTGTCGTATCGTTTGTCGGCAGCGACGGAAAAAGGCGGTGCGCAGGGAGTGGTTTACGATGAATGGGCCAAACGTGCCTACGCGGACCCAGCGAAGCCGCGTCCGGTCAGGATTCGATTGATCGAAGACATTCTCGCACCCAGTTACTGGGATGATGCGTCCAATTATATGCCTTACGTTTTCAGGCCGGTGCCGATGCAGATTATTCCGGTCAACAAGGATTTTGAATACCGGCTTCCTATCGATACCTTCTCGGATGTGGATGGCAAGATCGTGCGCGTGGATGTGGGCACGCTGCCCGCGTGGCTGCGTTACGAAAACGGCGTTCTGCGCGGAAGACCTACGACGCTCGGCGATTATCGCATTTCAGTGAAGGGTATCGACGACGAGGGCGGTTCGGCCGAAGCGTTTTTCACTATTCGTGTGGATACCCGCGAGAATGCGAACAAACCGCCGACCGTGGACAGTAATTTCTCGAACCAGCTGGTGGCAGTGGATAAGCCATTTACTATTACCATTCCTAAAACCGCATTCGTTGATCCGGATGGAAGCATTACCAAAGTGGAAGCCAGTGAACTGCCTTCCTGGCTGACGTTTTCGAACGGCGTATTGAGCGGCACGCCTACCAAGCTGGGCGACTACCGCATTATCCTAAAAGCATATGATGATCTGAATGCGTTTGTAGAAACTTACTTTACAGTTAAAGTCGTGGAGCCGCAGTTTCTGAACTCACCGCCATTCGCCACGAGCGGTCTGCCTACCAAATATGCGCAGATCAACATGCCGTTCAATTACATTCTGCCGACTAATATTTTCGGGGATGCGGATGGCTACATTTCATCGGTTACCGTACAGAACCGGCCGTCGTGGCTCACTTTTGCGCTGAACGAGTTTTCGGGAACACCTACCGAAGAGGGCGAGTACCGGCTGATCATCCGCGCGTACGACAACGCGGGCGCCTATGTGGAAATCCCGTTGGTATTGCTTGTGCAAACCCCAGAGCTCCGCTTCGAGCTCGTTCAGGGAGGAAGCAAGGTGGATCAGCGTGTGATCAGGAAATTGTCCGGCGATGATGTGATCCCCTCCGATTCGCTGCCTTCGAAGCTGAACATGTACGCATATGGAAATTTCGAGTATGATAAAGTTTCGTTCGATCTGAACGGTCCTTTCCGCAGAAAAGCAACGACTGCGATTTTCCCCTACGCATTGTATGAAGATGCTTCGGGCTTTGCACCCTATGTGGGGAGGTATACATTGACGGTTACCGCGTTCCGGGAAGATTCCGCGGTGGTTACGAACTCCATCGAATTTGGTATTTCGGCTGGCGACAAGGTGGATATCAGCAAGAATATGGAAGACTGGGCGTTTTATCCGAACCCGGTTGAAAGCATTGTAAACATCAAACTGCCCGAATACCAGCCGGGAGACAATCTGAGCTGGGAGATTGTCACGGTGGCTGGTAAGCGAATCCCTATTGCCGGTTCGCTCGTGAAGGTGTCCGACGAGCTCGCAAACCTGGATCTGGATGCCATCGGGCTCTCGGCCGGGATTTACTTTATCAGGGTTGAAAATAACGGGGAACTGGTTAAGCAATTCAGAATTTTCAAGCAGTAGCGAATACCAGCACAGCATTGTGAGTGACCGCCCGTTGAAGGCGGTCATTTTCATTTATTTCGACAATAGTATGCTTGCATAATAATTTTTATAATCTATATTTGCATCAACCTCTAATGGTATGCAAGCATACTCAATACTTTCCCGACTAACCCGCATTCAGCTATGTCCGTTGCAGCAGTAAACCAGACGTCCATCAAAGGAGGTGAATTTCTGATCAAGGAAACCCTGGCGAACCAGATTTTTATCCCGGAAGAATTCAATGAAGAACAGCGAATGATCGCTGATACTTGCCGTGATTTCCTCGCAAAGGAAGTCTGGCCGCGTTTGGATGAGATCGACCAGGCCAAAAGCCCGGCATTGATTTCAGGCCTGATGGACAAAGCGGGCGAGCTCGGCTTACTCGGGACTGCGGTGCCGGAGGAGTTCGGAGGTTTTGGGATGAATTTCAATACTTCGATGCTGGTAGCGGAAGCGACCGGTGCCGGTAATTCGTTTTCAGTGGCGCTTTCTGCACACACAGGCATCGGAACACTCCCCATTCTCTATTATGGCAATGAGGAGCAGAAATCTCAATACCTGCCGAAGCTCGCCTCCGGCGAATGGAAAGCTGCATACTGTCTCACTGAGCCTGATTCAGGTTCGGATGCCAATTCGGGTAAAACAAAGGCTAAACTGAGCGCCGACGGACAGCATTATGTGATCAATGGTCAGAAGATGTGGATCACGAACGGCGGTTTTGCAGATGTATTCATTGTTTTTGCCAAAATAGAGGACAATGGCGAAACCGATAAAAACCTAACCGCATTCATCATCGAGAAGTCGTTTGGCGGCATTACGATGAACGAACCCGAGCACAAAATGGGCATCAAGGGTTCGGATACGCGTCAGTTGTTCTTCAACGATTGCCAGGTGCCGGTAGCGAATATGCTTTCCGAGCGTGGTAACGGGTTTAAAATAGCGGTTAATATCCTCAATATCGGCCGTATTAAGCTGGCAGCGGCGGCCTTGGGCGGCTCGAAACGAGTGGCTTCGCAAGCGATACAATATGCCAACGAGCGCAAGCAGTTCGGTACCGCGATCGCCAATTTCGGCGCTATCAAACACAAACTCGCTGAAATGGCGGTGGGAATGTTCGCGACGGAATCGGCGGCCTACCGGGTAGGACAAAATATAGATGATCTCATCCAGGCCTTCAAAGACAAGGGGATGAACGATGCCGAGGCGAAATTGAAGGCTCTGGAAGAATTTGCGATTGAGTGCGCGATCATGAAGGTGCATGGGTCGGAAGTGCTGGATTTTGTGGTGGACGAAGGTGTGCAGGTGTATGGAGGGATGGGTTTCTCGGCCGATGCGCCCATGGATCGCGCCTATCGCGATAGCCGGATCAACCGGATTTTTGAAGGTACCAACGAAATCAACCGCCTGTTGGTGGTAGATATGCTCCTGAAACGCGCCATGAAAGGCCAGCTTGACCTCATGGGGCCGGCGATGGCGGTGGGCAAGGAAATTTTATCGATCCCCGATTTCAGCTCGGATGAGGATGAAACATTGTTCGCAGCGGAGAAAAAAGTGATCAAAAACCTGAAAAAAGCAGCGTTGATGATAGCGGGTGCCGCGGTGCAGAAGTTTATGATGAAACTTTCTGAGGAACAGGAGATTATCATGAACGTGGCTGATATGGTAATTGAAATTTATGTGGCCGAATCCGTGTTATTGCGGGTGGAGAAACGGATCGGACTACTAGGCGAGGAGGCGAATGCATTGCAAAAAGACATAGCGCTCATTTACCTCAATCGCGCCGTTGAAAGGGTCAACAATGCGGGGCGCTCGGCTATTACCAGTTTTGCAGAGAGCGATGAGCTCCGCGTAATGCTGATGGGACTGAAAAGATTCACCAAGATCGAACCTATGAATCTCAAAGACGCGCGCCGCCGGATCGCTGATGAGCTGATAGCCAAAAATGACTACGTCTTTTAAAAAAACTATAAATATCTCAGGCGAATAACCTGCTACAACTGAAAACCAAAATGTACACGTTCGAAAGCCGCATCTGACTCGGATGCGGCTTTTTTGTATCTTGGTGAAAGGTTTTCGATTATTGGTCAAAATGCGCAATTTTGGGAAACCAAAAACGGCGCCTTTCTCGTTAGATATTTGGTTTCTTTTTTGAGTCAATTAGCAAAAATTAATACGTTGGATTCTCTACTAGCTACTGAAAAACCACCTTTCATGACCTTGCATTCCGTGGATCTGCGTACCACAGGCCAGTTTCCTGCATTACTACTCGATTACCTCGATCAGAAACCTACGCTTGAATCATTTTACGGCATCTTTCCGACGTTGGAAAACGCAGAGAAGGCTATTTTGAACAAAACAGCCTTCACGGCCGACAAACGCAAGACGCTTGTGGATGTGCTCACGAAGCAATACCATGGCCTGCCTTACCTCCCCGATTTTTCGGTTTTATTACAAGAAAATACATTTACCGTAACAACCGGCCACCAGCTGAATATTTTCACAGGGCCGTTGTACATCATCTATAAGATCGTCACGATCATCAAGCTTGCCGAAGCATTAAAGACGAAGTACCCGGAATACAATTTTGTACCCATTTATTGGATGGCTACGGAGGACCATGATTTTGAGGAAATCGCATCCTTCCACCTTTTCGGGCAGACGCACAAATGGACGGGCGAGCACAAAGGCGCCGTTGGAAAGCTGAATCCGAAAGAATTGGCGGGCATTTTGAAGCAATTGCCGGACAAGCCGCTGCTTTTTGCAAAGGCTTATCTCGAAAATACTACATTGGCTGACGCCGTGCGATGTTACATGCACGAGCTCTTCGGACGTTACGGGCTGATCAGCCTCGATGCCGACCATGCAGATTTGAAGCGGCACTTCCTGCCGGTAATTAAGGAAGAACTGAAAGATTCTATTTCAGAAAAACTCGTTACAGAAACCACTTCCCGCTTGAATGCGCTCGGCTATCACACTCCCCTGCACGCGCGCGAAATCAATTTCTTTTACCTCGACGACAACCTGCGCGAACGCATCGTGCGCGAGGGCGACGTGTTCAAAGTGCTGAATACCGAGCTGGAATTCAGTGAAACCGAGCTGTTAGCACTTGCGGAAAGTAACCCGGAACGGTTCAGTCCGAATGTGATCCTGCGGCCGCTGTACGAAGAAGTGATTTTACCCAACCTTGCGTATATAGGCGGGCCGTCAGAAGTGCCTTACTGGATGCAGCTGAAAGGTGTTTTCGACCATTTTGGCGTGCCTTATCCCATGCTGATGCCGCGGAATTTCGCGTTGTATATGAACGGGCATCAGTATAAGAAAGCGCAGAAGCTGAAAATCGATTACAAAGACCTGTTCCTGGACGAAATTGCATTGCGCAAGACATTCATCGAGCGCAATACCGAGCACGAGCTCAACCTGAGCGATCAGAAAGAAGCGTTCAATGCCATTTTTGAGCAGATACTCGCGAAGGCAACGGATGTAGATCAGACGATGCACGGTGCGGTGAAAGCGGAGCAAACGCGCCTTCTAAATTCATTGAAACACCTCGAAAAGCGCATTATCCGTGCAGAGGAACGCAATCATGAATCGGAGATCGAGCAATTATTGACCCTTAAAAACAAACTGTTCCCGAACGGAATCGCCCAGGAACGGTATGATAATTTGCTGAACTTCTATATTAACGACCCTCAGTTCATTCAGAAGCTTTACCATGCCTTTGATCCTCTGGATTTCCGGTATAATGTGCTGCTGGAAGAGTAGGAGAGGGGCTAATTTTTCAATTTTACATCTCCAAAGACCGAGGTCACGGTAATTTTGGTCCCGCCACCGGAGCCGACTTTGCCCTGGTAATGCTTCATTTTGTCGGGACGGCCGTCTTTATCGGGCTGCATCGAGAAATTGACATTCTCAGTCGGGTAACTAAACTTGCCATACGTTACGCTCACATTGAACTGATTGGCCTCCGCCGGCAGCACGATTGACGAGTACTGCGCCTGGATATCTACATTCTGCGCGGAATGCGTCAGTTCGTCGATTTTGAAATTACCCGAATAATTGAGCTTGATTTTGCCGGTACCCCGGATCGTCCCGATTTTAGCCCCTGAATAATCGATGGCTGCGTCCAGATTCACCACATCGCCGATAGTCAGCTCACCGAATTTGTTGCTCAACCATACCTTTTTAGCCTGATCGAGCTTTACATTGGAGTACTGGCAATCCAGCTTTCCGCCATCCATTTTGCCGATTTTGGCACTTCCAAACTGGATATCGATCACATTATCCGGGTTTTCGAGGAGCATGGCCATGAAGTTACCGTGCTTGGAGTCGACGGTCAGCGGAGCGTAGAACGACGGGATATCGGTATTCCCGAATTTGTTGCGAACGGTCAGTGAATTTTCCTTCGGCATGTAGATCGTATAATCGATCTGGATGAAATTCTTGTCGCCCTTGCTTTTATTCCAGCCATTGTTGCCGAACTGGTTACGGTCAATGCGGGTAGTAAGGCTGATGACATTTTTGACGCGTTTTTCATCGATATTCACCGAGCTGAGGTATTCCGTGGCGCGGGAGTCGGAAGGGGCATTGGCGGTAACCACAATCTCCACCTTAATCTCTTCCTTCGCCCACAGATTTACTTTCACAAGGCCAAACTGATTGTCAACTTCGAGCGCATCGCTCTTTCTGACGTCGAACACTTTCACAATATTCCTTCGCTTCTCTATCAGTCCGTTCTGTTCTGAATCGTGGGGATCGAGGGCTGCGCTGGCTACCTGCGGGAGTACGGCGATCGCACTAAATAACAGGAGCTTCGCTATTTTCTTTATCGTTGTCATTTTTCACTTTGTTAATGCGTTGCAAAATTTCCAGTTGTTGGTTCAGTAGGTCAACCTGTAATTGCAGGTTCTGAACCATTGCTTCAAGCAGTGCTTCCTGGTTAGGGGCGTTAGATAAGTTGGAGCGAAGGTTTTTATAGTTCGACTCCAGACTTTCCAAATCAGCGGAGAAATCTTTGTACAGCTCCGGATTGTTCCGGGCCAGCTTGATGATCTCCTCCCTTTTTTGGTCTATTGCAACATTGTATTGATTGAATTCGCGGGCATATGCGGGAACTTTCAGGGCCACGCGCGGATCACGGGTAATGCCGTATTCGTTATTGAGGTAAACCAGAAACCCGATTCCGAGCGCCAGGAATACCCCCGCGGCAATACGCCAGTCGAAATAGGGGTTACTCAGACGCCTGATTTTTTTTTTCGATTTCTCAGGAACTATCGGAATTTCGTTATGTAGTTGGCTCTCAATCTGGCTCCATAAAGAATCCTGCGGTAAGAAAGTATCAAATCCATCCCTGTTATCACGCACAAACCGCTCCAATCGATCCTTTTTATCAGAAGAATTTTTCATAGATTAATTAACTTGTCAAGTGTAAATAATAGTCTCAAATCCGTAATAGTTTAAGGGTCAATATTCTTTAACTCCTGGTGCTTATTTATTTGTCACTTGTTGTCAGGGATTGTCATTTGTTGTCATGTTTTGCGGTCCGCCGCGCGGTCAAGCATTGTCATTTGTTGTTTCTCTCTCATTTGACTATCCTTGACCACACCTGACTAATTTCCTGACCATACATGACTACTTCCTGACTACACATGACCACAACCGACGGCTCCGTCACCGTACCAGCATCTCGGTCAATTTACGCTTCGCCCTCATGTATTGCGTCCGGGAGGTGGTTTCACTGATCCCGAGCACTTCGCCGATTTCTTCGTGGTCGTAGCCTTCGAACAAATACAGACTTAGTACCACCCGGTAACCATCCGGCAATTTCTGTACCGCATTGCGGACCCTTTCTATTTCGAGCGTCGTGTCGCTCTCGTCCAGTCCGAAAGAATCCTCATTCCGGTCACTTTGCTCCAAAGTCTCGTGGAATTCGTCGATTTCCACCCATTTTACCTTCCTGCTGCGCATGTGGTTGATAGCCTTATTGACCACGATTTGCTTCAACCATGCCCCAAACGTCGACTGCTGCCTGAACTGGTGGAGGTTCGTGAATGCATCCACGAAGGCCTCCTGCAAAGCGTCCTCAGCCTCTCCCAAATGGTTCAGTATCCGCATGCAGATGTTGAACATGGCTTTTGAGTAATGTTTATAAAGCTCGTATTGCGCTTTGCGCTCTCCGAGTTTACAACGCTCCACCAGTTCGACGTGCCGGTCGGGGTAAATTTGTGTTTTCAAGCAGAAGGTTTATATTTTGAACGTTCTGAATCAAAGACAAGCGATTCTTCGGCAAGTTGCATTTGTTTTAAAAAATTTTTCAAAATGCCGCATACCGAACAAAGGAGGCATACCATGTTGTTCTTAGAAAAGGCGGGGTTATCTTTGTGCCGCTTGTTGCAATCTACCGATTTTAGTACATGAAAACTTTCAATATCCCCGATTTTTACCGGAGCCGCATTATCACGCCAATCAAGGAGTTCCGCCGTAAAAACGACAAGCTGAAAAGGGATTATTCACCCACCGTGCTTGATTTCGGGCCGGTGCAATTTCTTATTGCGCGCCATTTTGGGTTCTGTTACGGGGTAGAGAATGCGATCGATATTGCGTACAAGGCCATCGCCGAAAACCCGGGCAAGCGAATCTTTCTTTTGAGTGAAATGATTCACAACCCCGACGTGAACCGTGACCTGATCGAGCGTGGCGTGCAGTTTATCATGGACACGAAAGGCAAGCAGCTGATCGGCTGGGAACAATTGACGGCCGAGGACATTGTAATCGTTCCGGCATTTGGCACTACGGTCGAAAATCAGCAAAAAATTGCCGAATTAGGCGTGGGCGAATACGTCTACGACACGACCTGCCCATTCGTTGAAAAGGTCTGGAACCGTGCGGCGCAGATTGGCGAGAAGGATTACACCATTGTAGTCCACGGAAAGCCCAATCACGAAGAAACCCGTGCGACATTCTCGCATAGCAAAGAAAATGCGCCGACCGTGGTGGTAGAAAACATGAAGCAGGCTCAGATTTTGGCTGAATATATGACCGGCGCAAGACCGGCATTGCAGTTTTTTGAGGACTTCAAAAACCAGTATTCCGAAGGTTTTGACCCTGCAAAAGACTTGCAGCGGATCGGCGTCGTGAATCAGACCACCATGCTGGCCTCCGACACGCAAGGCATTGCCGACTACCTCAAAAATGTGATGATAAAGCATTACAGCCTGCGTCCCGAGCAGGTGGAGGACCGTTTCGCGAACACGCGCGACACCTTATGCTACGCGACGAACGATAACCAGGATGCTACTTATGCATTGCTCACCCACGATGCCGATCTGGTGGTTGTCGCAGGCGGGTATAACAGCTCTAATACTTCGCATTTGGTGGAGCTGTGCGAGCAGAAGTTCCCGACATACTTTATTGAATCCGTAAATAAAATCCTGGACAGGCAACTGATCCGCCATTTTGACCTGCATAAAAAAGAAGAAGTGGTCACTGAAAACTATATTCCGGCAAAAACACCTGTGCGTATCATGCTTACGTGCGGCGCGTCCTGCCCGGATGCGGTGGTGGAAGGAATTCTCGTGCGGCTGCTGTCGTTTTTCGAAGGAGCGAAGCCGATTGAGGAGGTGATGCAGGCATTTTGAGGTAACGGTTACCGCTAAATCTGGCAGGGACACCGTTGAATCATTTGAAAGAGGTTATTAAGAGCGAATTAACTTGTATAGTTTAATTTAGGCGGATGGTTTTGGTTACAAAAATCATCCGTTTTTTATATCTGCTTTCCTATGAAAAAGACTGCCATCCTAAGTTCTTTTTGCTTCCTCTTTTTTGTCTGGGTTTTCAGTAGCTGTTCTTCCTTCAATGAAATCCGCGTCGCGGGTACCAACTTCACGGAAGAGGTAGGGCAATCGCAAAATCTGGTATTTACGTTCAACAAAGACCTCGTTACGACGGCCGAGCTGAACAACTGGGACTCGACGCAATATGTGACGTTCGAGCCGGCTGTTCGGGGTAAGTTCAAATGGACCGCGCCGAATGAGCTCGTGTTTTCGCCCGTCGCGGGGTTTGGAGCTGCTACGTCCTATAAGGCGCAGCTGACGGACCTGATCACTGAAAAAACGGATAAGGACAAGAAATACAAACTTTCCCAAGACCCGATCTCCTTCCACACGCCGTATTTACAGCTCGTCGAAACGGAAAGCTGGTGGACATTATCACAGGAATCAGGCAGGCAGGAGGCCCGGCTGCGATTGCATTTCAACTATCCGGTGAATGGGCAGAATGTGGCTGAAAAATTGAAGGTTTTATCAGGAAGTCAAACATTGGATTACAGGGTGCTGCCTTCGCAGGACGAATCGTCGGTGACGCTGGCGCTTGCCAAGGTAGGCAACGCGGATAATAATGAAACGCCGGTCAGCATTGCGATAGACAAGGGAGTGAAAGTGCAGAACACTTCGTACAGCAGCCAGGAAGCATTGTCGAGAACCGTGAGTATTCCGTCGCCGCTGCATTTGGAAGTGGTGGATATTAAAACCGGTTTTGATAACAATGCGGGTTATGCGCGGATCGTGACCACACAGGAGCTTGACAAGGAAAGCATTGCCGGCAGTTTCACTGTAAATCCCGAAGCGGCGGTAGAAACGGAACCGACGGAGAATGGCTTCATTCTTAGGGGGAATTTCAACGAAACGGAAACTTATGTGCTGCAACTGAAACAATCTCTGAAAGGGATTCTGGGGCAGAATTTGGAAGAAGAAGTTTCCCGAGACCTGTTTTTTGGCAAAATGCCTGCGGCAATCTCCTTCGCGAACAAAAAGGGGCTGTATTTGTCTTCCAAAAGTTCTCGGAATATCGGTGTCAATATTGTGAATGTACCGAAGGTGCAGGTGCGCATTTCGAAGCTTTACGCCAATAATATCCTGCATTATATCCACAACAACCGTTGGAGCGACTATGCATACGTGGGTGACGACTGGCAGCCGACGGGTAATTTCAATTACAGCGACGACCGGGAAAGCCAGCTGAGCGACGTGATCGTGAACAAGACAGTCGAGACCGGGAATCTATCTAAAAGTAAGGGCGTATCCGCATTGAACATCGCATTACCAGACGATAACAAACGGCAGGGAGTATATCTGGTGGCAGTGAATTCGGAGGAAGAAGCATACCTCGGTGCAACCAAGCTGGTCTCCATTTCCGATATCGGCCTCATTGCCAAGCAGGGCAAAGATGAATTATGGGTTTTTGCGAATTCCATTAAAACCAATGACCCGATCAAAGATCTTGAATTGACGCTCGTAAGCTCCAACAATCAGACGGTACACACGGTCAAGACCGATGGCGATGGCATTGCGCATGTTGATAAGTTAAGCGAAAAGGCACCGGGCTTTAAAATAGCGATGATTACCGCGAGCTCGGAGGATGATTTCAATTACTTGCTGCTGGAAGACACTCAGGTGCTGACCTCGCGGTTCGATGTGGAAGGTTTGAGGGATAATGCGTCGGGTTATCAGGTTTTCATTTACGGCCAGCGTGACATTTATCGTCCGGGTGAAACCATGCATTTCAACACGGTACTGCGGACGCAGGATTGGAAAACCGCAGGAAAGGTGCCATTGAAACTGCGGTTGTTAACTCCGAATGGCCGCGAATTCCGCACATGGCGCAAGATCACCAATGACCAGGGGGCGATAGAATCCGAAATTCCGCTTGACGCCGGTGTGCTCACAGGTACCTATATTCTCGAAGTGTACAATGGGAATGAAGTGCTGCTGGGGTCGCAAGCGGTGAGTGTGGAGGAGTTCATGCCCGATCGTATCAAAGTCGATCTTAGTGGGGCGGCCAAAGATTATGTCTCGGGGCAGAAAGTATCACTTACTGCTACTGCCACGAATTTATTTGGCCCTCCTGCAAGCAACCGCACCTACGAAATGGATTTCCAGTTGCAGCGAAAAGGCTTTTCGGCCAAAGGTTTCCCGGAATACACGTTTGACATCCCGGCCGAAACTACTTTCGAGCGCGACAGTCGCCACGGTACCACCAATGAGCAGGGACAAGCGAATGAGCAGTTTACATTATTGTCTGGTTTACAGGACATCGGCGTACTCGAAGGGAAGATTTACGTAACCGTTTTTGATGAAAACGGGCGGCCTGTCAACAGGTTGCAACGCTTCGACGTGTATACGCAGCCGGTATTTTACGGAATCCGCCTGCCGGATGCCTACGTTGGTACCAATGCGCCGGTTCCGGTTGATATTGTAGGGGTAGGCAAGAGCGGCGCATTGCAGAATGGCGCAACAGCGAGCATCGAAGTGGTGCGGCTGGAATACCAGACCGTCGTGGAAAAGAAGTATGATCGTTTGCAATACACTTCGCGGAAGAGTGAGAAACTGGTGTATTCCAATAAACTGACGCTTTCCGGTGGAAAAGGTACGTTCCGGTACGTGCCAACGGTTTCGGGCGAGTATGAGGTACGCGTGCGACGTCCGGGAGCGGCGCATTATACGCTCGCGAATTTCTATGCTTACGGCTACGGTTACACCCAGTATTCGTCTTTCGAAGTAAGTAACGAAGGCCGGGTGTTGATGGAAACCGATAAGGACCGCTACAAAACCGGCGAATCGGCGAAAGTATTGTTCAAAACGCCGTTTGACGGACGACTGCTCGTAACTGTGGAGCGTAACAACGTGCTGGAACAGCACATTCTGACAACCGAGAAAAAGGCGGCTGAATTGACCTTCAAAATTAAAGAAGAGCATTTGCCAAACGTATTTGTTACGGCGACGCTCATCCGGCCGCTGGACGCGTCGGATATGCCGCTCACGGTGGCACACGGCTACCAGCCCATTTTGGTGGAAGATCCTGACCGGAAACTGAATGTGGCTATTACAGCCGTTGAAAAATCCCGGTCGAAGATGAAGCAGCAGATACGTATCAAAACCGAGGCGAATGCGGAAGTGACGCTGGCTGTGGTGGATGAGGGTATTTTGCAGATCAAAAACTCCAAAACACCGGATATTCACGGACATTTCTATCAAAAACGGGCATTGGAAGTTGCCAGTCATGATTTGTACGCCCAGCTTTTTCCTGAACTGACTGTTTCAGGAACGTCGACCTCCGGTGGTGACGGATATGATCTGGAAAGGAGAATCAATCCGCTGAGTAATGGCCGTACCGAGCTCGTGTCGTTTTGGAGCGGCCAGTTGAAAGCAAATGGCAGCGGCGATGTGACTTTCGATGTCAATATCCCGCAATTTAGCGGCGACTTGCGCATTATGGCCGTTGCTTACAAGGATAATGCATTCGGTTCGGCTACCAAAAATATGAAAGTAGCCGACCCGATCGTAATCAGCGCCGGCCTGCCGCGGTTCCTGAGTCCGGGCGACGAGCTGGTTTTGCCTGTCAACGTCAGCAATACCGAAGCGAAAGCGACAACAGCGACAGTTTCCGTCCAACTCTCGGGCCCGCTGGCAGCAGGTGCGGCACCAGTTACCCAAAATATTACAATACCGGCCGGAAAAGAAAGTCGCGCTATGTTTGCGGTAAAAGCCGCGACGGCCATCGGCATCGGGAAGGTGGTGGTAAAGGTGAATGCATTTAAAGAAACGTTCGTCAATCAGACCGAAATTACAGTTCGCCCCGCATCGCCATTGCTGAAAACCAGTACATCCGGCCTTATTGCTGGCGATAAACAAGGGCTGATCGACCTTAAATCCTCGTTTATCCCTGCCACAAGCAGCAGTCAGATCGTATTGAGCCGTTCGCCGCTGGCACAAGGCGGAGGAAAGGCATTATCGACACTGCTCGGCTATCCTTATGGTTGCCTGGAACAAACGGTTTCCAAGGCGTTCCCGCAAATTTACTTCGCAGACCTTACCAAAGCCATGGCGGCGCCGGTTTACACGGTCAGAAGCGGCGAAAGTGACTTTAATCCGATGACCAACGTGCAGCAGGCCATTCGTAAAGTGGAATCGCAGCAGCTTTTCAACGGAGGTATGGGCATGTGGCCAGGTGCGCAGCTCGAAGACTGGTGGGCCACTGCCTACGCGGTTCATTTCCTGGAAGAGGCGCGGCGGGCAGGTTTTGAAGTTAATGCCAAAACGCTGAGCCGTGCGGTCGAATACCTGACAGCACAAAGTGGCTCGACGGCCAATAAGGAAGTCGTGATTGCGAGTACCAACAACGGATTAGCCTACGAAGGGCAGCCGAAAGGTACGCAGACCAAAAAGACCGTCGCTCGTCGTGAAGCCATTTATTCGCTTTATGTGCTGGCACTGAACGGTCACCCGAATCGCGCATCGATGAATTATTACAAGCAAAATCCGCATTTGCTCACGCAGGATTCCCAATACCTGCTCGCGGGGGCATTCCAGCTCGCGGGCGATGCCCGGAGTTTCAATGCGTTGCTACCTAAAAAGTATGTTCCTGAAAACGCCGGGCATTACTATGACAACAGCTATTCCTCGCCGCTGCGGAATATGTCTCTGGTTTTGAATACATTAATTGAATCGGATCCTTCCAATACACAAATCCCCGTATTGGGCCGACAGCTTTCACTAGCCATTCAATCAGCTTCGTATCTCAATACGCAGGAAGCGGCATTTGCGGTGCTGGCTCTGGGTAAACTGGCGAAAAAGACAGCCAACTCGACAGTAACAGCTTCCGTTTCGGCCAATGGAAAGTCGCTCGGCCAGTTTTCAGGTAAGGAGTTGAAGATTTCAAAAGGCATTTTGAACCAAAAACTGCTGGTCAAAACGCAAGGTAAAGGCGATTTGTATTGGTTCGCGCAGACGGACGGCATGTCGGCGACGGGAAGCTACACAGAGGAGGATCAGGGGATCAGTATCCGCCGCCAGTTCCTGACACGTAATGGACAGCCGGTGCAAACTTTTCATCAGAACGATCTGGTGGTAGTGAAACTGACACTCAACAGCACTAATGGCCTGCCCGTAGAGGACATCGTCGTCACCGATCTGCTGCCCGCAGGCTTTGAAATCGAAAACCCGAGGATTACCGAGCCGCGCGATATGCCGTGGATCACCAATGCAGCCGTTCCGGAATACTACGATATCCGCGACGACCGCATTCATTTCTTCACCAATGCCGATGGCCAGCCACGAACCTTCTACTATCAGGTGCGAATCGTAGCCAAAGGCACATTTACGATTGGGCCGGCAGCGGCGGACGCAATGTACCGGGGCGAATACCGCAGCTATTCAGGCGGCGGTAAAATCACGGTTGAATAAATCAGAAAGAGAAACTACGCAAAATCAGTCCACCGATGATGGCTCCCGCAATGGGGGCCACAACGGGGATCCAGCCGTAACCCCAATCGGAGCTTCCTTTGTTTGGGATAGGCAGAATGGCGTGCGCGATGCGCGGCCCCAGGTCGCGTACGGGGTTGATCGCGTAGCCGGTGGTGCCGCCGAGGGATAAACCGATGCTCCAAACAAGCATACCCACCAGGTAAGGCGCCACACCGGACGGAATACCTCCTTTTTCGGGATCGGAAGTGCCGGCGTAGCCAATAGCTACAATGCCGACGATCAGTATAATCGTTGCGATAAATTCACTCAGAAAATTAGCGCCGGTACTTTTAATGGCAGGACCGGTTGAGAAACAAGCCAGCTTGGACCCGCCATCTTCGGTGGCGCCCCAGTGCGGCAGATATTGCAGCCATACCAGCACAGCGCCCAGGAATGCGCCGATCAGCTGAGCCGGAATGAAAGTTGAAACAAGGCTGTAATCATTTTGAAGTACCGCAAAGCCCACGGTTACCGCGGGATTCAGATGCGCAGCCGCGCTGCCGAACGCATTGGCCGTGAACACCCCGAACATCACCGCAAATGCCCATCCAGCCGTAATGACGATCCAGCCGCCGCTCTCGCCTTTGGTTTTTTTCAACACGACATTGGCGACTACGCCGTTGCCTAACAAAATAAGGACCATTGTTCCGACTAATTCTCCAATGAAAGGCGAAGGCTGCATGTGCTAGGTATAATCAAGGTTAGTAAACGAATATGCGAATAGTTTTATAATTTCTATTTCCAATCCCAAAAAGAATTTTTCGTTTCGGTTTTACCATTTTAGGACCGTGAATTCTGCTAACTTTGCCTGATAATCAATTTTTGTATTGAAAATCATGTCATTAAATCAGCTTACGGCGATCTCTCCGGTTGATGGCCGTTATTACAAACAAGTATCTGAACTTTCGGCTTATTTCTCGGAATATGCCCTGATTTATTACCGGGTGTATGTGGAAATCGAGTATTTCATTGCACTCTGCGAAATCCCCCTCCCTCAGCTATCAGAATTTGACAAGAAGAAATACGCGTCGCTGCGCAAAATCTATGAGGATTTCAGCGAGGCTGACGCGCTGCATATAAAGGACATCGAAAAGGTGACCAACCACGATGTAAAGGCTGTCGAGTACTTCATTAAGGAGCAATTCGAGAAGCTGGGCATCGAATCTTACCAGGAATTTATTCACTTCGGTCTCACTTCCCAGGATATCAACAACACGGCGATCCCGCTTTCACTGAAAGACGCGATGGAGCGGCAGATTAAGCCATTATTCCGCCAGGTGCTTTTTGTGTTGAAAAGAATGTCGATCGAATGGAAGAATGTGCCGATGCTCGCGTTCACGCACGGGCAACCTGCGTCGCCTACACGCGTGGGTAAGGAGTTCTTGGTTTTTGTGGAACGTCTGGAACGCCAGCTCGAAATGCTCGATAAAATCCCACATTCGGCGAAATTCGGTGGCGCTACCGGTAACTTCAACGCGCACCACGTCGCTTATCCGAAGCAGGACTGGATGGCATTCGGCCACCATTTTGTAGAAGGGTTGGGATTAAAAAGAAGCCGCCACACGACACAGATTGAGCATTACGACAACCTGGCCGCTACTTTCGACTGCCTGAAACGCCTCAATACGATCCTCACGGACCTTAACCGTGACATGTGGACGTACATTTCAATGGGTTATTTCAAACAGAAAATCAAAGCCGGCGAAGTTGGTTCATCGGCTATGCCGCACAAGGTGAACCCGATCGATTTCGAAAATTCCGAAGGTAACCTGGGCCTTGCATCCGCATTGTTCGAGCATTTCGCGTCCAAGCTGCCCGTTTCACGCCTGCAACGCGACCTTACCGACTCTACGGTGTTGCGCAACATCGGCGTGCCTATCGCACATTTGGCCATCGCCTTGAACTCCCTGTTGAAAGGTCTCGGCAAAGTAGAATTGAATGGCGAGGTATTGAAAGCGGAGCTGGAAGAAAACTGGGCCGTAGTATCCGAAGCGATCCAGACGATCCTGCGTCGCGAAAGCTATCCGAAGCCTTACGAGGCGTTGAAAGAGCTGACGCGCACCAACGAAAAAATCACCCACGACTCGATCTCGCGTTTCATCGAAACACTGGACGTCTCTGAAAAAATACGGGAAGAACTTCGCGCATTGAGCCCATTCAACTACCTGGGCGTTGTAGAAGATACTTTTTAAGGAAGTCATACTCCCAATTCATCCCTGATCTTCTCCTGCCAGTCGCGCGGGAGAAGATCCAGCAAACTCACATCACACAACGTCGCGATGCGGCAATAATGCTCCATTTCAATTTTGGTGGTGCCGGTTTCCCATTTGTGGTAACCTACCTGCGAAACGCCGAGCAAATCGGACATTTGCTTCTGGGAGAGCGCATTATCTCTGCGGTACCTGATCAGGATTTTCGAAATAACCATGGTGTCGGTTTAAAGCGTGAATGCTTTGAACCGGGGCAGGCGAGGCGGTAGATGAGTAGCGTGAGTGGTAGTAATTTTGAATGACTGAATGATTGAATGACTGAATGATTGAATGACTGAATAGAAATTATTCGGTCATTCAATCATTCAATCATTCAAAATTAAAAAATTATCCGCATTTGGACGAGCCGCAATCCTTGCACGTCAAACATCCTTCCTGGTACAGCAAATTCGTCGAGCCGCAGTTCTGGCATTTCTGCTTCGCCGCTTCGGTACCATCCGGGATGTAACGTTTCAAGGCGCGGGCAACGCCGGCTTTCCAGGTATTGATCGCTTCGTCGAGTTGGAGACTGCTGATCAGGTCTACCACTTTTTCAATCGGCATTCCATGGCGCAATGTGCTGGAAATGAGCTTCGCGTAGTTCCAGTATTCAGGATTGAATTTGTAGGACAACCCTTCGATCGTGGTTTTGTAGCCGCGTGTGTTTTTGTATTGAAAATCATAGCGCGAGCTGCCGTCGGCTTCCCGGTTTTTGATAATCAAACCTTCATTTACCCAGCGCGGGATCAGGATACCGTCTTCATCATCGGCAAAACCGGTGAAGATCTCGTACGGGCGTCCGTCGATCAGGCCGATGAATGCAATCCATTTATCCTTTTTATTCTGAAAACGTACTACGTCGGCTTCGAGCGTTTGCGGGCGCTCGGTCGGGAACGGCATTGGGCTGCCGTCTTTCGGCTCTTCTTTTTTCTCTGTATTGGAAATCAAAACGCCCGAACGTGAGCCGTCGCGGTACACGGTAACGCCTTTGCAACCCGCTTTCCAGGCTTCCATGTAGCACTCGCCCACGAGTTCTTCGGTGACGTCGTTCGGCATGTTGATGGTCACGCTGATCGAGTGGTCCACCCATTGCTGAATCGCGCCCTGCATTTTCACCTTTTTGAGGTAATCCACATCATTGGAGGTGGCTTTGTAGTAAGGCGATTTTTTAACCAGCTCATCGAGGTCTTTCTGCGCGTAATTTTTAGAGGTATCGAAGCCATTAACCTCCATCCATTCCTTGAAACGGTGATGGAAAACCACATATTCCTCCCACGAATCGCCTACCTCATCGACAAAATCCACGCGAACGTCCTTGTCGTTCGGGTTGACTTTTCTTCTTCTTTTATAAACTGGCAGGAAAACCGGCTCGATACCCGAAGTCGTTTGCGACATTAAGCTCGTCGTGCCAGTAGGTGCGATCGTCAGCAATGCGATGTTCCGGCGACCGTATTCCAGCATTTCGTAATAAAGCTGCGCATCGGCTTCTTTCAGGCGGTTGATGAACGGGTTGTTTTTCTCTCTTTCCGAATCGAAAATCGTAAACGGACCGCGTTCTTTGGCGGTATGAACCGATCCGCGGTAAGCTTCCAGCGCAACGGTTTTATGGATTTCAACGGCAAATGCATTGCCCTCGTCGCTTCCGTAACGCAGGCCCAATGCAGCCAGCATATCGCCTTCCGCGGTGATACCGATACCGGTACGACGGCCTTCTTTGGCTTTTGTCTGGATATTTAACCAAAGATTGCGCTCCACGCGCTTCACTTCGGCATCTTCCGGATCTTCATCAATTTTTTGCAGAATCGCATCGATCTTTTCGAGTTCAAGGTCGATAATGTCGTCCATCATGCGCTGTGCGGCAGCAATATGTTTTTTGAACAGCTCCCAGTTGAATTTTGCTTTGGCAGTGAATGCGTCTTCTACGTACGAGAAGAGGTTAATGGCCAGCAAACGACAAGAATCATAGGCGCAAAGCGGGATTTCGCCGCATGGGTTGGTCGAAATGGTCTCGTAACCAAGGTCGGCGTAGCAATCGGGTACGGATTCGCGGATGATCGTATCCCAGAAGAGGATGCCCGGCTCGGCCGACTGCCATGCATTATGCACGATTTTCTTCCAGAGCGCCGTCGCGTCGATGTCCTTGATATGTGAAGGACTATCGCTTTTGATAGGATATTGCTGGCGGTAGGCGGTTCCTGCGTCGACCGCTTTCATAAATTCATCGTCGATTCGCACCGAAACATTGGCGCCGGTAACCTTTCCCTGCTCCATTTTAGCATCGATGAAGCTTTCGGAATCGGGGTGTTTGATGGAAACCGAGAGCATCAATGCACCCCTGCGGCCATCCTGAGCCACTTCACGGGTGGAATTGGAGAAGCGCTCCATGAACGGCACGATACCGGTCGATGTCAGCGCCGAATTTTTCACAGGCGAGCCTTTCGGGCGGATATGCGAGAGGTCGTGCCCCACGCCGCCGCGACGTTTCATCAATTGTACCTGTTCCTGGTCGATCTTCATAATGCCGCCATAGGAATCCGAGACGCCATTGTTGCCGATTACAAAGCAGTTGGAAAGCGAGGCGATCTGGTAAGGATTACCGATGCCCGTCATGGGGCTGCCTTGCGGGATAATGTATTTGAAATCTTTGATCAAATCGAAAATCTCCGCTTCGCTCAATGGATTCGGATAGCGCTGCTCGATGCGCGCAATTTCGGAAGCAATGCGGCGGTGCATGTCGTTCGGCGTTGCTTCATAGATGGCCCCGAACGAATCTTTCAAGGCATATTTATTCACCCAAACGCGGGCCGCAAGATCGTCGCCCCGGAAGTATTCCAGCGACGCCTGATAGGCTTCGTCACTGGTGTAGGTTCTTTCTGATTGTGAAGATTTTATGGATTCCATTAGGTGGTATCAGACGTTTTTTGAAGAAGTTGAGAGTTTCAAATTTACATATTTCGGAACTTAAATGAAAAATGTTTCGAGAAAAAGTTTTCAAATATTTTGAACTAACTAACTGTATTTCAGTTAATTAATATTTTTAGAAACTAAAAAAGTTTACAAATTTTGTTTTGACTTGAAAAATGCGCCTGAAAATTTTGACAAAAAAATACCGGCTCACTAATGAAGCCGGCAATTTCTAAATTACTATGGCGAAATTTAATCTTAATATGCTTGTACAAATGCTTTCGGTCAAAATTTGATCGAATGCTGCTCGATCAGCGCAGGCCATTCGGTCAGTTCGGGGATACCCGGCTTGCGCTTGCCGAAGAACTGGTTGAACATCACTCCATCCTTATCGATGAGCTCGATGCCGGTCACGATGCCGTCTTCGGTAGGCTTCCGCACCACCCAGGCCTCGTCGATAGCGTCCTCCCGCAAATGCAGGTTGAACTCCGGATCCATTACATTCAGCCACGGGCCCATGACGAAGATCTTTTTGATCGGGCCGGTATGGATTTGAATGCAGTTCGGGTTCGAAACAAATACCATAATAGGCAGTTCGGTCTCCGAAATCGCGTCGAACAGCGGCTTCATGCTTTCCGGCTTGATGCGGTGCGCGTAGCCTTCCGGCGCATTGCGCAATGCCTGTTTTCTCGATAGTTTATGTTTCCGCAGCAGCGTGAAAAAGTCGTGGGTATCTTTCAAAGCGAGCCATTCTTGCTGAAATGCAGCTTGATCGAAGTCCGCAGCCTCGTCGGTCTCGGCTACTTTCTCTTTTTTCTCGCTGACAAACAGGTTTACGTCCTGATCGGCCGCCAGGTATTTGGTAACCAGCGTGTCGTAGGCTTCCTTGTTGCTCTTCTCCGTAAGGTAAATTTTATGGGCTGCCTCGCCGAAGCTGTTGAAAAATTGCAGGCTATGACGCTCGTTTTCTGAAACTGCGAAACCGAATTTCCAGTCGCCCAGGAACAGGCGGAGGTCGATATCCTCGCCGAGTACCAGGCCGACGTGGTTATTGAAGGATATTTTCTCATACACACCCTTGCGCTCGTGCACGACGTGGTCGTTGCGCGTGAGCGCCATCACGTGTCCGAGCGAGCCCATTTCCTTGATCAACTCCCTGAAATCGCCGTCCAGTAGCTGTACATGGGTGCCAAGGCCGGTGGCGAGGAGTTCGGCTTCTGACGTGCCGAGTGCTTTGGCATCGTCGCGGATGCGCGATTTGGGGTTGGCGAGCTTGTACGCTGCCCAGCGTTCTTTTAGTTCAGTTCTGTCCGGTGAAAGGGTTGACTTCATCTTTGGGTATTTTAATAGTTGCTAATCAGGGTAAATGGTACGAAACGGGCGCCACTTGCGGTACTATTACGGGGTAGGGCGTCATTTCCGGTTGGATAATCTGCACCGGTAGGCCGAAAGCTTCCTGGATGGCCTGCTCGGTCAGCACGTTTTCGGGTAGACCGATGGCATGCATATGGCCGTTTTTGAGCATCAGTACGCGGTCGGCGTATTGCAATGCCTGGTTCAGGTCGTGGATCACGGCGATCACCGCGAAATTCTTACGGGTAAGCTCCTTCGCCAGCTGGAATGTCTCGTACTGGTGCAAGAGGTCCATTCCGGTAGTAGGTTCGTCGAGCAGGAGCAGGCCGTTATCGATTTCCCACACCTGCGCCAGTGCGCGGGCGAGTTGGACGCGCTGCTGCTCTCCGCCGGATAATGTGGGGTAAAGGCGGCCTTTCAGATGGCCGATACCTACTTTTTTCAGGCACATATCGACAATCGCCAGGTCGCGCTGGGTAGGATCGGCGTCGTAAAACGGATAGCGGCCCATCAACACGATTTCCTGCGTGGTGAAGGAGAGCGTGATATTGTTTTTCTGGGACAACACCGCCCGTTTTCGGGCCAGTTCTTTCAGCTTGTATTTCCGGAGCTCGCGGTCGTGGAAATGGACCGAACCGGTCGTAACGCTGTGCTCCGCGGAAAGCAGTTTGATCAATGTCGATTTGCCGGCACCGTTTGCGCCCACGATCGCCCAGAATTCACCGGGGTTGACCGAAAAACTGACATTTTCAAGCAGTTTTCGGCCCCTTACTTCAAATCCCGCATTCCTGACCTCGATCATAGCCGCTTGCGTTTTTGTTCCCACAAAATATAAATGAAGAACGGCGTGCCGAGCATGGCCGTAAGGATGCCGATCGGGAGCTCCGACGGCGCTACGATGGTGCGGGAGAGGGTGTCGGCCAATGTGAGCACAATGGCGCCCGACAATGCCGACCCGATAATTAGCGTCCGGTGATTTGGCCCAAACAATGTGCGTATAATGTGTGGTACTACCAATCCTACAAAGCCAATCGTACCCGCAACCGCTACGGACGCGCCTACGCCCATTGTTGCGAGGATGATCACCTTTTGCTTCAATGATTTCATATTGACGCCGAGGCTCGCGGCCTGGCTTTCGCCCAGCACGAGCAGGTTCAATGCTTTGGAAAGATAAGGCATGAAGAAAATTGAAATCGCTACAAACGGCCCTACGGCCATGACCGATGTCCAGTTGGCGCCGCCGAGACTGCCCAAATTCCAGAAGGTAATGCTACGGAGCTGCGCGTCGTCGGCGAGGTAGGTCATCAGGCCCGTCATTGCTCCTACGAATGCATTGATCGCGATCCCGCAGAGCAGCAATGTGGTGACGCCGCCGTCGCCGGTGAGCTTCGATAGCTGGTACACGAGTAATGTCGTGCAGGCGGCACCGACGAAGGCGACAAACGAAATGCTGTACGCGCCGGCGAGCTCGTTCAGCATTCCGAAGTATTTAACGTTGAGCATAATGACGAATACGGCAAAAAGCGATGCGCCCGAAGTGACGCCGATGAGCGTGGCGTCGGCGATGGGATTACGGAAAAGCCCTTGCAGCGATGCGCCCGCAATGCCCAATCCAGCGCCGATCAGCACTGCCAGGCATACCCTGGGCAGGCGTATGATCCAGAAAACGATCGACTTTTGTTCCTCCACCTGCATTTCGGAAATCCAGCCGAGTTTGAATGCGACGATCTGCCATAGCTCACTTACGGAAATCGATAACGCTCCGGTGCAGGCCGCGAAAATCACGCAAGCCAGCAGGATCGAGCCCAGTATCCATACCATTTTGCCCATCGAAGAAGGCAGAATGTGTTTTTGGAACGTCTCCGCTTTCGTTGTTTCCCGCTCGTTTACCGTTTCTGTCAGCATGGCTTCCTATTTTACTTTTTGAGCAAGTTCAATGGCTGCCTTGCCGACCCTCGGCCCGAAGCCTGTCAGGAACTGGCCGTCCATGGTCACGATCCTGCGGTTCTTACCTGCATTGGTATTGGCAACTCCGGGTACTTTCAGCAGGCCGTCCATGCCTTCCAGGCTTTCGAGTCCGCTGGAAAACAGCACCAGCACGTCGGGATTAGCCGCGATAAGTGATTCGGCGGTCAACGGTTTGAAATCGGTAAAGCCACCGATGGCATTCTTGTGCCCGGCCAATGCAAACATTTTGTCCAGCGATGTGCCGGTACCGGAAACCATTAATGTCCCCGCGCCGCGGGCGTAGATGAAGAGTAATTTTTTGGGATTAGCCGGAGCAGGAATTTTTGCCAGGTCGGCCTGCAATGCCTTGACCATTTTTTCGGCCTGTGCCTGGGCATTAAAGTAGGCGCCCACCTCGCGGATCAGTTTGATAGCGCCATCTTTGGAATATTCATGCTTGAATTCGACCAGCTTTTTGCCGCTGCTGTTGAGCTGCTTCACAACGGCCGGCGAAAGCATGCTTTGGTCGGTGTATAGGATTACGTCGGGATTCAGGGCCAGGATGCCTTCGGCTGCGATGGTTCGGTTATGACCGATTTTCGGGAGCTTTTCGAGGGAGGCAGGGAATGTGCTCGTCACGTCCACGCCCACGATTTGTTTTTCCAAACCAAGCCCCACAAGAATTTCACTCAAAGTACCATTCGCCGAAACGATCCGGAGTGCCCTGGCATACCCGGAACCCATTGTGGCCAGGGTTAGTATTAAAAAAATATAGAATCTTGAAACTGACTGCATTTCAGGGTTTTACTTTTTGTAGGAAAATATTTTATCTACTTCCAAAACCAGCAGCGCCTCCTGGAACATCGTGCGGATCTCTTCCAGTTCGGTATCGTCGAAAGTGAGCATGAAATTCGGAATGGGCGATGGTAACAAATGGGTTTTGCCGTGCGGAAGCGCTTCGCCGATGCTTTGCAGGTGGTATTCGTCGTATAAAATGGATTGAAACCCCCGTAAGCCGTCCTCTGTGAACACAAACAGCACATTGCCGTACGCGAAGTTGAAATGCGTGCAGCAATGGCACTGCCCGATGTAACCCTTGCCGGTGTGGCTCAAAATCCGTAGCGAATTGTATGAATGCGAATCCTCCTGCATAGCCTGTTAATGATCATGGATGTGAATGCCCGCCATTTGTCTGTGGCAAATATATGGTATTAATTTAGACCAAGTATAAATAATTGAGAAAAATTTACTTCTGCCTTCCCGGAATCGTCTGGCAGACTTCTTATTATTGTAATCTGTATCATTCCTATTACCTGAACGCCCTTGAAAAAGCTTGTTACCAATCTGACCTTCTGGGTCCTTACCGCCATTACTGCCGGTGCCCTACTGGGCCATTATCTCCCCGAAAAGGCGGTCGAAATGAAGATTCTCGGCGAAGGTTTCATTTCGGTGGTGAAGCTTTTTATCAACCCCATCATCTTCCTGACGATCACGTTGGGTATTGTGGGGATGGGTGACCTGAAAAAGGTGGGAAAAGTGGGAGCGAAGGCACTACTCTATTTCGAAGTAGTGACTACCCTTGCGCTTGTGGTCGGGATTATCGTCGCCAACATCATTCGCCCCGGTCACGGCGTGGTCACCGATTCATTGGAAAAGGGCGATATCTCCAAATATGCCGGCAAAGCCCACGATTTCAGCTGGCTGCAATTTTTCTTCGATAATGTCACTTTGCAAGTTTTGCTTTTTGCATTGGTTTTTGGCTCGGTGCTAAGCCGCATTGAAGCCAAGCAGCGCATTGTCGACGGCCTGAATTTTGTGTCCAAATACGTTTTCAAAGCCTTGCACCTCGTCATGATATTTGCGCCGATCGGTGCATTCGGCGGGATGGCATTCACGATCGGGAAATATGGCATTCACACGCTGCTGCCGCTCGCGAAGCTGATGGGGACCGTCTACGCTACCATGGCTGTATTCATTTTCGGGGTTTTGGGATTGATTTTAAGGACTTACAAAATCAGCCTTTGGCGCTTTTTGAAATACATCAGGGAAGAGCTGCTGATTGTACTCGGTACTTCCTCTTCCGAAGCCGGATTGCCTTCGTTAATGGCCAAGCTCGAAAGGATGGGGTGTTCGAAACCGGTCGTTGGCCTTGTGGTACCGGCCGGATATTCCTTCAATCTGGATGGAACCACCATTTACCTCTCCATGGCGACCATCTTTCTCGCGCAGGTTTTCAATGTGCATTTGAATATGGGCCAGATATTATCGCTGATCGGCATATTAATGGTTACCTCGAAAGGCGCCGCTGGCGTAACCGGGAGCGGTTTCGTCGTGCTCGCCTCGACTTTGACGGCCATTAAGGTAATTCCGGTAGAAGGGCTGGCACTTCTTTTGGGCGTCGACCGTTTCATGTCGGAGGCCCGCGCCATCACGAATTTCATCGGCAATGGCGTCGCCACGATCTGGCTCGCGAACAACGAAAAAGAGTTTGACCGCAGCAAAATGGAATACGCGTTCAACAATATCCAGGAAACCGAGAATGTTGTTACCGATAATTTGAGTGATGTAACGCAGCCGGAACAGACGAAGTTATAGTGGTAAAAGTCGTATTTTAATGTTCTGTGCTTGAAAATTGATACCTATGACTTACAGGGACTTTATAACATCCGACCATAAGGTAATGCTGGGTAAACCGGTCATTAAGGGAACGCGACTGACCGTTGAGCTGATTTTGAGGAAGCTGGGAGAGGGTGCTACACAGGCGGATCTGATGCATATGTACCCCGATTTGAATTCCGAGTCCATTCAGGCTGTGCTACAATATGCAGCGGAAGTGATTGCTAATGAGGAAAATCTGGAAGCGGCTCGATGATCCTCGCCGATGAAAATATAGATTTTACATTTGATTTATTAACAAAGTACCTCTTATATGTCCAATCAGGAAACACTTCATATACCTACGCGGTCGAAAAGACCTTTTATTGGGGAAGAATTTGATTTGAAGAAATGGGATGACGTTCAGCCGTTCTTCGAAAATCTGAAAAACAGGGAGATCAATTCGCTGGAAGATTTGAAACAGTGGTTCTCGGACCGGAGCGAGATTGAATCGTACCTCTCTGAAAATTTCGCGTGGCGCTACATCCGCCAGACTTGCGATACAGCCAACACAGGCCTCATTAATGCATTGCAGTTCTTCATCACCGAAATCCAGCCGAAACTGGCGGAATACGGCAATGCGCTCGACAAGAAAATCGTCGATAACCCATTCCTAAGTGAGCTGACCGAGCCCGGTTTCGCAATCACATTGCGGGGGATGAAGAAGGCGATCGAGATTTTCCGGGAAGAGAATATCCCGGTTATTACCGAAATGCAGACCGAGGAGCGCAAATACGGCGCTATCGCGGGTGCTATGACGGTAACGCTCGATGGCGAGGAGATGACGCTGCAACGTGCCGCGGACCGCTTGCAATCGACCGACCGCCATGTGCGCGAGGAGGCATGGCGAGCGATCAGCGGACGTCGTTATGAAGACCATGATAAACTGGACGATCTGCTGAACAAGCTCGTAACCCTGCGCGACACCGTGGGCCGTAATGCCGGTTTCAGCAATTACCGAGACTATATGTTCGCCGCAATGGGCCGTTTCGATTACACACCGCAGGATTGCTTCAACTTCCACGGCTCGGTGAAGAAGGCAGTTGTGCCGATTTTGAATGAAATGGCCGCTGAGCGTAAGGCTGCATTGCAGTTGGATGCGCTGCGCCCGTGGGATACGAAGGTTGATCCGAAGGGATTACCGCCTTTGAAGCCATTCGAAACCGGCGAGGAACTGCTCGACAAGACCATCCGTGCTTTCTCGCGCCTTGATCCGTTCCTGGGCGACTGCCTGCGCATCATGAAAACCATGAAGCATCTCGACCTGGAATCGCGGAAGGGCAAAGCGCCGGGCGGTTATAACTATCCTCTCGACGAAATTGGTGTGCCATTTATCTTCATGAATGCGACTTCGAACCTGCGCGACATGGTTACGCTCCTGCACGAGGGCGGGCACGCCGTGCACTCGCTGGTGACGCGCGACCTGGCCTTGAATTCGTTCAAACATACGCCTTCGGAAGTGGCCGAGCTGGCTTCTATGTCGATGGAGCTGATCACGATGGATTTCTGGGACGAGTTTTTCGAGCATGAGGAAGACCTGAAACGTGCGAAAATCACGCATTTGGAATCGATCATCGAAACGCTTCCATGGGTGGCGACGGTGGATAAGTTCCAGCACTGGATGTACGAGAATCCGCAGCATACGCCCGAGCAACGTACCGAAGCATGGGTGCGCATTTACGAGGAGTTTACGGACACGGTGATGGACTGGTCGGGATTGGAAAACTTCAAGAAATACCTGTGGCAGCGCCAATTGCATATTTACGAAGTGCCATTCTATTACATCGAGTACGGCATTGCGCAGCTGGGGGCGATCGGCGTTTGGAAAAACTACCGGGAGGATGCGGCGAAAGGTTTGAAGGGTTACCTCGATGCGCTGAAGCTGGGGTATACGGCCACGATCGGTGAAATTTACCAGGCGGCGAACATCCCGTTCGATTTCTCGGAGCGGCATATCGCTGAGCTGATGCAGTTTGTGCGCGACGAATTGGCCGAGTTAAAAAAATAATATTTCAGCCGCCCGCAATTTGGTGGTTATGAAATTGGCGGTTATTTTTGCGCACAATACTATGAACGATCAAAGAAATGAAATTCAATAAAATAGTTGCTTTTGTTGCGTGTGTGGTGCTTCTTTCTTCTTGTGAATACCAAAAGTATAACCGCAAGGATCAGAAAGATCTGAATGCAGGTAATGAGTGGGTGTACGGTGTAAGCCCTGATTCCCTGCCACGTCAGATGTCATTCAAGTATGATGCGAAGCCTGAGCTCGACGCCCGCGTAAACGATATCCGCGCGAAACTTTACGGTGGTAAAATTCCTAGCTCGCTGGTGAAAGAATAGCAACCATTCATTGATAAAATATAGGAGATATCCCCACGAAATGGGGATATCTTTTTTTTGGCCTATTTTTTTAGTTATTGAACAATTTTAATATTGCCTTGCGCGTATTATCCTTCTGGATTCTGCCCATTGACTAAGTGAAGTTGTGACGATTGAACATTTTTAATTTACTTTACGTATTCGAGGCAGGGCGAAGCCGAAATTTTAGATAGAAATAAGCGATTAAAAAGTATTCAAAACATGAACATAGCTTTGGTCACCGGCTCTGCCGGACTAATTGGAAGTGAGTCAGTTGCTTTTTTGGCTGGCAAGTTTGATCTGGTCATCGGAGTTGATAACAACCTTCGTCAATACTTCTTCGGCGCGGATGGAAACACCGAGTGGAACCGTAACCGTATCGAGGAGGCTTTCGGCAACTATAAGCATTACGCTGCGGACATTCGCGAGGTGAGCCAGCTCGAACCTATTTTCAAGGAGTACGGAACGGACATTAAGATGATCGTTCACGCCGCAGCACAGCCAAGCCACGACTGGGCGGCCCGCGAGCCTTTCACCGATTTCGGTGTGAATGCGGTAGGTACATTGAATATGCTCGAAATGACCCGCCTGCACGCTCCTGAGGCAGTGTTTATTTTCACTTCTACCAACAAGGTTTATGGGGATAACCCTAACTACCTGCCATTGGTAGAGCTCGAAACACGTTGGGAAATCGACGAGAACCACCCGTATTTCGAGAATGGTATTGACGAAAACCATAGTATCGACCACACGAAACACTCTATTTTCGGAGCTTCCAAAGTGGCTGCTGATATTATGGTGCAGGAATATGGCCGCTATTTCGGCATGAAAACGGCTGTTTTCCGCGGAGGATGCCTCACAGGTCCTAACCACTCCGGCGCACAGCTGCACGGCTTCCTGGCTTACCTGATGAAATGTGCCATTACCGGAACGCATTACACGATTTTCGGATACAAAGGCAAGCAGGTACGCGACAATATCCATAGCCATGACCTGGTGAACATGTTCTGGCATTATTACCAAAACCCACGTCCGGGCGAAGTTTATAACGCCGGCGGCGGCCGTTTTGCCAACTGCTCGATGCTGGAAGCGATTGCATTGTGCGAGCAGATCACCGGAAACAAACTTTCTTACTCTTACTCAGAGACCAACCGTATCGGTGACCACATTTGGTACGTGAGTGACCTTTCGAAGTTCAAGTCGCATTACCCGGATTGGAACTGGGAGTACGGCCTGGTGGAAACGCTCACCCAGATCCACGACGGAATCTCGTCGCGATTGGGTGTAAAAACGGTTTAAATCACACTTAAAGCCTCCGGAACTACTTTCCGGGGGCTTTCGTAACTCTCTCCAATGCCAGAAAATTACGTCATTATTATCCCCCAATTCAATGACTGGGAGGCATTGAATCTGCTGATTCAAAAGATTAATGCGGATTTAAATACCCCGATCCTTCAAAATACTACGCTACTCATCGTCGACGACTGCTCTTCGCGTGCTAGAATAGCGCCATTTGCGGCTTTTGGTGGAAAAGAACTGAAAGTGTTGCGGCTATACCGCAATCTTGGTCACCAGAAAGCGATTGCGATCGGGCTGTCATATGCCGCCGAAAACTTGAAAGCAGACAAGGTGATTGTAATGGATGCGGATGGAGAGGATGCGCCTGGTGATATTAACAAGCTGGCGGAGAGGTCGGTAGAGGAGCCTGATAAGATCATCTTTGCGGAGCGGAACAAGCGTACCGAGGGCTTCCTGTTCCGTTTTTTTTATGTGATTTATAAATATGTTTTCAAACTCCTGACCGGCAAAGTGATTACCTTCGGCAATTTCAGCCTGGTGCCGCAAAGCCGGTTGCAGAACCTCGTGCGTGTTTCCGAAATCTGGAACAACTATCCGGGCGGCGTGATCAAATCCCGCATTCCTTACGATTCGGTATTGACGAACCGCGCTAAAAGGCTCGCTGGTGAGAGCAAAATGAATTTCGTGTCGCTCGTGCTGCACGGTTTGAGCGCCATTTCGGTGATGGTCGATACCACGGCGGTGCGTATCCTGATCTTCTCGATCTTCATGTCGGCGGTCGCCATCGGATTTATATTCTTCATTCTTTTCCTGAAACTGATCGGGAATGCTACGCCCGGTTGGGCATCGACATTGGGTAGTACACTCATGATTCTCATGCTGCAATCCTTCCTCATTTCGCTATTTCTGGTGTTTATGGTGTTGCAATACCGGTCGCAGCAGCATTTTATCCCCGCCGTTCATTACCGCGATTTTGTCGAGAAAGTAGAGTCTTTTAGCTAATCGTATGTTGAGCTTCGACAATTCTCCACCCATTTACTGGTTCCTGGGTTACTTATTGGCAGGCGTTGTCATTTTTGCCTCACAAAACAAATCACTGTCCACCCGGGCGTACCTGTCGTTGGGTGTTCTGTTGCTGGTGATGATGCGCTTGCCGGTGATCGTCTTCAACCGCGAGCTCAACCAGGACGAGAGCCAGATGCTCAGTCACGCGATTACCCTGTTGCAGGACCCGGTGTATTGGCGGTCGGTAGATGGCACGACCATCGGCCCGTTGGATAACTATCTGCTGGTACTTCCCAAGCTGCTGGGTTTTCAGATCGATTACACTGCTGCCCGTTTGATGGGCTTGCTTTGTGTTGCAGGAGCCTGGCTTTTGCTGTTTTCTGTATTGAAAAACTGGTTTGGTGCCAGCATAGCGCGTGGTGTTTCTATCGTGCCGCTGCTTTTCGTGGCTTTTACGCAGGAAATCGATTTCGTGCATTATTCGAGTGAGCAGCTTCCGGTTCTGTTGCTCGCCTTTTGCCTGTACCAACTCTCGCGCCTCGATCCGAAAGCGGCGCCTTCGCCAGGCGGCGTTTATCTCCTGGGATTAGCGGCGGGAGCGGTTCCTTTTGGAAAATTGCAGGCGGTACCTATTGTCGCCGTAATGGTCCTGTCGGCATTCTGGGTATTGTTCAGCCGTTTTCAAAGATATGGTGAGTTCAAATCCGCAGGAGCGTTGATTTTGGGCGGGCTTACCGTGCCGCTTTTTTTCCTTGCATTTACATTGGCGTTCGGTGTTTTCGACGACCTTATTGATTTTTATGTACTCGGAAATGCGATTTACGCAGGAGGAAGTACTTTCGCTGAGATCCCTTCGCAGTTCTATAAAATTGTTTCCTTATCAACCGATTTTCAGTTTTTCAGCCTTGCATTGATCGTTCCGATCGTGATCGGGTTGGTCAGGATTGTAAGACTTTACGTTCCCGGCAAAATGGATTTCCATGTGCCGTTTACCATTCTGTTCCTCATTCTGGCGAGCATTTACGCCGTTACCAAGTCGGGCAACGATTTTATCCATTACCTCAATTTCTGCATTATCCCCTGGACATTGCTGGCCGCCTACGGCTTTTCGGCTGTCGAAAGCTGGTCGCTTGCATTTCCCGCGGTTATGGTGATGTGGTTTGGCGGTTATGACGCACTGCATTACGTGAAAGAGCGCCGGTTGAATGCATTCGATTCGGTGGGCAAAACGACATTGCAGCAAAGCCCGGTAGTAATTGAAATTCTGAAACGGAAGAAAGATGGTGACTATATGGTTGTGTGGGGCTGGAATTGCTCCTATTATGTAGAATCGCAGCTGGCGCAGGGAACTGCCGAGAACCACTCCGAACGCTCTATTTTTGAACATCCGATGCGCGATACCTATCGCAAGCGCTACATGTCGGATCTGGAAAGGACAAAGCCTGCATTTGTCGTCGACGCCGTGGGCAAAAACAGTCACTGGGTACAGGACAAAAAAACTCAGGGCATCGAAAGCTACCCTGAGTTAAATCAATATATCCGTAATCACTACACTTTGCTGGGCGAATATGACGATGTGCGGCTTTACATCCGCAATGATCGCCGGGCGACCCCGCGGCACGCAACGACCTTACAATAGAATGTCGGTCGACGCGGCGTTTTCAGCCTGCAACAGGTCATTCAGCGTTGTTTTGTCCAAAACAGCCAGGTTGGCATCCCTCCACCTTTCGAGGACGGTGCGCAAGCTGCATGTTTCTTCATCCTTGCAGTCGTCGCATTTGCCATAGAAGAACATGGAAACGCAGAGTGCAGGGGCGATAGGGCCGTCGATGATCCGCAGTACCTTCGAGAAATTGACTTCCCCGGGAGGTACGCGAAGCAGGTAGCCGCCACCTTTTCCTTTTTGGCTTTGCAGTACGCCGTTGTTCCGCAAATCGAGCAGGATCGCTTCCAGGAATTTTTTCGGAATCTTCTCTTTTTCAGCAATGTAAGAGATCAATACCGGTCCTTTTCCATATTGTTCTGCCAGAACTTTGAGGGCCTTGAGCGCGTATTTAGCTTTTTTCGAAATCATTGTTGATCAAATGTACTTTTGGGTCAGCAACCGTAAAGATGAAACATAATTTGGTGAAACAATAATTCCCGATCAGTTTCTGGGTGGTTTTCCGCCGTTGAGAAGCCCCTGCATTCTTTCCAAGGTCTTTTTCTCTCCGCACAAGGAAAGGAAGGCCTCCCGTTCAAGATCGATCAGGTATTGTTCCGAAACCAGCTGCGGGTAGCTCAAATCCCCACCGTTGATCACATAGGCCAGTTTGCCCGCGATTTTAGCGTCGTGGTCGGTGATGTAATTTGCGAGGCGCATTTGGGTAATGCCTGCCAGGAACAATGCAATGCCCGTTTTGCCCTGCACTTTAATATCATGGCGTGGTTTGGGTTGCGTATAGCCGTTTTCAGCCAGGTCAATCGCCGCCTGTTTCGCCTCGGCGATCAACCGGGAGCGGTTGAGTACGATCTGGTCTTTGTCCTGCAAGTAATTCATCGCCTTCGCCTCGTGCGCTGAAGTGGATACCTTCGCTTGCGCGATGTTCATGAATGCGTTTTGCAGGATATTCAACTCGGGATCGCCCGCCTGGTACATATCCGAGCAGCGCAGCGCCATTTCTTTGGTACCGCCCCCGGCAGGGATTAATCCCACGCCAAATTCCACCAGACCGATATAGGTTTCCGCGTGCGCCACCACCTTATCCGCGTGTAACGTGAGCTCGCAGCCGCCCCCGAGCGCAAGCGTGTGAGGCGCCACCACTACTGGGACCGACGAGTACCGGGCACGCATCATCGTTTGCTGGAATTGTGAAATCACGAGGTTGATCTCGTCAAACTCCTGCTCGACGGCGTACATGAACAGCATTGCCAGGTTAGCACCCGCAGAAAATGCTTCGACGGCCTCATTACCGATCACCAATCCGCGAAAATCCTTTTCCGCAAGGCTGATACTTTTCTGAATGCTCTCGATCACCTCCGAGCCCATCGTATTCATTTTGGATTTGAATTCGAGGTTCAGAATGCCGTCGCCGATGTCGTAGACGTTTGCTCCTGCATTTTTCCACACAATATTGTTGGACAAATTGCTGAGCAAAATGAAGCTGTCCTGACCTGGGATCCTTTTGTAAGATTTGGAAGGAATATCATAATACAGCCGCTTGCCGTTCTCGACTTTATAGAACGATTCGTTACCAGCCGCGAGCATTTCGTAAACCCACGCAGCCGGTTTCAGATCCAGCGATTCCATGATCGCCAGCATATTTTTCACACCAATGGCGTCCCAGGTTTCAAAGAGACCATATTGCCAGCCGAAACCGGCGGTAATGGCCTGGTCGATGCGGAATATCTCGTCTGAAATTTCAGGAATGCGGAATGTCGCGTATTTGAAAACATCCGCGAATGTCTTTCTGTAAAAATCGCCGGCTTTATCCTTACCCGCTACCAGCGCACTGAAGCGTTTGTACACGTCGCTGATATTCTTGGTGCCTTCCAGCGTTTCGAATTTCACTTTGCCCGACGGCACGTATTCCAGCGTTTTGAAATCCAGCGCCAGGATTACCGACTTGCCTTTTTCATCTTTGATCTTTTTATAAAAACCCTGTCCCGTTTTGTCGCCTAGCCATTTGTTATCAAACAGCTTCTGCATGATTTCGGGCAATACAAATGCATCGCGCGATTCATCTTTACCTTCGCCGGAGGCATACAGGTTATTAGCCACATGCACCGTCGTATCGAGCCCTACCACATCCGAAAGCCGGTAAGTGCCCGATTTCGGCCTTCCGGCAACGGGGCCGGTCAGTTTATCCACTTCATCCACGCTCAGCCCCATTTCTTCGGCTACGCGGATGGTTTGTATCAATGCATAAATTCCTAATCTGTTGGCGATGAAGCCCGGCGTGTCTTTGCAGAGCACGGTAGTTTTCCCTAAAAACAGCTCGCCGTAATGCATCAGGAAATCCACCACGCTCTGGTCGGTAGCGGCCGTCGGGATAATTTCCAGCAGACGCAGGTAGCGTGGCGGGTTGAAGAAATGCGTTCCGGCGAAGTTTTTGCGGAAATCCTCGCTCCGGCCTTCGGCCATCAGGTGAATGGGAATACCGGATGTATTGGAAGTAACGAGCGTACCCGGCTTGCGGAGCGCGTCCACTTTTTCGTAAAGGCTTTTTTTGATATCCAGCTTTTCGACCACTACCTCAATTACCCAGTCGTAATTTTTGATGTCGGCCAGGTTATCGTCGAAGTTGCCGAGCTTGATCCGTGAGGCAAATGCCGGGCTGTACAACGATGCCGGTGTGGCTTTGAGCGTCGCCTGGAACGAATCGTTCACGATCCGGTTGCGGAACGCAGGGTGGTCGGTCGTAATACCCTTCGCTTTTTCAGCGTCGGTAAGGTCTTTTGGAACGATGTCCAGCAGGAGCACCTCAACGCCTATATTGGCAAAATGGCAGGCAATGCGCGAGCCCATAATGCCTGAACCAAGAACAGCTACTTTACGAATGGAACGATTCATTTTTACTCAGGTTGGTTTTCAGGATGGGATTGATGGTTATTCCAGATCTTCGGCGACTTCGCCGGCTTTGAGCTTCTGGTTCTCTTCTTCCACCAATCGGTTTATATCTTTAATGACGTCAAAAAACACGACCAGCTTGTCGAGCGGTATCTTGTCGCGGATCATTGTGTTGAAGGAAATGACTCCCTCGCGGGCGAGTTCACGTTTCTCCTTGCCCAGCTCAGTGAGCACAATGCGGACGAAACGCTTGTCGTCCTTACTCACTTCCCGGCGGATAAGACCCTTTTCTTCGAGGTTTTTGAGCATCCGCACGAGGCTCCGCGGCTCCATACCGAGCAATGGCGCTATTTTGGTGGCCGGCGTGCCGTGCTCAATGTCGATGTTCAGCAGGACATACCCGACGGCCATGGTCGTGTCAAAACGGGCGGCATAGGCATTGTACATCCGCGATATGGAATGCCAGGCCCATTTGATCTGGAAATCGATTGTTTTTTCCTTGCGCATCGTTTCAAAAAGCTATTGGTATCAGGTAATGCCCTTATCACAAATGTAAGCAATGTGCTTACTATTATGCAAGCATACTAATTTGGGATCAATAAAAAACACACCGCCTCAAATTGTGACGGTGTGCCTGTGTATTTGTTACTTCTTACTTCTCGCTGATAAGCTTATCCATTAAGGTATTGAAGTCGGTTACGAACTCATCGTAATAATGGCCCGTGCCCGGACCATTGAAGCCGGTATGGATTTCGCGGACTTTACCGTGCTTGTCGATGAAAATGGTAGTCGGATACGACATCACCTTGTTGAGCATCGGCAATGCCTTTGCCGTGGAAGCATCCGAGCTGGTGCCTGCGAGTACAACCGGGTAGTCGATGCCGAAGCGGCTCACCATTTTGTCGATTTTCGGATTAGCAATCTCGGGCTTGTCATTGCGCTCGAAAGACAGTCCGATGATCTCAATGCCACGATTCTTATTCTTTTTGTACCACGGAGCGAGGTAGTTGGTTTCATCCATACAGTTGGGGCACCAGGAACCCATGATCTGGATAATAACCGGCTTGCCCGCGAAACGAGGATCTTTCAATGTCCAGGTTTTGCCTTTGGTGTCTTTTAATTCAAAATCCACGCTTTCGAAGCCTGGTTTGAGGAACGTCATTTTGGTAGCGTCGGGCAGTTTGGCGTTAGCGTCAGGCTTGGCGGTCCAGGTTTTAAATGCCTTCACGCCCGACCACTGGTTGCCGCTCAATGTGCCATCGGGCTGGAAGCCTGCTTTGAAAAGCATCGCAAACGAGCCGTCGAATGTCGATAAATAGAGGCTGTCACCATTCACGCTGCCGGTCAGGAAGCGATAATCGCCAGTTGGAGTGAGGAATGAGCCGGTTACGTCGGTACCTTGCTGTGTGAAGTTTCCTACCGCAATGGTTTCATCGCCGGTGGCCGGGTTTCTAAATGTAGTGGCCCATTTGCCGCTTACATTACGGGTGCTTTTAGCTTCGCCCTTTTTGAAAAACTTATAATTTTCTCCTTGCTCGGCAGCAAAAGGTAGTGAGCCCGCCACAACACCATTGGCATAGCGATAGTAGGTACCTTTCAGTTCGTCGCCGGTCGATTTGGCGATGATCTTGGCATCGAACATCATCATCGGGATCACGAGGGAGTCGTTCTGGAAATAGCTGCTGTCCATTTTGAGCTTTTCCGTTCCGTTAATGATGTGCACGGTGAGTGTTTTGCCGTCGGGATTTGGTGAAATATCCAGTATCAGAGGCAGTTTCTGCTGGTCGCGGGTGAGTGTTGCGCGCCAGATGCCCGATTTTACGGGCGTGTCGGAAAATGCTGGAAAACTCGTTGAGATGATAAAAGATGAAAGTATTCCAAACAATAACAGGAGTCTCATATTCAAATTACTGGTGTTTAATGCGATGTGTGGTGCCAAAATTAATTCCCCGCGCGGGGATGATTCCTACGCTTGAAAATTGCTAAGTTTGTAACTGCCGGATTGCCGGAAATAGTTCCTCAGTACATTGCTTTTAACAAATGGATTCGCCTAGTACCTACCACGTTCCCGTCATGTTGTCCGAGTGCCTGGAAGGCCTTCAAATACAGCCTGATGGCGTTTATGTCGACGTCACTTTCGGTGGCGGCGGGCATTCCAGGGCTATTCTGGAAAGGCTTACGACCGGCCGGTTGCTGGTTTTCGATCAGGACCCCGATGCGGTCGCTAACGCGCTGGAATTCAAGGATGATCCACGGTTTACATTCATCCCGGCCAATTTCAGGCATTTGAAGCGCTATCTGAAACTCAACAAGGCGCCGCAGGTGAACGGCATCCTGGCTGATCTTGGCGTTTCGTCGCACCAGATCAACACGCCTGAGCGGGGGTTTTCTACCCGTTTTGACGCCGACCTGGACATGCGCATGAATCCCAATACCGAGAAAACGGCCCGCGAGGTGCTTAAAACACGCTCGGCAGGAGAATTGCAACGCATTCTGGGGATGTATGGAGAAGTGACCAACGCCCGCACAGCCGCGGAGGCAATTATCGCCGCCCGATACAATACGCCAATCGAAACCGTTAATGACTTGAAAAGCATTCTCATGCGCTATGCGCCCAAGCACCGCGAGAACAAGTATTTCGCACAGGTGTTCCAGGCGTTGCGGATCGAGGTGAATGATGAACTGGCGGTGCTCGAAGAGTTTCTCACGCAGGTGCCCGAGGTGCTCACGCCCGACGGCAGGCTCGTGGTGATGTCGTACCATTCGCTGGAAGACAGGCTGGTGAAAAATTACATCCAGAAAGGGAAGTTTTACGGAGAAGTCGAGAAGGACTTTTATGGGAACGAGCTCAAACCGCTGAAAAGCGTCACGCGCAAGCCCATCGAAGCGACCGCGGAAGAGGTAGCCGTAAACCCGCGCGCCAGAAGTGCTAAGTTGCGGATTGCGACGAAGGCGTGACGGTACCGGTGTGTGACGAAGTCAGGTGTGGTCAGGTATTGTCAAGTGTTGTCATTTATCGTCAAGTATTGTCAGAAATAGTATACATATTATTGAGTGAGAATATTTTACCGCGCGGCGAACCGCAATAAATGACCATTCATGACAACACCTGACTACACTTGACAACACTTGACCAAAACCCAGTCGCTCAAATATTCAACGTAACGTTACACATGGCTGAAAATAGAAAACGACCGAAACCAGTTCCGCCCAAACCGCCGAAGCGGAAGCGGGAATATTCGCTATTCAACTGGCTGAACAAGTTTTTGCCGCTCGACAAGGTTTTCGGCGAGAAGTTGCCGGGCCAGGAAGAGCGTTTGCCGGTGAAATACTTTTACTATTTCGGCTGGGTGATCATATTGCTTGTCGCTTATGAGCGGATCGGGTTCCAGTCGGAGGATTATGTGCGGAAAAGCATCAAGCTCAAAAAGGAGGTCGACGACCTGAAAGCGGAATATACCTCCATTCACGCGGAGTATGAGCGGGCCGGGAAACAGTCGGTGGTGGTGGAGAAAGTGCAGGCCGAAGGGTTGGTCGAGAACCTTACCCCACCCAAGAAAATCATTTTAAAAGAAGACGAAGAATAAGCCGTTTTTTTCTCAACGCCTCATGAAAAACGAAGTCGAAAGCGGTCAGAACAATAAAAAAGCACTGATCAACCGGGCCCGTTTGGTCGGCTGGATGCTGTTTTTGCTGGCGATCATGGTTTTCGCCAAGCTGATACGGGTACAGTATTACGATACTTTCAAAGGAAAAACCTGGGCGGAGTATTCGGAAAAGAACGACCTGAAACTGGACACGATCCCGGCTATGCGCGGGAACATTTATGCGAGCGACAACAGCTTGCTCGCGACCTCGTTGCCGTATTATTATGTAGGTTTTGACACCAAAGTCGCCGATTCGGCCTATTTCTACAACCACATCGACGAACTGGCGTCGCTACTCGCCAAAAACTTTAAGGAAAACACGGCCGAAGGCTACAAGAGCAAGATCATGCGTTATCGCGTGAGCAAAAGCAAACGGTATCTACGCCTGAAAAGCAAAGAAATCACGCACCTGGAACGTGAGCGACTTAAAAAGTGGCCATTTTTTGCCAAAGACCGGAAGGGCGGCGGCGGCAAGTTCGAGACGATCTACAAACGCTACAAACCATTCAGCCCTATGGCCGACCGTACCATCGGCGGCATCGACCCGAAAAGCGGGCGCGGGTATATTGGCCTGGAAGCCAGTTTTGACAAACAGCTTGAAGGCCGCCCCGGTATCGGCTGGGTCGAGAAAGTGGAAGGCGGACTGAAAATCCCTGTGGGTGATGCATTGAATGTGCAGCCCGCCGCTGGAAGAGACATTTACACGACGCTCGACATGAATTACCAGGAACGTACCGAGATCGCATTGCGCCGGAAGTTGCTGGAAATGGACGCGGACTTCGGTTCGGTGATCATTATGGAAGTGGCTACGGGCGAAATCAAAGCGATGGCGAACCTTACTAAACGCGGTCCCGGTAAATATGAAGAAGTCTTCAATTACGCATTGGCTGGCAGCAACGATCCCGGCTCGACATTCAAGCTGGCGACGATGATGGCCCTGCTGGAAGAGACCCATATGGATCCCGACCAGGTGACAGTGAACACCGGCGACGGTGCGATGAAATTCCGCAACCACATTATCCGCGACGCGCACCGCGGCGGCTTTGGCACCATTACTGCCTCGCAGGTTTTGGAGAAATCGTCGAACATCGGCATTGTGCAGCTTATGCAACGGTATTTTGCCAACAAGCCTGACAAATACCTGGGTTATCTCAAACAATTTCACCTGAATCAGCCGACCGGCATTCACATGAAAGGCGAAAAGCCGCCATTGATCCGCGATCGGAAATCGAAACAATGGAGCAGCTATTCGATGTATTTCATGGCACACGGCTATGAAATGCAGATGACTCCGCTGCAAACACTCGCTTTCTACAATGCCGTGGCGAATAATGGTTACTGGGTGCGGCCGATGATCGTGCGCGAGATCCGCAATGCAGAGGAAATCGAAGACAAAATCCCGCCATATGTGGAGGAAAAGCCTATTTGCTCGCCCGAAACAATTCGGAAAGTGAAGAAGATGCTCGAAGGCGTTGTGAATGCGGGTTTGGCCAAACACATTAAAAGCGATTTGTACCAGATTGCCGGAAAAACGGGTACGGCGCGGAAGCTGATCAATGGGGTTTATACCGAGGGTAAAAATTATACATCGTTTGCAGGTTATTTCCCGGCCGATAAGCCCAAATACAGTTGCATCGTAATTATCGATAATCCCAAAAGCACAGGGGCCGACTACACCCGTTACGCGGGAAGTGTGGCTGCGCCGGTGTTCAAGGAAGTAGCCGACCGCATTTATGCTTACGACGTGGCCATTCAGAAGCCGGTAAGGGACTCGGTTCCTGAAAAATCGGAGGATGTGAAATGGGCAGGCATTACCAACGACCTGAATGTGATCAGCAAATCATTGAACATGACGCCGGCGCCGGAAGAGAGCGAATATGCGGCGGCGTCACTCTACAAAAAGGGTAAAACCAAATGGAACCCACGCGAGGTCGATGCACGCGATGTGCCGAACCTGCAAGGCATGTCGATGCGGGATGCTTTGTATTTAATGGAAAACAAGGGTTTCAGGGTAACATTCAAAGGCTCGGGCAAGGTGGTGGAGCAATCGCTACCGCCGGGCAGCAATAAATCAGGAAGCAAGACAATCCTGCTTACATTACAATAATCCTTCATGGAAAACGAACAAGTGTTGAGCAGCCTGCTCGGCGAAGTTAAAGGAGCCATTATCCATGGTTATGCCGATGCCAAGGTCAAGAATATCATTCTGGATTCCAGAAGAGTACTGCCGGGAAGCCTTTTTGTGGCATTGCGCGGCACACAGGTGGATGGCCACCAGTTTATCCACACTGCCGCGGAGCTTGGCGCTACGGCTATCTTGTGTGAAGAGTTGCCGGAAAGTGTAAGGGAAGATGTTACCTACGTTCAGGTGGAGGATTCCGCGGCAGCTATGGGGCTGATCGCCGCCGCATTCTACGGACATCCTTCCAAAAAGGTAAAACTCGTGGGGGTAACCGGTACCAACGGCAAAACTTCCGTGGCCACGTTCCTCTTCCAACTTTTCCGGGCATTGGGCTATCGTTGCGGCTTGCTGTCGACGGTTCAGAATCAGATCGAAGATGAGGTTATTCCTTCCACGCACACCACGCCCGATGCCGTTGCATTGAATGCGTTGCTGGCTCAAATGGCGGCTCGCAATTGCAGCCACGTGTTTATGGAGGTGAGCTCGCATTCCGTCGCGCAGCATCGTATTACCGGCTTGCATTTCGCGGGGGGGATTTTTACCAACATTACCCACGATCACCTCGATTTCCACAAGACTTTCGATAATTACATCAAAGCCAAAAAGGGCTTTTTTGATGCGCTCCCCAAATCCGCATTCGCGTTAATAAACATTGACGACCGCCGGGGCAATGTGATGGTGCAAAATACCAAAGCGCGTGTTGAAACCTACTCGCTGCAAACGCTCGCGACTTTCAAAGGCAAAATTATCTCGGATACGCTCGCGGGGATGCATATGGAGATCAACAATCAGGAAGTTTGGTTCCGCGTGATCGGCCGATTCAACGCCTACAACCTGCTTGCAGTATATGGTGCAGCGGTGCTTTTGGGTGAGCAGGAAGAGGCTGTTCTGACAGAACTTTCCAACCTGAAAAGCCCTCCCGGGCGCTTCGAGCAATTCCATTCCGCGGACCATATCGTAGGCATTGTGGATTATGCGCACACGCCCGACGCGCTCGAAAATGTGCTCGAAACGATCACGCATTTGCGGCAGGGTAATGAGCAAGTCATAACGGTGGTAGGCTGCGGCGGTAACCGCGATGCCGAAAAGCGTCCTAAAATGGCGGAAATCGCCTGTCGGTACAGCAACCGTGTGATCCTGACCTCGGATAACCCGCGTTTCGAAGATCCGATGGATATCCTCGACCAAATGCGGAAAGGCGTGCCGGCATTGGATTACAAAAAAACAACGGTGATCGAAGACCGCCACGAGGCCATTCTCAAAGCCGGACTGGAAGCGGAGCCTGGCGACATTATCCTGATCGCTGGCAAAGGGCACGAGAATTACCAGGACGTAAAAGGCGTAAAACACCATTTCGATGACAAGGAAGTGCTGATGGAAGTGTTCGCAAAACGGGCGGGCAATTAAAAATCACTATGCTTTTGGCGTAGTCTATTAAAAAAACCAATTTTGCAGCCGTCATCCCAACACGCTTTTTCATGCTCTATTATCTCTTCGATTATTTAGACAAACAATTCAACATTCCCGGGGCCGGGGTATTCCAGTATATCTCGTTCAGGGCGTTGGGTGCGACGGTTTTGTCGCTGTTTATCGCTGCTGCCTACGGAAAGTCGATTATCAATCTGCTGCGTAGAAAGCAAATGGGCGAATCGATCCGCGACCTTGGGCTGGCGGGTCAAATGGAGAAAGCGGGAACACCTACCATGGGCGGTTTCATCATCCTGGCGTCGTTGCTGATCCCCGTATTGCTGTTTGCGAAATTGAGTAATGTCTACATCGTTTTGCTGATTATCACAGCTCTCTGGACGGGTGGTATCGGGTTTCTGGATGATTATCTAAAGAAGTTCAAGAACAATAAGGACGGATTGGCCGGGCGTTTCAAAATCGTAGGCCAGGTAGGGTTGGGATTGATCGTCGGTATTACGCTTTCTTTTAATGATAATGTCAAAATCCGCGTGTATGACCAGCCCGTGCTGAGTTCCAGCCTGGGCGAGGTGCAGCGCTACCGTGACATTATCCACCCGACGGTAACGACCATCCCTTTCATCAAGAACAACGAGTTCGACTACCGGGCACTGCTTTTCGGCTGGCTGCCCGAAGAATATACCTGGGTAATCTACACCATCATCGCGATTTTCATCATCACCGCCATTTCCAACGGGGCCAACATTACCGATGGTATCGACGGCCTCGCGGCAGGCGTTTCAGGCATTATCGCATTGACGCTCGGTGTATTGGCATACCTGTCGGGTAACACCAAATTCTCGCAATACCTCAACATCATGTACATTCCCAATTCGGGGGAGCTGGTAATATTCTGTGCGGCGTTCATAGGGGCCTGTGTCGGGTTTTTATGGTACAATGCATACCCTGCACAGGTATTTATGGGCGACACGGGCAGTTTGATGCTCGGCGGGGTGATTGCCGTCGTGGCGCTGGCGATCCGCAAGGAGTGGCTGATCCCGGTTATGTGCGGGATCTTCATTGTCGAGAATGCGTCGGTGATATTACAGGTCAGTTATTTTAAATACACCAAAAAGAAATACGGTGAAGGGCGAAGGATATTCCTGATGTCGCCATTACACCATCATTACCAGAAAAAAGGCATTCACGAAGCGAAAATCGTCACACGCTTCTGGATTGTCGGTATCATCCTGGCGATTTTGACGCTCGCGACGTTGAAGTTACGGTAGAAGGAAAAAGGGGAGGAAAGGGAGGAAAGGGAGGAAGGGGAGCCCAACGAAGAATGTCAGTCTGAGCGCAGTCGAAGACAATCCTTACCGTATGGACTGTCTTCGACTGCGCTCAGACTGACATCTTTTTTTTGTGGTTTTTAGTCTGATGATATCGGAGTAATTTATTCTCTTAGTTCCATCAACATCTCTTCGGTGATGTTGTTCTTGCTTCTGAAATCGGCCACGGTTTCGGAGAATGAGTTTTGAAGGTTTTCCACATTCTGGAGATTTTTATAAACACCGTCGTAAATCTCGTTCAGGGATTTGTCGAGGTTTTGGACGTTGACGTTCATGTTTTCTGTTTCAATCTGACCAATCTTCTTGATCACGGCAGTTTCGCTGTTTTTCAAATCCTCGATCTCGCGCAGGATTTTCTCCATGGTCTTAAACTTCTCGATCTTATCCATAAGTCTTTTTCAAGATTGTTTTCAGGATAAATAGTTAAAATATCATACCAAACCGAATGCGCCTCCCGGTAAAATGGGCCATATGCGTGCTTTTGAAAGCTATGAACACGAAAAGCTTCGCATGCAGTCTGCTGACCATTTTTGCGCTGTCAGCAACCTATATTTCAGCCCAAACCCCCGAAAAAACGACCCAGTGGAAAGGTTTTGAAAAAGTAGAATTTACATTTCAGGACCGCAATGCGTGGTTTGTGAAACCAAAGAAGGCGATTGAGGGCAATCCGTGGGTATGGCGGGCACATTTCCCCACATGGCACACGGATATGGACAGTATTCTGCTCTCACGCGGGTTCCATGTGGCGTATGTGAACACCAACGACATGTTCGCCCATCCCAAAGCCATGCAGGTGTGGGACGCTTTTTATGATTACCTCGTAAAGGAAAAGCATTTCTCCCCGAAAGTGGCATTGGAAGGCGTAAGCCGCGGCGGGTTGTATGTGTACGGCTGGGCGAAGCGGAATCCTGATAAAGTAAGCTGCATTTACGCCGAGGCACCCGTTGCCGATCCAAAAAGCTGGCCCGGCGGCAAAGGAAAAGGCAAAGGCTCGCCCAAAGACTGGGAGGCCTGGAAGCAAATTTTTAACATGAACGAAGAGCAGGCCGCCAGTTTTACCGACATCCCGCTGAACGACCTGGCCGGGTTAGCATCTTACAAAGTGCCAATCGTCCATGTGGTAGGATTAAAAGACGAACATGCGCCGGTTGCTGAGAATACGGATCTGCTCGTCAGAAATTACCTCGCATTGGGCGGGCCTGTAAGCGTGTACCCGATGACGCGCGGCGAGCAGACGCTGGAAGGCCATCACTTCCCGATCGAGCATCCCGAATTCTTTGCCAATTTTATCGAAGAGAATAGCGTGCCGGTTCAAAGGCCGCTGTTGCATACGCCTTATATTACTTTGAATAAAGGCCTGGGCAATGCATTTGAGAAGTTCAGGACTACCAGAAAAGGGACTGTCGCATTCCTCGGCGGCTCCATCACCCACAACCCGGGCTGGCGCGATAAAACCTCTCAATATTTGCAGGAGCATTTTCCCGACACTGAATTCAAATTCATCGCTGCCGGCATTCCATCGCTGGGCAGCACGCCGCATTCCATGCGTTTCAGCCGCGATGTGCTCGCGAAGGGAATGCCCGACTTACTTTTTGTAGAGGCAGCCGTAAACGACCGGGGGAACGGTTTCAGCGAAAAAGCGCAGGTAAGGGCATTGGACGGTATTTTGAGACAGATGTATGCAGCTAATCCGACAGCGAATGTGGTGATGATGGCCTTTGCGGAGCCTAAAAAGAACGACGACTATGAAGCCGGCAAGGAGCCTGTGGAGGTAGGTGTGCACGAGCGCGTGGCGAAGCATTATGGCGCGGTTTACATCAACCTGGCGAAGGAGGTGTACGACCGCATTAAGGCGGGGGAATTCACGTGGAAGTACGATTTTAAAGACTTGCACCCATCGCCCTACGGCCAGGAAATTTACGCTCAGACCATTAAGGAAATGCTGAAAATGGAATCACGGGTGACCGGGGATATTAGCTTACCCGCGCCAATGGATCGTTTCAGCTATGATAAAGGCAGTTATCACAAACTCGAAGAAGCCAAAAATCTGAAAGGATTCACGATCGACCCGGATTGGAAGCCCAAAACCAAGTTTTCAACCCGCGAAGGATTTGTAAACGTGCCTATGCTGGTGAGCGAAACAGCCGGATCTTCCCTCAATTTCGAGTTTAAGGGCCGTGGCGTAGGTATCGCGATCATTTCCGGGCCCGATGCCGGGAAGATTACTTACACCATCGATGGCAAAAAGCCACAGACGCTCGATACTTATACACCTTGGAGTAATCAGCTGCATTTGCCATGGTATTTAATGCTCGCGGATGAATTGTCGGCCGGGAAGCATAAGCTGCATTTGACGATTTCGGAGGATAAGAATGAGAAGAGTGAAGGGAATGCGGTTAGGATTGTGCATTTGCTTGTGAATGACTAAATAGTTGAATAGCGAAACTTGTTTAGGCAAGTCTTAACACACTATTTGATGAATTATGAAAAAGAAGGATTCCACAGAAGAAGATTTTTGGGACAAACTTGATGTTGAAACCAGGCGTGCGATCAAAGAGGGAATTGAAGATGGTAATCAGGGAAGGGACTGTGAGGCTTTCGAATACCTGCGCGCCACATACGGGGTACGGCCGTCGAGAAATCCGCGCGTTAAAGAAATATTGTCAATCGAGCCGTTTGTAATCAAGGCACTCTGGACTGATGGAATCGTCAGATCGGTCGATTTCAGCAGTTTTCTTCAAGAATATGCTGAAAAAGAAGGAAGCATTTTCAAGAAAATTCTCGATAGGAATACTTTCAAGCAGGCTCAAACCGACGGGCGTACGATCTACTGGGATGGATTAGCAGAAATGGTCGATTATGATGGCAAGATCATTCCTGCGCCGCTCGATTTCTGCCCGGACGTCCTTTTCCAAAACTCAACTCCGGCCTAACGCCCCGTCTGCGTAGTATAAGTACTCTCAAAAATTTTATCCGCATTACCTGCCTCAAAGCCATCCCGGCGGTGTTTTCTTTTGATTTCACCCGCTGGCAGATCGGCGAACTCCGGCAGCACTTTCCTTTCGGCAAATTCTACATATGAGCCGGAAATACGCAGCTTTTCACCATTGGCAAATTCTGCATTCAGCATTTCGGCCACTGTAGCGCTTTGCAATAACCCGCCATCGGGGCTTACTTTAATTTTACCGCCAGAAGTATTCAGCTTAATGCCGTGTTTTTCCAAAAACTCATTGAATTGGGCAACGGTATTGAAGCCTTCGGGTAAGTTATGGACGCTGATCGTAAAATGGTTGAGGTAATAGCGGTTGTAGATCACCCAGGCGGCGTATTCACTTTCTTTGAGCAGCGATTGGTAGTCGGAAACCGTCGGTGTGCGCCATAGCGGCTGGTGCAGGAATGCGTCTACGGCTTCGCCATTGTCGAGGTCGAGGGAATCGACGGGATCCGTGGCAACTTCGTCGGTGTAGCTGCGGATAATGCGCTGGCTCTCCTCCGACAGGTCGCCAACGCGGAGCTCGCTCACGAAAATGCGCGGATCGGTTTCGCGGGGTGGGGCGTACCACCAGGCGTCGAGCTTTTTACCTTCGAAAAAATAATGGTCGCGTTTTTCGTAGCCGTAATGCAGGAAAATTTTCTCGAACGACTGCACACCAAGCTGAGGTACACCCATCGTACGGAATGCGATATGGTCGTTTTCGATGGTATCCGCGCTGTCGACAATGCCGTCGCTCACCATCGCGTCGAGGATAATGCCTACGTCGGGCACACGCTCTTTGTAGCGGCGCATTAATCCATTCAGAACGATATCGAGAGTAGCGAGTTTGCTGGCTGACGTTCCCATATTTTCAAAGTTTGATGATTATGAAGTGTCGCCCGCGCGGGAGCACGATTGTGCGCGCCCGCGCGAGGCTTTTTATCCTTTCGACAATTCCGCCGACCGCACCTGCGCCGCGAAAATGCCTTTTTCAAGTGTCTTATCAAGTTCTCCGGCTTCAAACTGGCGCAATGCAGCCTCGGTGGTGCCGCCCTTGGAAGCCACCGCCTTGATCAGGTCGTCGAGCGACTTATCGGCGGTGTTGATCAGGTGATAGGAGCCCAGCATGGTTTGTTTCACGAGCAATGCGGCCACGTTTTCTTCGAAGCCCATTTGCTTGCCGGCTTCGATCATCGCTTTTACGACGTAAAAAAAGTAAGCCGGACCGCTTCCGCTCAATGCCGTCACGGCGTTCAGTTGCTCCTCGTCTTCGAGGAATACCGACCGGCCGGTTGCATTGATGAGGTTTTCTATTTTACGCAATTGATGAATATCTACTTCGGGTGATGCCGAATAGGCGGTGATCCCCATTCCAAGCATTGCGGGCGTGTTCGGCATCGCGCGGATCACCGGTTTGTGGTCCAATGCATTCTGAATGCCTTCGATCGTGACGCCGGCCATGATCGACAACACTACCTGGCTGGGCTTGATCACTTCTTTGAGCGCACCGGCTACCGAAAGAAAATCCTGCGGCTTCACTGAAAGGATGATCAGGTCGTATTCGCTGATCTGCGGGCCGATTATGCCCGTGATCACGCCCGGCTGGAAGCTCGTGAGGCTGTCCATGCGGTCGGTGCTTTTTTCAACCAGTAAGAAGTCCTGGTTTTTAACGAGGTCAAATTTCAGGAAGGCGCGGGCGAAGGCCATGCCCATGTTGCCGCAGCCGATGATAGCAATTTTCATTTTTGGACTAAACTAATGGTATCGTAAGGATTTTGGCGAATGTCGTAACTTTTAAGGAATTATCAGTCCTGTGTTGCAGGGTATGGCAAATGCCTTTGAAGAAAATTCTGTAATCAGTATTTGTTGTAGTCTTATATTTTGAAAAATACGGACAAAGCATTTGTTTAGGGTAATGTATTTTCCCTCTTGCCAAATTATCTAATTTTATTGTAATACTCCTATTATGGCTATAAAAGTTGCTATTTCGCACAAAACAAGATATAAGTTCGACCGGAGTGTTTCACTTTCACCGCATATTTTCAGGTTGCGCCCCGCGCCGCATTCACGTACGCCGATCGAGGGCTATTCGCTGAAAATTACGCCTGAAAACCATTTCATCAATTGGCAGCAGGACCCGTTCGGAAATTACCAGGCACGGGTTGTGTTCCCGGAAAAGACGACCGAGCTGAGCATCGACGTGGAGGTGATCGCTAAAATGCAGGTGATCAATCCGTTTGACTTTTTTGTGGAGGATTATGCGGATAAATATCCGTTCAAATATGAAGCGACCCTGGAAAAGGAGCTGGGGCCCTATCTCGAGCCGCGCGAGGCCGGTCCGCTTCTGATGGATTTTATTGCGAATCTGAATATTCAGCCGGATATTAAGACGGTCGATTTTCTGGTATACCTTAATCAGGAGCTATACAAGGCCATTAATTACAATATCCGAATGGAAGCGGGTGTGCAAACCTGCGAGCAGACGCTTACAATTCAAAGCGGTTCCTGCCGCGATTCGGCGTGGCTGCTGGTGCAGGTCCTGAGGCATCTGGGCATCGCGGCGCGGTTCGTGTCGGGTTACCTGGTGCAACTCACTTCCGATATCAAGTCGCTCGACGGGCCTTCGGGTCCGGAGGCGGATTTTACCGACCTGCACGCATGGACGGAGGCTTATGTACCGGGCGCGGGATGGATCGGTCTGGATCCTACTTCCGGCCTTTTTGCCAGTGAAGGGCATATTCCGCTCTGCTGCACGCCCGATTACGCCAGCGCAGCCCCGGTTTCGGGGGCTACGGATGTTGCCGAGGTGACTTTTGAATTTGATAACAAAGTTTTTCGCATTCACGAAGATCCGCGGGTGACCAAGCCCTATTCGGAAGAACAATGGGCCCAGGTAATGCAAGTGGGCTACGATGTGGAAAAGGATTTGCAGGAAAACGACGTCCGCCTTACCATGGGTGGTGAGCCTACCTTTATTTCCATAGATGATTACGAATCGGCCGAATGGAACACGGCGGCGGATGGGCCGTTGAAGCGGCAATTGGCATATGATCTTTCATTGAGGCTTAAAAACCGGTTTGCGCACGGCGGACTGCTGCATTTCGGGCAAGGCAAGTGGTACCCGGGTGAATTGTTCCCTCGCTGGCAATATGCCTTGTACTGGCGGAATGACGGCGTTCCGATGTGGAAAAACGATGACCTTGTGGCGAAAGAGGGTCAAACAAAATATGCTTTCGGGGATGCTGAGGTTTTTACCAATGAATTAACCAAATACCTCGGCCTCGATACCAACAACATTACGCCGGCTTACGAAGATCCTGTTTACTGGGCAATGGAAGAGGGCAAACTGCCTGTCAATGTGGATCCTTTGAAAGTGAATTTGAAGGATTCGGTAGAACGCCGGACGCTGGCCAAGTTGCTCGAAAAGGGCCTGAATAACCCTGCGGGGTTCGTGATACCTGTCAGGTGGGACGGGGTGCATTGGACTAGCACGGCCTGGCAGTTCCGGCGCGGCAACTGCTTCCTGATTCCCGGTAATTCGGCAATGGGTTACAGGCTGCCGTTGAATTCGCTGCCGGAGATTGCCAAAGAACGCCGTGAACAGCCTGTGGAGCGCAGCCCGTTTGAAGATTTGCCTGCGTTGGCAGATTACCAGCCTATTGTGCAGGCACGGTACGGCTCGGTAGCGCCCGCTTATGAGTTGCCATTGAATGTACAGCCGGTTGACGAGGAACAAGATTCAAAGAAAAACAAAGAAGAAGAAACCCAGAATAACCTTCTTTTTGACGTGCCGGTGATCAAAACGGCGATTTGCGTCGAGGAGCGCGACGGCATTATCTACATTTTCCTGCCGCCGACGGATTACCTGGAACATTACCTCGACCTGATGGCGTCCATTGAAGCCACTGCGGAGAAACTAAAAATGCCGGTGCGCATTGAAGGCTACCCGGCACCATCGGATTACCGTGTGCAGAAACTGATCGTTACACCGGACCCCGGCGTAATCGAGGTAAATATTCATCCGGCGAAAAACTGGCAGGAGCTGGTCGATAACATCAGTGCATTGTATGAAGAGGCATTCTTCTCGCGGTTAGGCACGGATAAATTCATGGTGGATGGCCGGCATACCGGCACGGGTGGTGGTAACCATGTGACCATTGGCGGGGCCAAGCCGGTCGACAGTCCGATATTGCGCCGTCCCGATCTGCTGCGTAGTTTGCTGACCTACTGGCAGCATCACCCGGCGTTGAGTTACCTTTTCGCAGGACCATTTATAGGCCCTACCAGCCAGGCGCCACGCATCGACGAAGGCCGCGACGAGCGGCTTTACGAAGTGGAAATCGCATTTGACCAGATTCCCGAACACGGCGAAGTGCCATTCTGGATGGTCGACCGCATTTTCAGGAATTTGTTGGTGGACATCACCGGTAATACGCACCGGTCGGAGTTTTGCATGGATAAGCTGTATTCGCCCGACTCGTCGAGCGGACGGCTGGGTATTTTAGAGTTCCGCGCATTCGATATGCCTCCGCACAAGCACATGAACCTCGTGCAGACGCTGCTTATACGCGCGCTCATTGCGAAGTTTTGGAAGGAACCTTATAAACATAAACTGATCCGCTGGGGCACCGAGCTCCACGACCGCTTCCTGCTACCGCATTTCGCTTACCTGGACATGGTGGATGTGGTGAACGACCTCAAAGCGGCGGGCTACAATTTCGATATTTCGTGGTTTGATCCATTCTTCGAATTCCGTTTCCCGCACTATGGCGGCATCACGGTCGACAATATACAGCTGGAATTGCGCCTGGGCATCGAGCCGTGGCATGTTTTGGGAGAGGAATTGTCGAATGCCGGCACCGCGCGGTTTGTGGATTCCTCGCTCGAAAGGTTGCAGGTAAAAGTGAGCGGTTTTGTGGAAGGAAGGCATATTTTGGTCTGCAATGGATGCCGTGTGCCGCTCCGGAGCGCGGGAATTAAGGGCGAATATGTTTCGGGAATCCGGTATAAGGCCTGGAACCCGCCATCGGCATTACACCCGACGATCGGGGCTGATGCACCACTGGTTTTCGATATTGTGGATACCTGGAATAACCGTATATTGGGCGGCTGTACCTATTTCGTTTCGCACCCCGGCGGGCGCAGTTTTGATACTTATCCGGTCAATGCTTTCGAGGCCGAATCACGCAAAATCAGCTTGTTCCAGGGATTTGGGCATACGCCGTCGGCTACCCGCGAGGTGCCGGTTGTGGAGAAGACATCCTCGGGCGTTTCCCGGTTTGTAGCCGAAACGAAAAAGGAAATGCGCGGCGACACCCCGATCGAACTGATCAATCCGGAGTATCCCAATACACTGGATTTACGCAAATTCTGGAAATCGCGATAGATTTGCAGTATAACCCTGATTTTGAATATGCTTACCGAGGCTTCCGTGAACCTGTTACAATCCTATCAAGCCGGCCTTACTTCTTACGACGAGGTGCTGGATACCAACGGAAAATTGAAGCCGAACTGGCAGGCGCTCTTTGCCACACTGGAAAAACTGGGCATCGGGGAGCTTCAAAACCGTAATCAGGAGATTATCAGCAAGCTGCGGGAGAATGGCGTGACCTATAACGTCTACGGCAGTCCCGACGGCATGAACCGCCCCTGGCAGCTCGACCCGATCCCGTTCCTGATTGAGCACCGCGAATGGGACAAGATTTCGAAAGGGTTGCAGCAGCGGGCGATATTGCTCGACCTCATTTTGAAGGACATATACGGGCCCAGAAATCTCGTCAAAGATGCCGTCATTCCGGCGGAGCTCGTTTTTGAAAACACAGGATTTTTACGCCCTTGCATTGATATCAAAGTCCCCGGCCCGCGGCAGCTGACGTTGTTCGCGGCCGATATGGCACGTGGCCCGGATGGGCAAATGTGGGTGCTCGACAGCCGCACTCAGGCGCCATCGGGTTCAGGCTACACGCTCGAAAACCGCATTGTGATGAGCAAGCTGCTGCCCGAGCTGGCCGACGGCATGTATGTGAGCAAGCTCTCGCCTTTTTTTAACAGTATCCAAAACACAGTTCTCAGGCTGTCGGACAAAACCCGAGACGCCCCGAATATTGTTTACCTTACCCCCGGACCGGGCAATGAGGCCTATTTCGAGCATGCTTACCTGGCTTCGTACCTGGGTTACACGCTCGCGCAGGGAGACGACCTGCTCGTGCGTAACGGGAGCGTGTGGCTGAAATCCATTGACGGGCTGCAAAAAGTGGATGTGATCGTCCGCCGCGTCGACGACGACTGGTGCGATCCACTTGAATTACGCGAAGATTCCCGCCTGGGCGTGCCGGGGCTTTTGCAGGCAATCCGGCTCGGTAATGTGCAGGTGATGAACCCGCCGGGATCGAGCGTGCTGGAAAATCATGCATTTCTCGCATTCATGGAAAATATATGTCAGTATTTCCTGGGGGAAAAGCTGATTATGCCTAATGTGGCTACCTGGTGGTGCGGGCATCAGAAGGAACTGAGTTACGTGCTCGATAATATCGACGAGCTGATCATCAAAAAGGCGAATCGCAAATCCAAATTCGCCTCGATCTATGGCCGGACCCAGAGCAAGGAGGAAAAGGAGAAGTTGAAAGCGATGATTATCCAGCGGCCGCATGACTTTATCGCGCAGCAGGAGGTAAGCCTTTCCACAACCCCTTCATTGATCGATGGCGTGATAGAGCCCCGGTATGCAGCGTTGCGGGCATTTATGGTAGCTGATGAAAATGGTTATCATGTGATGCAGGGCGGACTTACGCGCAGCTCGGCGGTGAAAGACCGGTTTGTGATTTCCAATCAGCAGGGAGGTTTTTCGAAGGATACGTGGATCGTTTCCGATAAATCCGATGAACCGCAGGAAAGGATTGTCCTGAATACGCCTGCTGCGGTGAACAAGCACGTGTCGCTGCCGAGCCGGAGTGCCGAAAACCTTTTTTGGGTTGGGCGATACTGCGAGCGAACGATGGCCGTGATCAAGTTTATGAACATCACCATCAATGTGCTCAACCTCGATCGCAACTTCGGTGGATCGGCGAAGCAGGAGCATATTAAGGTGCTTTTACAGTCGCTGACACACGTTTCATCCACTTATCCCGGCTTTTTGGATGGGGATGAAAAGCTGAATGATCCATACAAGGAAATCATCGCATTGATTTCCGACAATTGTCGCGCCGGGACGATCGCTTCGAACATCGGCTCGTTTCTGAATGCTGTCGGTGCGGTTAGGAACCAGTGGGAGCTGGAAATCTGGCGCATTGTGGACCTGATCGATAATGGCTACCACGAGATCCGGAATGCGTCGCACATGAACAGTACCAACATCCAGCGGACGCTCGATGGGCTGTTCAACAACATGTTTACGTTCCTGGGCGTGATCGCGGAGAGTATGCCGCGGGATAACAGCTATCTGCTGCTGGAAACCGGGAAACTGATTGAAAGGATATTGTCCAGAATCAGCGTGATTCAGTCGAATTTTGGCGTGGTGCGTACGGCTGCTGTGGAGAATGAGCTGATCGAAGCCACCTTGATCAACCATCATATGCTGGTGAATTACCGGCAGATCTATAAGTCGCATTTGAGTGTGGAGGCGATGCTGGATATGATTTTGCTGGAACCGCGGTTGCCTTATTCACTAACCTACATGCTCGATGAGCTGGGTAAAAACCTGGCGGAACTGCCGGCTACTGCACACGGAGAAAGACTGAATGAGGCCGAAAAGCTCGCTTTGAAGGCTTCGACGCTGATCAAGCTCTCGAATATCCAGGATTTATGTAAATGCAATGCGGACGACGAGCGGGAGGAGCTTTTCAGCCTGCTGGCGGAAGTAGCACGGCTGGTTAGCTCGGTATCCATTTATCTTACCAACCAGTATTTCAGCCATACTTTGATACACCACTCTTTCGAACCGATGGACTACGATACGGATGAAGTATAAGCTGATCCATAAAACAGAATACAAATACGCCGAGGCCGTGAATAACTACCACAGCCTCGTGTGCCTCACTCCACGCACGCTACCCGACCAGCTTTGTCAGGATTTCAGCATTAAAATCACTCCTGAACCGGCACAAATCAGCGAGCGTGTTGATTTTTATGGTAATACCACCCATTATTTCTCTCTGCATTCGCCGCACAAAACGCTTACGGTGCTCACGACGGCGATCGTCGAACGTTTGAAAGAGCGTACGGGCTCGTTGTTCATTCCCTCGTCGGTAACGAGTGGGGAGGCCAGGGAGCGGCTCACGGGCGACCGCGCGACGAAGATTTCCGTTTTGGAATACACATTACCCAGCCCGCTGGTGAAATGGGATGCGGAAATCAAGGCGTTTGCCAGTGATTGCTTTGATGATAAAGTGCCTTTGTATGAATGCGTTGCGAAACTTTGCCGGAAGATTTTCACCGAATTCAAGTTCATGCCCGATTTTACGACGGTGAATACGCCCATTAAGGAGGTACTGGCTGCTAAAAAAGGCGTTTGTCAGGATTTTTCGCACCTCGCCATTGCCTGTATCCGCAGTTTTGGTTTCGCGGCACGGTACGTGAGCGGGTACCTCGAAACGCTTCCGCCGCCGGGAAAACCCAAGTTGCAGGGCTCCGACGCTTCGCATGCCTGGATCTCGGTTTTTATCCCCGATTACGGCTGGTGCGATTTCGACCCGACCAATAATGTAGTGCCCGGTGAGCGCCATATCGTCACGGCCTGGGGCCGCGATTACAGCGATGTGCCGCCGTTGAAAGGCATTATTTTCAGCTACGGAAAACACACGCTTTCAGTAGAAGTGGACGTGATCCCGATTTAATACCGGAATGGGCTGCATTTACCCCATTTTTTAACAGAATGGTTCCGGTAAAGAATTTGAGAATTGGCCGGTGTTGCCTAATTTTACCAGATCATTTTGAAATAAGTGTACAAAACCTCTTTTAATGTAACCGCGCAGGTCGGTCTGTATCAGATGCAATGATGCTGCGGTGGTTTCTTCTAAGAATTAATAATTATCAGAATTACGAATGAAAGAAATAGCATTTAGAGATGCCATTCGCGACGCTATGTCGGAAGAGATGCGCCTTGACAAGAGTATTTTTTTGATGGGGGAAGAGGTTGCGGAATACAACGGTGCTTATAAGGCGAGTCAGGGAATGCTCGATGAGTTCGGCCCTGAGCGCGTGATCGATACGCCTATCGCGGAGCTTGGCTTTGCGGGGATTGCGGTAGGAGCCGCCGGAAACGGCCTGCGCCCGATCGTCGAGTTCATGACGTTCAACTTCTCGCTCGTGGCGATCGACCAGATCATCAACAGTGCGGCGAAAATTCTTTCGATGTCAGGTGGCCAGTACGGTTGCCCGATCGTGTTCCGCGGACCGACCGGTAATGCAGGTCAGCTGGGCGCGCAGCACTCACAGAACTTCGAAAACTGGTTTGCCAACACGCCGGGTCTGAAAGTGGTCGTTCCTTCGAACCCTTACGATGCAAAAGGTCTTTTGAAATCATCTATCCGTGACAACAACCCGGTTATCTTCATGGAATCGGAGGTGATGTACGGTGATAAAATGGCTGTTCCCGAGGAAGAATACCTCATTCCACTGGGCAAAGCCGATATCAAACGCCAGGGTAAAGACGTAACGATTGTTTCTTTCGGTAAAATGATCCCCCGCGTGGTAATGCCGGCGGTGCTTCAACTGGAAAAAGAAGGTATCGACGTGGAAGTGGTTGACTTGCGCACTGTTCGCCCGATCGACTACGCTACCGTGATCGAATCGGTTAAGAAAACCAACCGCTGCGTGGTGGTGGAAGAAGCCTGGCCATTGGCTGCCATTTCTTCGGAACTCGCTTACCACATTCAGCGCCATGCATTTGACTATATGGATGCGCCGGTGATCCGTGTGAACAGCCGCGACGTACCTCTTCCATATGCGCCTACGCTGATCGAAGAGATCCTGCCAAGCGTGAAGCGTACGGTAGAGGCCGTGAAATCGGTGCTTTATAAATAATCTTCAGAGATTCACAGCAAAGCCATTACCGATCCAGGTTTTGGCTTTGTTGATTATAGCCCCTGATGTCGGTGTTAGTAAGTTTCTCATTTGAAAGTGGTTATTAATTAAATACTATTCCGAAATAGGCAGAATACTAGTACTTTTGTGCTTTGAACGCTCCTTGATGTAGACTAACAAATCAATTCAGATTATGCAAGAAGAACGAACAAGATATTCAGAGGAAGAATTAAAGGAGTTTGAAGAGCTGATCCGTGGGAAACTGGAAGCGACAAGAAGTGAGCTCGAATACATTAAAACAGGATTGAGTAAAAAGAACGATAGCGGCACGGACGTAACAGCCGGAGCAGCCAAATTGGTGGAGGATGGGGCAGATGCCAGTGAGCGTGAGAATTTGAGCCAGTTGGCGGCACGTCTTCAAAAATATTCGGTACAGCTCGAAAACGCGCTGATCCGCATTAAAAACGGTACTTACGGCATTTGCATCGACACCGGCAAGCTGATCCCGAAAGAGCGCCTGCGCATCGTACCGCATACACAGCAAACCATTGAAGCGAAGCTGAAACGGGCTAGCTGATATTCATCAAGACCAAATAGGACAGAAAGCGGGTTATTCCAAAAGGAGTAGCCCGCTTTTTTGTGCGATGGTGCAAAGCTCCTGCTTTGCACACGCTATTCGCAGGCCTCCGGCCGGTCATTTGTGCAAAAGCGTCTTCGGTATGGGCCGGCCGGAGGCCTGCGAATAGTAGGCACGAAGGAGACCTTCGCGCCATGGCTTTTATTCTGCTTCGCTGCCTAGTACTTCGCGGAAAACCTCCATTAAGCCCTCGGAGGGCTCCTGGCCCTTATTTTTGCTTTTGAAATACTCTTGAAATAACTTCTCCATACTCAGCGAAAGATCAACTTCCGCCGACGTATCTGCCACCTCGCTCTTTTTAATCTGAGGAATAATCTGAATAATACCCGAATGCGCTTCCATTAACCGCTTTTTGTCGGATGCTTCCAGATAATTGTCGGAAATGATCGTGAGTTCAATCAAATCATCTGAATGCTCGCCGAGCCATTCAATCGCTTCATCAATGCTGTCGAAGCCTTTGCGGCGGAGCTTTTTGCCTTTCAAAAGCTCGATAGGCTTGTAGCCGACCAATTTTCCTGCTTCGGCTTCAATCAGGATCACATATTTGTTCTGATTGGCCTCCGAAAAACTGTAAGCCAGCGGGCTGCTTGAATAAACAGACGGTGCCGGCATCCTATCCACCTGGTGAAACCGGTGCAAATGCCCTAACGCAATGTAATGCACCTGCTTCGGGAAATTTTCGGTGTAAATGGCTTGCGCGCCGCCTATGTGCAGGATCGGGCGCTCGTCGTCGGGCTCTTCGGGCATGGGGCCGCCTTTTTGCATCACAAATAAGTGGGTTGCCAGCAGATTGAAGCCATTATCATCGAGATATTGATCGGCCAGATTTTGCCAATGCTCTTGCAAATGAATGCGCAATGCCTCTTCCGATTCTTCTACGCCGAGGAAGGTTTTCAGACGTTGCTCGTTCGCGTAAGGCGTGTGCAGTACGCGGAGGGGAAACGGGGCATCAGGAAGCTTGATTTCGATAAATCCGGGCGCGGTTTTGATAATTTCGACCTGTCCCTGCGTGCAGAATGGCTTGATTTCCGTGTTGGGGAAACCTACAAACAGAATGCCGCACACCTTCGCGAGGGCGTCGGGTACCTGTATGCGCTCGGGGGAATCGTGGTTGCCGGCAATGGCGACGACCGCCCGTGTACCATTGGTCGAAAGCCGGTGTAATGTGCTATACAAAAGCTCGGTCGCTTCGGATGACGGGTTGAAGTTATCAAACAGATCACCGGCAACGACAATCGCGTCGACGGCCTCTCGTTCTGCTATTTCGCAGATTTCTTCGAGGACGAGGCGTTGTTCGTCCAGCCGGGAAAAGTTGTCGAGCTTTTTGCCGATATGCCAGTCGGCGGTGTGCAGTATTTTCATCCGTGTCATTAATTTAGCGAAAATAACAGATCATTTCCGAAGTTTTGAAATACATTAAAACTGCTTCAAGGTCATTAAAAGGATTGCTTTGGGTGCTGCTTGTCACAATGGCGGGTGCATTCTGGGGTTGCGGAAGCCCGTCGGGCAAGCCAGGTGCGGGCGGCATCGCCATTTCGTTTGACGACCATTTTATCAAAGAGTGGTACGAGCTCAGGCCATTATTTCAGAAATACAATGCGAAAGTAACCTTCTTCATTACCTGCCCGGATAGCCTGAAAGCGGAAGAGGCAGCCATGTTGAAGCAACTGGAAAAAGAGGGGCACGAAATCGGTTTCCACGGTACCGTCCATGCCAAATCCACAGAACTCATGACGGCGGGTGGCCCGAAAGGGTACATAGAGGCTGAGCTCGAACCGGGGCTGCGCCACATGAATGCGGCAGGTTTCAAACCCACTTCCTACGCGCACCCGGGCGGGAACCATAACGGCCGCGTCGATTCGGTACTTTTGGCAAAGGGATTTACGACTTTACGGGACGTAGCCATTTCAAGAAGGAAATATAAGGGCTTTCAGCTCTACGCCTGGCCGCCGCGTTGGATGAATGCGATCTACTACATATTTGACGGAGAGCAAAAAGTGGATGCGCTGATGATCGATTACGACGAGGTAACCGAAGAGGAAATTGCCGAGGCTATTCTGGAAGCAAAGGAAAATGGCACAGCACTGATGATTTTCGGGCATGAGCCGCTATACAGCGAGCCTAAGAATGGCAAATATGGTTTTAATGTGAGTTTTCTGGCTGCGGTTTTGCGCGAGGCGGACAAGCAGAAATTGAAATTCTACACCATGTCGGAACTGCCGAAATCAAATAACTAGCGACCGAACTTGCGGTCTTTGTACGCGAGGAGTGGTTTCTCAATATAATTAAAAGAAAAAGTAGCCACTGCCACGGAGCCTGCGAAGCTCAGTACATAAAGGACTGCCTGATAACTGCCATCCCGCCAGCCCGGTGCATACATTTCGAACAGATTGATAATCACCACAATCACCGCTACGTGGTAAATGTAAAGCCCGTAGGAAATCTTGCCGAGGTGATCCATCACCGGGTGTCCCAAATGCACGATCGTGTTCGGATTGCAGGAGACATTCAGCACAAAAAATGCGAAGAAAAGTGCATATACTTCGAGGAATCCAAAGAAATGCACGCCTGAGAAAAACAATGCGAGCAGGATCGTGTAGGCGACGATCTGTACATCTTTTCGGAAAATGAAGTTCAGGAATTTCAATTTGTCATTATAAACCAGCCAAGCACACACGCCTCCCAACGCCATGGTCTGAATGCGGAACTGGCCGAGGAATGTCGTGATCATCGACTTCCGGGTTTCTTCCGACGGGTCGGCTATTTCCAGCCCGAGGTAAAGCAAGCCAGCCGTTAATGCGAGGAAGAAAATAAATATCGGAATGCGCTTTTTGGGATATTTGATCAGCCAGGGCCAGAGGTAATAAAACTGCTCTTCCACGCCGATGGACCACGTTTGCGCGCACCAGTAGGGCAGGTCGTAGAGGACGAATGCGAAGTTGGGCAGCACCAAAAGCAACAACGTAAGCCGTTCTGGCAGGTTTACGGTCAGTTTTTCTTCGATGCCCGGGTAATCAAAAATGGGGATGTGCGGAAAAACAAAAAAGGAAAGCCCGATAATCAGGAAATAAATCGGCCAGATGCGGAATACGCGGCGCAAATAGAATTTTTTGGCGTCGACATCCCCGAACCGCCCACGCTCTTCGAGCAACAAATAGGTGATCAGAAACCCGCTCAATACGAAGAAGAGCCCCACGCCAAGCCTTCCTGCATGCTGGATAATGGGCATATCGTACACATTGGCGATGCCCAATGCGTGCTTGGCCTGTTCGAGGTGATGAAATACCACCAGCGATGCAGCAATGGCACGGATACCGTTCAGATTCGGGAAATAGCGCTTTTTCTTGTCCACCACCAAGCTTTTTATTCAAACCAGGCCATCCATTTTCCCTGCACTTTCATCACCTGTTCGATCAGGTCACGAACGGCACCGCGGCCACCGTTTTTTGGGGAAATGTAATCAGCGATAGCAAGGATTTCGTCGGCGGAGTCGGCCGGGCAGGCGCCCATGACGCTCGTGCGCATGACCTCATAATCGGGCAGGTCGTCACCCATGAACACGATTTCGCCTTCGGTAAGGCCGGTTTCTGCGAGGTATTTCTTGAAAACGGGCAGTTTCCCATCCGGTGAAGTGCCGATGAAAATATCGGTAACGCCCAGGTATTCGAGCCTTTTGCGGACGCCTACCTGGCTTTGTGCAGAGATAATCGCCACACGGTAGCCCATTCTGATCGCCCGGTTGATGCCGTAGCCGTCGCGCACGTTGAAAACGCGGGGTTGTTCGCCGGTTTCGAGGGCTATGACGCTGCCGTCGGTCATGACGCCGTCGATATCAAAAATGAAGGTAGTAATGCGCTTGCAACGTTCCGTTAGAGTCGAATTCATGAATAGCAGAATTGTGAATCCTGCAAATATAGCCTAACTTTTTTCGTGACGGTGCGGCGACTTATTATTTTGAAATGTAGAGGTTGCGGATCTTGTCGGTAAGCAGGCGGTATATCTCGGTGTAATCCTCGTTGGTTTCCTGCAAATATTCGAGATGGCGTGCAGTAGTTTTCCAGTCGCCCCGGCGGGCAGGTCCTGTCTGGCCGATCGAAGGATCATCCGATTGCATGGCTTTGTAGATGGTCGTCTGGATGAGTGGTTTCAGCAGGTCGAAGTTGAGCTGTTCGCGTTCCAAAAGGTCGTGGGAGATTGTGAGCATGTAGTTGGTGAAATTGCTCGCAAAGACGGCAGCTACATGCAGAATGAAGCGTTCGTCGGAATCCATCCGGGTTACATTATCGCTCACGCTCGATGCCAGCTGCATTAGCTTTCCTTCAATGAGCTCGTTGCGCGATTCGATGCAGAACGGCAGCTCGCTATAATCCATTTCGACGTCCTTTGTAAATGTTTGTAAAGGATAGAACACGCCCGTGTGGACATATACGTCGCTGTAAATCTCCACAAGTTTCTGAAATTCAGCGAGCGAGCGCGTGCCCGACGTGTGCACGAGGATCACGCCCTCGGGTAGTACAATGCGCTGGATCACGCTCTCGATCGCGTCGTCAGTCACCGCGATCACGATCACTTCGGCTTCGCTTTCCGAGAAATTGAGGTCGGGCTGGATATTGGTATCATATAAAGAAGAAGCCAACTGACGCGCTTTCTGCGTATCGCGGCTATACACCTCGCAAATCCAATGCCCCGCGTCCTCAAATGCCTGCGCCAGATGCCAGGCAACGTTACCAGCGCCTATGAAGGAGATTTTCAATGATCTATCCAGTTTTCCAGCTGAATGCCAGCCAGGTTTTCAAAATCTTTTGTGTTTCGGGTGACCAAGGTAAGGCCGTATCGTAACGCGGTTGAGCCAATCAGCAGATCGAATTCACCTATAACCCGGCCGAGTCTTCTTAATCTTGCCTTTTCTCTGGCATAAATAGAAAAACCCGTGACAGTTGGTAAAGTTTGGGCGGAAAAGGCCAGTTCAAATTTGCGAGCCCTTTTCAGGTTCTCTTGATATCTGGCCGGTGCGCTATTTTCAACACCAAATAAAAGTTCTGCAATGGTGATTTCGGAGATGTAGCAGTTAATACGACCAATTTGACGAACCTTCTTTTTTAAGTCAAAATCTCCTTTTAAATAGTGTATGCAAATATTGGTATCTAACAGATATTGATTCATAGTTCAATGTCCCTGGGTGAATCACTTCGACTTGAATATATCATTTTTACAAGTTCTTCCCCAGTTTCCTCACTTTCCCAACTGCCGAACAAGCTGTCCAAAAGAGCGTCTTTGTATTCATTGCTCTCCGTAATATCTTCGACTACGATCTTCAATTTTCTTTCACCAAAGATTTCCTTCACCGATTCAATAAACCGGCTGTCGAGTTCGGCGGTATTTATCTGAAAGGTTTGCTGCATGGCATTTTCAGTTAGTTATATGCTAATATAATATTTTGCCTACACATAACCCATGCAAGTGCCGTCAATGCACCACCGGCGCCACTTGCTCCGGCGTGGTAATGCCGCCCGGCAGCTCCATAATCCGCATATTCCGGAAATGGATTTCGGCGCCTTCGGCTTCGAGGCAGATGTAGCCTTTCTTGCGCTCGGAGGCGCGCAGGCCGTTCACGAATTTGCCGTTGACGGATAGTTTTACGGTACCGTCCACGGCTACGACCACGTATTTGTTCCATTCCCCTTTGCCTTTGCAGCGCTTTTCGAGGGATTTGCTGCGGATCCCTCGCGGGTTATCCGGGATGGCGGTCATGCCCATGGTGGGGAAGAGCTCACCGTGGACGTAATCTTCTGTCGCATTGTGCTGCGGGGCGTACTCCAGCTCGAGCATTTGTACTTCGATAGCCTTCGTGAGCGGGTCATGTTCCTGCGGAGTGCCTTCACTCCATATGAATATGCCCGAGTTGCCGCCGGCCTCCATATGTTTCCATTCCACTTCGAGGATGAAGTTTTCATATTGCCGGTCGGAGCGCATCACGCCAATCGGCTTGCCGGAGCATATTAAGGTGCCGTTTTTGACTTTCCAGGTTTCTTTGGAGGTGTTGACATCGATCCAGCCGTTCAGGTTTTTGCCATTGAAAAGGGGGACAAACCCCAGATGGTCGCTGTCTTGGGCGCGCGAATGGGTGCTGAACAGCCCGCACAGTAGTAATATAACCGCTTGCAAACGGATAACCCGCGATTTCTTTCGGGTATAAGTTATTATTGTAGAATTCATCATCTAACTATGGGTTCAGCAATGAAAATTTTAAAAGGACTATTGATCATTTTATTACTGAATGCCACTTCCACACACGCACAATATACTTCCCCGATTGCTGGCGGTGTGGATGTCGGTGCCAGCTTAGGGAACAACACCTGGGCGCCTTCTATTATGTATCACGAGGAAATTGGTTCGCAACGGCTTCCCTGGCTGCGGTTTGGTGTCGGCTTCAGGGCATGGGGCCTCTATGGCGGCAGAACAAACCTCTATACCGAGCGTGTTGCGGGTGTTAAGGACTATCTGGAATACCGGGATGTTTCCGTCAATGGTCTCAGCTTCCTTGCAGGTGTGAATGTGAGTTTCTGGAAGCTCGATATTGGTGTAAATGCCGACCTGCTCGGGCTGACTTACGGCTCTAAACGGCACGGGTATTATGAGAAAAACGCTCCGACGAATGGAACTGGAAAGCCCAATTACGATCAATGGCTGGCCAGCAAACCGACGTTATTCAACGTGTTGCCGTTCGCGCTGCGCAGGAACACGGGGCAGTCGGAAGCATTCGTGCGTTTCAAGGCTACCCGGAAGTTGGGCGTGAAGCTCGGTTACACTTACACCAGGCTTACTTACACCACCCGAAAAAACGATGGTTTCAACGTTTACCTCGATAACAACCAGCGACATGTGTCCAAAGTTTACGGCCTTCCGTACGTCGCATTAGCCTTTGGATTAGGGAATTGACAAATGAATTTCACAAACATACTTGTAATTCAATTTGTTAAACTCTATATTTGCACTCCCATTTTGCGATGGACTGTCTTGTTACAGTGTAAATTATTGAAAATCAATTTAATTTTTTGTTAATCGTGGATACGTTAAGCTACAAAACCATCTCGGCGAACAAAAACACAGTAAACAAGGAGTGGATTGTTGTGGATGCTGAAAATGCAGTTCTTGGTCGTTTGGCCAGCGAAGTTGCTAAGATTATCAGAGGCAAACACAAAGCAAGCTACACTCCTCATGTGGATTGTGGAGATAACGTAATTGTTATCAACGCCGATAAGATCAAGTTGACAGGTAAGAAAATGACGGACAAGGTTTATGTTCGCCACACAGGTTACCCAGGAGGTCAACGTTTTCAAACTCCTCGCGAGTTGCTCGAAAAACACCCTGAGCGTGTGATCGAGAAAGCCGTGAAAGGCATGCTTCCAAAGAACCGTTTGGGACGTCGTTTATTTACAAACCTGTTTGTTTACGCTGCCGCAGAACACCCGCACAGCGCACAGCAACCAAAGCAAATCCAATTGTAATTCATGGAAGTGATCAACACAATAGGTAGAAGAAAAACAGCCGTTGCTCGTATTTACCTTACACCCGGTAAAGGCGATATCAAAGTAAACGGTCGTGATTACAAAGAATATTTCCCGTTTGAAGTACACCAGATCGTTCTGCAACAACCGTTTGCAACAATCTCAGGTGGAAATGGTTACGATATCAAAGTAAACGTAAGAGGTGGTGGAATCTCAGGTCAGGCGGAAGCGATCCGTATGGCGGTTTCACGTGCACTGGTTCAATACAACGGCGAATTCCGCGGCGCATTGAAAAAAGAAGGATTCCTTACCCGCGACCCACGTATGGTTGAGCGTAAGAAATACGGACGCGCTAAGGCTCGCAGAAGATTCCAGTTCTCGAAACGTTAATAAGTGGTCAGATGTGGTCAGAAAGGTCAAGTGTAGTCAGGAATGGTCATTTGTTGTTCTTTATAGTTTAAAACAACACATGACAATCAATGACAACCTCTGACAATCAATGACAATAAATTGTCCAGACGTCGCTTATCGTGCCCGATGCTTCGTGCTGCGTAACAAGTCTAAAATATTTTTAAATCAAATTTGGCAATGGCACAAATAGAATATAAAGAACTATTGGATGCAGGTGTCCACTTTGGTCACCTTACCCGCAAGTGGGATCCACGGATGGCTCCGTATATCTTCATGGAGAAGAACGGGATCCACATCATTGACCTGAACAAAACTTTGAGCTGCCTCGGCGAAGCGGAAGCTGCGTTGAAACAGATCGTTCGTTCAGGACGTAAGATCATGTTTGTTGCTACTAAAAAACAAGCGCAGGAAATCGTAACGGAAGAGGCAAAACGCCTTAAAATGCCTTACGTGACCGATCGCTGGTTGGGTGGTATGCTGACAAACTTTGGCACAATTCGCAAGTCTTTGAAAAAAATGCAGACTCTCGAGAAGATGCTGAAAGACGAAGCCACGGTTAGCAATATTGCGAAAAGAGAACGCCTGATGCTTACACGTGAAAAGGAGAAACTGGAAAGAGTACTAGGTGGTGTAGCGGACCTTACTCGCCTTCCAGCGGCACTTTTCATCGTTGATGTAAAACGCGAGCACATTGCGGTTGCAGAAGCAAAAAGATTGAACATCCCTATTTTTGCGATCTGCGATACCAACTCAAACCCTGAATTGGTTGACTTCCCAATCCCATCGAACGACGATGCTTACAAAGCAATCTCGTTGATCACTTTGGCGATCGGTAAGGCTATCGAAGAAGGTTTGATGGAACGCAAACAAGACAAAGACGATCAGCGCCTGGTTGAGGAAGAAGAAGCGAAACGCGCAGCTGACAAAGGTGATGAGGCAGCCCCTCGTGCCGAAGTTGCCGCAGAAGCAGAAGTTGCTGAATCTGACGAAGAGTAAAAAGGGCAATATGGCGTGATTTTCAAATGACCCGCCATACTTGACATATACGGTAGCCCATAGCCTCTTGCTATGGGCTACGTTTTTTTAAAATTCTTGCGAAGGGATTCCTTAACCATTTCATAATCGGCGGTTAACGGCCCTTTTACCACAAAACATTAATACAAAAATATTTATCACGATCATGGCAATTACCGCACAAGATGTAAACAAACTCCGCCAGATGACCGGCGCGGGCATGATGGATTGTAAAAAAGCCCTGCAGGAAGCAGATGGCGATTTCGACAAAGCCGTTGATATTCTCCGTAAACAAGGACAGAAAGTGGCTGCAAAACGTGCTGACAACGCTGTATCAGAAGGAACTGTTCTGATCAACATCAGCGCTGACGGTACCAACGGTAAACTCGTTGCTTTGGCTTGCGAAACTGAGCCCGTATCGAACGTGGAAGATTTCAAAAACCTTGCGCAATCTATCCTTGACAAAGCAGTAGCGGATAACATCGCTGACAAAGATGCCCTTTTGGCTGCAACTTTGGCGGACGGTCGTCCTGTATCAGAGCACATGGTTGAACTGACAGGTAAACTGGGAGAGAAACTGGAAATCAGCGCTTACGAGAACGTAACAGCTGACAAAGTTGTCCCTTACATCCACTCAAACGGTAAATTGGGTGTGTTGGTAGCATTCGCCGGCGTAAACGGAACCGATGTTGCTGAACTTGGTAAAGACGTAGCAATGCAAATTGCCGCTATGAAACCGGTTGCGCTTGACAAAGACGGTATCGACGCTGCTACTATCGAGCGCGAAATCGAAGTTGGTAAAGAGCAGGCTCGTGCAGAAGGTAAGCCTGAGGCGATGCTTGAGAAAATCGCTCAAGGTAAACTTCAGAAGTTCTACAAAGACAGCACCCTGTTGAACCAGGAGTTTGTGAAGGATTCTTCATTGACTATCCGTCAGCTGCTTGAGAAAACTTCAAAAGGTTTGTCTGTTACCTCATTCAAACGTGTAGCGATCGGCGGATAAGCCTTTTCAGCAACAAAATATATTGACAACGCCTGGTATCTAATTTGTATACCAGGCGTTGTTTTTTCATATTTACAGAAAGTTAAATGCAATTTAATTTTCGACACACGCTATCGGCGGCATTTCATCAGGCAGAATGGTTGAAACACGGAGCAATTCCTGTTCGGAGCATAATTCGACAGATGAAGAATTAGTTAGACTTTTCCTCGAATCAAGGGACAATCGTCATTTCCAGAAACTTTACGAGCGTTATGCTTTAAAAGTTTATCAAAAATGCGTCACACTCACGAAAGACGCAACGCGGGCCGAAGACGTTATGCACGACGTCTTTCTTAAACTGATCCACAAAATGAGCTCGTTTAAGACCGGCGCCAAGTTCTCCACCTGGCTTTTTACCATTACCCATAACCATTGTATGGACCTCGCGCGCGTGAGTAAGCGCCGGGTGATCCTCGTACACGAGGCCGAAACGCCTGAAGGTGGCGGGAAGGAAGAACTTTGTCTGCAGGGGCTGTTTGAGGAAGAGGTAAATCTGATTATGCTGAAAGAAGCACTCGATTTACTCGACCTGGAAGATAAGGCGATGATCTACCTGCGCTATCTCGACGACCGCAGTATCCGAGACATTGCAAGCCTGTTCAGGATCACCGAAAGTGCTGTTAAAATGCGCCTGATGCGGTCGCGCAGGAAACTTCGTAGGTGGTACCATAAACTTTCGGAAGGCAGCAATTTTTTTTGAAAGCGTCAGAAATTGCTTTACTTTGACCGCAACCTCCTCATTTGTTAGCTGTAAATCGTGGAAATTTAATGAGTATGGTCCCACTAAACACATTGACTATGAGCCAAAAACTTCAACGTACATCCTTTATTGCCCTAACTTTACTCGCACTTCTGACATTCCCGGCCATTGCCCAAAATAAGGTTGATCTTACCAATTCGATCAATTCAGGCCGTTTGAAAACCGCTAATGATACCGCCTGGCACAAAATTGAATTCGGTGCCAACCTCAACCAGGGGTCTTTCAGCTCCAACTGGACGGGTGGTGGTGTAAACTCTATTGCACTGGGTCTTTTCCTGAATGCACTCAGTGAAAAAAAAGTGGGTAAAAATTCGTGGCGGAATGACTTCCAGGGACAGTACGGTATCGTCCGGAACAAGGGTCAGCAAAGCCGCAAGAATGTCGACCGGATATTCTTCGATACCAAGTATAACCGGGAACTGACAGCCAAATGGAGCCTTTTTGCCAATGTCAACTTCCTTTCTCAGTTTGGTAACGGTTATGAATACTCTGCCGAGACAGATACTGTTAAATTCAAGAAAAAGGTATCCGGGATACTCTCGCCTGCGTATCTGACCGAGGCGATCGGTATCGAATACCGGCCCGTTCCCTATTTTTTTATTGACCTCGCGCCCGGCGCGCTGCGGCAGACCATCGTTGTTGACAAGGATCTGTACGTAAATACGCCCGACCAGAAGAACTATGGTGTGCCCATAGGCAAGCGAGTGCGTACCGAAGCGGCCCTGATCCAGTTAGTCGCCAATTTCGACAAGGATATTGCGAAGGACGTGAACCTTAAATTCCGTTATCTGATGTTTTCGAGCTTCAAACACCCTTTGAATATAGACAACCGTCTGGACGCGCAGCTGACTGCCAAGATCAACAAGTATGTCAATGTCAACCTCGGCGCCATCATGGTTTACGACGAAGACCAGAGTAACAAAATCCAGTTTGCTCAGGCCCTCAGCATAGGCTTTTTGTTCGCTTTTTAATCTAATCAATTAACCTCATCTTGTTATGCTAAAGGAGTTCAAAACGTTTATCGCACAAGGGAATGTGCTCGACCTCGCCGTCGGTGTCGTGATCGGTGCCGCGTTTGGAAAAATCACTACTTCGTTGGTGGAAGACATTCTCAACCCGATCCTGGGCCTTATCCTCGGTGGAGTGGATTTTACACAACTTAAGATTGTGCTGAAAGAGGCTGTCGGCGAAACGCCGGAAGTGGCGATCCGTTACGGTAACTTTATCCAGGTCCTGATCCAATTCCTGTTAATTGCCTGGGTGATATTCCTGATCGTGAAAGCGGCCAACCGATTGAAATTATCCGAATCGATGAAGAAAGAGTAGAACTAGTTTAAAAGTCATAAATACTAATTGAGAGGCATATTTCCTGTGCCTCTTTTTTTATCTGCGTTATTGGGAGGGCATTAAAAAAAGTTTTCGCCAAAAGATTTACCTTCGTGGTTAAGGCAGATTGTTCAACGTTCTAAATTCATTCTTGTGCAAAAAAAGGTGACGATTCTGGGTGGCGGAGAAAGCGGCGCCGGTGCCGCGATTCTTGCGAAATCCAAAGGTTTTGAAGTTTTTTTATCGGATAAGGGCCAGTTGCATCAGAAGTACGCTGACATTCTGAACAGTGAAAATATTCCATTTGAGCAGGGGCAGCATTCGGAGGAACGCATCCTCGAAAGCGACCTCGTAGTGAAAAGCCCGGGCATTCCCGACAAGGTGCCTTTGATCGTCGCATTGAAGGAAAAAGGGATCCCGGTGATCTCTGAAATTGAATTCGCCTCGCGCTATACGGACGCGAAACTCATTGCGATTACGGGTAGCAACGGCAAAACCACCACCACCTTACTGACCTATCATCTGCTCAAAACAGCAGGCCTGAATGTAGGCCTCGCCGGGAATATCGGCGACAGTTTCGCGTGGGCGGTTGCTGAAAAGCATTTTGATTATTATGTATTGGAAATCAGCAGCTTCCAACTGGATAATATCGTCGATTTCCATCCCTATATTTCTGTTCTTTTGAATATCACTCCCGATCACCTGGATCGTTATGGGTATGATTTTCAGAATTATGTGAATTCCAAGTTTAACATTATCCGTAACCAGACGGCGTCGGATCATTTCATTTATTATAAAGAAAGTGAAGTGATCGAAAAGGAGCTCGGAAAGCGGAGCCCGGCGGTTGGGAAGGTGCAGGTTTCGCTGGAAAATGTATTGGAATCGGGCTCGTACCTTGAAAACGGTCAGCTGATTTCCAATGTCAATGGCCGTGCATTTGAGCAGGCATTCAGTGAGCTGCCGATCAAGGGACCGCACAATGCGATCAACGCGCTGGCAGCAATATCGGTTGCACAGCTGCTGGGTATCGATGCGGAAAAGATCAGTGAAGGCTTGAAGTCGTTCACGAACGCGCCGCACCGTTTGGAACAGGTAGAAGTGATTGGCGGTGTGGCATACATTAATGATTCCAAGGCTACCAATGTGGATTCGGTATATTATGCGTTAGGTAGTTTCGATCAGCCGGTGATCCTGATTGCCGGCGGTGTGGATAAAGGAAATGATTATTCACAAATTGAGGAGCTGGTAAAGAATAAAGTAAAAGGACTGATCGTGCTGGGGAAAGACCCGGCAAAGCTGGAAAACTATTTTTCAGGCAAGGTCCCGCAAATATATGCGACCGAGGACGTCCAGGATGCCGTCAACAAAGGACGGGAATGGGGCGTGCCGGGGGATATCGTTCTGCTATCGCCCGCCTGCGCGAGTTTTGATTTATTCAAAAACTACGAGGACCGGGGTGATCAATTCAAGGCTGCCGTCAGAAACCTCATCCAATAACCATCTCTGACAACACTTGACAATACCGGACATAAATTCTTAGCCGCCAAACGATATGGATTTCCTGAACAAAACAAGGGAGGATACCCAGGCATGGTTTAGCAAAAACCTCAAAGGCGATCCCTGGATATGGGGGATATGCATCATTATGCTCATGTGGAGCATCGTGGTCGTGTACAGCGCTTCCGTGAAGGACGCTTACAGCCAGATGGATGGTAATACGGAATATTATCTCTACAAGCATGCATTGTTATGCGTGCTGTCGCTGGGAGTGATGTATTTCGTGCACCGCGTGCCCTATATCAAATTTGTATATGTGACGAGGCTCGCTGTTTGGAGCTCCATCCTGCTTTTGATATTCACGATGTTTTTCGGAAGATCAGTGAACGATGCTGCCCGGTGGATTGAAATACCGGTGATCGGCCAGCGTTTCCAGCCTTCGGAATGGGCCAAGGTGGCGTTGGTAGCACATTTGTCGCTGATATTGGCACGGCATATAAAAGGCGGCTGGAATACGCGTGAGCTTTTCATGGAGCCGCTCGCGCTTGTAGGTGTCGTGTGTGGGCTGATTTTCGTGAGTAACGTATCGACGGCCGTGATGCTGGCCGGTATTTGCTTTTTGCTGATGTTCGTGGGCAAGGTACCGCTGCATTACCTGGCATTTACGGCGCTCGGCCTTGTATTCTTCGCAACGATCGCGATTTTGCTTAACTCCACGCAGCGTTCAGGAACGGCGCAAAGCCGGATATCTACTTTTTTTGACAAAGACGTGGTGGTTTACCAATCCCAGCAATCCTACATGGCCATGGCCCGCGGGGGATTGTATGGAGAAGGCGTTTCCAAAAGTCGCCAGCGCCGTTTCCTGCCCGAGCCTCAAAAAGACTTCATTTTCGCGGTGGCGGTGGAAGAATACGGCACATTAGGCGGAACGGCGTTGATCATCCTTTACCTGATTCTCTTGTACCGCGGCCTGAAAGCGATCGAGGCGACCAAACGACCATTCGGCGGGCTGCTATCGGCCGGACTTACATTCATCGTGGTGAGCCAGGCGTTTTCGGCGATGGCCGTAACGGTCGGGCTGGTGCCGGTGACGGGGCAAACGCTGCCGTTTTTTAGTCAGGGAGGAACTTCGCTGTTATTTACGGGTATTGCAATGGGGATGATCCTCAGCGTGAGCCGGGGCGAAATCGTGGAGGAAAAACGCATTTAACATGGCAAAAAGAATCATTATCAGCGGAGGAGGTACTGGCGGGCATATTTACCCGGCCATCGCCATTGCCAATGCATTGCAGCACAGGGAACCGGATACGGAGATCCTGTTTGTGGGTGCGTTGGGCAAAATGGAGATGGAAAAAGTCCCCCGCGCAGGTTATAAAATTGTGGGGCTTCCCATTGCAGGTATTAAAAGGAGTCTTTCGCTGGAAAATCTCACACTTCCCTTCAAAATGCTCCGAAGCCTGATGAAAGCCCGGGAGGTGATCAAAGACTTCAAACCGGACGTCGCAGTAGGCGTGGGTGGTTTTGCCAGCGGTCCATTGCTGATGATGGCATCCATGGCCGGTATCCCGACCTTGATCCAGGAGCAGAATTCCTATGCGGGCGTTACCAATAAATTGCTCGCCAAAAGAGCGTCTAAAATATGCGTGGCTTATCCCGGAATGGAGGCGTTTTTCCCCAGGGAGAAGATCACCATGCTCGGTAACCCCGTCCGGAGCGACATTACGTATGTGCATTTGAAGCGTGCCGCTGCTCTGGAACATTTTGAGTTGAACGAAGGGGCGAAAACACTGTTCGTGATGGGTGGGAGCCTCGGCGCGCGCTCGATCAACGAAAGCATTACCGAAGGACTCGGTAAATTGGTGGAGGCCGGGTATCAGGTACTGTGGCAGACCGGTAAAAATGATATTGATAAGGCCAAAGCCGCTATCGAGAAACTCGGAACGGATAAGGTGAAGGCATTTGATTTTATTTATACCATGGACCTCGCCTATGCGGTGGCCGATGTGGTGGTGTCGCGTGCGGGTGCATTATCGGTTTCGGAATTATGCCTCGCAGCCAAGCCGGCTATTCTTGTGCCGTTTCCGTATGCTTCGGAAGACCATCAAACCAAGAATGCGATGAACCTTGTCGACAGCAATGCGGCTATTCTGGTAAAGGATTCGGAGGCGCGTACGCGATTGGTGGATCAGGCATTGGCACTGCTCGATGATGTAACCCGCCAGCGCGAATTGCAGACGAATATCAATAAGCTGGCACGTCCCAGCGCGGCCGACGACATTGCCGCCGAAGTTTTTAATTTGATTCAATAACCCCAAGATTTGAATATGATGTCATCCTCTGTGACAAACTGGAAATATATCTATTTTGTAGGAATAGGCGGGATCGGAATGAGTGCGCTGGCCCGCTGGTTCAAGGCCAACGGCTTTGAAGTGGCCGGTTACGATAAAACCATGACCCCGCTGGTAGGTAAGCTTATCGAAGAAGGCATTCCGGTAACACTGGAAGATGATATTGCCACCATTCCTGCGGCATTTACCGCCGATCCGCAGCAGACGCTCGTTATTTACACCCCTGCCGTGCCTGTGCAGCACAAGCAAATGCATTATTTCCGGGATGAAAATTTCCTGATCCTGAAACGCTCGCAGGTACTGGGCATTCTGACCCAAAATCTGAGAACGATCGGTGTCGCGGGTACGCACGGGAAGACGACCACATCCTCGCTTGTAGCGCATATCCTGCGTCACGCGCATGTGAACAGCACGGCATTTTTGGGAGGTATTACCCAGAACTACGGGACCAACTTGCTCCTCAATGAGCCTACCGATAAGCTGGAAGAGGTTTTCTGCGTAGTGGAAGCCGACGAGTTCGACCGCTCTTTTCTGACGTTGTTCCCGGAAATAGCGATCGTGACCTCCACCGACGCCGACCACCTCGATATTTACGGCAAGCACGAAGCAGTGCTCGAATCGTTCCGCGATTATGTGAGCCAGATCGACGAGAACGGGGCATTATTCATGCGTGAAGGTCTGGAAATTGCCGACAGCTGCAAGGCAAAGGTATTTACCTACTCGTTGAACAGCGGCCCGTACCATTCGGCTAACATCCATATTGAGAATGCCCGCTTCGTATTCGACCTGATTTACCCTGGGGGTATAATCGAAGGCATTGCGATGAAAATTCCGGGTTACCATAATATCGAAAACTCCATTGCGGCGAGCGCAGTGGCATTGTATATAGGAGTCGCGCCCGGCGAGATCAAGGAGGCACTCGAAAGTTACGGGGGCGTGAAGCGCCGTTTCGAATACCAGGTGGAGGAAGAAGGGAATGTGTATATCGACGATTATGCGCACCACCCGACGGAAATAGAGGCATTTTTGTCGTCGGTGAAAGGGTTGTATCCGGGCCGCCACGTGACGGCGATCTTCCAGCCGCACCTGTTCACCCGTACGCGTGACTTCGCGGATGGGTTCGCAGAAAGTTTATCGTTGGCGGACCGGCTTTTGTTGCTCGATATTTATCCTGCACGCGAGCTGCCGATCGAGGGGGTCAATTCTGAAATGATCCTGGACAAAGTGACCTCGAATGATAAACAACTGGTTGCAAAAGAAGAAGTTTTACAACTTTTAAAAGAATTAAATACGGATATTGTGGTCACGATAGGCGCCGGGGACATCGATACTTTGGTGGGCCCGATACGCGATTTGCTGCAAAATCCAGTTGCGAATAATTAGTCAAAGCATTTTTAATATTACTAAGATGTTACGTAAATTTGACTATTCATGGACTTTGTTGAAGCGTAGTTTGTGGCTTATTCTGCCAATTGCCGGCATCGGTATGGCGGAAAGCAAGCTGGGTCAACAGCGTTGTACAAATCTCGTAATATCGATCCAGGGCGATTCAGGTACAAGATTCCTGAACCAAATGGATGTACAAATGCTGCTGACCGAGAACGGCGGTGATCCGTTGATCGGGGCCAGGCTCAGCGATGTAGCCCTGCACGATCTGGAAAACCGTGTCAGCCGCAACAAATTGATCAAGAAATGTCAGGTTTTTCGTGACCTCAGGGGCAATATAGTAGTCGAAGTTGAGCAGGAGAAACCGCTTGCGCGCTGGATTAACACGTCGGATAATGGGGAAATGCGGAACACATCGGGATACTATATCAACCATGAGGGCGTTTTTTTTCCTCTATCAGAAAGTTATTCAGCAAGAACGTTACTGGTTTCAGGGGCGTATTTCCAGAACCCTCAAAAGCTGAGGTCCGAAAAGGGCGCTCAGGTTTTGGAGTTATTGCGTTTTCTGAACACCGACCCGTTCTGGAAAGCGCAGGTTACACAAATGAATGTGGATAAGGATGGTGAGATAGACCTCACGACATTGCTGGGCGATCAGCGGATCGAGCTGGGGATGGCGGAGGATTTCGAGCCCAAGTTCAAAAAGCTGCGCATCTTTTATGATAAGGTGCTGAGCAAGGATTGGGGCCGGTATAAGAGAATTAGTGTTAAGTTTCAAGATCAAATAGTTTGTGAATAATAATTCACCATCAGCATGGCACACGATAAGATTGTAGTTGGGGTAGATATTGGAAGTACTAAAATAACGGTGGTAGCTGCGCAAGGCTCAGCGACACGCCGGAACAATATCGAGATTTTGGGCTTCAGCGAAGTCCCTGTGCCGTCGGGAGCAGTGGTAAACGGCTCCGTTGAAAACATTAAACAGGTAGGCAGCGCGATCAAGGAAGCATTGGCGGAAGCCGGTTCACGGTCGGATCTCGATATAGGAATAGTGAATGTAAGCTTTGGCGGCACGCACGTGAAAGTGAGTGCACAGAGCGATGGCGTAATCAGGCCGTCGGCATCTTCGGGCGAGGAAGTAACGCAGCGGGATGTTGACCAATTGGTTGATGATATGTACCGCGCGAAAATCGAACCGAATTTCGATGTGCTGCATGTGTTGCCGATGGACTTTACAGTCGATAACTCTACGGGCGTACGCGAGCCGGTAGGGCGCACGGGCATTAAGCTGGGAGGGAACTTCCTGGTGGTATCTGCCAACAGCCAATCGGTGTTGCGGACGAAGAAAAGCCTCGCCGAAGCAGATCAGGCGTTGAAATGCGATAAACTGGTATTGGCGCCATTGGCAACGAGCCTCGCCGTTTTGACAGACAATGAAATGAAAGCCGGTATTGCGATGGTGGACATCGGCGACCATACTACGGACGTGATCATTTACCACGACCGCATTGTGCGTCATATTGCCTCATTCCCGATCGGCGGACGCCATATTACGGCCGACCTCGAAGTAGGCTGTGGTATCCAGTTCGAGAACGCGGAGCATTTGAAAAAGGAATACGGTGTGGCGGTGTCCGCAGACGTTCCTTTGAATGTAGAAATCCTGATCAACTACCTTGCAGGCCGACAGCCCAAGCCGGTTTTGAAAAAGAACGTGGCATTGATTATCGAGGAGCGTTTGAAAGAAATCGCGGCGATGGTTTATGCGGAAATCATTAAATCAGGTTATGCCGACAGGCTGATTGGCGGACTCGTGCTTACCGGCGGCTCAGCGAACATTCCGGAAATCGAGGCATTGTTCGAAAGAGTGACCGACATGTCGGTGCGCGTAGGCTATCCCGAAAACCTGGAACGCACTGCGAAAGCGGATGCCGTAAGCAATGCTTCGTTCAACACCGCTATCGGATTGGCGTGGGCCGGATTGAAATCGGTTGATCCGCGGGTGAAATCGGTTTGCAAGCCTGCATCTGCATTCAATACGGGCAACGTCGTTCAGAAAGAGCCTGTGAAGGAGGTTAAAGAACAACCAAAACGTAATGGAACGTTTTGGGATAACATTACCGGCATTATTGGTAAAAAAGACGAGAGTCTGGGAGACTATTAACAGGAATATCATCACGCATACTCAACCCCGGAAAGAATTATGAATAATAGCTTGTTGCACGCATTAGACCAGGACTATATAGTGAACGAAATCATCAAAGACACCAACGGAGAAGGCCACGGTGAACCGGCTATCATCAAGGTGATTGGTGTGGGCGGCGGTGGTAGCAATGCTGTGAACTACATGTTTGAGAAAAAGATCAAAGATGTAGAGTTTGCGGTTTGTAATACCGACAGACAAGCGCTGGCAAATAGCCCCGTACCTGTCAAAATCCAGTTGGGTGCGACTTTGACACAAGGCCTGGGAGCCGGTACGGATGCCACAAAAGGTAAGGAAGCGGCTTTGGAAACCATCGAGGAGATCAAAGGTCTTCTGGGAGGCTCTACACAAATGGTATTTATCACCGCCGGTATGGGTGGTGGAACAGGAACCGGCGCCGCACCGGTGATCGCGCAGTTGGCCAAAGAAATGGGCAAACTGACGGTGGCCGTGGTAACTGCGCCATACACCTGGGAAGGACTTGACAAGAAAGAGCAGGCGCTCGAAGGGATCGAGCAGCTGAAAGAATATAGCGACACCGTCCTCGTGGTGCTCAACGACAAACTCGAAGAGCTGTACGAGGACATGACATTGACGCAGGCTTTCGCGGAAGCGGACGGTATTTTGCTCAATGCAGTGAAAAGTATTTCCGAGATCATTACCACCAATGGTAATATCAACACCGACTTCAAGGATGTGGAGAAAGTGTTGAAAAGTGCCGGTCAGTCGGTTATGGGAACTTCGGAATCTACCGGTGCCGACCGTGCGCAGAATGCGATCAAGGAAGCATTGGATTCACCGCTGTTGAATGACCGTGACATCCGCGGAGCCAAAAGAATCCTCGTGACACTTGCTACCAGCAAGAAGAAAGAGGCTACCATGCGCGAGCAGCGCGAAATCTGGCAATATGTGCTTTCACAAGTAGGCGGCGAAGCTCGTATGTTCAAGCTGGGTACGATCACCGATGACTCGCTGGGCGACAAGCTCCGGGTTACCGTAGTGGCGGCTGGTTTTGACAGTATCGAATCGCCGATCCCGGGTATTCAGCTCAAAGGAGTGAAAGGACAGCCCGAGCCGACGCCGGTGGTTGTCGAGGAGCCGAAAGAAGAGCTGCCTCCTGTCGCCGTTGAAGAAGAAGAATTGGTATTGACAGGCGAACTGGAAGAAAATACGCCAACGAGCTCTATTGACCTCGTTCTGGAAGATGAAAGAGTAACGCACGGATTCGATCCTATCAATATTTCGCTGACGGAAATCGAGCCGACGAACGACTGGACCGACGAAGATGCCCTGAAAATGGAAATGATGGTCAAATCATTCCGCGACGGACTTGTAAAGTACTCTGATCTGGAAGGTCCGGCTTATCGCCGCAGCAGGGTAGAGCTCTGGAAGCGACCTACGATTCCGGCACATGAAATGGAACAGCACTGGCTGAAATAGCAAAAGGGGAGCGACGAGCTCCCTTTTTTAATATGCTAGAAGTGGATGATCTGCCCGGCCTGTATTTCGAGCAGTTCTTTATACAATGCGTTTGACATCACGTTTTCGTTGTAATGCGAACGTATCTGCCCGAGCTTTACGCGCATTGCGAGCGTATTCATACCCAGGTAACTGAAAACGTCATTTAAATGGCTCAATGCAATGGTAGCACCTTGTGGATTCGATGACAATCCTACCAATGCAGCCTTTTTATTGGAAAAACTATTGGGGTAAGGAAGGCCGTCGATAAATGCTTTCAGTACACCCGGGTAGGAGCCATTGTATTCAGGCACAATGAAAACGAACTTGTCGGTCTGTTCCAGCAATGATTTCAGGTTGTTGAATGCTTCGTTTTTGCCGGTATTGGCATAGAGCGCCGACACCGTAAAATCGTCGGGTAAGTTCACCAGATCGAGGATAATGCTGGGTGCGTGCAGTTGTTGAAGGATTCCCTGATAGTATTCCGCAATTTTCCTGGACATCGAGTTGGGCCGGTTGGTGCCAACGATGATCACAATAGGCGAGGTGGATGCAGTCATGTGCCGGTTAATGTTCTTGTCACTAGTAACAAATAATGTTTGAAATTGTTCTGATGACGCCGTTACTCGGGGGCAAATCTAACCGTCAAACCGACACGTTACCAGGCAGTTTTCATGATACACAACAATTATTGTTATATTTGAGCCCGTTATTTATCATGAAACTTCAATAATTATCTGATTTTCAGATTATTATATATAAATCAACCCACATACAAATATGTCCTGGTTTATTCGCAAAGAAAAAGGTATCAATACACCGACTGAAATGAAGCGCGAAGCGCCGGACGGTTTATGGTATCAATGCCCTAATTGCAAAAAAATCACTCCTACCAGGGAACATAAGCAGAATGCTTTCACCTGCCCGCATTGCAACTACCATGAAAAAGTAGGTTCGGATGTGTATTTCAACCTGCTTTTCGATGACAACGAGTTTATCGAGCTCGACGCTAACCTGATTTCCGGCGACCCGCTAGGCTTTGTAGATACCAAGGCTTATCCGGATCGTATCAAGTCGACCATGAAGAAAACCGGGTTGAAAGACGCGGTTCGTACCGGTCACGGTAAAATGAATGGGTTGGACCTGGTGATCGCTTGTATGGATTTCAGCTTCATCGGAGGGTCGATGGGTTCGGTGGTAGGTGAGAAAATCGCCCGTGCGATTTCTTACTCGCTCGAAAAGAAGGTTCCCTTCCTGATGATCTCGAAGTCGGGAGGAGCGCGTATGATGGAGGCAGGGTTTTCACTGATGCAGATGGCTAAGACCTCTGCACGCCTCGCGCAATTGTCAGAGGCTAAGATACCTTATATTTCATTGCTAACTGACCCTACAACCGGCGGTGTAACAGCGTCTTACGCAATGCTCGGCGACTTCAACATTTCGGAGCCCGAAGCATTGATCGGTTTCGCCGGTCCGCGTGTAATCCGGGAGACAATCGGTAAAGATTTGCCGAAAGGTTTCCAAAGCGCAGAATTCGTTTTGGAACATGGTTTCCTCGACTTCATCGTAGACCGCAAGGATTTGAAAGATAAATTGACCAGCCTGCTGAATATGCTCAAATAGGCAATAGCATTTAACAAAGCGGCCCGTCAGGTTATCTGGCGGGCCGCTTTGTATTTATGTTAACGTGTTGTTTGCAGTTAAATGGAATGCGGATCAGGGGCAAGCGTCTTTCCGGCGTGTGTCGGTAATGTCATTAATCTTCCAGCCGGTGCTGGTTTTAATGAGGTTGAAAACATTGACGCCGCAATGCGAGAACTTGTCGCCGAGGTAAAACTTGTAAGGGGCCCAGACGACCGCCATCGGCCCGTCGATGGAGACCTTTACGTCGTAAATGCGCTCGTCCCATTGTTCCTTATGCGGTGTTCCCACGGCCTTCACGAAGCCGTCGACGCTTCCTTTGTGCGTAACCACTGAATCGGCCGCGTTTTTGGAAATGGAAGTCAATGCGGCAGTTTTGGTAAATACGTTTCTGACGGCCGTTGAGTCGCCGGTCCGCATGCCGGTAAACAGTTTGTCGACCGTCGCCCGCGCGTCTGCGGCGTCTGTTTGCGCGAGGGCGTGATTTGTCACTGTTCCAGCGATCGTGATGAGTAATACAAGTGTCAGGAAATGGCTAATAGGTTTCATTGGTATAGTTTTAACAAAAACTTAATTTTGAGCCCCTTTGTAAAATTTTGGGAATCGATATGTCGGAAAAAATAGTTAAAAAAGTAGATATAAAGAACAGACGGGCTTCATTCGAGTACTTCTTCCTGGAAGAGTTCACGACCGGTATGGTGCTCACGGGCACCGAAATCAAGTCGATCAGGCAGGGTAAGGTCAATTTTCAGGATGCTTACTGCCTGTTTATGGATGGTGAACTGTTCATTCGGAGTCTTCACATTTCACCTTATACGGAAGGTACGCACTATAATCATGAGCCTATGCGTGATCGCAAGCTGTTGATTACCAAGAGGGAGCGGAAGAAATTGATAGAAGGTTTGAAGGATGTTGGCCTTACGATTATACCTGTCCGGTTGTTTACCAGCGAGCGAGGCTTAGCCAAGTTGCACATAGCATTGGCGAAAGGCAAAAAGCTTTATGACAAGCGCGATAGTATCAAAGAGCGCGACGTAAAACGCGAGAACGATCGCGCTGGTTACTGAGCAGCCGGCTGGTTTGGTGCCTAGAAAGTGCTAATACGGTGATCCTCGGGACTTTCTGTTAAATTCTTTCAACAATATTTGAAAATGCCGGAGCGTTTTTTCTGGTGAAATATTCTTATATTGTGGGAATTAACTCACACAGGGCTCATGGGTAAAGTACTGGTTCTGAATCAAGATTATAGCGCACTAAGTGTTTGCACGGTTCCGAAGGCGTTTTTGCTGGTTTATATGAAAAAAGCCGAAATGCTCGCTGAGTCTCAGATGGAGCATCTCAGGACTGTCAACGACAGGTACCCCATGCCCGTCGTGATACGTCTCCATCGCTACATACATATACCGTACAGGGGCGTAGTCATGACCAGGCAAAACCTCTTCAAGCGGGACGGCAACAGGTGCCAGTATTGCGGAACCCACGATAATCTGACCCTGGACCATGTGATGCCGAAAAGCAGGGGAGGGAAAACCACCTGGGATAATTTGGCCACCGCATGTAAAAGATGCAACTCCCGCAAAGGAGACCATACGCCGGAAGAGGTTGACATGCCGTTAAAGCAGCGACCGTTCCGGCCTTCTTTTTTAATGTTCATTCGTGATTTTTCAGGCATGGCCGATGATGAGTGGCTGCCGTATCTCGGATCGAAGGAACGTTCGTGCTGATCGGTACCTTCTCCACTGATTGTCAGGCATTGTCACTTTTAGTCAGGTGTTGTCAAGAATAGTCAAGAGGTTGAAAAGGAATGGTCAGTGGTTGTCATGTGCAGTCATTGATTGTTAGGTTCTGTTAATCAGCCATGTTCAGACAATTTCTTCTCCAATAATGCTTCCCGCACCCACACCTGACTACACTTAACTATCCCTGACAATACTTGACCACTTCCTGGCCACACTTGACCATTCTACGTCCCGACGGCACCTCAGCCTCAGATCGTTAAATTAAATCGCCCAGCTCTTCGGATTTTCGCAGGGATTGCGTAATTTTGCGTCCTGATTTTTCAAAAAATACTTGTTGAACTAATTTTCAGCCGATTAGCCCGGCGGCTGATGTATCGAAGGGCCATTATTCCTATTTATGTCTAAGGAAAAACAAAATCAACCGCTTCCCGAATTCGATTGGGATAAAGCATCAGACAAAGGTTTCGGAACCGCTTATTCATCTGCTGACCGTACCCGTCTGGAACAAATGTATGAGACTACCCTTTCTCCTGTTTCGGAAAAAGAAGTAGTTAAAGGTGTTGTAGTAGGTATTACAGACCGCGAGGTGATCCTGAACATCGGTTTCAAATCTGATGGTATCGTTTCATCCAATGAATTCCGCGACCTGCCAGGTTTGAAAATCGGCGACGAAGTGGAAGTTTACGTAGAGAACCAGGAAGACGCACAAGGTCAGCTGGTACTTTCACGCAAAAAAGCGAAAGTTATCACTGCATGGGATAACATCCAGAAATCATTCGACGAGGATGTTGTTATCGATGCAAATGTTAAGAGAAGAACCAAAGGTGGTCTTATCGTTGATATTTTCGGCATTGAAGCCTTCTTGCCAGGTTCACAAATCGATGTGAAGCCAATCCGTGACTTCGACGTTTTCGTTGGAAAGCGTATGGAAGTAAAAGTTGTGAAAATCAACTACGCTAACGATAACGTAGTAGTATCACACAAAATCCTGATCGAGAAAGACCTCGAAGCACAACGTCAGCAAATCCTGAACAACCTCGAAAAAGGTCAGGTACTGGAAGGTGTGATCAAAAACATGACCAACTTCGGTGTGTTCATCGACTTGGGTGGTGTGGATGGTTTGTTGCACATTACTGATATCTCTTGGGGCCGTATCAACCACCCATCTGACCTCCTTTCACTGGATCAGAAACTGAACGTGGTTGTTCTCGACTTCGACGAAGAGAAAAAACGCATTTCTTTGGGTCTGAAACAACTTCAGTCTCACCCATGGGATTCTCTGGACGAGTCAATCCAGGTTGGATCGAAAGTTACTGGTCGCATCGTGAACGTTGCTGACTACGGCGCTTTCCTTGAAATCAAACCAGGTGTTGAAGGTCTGATCCACGTTTCTGAAATGTCATGGTCTCAGCACCTGCGCAATCCACAGGAGTTCATGAACGTGAACGACGAGATCAGCGCGGTTGTATTGACGCTTGACCGTCAGGAGCGCAAAATGTCTTTGGGCATCAAACAACTCACCGAAGATCCTTGGACTCAAGGTTCATTGAAAGAGAAATATGCGATCGGTACCCGTCACAAAGGTGTTGTTCGTAACCTGACCAACTTCGGTCTCTTCATCGAGCTTGAAGAAGGTATCGACGGTCTGGTACACGTTTCTGACCTTTCATGGACTAAGAAAATCAAGCATCCTTCCGACTTCGTAAAAGTAAACGACGAGCTGGAAGTAGTTGTTCTTGAACTTGACGCGGAAAACCGTCGTCTGGCTCTGGGTCACAAGCAGCTTGAAGAAAACCCATGGGATACTTTCGAGAGCATTTTCGAAGTAGGTTCAGTACACAAATCGACTATCGTTGCTAAAGGTGATAAATTCGCTACACTCGAACTTCCTTACGGAATCGAAGGTGTTGCTGCTATCAAAAACCTTGCGAAAGAAGACGGAACATTTGCTGAGGTAGGTGAAAGCCTTGACTTCACTGTTCTTGAATTCCTGAAAGACGAGAAGAAAATCGTTCTGACTCACTCTAAAGTAAAAGGTGTTCCTGCTGAGGAAAAGAAAGAAGCAAAAGCTGCCAAAGCTCCTGCTGCTGAATCAGTGAACAAAGAAGTAGAAAAATCTACTTTCGGAGACCTTAGCGTTCTGTCTGCTTTGAAAGAGCAGCTGGAAGAGAGCGAGAAGAAAGGAAAAAAGTAAAATAAAATATGGTGCGGAAGAATTTTTTAATACTTTTGCACCCGGATTAGCTGTCAGCCTCGCGCAGGCAGCTAATCTTTAAAAATGGTTCCGTGGCCGAGTGGCTAGGCAGAGGTCTGCAAAACCTCGTACAGCGGTTCGAATCCGCTCGGAACCTCACCTTGAATTGTGGTCATTTTCCCCAGATTTTGGACACAATTAAATGCCTGAAAAATACCATTTGGACACCGCTTTTTAAACGAGCTCCAAATGGTATTTTTTTTGCTAGTTGATTGAAAATCAGCTTCTAGAAATTTTGTAACTGCTGTTAATTTAGTTAGGCAAATTAGACAAATTATAAATAAGAAGGTGGGGTAAAATATCCCTGAAATACTTTTGTGGATAAAAAATCGTAAGCTAGTTTTGTCTGTTGAAGAATAATGAATAGTTGATTATGAATATACCATTCCGAATGGACGCTAAGTTTTGTTCCTTCTTTAATTACTCAAAAACCTTTATAGCTATCCTCTTAGCTATCTTATTAAGCGTACCCACTTTAGTATCTGCTCAGGATAGCACTGCTGCTGCAGGCGCTGCGGCACCTGCTGGAGGTGGCGACGCTGCGAAAGGTGAGTCGATCTTCAAAAACAACTGCGCCCAATGCCACGCTCCAACAGATGAACGTGTAGTTGGTCCAGGTTTGAAAGGGGCAAGCTCCCGCCACGATTTTGCATGGCTTTCCAAATGGGTACGTAACTCTTCGGCGATGATCGCTTCCGGCGATGAATACGCTGTGAAGATTTACAACGAGTATTCGAAAGCTCAGATGACGAGCTTCCCCAACCTTTCGGATGACGACATCAAAGCGATCTTCGCTTATGTAGACCAGGCGTCTGCTGCTCCTGCTGCTGCGGCGGCCGGTGCTGCTCCTGCTGGCGGCGCTGCTGCTGGTGATGCCAAGGGCGGTGCTCCTTCCGATCTGTTTGTGATCGTACTGGTTGCATTGGTAGTTGTAATGGTACTGGTGCTCGGCGTTCTGCTCGTGATCGTATCGCTTCTATCTAAAGCTGTTAAAGGCGGAGGTGCTGAAACTGAGGCTGCTGCCGGCGAAGGCTTCGGTGGTTTGCTGAAAAGAATTACGGTTGATCCGGCGATTCGTTCCGCGACGCTCTGGATTTTCGTTTTGCTCGTTTTGAAATCTACTTTGGACGGTGCGTTTAATGTAGGGGTTCAGCAAGGATACGCTCCTAAGCAACCTATTTCATTCTCTCACAAATTGCACGCAGGCGAATACAAAATCGACTGTAACTACTGCCACACCGGCGTTAACCGCGGTAAGTCGGCTCACATCCCTTCTGCTAACATCTGTATGAACTGCCACGGTGTTATCAAAAAGGAATCTCCTGAAATTCAAAAGATTTATACTTCTATCGAGAACAACCAGCCTATCGAATGGGTGCGCGTTCACAACCTGCCTGACCTGGCTTACTTCAACCACGCGCAGCACGTAAACGTGGGTGGTCTTGAGTGCCAGAACTGCCACGGCGAAGTTGAGAAAATGGAAGTAATACAGCAACGTTCGTCACTGACGATGGGATGGTGTATTGATTGTCACCGTAAAACTGAGGTAAATACCAAAGACAATCAGTACTACGATAAGCTGGTACAGTTGCACGCTTCTGAAAGCAAAGAGGCTTTGAAAGTAGCGGATATTGGTGGTTTGGAATGTTCTAAGTGCCACTACTAATCAAGAAATTAATACCGGATACAACTCATTGTATTGAATAGTTTTATGGAAAATACTAATAAAAGATACTGGCGGGGACTTGAAGAGCTGAGGAATGACGAAAAGTTTGTCAAAGATGCAAGTTCTGAGTTCCCAAGCGCACCGACCGAAAGTCAGTATGAAAGCCTGGTGGATGGCGTAGGAACCCATCGTCGTGATTTCCTTAAAGTACTGGGTTTTGGAATGGCGGCGGTATCTCTGGCTGCCTGCGAAGCTCCGGTTAAAAAAGCGATCCCTTACGTTAACAAGCCGGAGGGTGAATTCCCGACTATATCTAACTGGTATGCATCCACTTACGCAGAAGGTGGAGACTACGCGAGTATTCTGGTCAAAACCCGCGAGGGCCGACCTATTAAAATAGAAAGCAATTCCCTTTCAAAAGTTTCTTACGGTGTGAGCTCACGTGCGCACGCTTCATTGCTCGGCCTGTACGATAATGAGAAACTGAAAGGTCCTAAAAAAGGAGAAGATACAAAGGTGAGCTGGGAAGCTGTTGACAAGGAGATCGCTGATCAACTTGCACAGGTCGCTGCCAAAGGCGGAGCAATCCGTATCCTTACTTCAACAATATTGAGCCCGTCGACTAAGGCGGTAATTGCAGACTTCACTGCGAAATATCCAACCACTACCCACGTGGTTTACGATGCCAACTCTTCTTACGCTATTGTAAAAGGTAATGAGTTGTCATTCGGCAAAGCCGTTATTCCTTCTTACGATTTCAGCAAAGCGAAAGTGATCGTAGGTATCGACGGCGACTTCCTCGGAACATGGCTTGCACCTGATACATTCTCGAAGCAGTTTGCCGACACCCGTCGCGTGAGCAGCGATAAGGAAGGTAACAAGCAGATGTCCCGTTTGTACCAATTCGAATCGACACTTTCACTTACCGGTGCCAACGCGGATTATCGTACTTCGGTAAAACCTTCGCAGATTGGTCTGGTAGCAGCTGCACTTTATAACAAAGTAGCCGCGAAACTGGGCGGTACTCCCGTTGCTACCCCTGCATTGAATATAGATAACCTGGACAAAGCTGCTGCTGAACTCGTTGCTGCGAAAGGCCAGGCATTGGTTGTTTCGGGTGTAAACGATCCTTCGGTACAAGTGATAGTAAACGCGCTAAACAGCCTGCTGGGAAGCTACGGTTCTACTATCAATTTGGACAAGCCTGCAAACTACCGCCAGGGTAACGATATCGCTACCAACCAACTGATCGATGAGATCAAAGGCGGTAAAGTTTCTGCACTGATTTTGTGGGGTGCTAACCCGGTTTACGATCACCCACGTGGTGCTGAACTGGCTGGCGCATTGCCGCAGGTTTCATTGAGCGTATCATTCAACGATCGCGCTGATGAAACATCATCCCTTTTGAAATACATCCTTCCTGCACCGCACTACCTCGAATCATGGGGTGATGCAGAGCCTGTTGCAGGATCATACAGCTTAATGCAGCCGGCGATCAGCCTTATTTTCAGCACTCGCCAGGCGCAATCTACACTCTTGAAACTGGCAGGAGTATCTGCTGATTACCATGAGTATGTAAAAGCATATTGGAGAAAGAACATCTACCCGCAAAGCGCTGGTGGTGACTTCGAGAAATTCTGGATTAAATCTCTGCACGACGGCGTATTCGATGTAGCTTCGGCTGCTACGGGTGCCGGTGCTGCGTTCTCAGGAAACCTTGCTGCTGCTGCTGCCGGCGTTGCTAAGAGATACAAAGCATCTTCGTCAGGCCTTGAACTTGCGATTTTCGAAAACGTAGGTTTGGGTACAGGTTTCGCTGCAAACAACCCTTGGCTGCAGGAAAACCCTGATCCGATTACAAAGGCTTGCTGGGATAACCACGCTGGTCTTTCACAAAAAACTGCTACTGAGCTCGGCCTTGCACAAGGAGACGTGGTGAAAGTAGATCTGAAAGGCAAAACAGTTGAATTGCCGGTGATTATTCAGCCGGGTCTTGCACAGGGAACGGTAGCGGTTGCGATCGGTTTCGGTCGGGAGAAAGCGGGTAAATCAGCTAATGGTGTAGGTAAAAACGTATTCCCGTTTGCTACATTCACCGACGGTTTCCTGAACTTCACTCCGGGTGAAGTAACTGTTTCGAAAACAGGTGATACCCGCGAGATCGCTCAGACTCAGACGCACAATACCGTAATGAACCGTAAGTCGGTTCTGCAAGAGACTGTACTCGCTCACTTCCAGAAGGACCCGATGGCCGGACGTTTCGTTCCGAAAATCCAGACTTCGGAAGGTGAAGTGGATGCAACTGATCTCTCACTCTGGAACGGTCACAAATACAAAAACCACTCGTGGGGTATGGTGATCGACCTGAACACCTGCTTTGGTTGCGGATCTTGCGTGATCAGCTGCCAGAACGAGAACAACATTCCGGTGGTTGGCCGTCAGGAAATCATCAACGCCCGTGAAATGCACTGGCTGCGTATCGACCGCTATTACAGCAGCGATGCGGATGTAGAAGATCTGAGAGGATTGGAAATCGCTTCTGAAAACCCAGAGGTTACATTCCAGCCAATGCTTTGCCAGCACTGTAACAATGCTCCTTGCGAGACGGTATGTCCGGTATTGGCTACCACCCACAGCTCTGAGGGCTTGAACCAAATGGCTTACAACCGTTGCGTAGGTACGAGATATTGTGCAAACAACTGTCCATATAAAGTACGTCGCTTCAACTGGTTCAAATATTTTGATAACGACAACTTCGATTACGCATTCAACAATGACCTCGGTAAAATGGTCATTAACCCTGATGTAACAGTACGTTCAAGAGGGGTAATCGAGAAATGCTCGATGTGCGTTCACAGAATCCAGGAGGCTAAGCTGACTGCGAAGAAAGAAAGAAGACGCATTGTTGACGGTGAAGTAAACGTGGCTTGTGCATCTTCATGCCCTACCGACGCGATTACTTTTGGAGATATGAACGATCCGGAAAGCCGCATTTCGAAATTGCTCGAAGTCGAGAGAGAAGGACGTGCATTCCACATGCTGGAAGAAATCAACGTTCGTCCGCAAATCTCTTACCTCACCAAAGTCCGTAACAAGGATGCAGCAGCTGCAAAAGCTGAAAAGGTTGAGAAAGAGCACGCTTAATATCAGAGTTTAGAATTATTGACGATCCAATCATTATAAATAAATAGTAGTATGCATGTTACTTCACCTGTAAGAGAACCGCTGATCCAAGGTGGGAAAACGTACGCGGACGTAACGGAAGACATATGTCGTCACGTGGAGGCAACTCCAACGAAAGAATGGAAGATTGCTTTCGGACTTTCGCTCATCGTTCTGGCGTATGGATCTGTGTGTCTTGCCTGGACCTGGTGGGAAGGCCTCGGAGTTTGGGGTTTGAATAAAACAGTAGGTTGGGCCTGGGACATCACCAACTTCGTATGGTGGGTAGGTATCGGTCACGCGGGAACGCTGATCTCCGCGATCCTCTTGCTCTTCCGTCAGAAATGGAGAACTTCCATCAACCGCGCAGCGGAAGCGATGACGATCTTCGCCGTTATTTGTGCTGCTTCTTTTATTTTGATGCACATGGGTCGTCCCTGGATGGCTTACTGGGCTCTCCCATTGCCAAACGCATTCGGTTCACTTTGGGTTAACTTCAACTCACCGCTCGTTTGGGACGTATTCGCGATTAGTACTTATTTCTCCGTATCGTTGGTATTCTGGTACATCGGTCTGATTCCTGACCTTGCTACCATCCGTGACCGCGCTACCAGCAAAGTTTCGAAATTCATGTACGGAACATTTGCAATGGGCTGGGACGGTTCAGCTAAGACCTGGGCACGTTACGAATACATCTCTTTGATCCTTGCGGGTCTTTCTACGCCACTCGTACTTTCGGTACACACCATTGTAAGTATGGACTTTGCTACCTCGGTAATCCCGGGATGGCACACGACCATCTTCCCTCCGTACTTCGTTGCGGGTGCGATCTTCTCCGGATTCGCGATGGTACAAAACCTGATGTTGATCACACGTGTAGTTTACAAATTGGAAGACTACATTACCCTTGAGCACATCGAAACGATGAACAAGGTAATCACGCTGACAGGTTCTGTTGTAGGTGTGGCTTATATCACCGAGTTCTTTATCGCATGGTACGGTGGTGTTGAATACGAATACTACGCGTTCTTCAACCGTATGACCGGTCCTTACTGGTGGGCATACTGGGCGATGATGACCTGTAACGTAATCTCTCCACAGCTTTTCTGGTCAAGAAAACTGCGTCGCAACATCACGTTTACATTCTTCATCTCTGTGGTTGTAAACATCGGTATGTGGTTCGAGCGTTTCGTAATTATCGTGACCTCCCTGCACCGTGACTACGTTCCTTCAAGCTGGTCGATGTTCTCTCCAACGAGATACGATATCGGGGATTACATTTTCTCCTTCGGTTTGTTCTTCACATTGTTCCTCCTGTTCTCGAAATATCTGCCGGTAGTAAACATGGCGGAAGTGAAAGCGGTATTGCGCTCGACTTCTGCACAGCTTCCAGCTAAGATCGCCGGAGTTGCGAAAGTGAGACAGCGCGGAACTGCTGAGCCGGTTTATAACAAGGATCAGGAATAAAAGCATTGCGAAAAAGCGAATTATAGAGATTATAATTAAGTAATAGTATGGCAGAATTATCTGGTAAATATTTGGTCGGAGTTTACGACGATGACGATACTGTTCTTCACGCGGTACCTAAGCTGAGAAAAGCCGGTGTGAAAATCAAAGAAGTATACTCTCCATTCCCTATCCACGGATTGGACGAAGCACTGGGGCACCCAAGAACGCGTATCGGTATCGCTGCCTTTATGTTCGGAGTGACAGGATGCTGCTGCGTGCTGACGCTGATGATCTGGACAATGGGATTTGACTGGCCGATGATCATCGGTGGTAAAGATCCGATCTCGATTCCTAACTATATCCCCATTACTTTCGAAGGAACAGTGCTTTTCACTGCATTCGGTATGGTGATTACCTTCTTCATTTCGAATGGACTCGGACCTGGTACTCATTTCCATCCGCGTTTCGACGTACGTGCCACAGACAACAAGTTTGTAATGGCGATCGAGATGAGCAGAAACTCAATGAGCGAAGAAGAAATAGCAAGAGCGTTGAAAGACAGCGGAGCAGAAGAAGTCAACATTAAGCAATTCTAATGGCGTTTAAAGCAATGAAATTGAAAAGTTTATATAGATCTCTATTGGTTGCTGCCGTATTGCTTACTGCTGCCGCTGGTTGTAAAAAGGATCCTAACAATCCTGGAAAGGAATATGCACCGAATATGTACCTGCCGGTAGGTTATGAACCATACAAGCAGGAGAAGGCGAACCCGATCAACCCGCAGGGGCTGACCATGCGTTTGCCGGTAGCTGGTACTGTTGCCCGTCGTAACTACCACACAAGCTTCGGTTCTTCAGACTCGGCAGTTGTTGACCTGATGGTTTACAACATCCCGGCCGATAGTATCGAGATTTCAGAAAGAGTACTAAAAAATCCAGTTCCTCTGAACGAGAAAACGCTGGCAGAAGGAAAAGTACTTTACGACAGATATTGCCAGCATTGCCACGGTGCTTCCGGTGCCGGTGACGGAAAAGTGGGCGCGATGTACAAAGGTGTTCCCAACTACGCGAGCGATGCTTACAAGAACCTGAATGAAGGACATATTTTCCACGTGATCACACACGGGAAAGCGCGCATGTGGCCTCACGGATCCCAGATCAACCCTGAGGAACGCTGGAAGATCGTACACTACGTACAGAAATTGCAGAAAGGGGCTTAAGTACAATTTTGAAAACAGAGAAATATTTTAAATAATGGCATCAGGACATTCGATTCCTTCTATTGAAGAACGGTTTGAATTTACATCGGGAGCTAAGAGAAGTTTGCTCATTGGTGGCGGTGTAGGACTGGCTCTTGTACTATTAGGAGCATACCTCGCAGCCAATGGCGGTGGTGGTCATGAAGTGGCTGCGCACGGAGCAGAACATGCTGCGGCGGCAGGTCATGCGGCGGCTGAGCACGGAGCGGCGGCTGCGGCACATGGCGCGGACGCACACGGCGCTGCGGCGGAAGGCGGTCACCACGCGAAGAGCTGGGTGGCGCGCATTTGGGCTAACCTTTGGGTAAATGGTGTATATTTTACCGGAATGTCCGTTATCGGGATGTTCTTCCTTTCTTACAACTACCTGGCACAAGCTGGTTGGTCGGCAGTATTCAAGAGAGTACCTGAGGCGTTACCTGCATTTCTTCCTGTAACAGGCGTAGTACTGATCGCTACTTTCCTCCTTGGCGGACACGACCTTTTCCACTGGACGCACGAGGGACTTTACGAAATAGGCGGTCCTGAATATGACAAAATCATCGCTGGTAAGCGTGGCTATTTGAATACACCTTTCTTCCTGATCCGCCTCGTTGCTTATTTCGCAATCTGGTATTATCTGTGGAGAGTGATCCGTAACCTTTCATTGCAGGAAGACGAGATCGGCGGAACTGAGTTCTACGAAAAGTCAATCCGTATCGGAACGGCGTTTCTGGTGGTATTCGGTGTGACGTCGTCTACATCTGCCTGGGACTTCGTGATGTCAATCGACACACACTGGTTCAGTACCATGTTCGGTTGGTATACTTTGGCTAGCTGGCACGTAGCTGGTCTGGCGGTAATCACCCTGACGATCGTAATGCTTCGTGAGAGAGGTTATCTGAGAGCCGTTAACACCAGTCACCTGCGCGATCTTGGTAAGTTTGTATTTGCGTTCAGTATTTTCTGGACATATGTGTGGTTCGCACAATTCCTTTTGATCTACTATGCTAACCTTCCGGAAGAAACGATCTATTTCATCGAGCGTTTCCGCGGACACGGAGGTTTCTTCAAGGCGCCTTTCTTTATCACGTTGTTCATGAACTTCTTCTTCCCGTTCCTGGTGTTGATGACCCGCGACGCGAAGGGTACGCATTCGATTTTGAAAGTGGCTTGCTGGAGTGTGATCGTCGGACACTGGTTCGATTTCTACACGAACATTATGCCGGGAACGGTAGGTGCTAGCGCTTCGCTTGGACCTTTGGAGTGGGGCTTTTTCCTGATCTTCCTTTGTGCCTTTGCATATTCAATCGCAAACCAGTTGACCAAGGCAAATCTGATCCCGAGAAATCACCCGATGTTGGAGGAATCACTGCATCACGATATCGCCTAATTGCAAAACCAGTAAATCATCATGTATATTATTATCGCATTAGTTGCTCTTGTATTTATTGTCCTCACCGGGGTTGTGATATCCAGGTTGCAGGGTGTTTTGAAGAGTATCAACAAAACCGATTCAGAGGAGGTTGAAACTTCTGGTAATAAATTCAATGGTGCCATGTTCATCGTGGTGTTGTTGATTGGTGCTGTGGCAATTACCTGGTCTTACCTGCATTCACGCGAATTCTTCCTGCCGGAGGCATCTTCTGTACACGGTAGAAGAACCGACGACCTTTTCTGGTTCTCGATGGGTATCCTTACGATTCCTTTCATTATCGTAAACTTCCTGGTGTTCTTTTTCTCCTGGAAGTACCAGTTCAAGAAGGGACATAGAGCTACATTCTATCCTGAAAACCACAAACTGGAATTGATCTGGACGATTATCCCTGCTATCGTAATGGCGTTGCTGGTATTCACAGGTTGGAAAGCATGGTCGGATATCACTGCAGAAGCACCGCGCGATGCGGAAGTAATCGAGATCACCGGTAAGCAGTTCAACTGGATCGCCCGTTACGGTGGTGTGGATAATAACAAGCTGGGTGATTACAACTATAAACTGATTGATGCACAAAACGAGGTAGGTATCGATTTGTCGGACGAAAATTCTTTCGACGATTTCACCAACCCTTCTGAAATGCACATCCCGGTAGGACGTCCGGTACTATTGAAAATCCGTGCGCGCGACGTGTTGCACAGCGTATTTATTCCGCACATGCGTGTGAAGATGGACGCAGTTCCTGGTATGCCTACCAAATTCTGGTTCGTACCGGACAAGACAACCGCTGATATGCGTGCCGAAACCGGTAACCCGAAATTTGACTACGAGATTGCTTGTACAGAGGTATGTGGACAAGGTCACTTTTCAATGAAAATGAGATTGATCGTAGACGACGAGGCTACATACAAAAAATGGGTTTCAGAGCAGGCTACTTTCCTGTCGACTTACCCAGAATATCTTGCGAAAGTTCCTGAGAATCTGAAAGCAAAGGCGATGAAATATGTGCCTGCCGAAGCAGCAACGCCTGCCGCCGACAGCTCAGCAACATCAGCTGGCGGTGCCGGAGCAAGTTCTAGTCTACGATAATTCTATTAATTAAAATACAATAAAAGTATATGTCAGCTATTGAAGGATTGGAAACAGCTCACCACCACGCAGACGAGCATGCCCACCACCACGAAGCACAAAGCTTTTGGCAGAAATATATATTTTGTGAAGATCACAAGGTAATCGCCAAGCAGTATCTGATCACGGGTATTTTGTGGGCTGTTATCGGGATTACCATGTCGGTGATCTTCCGTATCCAGCTCGGTTTGCCCGATTCTAACCTGTCATGGTTGAAGCCTATCCTTGGTGGCTGGATCAGCGACGCAGGTAAGCTCGACCCGAACTTCTACCTGGCTTTGGTTACAATGCACGGTACCATCATGGTATTCTTCGTATTGACGGCCGGTTTGAGCGGTACTTTCAGTAACTTCCTGATCCCGCTTCAAGTAGGAGCACGTGATATGGCGTCAGGTTTCATGAACATGCTCTCTTACTGGTTCTTCTTCCTGGCCAGCGTAATCATGTTCGCTTCTTTGTTCCTGCAACAAGGCCCTGCGGCAGGTGGCTGGGTAATTTACCCTCCATTGAGCGCATTGCCACAGGCACACCCTGGCTCAGGCATGGGTATGACATTGTGGTTGGCTAGTATGGCATTCTTTATCGTGTCACAGCTGTTGGGTGGTATCAACTACATTACCACAGTTATCAACCTGCGTACAAGAGGTATGTCTTTCGACCGCCTTCCTTTGACGATCTGGTCATTCCTGATTACTGCGGTACTGGGTCTGATTTCGTTCCCTGTATTGCTTTCGTCTGTATTGTTGCTGATTTTCGACCGTCACTTCGGTACCAGCTTCTATCTTTCCGACATTTACATTAATGGTGAAGCGCTGCCAAACGTGGGTGGTAGCCCGATCCTGTTCCAGCACTTGTTCTGGTTCCTTGGTCACCCTGAGGTATACATCGTATTGCTTCCAGCTTTGGGTATCACCTCCGAAGTAATCGCGACGAACTCACGCAAGCCGATCTTCGGTTACCGCGCGATGATCGCTTCCATGCTCGGTATTGCATTCCTTGCATTTATCGTATGGGCGCACCACATGTTCGTAACAGGTATGAACCCATTCCTCGGATCGGTCTTCATGTTCCTGACGCTGATTATCGCGGTACCTTCTGCGGTGAAAGGCTTTAACTACATCACAACACTCTGGAAAGGTAACATCGTATTTACCCCTGGTATGTTGTTCTCGATCGGTCTGGTTTCCCTGTTCGTATCAGGTGGTTTGACCGGTATTATCCTGGGTAACAGTGCATTGGATATTCAATTGCACGATACTTACTTCGTAGTAGCTCACTTCCACTTGGTAATGGGTGCTGCATCGGCCTTCGGTCTGTTTGCAGGGGTTTACCACTGGTTCCCTAAGATGTTCGGCCGTATGATGAACACTTCATTGGGTCAGGCTCACTTCTGGTTAACTTTCATCGGAATTTACCTGGTGTTTATCCCAATGCACTACGTAGGTATCGCGGGCTTCCCTCGTCGTTACTACCAGTTCACCAGCTACGACTTTACGCATAAGTTCATGGATATGAACATGTTTATCTCTATCGCAGCGATATTCACGTTCCTTGCACAGTTCATATTCCTCTGGAACTTCTTTTACAGCATTTTCAAAGGAAGAAAAGCTCCGCAAAACCCATGGCGTTCAAACACGCTCGAATGGACTGCACCTATCGTTCCGGGTCACGGAAACTGGGAAGGCGAAATTCCTGCGGTATATCGTTGGTCATATGATTACAGCAAACCGGGAGCCAAAGAGGATTTCATTCCTCAGAACATCCCGTATTCTCAAACACCTGAATCGAACTTCCCTCATGAGAATGAGCTGATCGCGACCGAAAAGGTGATTGAGTCACAAAACTTCAATGACCAATTCAAAACACATCATTGATCTTAAAGCGAATCGCCGGTTCCGGCGATTCGCTTTGAATACGCTCATTTCGCTGTACCTGGTAGTGATAGCAGGCGGCGTGGTGAGAAGCACAGGCTCAGGAATGGGCTGTCCCGACTGGCCTAAATGCTTCGGCAGATGGGTCCCTCCTACCGAAGCATCACAACTTCCTCCCAATTACAAGGAGATTTACGGTGCGAAGCTGAAAGGAGAAGTCGAGTTTAATGCGACGAAAACCTGGACCGAGTACGTAAACAGGCTTGTGGGAGCGCTTACTGGTATCATCATTTTTTTGATGCTTTTGGCCTCCATTCCTTTTCTGAAATCCGGAAACAAGCAAGTATTCTTTTGGAGCCTCGGAGCATTTCTGCTGACGGGCTTCCAGGGCTGGCTCGGTGCGAAAGTGGTGTCTTTTGAGCTTCATCCGCTGATCGTCACAGTACACATGCTCCTAGCCATAGTGATTATTTTCATCGTGCTCTATGTATTTACGTGGGCCGGCTATGTCGAAAAGGTTCTTACGTTGCGAGAGGGGAGCGAGAAGGCGCTCAGTGGAATAGGTATCGCAGTAATGGCGCTATCGTTGTTCCAGATTTTGCTTGGGACGCAGGTGCGTGAGGAGATGGATGTGGTGATCATGAAGCTTGGTTATGGTGCACGGTCACAATGGATTGACGAGTTAGGAGCTAATTTTTACATACACCGGTCATTTTCAATTCTGGTCTTTGTTGTGAATGCAATCTGGATCAACAAGGTTTTAAAATCCGGTAACCAGGGGACGGTAGCAGGCAAAATAGCCAAAGCGTGTTTCTGGATATTGATAGCGGAGATCGCAACAGGTGTAATCATGGCGTATTTCGGGGTTCCCGCATTTGCTCAACCTATTCACCTTACATTCGCGATTCTTTTGATCGGCTTGCAATTTATCGTATGGCTGGTTGTGAACGGTAAGAAGTATTTAAAATACAAAGGCGTGGCCGCGACGGCTGGTAGCCAATTTTAGAATTTTCAATTTCTGTAATAATGATTTCAGTAGAGGAAAGTGCAGGTGGGGTTGGGAAGATCAGAGAGAGATTAGGGGTTTTATTTGAATTACTCAAATTCCGGTTGGCGTCATTGATCGCGTTCTCCGGTGCAATGGGATATTGCCTGGGCGCGAAAGAAGTGAAAACCTCCGATATGGTGCTTTTCATCCTGGCGTCGATCGGTATTACCGGTGCTGCCAACATTATCAACCAGATCCTCGAAAAGGATCTGGACAAAATGATGAAAAGAACGGCTTCACGGCCGTTGCCAAGCGGAAGAATTACGGTGGAGCAAGCTGCTGTCTGGGCAGTAATTCTCGGGGTGGCTTCGCTGGCGATATTTGTAATGGTATTTAACCTGACAACGGGGCTTATTTCCCTGCTGTCGCTCGTGCTTTACGGCTTTGTTTATACACCGTTGAAGCGCGTCGGTCCGATCGCGGTGTTCGTGGGAGCATTCCCCGGCGCATTTCCTCCGATGATCGGTTGGGTAGCGGCCACCAACCATTTTGGTCTGGAACCTGGTATCCTGTTTGCGATCCAGTTCTTCTGGCAATTCCCGCACTTCTGGGCAATTGCATGGGTATTGGATGAAGATTACAAAAGAGCAGGTTTCAAATTGTTGCCCGCCAACGGTTTGAAAGACTCAGATACGACTTTGCAGATTATGATCTATACGTTGTTTCTGCTTCCGATCGGCTGGTTGCCGTACGAACTGGGAATGACGGGAATTAATTCCGCATTCATTGCGACGATTTTCGGGGTGTTGTTCCTCGCGCAGACGTTCCACCTCATGCGCACCTGTACGGACAAGACCGCGAAGCAGTTGATGTTCGGATCGTTCATTTACCTGCCTATCGTACAGATTGCTTTTTTGTTGGATAAATTGTGATATTGAATTGAGAGAAAATGGAAAACGTTCAGCAATATAAATTGGAAAGAGAGCCGCAGGAGACGTTGGCGATGGACCCGAAGAAGTTTATTCTTTGGTTGTTCCTCGTAACGATTATCATGCTTTTCGCCTCTCAGAGCAGTGCATACCTGGTACGCCGTGCAGAAGGTAACTGGCTCGAATTTGAGATGCCGCAGATCTTCTGGTACAGTACAGTGGTACTGTTAATGAGCAGCGTAGCAATGCAATGGGCCTATTTTTCGGCAAAAAAAGATCAGTTCCAACAATTGAAAATAGCAATTTCTATTACTTTTGTACTCGGCCTGATCTTCCTTTATATGCAGTTTCAGGGCTGGAAAGAGCTGGTGGCGATGAATGTTTATTTTGTAGGAAACCCGTCCGGCTCGTTCTTTTACGTGTTCACAGGACTGCACGGCTTCCACATCATTACCGGCCTGATTGTTTTGGTATTCGCATTGGTTTCGGCATTTAAGCTGAACATGCATTCCAAAAATCTGAGAAGAATTCAGATCAGTGCTACTTACTGGCACTTTTTGGATATACTCTGGTTATACCTTTTTGTTTTTTTATTGACCTTTAATTAATAATTTTTTTATCAATGGCGGCACATGTAACAACACCCGGCGCGGTAGAACCCAAAATGTGGTTGGGGGGTATTGAGCCTATGAAAGCAAGTTACGGTAAACTGATGATGTGGTTCTTCCTCATCTCGGATACCTTTACTTTCTCTGCCTTGCTGGTGGCATATGGTACAGCCCGGTTTAGTTTCCCTGCATTCACCGGAAAACACGAAGATTTCACCTTCTCCAACATGTACTGGCCGGTGCCTGAAAGGGTTTACGAAGCCGTACCATTCCTGCACGGTGTTTCGCTGCCGCTGGTATTCGTTGGTATCATGACATTCATTCTCATCGCGAGCTCCGTTACAATGGTACTTGCAGTGGAAGCTGGTCACCGCATGGACCGCGCGAATGTTGAAAAATATATGCTTTGGACAATCCTCGGCGGTTTTACCTTCCTTGGTTGCCAGGCTTGGGAATGGAGCCACTTCATCCACGGAACCGACGCAGGTACCGTAATGAAAGTGATCGAAAACGGCACCTGGGTTGAGAAAACGATTTTTGGTGCTAACCTGACGGAGAACCAGTACGGCCCTCCTGCATTCGCCGACTTCTTCTTCTTCATCACCGGTTTCCACGGAACGCACGTATTCTCGGGTGTGATCCTGAACATTCTGATCTTCTTCCGTGCCGCGACAGGTTTCTACGACAAGAGAGGAAGTTACGAAATGGTTGAGAAGGTAGGTCTCTACTGGCACTTTGTGGATCTGGTTTGGGTGTTTGTATTTACATTCTTCTACCTGGTTTAATTTATAGGACAATATTTAAAATTGAAGTAAAATGGCGGAAGTACATCATCACCACGTACATAACCAGGATCCCGAAGCAGGAGCAGAGCAGCGCAAAGCGATCTGGAAAACCTTTTGGATTCTCTTGATCATCACCTCACTCGAGTTCTTGATCGCATTTACAATTCCCCATGGCGTTCTTAAAGTTTCGATCTTTATCGTCATGACGATCGTGAAAGCATTCTACATCGTTGGGGAATTCATGCACTTGAAACATGAAACAAAAACGCTGATCTGGTCGATACTTGTACCGGTCATATTCGTAGCCTGGTTGATCCTGGCGCTCCTGCTCGAAGGAAATGCGATTTTCGAAGCGATTTTTGGATAATAGAATAGAATGAAGAAATTTCCCAAAGCCGGATTACTGATCGTCACATTAGTAATACCGGCTTTGATTTTTACTTTACTGAAACTGTTCGGGACGAACCATTACGATCTGCCTTACTTTGTGGCGGAAAGGGATGGTGGCGGCTCGATCGCCGTACAAAATGGCGATACCGTGTTTCATCAGGTTTCTGCCGACTGCGGTGTGTTCGGAGGTGTAAACCTGGATGGGCGATTGACGGTCGTCAGCCGGATGCCCTCGAAATGCGGGGAGCCTTGCGACAGAGCAGTCGATGAAATAGCTCGTATTGCAGCCTTGAAAGCCGGGATTCCGGAATTGCAGGTATTGTTGATTGCGACGGATACTGTCAGACGCGGAGAATGGCAGTCGGTAAAGGCGGACAGTGTGACGATTGCAGACTGTTTTTCGAAAGAGCTGACAGATGCTGCCAAAGGAAGCGACGCAATGAACGGTCGGGCAGGACAGATTGTGCTGATTGACCGTAACAGGCAGGTGAGGGGCTTTTATAAGGCCGGAGATGGGGAGGGAACCGACCGGTTGATGGCCGAGATCAAGATCCTCGATTATGAAAAGAAGAATGAGAAATAAGTGGGTATGGCTACATTAACAATCGAAAGAAAACCAAAATACGAACGTATCATCAATGTTCTGGCAGTCGTCATTCCGGTGGTGGTTGCATTGTTGCTGGGAATCCGGCAGAAGATCGATCTCGGTGCGTGGACGAAAGTTCTGCCGCACGTGATTGGCGTGATTAATACGCTGACGGCCATGTTGCTCATCATGGGCTATTATTTTATCAAGCAAAAAAATGTAACCGCACATCGCCAGACGATGACGGCGGCATTCGCGCTGGGTTCAGTGTTTCTGGTGTGCTACGTTCTTTACCACATTTCTAACGAAGCAACGCCATTCGGTGGAACCGGAGTTGTACGGCCTGTTTATTACTTTTTGCTGATCTCACATATCGTGTTGTCGATCGGGGTCGTTTGGTTTGTATTACGGGCGGTGTATTTCGGATATACCAACCAGATTCCGGAACACCGGAAAGCTGTGAAATGGGCCATGCCGATCTGGCTTTATGTGAGTGTTACCGGTGTGATCGTTTACTTGATGATTAGTCCTTATTACGTATGAAAAAGTTTTTGGCAATATCCGGAATGGTAATCCTGTTCGTGATGAACAGTGCAGGGGCGTTCGCACAATGTGCTATGTGCCGCGGATCAGTGGAGAGCTCGATGGGTAACGGGCGAAACAATGTAGGTGTCGGATTGAATACTGGTATCATGTTCCTCTTTGTGATCCCCTATATCCTCGTAGCGGTGATCGGTTACCTCTGGTACCGTAATTCCAAGCGGGCGCAAGCCGAGCGTCAATTCGTAGCTGCGCGCGTGCGATCCGCATACGAGAACTGATTTGCAAAAGAAGATATTCAAGGGCAGGACCATGCGGTTCTGCCCTTTTTTGTGCATGAGGTTTTTGGCAAAATATTTCCTTGTAGTGGCGTAGATAATGCTTTGCGCGTCTTTAAAGAAAAACAATGTCCAGTCATGCTTCGGATTCTACTCGCTGTTTTCCTGATACTCGCCCAATTTGCCCATAGTAATGCGCAAAAATTGTCGACCTCCAAACCCTGGACTTACTGGTGGTGGATGGGTAGTGCGGTTACCAAGGCGGATATTACGGCCCAGCTCGAATATTTCAGTAAGTCGGGGCTCGGCGGCGTGCATATTATTCCGATTTATGGGGTGAAGGGCTATGAGAAAGTGGCAATCTCCTTTTTGGGAAACCAATGGCTGGAAGCAATGCAGCATACTGTGCGGGAAGGCAAGCGCCTCGGACTGGGCGTGGACATGACCACAGGTACGGGCTGGCCGTTCGGTGGACCGAATGTGGTGGCGGCCGCTGCTGCACAAAGTATGACGATCGTGGATGGGAAACCGGTGGTAAAACCAACAGGCCAGAAAGTGAAGCGGGCTGCGCCTGGTGGGGAAGGATTGGTGCTGGACCCGTTCAATGCAAATGGGATGGCGGAATATCTTTCCCGGTTCGATTCGGCATTCAGCAAGACTTCCGAGAAACCGAGGGCGATGTATAATGATTCCTACGAAGCGTACGGCGCCAATTGGACAACAGATTTTGTCCAGCAATTTCAATCCCGGCGGAAGTATGACCTGCTGAGCAAGCTTTCGTTATTGAACGATTCCACAGGAAATTCCGAAGCGACATTAGTTAAAATTGATTATCACCAGACGTTAGCCGAGTTGCTGCTGGAACGGTATGCAAAGCCCTGGACGGAATGGAGCCGTGCGAACGGATTCGTAACGCGTTACCAGGCACACGGATCGCCCGGTAACCTGCTCGATTTGTATGATGCGGCGGATATTCCGGAAACGGAATCATTTGGTACGAGCCGTTTCAGTATTCCCGGCCTGCGCGTCGATCCTGATTATTCCATCGATCAGTTCGGTACTCCAAACCCGTTGGCGATGAAGTTCGCCTCGTCAGCTGCTAATTTGTCGGGTAAAAAACTGGTCAGTTCCGAAACCGGCACCTGGCTGGCTAATCATTTCAAGGTTTCACTATCTCAAATCAAACCGCAAATCGATGAGCTGTTTATTGCCGGGATTAACCATATTTTTTACCACGGCACAACCTATTCTCCGGAAAGGGAAGGCTTCCCCGGCTGGTTGTTTTACGCCTCTACCAATTTTGGTAAATCATCCCATTTCTCGGAGCATTTCCCGCTGCTGAACCGGTACGTGGACCTTTGCCAACGTCTCTTGCAAAACAGCAAGCCGGACAACGATGTGCTGGTCTATTTCCCGATCCACGATTTATGGGCTACCAAAGCTAAATCGGGTGCAGGCGTGCATTTGCTGGAAGTCCACCATGTAGATCGCTGGCTGCTGGATTTGCCGTTTGGAAAACTGTCGGAAAGGCTTTGGAAGGAAGGTTACGCGTTCGATTTCGTGTCGGATTTGCAGTTGAAAAAGTTTACGGTCGAGGCTAACGGCGTTTTGAATTCAGGAAATGCTACTTACAGAACTTTGCTTGTCCCGTCCGCAACTTACCTGTCGGGGGAGACTTTGAAGGAAATAGAGCGGCTGGCCAATGCGGGGGCAAAAGTCCTGGTCGATGGTAAATTGCCAACCACGGTAACCGGTAATGTAAACCATCACGAGCGACAAAAAATATTTAGCGCTAGCCTGACACGACTTTCAAGTCTTAAAAACGTGAAGGTTTCGTCTGATCTGAATGCTGATTTGGCAGAGAACGGGGTTGTGAGGGAACAGTTGGCAGAGAAAGGGTTGACGTTCATCCGCAAGAAGGAAGCGGACGGTGTGCCATTGTATTTCGTAGCGAATGTGGGAAACACATTCAGGGAAGGTTGGATAAGGCTCGGCAGGGGCGGTCACCTGTTTAAATCGGACCCGCTTAGAGGTGTGTCGACACTGAAAGCACGCGGTAGCAAAGGTAATGAAGAGGTTTTCCTGAGGCTTTTGCCAGGAGAGTCGTGCTTTTTGACGACGTCGGCCGACGGCTACGATGCGCCGGAAGTAAGCGACACGGGCCAGCATTTTGATATTAAAGGGAAATGGGAGCTCACATTTTTGAATGGAAAGCCGGATTTGCCGGCCCCAGCCCAACTTACAGCACTTACGTCCTGGACTTCGCTGCCGGATTCTGCGGAGTACTTCTCCGGAAAGGCGAAGTACCGCATTACCTTTGACTTGCCCGGTCCGATCGCTACATACGCAAATGCAGCGCTGGATTTGGGCGATGTGCGCGAGGCAGCAGCGGTAAAATTGAACGACAAAGATCTCGGTGTTGCCTGGCACATCCCATTTATACTACCGGCCGGAAGGGCGTTGAAGGCCAAGGGCAATATCCTCGAAATCGAGGTGACGAATCTCTCTGCCAACTATATGCGCCTCCGCGACCAGCAACAGCCCGACTGGAAGAAATTTTATGATATCAATATCGTGGATATCACATACAAGAAATTTGACGCGACACGCTGGCATCCGATGCCTTCGGGCTTGCTAGGGCCGGTGAAGCTGATTTACTAATGCATTACTCCCACAACGGGTAATGTTCGAGCTGGATTTGCCGACCGAAGAAAATGTTGGTGGATTGCTCAAATGACAATGTGTAATCCGACACGTAGAACTGCCGTTTGCCTTCCCCTTTCTCGTTGATCAGGTAATGCTGTTCGAGCCATGCTTTCAGGGATCTTGCGACGATCTCCGAGGTGTCGAGCGTCTCTACCGTATCTCCATAGAATTTGCGGATCTGTGTTTTGATCAACGGGTAATGTGTGCAGCCGAGGATCAATGCCTCAATGCCATTCAGAGAGGGATCGGAAAGGTAATTGGCAATTACGCTTTCACTGATGTTGTTGTCGAAAAAACCTTCCTCGATCATCGGTGCGAGTAATGGCGTAGCGAGGGATTTCAGGTGAATGTTGCGATCCAGCGCATCGACTTTCTTTTTATACACATTGGAAAGGACGGTTTGCTTCGTACCGATCAGGCCGATGGTTTTCCCTTCATAATGCTCCTTTACATAATCCACCACCGGATCGATCACATTCAGGACCTTCGCTTTGCTCCCTACGTACTCGCGCACGAGCTCGTACGCGGCTGCGGAAGCGGAGTTGCAGGCAATAAGGATCAGTTTGCAGTTCTGCTGTAAAAGCATATTGCAGATTTTGATCGAATAAGCCTGGATAGCCGCCGTGGACTTGTCGCCATAAGGTAAATGCGCCGTGTCGCCGAAATAGATGGTGTTTTCCTGGGGAAGCAACCGGGTTACGGCACTGGCGACGGTCATACCGCCGATTCCGCTGTCAAAAATTCCGATGGGCGCAGAGGAGTCGAGCATGGGAGAAAAGTCCTTTTGGTGATCAATGAGTGATATTCGCATCAAAGCTAAAAAATATATCAAAAAACTTTTCCGGCACATGCAACCTCACGCGGAGGATTGCGCATCTTGCTGTCGAAACCACCAATTAGAATGGGTCGAATTTTAGCATTATTTAGCCAGGAAGCACAGCTCGTCAAAGCTCTCAGGAAGGAAGATCCGAAGGCGCAGCGACAGCTTTACGATAAGTACAGCCATCGAATGCTGGCTTTGTGCTTCCGCTATGTATGCGACGAAATGGCGGCCGAAGATGTAATGGTGGAGGGGTTTTTAAAGGTTTTTGAAAAAATTAACCAGTTCAATAGCGACGGGAGTTTCGAGGGATGGATCAGGAGAATCATGGTGAACGAGTCGTTGGGCTATTTGCGGAAACAAAAGCGGATTCTGGAAGATAACCTGTCGGATGAGGCCAACAACATTCCCGATTACATCCACGCCGATCAAAACCTGGAAACAGAGGAATTGATGGCCTTGATTGAGGCCCTGCCGGTAGGTTACCGGACGGTTTTTAACCTGTACGCCATTGAAGGCTACGCACATATTGAAATTGCCCAAATGCTGGGTATTACTGAAAGTACATCGAAATCACAATTGCACCGCGCCCGCGCATTGTTGCAGAAGATGGTGGCGGAATGGCAGAATGATTATAAAAAAAAAGTAGACTATGAAAAAGCATCCTGTTGATGATCTTTTCAAGCGCAAACTCGAAGGTTTGGAACGTACACCTTCGGAAAATGCGTGGCTGAAAATTCAGGAAAAGCAACCGGCGAAGAGTCGTCCGGCGATGCGTCGCGCGGCTGTGTGGGGTTGGTATGCTGCGGCCGGTGTGGCTGCGGCGGTGATGGGAGGATACCTGGTTTGGCAGAATCAGCAGGGTGTTTCACCGGGAGGCATTCAATCGCAACAGACCGTTGCAGTGGTTAAGCCTGCGCCAGTTGATTCGGCGGTTTCTCGGATTAGAAAGTCAGATGAGCCGGTTGAACAGTTGGCGGTTGCAGACGAAAAGAATATCGGATCGGCCGTTGATCAGGAGAATGTTAAACGAGCTACGCATTTCAACAAAATAACCAAAACACCAGAAGCGCCCAGACAGGTAACGGAAACATCGGTTGCCGATGCTGAGCCAATTCAGAATGTGCCGATGGTGGCTATTGCGGAGAAACCAGATGTTCCGGTGAATGCGATTCAATCGGGGCAAATAAAAAGTCCTGTTGCCCAGGATATCAAGACTTTGCCCGATGAGCCAGCTGTTAGCCGGGTAAACAAGCCGGAGCCCGAACCGACAAGAACGATTGTCGTGGCGGTAGAGACCGGTACCAATGAAGCGGAAGAGAAGCCACGTAACACCCGGTTTGCAAGGGTTTTCCGTCAGCTCAAAAATGCAAGAGCCGGCGAGAAAGTCGACTGGGATGAAGTGGGTTTTAATCCAAAAAGCCTTGTAGCACGTGTGGACGATCGCCTGCGTAACAAGGAAGACAGAAGTTCAGAAAAAGACCACCCTAAAGACAAGACAAAACTGTAATCTATTGTGCCATGAAAAGTAAAATATATGCAATGGCGGTGCTGTTTGTATTGGCAGCCATTGGCACGCGCGCTGGTTCGTTGAAATCCTCCGACGAAAAACACTGGCGCCCCGGTATCCAGGACAAGGACTCGATTATCGTGACTTTCGGAGACAAAACGCGGCTGATCATTTACGGCGAAAACCGGACGGAGCTTGAAAAGATCATGAAGTATGATTTGAATGCATTGCTGAAAGACCTGAAAGTGAGGTTGGACAGCACAAAGGCCGACACGACGTTCCTGCGCGAGGAATTCAACGGGAATAAATATTTGAAAGATCCCGATCAATCGGCGGATAAGGACTACGTAAGGATTGGCCTTCGCGGGATCCATATCAAGGACGGCGACACGAAGGTTTCCATCGACGGCTCTGGTGTGGAGGTGAAGGATGGCGACGAGGTAGTCGGGTCGGATTCGACTTACAGGCGAATCGGGAAGCGGTTTCAGCGAAAGTCATGGGGCGGATCGAGTCCGCGGAAGGGTTTTAATGTCGCATTGGGACTGAATACCTATGGCACCAATGAGGCTACTGCCGGTTTCAATAAATCGGATTATGATCTGAAACCATTCGGGTCGCGCTATGTGAGCCTGGGTTATGTGGCCAGCGCGCGTGTCGTGCGGGGTAAGAATGCCCGGCTGCATTTGGACTTCGGTGTCGATTTTTCGTGGTACAACATGATGTACGATGGGAATAACACGATTGTCAAAACGGACGATGGTGTCGAGTTCCGGGATGTGGTAGACGACCAGGGGAAACCGGTGGAAGTACGGAAGTCGAAACTCGTGGTACCATACGTCAACCTTTCCGTTATGCCTACGCTAAGTTTTTCACACTCATTCATATCGTACGTCAGCGCGGGTGCCTATGGCGGTTACCGGATCGGCAGTTACACGAAGGTCCGCAAGGTCGGTACGAAGGATGTGGACCACGACCGGCGTAACTTTTACATCGAAGATTTGCGCTATGGTTTAGCTGCCGAAATTGGTATCCGTAACTTCCCTGACTTCTTTGTGAACTATGACTTGAACTATCTTTTCGAAGCCAATCGGGGGCCATCGGTCCGGATGCTGAGTTTTGGGGTGAGATTATTTTGAGTCGAAAAAGTGCCCATGTGGCCTGGAATCGCTGTTTTTGATTCCAGGCCACATTTTTTTTTAATTTTTTTTCAAAAGAATTTGAGAATCTAAAAAATGGGTATAATTTTGCGACTCCAAATTGTGAAACAAACGGTTTTCACGCTTGTGTTGAAATGTTGTCTGGGGGTGTACCAGAGTGGCCAAATGGGGCAGACTGTAAATCTGCTGACTTATGTCTTCGGTGGTTCGAATCCATCCGCCCCCACAGTTTGAGTCTGAGAAAATGCTTCAATTATGACCAGTTTTTGAGGTAAAGACGAAAACAAATGCGGAAGTAGCTCAGCTGGTAGAGCGATAGCCTTCCAAGCTATAGGTCGCGAGTTCGAACCTCGTCTTCCGCTCAATTAGAAGCATCATCGAAGCGATTAGCGAAAACATTCAATAGATAACTTTCGCTAATCGCTTTTTGGTTCTAAGAACAATGCTTTTAGTAACAATGCTTTTTGAGCTCAGGGCGGTCCGCCGATGCGGTAGAGCACTTCCTTGGGACGATGAAAGAAAAAGAAGTAACAATGCTTTTGTAGCTCAGGGGTAGAGCACTTCCTTGGTAAGGAAGAGGTCAGGGGTTCAAATCCCCTCAAAAGCTCAGAGTATTTTTGAGCACTTCCTTGGTAAGGAAGAGGTCAGGGCCGGGCGGCCGGTGCCGTTCAAATCCCCTCAAAAGCTCACAGTATTTTGAGTTTGGTGTTTCGCCGCTCAGAAAGCAGGAAGAGTCCCTGCATTGGTTTTGATCCTGGTTTGGTAACGTTTGCGGTGTTTGATTGCAGGAAGCCAGCAGGATCAATTAGTAGTGTATAATAAATTCGTAATAACTTTTAATTTTAAGCGTACTTAAGTCATGGCAAAAGAGACGTTTGACCGCTCGAAACCCCACGTAAATATCGGTACTATCGGGCACGTTGACCACGGTAAAACTACCCTTACAGCGGCGATTACAACTGTGTTGGCTGATAAAGGTTTTGCACAGAAACGCGACTTCTCATCAATCGACAATGCTCCTGAAGAGAAAGAGCGCGGTATTACAATCAACACTTCTCACGTAGAATACCAGACAGCCAACCGTCACTATGCGCACGTTGACTGCCCAGGTCACGCTGACTACGTGAAGAACATGGTAACTGGTGCTGCTCAGATGGACGGCGCAATCATCGTGGTTGCTGCTACTGACGGTCCAATGCCACAAACTCGTGAGCACATCCTTCTTGCTCGTCAGGTAGGTGTTCCTCAGCTTGTTGTGTTCATGAACAAAGTGGACATGGTTGATGATCCGGAACTTCTTGAACTCGTTGAGATGGAAATCCGCGAGCTTCTGAGCTTCTACGAATTCGATGGCGATAACATTCCTGTAATCCAGGGATCTGCTTTGGGTGGTCTTAATGGCGAGCCGAAATGGGTTAAAACTATCGAAGACCTGATGGAAGCTGTTGATACTTGGATTCCAATTCCTCCACGTATGACTGATCTTCCATTCTTGATGCCTGTTGAAGACGTATTCTCGATCACTGGTCGTGGTACTGTTGCAACTGGTCGTATCGAGCGTGGTGTAATCAACTCTGGTGATCCTGTTGATATCCTCGGTATGGGTGCAGAAGGTCTTAAATCAACCGTAACTGGTGTTGAGATGTTCCGTAAGATCCTTGACCGCGGTGAAGCTGGTGACAACGTAGGTTTGTTGCTTCGCGGTATCGACAAAGAAGAGATCCGTCGTGGTATGGTTATCTGTAAGCCAGGTTCAGTTAAGCCTCACTTGCACTTCAAAGGTGAAGTTTACGTACTGTCGAAAGAAGAAGGTGGACGTCACACTCCATTCTTTAACAAATACCGTCCTCAGTTCTACTTCCGTACCACTGACGTGACAGGTGAAATCTCGCTTCCAGCAGGTGTTGAAATGGTTATGCCAGGTGACAACATCACGATCGAAGTGAAACTGATCAACAAAATCGCTATGGAAAAAGGTCTTCGTTTCGCGATTCGTGAAGGTGGACGTACCGTAGGTGCTGGTCAGGTAACTGAAATTCTTGACTAATCAAGATAGCAATATTAAAACAAGTGCATTTCTTTTGGAATGCACTTGTTTTTTATAAAAAAGTCGTATCTTTGCAGCCCCGAATGGGCAATTGCACGATAAACGGGTGTAGTTCAAGGGTAGAATAGCGGTCTCCAAAACCGTTGATGGGAGTTCGAATCTCTCCACCCGTGCATAAATCGAAAAGGTGAAATGGAAAAATTTACTTCTTTTTTGAAAGCGTCCTGGGAGGAAATGACCCAACATGTGACATGGCCGCCTTTCAACGAACTGCAAGCCAACACCACACTGGTGCTTGTAGGTTCGCTCATTTTTGCCTTCGTGGTAGGTGTGATGGATCTCGTATTTGAGAACGCACTGAAACTGTTTTACCAGTCTTTCTAAGGCTATTTTAGTAAAGATAACCCCCTGAAAGGTATGAGTAGTCTAAATTGGTTTGTATTAAGGGCAGTGTCTGGGCAAGAGAAAAAAATCAAGTCCTACATTGAAAATGAAATCACACGCCAGAAGCTAAACGAATTCGTTCCGCAAATCCTGATCCCTTCCGAGAAGATTTATGAAATGCGTAACGGTAAGAAGCGTGTACGGGAAAAGAACTTCTTTCCCGGGTATATTATCATTTCAGCCGATCTGTCAAAAGGAGAGGTGCTGCACATTATTACAAGTATTCCCGGCGTGATTGGTTTCCTGGGTAATGCCGAAGGAAATTCCAAAGTGCCTGTTCCCCTGCGCCAGTCCGAAATTAACCGTATCCTCGGTAAGGTCGACGAAGCAGAGCAGCACGAAGAAGCGCCAAGCATGTCATTCATCAAAGGCGAGACCGTGAAGGTTGTAGATGGTCCGTTCAGCGGATTTATCGGTCTGGTGGAAGAAGTGTTCGATGAGAAGAAAAAACTCAATGTAGTTGTAAAAATATTCGGGCGTAATACACCCGTGGAACTCAGTTACGCACAAGTAGAAAAGGATAGTTGAACGAATAGCGGGCAGGTAGGCTTCCAACTGCATGTGAGCCGCTAGTCAATCGATGAACCGACAAATTCCAAAACAATGGCAAAAGAAATAGGTGGATACGTCAAACTGCAGGTGAAAGGTGGCCAAGCCAACCCATCACCTCCAATTGGTCCTGCACTAGGATCGAAGGGTTTGAATATCATGGAGTTTTGCAAGCAGTTCAATGGCCGTACCCAGGATAAAATGGGTGTGGTATTGCCGGTAGTTATTACATACTACAAAGACAAGTCTTTCGACTTCGTCATCAAAACCCCCCCGGCCGCTATTCTTCTTCTGGAAGCCTCAAAAGTAAAGACAGGTTCGGCTCAGCCAAACCGTGTAAAGGTAGGATCAGTTTCATGGGATCAAGTTAAAACGATCGCTGAAACTAAAATGCCCGACCTGAACTGCTTCACCGTAGAGTCTGCTATGAAAATGATCGCGGGAACGGCTCGTAGTATGGGTATCACCGTGGCTGGCAAGGCCCCATGGGAAGAAAACAACTGAGCGTAGATTTATAGATACGCCAAAGAAACAAAGAACATGGGAAAATTGACCAAAAAGCAAAAAGAAGCTCTTTCAAAATACGACGCAACCCAGGCTTATACCCTGGAAGCAGCTGCGGATGTTCTGAAAACGATTTCCTATACCAAATTTGATGCTTCCGTAGATATCGACGTTCGTTTGGGCGTAGATCCTCGTAAAGCTGACCAAATGGTGCGTGGCGTGGTAACATTGCCACACGGAACCGGAAAAGAAGTTCGTGTATTGGTGTTGTGTACTCCCGATAAGGAGGCAGAAGCGAAAGAGGCAGGAGCGGATTATGTTGGTCTTGACGAATACATTACAAAAATCGAGCAAGGCTGGACAGACATCGACGTGATTATTACAATGCCGAGTGTAATGGCAAAAGTAGGTAGACTTGGTAAAGTGTTGGGTCCTCGCGGTCTGATGCCAAACCCTAAGTCAGGAACTGTAACTCCGGATGTAGCGAAAGCTGTGAAAGAAGTGAAGGCTGGTAAAATCGACTTCAAAGTTGACAAAACCGGTATCATCCACACTTCTATCGGTAAAGTTTCTTTCGGAACTGACCAGCTTGCACAGAACGCAACGGAGGTTATCAATACCTTGGTTCGCCTTAAGCCTTCATCGGCAAAAGGTACTTACGTAAAAAGCATTCACTTGTCAAGCACGATGAGCCCGGGTGTTATTATTGACAAAAACACGATTCCAGGATTGTAATATGACACGGGAAGAAAAAGCAGTAATTATTGACGAGTTAAGTCAAAAATTCGCCAACACGCCATACTTCTACATTACCAACGCAACCGGTATGACCGTGAGCGAGGTAAATACCCTCAGAGGCCTTTGCTTCGAGCGTGGTGTTGAGTATCGTGTTGTGAAGAATACATTGATTAAAAAAGCGCTTGAAACACTAGATACGGACTATTCTTCTTTCGACGAAGTGTTGAAAGGGTTTTCCGGAGTAATGTTTCACCCGGAGTCAGGTAAAGTACCTGCACAACTGATCAAGGATTTCAAAAAGAAATCAGGTAGCGACAAATTGAAGTTCAAAGGAGCTTCTGTTGACACTGCCCTTTTCGTTGGAGAAAGCCAGCTGGACGTTCTGATTTCACTGAAATCGAAACAAGAACTGATCGGCGAAGTGATCGGATTGTTGCAATCACCTGCCAAAAATGTTATCGGCGCTCTTACAAGCGGCGGACAGAACCTGGCTGGTATTCTGAAAACTTTATCTGAAAAAGAGGACTAATTTGAGTAACCAGGTCTAGCTCTCCGGGTTAATATTAAATGGAGCTTTTTTAAATCATCTTATTGTATAATCAAAAAAATCAAAATAAAAATGGCAGATTTGAAAGCTTTCGCAGAACAGCTTGTTAACCTTACGGTTAAAGAAGTGAACGAATTGGCTACAATTCTTAAAGACGAGTACGGCATTGAGCCAGCAGCAGCTGGTGCAGTAGTAGTAGCAGGTCCTGCTGGTGGTGGTAGCGATGCTCCTGCAGTTGAAGAAAAAACATCTTTCGATGTAATCTTGAAATCAGCTGGCGCAGGTAAACTTGCTGTTGTGAAGTTGGTTAAAGACCTGACTGGTCTTGGCCTGAAAGAAGCGAAAGAACTCGTTGACGGCGCTCCAAAACCTGTAAAAGAAGGTGTTGCTAAAGACGAAGCTGACGCTCTGAAAAAGCAACTTGAAGAAGCTGGTGCAGAAGTTGAAGTGAAGTAATTTGCTCCACAGCATTAGAAGATAAATTCTTAGGGAATAGGCCTGACAACCGTCAGGTCTTTTCCTGTTTTCTATACCAACCAAACGAAAAGCACTTTTTTATCGTTCTGGTTAGAGGTGGCGACGAGATCGCCCCGCATTAATCTCCCCAAGCTGATTTGCCCGAAACACTTCTTTACTCGTAGGAAAGAAGAACAGGGGCGTCAACTTTACTCTTCTACGAGGCAATAGATTAGGTTAAAACTAATTAGTTTTTCTGCTAACCCAAATCACAAATAGCCTTGGCTACTATTAATCCAAAAACACCAAGAAAGAACTTCTCGCGGATTAATCAGATTATCGATTATCCCGATCTTTTGGGAATCCAGGTACAATCGTTCCGTGATTTCTTTAGTCTGGATACATCGGTTGAAGACCGTTCCGGAGAAGGACTTTACAAAGTTTTCGCTGAAAACTTCCCCATCGCCGACTCTCGTGAGAACTTCGTTCTCGAGTTCATCGATTACCTCCTTGAACCACCGAAGTATTCTGTCGACGAATCCATCGATCGCGGTCTGACTTACGCAGTGCCTTTGAAGGCGAAACTGCGTCTGATCTGTAACGACGCCGATCATGAAGAATTTGAAACCATTGAGCAGGAAGTATTCCTTGGAAACATTCCTTACATGACCGAACGTGGTTCGTTCGTGATCAATGGTGCTGAGCGCGTAATCGTATCTCAGCTTCACCGTTCACCAGGCGTGTTCTTCTCGATGAGCAAGCACACCAATGGCTCCAAACTATATTCTGCGCGGATTATTCCATTCAAAGGTTCCTGGATCGAATTCTCTACGGACGTGAACAACGTGATGTACGCGTACATCGACCGTAAGAAGAAGTTCCCGGTAACTACCCTTTTGAGAGCGATCGGTTTCGGATCTGATAAAGACATCCTCGACCTGTTCGGCCTTTCAGAAGAAATCAGCGCAACACCTGCTAACCTGAAAAAGGCAGTAGGACGCCGGTTGGCGGCAAGGGTTCTCCGTACATGGACTGAGGACTTCGTGGATGAGGATACCGGCGAGGTAGTTTCTATCCAGCGTAACGAAGTGTTGCTGGAACGTGACTCTACTATTTCTGCGGATGATATCGATGTGATCCTGGAATCAGGTCAGAAGTCGATCATCATGCACAAAGAGGACATGAACGTAGCGGATTATAACATCATTTATAATACGCTTCAAAAAGATAGCTCAAATTCCGACAAGGAAGCTGTTGAGCAAATTTACCGTCAGCTGCGTAATGCAGAAGCTCCTGATGAGCAAACTGCGCGTGACGTGATCCAGAGCTTGTTCTTCTCGGATAAGCGTTACGACCTGGGTGATGTAGGCCGTTACCGTATCAACAAGAAATTGGGATCGGATACCAGCCTCGACGTTCGCGTGTTGACAACCGGCGATATCGTTTCCATCGTGAAATACCTCATCGGTCTGATCAATGCGAAAGCGGTAGTCGATGATATCGACCACTTGTCAAACCGTCGTGTACGTACCGTGGGCGAGCAGCTTTACGCACAGTTCGGCGTAGGTCTTGCACGTATGGCGCGTACCATCAAGGAGCGTATGAACGTACGTGACAACGAAGATTTCAAACCTGTTGACCTGATCAATGCAAGAACATTGTCATCGGTAATCAACTCGTTCTTCGGTACCAACCAGCTTTCTCAGTTCATGGACCAAACAAACCCATTGGCTGAGATTACGCACAAACGTCGTATGTCGGCACTCGGGCCAGGTGGTCTTTCCCGTGAAAGAGCAGGTTTCGAGGTTCGTGACGTTCACTACACGCACTACGGGCGTCTGTGTACAATCGAAACGCCGGAAGGTCCGAACATCGGTCTGATCTCGTCACTTTGCGTTTTCGCGAAAGTGAACGGCATGGGCTTCATCGAAACCCCTTACCGGGTGATCGATAGCGCAGGTAAGCTGACCAATGAGCTGATCTATATGACGGCGGAAGAAGAAGATTCCAAATACATCGCGCAGGCGAATGCCTCTGTCGATACGGAAGGAAACTTCACCGTTGACAAAATCAAAACACGTTTCGAAGGTGACTTCCCGATGGTGGACCCTTCGCAAGCATCCTATATGGACGTTGCTGCGAACCAGATCGTATCGGTAGCGGCTTCGTTGATTCCATTCCTGGAACACGATGATGCTAACCGTGCCTTGATGGGATCTAACATGCAGCGCCAGGGTGTGCCTCTGTTGCGTCCGCAGGCTCCTATCGTAGGAACCGGTCTGGAACGCCGCGTGGCCATGGACTCCCGTGCATTGGTAGTAGCAGAAGGCGACGGCGAAATCGAATTCGTAGATGCGAAGAAGATCGTCGTGAAATATGACCGTACGGACGAAGATCGCCTCGTGAGCTTCATCGACGACAGCGTTTCTTACGACCTCGTTAAATTCCGTCGTACCAACCAGGACACTTGTTTGAACCTTCAACCAATGGTGTTGAAAGGCCAGAAAGTGAAAAAAGGCGAACCGCTTTGCCAGGGATATGGTACCGAGGGCGGTGAGCTTGCATTGGGCCGTAACCTTTTGGTTGCATTCATGCCTTGGCAGGGATACAACTTCGAGGATGCGATCGTAATCTCCGAGAAAGTAGTACGCGACGATATCTTTACTTCGATACACATCGAAGAATTCGAACTCGAAGTGCGTGATACCAAACGCGGAGAAGAAGAGCTTACTGCTGAGATCCCTAACGTAAGCGAGGAAACTGTGAAGAACCTCGACGAAAACGGTATCGTACAAGTAGGTACAGAAGTAAAAGAAGGTGATATCCTGATCGGTAAGATCACTCCAAAAGGAGAATCTGATCCTACCCCAGAAGAAAAACTCCTTCGTGCGATCTTCGGTGATAAGGCTGGTGATGTGAAGGATGCTTCCAAAAAAGCACCGCCATCGATGAAAGGTGTGGTAATCGATACCAAACTGTTCTCCCGCCCAACCAAAGAAGAGCGTGCAAAACATAAAGACGAGCTTCGTCTGTTGATGAAAAAATACAGCCGTGACCTGACTGCATTACGCGGTCGTGTGATCGACAAGTTGGTTACGTTGACAGATGGCAAAACCAGCTCAGGCGTGAAGCACAAATTCGGTGACGAACTGATCAGCAAAGGAATGAAGTTCAACGTGAGAAACATCTCCGAGAACCTGTTCCCTGCCAACAACCCGTACCGTGACGAAAGCCAGTACGCAGTTCCCGAAGAGGTTAACCTCATCGGAGACGTATTGACAGACTCATGGAGCGAAGACGGCGACGTAAACCGTCAGGTTTCACTGGTGTTGAAAAACTACCTGAATGCCCGTAGCGAAGTAATGGGCCGCTTCAAACGCGATCGTTTCGCATTGGAAGTTGGTGATGAACTACCTGCTGGTATCGTGAAACTCGCGAAAGTTTACATCGCTAAGAAACGTAAACTGAAAGTAGGTGATAAAATGGCAGGTCGCCACGGTAATAAAGGGGTTGTTGCCCGTATCGTTCGTGACGAAGATATGCCATTCCTTGAAGACGGAACTCCGGTAAACATCGTGTTGAACCCACTTGGGGTACCATCACGTATGAACATCGGTCAGATTTACGAAACCATCCTTGCATGGGCTGGTCTGAAACTCGGCCGCCGCTACGCAACACCGATTTTTGACGGTGCTACCGAAGCGGAAGTTGCTGCTGAGCTGAAAGAAGCAGGTCTGCCGGATTGGGGACGTACTTATCTGTACAATGGTCTCACTGGTGAGCAGTTCGACCAGCCGGTAACTGTCGGTCTGATGTACATGATGAAACTGGGCCACTTGGTTGACGATAAAATGCACGCGCGTTCTATCGGGCCATACTCGCTCATTACCCAGCAACCATTGGGTGGTAAAGCGCAGTTCGGTGGACAGCGTTTCGGTGAAATGGAAGTGTGGGCGCTTGAAGCGTTCGGTGCATCGCACATTCTTCAGGAGATCCTTACGGTGAAATCTGATGACGTGGTAGGCCGTGCCAAAGCGTACGAAGCGATCGTGAAAGGTGAAAACCTTCCGAAACCAAATATCCCAGAGTCATTCAACGTACTTGTTCACGAGCTTCGCGGACTAGCATTGGAGATTACACTGGACTAATTTCTAGTCGTAAGCGGCGCATTGAAAAGTGCGCTGCTTAAAAAAAGCAATTGAATTAGTTTCGACTAACAGACAAACGACTCTTTATTATGTCTTTCAAAAAGAATAAAAAATTAAACAGCGACTTTTCCAGAATGACTATCAGTCTGGCGTCACCGGAGTCCATCCTGGAAAGCTCCTTCGGTGAAGTAACCCAGCCTGAAACCATCAACTACCGGACCTACAAGCCGGAGATGGGCGGTCTGTTCTGCGAGCGCATTTTCGGTCCTGTAAAAGACTGGGAATGTCACTGCGGGAAATACAAGCGCATTCGTTATAAAGGAATCATCTGCGACCGTTGCGGTGTAGAGGTAACCGAGAAAAAGGTTCGCCGCGAGCGCATGGGTCACATTGAATTGGTGGTTCCTGTTGCACATATCTGGTACTTCCGCAGCTTGCCGAACAAAATCGGTTACCTGCTGGGACTTTCTACCAAGAAACTCGACCAGATCATTTACTACGAACGGTACGCGGTAGTTCAGCCAGGTATCAAAGAAGAGGACGGCGTTGGCTACCTCGACTTCCTGACCGAAGATGAATACCTCGATATCATCGACAAGCTCCCGCGTGAGAACCAGTTGCTTCCTGACACGGATCCCAACAAATTCATCGCGAAAATGGGTGCCGATGCATTGGAAATGCTGTTGAGCCGCATTAAGCTCGACGAACTTTCTTACGAACTCCGTCACCAGGCTGCTACCGACACTTCTCAGCAACGTAAAGCGGAAGCTTTGAAGCGCTTGAAAGTGGTAGAAGCATTCCGTGATGCGAATACCCGTATCGAAAACCGCCCTGAATGGATGGTGATCAAAATGGTACCGGTTATTCCACCAGAATTGCGTCCATTGGTTCCTCTGGATGGCGGTCGTTTCGCGACTTCGGATTTGAACGACCTTTACCGTCGTGTAATCATCCGTAACAACCGTCTGAAACGCCTCATCGAGATCAAGGCACCTGAGGTGATCTTGCGTAACGAAAAACGGATGTTGCAGGAAGCGGTTGACTCCCTTTTCGACAACAGCCGTAAAGTGAATGCGGTACGTTCAGAAGGTAACCGTGCTTTGAAATCACTTTCTGACATGCTGAAAGGTAAGCAAGGCCGTTTCCGTCAGAACTTGCTCGGTAAGCGTGTCGACTACTCTGGTCGTTCGGTTATCGTGGTAGGTCCTGAATTGAAGTTGCACGAATGCGGTCTGCCGAAAGATATGGCTGCCGAGCTTTTCAAGCCGTTCATTATCCGTAAGCTCATCGAGCGGGGTATTGTTAAAACGGTGAAATCAGCGAAGAAGATCGTAGACCGCAAGGATCCTGTGATCTGGGATATTCTCGAAAACGTGCTGAAAGGTCACCCGGTATTGCTTAACCGTGCTCCGACACTTCACCGTTTGGGTATCCAGGCATTCCAGCCTAAACTGATCGAAGGTAAGGCGATCCAGCTTCACCCATTGGTGTGTACGGCATTCAACGCCGACTTTGACGGTGACCAGATGGCGGTACACGTACCACTGGGCCAAGAAGCCGTATTGGAAGCTTCGATGCTGATGCTTTCTTCGCATAACATCTTGAACCCTGCCAACGGGGCGCCGATTACGGTACCATCTCAGGACATGGTTTTGGGTCTGTATTATGTGACAAAAGGTCGCGTAAGCACCGAGCAATATCCTATTCAGGGTGAAGGCAAAATCTTCTACGGTCCGGATGAGGTTATCATCGCGATCAACGAAGGCAAATTGTCGAAACATGCAAATATCAAATGCCGCGTTCGCGTTCGTAACGAGGACGGTACATTTGAAATTAAGCTGATCGACACCGTTGCAGGTCGTCTCCTGTTCAACCAGGCTGTTCCTGAGGAAGTAGGTTATATCAACGAATTGTTGACTAAGAAAAAACTTCAGCAGATCATTGGTTTGGTATTCAAACAGGCTGGTGTGGCCCGTACGGCTCAATTCCTGGACGAAATCAAAGAACTTGGTTTCCAAATGGCCTTCAAAGGCGGTTTGTCGATGGGATTGGACGACGTAATGGTTCCAAGTGAAAAAGAGAAACTCATCGAGCAGGCGAAAGGCGATGTTGAAAACGTCTGGAACAACTACCTGATGGGTCTTATCACCGAGAACGAACGTTACAACCAGGTGATCGATATCTGGACGCGCGTTAACTCACGCATTACAGAAACGTTGATGAAGCAGCTGGAAACAGACAAAGGCGGATTCAACTCAATCTATATGATGATGCACTCCGGAGCCCGCGGTTCTCGCGAGCAGATCCGTCAGTTGGGTGGTATGAGGGGTTTGATGGCCAAACCTCAGAAGAACATCGCTGGCGGTGCGGGTGAAATCATCGAAAACCCGATTCTTTCTAACTTTAAAGAAGGTCTCGACGTTTTGGAATACTTTATCTCTACCCACGGTGCGCGTAAAGGTCTTGCGGATACCGCTTTGAAAACTGCGGATGCGGGTTACCTGACCCGTCGTTTGCACGACGTTGCACAAGACGTGGTAGTAGTAGAAGAAGACTGCGGCTCGCTCCGTGGTATCGCGATCTCGGCATTGAAAGACAATGAGGATATCGTAGAACCATTGTCGGAGCGTATCCTTGGTCGTGTGAGCGTTCACGATGTGTTCGATCCGTTGACTAACGAATTGATCCTTACATCAGGACAGGAAATCACCGAGGAAATTGCTGCTTACATTGATGAAACCAGCATTGAAACGATCGAAATCCGTTCGGTACTGACTTGCGAAACCCGTGACGGTGTTTGCGCGAAGTGCTACGGACGTAGCTTGGCGTCTGCCCAGATGGTGAACATCGGCGAGGCGGTTGGTGTAATCGCTTCCCAGTCCATCGGTGAGCCGGGTACACAGCTGACACTCCGTACATTCCACGTGGGTGGTACGGCTTCCAACATCTCTGTTGAAGCCAACATCAAAGCGAAATTCGATGGTTTGATCCAGTTCGAAGACCTTCGTTTGGTACAATCTGTTAATTCAGAAGGCGACGAAGTAACCGTAGTAATGGGTCGTTCAGGTGAGGTGAAAATCGTACACCCTGAAACGAAACAACTGCTGATCTCGAACAACGTACCTTACGGTGCGCATTTGCAAGTGAAAGAAGGCGATACCGTATTCAAAGGACAGGAACTTTGTACCTGGGACCCTTACCACGCGGTAATCCTTTCTGAATTCACAGGAACGGTATCTTTCGACGCTATCGAAGAAGGTATCACATTCCGTGAAGAATTTGACGAACAAACAGGCTTCCAGGAGTCGGTGATCATTGAAACACGTGACAAAACCAAAAACCCGGCTATCGTGGTGAAAGGAAAGTCTACCTTGTTGAAAGATCAGACTGAAAAAGGTTACAACCTTCCTGTTGGAGCTCGTCTGGTGGTGAAAGCAGGTGCAGCAATCAAGGCTGGTCAGCCGCTGGCGAAAATCCCACGTGTTGTTGGTAAAACACGCGATATCACGGGAGGTCTGCCACGTGTGACCGAATTGTTCGAAGCACGTAACCCGTCTAACCCTGCAACGGTTTCTGAAATCGACGGTGTGGTATCTTACGGTGGCGTAAAACGCGGTAACCGTGAAATCCATATCGAATCGAAAGACGGAACACAACGCCGTTACATGGTACCTCTTTCGAAACACATCCTCGTTCAGGATGGTGACTTCGTAAGAGCCGGTGACCCGCTTTCCGACGGTGCTATTACCCCTGCGGATATCCTTTCTATCAAAGGACCAACCGCGGTTCAGGAGTACCTGGTGAACGAGATTCAGGAAGTATACCGTCTGCAAGGTGTGAAGATCAACGATAAGCACATCGAGTGTATCGTACGCCAAATGATGCAGAAAGTGGATATCCTGGACGCTGGTGATACCAACTTCCTCGAAATGCAGGCTGTCGACCGCGTGGTATTCCGCGAGGAAAACGACAAGATCCTGGATATGAAAGTGGTTGAAGACTCTGGTAGCTCCGAAACGCTGAAACCGGGTATGATCATTTCAGTACGCCGTCTGCGCGATGAGAATTCGAGCTTGAAACGTCGTGACCTGAAACTGGTTACAGCCCGTGATGCACAGGCTGCGGTTGCAAGACCAACGTTGATGGGTATTACACAAGCTTCTTTGGGTACTGAAAGCTTTGTTTCCGCGGCTTCATTCCAGGAAACAACGAAAGTATTGAGCGAAGCAGCTGTTCGTGGAAAACGCGATGAACTGAAAGGCTTGAAGGAGAACGTGATCGTAGGTCACCTGATCCCGGCCGGTACAGGTATGCGCGTATACGAAAACCTGATCGTTGGATCGAAAGAAGAATACGATGCGCTGTCTGATTCTCGCGAGAGACAATCACGCAAGAAAAAAGAGTTGGCGTAATCCAGCTGAATATGAGTAAACAAAGAGCCGGCCTGCATTAGCGGGACCGGCTCTTTGCTTTCCATGCGAGGCTTCCCAAGTCGGGCCTTCCAGGCCGGACTTTTCCAAGCAGGGTATTTTTAGTAATTTCCCCATCAAATTCAATAGCACAGCTATTTAAAACCAGCAATGAAAGAAGAAAACAAGGAGAACGAACAACAAATTAATGTTGAACTGTCAGAGGAAATGGCAGAAGGTGTCTATTCCAACCTGGCGATGATAGCCCATTCCAACAGCGAATTTATTCTTGACTTCATCCGCCTGATGCCCGGCGTCCCGCGTGCGAAGGTGAAAGCCCGCATTATCGTAACGCCCGAGCACGCAAAACGCCTCGTAGCCGCATTGCGCGACAATATCCAGAAGTACGAAGACCAGTACGGCCCCATTCAGAATTCACAGGACAGCGAGCCGACTTTCAATTTCCCGATCAGTTTCGGCGGACCCGGAGGCGAAGCGTAATCAATCCTTCACGATTTTCCAGGACCGTTTATGACCATTGTGGACGGTCCACAATACATACATTCCCACGTTCAATTTGCTGATATCCCATTCCGTCAGCTGTTCGCGGATTGGCTTCGATATCAGGATATTACCCCGGACGTCTGATATGTGGTAAGTAGCAGGGTTGCTATTTTGCCCGGCATATTGGATGAAAATTCTATCTGAACTCGGATTGGGGTACACGCTCACCTTGGGCAACGATGGCTCAGTAATGCCCGTAATAGGCTCCGGGAGGATCTGTGCCAATTTAGCAAGCCCGTATGAACCTGTGAGCCAGATATTGTCGCTTCCATCGACTTCCATACTGGTGGCGAACTCTGTAAGAGGAATATCTTCGCCCGTTTTCTCCCATTTCGATCCGTTGTATTTCAAAATTCGGGTTTGCAGACCCGATACCAATGTGTAGAACTCACCGGACGGAGAACTGGTGATCGATTTGATGGCACCGCTTGATACCAGCGGGCCCCGCCCGTCCAGCACAGTCCATTTTTGTTTATCCCACAATGCTACGCGATTTCCCATCGCGTTGGCGTCGTATTGCAGGGCCATGATTTTCCCATCGGGGCTAAGTGCAAACGAATCCATACCGGGTAGTAGCTCGGGATGTGTCGAGGAGTTGATACGTTCTATTTCTGAACCAGAAACCAGGTCGATCACGGTGATCTCCCCCTGTCGCTTGTAGTTGGCCGCAAGAATCCACACTTTGCTCGCCATTACGATCACTTTCCTGATAAACCAGTCTTCGGGATAGGATTTCAATAGGGCCAGGTTGTTGTTGCTTTCCTTGTAAACTGCTGAATTGCTCCAATAGAGCCGATGAGACGGATTATACCCGGAGACACCTCGAGTGAAATTAAGGGGACTCAGCGGCGTGAGATTCGATGGCTTGTCATCGCGAAATTTGGCTCTGATGAAGCTGCCGACGGCTCGAAAACCCATAAACTCGATGTTCAGACTGTCATCCACTTGAAATGGGGCCGGCAAATCCATATAGCCAAGAAGCCCGTTGGTATTGGTCCTGTTAAAAACCTGATAAGTGAGATCCTTCTGATTGAGCCTTACAAAGCCCTTGGTCGGGGATGCCAGCCACACATTCTTGGATGTTAGAGCAATCTTCGGATAGGCATGGTTGAATACATCCGGGCCCAATGGCGAGAGGAATGATAGGCCGGCAGGAAGCGAAATGTCAGTTGTGGAGAATGAAAATATGTAATCTTTGGTCTTCGCTTTGGGATAATAGGTATCGTCCTCGTTCCATTCTTCCAGCCTGAAAAACAGATTGGTATTGGCTGGAAGATTTGAAACAACGTCCGTTACTGGCCCAACGTGGCTATATTCCTTCATAAAGACGGCATTGCTGAAATCACGATTGTCGGCGACGCTCACTTTTACCTTTACACGCGAAGTCGGCGCATTATACGAAAACGGGAAAGTCCTTGGAGCATTTTGGTAAAAGGGAATGGATAATGGGAACGCTTGGGAAGGGTTGATGGAAAAGAAGCCGGGCTCAGACCATTTGCTTTGCCCTTGCCCATTAACCGCCCGTACTCTCCATTTGAGCATACTGGGCAGGTTTGCCGTGTATTGTGCTTCCGAAGTGTTTGAAACAATCTTAATGTACGGGTTTTCGAATGAAGCGTCCACCGGATTGCCAATCTCTATCTCATAACTCGTTGCACCAGGAACGGTGGCATACGACAATTTCACCACGGTACCCATTTGAAAAATAGGCGGCGTTGCCTGCATGTTGATTTCAGGAGGCGGAAGCTTATCCGAACCTGTCCTGACAGTAACCGGCTGCGACCACGATGATGCACCGAAAGTGTTGACTGCCCTTATTTTGACAAACAAAGTGTTAGCTGAACCAACTCCCGTGATTTGAAAGCCATTGAATGGCACAGAAACGGTCTTTGCGTTGGAAAACTCGGCGTTTGCGGCGTAGGTGACTTCGTAGGAAAGTGCGGTCGGTGACGCTCGCCAGAAAAGAAAATCCCCTGGCGAAACCTGCGTATTAGTGGTTAATGCGGGCGTTGCGGGAGTACTGCGGATCTTCGAAAACAGCTGGTCGGCGTGGTCCCGCATAATGGCCTGGGACAGCGGATGGAAAGTCGACTGCCTTGTGCAGTAACTCATGAGCGTTCCCGACCGGTCGTGAAGCGCTTCAAGTGCTTTATCGTAGCAATCGCCTTCCGCATTTGTACAAAAGTCGATAGGGCCGCCGGGCCAATTGCAGTTGTGGGTATGAGGCGATGCAAAATTGTGCCCGAATTCATGCATAATTACCAGAGGATTGCCCAATGGTGACACACTGTACTTCCCGCCCAGGTTTGCAACCCCTCCGGCGCCGAACACATTTTTTGTAAAAAGATACACCCGCTTGTCAAAATCCTGATTTACGGGAGCCATGGTTTCGAGAATGCCCAGCAGGTGAAAAATATCATACGTGCTGCCGAATGGGTCGGTGTCCTGATTTTTGAAAATGCGGATACTGGTAACGACCATCCGCGTGTTGATCTCCCTTTCATAAATCTGCGAAGCCTTTTGAATGTCTTCGTGGATTTGGCGGTAAATAAGGTTCGTATCCTTCTCAAACTTGATATAGGTCTGGTAATCGATTTCAACGCCTATCCGGCAGAGGTTCATTTCACCTGCGCCTGTGCGAGCCTTCTGCTGTTGCAGGATAGCCGGTAAGATGGCCATTTTATCGAGAATCTCTTTGGGTAAAGCTTGGTCGCTGGTGCCACACGATGTAGGGTTTTGCTGGGCAACAACCGCAGATAATGAAAGAAACAGAACTAAGGCAAGATAGAGAAAACGCATACTGAGGGGAAGGAGGCAACTGATATAAATCTAAGTCACCAAATTATACTATTTATGTAAAACTTCCTGGTTTACACCGGTATATAAATTGATTTCATGTATCGTTGAGGCGAAATGTAGACGCGGCTATATCGCTATCAGTCAGGCACTTCGCGAATTAGAAGTTTGGCTTCCTTGCCGTTTTTTTTGTAACTTTTGCCAAACTCTTAATCACCATGGCATTATTCAAACTTTCAATCAACAACCGTGCATACAGCGCAGATGTGGAGGGCGATACCCCGCTACTGTGGGTATTGCGCGATAATCTGGGCCTTGTAGGCACCAAGTACGGGTGCGGGATCGCGCAATGCGGGGCCTGTACCGTTCACCTGGATGGCAAAGCCGTCCGCTCGTGTGTATTGCCGGTGTCGGCAGTAGGCAAGGCTAAGGTGACCACGATCGAAGGGTTGTCGGAAAAAGGAGATCACCCGGTTCAGAAAGCGTGGGACGAAGTGGATGTGGCGCAATGCGGGTATTGCCAGGCGGGCCAGATTATGACGGCCGCGGCATTCCTCAAAGAAAAGCCCAAGCCTACCGAGGAGGAGATCGTCGGCGCGATGAGCGGCAACCTCTGCCGTTGCGGAACCTACCACCGCATTCGCGAGGCCGTGAAAGTTGCAGCTTCTAAAACCAACTAACCATGAGCACGTTAAATCAGACATCGCGTCGCGACTTCATGAAGCTCGCGGCTGCGGCCGGTGGCGGTTTGTTCCTGGGATTCAACTGGTCGGACACGAATGCGGCGCCCGTTGTGGTGGACGCGAAGCAAATCGCGGCAGGATCGGTAAAATTCAATAGCTACCTGTCCATTGGTTCGGATAACATTATTACTATTGTTTCGCCAAACCCTGAAATAGGCCAGGGCATTAAAACAGCATTTCCCATGGTGGTAGCCGAAGAGCTGGACGCCGATTGGAAACTGGTGAAAACCGTACAGGGTAAACTGGACAATGCTGCATTTGAGCGGCAGGTAACCGGTGGCAGCGGTGCTGTTCCGCATTCGTGGGAGCGCCTGCGCAAGGCCGGCGCGACGGCCCGCCATTTGCTCGTCAATGCGGCGGCTGCCAAATGGGGAGTACCTGCGGCGGAGATTACGACGGCGGATAGCAAATTGTTCCATAAAGCTTCGGGCAAATCCGCCGGTTATGGAGAGTTTGCAGAGGCGGCGGGTAAGCTCACGGCTCCGACCGACATTAAATTAAAAGATGAAAAGTCGTTCAAACTGATCGGACAATCGGTCAGGAATGTCGACAACAAGAATATCGCCACAGGCAAGCCCCTTTTCGGGCTGGACTTTTACCGCGAGGGCATGCTTTTCGCGATTATCCAGCGGCCTAAGGCATTTGGTTTTAAACTGAAATCCGTTGACTCCGCGGCTGCCAAGGCAATGCCCGGCATTGTGGACGTGGTTACTTTTGAAAACAGCGTGGCCGTAGTAGGTAAATCGACTTGGCAATGCAAAAAGGCACGTGAGGTACTCAAAATCGAGTATGAGAAAGCGGCCGACCTTGAAAGTTCGGAAGACCATAACCGCATTTTCTCCAACCTGATGGACAATGGCGAGGCCACGGTTCGCCGGAAGAATGGCGATGTCGAGGCGGCATTCAAGGGCGCGGCAAAAGTGATTAAGGCCGAATATCAATGCCCATTCCTGCCTCACAGCCCGCTGGAACCGATGAACTTCTTCGCGCATGTACGCGAGGATGGTGTCGAGCTCGTAGGCCCGACGCAGACGCCTGATCGTGCACGCGAAGCCGCGTCAAAAATTACCGGTTTCCCCGTTGAAAAAATCAGCGTGGAAATCACCAGGCAGGGAGGTGGTTTTGGCCGCCGGCTTTCGGCTGATTTTGCCATTGAAGCGGTGCATGTTTCCAAACTGGCGAAAGCGCCGGTGAAGGTAATATGGACCCGCGAAGACGACATGACCGGCGGTACTTATCGCCCGGCAGTTCGCTACCGTTTTGAGGCAGCATTGGATAAAAACAATGAATTGATAGGCTACAAGCTGCGCGGGGTGGGTATCAACTCGGGTAATCCTACACGGGAGGATAACTTTCCGTCCGGCTCGGTGGATAACCTGCTGATCGATTCGGTGGAGCATAAATCGGCCATTACAACCGGCCCTTGGCGTGCGCCTATCACCAACTTCCTCGCTTATGCCGAGCAGTCGTTTATCGACGAAGTGGCTGAGGCCGCGGGTAAGGATCCGGTACAGTTCCGCCTCGCTCTTTTGGAAAAAGCAAAAAAATCACCGGCCGGTGAGGTGAAATATGACGTCGACCGGATGATCGCCGTGATCAAACTGGCGGCTGAAAAGAGCAACTGGGGCAAGAAAAAAGGTGTTCACCAGGGTTTCAGCGTTTACTTTTCACACCGGTCGTATGTGGCGCAGGTTGGAGAAGTAGTTGTTGAAAAAGGTAAGCCTGCATTGAAAAACATCATCGCGGCGGTCGACTGTGGTATCGTGATCAACAAAAGCGGCTCGTTGCAGCAGGTACGCGGCGGCGTCGTTGACGGCGTCGGTCACGCGATGTTCGGGAATATGACTTTCAAGGCGGGTACTCCCGACCAGAGCAACTTCAATGGCTTCCGTTTGATCCGTATGAACGAGATTCCCGAGGTGGATGTACATTTTGTGGACAACGGCATTTCCCCAACCGGCCTGGGTGAGCCTGCGTTGCCGCCAGCAGGGGGAGCGGTTGCCAATGCATTTTATAAAGCGACCAAGCAGCGCCTGAGGAACCAGCCTTTTATTAATGAGGAAGCTTTCAAAGGCATTTCGTAGGTATTAAATCATGCAAATTGTAAGGCAGTAAGGTGAAAATGTGATACCGCATTTTTATCTTACTGCCTTTATTTATAGCGGGTTCGAAATGTTACTTAACCGGCCCTGTTTTTCTTCCTAAACCATTTTATTCAAATGAAAAAGATCGTTGTCCTGTTTTCTGCATTGATATGCATCGCTGTCACTGCATTTACCATCGCGGAGTTTCCGCAAACCGATATTTCGAACGGGATAATCAAGGCAAAACTGTATTTGCCTGATGGAAACGAAGGATATTAACGCGGTGTTCGCTTCGATTGGGCTGGCGTGGTACCGAGTTTGGAATACAAAGGCCATACTTACTTCGGCACCTGGAACCAGGCGCCTTACGACCCCAAACTGCACGACGCGATCATGGGGCCCGTGGAGGAATTCACGCCGCTGAATTTCGATGACGCAAAGCCCGGCGAGCAGTTTGTCAAGATCGGCGTGGGTGTTTTGACCAAACCGGATGATAAGAAGTATTCTTTCGCGACTAATTACGCAATCAAAAATCCGGGTAAATGGTTGGTGACGAAAGGGAAAGACCAGGTCGCTTTTACCCACGAATTGAAAGATGAAACCGGTTACGGCTACGATTACCATAAAACATTGAAGCTGGTAAAAGGCAAACCGCAACTCGTATTGGAACATACCCTGAAAAACACAGGCTCCAAACCGATCGTAGCGAGTACTTATAACCACAATTTTTTCATGATCGATAATGAACCGTCCAATGAGAATATCCGGATTGTGTTTCCTTTTGAAGTGAAAGGTGAGGGCAAGGGTTTCGGGAGCATCATCAATGCAAACGGCAAAATGCTGAACTATTCACGGGAGGTAGTTAAAGGCGATCAGGTTTTCAGCGCTGGTTTGCAGGGTTTCGGGCCTACCGCTAAGGATTATGATATCAGGATTGAAAATACCAAAACAAAGGCGGGCGTGAGGATTACCTGCGATCAGCCATTGGAAAAGCTGGTTTACTGGGCTTGTCCGACCACATCCTGCCCCGAGCCCTACATTAAGATCGCCGCGGAGCCGGGTCAGGAGATCAAATGGAAGGTGACGTACGAGTTTTACACCTTTTAGCGAAGAGCAGCGGGATTTTTCTAAATTCGCACCGCATTTCAATAGACTAACGAATGGGTTCGCATAAACACCTGGATAAAGCGTCGGCCGCCGGGCTTCTGGTAGCATTAGGGATTATTTACGGAGATATCGGAACGTCTCCTCTCTACGTAATGCAGGCGGTAATCGGTACCAACAAGATTACAAATGACGTCGTTTACGGGGCGGTATCCTGCATTTTCTGGACGCTTACTTTGCAAACGACCATTAAATATGTGATCCTTATTCTCAGGGCCGATAACAAAGGTGAAGGGGGGATTCTCGCATTATTTGCCCTTGTGCGCAGGCGTGCGGCCTGGCTGACGGTCCCGGCTATTATAGGCGCGAGTACGCTGCTCGCCGATGGGATCATTACGCCGCCCATTTCGGTCTCGTCCGCGGTGGAAGGTTTGCGTATACTTTATCCCGATATTCAGACGATCCCGATCGTGATAGGCATTCTGACGCTGCTATTCATCATTCAGGTTTTTGGAACGACGATTGTCGGCCGCGCATTTGGCCCGGTGATGATGATATGGTTCCTCATGCTGGCCGTGCTCGGTGTTGCGCAGGTGATCGATCACCCCGAGATCATGAAATCCCTCAGCCCGGTTTATGCCTACCGGCTCCTCGCCAACCATCACGGCGGTTTCTGGATGCTCGGCGCTGTTTTCCTGTGTACGACCGGTGCAGAAGCATTGTACAGCGATCTGGGGCATTGCGGGCGCGGAAATATCCGTATCAGCTGGGTATTTGTAAAGACTTGTCTTATTCTAAACTATTTTGGTCAGGGAGCCTGGCTCATTGTGCATTCGGGCGATTTGCTGAATGGCCGCAAACCTTTTTACGAAATCATGCCCGACTGGTGGTTGCTGCCGGGTATTGGTATTGCGACCACCGCCGCCATTATTGCCAGCCAGGCGTTGATCAGCGGCTCGTTTACCCTTATTTCGGAAGCGATCCGGCTTAATTTCTGGCCGAAGGTACGGCTGGTGTACCCGAGCGATCAAAAGGGACAGCTATATGTGCCGAGCGTGAACTGGCTGCTTTGGGCAGGTTGTATCGGCATTGTACTGTATTTCAAAGAATCGTCGCATATGGAGGCGGCGTACGGGCTCGCGATCACGCTCACGATGATCATGACCACAATCCTGATGTCGGTGTACCTCTATGTGAAGCGGGTGAGCAAATCGATCGTAATCGTTTTCCTGGTCATTTACCTCGCTATTGAGGGCTCATTCCTGGCTGCGAACCTGCTGAAATTCACACACGGCGGTTGGGTTTCGCTGGTGCTGGCTACGGTCATCGGCCTGGTGATTACCGTTTGGCTGAAAGCATACTATATCAAAATGCGACTGACGGAGTTCGAAAGCCTGGAAAAATACATTGGTCCGTTGAAGGAGCTGAGCAACGACATCAGTATTCCCAAATACTCGACGCATTTGATATTCATGTCGAATGCCTCACGCGAGAGCGAAATCGAGAACAAGATCATCTATTCGATCTTTTACAAGCGGCCGAAGCGGGCCGATATCTACTGGTTTGTGCACGTGGAAACCACCGATGAGCCCTATACCATGGATTACCATGTGAATACCCTTGCGGAGGACGATGTGATCAAGGTAACGTTCCGTCTCGGCTTCCGGATCGAGCAGCGCATCAACCTTTTCTTTCGCAAAGTGGTGGAAGATATGGTGCTCAACAAAGAGGTGGACATTACCAGCCGCTACGAGTCGCTGAGCCGGCAGAATATCACGGGCGACTTCCGTTTCATCGTGCTCGAACGTTACCTGTCGCTTGAAAACAACCTGCCGTTCATGGAGGAACTGATCATGAAGATCTACTTCGGGATCAAAAGCATTACTACGTCGGAGGATAAATGGTTTGGCCTAGATAGTAGTTCCGTAAAAGTGGAAAAAGTGCCGCTCGTATTAACCCCGAGCGAGAAAATCCGCATGAAAAGGGTGTACAGCTAGCAAATCGAATGCGAAGTATTTCGAGTCAAAAAGCTGGCTTTCGAATTCACACTTATCCAATGGCCAGCCGCACATTTTGGGTATATCGCTACGCATTTTGTGGTCGGCGCGTTGGGAATTTCTTTTGAAGGATGCCATGGGACGCCTGGGTGCAGCGCGAGGTTCTGGAATGCTTTTAGTGCGAGTAACCGCCTAGTATAGGTAGTTTTTGTTCACTAAACCAGCATGGACCATGAAATACCTTGCATACATATGCATAATGCTCCTGGGAATAGCGGGAGCATTTGCACAGAATCCGGTGACACCGGAACCGTCTGTGCCCCAGCCCGTACCGCAGAATCCTGTTCCGACAACAGCACCTGAAACGAAGCCCGAATTCAATTCGCCGCAAACACCTGCCCGGCCTGCTCAGATTCCGTCTGAGGATACACTTATTAAAGGACAAAAAAGCTCGGGAGCTGTGATCCACGATACGCTGATGCCGACCGATGACAAACGAAAAGAGCGGTCTGAACGCAGGAAAAACCGCAAAGGGACCGCTGAAACCGATGACACTACTTCGGTAAAGCCGCAAACCGATCCTGCGGGAAAGCCCTGATAATGGAAAGATTGAAACTGAAAAAGCCCGGGAGAGATTCCGGGCTTTGGTGTTTAGTTTCGAGAAGAGAATAGGCTTTCGGGAACTAGTGCGTGTGATTGAGGGACGAGTAGGTATACTGATCGTTCTGCCGCTGCACAGCAGGTTCCAGATCATCTTCCCAAAACGGCTGTGTGATCACCGCCTTGTTTTTGTTGACCCAGGTACACCAAACCTTCCCACTGAATACCCGTCTGGTGACGGGACGTGTGGCCGATCCATTATGATTAACCACAGTTTCGACGATCTGGTATTCGTCGACCTGCATGAGCTGGTCGCTTCCTTTTTCCTTCACCCAATCGTCTTTCATAAACTTAAAAGTGTCCATTGGTCTTGAGTTATTTTATGCAGGAACAAAAAGTCAAATCCTGTGCCAGAAATTATACATTTTCAAGAGCGGTGCAGGTGTAGTATCCCTATTGAATTGGCTGGTAGAAATATTTCAACAAAACTACGACACGGGCGAGACTGCCTGTGAAATCCAGTTGCTAACCCATACAGCACGCTCGCTGGAAGGAAGCAGATGGAATCGTCAAGCAATGTTTTATTGAGGATTCATCAGACATTTCAGGAGATATGCGGTATTTCATCAGGCAGGCGCTACTCATTGCGGCGTTGTTGATCGGTTATCAATTGCAGGCTCAGTGGATGGCACCTTATGCCAATAGCTGGATCGATTACAATAGACCCTATGTCAAAATCGGCATCCTGAAAAAAGGCTTGCATCGGGTAGCCTTCTCATCCTTGCCGAAGGGTTTTCCTGTCGATTCGCCTGAAAAATTTCAGCTGTGGCGCCGCGGGAAAGAGGTCGCCATCATCAGCACAGCGAACCAGGAAATCATTTTTTATGCGGTTCCGAACGACGGTGCGAGCGACTCGCTGTTATACCGGCCGATGAGCTCGCGCGTGAATCCCTATTTCAGTATGTATTCGGATGAAGGGGCCTATTTTCTGACGGTGGGTGATAAGCCGGGGAAGAGGGCCGCCGTGGTGGATCAGTTGGATGTGCCGGCAGCGCCGGTTGTTGATAGTCACAATGAACGGGTAACGAAGATTTTTCAGCAGGATTATTCCCTCGGGACCAAATCCTCGATCAATCCGGGGTTTTTCAATAGCTATTTTGAGTTGGGAGCAAGCAGGACAAGCGAAGTATTCAAAGATGGGAAGGAGGCAGCGTTCGAATTTAAGTTGAATGATTTTGCCCAAAATACCCTTAATCCGACAGTCAAATTGCTGCTGCATGGCAGGAGTAAGAACGACCGGAAATTGGAATGCTACGTAGGCAGAAGCAAGAATGCGTTGCGTTTGGCAAAAGTATTGGACAATTCCGGCTTCGCTGCGGTCGAATGTGCATTTGATATCAAGCCGCAAGACATGGATTCCGGGAAGGGTGGCGTGCTGGTGATCCGGTCTGTAAGCGACGAACCTTTGGAGCGGTTTTCAATCGCCTACTATTCTATTGAATTTCCACAGACCCTTCGAATAGGGGGTCAGCCAGTTAAGGAATTTGGATTGAATCCAGTTGTGGATAAATGGAGTAGAATACTGGTCAAGGGCGTCCCGTCTCAATTCAGATTTATCGATATTTCGGATACCAATAATCCGATTCTCCTCAAAAGAAGAGATGAAACCCTGATGATTCCGCGACAACCTGGGAAGAAACAGGTGTTGCTGGCAACATCCGAAATTTTCGATGTTGCTTCATCAAAAATCGCCAGGGTGGAGTTACAGGCCCATGATCCTAAATCGGCCAATTATATCATTATTACGACAGAAGCCCTCCGGGAGGGGGCGACGAGTTACGCAAAGTACAGGGCCTCGCCGTCCGGAGGGGGTTTAAAGCCCGCCATTTTTGACATTCAGGATATTTACAATCAGTTCAATTATGGCGAACCTAGCCCGATCGCGATCAAAAATTTCATGACTTACATGCTTTCTGATGGCGTGGAAGGCAAATACCTATTCCTGATTGGTAAATCCATTACGCAAAACGAGAAGATGGTAAGAGAATTGCCAGGTGAGGTCCCAACGATCGGCTTTCCGGGGTCGGACGCATTGCTCGTAGAAGGCATAGCCGGAGGCGCGGTGAATGTGCCTGTTATTCCTGTGGGCAGATTGTCGGCAGTGACTAATCAGAATATTGCCGATTATCTTCGAAAAGTGATCGTGTATGAGGCCAGCGAACCGGGAGAATCGGGCTGGCGCAAAAAGATACTTCATCTTAGCGGAGGAAAAACGACGAGTGAAATTGTGCAGCTTAGGGATTATTTACGCGCATTGGAGCCGAAGGTGGAGCAGGGAATAGCCGGCGGAACGGTGAAGTCTTACGTAAAACAGCAACCTACCCAGGAGGTGGAATCCATAGATATCAGCAAAGATGTTAATGAAGGTATAGGGATGATTACCTTTTTCGGGCACGGTTCGACTATCATAACTGATCCTGACATTGGGCATGTTAGAGATGAGGCGAGAGGGTACCACAATCTGAACAAATATCCGGTACTATATTTCAATGGGTGTGGGGTTGGTAATGTGTTTTGTAACCGGTTCAATCCTAACCCGCCTAATCCCAAAGCAGCCGACCGGATTACGCTGTCGCTCGATTGGCTCGTTGCACCCGACCGGGGTGCTATCGCAGTCATTGCGAGTTCTTTTGAAAGTTTTGTGAGTCCGGGAATGACCTATCTTAACTCATTGTATCACTATATGTTCGAAAATCCGGCGACAGTTAGTCTGCCTATTGGCAAAATACAGCTGGCGGTCGCTGACGACATTTTGTCGAAGTATAAGGACAAATATAACATTGCCTACGTACACCAATCACTGCTGCAAGGCGACCCTGCCTTACGCTTGCAAGCAGCAGCAAAACCGGATTATGCCGTAGCGACGAACGCCGGGATCACACTGCTTTCCGATTCGCCGGATAAAACAATTGAAGAATCTGATTCGCTGCACGTTCGCATTGATCTGGTGAATTCAGGCAGATTTACGGCTGGGCAATCCGTGCCATTGGAAGTCATTTGCTCTGGAAAACGAGCCAGCCATTCGATCAGGTTGAATGTTAAATCTTTTCCCGTTCAGCAACTTTCAAAACTATCCTTCCCCAACGACAAAGACCTCGTTTCGATAAAGGTACAGATCGATCCAGGGCATACCTTAGATGAGCTTTCTCTCGAAAATAACAGCTCCGAATTGCTGATTGACTGGGATTGGGCGAAGGATAAGCAGATGTTTTCCAACAATTCGCTCAAAGATAATATTCCACCTGTTCTCGTTGTCCAGTCCGCGGGACGTCTCCTGGTGCAAGATGAACCTATTTTTCCAAATCCGTCATTTGGTATAATCCTCCGGGACGACAATCTCCTGCCTTCTGACACCACGCTGATTGACATATTTGTAAAGCCGTGCGCTGATGATCGTTGCGATTTTGAGCGGGTTTCCTATGCCGCAAATAAACTGGCCATGCAAACATCCGGAAGCAGAGAGGTGACGTTGGATTATGCTAGCAAGCTGGGGCCGGGGAAATATGAAATGCTGGTTAATGCGAGAGATAAAGCAGGTATCGAAGTTTCTCAACCGTATCGGATGTATTTCGAAATCGTCAACCCCGAAGCCATGCAATATAGCCTGGTGGTGAGCCCCAATCCTGCCACCTCATATGTGCGATTTGAGTTAAAGAGGGCCAAGTCGCCGGCATTGAAGTCAATTCGCTATGTTATTTATGATCCGCGGGGAATGGAAGTAGAAGGAAAGAGTTTGACGGTTGCAGCGGGGTTACCCGTCGTCGGTTGGTATTGGATTCCAGGTAATGCCCCGGCCGGGATGTACAGCTATAAGGTATTCCTGGAAGGTGAACAGAACACCTTAATCGATAGCAAAACAGGTAAAGTGGTTTTACAACCTTAACACTCGCATAAGCGGATTTCAAATGTTGACGTAAGCGGTCAAGCCTTTCCTGCCCTTTTATCACTCAAATACCTCCTCACCGGAATATCATACATCACCATTACCCAATAGGCCACTCCCACCAGCAGAAATACGGCGGTAGTGACGATGAAGGCTAATTGGGTACCATCCGGTTTATGACTGGTGTAATAGTTTCCGAACATCCACAGCGCGGCATAATGCGTCATGTACAAGGGATAGGAGATCTTGCCGGAAAATATGGTAACCTTTTTGAAGGTGGCAGATGGCTCGGTTCCTGCCCCCAGGGCGATCAACAGCGGGAAATAAAAAAGCACTACCAATGGCTCGGATATCCAGTTCCATTTTGAAATGGGCATCAGGAAAGCAAGCAGCAGCAACACCGCCAGCCCGGCAAAGCCAAGCTTGTTCTGAATGATCCAATTGGAACGGTAAATGAGCAATCCTGCCAAAAAAGAATACGAAACGCGGGCGCATCCGTCCCAAAAGGTAGGGCCGCTCCAACCGCCGAGCAAATTGCCCGATTGGTAAGCTACAAAGCAGATAGCCAGTGCAGAAAGGATTGTTAGCAGGAACAGATAGCTGCGGGCGATCCGGCAAAGCACCCATGCGTAAGCAATGTTGGCTACATATTCCCAAAATAATGACCAGGCCGGTGCATTGAAACTGAATAGATTAAATGCGCGATCAGCGATTGTCGGGTAGGGGATGAGAAATACCGAGCACAAAAATGCCAGTATGATGTTTCCGGTGCTGTATTGTTCGGGGTGGCCGCCAAACGGGTCGAATAAAAACGCCAGCAAGCCGAGTATTGATCCTGCAATAACGAGTGGATGCAGCCTGATGATCCGTGACACAAAAAAATTGCGAAGGCCCATTTTGCGGATTCGATCGTCGTAGGCGTAACCGATTACAAATCCCGAAAGACAGAAAAAGAAGTCGACGGCCAGAAAGCCATGGCCGATAAAGTTTTGGGAGGGATCGGTGTAAACCCATTCCATAAAATGAAATATAACAACGGCCAATGCGGCAACGCCCCTGAGTCCGTCGAGAATTTCGAAATGCTGTTTTGTCTGCGGAAGTGCGGAGGTAGTTTGGTTCGTGCTCAAATCTCGGGTCAAAAAAACGCAAATAACCCGACTTTGTTCCGGTTATGCAAGGAGATGGAGCCTTCATGGCAGAGTTCCATGTCCGGGAAAAGTAGCGCCAGAAGCGGTATTCCTCAATACAAGGTCCTTCAATACTGATGAATGAAATATTCACTTCAACAGAATGAAGCATTATATTGGTTGTGTTAACTATCTGAAATACAGCGAAAATCCAAGCCGAAAGCGGTTGCCTCTGATCATCTCATTTGTTTCCGGATCTACGACGATCGGCAGGTTATATTGCGCTTGTAACCCCACAGACTTCCCAACTCGCAAACTTAAACCAACGGCCCCGAACATGACGTAATTATTGGTGCTGACAGATATTGTTTTATCAAAAAAATCATCCCGCGCGGTAAATTTGCCCAAGTTATAACCGGACGACAATTGTACGAAAGGAGTTATCCGGAACGGAAGCACATAATAACGGGCATATAACTCGGGTGTGAAAGCGTATTCCTTTATTCCCCCACTTTTCAGGCTCATCCAGCTCCTTTCTTCCTTGGAAAATCGATTTGCTACCGACAATTGGAGACCAACTGCGAGGCGGTCAGCGATTAAATAGCCGGCTTGTGGAGTGATAGACCAGCCCGCTTTTTGCTTGCTATTGTTCGCAGAACCATTCAATGAAAAAGTAATAGCCCATTTCTTTAAGTTCTTATAGGTCGGAATTTCTGTTAATTCCCCGGTCTGATCAACATTTTCGTTTTGCTGGGCAAACAGATTATCTGAGAATAGCAGAAAGCAGACAAGAGTACAGAGGAGTATTTTTTTCATGGTTAATATTGGGGGTAATATGCTATCCGGTAAATCCAAAGGAACAAGTACTTAAAGAATGTGAGCGGCTAAAATTACACAATTAAGGAGTTGTCTAATCTTATTAACTTTTTTTAAGAGTTTTTAATAGAATCACGATATGAGTAATACGGGAAATTAATTTTGTCGGCTGGAAATATAAGAATTGGGAAAATCCACAGAAGTCACAAGTCTTTGCTGATCGTTCAGAAACGAATTCCATTTGTCCGAATCCGGACAAATTCCAGCGTGTTAATAAGCACTATTGACCGGTAAAACCCTATTTTCAATGATGGCATAAGTATTGTGGTATGAACCTACGAAAAATTTCCTACCATATAACTATCCGATGAAAACACTGATTATTCTGTTGACTATTGCTTATTTGAGTTTTGCCAATTTCCTCGGTGCCCAGCCCTATCTCCAACAGATTGATAGCTTGGTAGAAGGACAATTTGCTAATGGAGAGCTGGCAGGTAATATCCTGATTGCCCAAAAAGGAGCCATATACTACCAGAAGTCGCTCGGGTTGGCGGATGTAGCAAATCGGGTGGCGATAAATGAGCATTCGGCCTTTCAATTAGCCTCTGTTTCTAAAATATTCACCTCGGTGGCGATCCTTCAATTGAAACAAAAGGGAAAGCTTAGGCTGGATGATCCCGTGAAAAGCTATCTCCCTACGTTCAGCTATCCGCAGATCACCATTCGGCATTTACTTACGCATACGTCCGGATTAGCTGACTTTCAGATGTTGGAAAAGTCGTACGCGGCCGATACCGGGAAAATATTTACAATTGCTGATTTGGTGCCTGCCATTAATCAGTCCGATAGAGCGATTTTGTTCAATCCCGGGGAAAAGTGGAGCTACTCCAACAGCGGCTATGGTTTACTGGCTTTGATCGTGGAAAAGGTGAGTGCTCTTTCCTTTCCGTCCTACCTGACCAGATACATCTTTCAGCCCGCCGGTATGAGCCATACTTATGCCAATACTCCGCTCCTGAACGTCGCGGACCCGCACCGGGTGAAGGGTTATGATGCTCCCACTTATGCCCCCTGGCTTCGGCAGCGAGTAGATTCACTGCCACAAAATCGCATTGAGCTGCATAATCTGGCAGGACTACTCGGGCAGGCAAATGTGATTAGCACTACCGGAGATTTGCTTTTGTTTGACCGGGCGCTGTATGGATCCAAACTTCTCAAACCTTCCACTTTACAAGAAGCATTTAATCCGGTTCGGCTCGCTAATCAGGAGTTGGCCACTACCGGTTGGGGAAACACCTCCGCTTATTATGGATTGGGCTGGATGATATTAAAGGATACGACCGCTGGCAAGGTGGTTTTCCACAGCGGCGGAATGCCGGGAGCTGTTACGCTGTTTTTGCGCAACATCACGAAAGATCAAACGGTGATCCTGCTCAATAATATAACGCACCGGGGTACTCATGGCATCGGGGTTAATTTGTTTCAGGTGTTAAACGGCGTGTCCTTCCCGGCAAACAAACAATCCCTGGCGAGTCTTTATACCCGCACCCTGATCAAGACCGATGCCGAGTCGGCATTGGAAAAACTTAACGCCTGTAAAACGGATACGGCTCGTTATTACCTGAACGAGCAAGAGATGAATCGGTTGGGGCTGCAAATGTTTTATAATGATTATCAAGCGGCTGGTTTGGAAGTCTTGCGATTGAATACGGTTTTGTTTTCTGCGAGTTGGAACGTTTACGATAGTTATGCGGAAGGCTTGAAAGTAGTCGGGCGTCGCCAAGAAGCCATTCTCATGTACCGTAAATCGTTGGAACTAAATCCGAAAAACCAAGGCGCTGAACGGGCTTTGGCGGACTTGACTCCGAAGAAGGAGTAGCCTTATGTAATGGTGCTTACAAAAAATGTTCGACCTAACGAAAAAGCCACTTACAACTTTACGTCGTAAGTGGCTGATTTCCAATGTCGGGATGACAAGATTCGAACTTGCGACCCCTAGCACCCCATTGGATATTTATTGTATTATTCCAAGAAGTTTTATTAGGCATGATTATCATAAAATGCTCTGAATGAGCATTTTGATTATTTTTAGTAACTTTGGTTAACTTACGTTAGACACGAAATGTTCGACCTAAAGTTGTAGTGCTATGGCTATTTCGACCAAGTTTGTATTACGGAAGAAACGTGATACAGAGGAAACTCAGTTCCCGATAATGCTTCAAATCATTATCGACAGAAAGAACCTTCTGGTGAGTACGAGGAAGATATGTGCGGAAGATCAATGGCAGACCAAGTCTCAATCCGTTACTAAGACGCATACAAAGCACAAGGAAATTAACCTCCTTCTCCGCACCATTGAGTCGGAAGTTGACTTCATGATCATCTCTTACGGGAAGCAGAATAAGCGTCCCTCGTTTGACGAAATCAAGGCGCTGGTTAAAAAATTGACTGGCGGGCATACGGAACCTGAAAAGAAAAGGCTGTTTGTACTTTTTGAAGAACACATTGCTAAGCTTAAAAGCCAAAACCGACTGGGCAGTGCAGAGTCACATAACTCGACGTTAAAAAGTCTAAAGCACTTCATGAATCAGAAGGATCAGGATATCCTCTCGATCGGCTTGCCATTCATTAATCGTTATGAACAATGGCTGATCGACAAAGGCTGCACGATAGTCACGAGAAGCTTTTACCTGAGAACCTTCCGGACGCTCTGGAAAGTCGGGATCAAAGAAAACTATTATCCCGAAACACATTACCCCTTCAAAGACTTCTCTTTCTCTAAATACAATAACCCTCGCACGAAAAAGAGGGCGATCTCAAAGGAGCAGATCGAATTGATTGCAGGGGCGGAAATCGATCCGGAAGACGATTCGCTGATCAACTCGCGTAACTACTTCCTGTTTAGCTTCTATTGCCGAGGCCTGAACTTTACAGATTTGGCCGAACTGAAATGGACAAACATTATTGATGGCGAGCTCCATTATGTGAGATCAAAAACAAAGGAGGAGTTCCGGTTTCGTTTGCACCCCTCGGCAGCTCATATACTGGATTACTACAAAGATCTGAAAGGTAACAGTGATGCTGGCTTTGTATTTCCAATCTTGTACAAGCGTCACGCGACGATTCAATCGGTTCGGGATCGGAAGAAGAAGATTTTGACCAGGGTTAATAAGCAAATTAAGGAGTTGGGTATCTCCCTCGGTATTTTGAAGCCTATAACGACCTATGTGGCCAGGCACTCGTATGCGACAACCCTTCGGCGAAATGGAATATCCAAGGAGAATATCGGGAGAACGTTGGGTCACGATAGCTTGAAGACCACTGATATTTACCTGGAAGACATTGGAGACCCCGTGCTGGATGATTTGATCAACTCAACGATTTGAACGAATGTATTTTTTTAATTTGCCAGGTTTCGACCCTGATCTCGGTATAAATCTGGACGATCAGGGGCGGTTTCCATATTTAAAATTCGTAGATCATGTTTTTCGCAGAGGAGAAGCAGACTACCTATCACGTAATTTTCACTTTGAGAACATTGCTGAGAAAACAGCGCCACCGGTCTTCCTCAGTGAACCGAATCTGGCTGACATTTTCGACCAGAAAAACCGGGCGAATGTCATTGTAGATCATCATAGCCCAATCTCGGAGTCTTATGCCGACGAACTGAGAGAGCAGTTTGAAAGAGGTTACTTCGATGCGATGAAGGAGTATCCACAACAGATAGTCTCCATTCTTTACAATCCTGACAACGAAAGTAAAATCGCTCATTTAGAGCAATTCATTGAATTTTGCTCCTATCATTTATACTTCGAGGGATTTGCTGTTCCATCCTGTTTATACGCGCTTGGATTTATCCAGGCTTACCTCGTACGTGCGTGCGGCGATAGAATTAATACCCTCCGCCTTCCCAAGTCTAAATCTCCGGTCGGGTTACAGAAGCAAGAATTGCCAGTGGTCGAAGCGCAAACGAAAGGGCCGGAGCGAATTCCCCTGGACTACGCGGTTGACGAAATCATATCCATGTGGTTGATTTTAATTGATGCATGGAAATGTAAGGCAGTGGGCTCGATTCAGGTTTTCATCAGTGAAGAGGAAGTGTTGCAGCTGTTGGGAATGATGTTTGAAGAAAAAGGAGGCAGACTGCCTAGACCTGAACACGAGTACTTTGAAATGCCTCCGGGAAACTACGAGCGTGTTTTAAACCTGCTTATGCACGCCACCTATAAGCTGAACACAGATCGGAACAATATTGGGCTTGACAGATACTGTCAATTGCTGCTCGATACATTTTCCTGCTATTCGAAAACGAAGCTGGAAAGTCTTCGCAGTAACATCAATAAAGCGCGTGGCAACATCGTGCAGAGTATTGCTAGTCTGACTGACAGTCCGCACTCTAAAAATGTTTTGAAAACATTAAGGAAAATAAACGAGTACGGAGTTGAAGACCTGACTTAGTCAACTTCATATTGTTTTTTCCCGATTTTCTAGCCTTGCTTTGCCCATCACCAAAACGCAAAAGGGATGAGCACAACAGTTCTAGTTTCAATGAACGATCAGCAGTTATCGGAGTTGATCGAGTCTTCACTGCGCCGGGTTTTAGAATCAAAACCGGAAGCTGCGGCAGATACCAGTGACACTTTGCTGGACACTAAGGAGGCCGCGCGTCTGACCAAATACAAGGAGACTTCCATTTATGGGCTGGTGAAAAGAAAGAAGATTCCGTTCTGCAAAATGGAGGGCAAGCTACTCTTTTCACGAAAGGAACTCCTGGAATGGATTGCCAACGGTCAGCAAAAAATCGCAGGTAGCCATGAAAGATAATCCCGTTTATCTACGCATCGGCACCGGTTACTTCAAGAAAGTCAACCGGCCACTATCTTCCGGCGACACGATTTCCTCGTTGATCCCCTGGTCGGCTGAATGCATCCGGCTAGATCACAGCCGTGACTACTTGAGGGACCGGGTGGAGTGCTACGACGGCTTTTGTTTCGTCCCGAGCCATTTAGACTACCAACAAAAGGTCGGCGGGTTCTATAATCGCTACCAGCCATTCCAACATGAGTCGCGGCACGGCGATGCCTCGGTAATATTCAAGTTCCTGGGTCACATTTTCGGCGAGCAGATCGAGATGGGTTACGATTACTTCAAAATCCTGCTCGAACGTCCTACCCAAATCCTGCCGATCCTGTGCTTGGTCAGCGAGGAACGCGGAACCGGAAAGACTACATTCCTGCATTTTGTCAAATCCATCTTCGGCGAAAATATGACAATCAACAGCAATGAGGATTTCCGCTCAAACTTCAATATCGAGTGGGCGCAGAAACTGGTCATCGGGGTGGACGAAACTTTCCTGGATAGAAAGGAGGATTCAGAGCGGATCAAGAATCTGAGCACGGCTAGATTTTACAAAGTAGAGGCCAAAGGCCATGATCGCCAGGAAGTGGAGTTTTTCGGAAAATTCATTTTGTGCAGTAACAACGAAGATCACTTTATCATCGCAGACCCAGGGGAAATCCGCTACTGGGTGAGAAAGGTTCCACCACTCAAATCAGAGAACCACCACCTGCTTGCCCAGCTACGAGCCCAGATCCCGTTCTTTCTGCATTTTCTGGTGAGCCGTGACTTCGTCCATCCCAATAAAACAAGAATGTGGTTTACGGCTGATCAAATTGCGACACCTGCATTGAAAAAGCTGCTGAACCAAAATCGGAATAAGCTGGAAGTGGAGATCGCCCATATCCTGCTGACGATCGCAGATGAAAAGGAGCTGGATGAAATCCGGTTTTGCACTGGCGATGTCCAGGACTGGCTCAATAAAAAGCACATCCGTTTCAAAGACCTCTCACAGATCAAGCGGATCCTGCAAAATGCCTGGAAGTTGAGCCCGGCGAGTAATTCACTGACTTACCCGCAATACAAATTTTTAACCGACGGTTCTGTCTTCGAGCAGACCGGCAAGGGCAGGTACTATACCCTATCCCGAAGACGTATAAACGAGCTCAATGAATTGCCTTAATTTTTGATGCTTTGATGCGCATCATATTTAATTAATTGATTAATAAATAATTACAGCGCATCAAAATCCGCATCAACGCGCATCAATCTCACAATAGCGATGCGACTCATGATGCATTTTGATGCTTTTCTGATGCGGGCTTAAATGATTAAAATCCAATCAGTTGCAAGCTCTTCGCATCAATTCATCAATTTTTTCACTTTCAAGCCCCAGTAATTATGACTTGCGAGCAAGCCAAACAGATATCTATGGTAGACCTGCTGGAACACTGCCATATCCGTTCTCAATATGTGAGGGGACAAGACCATTGGTATCTCTCCCCGTTCAGAGATGAGAAAACGCCTTCATTCAGGGTCAATGCCAGGTTGAATCTCTATTATGACCACGGTAGCGGTCGGGGAGGTGATATTATTGATTTGGGACGCACCCTGTTTCGCTGCGATACGAAAGCTCTGTTGGAAAAATTGGATTCGGGTCTTTTTCTATTTCAACCGCAAGACCTAAAATCGACGGGCTTGCATATAGATAGTGGCGTTACCCCAGCCCGGGCTCTCGATCAATCTGGCATCCATATTACTGCTTTGAAGGAGTTAGGCAGTACCCCGATAATTACCCAGTACCTGGAATCGCGTGGTATCGATCTGGCCGTTGCGAAATCATACTGTCGCGAGGTATACTATCGGGTCGGCGACAAGAATTATTTCGCCGCCGGTTTCGAAAACCGGTCGGGTGGCTATGAGCTGAGAAGTGCCTATTTCAAGGGCTCGAAATCTCCGAAGGATATATCCCATATCGAGAATGGCCATAGCTCGGTCTGCGTGCTGGAAGGCTTTATGGATTTTTTGTCGCTTCTCTCGCTTCGAAAACAGGAGCAGATCCAGACCGACTTTGTGGTGCTTAATTCGGTGAGTCTGGCAGAGCGAAGTGTGGACATTGTCAAAAGTTACAGCACCGCTTTTCTATATCCGGATCATGATGCAGCTGGGAAAAAGTTGCTCGAAAAATTTCAGAATGCGGGGATTAATGGTGTTGATGCCTCGGGGATTTATCAGGATTACAAAGATTTGAACCAGATGCTGGTTGCTAGCAAACAGCTGGAAAAACAGCCACAACATCGGTCCTATTACAGGAAGTCCCGAGGGCTGGGCCTCTAAGTTTCTTTCAGGGAGCAAGTTTGTGTTTTCGCTTCGCAAAAACTCGTTCCGGCCGCGCCGGAACTCAAACTTGCTTTTTCTCCCGATGGTCGCAAAAGGTAATCAACAGATTTTGTCAACGAATGAAAGAGGTAGAAAGCATGGAGCAAAATTCGCACAAATCCAAAGGAGGAAGGCCGCCAAAAAAGGTCAAACGAAACGCGCAACTAATGGTCCGACTTTCGGAAACTGAGCGGTTTTTGATTGAGTCGAAAGCCAAGGATGCAGGCCTACGTCCAAGCACCTGGCTGAGGCAAGCCGCCAGGAAAGCCAGGGTTGTTGCGCGGCTCTCCGCAGAGGAAGCAGGTTTCATCAGAATGCTGGCTGGCCTGGCCAATAACTTAAACCAGCTGCTCAGGTTTACGAACATGCAGGGACTGCTGCACGAGACAAAAAAGGCCGCAGAGCTTCTATCAAATATTGATCATTTACTCAAAAGACTAGCCAACGATGATCGGTAAGATAATGATAGGATCAAGTTTCGGAGGGGCAGTCAGATATGTCATGCAGAAGGAGCAGGCTATCGTGCTTCATAGCGAAGGGGTCAGGACCCAGGATGTAAAATCAGCTATCCATGACTTCAATGCTCAGCGCCAGATGAATCCCGAGCTGGGCAAGGCAGTCGGACACCTAGTGCTGAGTTGGAGCGGATTCGACAAGGATAAACTTTCACCAAAAATCATGGTAGAGAGGGCTGCCGAATATATGGCCAAAATGAAAATCCAAAACACCCAGTACTTGGTCGTTGAACATCGCGATACAAATCAGCCGCATATTCATATTCTCTACAACCGGGTTGATAATGCTGGTAAATCCATTTCGGACCGCTTTCAGAAGCGAATCAATCAGAAGGTTTGCAAGGAGATGACCCTGAAACATGGCTACTACATAGGCAAAGGGAAAACACTGGTTAACCGAGCTAGGCTTAAAGGGATTGATAAAACGCGTTACGAGCTGGCAGACCAGATCAAGATGGCAAGCAGATCGGCAGTGAATTGGAAACAGTTTGAAGGTGCGCTTTCGTCGAGCGGGATTACCCTCATCTACAAATATAAGTCTAGTACTGATCAGATTGAAGGTATCAGCTTCCAGAAGGATGGAACGGTGTTGAAGGGATCAAAAGTTGACCGAAGCATGAGTTTTCTGGCACTTGATCGAAAGCTGCGGGAAAATTTTCAGCAACAAATGTCGGTGAGGCGTCGGATGTGGGAGCGTGGGACACCACCACCGGCGCAAGAAGAAATGCCATCTCACCGGTATGGTTTGCCACACTACAAGGAAGAAAACTTGCTGAAAGACTTGATGGATCCGGTAACTCAACACGACACAATCAACCCCAACCTTAAAAGAAAACAAAAACGCAAAAAATCGAGAGGACTGCATTTATGAAAAATATTGAAGATAAACTCGATAAATTCGATCAGGTACTGGCTATCCTGGTAAAAAAGATCTCAGTGCTGGAAAGCCTGTTGATTGATCCAAAAGTGCCGGTCGATGATTTAACTCACCAAATGCTGGCTGATATTCAGGCCAGTGTGGCAAAAATGCCGTCAGGTAATATAATACTTTCCGAGCTTGTTGGTATTCGAAAGCGTCTTGACGCATTATCCTACGCTCTGGAAAATCCCAAACCAGTCACATTCGATTTCAAGGCGAAAAGTTATTTCGTTTCACTAGCAGTACTGCTTTGTACTACTGCTGCTTCGCTGGTGACAGTTAGATGTTCGAATGAGAAAATTGAACAGGCGAGCCGAACTGCGGTCAGGTATGAAGTGGCTCAGCAATTATCTCCTCGTTTAACGAGAATGATCGATCAAGCCTTTGCCCAAACAACGGAACCCTCAGTAGATTCGCTTAGGCATGCGTGGGAATTGCTGGAAACAAATTCGCACAAGCATGAAAGTAGCAAGCGGAAAAGACGATGAAGGAAGTACGGTTTAACGTCCACAACTGTAATACACTGTAATTAGATTTCATGTACCACTAAACTGTACCGTTTAAGGCCGGGTTTCGCGAAAAAACTACCCGACTGTAATTCGTGCCGCGGAGTACAGAAATACGACCGGATAAATTAGCGTAGTAGTATCATAGACATAATCTATCATCGGGAATCAATCCTTAATATGGTCGCTAACACAGCACTTATATTTTTTGTGATGTTCAAATTAACACCCGAATGAACTGCTCATACGGTAGTGGCATGTCAAGCCACTTAAAGCTATCCGTAAAGGCTAGTATGATTATGAATGAAGTCACTATCCCGACGACAGCAATACCAATTGCCGCTGGTTTCGATTTAGTTTTCAAATAATGAATGGCCGAAACATGTAAACTGATTGAGGCCACGGCCAGGAAATAGTAGGGTATAAAAATAAAAGTTGCAGGATAATAGTTAAGCCCAGCCGCTGCAAAGTAGAAATTCGTGTCCAGATGCTCGATGTACCGAGCGGAAAGAACAGCCCCTACGTGGGCAATAAGAAAAAACGAAAGGTAAAGGCCGGAATATACCTGGATCTTCTCGGCAATGGCCTGGGCATCCCGTTTGTAAATCAGTCTGATGCCAGTAACAATCTGAAAGAAAACGACCAGCAATAGCAGCGTTTCCACGACCGGATGTCTGTACACGAGCCGGAATTGTTCCATTATCTGGATATGTTTTTCTGGCCCATCCAATGCAAAAAGGTGGTTTAGTAAGTGAAATGCTATGAAAACCGACAATGTAACACCGAATATGTAATGCAGGGATTTTACCAATGCCCTTCTATCGTTTTGAATGTTCATGGGATACGCAATCAAAGTTGTTTAAAAGCACGGCCGGTAATAGCTACCAACCGTGCATGATCAGTACAATCTAGAAACTGCAAGGTTGTCACGCCTGGGGCGACAGAGACCCGAGATACTCCTCGAACCGGGTTTCACCCAGATACGCATTTCCTTCCGGTACCAAGGTGGATGCCGGCACTTCCAAGCCGAAATATTCACTGCTGTCGTCGGCGATCACCGTTTTACCCGCGTCTTTGGCCTTCACATAAGCTTCCACGAATTCACTCATGGGCCCACGGACAGGGCCCGCAATCTCGACAGTTCCGTTCGCAGGCTCAGATATCGCAAACCGGGCAATGAACAGCGCCACCTCTTCGGCAGCAATGGGCTGGAAATCGAGCTTCGAGACATGAACTTCACTCCCCTGTGTGCCTCCCGCGGCAATGGTTGGTACAAATTCCTGGAATTGGGTGCTGCGGACGATAGTGTAGGGCACACCGGATTTTTTAACCAGATCCTCCTGGATTTTCTTCGCCCGCATATAACCCATGCCTTCCATCAGGTGCGTGCCGACAATGGACAGCACTACATGGTGTTTGACGCCTGCATTCAACTCGGCCGATAAAATGTTGCGGCCCACGGTCTCGAAAAACTGAATGGCCGGACCATCCTCAAATGAAGGAGAGTTGGAAAGGTCAACGACCACGTCCGTATTTTCCAATGCATCTGAAAGCCCCTCGCCTGTGAGTGCGTTAATACCTGTCGAAGGAGAACCAGCAATGACGGTGTGGCCAAGCTGACGAAGTTTTTTGGTGACGTTGGAGCCGATCAGGCCTGTGCCGCCTATGATTACAATTTTCATGATTTCTGGTTTTATGAATTGTTTGAAATGAACAGGCTTAGTTAACCTTTAATCCAGTCGACGAACCGGATTGCACCGGAGTAAAAATCGCCCTGAGGAACCAAAAGGGATTTGGGGATTTCGAAGAACATGTACTTATTCTCGTCGCTAGCGACCAAGGGCTTTTCCCCGCCTTTCACAGACAGGTATTGGCTTACGAACTCGTTCATGGGCGCCAGGTCTGGCCCTGCGATTTCCACGGTCGTGTTTTTGGGTGCTTCCAATGCGAGCCGGGTGACCAATGCAGCCACGTCTTCTGCCGCAATGGGCTGGTAGTCCACGGTGGAAATGTGGATGGCCTCCTCGTCGGATTGCACCGCAATTAAAGTCGTGATATGTTCGTGGAACTGTGTAGCGCGGATGATCGTGTACGGGATACCGGATTCTTTGATAATATCCTCCTGCTCTTTTTTGGCGCGCAGATAACCGATATACAAGGCCCGGTCGGTTCCTACGATCGAAAGTACCAGGTGGTGTTTCACACCGGCCGCAATTTCTGCCGCTGCCAGGTTCCTGCCTGCTACGCGGAAGAAATTGATGGCCGTATCTTCCTCCGGAGAAGCCGAGTTAGACAGATCGACGACCACCTCGGCATCTTTCATGGCCTCAGCTAGGCCTTCGCCAGTCACTGCATTGATGCCCGTCGAAGGAGCGGCTACGACTACCTGATGGCCCAACACCCGCAGTTTTTCGCTAACCCTTGTTCCGATTAACCCCGTACCGCCTACAATGACAATCTTCATAATTTTGAAATGTTTAAGTTTAAAATCTTACAGATGATCCTAAACTTGCCATTTCAATGCCAAATATTTAATAGACTGATTATCAATAATATATTTAATGCAGACACCTCTCATTTTCACCGTATTTAGTGAAAATATGAAATGTATCATCTTATTTGATGAGCATAGACGAAACGCCCCAACTATTTAAAGCACTCAGTGAGCGTAATAATCGGCCTTTGAGATGCCCAGCTTCCGCATTTTAGAGTGAAGGGTGTTGCCGGGAATGCCTAATATGTCCGCAGCGCCCCCGATGCCGGAAATTTTGCCGCCGCACCGGCGCAATACCTGTATGATGTGCATGCGCTCGACTTCTTCCAATGGTAAATCGGATGGCCTCATTGGATCGTCGGTCGTTGCCCTTGTTGCTTGCGGCAAGAAAAACTCGGTGATCAAGGGACCTGTCGCCAGAATCACCGAGCGCTCAATGAGATGTTCGAGTTCACGCACATTGCCCGGCCACAGATAAGCCTGCAACTGCCGTAACGCGTTGGCTGATAGCTTGACGGTTTTCTTGCCTACACTTTTGCTGAATTTGGATAAGAAAAATCCGGCAAGACTTTCGATATCCTCACGGCGGTCGCGCAGCGGCGGCAGCTTGATGGGGAATACATTCAAACGGTAATACAGATCGGAGCGGAACCGGCCCGCTTTTACTTCCGCTTCCAGGTCGCGGTTGGTGGCAGCGATGATCCGAACGTTCAATTTAATGGTTGTTTTGCCACCTACACGCTCCATCTCCTTTTCCTGCAAAACCCGCAGCAACTTCACCTGTGTTTCCAGCGGCATCTCCCCCACCTCGTCCAAAAACAGTGTACTGTTATTGGCCAGCTCGAACTTTCCGATGCGCCGCTCGACGGCCCCGGTGAATGCGCCACGCTCATGGCCAAACAACTCGCTCTCGATCAGGCTGGCTGGCATAGCTGCGCAGTTGACCTTGATCATCAGCTTTTCTTTGCGGGAAGACGCGTTATGCACGGCTTTCGCGATCAGCTCCTTACCAGTTCCCGTCTCGCCCAACAGCAGTACCGTCGAGTTGCTTTCTGCCACCAGGGAAATCAGCCGGTATACCTGCTGCATCGCCTCGCCGCCGCCGACAATCTCCTCAAAATCCTGATTGAGCTGCTGTTTGAGATAGTCGTTTTCGTCTTCCAGCTGTTTTTTCAAATGCATTATCTGCTCGTGCGCAAGCACATTGGAAACCGCAGTCGAAATTTGGGCACAAATTCCTTGCAAAAGCGGGCCGCTGATCTGCTGCCCCAGCATCCAAACCATGCCCAGGTTCTGTTCGCCCAATCTCAGCGCCGATGCATAGACAGTATTAATCCCGCGCTGCTCACGCTGGATAGACAGTTTGAGGCACTTCGCTTCCAGGTTTTCATCAATGTCCAGCAAAATCGGCTGGTTGCTTTCGAAGACAAGTTTTATATGTTGCTCATTAATATTTAAAGAGTAAAATTCTTCGTGTTCAGCTACCTCGGTTTCCTGGAAAAACTGCCGGTCGAAAAGGTAAGGCCGCAGGGTAACCTGGTCTTCCGCCAAGAGGTACATCACAGCGATCCGGGTTTGAAACAGGGCCTGCAAAACATTCGAAACCACATAGTCCAGGTCGGATTTGGATTTAACACCGGTGATATCGTTCGAAAACCTAAGCATCAGTTGCTGCTCTGCCTGGCGGCGCAGAATGTCCTCGTTGGCCATAATGTTGCCCATCGCAATGGCAATCTGCGAGCAGATGCCCTGCAAGATCGGAATGTTGATCTCGTCGATGCTCAGCCAAAGCAGACCAATGTTGGCGTTGCTGTTCCGCAATGCAATGCCGACCATCGTTTTGAAACCCATATTTTCCCAAAGATCCAGGTAGGACAGATTGTAGCCTCTCTGCAACTCGCGGCCCACATTGAAAAGCAACGGGATATAGCTATCCAGGATGCGGTTTTGGAGCCCGTCATTGATCGGGTACTTCTCGGAAAGCACCCGCTCCAACAATGCAGGATCGAATGCAGAAGCGCCTGTATCGTACAGGTATGCCGACATCGTCAGCCCATCTTCATTGATCTTGCGGATCACATATCCTCCCTCTGGGTTGAGCTTTCGTAGTGCTGCTTTAACTACGACGGCCAGATCTTCCCGGCTACGGACAGCCGTCATATCATTGCTGAAATCAAGCAGGAATGACTTTTCATTTTCCTTTTGCAGGATTTCTTCGTTTTTGATAATGTTGGAAACCGCGCTTGACAATTGCGGGGTGATCCTTTGAACGATGTCCTTGAATTCCTGAGAAAAGCCACCTTCATGATCGGTGTAAATATGGATAAACCCGATCGGCTGGTCGCCGGTCCGGAGCGTTGTCATCAGCACATGCCGGATACCTTTCTCGAAATTTACGCGCAGGAACGCCGGGCTTTGCGGGGCATCGACAATATCGGCGAGAAAGAAATCAACAGGACCGCCGGCCGCCAAAACGGATTGGATGAAGGGCTCGTCAAGCGGAAAACACGCCTTGACCATATCATCGTATTCGGGGTGGTCCTTGATGGCTGATGCACGGTGATCAAGTAAAAATGGCTTATAGGTTTCATCCTTGCGTTCGATCAAGGTCACAATCGTATGCGTAAAGTGCATTAATGACTTGATCCGATTCGAAAACAGCACGATCAGGTCATTCTTGTCGCGCACTTTGGTGATATCATTGCCCAGATCGAGCAGCAATTGTCGTTCCCATTCAAGATTTGTATGAATACTACTGTTTTGATCCATGTTGGAAAACTGCTTCATCTGTGCGAGGTATATCTGATTTTAAGTTGATTTGTCCACCTTTTGCGCCGAATAGTAGGACAATTCAAATCCGCAACCATCCGTGCTTTGCATCAACAAAACAAATCAACCAAAGTTATGAAACAGCAAAGTATGGATTCAATCGAAAACACAGTTAATGCAATTGCAGAAAAATATCCGCTCGCAACAACGCCCGAAGAAATCGTCCCATCGCTTTTGGCGCATTTTAACTCGATGGATGTGGATGTAATGCTGGATTTCTACGAACAGGATGCCGTGCTCGTCGACGCCCAGGGTGTCCCTCAGCGAGGGCGCGAGCAGATCCGTAAGGAGCTTTTGAAATACTACAGCGTCCAACTGCCCATGCACATCATTGCCCGCCATATCTTTGTTTCGGGCGACACGGCATCGCTCGTATTGGACTGGAACATTGCCGGTAAAGCCCCTGATGGCACGCCGGTGCACATGGTTGCAACCTCCAATGATATCGCCAGAAAAGGCCCTGACGGCTTCTGGCGGTACATCATCGACAACCCGTTCGGGACACAGGTTAGGAGTTTATATTAAACAAGCCAGGGCCGGACTCCCGGCCCAACTTAGCATCTATGGCAAACACCGGCATTATCCTGCAAAAATTAGTCAATACTCACACAGGTGTGGAAGTCGAGCGGTGGGTAGGCAATCATGTACAAAACGCGGAAGCCTTTAAACCCCATCGGCATGACCATTATACCTGCCTGCTTCTGGAAAAGGGTAAAATTGATATTATGCTCGATTTTCAGCCCGTTACGGTTAAACCCGGGATGCTTTTCATCTCCTACCCAGGGCAGGTACACCAGGTGATATCATCGCTTGGCGGAGCAGGCTGGTATGTCTCGTTCGACAGCCGATTGATCGACGAGCCAATCAGGTCTACGCTGGATGAATCAGTGACCGAGGTATTGGCGGTACTGCTCTCACAAACCGAAGACGCCTGGTTTAAAAAATCCATCGGTCTGATGCTACAATTGGAAGAACTGAACAAAGGTGCTGATCTCAACCGGATAGTTACGCACGCGTTATTGAAAGCATTTGTCTACGAGGCTATGATCATTTACCGTAAAACACAAAATCATCTGGCTGAGCGTCGCGGGCAACGTCAGTTCGTTGTCGCCAAAGACTTTAAAAAGCTTCTGCGGAACCATTATAAGACTTTGAAAAAACCTGCCGATTATGCCGATCAGTTAAATATATCGGTTAACTACCTCAATGCGTGCGTGAAGGCCGTCACAGCTAGCTCCGTCTCAGCATTAATCCATCGAGAGGTGATCGCCGAATCACAGCGGCTGCTGTTTTACACAGATTTGGATATCAAGGAAATTGCATTGGATCTGGGATTCGAGGACCAGAAGTATTTTAGCCGGCTGTTTAAGAAGGTCGTAGGCGTTGGCCCAACTGTATTTAGAAACAAACAATTATCGATCGAATAGTCAACACCGGCAGAGTACAAAAAAACACCGGATGAAATATAGTTAGTCAACCATGACTGAAAGTTATCACACACTTATACAATGTATAAATTGCTCAACAAGTCTATATCAACCAGAAGTAATGATGCGACGCAGCCACAACTTAAAGCTGCTATCACAAAAGATGCCGCTCCGAATCATCGGAACGGCATTCTGATTTGAAGCTAGATCGATAAAAGATTTACCTCAAACTTATCCAGGAAATACGATCCAGAATTCTCCGAAACAATATTTAACTACTTGTCCACATGCCATGATTAGGCAAGAAACTTCAAACACTACAAGTGTTGACATGATATGGAAGAGCCGTCAATTCCACCCACCACCCAGAGACCTGTACAGCTCGACCACCGCATTCAGCTGCCGGGTTTTAATGGTAGCTAGTTGCAGCTCGCTTTGCAGCAGGTTGCCTTGCGCCGTAATGACTTCCAGGTAATTGGCCATCCCGCGGGTAAAGAGAAGGTTCGCATTGCGGGAAGCAGTTTCCAGCACGTGCGTCCGTTCTGCGGCTGCGCGGTATTGCGCTTTCAGCTTCTCCACTTTGGTCAGTTCGTCCGACACTTCGCCCACCGCGTTGAGAACCGATTGCCGGAATGCAATCACTGTTTTTTCACGCTCTATATTGGCTATTTCAAGGTTGGCTTTCAGCTGTCCCCGCTGAAAAACGGGCTGGGTAATGCCGCCCGCGACCAGTCCGAAAAGCGATGCGGGAATATTGAACCAGTTGCTGGCTTTCAATGCATTGATGCCGCCGCCGGCCGTAATCACCAATGAAGGATAAAAATTCGCCTGCACCTCGCCTACTTTGGCATTAGCCGCATTCAAAGCCAGCTCAGCGCTTTTGATATCGGGCCGGCGGCTGAGCAATGTGGATGGAAAACCGGCATGCAGTTCTTCCGGGATCGTCAATGCTTGCAAACGGCTTTTGCGGTTGATCGCCTGCGGCATTGTCCCGATCAGCACATGCAATGCATTTTCCTGCAATGTGGCCTGCTCTTCCAGTTGCGGAATGAGCTGGGAAGCAGTGAGCCGCTGCGCCTCAGCTTGCTGGACCGCCAGTGAGGTGACCTGGCCGCTTGCAGCTTGCAATTTGATAATGACCAGCGTGCTGTCGTTGAGCATCAGGTTCCTCCGGGCGATTTCCAGCTGTGCATCCAGCATTAAAAGATGGTAGTAACCCTGCGCGACCTGCGCTACCAGCTGCGTTTGCAGCGCTTTGCGGGCTTCCGTGGTTTGCAGGAAGCCTGCCAGCGCGGCGGCTTTGCGGCTGCGGATCTTGCCCCAGATATCGGCTTCCCAAACTGCCGTCATCCCGGCGCTGTAATCCTCGATGTGCGAAGTGCCCAGGAACTGGTTCAGGGTGAAACCATTCAGACTATTGTCGGACGGGCGACTGGTATTGGCAGTCAGATGCGCTTTCAGCTCCGGCAGGTAGCCCTGCCTGGCCTGTTTGAACAGTACTTCGGCGGCATCGATGTTTTGTAGCGCGATCTGCATGTCGTAGTTTTTAATCAATGCCGTATCGATCAGTTGCAGCAGCGCCGGGTCGGTAATGAAAGTCCTGAGCGGAATGGCGCCGATACTGGCAGAATCTCCGGGCGCTACACTTCTGAATGCCCCCGGTACCGCATCGGGTAGCGGCACGTTTTTCGAAACCTTGCATCCCGCCCCGGTCAGGGCGACGAGCAGGATAAGACTTATATTAAACTGTTTCATAAATAGCTTGATTTACAGGCCCTTCGTCGTCGCGAACCGCCTCATTGGAATCTTTGGATAATCGCTCCTGCAAAGCGCGAAAAACCACGAACAGCACAGGAATGATCAGCAAGCCCAGCACCACCCCGGAAATCATACCGCCCGCGGCGCCGATGCTGATCGAATGGTTGCCCTGCGCCGACGGCCCCGTGGCGCTCATCATTGGGATAAGCCCCACTACGAATGCCAGTGAAGTCATAATGATCGGGCGGAGCCGTAACTTGGCTGCCTCGATGGCCGCCGCTACCAATGGTAGCCCTGCCCTCCTGCGCTGAACGGCAAATTCCACGATCAGGATCGCATTCTTCGCCAGCAGGCCGATGAGCATCACCAATGCTACCTGCACATAAATGCTGTTGGCAATGCCGGTTATGCCGATGGCAACGAATACACCGAAGATGCCCGCCGGAATGGAAAGCATTACCGCCAGCGGCAGGATGTAGCTCTCATACTGTGCTGCCAGCAGGAAATAGACGAACACCATGCAAAGGATGAAAATGACCGTCGATTGTCCGCCAGAGGCGATTTCCTCCCGCGTTTGACCGGAAAATTCATAAGTATAACCGGCTGGGAGCTGTTTTGCCGCCACTTCTTCCACCGCCTTGATCGCCGCCCCGGAGCTGAAACCGGCCTTGGGAATCGCATTCACGGAAATGGAATTGAACATATTATACCTCGAAACCGTCTCCGAACCGTAGATCCGGCTCAGTTTCACAAGCGTATTGATCGGCACCATCTCGCCGGTTTTGTTTTTGACAAACACCCTGTCGATCGCCGACGGGTCGGCGCGGTCCTGCACATCGGCCTGCACTACCACGCGATAGTACTTTCCAAAACGGTTGAAATCCGATGCCTGGGCACTGCCGAAATAGGCCTGCATGGTTTCGAGAATGTCTTTCACGCTTACACCGAGCTGGTCGGCTTTATCGTCGTCGATGTCCAGTTGCAGCTGCGGGTAATCGGCCTTGAAGCTTGTGAATGCTGCCGCTATTTCCGGGCGCTTGGAAAGCTCGGCGATAAACTGCTGCGATATGGTGCTGAATTTATCGAGCTTACCGCCGGTTTTGTCTTGTAACACCAAATCCAGGGCTTCCACATTGCTGAAACCGGGCACGGTCGGAAAGCTGAACACAAAGAAGCTGGCGCCGGTAATGCCGCCCAGTTTGCTGCGCACATTGTCCATCACAGCGTCCAGGTTCTTGATATCGCCGCGCTGCTTATTGGGTTTTAATAATGCATAAATAATGCCTTTGTTGGGGCTCATGGAGTTGGTAAGCACGTCAAAACCGGAAATGGCCGTCACAAATCGCGTGGCGTCAAGGCCCTTCACGGTCGTTTCGGCCTGGCTCATCACTTTCTGAGTCACATCCAGCGTCGTTCCCGAAGGCGTATTTACGGCAATGGCGATAAACCCCTGGTCTTCTGTGGGTATAAATGCCGAAGGCGTGGATTTCACCATGAATACCGTCGCCATCGCTATCAGTACAAGGCCGCTCATGGCGAGCCACTTGTGACGGATCAGAAATTTCAACCCGCCTACGTAGCGGCCCGTCAACGCATTGAAACTGCTATTGAACCCGATGAAGAATTTTTCCTTAAAATCTTTCTTCACTCCCGCTTCTTCACCAGTGCCGGAAGCATTTGTATGGATTTCCTTCAAGAACAATGCAGCTAATGCGGGACTGAGCGTTAGCGCATTAATGGCTGAAATCACAATCGCGATGGCCATCGTGAATGCAAATTGCCGGTAGAAGAGCCCGGTAGATCCTTCCATTGAACCCACCGGCACAAATACCGCTGCCATGACGAGCGTAATGGAGATAATGGCCCCCGAAATTTCATGCATCGCCTCATGGGTCGCCGCTTTGGGACCCAGGTGTTTGTGCTCCATTTTGGCATGTACCGCCTCTACGACCACAATCGCATCATCCACCACAATACCGATCGCCAGGATCAATGCAAAGAGCGTGAGCAGGTTAATTGAAAAACCAAAGAGCTGCATAAAGAAAAAGGTACCTAAAATGGCCACTGGAACGGCAATGGCGGGGATCAAAGTCGAGCGGAAATCTTGCAGGAATAAAAACACGACGATAAACACCAGGATAAACGCCTCGATGAGCGTGTGCTCGACCTGCGCAATAGATTCGTCCAAAGCCGTTTTGGTACTGAAAAATATTTCATGCTTAATGCCCGCCGGAAATGCTTTCGACGCCTTTTCCATCGCTTTACGGACTGCGATCTGCGTCTCGTTCGAGTTGGCGCCGGATAGTTGCAGGATACCGATTACCACCCCTTTCTTACCGCTCAATCGTGTCGAGCTGTTATACGAAAATGCGCCCAACTCCACCCTGGCCACGTCTTTCAGTCGCAATACCGAGCCATCCGCATTCGAGCGGATCGCGATGTTTTCGTATTCGTCGGGCTTGGTCAGTTTACCCTTATATTTAATCACATACTCAAAAACCTCTTTGCTATGCTGACCGAATTTCCCCGGCGCAGCTTCCAGGCTTTTATCCTGGATGGCTTTCATCACTTCGGCGGTCGTCACCTGGTAATTGCTCATTTGGGTCGGGTTCAGCCAGACGCGCATCGAATAATCCTTTTGGCCTCCGTATAAGCTCGCCAAACCCACTCCCGGAATGCGTTTCAGCTCGGGGATAATGTTGATTTCGGCATAATTTCCGACAAATGTCGGGTCGTAGCGGGCTTCGTCTTCGGTGAAAAGGCCGATGCCCATCATGAAAGTTACGTGCTGTTTGGAGGTGGTAATCCCCTGCTGCACCACCTCGGCCGGCAAATGGCTCAATGCCTGCGACACCCGGTTTTGCACGTTGATCGCCGCCTGGTCGGGGTCGGTGCCCAATTTGAAATAAACCGAAATTGACAGCGTGCCGTCGTTGCTGGCCGTGGAGCTCATATAGGTCATATTTTCGACCCCGTTAATGGATTCTTCGAGCGAGGGCGCCACCGATCGCAGCACCGTTTCGGCATTTGCACCGGGGTATAAGGCGCTCACCATCACGGATGGCGGGGCAATGTCGGGAAATTGCTGCACAGGCAGCTTGATCAGGCTGATCACCCCGAGGATCACGAGGATGATCGAGATCACGGTGGCCAATACAGGCCTTTGAATGAATATCTTGAACATGGCTGTAATACTTAATTTTTACTCACTAATTCGACGGGCTGGCCGGCCACGATCTGCGGCTTGATCACCTGCCCGTCCTGCAACCGGTCAAATCCGCTGAGCACGATCTGATCGCCCGGTTTCAAACCCTCTTTGATCAGGTAATGGCTGCCGCTTTTACCGATCACAGTAATGGGCGTTTTGGTCACTTTGTTTTGATTATTTAATGCAAAAACAAAAACCTTGTCCTGCATCTCGAACGTCGCCGATTGCGGCACCAGCACCGCGTCGCTATGCTGTAAACCAAGCCGGATTTTGCCCGTGTTACCCGAGCGGAGCACCGAATTGGCATTTGGGAAACTCGCCCTCAATGTAATAGCGCCGGTATTCTTATCAAACTGGCCGTCGATCATGTCAATCTTGCCTTTGAACGGATAAGCGGCATGATTAGACAGCAGCAGCTCCACGTCAGGCAGGTTTTTGATCCGCTCCGCAGGCGTTTTCCCAGGATAATGGTTATTGAATGCATTGAAATCGTTCTCGGCCAGGGCGAAGTACGCCCGCACTTCGTGGATGTCCGAAAGCTGCGTTAATGCCGCCTGGTCGCCGGGAGAAACGAGGCTACCCTGCTTTTTAGGAATGCGGCCGATGTAGCCACTCACTTTCGCACGGATATTGGTATAATTTAAATTGATCTCCGCCGACGCCACACCGGCCCGCGCCTGCTCGGCATTGGCCTGGGCAATCTGATAGGCAGTCCTCGCCGTTTTCAGTTGAAAATCCGAAACAACCTTGTTTTCGACGAGCGGCGTCAGCTTTTCTACTTCCAGCTGCGCATTCAGCACCGCTGCCTCCGCTGCACGCAGACTGGCTTTCGCATTGTTCAGCGCTTCTTTGAAAGACTGCGGATCAATCTGAAACAATATTTGTCCAGCCTTAACATATGCACCTTCATCCACGAATGTATGCTGCAAATACCCGCTCACCTGCGGGCGGACGTCAATGTCGGCTGCGCCCTGGATGGAGGCCGGGTATTCAACAAACGTGATGGCCGAACTTCCGCTGATCTGAACCACCGGCAGCACGGGCGGCGGCGTGGCAGCCGCAGGCTTATCCGCGGCCGACTGGCAGGCCAGCATTAAAGCCGTCATGGAAGAAACTGCAATGAGGTACAGTACCCGGTTCATGCGCATCCTGACCATGTCAGGCGCATGTAATGTGATCGTATTCATAGTATTCGTATTTAAGATTTCATTAGTTGTGGTACATAGCTGCATTCACAGGGAGCCGGGCAGCACGAAGCTCGGCCATCCGCGCAGGTGGTTGATAAAGCGCTCGCTCAATCCGCCGCGGCGCAGGTAAGCGGCCGTGACGGGCAGTGTCGGGCTTTCATACCTTGGATCGGCCATTACCTGCAAGGGGAAGTCTCGTTGGAGAATGCCGGCCCGGGCAATGAGCGCGAAATCGCACCCTTCGTCCAGTAGCCGTGCAGCCCGGTGCGCGCTCATGATCTTCCCGGCAGCGCCCACCCGTACGCCCTTGCGCGGGAGGCTGGTGAAAACGCTAAGCATGCTCTTGCCCCGGAATGTGCCTTCCCGCACGACTTGGGCCGAATCCCATAATGCGAGATCCAGGTAATCAATCAGTTCGCGGTTGAAAATCTCGGCGGTAAGCTCGCGCAGCTCGTCCAGCTGCAACCCGTACCGTTCGATTGACAGTCGCCAGCCGATCTGAAAATCAGGCCCGCAGGCGCGGCGAATGCCTTCGATTACCTCCATCGTGAGGCGCGCCCGGTTTTCCATGCTGCCGCCGTAGCGGTCACGGCGGTCGTTCAGCTCGGGGGAAAGGAACTCGGAAAGTATCCATCCAAACGCGCCGTGTACGGCGACGCCGTCGAACCCGGCCATTTGTGCGCGTTTGGCGGCTGTGATGAATGAGTCGCGGATCCGCTCCACCACTTCGGTCGGGATTGCCCGCACGCCCGGCACGGTATAGCTCGACGCGGGCGCCGGTATACCGCCGAAAATCGGGTTGGCACGGTGCCCAGCGTGGTGCAGTTGTACGGCCGACAGACCGCCGCCGTCCCTTATCGTGGTTGCGATGCGCGTAAGACCGGGCAAGTGCGCATCGCTGTGAATGCCCAGCTGGCGCGCGAATGCGATGCCGCCCGCTTCCACGGTCGTCGCGCAGGTTTGGATCAATGCGTAACCGCCTTGGGCGAGCTGCTCCATCCATTGTTGGTCGTATTCGGAAGCCGTGCCATCGTAGCCGCTTTGCTGGTTCGTGAGCGGCGCAAGCATGAATCGGTTACGCATAGGCGGGCCATGCAGCAGCGTGAGCGGCTGAAAAAGATCAGAAACAGACATTTTGCTTAAAATTAAATTGAAATAACAATGACGCTTGGCATTATACGCCGTGCTTTTCCGGCGCACTACCCTTCACAATCATGAGCAGTTCGCTGATCATCTTCGCAGTGGCTCCCCAAACGGGATGGCCCTGCACATCGTAATGCGGCGTGGACACGAGGTCGCCGGGAATCTCGATTTCGCTGGCGCCCAGGGTGTTCGGATCGAGAAAATGGTCCAGTTTCACTTCCAGAACGGCCTCCACTTCGCGGGTGTCGGGCAAAAAGTCGGGGCGGTATGGAATGCAGGCTACGACGGGCAGGACCAGGAAATTGCTGGGCGCAATATAGATTTCCGTGAGCGTACCCAGGATTTTGACCACATTAGGCTTTACCCCTATCTCCTCTTTCGCCTCGCGTAACGCCGTGTGGATCAAATCTTCGTCCATAGGCTCATACCTGCCGCCGGGGAATGCCACCTGCCCGGAATGCACCCCATCGTATGCGGTCCGCAGAATCAATGCAAAACATATCTCGTCCCGAAATGGATACAGCAGGATCAATACCGAGCTTCTTCGGGTAGCAGCGTCCGGCACTATGCCCAGGTATCCGGCCGACGATGCTTCCATGGTCCGGTGCGCAACTTCACCAGGCAGCGGCTTTTTCAGGTTTTCGCTGAGCCCGAGGATAAATGAAGAAAACGATTTCATTATTTCCGGGTGTTAACACTCGCAGGAATCATCCGTGCATGCAGGTCCCTGGCCGGGCGCGGACGTAGCCATTTTTCTGAACAGCCCGTCGATGATGATTTTCATATTCTCATACGACTGAAACCCGCGGGTAACCACTTTCACCGACGCATTTTCCAACGTGAGCAACGTCGGGAAGCCCTGCACGCCCAGCTGCCGGCTGAAATCAAAGCCCTGGACGGTACGACGCTTCATTTCTTCGGAATGAAAGCTTTCCAGGAAAACCTGCTTCTCTATGCCCAGCTCCGCGGCGATTTCTGCCAGCGCCAGGTCATTGGTAATGTCCTTGCCCTTCACGTAAAACGAAGTTTGCATTAGGCTCAGAAATTCAAAGTCCCAATCGGGCAACAGCTTTTGCACCACCGCCAGCGCCCGGCTCGAAGGCTCCGTATCATAATGGAATGTGTCGGAAACGAACTTCATCGAATGATCGAACGGCTGGCCGCTGCGGGCCGTGACATTCCGCCAATGGTATTCGAGAAAGTCGCGGTACTCTTCGGTGACCGTTTGCCGGCTGCCGGGGGAGAATCCGCCGGAGACAATTTGAAGATCGATATCCGGGTAATTTTCTTTCAGCTTTTTCAAAACCGGACTAAATCCATAACACCACGAACACATCGGGTCCGTGAAATAGAACATTTTCATAACGCATCTTGCTGATTGTTTGATGAAACAAAATTAGCCCCTTTGGAGGAGGGGCTATTTCACGAGAAGTCCAAAAAATGTCCTGTAAAGTTCAGGCTAAAAAGGGTCAAAACCGCTGCTGCAACTGCTTGGGCGTGCTGCTGTATTTCTGTTTAAAAGAAGCAATAAAATGGGCGGGCGTTTCAAAACCGACCTCGTAGGCGATCTCGGTCACGTTCTTTTCGGAGCTTTGCAGCAGCTCGTAAGCCGTTTCGAGCCTCCGCTGCATGATCCATTTTCCGGGGTTCATTTTAAAGGTCTGCTGAAACTTGCGCTTGAATGTCGAAAGGCTGCAATTGGCCAGGGAAGCGTATTGTTCCAGCGACATATTTTCCTTGTAATGGTTTTGCATTAACAACACGAGGTCCGGGGAGAAAAAACTATCGATGCTGCGGAGCTGTTTTTCAAGCAAATGCCCCTCCGGCGCGGAGATCAGGATCTGGAACAGTTCGGTGATCTTGGCGGGTAAAAGAAACCGTTTGCGCTCGGGATCGGCATTGCCGGTAATGCAGGCTTTGAGCTGCAAGGTTAGTGCGGCCGTCAGATCGTCGGCCGGGAGTAATGCTACGCCGGGAATGTTCTGTTCCGGTTCGTCGGGCTGTGCGAGGCTGGTGCAAGCAAATATGTTTCCAGCCTGGGCGCGGAGCCATTCGTCGGAAAAGAGAATGGTAATCTCATCATAGCCCACAGCGGGATCGACCACTTTCTCCGCGATCCGGTAAGTTCCCTTTTTCAGGCTAAACCCCGCTCCGGCGGTAACGGTAGTGGTGCATTCGCCGCTGCTGATCTCCTTTTGCCCGTTAATGACAATGCTGATCATATTCATATGCACACTGGTCAGCGTAGCAGGAATGTCCTCGAAATGCATATGGTGCATTAAATGGATCTCATCGTCCCAGGAAAGAACGGCGGGAGTCTCTTTGATGATGACGCTGCAATGGCGGGTATTGTTCATGGATCACACAGCTGGTTTGATACATTAATTTTACCAAACGGTCGGGATAGTCTGTAAGTTCCATAAAAATTTTTCTCCCATTACTGAACTAATTTTCTTTACCGATCGTTCGGTATTTGAAACACTCAGAATACATGGCTTACGCAAAAGTTGAACACGATGTCGTTATCGACAAACTGATGGAAGTATTCCGGTCGTCCGGTTACGATGGTGCGAGTATGGCCACGCTTGCGCAAGCGACGCAGTTGAAGAAAGCCAGCCTCTACCACCGCTTCCCGCAGGGCAAAGAAGAGATGGCACACGCCGTGCTCCGTTATGTTGCTACCTGGGCCAAAAGCAGAATTGCCGATGTGCCCGTTGTCTCGGATAGCACGCCGGAAGACCGGCTCGATACTGCATTGAAGGCTATCGACGAGCTCTACGATGGTGGCCGCCTCGATTGCATTCTCCGGGCATTGTCGCATGGCTCGGCGGCAAACCTTTTTCAGAAAGAAATCGGCGCGATTTTCGAAACGTTGATCCGCTCTTTCAAACACCTGGCCCTCGAATTCGGCCACAATGAGCAACAGGCGCAGCAGCTGGCCAATGAACTCATGGTGAAAATCCAGGGAACGCTCATCGTGCAGCGCTCGCTTGGGCAACCCTCGATGTTCAAAGCCATGTTAGCCGAAATGAGCGCCAAATTCATGAAGACTCATTTTTAACATATATTTTTTGTCAAAATTTTTACCGATCGTTCGGTAAATTGTAAGTTTAATTTTTAAAGTTTAAATCAATCAAGTACAATGAAAAATGATGCAAAAACGGCCCTGATTATTCTTTCAGATCCTAACTCCAATTCCGACGATGCCAACGGCAAACTGTTCAATGCGCTGGCGGCGGCTTACGATTTTAAACAGGCAAACCAGGAAGTGACGATCCTCTTCCAGGGCGCAGGTACCCGCTGGCCCGCATTGCTCGAAAAAGCAGACAGTCCGTTTTATGGCTTGTTCGAAGCTGTGAAAGACAAAGTGCAGGGCGTTTCCTGCGGCTGCGCCAACGTCTTCGGCGCGGATACCACCGGCTACGACCTTATTTCGACCAATGCCATTCCCGGCACTTCCGGCCTGCCCAGCTTTGTGCAGCTGCAAGAAGAAGGCTATCAGATCATTACATTCTAATTCCGAAACCTGCGGCCGCTGGTAATTGCGGCCGCATTTCCCTACGCTGAACATGGAAAACAACCCATTTCACCCCGGTGAGCTGAAAGTCCAGGCCCTGGCCGGCGAGTCGCAGATCGCCAGTCGGAACGGCCGGCTCATTGCCGACAAGATTCCCAACGGCGCATTGAAATTTGTCGATAAACAGCCTTCCGTGCTCGCCGCGAGTCTGGATCAGGAGCAAAACATCTGGGTATCGATGCTGGCAGGCCAGCCCGGTTTTGTGCAGGCCGAATCGCCGCAAGCGGTGCAGCTGCATACGGAACATCTGGTGTCGGCTGAAAATGATATTTTCTGGTCCAATGTGGCCGGGCACCCCAGCGTCGGCCTGCTGTTCATCGAGCTGGCCACGCGCAGGCGGTTGAAAGTGAACGGCCCGGTGATGTTTGCGCCTGACGGTACCGGTTTGCAAGTGCACGTGCAGGAATGCTTCCCGCTTTGCCCACGCTACATTCAGCGGCGCGAAGTAGCAGTGACCGCAGCCACACGGCAGGCCCATGCAGCCACCGAAACCGGCGGGCATTTCACCGATGCATTGCAAAGCTGGATTACCAGCGCCGACACCCTGTTTGTCGGCAGCGGCCACGACGACGACCACATCGATGTCGGCCACCGGGGCGGCAACCCGGGTTTTGTACAAATCCTCGACGAGCGCACGCTCCGCATCCCCGATTACAACGGCAACAGCATGTTCAATTCGCTCGGCAATTTCACGATCAATCCCCGCGCCGCGTTGCTTTTCGTAGATTTCAAATCCGGCGAAACCCTGCAACTTACCGGCCATGCCGAACTGGACTTTACCGGGCCCGACGAAGACGACACCACAGGCGGTACCGGTCGCTACTGGCAGTTTCATTTACACAGCTGGCGAAGGCAGACAAGCCTGGCCGGACTCAACTGGACCTTTCTGGATTATTCCCCATTTAACGTTTAGCATTCATGTTCAAGCCCGTTCAGGTCATCGATAAAGTTCAGGAAAGCCAGACGATCTGGTCATTTTACCTCAAACCCGCCGATGGCGATCGCCTTGCGCATTATCTGCCGGGGCAGCACATTATCGTCCGGCTGCAAATACCCGGGCAAGCCGGGCCGGTTCAACGTTCTTACACCTTATCAGGCGTGCCTGGCCAGAACCTTTACCGCATTACCGTAAAGCGCGAGGGCACACCGGATCAGCCCGGTATTGCATCGTCGTTCTTGCATGATCATGTTGATATTGGCGATACAATCTGGATCAGCGAACCTCTTGGCGGGTTTGCATTACAAAAAGACTCACGACGGCCGGTCGTGCTTCTCAGCGCCGGTGTAGGCATTACGCCTATGCTCAGCATGCTCGAAGCCATTGCCGAAGAGCCCGATCCCCGGCAGGTTTGGTTTGTGCACGGAAGCAGGAATGCGGGCGAGCAGCCGATGCTCGGGTGGCTGCGATCGCTGGCCCGCACGCAGGCGCACATACGGGTGTCGATCCACCATAGCCAGCCGTCGCTGTCCGAAATCATTGGGGTTGACTATGACGCGTTCGGTCGGATAGACCTGGATTTTCTCAAACAAAATTCATCCCCTGCCAATAGCGACTTTTACATTTGCGGCCCCGAATCTTTTGTCAAAACACTTGCTGATGGACTGCGGTCCTCGGGCGTTGCTGATTCCCGGTTGTTTTGTACTTATCTTAGTGGAAATGACAACACTGTTTTACCAGATCAGAAAACAGCGCCGATTTTTATCGAAGAAGACCTGGCCGGTGCGGTCCCGACAATCTCACTCACGCAATCTGGCCGGTCATTTTCCTGGGCCGATGGATACGGAAACCTGCTGAATTTGCTCGAAAAACACGACATTTACCCGCCAAGCAGTTGCAGGGAAGGTACTTGCATGAGTTGCAGCACAAGGATAATTTCAGGAACAGTAACTTACGACCCGGAACCATTCGGCGACCCTTTCGAGGGTGAAATTCTGCTTTGCTGCGCACGGCCTGAAACCGATCTGGTGCTTGATTTATAGACAAATGGACGATCACCGAAGATTTTTACAACGCTGTCACGAGCTGGCATTGGAGGCCGGCCAATCGGGTAACACGCCCGTCGGCGCACTCATCGTGCGCGACGGCGTCATCGTAGGCGAGGGCATCGAAGCCACGCGCCCCGACAATGACATCACCCGACATGCGGAAGTGGAAGCTATCCGTGATGCATTGAAACGCCTCGGCACCGACAAACTTACCGGCTGCGCGATGTATACCACCCACGAGCCTTGCATCCTCTGTTCGTACGTGATCCGGCATTATCAAATCAGCTGGGTGGGTTTCGAGCATGCAGTACCGGCAGTCGGCGGCGTCAGTTCATCATGGCCCATTCTGACGGCAGCTGATATACAGATTTGGACGCCGCCACCTGTGATAGAGACGTTTAAATCGCCGCATGATGCCTGAGAAGCAGCATCATATTTGATCTTTTTATGCTGAGCAATTCCACAATGGCACAGCCGTAATTACAGTTTAACGGTACTATCAGAGGCAAAACTGAACCAATAATTAGGTGAAAAAGCTCAGAATCAGCATTTTCAGAAATTCTCTTGATTGTACGCTTGAACGACCGTATAATCGAACACTGGGTGAGTTAGTCGATCAAATAATTCAATTTTGGATGCCCGTTTTCCGAAAGTCAAACTCTAAAAAATGACTAAATCAGTTCACCGGAATCAGAAAAACTCAGTGAACCTGAGAAAAAATGTTCGACCTATGTTCGACCTAAGAAAAAAGCCACCTACAATTTTCATCGTAAGTGGCTGATAATCAATGTCGGGATGACAAGATTCGAACTTGCGACCCCTAGCACCCCATGCTAGTGCGCTACCGGGCTGCGCTACATCCCGAACTTTCAAGAATGCCTTACGGCCGTTCTTTGGGGTTGCAAATCTAAGAATGTTTTGGATTATTGTTCATTTCAGGTTGAAAAAAATTGAAACAACCTGAAATGAACAATCCATGTGCCGGGAGTCTAGATCGATTCGTTCTGCCAGTCCGGATTTACGACATCGACCTTGCCTTTCCGGAACCATTTGTCGCGGATGCGCTCGTTGACGTAATACATACATGGTACCATGATGAGCGTCAGCAGGGTAGAGAATGTCAGACCGAAAATGATCGTCCAGGCGAGGATGTTCCAGAACACCGAGCTTGGCCCGCCGACGATCAAATGGGGTTCGAGATCGCGGAAGAGGCCCACGAAGTCGACTGTGATACCCAATGCAAGCGGTACCAGACCCAGTACGGCCGCGGAGGCTGTAAGCAACACGGGTGTCAGACGGATCGCGCCACCTTCAATAATAGCCTCGCGCATCGGGTACCCGCGCCCACGGAGCTCTTCGATGAACTCGATGAGTAGAATACCGTTTTTCACCACAATACCAGCCAATGCGATGATACCTACACCGGACATGATGATTGAGAAATCTTTGTTGAAGATCACAAAGCCCAGCAATACACCAATGAGCGAAAGCACGATGGTAAAGAAGATAATAAATGGCTTGATGACCGAGTTGAACTGTGTGGCCAGGATCAGATAAATCAGCATGATCGCCGCACCGAACGCAGTTCCAAGGAATGCCATAGATTCGGCCTGCTCTTCCTGCTCGCCACCCATTTTGATAATATAGCCATTTGGTACCTCCATTTCCTGGATCAGTGTTTGGATCTGCGCTACAATTTCGTTGGCATTGTAGCCCGGCAGCACATCGGAGCCCAGGGTGACGATACGACGCTGGTCCTGACGGTTAATCTGGCTGAAAGTCGTCGAATAATGAATATTGGCAACGGAAGTGATCGGTACCTGGCGCAGTGCACCACCCATATTCATGTCGCGGTACACGACATTGAGGCTCAATAGCTTCTCAATTTGCTCGCGATCGTCTTTTTCCAATCGGACCATGATCGGATATTCGTCCTTGTCATCACGGAATTTCGAAACTTCCAGACCGAACAAGGCCGTACGAACTGCCAGTGCGATCTGCTGCGAGCTGATGCCTTCACGTTGTGCCTTCTCGCGATCGATGTCAATGACGATTTCGGGCTTGTTGGTAACGAGGTCGGAGCGGAGCTGATCAATCCCTTCAATACCCGAATCCTGCACTTTTTTCAGAACGTCTTTTTCCAGTTTTTGAAGTACTTCAAATTCATCGCCGGAAATTTCGATGGAAATAGGTTTACCTGTTGGCGGGCCTACTGCTTCACGTTCTACGGAGATTTCGGCACCTGGTATACCGGATACGGCGTCGCGGATTTTGCGAAGTATAGCCTCCGACGACCTTCCACCACGTTCGGTACCGTATACGAATGCTACGGTCACCTTCGACTTGTGCGGCGTGGCAGAACGGTCTGGGTTGTATGGGTCACCCGCGTTTTTGCCGACGTTGGCAATTACCGAATTGACCATATCCATGGCTTTTTCCTTCTCCAAAACATCAAAAACACGTTTTTCAATGATCTTGGTGACGGAGTCGGTCACGCGGGCGTCGGTTCCGATCGGAAGTTTGTTGTAAACATATACGTAGTCGGGATCTCCGCTTGGGAAGAACAGTACCTTAGGCTGAGCAATCCCGGTAATGATAAACGTGGCGATCAGCAGGAAGAACACACCCACAATGGCAACCACCGGACGCCATCCTCTGAGCAGCCAGTCGATCAGTTTGCGGTAGCCGTTTTTCAATGCAGGCAACAAGTGATCCTGGAAGGGAACCAGAATGCGCGGCGTCAGAATATAGTGGTTGAAAATCCAGAGTATCAATATAAATACAAAGAAATTACCCACACCGCGGTCGATCAGATAACCTATCAGAGCGGCTACCACCAGGATGATCACCGGCCGGCGGATCGCTTTGAAACTCGTATCGTGCGCTTCTTTTTCATCTTCATGGCGGCCCATGAACGACACGGCAAATACCGGGTTCATTACATAAGCCACAAAAAGCGAGGCGCCAAGCGTAATAATGAGCGTTAGCGGCATGAATTTCATGAATTCCCCGACTATACCCGTCCAGAAAAGAAGCGGGAAGAATGGCGCGATGGTGGTGAGGGTACCGGAAAGTACGGGAATGAATACCTCGCCGGCCGCCGCTTTCACTGCCTGCTGGATCGTCCAGTCCTTGTGCATGTTGAACAAGCGGTGCGTGTTTTCGATCACCACAATGGCGTCATCCACCACGAGACCAATACCCAGCAGGAATGCGAAGAGCACGATGGTGTTCAAAGTAAACTCGGTGCCTACCATCGGGCCGATGATCGGCATTAATACAAATGCTACCAAGGCAGATAGCGGTACCGAAAGCCCCACGAAGATCGCGTCGCGCACACCCATGAAGAACATCAGTACAAGTACCACGAAAATAAAGCCGAGTACAACGGTATTGATCAGGTCATGCAGGTCGGCACGGGTCTGGATCGACTGGTCGGCCGTAATTTTAATATCCAGACCAGCCGGAAAACGATTTTCTTTATAATCGGCGATTACATTTTCAATTTTGTCGGCCGCATCGACCAGGTTCTCTCCCGAACGTTTGATCACGTTCAGGGTAATTACCGATTTGTTGGCCAGACGGGCGAAATCCTGCTGCTCTTCAAAGCCATCGGCCACTTCGGCAATGTCGCCCAGACGGACCGTAGCGCCCGTGGATGTGCGTATGCGGATGTTCGCCATGTCGTCTACGTTCGTGTACTCGCCTTTTACGCGAAGGGTGCGGCGCACGCCCTGTACGTTGAGCTCACCACCCGAAACGTTGATGTTTTCACTCTGGATCGCCGTTTGAACGTCATAGAATGTCAAACCCGTCGATTTCATGCGGTCGAGGTTCACATTGATCTGGATTTCGCGGTTCAAAGCGCCGAGGATATCCACGCGGGTAATTTCAGGCAATGCTTCGATTCCGTCTTGCAGGTCTTCTGCGTATTCTTTCAGTTGTTTCAAAGAATAGTTACCCGCAATGTTGACGTTCATGATCGGAAACTCCGAGAAGTTCACGTCCTGGGCTGTCGGGCCAGAGTCGAGGTTTTGGGGCAAGTCGGTTTTGGCCTTATCCACCGCATCCCTTACCCTTTGCAAGGCGACTTCCACGGCCACGTCCGGCGTAAATTCCACGAGGATTACCGAAACGTCCTGCAATGCATTGGATTTGATCTTCTTGACCCCGTTGAGGGATTTGAGCTGCTTCTCGATCGGCTTGTTGATCGTGTTTTCGATATCGGCCGGTGCCGTCCCGAAATACACCGTATTAATGTAGATCTGCGGGATCTTGATATCCGGGAACTGCTCTTTCGGCAGGTTATTGTATACCATGAACCCCGCCAGCGTGATGATGAACGTAAAGATGTAGATCGTCGTCCTGTTCTCTACGCACCAGTTGGTGAAGCCTAAGGTTTTATATTCGCTAAATTTCATAGGACTAATTTTGAATGACTGAATGAGTGAATGAGTGAATTGTTCATTTTCTGACAATTCTTGACAACTCCTGACTATAAACTGGCCTTTGACGGCCGTCACTCTTATTCATATTTAGTAGCTGATCGGCTGACCGTCGGACACTTCCTGGTAGCCGAGGGTAATCAGTTGGTCTCCTGCCGAAAGCCCTGAAAGGATCTCGACTTTGCCATTGTAGCTCAGGCCGGTCTTTACTTCTTTCGCTTTGGCTACCTTTTTGTTGCCTTCGGTCACGGCTACATACACTACATTTCCTTTCTCCGTGCTCTGGACGTAGTTCTGGTCGATTGCCAGTGCGTTTTTGCTGGTGGCGTCGTTGATCTGCACCTGTGCCATCATATTAGGCTTGATGGCGCGGTCGGAAGGCAGGTTGGCCTCAATGGTAAATGTTCTGGACAATGGATCCACCGCGGTGCTTACGAATGAAATTCTCGCTTTGAATTCCTTTTTCAGATCAGGAAATTTGACGATCACTTCGTCGCCCTTTTTCACGCTGGCGGCATACACGTCGGATACTTTCGCCAAAACTTTCAGGTTGCCCAAATTCACTACGCGTACTACGCCTACGCCCGGGGAAGCCATTTCACCTACTTTTACATTCACGAGGTCCACCACACCTGCCATCGGCGAGATGATATTGGCTTGGGAAAGCTGGGTGTTCAGCGTAACCAGTTTCTTTTCCAGCGACTCCTTGTTGTTTTTCGCTTGCAGGTATTGCAGCTCGGTGCCGATTTTCTGGTCCCAGAGGTTTTTCTGTTTATCATAAAGCGTATTGGCGAGGCTGAGCGAAGTTTTTAGTTCTTCAATGGATTCGGTCAGAATGCTGTTGTCGATCTTCCCGATCACGCTTCCGGCCTTCACCGCATCGCCTTCCCGGACGTACATCGCCACGACGGCACCGCCTGTTTTAGGCGTAACCAGCACGTTGTTTTTCGCATCGACGGTCCCTTGCAGCTCTACATAATGCTTGAAGGTCTCGGCGTTCAATGTGGCGATCGACACCGGTTTTACTTTGGCCTCCGTGGCTTTCTTGGGATCCAGTTTGCCGATTTCGATTTCGAGCGCCTTGATTTTCTTTTCGTTCTCGACCTGCTGGGCTTTCAGTTGGGCGAGTTCTTCTTTTTTGCCTTCCAAACCTTCTTTCTTGGCGGAGCAGGCGGCCAGGATGGTCGCAATAGCGGTTATAATCAGAATATTGCTTTTCATGGTATTGGTAAGTAGCTGTTTCAATTTTGTTCAGTGTTAATGGTATTATTCGGAATAAAGCTCGCCTTTGGCTTTGCTGAGATCCACTTTGGCGATCATCAGGTCGTACAATGCGGTGAAGTAGTTCGTCTGTGCTTCTTTCAAAGAAGATTCCGCATTGACCACCTCGATGTTCGAACCAACGCCTTCTTTGTATTTGATTTTCGTGACCCGCACAATCTCTTCGGCGAGGGTCAGGTTCCGTTTCTGGGTTTCAAGGGTGGCAAATGCATTCTTGATATTGATGCTAGCCTGGTTGTTTTCGAGATCGATCGACTGTTTCAGCAGGTTTTGGTTGTTCTTAACCTTGTCGATCGCGATCTTTTTCTGAGCGATCTGGTATTTTTTGGTGAAGCCGTCGAAGATCGGAATGTTCAGATTTACAGCCAGTACCATGTTGTTGAACCACGGATTATTGAATAGCTGGGAAAATTTGTCCATACCGGCATTGTATCCGTAACCCAGAGACGCCGACAAGCTCGGCAAATAGCCGGAGCGGACATTGCGCAGGTCGAGCATGGCCAGCTTTTCCTGCGTGTTCAATAAGGAATACTCGATTCTTTTCTCATAGCTCACATCCAGGCTCTCCGATTCCGACCGGAGCTCGGCCACGTTTACCGCATTAATATCATCAGTGAGCTTGATAGGCTCGTTTGCCGGCATTCCCATCTGGAAGCGGAGCAATGCATAACTCAGCTCGATCAGGTTCTGCACCTTCTGACGCTCGGTTTGCAGGTTGTTGATCTGCACCTCCAACCGGTTTACATCGAGCAGCTCCACAAAACCGCTGGCATTCATCGCCTTCGTCTCGCGCATGGATGAGTCCACGCGGGCGATGTTCAGATCGAGCAGCTTGGCGCGTTCTTCCGCCACCTGGGCCGAGTAGTATGCCTTCGTTACCGCTTCGGCAACTGTTACCTTCGAAGAAGTGGTGCTTTTTTGAGCCAATTCACGATAAGTCGCAGCTGCTTTCAGCCCGATAAAATAGGAGCCGTTGAAAATCAGCTGGTTCAGGTTGGCAGAAGCAGAGCCTTGCCAGGGGATACCAAACTTCACAGCACTCGGTGGTGCGTCGTCTGGTGCCGATGGATCGAAGGTCTTCGCCGGCAAAAAGAACCTTGGGATAATAATGTTGTTCGTTAGCGAAACAGCCCCGGTTACTTGCGGCAATCCGGCTGCACGGATTTCGCCAATGCGCGCTTCGGCCGATACGGCGTCGAGTTGCGCATTCTTGACATTCAGATTGTGCTTGATCGCGTAATCAACGGCTTCTTTTAACGAGTAGCCGGTTTGTGCATGAAGTGGTACAAAATAGATCAGTGCCGCGAGCAGCATCAAAGTGCTACGTATTGTTCTGGCATTTTTCATGGATATTGAGTTCAGTTGCTGGTTTATCTTTTATGGTGTTGTAGTATTCAAAGCCTTTTTCCGAAAGTATCCCCCTTAAAAAGTGCCCGAGAAACTGGGTTTGTACGTGCATGATATTGAATTTCTTGGCGGGATAAACGGTGGGGTCGAAAGCAAGCACGATCTGCTCCACACGCAGCAAGGAAAGAACCTCCACGTCGATGTCAGGCCGGTATAGCCCCATTTCGATTCCTTTGAGGAGATTTTCCCGCATGTTTTTGATAATGAACTCGTGTTTGTAGTTCTGAAACAGCTCCCAGGCATTGGGATAATACTTTTTGAGATCATACAAAAGCGTGGGGTTCATGTCGGCGAGCGTTTCCTGCATTTGCACCGTGGCGTACATCGCTTCCTCGATCGGGTTTTCAGCAAGCTCTTCCAGCTTCTCCATTTCGCATTTCTGCGTCCGGATCTCCTCCTGTATCACCAGGGCGAGAATGGCTTCCTTGTCGGAGTAATGCTGGTAAATGGTACGCTTCGAAATCCCCAGGTCACGGGCAATGTCGTCCATCGTGACGCTACGGATGCCGTAACGCCAGAAAAGGTTCAGTGCCGATTTGATAATTCGCTCTTTCACAGCGACAAATTTGAAATTTTCGAATGACAAAAACTAAGAAAACTCTCAGAATGTTTAAAGTTTTCTGCCAGTAAGTAGTCGATTATCGGCAAAGAAGGCACAAATCGGGTTGTAAATTGCCCTTATGCGCTGAATATTAGCTGTTTTGGCGGAATTTCGGTCGTTTGCAGAGCGCGGCCGTTTTGAGAGAGATCATAGGAATGGTTTTTAGCTGTTGAGAAATGTATAAATTTTAAATAGGATTATATTTAGAATAAATAGTCTGATGCAAAATACTGTGAATGAGTCGGGAGCAGAAATTATGGATAGGATTTTCAAATTTCCGGCCTGAAAATAGGGAGGGGAGCGCCGGTTCGTCAATTAAAAAATTATTAAGCGGGGATTTTCAGGTATGAACTTGGCAAATAGAGCGATAAATTGCTTTCGAATGGGAATGATTTGACGGTGATCCGTGTTTGGAAATGACACATATTCTGCCCAATTTTCGGGTCATTTTCGTTCCTATTTTTTAACACCCAATTCACTAATTGCCATCGCGACAAACAAATCAATGAAAAGCTACATTGACCTGATTCAGCAGACGTTCGAGTTTCCGACCATGGAGTTCAACGTTGATAATAATGAATTGCTGTTCAACAATGTACCTCTGATGGATATCATCAAGGAACATGGTACGCCGTTAAAGATCAATTATCTGCCCAAGATCGGAGAACACATCGAGAATGCCAATATGTTCTTCCGCAATGCCTTCAAAAGACATAACTACAAAGGTACTTATACCTATTGCTACTGCACGAAATCGTCGCACTTCAGCTTCGTGCTGGAAGAGGCTTTGAAGCATAACATCCATATCGAGACGTCTTCCGCTTTCGATATTCCCATTATCCGGGAGCTTTACCGCCGTGGCAAGGTGAATAAGAGCACGTACATTCTGGCGAACGGCTACAAGCTGCCTCGCTACACGCAATACCTGAGCGAGCTGATCAACGAAGGGTTCAATGTGGTACCGATCCTGGATAACCTCAAAGAAATCGAATCGTATGAGCAACAGGTGACGGCCGATTCGGTGCATTTCGGAATGCGTATTGCGACGGACGAGGAACCGAATTTTGCATTCTATACCTCGCGTCTGGGTATCCGTTATAATGATGTTCAGCAGCTCTACAAGGAGAAGATTGAGCCGAATCCTCGTTTCAAGCTTAAAATGCTGCACTTCTTCATTAATACCGGCATTAAGGACAGTGCCTATTATTGGAGTGAACTCACCCGCTTCATGTTCAAGTACTGCGAAATGAAGAAAATCTGCCCTGATCTCGATTCAATCGACATCGGTGGCGGCCTTCCGATCCAGACCTCGCTGCAATCGAACTATGATTACCAGCAGATGATCGACGAGATTATCGAGAACATCCAGTGGATCTGCAACAAGAATAACGTCCCTGTTCCGCACATTTTCACGGAGTTCGGAAGTTACACGGTAGGAGAGAGCGGCGCGGTGATTTATGAAATCATCGACAAAAAGCTCCAAAACGATAAAGAGCTCTGGTACATGATCAACGGATCGTTCATTACCCAGCTTCCGGATTCGTGGGGTATGAACCAGAAGTACATCATGCTGCCGATCAATAACTGGGATAATCCTTACCAAAAGGTCAACCTCGGTGGACTGACGTGCGACTCGCAGGATTTCTATAACTCAGAAATGCACAGCGCCGATTTGTACATGCCGATTTTTGAAGATAACGAACCACAATACATCGGCTTCTTCCACACGGGCGCCTACCAGGAATCACTCGGTGGCTACGGCGGCATTCAGCATTGCCTGATCCCGGCGCCGAAGCACGTACTGATCGACCGCGATGAGGAAGGTCGTTTGACGACCCGCGTTTTTGCTGAGGAGCAAAACAGCGACTCGATGTTGAGAGTTTTAGGTTTCAGGGAAGAGCCGTTCGGGCCGCAGGATCGTGCTGCGCAAGACCGCCAGCCTCAGAAGGATGCCAAAACGGTGGAACCCGAAGAAGAATTGGCAGAAACAAAAATCTGATACCGTATATAAAGTTCTTTGAATGAGTTCGTTATTAGTTAGGCTAAAACGCTCATTCAAAGAACTTAATTTTATATTTTTGTAGTGACAAAATCTTATACGAACTGGAAAATGAAAAAGATCTTACTTCTCCTGGCTGTTTGCGGAACATTGGCGGTAGCGTCATCTTGCACCAAGCATGCCTGCCCTGCCTACGGATCAGTACAGAAAACCCAGCCTGCGCCGGTAGTAAAAGCTTAATTTACTGCTTCAATATCAGCCTGGCAGCTTCCAGCAAATTCACAGCGGCATAATCTCCCGTCGATTCTTCTGCATTCGGGATGATGTGAACCGTTTTTAAACCCACATTCTTTCCTGCTTCCATATCCCGGTCCCGGTCGCCGATCATCCACGATTGAGCGGGATCGATATCGTATTTGGCCATGGCTTTCTCGATCAGCAATGAACCAGGCTTACGCGACAATGAGTTGCCGGAGTAAGATGGGTGATAAGGTGAGAAATACAGGTCGTCCAGTGCATTATCCGAGGCGTTTTGCATGGCCTCGTGAATGGCATACACATTATCCGCAGTATATAGTCCTTTCGCAATGCCGGCCTGGTTGGTAATGACAATCAGCAGATAACCAGCCTCTTTCAATATTTGCAATGCTTCGGCGACCCCTTCGGGTATGACGAGTTCTTCCAGTTTGTATAAATAATCCGGGCAATCCTCATTCAGTACTCCATCGCGGTCGAGGAATACGCATTTATTTTGGTGCAAAGCCATATTTATAGGGAAGAATACTCTTTAACCGCCTCGATGAAGCAACGGACTTTGTCGGGATCGGTGTCGGGGTACACGCCGTGGCCGAGGTTGGCAATATACCGTTGTGTACCAAACTGATTTACCATTTTCTTCACTTCCGCACGGATCTGGTCATACGAAGAGTACAGTACGCATGGGTCCAGGTTTCCCTGCAATGTCTTGCTCGGGATCAGTTCGCGCGATTCGGTGATATCCATATTCCAGTCGAGGCCAACCACCGAGCAGCTCAGCTCCCCGATTTCCTTTCTGGCGAAGAATGCGCCCTTGGCAAACACAGTTACAGGTACCTCGGTAATCGCATCGCAGATCTGCTTGATATAGGGCAACGAGAACTCGCGGTATTGCTCAGGCGACAGGATACCTGCCCAGGAGTCGAAAAGTTGTACAATATCGGCACCGGCTGCGATCTGCGCTTTCAGGTAAGCGATCGTGCTATCGGTGATTTGCTGTAATAATGTATGAGAAAACTCGGGATCGGCGTATAAATGCTTTTTCGCAACCGAGAAGGTTTTGGAGCCTTTGCCCTCCGTCATGTAGCAGAAGATCGTGAAAGGCGCGCCCGCGAAACCGATCAGCGGAACGCGTCCTGCGAGGCCTTCTTTCGTGATTTTAATAGCGTCCAGCACATATTTGAGATCCGTTTCCGGCTCGGCGATGTGCAGTTTTTGCAGGTCGGCCAAAGTGTGTACCGTGCTCGGGAACACCGGTCCGCGCTGCTCTACCATTTCGTAAGGCAAGCCCATTGCCTCGGGAATGACGAGAATATCGGAAAATATAATGGCAGCATCCACGCCCAGCAAGTCCACAGGTTGCAGGGTCACTTCTGCTGCCATTTCAGGTGTAGTGGCCAAATTGATAAAACTTCCGGCCTTCTCGCGAACGGCCCGGTATTCTGCAAGGATGCGTCCGGCCTGGCGCATCATCCAAACAGGCGTACGTTCGGTTTTCTCCCCCCGTGCCGCCCGAAGCAAAAGGTCATTTTTCAGATTCATGCGGCAAAGGTAGGGAGAAAGTGGTTATCAAAACCTGAAATTCACCCCGATCAGGAAATTTCGCCCCGCTTGCGGAAAATAGAAATTTTCCTGCGTAAGCGCACCGCCGGCAATATAACCGTAGGTATAACCATTCGACTCGTACTTCTCGTTCAGCACATTGTTTACGAGCAGATTAAATGCGATTTCATTCGCCCAGGACGGCTTGATGGTCCATGACAAACGAATATCGTTGGTGAGGTAAGCGTCGAGTTTGCGGGTTTCAGTTGAGGTGTTGTCCAGATATTGTTTGCCTACATATTTGGTCAGTAATGCCAGTTCCAGGTTTTTGCGGAGCGAATAGGTAAACTGGCTTCCGACGATCACATTCGGTGAGAATGAAATATCCGATTTGCCGTGATCAACCATTTTGTATCCGCCATTATCGTAGTCGACAATGTATTCCGTGAAGTTTTTGATCTTGTTCTGGCTGAAAGTCGCATTGGCGTTCCATTTCAAAAAGCGGTTGAATGCCACAGCGCCTTCCAGTTCAATACCGGTACGGTAGCTCTTAGGCACATTCACACGTATGGAGCCGCCCACGTCGTTGATCTGGCCGGTGAGTACGAGCTGATTCTTATAGCTCATCAGATAGTAATTCGCGGCAAATGCCCATTTGCCTTGCTGCGTTCGGAAACCGGCTTCGACGTTCTGCAAACGCTCGCTTTTCGGAAAGAGGTTGGCGGTTGAAGATGTGAAGTCGTCGCGGTTCGGTTCGCGGTTACCGATGCTGTATGAGGCATAAACCGAGCTTTGTTCTGCCAATTGATAAGTAAGACCTGCCTTTGGATTAAAGAATGAATACGATTGGTCAAATGCTAGCTGAACCAGATCATTGTCTGTACCATGAATGGCGTGGCTTACCCGGCGGTATTGCAAGTCGGCAAACGCGGTGAGTTGATCTGTGAATGCATAATAAACCTTTCCATACAGGTTGAAATCCTTCTTTTTACCCGTGCTGAAATAGTATTGATGCTCATTTTCAATGTTTCCAGCATTACGTGCCCATATGATCTGACCGTAATGGTCGCCATCATATTGGTTCCAGCCTCCGCCGAAGCTTGCAGTAAGCTTTTTGAAATTGTTGTAATCGAAGGAAAATGTACTTCCGTAAAAGTAATTGTCCAGCCAGCGGCGACGGATGAAGTCGGTGCTGGTGAGCGTGTCTTTACCGACAATTACATTAGGCAAATTGTATTTGCTGTAATCGTCGCCGGAACGGTATTGCTCATAATAACCCAGCCCGCGAACGAGGAAGGCATTGAGGTTGAATGTCAGTTTATTACTCAGGTTATGGGACGAAACGATCTGGTAATGGTCCTGGCGATAGTTATCCACCTCATTTTTATAAGTGTAGGAATTATAAGTCCGGTTATCGGAATTGAGGAGGTTTGCAGCGTCTTTTTCACCTAAATAATTTCGGTCGATGTAAGCCAATATACCTTCACGATCGCCGCGCAGCTTAGCTTCCGGCACACCGTTCCAGGATTGGTAGGTACGCTCTTTTCCGGAAAACACATTCACCCGCACAAAGCTTTTCTTACCAAAATACCCACCTGAGAGGTAGTAGGAATGCAGTTCCGACGAAGCCCGGTCCACAAAACCATCCGAAGACACCCGCGACAGCCGAGCGTCGAAAGTAAACTTGTCCTTAATCAGGCCCGAGCCTACTTTCAAGGTGTTTTTAAACGTATTGAACGAACCATAAGAGTTATTCAGCTCTGCATAGGCCGTTTCGCGAAATGCATTGGTATTGATATTCACGGAAGCACCAAATGCGCCGGCGCCATTGGTGGACGTTCCCACGCCGCGCTGGATCTGAATGCTGCTCACGGATGACGCAAAGTCCGGCATATTCACCCAGAAAACGCCCTGGCTTTCAGCATCATTATAAGGAATTCCGTTTACAGTTACGTTAATGCGGGTAGCGTCGGAGCCGCGTATGCGTATGCCCGTGTAACCCACGCCGCCGCCCGCGTCGCTCGTGCTCACGAGGGAAGGCGAAAAGTTGAGCAGCACGGGCAAGTCCTGTCCCATATTCTGCTTGTCGATCTGTGCGGCGGTCACGTTGGTATAGGCCATACCCGTTTTATCGTTCACGCGGGTGGCGTTGATAATCACTTCGTCGGCCTGGTAAGTACTTTTTTGGAGCTTGATTTCCAGCTGATTTGAGGTGCCGGTGGCGATTTTAGTAGTTTGATAACCAATGTAGGAAATGTCAAGGGCATCGATATTTTCGGAAATGTTCTTCAAAACAAAATGACCATCCTTGTCGGTACTCGCGCCGCGGATTTCACCGGCTTTAATGGTCGCGCCGGGGAGCGGCTTACCGTCTTCGGCGTCGGTCACACGGCCGGAAATACTTTTTTGTGCAAAAGTGAGGACTGAGGTGGTGCTGAGCAGCAGGGCCAGCAGATAGGTAGTAATTTTTCGCATTGCGATCAATAATTACAACAGGCAGGGGCCACCTATCAGAAAGTTCTATAAAATATTAACAGAAAATAGCCGGTCCGGCTTTCTCTCCCTACGCCGGCATTACCCGGATCAGGTTAAATGGGTATGATCTCAGCCCGTTCGGTAGGGCACCCCTTGAGATTATGCTGCAAAATTAAGGGTTGACGCGGGATCTTTCAAGTGAAAAGATTTATTGTTTCCGTGCCTGCATTTTATCAGGATCCTGGCTTGTGTGCCAGACACCCAATACGACAACAGCCCGTTGCTGCTCGTTAATGTTGAAGTGAATCATGAAGGGAAAGTACCTAAGTAACGCCGTTCGTGTTTTTCTGTAACGAACTGCATAGAGATAAGGATTTTCACCGATCAAGACAAGTTTACTTCTGATAGCGTGTGTGAATCGCCTGCCCAAGCCTGGTTGCTGTCTGTCATACCAACTCGCAGCGTTCCTAACGTCCTTCCTGGCGCGACTCAGGAAAACAGTTTTGTACATTCAAGATTATCAATACAAGTCTTTTTCAATGTCTTTTAAAACCTCCTCTGAATCAAATACCTCTTCAAGCCCATTTTCGTAGGCTTCGATTCTTTCTGCCAATAAGTGTTTGTGCCATTCCGGTATTTCAGGCCATTTTTTCTCATCGGTGTCCTGGGATTTAGCCTTGAGTAGGTTCCATTCTGAGATTGGTATAAGAAAGCTTTTTGGGATACTTCGGCACCCTGATAAATATCGAAGTTTCATGATTGCCAACTGGATAGTTTTGCTTCTGCTTTGAACAAATATAGCGAAAGTTGGGCAACCGTTTAAATCCATTTTGCCCCAATTTTCTAACGGTTTTCCTTAATTTTACCTAATTTAATACGAACATCGTCATTCATTTTTCTGCCGGATATGCCAAACTATACAGACACAACCGATATATCACCTTCACAACATGCCATAGACCTCGAATACCGGTACGGAGCGCATAACTACAAGCCAATGCCGGTAGTGATCCAACGGGGCGAAGGCATTTTTTTGTGGGATGTGGAAGGGAAGCGGTATTTCGACTTCCTCTCGGCATACAGCGCGGTGAGCCAGGGACATTGTCATCCGAAAATCGTGGATGCGATGGTCCGTCAGGCGCAAAAACTGACGCTTACGTCCCGTGCATTTTATAACGATCGCCTCGGTGAATGCGAGAAATTCCTCTGTGACTATTTCGGGTATGACAAAGTTCTGATGATGAATTCGGGTGTGGAAGGCGGCGAAACCGCGCTGAAACTAACCCGGAAATGGGCGTACAAAGTGAAAGGTATCGAGCCCGGGAAAGCGAAAACGGTGTATGCAGCCGGTAATTTCTGGGGAAGGACGCTGGCGGCGATATCCTCCTCTACAGACCCTTCTTCCACCAACGATTACGGTCCGTTCCTTCCCGGCTATGAAATCATTCCCTATAATGACCTTCAAGCGCTTGAAAATCTACTGAAAAGCGACGCGAACATCGCGGGTTTCATGGTGGAGCCCATCCAGGGTGAGGCGGGAGTAGTAGTGCCCGATGAAGGCTACCTGAAAGGCGTGCGCGATTTGTGCACAAAATACAATGTTCTCTTCATCGCCGATGAGGTGCAAACCGGCATCGGACGCACCGGAAAAAGACTGGCTTGCGATTGGGAAGGAGTGAAGCCGGATATCCTGGTTCTCGGAAAAGCGCTGTCGGGCGGCACAATGCCGGTTTCGGCTGCATTTGCCGACGATGAAATCATGCTGACGATCGCGCCCGGCGAGCACGGCTCAACCTATGGTGGTAACCCGTTGGCCTGTGCCGTGACGATTGCCGCATTACAGGTGGTTCAGGACGAAAACCTCGCTGAAAATGCCGAACAAATGGGGCAAATCTTCCGCAGGAGAATGCAGGAACTTCAAAAGCAATGTTCTCTGATCGAAAGCGTTAGAGGGAAAGGGTTGCTGAATGCGATCGTGATCAACGACTCCGAGGATAGCAGCACGGCCATGGACCTTTGTTATAAAATGATGGAAAAAGGGCTGTTGTGCAAGCCTACGCATGGTAACAAAATTCGTTTCGCGCCCCCGTTGGTGATCAATGAGTCGCAAATGGATGAAGCATGCCGCATTATTGAAGAGGTATTTTTAGAAATGAACGGAAATCTATGAAACTGAGACTTTTCCTGCCTGTCATTTTACTCGCTGCGTTTGTTTTTTCGTGTAAGGAGAAAAACGCAGACCCCAAGAACGACACTGAAACCAACCAGTGGATTTATACCAACATGAAATACTGGTATTACTGGACAGACCACATCACGGCGTCGCCCGATTACAATAAAACGCCAAGCGATTTTTTTAGCTCACTCCTTTATAAATATGATGCGACGGCGCGCCCGGATGGCGACCGCTTTTCGTGGATGCAGGAAAGTGCGAAGGAATTGGAAGCTTCTCTGGGAGGTGAATCCAAAACGAGCGGAATGGAGTACAAGCTGGTGTATTTTCCTGCCAACACCAGCAATGTGGTTGGTATTGTCCTTTACGTGATCCCGGACTCGCCTGCCGCCAAGGCCGGCTTTGTGCGGGGTGATGTTTTTAGCAGCGTGAATGGCCAGAAAATGACGGATTCGAACTACTCGAAACTGCTGAACACGCAGGATAAAACTACTTACACCCTGGCCGATATCAAGGATGGTACATTGAAAGAAACCACGACGACACGCGAGGTGACGCCCATCGTATTGCAGGAAGATCCGGTGTTCTTCGATTCGGTTTACACGATCGGCGCCAGCAAAATCGGTTATGTGGTTTACCATCAGTTCATTCCCGAGCCTTACCAAACCAGCAACAAAGCGTACGACAAGAAGTTGGATGCGATTTTTTTGGAGTTCAAAAATAGCGGCATCAATGCATTGGTACTCGATCTCCGCTACAACCCCGGAGGTTATGTCAGTTCAGCGACGAACCTGTCCAGTCTGATCGGCAAGGTTACGGCCAATGATGTGTTTTATTATAAAGAATACAACAAGCAGGTAACTGAAACGAGCCTCAAAAAATACGGGGAATCCTATTTCTATGACAAGTTTGTGGCCAAAAGCCAGAATGTGGGCAGTGACCTGAAACACCTCGTGGTACTGGTATCGTCGCGGACGGCGTCTGCGAGTGAACTGGTGATCAATGGGTTGAAGCCTTTTATGACGGTAACATTGGTTGGAGGAAAAACAGTGGGTAAGAATGTAGGGTCGGTCACGATCAGCGACGAGAAGAATGGTATTAAAGTAGGATTGCAGCCGATTGTCTCCAAATCATTGAATAAGGACAAAAAATCGGATTACCATGTTGGCTTTGAGCCGGATGTGAAGGTGAGTGAAGGAAATATCCTCTACCCATATGGCGATCCGCGCGATCCTTTACTGGGCGAGGCGCTCTTCCAGATTACGGGTACGCACGTGACTCGCCAACTGCGTAGTGCACGCGTGCTGGCGGAGGAAGCAAGTGCGGAACTGTCGTCTTCGATCAGCCAAAAGGCGGGCGGTAGCAACATGTTCTTCGACAGATAACCGCCTGCTGATAAAAAATCCTGAATGGTGAGAGAACAGCTTGCAACTGTTCTCTCACCATTTTTTATTGCTATTTTTACAAACTTGCGTATTTCTAACTAATTGACCTTTATGAAGCTGGTAAATGATATGACTGTCTGGTTTATGAAGCGGCGCTTCGAACGGATCGAACAGTTTATGAAGTACCCCATTGAAACCCAGCAGCGTATATTTTCCGAATTGATCGAAACCGCGCGGTACACCGAATGGGGCAGCCGCTATAATTACGGTCAGATCAAATCGGTCAAGGAATTTCAGGAGCAGGTACCCATTTCGGCTTACGAGCAACTTTATCCCTACATCGAGCGCGTTCTGAAAGGCGAGCCGAATGTGCTGTGGCCGTCGCAAATCGAATGGTTTTCCAAATCGTCGGGCACGACCAATGCGCGGAGCAAATTCCTGCCGGTTTCACCCGAGGCGTTGGAAGAATGCCATTACGAGGGCGGAAAGGATATGATGACCCTGCTGATCAATAACCGGCCGGATACCCGGGTTTTCGACGGTAAGGGCCTTTCGATCGGCGGGACTTTGCATGCCAATCCATTTGACGATTATACCCAGATCGGCGATGTGTCGGCGGTTATCATGCAGAACCTGCCTTCCTGGGCAGAATTTATGCGTACGCCGCCGTTGGAAGTGGCTTTGATGGACCATTGGGAAAGCAAGCTGGACAAAATGGCGTCGATATGTTCGCAGGAGAATGTGACCAGCATTCTGGGCGTCCCTACCTGGACGATCGTGCTGCTCGATCAGATACTCGAACGTACCGGCAAAAAGAATATGCTTGAAATCTGGCCGGATTTTGAGGTTTTCGTGCATGGCGCGGTTTCGTTCGAGCCCTACCGCGATTTGTTCATGACCAAATATTTCCCTTCTGACCAGGTGCTGTACCTCGAAACGTACAGCGCGTCGGAAGGTTTTTTCGCGATTCAGGATGATATTAATAGGGTAGGAGAAATGCTGCTCATGCTCGATTATGGCATTTTTTATGAATTTATACCGATTGAAGAGCTCGGTAAGGAGCATCCCAAAGCATTGTTGCTGGATGAAGTGGAAGTAGGGAAAAACTATGCGATGGTGATCTCGACCAACGCCGGACTCTGGCGCTACCTGATTGGCGATACTGTGAAATTTACTTCTACCTACCCGTTCCGCGTGAAGGTGAGCGGGCGTACGAAGCATTTTATCAATGCTTTTGGTGAAGAAGTGATTGTCGAGAATGCCGACCATGCCATTAAAGTGGCGGCGCATCAGACGGACGCCCTGGTTGCAAACTATACTGCCGGGCCTGTGTATATGGGCGATGGCGCGCGAGGCTGCCATGAATGGATCATCGAATTCACCAAAGAGCCGGAAGATCGTGACGCTTTCGTACAGGCGCTGGATGCTGCATTACGCGAAGTGAACTCCGATTATGACGCCAAACGATACAAAGATATGGCCCTCACACGCCCGCAAGTGCATTTTGCACCCGCAGGTACCTTCTACGCCTGGCTCGGCAAGCAGCACAAGCTCGGCGGCCAAAACAAAGTGCCGAGGCTGAGCAACACGCGGGAATACCTGGATGATTTGTTGGCTGCATTGTAGGGCGACGTTGAGAGACTGACCGCCGACGGCAGACCGCGGACCGCCGATTTGTGATTGCGAGAGCGTATTTATCGAATGAGTTAATATTTAAGTAAACATTAAAAGAATCGGCGGTCTGTGCTCGGCCGTCGGTGGTCAAGTAGAATCCTTAATCGGCGGTCAGCGGTCGGCGGTCAAAATTCCCCGACGCTATCACTTACCGCAAGCCGTACCAATGATCCCCAAACGCTTAAAAATAAAAGGACTATATTCTTACCAAACCGAACAGGAGATTGATTTCGACCCGTTGACGGACGCGTCGTTGTTCGGGATATTCGGGGCTGTGGGGAGTGGGAAATCCTCCATCCTGGAAGCGATCACATTTGCATTATACGGTGATACCGAGCGGCTCAACAAGTCGGGCGACGACCGTACCTACAATATGATGAACCTGCGTTCGGATGATTTGCTCATTGATTTTGAATGCATTGCAGGTAAAGACGCTGAGCGATACCGGTTTACGGTGCGCGGCAAACGGAACAGCAAGAATTTCAAGGATGTAAAAACCTTTGAACGGAAAGGCTATGTCTGGCGGGAGAACGACTGGGTGCCGCTGGCCGAAAACGAATCGACCGAAAGCATTATCGGCCTCAGCTATGACAACTTCCGCCGGACGATCATCATACCGCAAGGACGTTTTCAGGAATTCATTGAACTGAAAGACGCCGAGCGTACCCGGATGATGAAAGAGCTCTTCCAGCTCGAAAAATACGACCTCAGCCGGAATGTAGGCTCGCTGAGCAACCGGAATAACCTTGCATTGTCGAATGTGGATGGTCAATTGCTGGGGCTTGGAGAGGTGACGAAGGAGATGCTTGCGGAAGGCGAACAGCAGTTGGAGCAGCTGCGCCTGCAAATTCAGCATATCTCAAATGAGCTGGCGGTTCAGACGGAGCTGGAAGGCAATTTTCAGAAACTCAAACTCGCCGGAGAGAAGATTCAAATGCTGCAAAGCAGGCTCGCGATGCTCGATTCCCAGCGTGCAGCCATGCAGGAACGTGAGGCTACATTAAAGACTTTTGAAACCTGCTCACTGCATTTCAAATCCATTTTTGACCAAAAAAGTAAACTGCTGACCGACATAGCGCGGGACGAACGCGTTTCAGAGGGCAATCAGGCAAAGCTTACAGAACTGGCAATATCACTGGGAAAGCAGCAGGAGACATTACTAATCCTGAAACCACGGTACGAAAAGCGTGAGGAACTGCTTGCGACCGCCGAGGAACTCGAAAAGGTGATACGGATTATCGAGCATTCGCAGGCGGTTATTAAAAGGAAGGATGCGCTGGCGCGTGGCGAGGAGCAGTTGAAGGAGAAGGAAAACGCCATCGAAATACAAAAACAACAAAAACAGGAGCTGGAAACGGCCAATGAGCAGCGGAAAGCCGGCCTGGGCGATGTGCTCGAAATGGGGCTGGTGAAATCTTGGTTTACTACTGCCGATGGCCTCGCAGAGAACCGTCAGACGATCAAAACAGAAGCAGAAGCGCTTGCGGCGGAGATCAAAACGTTGGCGGACGGCCTTGCGGAACGTTTGCAGGAGATTACCGGTGAGTTCGGCATTCAGTTTGGCGAGGATTATTCATTGGATGCATTTCAAAAAGGTGTTGCGGCATATTTTGAAACCGGGGATGCCAATCGGAAAGAGCTCAATAGGCAGCTATTGCACATCAATACCCGCGTTGCATTGCATCAGTATGCGGGTAACCTGGAAGACGGCGAGCCCTGCCCGCTCTGTGGCTCGTTGCATCATCCCGAGGTATTGATCACCGACGGTGCATTGGCGGGGGAAATAGCAGCGATGGAGAGACAGCTTAATGCATTGGATGAAAAGGAGCGGCTATTGAGGAAGTTGCAGTCACCGATAGAGCGGGTTTTTAATCAGATTGAAAATCTTGAAAAGCAGAAATCGTCGATAAAACAACGTTTCGCAGAAGCAAAGGCAAAACTCGAATCGCACGATAAGGCATTCGAATGGGCCGCATTCAACAAAACAGATCGGGAAGGTTTTGAAAAACGGTTTGCGGAAAGTAGTCGTGTGCAGACGGAAATCAGAGCCGCGGAAACAGCATTGAAGTCCTTGACGGATCAGATAGAAGTCGCGGGCAGAGATAAAACAGAAAAGATCGAAAAGCCGCTTCAAGCTTTAAAGGACGAGATTCTGAAATTGGAAAATACTATTCAGACGCTTTCGGAACAGTTGCAGAGGATTAACCTGGCAGAGTTTGAAACAGTTGAAAAAAGTGAAATTTCAGAAAAGATCTCGGGATTGAAAACCGACTATCAGCAGCTCTCCACAGCATTTGCCGAAGCAGAACAACAGGTAGATGCATTGGAGAAAGAACGGAATACGCTTTCGGGGAGCCAGGTCACACTATTGGCGGCACTGGAAGGGAGCCGTCGCGAACTGGCGGCGGTGCAGGAAAAAATCGACAGCGAGCTGGCGGCTTATGCCTTCGAGTCGGAAGCGCAGGTGGCAGAAATACTCCAAAAGCCGATCCATACCGAAACCGAGCGACGGGCGATCAATGAGTTTAAACTGGCATTGGAAACGACCGGTGCCGAGCTGAAAAACCTGTTGGAAGATCATGCTGGTGAGCAGTATGACGTCGCGAAGCACGAGGAAGTGACTGCATTGAAGAATACATTAACCGAAAATCTGAATGCCCAGCGCAAAGAAGAGGGGAACATAGGCGGTCGGCTGAAACAAATGGCGGAAGATCTGGCCAAAAAAGCGACGCTTTTGACAGAGAAGGGCCGCTTGCAGCTCCGAAAAGAACATCTCGACGATTTGGCGAAACTCTTCCGGTCGAGCGGGTTCGTGGATTACGCGTCGAGCATTTACCTGCAAAACCTGATTCAGGCCGCGAATCACCGGTTCCATCAGATGACCCACCAGCAGCTTCATCTCGAACTTGGGGAAGGAAACAGCTTCTGGGTGAGGGACTTACTCAATGGCGGACATATGCGGCTCTTGAAAACGCTTTCCGGAGGGCAGAAATTTCAGGCGGCATTGTCGCTGGCCCTGGCGCTGGCCGATCATATTCACGTCAGGAATGAATCTAAACACAACTTTTTCTTTCTTGACGAAGGCTTCGGTTCCCTCGATAAAAATGCATTACAAACGGTCTTTGAAACGTTAAAATCATTGAGAAAAGAGAACCGGATCGTAGGGATTATCAGCCACGTGGAGGACTTGCAACAGGAAATCCAGACGTACCTGCGCATTACCGAAAGCGAAGAAGGCAGCCGGATCGTGCCGAGCTGGAAATGAGTATCGCACATTAAATGTATATTTGAGCGTATTTGCCCAAGCCGTCCTATGCTTTTGGAAAATTTTTACGGGTCGTCACTCCTTTGGATTGAAGCGCAGTTGTCTGGAAAGAACTGGTTGTGGAAGCTCACTTTTTTTGCTGTCGCGCTGTCGCTTTTTCTCGCATTTCCGCCTTATTCGCTCTTGCTCGATCATTTGAGAAGCAACGGTGTGAGCCTCGATGCCTGGGTTTTTATTCATAATCAGGCGCAGGACATACTGCACCCGAAAGACATGGATTACGACGTGCGCCGGGAGAATATGATTTTCCGCTGGACATTACCGGCCCTTTCGTTCCTCACAGGTCATAATGTGCTGCTGATCCTCATCATTCAGGCTGTTCTGGGCGTATTATTTCTTTATAAAACCGGCGCGTATATCTATTCCGTATCGGGCGATAAGGTAATTACCGCGCTGTTTGTGACGGCGATTGCCAACATCTTCGTGAGCGTGTGGGCCTTCGCGGACGTACACGGGTATGGGGATGAATTTGCCTTTTTCTTTCTGCTGCTCGCATTGTTAAGCAAAAATTCGCTCGTGATTTTCCTCTCGCTGTTAATCGCATTCTTTACCGACGAGCGAGCTGTGGTGGCGGGCGGCTATCTGCTGCTGTGGTGGATGGGGACGAAGGCTTATCGTAATAAGAATTTTGGCGTTCCCGGTTTACTCAAATCGGCCTTTACAGGGGAAAGCCTCGTCGTGTGGGTGGCGTGGGCGATCTATTTTACGATCCGGGAATATGTGCAGACTACCTATTTCCCGCACCACTCCTATTCTACGATCGGAACGCCCGTATTGCTGGCCAATGCGCACCGCAATGGATTGGGAAGCAGTATATGGGGGGCATTTGAAGGGACCTGGCTGATCCTGATCGCCGCCTTTGCCGTGCTGTGCCTTACCAGGCGCTATTGGCTTTTGCTGGCGCTGATGGCCGGTTTTGTGGTGCTGGTAGCCACGGGAATCTACGTCCACGACATCGACAGGGCATTGTCATACGGCTTTCCGTTTATCCTGCTCGCCGTTTTTATATTAATCGAAACCTCTTCTACATCTACGGTCCGGCTCATCCTGTTTTTCACGATGGTCGTCTGCGTGGTCCATCCGCAGGTCTTTTACATGGGCTACAACAAAATACTTTGGCTGGAACCACTGCCCGTTAAAATCTTCATGCTGATCGATCACCGCCTGCAATGGGGGATGTTTAGTTAGATCACCCGCATAGGGTGGCCCGCATAGGGTGGCCCGCATAGGGTCGCCCGGATAGGGGTAGCCCCGACTATTTTCGTCCTTTCCCAACCAATACCTTGCAACATTGGTCAACGCGAGAGTGGCAGCACTTCGTGTCGGTACGCATTAAATGATCATTAAGCCTTGCCTCAGGATAATCGATTTTTTTATGTGGAAGGTATTTTTGTATTTTAAAGGAAAAAATGTCTGACATTTACTAACAGGTTACTTTTGAAGAAGATCGCGTATTTGAAAGAGTTTAACCACACCCTAACAATCTAGAAATTTCTATATGCCGCTTTTAGTACAGCTGGATACATTTAATACCGGATCAGGCAACCTCACAGTCTTTGAAAAAATCATCCCCGGTACAATTAAACGCGTGTTTTACATTTACGGCGCGGGTGAGACGCAGCGAGGTGGTCACAGGCATCACAAAACGTGGAATGCCCTGGTTTGTATTCACGGAAGTTGTCGTATATACTCCAACGACGGCGAGAAGGAGGAGATCTTCATCCTCGATAATCCTGTGTCGTGCCTGATTCTCGAACCGAAAGACTGGCATATCATGGATTCTTTCTCGGACGATGCAATACTGTTGGTATTGTCCAACGAATATTATGACAAAGCCGATTATATCGACGATCCTTATCCCCTGAATCAGCTAATCCAGACAGTATCTCAATGATCCCATTTCTGGATTTAAATCAGGTAAATGCCCCTTATCTGCAAGCGATCGAAGATGCCTCCCTCCGTGTAATCCGCTCGGGGTGGTATATTCTGGGCAATGAGCTAAAATCGTTCGAAAAGTCGTTCGCCACATATTGTGAAGCGGAGCATTGTGTAGGGACCGCCAATGGGCTCGACGCGATTACGCTGATACTGCTGGCCATGGACCTGCCGAAGGACAGCGAGATCATCGTGCCGGCTAATACGTACATTGCATCGGTACTGCCCGTGAGTTACCTGCATTTGACACCGGTTTTCGTGGAGCCCGACCCGCATACGATGCTGATCGATCCCGCGCTGATCGAACAGGCTATTACGCCGCGGACGAAAGCTATTGTCACCGTCGATCTTTACGGGCGAAGCTGCGAAATTGCACAAATCCTTGATCTGGCACGTAAGTACGACCTCAAAGTGATCACCGACGCCGCGCAGGCGCACGGGGCCACGCATGCAGGCAGGAAGGTGGGTACGTGGGCGGACGCGACGGCATTCAGTTTTTACCCTACTAAAAACCTGGGTGCACTGGGCGATGCCGGTGCTATTACTACGAATGACGCCGCCCTGGCCGAGAAGATACGTTACCTGCGTAACTACGGCTCGGTGATCCGTTACCAGAACGAATACCAGGGTGTAAACAGCCGCCTGGACGAAATGCAAGCTGCGATACTCAGCGTGAAACTGCCGTATCTCGATCCTGAAAACGTCCGAAGGAGAGAGATTGCGGGCCGGTATTTGCGGGAATTGATATGCAGCGAGCTGATATTGCCGCCCGCCGACCGGATTTCGGAAGATGCGTGGCACCTCTTTGTGGTGCGGCATCCCCGTCGCGCCGGGTTTATCGCTTTTCTGGAAGCACGCGGCGTACAGACGAACGTCCATTATCCGCAGCCTATTCATAAACAATTGGCTTACAAAGAATTTAAAGATTTACATTTGCCTTTGACAGAGCAGATTCACCAGCAGGTGATCAGCTTGCCGCTCAACCCGGTTTTGACGGATGATGAGGTGGCTTACATCATAGAAACCGTCAACCTATTCGATCGTCAATGAAGCTATCGGTCATTATCCCGGTTTACAACAGCGAAAAAACCATCCGGTCGCTGATCGAAAAGCTACAAGCCACTTTATCAGAAATATCATTCGAAATCGTGATGGTGAACGACGGCAGCCGTGACGGTTCTGAGCAGGTTTGCCGGGAGTTGTCGAATGCCTATGCCAACGTGCGGTTCATTTCGCTACGCCGGAATTACGGGGAATTCAATGCGGTGATGTGCGGCCTTAACTGGGCTTACGGCAACTATTGCGTGATGATCGACGATGATTTTCAGAACCCGCCGGAAGAGATATTGAAGCTGGTGGAAACCGCTGAATCGGGGGATTACGACGTCGTTTATACCTATTATGCCAAGAAACAGCACTCCGTAGGCCGGAATATGGGCAGCAGGTTTGTGAACTGGCTCACGAGTTATCTTTTGAATAAACCCAAAGACCTGTACCTGTCGAGCTTCAAATTGATCCGGCAGGAAGTCGTACAGGAAATTATCAAATATCACGGGCCTTATCCATATATCGATGGGCTGATATTCCGGATCACGCGGAATATCGGTACCGTGCAGGTAGCGCACCAGAAACGCGAAGAAGGGGCTTCCAACTACACGTTTCATAAGCTGATATCGCTTTTTCTCAATATCCTTTTCTGCTACTCGTCGTTACCGATTCGCCTTTTTGTGCCTATCGGTGTGGGATTATTCAGTTTAGGATTTTTGCTTTTGCTCTTCCTGACTCTCCAGTGGATCATCGGTCCTGACCCGAAAGGCTGGCAGGTGGTAACGGCTACCATCATTTTTATCGGAGGCATTCAATGCATGCTGCTGAGTGTTTTGGGGGAATATATTGGCAAGAGTTTTATGGCGCAGAGCGGCCAGCCGCAGTATGTGATCAAATATAACAGCTCCGAACACGTATGATCGATAACCGGCTCGAATACCAGCGCATGTACGAAACCGAGCGCAAGCTGTGGTGGTATCAGATTCTCCACGGCAAGGTGTTGGGCCAGATCCGCAAGCATTTCAAGGCTATGGATCCCGATCTCAAAATCCTCGATGCCGCCTGCGGTACGGGCGGGTTAATGTCGTTTTTAAGGGAAAATGGTTATTCCAACCTGCGGGGTTTCGACTATTCACAGCATGCCATTGATTTCTCGAATGAGCGCGGGCTGAATGTCGTTTTCGGTGACCTGCGGAATGTCGATGCATTTGAGCCGGGCGAAACTTTCGACATCATTACCTGCAACGACGCGCTCTATTTCCTGACTGACGAGGAGATCATCCGCGCCCTCACGGCCTTTAAAAAGCGTCTGAACCGCAACGGGCTGATCATCATTAATATTCATGCATTCGAAGCCTTCTCGGGTACGCATGACCTGGCCGTCGGTAGCTCGCGGCGTTTCAAGTTGGAGCAATTCCAGGCATTTGGTAAGGCGGCCGGGCTGCGAATTGGTTACACTACCTATTGGCCGTTTGCGCTTTCCCTACCCATTTTACTCGTACGGCAATGGCAGAATTACCAGATCCGCAGGAAAAAGATCAATGTTGACGAGCTCGATTCGGATGTGGAATACCCGGGCGACGCAGTGAATGCAGTTTTGAAGGCCATCACCAAGACTGAATCCGCCATTCTGGGCAAAGCACCTTTCGGGAGCTCGCTCTTTATGACCTTTCAACCAGCCTGATTACTTTTTGGAATACCCCGAAGTGTTCAAAGCGTCAAACAGCGCCTTGGTTTTCCCGACTCCCTCCTCCCCATTGATCGCGAAATACCAGAATGTTTCCAGATCTCCCCGGTGCATCGCCTGGTTCATATCGCCGCTTTGCGACTTGTGTGCGGCTTTCACCCAGTCGGCGACGATCATGTAACTGTGTTTTTTATCCTCTCCGAAGCTGTAAGAACGGTCGAATTCGAAAACGGGCGCTGCTTTGAGGATGTCGGTCTCCGGATAGCCCGTTAGCCTGGCGAACTGGAAAGTATAGCCTTTGTTTTGAGATTGGCCACCCAGCACAACCGGTTTTTTAGGCCCCTTAAAACGCTGCGCGGCTCTTAATGCGCTGATTGAAGCGGTTTTATGATGCGCGTGCTGGCCATCATGCGGAACGAGGCATAATATGAAGTCATAGCCGCCGTTGGCGAGGATATGATCCAGCTTTTTCTCCACATAGGCAATATCCCAGTTCTTGCCCTGCAAATAGGGTTTCTCGTCGCGGTTGTAGTAATCATCGAGCTGGTCGAGGAAGAAGAAATTGCCAATCCCCATCACCTCGCCGGAAGCCATGAGCTCTTTTTTTCGGATTAAGGGTAAATGTTTCCTGCCCGTTGCAGAATCCACGAGGTTCAGGCCGTAGTAGCTCGATGCCACCAGGCCGTTGTAGCCGCCCGAAGCATCGGTGATCAATGCGAGGTCGGCGGAGCCTTTCAGTTCGTGGGTGATCTTAAAAACAGTCACGGGAAACATGGTTTCATCGTCCGGATGTGCCGTAACGATCAGCACGCGCGGGCCCTGCGCATGGACACCCGCGGAAAACAGCAATAGTAACAAAAGATAAATGTGTCTCATGCGATCATTTTGTTAGGTGATGTGTTATAAAATTATGGATTCCGGGGATTATTGCAATCGATGCCCGTCCTGCCAGGTCAAACAGTCATCTACACTCTTATTATCAAAGTCTTATGGATTTGAAATTGAATGGAAAAACTGCATTCGTCAGCGGCTCCACACAAGGTATCGGGTTTGCCATCGCACAGGGTTTATTGAAAGAGGGTGCCGATGTGATCATTAATGGCCGTTCGGAAAGCAAAGTCAGGGAAGCGGTGCTGAAATTGAAAGAATCAACGCCGGGTGGACATGTGAGTGGTATTGCAGCCGATTTTTCAAAAGTGGAAGAAGTGAATACGCTATTGCAGCAATTGCCGGATATCGATATACTTATCAACAATGCAGGTATTTTCGAGCCAAAACAGTTCACAGAAATTTCGGACGAGGAGTGGTTCCGTTTTTTTGAAGTAAACGTATTGAGCGGCGTGCGGCTATCAAGGCATTTCTTCCCTAAAATGATTGCCAAGGATTGGGGCAGGATTATCTTTATTTCCAGCGAATCGGGTGTGAATATCCCCGAAGAAATGATTCACTATGGCACTACCAAAACAGCGCAACTCGCGGTAAGCCGTGGTCTGGCTGAATTGACCAGGGGTACAAATGTTACGGTGAATACGGTAATGCCCGGCCCGACTAAGTCGGAAGGCGTCGCCGATTTTGTCAAACAGCTGGGGGAAGCCAACAACATGTCAGCGGAACAGGCCGAAAAGGATTTCTTCAAAAGTGCGCGGCCAACTTCGCTATTGCAGCGTTTTGCATCGGTGGAGGAAATCGCCAACCTGGTAACTTACGTGGCGAGCCCGCTTTCATCGGCTACAAACGGCGCTGCCCTGAAAGCAGACGGCGGCGTGGCGAAGTTCATTATCTGATAAATACAGGGTCTGCTTTTGGGGTGTGATCAGAATATTTCCTAATTCTGGAACGTTCGTTCTGAAATAATTGTCTGATAGTCATGGCACGCAACAAAGCATTCGAACCGGAAGAGAGGCTGGAAAGGGCGAAATGCCTTTTCTGGCAAAAGGGCTACAACGCCACCTCTATGCAAGACCTCGTCGATACGATGGGGCTGAACCGCGGAAGTATTTACGATACTTACGGTGATAAGCACACTTTGTTTCTTCAATGCCTGCGCAGTTATACGGAAGGCATGTTTGAGGATTACCGGAAAGTGGCTGAGGAAACAAAGTCGCCGCTGAAAGCCATCGAAAAGATCATCAAAAAGGCGGCGATCCGGACGGTCGAGGAAGAAAGGACTTGCATGGGGGTGAAATCGACCTTCGAACTGGGTTCCGTGGACGAGGAAGTGCATGCCATACTAAAACAAAATACGACCAATCTGACGGCCCTGCTGAAAGAACTTTTGAAAAAGGCACAGAAAGCGGAGGAAATCAGTAATAAAAGGGATCCTGCAATGCTTGCCAGTTTCGTCGTATCGAATTTTACGGGCTTCTGGCAGACATTCCTGGTATATGGCGATGGGGAGCTGGTGCAGGAGCAAGCCGAATTTTTAATAAAATCTATCAAAAAATAATTTGTCCAATGATGGAACAAGCATTCCATAATGACAATGCTTACGGACATGTCAGGGTTAGTTACAGCAATCGCAAATAAATCAGGTATAGTAAAAATCTACAAGCAAGGAGCGCCTTCGGTGCTGGGTTACGAACGGGAGTCCATTGCAGAACCGGGGCCGGGGCAGGTAAGAGTGCGGCAGGAAGCCGTCGGGCTGAATTTTGTGGATACTTATTACCGCGACGGAAAATTTCCGGTCAAATCATTCCCATATACACCGGGCGTGGAGGCGGCAGGCGTTATCGAGGCCGTCGGGCCGTGGGTGACCGAATTCAACGTAGGCGACCGCGTGGGTTACCATTTCATCCCTGGGGCATATGCAGAAAGCCGCGTGGTATCGACGCAGCAATTGATCCATATACCGGACGACATTACCTCGGAGGAAGCCGCGGCCATGCTGGTGAAAGGCTTTACCGCCAGGATGCTCGTGAAAATAGTGAATCCCATTAAGCCGGGCGACGTGGTGTTGGTACATGCGGCGGCGGGCGGTGTGGGCACCCTCGTTACCAAATGGGCGAAGGCGCTTGGGGCGACGGTAATCGGCACGACGGGCTCCGAAGAGAAGAAAGAAGTGGTGTTGGCGAATGGGGCCGACCATGTTTTTCTGGCGGAATGCCGGGAATTTGTGCACTCGGTAATGGAAATTACGGAGGGCCGCGGTGTGGATGTGGTGTTCGACGGAGTAGGGAAGGACACTTTCAGCTATTCACTGGATGTAATCCGGAAAGGGGGCAAAATCGTTTTGTACGGATCGTCGTCAGGCCAGCCCGAGCATATCGACCACGCCTTGCTGCGTGAGAGGTCCATCGTAATGGCAACTCCGACGCTCAGCGCGTACATCACCGACCGCGAAGTGCTGGAAGAATATGCGGCGGATACCTTCGAGGCATTCAGCAGTGGAATTTTCGGTGAGCTGGCTATTACCCGGTATCCATTATCGAAAGCATATCTGGCACAAGCCGACCTTGAAGCGCGGAAAACAATAGGTTCCGTAATTTTGGTACCGTAAGTTTTTTGCATCAATTCCCTATTATGTCCAAAGTTCTGATCCAGTTTGCCCACCCCACTCACAGTAAATCCAATGTGCAGAAGACGTTGGAAAAATATGCCCGCAAGGTAAAGGGTGTGACCTTTAATGATCTGTATGAACATTACCCCGACCTTTTTATAGATATCAAAAGGGAGCAGCAGTTGCTGGCAAAGCACGATATTATCGTATTTCAGCATCCTTTCTATTGGTACAGCAGCCCTCCCATTCTGAAACAATGGCAGGATCTTGTGCTCGAATACAACTGGGCTTACGGCCCGAAAGGGCAGGCGCTGAAAGGCAAGAAGATATTCAATGCGGTGTCGTGCGGAGGCGGGCGTGATGCCTATACCTCGTCGGGGTACAACCGCTTTCCTGTCGGGCAGTACTTGCTGCCATTCAACCAAACGGCCTATTTATGCCGGATGGATTATCTGCCACCTTTTGTGGTACATGAAACTTATACGATCGAAGATTATACGCTGAAAGCCTACGGCGAGCAATATGCCGAGTTGCTGGATGCGTTGGTGAATGATCGCATCGATCCGGCGGAGTTGGCCGGGGTCGAATATCTGAACGAACTTTTTCCACACTGAACCATGCAGCAATCCTTCTTTTTTCAGGCAATGATATACCTCGCTTCGGCGGTGGTAATGGTCCCTGTTGCCAAACGGCTGGGGTTGGGATCGGTGCTCGGTTACCTGGTTGCGGGGGTGATCATCGGTCCGGCGGGCCTGAAATTCATTGGAATGGAAGGCCAGGATATTATGCATTTTGCCGAGTTCGGCGTGGTGATGATGCTTTTTGTCATCGGTCTTGAACTCGAACCCTCGCGCCTGTGGCGTATGCGCAAGAGCATTGCGGGGCTTGGCGGGTTGCAGGTAGGCGTGACCACCATCCTCGTAGCCGGTGTTGCGATGCTTTTCGGTATTGGCTGGAAAGAGGCGCTCGCGTTGGGGATGATCATCGCAATGTCGTCCACGGCGATTGTGATGCAGACACTGAATGAAAAAGGCTGGCTGAAAACCGTTGCCGGGCAGAGTTCGTTCGCCGTGCTCCTGTTTCAGGATTTGGCGATCATTCCGATGCTCGCATTGTTCCCGTTACTCGCCGACCACGCGGGGGTGATCGACGGGCATGCTGGCGGAGGCTCGCTGGTGAGCGCATTGCCGGCCTGGCAGCAGGCCATTGTGGTATTGCTCTCGGTTTCGGCGATTGTGCTGACGGGCAAATACCTGTTACGCCCGGTTTTCCGCATGATGGCACGTACCGCATTGCGCGAAATGTTCACCGCCACCGCACTGCTGCTCGTGGTAGGGATTGCCGTGCTTATGACTTCCGTAGGCCTTAGCCCTGCCCTGGGCGCATTTGTAGCGGGTGTGGTACTCGCCAACAGCGAATACCGCCACGAGCTGGAAAGTTCTATCGATCCTTTCAAAGGCTTGCTGCTGGGTCTGTTCTTCATTTCGGTAGGCTCCTCCATCGATTTTTCGCTGGTGGTTTCCAAGCCGCTGCTGATTATCGGGCTAGTGGCCGGACTGATGCTGCTGAAAATGGCTATTCTCTTTGTTTTAGGCAAAATATTCGAAGTGCGGAATGCGCAGAACTTCATATTCAGCATTGGTTTGAGCCAGATTGGCGAGTTTGCATTTGTATTGCTCAGCTTTTCTGTTCAGCAGGGTGTTTTGGGTAAAGAAGTGTCGGATACGATGACGGCCGTGGTGGCGATCAGTATGGCCATGACGCCGCTGGCGATGATGGTGAATGAGAAGTTTATTCTGACACGATTCTGCCTCGTGAGCGCGGGACTGCAAACGGCGCAGCGCCCAAGCGACGTGGAGGAAGAAGATAACCCGGTAATCATCGCCGGTTACGGGCACTTCGGAAATATCGTGGGCCGTTTTCTGCGGGCGAACGGCGTGGAGGCGACGGTGCTTGACAATGACAGTGACAATGTCGATTTCCTCCGCCGGATGGGTCTCAAAGTGTATTATGGCGACGCTACCCGCTATGAATTGCTGGATATTGCCGGCGCAGGCCGTGCCCAGATGATCATTATCGCGATCAGCGATGAGGAAAAGAGGTTGGAATTAATTGAAACAGTGAAAAAGCATTTTCCGCACTTGCATATGCTCGTGCGCTCGACCAACCGCAACGATGCTTACGACCTCATGAATGCGGGAATGATGCATATTTACCGCGAGACGTTCGATACAAGTCTGCGCCTGGGGGTGGATGCATTGAAATTGCTCGGACATCGTGCGCATGAGGCGACGCGCATGGCCAAAACGTTCTTTGTTCACGACGAACGGACTTTGAAGCATTTGTCGAGCATCCGGAACGACGAAGAATATATCAATGCGGCCCGGCAGCATATCGAAGAGCTGGAAATGATCATGCAGGCTGACAGGGATGCGGTGAATTTGAATGCGCTTGCCGGCTGGGACCGCAAAGCCGAAGCCGAGACGGCTTGATTTTTCAGGGATCAGCGCGATGGTTCAACTACCGGACCACCGGCGATTTTTCCCCAAATCCAACCCACTGCCATACCCAGGAAACTGGCGAGCAATCCGTAAATGAGGGCCGGATATTCGGTTTCAATAAAAACACAAACCAGCCACACCGCCAGTCCGATAACCATTGATAGTATACAACCAAGGGTATTGCTGGATTTCCAATAGAGTCCCGCAGCCAACGGAACAAATAAGGAAACGAGACTGAATGCCGACGATTCTGCGACGAGTTCGAAAATGCTTTCGCGGGTTGCGGCCATGAAAATGCACACCGCCGTAATACCGATGATGCCTGCGCGAATGATTTTCAGCAACTCTTTGTCGTCGAGATCTGGCTTGAAGTATTTGAAGATATTTTCCCCTAATACAACTGCCGGAGCCATGATGGCGCTGCTCGTCGTACTGAGAATCGCAGAAACCAGCGCCCCGAAAAACAGGATTTGAAGCGGCAGGTTCATGTGTTTGAGAACCATGTTGGGAATGATCATCTGTCCGTCTTTTTCTTCTCCGGGATACAGATGGTGCCCGCAAAGCCCGATGAAAAGCGGCAACAGGGCGATGGTGAGATACATAAACGACGAAAGCAACGTCGACTGCACCGATACCCGGGCCGATTTCGCCGACATAACCCTTTGAAAAACATCCTGCTGCGGAATCGATCCGAGCCCGATGGTAATCCATGCCGCGAAGTATTCGAGGTGGCCTTTGAGGGTATTTTCGGGAAAAAAGCGGAAAAAACCGGTGGGGGCAGCATCAAGCAGCGGCTGAAAACCGCCAACTTCCTTGTAAAGCACCGCTGCCACAATGAGCAGGCCGACGATGATCATGATCGTCTGAATGAAATCGGTGATCGATATCGACCACATTCCGCCCCAGATCGTATAGAGAATTACGACGAACGAACTTGCGAGAATGCACATGAGCAGCGACCAGCCGAGCACGACTTTCAGTACAATACCCATGGCTAGCAACTGGGCGGCTATCCAGCTGAAATAGGACGGAATAATGAGGATGGCGGAGAGCAGCTCGGCATTGCGCCCATAGCGGATCCTGAAAAAATCACAGAATGTGATAATATTCATTTTGTAAAACCTCCTGGCAAAGAACAATCCTACCAGGAAAAGGCACAGCGAAGCGCCGAACGGGTCCTCGATGATACCTAACACCCCGTGTTCGATAAACTCGGTAGGGGCGCCCATGATGGTTTCCGACCCGAACCACGTGGCAAAAGTCGCGGAGGCGGCGAGGATCAGCGGTAGCTGGCGCCCCGCCAGTACGAAATCTTGGGTAGTAGTGATTCGTTTGGAGGCCCAAAGGCCTATTCCCAGGTTTGCCAGCAGGTATGCCAGGATGGAAAAGGCCAGCATGCTTTCAGGCTTCCTGATTTTCTACAATCCATTGGGTAGTGGCATTAATGGTGCCCATTTCCCAGAAAATGGATGGGCTTAACTCGATCCCGAGCCATTCCTGTAACTCGGTTGTGATATCGACCATGAGAAGGGAATCCAATCGGTAATCGATGATTTCGGCGTCCAGATCTACTTCGGAAGGATCTATTTCCGCATGGTGAGCAATGCGCTCAACTATCCAGCCGGAAATTTCGGTAAATGTTTTACTCATTTAGTTGAAGTTTGTAACAAGCACTGAATGCTACGTGAAAATAGTACTTTTGCAGGTTTTTTAAAAATTAGGAGCTTTTTTAAGTAACCGATATTAATCTACAATACTCTTTTTGGCGAATAGCTCGCGGGCTTTCAAACGCTGGATTTTGCCGCTCGATGTCTTGGGAAGTTTCCCTGGTTGGAGCAGCAGAATTTCATGTGGGATAAGCCCAAATGCCAGTCCGACGCTCTGCGCCATTTTGTTTTTGATGACCTTCTCATCGTCCGGCGTTTGTGCCACCCGGCGCACTTCGCTTACGATCATCAGTGCTTCGCCCTGCTCTGTTTCGACGGAGAAAGCCGCCGCAGCGTTAGGCTGGATATCCGGATGGCTTTCGCTCACGACTTCCTCGATGTCTTGCGGATAATAGTTTACCCCGCGGATGATAATCAACTCTTTAGTACGGCCGGTGATAAAAAGAAGACCATTTTCCATGAAACCTAAGTCTCCCGTCCTCAAATAAGGGCCTTCGCCATCGCTGGTATAAGCCTGGAACGTAGCTTTGGTTACATCGGGTTTTTCCCAATAGCCTGCTGCTATACCACTGTTTTTTACCCATATTTCGCCCTCTTTTCCATCCGGCAAGCTTGCATTGCTTACCGGGTTCACGATGGATACTTCGGTGAATTCCACCGGAGGGCCGCAAGCAACCACTTCTTTGGCATCCGTCAGTTTGCGGTAGGTAGTGGGCGTGCCATTCAAATGCAGGCTGACGGCCAACGTAGCTTCGGCGAGGCCATAGGACGGTACGAGGCTGTTTTTTCTGAAACCGGCGGCTTGTGTAGCGGCAGCGAATCTCTCGAGGGTCGAAATCCGGATCGGTTCGGCACCCACGTAGAGGACTCGTAGCGAGCTGAGATCCAGCGCATCCAGCTGCTCCTGCGGAATGCGCGCGAGACAATGGTCGAGTCCGAAGCCAGGTCCGCCGCAAAATCCGGCATGATAGGTGCTGATCGTTTGCAGCAGTAATGCGGGTTTGGTAATAAAGAGCAGCGGGGAGATCACAAAACCGGTACCACCCGTAAAAAGCGGGGACAGAAGTCCGTCCACCAATCCCATATCATGGTAATGTGGCAGCCAGGTAACCGACGTATCCTCGGCCGTGCGCCCGAAGCAATTGTTGATCGCCCGCAGATTGGCCGTCAGGTTGGTGTGGCTGATCATCACGCCCTTAGGCTGGCTCGTGGAGCCAGAAGTATATTGTAAATAGGCTGTTTCGATGGATTCCTTATGCCGGCGGATGGCGCCTGGTGCTGCCGGTGCGACCATCAGATCGTCGGTGAAAATCCATTCGGCATCATAGTCCTGTAATGCGGAAGAAGCGTCGTTTTTCCGCTGAAACAGCATTTTGTAGGTTTTCGCATTGGTAATGATGCCGGAAGCCGCGCAGTCGCGCATAATGCTCAAGATACGATTTATTCCCGGCTCGGAATAACTGATGGGCGTAGGAACCGCAATAATACCCGCATGCAGCGCCCCCAGGAACGAACATACAAAGCCCGCTTCCGCGGGTAGCAGGAGGATCACCCTGGCGTTGACAGGAAACTTGCTGCTTAGCAGATGTGATGCGCCCAGTACGCGTTGATGAAGTTGATGGTAATCAAGTTGCTCAGTGATTTCACCCTCTTTGCCAATATAACCGTAGGCAAGCTTGTCAGGATGTAATCCGGCATTGGTTTTTAGTACATCGAGTATATCCATAAACTGCAAAATAAAAAGAAAAGGCCAGATAAAAGTGGCTTAATGCACAGTATCGGGCCTTTTTTTATCGAAAGGTATGTCAATTATCGTCTGTGTCCGCGATGGCGGCCATTGTTTCCGTAGTGGTCGTTGTGGCGGTATTGCTTACGGTAAGCATGGTTGTCATGACGACGGTACTTATGCCGGTCGGCATGTATGACCCGCGGCGGTGGCGTCACCACTACTACACGTGGCGGCGGCGGGGGTGCGTGATAGCGCCTGTAACCATGCCGGTAGCCATAATCATAGCCCGGCTCGTAGGAACGATAGGTACAGGATGAAATCGAAATGGCTGCGATCAGGGTAATCATGACCGACAGCAAGACTCTGTTCTTTTTCACGGTTCTAGTTCGTTTTGTACTGGTTCTAGAACGAATTGGATGGAAGGATAGTGCCGAAGACAGGGAAATTACAGGCGGTGGAAAAAGTTATCCACAGTGTGGATAGTGCTTAAATGTAGCTTAACTTGTTGATGTTCTGTATTGTTGAGAGTTGTTAACAAGTTATGCACATTTTACGTGTGGATAACTTGTTAACAAATATTAGGCTTTACGCTTCAACGTCGTAAATCACAACCTTCTCCCAAAGATGTGCGCATTCTTCGACGAATTTCTTGTGCAGCGGGTGAACCTGGTACACATCATGGGCAGCTTCATCCTTGAAAATCAGGATCTCGGCAAAGTCATAGGTAGCATCGATAACCGGTCTGCGGGTAGCAGCAGGAGGGCCGATATAGGCCGATTCGATGGATTCGATCGCTTCGAGGGATTTAATGCCGGCGAGCAGGGCTTGTCTTGCTTCTTCGTTGTCCTTCTCCTTCAACCAGAAGAATACGTTGTGGATAAACATGGATAATGGTTTATGGTGTTAGAAATTAATTATGGATTCAACTGATTGACGACATCGTCCGCTTTCGCTTCCGGCAATTGCTGGTGGTACGCTTTTTCGAGCTTGAAGGAAAAAGTGGTCCCCTTATCCGGCTTCGACATTACGGCGATTTTCGTGTCGTGGGCATTCAATATATGCTTAACAATGGCAAGTCCCAAACCGGTACCGCCGATTTCTTTGCTACGGCTCTTGTCGATCCGGTAAAAGCGTTCGAAAATGCGGTTCAAATGCTCATGTGGAATGCCCGGGCCATTGTCCTTCACCTCCACTTCAATGTACTTTTTACTTTCGCTGAAATGGACGACTACTTTACCATTCTCATTCCCGTATTTGATCGCATTCTCGATCAGGTTAAGCATTACCTGCTCCATTCGGTCGGCGTCGGCCTTGATCCACACTTCGGGCATGTCGTCCGGTTTCACTTTCAAGGTCACGTTGCGGTTTTTGGCAATGTGTTCGAGGCGGCTGAAAATACCGAGGGTAAGTTTGCGCAGGTCTGTCGGGACGATATTCATTTTTATATCGCCGGTTTCCATTTGCGAAAGTACGAGAAGGTCTTTCACGAGCACGTCGAGGCTGTCGAGGTTATTGGCCGCCTTCCTTAAAAAACGTTCACGCACGTTTTCATCATCCATCGCGCCGTCGAGGAGCGTGTGGATAAATCCCTGGGCAGCGAAAATCGGTGTTTTGAACTCATGCGAAACATCTGCCAGAAATTCCCTTCGGAACAATTCCAGCTTTTTGAGTTCATCGATTTCCTTTTGTTTTTTGGTTACATAAACAAAAATCTCGTCGTTGATGGTCTTCAGCGGGTTGGATTCCCTGATCAACTTCTTGCGCGGGGCCATATTGAAATCCCGCATTTTCAGTTTGTGGATGGTGCGGTACATTTTGTTCACCTCGCGGAAAACCAGGATGTCGACGGCGTAAAGCACGAGGAAAAAGGAAGAAATAAAGGAGGAAATGGCCGAAACGAACAGCATCCCTTTTGAAACCCCATCCACAAATGCGAGGAATGTGGTGGTAATGAGGGATATCAGGAATGCCAGAATGACGGCAATGAAACGGGGACTTAACGACATGGTACTTTAAAGCTTGCTTCACGCGGGAGCGTGTACGCCCGCGTGAAGCGAATCTGTTGAAATTTTAGCCTTAAAGTTAACACTTTGAAACCGGTTTAGATTCGGTTTCGCCTCCGAAGTGGCTTGTTAAGAAATTGTTAACCAATTGGGGTGTCTGTGTCGTCGGTGTGGAGTCAGGTGTTGTCAGGTTTAGTCAGGCGTTGTCAGGTGTTGTCAAGTTTAGTTGTATGCAGTTTTTGGGAAGGTAAATTCCGTTAGGCATGCAACATTGGTAGAAAATGCAAGCTGCCCGATCGTGTTAAAATGCCGTCAGGCATGCAACAACAATGCTCGGTTGTTACATGCCTGACGGCATTTGCCGGAATACAGCATCCGGTTCGGCAGCTACCAATGTTTCATCGCTAAGCGATTTCTGCGGAGCTCAAGGAGTAACAATAAATGACAATACCTGACTCCTAATGACTATTCCCGACTACCAATGACCACACTTGACTATTCCTGACTACCAATGACCACACTTGACTATTCCTGACTATCAATGACCAACCGTGACCACTCCTGACCATTAAAATCCCCCGCGATACTTATATGTACTCGCGACCTTGTCAATCGCCACAATGTACGCCGCAATGCGGAGCGACACCTTGTATTTCAACGATGTTTCATACACTTTGTCGAAAGCTTCTTTCATAATGCGATCGGTGCGGCGGTTGATGCGTTCGAGCGTCCATTTGTAGCCGATGCGGTTTTGAACCCATTCGAAGTAGGAAACGGTAACGCCGCCTGCATTTGCAAGGATATCAGGTACTACCATAATGCCCTTATCATTAATGATATCATCGGCTTTGGCAGAGGTAGGGCCGTTGGCCCCTTCGACGATCATGCGAGCCTGGATACTTTCTACATTTTTGCGTGTAATTACGTCTTCTTTCGCCGCTGGTACCAATACGTCTACCGGAAGGGTGAAAAGCTCATCGCCGGAAATTGCTTCTGCTTTGGAATAGCCTTCCAGTGAACCCTTGTTGGCATCTCGGTAAGCAATGGCGTCCGCCACATCGATTCCCTTGTCATTATAATAGGCACCCGAAATGTCACTGATCGCGTGGATGGCCGTCCCGCGCTCGCGCAGGAGCAGGGCCGCGTGCGAACCTACATTTCCAAAGCCCTGCACTGCCGCTGTGGCACGGTAGGGGTTAATGCGCAGCTTTTCCATACCTGCCAATGCAGACACCATTACGCCCCGGCCGGTCGCTTCGGTACGGCCCAGGGAGCCGCCGAGTACCAGCGGTTTGCCGGTTACCACGGCCGGGATTGTCATGCCTTTTGATTTGGAATACTCATCCATCAGCCACGCCATTTCGCGGGGGCCGGTGCCCATATCAGGAGCCGGAATGTCCTGGTCCGGGCCGAAAACATCTAGCAATGCAGTCGTGTATGCACGCATGAGGCGCTCGATTTCGCCAGGCGACATTTCACGCGGGTTGCAGGCGACGCCACCTTTGGCACCACCGTAGGGGATATCCACCACGGCGCATTTCCAAGTCATCCATGCCGCTAATGCACGTACTTCGTCGAGGTTGACGTCGGGATCAAAACGAATACCGCCTTTGCTGGGGCCGAGGATAGTAGAGTGGATTACGCGGTAACCTTCGAAAGTCCGGATTTCGCCGGAATCCATCGTGACCGGCAGGCCGACTGTTACCTGTTTGCGGGGCACTTTGAGGATATAGTACATTTCTTCGGATATCCCGAGGAGGTCTACGGCTTTGTCAAATCGCTGCATCATTGACTCCAACGGATTGTCTTTATCCTTAATCGGAGCCGGTTCTATGTAAGACATCATTTGATCTTTAAGGTGTTGATATTAAAATAGTTAACTCGAAATGAATGAGTCGACAATACAAACTACGCTATTTGTTATTATAAAAACAAAAAACTAATTTTTCTTGAAATAGTAATAAAATATGATTGGCGTAGAATGTTTTAGAGGAGTGACAAACATTAGAATTATACCACAGGTTTTGGCGTGAATCCCAAATTTTCTGACGGGATCGGAGGAAATATTGAAATGCAGGAAAAATAAAAAAAGGAGGCAAATATTTGCCTCCTTTTCGGGTTTGGAATGTCGGGCTTTGGATTAAGCCATTTCCAGTTTGGATGCGTAACGCTTACGATCGTTTTCATCCAGGTATATTTTCCGCATACGCATGTTTTGCGGGGTAACTTCGAGGTATTCGTCTTTCTGGATGTATTCCATGGATTCTTCCAGAGAGAAGTTGATTTTCGGAGCGATACGCAGACCGTCGTCCGAGCCGGAAGCACGCATGTTGGTCAATTTTTTCGCTTCTTGCAGGTTTACAACGATGTCGTTAGGACGGTTGTGCTCACCTACTACCTGGCCACCGTAGATTTCATCGCCCGGATCCACGAAGAAACGTCCGCGATCTTGCAGTTTATCAAGGGTATAGCCTGTTGCAGGGCCTGTGTTTTTCGAAATGATCGATCCGTTCAGACGGCCTGGGATCGGGCCACGGAATGGCTCGAAGCTTTTGAAACGGTGCGTCATAACAGCCTCACCTTGTGTTGCGGTCAATACGTTTGAACGCAGACCGATCAGACCACGTGAAGGGATTTCGAATTCAAGGTGTTGCAGATCGCCTTTCGGTTCCATGATCAACAATTCGCCTTTGCGTTGCGTAGCCAATTCGATCACTTTTCCGGCAGTTTCTTCCGGTACGTCCACCACAAGCGTTTCGATTGGTTCGAGGCGCTGGCCGTTTTCGTCTTCTTTGTACAATACCTGTGGCTGACCTACCTGCAATTCGTAGCCTTCACGACGCATGGTTTCGATCAATACCGACAAGTGGAGGATACCACGGCCGTAAACCAGGAATTTGTCTTCGGTATCTGTATTTTCCACGCGCAATGCGAGGTTTTTCTCAGTTTCTTTCAACAACCTGTCGCGGATGTGGCGTGAGGTAACGAATTTACCTTCTTTACCGAAGAATGGCGAGTTGTTGATCGTGAAGAGCATGTTCATCGTAGGCTCATCCACCGCGATACGTGGCAATGCTTCGGGGTTTTCTGCGTCAGCGATGGTGTCACCGATTTCGAAATCTTCGATACCCGTTACCGCGCAAATATCACCAGCACTTACTTCGCTCACTTTGGATTTACCCAAACCTTCGAACAGCTGTACTTCTTTGATTTTTACTTTCTTCATCACACCGCCGGCCTTGCAAAGGGTCACGGTCGATCCTTCTTTGATCGTTCCTCTTTTCACACGACCGATGGCGATACGGCCAACGAATGCATTGTAGTCGAGAGAAGTGATCTGCATCTGGGTGTTTCCTTCTTCGATTACCGGGGCAGGGATCTGCTCGATGATCGTGTCGAGAAGGAAAGTAATATCTTCGGTTGGTTTCTGCCAATCAGGACCCATCCAGCCTTGTTTCGACGAACCGTAAACAGTTACGAAGTCGAGCTGGTCTTCGGTAGCGCCGAGGTTGAACATCAGGTCAAATACGTTTTCCTGAACTTCTTCCGGGCGGCAGTTTTCTTTATCTACTTTGTTAACAACCACGATTGGTTTCAGGCCCAGGCCGATAGCCTTGCCGAGTACGAAACGGGTTTGCGGCATTGGCCCTTCGAATGCATCGACCAGCAACAATACGCCATCTGCCATTTTAAGTACGCGTTCCACCTCACCACCGAAGTCTGCGTGACCTGGTGTATCAATTACATTGATTTTCACATCTTTGTAACGCACCGATACGTTTTTGGAAACAATTGTAATCCCACGCTCACGTTCCAGATCGTTGTTGTCGAGGATCAGGTCGTCGAACTCCTGATTGTCGCGAAACAGCTTTGACGCGTGGATGATTTTGTCGACCAAAGTCGTTTTACCGTGGTCAACGTGCGCAATAATTGCGATGTTACGAATGGCTTGCATTGTTTTATGGATCAGATGTTTACGGCACTGCCACGAAATCCTCTCGACTGCGTGTCAGGACCGATTTGGCTTTTGTCTGGATGTAAGTTGGCCAAACAGGGTGCAAAGGTACGTACTTTTCCTCTGAATAACAGTATTTTACAATTAATTTATTGTTATCCCGTGAAAAACAGCCTTTAAACTAAAAGAAGTGCAAAAAGGGAAAGAAAATGTCAGTAGGGTGCTATTTCCTTTTCGGACATTCGGTAGAGGTTGTCAGGGTCGAAATCGACTCCATTGTCCCAGGTAAGCGTCCCGTAGGAATCGAGTTTGACCGTTTTGAAGTAATTCTGATCCGACAATTTGCTGATCAAACCGTCATTTATCTTTCGGTACTTTTCAATTATTTCTTTAAGGTTCACGCTACGTATTTCACCGTTATTGAACTCGCATGTCACAGCATAGTCGCGTACCTGGATGATGTTTGGAGGCAGATTGCCATCCAGCAGCCCTGCGCTTTGAATGTCGATAATAGCCCGGTACTCCTGAAATTCTGCGTGGAAATGCGGTGGATTATGGTCGTCAAAAAACATTCGGATAACAATGCCGAAGAAGCGGCTGATTTCAGGCATGATATAGTGTGTAGGTTGTTAAATCAAAGATACTAATAATAGAGGTAACAAGCGGTTTTGCATTCGCCCACACGTTTCGTTAATTTGTAAGGATTGAAATACCATTAAACCTCATGATGAACAAGAACCTATTGGCTGGATTATTCCTGTCTATCAACACGTTGGCATTAGCGCAGGAGCGCCTGCCGCAGGAGCGCCTGCCGCAAGACGATGCAGCCAAATATGCGGCGAGCATTACACCCTCCGATCTCAAAAAGCACCTCGTCATTATTGCTTCCGATAGTCTGGAAGGCCGTGATACCGGTTCGCCGGGCCAGAAGAAGGCGGCGGAATACGTGTCAAAATACTATAAACAATACGGGTTGCAGCCGATTGCAGCCGATGCCGACGGCTCTAAAAGTTATTTGCAGAAGTACAAATTGTACAAAAGGAGCTGGGGTGAAGTATATGTTTCGGCGCATGGCAAGAAATATGAATTCAATAAGGACTTCTATTTGAATGGATTGCTGGATGTTCTCGAGGAAGTTACCACTGACCTGGTGTCGGTAGGTTATGGCATCGAGGACGGTAGTTATAGTGATTATGCCAAGATCAATGTAAAAGGGCAATCCGTGATATTGTTCGATGGCGAGCCCCAAACTTCGGGGGGTAAATACCTGATCAGCGGTAGTTCGGAAAAAAGCAAATGGAGCGGCCCGGTTTCATGGCAGGTGAAAGCGAAACTGGCGAAGGAGAAAGGCGCTAAATATGTATTCATCATCACCGATAAAACCGGTGAAGACCTGGATAAAGAGATTCGTCAACGCGCGGTAATGGCCCGGAGGTTCAGCGCGCCTACCTTGAAGCCGGTGCAGGAGAACCCGTCGGGGACGGCTGCATTTGTGTTTTCGGCGAAAGGAGCGGCAGAAATGCTGGGAACTTCGGTTGCGAAACTCATGAAATTGAGATCCGAGATCGATAAATCGGGTAAACCTGCTTCCGAAAACTTCGCGAATACAGTTTCATTGAAAGTCGGCCGGGTGAGTGAAACCATCGATACCGAGAATGTAGCGGCATTTATGGAAGGGACTGATAAGAAAGACGAGGTGCTGGTAATCAGCGCGCATTTGGACCATATCGGTATTTCCGAAAATGGCGAGATCAATAACGGTGCCGACGACGATGGCTCGGGAACGGTGTCGCTGCTGGAATTGGCGGAAGCATTCAGCAAGGCCAAAGCCGAAGGTAAAGGGCCAAGAAGAAGTATTCTGTTTTTGAATGTGACCGGAGAAGAAAAAGGTCTGTTTGGCTCGGAGTATTATTCCGAAAACCCATTACTGCCGCTCAAAAATACCATTGCCGACCTGAACATCGACATGATTGGTCGCGTGGATGAAGCGCACAAGAATGATCCGAGATATGTTTACCTGATCGGCTCCGACAAACTATCATCGAAGCTGCATGAAATCAGCGAAGAGGCGAACAAGAAGTATGTCAACTTTAAGCTCGATTATACTTTCAACGACCCCAAAGATCCGAATCGCTTCTATTACCGCTCCGACCATTACAATTTTGCTAAAATGGGCGTCCCGGTAATCTTCTATTTTACGGGCGTTCACGAGGATTATCACCGGCCGGGTGACGACGTAGAGAAAATCCTGTTCGACAAGCAATCGGAAATCGTGAAACTGGTATTTTACACGGCTTGGGATTTGGTTAACCGCGACGAGCGTATTGTGGTGGATAGTCATAAGGAGTAGTTTTTTGGGAGAAAGGAGGAAGGGGAGGAAGGAGGAAAGGGAGGAGGAGAGTGAGTTGTTTTAAACTAATGATTGAAATATGAATCGGTTTTTGTTGTTGCTGGTTTTTTGTTTGTCAAGCATTATCTCACGGGCGCAGGTGCCGACGGAGAATTCGCTGCTCTGGGAAATCAGCGGTCGTGGGTTGGCGAAACCTTCGTATTTGTTTGGGACGATCCACCTCATTTGCCCGACTGATTTTTCATTAAGTGATTCCTTGAAAAGCACACTCGCTCGCACGCAGCAGGTGGCGTTGGAAATGGATATGGACGACCCCGGTATGATGGCCGGCATGATGAAAATGATGAATATGGCTGCCGGTAACGAGTTGAAAAAGCTCGTTACCGAGCAGGAGTACCAGCGGCTTGACCGTTTTTTTAAAGACTCAGTGCATGTAGGCCTTGCGATGTTCGAGCGGGCGAAGCCATTCGTACTTATGGGCCCGTTGTTCAACACCGTGTTGGATTGTCAGCCGCAATCTTATGAAATGGCACTGGTTGAATTGGCAGGCAAGCAGAAATCGGAAGTAATAGGTATCGAAACGCTGGAAGAACAAATGGCGATTTTTGATACGATCCCTTATAAAGACCAGGCTAAGATGCTCCTTAACCTGATCGACAGCCTGCCTTCGGCCAGGAAGGAATTCAAAAGCCTGGTGGCGTTATACAAGACGCAAAACATCAACGAACTCTACGGAATGACGCTGAAAAGCGAATTCGGAATGGAGGGGAATGAAGAGGTAATGCTGTTTGCCCGTAACCAGAAATGGATTCCTCGTATACGCAGGATCGCGAGCGCGAAGCCGACGTTTTTTGCCGTTGGGGCGGCGCATTTAGGTGGGGAGAAGGGCGTTATTGCTTTGTTGAGGAAGTCGGGGTTTACGGTGAAGGCGGTGAATTGACAGGTAAATCGCTCGTTGATAATTCGCGGGAAGCCGCTTGTACATCCGCGCTAATTTGTGGCGCGTGATAAGCGGACTAAGCGTTAAATTGGGTAGCAGAACTAGCCACAGACTTACACACGTGCTGTATGCATCAGGAAAGATATGATCTGATCGCTGATGAAAGCAGCCATCGGTTCGAGTTTATAAGTGATGGCCCTTACGGGAAGAAAAAGAAGGTAATCCTTTTTCGCCCGCTTTCAAATGACAGCAATTATTACAGCCTATCATTTGGTGATTGGGATCACGAGAAACAAACTATTGATGATACTGCTGTTTCAAACAACGGGGACACGCTAAAAATATTAAGTACGGTGGCATTTGCTGTTCAATCATTTGTGGTCCATCATGCCGGGTCAGTTATTTTGGCTACGGGAAGCACAGCGGCGCGAACGAGACTTTATCAGATGAATATCTTAAAATACTGGAAGGAAATCAGTATTCGCTTCGTGGTAAGAGGTTCTCGTAAAAACAAATGGACCTCGTTTAAGAAGGGAGTTAATTATGATGCTTTCCTTCTGTTTCATAAATGAGTATTCAAGTATCAAAAAATATATGGCTTATGAAACATCAAGAAAATCAATTCCTTGAAGATCAGACAGAATATCTGAGCCGACCATTGCCTGACTTATCCAATGATCCGTTTGTGCTGAAAAAAGAGAGGCTCATTATGGAGATTCTGGAAAGAAATCCTATTCCGAAACACTTGCTCCCTAAAAAGAAAAGCAGCGTTGTCAATAGCTCAAAAAGCTGAAATCCACCGCGTCAGCCACTCTGGATTGAAAAACAGCATTAGTAATGCAATCAGGAATAACCCGGCGACCAGCTTGCCGGAAGCGCTATTGTTTGTGCTAACCGCCTCGGGCCTTACTGTTTTGAAAAACAGGAGGTAAGGCAATCGCATGTAGTAGGCCAAAGAAATGGCTGCATTGAGAATGCCGCCGACGAGTAGCCACAACATCCAGGTCAGTTCCTGGTCATGGTAGCTTTCCCACAGGGCGGAGAAAACAAGTAATTTGGAGGTAAAGCCGCCGGTTGGGGGAAGGCCAGCGAGTGCGACCATTACTACGGTGAGAATGCCGGAAATCCAGACATAGTTGCGACCGAGACCTTCGTAGTCTTTGAGTTCTGTTTCCTGTCTGGGTTGCAGCAGATCGACGAGGAAGAAGGCAGCCAGATTGATAACCAAATAGGCGGCGGTGTAAAATACGGCAGCCTCGAAGCCAAAGCGGCTGTATGCCGCGATACCGACCAACAGATAACCGGCCTGCGCAATAGACGAATAGGCCAGCAAGCGACGCGCATTGCTTTGCCAAAGGGCGGCCACATTTCCGATGGTCATGCTAATGAGTGCAATTCCACCTAAAACCGGGAAATATTGGGCAGGTAAAATACCAGCCAGACGCATCAATACGAGGATAACGGCCGCTTTCGGCGCTACGGAAAGGAATGACACAAGGGGAGTAGGCGCGGCTTCGTAAACGTCGGGTGTCCAAATGTGAAACGGCACCAGCGAGAGTTTGAAAAGCAGGCCGGCCAGCGTCAGTACAATGGTAACCGTTACAACGAGGTCGGAGTTGTTGCTCAGAGCGACGGTCATGACGTCGTTGGTGATGTCGAGCGTGCCCGTAAGGCCGTAAATGAGCGAAATGCCGTAAAGCATAACGGCCGAACTGGCGGTCCCGAAAAGCAGGTATTTAATGCCTCCTTCTGCTGCTTTTTTGTAGGGCGATAACGCCACCAGCAGGTAAGAGCTGATGGAAATCAGTTCCAGTGAGAGGTAAATCGACAGCAGGTGTGTGGACATTGTCAGCAAATGCATACCCATCACAGCGGCGATCAATAGTGCGTGATATTCGGCCGGGAAATCGTATTTTAGAATGCGGACATGCAATAATGTGAAGATCCAGGCGAGCGTAATCAGGATTTTGAAGAAGACTGCCTGCCTGTCAAGAAACAGCAAAGGTTGAAACCTGAACGAAGGCTCCACGTTCCATTGACCGATAACTAGCAATAAGGCGATTAAACTTCCCGCAAGTGCTACATTTAACAAATAGGATGTTGATTTTTCCTTGCCGAAGCGCTTGGTAAAAATGAGTTCTGCGAGCAGGAACAGACAAAAGAATATAGCCAGAAAAATTTCAGGGATGATTCCGCCGAGGCTCTGGCGTACATGTATGAGCTGATCGTTGATGTCCAAGAGAGCAGGTACAATTTTTGTGCAAAAGTACGGAAACAACGGCTTCCAAACCTCGAACTTATCAAATTAACCAACTTAAATCATGAAATATCTGCTAAGAATTTTCTCGCTGGCATTCTGTATCATGGGCATTCAGGTACACGCGCAGGATTCGACGGGACTGGCGGGAACGCCTTATCAGGAAACACAGCTGGCGGCAGGGGAGAAGTCCCCTTATCTGTTAAAAGATTGGTATTCGGGTACAGTCAGGACCAGCGACGACCGTGTTCATGACGGTGTCCAGCTGAGATACGACTATCTGAAAGACGAGGTGGAGTACAAGGCAGGTTCCAATTTGTACCGGGTTTCATCCGGAGTGACGGAGTTCACCATACCGAGCGGCGTCGAGCTGTATACTTTCCGGAGTGGTTATCCGGCGACGGGCAGTAACACCGAAAAGAGCTTTTACCGCGTGCTTTACGATGGTAACACCAAGCTTTTGAAAAAATACACCAATCCTATTAAAGTAGAAAAAGCCAGCGCCACAAGGGAAATGGACGCTGGCGCAAAATTGTATTTGTTGAAGGACGACAAGATGAATCCGGTCCAGCTTGAAAACCGCAACAGTTTCCTGAAACTTCTGACTGACGAAAGGAACAAGCTGAATTACGTCATCAAAGAACAACAGCTGGATTTCGCCGGCGAGGACGATTTGATCCGTTTGCTGGAAGAATACGATTCCTATAAGGCCGGACGGGGCGGTAACTAACCTACTTTTCCACAATCCAGCGGTTCACGCTGTTGTATTTCCCCTCGAGAACGATCTTGAAAAAGCCGGAAGGATATTTCGAAATATCTATTTCGGCTTTTTCATTGCTAACCTCCACCTCGTCCATCAGATAGTAAAGGTCACGACCGCCTTTTTCGAACTGATTCGTGGTAGTGAGCCAGATTTTGACCTTTCCTTCTTTCTCAACCGCTTTCCAGGTAATATTCACTTTGGCGCCCGATTTGTGTACATCCGGCGCTGTTACGGAGAGTTTGCCGGTGAATGGCACGCCGTCGACTTCAAATGCCTGTTCCTTGGGGATATTGATCTCCATATGCCTCGCAACGGTCGGGAAAATGTCGACCACGCCCGGTGTGGCTTTGAAGTTGGAGTTCAATCCCTTTGCATTAGTGACGATCCAGGTGCTGCGCTCGCGGTCGCTCTGGCCGCCGTGCCCTTTGCCTGTTTTGGCATCGCGGCCGTGGTCGGTGGTGACTACCATCAGCCAGTCCTCGTTAAAATTCTTTTCGCGATAGCCGACGGATTTCCAGATGCGCCCCATTTGGTCGTCCATCATCTGGATGGCCTTGTGAAATTGCTCGCTATCACCAAACTTGTGGCCCATATCGTCGGTGTATTCGAGGTAAACCCACGACATATCCGGTCCGTTGTCGTGAATGTAAGCCGCGGCTTCGTCTACTACTTTTTCATCGATTTTGTGAATGTACTCGCTTTGCTTATCGTGTTTGAAGTGCACCGTGTCGAGCTCAAAGCCGTCAAATGAATAATCGATTTGCAGCTTGTTGGTTTGCGGAAGGTTAGTGCCTACCAACTTTGTGCGGTTATCGAGCCAGGTTGAGAAAATAGCACTGCGTTTCTGCGGATATTGTTCTTCCAGGAATCGGAAAAGGGTCCAGTAATTGTAGTTCGGGTCTTTAATATCATTGTCCCAAACATTGTGCTTGTTCACCCAAGTGCCCGTCAAGAGGCTGTTATAGCCTACGGCCGAGATGGTCGGCGTTTGCGAATAGGTGCCCTTACCCCCGCCTACGTACGCGCGCGTGTAGCCGCCCACCTTCGCGATGGCATCCAGGTGCGGGGTGGGGATTTTTTCCTTGCTGTCGCTGGAAATGCCGTCCACGATCACAAAGACGACCTTTTTAGTTTTTGGAGCCTGGGAGAAGGCTTCGGGAGCAATGATGGTGGCCAACATTAGCCATAGCAGAAAGGAAAAACGGGTTTTCATAAATTGAATGACTGTTTAATAAAAAATCCCCCAAATTAACGGCTAATTCGCCGAATTTGAGGGATTTTGAGACTAAGAAATTATTATTAAATGATAATTTCTTCTCCTTTTTTTATGGGCTTACCGGTTGCTCCGGCGCTGTGTCGGCTTTTTTCTTTTTACCAAACGCATACACGATTCCGAAATGGCTTTTGAGCACCCCGCTGTCAAACTTATCTTTTACATACGGATTCAGCTCCAGGGCAAGCATAATGCGGCGGTTCATAGGAAGCGGTGCAATGCGCACGCCGAAATTTACCGAATAGCCGTCGATGGTAATCAGGTCGGCGTCGGCATCGGCAATGCGATACAGGGGATTTAGCCTGAGGCCACCGCCGATGTACCATTGTGCCACTTCGCCTCTTTTCAGGTTGATCATCGGAAGCAGGTCGATGCTCAGGCTGCTGAAAAGCGAGTTGGTTTGCAAGCGCGTATCCAGCCAGATCGCCTTTTTGGCATTCGTGCTGACGGTCAGCAGGCTGCTCCAAGGGTAGTAACCCACTGTTGCCTGTGCCCGCAGTTTTCCCAAACTTGCCAGCAGCATCAGCGTCAGTACAAGAAGAACTCGTTTCATCGAGGAGTGTTTATTAGCGGCGCATTGCTTTACCCAGCTTACCTGCCGCCTGCATGGTATTCATTTTTTTCATCATTTTCCGCATTTCATCAAACTGTTTGATCAGGTTGTTGACTTGCAGAATGGTGGTGCCGCTACCATTGGCAATGCGTTTTTTACGGCTGCCGTCGATGATATCCGGATTTTCACGCTCCTTTTTGGTCATCGACTGGATGATCGCCTCGATTGGCTTGAATGATTCGTTGTCGATATCGAGGTTTTTAATAGCCGAGCCCATTCCAGGAATCATTCCAATGAGGTCTTTTACGTTACCCATCTTCTTGATCTGCTGCAACTGGCCGAGGAAGTCGTCAAAATCGAATTTATTCTGACGCATTTTGGCATTAATGCGTTTCGCCTCGTCTTCATCGAACGCTTGTTGGGCACGTTCAACGAGGGAGATCACGTCACCCATGCCGAGGATCCGGCTTGCCATACGATCGGGGTAGAAGGAATCGAGTGCCTCCATTTTTTCCCCGGTACTGATGTATTTGATCGGTTTTTCCACCACCTGGCGGATCGAAAGCGCCGCACCACCGCGGGCATCGCCGTCCAACTTGGTCAGAACAACACCGTCGAAATCGAGTCTTTCATTAAATGTCTTGGCCGTATTCACCGCATCCTGACCGGTCATGGAGTCGACCACGAAGAGGATTTCGGAAGGTTTTACGGAAGTTTTAATGTCTTCCACCTCCTTCATCATCACCTCGTCCACCGCCAAACGGCCCGCTGTATCGACGATCACGATCTTCTTGCCGGACTTTTTCGCATGCGCCACCGCATTCTGGGCGATGCTGACGGCGTTTTTGTTCTCAGGCTCCGAATAGACTTCCACGCCGATCTGCTCACCGAGCACTTTCAACTGGTCGATCGCCGCCGGGCGATACACGTCGCAGGCTGTTAGGAGTACCTGGCGACCTTGTTTTTTGAGCAAAGAAGCTAGTTTTCCGGAGAAAGTCGTTTTACCGGAACCTTGCAAACCTGCGATGAGGATTACCGCCGGGTCACCTTTGATATTGATCCCCTCGGCATTGCCGCCCATCAGTTCGGTCAGCTCTTCCTGCACGATTTTGACGAACATCTGTCCCGGCTCAACAGAAATCAGGATTTTTCTGTCGATGGCTTTTTCACGGATGCGGTCGGTAATTTCTTTCGCTACTTTGAAGTTAACATCGGCGTCGACCAATGCCTTACGTACTTCTTTGGTCGTAGCGGCAACATTTATATCTGAAATCCTATCCTTTCCTTTTAGTGTGCGAAAGGCGTTATTAAGCTTGTCCTGTAAGTTTTCAAACATGGAATAATATCTATGAATCTGAACCTGAATTTGAAATAAAACACAAAGGTATAAATAAAATGAGGAGTACAGGAAAGTTACCTCCTGTACTCCTCAATATTGATGGTTCGAAGCTCTCGCTTCGGACCAGCTATTGCTTCACTGCGACGCTTAGTTCAGCCGGTTTTGGTGCCTGAATACCGTCGATCGCGAATTGGCGACTAATGCCTTCGTGGACATTATAATAGGTATCCCAATAAGTTTCGCTGGGCGTCCACACGCGCACATCAAAAAAGATGGCGTTTTCGGTGAGTTTGGTAACCAGAATGTCGTGTGAAACATCTTTTAATGCGGTAGGGCAGGCGTCAACCGCCTTCAGAACCGAGGCCCTGATTTTATCCACCCCGTTCTGGCTTCCGGCAGCGAACACCATATCGACGCGGATCTTGCCTTTCCCGGAAATATTGGTGATCGGTGACGTCGACAATGCCCCATTCGGGAGGATAATGGTCTTATTATCCGGCGTTACCAGGATGGTATTAAAAATCTGCACGCCTTCAACTGTTCCGGTAAATCCCTGTGCATTTATGAGATCACCCACGCGGTAAGGCTTGAAAATAAGAATGAGCACCCCACCCGCGAAATTCGCCAGGCTACCTTGTAATGCCAAACCTACCGCCAGACCGGCCGCACCGAGCACTGCCACGAACGAGGAAGTTTCGATGCCCACAATGCCTGCGATGCTCAGCAGCAGCATTACGTTGAGCAAAACAACGATCAGTGAGCTGAGGAAAGGCTGCACGTCACGGTCGACCTTGCGTTTTTCCATCACATTGCTGAGCATCGAGCTGATTTTGCCTACAATGAAACGGCCGATGATGAAAGCGAGGAGTGCAAGCAGGATTTTGCCGCCATAAAGTGTTGCCAGCGTCCAGATCTGCGCTTTGATAATGTCGAAATTCATGCCTTGTAGAGGTTTTGTTGATAAGATGTGAATTGTGTGAAACGTTTGTGACTGCTATTTGCATTCAGTTGCAAAGTCATTCATTCTTGGGACATTAGCAATGGGGGCGGCGAAATCTTGGAGTAGAAATTGTTCTATCGATGTAGTAGCGGCATCAAAAAAGGGTGAGCTATGGCTGTTTACCATTTGCTCACCCTTTGGGATATACTTTGTATTGCGCTTATTTCTTGAACTTGGCGGCGATCCAGCGGAACATTTTCTTCTCTTTTTCCCAGAAAAACGAGAACTGGCCTAGGAGAAAACCGTACAACAGCAACAAGCTCTGGTAAGTCGGGAAAATGAACAGAATGTAGGTAATGGTTTTGAGCCACATCGGCGTGGCGTCGTCATATCCGAGCAGATAGAAGAGTCCTTTCCGGAGCCATACTACCGAAGAACCCGACAAACTGAACACTGCGAGTACCAACAAAACCTGCCTGGTTGTTTCCAATCCCCATTTTTCCTGCATTTTACCCAACCAGGGCTGTGCATTCTTTTCTCCGCTTTGCATATATGTTATTGTATTGACTGCGACTGAATTTCCTGCAAAGAAACAACGCGAATCGCAAAAATCCTTGGTTTTAATGAAGGTTTAATAGCCGAGTTCGTGAATGGTGGTTAGTTAATGCGGGGCCGTGAATGCGGTAAAATTACCGTTCGGGTATCCATCCCGGTCATTAGGAGAGCGGATTGAAGTTACAAGCTAATTGTAGCCTAAACTTGAATTAATTGAATGAGACCGGGCTGGTCAGCCAGGCTTTCAGTTGTATCAATTTAAAATTCAAGTGCTATGAAAAAACTGTCTGCATTACTGTTTGCACTCACATCGAGCCTTTTCGCCTGTTCGCAGGAAGCGCAGCCGGATACTACCAACGACAATGTGGTCGATGCCATCGATAGTACAGAATTGCTTCCCAGCCTGCACCCGATCGCGAAATTTACCAGCATGCAAACCGGCCAGGTAGAAGTTCAACCATCCCTGAATTTTAACAAATGGAATGCACAGCAAGTCGGCCATGTTGATTTGAGCAACCTGAAAGGCTCCGATGCCACATTGCGAATGATCGCCGTCGGCGGCGGACTTACCGCGGGCGTTTGCAATGGCGGCCTTTACCGGGAGAGTCAGCAATTTGCCTATCCAAACCTGGTTGCCCACCAAATGGGCTTGACGGATTTTGAAATGCCGCTTTTCAGCGAGCAGGATTTCAATGGAACGGGCTATTACCTATACGATAACCCGTTAGCAAAATATCCTAAGTGGAAGAAGGTTATCAATAACCGTGCGCCCGTGACGGGTGGAGCGCCGCCAGTGTTGCCGAGGTATGAAGGGAATGCTTCGAATTTTGCAACGCCCTGGGGCGCTTCGACATGGCTCTCCTATCCCTATTGCGAGAAATGTATGACACAACCCTACGTGTCCCGTCTTTCAACTTTGAAAGCGACTCCTCAGTATAACGTTTTGAGCGAAATTTTGGAGAAGAGGCCATATAACTTTGTTCTGCTTGATGATTTTTTTGATAGATGGATACAGGGTCTTCAGGAAAATTCTCATATCAATCATTACACACTGAATTTCAATGGATCCATATACCTGAGTGGAACAATAACTGACTATACATTAAATGCCATTCTTGGTAAAGGTCAGCGGGGAGTAATTTTCACCGTCCCTCATTACCGGACGCTGCCTTACATGAATTGGTATAAAGTCAGTGAATTAATCGGTGCAAGTACAAATTCAGATGCTTCTTATTTGGTCCCCTCGCCATTCGTCAGCCGCATCTTCGAAAAACACGAACCCGGAAGCAAGTTTACTTCCAAACTCGATCCGCTATCTGTGATCGACGCTGAGGAAGCGCTTTTCTCCGATCCAGAAACTATGTACAACCCGAAAATTAAGGAGTATGCCGAAAAGCATAATCTAGCCGTCGTGGATCTGTACGAAGTTTATGAGAAAATCCATACCGGATCATATGTATCAGACGACGGCGTTCCCATCGACGGCACTATGAAGGGTAACTTCTTTTCAGCTGATGGCATTTACCCTACGGCTCTTGGACAGGCCATTATTGCGAACGAAACGATCAAGGCGATCAACGAAAAATATCACACACGCATTCCGCTGATTAGCATTAAGGATTTTGTGAAAACCATTGGTTTTAAGAATTGAGCCTATCCATACATTTAATTATGTAATGAATTATGAAAGCAAAAAATATCTTTATAATTCTGCTATGTGGGTTGGTGGGAAATAGTTCATTCGGGCAATTCGTTTTCCTTTCTTACCCTATTGAAAAAAGCGTCATACAGCGAAATGCCGCAAATACGGCCAGTGTCACAGTTGCCGGACAGGTCGTTTCGTCAAGCTTGTTGGCAACCGTGGGTTATCGCTTTCGCCCGTTGAGTGCTTCTGGCGTCGCAGGAGCAGCCGGACCTACTACCACGCTACCACTGACATCGAATGGAATGTTCTTTGGCACGACAATGATGTCCAAAGGGTGGTATCTATGCGAGATAATATACAATGGGATTGTCTACGCGAGTTCGCGATTCGGCATTGGAGATGTATTTATTATCGCCGGGCAATCCAATGGACAAGGTATGAATGACAAGACCTGGAATTTGCCGCCTACTACTAATTACCCCGAGTGGATTGTTGGGTCATCGGACAGCAAAAACTGTACGAAAAATTTACCGGAAATGTTCGGGAGTTTTTTCTCCTTCTCCAATGCGAACGACATAGTCAAGCATGGCAGCTTATCACCCACAGGAAATACAATCTGGTGCTATGGAGTGCTTGGAAAACTGATCTCCGACGCCAATGGGGGAATGCCGGTAGCCTTTTTCAACGCAGCCTCCGGTGGAAGCACCATCACGCAATGGTACCAGGGTTCACAGGGCTTAGCCGCTCCGAACGGGTATACCGGACTGCAGTTCTGTGATGGAGGAACGTTTCAGGGGCCATTCATCGGGCAGCCCTACACGCCATTGAAATCTGCACTGAATTACTACGGATCGATATTTGGCGTACGCGGTATATTGTGGCACCAGGGAGAGGCGGAATCGGATCCCAATCTGGGCGCGGCATACAAAGTGACCACTTCGGCCGACTACACGGCTAAATTGACGGCGGTTATCAATAAGTCGAAGGCAGATTTTGCATATCCTAATTTAACGTGGTTTATATCCAACGTTTCTGTAACAAATTGGCAGGGCCCTAACCCGACTATTCGCGCTGGTCAGACGTCGGCTGTAAATGCAGGTTCCGGTGTAGTGGGGCCGGATTCAGACTACGACGGTGCGGTTGTGACCCAGGGGATCTGGCGTAAAGACGGCACCCATTTCGAAGAATCTTACAATTCGTCGCTCACCTGGCTCGGCAATAAATGGTTCAACCAAATCGGTAACAATGGCGTTAAAATCGAGCACGGTTTCGTGCCTTCGCTTACCTATTTAAAAAATGGCAACCTCCGTTCGCTCACGGCTCCGGCTGGTTATACCGAGTATCGCTGGGGTAATGACATCAACGGCGCGATCGCCGGTGCGACGACAAATGTCTTTACCACAGACCAGTTTTATACCGGTATCAGATGTTTCATCAAAGATGCGAATGGCAATTGGCATGCATCGCAACGGGTGAATATCGGGCAGTTCAGTTCTCAGCGTGAGGGCAGCGAAACAGGAATAGTTGAAAAAGATGCTATCGCTGATTTTGAATGGAAAATCTACCCAAATCCGGCTGTCGGGGACGTGACGATCGAATTTGCAATAGCGGAGGATAACAGCCATGTAAGACTTGAAATATTGGATAGCAACGGCAGTGTCGTGCGGAAAATAGTCGAAAATCCGCATGCGAAAGGTCTCTGGAAATATCCTGTTAGTAATTTCGATGTCTTCAACGATGGAGTGCATTACGTTCGCCTCAAAGTGAACGAAACGTTTATGGCGAAAAAGATTTTGAAAGGACATTAAAAGAAGGCCGGGAACTGAAATCCCGACCTTCTATGAAAACACCTGTTTGTGATAAACGCTATTTAATCTTCAAAAACACCAGTAACCCCAGCACACTTACGATCAAAACGCTTGCAGCGGCAGCCGTCATCACACCATCCCGCGCATTCTTACCCAGAAAATCCAGGCCGCTGTATTTGTGCAGGAATGCGAAGCTGAAACCTTCGCGCCGGTTGCGATCTTCCACTTTCGTTGAAAGGCGGCTGGTAGTCGTTTCGATGTAATAGGTCGTGTGGTCGGGCGTGTCGTAGGCCAGTTTCACCACGGGCAGCCGTTTGTTTACGAAACCATATTCACCGGCGAAACTGGTTACCATAGATGCTTTTTCGACTTCCGCGTCCGAAATTGGAGAGGAAATTTGCGCTTCCATCAGGTCGCAGCAGCTTTCGGCGTTGCGCTCCTCCTGCGCGGCGAACTTGCGCGCGAGGTATTTGGCAAAACGGATGTTACCGCCTTCGAGTTTTTTGCCGTCGCGGATGTCGGTATAGTCCACCACTGTTTTGTCGGTTTCCCAATCTTTCCGAACGGTTTGCCAGAAAATGTTCTCTCCCCATTTGATCAGCCCGATATTGGTAACGCCTTTGAGGTCGACGATAGACGCCTGGGCTATTTCTTCCGTTTTGATCACCGGGTCGTAAACATATTTCTGCCGCTGGTCGGGGTCGAGCTTCTGAACGGCGTGGTAGGCGCCCGAGAATGCGAACGTGAATGTGAAAAGGCTGCACCAGATGCCGATCGAACGATGGTATTTGCGCAAAATGCCCCGCTGGTTGCCCGAACGACCGGTTTTGAATTTTTTCCACATTAACCCATAAACCACCACGCCTGCGACTGCCGAAAGGATAATGAGGCTCAGAAAGGTCACCATTACCGCAATGCGGATCGTATTGTTGGTGATCATATCCATAAAACCCCAGTTATGGAATGTGCCGAATATCCAGATGAACGCCTTCCGCCCGCTGTCGTTAAAGGTAGCGAAGCGGCTCTGACCGGTTTCGACATAGATATCCATTTTCCGGTCGTCGTCGAAGCTGATTTTCCACACGGGTAAAAACCGGTTCACGTATTTGTACTGATCGGTGAATTCGGTCAGCAGCGTGCTGGAAATGATCTTCGATTTCGGTTCACCGAGCATATAGCGAGCCATGTGTTCGGCATATTTCCGGTCACCGTCGGGCAATTCGGCTCCGGAGGCAGTATTGAAATACCTTAATTTATCGTCGACGCCCTTAACCTGGTACCACGCATTTCCCTGAAACTTGATCAGCCGGAAGTTTTTGAATTCCGTGATTTTGTTTTGCGTTAAAACCGGCCCGAGCTGTAACGTTACGTCGGCTGGGGCCACGGGCTCTGCCTTGTAAAATTCGTGCGCAATGGTCGTCTTGAACCAGTGCGACATGAACGGGTGCATCACACCCGAGGCCGTCCAGAAAATGGTAGGAACAAGTGCCAGCAGCCCTAATATGCGGTGCCAGCGATAAATGTTTCTGCGGATGGTCTTTTCGGCCTTTGCCTTGAATGACTCCCTGGGTTGTATGGCAATTTCCTCGATCATAATCTGTTATTTTTTGCCGGTGAAAGTGTATTGCACGCCGAAAACGAATGTCCGCGGTGCCGCAGCATTGTAGGTCGTGCGGTCGGTGGCGTTATTGCCCCGGGTCGCATTGGTGGCGTAAAGCACGTCGGTAAGGTTGAGGACGTTGGTGAACAGCTCGACGCCCTTCCAGTTGTAGCCGAATCTCATGTTCAAGATGTCATAACCTTCGTATTTGACCGAATTGATCTGGTTCTGATAGTAGGAAGCCACATGCTGCCATTCCACCGACGACCGGAAGTTTTTGAACCACTTGGGATAATAACTAAACTCCGTGTTCCAAAGCCAGCGAGGCGACGAAGGCATATCCTTGCCATTGACATTCTTCACCGCATCAGACTCGCGGCTGCTCAGGATGAACTCTTCATAGCGGTGAATGGCCGTAGTACCTCCGAATCGGAAGAAAAACTCCTTCGTCGGTTTGTAGGTCACGCCGAATTCCGCGCCGCGGTGCAAGGTTTTGCCGGCAGATTGATAATCGTAGGAATTATCCGGTAGCCGCACATTCAGCAGTTCGTTGCGGCCATTCATTTGATAAAATGCCAGGTCGATATAAACCTTATTGTCAAGCACGGACGCCCAACCACCGATTTCCGCGTTGTTGAATTCGGCTGGTTTCAGATTGTAGTAGAACAGGTCGCCGTTTTCTGCCGGTACGGTGCGTTTGCGGAAAACCGACGTGAGCCCCGGAGGAGAGAAGCCTCTCGAATAGTTGGCATAAATCCCTTTCCCTTTACCCAAATCATAAGTAGCGCCGATTTTCGGGGTAACCTTGCTGTATGATTTGTTGCCCGAGGTGTTATCGAGAAAATTGGTGTAGGTAAACGACATCCGGTCGTAACGCAAGCCCGCCGACACGCGGAGCTTTGGCAGCAGTTCGAAATCATATTGCGTGTAAGCCGCCGTATTCTTGATATCCGCGTCGTAATCCGCGTTTTTGATATCGGGCCGCTCTTTTACGATCGTGTATTTCTCGACCGATTTGCCGTCTGCACGTAACTGGGCCGCCAGATCGATCTGGTAGGACCAGTAGTTGGATGGCGAGAAATCAAACACGGCGCCGGTGATCAGTTTGGAATTAAGGAAGCTGAACCGCTGGCTGTGCTGGGCGAGTACGCCAAGACTTTTGAAATCGCTTGAATTGATTTCGCCTTTTGCAGTTGTTTGCCCTGACGTCCAGCGAATGCCGTAATTCGGGTTCTGGCCGTGTTCATTTTTCCTGGCAAATGCGGTTAGGAATGTCTGCGAGCCATTTTTCCAGTCTTTTTCAAGGGTAAGCCGACTTCGCAGCGAGCTTACTTTGCGGTAGGTAAAATCGGTGGTACTCACATACTGCCGCGAGTAAAATGCAAGGCTGTCCACACTGCCGCTCGTTTGCGAATCATATTTGCTGTAAGCCAATGTGTAAATCAGCCGCGTCGACGGCGTGAAATGGTATTCTAACCGTGCGTTGATCGCGTTCTTGTCGTAATCGCTGCTTTTCATCCAGGCGTCGCGCTGGTTGGCAACGAACCCGCCCACGTAAACGCCGAACTTCCCGATCATGCCGCCTGCACCATATTGAATGCGCTTGTAGCCCCACTGGTCGGCTTGCACACCGATTTTGGCGGTTGGCAGGAGGGTAGGGCGCTGCGTGATAAAGTTGATCGCGCCACCCACTGCTTCCGGGCCGTAAATAGAGGAAACAGGGCCTTTTACCACTTCCACCGAGCTGATCGCAAACTGGTTGAATTCCAGGATTGAGTTGTGGTTGAAGACGCCCATCGGCCGGATCGGGACGCCGTCTTCCATGTACAGGAAATAGGCATTGGTGGTAAATGGTTGCCGGATCGCCATTGAATGCTGCTCGTTGCCGAGGTTCACCATCATCACGCCGGGTACTTTGTTCACAATTTCGTACATGGCCGTCGGTTTGGCCTCATCGATCATCCGTGGAGTCAGTTTGGAGATAGCGATCGGACTCTCCGTGCGTAATGTCGCTTCACGGTTACCCGTCACGACAACCGATTGCAGGTTTTCAGTAGCCGCATCCAGTCCGATTTTAATGCGCTTGCCCTCTTCTATCCGGACCTCTTTGGCAGAAAACCCGATGCTGGAAATACGGAGTACCGCATTGGAAACCGCATTATTGAATGCAAAATGGCCATTGTTATCCGTGGTGGTGCCGAGATTGGCGGAAACGATTTGCACGGTCGCCCCCGGAATGGGTTCTTTGGTCTGGGTGTCGAATACACTGCCTTCGATGCCCTGCGCGACAGCCGCGTGCGCGCATACATACAGGAATAGCGCCTGTAAAAATATTTTCAGGTTCATTATAATGCTTTAAGAGATTAAAATTCAGTTAGGTATCATGAATTTTATCTCCTGGGCGGGCGCAGCAATTTGCCGACTGGGGCTGAGTAGAAAAGTAACTGATGGAAGAAACGAACCGGTTCGCGGAATTCGACTGTCTCCGGTTCAAAGCTGTAAGAATAGGGTTGGGGGGTAAATAGCTGGATAACAGGCGTGTTGTGGACTTTCTCCGAAGTCTCCTTATCCTGCTTTTCCTTTTGCTGTTTGAGTTTTTTGGCCAGGTAACACTTGCCGTCGCAATGCAGGTCGGGGCGTTTCCGGTTTTCGCAAAGCACCCTGGCAATGTATTCCCGGTTCAGTTTAAAGTACGCGATCGTTCCCCACGGACTGAGCGTGGGTAGCATAATAGCTGCGAGCAATATGTATGCTATGAATGAGCGCATTAAAAAGAGGTTCCTACACCGGGATCGGAAAAACGCTTGTCTTTGATGAAATCGTCGTCATTTAATGTTTTCAGAAATGCAATGATAGACTGCTTTTCTGCCGTCGTCAGGCTGATCCCGCGTTTTTGCCCAGCTACGTTCAGCAGCGGGTCCAGAGTCGGGGAAACGTAAATACTGTCCTTGCTGCCCGGCTTGTCGTTTGCGTAGTGGTCGAGCACCTGTTCGAGTGTCGTGAAACGGCCATCATGCATATAGGGAGCGGTCAGGCCCACATTACGCAGACTTGGTACCTTGAATTTCAGCCGGTCGTTATCATTTAAAGTAATGGCATACCGGCCCTGATCGTTGATTCGGTTGGGTACCAGGCCATTGTTTCTGAATTTCTGGTCTGTAAAAAGCTCGCCGGCATGGCAGGAGGCACATTTTTGTTTGAAAATGGATAAGCCATCTTTTTCCTGTGCTGTCAATGCGGAAGCGTCGCCGCGCAGGAAATAGTCATAACGGGACGTAGCCGAAACCATCGTCATCATAAACTGTGACAGCGCCTGCATCATCCGGTCGGCCGTAATACTATCGCTGCCGAATGCCGCCTTGAACATTTTGGGATAATTCACCTGCTTGGCGGCACCTGCTACCGGCGTTTTTTTCAACTTTTCGATCACATTGCCGACCCGCTCGTCCATTTCCACCTTATTTTGAATAGGCACCGGCGGCACCATGTCCATATCATGCACGCCGCCATCCCAAAAAAAGGAGGTATTCCAGGCCATATTCTGTACAGATGGCGCATTCCGCGTACCGATCCTGTCGTCCACGCCGTGGCTGAGGTCATGTCCATGGTGCGTAAATGCAGCCTGTTGCTGGTGGCACGTCCCGCAGCCGATGTTGTCCGTCCGCGAGAGAATGCCATCATAAAAAAGGAATTTGCCTAGCTCGACGCCTTCGACCGTCAGCGGATTTTTGGATAAATCATAGACCGGATCGGGGAAATAGGAAGGCTTCGTCCATTGCAATGGCGTAGGGGTATTGTCCGTCGGCTTAGGCCCCGGGTCGTCGGTACTGCTCTTTTTGCAAGAAACAGCCAACGCCAGCAGCGCTGCCAAAAAGCTCAATATGCCCGTAACCTTCCTCATTTCGTTTGCCAGTGTATTTTAGTTGATCTTTATTTCTTTGACATGGAACATCCCGGCGTAGTTGTCGGCGACGTACCTCGAAGAATCGGTAAACATTAGCGATGAGCTCTTCTTGATACTCAATGGCGTGCCGCCGTTGAAAATTTTCTGAATATCGGCCTGAATGAGTACGTTGGAAACAATGCTCGTCGTCACGATCGCCTTCTGGCCAGGGAAAGTCAGTTTGACGGTCCTGAGATTATTGATCGTCTTTTCTGTTCTACCTCCGAAAAAGCCAATGTGGTAATAGTACTTGCCATTTGCGGTCGTTGCCGAATCGGAAGAGCCTTCCATTTTCATGAAAATATAGCCCGGATTCCAGTCCCAGTACATCGCTTCTTCATTGGTTGGGCCTGAGTAGATGTCCAGGATCCCCTTTCGTCCAGGTGAATCCGGCTCCATCACGCTACGCAGGCTGTCGACGCCCACCATAAACTCAACGCCCGTGTAATCACCTGTCAGCACATTCCGGATCGTCAGTTTCTGCGACTCCTTATTCGCCTCACGGATCAGAAAGTAGCTCGAATCCTGTGGTACTGTAAACACGCTGCCATCCAATTTGATGAGTTTGATATTCGAAATGTAGTAGTTGAGTTTGCTGACCGTGAAATCCTCTCCCGCCGCATTCATATATTGTGTGGTATTGAGCTGCAAATCTTTATCACCCACGATATTATCGAATTGCAGCTGAATCGTGCCGGTTTCAATGGGATCAGTATCGTCGTTTTCGTCCGGGAAAGAGCAGGAAACCATCAGTAACCCGGAGGCCAACGCCCATGCCGATAACCATGAAAATGTTCTTTTCATCATATGTGTTTTGAAAAATAATGGTTCACACGCATCCGATGGGCGTGCATTAAGCCGACAAAATTGCAAACAGAATCTGTTCCAACTAATGCTAGAACTGCAAATGGGGTGATTTTATGCTAAATCAGACGAGCGGGGGATGAAAAATATCGTCCACCGCAATGCGGGGTGTGAAGCAATTGGCAAGAGAGAAAACCGCTCGCGGAAGCAGTTCGACGATAACAGGTTGCTGCGCAAAGGAAAAATCCGTGCGCTGGTCCATTACCTGGTCAATCAGGCGTGACATGTACGTTTTTTCAGCCTGACGTTTTTCCTGTTCGTCCAGCGCGGCGATGCGTTTGGCGAGGTAGCACTTGCCATCGCAATGCATTTGCGGCCGGTTTCTGTTTTCGCAAAGGTTGGCAACGATGTATTCGCGCCGGATCTCAAAATCCAGGTACAACAAAGGAATCACCCACACTTTGACCAACATGAGGCCAAGCAGGCTGAGGGATATCCATTGTCTTGCAGAATTTCTCACAATATCAGAAACGAACGAGCCGGTTTGAGTGGTATTTGTTCGAGCAAAGGTATGTATGAAAAGGTTAAAAAAGGTGGTTTTCTTAACTGCGATATACAACTCACTACGGTAATCTGTAGTAGAGCTGAAATGAAAGACCTCCGGAATAAAGAAAACGGTTATTGAGCAACGGCGGTGTGTACCCGAAACCGGGGTAATACTGCACGTAAACGGAGGCTTTGGTACGCCGCCCCATCACATTTCGTAGTAAAAATCTGAGAGAAAGGTAGCGGCCTAGTTTGAGATCGTAGGCAATATAGCCCTCCCAGCCTATTGCGACATTATTCCTTTCCTGAAAAGAACCTTCATAATCGCCGAATGTAGGCCCATCAAACACAAATTTTCCACTGTAACTGGCAAACGAGATGATAGGGCCATAACCGACGCTGATAAACCTTGAGCGATGTTGGAACTCGTATGAAGCCCGGAAATAAGCCCCCTGAAAATTCTGGGACGGATCGAATTCGTCGTACTGACGGGTAGAACCCTTTGCAAAGCCCGCACCGATCACAACACTTGCGTCCGGTCTTTTGATATTAAAGTGATAGTAGGGCTCAACGATGATCGTTTTTCGAATGTAATACCAATTTGGGAGGGCATACGTGGGCACACTATTGATCACATCGAGTCCAAGGTAACTACCCCTGGTACTGTCCTGCTGTGCGTAGGTTGTAAATCCTAGCGAGACGATAGCGACGAGGACGACGAGTGTTTTCATTCTTTGATCTCTACATAAATTCCTGTGGAAGTATCTTGCGCGCCCACCTCCCAGCTATTCGGTGTAATGTAGGTGCCATACCGCACCTCCACTTTTTTGAACGTTGAGCGATGCGTACGACCATCCCGCGGCTTGTTAGCATTCACTACAAATCCGCAATCACCCTTATAGCGGAACTCCCGTTCATAAAAGATTGTCAAGGTGTCGGCGGTTTTTTTGCTGCCTTCATATTTGTATACATATGTAGTGCTATCAGCCCGCAGGGAAATTGGGAATGAATGCATTCCTGTAATATTTTTGGATACGAGCTGTCCTATTGAATCCAGCGCATTCAGCGCGAAAACGGAGTCTACCTTCGCGGAGTCCAGAAGTGTGTTTGTGGAGCGTATAACAACTGTCAGTTCTTGTTGCGGACCGCAGAAGACACAGCCGAGCAGCAAGAGCGATATAAACATTGGAATTGTTGACCTCAAATATTTCATGAAGATTCCATCTTTTTGTGTTTCCAGGAGACACAATTTCTTGAAACATCGTTGCCCTCCGCAGGATAATCGGTGTTTAAATCAGCACTTAGTGTGGGACATTAAAGGTATATTTGAGAAAAAGCACACTATAATATGGCAGCACCTGCATTAGCACTTTCACAACAGATCATGTACTCAGAAGAGGAATATCTCCGGCTTGAAAACGACGCTTTTGAAAAGAGCGAGTATTTTCAGGGGCAGATTATCAAAATGGCCGGGGCGGCGCCGAATCACAATCGGGTTAAGGAAAATGTAATCGGGGAGATTTATCCGGTTTTGAAAAAGGGTAAGTCATGCAGAAGCTCTTCGAGCGACCAGCGGATTCACATTCCGGCGAATTCGCTTTATACTTATCCCGACATTGTCATCGTCTGTGGGCCGAACAAGTTTTCGAAACTGGACCGTATCACGATTATTAACCCATCCGTGATCATTGAAATCCTCTCCGCTTCCACTACTGACTACGACCGTAGCCTTAAATTCAAATTGTACCGAGACATTGAATCCTTGCAGGAATATGTGACAATAGATTCCCGGAAAGCCAGTGCTCAGGTTTTCCGCCGGATGCCCGATAATCAGTGGATCCTGGCCGATGACGCATTCTCCCTTACCGAATCAATTACGATTCGAACAATCGGCGCTACGCTGCAAATGGCCGACCTCTATGAGGGTACCGAGAATGTAAGCAATCTCTTGCCCCCGTCCGAAGAGTAATTTTCCTATATTTGCCCTTTGAACAATAAGGGGCATTATGCTCCGTTTAAGATCAAAATTGTTTTTGAATAGAATCGACCTCTGTTTCATTCGCTTAACCATTCACTTTTTATTTCTGATATGATGCTTCTGCAAGCACTTACTGACTCTACTGCGGCTGCACCCGTCGCTGAGCAGGGCCTTTCTGTAATCGATTTGCTCGCCAAAGGGGGGTGGGTAATGTTGCCACTGGGGCTGTTGTTCCTGGCCACGCTGTTCCTCATTATCGAACGTTTCCTGGGTATCGGCGCCAATGGCAAGATTGAGCCGCAATTTGTCGACAATGTGAAGGATTTTATTCAGCAAGGAAATTTGAAATCGGCGGAGTCGCTTTGCAGAAACCAGCGTAATGCAGCGGGCCGTATTCTGGAAAGAGCTATCGGTCGCATTGGTTACCCGATCAAAGACATTGAAACTACGATTGAAAACGCCAGCCAGATCGAGATCCAGCGTATGGAGGGCAACCTGCCGTACCTGGGGGTGATCGCGGGTATCGCGCCAATGCTCGGGTTCGTGGGTACAATTTCGGGTATCATCCGTATTTTCTACGACATTTCAATCTCCAACGACTTTAATATCAGCACCATCGCAGGGGGTATGTATGAGAAAATGATCACTTCCGGATCCGGTCTGATCATCGGTCTGATCGCCTACGCGGGTTACCACTTGCTGAACATGAAAATCGACCGTTTTGCATTGCGCCTGCAAATGGCCGCATCCGATTTTCTGGATGTGCTTTCAAAGCCAGTGGCTGCAAAATAGATATTCAAGGGACAACCCATTACATTTTCCAATATGAAAATACGTCGGAAGAGCCGGTTTGCTCCGGAGGTGTTCACGCACTCGCTCAACGATATCATGTTCTTCCTGTTGCTGTTCTTTTTGATCATCTCCACGATGTCCAATCCGAACGTGATCAAACTGATGCTGCCCAAGGCATCGGCTACGCAACAGATGTACAAAAAGCAGATTACACTTTCGGTAGATGAGCATAAAGCCTATTTCATCGATAAGGAGCCTGTTCCTTTCGATAACCTGGAAACGCAGTTGCAAAGTATCTTTGCCGGTGTGGAAGAACGCACGGTCGTTTTGCGGGTAGATAAGAACCTCGCGGTGCAGGACCTGGTGGATGTACTCGAAATCGGAGCCAAGAACGATATCAAAATGGTAATGGCTACGGCTAAATAAAATTTTGGAGGAAAGGAGGAGGGAGGAAGGAGAATGGAAAAGGGCTTGAAGAGTTGATCTTCAAGCCCTTTCTCGTTGCTATTGATTGGCTGCGCTTTGGTAGATTTGCTCCACGATGGATTGCAGGATGGCTCCTTGCTCTCCGTCGCAAATGTTGGCAGATTGGCCGTCGCAGAGGTCCAGGAAAGCGGTTGTGTTCTGCAATTGAGCATCGATTTCACCCAAATGCGGGAAACGGATATCGGCTAGTTCACCTGCGATTTCGGTATGTACCGATAGCGGAAATAGTTTAGCTCCGCCTTTTGTTCCGAAAACTTCCAGGTTGATGGTCTCCTCCTGCTCCATGTTTAGTGCAAATGAGGTGGATAATGCAATGCTGACATTCCCTGGAAACGACAGATGCGCGAAACACGCATCTTCTACTTCAAATGTTGCAGGGTTCCAGGCTCCTTTCAGGCCTTTTCCACCGGTTTTACCAATGAAATCATATGTGTTGGCTACAATACGGGTAGGATGCTGATAACCCGTGAGGCCTAGCGCCAAATCGAGGATATGCACGCCGAGGTCGATCAATGCACCGCCTCCCTGGATCGTTTTATTGGTAAAATTACCCCAGCCCGGAATGCCCCGGCGACGGAGGTAGTTGGCCTTGATGTGGTAAATGTCGCCCAGGCTGCCTAGCTCATGATATTTTCTCAGCGTCGTGTATTCCGGCGCGTGGCGGCGCTGGAAGTTGTAAGCCAGGGTTAAGCCCTTCTTTTTGGCCAGATCGGCCATTTCACGTGCCTCGCTGGCGTGCATAGCCGGCGGTTTTTCACAAAATACATGACAGCCGTTTTCAAGCGCCTGCATGGTGAACGGATAATGCAGGTTATTGGCCGTGCAGTTGATCACGATGTCCGGCTTGCCTTCGCTCCGGTACATTTCGTCGGGGCTGTCGTAGGCAAGCGGCACGCCGTGCTTGTCGGCTAACGCCTGTGCTTTATGGATGTCGCGGCTGCATATCGATACGGCCTTGACGCGATCGGACAGTTTGGCTAATGCCGGAAGATGGTTCTGGTCGGCAATATGCCCGCCGCCGATGATGGCGGCTTTCAGGATTGACATGAATCGGAAGAATAGGTTAATTACTCTTCCAAATATCAGGATTTAAGGGCAGAAAAGTGGCTGAAATACGAGTTTAATAGGTTTTACGGTATTTCAGTGGTGTATAAGTCCACGAGGGAGTTGCGTAAACGCGGCTGGTTAGTCCATATCTGATTTGCTTGTATTTGCCCGTTTGCGGATCGTTATGTTCGTTGGCCTGAGTTTTTGGGATGACGGTCCATGGACCATTCACGGCAATATCCGTAAACTTTCCCCATTTATAGAGGTTCAGCTTCCCGTTGAAAAAGGCATCTATTTCCTCCATATTCGGAACCGGTGAAAAGCTGTTTGATCTGAAATTTAAAAAGCCTTGGCGTTTGTCCTGGTTTTCTTTATCCAGTTTAAAATTGACTTCCAAAGTATATTCCATTTCGACCGGCCTCCCGTTCTGCACTGCTGGGCTCCATTTCGGCATTTCGTTTACAACGCGCAAGGCCTCTTTATCAATGCCATAGCCAATGTTTTTCAGACTTTTGGCATTGCGGATATCGCCGTTTTTATCGACTGTGAAAGACACCAGAGCGATCGCCTCCACATTTATTTTGCGAGCTGCTTCCGGGTATTGCAGATTTTGCACAAGGTATTGCATTAATGCCTCGTTACCGCCCGGAAATGAGGGCCGTTGCTCAACTATTTTCATTTCATCACCGACTGGCGCAGTGGTTGAAGGAGGTGTAGTATTACCGTCGACTATCGGCCGACCGACAACTACCGGGCCTGTAATTTGGTTTACAGCCTTTTTGACGATCAGTCCGAGTTCCTGATTATTATCTGTGAGCTTGAATTCCTGCGTTTCATACGCAACGTGTGTGATCACGAGCTTGGAATTGGCTGGTACGTCGCGCAACTCAAACCGGCCGTCGCTACCGGTGGTTGTACCGCGGGTCGTTCCCGCTATGATGACGGCAGCATCCTCGACCGGTCCGTCGGTTTCATCGATAATGAGCCCTCTGACACGTATCGTCTTTTCAACCTCCGCTTTGAGCTGATCGATCGCCTGCAATGGGTATGGGGAAGCCGAGGTGGCGACCGAACATGCGACAACCGATAGGACCATCAGGTATTTGGTCAGCAACCACCGTGAACTGCGTTTTTTGTAAATCATCCGGATCCTGCTTTTTAGTAGTGAGGAATTGAAAAAATGATTGGCAATGGTAATGCCGGGGCTGCGCATTGCGTAGGCGACCAGGAATGAGGCATAGTCGTTCCGGTTCGGCACCGACTGATCGGCCAGGTATTCGTGGACGGTTTCTATCGAGCGTTTGTAAAGCCAGACAACCGGGTTAATCCAGAAAACGATTTTCAATAGCTCGATCAACAGGATATCCGCTGTGTGCCATTGCCGGATATGCTCACACTCGTGCCGGATGATTGTGTCGGGATTGTGGTGGTAGTCATGGGAACTTAGAAACAGCCAGCGAAAGAATGAAAACGAGCTCCCGCTCCGACTGGTGCGGTTTTCGGGCAACATCATTAATGTGTAATCGCCCATATCGAATCTTTCACTTTGGCCTATCATTTTGCGGATCGTGAAGAGGCTTAAAGTGAATTTCCAGACCATGATCAATGCGCAGACGACATAGAGCCCGGATACCCAGACCCATAAGTTAATACCTGTTTCCGGCGTTTGGTCGGCGATTACGGCTACGGAGATCGTGGCTTTCTGGTACACGGTCTCCGGAACGTAGATAGTCGTAACCGGCTCCGCAAAATGGATGGCAGGCAATGCAAATGCAATCAGCAGCGTGCTCAGCAGGTAAAAACGGTTCCAGTGAAAGAAGGTATGTTTTCGAAGCAAAAGCCAATAGCAAGCATAAAAAAGCAGCCAGTACATATTGACTTTTGCCAGATAGAGGAGCGTTTCCATGCAGGGCGGTGTTACAGAGGGCTATTTGCTTTTGGTAATGATTGAAACGACACCGTTCGCCCCTTTTGAGCCATAGATACTCGTAGATTGCGGATTTTTAAGTACGCTGATGCTCTTGATTGTATTGGGATCCAGCGCTTTGATCTGGCTGCCGTCTTCCAACATTTCGCCGTCCAATATGTATAGAGGCTGGTTAGCCGCAAATGCCGGTTCTCCTTCCGGCCAGCGTACTTGTATTCTTGATTCAAATTTATCCCCAGTTTGCATTTCAGGCTGTGCTTCGAAAGTCTCACCTTGCAGTATGGTTTCCTCTTTCGGTTTTTGAATTACGGGCTGTGACACTGGCTTGAATCCGACAATCGTTGTTTCGCCGTCGGTATTTGCGTCTTCGCCTACTTCCGCGAGTTGGAAATTGATGGGAACCGTGAATTTCACACTAACGGCTTTTCCACTCTGCTTGCCCGGGGTCCATTTAGGGAATTTGGAAATCACCCGGACCGCTTCTTCGTCGCATCCGTAGCCAATTCCTTTCAGGACTTTTACATCTTTGATATCTCCTTCCGACGTCACAATGAAATTGACAAAGACCTTGCCTTGTATACCGGCCCTCGATGCGGATGAAGGGTAATGGATCTTCCGACCAAGAAACTTAAACATTTCTTCGTTGCCGCCGGGATATTCCGGCTGCTCTTCCACAACTGTGAAAATCCGTTCGTTATCACCTGCTTTTGATTCCGTCTTTACTACCTCATTCTCCTTTGAAACCTGGCTCTCGCAGCCGGCGACGAAAAGTGCGCTGGTTCCGATCAGTGTTGCGGCAACCACGTAGGTGCCCAGCATCCATTTGGATGTGCGGTTCTTATAGATCATCTGAATACGGTTTTTTAATTGAGATGGTTTGAAAAAGTGGTTCGTCAGCGACGCGACAGGCGCGTTGAGCGCATATGCTACGAGAAACTGAGCGTAATATTCACGGTTCGGGGCTTGCGCATCGGCCAGGTACTCGTGAATTTCTTGCAGCGACCGCTTGTACAACAGCAGCACCGGGTTGAACCAGAAAATGGTTCTTATAATTTCAATCAGAAGAATATCCAAACTGTGCCGCTGTTCGGTATGCACCATTTCGTGCCGCAAAATGGCGTCGAAGTGGTTTTCATAATCATTACGGTTAATGACGATCCATTTCAGAAACGAGAACGAACCCACCTGGTTAGAGTCGATCAGGATCACCGTGCAGTCTTCCAGCTCAACACGCTCGCCTGAACGCAGGTATTGCGCGAGTTGAGCGATGTTCCTTGCCAGTTGCGTAGCAGCTACGGCGAGTCCGGCGATGTAAATCATTGTAAGGATCTGCATCCATGTCCAGGCTTCGGGTTCTTCCGGCTTCGTTCGGATCACGTTGAATGTGGAGGCAGTCACCTCGTATATCACGGGCAGTTCGGGTGCTGAGGCCGGGTAAATGATCTCAGGCAGTGCGAAGGCAATGAAGAGGGAGCCCAGCAAATACCAGCGGTTCCATTGGAAGAACGTGTGCTTGCGCAGCATCAACCAGTAACAGAGGTACAGCAACACCCAGTAAAGGCTCACCTTGCCGATGTATATGAAATTTTCCATGGCTAACAGACGGTTTACTGGTCGTTTTTATGTTGGTTAATCAGCTTCATGATCTCGTCCAGGTCTTTGGTGTTCAGATCATTATCCTTTACAAAAAAGGAAACCAGGTTCGGCAGCGAATTGTCGAAGTAGTTAACCATCAACTGCTTCATTTCGTGTCGTTTATATTCCTCCTCCGAGATAAGGGGGTAGTATTCGTGCGTTTTCCCGTACGCATTGTAGCCTACCACCTCTTTCTTCTCGAGAATGCGGATGATCGTGGATACGGTGTTGTAGGCCGGTTTGGGCTCGGGCATTTCGGCAAGGATGTCTTTCACAAAAGCCTTTTTCAGCTGCCAGAGAATTCTCATGACCTCTTCCTCTGCCCTCGTCAGGTTACGGATTTCCATAATGTTTCTTTCTTTAAAATGGGTTATAAGTAATGGGTAATTCAAATGTATTACTATTTTGTTAGTTTCAAAACTATTTTATTAGTTATTGTAAAAAAATAAAAACCATCACTGTGGTATGTGACGGTTTTGGCTGATTATCAGTTGTTTATTTTCTATGCAAATTTAAACCCTCTACTCCGGAGATGCTGGCCTACGTTGCATAGTGCATTTGGCATTAGCAAAACTTCATTATTCCAGTCAAAGGTTGTCCAATTGCCAGGTGTGGCGATCATTACTTTCTTTGTTTTCGTGAAGAACCAAATCACTTTTCCTACTCCAAATTCGAGCAGCTTCATTGTCTTCAACGTCACATATTCACTTTCGGCGGCATCGTTAAGTTCCACACGCGTGTCCACTTCAATGCATACTGCTGGGGGAACCTGTGCATAATTTAGATTGATTTGGTCTATGGTGAGAATATCGTAATCAAAAACCATAATATCCGAAGCGAGATTGTTTCTTCTATTAATATGGAGGCCTGGCTCATTAGTGGCAATCAGATACTTACTTTCGTCGACTGAACGAAAAAGGATGCGAACCAGATAGGTAATGATAAATGTCTGTATCGTACAGCAACCCATAATGCCATCTTCATTCATATTGCCGGCGAGCACTTCCCGGTAGCCTTTGTAGTAGTAAGGCTTTCCATCAATGATCTCGCGGATCAATGAATTAGGAATGCTTTCTTCAAGGGCATTTTCCGGAATGTCTCGGCCTGGTGTAGGTGAAGCAATCATAGTCTGATCGTTTAGCTCATAATCGAATATACAAAATTTATCTCCTGATTTTCAATCCAATGTGCAGGGTAACGTGCTCAATGACCCTGCGGCCGAAAAAGCAGAAGGGCGACGGAATGTGATTCCGCCGCCCTTCTAATATGGTCTTCGTAATGCTTATTCTACCACACTCAACTTCACCGTATTCGTCTTGCGCTGTCTGGAAACCGGCATGCTCAATGTGTTGATGAACACGTCGCCTTTCTGCAATTCGCCCTTTTCTACGAGGAAAGTTTTGATGTCCTCGATGAGGTCGTCAGTCGAAACACCCTGGTCGCGATCGTAGTAGAATACCTTGGTACCCCAGTACAATGCCAGCTGGTTCATCAGCATTCTGTTCGATGTGAAGATCAGCAAGTTGGCTTTCGGACGGTGGTGCGACAGGCGGAAAGAAGTATAGCCCGAGCGGGTGATACCGATGATCGCCGCAGCCTGCGTATCACGTGCCAGACGGCATGCGCTCATTACCACGTTGTCGTTCAGCTTGTATGCACCTGGTGAATCGTTAACGGCTGCATGGTGTTTGAAATAGATGCTGTTGGCGCTCGCTTCCACTTTTTCGATGGTGCGGCTCATGCTTTCTACGGCCAGGATAGGATATTTACCCGAAGCCGTTTCTGCCGAAAGCATTACGGCATCAGCGCCGTCGAGTACCGAGTTAGCCACGTCGTTCAGCTCGGCGCGGGTTGCGCGTGGGCTTTCGATCATGGATTCCAGCATTTGCGTAGCCACAATTACGGGCTTGCCGGCACGGTTGCATTTTTCAACGATCATTTTCTGGATCATCGGAACCTCTTCGGCAGGAAGCTCAACCCCGAGGTCACCACGCGCCACCATGATAGCGTCGGTAGCTTCGATGATCTCGTCGATATTGAGGATTGCCTCAGGTTTCTCGATTTTCGCAACAACGCGGGCATGTTTGCCTTTGTTGGCGATATATTCCTTCACTTTCGTGATTTCCTCGGCAGTACGTACGAACGACAATGCGATCCATTCCACATTGTTTTCCAGGCCAAAGTCCAGGTCTTCCCAGTCCTTAGGCGTTACCGAAGGCATAGAAACCTTTGTATTAGGGAGGTTAACGCCTTTCTTGGATTTCAGGTAACCACCATAGATAACCTCGGTGATCACGTCACTTCCATCGATGCCTGTTACCAGCACTTCCAGTTTACCATCATCCATCAACACGCGGTCACCGATCTTCACATCATTGTACATTCCGTCGTAAGGCGTGCTCACTTTCTCGGCGGTACCGAGTACCTCTGTGTTGGAAAGGATGAGTTTTTTGCCAGGTTCGATCAGAACGCCGTCTTTTTCAGCCACCAGACCGATACGAATTTTAGGTCCTTGCAAATCTTGAAGGATAGCCAGGTTAAGGCCATGCTCTTCGTTGATCTCGCGGATGTTGGTAAGTCTTTGCAGGTGGTCAGCGTGGGAGCCGTGGGAGAAGTTGAGACGAAACACGTTCACTCCTGCTTTGGCCAATGCATATAATGTTTCTTTCGATTCCGAGGTCGGGCCTACGGTTGCAACAATTCTGGTTTTTTTGGAAGACATAAAGTTAATGTGCAGTAAATGATGTTTTTATAAACAATCCACGTCGATCACGACCTGGATGCTTTTTAGCGTCTTGTCAGTCAGAGTGTCAATTACTTTTTCCTGTATAAATGACTTTGCCGCCTTAAAATTAATCTTTTCTCGTTCAAGTTTGATGAGAATATCGAACAAAAACTGATTTCTTACTCTTTCGACCAGTGGCGGCTGCGGCCCCAGAACCCTGCTGGCACCCAAATGCGACGTCAGTTTTTCGGCCAGTACTTTCGCAGCCCTCGCGGCAGTTCCTTCGTCGATATGCTTTACAGTAACCTTGATAAGCCGCGTAAATGGCGGATAGCTGAACCGCTCTCGCTCTGCGATTTCGGTCTCGTACATTCCCTCGTAGTCATTGTTGATGATCTTTTCGAGCAATGGCTGCGACGGATTTGCGGTTTGGATCAGCACCTTCCCGGGCTTGTCCGCACGCCTTCCCGCCCGCCCGCTCACCTGCGTAAGCATCTGGAACGCCCTTTCCGAAGCACGGAACTCGGGGAAGTGGATAATGCGGTCCGCGTCGAAAATGCCGACCACGCTCACATTGTCGAAATCGAGGCCCTTACTGACCATCTGCGTCCCTACCAATATATCAATGCCTCCTTCTTCAAACTCGGAAATGATTTGCTGATAAGCGTTTTTAGCACGCGTGGTATCCAGGTCCATGCGCTGCACACGTGCCTCGGGGTACATTACATTGATCTCCTCCTCTATTTTTTCGGTCCCGTATCCCATCGTTTTCACTTTGGGCGAGCCGCAATGCGGGCAAGTCCGCGGCACCTCTTCCTTATGCCCGCAATAATGGCAGCGGAGCTCGCGCGCTTTCATGTGGTAGGTGAGGCTCACATCGCAATTGGCGCATTCCGAAATCCAGTTGCATTCCTCACATTGCAGGTAAGGGGAGTAGCCGCGACGGTTCTGAAAGAGGATGGTCTGTTCCTTATTTTTAAGGTTGTATTCCAAATGGCTGAGGAGCACGGAAGAAAACTCGTTCTTCATCTGCTTCTGCCGCTTTTCCTTTTTGGTATCGATCAGCTCAAAACGCGGTAATGCGGCATTCCCAAAACGCTGCTTCATTTCTACGAGCCCGTACCGGCCGCTTTGCGCGTGGAAATAGCTTTCCAGAGAAGGCGTCGCCGAACCGAGCAGTGTTTTACCCTTGTGCATGTACGACATAATCACTGCTACGTCGCGTGCATTGTAGCGCGGTGCAGGGTCGTGCTGCTTGTAGGAGGTTTCATGCTCTTCGTCCACGATAATTAAACCGAGGTTATCGAATGGCAGGAAAATGGCCGAGCGTACGCCCACCACAAATTGGAATTTGCCATCCAGAATGCCTTTCCAAACTTCTACCCGCTCATTGTCGGAGAATTTGGAATGGTAGATGCCCATTACATCCCCGAATACTTTCCGGAGCCGGATCACAATCTGTGTCGTCAGCGCGATTTCAGGAAGGAGGAACAATACCTGCGTACCGCTTTCGAGCGCCTGTTTGATCAGCTCGATATAAACTTCGGTTTTACCGCTGCCCGTGATGCCGTGCAGAAGTACCACTTCCTTCTCGCGGAAAAGCTCGTGGATTTGCCGAGAAGCTTCTTTCTGGGTTTCGGTGAGCGTAATGATGCCCATGTTGCCCATGGGGATCTCGTCGAAGCGGGAAACGAAGATTTCGAACTGTTCGAAAATGCCTTTTTTGATGAGCGTATTCAACGAGGCGTCCGAAATGGTATCATCCTGGCTGAATACCGATTTATCCAAACCCTTGTAGTTCAAATCCGGGTTGTTGTAAACCGGAATGAAACTGAGGTATTTCAAAAGGATTTCCTGCTGCTTGGGCGTTTTGTCGAGGTCGGCGGCGAGCCTGGAAAGCGCTTCATTAGAGGTATAGGTGGCTGTCAGTCTGATTTTCTTCGCGACTTTCGGCTTATAGCGTTCTTTTACTTCTTCATACAAAATCACCGCCCGTTTCCCGACCAGCGATTTGATAATCGAAGTTATATTGGACTTCTGCAAAAGCCTTTCCACTTCTTCATAGGAGAGTGTCTGATGCTTTTTAATTTCTTCCACGACAAGAATCTCCTGGTCGGTCAGCAGCTCTTCATATTCAAATTCGGGATTTAGCTGAATTCTCGATTGACTGGTGATTTTCAAGCCAGCCGGCAATGCCACATTCATTACTTCGCCGATATTGCACAGGTAATATTCAGCCACCCAGGCAAAAAGTTCGAGCTGCTGCTGGGTCACGATGGGCTGTTCGTCGAGCAATTCCAGAATATACTTCGCCTGGTATTTCACCGGCGGGTTGGAATGCAGCTGGGCCACCACGGCCGTAATCACCCTTTTCTGACCAAACTGCACGATTACCCTCGCCCCGACCTTGATCAGCGAAGCCATTTCCCGCGGAACCCGGTACGTAAACAGGTTCGGAATCGGTACCGGCAGGATCAGATCGGCAAATAAGGTGATTTCTTCCTCGAATAGGGAGGTCATGGATTCAATGCTTTAATTCGGGCGCAAGTTCGCAATTTGTGGTCAAGCAATCAACGAAACATCGAGCGTTGCGGCATGCGCCCAGTCGACCATCGCGTTGAAAAGCCGTATCTGGCTGAATGATTTTATATCACTTTCGCGAATGTCCGTAGTTTCAATAATGCCCTGGTCGAGCAGTAATGCACGCTGGGTGCCAGGCAGGAGCGGGCTCACGGGGGTGAGCCAGCGGTTACCGTCACGGAACGCGACATTGCAAAAGTTGGAGTCGGTTACCAGCCCCTTCCTGATGATCAGTATCTCGTCCGCGTCCCCGCGTTGCGCGTAAAGTGCATTCAGGGAGTCGCGGTTGTCATATTTGTACCGGTAGTCGATTTCATCGTGATAAACCCGCCTGATTTTGCGGATTGCACGGCGGGAATAAGGTTCCCACCTGATATTGTCGACCTTCTTATCGTAGGCAATGCGGCATTTGTGCATAGTGTCGTCGACCTGGTCGGGAACGGGAAGCAGTTCGGCTAAATCCCAGTTATCATCATAACCCCACAATTCCCGGCGGGTTTTGTTGAGGCGTGCTTCGTGGTACGACAGGTTTTTCAATTGCCGGTGTTCTACGCAAATCGTTTCAAAGCACAGCATGCGGGGTGTGGCTAAATGGGAGATAAACTTTATCAATCACTTCCTGGTATTCACTTCTTGCATTGCTTAATGCCGTAATTCCACCCCCGCTTTTGAAAACCAGTTGTTGATCCTCTTGCTCGATAAAACGGATCATTACCGCGCTTTCAAAGTTTTCTCCATCAAAATACCCCATCACCCCGGTGTAATAACCACGGTTATATTCTTCGGCCTCCCGAATGATTTCCAGCGTGCGTGGTTTCGGGGCGCCGGTAATGGAGCCGGCAGGTAGCAGTTTTTTCAAAAGATCACCGTATTCACCATTGAAATTGGTTGGTAAAATACCCGCAATTTCAGAACTCACCTGTAAAAGAGTTTTGTCGGAAGCCTGAATACGATCGATATAGCGATAGCGCTCCACCCAGACTTTTTTAGCCACCATACTGAGATCATTTCTAATCAAATCGACGATCGTGGCGTGCTCGGCAGCTTCTTTGTAATCTGAAAGTATGACTTGCTCCGCATTCGGTACCGAGGCGTCGATGGTGCCTTTCATCGGAAACGAGGCAATGCGGTTGTCCTGAATGCGTACGAAAATTTCGGGAGAGAAACAGACGAACCGATTCTTGAATAGCAGCCGGTAAGGTGCTTCGCTATGCCGGAATATCTGTTTCAACGTGAGGTTGGTGTCGATCGGCGTCGGTACTGAAAGGTTCACCAGGAATGAGTTGCCGGCATTCAGATGGTGCAAGACACAGTCGAATTTGGGCTGGTAATCCTTAAAAGCGAGCGGATGCTTGTCGAACTGAATGTGTTCCGGAAGGTCGTCGCCGAATGCCGCCGTATCATTGGTAAAGCCATTCAGATTGAAGAGGATCTCCTCTGGATCGACGTCGCCAAGTTTCCAGGCAAGCGGTTTTTGGAATTGGTAGTCTACCAAAAAAAAGAACGGGGTTTTGGCTTTGCCCCATTCATTCAGTTTCTCCGTAAAGTCCCCGGCCGCGTTTTCCAAGCTAAAAAGTGGTATTATCAGACTTTCTGAACAGTGAGCTAATTTACAAAGTTCAGAAACCAATAGCTAAATTAGAGGGTTAAAAGACTAAGGGCGGCCGCGAGCAAAAGGCCGTCAGCCATACAATGCATATTTACGACGCAATCATTATCGGCGGCGGCCCGTGCGGCCTCGCAATGGGTGTAGAACTGGCCAAGAGCGGCCTCGATTACCTGATCCTCGAAAAAGGAAATCTCACCGAATCCATCCGCCGGTATCCGAGACGGATGAAGTTTTTCTCCACTGCCGAAAATATCGAGATTGGCGGCATTCCGTTTGCGATTTCGGATGTAAAAGCCAATCGCAACGAGGCTTTGCAGTACTACCGGAAGGTTGCCGGCTATTATCATTTGAATTTCAAGCTGTTCGTAGATGTGGATCGCTCAGAAAAGCAGGCGGACGGTACTTTCCTGACCTATTCCAATGACGGACAGGTATTTCAATCCAAAAATGTAATCCTGGCGACGGGCTACTTCGATGTGCCGCGTATGCTGAACGTGCCGGGTGAAAACCTGCCGCACGTTTCGCATTATTATGATGAGCCATTTAAATACTCCTATACCAATGTAGTGCTGGTCGGCGGTTCCAACTCGTCGGTAGAGGCCGCTTTGGAGCTGTATCGCCATGACGCGAAGGTGACAATCGTACATAAGGAAGCCGACTTCCGTACCAAGGTAAAGTACTGGCTCGTGCCGGATGTGAAAAACCGTGTGAAAGAAGGAAAGATCCACACGCGTTTCAACTCGGTGACACGTGCAATCGAGCCGGGGCGGCTTTTAATCGAAAATCTCGAAACGGGCGAACAGGAATGGCTACCGGCGGATTTCGTTTTTCTATTGGTAGGCTATTTGCCCGACGAGCATTTGCTCGCACGTTGTGGCGTGACGCTCGACCCGGTTACGAAGGTGCCGGAGTATGATTCGGAGACTTTTGAAACGAATGTGCCGGGGCTGTATCTGTGCGGGACTGTATTAGCCGGTGTGTTCACGGAAAAGGTATTTATAGAAAATGGTCGTGAGCATGCGGCTGCAATCGCTGATCATTTGGCAGGCCGGGAAGTTCGGAAGGTGAATGAATTGATTGATCGAATCTAAACTGCCACGAAGGCACGGCTGCGGCCGACCGTGAATGAACACGAAGCTCACTGATCGACTAATACCAGCTTCTTCTTTTTCTTTTTAGACGAAATCTTTTCGATTTTGCCGATTAAACCATTCGCTCCGACACCGTAACCCACATTTCCGGCGAAGCTCATGGAATGGAAGCCCTCGGTACCGAGTGAAATCCAGCTTTTTCCACGGTCTAAGGAGACGCTGTTGCCGGAGGGGCCTGAGGCTACCAGGGCATAATTGTCCGAGCGGATCTGCGTGTCGCCGTTCCAGGTAGCGTTGGTTTTGTGGTAAATGGCTACCGATTCTTTCAGCCCGGTGGGTTTGGTCATGCCGGCTAATGTCCAGGTAATACCGCCATCGTTCGTGAGAAGCACGTTTTGAGTTGAATCGGTGGTCTTTTTATAGTCCCCGCCTACCGCTATGCCATTCTTTTTAGACCAGAATCTTAAACCAAAAATTCCGCTGGTCGGCCCCGCCGGTAATGGGGTTGCGGAGACCTGCCAGCTTTGGCCGTAATCTTCCGTTCTGAAAACCCTGGCCATTTTGCTGCCGCCGGTACCGATGAAAGCCACGCCCTTGCCATTGGTGAGGATGGATGTGCCGCTCGCCGCGAAGCATGCTTCTCCGGGTTCGGCTGCCGGGCGTTTATCGAGCGGGAGTTCCTGCCAGCTGTTACCACCGTCACCGGTTGTAAGAATGAAGAGTCTGCCTTGGGTCGGATCGCCGAGGCAAATGCCTTTATTTTTATCCCAAAAGTCGATTCCATCCAGAAAAACCCCATTCTGTGTAGTTTGGTACACAAGCTTCCAGCTTTCTCCGCCGTCCTCTGTTTTGTAAATTTTCGCTTTGTCCTTTTCCGACTCACCGGCACTCATCGCGATCGCCACCTGTTTGTCGAATGCATGGATGTCGCGGAAGTCGAGGGAGTCGGCACCGGAAACTTTGTAGGTTGTCCAGGTGTGCCCGCCGTTGGTAGTCTTCAAAACAGTGCCCCGAGTACCGCCAATCCAACAGATAGTAGGCGATATGGCGTGTACTGCGCGCATATGGATCTTCGTTTTGATATCGATGACCTTCCATTGCGCCCTGCCTTCACCTGCTTTAACCAGGAATAGGGAAAAAAGTAGGAGTGAGAAAATGCCGTTTATGGAAAATCGGCGCGCTGATTTGCGAAGTGGCACAGTATTTTGTTATTTTCAGTTCTAATGTTTTATCAACACAAAATAGGGAATTCGTATGAACAAGAACCAAAAATTTTTGATTGGCTCGATCGGAGCACTGTTAACAGGCATCGCGATTGGCCTTTTGGTAGCTCCCAAAGACGGAAAAGAAACCCGCAAATTGATCAAAAATAAGGCAAATGACCTCGGCGGAAACGCAAAGGATAAATATGAGAAAAGCCTTGAAGAACTGTCCCACCTGGCCGACAGACTCAAAGACGGGTTCCTGAAAAACGTAAGCAGCGCAAAAGAAAAAGCAAATGGTGTGGCCGACAATGTGAGCGAAAAAGTTCGCGGCGTAGTCAACAACAATGCTTAGTAACTCCGATATTCACGACATTGAAAGGGTTGTTTCCGATAACGAAGCGACCCTTTTTGCTGTTCGAAATTACGGTATTTTGGCGACTACCTCGCTGATTACCTGATTGATATCTTCCGAGAAATTCTTCGTTTTTTCAGGAATTATGCCGCTCGCGCCGCCTTGCCAGACCATCCGGTTGTCAGCGGCATCCACAAGGTCGATCACAATCGTGCCTTCACGGTATTTACCGGTTACTACTTCTTCGCTTTTCCATGAATAACGCCGCTGGCCCATGTAGCGCGGCAGACCGTCGGTACGGAAGTCTGTTTGCCGGGTTTGCAACTGTTCCTGCACATTCAATGCAATATTGATTTTCAGGCTCGGGTCACGCGCCTCGTCGAGCCCGCGGGCTTGCAAGTTTTTGGCAATGGCTTCCTTGATAATGCTCACGTTCTTCTCGAAGTTCTGGGAAACCGTATCGCCCTTAGCCTCAATATCGAAAAAGCCGTAAGTAGGGAAGTCGGCGAGCTTGAAAGAGTCTTCTTTTTTGACTTTCAGTAGTTTATAGGACGGACTGCACGCGGTAATCAGCAAAAAAAGGCACAAAAAGGCCAACGCATTTTTCATGACAGCGAATATTTAGGTTAAATTATCCGATTACGCTTCCCAATTCCTTGGCGGCTGCCATGCTGATGCCTTTGTAGAACATAAATTCCGTCATAATGGCATGTTGTTCCTCTTCCGTCTGCGCGTGTACCGCTTGTTGCAGGCAAACCTTCATTTTCTCTTCAATGAATGCCTTTTTCAGCCTGAGAATATTGTTGAAAGCCGTTTTGTCCAGCACATCTGTCTCAAACGGCACGTAGATCTCGTATTTCTCCTGCCAAAGTTCGCTGAGCTCATGTTTCTGGGTCAGCCATTCGATGGTCAGGTTCCTGATATCCGTCTCATGGTGTTGCAGGAAGTACTCGGTGGTCAGGACGTGGTTCCGGTTGAAATTTTCACGGAACAGCGTCAGCAAATGGCTGAATACCGGGTCTTTTAGCTCGATTCCCTCGATTTGGCCCAATACATACTGACAAACCGTAATGGACGGTTCCAGCTCGCGCGCACCATGCACGACGAGCAGGCGCACGAATGCTTCCTCCTGGTAATGCAGCTTGCTCCGCTGAAACGTTTCCGGGGCGGGTTGTTCGGGAACGAAGGGATTTGCATCCGGCTCGCCCGCAAATGGCCCGAAACCATCACTGAACAACGCGTCCAGGTCGTCCGGCCCATCTGGCATGGACCTATCCGGAGGCGCAAATCCCGGGCTCGCAAACCCTGAACCTGCATTGTTTTGGCGAGGCTGCCGTTCGGTTGGTTTGGCAGTCTGCTGCTTGCGCATCAGCTTGTTGCCCTCCGTGATCAGCATTTGTTCGTCCACCCGCATCATTTCCGATGTACGGTGGAAAAACACCTGCCTTTTAATCGCATCGGGGATTTTGACGATGCTGTTGACCACTTCCTGGATCACCGCAGCCAACCGGAAAGGATCATTTCCGGCATCCTGCAACAGAATTTCCGTTTTGAAAGTGATAAAGTCCTTCGAGGCCTTTTTCAAATGCGCTTTGAATGCCTCGGCACCTACCCGGCGGACATAGCTGTCGGGGTCTTCGTTATCGGGGAAAAGGACGACATTCACATTCAAGCCTTCTTCCAAAACAAGATCCAGACCGCGCAGGGCCGCTTTGATACCCGCCATATCGCCATCATACAAAATGGTAATGTTGGGTGTAAAGCGGCCGATCAGCCGGATTTGCTCGACCGTAAGCGATGTTCCGGACGAGGCGACGACGTTCTCAATCCCGGCCTGATGCAGGGAGATAACATCCGTGTATCCTTCAACCAGGTAGCAATGTTCGAGACTGCGGATTGCGTTCTTCGCCTGATAAATGCCGTAAAGGACCTCGCTTTTATGGTAAACCTCCGTTTCGGGAGAGTTGAGGTACTTGGGCTGATTTTTATCAGTTTTCAGTATCCGCGCACCGAACGCGATGGTCTTACCCGCGATATTGTGGATTGGGAAAATAACCCGGCCACGGAAACGGTCGTAGCCTGCCGTATGACTGCCCTCCTTATGGATGAGCAGACCCGCTTTTTCAAGAATTTCGGCCGAATAACCCTTTTCTAGTGCTTCTTTGGAGAAAGAATCCCAGTTGTCGAGACTGTAACCCAGCTCGAACTTCTTGCGGATTTCATTCGTAAAACCGCGCTCCCGGAAATAGCTCAGACCAATCGCCTGACCTTCCTCGCTGTGATGGAGCTGGTGCTGGTAATAGTTTTTAGCGTAATTGAGAATGATGTACAAACTCTCCCGAACGTTTTGCCGGATGGTTTCTTCATCAGTGAGCTCCTCCTCTTCAATCTCGATATTGTACTTACCCGCCAGATACCGCAATGCTTCGCCATAACCGATACCGTCGATGTCCATCACGAACTTGATGGAATCGCCCGCGGCCCCGCAGCCGAAACATTTATAAATCTGCCTGACGGGGTTGACGTTAAAGGATGGTGTTTTTTCGTTGTGAAACGGGCAGCAAGCCGAATAGTTGGCGCCTTTTTTCTTCAAGGACACAAAATCCCCTACCACTTCCACGATGTCTGCGGCGTGCTTGATCCTCTCTACCGTTTCGGGGTTAATGCGCATAATTTTCTAATGTTCAGTTCACGCGGTCGCGCAGCTTCACCGGATTTTTCTTTTTATCCGCCTGCATATTGAGCAATTCCACGAAGAACGAGAATGCCATCGCGAAATAAGCGTAGCCTTTCGGGATTTCATAGTGGAATGCTTCGGCCACAAGCAGCGTGCCAATCATCAACAAAAATGACAGCGCTAAAATTTTGATGGAGGGGTGATTATTTACAAAATCCCCGATTTTAGCCGCAAAAGCGATCATAATGAATGTCGAAGCAATGACTGCGAGGATCATGATCGGCACTTCTTTCACCAGACCGACGGCCGTAAGCACAGAGTCGAAGGAGAAGATAATGTTCAGCAAAGCGATCTGAACCAGTGCGCTGCCGAACGACATCGATTTTTTATCTGAAATATCGCCGGATGGCAGGTCTTCCGGCTCGCCTTCGAGCTTGTGGTGAATTTCCTTGGTAGTACTGTAAAGCAGAAAAAGACCGCCGCCGAGCAGGATCAGGTCACGCCCGCTGAAACCGTAGCCAAACAACGTCAGAACGTCTTCTTTGAGACCGATAACCCACGAAATGCCAAACAAAAGTGCGATCCGCAGCACGAGCGCGATGAGCAAGCCGTTGTTTTGCGCTTTTTTTCTTTGATTAACAGGAAGTTTGCCCGAAACGATTGTGATGAAAATGACGTTGTCTATACCAAGGACGATTTCCAATAAGGTCAATGTGAGTAAACTGATGAGTGCATGGGTGGTAAAAAGTGAGTCCATGAATGACTTTGTGAGTGTTAGTTGTACGAAAGTAATCAGGCAGAGTAGTTTGAGCAATAATTACGCCAATTTTCCGTAATTTTGAGGTATAGGACAATCCTCTAAAAATTTTTTAAGGAAATGTCCATTATTTTCTGAATAGAATTTAGAAATTCGCATCCTAAAGTTTTTTTCTGATTACTTTAGTTTGTTATTTTGCGGTATTGAAATTCAATTTGAACTTTATCTGAGCGATATATAGATATTAAAAATATAGTGTGTGTATAGTGTGAAACAGGGCATGGAAATTTTTCTATGCCTTTGTTTTTTATAAACTGTTTATCAGTTAATTAGTACTACTCTCGCTCCATCTCCCGATACAATTCAATCAGCTTTTCTACTACATCCGAAGCCTCTCGGGGCAAGGTAATCAGTCGTTTCGCTTCATTCAGTTTTGCCGTTAAATCGGTTTTTGAAAAATCCTTAAAAATGCTGCAAAACGGCGGCCTCGCCACTGCAGCTGATGCCAGGACGGGTATTCCCAGTTCGTGGGCCTCTTGCACCGATAAGGAAACGCCGTCGGTAGTAGTATTGCGGATGAATGCTTCGGAAAGCAGCAAAATACTTCTGAAATCGTGTAAGTGATTGATAAAAAATATGTTGTCAGGAATGTGTGTTGTGCTTTGTTGAATATACGATCGGTAGTTGCCGGAGGGGTCTGATATCAGAAGTTGATACTCCGGGTAGCTCGCGAAGTGACTGACCATTTCTGAAATTCCGTAAATCTCCCGACCGTTTTTATCAAATGTGACATTCCATGCATTAGTGCAGAATGTGGCGCGGTAATACTTCCGGCGGGATATCAGTATCGCCCGCAACGGAGGGGATAACGGCAGTATTTCCCGGTCGGCAATGTAGGTTGAAATCTCGCGTGAACGCGGGTTGCACTGGAGCGCCCGCAACAGGCTCGTACGCTCCTGTACAATGGGTATATACGCGAGGCGTGCAGATAAGATCACTGTCCAGTTACCGAGAGACCGGTATCTGCCCCAGCATCCGTGATAGGTGATAATGAGTTTCTTACCTGTGAGCCGGCAGAACACGGCCAATGTTGCCTGCGCACCGGGGTTCGAAAAATGGATATGGACAACACTGTGAGTGAATATTTCGAAGAGAATTCTAAGTGCAGAGGTTTTTCCGTAATCGCAAAAATCGAAGTCGACCTCCATTTGCCGCAGACGTCGTGTAAGGCGCTGGATGTGTACGCTCACTCCCCCGATGGGCGGCGGCATTTTTCCGATGATCAGAAGTCTAGCCATGAGCGGTAGCAATGGGTTGGTTTCCGATACTTTTGGAATAATAATAAATGCAAACAAGCAGGATAGGAGCAATGCAATTGATTGTGAGGCTTTTGCCTGGGATTATCACAAAGACATACCCGACAGAATGCACAAACAGTAGGTAGACGCCCAATGCCATGGGCAATATTCGTTGTGATCGTCCGGATGCAGCGGTATTGAATAGCGAACAGCCCAGTGCTGCGAATAGCCCGTACAGATACAATATACCGATAAGCCCTTGCTCGGCGAGAATCGTGAAAAACATCGAATGCGCTTCGCGGTAGCCTGGACCGAGTAGCTCGAAACTCCCTATGCCGTGCCCATTAAGCGGGCTTTCCAGAAACAGTTCATATGCCAGCTGCCGGATCTCCGCCCTGCCGCTCACTTCCTGAATTCTTTGCAAAGCCGGCCCGACAGTTGTAAAATCCGCAAAACGCAGCTGCCATGCATACGCCAGGTCTGGGTTAATGAGACGGATCAGGCGATCAAAACCTGCGCTGATTAAAAGACCAAGCATCATAAACCACACAATCAGCCTCCAATTGCTTACACTCCATGTGGAAGCGAGCAGATAGGGCAGCACAATGAATACCGCTCCGCGCGAAAAGGACAATACAACTACCATTGTAAAAAGGACAACCAATAGCGGCGCTGCCAGCCAGGAGTAAACGGTACGCATTGCATAACGTATCGCAAACGGCCAAAGGAGTATGAAATACGCCATCGTTACATTGGTGTCCGAAATGTTCCGGGTTACCAACAGGTTGCTGGCGCTTTTGTATTGTGCGCCGAAGTATACGAGGCCGAATGTCCCGAGCGCAAGCAAGACGAAGGTAAGGCAAAGCGATCGTTCCAGATTTACCGGAAATGCAGGATGCCTCGAAAGCATACTGATGTACAGGAAATACAAAGGGATGGTGACGAGATATAATGTAAATGCTCCGGTGATGATCCCTGCGAGGTTCGGGGAGATGATAATAAACAAGAAATTGAATGCAATCCATGATGCCACCAGGCTTTTTTGTACACTGGTAAACTCCGTTTTGAGACGGATCAGTACAGATACCATGTAAAGGTCAGTCAACAAAAAGGGAAGTAGGCGCCATAGCGAATTAGCTCCGGCAGGGAAGTCATATTTCTGAAGTAAGTGCAAAAACTGGGTCAGAACGGGCATGCTGAGTACATAAAATAGTTTGTGTTCCGATGGGAGGAGCAGTACGACTATACAATAGGTGTAAAAACCGAAAACGAATGCGGTCTGAATGGTGCTTTCACCAAAAATGAGCAGTGAGTTGAATAACAACAGCACCAGCCAGGCAATGCCGACGGATAGCAGGCCGATGGTACCCGTAGCGATGATCAGCCTAGCCATTGCCTGATGTATTGGGTCGTCAACCGCACGGAGTCGGGTGTGACGTGATGAATCACAGGCTCTATCGCTTTTCTGAAATTATTGGGAACACTGCTGTCTGCCAATACTTCATCCAGTTTCGCAAACAGCTCCCGGCGATGGTAAACAGTTTGCGCTTTCAAACAATCCGGAAGCAGTTGCTGGTGGGAATAATCATAAAACCGCTGCACCGCCCCCGCATAATGGTTGTCCGAATGCGCGTCGTAGGCAACGCTGATACAAGGTTTATGACAGGCAAAGGCATCCAGCAGCATGGTGGATGCGACCTGCACGCATACCGCGCAGCTTACCAGTTGTGTCAACAATGTTTCAAGGTAATCGACAGGCGGAACCTGATTGGAAGGGTGACCGAACGGATGGAAAAAGCGAATGTTTTCAATGGTACTGAAATGATCGTAGCGCCTCGGATCGTCGCCGGGATGGCATCTTACCAGAATCGTAATATCGGAGTGATTTTGCGCGTAGTCGAGAAGATCCCGGATTATATAGTTTTGGCAGGAATGGTGTTTGAGCGCACCTGTCGCGAAAAGGATCGTTCGTGTTGGTCGGGGAATTTCAGGGGCGTTGGCCAGGTAACTCACCTGATCCGGCAGTCTCCGTAGATAGATGTCGAATCTTGGGACGCCGGTAATCCGTACCAGCGTGCGATCTCCCAAATTTGTGTAGAAGCGTTCGTATTCGAGAGCGATTGATTGGTTCCAAACCAGTACCAGGTCGGATCTGGAATTAATGACACCTTTTGAGGTCAGATTGTCCCAGCTGATGACGATCGATATGCTGGGGATTCCATAAACTTTGAGCGAGTTGACAATCGTGTTCTCCCGCAGATCGAGCGGGGAAGTTGAAAGCACTGCCTGGAAGTGATGGTCGGCAACCGGCCTGCCGATATCCGGCAGCGTTGTGCAGCGAATAAGCCAGTTCCTGAGGAGGACTACTAGCGACCCGCTCAGAAACACGAGTATCGGATTTTTTTGGGAAACGCAGAAAACCCAATGCATCACTGGACTTCGCTCCATGAGTTTGATACGGATGGTGTCCAGATTAAAATAATGCCCGAAAAGCAGCATCTGGATACTCCGGAGCCATTTTGCTGGCCTGGAAATTGTCGGAACCGGCGAAGTCAACAGGGTCATATTTAACCGGAAATGCCTGTTGAATCGCGCAATATCGGCGATTGTCAGTAAATCCGACATGATGGAAATTCTGTAATGTTCTTCAAGCTCGTCCATCAAACCGGAATGGATTACATTGATCATCGCAAATGGATTGGTGATCAGTACGAGAATGTGTTTTTGGTTTGCTCTTTCCATTGTTGAACGAGGTTTTCAGCCTGTGCCCAGTCGGCAGGTGTGTCGATATTGATTCCAAATGCATGGTCATTCAGCCATGGGGCTACTTTGCCGCCTGTGATGAGCCCCTCGCGGATGAGTGACGTGCGTGCGATGTAAATTTCGCCGTCGCGGTGATAGGCCGTGGGCAGGTCCTGTCGTCGGGTGAATGTGGGATGTTTGACTGCTCTTTCGAGTCCGTTTTCTCCGAAAGCATATGCCCAGTAAGGATTGAATGCATCTGGTATCTTTCTCAAAGTGACCAGGCTGTCGGCATTTTGCCGGATGATGCAGCGGATGGTGTCATCGATAATGTCTGGTGCGCGGAATGGGCAGGTAGGTTGGAGTAGCACGACGTATTCGAAGTGTCCCCAATGCTCTTCCGCATATTTCAGCGCGTGAACCACCACATCGATCATCGGCGAATGGTGCGTGGCCAGATGGCCTGGCCGCAAAAAAGGTGCGGTTATTTTGGCAAAACAATTGGCAAAGAATGCGGTTTCCGGGCAATCCGTAGACACCAGGATGGTATCCAGCAGCTCCGATCGCTCCGCTGCTTCAAAAGTGTATTGGATCAGCGGCATTCCGTCAAGCAATTTCATGTTCTTGCCCGGAACACCTTTGGACCCCATTCTCGCCGGAATGAGGCCCAGGATTTTTGAAAATGGCGTCATGATGTGGTGAGAAGGTGTTTTTTAAGAATGAAGGGAATCGTTGCGAGCTGTGTGGCAATTTGTTCCCCGGCATTCCCTTTCCCGTAGAGCGTTACCGGTGCGAAAGGCCCATGCGCGAGCTGGCGACGGACGGCGGAGATGATAGCCTCGGTGTCGGGCAGGCAATCCGTAACATTCGGTCCACGCTCACGGCCGTTTTGCCTGCTTCCAATATTCACGGCCGGCACACCTAATGCACTGCATTCGCGTATCCCGACGCTTGAATTGCCGACGAAGCATGCGCATTTTCTGAGTAAAAGAATGAAGTGAGCAGATTCCATATTTTTGAAAAAATGAAAAGGAAGCTCCGGATGCTGCTCTCGGAATGCTCGTATGCCCTGGGCGGTACCGGCTGTTCCCGGATCGGCGTTCGGCCAAAACCAGATGCAGGGCATGTTCATAGCTGCCAGAGCGTGTAAGGTGTGGTCAATTTGCCATTTGGAATGCGCTGTTTCGGTGGTTACGGGGTGCTGCAACACTATCAAGTAAGGGATATTCAAATCCGGTCGTGATCCGACACCGCCGTAGGCTTCGTACGGGTTGAAATCCAGCCTTTTATCTTGATAAACCAGATCGATGGAAGGGCAACCGGTGTGGTAAACCTTTTGTGGCGAAAGCCCCATTTGGATAAGCCGCGCCCGCGCATTTTCGGTTGCGGTAAAATGCAGATCAGCCAATTGGGAAATGCTGTTCCTGATCCGGTCGTCGATGTTGCCGGTAACTTCCCCGCCCTGAATGTGAGCGAGCGGAATGTTCATGTTCACGGCTGCGATGGCCGTCGCAATTGTTTCGAACCGGTCGGCTACGGTCACCACCACATCCGGATGATGATTGCCGAAAAATGTGGCCAGTTCGATGACGGCCAACCCGGTTGTTTTAGCAGAAGCAGTGTCGCTTTCCGGATCCAACAGGTTTGGGATAATGGCCGAAACCGGTAGATTTTCAGCTTCCAGGTGTGGAATAATATTTCCAAACCTGCCTACCAAGGCACTGCCGGTTACGACGATCTGCAAACAGAGCCGGGGGTGAGCGTGAATGGCGGTCAGTACGGTTTTAACCCGACTGTAACTGGCCCGGGCGGTAAGTACAACGCAGATTTTACGCATGGTGAAGATGATTTTCGGTGAGAAAATCCCATTTAGCGATATCCCTGGTCAGTGTTTTACCCAAAACCTCCCGGTACCTTGCCGCTGCCATTCCGAAGCCAGCCGGCTTTTTGGTTTCGAGGTCCGAGCATTGAATTTGCTCACCCTTCCGTAGATCGCGGTTGACGGCCAGTGACTTGCCGAACATACTTTTCATCCTCGAAAAAGCTGCATTAGCGTCCTTATTGACAGGGAAATTCAAGGCAGTTTCGATTTTGCGTACGCCGGTGATTAACGTAGTTGCCTGCCGCAACGTGAGTGACGACGAAGCATCGGGATTGCTCATTCGCTTGTCGAATGTGATATGGAATTCGAGGAGGCGCGCGCCGAGGGCAGCTGCCGCCAGACATGCGAAAATATCACCCGAATGATCCGAGAAACCTACCGCAACCTGGTAGCGCTGACTCAATTCAAACATGACGTTCAGGCCCCATTGATGCGGTTTGGCGGGGTAGGACGTCGTACATTGAAGGATGGAAACCGGTGTTCCCCGCGATTGCAGAAAGCCCATGGCCTGGTCTAGTTCAGTCCAGGAACTCAGCCCCGACGATAGTATGACCGGCTTTCCAGTAGCTGCAATCTTGTCGAGCATTGGCAGGTTATCCACTTCGCCTGAACCGACTTTAAAGCCGAATACCCCGATTTCATTAAGTAACTCCACTGCGGCCAGCGAGAACGGACTTGCAAGAAAATCCAGTCCTGCTTTTTCGCAGTGCTTTTTAAGCCCATCCCATTCATCCGGACTAAATTCCATGCTTTTCCAGTAGTCGAAGCGGGAGCCGTTCTGATAGGGAATTTTGATGCGGAAATCTTCATAAATACTGCTTTCTGCCTCGGCAATGTGGACTTGGAACTTGGCCGCGTTGGCTCCTGCCTGGGCAAGCGCGTCTATGTACGCATGTGCGAGGCAAATACTCCCTTCGTGGGCCTGACCAACTTCTCCAATAACATAAATGTGTTGTTTCATAGGTGTGTTTGATTGGATGTTAATAGTAATTGTATTGATACCGATGCAAACTGCGGGTGCCGTTGAGGACGACGTGTAAATCCGGCAGAAGCGACTGATTACGCGCATTTTGAATTTCTGCGAGTTGGTGAATGAAAGTGAAATGCTGCCGCACGATATACAATGTCATGTCGGCGTGTGCACCGAGGAGACGTGCATCGGCTACCAAACCGACGGGCGGGCTGTCCAGCAGCACATAATCGTAGCGGATTTTAAGGGTTGAAATGAGATCTGCGACCTTCGGAGACAGTATTATTTCGCCCGTTCCGGGACTTTGCTGCCCGGCTGCGAGGAAGTCAAAAGATGTTTCGGAGCTATTTTGTTGAATGAGTGGTTCATGCCCGGATGCGATGCATTCTGTAACTCCGTTGGGGCGAAGGTTTAAAAGGGTTGCCAACGAAGGTTTCCGTAAATCAAAATCGACGAGGAGAACTTTCTTCCCTGCGAGTGCGAGTGAATGCGCCAGGTGCATGGCTACGAACGATTTCCCTTCATTGGCCATAGCAGAGGTAAGCAATATCACCATATGGGGCCTTTCGCCGGTGGTAAACTGGATATTCGTACGCAAAGAGCGGAACTGCTCCTTGATGAGACTGCGATTATCCGCCACTTTTAACAAGCCAGTGCGGCTCTGCTGGCTGATTTCTCCGAGTATCATCACATCGCATTGTCGCTGGATGTCCTCCTTGGAAGTGATTTTATTATTGAAGATTTGGCTGGTATACAGTACGCCCAGTGGTGTCAGAATACCTGTGAAAACTGCTATGAGAATAGTTAATTCCCGGTTGGGATAGACAGGAAGTCTGCTGGCTTTCGGCGGATCGATAACCCTGGCATTGGCGATATTCGCAGAGCGTGAGATCGCCGTCTCCACACGTTTTTTGAGCAAAAACAAATAAAGCTCTTGCTGAATACCCTGCTCGCGCGACTGCGCAAGGAAGGCGCGCTGATGTGCCGGTAGTTTGGATATTTCTGCTTCGGACTCCTTGCCATATTTACGGATAGCGGCAGCGTTCACTGTGAGTTCCTGTATTTGGAGCCCAATCGCGTCGAGGAGGTTATTTCGCAGAACCTCTATTTGTTTTTCCAGTGACCTCAGCTGAGGATGCTCCGGCGCCAATGTTGCGAGTGCCATGATCCTTGCCATCTGCATTTCATTGTATTTTCCCGCCAGCGCCTCAAAAGTGCCTTCCTGTGGGTACAATGCAGAGGGAATGGCGGCAGCGGGCTTTTCGAGCAAGTGCGCTTCCAGCAATCGGACGATTTTCAGGCGAATGGCTAGTTCTTTTTCTTCCAATGCATTCGTAGCAGATTTTTGCAGCGCCTGGCGGCCATCTTCCGCCATATCGATTATTCTGTGACGTTTGCGAAAGTGTTCGATGTTAGTTTCGACCAGAGCCAATTCGGATGAAATGCGTGCGAGGTTGTTGTTGATGAAAGCAATGGTGTTGTCGGCCACTTTGTTTTTCTCGCCGATACTCGCCTTTTGATAGCGGGCAATGAGCTGGTTTAGAATAGCTTCTCCTTTTCTAGGTAAAACATCCTGTACTGACAAATTCACCAGACTCGCTGTTTTGTTGGGTGCCTGAATGCTCAACACACGGGAATAGTGATCGAGTATCGCTTCCGGTCCCGATATTTTGAACGAATATTCCCGATATTTTGAACGAATATTGATACTCGGAAGCGGGTTTGAAACGCGTGGTATCGACGATCGCCATTCCGTGTGGAAGCTCCAACTGTCGGCCGAAATGGCTCTTGTAAATACTGTCGGGCGTTTGTAGCGTAAATGTGTTGCCGGCTTGTCGGCTAAGGTGATAGGTTACAGGTTTTGCGGGATGAGGTTCGAGAAATCTGATTTTGTAAGGCGTTTTCTCGTAGAGCTCCGTCGTTTTGAGATGACCGGAGGCGAAGTATTGCGTGGTTAATTGCAGGTCCGCAACGACCTCGCCCAGCAGGCTCCGGCTTTTGAGTATTTCAATTTCATTTTCAACACTGCTGGTAGCATCGGGCAATCCGAGTTCTTCTAGTAGGGCGCTTTCATGAAAATCGCTACCTCGGGAATCGTCCTGAACCAGTAAGGAGGCAGTGATGGTGTAACGCGGGGTTTTGTATCGCAGAAACGTGAATCCAAGCAGGACCGACAGCGTCGGAGAAATGAGAAACCAATACCAACGAAATCGGATCGCTTTCCAAAGCGGGTGATCAGCCCAGTCCTGAAATGTTGCGAAATCTGCAGTTTGAGTTTTGGATGCCAGCATTGCCTGCACGGTTTAGGTGATAGCATTTAGACGCTGGCTTGTAATTTTGGTAACGCGACTTCTACAAAAATTTTTTTTTGAATTTTGGTACAAAAACTAAAAACCCTGTTTCAATAGCTTGAAACAGGGTTTTTAGCGAAAAATATTTTTTCCTAGGAATCGAAATGCACTTTCACTTTTTTCAGCGCTGAGGCTACTACCTGGTGCATGTCGTAGTACCGGTATTCGGCAAGCCTTCCGCCAAAAATCACGTTCGGCTCTTCTGCTGCGAGTGCTTTATATTGGTTGAACACCGCCGTATTCTTGTCGTCGTTTACCGGGTAATAGGGCTCGGCACCTTTTACCCATTCCTGCGGGTACTCGTGTGTGATCACGGTTTTGGGTTGTGTCCCGAACTCAAAGTGCTTATGCTCAATAATGCGGGTGAAAGGCGTTTCGCCATCTGTATAGTTTACTACCGCATTTCCCTGATAATTATCCTGGTCCAGCAGCTGATTTTCGAAGCGGAGGCTGCGGTATTCGAGCTGGCCGAAGCGGAAATCGAAATATTCATCGATAGGGCCGGTGTAAACGATCGTATCTGCCAGGGCCGCCAATGCTTCCCTTTCTTTAAAGAAATCTACCCCCAGGCGAACGTCCACGTCTTTCAGGAGCCCTTCTGTCAGTTTGTTATAGCCGCCGATGGGGATGCCCTGGTAGCGGTCGTTGAAGTAGTTATTGTCGAAGGTAAACCGTACGGGGAGTCGTTTGATGATGAATGCCGGGAGTTCGGTAGCTTTTCTTCCCCATTGCTTCTCGGTATAGGCCTTAATCAGCTTCTCGTAAATATCCGTTCCAACCAATGAGATAGCCTGTTCTTCCAGATTTTGTGGGTCTTTAATGCCTGCTTCTTCTACCTGCTGCCGAATTTTTTCCTTTGCTTCCTCCGGCGTGCGAACTTTCCACAGCTGGTAGAAAGTATTCATATTGAATGGAAGGTTGTAAAGCTCTCCATTGTAATTCGCTACCGGCGAATTGGTATATCGGTTGAATTCAACGAACGAGTTGACGTAATCCCAGATGTCCTTGTCGTTGGTATGAAATATATGGGCGCCGTATTTATGCACATTAATGCCTTCGACATTCTCGCAATACACATTGCCGCCAATATGGTCGCGGCAATCGATTACCAGACATTTCTTTCCGCGTTTGGTTGCCTCATGGGCAAATACCGATCCCCACAAACCTGCTCCTACTACCAGATAATCATATTGTTTCATTAATTCCCTGTTGCGTTGTTATGATGTGGCTAATTGATTTGGCGTGTGAATATATTAAAAAGAGAAAGGCTCCCGACGGGAGCCTTTCTCTTTCAGTCGTTTCTTCAACTATTAGGGAAGAAGTTTCAATTCTACGCGACGGTTTTTCTGCAAACCTGCGCGGGTTGCGCTGTCGGCGATCGGTTTGAATGATCCGAAGTAGTCTACGATCACTTTGCTTGGGTCTTGCAGACCAGCCTCGTTGATCAGGAAGTTTTTCACTGCATCTACGCGGCGTTTTGAAAGCGCGACGTTGTAACGGTCAGATGCACGACGGTCGGTGTGACCAGCCAGTTGCAAGCGGCATCCGTTTTTGTTCATCAACGCTGCTACGTTTTTCAGCAATTCCTGGAATTCAGGTTTCAATACGTTTTTGTCGGTATCGAATGTTACGTTAGCAAAGATCTCGGAGCAAGCAGCACCGGTCGCCAATGCATTTTTCACGTAAGAATCGAAGTCGAGTACGCGACCAGCACCGTCAACAATGCTTCCTGCTGGTGAGTTTGGCTCTTTATCGAAGAAGTCGGATACACCGTCACCGTCGGTATCAAGCAACAAACGTGGGTCGATATCTTTTGGACGGTTTGCTTTTGCAACTGAGTCCATTTCTTCGAGTGTAAGGATTTTCGGAGGCTTAACCAGTACACGTGGGTCTGTGTAACGCAGGTGGTAGTAACCACCTTCTTCTGGCTTGTAATCCCATTTGCCATCCACTTTCTGAACTTTCAAAGGCTTTTTGCCCAATTTGTAAGTTACCTGGATTGCACCGTATCCGTAGCTGTCAAGCTCAGAGTTTCCTTTGTGGGAAGTTTTCTGATCTTTGATGTTGAAGCTGTTAGGCGTTCTGTCATAGTCACCACCGTAAGTAGCGTCCAGATAATCAGAGTTGGTGTGAGTCAAACGGAAGTCAACACCGATGTCGATTCTTGGCGTTACTTCGTAGTTGATGTTCAAACCGGTTGGAACGATCCAGTCGTTCATCTTGCCAGTCTCACGAAGTTTCACACCGCCTGTCAGGTCATAAGCGGTAGCGTCGTAAAACACCTGACCGATACCTGCATACGCATCAATTTTCCAGCGCTTCATTTTGTTCGGGCCCATCAGAAGTCCTTTCAGGTTAACAGTTCCTGAAAGCGATACATCGAAGTAGCTTCCTTCAAAATAGCGGTTATAGTTACGACGTTTCATACCTCTCAGGTTACCCAGAGATGCGTCCAGACGAGCTCCGAACAGGTAAGAAAGTTGTTTGTTCAAAGTGAGGCCTCCTTGAAAAGTTCCGGATTCCTTGTGGCTGTCAGAGTTTGTTTTGGTAACAGGCCAGAAGTCATATTCTCTTAAATCACCAAAAAACAGCGTTGGGCCAAAGTGTGCGGAAATTGACCAGGTGTTCAATTTGTAAGGGCCATCGTACGTCGCTTTTGGATTGTAATCCGGAGAATTCGGTTGCACCAGCGGCTGTGCGAATGAAGGCAGCGCCATCATTGCTCCCAAGGCAAACGAACCAATCAACTGGGATACTTTTTTCATACTATTCAAGTTAGCGTTATTAAGATTAACTAGGATTGATCTATATCCAATTTTATGAGTAAAGTTATATATTTATTTCACGGCTAATCGCAACATTAACCAAATGCCTAGTGCGCACAAAAATAGGTTATCAAGATCACTTAATCAACCGCAAGTTGATACAAAAGGAAAAGTTTCCTGATATTTAATTCAAATTTTACCCGAAAGAAACCTCCTTTTCTGAACTTTCAAAGCCGTTGATTCAATTTTTTTTCCATTTCGCGCTTCCATGAAGCGAAAGTTCCGTCGATAATTTTCTCTCTCGCACTGTTAACCAGCCACAAATAGAATGTCAGGTTGTGGATGCTCGCAATCTGCGCTCCAAGCATTTCACCGGATTTTACAAGATGCCTCAGATAGGCCTTACTGTAAAATGTACTAACGTGCCCGCCAAGGCCCGGGTTTATCGGTGACAAATCATCCTTCCACTTTTCGTTGCGGATGTTGATAATGCCTTCTGTTGTAAAAATCATGCCATTCCGCGCGTTTCGGGTCGGCATCACGCAATCGAACATGTCCACGCCCAGAGAAATGCACTCCAGTATATTCGCAGGTGTACCCACACCCATGAGGTAACGCGGCTTGTCCTTTGGCAGAATATCACAAACTACCTCCGTAAGTTCGTACATGATCTCAGCCGGCTCGCCTACCGAAAGACCACCGATCGCATTGCCCTCGCGCCCGGCAGAGGCAATAAACTCAGCGGATTGCTTCCGCAGGTCTTTATAAACACTTCCCTGGACAATAGGGAATAACGTCTGGCTGTGGCCGTAGCGCGGCTCGGTGCTGTCGAACCGGTTGCAGCAACGTGTGAGCCAGCGGTGAGTCATTTCCATCGATTTGCGCGCGTAGCCAAAATCGCAGGGATAGGGAGTACACTCGTCAAACGCCATAATAATGTCGGCCCCGATGGTGCGCTGGATGTCCATGACATTCTCCGGCGTGAAGGTGTGTACGCCACCGTCAATGTGTGACTTAAATACCACACCCTCTTCATTTATTTTACGGCCGGTTCCGGCCAGTGAATACACCTGGTAACCGCCGCTATCGGTCAGTATCGGCTTGTCCCAGCCATTGAATGCATGGAGCCCGCCGGCCTTTTCAAGAATGTCGAGGCCGGGACGGAGATATAGGTGATAGGTATTTCCTAAGATGATCTGTGCCTTTACATCTTCCTTTAATTCACGCTGATGAACCGCTTTTACGGTGCCCGCAGTACCCACAGGCATGAAGATGGGCGTCTGGATTACCCCATGATCGGTCTCGACCAATCCGGCCCTCGCTTTCGAATGGGGATCCTCAACTTGTAATGTAAACTTCATTAAAAGGTTTTAAATTGCTGGTGTGCAAAAATAGGGGTAACGTCTCGAACATTCCTGTCAATGACAGTATATTTGCATGAATATGGTAAAATTTTACATCTCTCTTCTGTTGTGGCCGATTCTTTACTCTATGCGCTGGGAGCGTTCGTAGCTGTTCAGTTATTCTATTATCTCTTCTTTTTTACACGGCTGGCATTTTACGGAAAGGGCGCTAATTATGGCAATGCCATGCCCGGAGTAACCGTTTTGGTGTGCGCCTGGAATGAAAGAGAAAACCTGACGGAGCTCATTCCATTGCTGGATGCGCAGGAGTATCCCGAATACGAGGTGATCCTGCTCGACGACCGGTCCGATGACGGGAGTGAAGAGTATATCCGCGAGAATATCAACGGCTGGAAGAATATCCGGTATATCCGCATTAACGACCAGTTCAATCACGTTACCCCCAAGAAATATGCATTGACTGTCGGCATGAAGCAGGCCAAGTACCCTATTGCGCTCATGACAGATGCCGATTGCCGTCCGGCTTCGAACCATTGGATAACTGCTATGACTTCCCGGGTAACCGAGGACAAGGATATTGTGTTGGGTTTTTCGCCTTATTTTAAACAAAAGGGTTTGCTCAACTGGTTTATCCGCTGCGAAACCTTTTATGCGGCTGTTCAGTACCTGTCGTTCACCCTCGCGGGAATGACCTACATGGGGGTCGGCCGTAACATATTATATAAGCGCTCCGTGTTTTTTGCCAACAAGGGCTTTTACACACACAAGCACGTATTCGGCGGCGACGACGACATTTTCCTGAATGAAGTAGCGACAAGTTCGAATACCACCATTTCCATTGAAGAAGATTCCTTCGTGTATTCCGTTCCCAAAATCAACTGGAAAGACTGGTTCCGGCAGAAGCGCCGCCATATTTCGGTAAGCCGGTACTACAAGCCGCGGAACAAGGTGTTGCTCGGAATGCTTTCCGCCGCACACATCGGCACGTGGCTGCTCGGGCTGGTTACATTGGCCTGGGGGCTGATCGTGAAAGATATGTTACTGCTGCAATACCTCGGTATCGTTTTTGGTGTAAGATGGGTCATTCAGTGGTTCCTGCTTATTACTATTAATGTAAAGCTGGATAAAACCGTCGAGTGGTTCAGCTTTTTACTGATGGACTTTGCACTTTTTGTTTATTACCTCGTTTTCGGGTTTTTGACCATGACGAGCAGAAAACCCCGTAAATCATGGAATTGATTGATAAGTATTTTCCAGACCTGACTGCCGACCAGCGCGACAAGTTTGGACAAATGGGCGAGTTGTACGAATACTGGAACGCCCGTGTGAATGTGATTTCCCGGCAGGATATCGATACATTATATGAACGCCACGTGCTGCATTCGCTGGGTATTGCCAAAGTGCAGCAATTCCGCCCCGGAACGAGCATTCTCGATGTTGGCACCGGCGGCGGTTTCCCGGGTGTCCCGCTGGCCATTATGTTCCCCGAGGCGCAGTTTCACCTTGTGGATAGTATTGGCAAGAAGATCCGCGTGGTGCAGGAAATTGTGGCTGCATTAAAACTTGACAATGTGCGAGCGGAGCAGGTACGCGCCGAAAAGCTCGACGACAGCTATGAATTTGTCGTGAGCCGTGCCGTGACGCGCATGGCACCGTTTGTAGGCTGGGTGAAAAAGAACATCAGCCGGAACTCGTTCCACGACCGCAGGAACGGAATTTTATATCTCAAAGGTGGGGACTTGACCGAGGAGCTCTCGGAGATCAAAGAAAAGCCGCAGATTTACGCGCTTTCCGACTTTTTCGGGGAGGAATTCTTTGAAACTAAGAAAGTCGTATACGTACCTTTGTAAGCATTCATTTAATAACCTATTCAAATATGAACGAGCGATTCAGCGCCAGCGGGCTCATGAACCCATTTTTTCCGGACGAAATCACTTTCGGAGAAAAGGGGGTAACCTTCAAAGTCAGGAAACTTTTCAGAAGCAACGATAATTTCGTGTTTTATTCGGATATCTCAGGCGTCGAGATCGACAGCGGGATGTTTTTTTCGACGATCCGGATCATTCCGCGCATGCGTCCCGAAATAATTATTAATAATTTTACAAAGGGAGATGCCAAGAAAGTCAAGGAGTTAATCCTCACAAAGGTGCAAGCCTAATAATTTTTTAAAGCTGACACTTGCGCCGTATAACTTGAATTACTAGATTTGCACCACAATTCGAGTACAACAACCGGACAATGATTCCCGAATAGCTCAGCCGGTTAGAGCATCTGACTGTTAATCAGAGGGTCGCTGGTTCGAGCCCAGCTTCGGGAGCTTGAAAATGAAGCACTTAGCAAGAAATTGTTAAGTGCTTTTTTCTTTGGTTGCAATAAAAGTTGCAATACTTGGCTAGCCTCGGAATCAGCATGAATCGCCTCGCCACGTTGATAGTTATTACTGCCAGTTTAATTTTCGGCGTCCACCTTGTCCTGAGGGGGACACTTGGAGCAGGAGATGTGATGTTTTTTGTTTCTTCGGCACTTGGATTGTACTGGGTCAGAAGTGGGTTCCTCAATCGCGATCTCAAATTCGACGAGGAATTTTTTCATTATGATAACGACATCAAAATTCCTCTTTCCTCTATTACGGCGATCAAGCTCGGTCTGAGCTCCAACCTTCAACATGATCGTTATTGGAGAATCCAATATAAGGTAAGTGGCAGTGATGAAAAATCTATCACACTTTTGCCGTCTGTGACCAACGACAATTTTATGAAATTTCTCAGGGCGGTGGAAGCTAGAAATCCGTCAGTGGAGACAGATATGTTTAAATTTGAGCTGTTATGGGGTTTTATGCCTAAAATAACGTGGAGGGTGAGGGGCAAAGGTGATTCAAATCAGTAAGGTCCCCGAATTAGTGAGTTTCTCAAATCGCCTAAGACTTACAAAAACGTGAGTCGTAAGGAGATATATCAAACGGCGTCTTTAATTGGGTATTTCGGAGAAGTTGACCACCTGATTCCGTGGCAAATTGACCACCTAATTATCTGGCGGCCGGTAGCAGAAAAAAGCTGCAGAAGCAGTT
>NZ_PYAS01000004.1 GCF_003014695.1 Dyadobacter jiangsuensis | reverse complement strand
AACTGCTTCTGCAGCTTTTTTCTGCCACCGGCCGCCAGACAATTAGGTGGTCAATTTGCCACGGAATCAGGTGGTCAACTTCTCCGAAATACCCAGTATAATTTCTTTTTTTGAAGGTTTTGTGAAAATTTCCGTTTAATACCCGCACGGGCATCAAACTAAAAATGCTTTGTCTACCTTGTGAGCAAGCTTAATTCAGTTTTTCAAGAATTGAAATGAAAAAGCCCCTCGGCTTTCGCTGAGGAGCTTTTGTAGCCAAATCGGAGTTGAGTTGACCAGTAATCATGAATGATTTAGGACGCCCGTCTTAACAAACCAGACTTCGAGAACAGCTTGTCCCTGACTTTGGCCACATTATCACTTATCCTCGATTTTCTAACTCGGCAGTACCGCATCGTTGTTCTGATGGTTCGGTGGCCGAGCATTTTGCTCACATCTTCCAATGGAACGCCGTTGTTAAGCATCATATCTGCAAAGAAATGGCGTGCATCGTGCGTATCGAGCCTTCTGATTCCGCCGCTAATATCCCGTATTTCACACAGTTGAGCGATGTCCTTCAAATACACGTTGTAGCGGTAGTTACTATTTACCGGAATCAGCTTGCGATTTGCAAGGCAGTAAGGATGATCTTGGTATTTGGATATCAGTTGATCGACTATCGGCAGAATGGGCACCATTTCACCGACTTCTGTTTTTCCTCTATGCTTGACAAGCCAGCGTTCTTTCCTAGGCCCGACCAGGACGACGTTTTCTGGACTGAGGTCGTAGATATCCTGATATGCAAAGCCGGTAAAGCATTGAAAAATAAAGGCGTCGCGCACCTCAGAAATTCGGTCCACGCTAAATTGTTTTTGCTGGATTTTCTCGACTTGCCAAAATTCTAGCGGGATTACTTCTACGTCGCCGCCAGAGCACTTGAAGCCTTCCATCGGGTTGGAAGAGATATACTTCTTTTTAACCCCGATTTTGACGATTTGACGCACCCACTTCACCTCTTTACGCGCTGTTACCTCAGCTAGTGGTTTCGCAACGTATAGCGTTAAATAATCATAGAGGTCATCCGCGAAGGTGTCACCAAGAGAGGAAAAGTAAATGTCCTCGCGATCGAAGTGATATTTGATGAAACCAGCGACCTTCTTCTTGGTGCTGCGCCAGTGTTTCAAGGTCTCAAACGAAGCATTCTTTCGTTCCACTCGCTTCTCGAATTTTGCAATGAACTCGTCGAAGACTTCCAGCACGGTTTGCTCGTTCTTGGCAGCAGGCTTAGCTAGCTTAGGTTGCTCGATCGCAGGTTTGCCCAGGTAAACGTTTTTGACCATTGCCGGGGTCACCTCAGGGAACTGAGTCTGAAGGCCGTTGAAGATCCGTTCGACGTCTGTTTGCAACTGAGCTAGTCTCTGATTAGCAAGCTTTACTTCCAATCCTGAGCCGGTAACTTGTTTGGTACCCAAGTCCCAGGATGCAGGATTTACTTTCTTACCTGTAGAAATTTCGGTATACCTACCGTCGATTGTGATTCTGGCATAGATAGGAGCTTTGCCGTCTGCTTTCGCTTTTTGTCTGTACAGCCAGAAGAGTACAGTCATGTTCTGTTTGAAATTCATCATCCTCACAGTTTAAGGTTAGAAAAACATTGATGTTTGAGAAACCTTGGTCAAAATCGCCTCTGTCAAACATGTCCATTCGGTAACCTAATTTAGTAAGCAAGGCAGGTTACCGAATAGGTTACCGAATGCTTTGATCTGGAATGAATCAGAATGATATGCTTATCTTCGAAAACAGTGAAAAAATGACGTTTTTAAACGAAAAAAGCGCCTTTTGAGGCGCTTTAAGTGATCCCGCTGGGATTCGAACCCAGGACCCATACATTAAAAGTGTATTGCTCTACCAGCTGAGCTACGGAATCGTTTTCTACTTGTTTTGCAACTTTCGAGGTTTTACTTTCTTGGATTAGCCGTGGCGTTTTCCTTAATTGCGATGCAAAAGTAGAATTCTTTAAAGTATAATGCAAGTACCCTACAAGAAAAAACTGTTTTTTTCGTTTTTGTTTCTGGCTTTTTTGATGCCGGATACGGCTTTTTGTGTCAACCGAAAGGAGCTCAAAACGGCTGATTCTCTGTTCGCTATCGCCAGGTATGCGGAGGCCCAGACGCTCTACAAAAAAAATTTCAGCCTGACTGAAAAAAATAGCCAGGCGCTGCTTTTGAAGCTCGCTTTTCTGGCGGAAAAGACCAACAACTATACCGACTGTCTTTTTTTTCTCAGCAAATTGGCCCTCGTGCAGCCTTCAAGGCATCTTTTTGAAAAAATGGACAAGCTCGCCAAAGAGCAAAATCTAAGTGGCTATGAATTCGACGATTACAACTATTTCATAATATTTTATCGAAAATATGGTGATTACATTCCAATATTGCTCCTAACTTTGGGCACCTATATAGTTGTCATAATGGTTACAAAGACACGTAGGAAGGAGCCAATTTTGCAGATTCACAAGGTTTCTATCATCGTTTATCTGCTCGCGCTGCTGGGAATACTAAATGTGCCTTCCCTTTATCAAACGTGTATTATTGTGAATGAAAATACCTTCCTGCGCGACGAGCCTTCATCGGCTGCGGGTGTGGTGGACAGAGTCGGAAAGGGCCATAAACTGACAATTATCGGGTCCGTGGACCATTGGGATAGGGTCATTTGGAACAACCGCATCGTCTATATTCGTAAAAGCGATCTGTGGAATATTTGACAAACCCCACTGGTATCATTTTTGCAACATATGAGTTTGTATGTATATTTAGGAGTCAAATTTTTTAATTAACGCTGTATGAAAAAGCCAATGAATCGTTTTTTACTATTGATCGCAGGAGTTTTGATGTTAGGATTTGTCACTTCCTGTAAAGAGGAAGGGCCTCACAAAGATGACATTGTCAAGTTCTCGGCTGTCATTAATAGTAGCCCAACCGTTCCAAAAGCTACCTCTTCCGCACAGGGTACCGGCGTTTTTGAATATAACAAGAACACCATGGAACTTAAATACAACATCAATTTCCAGAACATCACCCCTACTTCGGTTACGCTTAACGCGGCAAATCCGTCATGGGAGCGCGGTGGTATCATCCAGACGTTGTCCGACAAGCCTGCCGGCCAGGTAAGCGGTACTTATAAAGTCCCTAACACCGAGCAGCAAACACAGCTTATCCTCGGTATGATGTATATCAATATCCCTACCGAGTTGTATCCTTACGGAGAGATCCGCGGACAAATTATTGCTGACAAATTCGAGGAATAAGTACTCGCACACATATCAAAAAAGGCTTTCGGGAGCGATCCTGAAAGCCTTTTTTAATGCCTTACTTTTTACCTTTTCTCTTCTGTCTCGACTCGAACTCCTCAATCTCCCGCATCAGCGCTCCAAGGTCGTCGGTGGTATCAGCGGTGAATTCAAGCGTTTCGGCGTAATCCTCGGCGGTGAGTTTCACTACGGCGATGGGCTTGTCGAGATACTGCTGTATCTGGTCGAGTACGGGCTTTTCCTCCTCGCTGCAAAAAGACACTGCGATACCCTTCTGCATCCCCCGACCGGTACGGCCTACACGGTGAACGTAATTTTCGGGTTGCTCGGGTAAATCATAGTTGATCACGTAATCTACACTCGGAATATCGATCCCGCGCGCGCTCACGTCCGTCGCAATCAGCACTTTTACATTGCCTTTCTTAAACTCGTTCATAGCTGTAAGGCGGTCGGCCTGCTCTTTATCCCCGTGAATCGTCAGGCTTTTGATTTCCATCCGTTCGAGCGCCTTGTACACCCGCTCGGCCCGCACCTTCGTGCGCACGAACACGAGGATTTTTTTCTCGGCATTCTGCCGAATGACGCGTTCCAGAAAAAACCGCTTGTCGTCCATGGCTACAAAAGCAACGGAATGGTCGATATTCTTAGCAACAGGGTTTTTAGGCGAAATCTGAATACGTATCGCATTCCTGACCAGCGAATAGGCTAATTTCTTAATCTTTTCATCAATGGTCGCCGAGAAAAAAAGCGTTTGCCTTCTTTTAGGTAAATGCCGGATCAGGTCCTGGATATCCTTGATAAATCCAAGATCGAGCATATGGTCAGCTTCGTCGAGAATGAGCGTATCCACGCGGTCGAGCTTAATATAGCCCTGACTCACGAGGTCGAACATCCGGCCGGGAGTCGAAACGAGAATATCGATACCCTTTTCCAGTTTCGCGATCTGAGGCCCCTGCTCCACTCCACCGAATACACTGAATGTTTTTACTTTGGTATAGCGCGAAATGCTCGAAAACACCTCGGCGATCTGAATGGCCAGCTCCCGAGTCGGCACCATAACCACACATTTGATCCCCTCGGAACGGCTGGACGCCTTTTGTTTATGCAGCTTGTCCACTACCGGAATCGCAAAAGCCGCTGTCTTGCCGGTACCCGTCTGCGCGATCGCCAGCACGTCCTCCCCTTTCATTACCGCCGGAATGGCTTTAAACTGAATATCGGTAGGCTTTTTGAACCCGGCCGCTTCCAGGCTCCGCTTGATCTCCGCGGCAATGGGGTAATCTTCAAATTTCATAAGCAAATAATGGGGCAGACCGGCGCCGGCCTGCCCTTCGTTTTAATGGGAGTGCAAAGATAACCGGTTATCCGGCAATGCATGAGGTATTACAAGCCGGGCTCATAAAACCGTAGCCGGTTCCGAAGCGAGGCAACCTCCCTATCCAGAAGTTCGATACGGCTCAGCAGGCCCTGAATGGCCTCGATCCCTTCCAGATTAATGTCGAGCTCGTGATGCAGGCGGATAATTCGCTCGATACGATTCAGCTGCGGGATCTGCAAAAAGCGCACATTGCCGACGATCACTGTTTCGATCAGGTCGTGCTCCTGCAATGACTCTACAAATGTGTATTCAACGTCGTAATGCGAGCAGAATACCTCAACGGCAATCAACTGATCATTTTCCATATCGTTCTCAGGATTTAGACAATTCCGTAAACAATTCCTTCTGGCGGTCGGTCAGGTTAGTCGGGATTTTTACATCGAAAGTCACGTAAAGATCGCCGAACTGGCCGTCCTGTTTGTAAACCGGAAATCCCTTGCCTTTCAGACGAACCACGCTGCCGTTCTGCGTTTCAGGTTTCACGGGCAACTTCACTTTTCCGCTCAATGTCTCCACCACCAGCTCACCGCCCAACACAGCGGTATAAAGATCCAGCTCTACTTTCAAATGCAGGTCATTGCCCGATCTTCTGAATTTATCGTCGGCTCCCACTGAAAAGGTAATGTACAAATCGCCATTAGGCCCGCCGTTGCTTCCTGGCCCGCCATGGCCTGCAATTTTGATGGTTTGCCCGTTTTCAACACCTGCCGGCACGGTAATGCGGATATTCTTTCCGTTTACTGTCAAAGTTTGTTTATGTGTTTCATAGGCATCGCGCAGGCCCAGATGGATTTCAGCCTGATAATCCTGCCCACGGAAGCGCGCCTGCCGGCTACCTCCGAAACCCGAACCAAACATGGATTCGAAGAAGTCGGAAAAGCCTTCATTGCTACCGCCATACCACTGGCCCTCCTGCCCTCCCGCCTGCCTGCGTGCTTGCTGTGCGCGCTCGAATTCCTCGCTGTGCTGCCAATCTTTGCCGTACTTGTCGTACTTCTTCCGCTTTTCCGGGTCGCTCAGCACCTCATTCGCTTCATTGAGCTCCTGAAACTTCTTCTGTGCTTCTTTGTCGTTTGGGTTCAGATCGGGATGGTATTTCCTCGCCAGTTTTCTGTAAGCATTCTTGATAGCCTTATCGTCAGCATTTTTGTCAATTCCGAGTATCTGATAATAATCTACAAAAGCCATAAATATTCAATCTGTTGAAGTGAATAATGGTTTATAAAACAGTCCCTATTTTCGTTCCTGCATTTTAATGTACAAATCTTCCACCTTCTTTCGCGCCCAGGGAGTTTTTCTCAGAAATTTAAGGCTCGATTTCACGCTGGGATCGTGTTGAAAGCTGTTGATATTGACGTGATAACCCATTTGCTCCCACCCGTAATAATCTACGAGTTCATTCAAAATTGCTTCGAGTGTTTTACCGTGCAGCGGGTTATTCGGTTGTGATTCCATGCGTACCGTTTGAAAAATGTTGCCTTATTTTTTAAAGTAGATTTCTGTTCTTAAATAATTATTATGCAGGTTGATTAGTTCAAAACCTAAAACCTGTCCGATGGATCAGATAAAATGGGGTATTATCGGTTGCGGCAATGTGACCGAAGTCAAAAGCGGGCCCGCATTCAATAAGGTACCCAACTCCACGCTCGTGGCGGTTATGCGGCGCGATGGCGCACTCGCGCAAGATTATGCCGAACGCCACGGCGTACCCAAATGGTACGACGATGCCGAAGCGCTCATCAACGACCCCGATATCAATGCGATCTACATCGCCACGCCGCCCGATGCCCACGAAAGCCTGGCTTTCAAGGCGATGCAAGCCGGGAAACCCGTTTACATCGAGAAGCCCATGGCAAGGAACGCCGCCGAATGTGACCGCATTAATGCCGAAAGCAAGCGTACCGGCGTACCGGTGTTCGTAGCCTACTACCGGCGCGCACTGGATTACTTCCTGAAAGTAAAAGAATTGATCGACAAAAAGGTGATCGGAGATGTCCGCTTCATCGATATCTGTCTCCAATGGCAGCCATATGACGAAGAAGTCGGACCGAATGCAAAGCCGCGCTGGCGCGTCAAACCGGAAATTTCGGGCGGCGGGCATTTCCACGACCTGGCTTCCCACCAGTTCGACCTCCTGGAATTTATTTTCGGGCCTATCCGCCACGCCTCGGGCATTGCGCGCAACCAGGCAGGCCTGTACGAGGCCGACGATATTGTGGTCGCCAATTTTGAATTCGAATCGGGTGTGTTGGGTAAGGGAAGCTGGTGCTACACGGTCGACAAAGACCAGCGCGAGGACGAAACGCAGATTATTGGCTCCAAAGGCCGTATTACTTTTTCATTTTTCGAAAAATTCGACATTCACGTCGAAACTTCGGAAGGCATCGAGGTATTTCACATTCCTTATCCTCAGCACGTGCAGCAGCCGCTCATCGAATCCATCGTGACAGAACTACGCGGCGAAGGCAAGAGCCCGAGCAATGGCGATACGGGCGCGCGGGCAAACCTGATCATGGACCGGATTACCCAAAAGCAATAATTTTAGGGTGTAGAATACAAATGCACGCGATATTGCTGTTATTTAAAAAATTTCTTAGTACTCAAATTCAACAGTCATGGCCAAAGGAAAAAACCTGGACAAAGGGAGCACCAAAAAGGAAGCTACTAAATCCCTGAAAGAAAAAAGAGCTGACAAAAAGGCAAAAAAGGATGGCAAGAAAGACTACTGATCTTTCCCGAACCTCCTTCCCGAATGGCTCCCGCAATGCAATGCAGGAGCCATTTCGCTTTTAATAAATCTCTCGATTCGTCTTGTATTTGGAAAGCCGCTTCCGCGAGCGGACGATTTTTGAATGGATCCTGTTCTTTTCATCCGGCGTAAGGATGTCGTCGGCTAGCGCCTTGTCGATCGCCAATTCAATGGCATTGCGTTCCTTTTTTAGTTTCGCATACTCATTAGCGGTCAGCTTCCTGCTTTTGTAAGCTGCTTCAATCTGTCCATTAAGCTTCCGGAGCTCTGCTTTGAAGTTTTGCGAATAGGTACTATGGGCTATCAGTATGGTAAAAACGCTGGCAAAAAGTAATTTCATGGCTGTAAGGAACGTGCTAATGTGGCTGTGTAAAACTGATGCGAATATATACCGGCATACATAAACAGTGCCAGCGCGGCTTAGTGACTGGTGCAGATAGTTACGCAAGTTTCGGGTTGGCCAGGCGGGCGGCGCAGGCCAAATTTGTATCAACAAATTAAAAAATCCAATGGACCAGCAAGCTTATAATTACGACAAAATCGCGAAGGCTATCGAGTACATCGTGGCTAACGCCAAAGAGCAGCCAACGCTCAACGAAGTGGCCGACGAAGTCAGCATCAGCCGGTTTCATTTCCAGCGCATGTTTTCGGAGTGGGCAGGCGTAAGCCCAAAACGGTTCCTGCAATACATTACCGCAGGATATCTGAAAGACCGTATCCGGGAATCGAACAACCTTGCCGAACTGGCCGAATCGGCCGGTCTTTCGAGTCAGAGCCGGGTGTACGACCATTTCATTTCGATCGAGGGCGTTACTCCGCAGGAATACAAAAGCGCCGGTAAAGGACTGGTTATCAGCTACGGATTTCACAAGACACCTTTCGGCGATTGCTTTATTGCCGCTACCGAGCGGGGTATTTGCGCCATGGCGTTCGTGGACGAGGCCACGCGGGACTTCCAGCTCATCGAACTAGCCCGCAAATGGCATTATGCTATCATCCGCCCGGACCAGCAACTGACAGCCAGCTATGTGCAGCGCATTTTTAACCCCGCACAACAATCGCTCGAAAAGCTCCCGCTGCTCGTGCAAGGCACCAATTTCCAGCTGAAAGTATGGGAAGCGTTACTTAGCATTCCGCAGGGCGCGGTCACTACCTACCAGCAAATCGCCGAGCGCATCGGCCACCCGAAAGCGGTCCGCGCTGTTGGTTCGGCGGTTGGCGACAACCCGATTGCCTACATTATCCCGTGTCACCGGGTGATCCGTAAAGAAGGCATACTGGGAGAGTACAGATGGGGTAGCTTGCGCAAAAAGGCACTCATCGGTTGGGAGGCAGCCCGTCAGGATGAGGAATATTTTGCACAGAACCAGGCCGTTTTGAAATAGTACATTCAGAATAAATTGTCACTATAATGGATTGTATGACAATTTAATAGCAGCCGTACAATGCAATTTTTCCGTGTTGGACTGATTATGGATGCATCGTTTCCAAACTATCAACCAAAATCAGCATGAAAAAGAAACTAATCTTGTCGGTGGCAATTATGGCCCTGATCGTAACGGCAACTTCGGCCAGCTTCGCGCAGTTTTCGCTCGGCTTACAAGGCGGGATCGCCAAATCCAACGTGGAAGACTCCAAGACAGTAGCAGGTGGTGGCGTGAATCTCCGCGTATTTGCCTCGCCGCAGTTTGCGATTGGTGTCGCAGGTAAGATTTACGCCGACGGCAGCGACTACAACGTGGCCGGACAAAAGCTGAGCACCACCGGAACGCTTACCCCCGTAACCGGTACGCTGGACTACTTCTTTACCGACGGTGCCATCCGCCCTTACATAGGGGGTGACGCCGGGGTGTATTTTTCGAAATACAAAGCGAAATGGAATGGCGAAACCGTGCTGGAATCGTCCAAGCACAGCAACTTCGGTGCGGCGCCCAGGGCCGGTCTGGTATTCGCATTCGGCAACCTGGGTATTCAGGTAGAAGGGATTTACCATTTTGTTTTCGGCAACAAAAACCACGATTCCGAAACCGGCTCACCCAACAATATCGATTTTGAGTCCACCTCCAAATTCGGCGGTGTGAACGTCGGGATCATATTCGGGCTGGGCGGTAAATAACTTCCCGCAAAATATTTCAAAATGCAAACGCGCCACACCGGCGCGTTTTTTTGTGGTGTTGGAATCCCGCATTAACTTGCCCGCATATTTACGAGCATCCCTTTGGCAGAACCGACATCATTTTCAGAACAACTTTACAACTGGCTGACTTCCATCTCGTTTCAGTGCCACGCAACGCGGGAACCGGATTTTATGCTGCCGGTGCTGGAAGTAGCTATTGGGGATCAGGTGTTTATGAAAGTGATCCCGGTGGATCTGGCGGCCTGGAAAAAAGCCGGTCACAAAACCTTGTTGAACCCGTTGAAAGAACGCCTGGAAGCCATCCGCAGCGAAGGGGTTCCGGCGGTGGTGATTTGGGAAGATTACTGGCTGTCCCGAAGAAGCGTAGTACAATCGCGGTTAGCGGCTATGCTGGGCAAATCGGCCAAGATTCCTGCCCGCCTGACACTCGTGCGGAGGATCGACAATGCAACTACAATGGGATTCCTGGAAGCCAATCATTTGAATGGCGGCACAATGTCGAAATTTCGGTATGGCCTGTTTCTGCCCAAACGATATTACCGCGTATTGCCGACCGATTTCGCTTTCGACGCGTCGGCAGACGAACTGCTGGTGGCCGTCGCTACTTTCAGCAACGCCCGCATTTTTGAACAAAACGGCTCCCCTTTCCGGTCACATGAGCTGATCCGGTTCGCAAGCTTGCTGGGGACGAATGTGGTAGGTGCGCTGGACAAGCTGTTGAATGCCTTCATCCGCGAAAAGTCTCCGGGCGACATCATGACCTACGCTGACCTTGAATGGTCCGATGGCCGAAGCTACAAGCGGCTCGGGTTTGAGGAAAGAGGAAACATGCCTCCACGGGAGGCTTATGTGGACGTTACGCATATGCGGCGTGTGCGTACGCTCGAGAAAGCCGGTCACACTGCCGGACAACTGCCGGTTGAATATCTGACAGTATATAATTTGGGCAGTATCAAATATGTCAGGGACATTAAAATCAACGAAAATGAGTCCTGAAACCCCGCTACTGATCATCCTGGGCCCAACGGCTTCGGGCAAAACACGTTTGGCTACCCAGGTAGCGCACGAGATCGGCGGCGAAATCCTCAGTGCCGACTCACGCCAGGTATACCGGCAAATGGACATTGGGACCGGCAAAGACCTCGAAGAATACATCGTAAACGGCGCCCCGGTCCCCTACCACCTGATCAACATCCGCGATGCCGGCGATAAATATAATGTCAATGATTTCCAGCATGACTTCGCGGATTCATACCAACAAATACGCACCAACGAACGCCTTCCGATCGTTTGCGGTGGAACGGGCTTCTATCTATATGCATTGCTGAAAGGCCATGCCAACGATACGGTGCCAGTGAATGAGGCGCTGCGGAAGGAGCTGGATTTACTTTCCACCGGGCAGCTGACCGCCAGGTTTCAGGCCTCCGATTCCCGTTACCATGCCCTGGCCGATATTTCCACGCGCAAAAGGCTCATCCGCGCATTGGAAATAGCCGCTTACCTGAACGAACATAGTGAAACGTCCATAGACTTCGGCACAGAGTCCATTGCCTATCCGGCAGTGATTTTCGGCCTGAACCCGCCCGTGGAAACGCGGCGGGAGCGCATCAGCAAAAGGCTCTCAATCAGGTTAAAGCTGGGTTTAATAGAAGAAGTTCAAAATCTTTTAAATCAAGGAATTACACCTGATTCGTTAATCTACTACGGTTTGGAATACAAATATGTAACCCTGTACCTGACCGGCGCAATGACCTTCGAAGAGATGCATTCCAAACTCGAAACCGAGATCCACCGGTTCGCCAAACGCCAGATGACTTTTTTCAGGAAAATGGAAAAGGATGGACTGAAAATCAACTGGATAGCCGATGAATGGTCCGAAAGCGAGAAAATCCAATTCATAATTGCGCATTACCGGGAATTTAAAAGCGGCAATGCTGGTACTATGTAAGTGTAAACCAACCAAAAAAACGTCGTTAAGTAATGAATCGCAAATGGAGCAGCTTGTTATTGCTGCTGGTACTGAGTGTAACGGATGCATACCTCCTCGCGCATCCGAATCTGATCGGAAAAATAGGCGTATTGGTGTACAAGCATCATTATATCCGCAATTTCCCAAGAGCGCTGCTCACGGTCATGATCGTCGTCGGTGTATCGCTGGCGGTTTGTGAGCTGGTTTACCGGTTCACGCAAAAGAAGACGGCTATTTTCAGCTATCTCGTCCTGACGGGCGTTGCGTTGTTCTGGTTCATGTACGTATTTGTCACTTTTTCGTCATTTTCCTACCGGATCACAGGTAAGTCGTTCATTTACGGGGCGCATTTGTTGCCGGTCATCCTGGCAGGGTTGAACCTGAGGTATCTCATCAAACGAATACTGGTCAAAGAACCGGTTAACGATGCCTTAACAGAGGGAAAAAGTGGCTCAGGGGTGGTGTAGTGGGGCTATAAGACCATAAATTGTTGTCCAAATGGCACAAGACAGTAGAATATTCTCATAAATCCTTCAAATTGTGAAATATTATTGTTTCCGTCTTGAATTTTCACAAATAAACCACGGATAATAATAGAAAGTACGCGGTTTTTTAGGATATTGCGGCTTGTGTCGGACCGGGAAATGGTTAAACCCGAAGCCATTTAACACAAAATTAACTTGTTGGGTAAGTAAATCGCTGTTAACGAAAAACTTTGGCTTGAATTGACCGATTGGCCTGCCTGTTCATTAACCCTTTTAATTTTATTCTTATTTCTATGTCCCAAATAGCTGAATTGACCCTTGATGGTAAAAAGTACGAGTTCCCGATAATTGAAGGAAGTGAGCAGGAAAAGGCGATAGATATTTCCAAATTACGCGACCAGACAGGGTATATTACGATTGATCCAGGTTACAAGAATACCGGTGCGACCAAAAGCGCCATTACATTTCTCGACGGAGAAGAAGGCGTTCTGAATTACAGAGGTTACTCGATCGAGGACCTGGCCGAAAAATCTTCTTTCCTCGAGGTAGCATACCTGCTCATTTACGGAGAGCTTCCTACTGAAAAACAATTCGCTGAATTTGAACATGAAATCCGTACGCATACACTCGTGAATGAGGATATGCGCAAGATTTTCGAAGGCTTCCCGGTGAATGCGCACCCGATGGGCGTGCTATCATCGCTGGTAAGTGCGATGAGCGCTTTCTACCCGGACGCCAACGCTCAAAATTCGGAAGCGGAAACGCAATTGCATATCATCCGCCTGCTCGCGAAATTGCCTACGATCGCAACCTGGTCGTACAAAAAATCGCAGGGCCACCCGGTAAATTACCCACAAAACGAACTCGATTACTGCTCGAACTTCCTGAACATGATGTTCTCGCTACCCGTAGCGAAATACAATGTGGATCCGGTTGTTTCGGCGGCATTGAATAAACTGCTGATCCTTCACGCCGACCACGAGCAAAACTGCTCTACTTCGACCGTGAGACTGGTAGGATCGTCACATGCCAACATTTTCTCTTCCATTTCTTCGGGTATCAGCGCATTGTGGGGCCCACTCCACGGCGGTGCCAACCAGGAAGTGATCGAAATGCTGGAAGCGATCAAAGCCGACGGCGGTGATACGCAGAAATACATCAATATGGCCAAAGACAAGAGCAGCGGTTTCCGTTTGTTCGGTTTCGGCCACCGCGTTTACAAAAACTTCGACCCGCGTGCCCGCATTATCAAAAAGGCTGCGGACGACGTGCTCAACAAACTCGGCATCAATGATCCGGTTCTCGAGATCGCTCAGAAACTCGAAAAAGCGGCTTTGGAAGACGATTACTTCGTACAACGCAAGCTTTACCCGAACGTGGATTTCTACTCAGGTATCATTTACCGCGCATTGGGTATTCCAACCAATATGTTTACGGTAATGTTCGCGATCGGCCGTCTGCCAGGATGGATCGCACAATGGAAAGAAATGCGTGTGAACAAAGAGCCAATCGGCCGTCCGCGTCAGATCTACACCGGAGCGCCTAAGCGGGATTTCGTTCCGATGAGCGAGAGGAAATAATAATTTTGACCGGGTCGCCGGAGCGATGACCGAATGATTGAATGACTAAATATGTCTCTCGATCATTCAAAGTAAAGGCCCATCGGAAAATCCGAAGGGCCTTTTGCATTCTATATAAACTCATTCAATCATTCAGTCATTCAATCATTGCTCCGGCGACCCGGTCAAAATTGATCAAGGCGAAAGTCGCTCAATTTTCCACCCGCCATCGATCTTCGTATACGCCAACCGGTCGTGCAGACGACTGGGTCTCCCCTGCCAGAATTCGATGTAATCAGGCACCACCCGGTAACCGCCCCAGTGCGGCGGACGGGGCACCGGCTGGCCTTCAAAACGAACCTTCAACTCCTCCGTCTTTTCTTCCAGGAATTCGCGGTTCGGGATCACATCACTCTGGTGCGATGCCCAGGCGCCGATCTGGCTGCCACGGGGCCGCACGGCAAAGTATTCACTCGACTCCTCTTCGGAAGTTTTCTCGATCCTTCCTTCGATACGAACCTGTCTTTCAAGCTCTTTCCAGAAAAACGTGAGCGCTACCTGCGGGTTTGCTTCCATCTCGCGGCCTTTTTTACTGTCATAATTCGTGAAGAATGAAAAGCCTCGGCTGTCGAGGTCTTTCAGGAGCACAATCCGGCCAGTTGGGCGGCCTTCGTAAACCGTGCTGAGCAGCATTGCATTCGCTTCACTGATGTCGGCCTCACGCACGTCGTTAAACCATAACCTGAACTGTTTCAGCGGATCAGGATCGAGGTCGGCTTCCAATAGCCCTTTGAGCTGATAATCGTAACGGATATTTGCAATGTTATGATCCATTGGATACTAATATGTTCAATGTTGGGATGCCAAAAGTAGCCATTTCAGAGGAAAGATTATTAGATTTGTAATCTATAAGAGACCGTACGTACGAAACAAGCATCACGATGGCACAAGAACAACAAGAAGGGGTCAAAAGCGAAGAGCAGGACGACCTGGCACCCAAAACGATTGATACCCTTGAAATTGATCTTAACAATGAGTTGACGGAGGAGCACGAGGAAGAGACGCCTGATGTGGATTACAGCCAATTATCTAAGGAACAACTGGTTAACTTATTGGAAAACGAACTGGCAGGCATTCGTGCCGAAGCCGCTACTGCCGCTCAGCTGAAAAAGGCAGAAGCTGTCGCCAGGGGGGTACGTACGGTGCTCGATCAGATCAAACACAAAGACCGTGAAGCTGCGCTGAAAACGTTTGTCGAAGAAACAGGCGGCGAAGATGGATTTGAATATAAATACGACGGCGATACGCAGAAAATCGACTCGCTGAGCCGTGAAATCCGTGGTCTTAAAAATGCCTTCTACCAAAGCCAGGAGAAGGAAAAAGAGAAGAATTTCAACGTAAAAACCGCGCTGCTCGGTCGCCTGCGTGCGCTCGTGGACGAGGAAGGTACGCGCGAAACGGATGCAACCGGGTTGAAATCGAGCTGGGAGGAATTCAAGAAGATCCAGGAAGAATGGAAAGCCGCAGGTAACGTTGCGTCACCGCATAACGGTACGCTTTGGGCAACGTACAATGCGTTGATCGACCGCTATTTCAGCAACCGGAATATCTATTTCGAACTCAAAGAACTCGACCGCCGCCGTAATGCGGAACTGAAAGCAGAGTTGTGCGAGAAAGTCGAGGAACTGGGTAAATCGCTGGAAAGTCGCCCGATGACGCGTGAAATTCTCAATGACGCCAACCATATTTTCGAGGAATACAAACACCTCGGCCCTGCTCCGAAAGAAGACCAGGAAAAACTGTGGCAGCGCTTCAAAGAGGCACTCGACGTGCTTTATGATGCACAACGCGGCCAGTTCGCCGAGCAGAAGAAATCCATGCAGGAGAACTACGAACAAAAGCTGAAAATCTACGAAGCGATTGTTCCGTTCACCAGCTACAATTCGGGCAGCATTAAGGAATGGAATGCCAAAACGAAGGACATTATGGCTTTCCAGGACCAATGGGTAGCCCTGAAAGGCATTATGCCGCGCGAGGAAGGCAAAGAGCTTAGCAAAAAGTTCTGGGCTGCGCTGAAAACGTTTTTCAACAACAAAGGCGAATTCTTCCGCCAACTGGAAGCCAAGCGCGAGCAAAACCTGGACCTGAAAAACCAGCTCTGCGAAGAAGCGGAAGCCGTATTATCAACCGGCGAAGACAATCCATCCACCACGCAGAAGGTAATCGAGCTGCAAAAGAAGTGGAAGGGCATCGGCCAGGTTCCGGAGAAATTCAAGGACACGATTTACGATCGCTTCAAAAAGGCGTGCGACGCGTATTTCGACCAGAAGCGCGCCAAAAACCGCGAAGTGGAAGAAGAATTCGAAAACAACCTGAAACTGAAAACCGACCTGATCGAGCGCATCGAGGCGGCAGCGAAGGACAAGGACGAATCTTCGCTCAATTTACTGAGCGCATTCAAGTCGGAATGGTCGTCAATAGGGTTTGTACCCAAGAAGGACATGCAGGCCATTCAGAAACGCTATATCGCAGCCATTAACACCTACGTAAGCGCCATCGGCCAGCTCTCGACCAAAGAGAAGGAACAAGCCGTACTCGAAAGCGAAGTGGAACTGGTGCGCGACGGTGAAAGCAGCCGCAACCTTTACCGTAAGGAAAACGACATCCGCCGCAAGATCACGCAGCTTGAAAACGACATTGCACTTTGGCAGAATAACATCGAATTCTTCGCGAAATCGAAAACTTCGGATCGTTTGAAAGCAGAATTCGAAAGAAAGATCAGCAATGCGGTAAGCCAGCTGAATGAGTTGAAACACCAACTCACTATTATTCAGGAGGCTATCTAAAACCTGAAAAAAAAGTTGAAAAATTTACTTTGAAAAGGTTGCATTGTATATCCCGCTCGACTACTTTTGCACCATGATAACGGAATAACAAACGGTATCACAAAGAAAAAAGGCCTCCATAGCTCAGCTGGTAGAGCAACTGACTTGTAATCAGTAGGTCGTTGGTTCGATCCCGACTGGGGGCTCTTAACAAAAACACTTAGCAATTTTGCTAAGTGTTTTTTGCTTTAATACCTTCACGAAACCTCACCGTCCCCTGCCCGCCAGCTCCGACGACAATTTCATCGCCTCATCCACAATTTCCGCAGGAAACTTATTCAGGTCCAGAATCCGGATTGCATTGGTAGTTGCCAGTTTGCCCGGCTTAATTTTGTAGTCGAAATGGATCGTTTCGTTTTCTACGATTTCCGTGAAATGAAAAAGGGCATAGGCGCCGCTTAGGTAGTCGGCCAATTCGCGGTCGTGCGTGGCTACAAACACGAGATTGCCCTGCCTGGCCAGATAGCTGAGCACGGATTTCCCGATTGCAATACGCTCAACCGAATTCGTACCCTTAAACAGCTCGTCGAGCAGAATGAGGCTGCGCTCGCCGGCGGCACTTTCTTCAACCAGGTTTTTGATTGTAATCACCTCTTCCAGGTAATAGCTTTTGCCATCCAGCAAATCATCCGATATCCGGATCGCCGACTGAACTTTCATTACAGGCATCGCAAACTCATTGGCAAAGCAAGTATTGATCGTCTGCCCCAGGATGGCATTAATGCCTACTGTTCGTACGAAAGTCGTTTTACCGGACATATTCGAACCTGTCAGCAACGCGCACTGGCCTCTCAGGACAATGTCGTTTGAAACACTGTCCCAAATCAGCGGGTGATACATTCCCTTGGCGCTAATCCCTTCCGTTCGCAAATCGGTGTCCATCCGGCAATGATGCGGGATACTCGCCCGCAATGCAAGAATAGACAATGCTGCATCGGCCTCAGCCGCGAAGTGAAAGACCTGATTAATGTCCTGCCGTTTTGCTTTGAGCGTCCTGAGCGAACTGAAAAGCAAAATGGGCTCCACCAGGAACAATGCTTTCACCAATTCGAGCAGGTAATCGACAATCTGGCCTATCTCACTTTGCAGCCGGGCCTCCATTTTGAAGATCGACATTTTCAAACCTGTGCTCCGTAACGAATCAACCGATTTTCGGACGCGCTCGGAAACGGCAAATTCCGGAATGGATAAAAGCCGGTGTGCGAGTTCAACCATGGTCAGCATCTGCGGAATCGAACTGCTGTATTGGTACAAATTGTTTTTGTTCCAATAATGGATGCCCATGTTGACAGGAAAAAGCAATAGCAGCAATAGCAGCAATTTGGGAAAGAAGAAAGACAGAGCCGTTGCAGCCAGGCTAACCCCGGATAGTATTTTGATCAGCAACAACCACTTCGGTTCTGCGATGTGCTGACCATAGAACAAGGAAGAAATGTAGTAAGCATCCCTCTTGTGCAATTTGCTCAGCTCGTCGGCCGCCAATTGCCGAAATGCCGCATTTTTCCTAAAAATATCAATGGTGGTTTCAAGCGCATGTACGCGCGCCCGGTCCCGGGGAATCGTTCTCAGCAAATGATACAAATACTGCTGTCCCACGCAGGAATAAGTACGATCAATGAATTTGAAAACATCTTCCAGATCGAGATCCGAGAATGTACGGTCAGAGACAATCTGAAAATCATCGTTGGCCGGCGCCGTGAGAAAATACCGCTCTATCTGACTGAAATTGAAATTACCGGTTTTTAGGTTGGGTACTGTGTCCTTTTCCAAGCGCTTCGTTTGATTTCGATTAATAAAATTGTTCAAAGCCTGAGTGGCTTCTCCGATTCGTCCATCATCGCCGCCACCTTCGCTACCCGCTCAGTCACCGTAGTATCCCCGCGAATCTCCACTACCCGGCACGAAACCTTCCCGAGCCATTGCTCGTGGATCCCCACGTTGCGACCGGTGAAATCCCGATCATCGTATTTCGACGCCCAGTCATAAAATTCCCGGAAGAGGTGACTTCGTACCGGGTCGGTGTAAATAATCTCGCCGTACCGTTCTATTTCGCGCTTCACGAGGCGCTGCATTCGAATCTCCTTCGGGACATAGAGAAAGACCACTAAGTCGAACACCGACAGCCATGCGTCTCCCCAACTGATCAGCGACCCGCCCACAATGCAGTCGTCAACCCTTGAAACAGCCTCTTGCAGCATCCTGCTTCGCGTAGGTGCATCCCTGCGCACGGTATAAGGCACGTCCGAGCGCTCCCAGAAAAAGTCATCGGTATCGAAATACGGCATTTTTAACGTCGCCGACAGCGCATTTCCCAACGTTGTCGAGCCCGCGCAGGAAGCGCCCATGATATGGATTTTCATAATCAATAATATACAATCGGCAGCAAAGTATCCAAAAAGTTATGTCGAAGGTAAATCACCCGCACCGGACGGCAGCCAAGCGTGCAGTGCTGCATTTTTTAAAAGAAATATATTAATCCATAGACTTTATAGATTAAATTGCAAACCGAATAAGGAATGGCCGGCTTGACTCATGATCGAATTAAAGAACGTTACCAAGATTTTCAAACAAAAGGACCGGGAAGTGACCGCACTGGCCGGCGTCTCGCTGAAAGTGGAGCGTGGGAAGATTTTTGGCGTGATCGGCACGTCAGGTGCAGGCAAAAGCACGCTCATCCGCTGCGTGAACCTGCTGGAAAAACCCACCAGCGGTGAAGTGTACATCGACGGAAAAAACCTCACCACCCTACCCGACCGCGAACTGGCGCTCGAAAGGCGTCAGATAGGTATGATCTTCCAGCATTTCAACCTGCTGTCATCCCGTACGGTTTTCGAGAATGTCGCATTCCCGCTCGAACTGGATCGTAAACCAAAACACGAGGTCCGTGAGCGGGTAACGGAGCTTTTGCGGCTGGTAGGCTTGGAGGAAAAAGCGGGGGATTATCCTGCAAGTCTTTCGGGCGGGCAAAAGCAGCGCGTAGCCATTGCTCGGACGCTGGCCAGCAGTCCCAAAGTTTTGCTTTGCGACGAGGCCACAAGCGCGCTCGATCCGGGTACTACCGCTTCGATTCTCCGATTGCTCAAAGACATTAACCGCAGGCTCCACATTACCATTCTGCTCATTACGCATGAAATGAATGTGGTGAAATCCATTTGCCATGATGTGGCGGTGATCAGCCAGGGTAAACTGGTGGAAAAAGGGCCTGTGAACACGGTATTTTCCAATCCTAAAACCGAGCTGGCCCGGTCGTTCATCAGCGCGTCGCTGCACGTGGAAATCCCCGAGCATTACCGGCAACGGGTAACTGCGATCAATGAGGGCGGCATGTCGCCGCTGCTCCGGCTGCGTCTTACCGGCGATACCGCCGACCAGCCCCTGCTCTCCCAGGCAGCAAGGCTTTTCGAGATCGACACCAAGATCATCAGCGCGCAAATGGACCACGTGGGCGACAAAAATTTCGGCGTGGTGCTCGTTGCACTTTCCGGCCGCACCGGCAACTACCAGAAGGCCATCGATTTTTTCATTTACCATCACATTAAAGTTGAATTATTGGGGTATGTCTGATCCGGTAGTATCACTCCTGGCCGCCGGACTGGGAGAAACGATCTTCATGACCATTACATCCGGCATTTTCGGTTTTATCCTCGGTCTCCCTACCGGCATTGTCCTCTTCCTGACACGCCAGGGACAGGTGTTGGAAAACCGGGTTTTGAATAGCGCGATCTCGGTTGTGATCAATATTTTCAGGGCGATCCCCTTCATTATCCTCATCGTGTGGATGATTCCGTTCACGAGGGCGCTTGTAGGCACGTCCATCGGCATGGGCGCCGCGCTGGTGCCACTGAGCATCGGAGCCGCCCCTTTCATTGCCCGGATGGTTGAAAACAGCCTGATAGAAGTACCCGGAGGGCTGATAGAGGCCGCAAGGGCCATGGGGGCAACACCATTTCAGATCGTGTACAAAGTGCTGCTTCCCGAAGCATTACCCTCGCTGATCAACGTCGCCTCGATCACGCTCATCACGCTGGTGGGCTACTCGGCCATGGGTGGCGCAGTGGGCGCAGGCGGGCTGGGCCAGATCGGCTACCAATATGGCTACATCGGCTACGACGCGGTAATCATGAACATTGTGCTTCTACTGCTGATTGCATTGGTTTTCGTGATCCAGTTTCTGGGCGACATGCTCTCCAAGCGGGTAGATCACCGGTAATTAATTTAAAAACAGCTATAAAATGAATCATCCTAAAAACCTGCTCCTACTGCTCGGCCTCGGCGCTGCATTAATGACTGGCTGCAACAAAAAAGCGGCTTCGGATAACGACCCCAACCACATTAAAGTCGGCATTGCCGTCGGCCCCGAGCTCGAAGTCGCGCAGGTAGCGCAGAAAGTGGCCAAGGAAAAGTACGGGCTGGATGTCGAACTCATCACATTCAACGACTACGTGGTACCCAACGAAGCATTGAGCCACGGCGATGTAGATGTGAATGCATTTCAACACAAGCCTTACCTCGATGAGCAGGTAAAACAGCGCGGCTACAAGCTCGCTGTCGTCGGAAATACGTTTGTTTACCCCATCGCCGGATATTCCAAAAAGATCAAAAGCCTCACAGCGCTCCAACCCGGTAGCACGGTGGTTGTCCCCAACGACCCCACCAATGGCGGTCGCTCGTTGCTGCTGCTCCAAAAATATGGCCTGATTAAGCTAAAAGAAGGGGTTGGTCTGCTCCCCAAGGTGATCGACATCACCGAAAATCCCAAAAACCTCAAAATTCTGGAACTCGAAGCCCCGCAGCTTCCCCCCACCCTCGACGACGCAAACGTAACCCTGGCGATCATCAACAACAACTTCGCAGGCAAGGCCGGCCTCATTTCCACCCGCGACGGCCTGCTCATCGAAGACAAGGACTCGCCGTATGTAAACCTTATTGTGGCACGGGAGGACAACAAAAATGAGGAAAAAGTAAAAAAATATGTGAAAGCATATCAGTCCAAAGAAGTGGAAGAAGCCGCCGCGCGGATATTTCAGGGCGGAGCCATCAAGGGGTGGTAAGCGGTAAGTACTGTAAATCCTCTCACTTAAAACCCTTAATCGTTTTGCCGTCGTAACGATACACACCGTCCAAAGAACCGAACCAGATACTCCCGTCATTAGCCTCCAGAATTCCGAAAGTCATGCGTTCATTCATTGCATATTCTGAAGGTATTTTGGTGGCAGTTGGCTTTTTGTCGTGCAAAACCTTTTTATCGTACCTGGAAATGCCCCATTTCCCGCTTACGGCATCTTCTGAGCTCGTCCAAATGTTTCCCATCCGGTCTTCGTGGACATACCCCACAAAATCATCCGTAAATTGGGTAAATGTAATGCCGTCGTAACGCCAAAGTCCATCCCGCCCCGCTAGCCAGACATTACCCTTACTATCTTCGATAATCGTACGGACATTTGTAAACGTATGCCCGCCATGGACCAGGAGCGATGATACTTTCCCATCGTAAACGCGGGCATTCCCCCTCGTCCCAACCCAGAATTTTCCACTTTTATCCTCGACGATCGAATTAACATCGTCATGGTCGTCGGGCGGAAGTTCGCCCGTTTCCAGACTCGTGAAAGACGGCCCCCAATTCGCCCTGTAATTCCGAAACTGTTTCCCATCATAGCGGCTTACGCCCTTCAACGTACCGAACCAGATATTGCCGCCCTTATCTTCATAAATATGGGGAACCCTATCGTCGACAAGGCCCTCCGCTGTTGTAAAGTGCTGAAACGCTTCACCAGCTGCCTGTTCAGGGTTGTAGTAATAAACTCCTGAACCAATCGTACCGAACCAAAAATTACCCTTTCTGTCCTCCAAAACGGAAAAGAAGCGGGCCGAACTGACTTTGGCAGTGATATTGGTGAACGATTTCCCGTCATACCGAAAGATCCCGTCAAATGCAGCAATCCAGATGTTGCCTTTTCGGTCCTGTATGATGTTGCGCGTGATCCCCTGGGGACCGTGTGCGCTGATGATACCCATAGTATCGGGCTTCGCGACCTCTTTCGGCGCATTCTGCGCCTCACACCAGGTGCTGGAAACAGCCAGCAGCAATACGAGCAAGCGTAAGCATTTCTTCATTTCTTTATTGGTTATCAGGGATTTTTACAAACCTACAAGTTTTTGTGTCCTGCTTTTTCAAACGATTTGTAAAAGAAAGTTAATGAAATGTTAAAGCTGCCGAAGGCGTTAGTGGTAATGTTCCAAAATATTAATCTATTTATTTTATAGATTAAATTGACTAATATTCAAAATGGCTAATTTGCGGCGCAATTACCTATTTTACTTATGTCCAGCTCTACCGAAGCACTGGCCTCCGCATGGAAGCCGTATGAAAAAATTCTCCTACGCGCCGCACTGATTTACGCGGTGATCAGTACGATTCCGTTCAACCCCGAGTTTTACCGGCAGGATTTCGATGCCGGTTTTAATGTGAATGCCTCCCCCTTTCGCTGGCTGGATGTGGTTTCACAAAACAATCCGTGGTTCTTTGCCAGCCAGGAAGGCAAAAACTACACAGGCTGGTTCGTCACGATATTGGTTTGCCTTGTCGCTGGATTCGGCTGGAACCTGCTCGACCGGCGGCGTAAGGATTTTGAAAAGCTGTATTACTGGTTTTACGTCGCAGCCCGGTACGGAATCATCCTCCGGATGTCGTGGTTTGCCTGGGCGAAGGTATTTCCCGTGCAAATGCCTTTCCCCACCCTCAGCCAGCTCAATACCAACCTGGGCGACTTCACCCCGGGCAAGCTCTACTGGCTTACCACGGGGGTTTCCCCATTTTTCGAAGTATTTGCGGGCATTTTTGAACTGGTAGCGACGGTACTACTGCTTTTCCGCCGTACGACCACCCTGGGTGCGCTGATGATGGTGGCGATCCTGCTGCCGATCTGGTTTGTAAATATCGGTTATGATGCCGGGGTGGAGCTTACCAGCCTGCATTTGCTCGCATTATCGCTGCTGCTCCTCGTCCGCGACAGTCGCAAATTCTACCAGATCCTGATCGAACACCGCGCTGTGGCGCTCACATTCGTGCCTGCTCTCCATTTCCGCAATGAATGGCCGAACCGTCTCCGGATCGCATTCAAATACGGTTTCATATTCTTTTTCGTGCTGTTCAGGGGTTTTAGCTACGGAAAACTCTATGCAAGCGGGAAGTCGTTCAAGCTCCCGCTCGACGACGGGCTGGCGTCCGCCACCGGCCTTTACAAGGTCTCCGAATTCCGCCTGAACAACCGGCTCCTCACCCCCTCTCCTACCGATTCGGTCCGGTGGGAGAATGTGATCTTCGAGAAATTCAACACCATCAGCATTAAGGTGAACAAGAACTTCCAACTCGATACGCGTAATGCGGTGCGGACGACCGAATACTACGGCAATATCGGCCGCTATTATTATGGCTATAAAGCAGATACGGTCAACAAGGTATTCCATTTGCACAACCGGGTCGATACGGCGGCACATATCACGCTTCATTACGAGCAGCCCGCGCCGGGCCGGTACATATTGCGCGGCGTGAACGAGCGGAGCGATTCCCTGTTCGTGGTTTTGAACAAAGTAAACAAAAAGTATCCGCTCGAAGAGAAAAGGAAAACCGACGGGTAACCTGCCGCCACCGGCTTGGTCAAACTCCACACCACTTTCAATCAAACATTTTTTGTATATGCATTCCCAAAAATTACTTCTTGCGGCGCTGCTGGCATCCGGCCTGGCCGCCCGCACTAATGCACAAAACATTACACAGCAGCAGCAGCCCTTCACGGGCACCGTCGGCAAAACGCTGGCTGAATCGAAGGAAGTCTGGACGAACCCGGTAAAAGCGCCGGCGGGCGCTCCCAACGTGGTATGGGTGTTGCTCGACGACGTCGGTTTCGGGGCTACGAGCACATTCGGCGGGGTGATCCGCACGCCTACTTTCGACAGCCTGGCCAACAACGGGCTTCGTTACACCAATTTCCACACGGCCGCTATATGCGCCCCTACCCGCGCGGCGCTGCTGACCGGCCGTAATCAGCATTCGGTGCACGAAGGCGGGTTCTCGCATACGTGGTCGTCGTTCGGCTTTCCGGGCTGGGACGGCCGCATTCCTTCCGACAAGGGTACCATCGCCGAAATCCTGCGTGAGGCAGGTTACAACACTTTCGCGGTCGGGAAATACGGCCTTACGCCCGACCAGGATGCTTCCGACGCCGGTCCGTTCGATCGCTGGCCGTCAGGCAAGGGTTTCGACCACTTCTTCGGGTTCCTCGGCTCACAAACCGATCAGTACAAGCCCGACCTCGTGGAGGACAATGCGCATGTAACGCCTGACGGCCGTCACCTCAACGATCAGATTACCGACAAGGCGATCAGCTTCATCGACCGCCAGAAAAAAGCGGCTCCCGACAAGCCTTTTTTCCTCTACTATGCGCCAGGAGCGACGCATGCCCCTCACCAGGTGGCGAGGGAGTGGAGCGACCAATACAAAGGCCAGTTCGACGGCGGCTGGGACGAATTCCGCGAAAAAGTATTTGCCCAACAGAAGAAACAAGGCATTATCCCAGCCAACGTGATCCTGCCCGAGCGTAACCCGAACATCCGCGCCTGGGCGAGCCTCTCGGCCGACGAAAAGAAGCTGTACGCGCGTTTCATGGAAGTGTACGCCGGCTACCTGACCTACACCGATCATGAAGTAGGCAGGATTGTAAATCATCTCAAAAAGATCAACCAGCTGGATAATACGCTCATTCTGGTCGTGATCGGCGATAACGGGGCCAGCAAGGAAGGGGCATTGGGCGGCGTAATTACCCGCTCTTCGGCAGCGGCCATTGCAGCTCCGCTTTCGGAAGCGGAACAGGTCAAAAACAACCTCGCGCAAATAGAACTGATCGGCACGCCGGAAGGTACCAACGCCAACTATCCGCTCGGTTGGGCGCAAGCAGCCAACACGCCGTTCAAATACTGGAAACAGGACGCGCATTCGGAAGGGGGTACCCGTAACCCGCTGATCGCATTCTATCCCAAAGGCATTACCGACAAAGGCAGTATCCGCACGCAGTACGGGCATGTGATAGACCTCCTGCCGACAACGCTCGAGATTGCGGGCATCAAAGCGCCCGAAGTGATCAGGGGTATTAAACAGGACACGATCCAAGGCACGTCGCTGGCTTATTCACTACATGACGCCCGGGCTGCTTCACGCCACAAAACGCAGTACTATTACATTTTCGGATCCCGGTCTATCTACCACGACGGCTGGAAGGCGGCATTTGCCTACAAACCGACGTCGGCAGCGACGGGTAATCTCGTAAGTGCGATCAGCGTGGCCAATCCGGACAACAACGACTGGCAGCTTTACAACCTGAACGAGGATTTCAACGAGCGCATCGACCTCGCGAAAAAGAATCCGAAAAAACTGGAAGAGCTGAAAGCACTTTTTGAGGAACAGGCTAAAAAGTACAATATTTATCCTTACATCACCTGGGACGACGTGTTGAAACGCCGCCTGCCACAACCAACACAACAGCAACAGCCGGCGGCCGGCAAGTAGCGACCATGCATATAAGACTCACTTTTCTGTTCCTATTGTTCGGTCTGGGCCATTTGCGCGCCCAGACCGGCCAGGACACCATTCCACAGGCATTCGTTTATAAAAAAATGGATACCCTGAGCCTCACACTGCGGGTTTTCAAACCGGCCGGCTTCGATTCGGGAAACAGATACCCCGCCATTGTCTTCTTTTTCGGGGGCGGCTGGATCAACGGGAACATCGGGCAGTTTCAAAAACAAGCGATTTACCTGGCATCACGAGGAATGGTGACCATCCTTGCCGACTACCGCGTCCAATCCAGACACCATACCACGCCGTTTGAGGCCGTAGCAGATGGCAAATCGGCAATCCGGTATGTGCGCTCGCACGCCGACGAGCTGGGCATTGATCCCGACCGCATCGTTGCGGCAGGGGGATCAGCAGGCGGGCATGTGGCGGCGGCTACCGATTTGACGAAGCTCGATGAACCGACGGAAAACCTGTCGATCAGCTCCCGGCCCAATGCATTGGTACTTTTCAACCCGGTATTCAACAACGGTCCGGGCGAATATGGCTACGACCGCGTCGGTGCCCGCTTTACAGAAATTTCGCCCTATCACAACATCCGCAAAGGCGCTGCACCTACGCTAATCATGCTGGGTACGAAAGACAAGCTGGTGTTGGTAGCCACTGCCGGGGCCTACAAAGCGAAACTGGCCGAAGTCGGCAGCCGCGGCGACCTGATCCTTTACCCTGAGCAGCCGCACGGCTTTTTCAACCGCGGCGAATGGTTTACCAGGACGCTGCGCGATACAGACGTTTTCCTGAAATCGCTTGGCTACATTCAAGGAGAGCCGACACTGTGAGTATTGGCACTACACCCTCGTTGGAAACCGTAGCTCGAATACCCGTTCCTGAAACTTCCAGACGCCATTTTGTTTTACCATAATATCCCTGAAAATGCCGACGGCTTCCAGTTTTTCGCCGCTATCCTTAAAACGCCCGAATTCGGCCAGGTGTGAGCGTACGGTTGCCTGTGTGTCACTTTGTAATTCGATGATGACACCCGTGGCAAACTGGATCAGGTATTCCGTTTTGGCAACGCTTGCGGGAATGCCCTCAAGGATCGCTTCGAGCCCGGCAAATTGCAGATTAATCGGACTTGGTGCCTTCCAGACGGCATCAATGCCAAATATTTCAGACAACTCTTTCCAATTGCGGAGGTTGATTACATCGGTATACCTTTGTACCAGCTGCTGTATCGCGATGTACGCGGCAGGATTGTTTTCAATGCTTAATTTTGAATCTGTTGTGCTCATCCGATTGTTTTTTCCAACAATGATACCGACGCAATGCACAGCCTTGTCGAACGGTATCCTGCATGATACCTTTGCGCATCTTCAAATCCTCAACAAATGCCGGAAGCCGACGACCTGAAATACCTCCGCGATACCCTGCACGTCATGAGCGGTAAATGGAAGCTGCCTATTATGCTGGCACTTAGCCAGGGTAACCTGCGTTTCAATCAGATTAAAAAGTACATTCCGGGCATTACTTCCCGCACACTGACGCGCGAGCTCCGCGAACTCGAAATGAACAAAATCATCATCCGTAAACCACACCCCGAAGGCTTTGTCGGAATGGAATATGAAGTGACGGACTACTGCCGGTCGTTCGACCCGGTGATCAGTTCGATGATTGAATGGGGCAAGCGGCATCGGCAGGCGATCTGAGCGGTTCATCTCCCGGCAACAGCCACAAAAAGAACCCAACCAGCCCCAGCAATCCGATATTGGTAACGGTAGCCATGCGGTATGCCGAAATGTATGCCGCTACATCCGGCAACGGACCGAGACTGGAAAAGAAAATCCCTCCTATTACGCCAATGCCCAGTGCAATCGCGGTTTGCTGAAAGGTTGAAAAAGTGCCGGAAGCGGCTCCCGCGAGTTCTATGGGAATGTTTTTCAGTCCAACGGCCAGCAGCGAGGGCAGTACCGAGCCGCAACCTGTGCCGTAGGCGAAAAGGATCGGGTAAAGAAGCTGCCGATCAACATCGGGGCCATTCAGGACGGCGATGTGCAAAGCCAGGGTGATAATCATAATCAGTACGCCAGCCTGCAATACTTTCTTGCCAAACAGCGGGACGAGCCGCAACGAAACCAACGAAGCGATCACATAACCAACTCCTTGAAATACAAAGAGCATACCTGTTTCGGCGGAACTGAATCCGAGCCCTGTTTCAAGCAGCATTACGTTGATCAGGAAATAGGAGTCCTGGACCATGAAATAGAACAGGACAACTGCCATCCCGATGTTAAAATCGCGGAAACCGAATAGCCGGACGTCCAGCAGCGGCAACCGGCCTCTTAGCTGCTTTTGTTTTTGGTCGGTGACGAAAAGGGCCAGCAAAACACCGCCTGTAATGAGCATTGCGATGCACCACAACGGCCAATTCAGCTCCCGCCCGCGTATGAGCGGGTATATTATGGACACGAGCGCGCCCGTGAGCAAGAGCACACCCGAGTGATCGAACCCCGCTCCTTTCCTGCGCTGGTCGGGAGGCAAAAACATCAGCGCCATGGGTAGCACCAGTAAGCCGATGGGTAGGTTAATGAGAAAAATGAGCCGCCAGCCTTCCAGGAACCCGTTCGTTTCGGGCAGGAGGCCTCCCAGAAACTGACCGATCACCGAGGCGCTTCCCGCTACGCTTCCGTAAATACCCAGGGCTTTAACCCGCTCCCGGCCACCCCGAAACAGCTCCTGGATGTAGGTAATCCCCTGCGGAATCATCCACGCCGCGCTGACTCCCTGGAAGAAACGCGCCGCATTCAGTTGCCACGGGGTTTGTGCAAACCCGCATGCTGCCGAAGTAACCACAAACAACAGCATCGCCGCCGCAAACACCCTCTTTTTACCGTAGTAATCCCCGGCCCTGCCGCCTGTTACCAAAAACGTCGCATAACCCAGCAGGTAAAGCGCGATCACGAGCTGGATATCGCTGTCGGTGCCGTGAATGCCCGTTTTAATGTGCGGAATAGCCACGTTGACGATAAAAATGTCCATCACGGACAGGAATACCGATGATGAAATAATGGCTAGCAAGAGCCATTTTGAAATTTGTATGTTCATTGCGTTGTTGGATGATCAGGGCGTTCCGAAACGATCGGTTCGCATTCAATTGCAGCCAAAATTCAGGCTGCCAACGCTCGTAATCAAGTAGTTTATAAGACGATACCAGGTATGGCGAACGATACTATTATTGCAGATCAGTCGATTACAGATGAAGATTCTGATGCTTTTGCAGAAAAAAATTGCAACATGAATATCACGCTCGATATCATCGGCGGGAAATGGAAGCTGATGCTCCTGAACAAGATCCGGGAGGAGTGCCCGATGCGTTTCGGTGTGCTGCGCCGCAAGCTTCCCCACATTACGCAGGCGACGCTTACGGCACAGTTGAAGCAATTGGAACGGGACGGCATTCTGCTGCGCGAGGCCTATGCAGAATCACCGCCGCGGGTGGAGTACAAGCTGACAGAGATCGGCAAAAGCCTGATCCCCATCATGGATTCGCTTTGTGCATGGGGCGAGGATTACCAGCGGCAAACGCCGTCCCGGTGAGGCGTCACCCTATTCTCTGACCACGCTTGTCTTTAACACTTTTTCGGGCGCTTTGCGCAGGCTGAGCACCTTGAAAGTCTTCGCCTCCGCATTCACACGGGTGAATGCATATGCGCACGAACCTGCGAGCACGATAAACAGGGCGTCGATAAAGAAAATATCAAAAGCCCCCTGCTGCCAGGTGTTCCAGATCCAGAGACCGGAGGAAATGCCGTTGGCAATGGGTACGCCCAGGCAAAGGACAGCCGAAAGGATCAGGGTATGTCGGTTCATCCGCGGCAGGCTGCGGAGCGCCATCAGGTAAACACCCAGCCCTAGCCAGCTGTAAAAATAGGTTCGGTAAATCACTGCCTGATCGACGTGATCGAGCATTTTGACCATGATAAAAGTAAAGGCCGTTACCGGTAACATACTCAGACAAGCCGCCAGGAAGAAGTTGCTCGCCCAAAAATTGAACCGGCGCTTGCGGAGCTCGGTAGCGACCTTGTCGCGTGCCACCAGCCAGATCATAATGCCCGAAATGATCACCGCGCAGCCCATCAGCCCCAGCAGGAAGAACACGATCCGCAGCGGCTTCCCACCGAAATCTCCGAAATGCAGGTGGTACACCAGGCTCTTGACGCCGTCGATGTAGTTTCCGTCGGTATTGGGCGACTTTTGTTCCAGCACTTTTCCGCTGGCAATGTTGACCGTCGCAAATCCCGATCCGGCGAAGTTGGTCTCGGCGTTCGGTTTGGCTTCCAGGCTCACCTGCATGCTCTCATCCATGTAATTGCGGATGTAAATGCGGGAGATTTTAGCGTCTTTCCACTCCTTCTGCCATTTCCCCACGAATGCATCCATGTCGAAGGTCCCGTTCTTGGGCTTGTAGGTGTAATCCACCTTAATGGTCTTGTTGTATTGCAGGCTTTCGTACAGCTTGTCGGAATCGCCGTTGTAGAGCAGGTTGGCAAATGGAGCGAGCAACACGTAGTTCACGATCAGCACCACGCCTGTCACCGCAAACACCAGCTGGAACGGGAAACCGATTACCCCCAGAACAGTGTGCATATCCGTCCAGACCGTCTTCCATTTGCTCATCGGCCTGAACAGGAAGAAATTGGATTTGATCTTGTCCCAATGCAGCAACAAGCCGGTAATCAGCGCGAAAAGGAAAAGGAATGCGACGATACCTGCTACCAGGTAGCCGAATGGCGTACCGATATTGATACCGACCTGGTTCAGCTGCGCCAGGAAATGCAGGCGGTACAAAAACTCCGCCATATCATAACTATCGGAATAGTCGCCAGCCTTTTTATCGGCAAAATGGTAGCGGAAATAAGCCGCGTCGTCATCGTCCCTCCTCCCTCTTTTCCGTCGTCCTTCCTCCTTTTTAGGTTTCGGCTTGGGCTTGCTGATGGTCGTGTCCTGCGAGGCCGTCATATCCACGTATGTCCCCTGGCCCTGGCGCAGCAGATAAAAATTGAAGTTGCGCCCCCGGAGATTATAATGCTGCGAAAGTGAGTCGAGCAGGTGGTTGTATGGCGGGTCAAACTGGTGCCCTACTTCCGACCGCCCCTTTTGCCAGGCAGCAATATCATCTTTGAAAAAGGAAAAAGATCCTGCAAAAAATATGACATACAACACCGCGGCAATGATGATCCCGCTGATGGTGTGGGTGTGAAAATAGATGTTATACTTCCTAGGATCCATGGTTAAGGTTGAATTTCAGTAGATAAGGCAGTGCAAATACGATAGTCAGAAGAATGTAAAGTCCCCACACACGCCATACGTTCGTGGCGATGAATGCATAAAGCAGCAGAAAAGCCCACAGGATATAACCGGTAAAACAGGCCGTGATGATCACGTCTTCTTTGGGCAGGAAAGCTGTGAAAAATAAATGCAGGCTCATCATAACGGCATACCCGCCGATACTGCCGGCGAGGATTTTGCTCAGCCGCAGCCAGGGCGATTGGGTCAGGTATTTCTTATTGGCAGGCATAAAATCAGTTGATAACAAGTTCGAGCGTCACCGCACACAGGTAAAGTATCGCGACTCCCACCGACCCGAAGTAACGGAACGGAAAAAAAAGCACAGACACAGAGCCGGCTGTCATCAGGATCACAACCGCAGCGAAGAGGCCGCTCCCCGCCCCCATCAAACCCACACACAGGCCGGTAGCAATCGCAAACAATGCCCCCGCCGCAACACGGCTGTACGATGGGTTAGCGGCCATAAAGGCCATGACGGCATTTTTATCGGGCCAGGAGATTCGCGTAGAGGTGTTCATCCAGAACATGAACCCGAGTAAGAAGAGTAAACAGATGGTACTGAACATAGGTTAACGGAGATGGTGCACAATCAGCACCTTAACAGGTTAATTTAAAATCGGTTATTTGTAATTATTTATAATTAGTTTAATTAAGAACATTCAAATATAATATGAAAAGCTTAAAAACGACGGCTACGGGCAGCGGCAATGTAAAAAAAGATATAGCCAGTTACATGAGCTATCACTACACTTATAGAAACCTATGATCTATGTTATTTTGAGGATACATCAATTCGACGGATTTTTGTAGCCGGAAATATCACATTGATCAAAATGGAATACAGAACATTAGGAAATACCGACCTCCAACTGTCAGCAATCACTTACGGCGCGTTTGCCATTGGCGGCACGATGTGGGGCGGAAATGAGAAAAAAGACTCGATCGAAGCGATTCACGCCTCAATCGATCACGGGGTTACTTCATTGGATACCGCTCCGTTTTACGGCTTCGGTTTGAGTGAAGAGCTGATTGCGGACGCATTAAAAGGCATAGACCGGACGAAAGTGCAGATCCTTACCAAGTTCGGGCTCGTTTGGGACGGCAGTAATGGCCGAAACGGCGCTCATTTTTTTGATATCGAAGACAATGGCCAAAACCTTTCGGTTTACAAATACTCCTCGAAAGCGAATATTATCAAAGAAGTGGAAGAAAGCCTCAAAAGGCTGAATACCGACTACATCGACCTGTTGCAACAACACTGGCCGGACATTACCACGCCAATTGATGAGACTATGGAGGCGATGGAAACGCTCATCCGGCAGGGGAAAATCCGCGCGGCGGGTGTCTCCAACCATGGCTTACCATTGCTGAAAGATGCCTCCAAGACGTTCGTTCCAGCCTCCAACCAGGTGGCGTACAGCATGCTGAACCGCGCGATTGAGACGGAACTGGTGCCCTACACGGTTGAAAATAACATCGGGATCATCGCTTACAGTCCCATGGAAAGGGGGTTACTGTCAGGAAAGTATTTCCGGAACGAAACCCTGAAAAGCGACGATCATCGCAACGGCTATTTCGGCCAGTTCGATCTCGAAAAAGTGAAAGGATTGCTCGAAAAGCTCTCGCCCATTGCCGAAGAAAAGAATGCGACACTCGCCCAGCTGGTGCTCCGCTGGACGACGCTTCAAAAGGGCATTACCGTCGTACTGGCGGGTGCGCGCAATACGGAACAAGCCATTTCCAATGCGCAAGCAATGAATATCGCACTGTCGCCTGATGAATTGCGGACTATCGACGGGTATCTGATTGATTTTGTGCAGTAAGCAGTAAGCCGTAGGCCGTGAGCTTATAGCTTACGGCCTACGGCTTAACCTCCTTAAACCCGCAACGTGCCTCGGAAACCTCTGGCGGCATAATACGATTCAGCGCCGTTGTGGTAGTAGAAAACGGTGTCGTACCGGCGGTCACAGAACACCGCACCGCCAAGCTTGCGGATATCGGCGGGGGTTTTGATCCAGCTCGATGTTTTGAGATCAAACTTGCCGAGCGTCTGCAAATGACGATATCCTTCTTCATCGAGGATTTCGATACCTATTTCGGCGGCGATGTCCAATGCGGTGTTTTCCGGTTTGTGTTCTTTTCTGAACTCCCACGCATCACGGTCGTAGCAAAGGCTCCTGCGGCCTTTGGGGCTTTCGGCCACGCAATCGCAGAAAATGTACTCGCCCGTCTTTTTATCGAAACCGATCACGTCCGGTTCTCCGCCGGTCAACTCCATCTGGTCGAGCGACCACAATCTTTCCGGTTTGGCATTCAACCTTGCCTCCACATCGGCCCATTTGATGCCCTCGTGACGGCCTTTATGTTTTTCAAAACGTGTTTTTAAGGTTTTAAACAGTTCATCGCGGCCTTCTGCCGACAGCTCTTTTTTATCAATGGCCATAGTGTTTCTTCTTTTAATTTAACTTACTAAAAAACGTTAGTCGTTCAGACCTTTACCATTCAGGATCCGCTCGATATTTTTCTCGATGCGCAGCCGGCGGGTCTGGGTTTGTTTGGAGGCAGTGAAATAGATGATATATGCCCGCTGCCGTCCGGGCGTCAATGCGTCGAAGGCCTTTTTCAATGCGGGGATTTCATCGAAAGTGTCCTGCAATTCCGGCGGTGCAGGTAATGATTTGTCGATCGTTACCTTCACACCCGATTGCTCCGCCTGCACCGCTTCGCGGATGTAGGCTTTAATCACCGGCTCCAATGCGGTAACATCCTCCGCCGTGGCGAAGCGTATCTGCCGTCCCACCTTCGTATTTTCACCCGTTTTGATCAGGATGTTTTCGGGATCGCTCAGCAGGTAACCTTTCATGAACAGCAATGCACAATAGGCTTTGAACCCCTGGATAACCACGATGTTGGTCCCTTCGAAGGAATAGCAGGGCTTGCCCCATTTAAACTCCTCCGTCAGCCCGCAGTCCATGGCAATGGTTCGTAATTCTTCTATTATTTCCCGCCATTGCCCGGCCTGGACTACATATGCGTCGACTTTGCTATTCATGATCAGGTGCTTTTAAATTTGAACAGGGATCAACTTTCTGCTTGCCGGGCGGAAATACCAGGATATTACCGTCAAAACCAGCAGCAAAAGCGGCGGTGCAACCTCACCGATCGGGTCGCCCAATGCCATGTGCGAAACGATCGCACCCGACATGCAAAAGAAGAACCCCGCGTACGCCCATTCTTTCAGAAGCTGGAAATTAGGAATAAGTACTGCAACTACGCCCAAAATTTTCCAGACGCCGATAATCGTCAGCAGGTACTCGGGATAACCCAGGTGCGCGAACATTGTTACCTCTTCCTTCATTTTCATGAGCTGCACAATGCCGGTAGAAGTCATGCCGAGCGCGAGCCAGGCGGTAAAAATCCAGTAGATGATTCTGTTTCTCTTTTCCATGGTGGTTTATATTAATTGTTTGACAACTTGTTCCAGGCGGTTGTGCGCCATATTGATGCCCGCCGCAAAAGGAAGTTTCAACGCGGCCTCCCGATCTTCCGGCGACTTGTAGACGATCTGCATGGTAACCTTACTGGTCTCATCGGTGAGCCTTTCGAATACCAGAAATTCGAGCTGCACCGGGTAAGGCGTATTTTCCATTTGAAACGTGCGCGTAATTTTCTGCTCCGGCACGAATTCGTGGATCACGCCGTTCATTCGCAATACCACATTGCCCTGCGGGTCGGACGTTTCAAACTGCCAGCTCCCGTGCGGTCTGCTTTCGAGCTTTACTACTTTCGTACTCATCCATTGCTCCACGATCTCCGGCTCTACGTATGCCTTGAAAAGCAGGTCGAGCGGCAGCTCAAACTCCCGGGTTATTACCAGGTCCTGCCTGCCCTCCTGGGCATTGATTTTCGTCTTCCGTTCCATGTTTCGTTATTTTTTGGATTGATAGTTTTTCATAATGGATTCCAGCTTGTTGAACCGGTCATCCCACATTTGCCGGAAAGGCTCGATGAAGTCGGCGATCTCTTTCATTTTGTTGGGATTTAAGTGATAGTAAATTTCCCGGCCGGTCTGCTCCTGTTTCAGCAATTCGCATTCGGTGAGTATCTGCAAATGCTTGGAAACCGTTGGCCTGGCAGTATCGAAGTTCGAGGCGATCGCCCCTGCGGTCAGGGATTGCGACGCCAACAGTAGCAGGATCGCCCTTCTGGTCGGGTCTGCTATGGCTTGAAATACATCTCGTCTCAGGTTCATTGCGTAGTTATTTGACTACAAATCTATATGTAGCCACTTAACTACGCAAATTTTTTATGATTTTTTTTGAAAAATTAATAGTTAAATGGCTTTTTGTGAACGCATTGGGTCTTTTCAATATAATCCCGGAAACATGACACGTCGCTATTTTCTTCTGCTTGCATGGCTTTTGACCAGCATTGCTGCGCAGGCCGCACAGCCGGTCAATATCATATTCATCATCGGCGACGACATCAGCTGGGACGATATCGGCGCATATGGGAATGGCAAAGTGAAAACACCGAACCTCAACAAGCTCGCCCGGGAAGGCATCAAGTTCACCAATATGTTCCTCACAGCCAGCTCGTGCAGCCCCAGCCGTACGAGCATCCTCACGGGCCGGTACCCGCACAATACCGGTGCGGCTGAGTTGCATTCCCCACTCCCGGCACATTTGAAATACTTCCCTGAGCTATTGAAACAGAAAGGATATTACACGGCATTGGCCGGCAAATGGCACGAAGGGCCCAACACGCGGCGTGCTTACGATACATTGCTGGTAAACCAGGCACAGAATGGAGAAGGCGGTGAAGTACAATGGATTAACCTCCTGAAAGCCAGACCTCGCAACAAGCCGTTCTTCTTCTGGCTCTCGCCTTACGATGCCCACCGGCCCTGGTCGGCATCGACCAACGGCCCGCAGCACGATCCCGCGCGTGACGTAGAGGTGCCGCCTACGCTCGTAGATACGCGCGAGACGCGGGCAGACCTGGTTTCGTATTACAATGAAATAGCCCGGCTGGACCATTATGTAGGAGAATTGGAAAAAGAACTTGCCGCCCAGGGACTTTCAGATAATACCCTCATCATTTTCACAGCCGACAACGGACGTCCTTTCCCGGGAAGCAAAACACGGCTGACGGACGCCGGCATTAAAACGCCGTTCCTCGTGAAATGGCCGGCGGGAATCGGGGCCGACCAAACCTGCCAGAGCCTGGTCAGCGCTGTGGACATTGCACCGACATTACTTGCCGTCGCAGGTATCAGTGCCGGGCCGACTTTCCAGGGCAAAAGCTTTTTGCAGTTGTTCAAAAATCCGGCTCAGGAATTCAGAAACTATATATTCGCAGAACACAACTGGCATGATTACGAAGCTTACGAGCGCGCCGTACGCACGAAAGATTTTTTATACATCATCAATAAAAGGCGGCAACTCGACAATGGCGGCCCCATCGACGCCAACCAGAGCCCGTCGGCCAAAGCCTTGAAAGCCGCACGGAAAACCGGCAAGTTAAGCCCGTTGCAGGACGACGCCTTTAAGGTACCGCGCCCCTCGGAAGAGTTCTTCGACAATTTCAAGGACCCTGCGCAAGTCGAGAACCTGCTTGGAAACCAGACTTATTCCAAACAAATCCAAACTTTGAAAAAGGTACTAGCCCAATGGCAGCACGACACCGGCGATACCGTTCCCGAGCATCTCACCCCCGACTGGTACGACCGCGAAACCGGCGAGCCGCTACCCGCGAAGGACAAGCGCGGCGAAATGCCCGGCGCCGCCAGAAATGCGGATCGCGTGAATGCGAAGGGGCCGTTTTGATTACTGAGTAGATTATTTCAAAAGCACCAACTCAACAGCCCTGATATCTGCAAACTTGCCACCTTTCAGCTCGGTGGCAAGCAATTTCAACTCGCCCTGACCCTTTTCCAGCCTCACTTCACCCACTTTCAATGTCCTGAATTCCTTTTCGTAAGACTCGGCCGTTCTTTTCACGCGGTCAGGGCTTGGAATGAGCGGCGGGTCAAATGCTTCGGGGATCCTCCCGGAGATTTGGCTCCTATTCAAGACTAATTTGAATGCGTCGCCCGCGTCGGCGCTTGTGTAGCGGATATTCACCTGATACCTGCCCGCGGTGTGCACATCCACGTTCCAGCTTACGTAGGAAGCCGTATCCGACCAGTTTGCAATCCAGGATGAGTTGGGTGCGGAGGCGCTGTAAGAAAGTCTGCCGCTGGACGATCGATGCAGAACAGCGTCCTGGGATGGTAACACGGTTTGGGGAAACTGCCTGTAACCTACCGGCAGCCCGCGGGTTGAATCTACATTTTTGTAAACTTCGGCATACCATTGATCGAACGCCGTGCGAAGGCTGTCGGTCAAAGCCGGGTATTGAGAAGCGATGTCGTATTGCTGGGTCGAATCTTTGGAGAGGTCGTACAACGCATTGTTTTGGTACAAATAATGCCGCTTCCTTACGCTGTTGTTTTTGTTAATGGATAAAAATAACAGCCGGTCGGGCAACTCGGTGTCGCCGGTCAAAGCCGGTTGGAGGCTGATACCGTCGAGTGGTTTGCCCGTTTTTTTCATGGGAATACCCGTCAGATCGGTCAATGTGGGAAGCAGGTCGATGTATGCCGCATTGCCGTTTACCACCTTTCCCGCGGGAATTACCCCCAGCCATCGAATAAGGAATGGTACGCGCACGCTGCCTTCGCCCGGCGTACCCTTCCTGCCCTTCATACCGCCGTTCCATCGCCAGGAATTGGGCCCGTTGTCGCTGAGATAAATGACGATCGTATTGTCCGTGAGTTTCAGGTCGTCGAGCTTTTTCAGGATCCGGCCTACATTGTCGTCGATGTTCTCGGTCATGGCCAATGCAGCGATCGTCGTTTCTTCGTCTTCCTCCGCCCGGTTTTGGCTAAATTGCCGGATACCTCGCGCTTTTACCCGGTTATAGTTCTCGTCCGGCACCTGGAAAGGCGAATGCGGCGTATTGTAAGGGATGTAGCACAGGAATGCCTTGTTAGCCTTCTTACTCTTTTCAATAAAATCAATGGCCTTCGTCGTCAGATCGTCGGCAATGTAGCCGGAGCTTTTCGCAGGTTCACCATTGTGGTCGACCGTGGTGCTGAAATAATTGGCATAATGCCCGCTAAGCATTCCGTAAAACTCATCGAACCCGCGTCCGTTGGGATGGTAGGGATACTGGCTTCCGTTATGCCATTTACCGAAGCAGCCGGTGGCATAGCCGGCTCTTTTCAACAGATCGGCCAGCGTCATCTCGTCGAGATTCATAAATTCCCGCGAGTTGGACACGCCCCACACGCCCGTGCGGTAGTGGTAGCGCCCGGTGAGCAGGCCCGCACGCGTGGGAGCGCACAAAGGCGAGACGTAAAACCTTGAAAATTGCGCCCCTTCCTTCCCGATGCGATCGATATTCGGCGTACGTACATTGGTGTTGCCATTGATGCTCAAATCGCCCCAGCCCTGATCGTCCGCCAGGATGAGGACAACATTAGGGCGCTTTTGCGCATTCGCATTCCAAAACATTAATACACACAATGCCAGGAGCATCGCACGAACCGAGCAGCAGGCGTTTTTCATGATTTTAACATTTACTTCTTAAAATACCGATCCTGCGTGTATTTAGGCTGAAACTTATCCATGGTCCGCGCGGACTTCGTGGGATCGTATTGCATTGGAAGGATCGTTTTGGCCGTGTAGGCCACGGTATCCCCGGTCTGCTGCTGCCATTGGATCAGCACCTTTTTCAAACTTTCCTCCTTCTGGCGGTATTCGGCTTTGCCCGACAAATTCTCCGTTTCCAGCGGGTCTTTTTTAAGGTTGAAAAGCTGGGTGTAATCGCGGTTCGGGTAGCGTATCAGCTTCCATTCCTCGTCCCGCACCGCCCTGATCAGGTTGCGGTAGGCCGTAAAGCTGCTTTCCCGGACGCCTTGGGACTTACCGCTGATCACCTCTGAGAGGCTTTTGCCGTCGACCGCATCGGGTTTGGGTAGGCCTGTAACCGATGCCAGCGTCGGAAAAATGTCGTAGAGGTACACCAGCGCATTGGACACCTGGTTTTTCGGAATACCCGGCCCGGTGATGATGAAAGGCACCTTCATGCTATGCTCGTACAGGCTTTGCTTGCCCAGTAACCCGTGGCTACCCACGGCCAGGCCGTTGTCGGCGGCGTAAACGATGATTGTGTTCTCGTAAAGTCCCTTTTCCTTCAACGAGCGGATAATGTCGCCCACGCGGGCATCGAGGTGACTGATCAGGCCGTAGTAGTCCGACAAAGTGGCTTTAACCATTTCCGGCGTTCGCGGCCACGGTGCCAGGTTTTCGTCTCGCACCTGCGCTTCACCATAGTCGAATGGGTGCACAACTTTAAAGTTCCCTGGCAATGGAATGTCTTTTTCAGGGTATTTGCCGATATAATCTTCGCGCGGCGAACGCGGATCGTGCGGCGCGGTGTAGGCAATGTAGCAGAAGAACGGATTGGCTTTTTTGCCTTTTGCGTACTCATCAATATAAGAAAGCGCTGCTTCGGCAAAAATGTCGGTTGAGAACCCTTTCACCACCGGCTCGCCGAGTTTTCCATTGTTCAAATCCCGTACAGGCACCTGAAAATGGTCGCTCATCCCCCCTAGCATGACGGCCTTACCCTTCTGAAATGAGGCTTCGAAGGTTTGGCCGCCGTTATGCCATTTGCCGGTACCGAAAGTTTCGTACCCGTTTTCCGCAAAATGCTGGGGCATCGTATGTACACCGTCCAGCACATCGTATACATGAAACAGGCTTTTTCCGCTCATGAGCATCGCGCGGCTGGGCGCGCAGATCGCCCCGTGATGCCCGCCCATGACGTAGCAGTTCTCAAATCGGGTGCCCGATTTCGCCAGCTGGTCGATATTAGGCGTTTTCACCACCGTGTTACCGGCGATCCCCAGCGCGTCGGCACGTTGGTCGTCTGCAAAGATGAACAGGATATTGGGCTTTGCAGCGGGCTTGGGAGCCGATTGCTTTTCAGGCAGATATTGAAGGAAGAATGGCGCGACCAGCAACACGGCCCACAGCCAGCGCAGACTTGTAAAGGTTTTCAATGCAGGTTTAGTGTTTAATACAAACTCAAAAGACGTTCGGCGCTAATTTACACACTTATCCCACCATTTTACTCGGGTTTGCAATGTACCGCCCGGAAGTTAGCGCAATTTACCACCGTTCCATTACACTTAAGAACAAAAGCCGGCGCCCGAAACCACTCGTGATTTCGGACACCGGCTTATCAAAATACACCTTCCTTATTCTCCAAGGATTTTCAGCATCGCCAGTCCTACCGCTTTGGCCGACTGCGGGTTTTGTCCTGTGACAAGCCGCTGGTCGGTCACCACGTGTGTTTGCCATTTCCCCGACTTCTCGAATTTCGCCCCGCGTTCAATCAGCCTCGTCTCCAAAGCAAAGGGTACGACTTTTTCCAGTCCTACCGCTGTCTCTTCCTCATTCGTAAATGCATTGACTTTCTTCCCATTCACCAAATAGCTGCCGTCGGCAAGTTTGATATTGACCAACCCGGCCGGGCCGTGGCACACAGCCGCCACCACACCGTTTCGCGCGTAAATTTCAGCCGCAATCGTTGCAAGCTTCGCGTCGCCAGCGAAATCCCACATGGCCCCGTGGCCTCCTGCATAGAAAATCGCCTGGTAATCCTGCGGTTTTACCGCGTCGGGAGTCAGCGTGTGCTCCACCTTTCTGCGAGCCTCTTCGTTTTCCCAAAACTTCTTGTTGACCGGATCCGTCAGATCGAAACCGTCTACCGGCGCCTTACCGCCCTTCGGGCTTACAAAATCTATTTCATAACCTGCCTCTGCAAGCACCTCCCATGGGTGGGATACTTCGCCTAGATAATATCCGGTAGGTTCGCCCGTGCTGCCTTTTGTATCGTGGCTCGTAACCACGAATAGAATTTTCTTTTCCATTTTTTGTCCTGTCTGGGCCATCGCGTCACTGTTCGAACTGATCACAGAAGCCGCGAGGGCTAGTTTTACCAAAGTATTTGCCATGTTTTCTGAATTGTTTTGACAATGCAAAATTGCCTCCTGCCCCCGGGATGCGACAGGAAGAAGGTCACTACTTTGATGTGATGTAGATCACACTAGGCAGACAGGCGGCTGAGCGTTTCGCGTGACACGCCCAGGTAAGAGGCCAGCAGTGTTTTCGGCAGGCGTTGGGCCAGTGAAGGGTACATTTGGAGCAATTCGTGATAGCGCTCGGCAGCACTTTGGCTCATCAAAGACAATATGCGCCTTTGCAGGGCGATATATCCCGCATTCGACTTTTTTCTAAAAAAATGTTCGATCTGGTGCAATTCGCTGCAAAGCTTTTCCCGGTTCGCCAGCGACAAGCAAAGCACTTCCACGTCTTCCACACAAGTAATATCGAGCGTGGCGTCGGTTTGATTGAAATATGCCTGGTAATCCGATATCCACCAATCCTCCATCGCCAATTGAAGGATATGCTCTTTCCCCTGCTCATTGACGAATGATGATTTCAGCAGGCCTTTCACGACAAAAAAGTCATGACTTACCGGCGAGCCTTGCTGTGCGACGAATTGATGCTTTCTGAATTTTCGGCTGGTGAAATGCGAACTGACATACGCAAACTCTTCGGGTGTGAGCGATACCAGCTTGCCAAAATGGGTTTTGAGTTCCTCAAACATGATTTGCAGGTCAATCCGTAAAATGCCGTTAATGGCAATTCTACGAATTTATACTCTAAATCATTCACTGCACCCCGCCGAAGTTTTGCACGAGGCTTCCGTAGGGAGCTTTTTTATGAAGATAAGGTTCGGGCGAGAGTCGTGCGGCACAACCGAGGTAAGTGTAAGCCGGGTTCATCAGATTACTCCGGTGCGGCGGCGAAGCCATCCATTGCTCTACGACAAACCTTGCATAGGCGGCATAAGTGAAGGGAATGCAAAGTTTGTGATCGCTTTCATTTAGGAACTCATATTGTTTTAAACGGCGGTCAAATCGCGCGATCATAAAATCACCGCTAACCAAAGTTTGGTATTTGCCGATGTTTTCAGCAATCCTTCTAAATCTTTTGGTGTACAATTCCACCCGCCGCTGTGCCGTGCGTTCGTAGGGGCTGTATGGATTGGTATGATTGAAAAACATGCGATACACCATCGAAGTGGCATGGCCTGACGACGCCAGGTATAAACCAGGGTCATATTCAAATGGTGCCAAACCATATTTTCTTCTCACTTCATTACTGGCATGAAAAACGGCCGCATCCAGAAAAAGCGTATCGGGGTTCTGCAATGGGATCAGTTCATTGCATTTGGGTAATGCAAAAAAACGGCCGTCATCGACTGCATAATACTGGTTTTTATGCAGGTCGATTCCTAAATGCGAATACAAATAGAGGGCAAAAATGATAAGGGTTTCCATGGCATTGCAAAATGAATTGAATCATTTAGAACAATATGGATGAAAAATAATAATAAAATAATATTTAAAAAACTTTGCGGTGCAGTTATACTTTCACTGACTGCATTATTAAAAACCATTTCACAGAATATGTCAACGAAAATCGGTCTGTTGTTTATTTGCCTCTTGCTTTGCCTCCATGTACAAGGGCAGGTACAGGCCATCGGGCAGCAATTTACCGTCGCCCAGGATGGAAGCGGCGATTTCAGGACAATCCAGGAAGCCGTGAATGCCGTGCGCGACCATTCGCAGATCAGGGCCACTATCCGGGTCAAAAATGGCACCTACCACGAAAAGCTCGTAATCCCCGCCTGGAAAAAAAATATTACACTAATCGGCGAGAGTGCCGAACACACCATCATTACCCACAACGACTTTTCGGGCAAGGACTTTCCGCAGCGCGATTTCACCGGCAATGCAAAGTTCAGCACCTATACTTCCTATACGGTGCTGGTGCAGGCCAGCGACTGCACCCTGCAAAACCTGACCATCGAAAACACTGCCGGGCGCGTGGGCCAGGCCGTGGCGCTGGCCACCGAGGGCGACCGCATCGACGTTTACAATTGCCGTATTCTGGGCAATCAGGACACATTATACACCTCCAAAGACGGCCGGAATTTTTACAAGGATTGCCTCATCACCGGTACCACCGACTTCATTTTCGGAGAAGCTACCGCCGTTTTCCAGCGTTGTACCATTCAAAGCCTCACCAACTCATACATTACCGCCGCCTCCACCACCCGCGAGCAGGCCTACGGCTATGTGTTTTTAAACTGCAAACTTACGGCCAACGAGGAAGCGACGAAGGTGTACCTCGGTCGCCCGTGGCGGCCATTCGCCAAAACGGTTTTCATCGATACCGAAATGGGCGGGCACATCGTAAAAGAAGGCTGGGACCCGTGGAAGGGCGACAATATGTTCCCTGAAAAGGAGAAAACCGCATTTTACGCCGAATACAACAGCACCGGGGCCGGCGCGAATGCAGCCGCCCGCGTGGCCTGGTCGAAACAGCTCACGCCGCAGGAAAGGGAAAAATACACGATCGAAAATATATTCTCCGGCTGGGTTCCTCGCAAGAAACTGCGCTTGCAGCCCTCGGGCATACCGGATACCAGTTTCTCGGTGAAAGGTTCTTACCGGCATGAAATCGCGCGCTATCCGAATATCCGCATCGCGGATTCCACAATGCCGGCCACGGTGCAGGTCGTCCGAAACATTGCCTACCGCACGACGACCGGCGGGAAAAAGCTATCGCTGGATGTGTACAAACCTAAAAAACGGGGAAAGATGCTTTTGCCGGCGGTCCTGATGGTGCACGGCGGAGGCTGGCGCTCGGGCGATCGCACACACAACAACACCCTCGCGCGTAAGCTCGCAAGCAAGGGATACGTCTGCATCACAGCCGATTACAGTCTTTCCACGCAGGCCCTCTACCCCGCCGCGGTGCACGACCTCAAGGCCGCGGTACGTTGGACGCGGTCACACGCCAAAGACTACAATATCGATCCCGCACGCATTGCCATTCTGGGTTTTTCGGCTGGCGGTGAACTCGCCGCATTTGTTGGCGCGACGAACGGAATATCCCAATTTGAAGGCGCCCAAAATGAAGGATCGAGCGCCGTGCAGGCTGTGATCGACATTGATGGTACGCTAGCGTTCATCCACCCTGAATCGGGCGAGGGTGACGATTCCAGATCGATTTCCGCAGCTACCTACTGGTTTGGCTATCCCAAAAGCGAGCGCCCCGACCTCTGGAACGAAGCCGCTCCGCTTGCACACGTGAGCGCGAAAACGCCGCCGTTTCTGTTTATCAATAGCTCGGTGGAACGTATGCACGCGGGAAGAACGGATTTTATCCAAAAACTAAATGCATTCGGGACATACAGCGAAGTAAAGACCTTCTCCGACGCCCCGCACACTTTCATGTTCTTCGATCCGTGGTTTGAACCTACGCTTGCCACGGTCTCGGCTTTCTTGAAAAAAGTCCTGCCAGGCAGCCCACGTACTGTTTCCGAATAAGCAGGCCCAATTAGGGCTGTGCCAGTTTCATGATCTTTCCTGTACCGTGGTTACAGATATAAAGCTCATGGGACTGGTCGGTACCGAAGGCGGATATTTGCCCTACCCCTTCGGCAATCACGCTGTTTTTTACCGCTTTGCCATTTTGGGTTTCGAGCGCGAAAACCCTCCCACTCACATAATCCCCGAATACATATTTGCCCGCGAGCGAAGGCACCGCCTTACCGCGGTACACAAACCCGCCGGTTACCGAGTGCTCGCCATTGGCTTGCGGGAGATCGAGCACAGGGTCGATCAGCCCTTCCGCATTACAATCCCGCTTGGGATTATAGCAGTCGATACTTTCCTTTAACCGCCAGCCATAATTACCTCCTTTGACAATGATATTGATCTCCTCTCGCTTGTTCTGCCCCACATCCCCGGCCCAAAGCGTATTGGTAGGATCATCGAAGCTGATCCGCCATGGATTGCGCAAGCCGTAAGCATATATTTCCTCCCTGAATCCCTCCTTGTTACCCGCAAACGGGTTGTCGGCCGGGATTCCGTAGTTTCCTTTGGCCTTGCTGTTTACATCTACGCGCAGGATCTTGCCAAGCCAGGCACTTTTGTTCTGCCCATTGTTGCTCGGGTCGCCCCAGCTGCCGCCGTCGCCCGTTGAAATATAGAGGTAGCCATCCTTCCCGAACTTTACTGCTCCCCCATTGTGATTATCAAATGGCTGATCGAACGTAAAAAGCACCGCCGCACTGGCGGGATCGGCGCGGTCAGGATCACTGGCGCTTACTTTATAGCGTACAATGGCCGTTTCGAGTTTGCCGGATACCTTCGTCGTGTAATTCAGAAAAAAATAGCCATTGTTTTTGTAATCCGGATGAAAGGCTAGACCTAATAACCCCGCCTCACCGCCGTAACTCACCAGCTTTTTAATATCGAGAAACACTTTTGCAGACGAGGTTGCCGCGGCATTTTCAAAAACGCGGATTGTTCCTTCCTGTTCCAGCACAAACAGGCGGTTAGTACCGTCATTTGAATGCGTAAGGTCGACAGGATAATCGAAATGCAGCTTTGGAAAGGCCTCTACCACCTTTACTCCCGCCGCAGTGCCGGGGCCGTGCGGCTTCGAAGCATTGCAAATGGTTAGAAGGGCGAGCCCTGCGAGGCTCTTTATGACTAAATGTTTCATGGCAAATCGGGTTGGGAGTTAAAAATAGCAGCCAGTTTCCTGCCCGATTACAAGTCAAATGCATTTCAGATTTACTCTCATTGCCTTCCGACCCCGTTACAACGAAGTTTTAATATTTAAACTTTCAAAAAGTTTTGAAAGTTTAAATACATTATTACCTTTGAAATATGGAACTCGAAGACGCGAAACGGAAATTCATCGAATCATGGGGCAAACTCGGCTCCGAATGGGGCATTAACCGCACCATGGCGCAGGTCCACGCGTTGCTCCTGATTTCTCCCGACCCGCTTACAACCGAGGAAATCATGGAAACCCTCAGCATTTCGCGCGGTAATGCCAACATGACCCTCCGCGACCTGATCGGCTGGGGGCTGATCGAAAAGCAACACAAGCCGGGTGAGCGGAAGGAATACTTCTTTGCCGACAAGGATGTCTGGAATATCGCCAAGCAGGTAGCCAAAGAGCGTCGCAAACGCGAGTTGGAGCCGGTTATCAAAGTGCTTGACGAACTGTCGAAGGTTACCGGTGACGCCAATGATCCCGAATTCAGCACCTTCAACAAGTCGGTTACGGACATCAACAAACTGGCCAAAAACGTTGATAAAACCCTGGAAACCATGTTAGGTGCGGAAGAGAGCTGGTTTTGGGGTGGTATTTTCAAATTGTTCAAGTAATATTTTTTTGAATCAAACTTTCAATTTTTACTGAAAATTCAAAATATACTATAAAAATGAAAACGCTGCACAATCACATCATTTTGTACGACGCCGAGTGCCCGATGTGCTACCTCTACACGGGCGCATTTGTGCGAAACGGGCTGCTGGACGCAAACGGCCGCGAGGCCTACCAGCAATATGCCGGCGCGGCCTGCCCTAATCTCGACTGGCAACGCGCTGTCAACGAAATAGCGCTCGTCAACCAGGCCACCGGCGAAGTTACCTACGGCATCGAAAGTCTGCTGAAAGTTTGCGGAACAAGTATGCCCCTCCTGGCCCCGTTATTCCGCTGGAAGCCGTTTCTATGGATTGCGACGAAAGCCTACGCATTCATTTCCTACAACCGCCGCGTGATCATCCCGGCAGCGGCTACTGAAAATCCGTTCGGGTATCAGCCATCGTTTAATTTGAAGTATCGCATTGCTTGGATCATATTGAGCTGGGTTGTTACATCGCTCGTTATGACCACTTACCCCGCGTTAATTGGCGCTACAGTGTCGGGCAAAATGTTTGTACGGGAGTTTGCGATCGGTGCAGGACACATTTTGCTCCAATACTTTGTGCTAATGTTTTGTAAAAAGAGCAAAACCTGGGATTATCTCGGTAATCTCGCAACAATCTCTCTCGCAGGCTCATTGACCTTTTTTGTGACTACCATTATTTGTATGATCAATCTTGGCTGGCAAATCGCCGGGATTAGCGGGTTAATCATCATTGCATTGATGATCCGGGAGCACATGCGGCGATCCAGGCTACTTGGGATAGGTTACTGGCCAACCGTTACGTGGATTTTGTACCGTCTAATCATTGTCATAGTTTTATTAAACCTGCTTAACTGAATATAGGCGGCCCAACCTTATATTTCTACCAAATTCTAAAACAAATGGAACAGCTCCGTGCAAAGTTCGATACTTACGGCACGCTTTCGGAAGAGGCGATGGAGGATTTGGCGAAGCTCATCCGGCCGCATTCCTACGCGAAAGGCGATTACTTTTTGAAGGAAGGACAAACACCCAAAAACGTCGGATTTGTAGTAAAAGGGCTTCTATCGCAGTATTATGCGTCGCCGGACGGGGACATGGTGGTCAAGAAGTTCTTTCCCGAAAACCATTTCGCAGGTTCGCTGCCGGCAATGCTTACGCATGCACCCAGCATTTTCGCGATCAAAGCGCTCGAAGCTACGGAAACCTTGGAGTACAATTTCTACGATTTCAAAGCACTTACCGCAAAGCACCACGACCTCGCCGCATTCTACATCCGTTATATGGAGCTCCACTGGGTCATTGAAAAGGAACCGTTGGAAATTTCCTTTCGGTACGACAATGCCAAAACACGTTATGCCAATTTCCTGAAAGACTATCCCAATCTCGAACCGCGCCTCAAACAGCACGAAATCGCTTCCTACCTCGGCATTACCCCTACCCAGCTCAGCCGCATCCGGTCCGAAATGTAATTTTTGGAAGTCTCAACATTTGTAAATGTTTTCGGTGGACGGTACTCCGACATTTGTCCTGTTTAAAATCAAAACCATGACAAATGCTATGAAAAATGAAACTGACTTCCTCGCCGACACCCTTGAAAGTAAAGCCGTTATGTTCGTACCAGGCGAAGGTGAGGTGCTGGCTATGGGCGGCAACAGCATTACATTAAAGGTTACCAGCGACATTTCGAACGACCAGTTGGGTGTCTACGAAATCAAACTGGCTCCCGCGACGATCGGCGCGCGATTGCATTATCACCGTTTTATGGATGAGACTTTCGTCGTCCGCAAAGGTACGCTCACGGTCGAACTGGCCGACGGCCCCGTCCACGCGCGTGAGGGCGCAGTAGTCTACGTGCCGCGCATGACCGCGCATGGGTTTTCCAATCAATCCGACGAAGAAGTGGTGATCAATCTCATATTCAACCCCGGCCAGCAGCGGGAAGGCTTTTTCCGCGGGCTGAAATCGATATTGACGGAACCGGTGATCGACCCGGCGAAATACCTGAAATTGTATCAGAAATATGACAGTTTCCCGGTGGACGTGCAAAATATGCTACCAGTAGGGCCTCCGCAGTAGTTGCTAAACGCCCGCATTCCGCAACTTCCGTTTCAGCATCCCCGCCGCTTTGGTATAACCTCCCTCTGCGCCGTCGATGAAATGAATATGGCCGTCTTTGAGGTCATGGACGTAGCACGACATCACGGATTCGCCGCTCACATGCAGTCCGTAATGGATTTCCCGTGCTGCCTCCATGGCATCGAGGGCGCGTTGGAGTTGCTCACGCTGCTCCGGCGTGCCGGTAATTACGGTGTTGATCTTCCCGTCGATCACCAATGTATCCGACATTTCGACCAGGCTGTTGAGGTAATTCCTGCCATATGACGTCCGGAAGTATACGTAACCAAAGAGCCAGGCAATCCAGGACGCGGCCAGGCCAAGAATGCTCGTGCCACCTTCCCTCACCCGCATCTCCATTTCCATCTTCTTGAAGGTCGTCCGCCAGATCAGCCTGGCAACAGAAATGGGCTGCCGCCGCGGGAAAGGCCCATAAATACCGTCGACGTGCTCCATCACCTTCGCAAATAATTCTGCCTGCTTTTTACCGGCCGGGGCTGTCACAAGGAGCGTCACTACTTCCTGGTCCATTTCCGGCGGGCCGATCTTGTCCCACCGGCATTGCATACCGCTGAGGTCGAGCTCATCGTCCGGCTTGGGCTCATAGTCGAACCGGTACTGTTCACTTTTAATGAGTTTTTCGGCACAATACAGTCCGTCGCCCAATATGACGGGAATCGAAAATGCGCCGGACACTCTGAGCTTACTGAGTTTCAGTTCATATTCCTGGGCATAAATTTCGCTCACCGCGACGATACCGATGCGAAGATCGAGCGCAAAATTCTCTCTGGTATTTTTCCTGAAAACCGCCAGCGCACGCATGGCGGCATCGGCGATCGCGGGCGGCACAATGAAAGTAGCCCCGTCGCCACCGAAAAAGAACGGCACGGTGATACCCGCCTTGAATGCGATATTGAGTACACTCACGATGCTGCCTGTCGCGATCAGGTTGACCGTCTCGTGCATCCCGCCCGCAACGGCGCCGGTCGAATTCCGAATGTCGGTAATCACCACATGCCACGACTCGGGCACATTGTAAAAAAGATGCTCTTCCGTAAGCAGTTCGCCCAACGAAATATGGTTGGCAGGCAAACGCGAGTAAAACTGTTCGTTCCGGGCCAGCGACATGATTCCTGAATAAGTTTGAGGTTAATTTAAACCTATTTTCTTAAATAATTACCCGTCTGAAAATCGATAATCCTGTCAAGTTTTTGTTTTTTGCAGGTTAAAATAGAATGCCTGCCGCGTTCGGCACCATGCCGATGGTACTACGCAGTGGCCGCGACTAACCTGAAAACCGCGTTTTCTGAATGCTTCGACCGACTTTTTATCATCTTGCATACCTCTTTTTCCTATTGCAATCGGCGTTGGCTGTGGCCCAGACGCCCGCCGCGGGCAACAAAGCATGGCTGAAAGAATACAATGAATACAGAGAATACGACGATGTGTACGTCGTAAAGAAAGTGAATATTCCGTGCCGGTCGTACGAAACATTCATTACCGATAAAAGCGGCCGCAAACTTACACCCGCCTACCGCGACATCGGTGACTTTGCCGAGGGCCTCGCCGAGTTTGTACCCATGGAGCTCGATGCCGAAGGACACGGTCTGCACGGATTCATCGACAAACGCGGAAAAATCGTAATCGAACCCAAATACACCTCCACAGACAGGTTTCGCGACGGTAAAACCTGGGTTATATACCCGTCCGGCAAACATTACGGACTTTCATATATTGGCCTCACGGGCAAGGAGATTTACCGAATCCCTATTCACCACTATACCAGACATTATCTGATCAAGGATTCGGATATCGATTTCCTGTGCAATCACGATACGAAAGAAGACGTGTTATGGTGGATACAAAGGCCGATGGATTTCCATATCCTGAATTTCAATTTCAGCCGCTTTATCGAAAAGGAAATTAAAGCGTCTAAATTCATTTACCATTTTCTTTATAAAGGCAAATACGGCATCATCGATAAAAATATGATGCTGAAAGTCCCTGTAACACTCGACGACATCGATCCTGATTACAAGTATTCCGGCCAGGGAATGGAGCGCGTGCAATACGGCGATAAGTACGGTTATATTAGTCCGTTCACCGGAGATCTCATTGTTCCATTTGAATATACCGATACCCGCAAGCCCACTAATGGTTTGTTTTGGGTTAAGAAAAATGGAAAATGGGGCTGTATCGATAAAACCGGCAAACTGCGGATCCCACATTTGTACGACGAAGCCACTGGTTTCACCGCGGAAGACCGTTCCGCCGTTGCCATCAATGGTAAGTTCGGGCATATCGATAAATCAGGCAAAATACGGACGCCGTTGAAATATGATTTTGCTTCCTATTTCAACCACGGCATTTCGATGATCCGCATTAATGATAAGTACGGTTATATGGATACGACCGGCCATTTCATTACCGAAATCATTTACGACGAGGCACTTCCCTTCGACCATGTTACCACTACCGTCGAGCGTTCCTGGCTCCGGTTCGAGCTTTCACTTGACGGTAAGGAGAAATTTGTCGGCTTTTCTTACAAACTGAATGCGGTGTTCATCATTATTGGGGTACTTATTTTCATTTGGCTCAACAACCTGCTTTATCAGCGGGTACTAAAAAATCGTCTGATAAAAAAGCCGAAAAAGTGACCCGGAAGGACCTGCTAGTCGGCTACTACCAATTGCTTTTTTGAATCTCCGACCTGAATGGTATAAATCCCCTTGGCCAGGCCTCCTATCCAAACATTTTTACCAGCCGAATCGCGCTGTTGTTCCAGCACCTTTCGTCCCAATTGATCAAATATTACCACTGGTTTTCCCTCGGGCCAACCCTTTATTGTCACCTCATTCTGTGCCGGATTCGGATAGATCGAAATAGCGGATTCATTTTTGACTACGATAATGCTCGAATACTCAGAAGTACCATCGTGATCAATTTGTTTCAGCCGGTAATAGGTAATATCCAAAGGAGCTTTATCGACAAAACTGTAATTCTTATCTTCATTGGTATCCCCATAACCATCTGCAAAACCAACCGTCGAGAATGTTTTAGCATCGGCACTTCTTTCTATTTGAAACCCTTTATTGTTGGTTTCCGAGGTTGTTTTCCAATGCAACCTGTTTTCTCCCGCTGCTGCCTGGCCGGAAAAAGAAACCAGCGTCACCGGAAACCCGATTACGTCGTATTTATTGCTGGTCAAAGTAAGCTGAGTGGCAATTGAATTGGTTGCTTTGGCATAATACACGCCCTTTTTTGATGGATAGTAGTAGGAGAAATCCCCACCGGTACCGCTGTAAACCAGCACGTCGTCTTTATACCAATAGAAAGTATTGTTGGCCATGCTCCCTCCCACAAGCATTTCCATTAGACCTCCCGGGCCCGACCCGTCTATCGCCCCCAGGGGTATCGTTAGCTGCAATTGCACCGTCCCCTGGTTGTCATAATAATCCAGCCGGCTGATATTCGTCTCCATACCTGCAAAAGTGAAGTCATTATATTCCAAATGCACTTCCGCCGATATGGGAATGCCGAGCAAATTAGGGATCGGCCCGGTCAGGGAGTTATTTGCGAGGTTCAGGTATTTAAGATTGGTGAGTGCATTGAATTGTGCAGGAATAGCCCCCGACAGCGCACCCTTTTGATTGGCTCTCATATACGATTCGAAATGCAAATCAAGATATTCCAGGTTCACTAACGCACCCCATTGGGCCGGGAGTGTTCCGGTAATATTGTTCCCGGCAAGGTCGAGGTGCTTCAATTTGGTCAGATTTCCCAAAGCGGACGTAATTCCGGTAATGTCCTGATCGGCAATAGCAAGGTATTCGAGCTCGGGCATATTGCCTAGCTCCGTGGGAATACTCCCGGTGAGAAACCCATGAGGATCGAAGCCGGGATCCGACGCGATATAACTTAAATCAAGATGTTTTAATTTTTTAAGATTTTGAAAACTCGCGGGGATATTACCCGTGAAATGATTTCCGGCCAGATCCAGATATTCGAGATTCGTGAGGTTCCCTATTTCCGCCGGTATCGAGCCATTGACAAATGCCAGTACATTTTCAAATTCATATGCCCGCTCATGACGGACAATTAGCGTTTTGAGTTCTGTAAGGTTGCCGATCTCGGGCGGCAGCGGGCCATTTAAATTATTGTTTGAGAGATTTATACCGGTAACACGGCCATTTTCACAAGTTATTCCGTACCAGAAAAAACCACAGGGGTTATCAAACGGAGGAGTGGTGCTCAGCCAGTCGTCGTCACGAAGCCAATTAGAGCCATCCGTAGCATTATAAAGCGCAGCCAACGCCGCCCGATCGCCTTCAATAGAGCCTTGTCCCACACATTTTAATGAAACAATCAACGTAATTAACAGCAAAATTCTTTTCATAGCTTCTCTTGTTCGTAGTATTCGAGGGACAATTTTTCAATGCAATAAAGCGAAATTCTATTCTAAAATACGCAAGAGGAAATCACTATTCTATTAATAATAATCACTACGAAAAGTAATTCTACGACTTCAAATCGCCGATCTATTTCACATAATTCCAGGCAATAGTCCCAAATTGGAATTGCTCATATTTCCTTTTCAGAAATACCCGCCGGCAAGCTCCCGAGTAGCATTCAACATTCAGCGAAGTAGATTCACTACACCTTTATAATTCAAAAACTTACCATTCGTCAATTCTATCCTGATTTTGTAGGGATAAATACCCGGCAAAGTCTTCTGTCCATGGTAAGTACCATCCCAGCCTGCCGATGGATCGGACGCAGCGAAATTGGATTTCTGGTAAATCACTTCGCCCCAGCGATTGTAAATGAACATCTCCCTGACCTGCTTCACACAGGCATTGCCATACACGTAAAACACTTCGTTCAACTGGTCGTTGTTGGGAGAAAATGCGTCGGGTATATCAATGCCGCAGGGCTTCACGTACACCTGTACACGTGCCTGTCGCGTGCAGATTTTGTCCGCGTCCGATACTTCCAGGTGATACAATGTCGATTTGGGCGGCGACGCCCATGGATCGGGGCAATCGGTGCAAGACAGGCCCTGCTGGTCCCAATGATAAGCGTAGCTACCCACAGGCTCAACAATCGGCTCCACGTGGACGCTATCACCTTGGGTCATGGAGAGCGTCGGCGTGACGGATACATCAAGCTTCACCACTTCAAGGATGGTTGTCACGAGGCTGTCACAGCCGGTCGGCTGCGGGATATTCTGGACGTAGGTACCGGCTTCTGAATAGGTACTATCCCCCACCTTCACACTTTCTCCTTCGCAAATGCGCAGGTTTTGGGTAAACTTCCCAACGGGGTTCACGGTGAGCGTCAGGGTCACGGTACTATCACATACATTGCTTTTGCTCACATTACGAATATAAATACCACTGGTTTTCAACAAAGTATCACCTAATGCATACACATCTCCCTCGCAGATTGCTTGCGCCAGCGTGGCGGTTTTCTTTTTAAAAGCAACCGTAAAATCCAAGCCGAGCGCGCAGGATTCGTCGAGACTCCCGCGCGGGACCATATCCACATGAAATTGATCGCCCACATTGGCTTTCACACGGATCTGCTGGGAAGTTGCGCCATTGTTCCAGCTGTATTTCCCGAAGCCCTCGGGCGCGGCCAGGGTAATATAACCATCGGCATCGGGACAATCGGCTACCTGTTTAATCTCCGATTTCAGGCACTCGGCGTCGAAATAGGCATAGCCGAAATGCCTCATCCGCGTACACCCGTGGGCGGTCACGACGATCGTCAGTTTTTTCCTTACAAAATTCCGCAGGTCGATCGCCCCGACCGTCCAGTTGCGGTACTGAATATCGCCCGAAGCCTGGAAACCCTCGACCGTGTTGGTACCTTCCAGTTGAATATCGTAGCTGCTGCAAGGCAATTCCTCTCCATTGCTGTCGAATATCAGGATATTAAACCCGGGTTTCTGATAGGGTTCGTGATTGGCACGGCCGTCGGTGCCGGTATTCTGCAAAATGACGGCGAATTTGTATTGAAAAAGCGTGTTATCTGCTGTAACGGTATATTCGGTATGAATGCGGCTGAAGTGCCCGCCCTCATTCACATTGCCGATCCGGATCGAGTGCGTGCTTCCCGGTGCCACCATCGGAATGGACGGAATTTTAGGATCGTTGCCGTCGGAAAGGCTGGTAACATAATGCTTGTTGTTCTGCGTGCCATTTTGCTCGCTCTGAAAAACGGTTTGCTGGTTCGCATCGGTAACGGCGCCATAGGTGAGCACCCAGCCGTTGGAATTCCCTTGTTCGAAGCCCACATTGCTGCAATCGACCTGGGCTCGCGCCGCTGGAAAAAAAAGGCAGAAAATGGCGGTAAAACGTAAAATATGCTGCATAAGGGTCCGAGGTTCGTTGCAACATTTTACGCGCTAAAAATCACTGCCGTTGCGTGAAAGGAGCAATCTTTTTGTACGGGCAACAGAGCACACCGCCCGAGCAAAAAATTCCGGTATTTGGGGCTGAATACCAGCGTAAAAGCAGTACCATCACTGCTTTTATCAGCATACCGGGTATCCTGAAAATAATTACAGGCTGGCGATGGGGGTTTTGATGTTAAATATGTGTCCTCATCTTGAATGCAGCCTGCTTGCAACGGCATTGTACAGAAGCATTTATCTATCCTAAACCCTTAATATATTATGAGAGCTTTCTCCCTTTTTGCCTTGGTGGTGCTCTTTATGCTGTGCCAGCCGGCCTGGTCGCAGGAGAAGAAATACAGCATCGTGATCAAAGGCGGGCATGTGATCGACCCGAAAAACAACATCGACGCCGTCATGGATGTGGCCATTGAAGGCACACCCGGCGGTGAGGACGGGAAAATCGCCCTGGTAGCCAAAAACATCGACGCCAGCCAGGCCGTGCAGGTGGTAGATGCCAAAGGGCTCTACGTCACGCCCGGGCTGATCGACATTCACGTCCACTTTTTCTGGGGCACCGACCTCAAAGGCACCTACCGCAACGGCCCGAATGGGCTGCCTGCTGACGGTTTCACATTCCGCTCAGGCGTCACCACCGTAGTGGACGCGGGAAGTTCCGGCTGGAAGACCTTTGAGACTTTCAAAAAGCAAACCATCGATCTCTCCAAAACCCGCGTGCTGGCTTTCCTGAACATTGTAGGCGAGGGAATGGCCGGTGGGAAATTCGAGAACAGCCTCGAAGAAATGGACGCGAAGGCTACCGCCGAAATGGCCAAAAAGTACCCCAACGACGTCGTAGGCGTAAAGTTGGCGCATTTCGTAGGGCACGACTGGACACCGACCGACCGTGCATTGGAGGCAGGTACGCTTGCCAACATCCCCATCATGGTCGACTTCGGCAGCGCCAATCCCGTTTTGCCATTGGAAGAATTGTATTTGAAAAAATTCCGCAAAGGCGACATTTACACCCATTGCTTTGGCGGAAACAGCAATAACAGCGGCCGCGGTCGCGAATCCATCGTCGATGTATCGACTAACAAAGTGAAACCCTACGCCATCGAAGCGCAGAAACGCGGGGTGATCTTTGATGTGGGTTTCGGAGGCGCCAGCTTTCTTCTCTCCCAGGGACAGCCCGCGATCAAGCAGGGTTTCTACCCGAACTCCATCAGCACCGACCTCCACACGAGCAGTATGAACTCGGCGATGAAGGATATGAACAACATTATGTCGATGTTTATGGCCATGGGTATGGATTTCAAAAGTGTGATCAAAGCCAGCACCTGGAATCCCGCACAGGAAATCCGCCGCGAGGAGCTCGGTAACCTGTCCGTAGGCTCACCCGCAGATGTTGCCCTATTGAACCTGCGCGACGGCAACTTCGGCTACTACGCCCGCGACGGCAAAATCACCGGTAAAAAACGCATCGAAACCGAAGCCACCATCCGCGGTGGCAACATCGTGTACACGCTCAATGCCCGCGTAGAGCCTGTTAACCTGCCTCGTCCGGAGCGCCCCGCGGGCGCCCAGGGCCAACAAGGCCAGGGAGCAGGCCCCCGGTAAGCGAACAGCAAGATATTTATTCCAAAAAAAGGGTATTCCAAATCAAATCAGGCATCCTTACCTCAATATCTGACAATGCTTGACAATACCTGGCAACAATTGACAACACCTGACAACACCTGACAACGTTGACAACACCCGACTACGTCCGGCCTATTTTCCTGACAAAGCCCTTTAACCATTCAAAACCCCCAATACCTTAACACCAATGAAACGCAGAGAACTTTTGAAAGATCTTTCCATGATCCCGCTCGCGGGAGGCGTTCTGAGCGCGGCGGCCAGCACGTCGGCCGCCTTTGCCGAGAGCAGCAAACCGAAATGGTTTCAGCAAGCTGCGGCAGCCGTATCAGCACCCGGACCCTTGAAGCCCGGACCGCAAATCTATCAGTCGATCGGCGTGGAGCCGATTATCAACTGCCGGGGGACATTTACCATTATCGGGGCATCCATTGAGCTTCCCGAAGTTCGTCAGGCCATGGAATATGCATGCCAGTATAATGTACAGATCGACGAGCTGGCATTTGGTGTAGGCCAGCGCCTTTCAGAAATCGTCGGCTCCGAATGGGGCATGGTATCATCGGGCTGCGCGGCGGGTATGAACGAGGTAACCGCAGGCATTATCGCAGGTGGTAATCCTGAAAAACTGATCCGTATTCCCAATCTCGAAGGTTTTGAAAAAACAGAGGTGATTATCCCGAGATCCTCGCGCAACGTGTATGACCACGCGATACGTAACGTGGGCGTAAAAATCATTACGGTAGAGACCATCGAAGAGCTCAAAAAAGCCATCACGCCGCGCACGGCGATGATTTACATGATGCCGGGTGATGAGCCATGGACTGTGAAGGCGGTAGCGGATATCGCCAAACCTGCCGGTGTACCATTGCTGGTGGATGCCGCGGCCGAGCGTTTGACGATCCCTAATATCCACCTGCAAGCCGGCGCTTCGGTGGTAGCATACAGCGGTGGAAAAGTAATCCGCGGACCGCAATGTGCAGGTCTGATGCTCGGTAGCAAGGATGTACTCATGTCGGCATGGCAGGCCAGCGCACCGCACCACGGACCTTGCCGCAACAATAAAGTAGGCCGCGAAGAAATGATAGGTATGCTCGCAGCTGTGGAAGCATGGGCCACTCGTGACCATAAGGCTGAAATGAGAACCTGGGTGTCGTGGCTGGAAAACATTTCCAAGAAACTGAACGGCATTCCAAGTGCTAAACTCGAAATTAAGGAGCCTGCCGAAGGCGCACTGGATAATGCAACACCGACATTAACCGTAACCTGGGACCCTACCAAGCTTAACATCACGGGCCAGGAAGTAGCCGACGAGCTGCAAACCACCAAACCGCGTGTGGCCGTAGGAACCGGTTTCCGCAGAGGCCAGGCAGCGCAATCCGGCCCGCCTACCACATCGATAACCGTAGCCGCTTATATGATGGGCCCCGGTAACGACAAAATTGTGGCGGAACGCATTTACGAAATCCTCACCCGCAAGCGCAGCGCACCGAAAGCCGAGGCGACGATGAAAGCACCGGCAGCGGAAATCGCAGGCCGTTGGGATGTGAGCATCGAGTTTTACACCAGTGCGAGCAAACATACATTCATTATCGAAAGGCAGGACGGCAACTACCTGTACGGAACGCATAAGGGCGAATTCGCGACGCGCGAGCTGTTCGGCAACATCGATGGGGACGAAGTACGCTTCCAAAGCCGGTACAGCGTGCCGGGCGACAACCTCACCATGACATTCCACGGAAAGCTCTCGGGCGACACCATTACCGGTGAAATCGATATGGTAGAATATGTGAACGCGAAATTTACCGCCAAGAAGGCAACCTTCCCCAGCAACCGCCAGCGGATCAATATCCCTGCCGGACGTCCGTTGTCGACCTAGGACCTGGATTCACATAACGGTAATTAACATAAAAAGCCTTGGATCGATGCCAGGGCTTTTATGCTAATTACTAAATCTAAAATTTTTAATATTTCTGAGCCTTCGTCGACCGAATGGCTGAACCGTCTGATCCTTTGGTCACTAACCCGTTTTCGGGCCACGAAACTACGACCAAATTGCGCAAATACGAAGGCTTTTTTGCGCAATGCGCCATTTTTTCTCAAAAAAATCAGGGCATAACTGTTGCGTCGTATGATTTAAATACTACTTTTGCATCACGATTGACGGCCAGGTGGTGGAATTGGTAGACACGCTACTTTGAGGGGGTAGTGCCCGTTCGGGTATAGGAGTTCGACTCTCCTTCTGGTCACATTGTTAAAAGTGCGTTTATGAGCTGTAAACGCACTTTTTTTATGCCTTTTTAATAGCTGTAAGGCCCCTTTACAAAAGCGAAGTCGAAAAACCGGAAACGAAAATCAGGGAGCCAGGGGCAAGTTCGCGGAAACCTACAAATAACCGGCATAGGAATAGAGCAGAAAGTAGTCATTTCCGCCGATTCTATTGCATTCTACTTATCAGGCAATTATCTTTACAAACGTTTGAATAACCCTGAAATCTAGAAAAGTGTTGAATTACGCCCTCTGCATGAAGTTCACTTTCCTGCTTGGTGTGGTCGGCTTACTGATGGCTGACGAGAATAAGTCTTTTGCGCAATGCAAGGAAACCGTCAGCCCGTCGAATCACAAGAAAGTCCACTATCACATCGTCCAGCTTTCCGGGCCTAAAGAGTACCTGACCCTCGCCAGGACCGGCGAGGAGCGGATTCTCAATTACCATAATGACGAATTTGGCCAGGTCTACCACGTTCAGATGTTCACCGAAATCAAGTTCTCATCGGTGAAAGGCAATTTTTCCCTCTACACCACCATCAACTCCACCGACCGCAGCAACTGGCAGAGCGAATTCGTCCTGTCCACTCCTATCGAACCGAAAGAGCTCGAAAAAATGAAAGGAACGGTGCAGATTGAGATACTGCTGCCCGACGACAGACGGACGTTCAAGGTCGATGCTAAAAAGAACCAGCTGCTCCACAAAGCAATCGCATGTATGCGCTAGGCACGCGTCACACGTAGAACAGCTCTTTGTTCAGCAGCGAAACGATGTGCTCGAAATCTTTGGGATTCGACTCGAAATCCATGTTGTTAACATCTATTTCAAGGATTTTACCATCCTCGTAGTTCTGCACGAAATCCTCGTAATAGCGATTCAGATTCGTCAGATAGTCTATCGAAATATCCGATTCGAATTCGCGGCCGCGCTTTTTGATTTGTGACACCAGCTTGGGAATATCCGCTTTGAGGTAAATCAGCAAATCGGGCTGGGAAACGGTCCGGATAATGGATTCAAAGAGCAGCAGGTAAGTCTGGTAATCGCGGTCGGTGAGTACGCCCGATTCGTAGAGGTTGCGGGCAAAAATGTAGGCATCTTCAAAAATAGTGCGGTCCTGAACGATGGTCGAATAGGTCGTTTCGCGGATTTTCTGGACTTGCGCAAAGCGGTTGTTCAAAAAGTAAATTTGCAGATTGAACGCCCAGCGCTCCATATCCATATAAAAATCAGCCAGATAGGGATTTCCTTCCACCGCTTCGTACATCACTTCCCATTTGAAATAATCCCCCAGCATCTGGGTCAATGTAGTTTTACCTGCGCCGATGTTACCAATGATAGCGATGTGCATAAGGAGATAGGATGAAGTTGAGTGAATGAACGAGTGCTCACAAAAATATGTATTTCAACGGATAACCGGTCAGCTACAAAACTGATTTTCGGCATTTTCTTAAAACTTGCATTATTCGTATATTTGCGGCTGATTTGGAGAAAAGAATTGAACTATGAAACCTTACCGGGTTATATTATATTACTATTACACGCCCATCGCCGATCCCGACACCTACCGCGACGAGCATCACTTTTTTTGTGTGGAAAACGACCTCCTCGGCCGCATTATCGTGGCGCCTGAGGGCCTTAACGGCACGGTTTCGGGCACGCCTGAGCAATGCGAGGCCTATATGAACTACGTCCGTTCTGACGCGCGTTTCGCAGGCGTTCAGTTCAAAGTAGAAGAGTCGGACCACGTTGCATTCCAAAAATTACACGTGCGTGTAAAGGATGAGATCGTAAATTCCGATCTCCCCGTAAACCCGCTCGTACAAACAGGCAAGCACCTCGAACCGGCCGATTTCAAAGCAATGCTGAACGACCCGGATGTGGTGCTGGTGGATATGCGTTCGGATTACGAGCATGAGGTAGGCAAGTTCAAGGGCGCGATCACGTTCGATATGCACAACCTGCGCGAGCTCCCCGATCACGTACATGAGATTGCCCATTTGAAAGACAAGAAGGTAATCACCTATTGCACCGGCGGCATCAAATGCGAGAAAGCCAGCGCCTACCTGCTCGACCAGGGCTTTACCGACGTTTACCAACTGCACGGAGGCATTATACGTTACGGACTGGAAGAAGGCGGCGAAAACTTCGACGGCAAGTGTTACGTGTTCGACAACCGCATTACCGTGAATGTGAACAGCGTGAACCCGACGGTCATTTCGAAATGCTACATCTGCGAAGAGCCCAGCGACCGCATGGTGAACTGCGCGAACGCCGAATGCAACAACCACGTACCGATCTGCGAAAAATGCGGTTGGGAAATGGAAGGCGCCTGTTCGGCAGAATGTAAATCACATCCTGCCAAACGCGCTTACGACGGCACCGGCTATTATGTGGTAAACAGCAACCATTACCATCCGATGCAAGGCCTGAAAAGCCAGCAGAAGAATATCAAGAAAATGAAACTCGCATTGAAAACTGAATCGGCCTAGCCGGTTCAGTTCAATGGTTTTTCGAGCACGTAATCGTTCATCCAGTAAGGCCCAATGGGAATATCCTGCTCGTCTACGACCTGGAAGCCCATTTTTTCATAGAAAGTTTTGGCCTTATTGTAGCGGTTCACGTTCAGCGACAGCACAGTTCCCCCCACCGACTTCACGTAGTTTTCAGTTGCTTGCAAAAGGTATTTACCCGCGCCGGTTCCCTGCGTGGCGGGAAGCACATATATTTTGTGTAATTTGTACTTTCCGGGCTTTTCTTCCGAAACAGACGAAAAGCCGGCGGGCGTTTCGTCGCTTAGCAGGATCATAAATTGCTGCCCGGATTCCATCTGGTGTGAGAGCGATTCGGGAGAATATATTTTTTCGAACATAAAATCGATCTGCTCCTTGCTAAGGATGTCACGGTAAGTGGGTTCCCATGTTTTTTCCTGGATTTCGATGATGGTCGGAATGTCCCCGACCGAGGCTTGTAGTGTTGCGAATGAAGGCATATTGCTTAAATTTGGCAGCTTGAAAAGCGCAATTAAATATTTATTCACTTAAAAACCATGTTACTGAGCCGGCAGACCAGATCGCACGACGCTGCTAAGCACCCGATCAGTAGAAATATATGAAACCCCTCATTTTAGTTACAAATGACGACGGAATAACGTCAAAAGGAATCCGAACACTGGTTGAAATCATGCAAACGCTGGGTGAAGTGATCGTAGTCGCTCCCAACAGCCCGCAATCCGGAATGGGCCATGCTATCACCATCGGTGAACCGCTCAGGCTTTATTCCACCCATATTTTTGATGATGTGACGGAGTATGAATGCTCGGGAACACCGGCCGACTGTGTGAAACTGGCTAAAAACTACGTGTTGCAGGACCGCAAGCCTGACCTCGTCGTGAGCGGTATCAATCACGGCAGCAACAGTTCGATCAGCGTGCTGTACTCCGGCACGATGTCGGCGGCCATTGAAGCGGCGATCGAGGGCATCCCGGCAATCGGCTTTTCGCTTTGCGATTTCAGGGAGGATGCGGATTTCAGCCACGCAGTTCCCTACATCAAGTCGATTACGGAAGAGGCTTTGAAAAATGGTATTCCAAACGGCATTGCATTGAATGTAAACATCCCCGCCAAAACAGACCTGGCGCTGAAAGGCGTAAAAGTATGCCGCCAGGCGCATGCCAAATGGCAGGAGAAATTCGACTACCGCGTAGACCCTAATGGTCGCGGCTACCTTTGGATGGCCGGCGAGTTTGTCAATTTCGATACCGAAAAAGAAGACACCGATGTCTGGGCACTGGATAATAACTATATCTCGGTGGTGCCATGTCAATATGATCTGACAGAGTATGAAGCGTTGAAAAAGCTATCGACCTGGGATTTGTAATTTAACCAACAGCTATGGCATTAGTAGGCAGTTTATTAAAGAAAGGCATCCATTTCAGCAACATCGTTGCCAACCGCCGCAAGGCAAGTTTACACCAGCAACAGAAAAAAACCCTGGCCAAACTCCTGGCCAAGGCCAGATATACCGAGTTCGGCGAGAAATACAATTTCGACGAGCTGCTTTCCACCATTCTCTTCGGTGAAAAAGGGGCATTTTATGAGCTTTACAAGCGCACCGTGCCCGTTTACGATTATAACAAGATATTCAACGAATGGTGGCACAAATCCCTCGAAGGTGATAAGGATGTGTGCTGGCCCGGCACGGTGAAATATTACGCATTGAGCTCGGGAACATCGGAAGCCGCTTCTAAGCAGATTCCGGTGACGAAAGCGATGACCAAGGCTATTCAAAAGACCAGTATCCGCCAGATTTTGTCGTTGGGCCATTACAAAGACCTCCCGCCTGATTTGTACGAAAAAGGTTTCCTGATGCTGAGCGGCAGTACCAACCTGAACCCGCACGATACCGGAAGCCTGGCAGGTGATTTGAGTGGTATTCAAATCCAGCAGATCCCGCGCTGGTTCCGTCCTTATTATAAACCGGGCCAGAAAATCGCTGCACAGCGCGACTGGGGCCTGAAACTGGAAGAAATTACCCGCGTAGCGAGCGAATGGGACATTGGATTCGTGGTAGGTGTTCCTGCGTGGATCCAGTTGCTTTTCGAAAAGATCATCGCGCATTACAATGTGAAGAACATTCACGAGATATGGCCGAATTTGCAGGTTTTCGCGCATGGCGGCGTTTCATTCGAGCCTTATCGCAAGGGTTTCGAGAAATTGCTGGGCAAGCCGATGACCTACATCAACACTTACCTTGCGTCGGAGGGCTTTATCGCCTACCAGTCGCGGCCGGGTGCGGTGGGTATGGAGTTGGTATGTGATAATGGGCTGTTCTTTGAATTTATCCCCTTCACCCCTCAAAACTTCGATTCCGACGGTGCTATGCTCGATAATCCCGAGACGCTGATGATCGACCAGGTGGAAGAAGGTAAAGAATATGCATTGCTGCTCTCGACCTGCTCGGGAGCATGGCGTTACCTGATCGGCGATACGCTGAAATTCGTGGACAAATCGCGCGGCGAGATCGTCATCACCGGTCGCACGAAGCATTACCTGAGCCTTTGCGGCGAACACCTTTCGGTGGATAATATGAACAAGGCGATCGACCTCGTTTCGCGTGAAATGGGTATTTCGGTGAAAGAATTTACCGTTTGCGGCATCGAACACGGCACCTTGTTCGCGCACGACTGGTACGTGGGCGTGGAAGAGTCCAATGTGGATGCGGAGGTTCTGAAACAAAAACTCGACGCCAAGCTCGCGGAACTCAACGATGACTACGCCGTAGAGCGCCGCCACGCATTGAAAGAAGTATTCGTAAATGTGCTGCCCAATCAGGCGTTCTATCACTGGATGGAATCCAAAGGCAAGCTCGGCGGCCAGAACAAATTCCCCCGGGTTTTCAAGAAAGACCTGATCGACGATTGGAAAAACTTCCTTAAAACAGAGGGGTATATTGCCCCCTGACCCCTACTTCAAAAAATTGGTATAAGCAATCTGACAGGCGATTAGGATAAAAACTACGCCTGTCACTTTGTTAAATACGGTAACCACTTTTGGCGTGAAGAGCTTTTTGAGCCTGTGTGCAAAGACAGCAATGGCGCTTTCTACCAAAAACACCGCAATCACGCTCGCGGTGAAAAACAATATCACCTGATTCAGATCATAATGCAGGTTCGTGCGGATGTACGAGGCTATGGTTACCCAACTGATGAAGTTTACCGGGTTCAATCCATTCAGCAAGAAGCCGGTGGTGAAATAATACAGAAAGTTCCCAAAACGAGTTTGCGGTTCGGCAATTTGCGGTTGCCCCTTGATGATATTGCTCAAACCCAAAGCAACGAGGAACACTACCCCGGCGCCAGCCATCCATTTCTGAAAATTGGGAATATCGGGCAGCAACGCCGTCCCGAAAATGGCGAAGAAAACGAAGATAATGTCGCAGATAAATACGCCGAATGCAATTTTGATACCCGTGCGATAGCCATTATCGACACTGTTTTGGACCAGGGAAAAGAAAACGGTTCCGAAAGTAAGACACAATGCGACGCCCGTCAGCGTCCCGTAAAGTAGCGCTTGCAGCATATTAAATACCTTTCAGTCTGGCAGTCATCAATATGCCCGCTACCGAAAGCGAATCGGTGATTTCGGACCGCATGACCATTTCCACCGCGTCTTTCAAGGGGAGTTTCCATACCTGCAAATCCTCAGTATCTTCGGGCTCGGCCTGATCCTGGGTGAGTTCTTCGGCAATGAAGAGGAACCCTTCTTCGTTAGTTGCCGAGTTGGAGGTATGAATGCGGGAAAGCTTGGTCCATTTGTTAGCTAACAGGCCGGTTTCCTCTTTCAGTTCGCGCTTCGCCGCGTCGAGCGGATCGGCACCAAGTGCCCCGCCGCCTTCCGGAATTTCCCAGGAATACTCGTCGATTGCGTAACGGTACTGGCCCACGAGGTAAATGTTGTTGTCGGCATCCACCGGTATCACGCCTATCGCCTGGTTTTTGAATTTTACCAAACCGTAAATGCCTTTGTTGCCCGAAGGGTTAATCACGTCACGGTGACTGAGTTCCAGCCAGGCATTCTCATAAACGGTTTCCGACGATAGTGTTTTCCAGTTATTTTCAGTGGATATAACCCGCATTTTCTTAGTATTTTTGGCCTTTCATTGACAAATCTCAAATGCAAATAAACCAAAATAAGCTTAAACAACGTCTCATCATGCTGTCTTTTGTAGCCAGCATTCTGTTGACAGCATTGAAGTTTTTTGCATTCTATCTGACTTCGTCCAACGCCATTCTGAGTGATGCCCTGGAATCGATCATCAACGTAATCGCCAGCGGGTTCGCATTTTACAGCGTTTACCTTTCCTCTCAGCCCAAAGACCGAAACCATCCGTACGGGCACGGCAAAGTCGAGTTTTTCTCAGCCGGTTTTGAAGGCGCATTGATCATCATCGCATCGATATTCATTGTGGTGGAAGCCATGAAAAGGCTGATGGACCCGGCACCGATCGAAAACCTGGCGCAGGGCTCGCTGTTTATCATTTTCACCATTTTTGTCAACACCGCCATCGGTTATAAGCTCCTCACCGAAGGACGCCGGGCGAACTCTCTCGCTTTGGTGGCCGATGGGAAGCATTTAATGTCCGACAGTATCAGCAGCGTGGTGCTCATTCTGAGTGTCGGACTGATTATGCTCACCGGTTATGTGTGGATCGACAGCGTAGCCTCCCTGTTTTTCGGACTGTTTCTGGCTTACAGCGGGTCGCAATTAGTCAGTAAATCCGTGGCCGGCTTAATGGACGCCAGTGACGAACTGTTGCTCGACAAGGTGATCCAGACTCTGAATGAAAATAAAAAGGAAACCTGGATCGACGTACATAACCTGCGCGCCCAGCAATACGGCTCCGACCTGCATATCGATTGCCACCTGACATTACCTTATTACTGGGAATTGCAGAAAGTGCACGAAACGATCCACGATTTCGAAAACATACTGAAAGGCTCGCAGCCGGGCGAGACGGAAATTTTTGTCCACGCCGATCCGTGCGTCTACCAATGTTGCTACTTTTGCAGGATCGACAACTGTCCCGTGCGCCAGCACGCATTCGTGCAGGACATCGAATGGGACGCAGCCAAGCTCACCAAAAACGAAAAGCTGTACCGCGAAGCCAGAATCAATATTCAGGAATAATAATCAAATCTAAATTCTAACCAATCATGGACTTTTCTCGTCGCGATTTCCTTAAAAAGGCCGGAGCCACTGCGCTTGCTGCCTCTGCATTCACTGATTTGTTCGCCGAACCGGCTGCTAAAAAGCTTTGGTTCGACATTTCACTGGCCGAATGGTCGTTGCACAAGGCTCTTTTCGCGAAAAAACTCACCAACCTCGATTTCCCTGAACTCGCTAAGAAAGAATTCGGTATTTCGATCGTAGAATACGTAAACCAGTTCTTCAAAGACAAAGCGGAAGATAAAACTTACCTCGCCGAGCTGTTGAAAAGAGCGAAAGATAATGGCGTAACCAACAACCTGATCATGATCGACGGCGAGGGCGGCCTGGGCGAGCTCGATGCTGCGGTACGTAACAAAGCGGTTGAAAACCACTACAAGTGGGTTGAAGCGGCGAAATACCTCGGCTGCAAAACCATCCGCGTGAATGCTTTCGGTAAAGGATCGGACGAAGAAATCGCGAAAGCTGCGGTGGAAGGTCTCAGCAAATTGGGCGAATTCGCTTCCAAAACAGGCATCAACGTGATCGTTGAAAACCACGGCGGTTCTTCTTCCAACGGTAAATGGTTGTCGGGCGTGATGAAGCAGGTGAATATGAAAAACGTAGGTACCCTGCCTGATTTCGGTAACTTCTGTATCAAACGTTCGGCCAACGGCTGCGAAGAGTCTTACGACCGCTACCAGGGAACGCAGGAGCTGATGCCTTTCGCAAAAGGTGTGAGCGCGAAAACTTACGATTTCGATGAAAAAGGAAACTGTATCGAAACCGACTACGCTAAAATCCTGAAAGTAGTGAAAGCCAGCGGCTTCAAAGGCATCGCCGGTATCGAATATGAAGGAAGCAAACTTTCGGAGTATGACGGTATCAAGGCTACCAAAGCGCTCCTCGAACGCGTAGGACCGACCGTGTAATTGCATTCGCAACAACAAGTGACAACACTTGACCATAAATGACAACACCTGACAAGCTATTTGTCAGGTGTTGTCATTTATAGATCATGCATCAGGACACTGTCATCCTGAGCGAAGTCGAAGGGTATCTGCATCACTCCTTCACCCTTCGACTTCGCTCAGGGTGACAATACCGTCTTACATTCCCAGGTAAGCCAGAAACTCCTTCTTGGTCGCCTCGTCCTCGAACTTACCGCCGTAGAAAGCGGTAACGGTCGAGCTGCCCGAGTCGCGGATCCCGCGTGACTGTACGCACATGTGTTGCGCGTCGATTACCACGGCTACGTCCTCGGTCTGCAATGCCTCTTTCAGTTCATTGGCGATTTGCACGGTAAGGCGTTCCTGTACCTGCGGACGTTTCGAGTAGTACTCCACAATGCGGTTCAATTTCGACAACCCGATCACTTTTCCGCTCGAAATGTAAGCGACGTGCGCCTTGCCGTAGATCGGCACAAAATGGTGCTCGCAGTTCGAGAATACCGAAATATCCTTCTCGACGAGCATCTGATTATATTTATATTTGTTATCAAAAAGTGCGATGGCCGGCTTATTCTTAGGATCAAGGCCGCTGAATACCTCTTTGATATACATTTTCGCAACCCTTTTCGGCGTGCCTTTCAGGCTGTCGTCCGTCAGATCGAGCCCCATGATCTCCATAATGTGGCGGAAATGCTTCTCGATCAACTCCATTTTAAGCTCGTCCTCCATCGCGAACGCGTCGGCGCGGAGGGGAGTGTCTATTCCTGAAAACAAATGATCGTCACCAACCTCTTCGATGTCCAAAGCTTCACTGGACTGGATACTCGACAAAATTCCGTTCTGTTTCATATAATCTGATTTTCAGGTCGAGGCCTGCTTCAATTTTGGGTCTTATAATTGAATAAATAACGATCGCGATGTTCTCCGCGGTCGGATTAAGGGTTTTGAACTCTTCAACGTCGAGATTCAGGTTCCGGTGGTCAAACCGGTCGATAACGGATTCCTTCAATATGGCACTCAACACTTTCATGTCGATCACATAGCCAGTCTCGGGGGCAACGGGACCCGTCACCTGGACGATCAGCTCATAATTGTGTCCGTGAAAGTTGGGATTATTGCATTTTCCAAAAACCTCCCCGTTCTTTTCTTCCGACCATTCCGGATTATGAAGACGATGGGCTGCATTGAAATGCTCCTTTCGGAACACCGCCACCTTTTGCACCATATTTTAAACCACTTAAAATTTTAGTTTGCCTTAAATGTCGTTACAAAGTTTGTGTCCAACACATTTAAGGGTTCGAGCATGCTGTGAGTCGCTCTCAGAAGTCTCTTGCTTTGGGTAAACGCTGTAAGCTAGCAAATTGTTCACGGCATTCCTATTTAGTGTTACCCGAAAGCGTTCTCAATGTCAATTTTTAATTAATAAAAAAATTTAAAAATCTGGCATTTGCGTGTAAATTGCAGCCCCGGACCGGGTATGACCAAATAATCTTTTACCATCCGTCCCGCTAACTTTCAACAGATTTTGATATGGATAGACGTGATTTTCTGCAAAAAACAGCGCTGGCCGCGCCCGTCGCGGGGATGATGCCATCGCTTCATTTGAAAAAAGAGAGACCGGCAGGAAATGTACGTTTGGGATTTATCGGCGTCGGGCTGCGGGGCCGCAACCATGTGGAGCAGGCATTGTTCCGCCCGGATGTGGAGATCAACGCGATCTGCGATATCGACCCCGAAGCGGTCAATATCACCCTCGATAAGATCAAAAAAGCAGGACGCAAAGCACCGGCGGTGTATTCCAAAGGCGAAGAGGATTTTATGAACCTCGTCAAGCGCGACGACCTCGACGGCGTACTCATAGCCACGCCCTGGCAGTGGCACGTGCCGATGGCGCTGGCTTCGATGAATGCGGGAAAATATACGGCGGTGGAGGTTTCAGCGACTGTTACGCTTCAAGAGTCGTGGGATTTGGTCAATACTTTCGAAAAGACCGGCTCGCATTGCATGATTCTCGAAAATGTGTGTTATCGCCGCGATGTAATGGCCATTCTCAAAATGATCCGGGCAGGCATGTTCGGCGAAATGACCTACGCGCATTGCGGATACCAGCACGATTTGCGCGGTATCAAGTTCAATACCGGCAAAAGCAATGAAGGCCACGGTGTCGAATTTGGTGCAAAGGGTTTTTCCGAAGCCAAATGGCGCACCCAGCATTCGGTCGATCGTAATGGCGACCTCTATCCTACCCACGGACTCGGCCCGGTGGCACACTGGCTTGACATCAACCGGGGCAATTGCTTTACGCACCTCACATCCATGGCGACCAAGTCGCGCGGTTTACATAAATATGTGGTAGATCACGGCGGTAAGGACCATCCCAATGCGAAAGTAAATTTCAAACTGGGCGATATCGTCACCACGATGATCCAATGCCATAACGGCGAAAACATCGTGCTGATCCACGATACCAACTCTCCACGCCCCTACTCGCTCGCGTTCCGCGCGCAGGGAACCGAGGGAATCTGGATGAACGACGGCCACACCATTTACCTCGAAGGCGTATCCCCAAAAGAGCACATCGGTGAGCCCGACAAGCCTTACCTGGATAAAAACGACCACCCGCTGTGGGCGAAATATGCCAAAGAAGCCGAGAATGCAGGCCACGGCGGTATCGATTACTTTGTACTGCGGGGATTTGTAGAGGCCATCAAACGCAAAACCGCCCCGCCAATCGACGTGTACGACGCGGCAGTATGGAGCGCCATCAGCCCATTGTCAGAACTTTCGATTGCCCGTGGAAGCTCTCCGGTTGAAATTCCGGACTTTACGCGTGGAAAATGGCGAACAAATAAGCGGATCTTTGGCCTGAATGATGAATATTGAGTATTATAACAAAACCAAATTTATACCAGTACAGAATAACCTGAACAACCTTTTCCAAATACGACTTAAATGAGCAAAAAGAACAGTTACCTGGGTCCCCTCTTCATTATCGGCATTCTATTCTTTGTGATGGGTTTCGTCACATGGGTTAACGGAACACTGATCACCTTCTTCAAAAAAGCATTTACTCTCGACAACACCAGTTCTTACCTGGTAACGTTCGCGTTTTTCATTTCCTACACCGTCATGGCGATCCCGTGCTCGATGGTTTTGAAAAAGACCGGTTTTAAAAACGGTATGTCGCTCGCCTTGATCGTGATGGCATTGGGAACAGCGATATTCATCCCGGCTGCCGAAATGGCTTCCTACCCGTTATTCCTGGTCGGTTTGTTCACGATTGGTATCGGTCTTACGGTATTGCAAACAGCCTCGAATCCTTACGCTACGATCCTCGGTCCACGCGAAAGCGCTGCCCAGCGGATCAGTATCATGGGTATTGCCAATAAAACCGCCGGTATTTTCAGCCAGATCATTTTTGGTAAACTGCTTCTCGCAGGGGCCTCTTCGGCCGATCCTAAGTCGGAACTGGACAAGGTAGCAATGCCTTACCTGGCGCTAACAGTCGTGCTGGTTGCCCTGGCGATCATCATCAGAATGTCGAAAGGATTGGTGGAAGTTAGCGAAGACGAAGAAGATGACGCACCGCTGGCTGCGCAACAGGTTGCAGTTCAGAAAACCAGTGTTCTGCAATTTCCTAACCTTGTTTTGGGTGTGATCGCGTTGTTCTGCTATGTAGGTGCAGAGGTAATCGCGGGTGACACTATTATCAGCTACGGCGTGTCTCTGGGCTTTCCGGAAGAAGAGGCCCGTTTGTTCGGTACTTATACATTATATGGTATGATGTTCGGGTATGTTTTAGGTATCGTATTGATTCCTAAATATGTATCGCAGCAAGCTTACCTCAAATTCTCGGCAATCCTGGGCTTGATCGTTACCGTAATCGCCATTAATTCAACCGGTTTCACCTCCGTACTTTGCATCGCAATTCTTGGTTTCGCCAATGCGGTGATCTGGCCGGCATTGTGGCCATTGGCGTTGAGCGGCCTCGGGAAATTCACAAAAATCGCTTCTGCATTGCTCGTAATGGGTATTTCCGGCGGAGCCGTGTTACCTTTGGTGTACGGAAGCATCGCCGACTCGATCGGAAGTACGCAGAAAGCTTACTGGATTTTGGTTCCACTTTACATTTATATGCTGTATTTCGGCTACATAGGCCACAAAAAGAAAAGCTGGTAGTTCACAATGAGGATTTCAACTCCCGGCCGCATTTGCTTTTTCGGGGAACACCAGGATTACCTGGGGCTCCCCGTGATCGCAGCGGCCATATCGCGTAGAATTAGCGTTGACGGCGGTTATCGCGATGATCAAAAAATAGTATTGCATTTGCCCGACCTGGGTACCCAGGAAGAGTTCTCTCTCGACACGACTTTCCCTTACGTCAAGCCGCGCGACTATTTCCGCAGCACGATCAATGTAGTTAAAAGAAGGGGATTAACATTCTCGAAAGGCTTCGAAGCAACCATTCATGGCAATATCCCCATCAATTCGGGAACGTCCAGCTCCTCGGCGCTGATCGTTTCGTGGGCAAAATTTCTGGACCAGCTGAGCGACAAACCACTCAATTTTTCAAAAAAGGAACTGGGTGAAATCGCCAATGCGGCCGAAGTACTGGAATTCGGCGAACCTGGCGGCATGATGGACAACTACTCCACCGCAATCGGCAACGTCATTTATCTGGAATCGACACCGGTTATTAAGGTAGAAGCGTTGACGCCCAAACTAGGAACATTCGTGCTCGGCGATTCGCTGGAACCGAAAGACACGCTCGGCATTATAGCCCGTTGCCGCTACGGAATGGAGGATGTGATCAAGATCGTCACCGATTACGACCCGTCATTTTCGATATTTACGACGCCATTAGAAAAGGTAGGCGATTACAAATCAATACTTTCTCCCGACCAACTGGGGCTACTGAAAGCCAACATCGAGGACCGGGACATTCTGGTCGAAGGCAAAGCCCTGCTGATCGACAGCGCCGAAGATCACGCCAGCCAGAATTTCGACAAGCAATTCGGCAGCCTGCTTTACAAGCATTACCAGAACCTCCGCGACCACAAACGCACCTCGACCCCGAAAATCGAACGCATGATGAATGCCGCACTCGGTGCCGGTGCATTGGGCGGCAAGATCAACGGCTCGGGCGGAGGCGGCTGCATGTTCGCCTACGCGCCTACGCACGCGGAAGAAGTGGCCGAAGCCATCGAGCGCGAAGGCGGGAAAAGTTATATTATTACAGTTGACGAAGGCACCCGGATTGAAGGATAATCGATCCGGGGCGCTTTGTCGCCTTATAATCTCCTATCATTTGGGCCCAGTCAAGACCGCGGCGAGCTTCATATTATTCTGGAAATCAACATAATCTATTTCCAACGAGTCCAGCGGCACTCCCCCACAGTTGAAAACGTGTCCAAGCGGCGTACAGCCGAATGGCGTCGTTATCGCCAAAAATTGTTGATCGTGATAAATGTATACTGCGGCATGGTATCCTCCTCCATTTGGCAAAGTATATTTCTTCAAGTGGTCGACAATCCATGGGACTGTTTCCAATGATTCTTTGGTAAAACAGGGTTGATCAATATTGTCAACACGATCGCTTTCTACGCAGGCAAATGCGGCCAACAAAGTACACATTAGTACGATGGCAATCTTCATCCGGACTTTCGTTTTCTTCATGGCTGGTTAGCTTTTTAAGTAGAACATTCGTTAGCTGTTTTCACTGCCAACTATCTTATTTCCCGATCAAAACCCGTTTCGTTTGTACAGTCCCATCCTCGAAAGTCGCCTTTAAGAAGTAAGTTCCTTTCAACCCTGCATTCAACTTGACGGTTGTCAGTTTTCCTTCCGCTTTTGGTAAATAGTCCTGTAAAACTCTCTGGCGATCATCCAGGAGGCTAATTTTTGTTATTCTGTTGACCTGATTATCCAGATTCACGGCTTGAATATTCTCCGGAGTTTCCGATGAAATTGTGATGACTTCTTCACCCTCAGCCGGATTGGGATAAATCTGCATTTTGGCACCGCTTGGTTTGAAGAATGTAAACGAATGCCGCGGGGCACCGCAGAATGCAATGGAAAGGCCACCGTTATTCGAAGGACCATTAAACGTAAAATTCACAGTACCTGAATTTTGATTATTGATGATAGTACTCGCGGCAGTCGAGCTAAATGTCGGACCTGTATCCGGGTCGAGTCCCCAGAATATCTGCATACTGTGCGAGCCCCAAGTGGTGTTTTGGAAACTTCCAGAAATAAGGTTACCGTCGAGGTAGACGCTTGTTGATGGCGGAGCGTATTTGCAGGTCCAGTAACTGGATGGTACGCCATAACCGGGCATAACATCGTTCGCATTATGCTTGACTAGGGGCCCTGCACCCCATTTTGAAATATACTTACCTGCATCATAAGTGGTTACGGCGGAGTGGTCTCCGGAATATCTGACGCGAAGTTTACCCTGAGTCCCATTATAGATGGTCTGAGTATAACTCGGGTTTACACCAGATACATAGGGCGTAACTCCGCCATGTGTTACCTGATCGATACCAATTTTGTTTCCGCCTGTCGAAACGTGCCATGCGTAACCATGACAATTGTACCGCCGGGTATAATCATTCAACACAACACAACTTGGCCCATAGAATCCGTTTTTGATATCATTTTGAAACGATTGGAGCTGAGCGTTGGTGTTTGGCCAAGCATCGAGGTATGCGAACAATGCACTGGGGGGCACTTGTACACCATTGGGAGTATTGACTTGCCCCCGGGTTTCTGCCGAGATGATCCCGAGAAGCAAAACATATGCTGTAAAGTATTTCATTCGATCAATATTTAGCTTCCAATAATACCATCATCAATTTATTCTGCCCATAGAACTCGTTATAGTGAATGCTCACTTCACCAATCGTCTTCCCGTCACAATTAAATATGTAAGACATGGGCGAGGAAAGTGCGGGATTCTCAAAAGCGAGATAATACTGATCTCGATACTGATACACGGCGACCCGTAATGGCCCCTGCTTGGAAACCTGGAAAAATGCCAGCTGATCTTTTACCCAAGGCACTGTTTCAAGCGATTCTTTTGTAAAGCAGGGTTCTCCAATTTCGTATTCCTTAATTTCAGCTTCCGTACAAGATCCGCCAATCAGTAGAAATCCGATTACAATTAAGGAAACATGTCTCGTTACAAGCACATTATGCCACGCACCAAATGATGTAAATGCTTTCATAATTCTTGATTTTAGTACAACTCAATGATTTTTAACATATTCCGTAAACTTGTTCAGCAATAACTCAATCAGCCCAGGATCTCGCGCAATAAGCCGTTCTTCAAACGCCACGATACCATCTGCGTAGAACTGACTTTCCACAATCTCAATTCCCATCGAATGCATCACTTTATCAAAGATGTAAGCAGTGACCGCATCCGAGATACCTCCAAACACATCCCGGTAGCGCTGTTTAATGAGTAACGACGCATGCAACCGCTTCAAAAAGTCAGTCTTTTCCCGCGAAGACATTTGATTCAGGAGCGCCTTGTCACTCATTATGAGCTCCACGCCAATCCATTTCAAGGAATATGCGCCCATTTCCGCGCTATCCGGGAAAGCTTCTACCTTGCTAAAATCTTCCTTGAAATAGATTTCGCAAGCAGCCTTCATCGCATCAGGCCGCCTCTTGAATTCCTCAAACCCATTAAATCCTTCCAACGCGAACCCCAAACCTTCCAACGGACTGTCATGTGCTACATAACTCCGGAAAAACGGATGCTCCATCGTAATCAGCAGCAACTCTTCCGTACTCAGCGTTTTTAGATCAATTCCTTTGATCTGGCAGGCATTCTGCCGTTCAGCGACAGATGTAAGCGCGTTCCAGCATTCGGTACCCGGCTTGCAGGGGTAGTTCCAGCGCAGCGAGAGTTGTGCCGAAGCGACGGACGACCACAACATAGCAATCACAAACAGTTCGATTTTTCTCATAGAACTCCGGTTTACATGATAAATAAAACATGCACTTGCCGCGAACGCGGACGATCGTATCAGAACATTGAGCTGTTTAATCTGCCGTAGACTGGCGGTGACGGGTGATACAAATATTTAACTTTTCAAATACAAAACATAACCATTCCTATGAGCAATGAATATCCGGTCGGAATTAATATGGGAACGGTAACGTGGTCGAATATCTACGACGCGTATCAGTAGTGGTTACAAAGGCTTGGCCGAAAATTGAAAAATGCACCATTGCCGTTCCGATTGTGTTTCAGATTTAAGACCTTTGTCGATATGACCATTCAATGACCGTGATCACACCTTCTGAACAAAAAACCAATATTTACTGCCCGTCACTGACTGCCTACGAACGGCGCAAGACGATCTCCATCCATATCGGCGATCTGCCAATGGGCTCCGATTACCCGATCCGTGTACAGTCAATGACAACCGTCGACACGATGGATACGCAGGGCTCAATCGACGAGGTGATCCGGATGGTGGAGTCGGGTTGCGAGTATGTGCGCATCACCGCGCCGAGCGTGAAAGAGGCCCAGAATCTTGAAAATATCCGCAACGGACTGCGTAAGCTGGGCATTCAGGTGCCGCTCATCGCCGACATACATTTCACGCCCAATGCCGCCGAACTGGCTGCACGCATCGTCGAGAAGGTGCGCATTAACCCCGGTAACTATGCCGACCGCAAGCGTTTCGAGGTGATCGATTACACCGATGCCTCCTACGCCGCCGAACTGGAAAGAATCCGGGAAAAATTTATTCCCCTGGTAAAAATCTGCAAGGAATATGGCACGGCCATGCGCATTGGTACCAACCACGGCTCACTTTCGGACCGTATTCTGAGCCGTTATGGTGATACGCCACTCGGCATGGTGGAGTCGGCGCTGGAATTTCTGCGTATTTGCGAAGAATTCAATTATTTCAACATCGCGTTGTCGATGAAATCCAGCAACACGCAGGTGATGGTGGAAGCTTACCGCCTGCTGGTGCAAAGGCTGGATGAAGAGGGTTTGAAGCCCTATCCGCTGCATTTGGGGGTTACCGAGGCTGGCGAGGCGGAGGACGGCCGCATTAAATCGGCAGTGGGAATCGGGACTTTGCTGGAAGACGGTCTGGGTGATACGGTACGTGTTTCGCTGACCGAAGCGCCGGAAAAAGAAGCCCCCGTGGCCCGTGCGCTGATCGAGCGGTACACTTCACGCGCTGCACACGCACCCATCGAGCCGATCGACCATTGCCCGATCAACCCATTCCAATATACGCGCCGCGATACCCGTGAAGTTTACAATATCGGTCATTTGAATGTGCCGCGGGTGATCGCCGATTATTCGAATATCGAGGTTCGGCAATTGGACGACCTGAAAAGCATCGGGCATTTCTTCTTACCAGTTCCCGATAAATGGGCTATGAATGATCAGGGAGCTGATTTTATTTATACAGGACAAAAACCGGTGCCTTTCATGCTGCCTAACGGCTTGCGCGAAATTCTTGACTATCCGCAATGGCAGGCACATGCTGAAAAGCACATTAAATTCCCCCTTTTTGAGGTATCTGAGTGGAGCGCGGCTACGGATATTTCTTCCGAGCTGAATTTTATCAAAGGCGATATTCATTCATTCGACGACGCATTTTTGAATACTGTTTCAGGTAAAAAGAACGTCGTCCTCATACTGCACACGAACAATGCGCATGCAATGCCGGAAATGCGGCGGTTCTTTTACAAACTCACAGAACTCCACATCAAAACACCGGTAATCATTAACCGATTCTACGAAACCGACCTGGGAGATAAACTGACGCTATATTCTGCGACGGATATCGGCGGTTTGCTGGTGGATGGCTTTGGTGACGGAACATTGCTTTCGCCCGAATTTGCGGGTGGCTCGGAACATGCCGACAAACTCAAAGCAGCCGCTTCCTATAATAGCATTGCATTCGGCATTTTGCAGGCGGCGCGCACGCGGATGTCGAAAACGGAATATATTTCGTGCCCTTCCTGCGGCCGTACATTGTTCGATTTGCAGGAAACAACGGCGATGATCCGCAAGCATACTGAGCATTTGAAAGGTGTGAAAATCGGTATTATGGGCTGCATCGTGAACGGCCCGGGCGAAATGGCCGATGCCGATTATGGATACGTGGGTATGGGCAAGGATAAAATTGCATTGTACCGCGGACAGGAGGTGATCAAGCGGTCGGTACATTCTTCCAAAGCGGTGGAAGAACTGATCGAACTGATCCGGGAAGATGGCCGGTGGATTGAGCCGGAGGAACGAGAAATTTTGGTTTAACAAATACAATGAAAAAGTACTTTCAACTGGGCGAAGTGTTTTCCTACTTCATCCGCGTCTTCAAAAAACGCGATCCTAATAACCCCGATTCGTTCAACCTGCGCATGATGCACGGGATCAACCGCATCTCGATCGTCATGTTCCTGATTTGCGTCATCATTATGATTGTCAGAGCCTTAACGCGATGAACCTCGAAACGCTACGTGAATATTGCCTGAAATTGCCCGGTGTTACGGAAGAACTGCCGTTCGGTCCGGATACATTGGTTTTTAAAGTAATGGGAAAGGTTTTCCTGCTTACACCGCTGGATTCTCTGCAGCATCAGTTCAATGCGAAATGCGACCCGGAAAAAGCGGAAGAGTTGAGGGAAAAGTATTCCGACGTGAAGCCGGGATACCATATGAACAAGAAGCATTGGAATACCGTGTATGTCACGGGGAGCATTCCGAGCGACGAGCTTTTCAGTTGGGTGAGGGATTCCTACGATCTGGTCGTGGCGAGCTTGCCGAAGAAAACGCAGGAAGAATTAAAGAAAATAGTATAATACAAAATGTCAGTCTGAGCGCAGTCGAAGACAGTCCTTACGGCTACACCGTGCATGCGCTTCGACTGCGCTCAGCGTGACAAACGCTATTTCGCTGCCTTCATTTCTTCGTCCAGACGCTTGCTCAGTGTGTCGCAAACCCCTTCGATCATATCGGCCATGCCTCGGTCGTTGGTGGCGGTCAGCAGCGTATCCGCGATACCGCTCATGAGTTCGATGTAGAAGCGCTTCATTTCAAAAACCTCCATATCCTTGGTCCAGAGGTCGATTTTCAGCGTTCCGCGATGGTAATGGTCCCACACACCTATCGCGATGGCACGTGTATCGTTGATCCCCTCATTCGGGTTGTCGGTAGCGTCCCAAAAGATCTTCTCCGGTATATTTTTTTCGTCGAGTTCAACGGTGAAATGTATTTCTGACTTTTTCATATTGAGGTGTTAATTTTTACAAAAGTAAGCAAAACTCACTTGCCTGCCTGCTTGAACACTTTTTTCAGCAAATCAGTCACCCGCGCACCCGGATTCTCACGAATTTTCTTTTCCTCCTGGGCAATCAGTACGTAAAGACCATCGATGGTCTTTTGCGTCGCATATTCCTTCAAATCAGGATTCACTTTTTTGACCAGAGGCAGCTGATTGTAAGTTTTAACAATGTCAGCGTAATATTCCGTGGCCTTATTGAGGTTCAATGTACTGTCGACTACCGGAAAAAACGTTTTGAAAAGCTCGTCGTTAGTCGATTTCTTCAAATACTGCGTGGCGGCATCGTCCTGGCCTTTCAGGATGCTCAGTGCATCGGGTACGGTCATGGAAGTAATCGCTTTCACGAAAATCGGTTTGGATTTCTTAGCGGCATCTTCCGCAGCGCGGTTGAGCGACAAAGTAAATTTATCGACTTCTGCGCCGAGGCCCATTTTGCGCAGTGCATCCGCTACTTTCTGCGCCTCCGGCGGCACTGCTATTTTGATCAGTTCGTTTTTAAAGAAGCCGTCCACTTTGGATGCCGACTCCGAACCATTGCTGATGCCTACGTTCAATGCCTCTTTCAAGCCCAGAACAATCTCATTCTCACTGAGTCCGCCACTCTTCCCGCTCCCCTTTCCCAATAGCTTTCCGAGGTTGAACTGAGCGTGCGATGTGTGTCCTAAAATGAGCCAAAACAGCGTTAACGAAAGGATTTTGTATTTCATTACAATAGAGTTTGTTAATATTTCACTACGGTTCAAACGTACTCAATAACGATTAATTTTACTTATTTTTGGGAAAATAACGGTCCCATTTAACCTGTTCTCAATCTATGATTTCCTCTGCCAGGGCTGAAATAATCACGATCGGTGACGAGATTCTTTTTGGTCAGATCGTCGACACGAATACACAATGGATTGGCACCCAACTCACTGACATCGGTATCCGTCCGGCAAGGAAAACATCCGTCGGCGACAACAGGCAGGACATTCTCGACGCATTCACCCAGGCGAGCCAGCGGGTGAACGTGGTGATCGTAACAGGCGGCCTCGGGCCCACGCGCGACGATATTACCAAGCACACCTTCTGCGAGTACTTCGGAACAGAACTGGAAATCAACCAGGACGCCCTGGCGTTGGTAACCGAATTTTTCGCGAAACGGGGCCGGGCCATGACCGAGATGAACATCCAGCAGGCAGCACTCCCCAAAAACTGTACCTACATCCCGAACCTCTGGGGCACCGCTCCCGGCATGTGGTTCGAAAAGGATGGGGTCATTTACGTGTCGCTGCCCGGCGTACCTTATGAAATGAAGAGCTTGATGGAGTTCGAGATCCTGCCGAGATTGAAAGCGCGGTTTTCGACCCATATCATCCAGCACAAACAAATACGCACAATCGGCATCGGCGAATCCTTCCTCGCTGAGAAAATCTCAACCTGGGAAGATGCCTTGCCGGAGCATATTAAACTGGCCTATCTCCCCCATTTCGGCCAGGTAAAGCTCAGGCTCACCGGCACGGGAACGGATCAGGCCGTTTTGGACAAACAACTCGATGAGCAAATAGCATTGGTACTTCCGCTGATCGAAGAATATGTTTTCGGTTATGATTCGGATGAGCTGGAAACCGTGATAGGAACACTGCTGATGAACCACAATGCGACCGTCGGTACCGCAGAAAGCTGCACGGGCGGGTATGTGGCGAATCAGATCACGAGTATTCCGGGTTCCTCGCGGTATTATGAAGGCTCGGTGGTAAGTTATAGTAATGATGTTAAAATGAGTGTGCTGGGCGTATCACGCGAAACGCTGGAAGCCTATGGCGCGGTGAGCGAGCAAACCGCCCGTGAAATGGCCGAAGGTGCAAGGCGTGTACTGAACACGACATTCGCCATTTCTACAACCGGCATTGCAGGTCCCGATGGCGGCACTCCCGACAAGCCGGTGGGCACCGTGTGGATCGCGTGCGCGACGCCCGAGGAGACATTTACCCAGCTGCTGACATTGAGGAACAACAGAAAAATCAATATAGAACTAACCTGCTCTTACGCGCTCAACCTGCTGAGAAAAACCATACTAAAAACTTCTCTCGCGGTAAAAGGGTAAACGAAGATCAGGACCATAAGGGTAACGAAAGCATGTTTTCCTTACCTTCGAAAAAACACCATTTATGAAAATAATTGAAATGGTAATGCCTCCGATGGGGGAAAGCATCATGGAATGCACCGTGCTACACCTGCTTGCAGAAGAAGGCGCGAAGGTGCGGATCGATGACTCCATCCTGGAAGTGGCTACCGATAAAGTAGATACCGAAGTACCCTGCCCTTACGAGGGAACACTCACCAAATGGCTCGTCAAAGTAGATGAAGTGGTGCCGATCGGCAGCGCTGTGGCGCAAATTGAAGTAGCCGACGACGTAGTTGCCCAGGATGCCGGTACACCTGTGTTGGTAGGCGTGGAAGAGGACGCTGATGCGGCGGCGACGGTAGCCGTGCTTGAAAAAGATTTCCAAACGGCTGTAAGCAGAACCTCCGAGCCGGTTTATGAATATGCCCCTGCGGATTCCGCAGTTAATTCTTTCTACTCGCCGCTTGTGCTGAGCATCGCGCGTGAGGAGCAGATTCCTGTGGATGAATTGAAGGTAATCAAAGGAAGCGGACTCGAAAACAGGGTTACGAAGGACGATATCCTTTCCTATGTCGAACACCGCCGTAAAAAAGGGCCTGCGGTTACCCCTGCTCCTGCTACTTCGCTGAATGGCAGCAACGAAATCATCGAAATGGACCGCATGCGGAAGATGATTTCGCAACGGATGGTCGAATCGAAGCGGATTTCTGCGCATGTAACATCGTTTATCGAAACGGATATGACGCCGGTGGTAGGCTGGCGCGAGCATGTGAAGGCGGAATACCGCAAGAAAACGGGCGATAGCATCACATTTACCCCGATCCTGATCGAAGCAGTGGTGAAGGCGATCAAAGACTATCCGCTGATCAATATCTCGGTGGAGGGCGACAAAATCATCAAAAAGAAAGACATCAATATAGGAATGGCCGTAGCGTTACCGGATGGTAACCTGATCGTGCCGGTGATTCATAATGCCGACCGCTACGACTTGCCTGGCCTTGCCCGCAAAGTGAACGATCTCGCCAAGCGCGCGCGGGAGAACCGCCTGAAAGCCGACGACCTGGCCGGAGGCACGTACACCGTGTCCAACATCGGCGCATTCGCGAATCTGATGGGCACGCCGATCATCGTGCAGCCGCAGGTGGCAATTATGGCATTCGGGGCGATTAAAAAGAAACCCGCGGTTATCGAAACGCCACAAGGCGACCTGATCGGTATCCGTAGCATGATGTTCGTTTCGCATTCGTACGACCACCGCGTGGTAGACGGATCGCTGGGCGGCCTGTTCCTGAAACGCGTGAACGATTATCTAGAAAACTTCGACATTAGCCGAACCATACTCTGATGCTGAGATTGACCCTCGACATGGACGATGTGCTGGCTAATACCCACGAAAAACTCGTCGACATTGTCCTCGCCGATTTTTCGACCACATTGCACCGCGAGGATTTCCAGACCAAAGGTTTGAGGGAATTGCTGCATCCGAAGCAGCTATCGAAGCTGCATAAGATCATGGATTCACCGGGTTTTTTCGCAGATATCCAGGTGAAAGAAGGAGCCATCGAAACAGTTCATAAACTTTCGAAGTACTACGAACTGTTCGTGGCAACGGCCTGCATGGAATTTCCCAACTCGTTCCGTGACAAGTTCGACTGGCTCAAAAAACACTTTCCGTTTATCCCCTGGACGAATGTGGTTTTCTGCGGGTATAAGAGCATTATCCAGTCGGATTACCTGATCGACGACCACGTGCGTAACCTGGCGGCTTTCAAAGGGAAAGGCATTCTTTTTTCATCCCCGCACAACCTCCGGGAAACGGCCTACAAGCGTGTATCGAGTTGGAAGGAAGTGTCGGAACTATTCCTGCATAGCGTATGAAACTGTTACTGATAGAGGACGAGCCCAAAACATTGCAATCCATACGCCAAGGGCTGGAAGAGAATGGGTATGAGGTCGATATTGCTTACGACGGGCTGATTGGTAAACAACTTGCGCGCAGCAATGTCTACCAGCTGATTATCAGCGACATTATCATTCCCGGCATCAACGGGATCGAGCTCTGCCGCGAAATCCGGAGCTGGGGCGATGAGACGCCCATATTGATGCTTACTGCATTGGGAACGACCGACGACAAAGTAACAGGGCTGGATGCCGGCGCAGATGACTACCTGGTCAAACCATTTGAATTCAAAGAACTCCTCGCACGGGTACGCGCGCTCACAAAGCGCGGCTCGACCGTGTCACATACCGCGCAGGTTTTGAAGTTTGCCGATCTGGAAGTTTCGCTGGACGCCAAAACCGTTTACCGTTCGGGAAACAAGATCAATCTGACGGCCCGGGAGTTCAATTTGCTCGTGTACCTGATCCGTAACCAGGGACGGGTTATTTCAAAAGTCGAAATAGCCGAGCAGGTATGGGATATCGGTTTTGACACGGGTACCAATGTCATTGAAGTATATGTAAATTACCTTCGCAAGAAGATCGACAAAGATTATCCTGTGAAACTCATTCATACGCAGTTTGGAATGGGTTATGTGCTCAAAGTAGAATAAGCTATGCAAATCCGCACCCGACTTACGGTTCAGTTTTCCTTGCTGGTAAGCGGTATTTTGCTGGTCACCTTCCTGGCCGTCTACTTTTTCACCTATTATAATGTTACCGAGGACTTCTATGACCGGCTGCGCTCCAAAGCGAAATCCCAGGCCGAGCTTTTGCTGAAAGTACAAGTGCCGCTCATCAATGCGGAAGTACTCAAAGCCCTCGACGAAACCAACCGCGACCTGATTTACGACGAAAACATCTTCATTTTCGACGAAAAGAACCGGCTCATTTACAGCAACTCCACTACCCCGCAGCTCAAAGCATTGCACGTGTCAAACTATTGGCTCGACGAAATCCGCAAAGCGGGCCAGATCCGGTACGACGATGGTGATTATAAAGTGGTAGGACTTTACTACAAATACCCATTCAATAAAGCCGTGGTCATGCTCGGCGCGAAGGATTTGTACGGGCAAGCGAACCTCTCCAACCTCAAAACGCTGCTGACCGTTCTGTATCTCATCGTCACGTTCGTGGTAGCAATCGTAGGGTGGATATTCTCCAAACGCGCATTAAGGCCTATTTCAAAGGTTATGAATGCGGTGGAAGGTATTTTGCCTCAAAAGCTTGATACCCGCCTCAATGTACCCAACCAGAAAGACGAAATCGGGCGGTTGACGATCACTTTTAATAAGCTGCTGGACCGTATTGAAACGGCTTTCCAAATGCAGAAAATATTCGTCGCAAACGTTTCACACGAGCTTAAAAACCCTCTGACCAAAATTAAATCGCAGCTGGAAGTGAGTATGCTCAAAGAGCGAAACCCGGCCGAGTACCAGATGACCATCCGCTCGGTACTGGAAGACATCCAGGAGCTGGGCCAGCTTTCCAATACGTTGCTGGAACTCGCGAAAGTAAGCGAAGACCAGCGCGACCTGCTCACCGAACTTATCCGGGTGGACGACCTCCTGCTCGACTGCCGCATGAACCTCGCCCAGGCCAACCCAACTTACAACATTCAGCTCAACTTCGACGAGCTCCCGGAAGACGATACCTGGCTCGAAATCACCGGCAATTCGACGCTGCTCAAAACCGCGTTCCTGAACCTGATGGATAATGCCTGCAAGTTCTCTGAAGACAATGCGGTGACCGTCTGCCTGCTCCCTTCGCGAGGACAGCTCGGGCTCACGTTTTCAGACAATGGAAAGGGGATTCCGGACAAAGATAAGAGCCTCGTTTTCCAGCCCTTCTACCGCAGCGACAACACCGCGAATATCAAAGGGTATGGCATCGGCCTTTCGCTCGTGGAGCGCATTGTGAAGCTGCACAACGGCAGCATCAGCATTCAATCCAACTTCCCGAAAGGCACCACATTCCGCTTAACTTTTTTACGCCTCTAAGGAAATTCTAACTTATTATTAACGCCTTTCTAAGTATTGTTAATCTTATTTGTAATGTCGACAGGGCGAAACAATCGCAAGTCGCATTTCAAAGGATTTCATTTTTTGTGGTGTTAATAAGCAGATTGGCAGGCGTCTCTCACGTCTGCCAATTTTTTTTTACAGCTGTTCTAACATCTTGCCGTTCGGACTGTCTTCGACTTCGCTCAGACTGACATATGCACACTGTCAGTCTGAGCGAAGTCGAAGACAGTCCATAACGCAAAAAAGCCCTCGCCAGGTCGACGAAGGGCTTTCAATATCATATTACCTTATCAGTGCTTCTTTCGGATTTCGATAATCTTCAACCTGTTCAGCAGCTTGATCACCGGGTAAGTCGGGTCAACTTCGAACCACTTGGAACCGAAGTTAATTGAGTTCGGACGTTTGTGGTGGTTGTTCTGGAAAAGCTCGCCCATCATCAGGAAGTCGAAGATCAGAGAGTTTTTAGACTTATCGTCGTTATCGAAGTTCTGGTAGCCATATTTGTGTCCGCTCCAGTTAACGATCGCTCCGTGGATCGGGCCCATCAGGAAGTGGATCGGCAGCAGGAAGAAAAACGCCCAGTGCATATCCAGGTAAATGTAGGCCAGCACGTAAAATACGATGTACAACACACCCCAGCCTGCTCTCGAAATCCAGGAATCACCCAGCTTTTCTACAAAACTCCATTCAGGGTAGTTACGCTCGAAACGGCTTTCGACCGCACGTTTGCGGTTCAATACGGCATTGTAAATATTTTTGGTCTCCCACATCATCGTGAACACGTTTTTGGTGTGATGCGGTGAATGCGGGTCTTTATCGGTGTCGCTGAACGCGTGGTGCATGCGGTGCAGGATTGCGTATGCACGTGGGCTCAGATAGGAAGAACCTTGTGAAAGATAGGTAAGCAAATAGAAGAACCGTTCCCACGGCTTGCTCATAATGAACATCTTATGAGCGGAATAGCGGTGCAGGAAAAAGGTTTGACAGAATAGTGACAAATACCAATGTACAACAAATACAATCAGGACTATATACATGGAACGGCGGAAAATTTTGATAAGCTAAACTTTGCACAAAAGTAAGTGCCAAAGGTTAGAAAACCGAAATTTCCCAAACTAAATTTGGAATATAGCCATAGGACTTACCAACATCCGAACCTCCCAATGACCTACTCGATCATGAAAGCATAACTGAGCAGGTTTGCCCCCATTTGCAATGCTTTGCGGCGCATTTCCTCGGGGTCGTTATACACACTCTGGTCCTCCCAGCCATTCCCAAGGTCGGTTTCGTAGCTGTAATAGCAGATCAGCCTTCCCTGCCAGATCAGCCCGAATCCCTGCGGCTGCTTGCCGTCGTGCTCGTGCACTTTCGGCAGGCCGTCGGGGAAGTTATATTTCATATGGTAAACCTGGTGGTCGTACGGGAGCTCTACGAACGACAGCTCGGGAAAGACTTTCTTCATCTCCCGCCGGATAAACTGATCGAGGCCATAGTTGTCGTCCACATGCAAAAAGCCCCCCGAAAGCAAGTAATTCCGCAGGTTTAATGCCTCGGCATCGCTGAAAACAACATTCCCGTGCCCGGTCATGTGCACAAATGGGTACGAGAAAATATCCGGACTGCCCACTTCCACCACATCCTCCACCGGGTTGATATTCATTTTCAGCTCCGCATTACAGAACTTGATCAGGTTCGGCAACGATGTTTTGTTGGCATACCAGTCTCCGCCCCCGCCATATTTCAGCTTGGCGATTTTTAAGGACGATTGCGCAAACGACGCACTCGAGGCGCAAAGTAATAGGGCAATAACGAAGAGGCGGATGTTCATATTAATGATTGAATGACTGAATGATTGAATGACTGAATGAAAGTTAGGTGTGGTCAGGGATGGTCAGGTGTTGTTTAACTCTACCTGGCTATTTCATGACCACTTCTGACTCAATGACTATAAAACCTATTCAGTCATTCGGTCATTCAATCATTCAACATTATAAAATCTGCGCCAGGTTAATCGCATGGCAACCTGCAACCGCTGCGGTTTCGGTACGGAGCCTTGTCGGGCCGAGCGATACCGTTTCGAATCCGTTTTCGAGCGCCAGTTCCACTTCCTTCGGGCTGAAATCGCCCTCGGGGCCAATCAGCAAAGTGGTATCGCTGCCTTTCTTTATTTTACTGAAAACGTGTTCCACCGTATTTTGTTCGGGAACGTAGGCAATCAGCCTGATGGCGTCGCCCACGTTTTTAATAAACGGCTCGTACTTGTTATTTACTGTAATGACGGGCATATAATATTGCTGCGACTGTTTCATGGCGGCAGCAGCAATGCGGTTCAGCCTCGTCAGGTTCACCACGCGGTTCAACGTCTCCGGGTTGGTATGCTCGGTTACGACGAAATCAATGCGCTCCACGCCTATTTCGGTCATTTTTTCCACCATCCATTCGTTCCGCTCGGCCTTACGCGTGGGTGCGATGGCCATATTGACGGCAAAATTTCTTCGCTCCGTCATTTTGGATTCTATCACTTCATAACCTACTTTTCGCCCCTGAATGTTGAGCCGACATTTTTGGAGTAATCCCTTGCCGTTTGTAACATAAATCATGTCGCCGGAACCCAGCCTCAAAACCTTCGAACTATGCCTTGCTTCCTCCTCGTCGAGTTCAAAAACGTGAGGGTCAGGCTGGTAAAACAAATGCATTTTTCCAATATTATGATAATGTGAGCAAATACCGCTGAAGCCTTCAAAAATATACAAAATATCGGCAACAGCACAAAATTTACAATCCCCGCAGAATTCTATCCGAGTGCGGATCCAAAAGTGACGGTTTATTGGATATTCTCACTATTTTATGTTTTCAAAGGCATATTTTTAACCTGTTTCAGACTTTTTAACAAAAAATTCCCGCGAAATACCGATTTTTGAAACCTGCTCATTTTATTGGAATAGTACATTTTTTACTGACAATACTACCACGAACGCAATAATATTCTGTGGATGGTTAATTTTTCCTAACATTTATTTTTTGTAAATACATTTTTGCATTAATATTGTGCCGTTATAATTATTCGTCACCACTTTATCTAGTACTATTATGTCAAAGTCCAAGCTGGAATATATTTGGTTGGATGGCTACAAGCCGACCCAAAGTTTACGCAGCAAAACCAAAATTGAAAACGATTTTAGTGGAAAACTGGAAGATTGCGCAATGTGGTCGTTTGATGGCTCGTCAACTGAGCAGGCTCCCGGCGGTTCTTCCGACTGTTTGCTGAAACCGGTTTACATTATTCCTGATCCACAGCGTAAAAATGGCTACCTGGTAATGTGCGAGGTATTGAACGCTGACGGAACTGCTCACGAATCAAATGGTCGCGCAACTATCGAAGACGACGATAACGACTTCTGGTTCGGATTTGAGCAAGAATATTTCCTTTGGGATAACGAAACAAACAAACCCCTTGGCTTCCCTGCAAATGGCTACCCAGCTCCGCAAGGACCATACTACTGCTCAGTAGGCGCGAAAAACGCTTACGGTCGTGAGATCATCGAAGAGCACCTTGACGTTTGCCTCGATGCAGGTCTGAACGTAGAAGGAATCAATGCAGAAGTAGCTGCTGGTCAGTGGGAATTCCAGATCTTCGCGAAAGGTGCGAAAGAAGCTGGTGACCAAATCTGGTTGGGCCGTTACCTCCTCGAAAGAATCGGTGAGAAATACGGTGTATCTATCAACTGGCACTGCAAGCCGCTTGGCGACCTTGACTGGAACGGTTCAGGTATGCACGCTAACTTCTCAAACGGCGTTTTGAGAACTGCTGGCAGCAAAGCTACTTTCGATAAAATTTGCGAAGCATTCCGTCCGGTAGTGAAAGAGCACATCGAAGTTTACGGTGCTGACAACCACCTGCGTCTGACTGGAAAGCACGAAACTGCTTCTATCCACGATTTCAGCTACGGTGTTTCTGACCGTGGTGCTTCTATCCGTATCCCTGTTCTGGTTCCTCAAAAAGGATGGAGCGGATACCTGGAAGACCGTCGCCCAAACTCAGCGGCTGATCCTTACAAAGTGGCAGCTCGTATCATCAAGACTGTTAAATCTGCTATCTAATCCGCAGAACGACATATTTTGCAAAACGGCCATCCCAAAAGGTGGCCGTTTTTGTTTGCTATTGTGCATTAGGCACAAAAAAAAGCGCCTTCGGTTAAAAAGGCACTTTTCCATTACTATCCTATTGGGATCAATCTTCCTCTTCGCTGCCGGTGAACGAATACAAGGTAGGATCCAGCTGTACATTACCTGCCGTATAAGCCTTGATAAAGTCGCTGATCACATCTTCATCGATCTCCGTTTTATTTAGACCCACTTCCAGCCCCACGCCGTACTCAAACTGATCATCAATTTCGACGTGCTCGCGGACGGTAATCTCCTCTCCTTCTTCGATTTCCTCGATGAACTCGGTCAGCAGCAGTTCCGCTTCGTCTTCCTGCTCGTCGGAGATTTTGTAGTTGGCTGGGCGCTCATCGGGCGACAAATAACCGGGCATTTCCTTTTTCAACCGTTCCAGCGCCTCGTCGTACACAAGTGTAGAATGGTGCAGGCGCAAAGTGTAAACCAGCGCGTCGTAAATGACCTCCTGGTTTTTGTAAGTACCAACGAACTGCACATGTGCATGCTCGTTGTTGTCACCTTCGTCCTCGAATTCGTCCTCTACATATATAAAGTTCGAATTTTCGGCCTTGCATTCGGCTTTGAGCTGGGCGATTTCTTCTGGATCAAATCCGGGATTCATATTCTTTTGTTGTTTGATTCAATTGTAAAACTACTCCAAAAATAGCATTTCGCGGTATTTAGCCAATGGCCAGTCCTCATCATCGATCAACAATTCCAATTTATCGACGTGATAGCGGATCTCATCAAAATGCCCCTTTACCTCTGAACCGTAGCATTTCGCACGCTCAAAAAGCTCCTCGATATTGTTAGCTTTCTTTCGGCTTTCGGTCATTTCATGCACGAGCTTCTTGATCACCACCACATGTGACGAAATGTCGCGGATGATTTCCTTGATCGGCTCGGCTTCTTCCAGCATTTCGAGATCAGTGAGTGAGCGGGCCGTTTGTGCGAGTTTGAACTGGTACTTCACCACGGTAGAAACGATGTGGTTCAACGCCAGGTCACCGATCACCCGTGATTCGATCTGCAATTTTTTCACATAATTTTCCAGCTCGATCTCGTAACGTGCGTGCAGCTCACGTGAATTCAGAACGCCTGTTCTTTCGAACACAGCAACCGTTTTATCGGTCTTGTAAGCGTACAATGCATCGTAAGTTTCGCGGATATTGCTCAAACCACGTTTCGCAGCCTCTTCGATCCATTCATCGGAATAGCCGTTTCCTTCAAACAGGATGTTTTTGGATTCGAGGTAGTAGCGTTTCAGAATCTCCACAGTCGCCACTTTCTTCTCCTCGCCGGCTGCCAGTCGCTCGTCCATTTCGCGTTTGAAATCGAGCAGCTGATTGGCCACGATCGTATTCAGGATGATCATCGGCGAGGCGCTGTTTTGCGAACTTCCTACCGCGCGGTACTCGAATTTATTTCCGGTAAAACAGAACGGTGACGTGCGGTTGCGGTCGGTGTTATCACGTTGAAGGTTAGGAATGCGGGAAATACCTAGTTTATAATAGAAGTTCTCTCCCTTTTCCAACGTAATCTCGCCTTTGCTTACGAGCTCTTCGAGCATATTTGTCAAATCGCCCCCCAGGAACACCGACACGATCGACGGCGGGGCTTCATTCGCGCCCAGGCGATGCTCGTTGCCCGCGGACGATATGGACGCGCGCAGCAGATCCGCATGATCGTGCACGGCTTTCACCACGTTCATCAGGAACGTCAGGAACCGCAGGTTTTCTTTCGGCTTCGAAGTAGGTGCAAGCAGGTTAATGCCCGTATCCGTCGAAAGCGACCAGTTGTTGTGCTTTCCGCTTCCGTTAATGCCTGCAAATGGCTTCTCGTGGAAAAGCACCTGGAAATTATGCTTGTCACCAATCTTCTGCATTAAATCCATCAGCAATGCATTGTGATCGATAGCGAGGTTCACCTCTTCGAAAGTCGGTGCGCATTCGAACTGGCCGGGTGCCACCTCGTTATGACGCGTGCGCACTGGAATGCCCAGCTTCAACGCTTCGAACTCAAAGTCCACCATGAATGCATTCACGCGCGGCGAAATCGAACCGAAGTAATGATCATCCAACTGCTGGCCGCGTGCCGGGTTATGCCCGAAAACGGTCCGGCCGGCCATCAGCAAATCGGGACGGGCGTAGTACAATGCCTTATCCACCAAAAAATACTCCTGCTCGATTCCGAGTGTAGGCGTTACTTTGGAAACGTCGCGGTTGAAAAACTGGCAAACACCGGTAGCGGCCTTGTCGAGCGTCATGAGTGAGCGCAGAAGTGGCGCTTTGTAATCCAACGCCTCGCCATTGTAGGAAATAAATACGGACGGGATACACAAGGTCTTACCACCTGCCCCATTGTCCATCAGGAACGCAGGCGAGCTCGGGTCCCAGCCCGTATAGCCCCGCGCCTCGAACGTCGCGCGCAAGCCTCCGCTCGGGAACGAGGACGCGTCCGGCTCCTGCTGCACCAATGCGCTGCCTTTGAATTTCTCTACCGCTTTGCCGTCTATGGTAAGGTCAAAAAACGAGTCGTGTTTCTCGGCGGTCGTCCCCGTCAATGGCTGGAACCAGTGGGTATAGTGGGTCGCGCCCTTGGAAATGGCCCACGATTTCATGGCTGCTGCCACTTCCTCGGCCACCTCCCGGTCGATCGTCGAACCGGAGCGGATAGAGTTGGAAATCTTGGTGTATGCCTCTGCCGAAAGCAGGGTCTTCATCACATCATCACTGAATGTATTGCTGCCATAGAGGTCGGCTACTTTTTCTGTGGGAGGGGTCAAAACAGGCGAGACACGGCCTTGCGCAATCTCAAAAGCTTTGGAACGAAACGTCATGTATTTATTGATTTATATTAATTCTCCCCAAAATTATTTATTTACCGATAGGAACCACAAATCGTACGGACATTTTCACAATAGCTGTCCAACGGTTACCACAGGTTAGCGCATTTTTAAGAACTTTGCAAATTGTTCAAAGACACCGATGCGTAAAAGACTTGAATTTATTGCCTTGTACGGGCTGGCCTGGGTCGTCATCTTCCAGTTTTTCCGGATCATTTTCCTGGCATACCATTATAAAAAGGCACTCGAACTCCCCTCTTCGCTTTGGGCAGCGAGTGCAAGTCACGGGTTACCGATGGATATTTCCTTCGCCGCCTATATTCTGGCAATCCCTACCTTATTGATGATGTTCACCGGCCAGCGCTGGGATTGGTACCGCAAGACCTTATTGATTTATACCACTATCATAGTATCCCTCATCACGCTGCTCACGGTCGTCGACCTTGAACTGTTCCGTGCCTGGGGCTTCCGCATCGACGCTACCTCTCTCCACTACCTTGAAACACCGACAGAAGCATTCGCTTCTATGGGTGCCGCGCCGGTGTGGCAGCTGGTACTGCTGCTGATCGTGTTGATTTTCCTCGTTAACCGGGTTTTACATACTATCATCCGTCGCATCACCGGGGCGTTCAGCCGGTCGCCGCTGCTGTACACGATACCGGCATTTCTCGTCATTGCAGGCAGCCTGATTATCCCCATCCGGGGCGGATTCCAGCTGGCACCTATGAACGAGAGCGCAGTCTATTTCAGCGACAAGAGTTTCGCGAACTATGCGGCCGTGAATGTACCCTGGAACTACATGCGTTCGGTATTGAATGCTGCCTATTCCAGTGAAAATCCGTTCCAATATGCGGACGACAATGAGGCAAGCGAGAAGGTAACAAGCCTTTATAACCGCAATGGCATAACCGAACAGGTTATCGACACGGTCGGCAAAAAAAATGTGCTGGTGATTATCTGGGAAAGTTTTACCGCAAAGGCCGTGGGCTCTCTCGGCGGCTTAAAAAACATCACCCCGCAGTTTGACCAGATCTCGAAAGAAGGGCTGCTCTTTACCAATATATATGCAAGCGGCAACCGCAGCGACAAAGGAATGGTAGCGATTTTGAGCGGCTACCCGGCTCAGCCTACCACATCCATTATTAAAATACCTAAGAAAACTGCCTCACTGCCCTCGCTTCCCACTATTTTCAAAACCAACGGCTGGCAAACATCCTTTTATTACGGCGGCGAAACCGAGTTCGCCAATATGAAATCCTATTTTCTCCAACAGGGCTTCGACCGGATCGTCGATATCAATGATTTCGATTCCAAGGACATGAACTCCAAATGGGGCGCGCACGATCACGTGGTTTTCAAACGGTTAATACACGACCTCGACCAGGAAAAGCAGCCATTTTTCTCTACGATGTTCACATTAAGCAGCCACGAACCGTTTGAAGTGCCGACCAAAACGGTGATCGCAGGCAACGATCCGGAGCATCTGTTCCTGAACGCATTGCATTACACCGACGAATCCCTCGGTGCATTCCTGCGGGAAGCCCAAACCAGGCCGTGGTGGAAAAACACGCTCGTAGTCATTATCGCCGACCATGGCCATCCCTTGCCGGAGACTCGGAAAGACAAGCCTTCGGAATTCCATGTTCCCATGCTCTGGCTCGGCGGCGCGGTTACGGCCACGCCCGCACGTGTGGATACGCTCGCGTCGCAAACCGACCTGGCCGCTACACTTTTAAACCAAATGCGTCTTCCGTCCGGAACTTTTGCGTGGAGCAACGACATTTTCAAAAAGGGTCGACAGGATTTTGCCTATTTCGCATTCAACAATGGCCTCGGATGGATGCGGCCCGACGGGTTTCTCGTACGGGACAACATCGGAGGGAATATCACCGAGAAAAACGGCGCTTTACCGCAGCAGGAAGAAGACCTCAGCAAGGCTTACCTGCAATCTTCTTTTGGAGATTATTTAAAGCGTTGATAATAAAGGTGTAATTTTGCAGGATATTTAAAAACAATGAAAAAAGTCGCTTTTTATACATTAGGGTGCAAGCTGAATTACTCCGAAAGCTCTTCCATCGGACGCATGTTCGAGGATAAGGGCTACACCAAAGTGGAGTTCAACGAAAACCCGGATATTTTTATCATCAACACCTGCTCGGTGACCGAGAATGCGGACAAAAAATGCCGCAAGATCGTGCGTGAGGCTCAGAAGATCAATGCGGATGGCTACGTAGCGATTATCGGTTGCTATGCGCAGCTGAAACCGAAAGAAATCTCTGAAATACCGGGCGTGGACGCGGTTTTGGGCGCTGCCGAGAAATTCCGGCTTGTGGAGCTCATCGATACGTTCGAAAAAGCGCCGTCCGGCCAGCCCGCACAGGTTATCGCTTCGACGATCGACAATGCAGTTGAATATCATACATCCTATTCACTCAACGACCGCACGCGCACGTTCCTGAAAGTACAGGACGGCTGCGACTACCCGTGCGCCTATTGCACGATCCCGCTCGCACGCGGAAAGAGTCGGTCCGACAGTATCGAGAATATCGTTAAGGCCGCACGCGATATCGCTGCGCGCGACGTGAAAGAAATCGTACTCACCGGCGTGAACATCGGCGATTTCGGCTTGCGCAATGGCGTCCGCGAAGAGACTTTCCTCGACCTGATCAAGGCGCTGGACGAAGTAGAGGGCATCGAACGGTTCCGCATTTCTTCCATCGAGCCTAACCTGCTTACCGACGAGATCATCGAGTTTGTAGCGCAATCCAAACGATTTGCCCCGCATTTCCATATTCCACTGCAATCGGGATCGAATAAGGTGCTCGGGCTGATGAAGCGCCGTTACAAACGCGAACTGTACGCCGAGCGCGTCGCGAAAATCAAATCGCTCATGCCGGATTGCTGCATTGGCGTGGATGTGATCGTAGGCCATGCGGGAGAGACAAAAGAGCTTTTCGAAGAAACCTACCGTTTCCTGAATGAGTTGGAGGTTTCCTATTTGCACGTGTTTACCTATTCGGAAAGAGAAAATACTACGGCATTAGCCATCCGCCCCATTGTTCCAAAGGCAGAACGGGCCGAACGTTCCAAAATGCTGCATATTCTTTCAGATAAAAAGAAGCGCTTCTTCTACGAAAGCCAGATCGGCAAGGCGGGTAAGGTATTGTTTGAGGATGAAGTTCAGAATGGGCAAATGCTTGGATTTACAGGCAACTACGTTCGCGTAGCGGTGAAGTACGATCCGCTGCTGATCAATGAAACGAAAGAGGTTCGCTATGATCATATTAATGCAGAGGGATTAATGGAAGTCACTGAAATTCTGGAAGAAATATTAATTCACTAGAATTCAAAGATCAATCTTACTCTAATAGTCAATTTTGATCTGAAATCAATTCTAATCTAATAATCTAATCTGGTACCGTCGACTTAAGTCGACGGCAAGGGACTAAAAAGAAATCCTTTGCTGGGTTTTAACCCGGGGATTTAAAGAGAGAGGAATCTGGAAATTTTAAAATCTTGAGAACTAGAAAAGCCCGACCATTTGGCCGGGCTTTCTAATTTATTCTTATAGTTTAGATTAAGCCTCTACAAGAAATTCATCGTGCTGGCTCACATCCAGACCTACTTTCTCATCTTGCTCAGATACGCGGAGCGGCAGGATCAGGTCAGTGATTTTCAGCAACAGGAATGAACCAGCGAATGCGAATACCGATACACCTACCAGGGCAATCACGTGGTTGATGAACAGTTTGGTTTCGCCGAATGCCAGACCTTGGTCTACTACCAGTGAGTTAACACCGCTGGTTGCGAAGATACCGGTCATCAGCATACCTACCATACCACCTACACCGTGGCAAGGGAATACATCGAGTGTATCGTCCAATGTAGAACGGGTGCGCAGGTGAGCGATGTAGTTAGAAGTGATCGCAGCGATAGTACCGATGAACAACGATGCAGGAACTGTTACGAAACCGGCAGCAGGCGTGATAGCAACCAGACCAACTACGGCACCGATACAGAAACCGAGTGCAGATACTTTCTTGCCTCTTGCAGCATCAAAAAGAACCCAGGCCAAACCAGCAGCACCGGCAGCGGTGTTAGTAGTAGCGAAAGCTGAAACCGCCAATGGAGAAGCTGTCAGGGCAGAACCGGCGTTGAAACCGAACCATCCGAACCAAAGCAAACCTGTTCCCAACAATACGAATGGAATGTTAGCAGGAGGAAGCACGTGGTCTTCGAGAAGTGACTTGCGGCGTTTCAGGTACAATGCACCAGCGAAGGCAGCCCAACCAGCAGACATGTGAACAACAGTACCACCAGCGAAGTCAAGCACACCCATTTTGAACAGGATACCATCTGCATGCCATGTCATGTGAGCCAGTGGCGAGTAGATGAAAATACAGAACAGGATAATGAAAAGAACGTAAGAGCGGAAGTTGATACGCTCAGCCATCGAGCCAGTTACAAGCGCAGGAGTGATTACCGCGAACTTCAACTGGAACATTGCGAACAAGGCGAAAGGAATCGTTCCCCAGATAGGACCATCCAATACACCTTTGAACATGAAGTGGGTTGTCGGGTTTCCTACGAAACCGCCGATGTCCTCACCAAATGCAAGGCTGAAACCGAAAACTACCCACACCACACTGATTACACCCATAGCGATGAAGCTCTGGAGCATCGTGGAAATGACGTTTTTGGTGTTGACCATTCCCCCGTAGAAGTACGCCAGACCCGGGGTCATGAGCAATACCAGCGCGGCTGATACGAGCATCCACGCAGTGTCGCCCGAATTGATGCCCTCCGTCACGATCTGTGTCGGAACATTGGGGACGAAGGCACCGAGGATGCTGATTACCAGGAGGATAATCAGTGGGATAAAGTTACGTTTTTCCATTGTAGTAAATTATTGTTATTGTATTAGATTAAGAAGGTATTCGTGTGAAATGCTGTTGTATCAGAATTTGTAAATGAATGCTAATCCGAATGTGGTTTGGCTATTTTTAGTCCATCCACCCTCTGAATCCTCGAATTGCTGCTCTTCTCCGCTGCCGCTCAGTTTAGGATAGGCATCCAGGCGGAACTCCGGTTTCACGAGGATGTGACCATCGGCAAGGTTGATGTTACCAGTCAGGGTAACTGAATTTACTTTCGTGCCCATTCCGGAACGCGTCAGCAAACCGCGCACGCCTTTGTCATTATTGAAATATTCGTAACGTGCACCGATTCCGAAGTTGTCCGTGATCGCGGTGTTGGCATACACTGCGAAACCTCCCCATGATTCGGTATCAATCGGGCCACCTGCACCCTGATAATCACCCTTTTGCGATCCGTATGCGGCATTCAGACCCAAGAGGAATTTTTCGGTTACCTGGAAGCTCGTAGTAAGGTCGAACACCTGGTAGAAACCATCCGGCTGCTTGCCGAGTGAATCCGTATTTGCTTCGTTGCTTCCGATGTAGTTCAGGTAAACGTTCCAGTTGTTAACCGGCTTGAAGTACAATTGGCTGATAATCCCTTTCGCGCGGTTGTTGTCGCCCAGACCATCCACGTTGTTCACAACACCCACCATCAACGACGCCTTGTCGGAGAATGCGTAGGTTGCTTTCAAACCGGCGTGGTAGAACGGCCCGTTGTTGAAAAGGTTAGAGAGCGAGTAGTTGAAGTTGGCCGGTGCGTCGATCACTTCGTACCCGATATGCGTACCGAACTGCCCCGCTGTCATCGAGAACTTGTCGGTAAATTTGTATGTAAAGTATGCCTGCTTAATGGCAAGAGCAGTGCTGAACAGCGCATTGCCGTAGTTACCCATGTTAGCGTTAGGTCCGAAAGTAAGGTCAACGACCGCTTCCGACTTTGCATTGGTGTAAGCGACTTTCGCCTGAACCAAGCCGAGCGAAAACTGGCCTGATTTCTGATCGAACACCCGTGCGTTGGTGGCACCCATGTTGGAGCGGGATGCAGGTTTGTTGAAATTAGCCATGTAATAGGAATCCAGATAGCCTGAGAAAGCGAACGCTCCTTTGGCCTCCTCCTCGTCCTTAGCCTCTGTTACCACCGCAGTATCGGCTTTCACCGCCTTCTTATCATCTTCCGCCTTCGCAAAACCCAAAAAAGGAACCATCAAAGATAATACTGTGCAATAGACTTTTTTCATAATTATATTCTGTTTAAGTTAATATTACTCTCCGGCTGTATTACTGGATCAAATATTGTACTTAAATTATATTTATCAAATAATCTAGTCAAATTTTATATCAAAAAATCCAATTTTCTGATTTTTATCATGTTTTTTATCGTTTTTGAAACACAAAATCGATCAAATCACACTTTTTATCAAAAATTGAAAATTTTGCATATGAACAACAAAACAGAATTTTCTTCAAAAGAAGCCATTGTAATTATTAAGAAATTTTATTATTATAATGCCATTTCCATAGCCGGATGGGCACAAAAAAAAGCCTGCGGTGTAGCAGGCTTTGCATTTTCTATATTCAGCAGGGTCTATTCACCGTGCATCCATGCTTTTTTGGCAAGCAGTGTTTCTTCTTCTTCCTCATTGTCGGGATCAGGCACGCAGCAATCTACCGGACAAACCGCAGCACATTGAGGCTCTTCATGAAAACCAACGCACTCGGTACATTTATCTGTAACTATATAGTAAAATTCGTCGGAAACAGGGGATTGCTTTTCTTTGCCACTTACGATGGTGCCGTCACCGAAGTCTACTTCATCTAAACTCGTTCCATCTCCCCAAGTCCATTCTACACCTCCCTCATAAATTGCTGTATTCGGGCATTCTGGCTCACACGCCCCACAATTTATGCATTCATCGGTTATCATTATAGCCATAGTCGCCGGATTGTTTATATTTGTTGCTATTCTTCTGTATTGGGTAACAAATATAACTATTTATAGTTTCCCAACAATCAGAAAAATAAAAACGGCACTTGCCATTTAACTTTTTAGAGTCAGAGTAGAATGATATCAAGAATTCGGAGAATAAATGCATTCATCCGTCTGGGCCAGTTCATCGGCGACGCGGTAAACGAGGAAACGATCGGGGAATGGGTAGCGGCCGCCAAGAGCAGGAACAACTGGTTTACCCCCGCCAACGTGCGACTGTCGCTGAATGCAATTGCCGAGCATTATTTGAATGAGGAAAAACTCAAAACCTGGGCCGATAGTTACCCGGAACCTGCCCAATCGCGCAAAATAGGTGTGGTAATGGCCGGAAACATCCCGGCAGTAGGCTTCCATGACGCCCTATGCGTACTCGTAAGCGGCCATACTTTACTTGCAAAACCCAGCTCCGACGACCCGCTCCTGATCCGCGCCCTGCTCCATCAGCTCATCGAAATTGAGCCGGAGTTTAAGGAGTACATTCAATTCGTAGAACGATTGAACGATTCGGACGCCTACATCGCTACCGGGAGCGACAATACGGCACGCTATTTCCACTATTATTTTGCCAAAAAGCCTAACATTATACGTAAGAACCGGACTTCGGTGGCGGCGCTTACGGGGAATGAAACGCGCGAGGAACTCAGGGCGTTAGCGACTGATATCCTGCAATATTTCGGACTCGGCTGCCGGAATGTGTCCAAAGTGTTTGTACCCTCGGGATATGATTTTACCGGGTTTTACCAGGCAATCGAAGAAATGACGGACGACTACGTCAACCACCACAAGTATTTCAACAATTACGAGTATAACAAATCGATTTACCTCGTAAACCGTATCGCGCATTCGGATAACGGCTTTTTGCTGGCGACCGAGAGCGAAGCGCTGGTGTCCCCCATCAGCGTGCTGCATTATCAGCCTTATGATTCGGTTGAAGAGCTAAAAGCATTATTGCGGGAATCGGAGGAGAAAATTCAATGCGTGGTGGCCAGACCGGAATTGCACTTACCGGAAGTCTTGCCATTCGGCGCCGCGCAAGCGCCCGGTCTCTCCGATTACGCCGACGGAATCGACACGATGGCGTTCCTTTCGGAAATAGCCTAGACCTTCCCTGCCCTTCCTGATGCCCACACGAGGAAATCAGGGAGGGCTTTGGCCCATGTTTCGGGATTGTGCATTCCTTCTTTCATTTCTACATATTTAATGTCTCCGCCCCAGGTGTACCCCTTTCGTTCCAGCTCGGCAATACATTCAAGCGTATCCTGAATGGAGTCGATCACGCCGTCGCCATCGCGGTCGTCGTATTCATCCCAGGTACCACATTGAAACCAGAAGCTGAGCGGGGCAATCTGTTTCGTATCACGTATTTGCCGGTGCATAATGCGGTCGCTTTCATCATAACCTTCGTTCAGCGCTTTTTCGCGCCACCACAGCGAGCCGGAGAAGATACCTGCATTAGCAAACACATCCGGATGGTTCCAGACCGCATCCAGCGCCATTAACCCTCCGAGCGAGAATCCCGCATAGGTAATACCATTGGTTACGGTATGATGATGATGCGCCAGATACGGCACCAGTTCTTCCAAAACAAATGATGTAGTAAGACCCGCTCTGCCCCCGCGACCTGCGTAGTCGGGCTGGTGCGCGGTTCCGTACTCGTGAATGCGTGCGTCGCTCGCATGGATGCCTGTGATCACGCACGGGACAATTTCACCGGTCGATTGCAGCCGGGCCGCCGTTTCCGCTATTTGCAATGCTTCAAAATCCTGACCGTCGTTGAACAACACCAACGGGTAGGTTTTCGACACCGAAAACCCCGGCGGAAGCAATACCGTAACAGTTACATTCCGATCCAGAAATGCGGAGTGCAGGACTGTTTTAACGGGTACTATTTCAAAAGAAGGAACGGTTGAATTCACTGCAAATGCTCGGCTACGGATGAAAATAAAACCCGAAAGTTAATAATTTGCTTCCTATGATTTGTTTTGTATATTTCATTTATCAACTATAAACCGTCTTTGTTTGGAAGAGAAGCACATTAAATACTACTCTCATCATCTCGACAAGGACGTGGAGATGCTTGTTTTCGGCAACTGGGGCTACCCTATTCTGCTTTTCCCGACGACGCTTGGCCGATACTACCAGGCCAAGGATATGGGGCTCATCGAATCCGTACGTTGGCTGGTGGAGTCCGGCAAGTACAAGATTTACTGCGTCGATACCATCGACGCCGATTCGTGGTACGGGAAGCATCTCAATCCCGAGTACCGCGTCAAGAACCACATCCAATACGATAAGTTCCTGACCAACGAGCTCGTACCTTATATAAGGAATGAATGCAATGTGGGCAAGATCGGCGTCGCAGGTTGCAGCTTTGGCGGTTTCCATGCCGCTAATTTCGCCTTCCGCCATCCCGACCAGGTGGCTTACCTGCTAAGCATGAGCGGTGCTTTCGATATCCGCGGCTTCCTGAATGGCTTTTATGATGATACGGTGTATTTCAATAACCCTGTCGATTTTATGCCCAATGAGCAAGGCTGGCGTTTCGGGCACATGAAAATCGTGCTTGGGACTTCCGACTGGGACATTTGCCTGGACAGCAACCTGCGGATGTCCAACATCCTCAACAACAATGGCATCGAACACTGGCTCGATATCCGCGGCTGGGAAAAGCACGACTGGCCGCTTTGGAACAAAATGTTTCCCGATTATCTGTCACGCCTTGTATTGCAATAGTCAAGAACACAACTCAAAACCTGCATATGAAAAAGATTGGAATCCTGTTTGGAATGGAAAATACCTTTCCGAACGCGTTTATCGAAAGAGTCAACAGCAAAGGTGAAGACGGCATTATCGCAGAGGCCGTTACCATCGATAAAGTCATACAAGCCGCCCCGAACGAGTACGCCGTGATTATCGACCGCATTTCGCAGGACGTGCCCTTTTACAGGTCCTTTTTAAAGAACGCAGCACTTACCGGTACCGCGGTGATCAACAATCCGTTCTGGTGGAGCGCCGACGAGAAGTTCTTTAACAATGCATTGGCAGAAAAACTGGGCATACCTGTGCCGAAAACGGTATTGTTACCGTCCAAACAACGTCCTGATAATACTTCCGAAACCTCCTTCCGCAACCTGGCATTCCCGATGGCCTGGGAGGAGATATTCCAATATGTGGGCTTCCCCGCCTACATGAAACCGCATGACGGCGGCGGATGGAAGAGCGTTTACCGCGTCGTGAACCCGCAGGATATGTGGATCAAGCATGAGGAAACAGGCCAGCTGGTGATGATGTTGCAGGAAGAAATCGTGTTCGACGACTATGTGCGCTGCTATTGTATAGGTCAGAAAGACGTGCTGGTGATGCCTTACGAACCACGCAACCCGCACCATCTGCGCTATGCCGCCGATTTGAAAGCCCAGGGCGAGGAGCGCGAAAAGCTGCTCGAAACCATTAAGGATTATACATTGAAGCTCAATATCGCATTGGGCTATGATTTCAATACCGTTGAATTTGCCGTACGGGGTGGCATCCCCTACGCAATCGACTTCTGCAATCCAGCGCCGGACGCCGACATTTACTCGGTAGGCCGCGATAATTTCGAATGGGTGGTGGAAGCTGCGGCGAATATGGCCATAGAAAGAGCAAAAGCGCAGGTTCCGGGGCAGATTAACCTGACCTGGGGTACATTTATTAATCAGGCAGTGAATGGAATTCCGGCAGCAGCACAAGCGGCGCCAGCGGTTGAAGCACCGGCACCTGCCGCTAAATCTGCCGCTAAACCTGCCGAACCCGCAAAACCAAAAACACCCGCTAAAACAGCCAAAACAGCTGAAAAAGCCCCCGCCGCAGCAAAAGCGCCGAAAGCTGCCGCGGCCAAGCCTGTAAAGGAAGCTACTCCTTCCGCCACCGAAGTAAAAGTAAAAGCGGTAACGCCTAAAAAGCCTGCCAAATCGCTGGGCGCTATCGCCACCGAACCCATCGCCGAAGCGGAACCCAAAATCCCGACTACCAAGGCGGCAGCCACCAAAGCGCCGGCTAAAAACTCTAAATTGAAGAAATCCTGACGAACTAAAATTCAGCCGCTTTTACATTATGGCAACATTCACCCTGGGAATTGAAGAAGAATTTCAAACCATCGACCCGGTTACCCGAAACCTCCGGTCGCATATGTCAAAGCTGGTTGAAGATGGAAAAATTACTTTAAAGGAGCGTGTGAAAGCGGAAATGCACCAGGCGGTGGTGGAAGTGGGGACGAATATCTGCCATAACATCCAGGAAGCGCGGGAGGAAGTAACCTACCTGCGCAGAATGATCCTCGACCTGGCCGAAAAACAGGACCTGCGCGTGGCCGCCGCCGGTACGCACCCTTTCGCCGACTGGGTCGACCAGCTCATTACCGACGATCCGCGTTATGACCAGATCATCGACGAAATGCGCGACGTCGCACGCGGTAACCTCATTTTCGGGCTGCACGTACACGTGGGTATCGAGAGCCGGAACGAAGGAATCCAGATCATGAATGCAGTACGGTACTTCCTGCCGCACATTTATGCATTGTCGACCAACTCGCCGTTCTGGTGCGGGCGCAATACGGGTTTTAAATCATACCGCTCCAAAGTTTTCGACAAATTCCCCAGAACCGGTATCCCCGATTTCTTTTCGAGCGCGGCGGAATACGATGAGTACCTTGCCTTGTTGATTAAAACAAATTGCATCGATAATGGCAAGAAGATCTGGTGGGATATCCGCTTGCACCCGTTTTTCAACACCATCGAGTTCCGCATGTGCGATGTGCCCATGCGTACGGATGAGACGATTTGCCTGGCGGCGATCATGCAGGCGCTCGTGGCCAAAATCCACAAGCTGCACAGCCAGAACCTGAGCTTCCGCCCCTACCGGCGAATGCTCATCAATGAAAACAAATGGCGCGCCGCAAGGTATGGCATCAGCAGCAAACTGATCGATTTCGGGAAGCAGGAGGAAGTGGAGTACAAAATCCTCATTCACGAGCTCCTCGAATTCATTGACGATGTGGTCGACGAGCTGGGGAGCCGGAAGGAAATCGAGTACATTCATCAGATTCTCGAAATGGGAACCGGTGCCGACCGCCAGCTGGCAGTATTCGAAGAAACCGGCTGTTTGAATGCCGTAGTAGATTATATTGTTTCGGAAACCAAAATCGGGCTTTGATTAGAATTAAATCAAACTTTTAACCCAAAACCCGAACTAATCAGGAACACATTTGTTTAAAATAGGTTACCCGATTCTATAACTTAACGGCCGATTTCACTGACACGAACCGGCTACCGACTAAAATGACCACTCATGAAAAGCATTTCCGGATCGCGATCCTGGACATGTACAACGGCCACCCCAACGAGGGAATGCGATGCATCAAAAAGATCATCGCCGCATTTGGAGAGCAGGAAAGCGTGCCCGTTGAATTCACTGTTTTTGATGTAAGACAAAAGCTCGAAATACCGGGAATGGATTTCGACGCGTACATTTCTACCGGCGGCCCCGGCAATCCGGCACCGGTTGGCGAGGCGTGGGAAAAGAAATTCTTTGGCTTTCTGGATAAGATATTGGCCTACAATGCGAAGCGACAAAACCGTATCAAGAAGCATTTGTTCCTGATCTGCCACTCGTTTCAAATGGCTTGCATTCACTGGCAACTGGCGTCGGTGAGCAAGCGACGTAAGACTTCTTTCGGAACTTTCCCTGTGCACAAAACGTCGTCCGGCCGCAAAGATCCGCTACTGAATGCACTGAGTGACCCTTTCTGGATCGTCGATTCACGTGATTTTCAGGTTACCCTGCCCAACCAGTTTGCATTCGATGCATTGGGTGCTAAACTGCTCTGTCTTGAAAAAATCCGCCCGCATGTGCCGCTTGAACGCGCGGTAATGGCGATCCGCTTTTCCAGCGAGATAGTAGGCACGCAGTTTCACCCCGAAGCCGATGCGGAAGGAATGCTGCGGTATTTCTTGAAGGACGATAAGAAAGAAGCGATTGTCAATGCACACGGCGAGCAGAAGTACAATGATATGATCGAGCATTTGAACGATCCTGACAAAATTTCGATGACCGAAGCCGTCATCATTCCCACATTTCTCAAAAACGCATTCAACAAAACGTTCCAGCCAGCCTATGCATAAGCAAGCCCGGGAAGCGTTCAACAACTCCTTTACGGAGAAAGGATACGAGGAATTCGTCGAATCACTCAGTTCGGCGTTTCCCGGTCAACTGGATTTCAGGGTGGCGGAAACACCCGTTTTTGTCCCCAAAGAACTGACGGAGAAAATACTCCGGGCATCGGACGAGATTATAGAAACGTTGCTATCACCGGATTTCAGGGCAAAGACCGACCGCGCTGTGCCGCCAAACCAGCACGTACCCGGCGAAAATGCGCACACATCCTTTCTGGCTATCGATTACGCTATTTGCCGGAATGCAGCAGGCGAGCTCGTGCCACAGCTTATTGAATTACAGGGATTTCCGTCGATATTTGGTTATCAGGCATTCCTGTCCGAGACGTTCAGGAAGTTTTTTGATGTTCAGTCAAACTTCGGATACCTCTTTGGCACAAATTCTTTGGATGAATATGTATCCAAGCTAAAAGCATTGATCCTCGGAGACGAACAGCCGGAAAATGTTATTCTGCTTGAAATCTTTCCTGAAAAGCAGAAAACGCGGATCGATTTTGCGGTAACGGAGCAAATGCTGGGCGTAAAAGCCATTTGTTATACCAAACTGATCCGCGAAGGCAGGCAACTATTTTACGAAAAGGACGGCAGAAAAATTCGGGTCAAACGCATTTACAACCGCCTCATTTTCGACGACCTGTTCAACTACCCCGACTTGCAGACCAGCTACCATTTCACCGACGAAGTAGATGTGCAATGGGTAGGCCATCCCAACTGGTTTTTCAGGATTAGCAAGTTTGCAATGCCCTTTCTGAACGGGGAATTTGTACCTGAGACTCGTTTCCTGAGCGACTACCAGGGTGATTTTCCGTCGGATCTTCAAAATTATGTGTTGAAACCGCTGTTCTCATTCGCAGGCTCGGGAGTGCAACTACACCTCACAAAAGCGGATCTGGAAGCCATTGCCGACCCGGAAAATTATATATTGCAGCGAAAAGTCGCCTATGAACCGGTAATCCAGGCTCCCGACGGCCTCGTGAAATGTGAAATCCGCATGATGTACGGCTGGACGGATAGCGCCGAAAAGCCCGAACTGCTCATCAGCCTCAGCCGGTTAAGCCGGGGAGAAATGATCGGCGTCCGGTACAACAAGGATTTCACCTGGGTAGGCGGTAGCGCCAGTTTTTTTGAACATTAAGAATGCATATCTCACATCGCCAGCACTTTTTCGACCATCTGGCGCAAACTTCCGATTTCCCGCTTGCCCTTGAAATTGAAAAGGCCGAGGGCGTATATATGTACGGCCCGGATGGCAAGTCATACATGGACCTGATTTCCGGTATCGGCGTGAGCAACGTCGGCCACAGGCATCCCAAAGTCCTCGAAGCCATTCACGCGCAGCTCGACAAACACATGCACCTGCTCGTCTACGGCGAGTACGTGCAAAGCGCACAAGTACAGCTTGCGAAAGCACTGGCCGACACGCTGCGCCTCGAAGCCCCTAACCCTTCGCCTTTCGGGTTGATCGACAACGTCTATTTCACCAATTCGGGTACCGAAGCAGTGGAAGGTGCGATGAAACTGGCAAAGCGGTTTACCCGACGACGCGAATTCATCTCTTGCTATAATGCCTACCACGGCGCCACACAGGGTGCATTAAGCCTTGCCGGCGCTGAGTTTTTCAAACGAAATTTCCGCCCGCTGCTGCCGGGTGTGAAGCATATTCAGCATGGATATTTGCCTGATTTAGAAAAAATTACCGGTCAAACTGCCGCCGTAATCATCGAAGTAATCGGAGGAGAATCGGGTGTACGCGTGCCTGAGGCAGATTACCTCGTTGCATTGCGCCGGAAATGCACTGAAACTGGCACTCTGCTCATTTTGGATGAAATACAGACTGGGTTTGGCCGTACCGGAAGCTTCTGGGCATTTGAGCAATACGGCATTTACCCGGATATTCTGTTGAGTGCCAAAGGAATGGGCGGCGGCATGCCGATCGGCGCTTTCATGGCATCGCAGCAGATCATGAAAGTACTGAAAACCAACCCGATACTCGGGCACATTACCACTTTTGGCGGACATCCTGTGAGTTGCGCAGCTTCGCTAGCCGCCTTGCGTGTGACGATCGACGAGCGGCTTTCCGAAGCGGCGATTGCCAAGGGTGAGTTGTTTAAAAACCTGTTAAATCACCCCGAAATCAAGGAAATCCGCGGAAAAGGCCTTATGCTTGCGGCAGAAATGGAATCTTTCGAGAAACTGAAAGCAACCATCGATCAATGCATCGAGCTAGGTGTCGTGACCGACTGGTTCTTGTTTTGCGACAATTCCATGCGTATTGCTCCCCCGTTGACGATCACTGAAGCCCAAATCAGGGAGGCCTGCGCAACCATCATTAAAGTCCTGAATTCTTGAACGATATGACCTATTCCATTCAAAATCACCATTTAAAGATCTCGGTACAGGAAACCGGCGCCGAGCTTTGTCAGATCCAGTCGACGGTAACGGGTAAAGACTTTCTCTGGAATGCCGATCCCGCGGTATGGAGCAGTTACGCACCGGTGCTTTTTCCGGTTATCGGAGCGATCAAGAATGGCTTTGTGAAATATAAAGGGGGCGAATATGCCGTGCCGCGCCATGGAATGGTACGTAACAATGCAAATGTAAAGCTGACGAATCAAGCAACTGATAGTCTCACATTTACACTAAAATACAGCGAAGAAACGCTTGCTATTTATCCATTTGAATTTGAGTTTGAGATCACCTACCGGCTGGATCACAAAAAGGTAGTTATTGACCACAAAGTGATCAATCATGGTAGTGAAGAAATGCTGTTCTCCCTTGGCGGCCACCCGGCATTCAAATGCCCGCTGCACGAGGATGAAGTTTACGAAGATTATTACCTTGAATTCGAAGCGATTGAAAACGATTCGACCTGGCTACTTGAAAAGAACGGACTCGTGGGTAACGCGACCAAACCGGTGCTCGAACATACCAATGTCCTGCATCTGAACAGCCAGCTGTTTGACAATGACGCATTGATTTTCAAACACTTGATTTCAAAACAAGTAAGTTTGAGAAGTACTAAATCCGGACAAGTCATTACAGTTTCCTACAAAGATTTCCCCTACCTCGGCATCTGGGCCAAACCAGGCGGCCATTTCGTGTGCATTGAACCTTGGCTAGGCATCGCCGACAGCGCCGATTCGGATCAGAATTTCGAAACGAAGGAAGGGATTTTGAAGCTGGAAGCGGGCGGTACGTTTGATGCCGGTTTCACTATTGAAATCAATGAATAGCTTGTCGCCCGAGCAGTCGAAGCTGGTAGATTTTATCACCAAAGCCTATCCGATGCCAGCCAAAATGGCATCGGAAGTTTCGGAACGGTTCTATCCGCTGCGTATCAACAAAGGCGACTTCCTGCTGAAAGAAGGTTCCGTTTCCAATGAATATGTTTTCCTCACGGAGGGCTACATGCGTTCGTTTGCCACTGATCCTGACGGGAACGATATCACTACCAGTTTTCACGGTCCGCAACAGGTGGTATTTGAGATAACTTCCTTTTTTCATCGCATACCCTCGCGCGAAAATATCCAGGCGCTCATGTCATGTACGGGCATTGCGATCACCTACGCGACGCTCAACGAGCTGTTCCACGCCTTGCCGGAGTTCCGCGAATTCGGCCGGAGCATTCTGGTTCGGGGATTTTCCAGTCTGAAATCCCGCATGTTATCGACCATCACCGAAACCGCCGAAACCCGCTATCTGCAACTCCTTCAAAGCAACCCGGATATCTTTCATCACGCCCCGCTACGCACGATAGCCTCCTATCTCGGCATCACCGACAGCTCCCTGAGCCGGATCCGGAAGGAAGTTTCAGAAAAATAAGGGCAGACGTAATTAATTGCCAAATGGCAAGATTCCCCGGAGGACGATTGGTTTAATTCGCATAAAAACCAATCATCGTTATGAATATCAATCCATTAATACTCCCTGCCCTATTTGCAGCGATCGTCATTGCAACTTGGCTCATGCTCTATCGCGCGATTTCGGCACCGAAATTACACTGGCTTCTGCTCCTTGGCTGGATGCCGTTGCAAATGCTGCTGAGTGCAAATGGCTTTTACCTCGATACCACCAGCCTGCCTCCGCATTTTGCACTGGCAATGGGTCCGCCGGTGATTTTCATCACCTATCTGGCAGTTTTCCGACGCAAAATGCTGGTCGAAACCAGTTCGTTGAAACATCTAACCTTACTCCACACCATCAGAATAGCGGTGGAGCTTGTGTTATTTTGCCTTTTCCAAATGGGAGAAATCCCCAAACTGATGACGTTTGAAGGCAGCAATCCGGATATTCTTTCGGGCATCACCGCTCCATTGATTTGGCTGGCTTATCAAAAGGGGCTGGTCGGGAACCGTGGGTTGCTTGTTTGGAATATCGTTTGTGTCGGTTTGCTGCTCAACATCGTCGTCAGCGCCATTCTCTCTGCGCCTACGCCGTTACAGCAATTTGCCTTCGATCAGCCTAATGTCGGGATATTGAAAGCGCCGTATGTTTTGCTACCGGCATTCATCGTGCCCGCGGTGCTGTTTTCGCATGTTCTGGCTATTTTGAAGTTATCCAGCGGTGTTGTTACATCCCTGCGGGATTTACGGTAAGGGTGCTCGTATTCGATTTGCTACCAATGTTACGTCGCTACGCGACTTGGCATCCGACTACTTACACCACCTCATATCTGAGGCATCAAATGCCGTAGGCATGTAATATTGGTAGCAAACATGCCACATGGAAAGCCGTCAAATGCCGTAGGCATGCAACAACCAAGCATCAGATTTGCAATCCGGCAGAAAGCCGATTATTTCCAATTCAATCGCCAACAGATCACTACCCAACTTATGCAAATTGCGTTCGATCATCTTGGCTTCTTCATAGGGTGGTTTAGGTAAAAAAAGAAGCATTACAGCATACCAATAAAAAAAGCCCCGTCACCGGGGCTTTTAACTCTTTCACAAATCAGCGATTATCAAACGGTCGCTTCGATTTGCGCATTCAATTTATCTTCAAGGGTTGTTTTGGGAACAACGCCTACTACTTTATCTACCAGTTGGCCGCCTTTGAAGATCATCAGCGTAGGGATACTGCGGATACCGAATTTTGCAGGTACCGAAGAGTTCATATCCACATCCATTTTACCGATAACCGCCTTGCCATCGTATTCACCGGCGAGTTGCTCAACAACCGGACCGATCATTTTACAAGGCCCACACCACTCAGCCCAGAAGTCAACCAGTACTGGCTTATCGCCCTGGATCAGTTCGTCGAAGGTGCTATCGGTAATTTCAAGTGCTTTTCCCATGTTTTAAGTGTCTAAATGTTATTTATCAATCTGGGTTAATAAGGAATATTATTATTTAAAAGTTCCTTATTTAATTTAATACAAATCAGTTTAAAAAGAATTTCACTCCCAGAGAGCCACGCAGCACTTTAAACAGCTCATTACTAGGCGCTACACGGTAACCGCGTGACAACATTTCGACTTCCAGATGCGTCTCCGGGTCCTTCACCGTCATGCTCACCTGGCACCCGCCGGGGTAACTTCCAAAGGTTTCATTGAGCACGTGAATGAACTGTGCGTCGATCTGATCCAGCGTAAGGTTGATCCTGATTTTCCGGCACATCTTCTCCATGATCTCCGGCAGGAGCTGTATCTGCGAAATCTTGAACTCAAACTGATCCTCCTGCTTCCAGCGGTTCTGTACTTTACCTTTGATGTACAAAAACTGGCCTACTTGCAGGTAGTTCTTAAACCGGATATAATCCTCCCCGCCGATCAGCATCTCCATTGCACCCTGGTAGTCCTCGATTTTGAAGATCATAAACAAGCTGCCGTTTTTCGACATTCTTTCCTGCGCACTCGTGACAATCCCCGCCACGTTGATTTCCTTGCCGTAATACCGCGGCGCACGCTCACCATCATGGATTTCCAATACTTTGTCTACGGTGCAAGTGCAGAAATTGTCTAGCTCCGTGCGGAAAGTATCCAGCGGATGGCCCGAAATATAGAAACCGACCACCTCCTGCTCGTACCGGAGCTTGGCCAGATCGTCCCAAGGCTCAACAGATGCTGGCTTGGGTTTCGCAAAGTCCGCAGCGACTCCCGACACGCTAAACAAGTCTATTGTTGCAGTACCTTGAACTCTGTTAGCATACTTGATAAGCTTTTCTATAAATGTTGCACTATCGCCCGGCTCTACAGCAAAATATTGAGCTCTATGATAGTCAGTAAAACAGTCGAATGCACCTGCGTATGCAAGACTTTCCAATGTTTTCTTATTCACTGTTCTTAGATTGACGCGCGTCATAAAATCGAACACATCGTTGAATGGGCCATTTTTAGTCCTTTCTTCAATAATCGATTCTACGGCAGCATCGCCACTACCTTTTACCCCTGCAAGCCCGAAACGAATTACCCCACTTTTATTCACGCTAAACTGGCGCTCCGATTCATTGATATCCGGGCCTTTAAGAGGTAGCCCTAGGTTTTTACATTCCTCCATAAAGAATGTAATCTTATCAATACTACCCAGGGAGCTGGTCAAAACAGCAGCCATATACTCAGAGGGATAATGCGCTTTCAAATAGGCCGTTTGGTAGGCCACAAAAGCGTAACACGTCGAGTGGGATTTGTTGAATGCGTAGGATGCAAATGCTTCCCAGTCGGTCCATATTTTTTCCAGCTTCTTCGCGTCGAGGCCCTTTTCGGTGCCGCCTTTCATGAAGTCGCCTTTGAGCTTGTTCAGCGTTTCGATCTGCTTCTTACCCATCGCCTTCCGCAGCGTATCCGCCTGGCCTTTCGTAAAGCCGGCCAACTTCTGCGACAAAAGCATTACCTGCTCTTGATAAACGGTAATTCCATAAGTATCAGCCAGATACTCTTCCAATTCGGGCAAATCATATGTTACTTCCTCCTGCCCATTCTTCCGGCGGATAAAGTTAGGAATGTAGGCGATCGGGCCCGGACGGTACAAGGCGTTCATCGCGATCAAGTGCTCGAAACGATCCGGGATGAGGTCGCGCATGTACTTCTTCATCCCGTCGGATTCGAACTGGAATATCGCGTTGGTTTCACCGCGTTGGAACAGTTCGAACACTTTCGGGTCGTCAAGCGGCACGTCGTCGATCACAATATCTACTCCGTGGTTATTCTTAATCATCCGTAGGGCCTCCTTGATGATCGAAAGGTTTCGAAGCCCCAAAAAGTCCATCTTGATTACACCGGCATCCTCGATGATTTTTCCTTGGTATTGGGTAATCAAAAAGTCGGAGTCCTTAGATGTGCTCACCGGGATAATCTCGGTCAAATCGCTGGGTGCGATGATGATACCGGCCGCGTGGATACCTGTATTTCGCACGGTACCTTCGAGCCTGCGCGCTTCTTGTAAAACGCTGGCTTGCAAATCACTACCCAATGCAATGGTGCGCATCCGCTTTACATTCTCCAGTTCGTCGGGGGAAATGCCTTCCTTCTTCATCAAACTACCCTCCCCTTCCAATGGCGCTGTGAAAATGCGGTTCAACGTCATATTATAAGTAGGCTTGTCCGGCACCAGCTTCGCGAGCATGTTCGCATCAGGTAGCGGCAGGTCCATTACCCGTGCCACATCCTTGATCGCCGATTTGGCGGCCATTGTGCCATAGGTTACGATCTGCGCAACCTGGTTATAGCCATATTTTTTTACCACATAATCGATCACCTTCTGACGGCCATCGTCGTCGAAGTCGGTATCGATATCGGGCATGGAGATACGGTCGGGGTTAAGGAAACGCTCAAAAAGGAGATCGTACTTGACCGGGTCGATATTTGTAATCCCGATCGCGTAGGCTACCGCGGAACCCGCCGCCGAACCACGGCCGGGACCGATAAACACGCCCATTTTGCGGCCCGCGTCGATAAAGTCGGCCACAATGAGGAAGTAACCCGGAAAACCCATGTTCCGGATCGTTTGCAGCTCGAAGTTGAGCCGTTCCTCGATTTCAGGCGTGACTACTTCATATTTCCTCCGCGCGCCCTCAAACGTAAGGTGCCGCAGGTATTCCCATTGGTTGAGCACATCCGCAGTAAGCTCCTTTTTACCCACCATTTCCGACAACGTATGCGTCTTAAATTCGTCGGGAATCGGGAAGTTGGGAAGCAGAATGTCTTTCCGGAGATCGAGCGTTTTGATTTTATCTACGATCTCATTGGTATTGTCCAGCGACTCGGGCAGGTCGTTGAACAGTTGCAGCATTTCGCTGGTTTTTTTGAAATAGAACTGATCATTGTAGAATGCGAAGCGGGAGCCTTTTGGAATCCCCTTCTCATCATCAAAATCCTTGGCAGACGGCGTACTTTGCTTGTCTCCCGTGTTGATACAGAGCAATATATCGTGCGCGTTCCAATCGTCGCGATCAACGTAATGCGAGTCATTCGAGCAGATGATCTTCACATTGTATTTCCTCGCAAACTTGATAAGCACCTCATTCACAATATATTGATCCCGAATATCATGACGCTGCAATTCTACATAGAAATCATCCCCGAACAGATCCAGCCACCACCGGAATTCCTTTTCCGCCGCCTCTTCGCCCTGACGAATAATCGTCTTCGGGATCATCGCACCGATACAGCAGGTAGTAGCGATCAATCCGTGGTGATATTTCACGATCAACTCCTTATCGATCCGCGGATATTTACCATACATCCCCTCCATGAAGCCCAGCGAGCACATTTTCACGAGGTTTTTGTAGCCGATCTCATCCTTGGCAAGAAGCAGCTGGTGAAAACGAACGTCCTTCTTGTCTTTTGTAAACTGCCGTACGTGCCGGTCTTCCACCACATAAAACTCGCAACCGACGATCGGCTTGATGCCCTGCTTGTTCCCCTCGGCCACAAATTCGAACACCCCGAACATATTACCATGGTCGGTGATGGCGACGGCGGGCATATTGTCCTCCTTGGCCTTTTTGAACAGCTTTTTAATATCGGCAGCACCATCGAGCAGCGAGAACTGTGTATGACAGTGCAAATGTGAAAATTGCATATTAAATGGGTTGTAATGGGTATGGCAGCCTTGTTGAATCCGGGTCAGCGATCAATGCTCTTCCGCTTCTTCGTACAATACATAATTCATATAATCGGTAAAGGGTTTCAGCAATTGAATGCCTTTCAAAACCAGGTTACCGAAGTCTTTGGAAGCCACCTCTTTATCGGTATACCGGTGCATGAAGAAAAGTTGTTTGCGTTTCAGCAGCGCTATTTCCGGGTGATCTTTGGAATAACCCTTAGGAACTGTTTTGAGGCTTTCTCCGTGTATTTCAGGAAAATAACTGTGAAATTCCTTTTCCTCAATGATCGATTTCAGCTCATGTGCATTGTAATCGATCTCCTGACGATAGCGGGCCAGCTGCTCGGTAGTTACCTCCCACATACCGCCGCCCAGGAACGTCTGATCGCCCGGTTGAACTTGCAGGTAATAGTCAATTTTCCCGGAACTCTTCCCGCCCGGACCAATGCCCGCAGCCAGATTTTTCTTGTACGGATCCTTGTTTTTCGAAAAACGGACATCGCGGTAAATGCGCAGCATACAATCTTTGACTTGTACATTTCCGAGGTCTTCGAACTTCCCTACCTCGGTGATCAGATAGCCGACCAGCTTTTCCATATCCGCCTTCGCGGCTTCATACAATTTTTTATTTTCCTGAAACCACTCCCTGTTATTGTTTTCGGCTAATTGACTGAGAAAGTGCAGCGTTTTAGAATCCATGTCGTGTTGGTGAAGGTATAAAATTCAAATTTACTACGTTTTCTGGTTCAATTTAACGAATTTTGGGATTAAGAAAAGGCTAATGCCCACCTGATAACGCTAACCTGTTGATAGCTATGAATGTGCAGTATTTGTCGAATGAGAAGGGAGAAAGAACTGGTGTTTACATCTCCATAAGGGACTGGGAGGACATACAAAAGAGACTGGGTGAAACAGACTTTTGGGATGAACTGCCTGATCATGTAAAGGATGGAATAGATCGAGCGCAGAAGCAGGCGACGGCAGGTCAGACGAAGCCTCACGAGGAAGTGATGGCCAAGTACAGCAAGTATTTATGAGCTTACCCATTCATTGGTCGGAAGAAGCTCAAGACACTTTTGACGACATCATCACACACTTAGAACTGAATTGGTCTGAAAAAGAGGTTCGTAAATTCTTTCGGACAACCAGGGACGTTCTGAAACAAATATCGTTGTTTCCCTTGATGTACAAAGCTTCCAAATCAAGAAGGGAAATACGCAGAGGATTTCTCACAAAACAATGCTCTTTGTTTTATGAAATTAAAGAAGACCATATCCTCTTGCTGTATTTCTGGGACAATCGCCGTAAACCAACATCACGTAACTAAGTATCAATAGTAATAAATGGCCAGAATCCTAACAGGCATTCAAAGCAGCGGGCGACCTCACCTGGGTAACATCCTGGGAGCCATCAAACCTGCGATCGAACTCTCTAAAAATCCCCAGAACGAATCTTTTTTCTTCATTGCCGACCTCCATTCGCTCACAACGCTGAAAAACGGCGTGGAACGTGGTGAGTATGTCCGCGCAATTGCGGCTACCTGGCTCGCATTCGGATTCGATTACAAAAAAAATGTTTTCTGGCGCCAGTCGCGGGTGCAGGAGCATACCGAGCTTAACTGGTATCTGAACTGCTTCACACCATTCCCGATGCTGGCAAATGCAACGTCATTTAAAGACAAATCGGAGAAACTGTCGGATGTAAATGCGGGACTATTCACCTATCCTGTCCTGCAAGCGGCTGATATTCTGCTTTATAATGCGAATATCATTCCGGTGGGCAAGGATCAGAAGCAGCATCTTGAAATGAGCAAAGACATCGCCAACCGCTTCAACATTCTGGCGGGTGAGGATATTCTGGTGCTGCCCGAGCCCAAGATCGACGAGCGCATTATGACGATCCCGGGCCTCGACGGCCAGAAAATGAGCAAGTCGTACCACAATTACATCGATATTTTCCTGCCGGAGAACGAGCTGAAAAAGGTAACGAAAAAGATCCTTTCCGACTCGAAACAGCTCGAAGAACCGAAAGATCCGAATAACGATATCACATTCCAGCTTTATAGCCTGGTCGCAAAGGAGTCGGACGTCGAAACGATGCGCCAGAATTACCTCAACGGCGGCTACGGTTATGGACATGCCAAGCAGGCGCTTTTTGAATGCTTTCTAGAAGTGTTTGCTGAGCCGCGCCGCATTTTCAATTATTATATGGAAAATACGGAGGAGCTGGAAGGCATTCTCGTGGAGGGCGAAGCCAAAGCACGCGAAATCGCTCAGGAAACAATCGGCAAGGTTAGAAAAGTGCTCGGTTTTAGTTCATGACGGATGCGGTACATAGCATAGTCCGCGCCGACCAGGAGCTGTTTTTATGGCTCAATGGCCACCACACGCCCTGGCTCGACACGGTGATGTACTGGGTTACCTATAAATTCACCTGGGTGCCGATGTACGTGGTGCTCATCGCATTGACAATCCGCGCCGAGGGCTGGAAAAAAGGTGGCTTCATCATCATTGCCGTAATATTGGCGGTTGCCGTGGCCGATAAGGTTACTTCCGGATTCATGAAGCCCTACTTTTTGAGGTTACGGCCCTGTCACGATCCCACGATCACCACGGTAATGCACCACGTAACCGACTGCGGCGGCCTCTACGGCTTCGCTTCATCGCATGCGTCAACAAGTTTTGCATTGGCGATCGCGTGGTTCAGCTTGCTTCGAAAGAGCGTGCCGCAAATGGCATTTTTGTTCCTTTGGGCGGTCGTTTACGCATATAGCCGCGTATATGTAGGGGTGCATTACCCGCTCGATATCCTCGTCGGAGCTCTCGTCGGGTTGCTGGTCGGATACTGCTTTGTGCAGCTTTATTATATTTTTTTAAAAAGATACTATCTTAATTAACTGGTTTTATTTAATTTTGCGCAAATTTTAGTTTGGCCATGGGTTCATTCAATACAGTAAAAATATTTTCGGGGAGTCAGTCCGAATATTTGGCCAAAGACATTGCCAGGTATTATGGTAAGGAACTGGGAGGCTACACGTTGCGGAAATTCAGCGATGGTGAGCTGTCGCCAAGTTTCGAGGAGTCGATCAGGGGTTGTGATGTGTTTTTGATCCAATCTACGTTCCCTCCTGCCGATAACCTGATGGAGCTGCTGCTGATGGTGGATGCGGCCCGTCGTGCTTCGGCACACTATGTGACGGTGGTGATCCCCTATTTCGGCTACGCTCGCCAAGACCGAAAAGACAAGCCTCGCGTGGCCATTGCAGCGAAAGTCGTTGCAAACCTCCTCACGGCAGTAGGAGTTGACCGCGTGATGACCATAGACTTACACGCCGGACAGATCCAGGGCTTTCTAGACCTGCCTGTCGACCACCTCGAAGGAACCTCGATTTTTGTTCCTTATATCAAATCCCTGAACCTCAAAAATCTGCTGATCGCATCGCCCGACGTAGGCGGCGCCGCACGTGCACGGAATTTCGCAAAGTTCCTGAACGCGGACATGATCCTGTGTGACAAGCACCGGAAACGCGCCAACGAAATCGCCAGCATGCAGGTGATCGGAGATGTGGAAGGGATGGACGTAGTGCTGGTAGACGACCTGATCGACACGGGTGGTACGCTTTGCAAGGCAGCCGAGATTATCATGGAGAAAGGTGCGACGTCCGTGCGGGCGATCAGCACACACGCGATTATGTCGGGCAAGGCGCATGAAAATATTGCCAATTCGGTGCTGGAAGAGCTGATTGTAACAGATACTATTCCTCTTAAGCAACAGAATGAAAAAATCCGCGTACTGTCTGTTGCAGAAATTTTTGCAAAGGCAATAGGTCGGATCCGCGATCACGAATCTATTAGTTCATTGTTTATAAATTCTCAGTAAATTTTCTTTTATTTAACTTTCTTATAAAAATTCTTATGAAAAGTCTTGAGATTGTAGGGTTTAAAAGAGCGAATCTCGGCAAGGTGGAATCACAAACCTTGCGCGCTCAGGGTTATGTTCCATCTGTGCTGTACGGAGGAAGCGAACAAGTGCATTTCTATGCACCTACTATGTTGTTCCGTGAATTGCTTTTCACACCGGATATTTTTAACGTTACACTGAACATCGAAGGTACTATATACAATGCGATTCTTCAGGAAACACAATACCACCCGGTAAACGATGCGTTGATCCACGCGGATTTTCTGCAAATCATTCCCGGAAAAGAAATTAAAGTTGAAGTACCTATCAAATTGACTGGTACATCTGCCGGAGTAATGAAAGGTGGTAAAATGAACCAAAAATTGCGTAAATTGCGCGTACAGGGTCTTGCGGATAACATCCCTGACTATGTAAATGTTGATGTGACTGAACTAGATTTAGGAAAATCTGTGAAGGTTGGTGCACTCAAAGCTGAAAATTTTGTTATATTGACAGCGGCAAGCAACCCGATCGCATCAGTTGAAATCCCACGTGCGCTTCGCGGTACACTTGGCAAGTAAGTATTTTATTTTTCATGGCTAATAGATGCAAACGTGCCGACCATTGGTCGGCATATTTGTTTATAGCCAGTTCCGGATTTGTTCAACCAATACTTTATTGATCCGGACATAACTCTCATGCGTCCATCCACCGATATGCGGCGTCAGTACCACGCGGTCGGAGTCACACAAATAATCAAAAACCTCCTGCTGTTCCGCAGTCAGTTTGCCTATCTTTTCATTTTCAAGCACATCCAGGCAGGCACCTTTGATTTTTCCGCTTTCCAAAGCTTCGGTAACCGCCTTTAATTTCACAACTTCACCTCTGGATAAGTTCATTAAATAAAATGGCTTGGCGAAGCTACTAATGAATTCGTCATTCACCAGGTAACGGGTAATGTCTGTCAATGGAATATGCAGGCTGAGAATGTCTGCCTCACGCTGGATTTCCTCGATGGACGATTCCGTCGCAAATGCATCGCCGTAGTTGTCACGGTACTTGTCATACGCAAGCACTTTGCAGCCGAAACCGCTCAGTCTCTTCGCAGTAGCAGAGCCATTATTTCCGTAGCCGATCAAACCGACTGTCTTGCCCATCAGCTCCACTCCCCTATTGCCTTCACGATCCCAAATGCCGCTCCGTACCTGCCGGTCGGCGCGCAGGATGTTGTTAAAAAGTGCAAGCAGCATGCCCAGCGCTTGTTCCGCAACCGCGTCGCGATTGCCTGTTCCGGCATGAAATACCTCGATATTCAGCTCTTTCGCCACATCCAGGTCGATCAGGTCGAGGCCGGCACCTGCGCGTGCGATGAAACGCAATTGCTTTGCATTTTCGAGCATTTCGCGGTCGAGGTAGGTCTTGCTGCGGATCATGAGTCCGTCATAGCCGGGCAATGCGTTCTTTATGTCTTCTCTTTTGTATTCAGGATGGTAATCGTATTCCCACTTTTGCTCGTCCAGCATCTCGAATAATGAGTTATGCATGGAGTCTGCGATCAGGATTTTCATAGTAGCACAGGATTTTTTGTAACTTGCCGGTTGAACCGTCCGGCAAAAGTAATACAGAATTACGCAGCAGAACACATACAACAGCATTTACCTACATGAGCGAACAACACAGTGATAAACCGGTAATCGGGATCACAATCGGCGATTATAACGGCATTGGCCCGGAAGTAATCCTTAAAGCATTAGAGGGGAACCAGTTATCGAAATTGTGCACACCAATCATTTACGGCTCCCTGAGAGTATTGAACCAGTACCGCAACCTGCTTGAAATGAAAGACTGGAACCTGCACGGCATCCAGAAACCCGAGCAGGCTAACCATAAACTCACGAACGTCATCACCTGCTGGCACGACCATCAGACCGAGATACAGCCCGGAAAAATCACCGCGGAAGCCGGCCAGGGTTCATTTGCTTCATTAAAGCGTGCCGTCGAAGATCTCAAAGAAGGGAAAATACAAGCTCTCGTTACCGGCCCGATCAATAAGGACAATATCCAGAACGACGATTTCAAATTCCCCGGCCATACCGAATACCTCGCCGAAGCATTCGGCAAGGACGATGCACTGATGTTCATGGTCGCAGGCGACCTGCGCGTAGGCGTGCTCACGGGCCACATGCCATTGCAAAACGTCCGCGAGCACATCACTGCGGAAAAACTCACAGCCAAGATCGAGCAGATTTTGCAGTCGTTGAAAGGCGATTTTGGTATTAAAAAACCTAAACTGGCTGTGCTGGGCCTCAACCCGCACGCGGGCGAGAATGGCTTGCTTGGTTCGGAAGAGATCGAGATCATTCAGCCGGTAATCAAGCAGTTCAAGGAAAAAGGGAACCTGGTAGTAGGCCCCTTCCCTGCCGACGGCTTCTTCGCAGCAAGTACTTACCGCCAGTACGACGCCGTGCTCGCGATGTATCACGACCAGGGCCTGATCCCATTCAAAACGCTGGCATTCAACGAAGGTGTGAACTTCACGGCCGGGCTTTCGGCTGTACGCACCTCGCCCGACCACGGCACAGCTTATAATATTGCAGGCAAAAACCTCGCAGAACCCGGCTCCTTATTGCAAGCGCTGTACCTGGCCTGCGACGTATCGAGGTTCCGCATTTTCAATGCCGATATGGAAAAGAATGCACTGATCTCGAAGCCGCAACCATCCGAAAGCCAGCACCCGGCGAAATCGGGAGGGAAGCAGAGATTTAACTAATTGTTGACCGCCGACCGCTGATCTTGTTATCTGTGGTCAAAAACAACAAATCGGCGGTCAGCCGTCGGCCGTCGGCGGTCAAAAAACATTTAACCCGTTCCGTAACAGGAACCAACGCACATCATTATGTTAAAATCAATGACCGGATACGGTGTATCCAACATCGAATCCGAATCGATCAATGTCACGGTGGAAATCAAAACATTGAACTCCAAATTCCTGGATATTTACTGCCGCGTACCGCGCAACTACTCCGAAAGGGAGATTGAAATCCGTAACCTCATTACCCAATCGCTGGAACGCGGTAAGGTTGAATTTACATTGACAGTACAGCCCGTTGGAAAAGCCGTCGCTTCCACGTCCGTAAACCGGCCGCTTGTGAGTGCCTATTATCAGGACCTGTCGGAAACCGCGGGCTCGCTGGGCTTCGCCCCCGATACCACCGAGCTGCTCCGCATCGCATTGCAAATGCCGAATGCCTACAACAACGAAACGGTGGACGAATCGAGCAGGGAAAATGACTGGGCGCAGATCAAGGTGGCCGTGATGGAAGCGCTCCGCAAATGCTCCGTTTTCCGTGAACAGGAAGGCCGTATGACCGCCGACAAGTTCGCCGAATACATTGCTACCATCCAAAACCTCCTCGACCAGGTGGCTGAACAGGACAAAACCCGCATTCCGGCCGTTCGCGAACGTCTCGAAAAGCAGGTAAGGGACCTGTTAACCGACGACAATTTCGACCCGAACCGTTTCGAGCAGGAATTGATCTATTATGTCGAAAAATTCGATATTTCGGAAGAGAAAATCCGTTTGGCAAACCACCTTACCTATTTCACCGAAACGATGAAAGCTTCGGAAAGCAATGGTAAAAAGCTCAACTTCATCGCACAGGAAATCGGCCGGGAGATCAATACCATCGGCTCGAAAGCGAACGACGCTACGATCCAGCACCTTGTGGTACAAATGAAAGACGAGCTCGAAAAGATCAAGGAGCAAACGATGAACATTATCTGATGCCCGGAGAGAAGCTTCCTCTTTCCTTCTTCTCCGATTACGATACCCGCACGCTCGCGCAAAAATTGCTGGGCTGCGAGCTGGTGCATGAAAGTCCGGATGGCCTTACAAGCGGCATGATCGTCGAAACAGAGGCCTATTTGCAGGACGATCCCGCGTGCCATGCGTTCAACCGGCGTACAACCCGAACGGAGCCCATGTATGGCATCGCCGGCACGGTGTATGTGTACCTGATTTACGGCATGTACCAATGCTTCAACATCGTCAGCAATGCCGAAGGCACCGGGGAAGCGGTGCTGATCCGTGCATTGCAGCCAACGGCCGGTATCGAGCTCATGGAAATGCGCAGGCTGGTCCGGCCCGGGAAAGCGCCCGGTATGTCCCCGACCGGTAAGGTTACGCTCAAAGAACTTTGCCGCGGTCCCGGCAAACTGGTACAAGCCATGGGCATTGAGCGTGACAAGCACAATGCCACCTTGCTGTCCGGCGATACATTGTACCTCCGCTCACCAGTCGCTGCTCCTCAGGCGATTACAAGCGGCCCGCGTGTCGGCATTAATGTCGGCCGGGAGCTTCCTTACAGATATTACATAAAAGACAATATTTTTGTAAGTAAAGGCTAACCGTACGCGCCTTATTAAACCAGCCTTCGACAACCCACTACGCACCTAACTCCCAAGAGATCAGTATTATATGAATGAATTCTACAAACTAATTCTCCTCTTCTCGTTAGGATGTGTTCTCTCTTTCAGCCAATGTACCTCCACCGGCCAGGACAACGGCGGAAAAAGAAGTACAGAGATCGTGGAATCCAAACCGCAGGAAGGCTTTGCCGAAGACACCGTCCTGATCCATAAATATCACAGGCTTGCCTCCGAGTACTTGTTTCAGGACGCGGAAAAGTCCATGTTCTATTCCAAACACGTACTGAGGCTATCGCAAAAACATCAATGGGCAAAGGGAAAACTACTTGCTTATAACCTGCTGAGTACCTATTACTTGCTCGATGGAAGCTATGACGTTCTGCGCGAGCTTTCCAATGAAACGATCACCCTCTCGAAGCAATTGAACATGCCCATGTTCACCGCCCATGGCAAACGTTTCCTGGGCGAAAGCTACTCCGAATACCGTCAATGGGACTCCTCCCGGATCAACTACGAGCATGCCGTACAGATTTTCACCCAACTGAAAGCCGACAGCTCGCTGGCGTTGAGCATCGAAAACCTGGGCAACTGCTACCGCGAGAAAAGCATGTATGATGTTGCGGTAAAACTGTACGACCAGTCGTACAAGATGTTCGACAAGATGAACTCCGACTGGGGCCGCGCGACTGTCCTGCAAAGTATCGGCTACATGCACGTGCGTACCGGCAACTATGCCGTGGCCGAAAAGTACTTTTTGCAAAGCATTGCGCTATTCAGGAAAATCCAGAACCGGTACGGCGAAGTGAATTGCCTGAACGACCTGAGCAATACCTACTACTACCAGAAAAAATTCGACGAGTCAATCGAGGCAGGACTCAGGGCATTGACCTACTCCAAAATCTACCATTCGACCCAGCAAACCAACTGGGCGCTTGTGACGCTATCCCGCTCCTACAAAGCAAAAGGCTTGTACGATGTAGCGTTGAATTACAGCCAGGCGGTCAACTACACACGGCGCATGATCCATGACGAAACGATCAAACGCCAATACACGATGTACCAGCTGATGTACGACAACAAGCTGATGGACTCCGAAATCCAGCAGAAAATCATCAGCGAGCAGCGTACGGTACAGCGGTTCCTGATCGGCTTCTCTTGCCTCGTTATCCTTTTTGCCGTCTTCCTCTGGTTCAATAACAAAAAGCTCCGCAGGAAAAACGCCGAAATCCAGGCCGCGCTGATTGAAGGGCAGACGATCGAACGAAAGCGCGTCGCTGCCGAACTGCACGACCACCTGGGCGGTACATTGGCGTCGCTGAACTGGTATTTGTATGGAATTGATAAAAAAGTACTTTCCGAAGAAGAACAAAAGATCTACGAAAGCGTACACCAGATGGTGGGGGCCGCTTATAAAGAAGTAAGGAGCCTTTCACACAACCTGATGCCGGCCGAGCTCGAAGAGCACGGGCTGATTATGGCCTTGCACCGGCTGATCAGCAAACTGAACGAAAACAAGAATATCGCATTCGCCTTCAACCAGAAGGGAATGAACAACCGGCTCAACAACAAGATCGAGTTTGAGCTGTACAGCATCGTATTGGAATTGACCAACAACATTATCAAACACTCCGGCGCCACCGAGGCATCGGTTGACCTGACCGAAAACCTCAAAACGATCGTCCTTGTGGTGAGCGACAACGGTACCGGGATGATCGAACCCAGCCGGCAGGGAGTTGGTTTGAGAAATATCAAAAGCCGTGTGGAAAGTCTGCATGGTAAAATACAGATCCACAGCGAGAACCAAAACGGCATCCGTGTCGAAATCGAGATCCCGAAAGTGATCATCAAGTGATTTTCCCGCGCAATGAGACTGTAACGGCTCTTTTGGTCGTTACCTCTTATAGAAAAGATTGAAGCACCCTCATGAATGTTACCGAAAAGGCTCAGGAATTTATTACCGAGAGCGAAAACAGTCTTCACAACGACTCGTTCGTCAAACTCTCGCTCGGCAACTACCACGGCGCCGATGAAAGCCTGAAAAACATCTACATCAAAAAAGTCCTCATCAAGAAAGAGCCGCGGCTCAGCCTTACCTATCGCCACAAAACGCGCGATATCACCAAAAATCACACCTACGAGGAGGTGGTCGGAATGCTAACGCAATGGCTCGGAAGTGATTTCCGCGTTGCGACGCTGCAAATGACCGATTCGGATCTGCTTTTTGAAATGCACCCCAGCGGTAAGACAACTTTGAAGAAAAAAGCCGTCGCCAACAGGGATACGCCCTCTATGAGCCACGATAAGAACAAAAACCGGCTCATTTCGTCGAACGGCAAAGGGTATCTGTTCGATCTGAAAATCACCGACCAGCAGGGTAACGTATTCCACAATGCGCAGGATAAATTCCGGCAGATCAACCATTATATCGACATTCTGAGCAGTCTGATCAGGGAGATTAATCCCGGAAATGCTATTAAGGTAGCCGATATGGGCTCGGGCAAGGGTTACCTCACGTTTGCGCTCTACGATTACCTCAAAAATGTACTGAAACTCACTCCGGAGGTTACGGGCATCGAGTTTCGGGAAGATTTGGTGACATTATGCAACCAAATCGCTCAAAACGCCGGATTCGACGGGCTCTCATTCCGGGAAGGCACGATCGATCAATTCGATGCGGCCGGCACGAATATCCTCATCGCGCTCCATGCCTGCGACACCGCCACCGACGATGCGATATTCAAGGGCATCCAGGCCGGGTCCGACCTGATCGTGGTTGCGCCCTGCTGCCACAAGCAAATCCGGAGGCAAATCGAGAAGCATAAGACCGAGAACGACGTCTCTTTCCTGACGCGGCATGGTATTTTCCTTGAAAGACAGGCGGAAATGGTAACCGATGGTATCCGCGCGCTGGTGCTGGAATATTTTGGCTACAAAACGAAGGTGTTCGAATTTATTTCCGATGCCCACACGCCCAAAAACGTACTGATAGTGGGAACAAAGGGTAATAGAAGCGAAAAATCGCAGGCCGCATCACTGGAAAAGATCCGGGAGGCCAAGCGGTTCTTTGGCATTGAATACCATCACCTTGAAAGATTGGCGGGCATTTGAAGCCTCGAAAATGCCCCTTTTCCCTTCGTAATAGCTATATTTGCAACTTTTTGTGAACTGAATAATTGATTATGTGGAATAAAATAGCAACTTACATTATCCGCTACCGGCTTTTGTGGGTTGCATTAGTGTTAGTATCGACGGTCTTCATGGCCTATGAAGCCAGCAAAATTGAACTCTCCTACAATTTCGCACGCATCCTGCCCTCCAACGACCCCGTAGAGAAAGAATACCAGGACTTCCGCAAGCTTTTCGGTGAAGACGGCAGTGTGATGGTGATCGGCTGGCAGGACCCGCAGCTTTTCGAGATCAACAAATTCCGCGACTGGTGCAAGCTCTCCCAGCAAATTAAGGAGACAGAGGGTATCAAGAACGTGCTTTCGCTGGCCAATGTCTATAAAATTGCCCGCAACGACAGTCTCACCCGTTTCGATTTCTCCCCGGTTATCCGCGATATTCCCAACACCCAGGCGGAGGCCGACAGCATTAAAAAAGAGATTGCCAATCTGCCCATTTACGAAGGGCTGGTCCTCAACAGCAAAACCAACGCGACACTCATCGTCATCACCTTCAACGACAAAGAACTCAATTCGAAACGCCGCCTGACGATCGTCGACGATATCGAGAAAATGTCGGAAACGTTCGCGACCAAATACAATACCGATCTGCATTATTCCGGGATGCCTTACATCCGGACGGTGAATATGAAGAAGATCTCCGGTGAAATGGAGCTTTTCATGGGCTTGGCGGTATTCGTGACGCTGCTCATTCTCTGGGCGTTCTTCCGCTCATTCCGGCTTACTTTGCTGTCCATTATAGTGGTGCTCATCGGTGTGGTGTTCTCGGTAGGGATATTGCATTTATTTAACTACAAAATCACTGCGCTCACAGGCCTAATTCCGCCCTTGCTGATTGTCATCGGCGTACCCAACTGCGTGTTCCTGATCAATAAATACCAGGCGGAGCTCGTCTCGCATAATAACAAAGACGAGGCATTGCGTGAAATGATCCGCCAAATAGGGTTGTCGACGTTTCTGGCGAACATGACGACGGCTATTGGTTTTGGGGTGTTTTATTTCACCAATAGTATTCTGCTGGTAGAATTTGGTGTGGTGGCTGCCATCAGTGTGATGGTTACCTATGTGCTTTGCCTGGTTCTTCTGCCCATTACTTTGCATTACATGAGCACGCCTAAGCCCCGCCATTTGAAACACCTCGAAGGCAAATGGGCATTCGGGTTCCTCAGGATGGTCAACAATCTGGTGCACAATCGCCGGAAAGAAATTTACATTGCCATGGTCGTGCTTATCGTCGTTTCGGCATTCGGTATGACCAAGATCAAGACGATCGGTTATGTGGTAGATGATTTGCCCAAGAAGGATGTCGTGTACACCGACCTCCGCTTTTTTGAGAAAAACTTCAATGGCGTACTGCCTTTTGAGGTGATGATCAACACCCAACAGCCAAACGGCGTTTTCGCGGACCAGGCCAGGACCTTGTATAAAATCAAGGCTTTGCAGAATGAAATGGCCAAATTCCCCGAGTTCTCAAAACCCGTTTCCATCGTAGAAGCATCCAAATTCCTTTATCAGGGTTACCGCGGCGGTGATGCCAAGTATTACGCATTACCGGGCGTGCTGGAACTAAATAAAATGGCTCCATATCTGCAAAGCCAGCAAGGTGCGGCCAAGCAGCTGACTTCGTTTTTGAACGAGGACAAAAGCGTTACTCGCGTCAGTTTCCAAATGGCCGATGTCGGCTCCGAGCGCATTAAGGAGCTCATGGGCCGGATCCGCCCGAAGGTCGATTCGATTTTCAGCCCCGAGAAATACAAGGTGGGACTCACCGGCCACAGCCTGGTGTTCCTGAAAAGCAACGACTACCTGCTCAGCAATCTGTACGAAAGCCTCCTCATCGCGATTGTGCTCATCGCAATCGTGGGTATGGCGCTTTTCCGCTCCATCCCGATTATCCTGCTTTCTAAACTCCCCTGCCTGATCCCGCTCGCATTGACAGCCGGCATCATGGGGTATTTCGATATTTATTTCAAACCGACGACGATCCTTATTTTCAGCATCACATTCGGTATTGCGTCCGACGGAACGGTTTACTTCCTGACACGCTACCGCGAGGAGCTCTATAAAAAAGGCCTGACGCCATCGAAAGCGGTAACCGCTTCTATTTTCGGAACTGGTCTGAGTATGATCTACACGGCGGTGATCCTTTTCTGCGGGTTTTCGATTTTTGCTGCGTCCAGTTTTGGTGGAACGGCTGCGATGGGCGTCATGGTATCCATCACTTTGCTGGTAGCAATGTGCACCAATCTGATCCTTTTGCCCGCATTATTGCTTTCAATTGCCAAACGTCAGGGGAAAAATGTGAAACCGAGCTAGTATATTAGCCGTTGTCATACTAACTCCTGTCACCACATGAAAAAATTCTTTACGGCGCTATCCCTTTCCATTACGGGGATAGCGCTTCCCGTTTCGGCCCAAACCGATTTCCAGGCCGACTCTATCTTCATCCGTAAAATTTATAACGCAGCGCTCGGAGAGGGGAAGTCCTACGAATGGCTCCGGCACCTCACCCAACAGGTCGGACCGAGATTAAGCGGCTCGGAAGGTGCTGCGAAGGCTGTTGTTTATACCAAATCCGTCATGGAAGGCGAGCGTTTTGATCACGTATTCCTGCAAAATGTAATGGTTCCGCATTGGGTACGCGGAGCGAAGGAGAAAGCGCAGATCATTGTCGGCAAACAAAAAACGGACGTCCCCATAGCGGCATTGGGCGGTTCGATCGCCACGCCCAAAGGCGGTGTTAAAGGCAAGGTAATCGAGGTGAAGAGCTTCCAGGAGCTTCGCGACTTGGGTGCTGAGAAGGTGAAGGGCAAAATTGTGTTCTTCAACCGTCCGATGGATCCTACCAAAATCAACACATTTGAAGCGTACGCGGGTGCGGTGGAGCAACGTGCCGCGGGCGCGAGCGAAGCGGCCAAACTGGGCGCGATAGGCTCCATTACCCGCTCCATGACGACCCGCCTCGACGATTTCCCACACACAGGCAGCATGCGCTACGCGAGCGGCGCACCCATGATTCCCGCTGCGGCGATCAGCACAAACGGCGCTGAATTGTTGTCCAAAACATTAAAAGGAAATCCAGAAACAGAATTCTATTTCGAGCAACATTGTGAAACGCTTCCGGATGCTCCCTCGCATAATGTGGTCGGCGAATTGAAGGGTAAAACCAGCCCCGACAAGTACATTGCCGTAGGCGGCCACCTCGATTCGTGGGATTTCGCCCAGGGTGCGCACGACGACGGTTCCGGCTGTGTACAGTCCATCGAGGCGGTGCGGATACTGAAAGCATTGGGTTACCAGCCCAACAATACGTTGCGTGCGGTTATGTTCATGAATGAGGAGAATGGCATGAAGGGCGGCGTTACCTATGCCGATTCCGCGAAGTCCCGAAAAGAGCCCCATATCGCAGCGATTGAATCTGATCACGGAGGTTTTTCGCCACGCGGCTTCGGGATTGTAGGTACGCCTGGACAAAAAGCTAAAATCCAGGAATGGGCGAAGCTGTTTGCGGCTTATGGCGTTCATGAGCTGGGACCCGGCGGCGGCGGTGCGGATATCGGTCCGCTGGCGCAGCAGGGGACGGTACTACTGGGTCTGATGCCTGACACGCAGCGGTATTTCGACTACCACCATGCGGCGAATGACAAGTTCGAGACTGTCAGCAAGCGGGAGCTGGAACTGGGTGCCGCGGCAATGGCTTCGATGCTATACCTTATCGACAAATATGGCCTTTAGGCCATCCCTTGTCCCAGGGACTGAAGTCCCTGGATGCGAAGTGTGTCGGGCCGCTGGCCCTTGTTAACGGCAAAGGGGACTTTCGTCCCCTTTGTTATGTCATTTTTTCAAAAGTCTTTTCCATCCAATCTTCGGGGATGTCGTCCAGCGCTTGTTTGAGCTTTTCGGCCCAGATTCTCGATACTTCTTCCATATCCTTTTGCTCGTAACGATGTTCGGCGATGGCGAAGCTGTCTTTTTTGTACAACACCACGTCGATCGGGAAGTCGACGTCGTTGTTGCTCACGCGTGTAGAGTCGAATGAGAGGAACCCGGCTTTCAGTGCCTGTTTCATCGTCGAGTTTTCATTGAGCACGCGATTCAAGATAGCTTTTCCCTGCCCGGAGTTGCCGATGATCACATACGGCGAGCCTTCGTCGAGCTCCACCCAGTTGCCTTCCGAATAAAGGAGAAACAGTTTGTGATCCTTATCGTCTTTCAGCTGGCCACCCACAATGGTATTGAGATTAAATTTCAGGCCCGACCTTTCCAGGCTCGCCCTATCCTCCTCCGCTACCCGTTTAATTTGCTCACCGAATGCATTGACAGCCTTGTAAAGCTTGTTGTACACCACGCCTTCGCTGAGCAGCTCCTCGAAATAATGTACCGCTTTGTCGCGTACGGATCGCAATCCGCTGGTCATAATGAACATCGAATAGTTGTCCTGCTGGGTGACATACATCTTCTTTTTGGTGGTGGTGTTGGTGCCTGCGGTGATCCGCGTATCGGCCAGGGCAACGAGGCCCTCTTTCACTTTTATTCCTAAACAATAAGTCATTTTTCTGCACTTTGAACCAGCCCAAAAATACCAAATCACATCCTGAACATCACAACAAATCCCTTTTTCATCGATATTTAAGGCCAAACAAGTCCATATCACCGCCATGATCCACACCGTTCACCTGTTTGCCGAACTCGACGAGCACCTCATCGCATTGCTCAGATCCCTGACTCCCGAAGAATGGGAAAAGCCGACCGTCGCCCGTCTGTGGAAGGTCCGCGACGTCGCCGCGCACTTGCTCGACGGAAATATCCGTGTGATATCGATGTATCGCGACGCCCACTTCACCGCACCTGACCGGGAAATCAACAGCTATGACGACCTGGTAGCATACCTGAACCATTTGAATGCGGAATGGGTACAGGCCTCGAAACGAATGAGTCCTGCCCTGCTCACCGATTTTTTGGAAAGCACTGGTAAGCAATATTCCGAAATCATGACCCGGCAGGATCTGGAAGCCGATGCGATCTTTTCGGTGTCCTGGGCCGGCGAAACAGTTTCCAAAAACTGGTTCCGCATTGCCCGCGAATACACCGAGAAATGGCACCACCAGCAACAGATCCGCGACGCCGTCGGTAAACCCGGCATTATGACGCCCCGGCTCTTTCGTCCGCTCATCGAAACCTTTCTGCGCGGGCTTCCGCATACGTACAGACACACGCAGGCGCCCGAGGGCACGGCCGTACGCATCGGCATTGTACTGGATCAGGCTTTTGAATGGTTTTTGGTTAAAACAGTAAATGGCTGGGTGATCGATGAAACTTGCGAAAAAGCCCCGGAAGCATCGCTTACCCTCGATGCCGACACAGCCTGGAAACTTTTTACCAAAGCCATTAAACCAGACGAGGCGCTCGCAAAAGCACATTTGACTGGCGATAAAGAACTTGCAGGCATTACATTAAACCTGATTGCGGTAATGGCCTAGTTTGGAAAATCTGCGGCAGTCAATCCAAAAGGGTTGTCAAAACAGTATATAAGGCATGAAACTGTATCCAATTTTGATCATGCTGTGTACGCTGGCTTGTGCCGGTACGGATAGTCCCGCACCGCCCACGCCCGAGCGCCCTGATGAAAGCGGCAAGGCGACTTACCTCGCCCTGGGCGACTCCTATACCATCGGACAGAGCGTCGAACCGGACGAGCGCTGGCCCGTGATATTGGCGGACGAGCTCAAAAAAGCGGGGAAACCGGTCGCTACGCCCCAAATCATCGCAAGGACCGGCTGGACAACGCGCAATCTGCTCGACGCATTGGAGCAAAGCCCTCCCACGGGGACATTCGACCTCGTGTCGCTGCTGATCGGGGTAAATAACCAGTACCAGGGCAGAAATAAGGAGGAATACCGGATCGAATTTCGCCAGCTTTTGCAGAAATCGATCGCGTATGCGGGCGACGATGCAGGGAATGTGTTCGTGTTGTCCATCCCGGATTGGGGCGTAACGGCCATGGGTGAAGGCAACCGCGACCATATCGCTGCGGAAATAGACAGCTTCAATGCCATTGCAAAAGATGAGTGTGATAAATTAAAAGTCGTTTTCATCGACATTACCGGCATATCACGGACGGCGCTGAACGACCCCACCATGATCGCCAGCGACCAGCTGCATTTCTCCGGCAAAATGTACCGGCTGTGGGTAAACGAAGCCCTTTCACGCGTCAAACAGCTTTTCTGAAAAACTAAAAACCTCCGCTGGCCATTCAGCGGAGGTTTATGTACTATTATTCCAAAATTCTAATAACCTTATTTCAAGCTTCCTGCAATGCTTTGAGGCGAAACACGAGCCCATTCATTTCGTCAGACGGACGGAGCTGGCATGAAAGCCTGCTGTTACTGTCGGCATTGGGCAGTGTATCGAGTGTGTCCAGCTCCTGGTCGTTAGACGCTGGCAGCTTTTCCTTGCCTTCCAGCACTTCGATGTGGCAGGTCGCACACAGGGCCATTCCGCCGCAGGTTGCCTGGATGTCGTATTCGTATGCTTTGAGGATCTCCATCAGGTTGAAACCCATATCAGTGGGTACTTCCAGCGCCTGACGCTCGCCCAAGTCGTTCTCTATGAATATATTGATCATGGCTAAAATGGATTAACACCGTTCACTGTGGTGTATTTGAAACTTAATTTCTGATCGGGGTAAACGTACTTGAATGCGCTCTGCATCATGATCGCCGCTTCGTGAAAACCGCACAAAATGAGTTTCAGCTTGCCCGGATACGTATTGATATCGCCGATCGCATAAATTCGCTCGACATTCGTGGAGTAGTCGAAGGTATCAACGATCACCGCCGATTTCTCGACACCCAGGTTCCAGTCGGCGATCGGGCCAAGTTTGGGACTAAGGCCGAAAAGCGGGATGAAATCATCGGTAGGAATAGTGGTGACTGATTTATCATTCCCTAAAACAGAAACCTCTTTAAGCACACCATTACCTCCCAGCTTGTTCACCTGCGCTTGTAGTATGAGGTCGATTTTGCCTTTTCCGGCCAGATCGTACACTTTTTCGGCAGAATCCGGCGCACCGCGGAAGGTATCACCCCGGTGCACGAGCGTAACGCGGGAAGCGATATCGGCGAGGAAGATCGTCCAGTCGAGCGCGGAGTCGCCACCACCGGCCAGCACCACGTTCCGTCCCCGGAACTGCTCCGGCTTTTTCACCATATAATGCACGCCTTTGCCTTCGAAATATTCCAGTTGCTCAACGGCCGGTTTCCGAGGTTCAAAACTGCCGAGTCCCGCCGCTATCACCACCACCTGGCAATGCACGTCGGTTCCCTCGTTGGTGCGGACAATATAGCTGCCGTCGTCCTGCTTTTCGAGCGCTTCCACCCTTTCGCCCAATGTGAACCCCGGTTTGAACTCCTCAATCTGCTTCATGAGGTTATTCACAAGGTCTTCGGCAATGATGGCCGGCGCGCCGGGAATATCGTAAATGGGTTTTTGGGGATAAATTTCAGCAAGCTGGCCGCCTACTACGGGCAGCGCGTCAATGAGATGGCAACGCATTTTGAGCAGTCCGGCCTCGAAAACCGCGAAGAGCCCTACTGGCCCCGCTCCGATAATGCAAATGTCTGTGTGAATCATAATTCAATGTGAATGAGAACTTTGGAAAAATTTGATATTCCAAAAGTAGCGGTCATTCACATCGTTCGCCAATCACAATTGGTTATCCGCTATAACCAAAAGTTATGGGTTCAAACCCTCGGTAACCACAAATTGCAGCATATCAGGCTGTATTTCGATCTCCACTTCTACCGGCGCCTCGATCTTCAACCGTTCATCGTCGATGTGCCCGTCTTTCCCGTCCCAGAAAATCTTCACTTTTCTGGCGCGAATGGTCGAAAAACTGAATTCCTTGTCTTCATCATTAATGCGGCTGAGCAAAAACGACTCGAACTTGCTCCGGCTTTCTTCCGAAACCATCACGACATCGAGCATCCCGTCGCCGGGATCGGCCTCGCCTGCGAGCACGAGGTTAGGGCCGATGGAGCGGATATTCATGATTTCTACCATGATGTAATTACCCGAATGCTCCACGCCGTCGGCCACGATGGTGCAGGGCCGCGCTTCGTAACTTTGCACGATTTCGAGCAGCACGGCACGCGCCGCTTTCAGCTTTTCCTCCGCGGTGTCGCCAATATCGCCCTCTATTTTGCTCATTACTTTCATCAGGCGCGGGAAAATACCGTAACCAAATGCTTCCAGGAAGAACAGATCCTCCCCTATCCCATGCACACGGCCGATATCGAACGGTTTGAGGTGGTAATGGTGCCAATGAGGGATAATTTCCTTGAGATGTCCCTCAATCTGCAAAGCGGTGGCGATGTTGTTGGCGGTCCCGTGCGGCAGCAAGGCCAGCGGGTATTGCTTGTCCAGCCGCTTACGTTTCATCAGCGCTTTGGCGGCGCGCCTCACCGTACCGTCGCCACCGGCCACGATCAGGAAATCGGTGTCATTTTCGAAAGTATCCCAGCCTTCCTCCTTCACAGACGAATAGGCGCATTCGAAACCTTCTTTCTTGATCAGTCTGACCAGCTCTTTTTTGGAAAAGTCATTATCCCCGGCTGTCGGGTTGTGTAAAAGGGTCGTTTTTTTCATATCAGGATGTATAGCATAATCCCGGTTTTATAAAAAACATACCAGGCATAATTTTATTAATAACCTCCTGAAAACGCTATACGTTATGAAAATCCTGGTAACGAACGACGATGGAATATACAGCCCGGGCATTGCGGCGCTTGCCAAAATCGCCTCGCGGTTCGGGGAGGTCAAAATAGTGGCCCCGGATGTTGAACAATCCTCTATGGGACACGCCATTACGGCATCGCGGCCGCTTTCCTATAAAAAGTCCCCGATCGAATTCGAGGGTATCGACGCGTACCGCGTGAACGGCACACCTGCCGATTGCGTGGCACTCGGGCAACACCTGTGGGACAAGCCCGACGTGGTGCTGTCGGGTATCAACCTGGGGCCCAACCTGGGGAATGCGATGTGGCATTCGGGCACGCTCGCCGCAGCCAAGCAGGCCGTGCTGTTCGGGATCAAAGGTATTGCCCTGAGCACGCCTACCGATGTGGAACCCGATTTCGAAAAGCTTGACCCGTTTGTGGAAAAGGCATTGGACCTGCTTTTCAAAAACCCCCACCTGAACCTGGTAAATGTCAATTTCCCGCACGATCCCAAGGGGGTGCGCTGGACGCGGCAGTCGGTGCGGCTGTACGACAACAACATCGTCCCCGGACTCGACCCGATGGGCCGCAAGCATTACTGGTTTACCGTAGTCCCGCTGGAACCCGCCGAGGAAGGTACCGACCGCTGGGCCATTGAAAATCAATTCGTCTCCATTACTCCCCTCCGCCTCGACTTGACCAACGAAGCGGAGCTTATGAAGGCGCAGCTAGCCTACCCCATTACATAAGTAAATCCTGCCACACCAATGCTTTAAAAAGAAAATGTGGTTAGTGAATTATTTACGAAACGTTCCTTCTATAACCCCGATCCCGCGGCCCTACCAGGTGCGGGATCTTTTTTGTTCAAGTCTTTTGCAAATCCATTAAGGGGTAGAATGGGAAAAATGTAGTCTTATCCCCAAGACAGACGTATTTTTACAAATTCCTGAATCCAAGAAATCAGTTTTTCCCCATCATGAAACAAACCAATATTGGCAACTATCGCTGGGTTATTTGCGCATTACTTTTCTTTGCAACCACCATCAACTACATCGACAGGCAGATTCTTGGATTACTAAAACCTACCCTCGAAACAGAATTCAACTGGACTGAAAGCGACTATGCGAACATCGTGATGGTCTTCGCGGGCTGCTATGCCGCCGGTTATATCGTGTTCGGTAACATCATCGACAAGATCGGCTCAAAACTAGGATATGCCGTTTCCATCATCATCTGGAGTATCGCCGCGGTGGCACACGCATTTGTGAAAAGCACATTCGGCTTCGGCGCTGTCCGTGCCGTGCTGGGCCTTGGCGAGGCTGGTAACTTCCCGGCGGCGGTAAAGGCAACAGCCGAGTGGTTTCCCAAACGCGAACGCGCGCTTGCGACAGGTATTTTCAACTCCGGAACAAGTATCGGGGCCGTGGCTGCGCCCATTCTCGTACCTTGGCTATTAAGCACTTACAGCTGGCAGGGCGCATTCATCATCACAGGCGCAATTGGCTTTATCTGGCTGATATTCTGGTGGTTGATGTACGAAATACCTTCGCGGCACAAGAAAGTAGGCCCGGAAGAATATGCATTCATCCACAGTGACAATGAGGCCGGCGACGGCGAAAACCAGAAAACCATTCACTGGACCAAATTGGTGACGCTTCCGCAAACCTGGGTATTCATTATCGGAAAATTCCTGACCGATCCTGTATGGTGGTTCTTCCTGTTCTGGCTCCCATCTTACTTTGCTACCACATTCGCATTGGATCTTAAAAAGCCAAGCCTGCATTTGGCGATCGTCTACACGGCGACCACATTCGGCAGTATCGGCGGTGGTTACCTGTCGTCCTACCTGATCAAAAAAGGCTGGACGCCGCTTCGCGCACGTAAAACGACATTGCTCGTGATGGCATTTGCCGTGATGCCGATTATCCTTGCACAATTCGCGACGGATATCTGGACTGTCGTAGGCATTATCGCCATCGCAACTGCGGCGCACCAGGCTTGGAGTGCGAATATTTTCACGATCGTTTCCGATATTTTCCCAAAACGCGCGGTAAGCTCAGTGGTAGGTATCGGCGGTATGGCCGGCTCTCTCGGCTCGACCTTCTTCCCGCTGCTGGTAGGCGCATTGCTCGATCATTATAAAGGAGTAGGAAATATCGGCGCAGGCTACAATATCCTGTTCGTTGTCTGCGGGCTGGCCTACATTATCGCCTGGCTTGCGATCCATTTCCTCACCGCCAATATGAAACCGGTTGAAGAATCGTTAAACAACTGATCTCCCGAAAAATCACCAAGCTGTTAATATTGCTAGCATAGCATTCTAATGAAGAAGTACCGTTATCCCCTTTTCATCCTGGCTGTTTCGTCCATGTTGGTATATTGTAAAACCAACAAACAAACCAGTCAGCAAACGACCTCTTCCGCTACGACAACCGTTGCGAAAGAAGAAAAGCCTGCCTCAAATGCCGGAAAATCTCCCTTCATCCCAGCTTCCGAAACCATCGGTAAAATGGTCATCGAGGATGGTTTTGAAGTCAAACTCGTTGCCGCCGAGCCGCTCGTAAGCGCGCCTGTGGCCATGCAGTTCGACGACAAAGCCAGAATGTGGGTTGTGGAGATGGTTGGCTACATGCCCGACACCATCGGAACCGGAGAAGACATCCCGAATGGTAATATCGTGATCCTCGACGATAAGAATAAGGACGGCGTTTACGACGACCGCAAGGTAGTGATCGACTCGCTTATACTGCCGCGGGCGATCTGCCTGATTGAAAACGGTATCCTCGTAGCCGAGCCGACCAACCTTTGGTTTTATGAATTGAAAAACGACCAGGTGGTCAAAAAGACGCTCGTAGATCCTAAATACACGGAGGGCGGTAACGTCGAGCACCAGCCTAACGGCCTGCTGCGCGCGATGGACAACTGGATTTATAATGCCAAATCCGACAAACGCTATCGTCATGTGGGTGGTAAATGGGTGATCGAGCATACCCACTTCCGTGGCCAATGGGGCATTTGCCAGGATAACTACGGCCGTCTTTACTATAACAACAACTCACAGAACCTGCTTGGCGACTATTTCCCTGCCGGGCTAGGTGCGTGGAACAAGAATCAGAGAGGTGTTGCCGGCTACAACGAGAAATCGGTGGCAAACAACAAAGTATATCCGCTCCACCCCACACCGGGCGTGAATCGCGGCTACATGAAGAATGTCCTCGACGACAGCTTGCGCCTGAATGAGTTTACAGCGGCGGCTGCGCCCGTCATTTACCGCGGCGACCTGTTTGGCAAGAATTACGATTTCAATGCATTTGTACCGGAGCCGTCCGCTAACCTGATCAAACGTGATTTCCTGAATGAAAAGGGTTATGTGGTGAAAGGCGATATCGCCTACAAGGGTAAGGAATTCCTCGCCAGCACCGACGAGCGCTTCCGCCCCGTGAGCCTTTACAATGCGCCCGATGGCAGCATGTTCGTACTCGATATGTACCGCGGTATTATCCAGCACAAGACTTACCTGACGCCTTACCTGAAAGACCAGATCGGCAAACGCGACCTGACGCAGCCACTTTCGGCGGGCCGCATTTACAAGATCGTGCCGAAAGGCTCGAACCCCAAACCGGTAACTATCCCGGATGGCGCACAGGAATTGGTGAAACTGCTGAGCCACCCCAACGGCTGGGTCCGCGACCGCGCACAGCAAAAGCTGATCGACGGCAAATACAACCAGACGGTTCCTGCACTTCGCGAAGCTATCAAACAAACTGCCGATCCATTGCTGGCCATTCATGCATTGTGGACACTGGAAGGCCTGAATTCCCTGAAACCGGAAGAGGCGCTGAGCTGGATCCGGCAATCGGCCTGGACTTTCCGTGCCCAGGGGCTCTACGCGTCGACGGCGGTAATCACACCGACTTCCTACCAGCAGTTTGCCACCGCATTTGACGGTATCGTGGACTCCGGCGACACGCTCGCAGCGCCTTACATTGCGTTGCTTGCCAAAAGCATCGAAAAATTCGACCAGAACGCATCCCGCGGGCTGCTCAACAAGCTGGCAGCCAAATATCCCAACAGCCGCTACGTGTCCGACGCCATTATCAGCAATTTGCAGGATCAGGAAGAAACCTTCCAGAGCGCCCTATCCGCCTCGGTATCAGATCAGAACGCGTTGATCAACAAGCAGCTGGCACGCGTGGTGACGGCAGTCCGCAATGCACAGGGCAATCGCAACCCCGAAATGCTGAAAAAGGAATTCCCGAAAGGTGAAGCATTATTTACTTCCGTGTGCCAGACCTGCCACGGTGCCGACGGCGGCGGTGTGAAGTCACTCGCTCCGCCATTGAACCAGTCGGAATGGGTAACCGGCAATAAGGACAAACTCATTTCCATTGTCCTTTTCGGCCTTACCGGTCCGGTTAAAGTGAACGGTCATGTGTACCAGACGCCGGAAGTAAGCGGCGACATGCCCGGCATCGGCTACGACAAGGACATGCCCAACGAAGACATCGCACAGCTATTAAGTTTCATCCGCCGCTCGTGGCGCAACAATGCCGACAAGGTAACCACCGAAGAAGTTACCAGAGTCCGCACCAAGCTCACCGGCCGCGAAAAAGCATTCACCGAAGCCGAGTTGAACGGCATTTGATGGTATGTTGTTGATTATGAATGAAAGGCGCTTCGAAAGGGGCGTCTTTTTTTTGTTGTAAAGTAAAATACCTCAATCGAAATGTCACAGATATGAGACACTTTACTACCTTTGCAAAATCATGAAAGATACCGAGCAAAGTATTATCGAAGCTGCGATCCTGATTTTCAATGAGGATCTCTCTGCACCGCTGGAAAAAGTGGCAGACCAGGCGCAGGTGACGCGGCGGACTTTGCACCGGTATTTCAAGGACAGGAAGGAATTGATGGACAAATGCCAGAAGGAAATCCGGAAAGCCTGCGCGATAGCCATGTCCAATGCTTACAATACGACCGAAAATCCGCGCGAGCGGCTCGAAGCCATGTTTTACGCCGGGCTCGATTGCGGTTCCAAAAACACATTTTTGCATAAACTACACACGCTGCACGACCATAAGCACCAGGCCGCCAACGAAGAATGCTCCGAATATGACCACACATTCGAGCTCTGGAAGGGTAACCTGCAAGTCCTGCTCACGAAAGGTGTGCTCAACCAGGGAATGACGGTCGATTGGATCCACAATTTCTTCCAAAGCGTGGTGGTGGTGTTCATTAATTCACAGCAAAAAGGAGTGCTTGGCCGCCCGGAGGCACGCGAACTTGCCTGGTTTTCATTTAGTAAGGGAATAGGTATTTAAAAAAATTTGTTCAATCATGTCTCATTTTTGAGACATTTATACATTTCAATTATGACTGATCAACAACTATTCGACGTCGCGATTATCGGCGGCAGCTACGCCGGGCTTTCGGCAGCGATGACATTGGGCCGTGCCCGCCGCAAGGTAATTATCATTGACAGCGGCAAACCCTGCAACCGCCAGACGCCCCATTCGCATAACCTCATTACCCACGACGGCAAGACCCCCGCCGAAATCTCCGCCCTCGCACGCGAGCAGGTGCTCGCCTACCCGACCGTGCAAATGCAGGCGGGCCTGGTCACGCAGGTGGCGGGAACAGACGGCGCATTCACCGTCACTGTGGACGAGGGGCATGCCTTGCAAGCCAGAAAGCTGATTTTCACAACGGGTATCCGGGACATTATGCCCGACCTTCCGGGCTTTGCCGAAAGCTGGGGAATCAGCGCCATCCATTGCCCCTACTGCCACGGTTATGAATACAGCGATGCCCGCACCGGCGTCCTCATGAATGGCGAAATGGCGTTGGAATACCTCAAAATGATCCGCAACTGGACCGCCGACTTAACCCTTTATACCAACGGCCCTGCCACATTCGACACAGCGGCGCGCGAAAAGATGCTCGCATTCGGGGCGGAAATCATCGAACAGCCCATCGCCTCGCTGAACCACGAAAACGGTTATCTGCAATCGCTCCGCCTCACCGACGGCGCTACACGCGACATTACCGCCCTTTATCACCGCCCGGCATTCGTGCAGCATTCGCTGATACCGGAAGAACTGGGCTGCGAGCTTAATCCGCAGGGCTTTATCAAAGTTGACGAGGCACAAAAAACAACGGTAGCGGGTATTTACGCCGCCGGCGATAACAGCGGTGCATTCAGGGGGTTAACAGGGGCCATGGCAGCAGGAACGACCGCCGGGGCAAGGCTCAATCATGAATTAATCAACGAAGAGTACTAATAGACGTGTTGCAATGTGGTAGTTTTGCAGGATGCTATAAGCAATAGGCTTTCAGCTGTAAGCCACAAGGAATCTGCTGATAGCTTATAGTACACAGCTTACAGCTTATAGCCTAATGCTTAAAGCCTCATACCAATGTCCCTATTCAAAACAACCGCCCCTATTATCATTACCTGTTACAAACGCCTTGCACCGTTTCTCGAAAAAGAGGTGACGGAATTGGGCTACCGGGTGGAAGAGACCTTTGCCACCGGCGTACGGCTGCGGGGAACTGTCAACGACTGTATTAAACTGAACCTCAACCTCTATTGCGCGAGCCAGGTATTGTACAGCCTCGGCACGTTCAGCGCCCAGCATCCCGACGATGTCTACCGGTTTTTATCCAAAATGCAATGGGAGAATATCCTGGCCGACGACGCGTATTTCTCGGTTACCAGCAACGTAATGACCGCCACCGTAAACAACACCATGTTTGCTAACCTGCGCGTGAAGGACGCCATCGTGGACAGGCTACGTGATAAAAAAGGCGCAAGGCCATCGACAGGGTCGGAATTGAAGGGAGCGGTGGTGCATTTATTCTGGAAGGACGACCGCGCAGAGATCTTCATTGATACCTCCGGAGAAACCGTAGCGCGGCACGGCTACCGCAAGATCCCGGGCAAGGCTCCCATGCTGGAAGCCCTCGCGTCAGCCACGATCCTGGCTAGCCAATGGAACCGCAATTCGGCATTTGTCAATCCGATGTGCGGCTCGGGCACGCTCGCGATCGAAGCTGCGTTGATTGCCACCAATAGCCGTCCGGGACTTTTCAGAGATAATTATTCGTTCATGCATCTGCTTGGGTACGACGAGGAAGTGTATTTCAATGCACAGGACAAGCTGGAAGCGCAGATCATCGAGGCTCCGAACCTGCGCATTATCGCTACCGATTACGATCAGAATGCGGTTACCAATGCGAAAAAGAACGCGATTGCCGCCGGCGTGGCCGACATGATCGAATTCGGACTCTGCGATTTTGCCGACACCGAAGTACCTCAGGATAACAAAGGCGTGTTCTTCGTAAACCCGGAGTACGGCGAACGTCTCGGCGAGATCAGCGAACTTGAAGAAACTTATGGACGGATTGGTGATTTTATGAAACAGAAGTGTGGAGGATATTACGGATATGTGTTTACCGGAAACCTCGACCTGGCCAAGAAAATCGGGCTCAAAGCCAAGCGCAGAATTGAGTTTTATTCCGGAAAAATCGATTGCAGACTGCTGGAATACGAACTTTACGAAGGTTCGCGACGGGTGTAATTCCCAAATTCAGAAGCGCTGCCAAAACCTGGCATCCCACCCGATAACTTTGGCACAATATTTAGATAATACATGACATAACCATTTAGAAAATTGTCATGAAACATTCACAAAGTTCAGGAACCACGCCGCAAGGCCAGGTCCGGAACAGGCCTGAAAACAAAGACAATCTGGATAGCAGACATCGTGAGGAAGAAATGGTGAAAGGTAATCATATTACCAGCAACCAGAAAGAGAATCACAGTCTGGGAAAACAGCAAAGGTAGCATTCAACGCACCTTATTAAATGGTTCCTAAGTTGAAACGAAGTCCGCATGAAACGAACATCCGGACTTCGTTTTTTTTGTGCCCTTCCACTCCATTATCACACTCTTTCAAACCAAAGCCACCCCTCGCCGGTACCAGGTGTTTTTGTTTTCCCGCCCATGCCGCATCCAATTTTTAAACGAATTGTGCGTTCCTATGCTAAATTTCGGCCGGCATTTACTAAAACCAGAACCGATGAAACGATATATAATGGCGCTCACCCTCCTGATCGGCGCTGTTTCCTGCGATTGGATCGGCAATACGCCGAGTTTTGGGGACGATTTTATTACTTATGATATCAAGGCGGGCAACCACGAGGTGGAGCGCAACCTGAATACGCTGTTCACGGGCTCATCCATGCGGTTCCAGGCGTTGTTCGACAGCAGTTGCGTGTACAAAACGACGGTCCCCGAAAACCAGAACGATATCAACAAACTCTACGGTTTTTCGGATTGCAGCTCACAGCACCACAACAACAGCGCACGTTTCGGATGGAACTGGCGCGAGGGTGCGCTGCGCATCTACGCGTACATATACTTGAATGGCGTGCGCCAGGAACGCGAACTAGGCACGGCAGAACTGAACGAGATCACCAGCTTTCGGATAGATATCCGCGAGAATACCTACGTGTTCACTTTTCGCGGGATCGAAACGGTAATGCCCCGCCACTGCTCGGGCGGTGTGGGTGTGGCTTACAAGCTGCTCCCCTATTTCGGAGGCGACGAGGCTGCCCCGCACGACATTCGGATCAAAATCAGAAATCTGTAACATTGGCACGGCTATGTCCAGCGCGACACCAGTCGCATATTGGAAGAAATTCCCCAACCACACCTGGGAAATGTGCTTTCCCACAGACTTAACCCAAGGCAACTCCCGGGCACTTTCTGCTTTCGCACAGACAATTAGAAAAAACCGCCGGCAAGCGTAGTAACTGGTACAATTTTTGTACAAAATCCGTACTACACACACGGCCACACTTGTACGCACACTAGATTTTTTTGTGTTTCTTCAAGCAAACCGTATATAGATACCGGTGTCCGACACCGGCCTCGACGCTCAGCGTTCGGCAAATACCAGATTAGTGCCTACTTTAACCGAAACCATGATTCTTATTGTCGACGACAGGCCGGAAAATATTTTACCGCTTAAAAAAATCCTGGAACTCCACAATTTCAACACCGACACTGCGGAGTCGGGTGAGGAAGCATTGAAGAAGGTGCTCAATAAAACCTATTCCGTGATCATTCTCGATGTACAAATGCCGGGCATGGACGGCTTCGAGGTGGCGGAGGCAATCGCGGGCTTCGGAAAAGCAAAAGACACCCCCATTATCTTCCTCTCTGCGGTTAATACGGAGAAAAAATTCATTACAAAAGGCTATACCTCAGGTGGTATCGATTACCTCACCAAGCCCGTCGACCCCGATATCCTGCTATTGAAAGTAAAAACCTTCTACCGGCTTTTCGAACAGCAGCAGGAGCTTAAAGCCATTCAGGAATCACTCCGGCACGAAATCGATATCCGCAAGCACGCACAGGAAGAACTGGCTACCCGGATGGACGAGCTACGTTTCATCCTCGAATCACTACCGCAGATCGCGTTCACGATCCGTAACGACGGCAAGATCGAATACGTCAACAAGCATTGGTTCCAATACGCGCACGACGCCAACGCATTCCCGGAAGCCCATCCCGACGACCAAACCTATACGCGCTGGAACCAGCATTTCCTGAATGGCGTGGAATTTTCGGGAGAAACCCGGTTGCGGCAGCTGGATTCGGATGACTACAAGTATTTTCTGCTTAAAATCATCCCGGTATTGCAAAACGGCGCCATTGTGCGCTGGGTAGGCACATTTACCGATATTCACCAGCAGAAAATGGCCCATGAACTGCTGGAACACAAAGTGGAGCTGCGCACCAAAGAACTGGTCGATAAAAACTCGGAGCTCGAAACAACGAACCACGAATTGCAGCAATTTGCCTGGGTGGTCTCCCACGACCTGAAAGAACCGCTCCGCAAGATTCAGACTTTCAGTCATTTAATTAAGGACAAATACCTCTCCGGCAATGAAGAGGCGATCTCATACCTCAACCGGTCGATCAGCTCTTCGGCCCGCATGTCGCGGCTGATCAGCGATTTGCTCGATTACTCACGGCTCTCGGTGACCGCCTATTTCCAGCCTACCGACCTGAATGCGCTGGTGGAAGAGCTGCTGGCCGATTTCGACGAGACCATTCGGGAAAAGAAAGCCATCATCCGGAAAGACGCGCTCCCGGTAGTGGAAACCATCCCGAGCCAGATCCGCCAGGTATTCCAGAATCTGATCAGCAACGCATTGAAATTTTCGCGGCCCGATGTAGCGCCCGCGATCGATATCCGCTGCGAGATCACCGAAGGGAAAGACGTTTCCAGCCCGGCGTCGACCGAAGGGCCCTATTGCCGCATTATCATCGCCGACAATGGCATCGGGTTCGACGAGAAGTTCCTCGACCGGATATTTGTCATTTTCCAACGGCTCAACAACATCAATGCCTACGAGGGAACGGGGATCGGGCTGGCCATCGCGAAGAAGATCATGGACAAGCACAATGGCCTTATTTCCGCCCGGAGCACCGAAAACCAGGGTTCCGAATTCATTCTTATACTTCCGTTCGTGCAGGAGCATGCATTAACGGCCATTAAAACCGACATTTAGCTGACGCCCATTTATGAAGAAAGTTTCCAATTCGATCGTCCAGCAATTACAGATCGTATTTTCCTTCTCCATTCTGCTCCTGTTTTTTAGCCTTTTGGCATCCTATTACAGCACACAGAAGCTGATCAACAATTCGGAGTTGGTCAATCACACCAATGAAGTGCTCATCGAGGCGGAAGCCATCATGTCGCACATGAAAGATGCGGAAACCGGCCAGCGGGGCTACCTGGTCACGTCAGACCCGCAGTTCCTCGAACCTTACGAGGGTGCTTACGAAAAAACGACCGACAGCTACAACAACCTCGTGGAGCTCACTGCCGACAACCCGGTTCAGCAAAAAAACCTGCGCGAGGTAAAGGCGCTTTACGAAGCGAAATTCGGCCAGATGCAGAGCATCATCGACATGGCCAAAAAGAATCCGAATTTCCTGCACGATACCGACTCTCGTCTACGGGAAATGGTACGGGGGAAAAAGATCATGGACGATCTCCGGCTCAGCACGGAGCGGATCAAGGAAGAGGAAAGCGCCATGCTGGCAGAACGCCTCGAACAGCAGCAGATTTATATCAAATACACGCCTATTCTGGTCGTGGTAGCCGCACTGATATCCATTCTGATAACCATCTCCTCCTACCTGCGCATCCGCAACGATATTGGCAAGCGCATCGCACAGCAGCAGCTCGACGAGGAAAAGTATGCCGAAACGAACCGGCGGATCGGTCACGTTGAAAAGATTACGCAAAGGGTTTCAGAAGGCGACTACGCAGCCCGCAGCACAGACGAAACCGACGACGAGCTCGGCAGGATTTCGGTTGCCTTGAATAAAATGACCGGCTCTCTCGAACAAACTTTCAATGACCTTCATATTCAAAACTGGTTGCAGACTGGTGAAGTAAAGATCAACGATGCGATCCGGGGTGAACGCGTGCTCAAAAAGCTGTCTACCAACCTCATCAATACGCTCACCGCCTACGCCGGCGCGAACCTGGGGACCATCTACATCCTCGATACCGACTGGAATTTCAGGCTTACCGGCAGCTTTGCCGTGCAAAACGCGCCGGAAACTGTCGTGCCGGGACAGGGATTGTCCGGGCAGGTTATCGACACAAAAAAGCCCCTGCTCGTACGCGACGTACCCGCGAACTACCTCAAAGTGACATCCAGCCTGGGTGAAACCAGCCCAACAGCGCTCGCGATCCTCCCACTCGTGTATTCGTATGAGTGCATCGGGGTGATCGAGCTTTCCTTTTTGAAAGTTCCGGATGAGCTTACCATGCGTTTTCTTGAAGAAAACCTGGAAACCATGGCCAGTGGCGTGAATTCCGCATTGGATTATGTCAAGCTTCAAAACTTCCTGGAAGAAACCCAGGCGCAGGCGGAGGAGCTGCAAACACAGCATAACGAGCTCGAAAACCTCAATGCGGAACTCGAAGCACAATCACAGAAATTGCAGGCATCGGAAGAAGAACTGCGCGTGCAGCAGGAGGAATTGCAGCAAACCAATGAGGAGCTAGAAGAACGGAGCGGTCTGTTGGAGGAAAAGAACCTTGAAATACAGAAAAAAGCGGAGGAACTGGAACTGACCACCCGCTACAAATCCGAGTTCCTTGCCAATATGTCTCACGAGCTACGCACGCCGCTGAATTCAATCCTGCTGTTGAGCCGGCTGCTCGCGGAGAATGACGACAAGAACCTGACCAGCGACCAAATCGAGTATGCGACGGTGATCCAATCTTCGGGCAATGGCTTGCTGGGTCTGATCGACGAAATCCTCGACCTTTCCAAAATCGAGGCCGGGAAGATGGAGCTGGAATATGTAACCGTTTCGTTGAAGGAGATTTGTGATGATCTGAGAGGCCTGTTCGCGCCGGTCGCACGGGAAAAGGGGCTTGATTTCTCGGTTACTATCGCAAACGGCGTTCCTCCCGTGATCGAAACGGACAAAATGCGCATGGAACAAATTCTTAAAAATTTGATATCCAACGCATTGAAATTCACCGCACAAGGCTCGGTAGACATTACCATCAAGCCCAATGATGGTAATGATAAAATGCTTTGCTTCGTCGTCCGTGACACGGGTATCGGCGTTCCGCCGGAGAAGCAGCATCATATTTTTGAAGCCTTCCAGCAAGCCGACGGTTCCACCAAGCGCAAATACGGCGGCACAGGGCTCGGGCTCTCGATCAGCCGCGAGCTGGCCAAGCTCCTGGGCGGGGAAATATCACTCACGAGTGTCGTCGGCCAGGGCAGTGAGTTTACGCTTTTCGTGCCCATCGGGCCCGCCTATGGCAGTTCCGAACCGGAAACGGTTAATTTCTTTGGAAACTATCAGGAGGAAACAGCTGCCAAGACAACGCCCGCGGTACAAAGCCGCTTTGTCAGTACCGTCATCCCCGAAAGTATCCCCGACGACCGTTCGACGGTTAGCGAAGCCGCAAAGACTCTCCTGATCATCGAAGACGACACCTTTTTTGCCAAATCGCTCCTGGATTATACCCGCAAGCAGGGTTACAAAGGTGTGGTAGCCGTGCGTGGCGACGAGGGCCTCGAACTGGCAAAGACATTCAGGCCGATGGGTATCCTGCTGGACATTCAGCTACCGGTGGTGAGCGGTTGGGAAGTGATGGACCAGCTCAAAAACGATCCCGAAACGCGGCATATTCCGGTACATATCATGTCGTCGCACCGGATGAAGAACGAGAGCCTGCAAAAAGGCGCGGTCGACTTTATCGACAAGCCTGTGGCGATCGAAAAGATGGATGAAATTTTCCGGAAAATCGAATATGTGATTAGCAAGAAATCGAAAAAGGTACTCATTGTCGAGGATAACTCGATGCATGCCAAAGCGCTGGCTTACTACCTGGGTACGTATGACATTCATTCGGAGCTGAAAAGCGATATCAACGAGGGGATCAGCGCACTGTCGAACAACGAGGTCGATTGTGTGATCCTCGATATGGGTATTCCCGACAAAAAAGCCTACGATATGCTCGAAGAAGCGAAGAAGAATCCCGGCTTTGAGCATGTACCAATCATTATTTTCACTGGAAAGAGCCTTTCCATGACCGAAGAGCTGCGGATCAAGCAGTATGCGGATTCGATCATCGTCAAAACTGCGCATTCCTACCAGCGTATGCTCGACGAAGTGTCGCTGTTCCTGCATGTGGTGGAAGAGAACAAGAAAAATGCACGCCAGGGTACAGATGCGCGCAAGCTCGGCGGCCTGGGCGAGATTTTGAATAACAAGACCGTACTGATAGCCGACGACGACGTCCGGAACATTTTCTCACTTTCCAAATCATTGGAAAACTACAAAATGAATGTCCTGACGGCTCTCGACGGCAAGGAAGCGTTGCAAAAACTCCAAGAAAATCCGGAAGTGGATGTGGTCCTGCTCGATATGATGATGCCCCAGATGGATGGCTACGAGACCGCAAAACGCATTCGCGAGAATCCGCAGTGGCGCAACCTGCCGGTGATAGCCGTTACGGCCAAAGCCATGACCGGCGATCGCGAAAAATGCATTAATGCCGGCGCTTCTGACTATATTACCAAACCTGTGGATATCGACCAGCTCATGTCGCTGCTGCGCGTGTGGCTTTATGAAAAATCCTGACCCTCACAATGGAAAAGAAAAAGATCATGATCGTCGACGACGACGCCCGCAACATCTTCGCGCTCAGGGCGACCCTCAAATCGAAGGGTTTCGACTGTATTTCCTGCTCCGCCGCAACGGAGGCGCTGGACATCCTGCGGACCGGCGAACCGGTAGATGCCGTGCTGATCGATATGATGATGCCTGAAATGGATGGCTACGAGGCCATTCCGCTGATCAAGGACCTGGAAAACAGACAGTCGGTACCCGTAATCGCCGTCACGGCGCAAGCGATGGTGGGCGACCGGGAAAAATGCCTCGATGCCGGTGCGAACGATTATATTTCCAAACCGATCGATGTCGACAAGCTGTTGAAGATACTTGGTAACATCTGATCCCATGATTGAAGAGGAAGACATCGATCTTTTGCTGAATGACCTGTTCGATCTCTACGGATACGATTTCACGCGGTACTCGCGCGCTTCGCTGAAACGCAGGATCATCCGGCTGTGCTCGCTCGATAAATTCCCAAGCTTTGCCGAGCTGCGCTACCGGGTCCGGAACGACCCGTCGTACCTCAAACGGTTTGTCGAGGAAGTGACGGTGAATGTCACCGAAATGTTCCGCGACCCGGCATTTTACAAGTCCCTGCGCGAGGAAGTGCTTCCCGTATTAGGTACCAAGCCGTTTATCCGCGTCTGGCATGCGGGCTGCTCGACCGGCGAAGAGGTGTATTCGATGGCGATCCTTCTCAAAGAAGCCAACCTGCTCCGGCGTTCGCTGCTGTATGCGACCGACCTCAACCCAAGCGTACTTGAAAAGGTGCGGAAAGGCATATTTCCGCTCGCATTGATGAAGCAGTATTCCGAAAGCTACATTTCGTCCGGCGGCACTGCGGATTTTTCAAGCTATTATACGGCCCAATACGGGCAGGCGAAGTTTGACAGCGAGCTTTCGGAAAAGATCATTATTTCGACCCATAACCTGGTGTCCGACAGCTCTTTTAATGAATTCGACCTGATACTATGCCGTAACGTGCTGATCTATTTCGACAAGGAATTGCAGGACAGGGTGCTGAAACTCTTCGATGCGAGCCTCGGGACATTGGGCTACCTTGCATTGGGAACGAAAGAGACCCTGAAATTCTCGGCTGTACAACACAAGTTCAAGCAACTGAACCGGGAGAAAATATGGAAGAAAATCATTTGAACCGTCGCTGCGAACTCCTGCTGATCGGAGGTTCGGCGGGTAGCCTGGAAGTGCTGTTCAGGCTGCTTCCGCTGCTGCGTGCCGATCTGCCGTTTCCCGTGGCATTGGTGCTGCACCGGCGCAATTCCGGAGACTCAACCTTATCTGAGCTGCTGGCTTCCAAAACTTTAAATCCAACCCAGGAGGTCGAAGACAAAGAGCCTGTTACCCCCGGAACGATTTACTTAGCACCCGCAGATTACCATTTGCTCATCGAGCATAACCGCACATTTTCGCTGGACTATTCCGAAAAAATCAATTTCAGCCGGCCCAGCATCGACGTCACGTTTGAATCTGCCGCCGAGGTTTATGGGCCGGGGCTGGTGGCGATATTGCTCTCCGGTGCGAATGAGGACGGTACTAGCGGTCTCACAGCCGTAAAACAAGCCGGAGGCATGGCCGTAGCGCAAAATCCGGACACCGCTCAAATGCCCTTCATGCCGCATTATGCCATTACCCACCTGCCTATCGACCATGTGTTCGACACCATCGAAATGGCCGCTTTCATCAACTCACTGACGTAGTTTCTCAGACCGATCGTTGATTTCTACCACAAAAGCGAGATTCAGTCTTTCTTTTTAAACAGTCAATTCAGGAAATTTGTATTGAGTTTAAAACAGTAAGATCATGGCAAAGCCCAACAAAATATACAGCGTTTTATTCAACAAATGCCCCCAATGCGGCGAGGGTGACTTTTTTATCACCAAAAGCGCCTATAACCTGCGGAATTTCGACAAAATGAACCGTCGCTGTCCGAGCTGCGGTGCCGATTTCGTGCCGGAACCGGGCTTCTATCAGGGTGCATTGTACATCAGCTATGCCTTCTACGTGGCATTCATGGTGATTTACTTTCTGATTTTCGTCAACTTTTTCAAACAGTACCTCGACTACTTCCTGGTGAGCATCATTCCGATCCTCGTAGTGCTGACGCCGCTCTTTTACCGCATGGCGCGCCGTACATGGCTTGCGCTGTTCATTAAACCGGCCGCTTCCGAAGAACGGGTATAGGGTATTTATAAAGCCGGGCTCTTCCGGAAATCTTCCGGCGTCATGCCGGTTTCTTTCCGGAAGAACTTGGTGAAATAGGAGTTATCATTGAAATTCAACTTGTAGGCGATTTCAGAAACGGTCAGATCGAGGTTGATCAACAGCCTTTTGGCCTCCAAAACGATCCTGTTGCGGATCAGCTCTCCCGCCTGCATCCCTACGTGCTCCTTGCACAACGCATTCAGGTGATTGGGCGTCACATTCAGCATTTCGGCATATTGCCCCGGCAGTCTCAGGCGGTCGTAATGCTTGTCGATAAGGCGGATGAAGTTCCGTACCGTCGCATTCTTCCCTTTCTCCGCATTCTTCTTCCTGTCGACAGAATCGCTCTGTTCAACAATCATAAAAATTTGGAGCAGTAAAACGCGCACCATATCGTCGCGCCAGGCCGTTGCGCGGGCATTTTGACTGAGCAACTCCTCGAATAGCCTGCAAACGTTCGCACGAATGGACTCGGAGAGCGTCAGCACGTTGTTGCTGCTGTCCTGATCGAGGAAAGAGAACGAATCGAGGTATTCGGGTTGCAGCAGGAAGGATTTAAAAAATGAATCCGAAAAATTGACCACATACCCTTCCATATCCCCCTGGAAATCCCACGTATGCACTTGTCCGGGGATCATGAAATAGATTTGATAAGGCGCAGCCTGAAAATGGTGAAAATCAATCGTGTGCCGACCACTGCCTTCGGTGAAAAGTACCAGGTGATAGAAGCTGTGGCGGTGCGGAAAAACAAGGCTCTGATGTTCGTGAACGTAATCGGAGAACCGTGCGATCATAATATGATCTTCGCGGTATTCGGAAAGCGGGCCGATATCGAGCCGGGGAAATGAACCGTGCATGGCAATTCGGAAATTGGGTCAGGGCCGGCAATTTAATGCTTATTCGTGATTTGGCACCTCTTCTGTATCTTGCGGATGTTTCCAAAACCCTTTTTCCGCGATGTGGAAAGCCCTTGCATTGTGTATGGCGTTGTTATTGCTTGCTGCGGCATCGGAGCAGGAAACCATCGGCGTGCAAAACTGTACCGATCGCTTTCGTGCCGATGCCCGGGCATTCGCGGCCAGCGTGACTGAAATGCGCATTGCGATCGAAAAAACTGATTCCGCCGACGCCCAAAGCATTGAACAAGCGAAAGAAAAGCTGAAAGCCACCCGCCTGGCTTACAAACGGATCGCCTTTTTTCTCGACTACTTCTTCTTCACGTCCTCCCGGATTTACAACCGGCCGCCCAAAAACGAAATAGAGGAACCGCATCTGGAATACGGCGCGCCTACCGGTCTGCAATACATCGAGGCATTGCTTTTCGACAATCCCGGTTTACACAAAGCGGAAATGATACAGCAATGCCGGTTCCTGGAAACTTCGGCGGAAGACCTGCCCGCTTTGCTTTACAATTTCAAAGCGACCGACGCGCAGGTGCTCGAAAGTGTGCGGCTGGAACTGATCCGGGTTATGACGCTCAGCATTACGGGGTTTGACGCACCGTTACTCAAAAGCGGCCTCGACGAAGCATTGGTTTCCCTCCAAGCGCTTCACGAAGTATTGAATCCCTATTTAATGCATTCGGATGAAGGGTCTGTCCGAAAATTGCTGACTTCCTGCGAGATTTATCTCACCGGAAAAACGGATTTCGACCAGTTCGACCGGCTATTCTTTCTGACTAACTATGCCTTGCCATTGCAGGAGAGCCTTGGCCTGATGATCAGCATGGGTTTGGAGATCAATGAAAAGGGTATTTTAAATTACAACGCCAGGAACATTTTCAGCCGGGATGCTTTTGCCGAACCTGCTTTTGCCGGAGGTGCAAGCTCCAATGCTGCATTGGCTGAACTGGGTGAAAAACTGTTTTTCGAAACACGTTTGTCCTCCAACGGCAGCCGCAGCTGCGCATCTTGCCATAACCCCGCTTTGCATTTTACCGACGGTCTGCCCCGCAGCATGGGCATTCACCCCGGCCAGGAGGTGCGGCGTAATGCACCTTCATTACTGTATAGCACATTTCAACACGCGCAATTCTGGGACGGTCGTGCCAAAACGCTGGAAGAGCAGATCCGCACCGTGATCCACGACAGCCTCGAAATGAATGGCAGGCCTGCCGAGACTATCATAAAACTGGCCAAAGAGCGCCCATATCGCCGGCTGATCCGCAAAGTGTCCAGAAAGCGGCGCACTTTAAATGATACCATTATTTACAAGGCCATAGCAGCCTATGTACGCACTTTGCAGCCATTCAACTCGGATTTTGACAGATATATTGCAGGAGACAAAGCGGCCCTGACCGATCATCAGGTGAATGGGTTCAACCTATTCATGGGTAAAGCGCAATGCGGAACGTGCCATTTTGCGCCGCTATTCAACGGGCTGATCCCGCCCACCTACACCCTCACTGAGTTTGAAATACTGGGAACGACCGCCTCGGATGATTTTCTTCACCCGAAAGCAGATCCCGACCAGGGGCGTTTCGAAACCCGCCCTACCCCCTATTACCGGGGCGCATTTAAAACACCCACCGTCCGCAACGCTGCCGTAACGGCTCCCTACATGCATAACGGCTCCTTCGGAAGTCTCGAAAAAGTCATGGAGTTTTACGATAAAGGCGGAGGTGCCGGCCTGGGCCTCGATATTCCCGACCAAACATTGCCCGGAGAACCGCTTAATCTATCGGACGAGGAAAAATCCGATATCATTGCCTTTTTACATTCGCTCACCGACCGTCTATGAAAACATATTTACTCACCTTCCTTCTATTTTTTGCATTCATCGCCGCCCACGCGCAAGGCACACTCCTGCGCGGGCCTTACCTGCAGGTAGCGACGCCAACCAGCATCGTCATTCGCTGGCGCACCGATAAGCCTTCCGAGTCCGTCGTCAAAATCGGCAGCAGCTCGCAATCGCTCGGCCAGACATTTGCCGATAACACGCCTGTTACCGAGCACGAGGTAAAGGTCACCGGGCTGCAAGCGGAAACACGCTATTATTACTCCATCGGCTCGCAGAGTGCTGTTTTGCAAACGGGCGACCATAACTATTTCCAGACTTCCGCCGTAGCGGGAAAACCAGGAAAATACCGTTTCGGGCTGCTGGGCGACTGCGGCACGAATTCCATCATACAAGATGAAGTCCGGGCCAGAATGATGGATTACCTGGGCTCCAACTATATGAATGCCTGGCTCTTGCTCGGCGACAATGCCTATTCTTTTGGCCGCGATGCCGAGTACCAATCCAATTTTTTCAACCGGTATAAGGATAACCTGCTTAAAATGTATCCGCTCTTCCCCTCGCCCGGCAACCACGACTACGATAATGATAACCCGGCCCGGCAAGACGACCACCAGGTACCCTATTACGATGTTTTCACGATGCCAACCAAAGGCGAGGCCGGCGGAGAACCTTCCGGTACCGAGGCATTCTATTCTTTCGACTATGGCAATGTCCACTTCCTCTCCCTCGATTCGTACGGCCGCGAAGACAATGCGACGCGCCTTTACGACACGCTCGGCAGGCAGGTGCAATGGATTAAAAAGGACCTCGCAGTTAACAAAAACAAAGATTGGGTAGTAGCTTACTGGCACCACCCGCCGTATTCGAAAGGATCGCGGGAATCGGATGGCGATCCCGAAATGACGGCCATCCGCCAGAATTTCATCCGCATTCTCGAACGCCTGGGCGTGGACCTGATCATCTGCGGGCATAGCCACGTGTACGAGCGCTCGCGCCTCATGGGCGGGCATTACGGATATGCGAATACGTTCGATCCCGCGAAACATGTCATAGACGCCTCCTCGGCGCGGTATGACGGCTCGGATAACTCGTGTCCCTACATCAAAAACTCCCCGCAAAGCCGCGGGACGGTGTATGTGGTAGCCGGTTCGGGCGGACAGCTGGGTAATCCTAAGCCGGATTGGCCACACAAGGCCATGTACCATTCCGACGCCGAGCATGGCGGCGGGCTTATGATGGAAGTGGAAGGCAACCGGCTCGATTTGAAATGGATCGCAGCCGATGGCGTGATCCGCGACAAATTCACGATGGAAAAGGGTGTGAATAAGGAGACAACGCAAGAAATCGCCCGGGATCAATCCATCGAGCTGAAAGCGTCGTTTTTGGGTGATTATCTGTGGAGCAATGGTGCCAAAACAAGGGCAATTACCGTTAAGCCGACAGAAAATACGGACTATACGGTGAAAGATGCACAGAACTGCATTCAGGATGTTTTTCATGTAAAGGTACCGGCTCCTAAACCCGATCCCGCCACATTCATAGGGTTCAATGCAAAAAAGGATGAAAAGAACCTGGTGACGCTGAGCTGGGCAACGAGTGCTGAAAACGAGCTCGCCTATTTTGCCGTCCAGCGGTCTACCGATGCACAAAACTTTACACAAATAGCGAAAGTATCCGGCGGTCCGAACTCCCAACAAAACAAGAACTACACGTTCGAGGATCAGGAAAGCCCCACTTTGCCCGTGAATACGCAGTACTATTACCGGGTCGTGGCAACGGCAGCGGACGGGCGCCTGCTATATACTGCCATCATGAAAGTTTCACTTTTCGAAATTGTGCTTGCAGCCGAACCAAACCTGTCGCTCGAAATAGAGATCATCCCGAACCCGTCATCGGCAAGTCAAATGCAGATCCGGACCACCGGACTGACCACGCAACTCGCCGAACTGACGCTCACCGACGTATCGGGAAGGATATTGAACAGTCGCAAAATGACGATCAGCCAGACACCCGCCGCATTCCTGCCCAATCAGCTTACCACAGGTATTTACTTCCTGAAAGTGAACATCAATGGCAGGAGCACGGTCAAAAAACTGGCGATTCAGTAGGGATTATTTCTTGACAAACCGACCTGTATGCACGGCACCGTCCGCGTAAGCGACTTTTGCCACATACATTCCGCCCGGCAAATGGCTCGTATCAATCGTGGCAGGCTCAGGCAGGGCCATTGCATTGAACGATTTGACCGCGATACATTTGCCGGCGGCATTATACAATGTAACTTCTTTGATCGTGCCATTGGGCGAACGGACGATCAGGCTTGCGGCTACGGGATTCGGATAGATTTCAAACACCGGCAGATCATCGAACCGCACTGCCTGGATGCTGCTGAATGCGAAAGTATTATCCTTATCTACCATTTTGAGACGATAGAGGTTGCTGCCTTTCACGGGATTGGAATGGGTGAAAGTATAGGGTTTTACCACCGCACTCTCCCCGGCGGCGGTCATTTTGCCTACAACCGCCCACGACTTGCCATTGTTTTGCTGTATTTCAAAATAATCGCTGTTCGTTTCCGCGCTCGTCGACCATTCGAGGACGGCTGTTCGTCCTTCTTTTTTGGCAGTAAAGGCAATCAGTGTCACCGGCAGCGCAACGCAGGCGACGTCCACGGCCTCGCGCGTCTCGCAATCGCCGATATTGTTTTCGATTATCACCTCATCGAGAGCCTTCGTTTTCAGTATCGCACAGAACTTGGTGCTGGCGCAGGTAGTGAGTGCAGCATTATCCGCGATGGTGATCGTTCCGCCAATGGAACTGAGGTTGCTCAGGCCATCCAGGCTTGTAAGCAGTGAATCTTCGGTGATCAGCAACCCGCCCGCAATGCTTTGCAGTGCTGCCAATCCATTAAGGTTGGTCAGACTATCATTAAAAGATATTGACAATGAATCGGTTATCGAAGTTAGATTATCCAAACCCGACAGCGATTTCAAACCAAGGTTCATTTCCACGAAAAGCCGATGGACGGTCGTTAGGCCGTTCAGCCCCTGCAAATCAGCAAGCGAATCGTTCGCTACGACTATCAGTGTGCCCTCGGGACCCAGCGCTTGCAGGTTACTCAGCCCCGAAAGGCTGGATAATGCAAAATTATACAACACCGCCAGATCGCCATTGATCGTGTTCAGCGAGGATAGTCCATCCAGGTTTTTCAATGAAAAGTTGAAGACAATCTGCGCACCGAGACTTCCGATGGACGTCAGGCCGTTCAGGCCGTCGAGGCTTTCCAACGCTGGATTAAACGTAATCACCATTTCGTTGCCGAAAGACGGCACATTCTGCAAACCATCCAGCGATTTCAGTACCAGATTACCAAACAAATAAAAACCGCCCCCCACGGATGTAAGGTTGCTCAATGCCGAAATATCCCGCAGCGAATCGATGTCGGCAATGGTGAGGTCGCTGCCTATCGACGTGAGTTGTTCGAGTCCGCCCAGGTTTTCGAGCATGAGATCATATTCAAGAAAGAGCTCTCCGCCAATGGATGTCAGCTGGTTAAGGCCCTGCATATTCATAAGGCTGTCATTGAAATCGACGTAGGCGCTGCCTCCGACAGCAGTCAACCCGTTCAACCCCGTCAGGTTCTTGATCGAATAGTTATTCGTGATTTCCAGGTCGCCATTGATCTGCGTAATGCCTTCGAGGCCTGCCAGCGAGGCCAGTTTGGTATTGTATCCGATCCGGATCGAGCTGTCGACCGAGGCAATTGTGAGATCGTTGATGGACGTCAACGAATCGGTTGTGCCGATAATCAGCGAACCGCCCACCGCACCGATGTTCGCTATCCCTGCCAGGCTTTTGAGTACCAGGTTACCATCGATAATCAGGTCCCCGGGCACGATGGTGAGGCCTTCCAGCCCGGCGAGGCTTTCCAAAACCGCATTATCATATATTTCCACCACCGAACCCACCGACGTAATCGTCAGATCCGCAATCGATTTCAACGAATCGTTTTCGGCTATCACCAATGAATCGCTCACAGAAACGATGTTTTTGATTCCTGCGAGATCTTTCAGAACAACATTGGAATCGATCACCACGCTACCGGTCACCGCGGTAAGTCCTTCAAGCCCGGATAGGCTTTCCAGCAATGGATTACGATATACTTCCACCGAAGAACCCACCGAAGTAATGTTCCCCAGGCCGGCAAGTGTGGTCAGCAAAGGGTTATTTCGCACCGTTACACTTCCCTCTACGCTCGTCAGCGTATTCAACGTACCGAGGTCTACAATATCAGCGCCTTCGATCGTGAGATTCCCCGGCAGGTTTACGCAGCCAGGATTGTTTGTAACAAAATTATCGAGCGTCGCCTGATCGCTGATAATGAGGTCGGTGGGACATTGTGCAAACGCGGCGAACGGCAGTAGCGCCACCAGCAGGAGGTAGAATTTCTTCACAAAAAGAAGGGTTTGTGTTTACTAAAAGATTTTCAGGCGATTATAGCTAAAAACCTTTGAAACACAAACCCTTACCCGTAGTATTAGTTTTAAATATTGTGTTTCCGGCTGCACCTGGCCGGCTGCACCTGGCCAGCCGCTCCTAGGCCGGCCGCGCTTCCGTACGAGGCTTTTTGAGAATCAATGCTGAAATAAGCGTTACCACCAGCCCTACCGGGAGAATCTCGGCGTAAGTCCATAGGATAACCATCAGCGGATTCCGGTACATCTCTTTATATCCGGCCAGCTCAACCACCTTTGCGTCAAGCTCGGCAGCGGTAGGGCCTTCGGCCTGGAACTGTTTCAGCAAATGCGCCGTGTATTTGTCCATGAAATCAGGAATAAAAAGGTAATAGTCGATCAGCCAGACGATCACGTACACCGTCGAAGCCACCAGCGTAATGTACAGCCCTATTTTAAATGCCTTTCCAAAAGACACCGACCCGCTGCTATACTTGTCTCGATAGTTTTTGATCCCCACAAAAACCATGGAAAACGACAGCAGCATAGCTGCATATCCCAGCAGCATATTGCCTTCAAAAGCTTCCTTCTGATAGCAGACCGCCATCGAGCAAACCATGAAAGTTGACACCAGCACACCCGAAATCAGTCCGCAAATAACGATGATCCTGTTCATATCATTTGATTTTAATGTCCGATAATGTTGCGAAATTGAAGCGTATTGGCCGTTTTCGAGTCATACTTTCGGGTGATTTTACATTCCACGGATCTTTTGGTCAGGTATGGTCAGGTACTCTAAGCTAATGAGACATTGACTAAACTTGACAATACATTACAACACTTAACAATACATTACTACACATGACTACACATGACTACACCTGACTACACCTGACTACACCTGACCACACCTGATTACACATGACCACACCTGATTACACATGACCACACCTGATTACACATGACCACACCTGACCGCAACGTCCACCATATACCCCGCATCAGCCGATGAGCCCGAGACGCCTTGCGCGCTCCACGGCCTGCGTGCGGTTACGGACTTCGAGTTTTTCGAAAATGCGCGACGAATGCGTTTTAACCGTATTGAGCGACACGAACAGCCGCTCGCCGATTGCCTGGTTACTGAGGCCCTCCGCCACGAGCTGCAACACTTCCAGCTCCCGGTGACTGATCCCGAGCCGCAACCGTTCCGGCTCGTTGACGGTGAATTCATCGCCCGCAGCCACGTACACCGCGCGTTCCACAATCCGGGTTTCTACCTTGGGGGTTGTCAGCTTGTGGGCCAGCCAGATACCCAGCCCTGTAAATAGCAAAGCAATGGCTCCTACGTAAATTTCAATGAGATGGTCCAGGACCAGGAACCGCAATTCGAGCCACCTGAGTACAAAAAGCAGCAAGGCAAGCGATACTCCGTAGAGCAACTCCTGCCTGTGCTTGCGGTAAAAATCGCTGATTGTTCGGGAAGTCATTTGTAACCAGTCCGTTGGATTACCAAAAATAAAAATTTTCGGTCAGCGGTCTAGTTTGAACGGGCATTTTCCAAGCGGCTGTTTCCTTTACTATGTTTCAGAATGACGTCCTTAACGCCCTCACAGAGGTTCTTGATGCGGTGGTAGGAATCCCGGCTGTTCTCCTCCTTGTCGAGGTAAATCATCACCTCGCCGGGCGACGACTCTACGGTGAGCCTGGTCTGGTCCGGCAAAACGGTGATTACCTTCGAGTCTTTCTCCGGATCGATCCGCACGGTCGACAGGTGGTCATTCAGAAACCCGGTGACCTCGGTCGACAGGTTATCATCGAAACGCGCCTTGAAGCGGTAATAGTCATCCTCGTCCTTCACGGCAATGCTCACATCGCCATTGTTACAGGAAACAAACATGGCGAGCATGACCATTAGAGAGAGCATTAGTGATTTTATTTTCATAGCTAAAAATTGTTTTACAAGGTACTATGCAATATACAGTACTGGTTTTAAATCTGCAACTATGATGTGACGAGCGGCAACGTTTGGGCAAAGTACAAGTTGCGAAAAAGGCCTTCCCCTGCGATAGTTAGGTGTTTTGTATTAAATTGGCTTAAACAAATCCTGCAACCGCCTTGAAAACAACCTTACTTCACTCCTTGATTTGCCGGTTCACGAAACGACCGTGCGTGACTTTACTCCTTATTTTTGCCATCCTCGCAGGCGCAACTGCCCACGCCCAAACCAGCACGAAAGAAGACTCCCTCTACATCCGCGAGCACTACACCAAAATCGAGCGGCAGATCCCGATGCGTGACGGCGTGAAGCTCTTCACTTCCATCTATTTGCCGAAGGATATTTCAAAAAGTAAAACCTACCCTATCCTGCTCAATCGCACGCCGTACAGCGTGGCGCCCTACGGCGAAGGTTTGTACAAAACGGCCCTGGGGCCCAGCATGCTCTTCGCCAGGGAGGGTTATATTGTTGTGTACCAGGATGTAAGAGGCAAGCTCATGTCTGAGGGCGATTTCGAGGCTTACCGTCCGTTCATCCCTGTCAAAAAGGGCAAGACGGACATCGACGAAAGTTCCGACACGTATGACACGATCGAATGGCTCATTCAGAATATCGACGGCAACAATGGCAAAGTGGGCACCTGGGGTATTTCGGCACCGGGATACTACGCTACCATGACGGCCGTAGACGCGCATCCGGCATTGAAAATCGCTTCGCCGCAGGCACCGGTCACCGACTGGTTCATGGGCGACGACCGCCACCATAACGGTGCATTTTTCCTGATGGGCACATTCTCATTCCTGTCGTCGTACGGTGCACCGCGGCCAGCGCCTACGCCCAAGGCCTCACCACAGTACTCGGCATATGGCACGCCGGATTCTTACGAGTTTTATAAGAGAATGGGCCCGCTGAAAAACTTCAACGAACAGATTTTCAAAGGCCAAAACCGCATCTGGAACCAGATGATGGAGCATGAAACCTACAACGATTTCTGGAAAGCCCGTACGCCGGTGCCGCATTTGAAGAATATCAAACCCGCGGTAATGGTCGTCGGCGGCTGGTTCGACCAGGAGGATTTGTACGGGCCGCTGAAAACCTACCAGGCGGTTTCCTCCCAAAACCCGCAGACACCGAACTGGCTCATCATGGGGCCGTGGATTCACGGCGGCTGGGCGCGCGGAACAGGAGAGTCACTTGGGAATATCCGGTTTGGAGCCAAAACCAGCGCATTTTACCAAAAGGAAATAGAGCTGCCGATTTTCAACCATTACCTGAAAGACCAGCTTGATCCTAACCTGCCCAAGGCCTACATTTTTGAGACCGGGGCCAACGAATGGCGTAAATACGACCAGTGGCCGCCGAAAAATACCGTCGAGAAAAAGCTGTACCTGCATCCGGACGGCACATTGTCGTTCTCGCCGACCATGACTACCATGCAGGTAGGCGCGAAACCCGCCTTCCACCAATACCTCAGCGATCCCGATAAACCGGTACCTTACACTTCGGAGATCCGCATTATCCGCGGCAGTGATTTCATGTACGAAGACCAGCGCTTCGCCGCCTCGCGCCCGGACGTGCTCGTGTACGAGTCCGAAGTTTTGAAAGAAGATGTGACTATTTCCGGGAATGTATTTGCCGATCTTTTCGTGTCCACCACGGGCACCGACGCCGATTTTGTGGTAAAACTCATCGACGTTTACCCCGGCGATGCACCGAACGACAGCCCCGTTAACCCCAATATGAAAATGGGTGGCTTTCAGTTATTGATCCGCGGTGAGGTCATGCGTTCCAAATTCCGGAAGAGCTTCTCCAAACCCGAACCCATGGCACCCGGCAAGATTGAAAATGTGAAATTCGATATGCAGGATGCGGCGCACCGTTTCAAAAAAGGGCACAAAATCATGGTACAGGTGCAAAGCTCGTGGTTTCCACTCGTGGACCGCAACCCGCAGAAGTTTGTGAATATCTACAAAGCCAATGCCTCCGATTTCCAAAAAGCCACACACCGGGTTTACCTATCGGGTCAGGCATCCTCGTACGTAGGCGTGCGGGTGGTCGAGTAACGCGCGTCAGGTGAGTTTTTTCAATGCGATGGTGAAGGTACTCCCCGCCCCCAACTCGCTTTCCACGGTAAGCGTGCCGTCCTGGGCTTCCATAAATTCGCGGCTGATCGCGAGGCCCAGGCCGGTACCTTCCTTCGTAGAACCGGGCACACGAAAATAGCGGTCGAAGATTTTGTCCCTGTATTCCTGTGAAATGCCCTGGCCACTGTCGGTGACGGCAATGCGCACAACTTGCACGTCTTCTTCGAGGATAATGCGGATGCTGGAATGATCGTAGGAGTAGCGGATCGCATTGGAAACCAGGTTGGTAAGCACCCAGGCCGTCTTCTCCGAATCGGCCAGTATGCTGGATTGCACGCCCCTATCTTCGATTTGGAGGCTAATATCCCGGCTTTCGGCCTGGGTTTCGTTGGCCGCTATGGCATATTGCACGATTTCCCGTGCTGATGAGCCTGTGATGTTAAGCTGGATTTTACCGCTCTCCACCTGGGTAATATTCAAAAGCTCACCCGTGATTTTCAACAGCCGGTCGGCGTCCTCGCGGATACTATCGAGCAGGCTGCGCTGCTCCTCATTGGTATCGCCTACCCGCTCGTTGCGAAGCAGGTCAAGCGTTATTTTAATGGAAGAAATGGGCGTTTTAAGCTCGTGGGAGACATTAGCAATGAAATTCGTTTTGGCAAAATCCAGCTCTTTGTACGGTGTCACATTACGGAGAATGATCACATGGCCGATCGAGCTCGGCTGCTGCTCGCCGGTCGGGACGATGGAAATATCGACGTACTCCTTTTCAAAATAGCTTTCCTTATCGTCGGCATAGATCTTCATGGCTGCACTTTGCCCATTAGCCTTAGCCTGCGGCTCGAAAAGGTCTTTCACCAGCGACCGCACGAGGTCGTTGTGCAATGCAACCTCCGTCGCGTTGCGGCCTACCAGCTCGGATGCCTGCAAGCCGGTCACCTTCCGGGCCACTTCGTTGGCAAATATCACCTTCCGGTTTTCATCCAGGCCTATTACCGGGTCGTGCATGTTGTCGATCAGCGTCTCCACCCGCTTTTTCTCGATCATCAGCTTTGCCAGATTACTGCTGTTGTACTCTTCCAGCTTCTCGGCCATGGTATTGAACGACTGTGCGAGCTGCGCGTATTCATCCCGGCTGCCGAAATGCACCCGCTCGGTATAGTTCTCGTTGGCTATCTGCCGGATACTTTCCGTGAGCTCGCGGATCGGGTTGGCAATGTTACCCGGCAGGTTTACAAACAATGTGAATGCAATAATGAAACACAATGTACCCGTGATACCGATCCACACCATGGAGCTTTTGGCCGTCTGGCTCGCAATGTGACTTTTCCGGTTGATCGCGTCAAGGTTAATACTCATGATTTCCAGCGCGTCATTCCGGATCAGCGCGACGATTTCCTTGTCCCGGACATTGACTTTCAGCTTTTCAAAATGGCCGGTCAGCTGCGCTGTAAGCTCCTTTTCCCCGATTTCCGTGATATTCTTCTGCTGGGCTTCGAGGTTCTTTTTGAATACATCCAATGCCCCCGCGTGTACTTCCAGCTCGTCGAGCGCATGAAGCATCTGGCGGGTATATTCCAGCGAGTTATGGTTGGCGATGAGGATATTGCGTGAGTCGGCCGAAAGCAGGCTCACCTGCCTGATACCCACCACGGCCAGCACCGTGATCATGGCGAAAAGCAGGCCGATACCCAGCCTCAGTTTGGTTTTGATCTTCATTTCAGGAAAGTATTACGAGGTCAATGTCGGAAGAAGACATTTTATTTAAAAGCCCGTTGAACACATTCGTGGCCAGTATGACCTTGAAAAGGTTCAAATGCGGCTTGCCGATGCATATGGTGGTGATCTTGTTCTTTTCGGCTACTTCCACGATCGTTTTGGCAATGCTGCCGCTCTCCATCTTGATCACATTGCCGCCCAGCTCGGTGGCCAGCTTGAAATTATTGATCAAATGCCGTTGCTTCGCGAGTCCGATCCGGCTCGCCGATTCGCCCGGGGTTTGCACATACAGCAAAAACCAGCTGCTATGGTAGTAGTTGGCCAGCCGCGCGGTTTTGCGGATCACATTCCGGGCCGTCTTTTCATTACTGCTGATGCACGCCAGAAAACGCTCGTGTTTGAGCGCCATGCCCGGCTGTATTTCGCTCTCCACCTTCCTTTCCACCTGCGACGCCACCTCTTTCAGCGCCAGCTCCCGCAATTGGAGAATATGCTGCGGCTTAAAGAAGTTCTGTAATGCAGCCTGAATCTTCTCCTCCCGGTAAATTTTGCCTTCTTTCAAACGGGTAATAAGCTCATCGGCGGTGAGGTCTATATTCACTACCTCATCGGCAATCCCCAGCACTTTATCGGGAATGCGCTCTGCCACTTCCACGCCGGTGATTTCGCGTACTTCCTGGTTCAGGCTTTCGATATGCTGGATATTCACGGCCGAAATCACATTGATCCCCGCTTCGAGAATATCCAGCACATCCTGCCAGCGCTTGGCATTTTTGCTGCCTTCAATATTGGAATGCGCCAGTTCATCCACGATCACTACCTCCGGCCGGAGGGTAATCACTGCCTGCACATCGAACTCTTCCAGCTCTTTCCCTTTGTAAAACAGCTTCCGCCGCGGGATCACCGGCAGCCCTTCCAGCAGTTCATGGGTTTCCTTTCGATTGTGGGTTTCGATATAACCGATCTTCACGTCGATGCCCGTACGCAGGAGCGCATGAGCTTCCTGCAACATGCGGTAAGTCTTGCCTACCCCGGCGCTCATCCCGATGTAAATCTTGAATTTACCCCTCCTCGACTTCTTGATCAGTTCGAGAAAATGTTCGGCGCTGTTTTCCATTGGTTCGGAGAGTTTGGAGTTCAGGGTTAAAGGTTTAGGTCCGTCGTTACGGCTTGGGTTTATAACGTTGAGTATTAATGCTAGCAGCCGCTGTCGTTCAGTTGTTTCAAATGTATTTTGTATAAAACATCGGGGACAATATCCGCGGGCAATGGCGACGGTGCATTTCTGGTTTTTGTCCACACATTGGCATATACAAACACATTCTCGATCAGCAGCTTCACCATCGCGTCGCCTTCGCGGTACACTTTTTCCGCAAGGCCGAAACAGCTTCCCGCCGCCCGGAAATGCCGGTGCTCCATCGCGTTCTTCGTGCAAGCCGACAGGTAATGGATTGATGAATGGATAGAATTGAAAGTATGTGCTGATACTGCCGCGCAATCCGCTCCGGCCACGACAGGAAGTTCATTTCTGAGCAGGTTAATGATTTGCAACTGGGTAAACATGGCTGTATGGGTTAAAAACCGGGCGGGAGTCGCTCCCGGCCCGGCTGATGTTTAGTTTAATGCAAAGGTTAAGGCGGTAGTCAGGTAGGTTTTGTTTTTGGATAAATCACTGCCCTTGCCATTGAATATCGCATCGCGGCTACTGAGGTTACGGGCTTCGATGCGCCACATGACCTGCGGGGCGATCTGGTAATCGAAGTTGAGTGACGTTCCGAATGTCTGGAAGCCATTGTCGGTGCCAGTAGCGATGATCACCCCGTTTTTATCATGGTAATACTCGCCTCTGGCCGCAATACTCACTCTGGAAGAAGGCGAATAACGCAGGATCATTACCGGCACGTAAACCGTGTTGTAAGTGCTGCTTCCTTTCGCTTTCTGCTCACTACCTATATCGAAGCCTGTGGTAAGGCCCCATTTGTCGGATAGTTGAAATACTCCATAAATATTGTGGTAGTAGCGCATTTGCCGGGTGCTATCCGGCTTATCGCTGCCGATGAAAGTGCTGTAATTCAGCGTCACAGCCGCATTTGGCTTAAAAGTAACCTGTGTCCCGAATGCGGGGGTCGAGTTACCGTCCACCCGCTGAATGCGCTGCCAGCCATTGAGGTACATCGCCGAGAGGTACCATTTCGAATCCTGTGTGGTGTATCCCAACTTCACGCCGGTCTCGAAATAGGGTGTATTTTCCGCCACCAGGCTACGCGTCAAGGCCCAGTTGTCTTTCCCGATCGCACTTTCGAAGCCGATGTGCGAGGGCATAATACCCGCGTCGAGCCAGAGGTTGTGGTTTTTCGCAATCTTCACACCTGCATTGGCTTCAAATACGTTTTTCAGCACACCCGGCTCCGCGGCGTAGTTCGCATTCATATAAGTACCGGCCGCCAGTGCCAGGTTTGCACGCACGCGGTCGCCCGTGTACGAACCTTTCAGAAATGCCAGGTTCAGGTTCACCTCCCCGGTGCGGTTGTGGTTATAAATAAAACCGGGCATCGTGTGGTTGTCGTTTTTACGGAAATCGTGCAGGTAATACGACTCCACATAAGCGCTCACCGCAAAGGGCGAAGTGCTCACCGCGGCTGAATCCTGGGCGATAGCGTGTGAAACGGAGGCAATGGCAAGCGTACTTAAAATCAAGGTTTTCATAAAATGGTAATCTGTTCAATCATAGCCGCGCGGTAAGAAGAAACGCAGCCCGCTGCGACGGCACTGGAAACGGGCGGCGTTTTGAATGGGTTACTTCAATTGATCGAGCGCGAGGTTCAGTTTCAGCACATTAATCTTCGCAGGGCCGAACATTCCCATTAACGGTCCGCTGATGTGCTCCTTCACCAACTGCTGCAACTTTTGCGCGGGTACGTTACGCACTTTCGCGATCCGTTCCACCTGCACCAATGCCGCTTTTTCGGAAATATCGGGATCTAGGCCGCTCCCGCTCGCCGTTACCAGCTCCACGGGAATGTCGGTCTTTTGCACGCCAGGATTATGCACCAGGAAAGTATCGATGCGGGCTTGCACCACGCCCAGGTACTCTTCATTGGAAGGGCCCTTGTTACTACCGCCGCTACCGGCTGCATTATAGCCCACCGCGGAAGGCCGCGAATTGAAGTACTTGTCGTCCGTAAACGACTGCCCGATATTGGCATAATACCGTTTACCATTTTGCTCGATAACCTCACCTTTACCATGGTTCGGAAAGAGCTGGGCCACGCCCAGAACCACCAGCGTATACACGCCTGAGAAGAATATCAGCGTCACGATCGTCAACCGTACCGCTGGAAGAATGTGTTGTTTCATGGTTTTGAAATTTTTATTTTTGAGAAAAAAGAAATCGCACTATGTATAGGAAAATTTTTGTCGTAGAAAACGCTGAGGACCTGAATGTCAGGCTCCCGGACGAATATCTTCATAAGGATATCGAGGTGATAGCCTTTGATCTTCACGAATCGCTTGAGGAGCTCAGGACAAGCAAGAGAGAAGCCGCGGAAAAAGCGGTTGAATTCTTCAAAACAATTCAGATAGATCGTTCCGGTTTTAAATTCGATCGCGATGAAGCCAATGAGCGATAACTTCTTCATCGATACCAACATCGCGCTATACCTGATTGACCTAAATGAAACTGACAAAAGGCTGACTGCCATGGACCTCATGCGGGACGTTCCGTTTATCAGTCCGCAGGTCGTTTTTGAATGCATGAATGTTTGCTTGCGAAAACACAAAATGGATCGCGAGGCTGCCAGCATGTTCGTCAAGTGGTTGACATACGCTTCACTAATCCAACCGGAAAATACCTCGGTTGTCAATACCGCTCTTTTTATCATGGACCGATATCTGCTCCAACCATTTGATGCGAAGATCGTAGCATCAGCACTTGAAGCGGGTTGCAGTATTTTATACTCGGAAGACATGCAAAACGGGCTTGTGATTGAAAATCGACTGAGAATCGTCAATCCTTTCATTTAACTACTTAAAACCAAACACTCACGATCAAATCAATCGCCTTGATCCCTGCGAAAGGCACGAGTACCCCGCCCAATCCGTAGATCAGCAAGTTCCGTCTCAGCAATGCGCTCGCGCCGATGGGTTTGTAGGCTACTCCTTTCAGAGCCAATGGAATAAGCAGCGGAATGATTACCGCGTTGAAAATGATCGCGGATAAAATCGCGCTTTCTGGGGTGTGCAGGCGCATGATATTGAGGCCTTGCAGGGCAGGTATCGACGCGATAAACAGCGCGGGCACGATGGCGAAGTATTTGGCGACGTCGTTGGCAATACTGAATGTCGTGAGCGTACCGCGGGTCATGAGCAACTGCTTTCCGATTTCGACGATCTCGATCAGTTTGGTCGGGTCGTTATCCAGGTCGACCATGTTACCGGCCTCTTTTGCAGCCTGCGTACCGCTGTTCATGGCTACGCCCACATCGGCTTGTGCGAGCGCGGGCGCGTCGTTGGTACCGTCGCCCATCATGGCTACGAGTTTCCCCTTTTGCTGCTCGGCTTTGATGTAATTCATTTTATCCTCCGGCTTAGCTTCGGCGATGTAGTCGTCAACCCCGGCTTTCTCGGCAATAAACTTGGCCGTCAGCGGATTATCACCGGTTACCATCACGGTTTTGACACCCATTTTACGCAGCCTTTCGAAACGTTCCTGAATGCCCGGCTTGATAATGTCCTGCAACTCGATCACACCGATAACCACCTCGTTTTCAGCCACCACCAGCGGCGTACCGCCGTTGCTGGAAATGTCACGCACTTTTTCGGCAATGTCGGCGGGGAATGCATTGCCTGCCTTCTCGCTAAGCTTGCGGATCGCATCGGAAGCGCCCTTGCGTATGCGCGTGTCCAGGAAGTTCACGCCTGAGCTTCTCGTTTCAGCGGTGAATTCGATGAACGTCGGGTTTTCGACACGGAGCTGATCGGAATGTAAATCCGCAAGTTCGATGATCGACTTCCCTTCTGGCGTTTCGTCGGCAATGGAGCTCAATGCGGCTGCTTTAATGAAGTAGCTTTTGTCGATGCCTTTGGCAGGCCAGAAATTGGTGGCTTTGCGGTTCCCGATCGTGATCGTACCGGTTTTGTCGAGCAGCAAGGTATCGATATCACCGGCTGTTTCCACCGCTTTACCACTTTTGGTGATCACATTGGCGCGTAATGCACGGTCCATACCCGCAATACCAATGGCCGAGAGCAAACCGCCGATGGTGGTTGGGATGAGGCAGACGAACAGGGAGATGAATGCGGCAATCGTAATAGGCGTGTTCGCGAAATCACCGAAAGGTTTCAGGGTGATGCACACGATGACGAACACCAGCGTAAAACCAGCCAGCAGGATCGTCAATGCAATCTCGTTAGGCGTTTTCTGACGGCTGGCCCCTTCTACGAGGGCAATCATTTTGTCGAGAAAGCTTTCACCCGGTTCGGTAGTCACCTTTACCTTAATGCGGTCGGAAAGCACTTTGGTACCGCCCGTGACGCTGCTTTTGTCGCCACCCGCTTCGCGGATTACGGGCGCGGACTCACCGGTGATCGCGCTTTCGTCGATGGTAGCAAGCCCCTCGATGATTTCGCCGTCGGTAGGGATAATATCGCCCGCTTCGCACAGGAAGATGTGGCCCTTGCGCAGCTGCGAGGAAGGAACTACTTTAATTTCATTCACATACATATCACCCACAGCCTGGATCCATTTGGCGGGTGTTTCCTCACGGGTTTTGCGCAAGCTGTTGGCCTGTGCCTTACCACGCGCTTCCGCAATGGCTTCGGCGAAGTTGGCAAACAAAAGGGTGAGCAACAGGATCAGGAATATGACAAGGTTGTAAACCATGCTGCCCTGCGATTTTTCACCGGAAATGACCCATATATTCACGATCAGCATCACAAACGTACCGATCCAGACGGTGAACATCACCGGGTTGCGGAACATGATCCGGGGGTTGAGCTTCACAAAGGATTGCGCCAGTGCCTCCCGTACGAGGTCTCCCTGAAAGAGGGATGTATTTTGAGCTTTCATTTCTGCTATTCAGTTAATTATTGCATTGAAAAATATTCGGCGATCGGCCCGAGGGTCAATGCGGGGAAGAAGGATAATGCGGTGATGATCACGATCACGGCGAACACCATGATACCAAATGTACCGGTATCGGTTTTGAGCGTTCCGGCGCTCTCAGGAACGTGTTTTTTGGATGCGAGAATGCCTGCAATCGCTACCGGACCGATAATCGGGATAAACCGCGAGAGGATGAGCACGATACCGCAGCTGATGTTCCACCACGGCGTATTGTCGCCCAGGCCCTCAAAACCGCTACCATTGTTGGCTGCCGAGGAAGTATACTCGTACAGCATTTCACTGAAACCGTGGAAACCGGGGTTATTCAGCGTTCCGGCCGTCAGTTCGGGCATCGACACGCCCAATGCGGTGGCAGCCAGGATCAGCAGCGGGTGCAGCAAAGCAACGATCATCGCGATCTTCATTTCCCGCGCTTCTATCTTTTTACCCATCAATTCGGGCGTCCGGCCTACCATCAAACCACTGATAAACACGGCCAGGATAATGAATATATAAAAGTTGAGGATACCCGCGCCCGCGCCGCCGTAAAATGCGTTGGTCATCATAGACAGCATCTGGGTCAGTCCGGAGACCGGCATAAAGCTGTCGTGCATGGAATTAATCGACCCCGTGGAGATAACGGTAGTGGCTATACTCCAAAACGCAGAGGCGGTAGTTCCGAACCTGGTCTCCTTCCCTTCCATCGCGCCCGAGCCCATGTCCACACCCATTTGTGCGATTTTAGGATTGCCGTGCAGTTCGGTAACGATTGTCGGGATAGTCAGCAGTAAAAAGCCCAGCGTCATCACGCCGAAGATCATCCAGGACAATCTTCTTCTTTTGACATAATAACCTAATGCAAAAATCATCGCTAACGGGATGATCATCTGGCCGAACATTTCGGTCATATTGGTTGCGTAATTTGGGTTTTCGAGCGGGTGCGCCGAGTTGGCCCCGAAAAAACCGCCGCCATTGGTACCTACGTGCTTGATCGGCACGAATGCGGCCACCGGGCCGGTCGAGACCTGCACGGTGTCGCCTTGCATGGTGTACATGGTATCCTTGCCGTTGAATGTCATGGGTGTACCGTTGGCTAGCAGGATCAATGCGATCACGAATGAAACCGGCAACAAAATGCGGGTGCAGGATTTCACAAACAAGTCGTAAAAGTTGCCCAGCTTCTCGGTTGTACGCTCTTTAAGGGCGATGATCACCACGGCCGCGGCGGCCATACCGGTACCGGCAGTCACGAATTGGAGGAACATCAAAAACAGCTGCCCGAGGTAGCTCATGCCCGTTTCGCCCGAATAGTGTTGCAGGTTACAGTTGACGACAAATGAAATGGTGGTGTTGAATGCCAGGTCAGCCGATTGCGACGGGTTGCCGTCCGGATTGAGCGGAAGCCAACCCTGGTTCATCAGGACGAACATCCCCAGGAAAAACCAGACCATGTTGATCGTCAGCAATGCGGACAAATGCTGTTTCCAGTTCATTTCGACATTCGGGCGGATACCGCTCAAACGGTAAAACCCTTTTTCCAAAGGGCTAAAAACGGGATCGAGAAGCGTTTTCTCTCCGCCATATACTTTCGCGATGTACTTGCCGAACGGTACCGCGAGGGCCACCGTCAGGACGAATAATGCGATTATGCCAAATAATTCAGTGTTCATTGGATTGGGTGTTTTTTAGAATTTTTCAGGCTTCACGAGCACATAGCACATGTACACGAAAACCAGGATCGAGACGATGAATAGCGCGAGCATGATTTCAGATCTTTTCGAAATAGTGAACGATTTTGTAAAACAGGGCGAAACTCAGAGCGCCGGCTGCCAGAAGAAGGAGTGTTGTCATTGTCTTTTCTATTTTTTATAATAAACTCTTTGCAGCATATAGCAACTCCTGTTCCGTCGACCGAAGTCGACGGCAAGGTGTTGATTGATAGATAGATGCTTGGGATGCACTTTTTTGGGCATAAAAAAAGCCTATCAAAATGATAAGCTTCTTTATCAGAATGGAAATGCCGGTACTGGTGCTTGCAATCAGAGTTTATACTCGTCGATCTTGCGGTAGAGCGTTGCGATGCCTATTTCTAATAGCCTCGCTGCTTCGGCTTTGTTGCCGTTGGTATAGTTTAGTACTTTTTGTAAATGCAGTTTTTCGGAGCTCGCCAGGGAGAATGCCGACATATTTTTACCGCCGTCCTGCCTCGGATGCTGCATTTCGAAAGGCAGGCTCTCGATATCCAGCATAGGGCCGTCGGTGAGGATCACGCTGCGCTCGATCACATTTTTAAGCTCGCGGATATTGCCGTTCCAGGGATTTTTCTCCAATGCGTGGATGAAATCCGGCGAGAGCGAAGTGATTTTCTTATTGGTTTTCAATGCAAACTGCGTGGCAAAACTGCTCGCGAGCGCGCCTATATCGGCCGAGCGCTCCCGTAGCGCGGGCAGTGTGATCTGGAAAACTGACAGTCGGTAAAACAAATCGCTGCGGAACTCACCGGCCTCTATTTGTTTGGGTAAATCGCGGTGTGTAGCGGCAATCACCCGCACATTCACTTTCGTAGGATGCGTTTCCCCTATTTTGATAAATTCCCCCGATTCTAGCACACGCAGTAGTTTGGCCTGCAGTTCGGGCGCGAGCTCGCCTATTTCATCAAGGAAGATGGTACCGTTGTTCGCCTCTTCGAAAAGGCCTTTTTTGTCGCGTACCGCACCTGTGAAAGCGCCTGCCTTATGCCCGAACATCTCGCTTTCGAGCAGATCCTTGCCAAATGCCGAGCAGTTGATGGCCACAAACGACTTCTTGGCCCGGTTACTGGCCTGGTGGATGGATTGCGCGAAAACCTCCTTACCCGTACCCGTTTCGCCGAGCAGTAACACGGTCGTATCCGTTGGCGCTACGCGACGTGCCAGGTCAATGCAGGCTTGTAGGTTTCTGGATTTGCCGATTATAGCATCGAACGACCGCCTCTCCCCCAATTGCTTTTCCAGGCTCACCACCCGGCGGTTCAGCTCCGTTTTTTCAATGGCCTTGTACAACAGCGGAATGATCTTGTTGTTGTCATCGCCCTTGGTAATGTAGTCGAATGCACCATTCTTGATGGCCTGGACGCCGTCGGGGATATTGCCATAGGCGGTCAGCAGGATCACTTCCAGCAATGGATATTTCTCCTTCAAAGCTTTCGAGAATTCGACGCCGTTACCATCCGGCAACTTCACATCACACAACACCACATCGATCTCCGACTGGTCGAGCTTTTTCCAGGCCGATTTGATATCCCCCGCTTCAAACACGTCAAAGCCTTCCAGCTTGATCACGCGGCCCATCAGGCCACGCAGTTTTTCCTCGTCGTCGACGATTAGTATTTTTTTCATAGCGCAGGCCAAAGCCAAAGCCAGGGATTTAAATCCCTGGTTAAAAGTTAAAAGTCAATGATAATGATTAGGATGCAGGCAATAGGCCCAGTAGTCGTACATCACCCTGATCCTCGCTTTCAGCTCCTCGAAGCTATTCTCTTTTTTGAAAAAACCCTGGATAGTCGACTCGTATGCGGTTTCGATCACCAGAGGATTGTCCGCAGTGCTCAGAAACACAAACGGGATCGATTTCTTGCGCAGGTACTCATTCTTGTCGATCCGCTCGCGAAGTTCCAGGCCGTTCATCACGGGCATGTTGATGTCACAAATGATCAGGAATGGCTGGTCACGCGTGGTTTCGAGGTAAAGTAAGGCTTCGACGCCGTTATTGAAAAACAAAAGCTCGTTGGGTATGTCCAGCTCCTCCACCACACTCTTGATTAGAAACTGATCATCGGCGTCGTCTTCGATCGAAATAATGGGTCCTTTGGTTGACATTGCCCGTAGCTTAATGACTAAAATCCTGGTTGCAAATAACGCAATAAATGCATCCAATACCAATCGGCTCCCGATTGCGTCAAAATCCGCCGCGCGTAGTTTTTCATCCGTTTCGCGTAGGCTCCGCCACGAAACCGTCCCTTAGTTTTGCATCAGAATCAAAATCAGCCATGAAAACAAATCAAACCATGAAAAAACAACTTCTAACACTGTTAACAGTTGCAGCGCTGTTCACGAGCTGCACCGACCACGATGCTCCTGTCGGCGCCACCAACTACCATCTCGATGAAACTTCGATGGCGGAATGGAAGGGTTACCTCAAAACGGGTTACTTCAATGAAGGTACGCTCGACGTGGAAAGCAACAGCCTGGTGATCGAAGGCGGCAAAGTGAAAAGCGGGGCATTCACGCTCCCGCTTGCGTCGATCGTCAATCTGAACCTGCCCACCGACGAGTTGAAACACCAGTTGGTGCACCACCTGCAAAGCCCCGATTTCTTCAATATGGCGCTCCATCCGAACGTCACATTTGAAATTATGAGCGTAGCACCCTACGCCGGAAGTGAGCCAGGTGTGGTTTCCGGTGCGAATTTCGAGGTGACAGGACATTTAACACTGTTAGGCAAGAGTAATCCGGTCACATTCCCTGCCCGGATCGATCTGACCGGCGATTCCTTCAAATTGGAGGCAATCACGACGTTCGATCGCACACTATGGGGCATGAATTATGCCACAGAACCCGGCCTGCCGGACGACGCGTCCATCAAGCCGGGAATTGAGGTCCATCTGAAACTCTCTGGTAACAAAAACTAACTGAGAGAGACCTGTACACACCAAGCCGCCGCAGATTTGCGGCGGCTTTTCAGGTTTCAGAGGAACATGCCCCCTGAAACTTCGACCCGCTGACCGGTGATCCAGCGCGCGTCTTCCGAGCACAGGAACGCCACTACACCACCAATATCGTTGGGCTTGCCCACACGGCCCAGCGCGGTAATGCTGCTGATAAAGTCGGTCAGGCCGGGGTGGCTGTCGAACGACTCACTATTGAAGTCGGTGTAGATCGCACCCGGTGCCAGTGCATTCACGGTAATGCCCCTACCACCCAGTTCCTTGGCCATATAGCGTGTGAGCGTGTCGATCGCGCCTTTCATGGAGGCGTACGCGGCGTATCCGGGTGTGGAAAAGCGCGCGAGGCCCGTAGAAAGGTTCACGATCCGCCCGCCGTCTGCGAGGAGCGGCAATGCTTTTTGCGAGAGAAAATAAACGCCTTTAAAGTGCACGTTCATCAGGTCGTCGAAATCCTGCTCACTGGTTTCGGGAAATACCGAAGGACGGCTGATACCCGCATTATTGATCAGAAAATCGAAAGAATCGCGGTTCCATTTGTCTTTCAGGATACCCGAAACTTGGATGAAGAATTGATCGAAGGACTTTACATCCGAAGTATCCAGTTGAATGGCAGCCGCTTTCTGCCCCAATGCCTCGATGGCCGCCACCACCTCGGCGGCTTCCTGTGCCTTGCTCCGGTAAACGATGAGCACGTCGTTCCCTTTCTCTGCCAGGCGAAGCGCCATATTTTTTCCCAAACCTCGGCTGCCGCCCGTTACCAATGCTATTTTACTTGCTGATTCCATCTTTTTTTGTTGTTAAAATTGATGGAACAAAGGTACCGGGCGCTATCCCGCCGGATTTGCGGCTTTCAAATCAAAACTTACGAAATTCAAATCTAGGCTCTGAATGACCGGGGACTAAGTGCAGTATGCTTCTTGAATAGGTTATTGAAATGGGAGGCCTCTTCAAAGCCGAGGCTGTATGCGATCTCCGAAACATTCCAGTCGGTGTGTTTCAAAAGGACCTTGGATTCCTTGATAATACGCTCCGTAATGAGCTCCGTCGTAGTTTTTCCTGTGATTTCCTTTAAAACTTTATTAAGGTAATTGACGTGGATTGAAAGCTGGTCGGCATAATCCTTTGCCGAGCGCAAACTGAGCTTCTGATGGGGCGGCTCTACCGGAAACTGGCGTTCGAGCAGCTCGATAAATAGTGATGAAACACGCTTGTAGGCATTTGTTTCCGTAAAAAGCGAAGTAGCGGGCTGCAACTTCTGACCGAAATGGATGAGCTCGATCACATAATTGCGCAGCAAATCATACTTATACGCATAATCCGACTCGATTTCCCGAAACATCTTCCTGAAAATGTATTTGATATCCTCGATCTGCTCGTCGTTGAGAAAAAATATCGGGTTCCCGCCCGGTTTGAAAACCGGCAGCTCACGCAGGCGCACGCCGCTGTTGTCCTGTGTGAGGAAATCTTCGGAGAAAATGCAGAAGAACCCCGCCTGGTTCTCGTCCTGCGGCACATAATTATAGGGTATCAGAGGCGTTGCAAAAAGCAATGCATTATGCTCAATATCAACAACTTTATCCGCATATTCCGCCCTGTTTCGACCGATAATCAGGCTGATTTTATAATAAGCCCGGCGGTTGTAAGGCATTACCCTGTTTTTCGCGGCCACCCGATACAGCTCGTCCGTCCTGAAAATATTGAAATGCCCCACCTCCTTCTGCACCTGCGCGGGTATCAGCATGGAGGTGTCCCGGTAAAATTGTTCGATCGTCGCAGATTTCGTCATGGGGCAAAGTTACGAAAATCAATCACTCATACTCCACAAACGCCTCATCCTTATAACACCACAGCCACTTCTCCCCTGGCTCGGCGGAGGAGGCTACGGGGTGGCCGGTGCGGTGGAAATGCTTGGTCATGTGCTTGGACGGCGAGCTGTCGCAGCATAAGGTGGCGCCGCAAGTCTGGCAGGTACGCAAATGCACCCACCAGCCGTCGACTTTCTTACACTCTTCGCAAACCAGCTCCTCAGCGACTTTAATCTCCTGAATATCTTCAATATGCTTACAAACCTGGCCCATTATACTTCGCTTAAATATTGGTGAACAAAACTGATGGACATCGATCCCTCGCCTACCGCCGACGTCACGCGGTTCATCGCACCCGCACGCACGTCTCCTGCGGCGAAAATGCCTGGCGAGCTCGTTTCAAGCAGGTATGGGTCGCGATCGGCTTTCCAGATTTCCCTGAAATTCTCGTAATTCTTCATTTCTCGGCCTGTCTCGATGAACCCCTTCTTGTTCTTGATGATTTCCAGACCTACCCATTCGGTATAAGGCTTCGCGCCGATGAAAATGAACAGGGCATCAGCGGGAACGGTACGCTCCTCGTTGGTATTCAAATCCACAAGTTTCAACCTTTCCAGGTGGCCGTCACCCTGCGCTTCCACGATCTCGGTGCAGCCCAGTACGCTGATATTCTCCGTGCCGGCGATCTGGTCGATCAGGTACGACGACATGGACGACGTCAGGTCATTGCGCCTGATCAGGACATACACATTGCGCGCAAATTTCGACAAATACATCGCCGCTTGTCCGGCAGAATTACCGCCGCCCAGCACATACACGTCCTTGTTTCCGCATGAGCTGGCCTCGGTACTCGCCGCACCGTAGTAAATGCCCTTTCCCGTAAAATCCTCCACACCGAGCGTATCCAGCTTGCGGTAATCGACGCCCGTCGTGATCACGACCGCCTTCGCATTCACCTCACTGCCATCGCCGAGCACCACGGTTTTATATTTATCCTTCAATTTAATCTCTTTCACAAACTGGGGCGAAAGGAACTCGGTACCGAAGCGCGTTGCCTGCGTGATCGCACGGCGCGTCAGTTCGGCGCCGCTCAAACCGGTCGGAAAGCCGAGGTAGTTCTCAATCCGGGAGCTCGTACCGGCCTGTCCCCCAGGCGCTTTACGCTCGATCAATAAAGTACTTAAACCTTCGGAAGCACCATACACCGACGCCGCCAACCCAGCCGGGCCCGCACCGATAATCACCACGTCGTAAATCTGCTGTTTCGTCTTGGGATTCAATCCAATGCGCTCGGCAATGTCGATCAGCGACGGCGTTTTCAACAAAGAGCCGTCTTCGAAAATCACCACCGGGAAATCAACAGGGCATAGATCGTTACTCTGGGAAATCTGCCTGCCGGTTTCATTGGATTCCGCATCCAGCCACAGGTAAGGTACCAGATTCCCAGCCAGGAAGTCCTTGATTTCATGCGCTTTGGGTGAGAATTGATAACCTATCACTTTAATACCCTTGAAATCGGGGCGGTAGTTGCCCTGCCAGTCGCGGAGCAGCTCGTCGATCGCCGGGTACAGCTTTTCCTCCGGTGGGTCCCAGGGTTTCATCAGGTAATAATCGAGCTGAACGTCGTTGATCGCCTTTATGGCCGCTTCGGTATCGGAATAGGCCGTGAGCAGCACCCGTTTGGCAAAGGGAAACATTTTCATCGCCTTTTGAAGGAAATCCACACCCTGCATTTCTGGCATCCGCTGATCAGAAATAAACATCGCCACTTCGTCGCCGCGGTTCTGCAATTCGAGCAGGCTTTCCATCGCCTCGGCCACGGAAGTCGTGCTCAATATCCTGTATTTTTCACGGTAATGGGATTTCAGGTCGCGGCTGATCGCCCGGAGCACCTGCGGATCATCGTCAATCGAAAAAATAATGGGCAAAGCCATAGGAGCCTCCTTTAAATATGAGTTGAGAATTAAAATTATCCATTAAACGGGAAACATACCACAAATTCGGTACGCCCGGTCTGCGAATGCAGCGTCACCGTGCCCCGGTGCTGGCGCACGATCCGGTTCACGACGTCGAGTCCCAGTCCCGTACCCTTCCCGACCGACTTGGTCGTAAAAAACGGGTCGAAAATCTTCGAACGTATCTCGGCCGGAACGCCCGGACCATTATCGCACACGGTCACTTTCACAAATTCCTTGTCGCGCCGGGTAATGAGGGTCAATTCCGCCTCGGGCTGGTTTTCAAGCGCGTCGATCGCATTGTCGATCAGGTTCGTCCAAACCTGGTTGAGCTCGCCTACCATCGCTTTCACCGGCGGCAAAGTCAGGTCAAAATCCTCCGTCACTTTGATATTACCCTTTTTCAGCTTGTAATTCAGCATAATGAGCGTGTTGCGGATGCCCACATGAATGTCCACGTACTCGCGCTCACCTCCGCGGTCCATGTGTGTGAAGGTCTTCACCGAGCCTACAAGTTCGGCAATGCGTTTGGACGCCTCCTGAATATCCGCCACCATTCGCTCGGTGGTCAGGCTGTTATTGATCCACGTCAGCACAGGCGACAGATCCTCATGGTTGATTTTGCTTTTCAGCACTTCCAGGTCGGCTTCTCCTACCCCGAATTCGACGAGATTATCCGCAATGTCCTCGCAGCCGTCGATATTGTTCAGGTCCAGCCAATCGAGGATTTCATCCTCTTTCTCCGAGCGCTTCATCATCGACAACACCGGGCGATTGGAATTGTTGAGCAAACTCACCATTTTATTATTCAAAAGGTCGATTTCCTCGTGCGACAAATGGATCGAAAGCAGCGATTTGAACGAATCGGGCTGCATAAGCAAATGCTCCTTCAACGAGGCCGAACTCCGCACGATGGCCGCTGCCGGGTTGTTCAGCTCATGCGCCAATCCCGCTGAAAGCTTCCCGAGCGCCATCATCTTCTCATTCTGCTGTTCCAGTTCGGTGAATTCCCGCACGCGCGAGGTCATCACGATCACGAGCGCCTGCGTGAGCTCGTAATGCGAGGTCACGAGATCCCGTAATAACTCTTTCGGAAAAGTCATCAGCTGAGCGGTTTCGAGGCACACCCCGTAAGCAATGGCTATTTTCCCCCGCGAAAACGGCAGAGCGCCCGTGACGGTACCCGGCAACAATTCGGCGATGATCTGTTTGGTATTGTTTTGAAGCCGGTACAGCTCGATCCGGCCCGAAAAAATGACGTGCGTGCCTACCAGCGGCTCTCCCGGACGGATCATCATATCGCCCTCCTGCAAATCATAATGCCGGCTGCGGTCGATCATCCATTGCAACTGATCCTCAGGCACATCCTTAAAAACCTCGATAGCCAGCAAGTCCTGAACAGTGATATCCTTCATGAGCAAATGCAGTAATAATGAGTTAACGGGCCAATTTCGAAATAAATCGGCACTTAATCGGCACAGTTATTGCTGTTCGCAGTTGAATGATTGAGCGAGTCACCGCGAGACGGCAAATGATTGAATGAATTCTAAATGCCGTTAGGCATGTAATACTGGTAGCAAACCAAGCTAATGTGTATTTCGCTAAATGCCCTTGGGCATGAAACAACAATGCACCGTGATAGCGTCGACGTATTTTCTGTTGTTACATCCCTGACGGAATTTGCGGTGGCTTGACAACCTCCTGACTCGCTCATACAATACCTGACCACAAATGACAATCTCTGACCACCGATTCCCCGTACCGCCATGAGCCTTTCCAAATACAACGAAAAACGTTCCTTCGACAGAACTCCGGAGCCCAAAGGCGGCAAAGCAGCCAAGGACGAGCTCATTTTCGTGATACAAAAACACGATGCTACCCGCCTGCATTACGATTTCAGGCTGGAAATGGATGGTGTACTCAAAAGCTGGGCAGTCCCGAAAGGTCCGTCGACTGACCCGTCGGTGAAGCGGCTGGCTATGATGGTGGAAGACCACCCTTACGACTACAAGGATTTTGAGGGCATTATTCCCGAAGGCAACTACGGCGCGGGAACGGTGATGGTCTGGGATTTCGGCACTTACGAGCCTTTGGAAGAAAAGAACGGTCAATTGAAAGGTGTTAAGGGAAAAAGGGCGCAGGAGAAGCTCGCGTTGAAAGAATTGTACTCAGGATCCTTGAAAGTGCGGCTGAATGGCAAGAAATTGAAGGGAGAATATGCTTTGGTGAAAACGAAAGGCATGGAAGAGAATGCGTGGCTGCTCATCAAGCACCGCGACAAATATGCTTCTGAGGACGACATTACCGAAAAAGACCGCTCCGCCATTTCCCGCCGGACGCTGAACAGCATTGAAAAGGCCGGTGATGCAGTTTGGGAAAGTAACCATGAGGAGAAAAAATCGTCGAAGACCAAAGGCTCCGATAAATCGAAATCGACGAAAACAGAGGCCAAAGATCCTGCGGAAGACGCAGCCACAGAAAAAAAAAGTCCGGACGTCGACATAACGACCATTCTGAAAAAGGGTAAAAAGCAAAAGTTTCCGGATGATATGCAGCCCATGCTGGCAACGCTGGTCGATGGCCCGTTTGACGATCCCGGTTGGGAATACGAGGTCAAATGGGATGGGTACCGGGCATTGGCCTACCTGAACAAGGGCGAGGTCAGTTTGCAATCACGGAACCGGAAATCCTTCAATGACAAGTTTTACCCGGTTTATCAGCAATTGCGGGAATGGAAGATCAATGCCGTGATCGATGGGGAAATTGTGGTCATCAATGAAAACGGCCTCTCCGATTTCAATGCATTACAAAACTGGCGGAGTGAGGCCGACGGCGAGCTGGTCTATTACGCATTCGACATTCTCTGGATGGAAGGTCAAAGCCTCATACACTTGCCATTAACTGACCGAAAGGCAATTTTACAAAGCATTGTCGATCAAAACAGTCCGGTACAACTTGGTTACAGCGTCGCCGCCGACGGCAAGGCATTCTTCGAAGCCGCCCAAAAGATGGGCCTCGAAGGCATTATGGCCAAAAAATCAGACAGTGAATACTATCCGGGCATCCGCACGCGCGATTGGCTGAAAATCAAGATCAACAAGCGGCAAGAGGTAATTATTGCCGGTTATACGCTCAACGAGGGTTCCTCCAAGCTCTTCAGTGCATTGCTTTTGGCGGCTTATGAAAAGGGTGAGCTGCGCTATGTCGGCAAAGTGGGAACCGGTTTTAAGGAAAAACAGCAGAAAGAAATGCTGGCGCTTTTCAAACCTCTGGTTACCAAAAAGAGCCCGTTCAAGGAAACACCGGATTACAACAAGCCTTCGCGCTTCCGCCCGAACCCGCCGCACGCGAACGCTACCTGGCTGAAACCGGAACTCGTTTGCGAGATCAGCTTTACCGAAATCACAGCCGACGGCGTGTTCAGGCACCCGTCATTCGAGGGCATGCGGGAAGACAAATCGGCGAAAGAAGTGGTGCGGGAAATTGAGAAACCTGCGGAAGGCATCGTGGACGAACCTGAAAATACAGGGAAAGAAATCATCAAAAAACCTCAAAAGGCTAAAAGAAAAACGCTTTTGAATCCCAAAGAGGAAACGCAGGTGCGGAAAATCAACGGGCACGAAGTTAAGTTCTCGAATTTGGGTAAAATGTACTGGCCCGACGACAAAATCCAGAAACGCGAGCTGATTAATTACTACTACCAGGTGGCGCCATTCATCTTGCCCTACCTCGAAAACCGGCCATTGTCCTTAAACCGCTTCCCCAACGGCATCAAAGGCAAGAGTTTTTACCAGAAAGACGTCACCGGCAAGGTACCCGACTGGATCGAAACGACACCTTACGTTACAGAGGGCGAGCACAAGAATTTCATCCTTTGCAACGACGAAGCCACATTGCTCTACATGGCCAACCTGGGCGCCATCGACGTGAACCCCTGGAACAGCCGCATCGAAACACCCGATAATCCCGATTGGTGCCTGCTCGACCTCGATCCCGACACCGGCAACACATTCGAGCAGGTGATCGAAACTGCCCGGGCGATCAAAAACCTCCTGGATTCGCTGAGTGTACCCTCCTATTGCAAAACATCCGGCTCGACGGGCCTGCATATCTACATTCCCCTCGGTGCGAAATACAGCTACGACCAATGCCAGCTCTTCGCCGAATGGGTGGCAGGGCAGGTACAGCAGCAGCTCCCCGATTTCACCAGCGTGGAGCGCCTTACCAAAAACCGCAAAGGCAAACTCTACATCGACTACCTGCAAAACCGGCCCAAAGCGACGCTCGCGGCGCCCTACTCCGTGCGGCCGAAACCCGGCGCCACCGTTTCCATGCCGCTGCATTGGGAAGAGGTAAAAAAGGGGCTGCAACTGAAAGACTTCACGATTTACAATGCGATCGAGCGCATTCAGCGCGAAGGCGACCTTTTCAGACCGGTTTTGGGCGAGGGTATTGACCTCGAAGAAGTAATCGCTAAAATGGATGTCACTGCGGGCTAAAAGTCAAAATCCTCCTACTTTTTGTCAATAAATAACCAGCAAACCCCTCATTGTAGTAGTAATGTAGGGGTGATTTTTCCGTGAAAACATTTCACTTGTGCAATATGAGGTAGTAATGTAGTAATGATTTGCTGCGTTGCTGCCTCTTTGCGCCTCTACCTTTGTCAGCGATACGCAAGTATTACTTTTTCAATAATTAATTGGGCAAAGGTCATTTGCCACTTCTACTAATTTTAATACTAACATTTATGAGCAGAAAAATTGTACTATTATGTAGTGTGCTGATGCTATATGGCCTGGTACAGACCGCCTTAGCCCAAAGCCGGGTCATCAAAGGCAAAGTGTCTGTCAAAACAAAGGGCGAAGAGCTGGTAGGCGCTACCGTGGTAGTAGAAGGCACCAATTACGCGACAATCACCGACGCAACCGGTAATTACTCGATCGAGGTGCAACCCAACTCCGTCCTGGTAGCTAGTTTCATCGGGATGATCACTCAGAAAGTCCCCGTCGGTAACCAATCCGAAATCAACGTTGAACTCGAAGAATCCGTCGATAACCTCAATGAAGTAGTAGTGGTGGGCTATGGTGCGCAAAAGAAAAGCGTCGTTACGGGCGCTATTTCGAGCGTGAAGGCCTCCGACTTACAGTCAATGCCGATTAACCGTTTGGAAGAAGCGTTGCAAGGCCGGACTTCCGGCCTTACAATCGCTTCAAACTCCGGCCAGCCGGGTTCGGCCGCAACCGTGCGTGTACGCGGGGTCACGACGCTGAACAACAACGATCCATTGTATGTAGTGGATGGTGTGGTGGTCGACAATGGCGGTATCGGATACTTGAACCAATCTGATATTGAGTCGATTGAAGTACTGAAAGATGCTGCCTCCCAGGCCATTTACGGTGCGCGTGCTGCGGCCGGGGTAATTTTGGTTACCACTAAAAAAGGCAAAGCGGGCGGCATTCGCGTGAACTACAATGGCTACATCGGTGTGCAGGCGCCAGCGCGGAAGCTCGATCTGCTGGACGCGACCCAATACGCCACGATCCGTAACGAAGCGGCCGTGAATGCAGGCCAACCGGCTCCATACGCCAATCCTGCCGCATTCGGCAAGGGTACCGACTGGCAGTCGCTGATCTTCAACAACAGCGCCAAACGCCAGAACCACGAGCTGAGCATCAGCGGCGGATCCGACAAGTCAACCTTCTATCTTTCATTGGGTTACCTCAACCAGGAAGGTATCGTAGCGACCGATATTTCTAAATATAAAAGGACAAGCATTCGTCTGAACTCGGAGCATAAACTCGCGAAATGGCTTACATTCGGCCAGAACCTCGGCTATGCGCACGATAAATCAGTGGGCTTGGGTAATACGAACAGCGAGTTCGGCGGCCCGTTGAGTTCTGCCATCAACCTCGACCCGATCACACCGGCAGTCCTCACCGACCCTGCGGTGGCCGGCGCAGCTCCTTACACCAACAAAGGCATCCGCCGCGACGCCAATGGCAACCCCTACGGTATTTCACAGGCGGTTGGTCAGGAAATGAGCAACCCGCTTGCGTATATCCAAAACCGTTTGGGCAATTACAGCTGGTCGGACAACATCGTGGGCAATGCTTACCTCATGGCCGAGCCAATCAAAGGACTGCAATTGAAATCGACCATCGGCAGCAAGCTGGCGTTCTGGGGCAACGAGAGCTTCACGCCTATTTCATACCTGAATGCGGCTTCGATCGTTTCACAGACCAGCTTCAACCGTACCAACAACCGCCGTTTGGACTACAACCTGGAAAACACCATTTCCTACACGCGCGGATTCGGCCTGCATAATGTGAATGTATTGCTCGGACAAGGTGCATACCTGGACAACAACACCCGCATGACGAGCGTGACGTTCTTCAACGTTCCTGCCGACAACTTCGACGACGCTTCGCTGAACTTCAAGGTACCGGCCGATCAGCGTAACTCGGATGGTTCCGAAGGCGCAAAACACACGGTTAGCTCGCTTTTCGCACGTTTGAACTACGATTTTGACGAGAAGTACCTCGTGCAGGCATTGGTTCGCCGTGATGGTTCCTCCCGCTTTGGTTCCAATCACAAATACGGTGTGTTCCCGTCGTTCTCACTAGGCTGGGTGCTGTCGCGTGAGGCTTTCTTCCCGACCAATAATGCGGTTAACTTCCTGAAATTCCGCGGCGGTTACGGCGTGGTGGGTAATGATGGCATCGGCGATTTCGCTTACCTGTCGACCATCGGCAGCGGCCGTAACTACACCATCGGTACCTCGGGCAGCTACATCATCGGGTACAGCCCCAATGCCCCTGCGAACCCGGATCTGAAATGGGAACAGACCAGCCAGACCAACATCGGTTTCGATGCGACGATCTTCAACAATGTGAATGTGACTTTCGAGTGGTTCAAAAAAGCCACCAAGGATATTCTCCAAAATCCGCGCATTCCGGGCTACGTAGGCGCTATTTCGAACCCTGCCGCCAACATTGCCGATATGAAAAACACAGGGGTGGAATTGGAACTGGGCTTCCGCAAACGCCTCGGGCAAGTTGATTTCTCTGTCAACGGAAACGTCTCCTATATCAAGAATGAAGTAACAAACCTAGGTAATGGTGTGCAGTATTTGTCGGGCGGCGCGAGCTTCCAGGGAGCGCCCCCGATTACGCGCACCCAGGTGGGCCAGCCGATCGGTTCATTCTTTGGCTATGTAAATCAGGGCATTTTCCAGACGCAGGAAGAAGTGGATGCGCACGTGTCTGCCGAAGGAAAGAAAATCCAGCCGAATGCCAAACCGGGTGATTTCAAATGGCAGGACCTCAACGGTGACGGCGTGATCACCGAAACCGACCGCACGTTCATCGGTAACCCGACTCCGAAATGGAACTATGGCTTGACTTTGAATGCCGCTTACAAAGGCTTCGACATCGTGGTATTCGGCCAGGGCGTGGCGGGTAACCAGATCTTCCAGGGCCTTCGCCGCCTCGATATCGCCAATGCCAACTGGCAAACCGACGCGCTCGACCGCTGGACGGGCCCGGGAACTTCCACTACGTTCCCACGTATCGTGAACGGTGACCCGAACAAGAACTTTCAGAATCCATCGAGCTTCTACCTGGAAAAAGGCGACTTCTTCCGTCTGAAAACGCTGCAAATCGGCTATTCGCTGCCGACATCGATCATCAGCAAAGTGGCCATGAAAAAGGCACGTGTGTATGTAATGAGCCAGAACCTGTTTACCCTCACCAAATACACCGGCTACGATCCGGAGATAGGCGGAAGCGTGCTGAGCATCGACAAGGGCATTTACCCGCAGGCGCGCAGCTTCATGGTAGGTTTGAACATTGGTTTTTAATTGATTAATACGAATAAAATGAAATTGAGATATAACAAATTCGTGACTGCGCTGGCATTTACCGCCGGTTTGCAGCTCATGTCCTGCTCCGACAGCTTCCTGGACGTAAAACCCAAAGGGCTGAACCTCGAAGCGAACTATTACCGCAACCAGGAAGAGGCGTTCAACGGCCTCGTGGCGGCTTACGACGTGGTAGGCTGGCAGGGTAACGGCTACGTTTCTACCATTGCGACCATGAACGCTGCCTCCGACGACCATTATGCGGGCGGCGGCGGTCCGAGCGACATCATGGATTTCCAGGTCATTTCCAACTATACCCTAAACCCAACCACCGGACCACAGGGAGAATTATGGAGAAAAGGCTTTTCGGGCGTTTTCCGTACGAATGCCATTCTCGAAAAACTCCCTGCGGTGCCGATGGATGAAACCCTTAAAAAGCGCTACACGGCCGAAGCCAAATTCCTGCGCGGGTATTTCTACTTCGAGCTGGTAAGGCTGTTCAGGAATGTGCCGCTTTTCACGCGCACGATTTCTACCCAGGAAATGTACGATGTGCTGCAAGCCTCTCCGGCGGAGGTTTACGCACAAATCGAGAAAGATTTGTCGGAAGCGATTGTTGATCTGCCGGTTACCATTAACGTGGCTACCGAGGGAGGACGCGTCGGACAAGGCGCGGCACATGCTATTCTGGGGAAAGCGTATTTGTATCAAAACAAATTCGCCCAGGCGGCGCAGGAGCTGGCTAAGGTAAACGGCACCCCGGGCGGCAACAATGCCTATGGCTACAAGCTGCTTGCCAATTTCGGCGACTTGTTCAAAACCAAAAACAAGTTTAACAGCGAGTCTATTTTTGAGCTTTCGTATACCAACACCTCTGCCGGTGGATGGAGCTGCGTGTCGTGTACCGAGGGCAATGTGATGAACATCATTACCGGCCCGCGCGGCTACAACCGTAAGTCGGACACCGCGCCGGACTACGTTTCGGGATGGAGCTTCCTGCCCGTCACACCTTCGCTGTTTGAAGCGATCCATTTCGATCCGCGCTACAAAGCAACCATCGCCAACCTCGACAGCCTCGAAAAAGCGGGCGCCGTGAGCTATGAGAAGGGTTATATGAATACGGGCTATTTCCTCGAAAAATTCGCAGGACGGCAATCCGACCGCTGGACCGGCGCCGGTGCTCCCGAGCTGAACTTCCCGCAGAACATGTACGATACCCGCCTGGCCGATACCTATTTGCTGGAAGCGGAAGCCCTCGTACGCGGTGCAGGCGACCTCACCCGCGCGGCTGCCCTCCTGAATGCGGTACGCGCCCGTGTGGGGCTGAAACCCGTAGCGGCAACATTTGAAAACATCAAAAAAGAACGCCGCCTGGAACTCGCGGGCGAAGGCCATCGCTGGATGGACCTCGTGCGCTGGGGCGATGCGGCGGCCGTGCTCGGACCGAAAGGTTTTGTGGCTGGCAAGCACGAAATTCTTCCGATTCCCTTGCTGGAACTGGAAAACACGAAAATCGAGCAGAGTAAAGAATGGGGCGGAACAAGGTAGCGAGTCCCGTACCCAGATCAGAAAGGCTTGGAGCGTTGCTCTAAGCCTTTTCTTTTGACTCGTCGATATGAAAACCGAGAAAGAAATTGAACATATTCACCTCGGTAGGCAGCTGCAATTTCTTCCGCAACCGGTAGCGGCTCACCTCCACCCCTCTCAGCGAAATATTCATCAGCTGGGCGATTTCCTTGCTGGACAGGTTCATGCGCAAATAAGCACTCATTTTCAACTCATTGGCCGTCAGGTTAGGATATTTTTCTTTCAATGCAATGAGAAAATTGCTGTGGACGCTATCGAAATGCTTGGAGAACTGGCCCCAGTCCTTATCGACCTTGTTTTCATCGGCCACGACCTTGATCATCTTTTTCAGGTCGTCGTTAATCTTATCATCCTCAGCACTTTTGGTGATTTTAACCAGGTCCGTTTTGAGTTTGGATAACAGTTCGGCCTTTTGCACCAAATGCATGGCTGATGTAGCCAGATCGGTGTTTTTATGCAGGATTTCGGTTTCCAGCTTCTCGTTTTTGAGTTTGATAATCTCCTTTTCGCTTTTTTCAAGTTCCAGCTGATGCAGGTATTGCAGGCGTTTCTGTTCTTCCAAATGTTTTTGCTGCTGTTGCAGGAAGCGCTTTTCCTGCCACTTGTAAAACAGCCACGCGAGACCCAGTACCAGCAATCCATATCCCAAATATGCCCAGATCGTCTGGTACCAGGGCGGCAGGATCACGAACGAGTACCCGGCTATTTCCGATTCGCTGCCAAAGTTATTGCGCGCCTTTACTTTGAACGTGTAATGACCCGGCGGCAAATGGGTATACTCCTTCGAGCTGCGCGCCGACCAGTTCGACCAGTTGCTGTCGAATCCTTCCAGAAAATAGGCATACTCGATGCTGGACTGCTGGCTGAACAATGTTGAAGAAAACTCAAATCCTACCGAATTCAAGCGGTTGGCGACACGGGGCACCTGATCATCCGATTGGTTTTTCACCTCATTCACTTCCCCGAAATACCCGCCAAAAAGCAGCGAATCCGTACCGAACGAGCGCATCGCGCTGATCTGCACGTTGATATGGCTCTTGTTCTGTTTGTATTTTTTGTAATTGATGTGGTAAATGCCCTTCTCGCCGCCTATGAGGATATTTTCTTCATTTAAAGGGTGAATGTATTCAAAACCCGACACCATTTTGTGATTGATCTCCGGAAGGAAGATGATCTTCGGGCCGCCGCCGCTCATGTCCACCACGCCCAGCTCCTTCCCGCGCACAAACCAGACGTTACCCGCGTGATCTTCTTTCAGATAGCGCACGCCGAGGTTCTGAAAAATGCCATTATAATAGGCGGAAGCACCGAACCGGTCCCCGGCCGCATTGTATTCGTAAATGCCCTTTTCCGTAGCGACAAGGATCTTGTTTTTAACCTTGTATACATAATTGTTGTTCAGTGAAAGCGGCAGTCCATCCCTGTGCGTATACAGGCGCGCACGCGATTTGCCGTCGTCGGACAGCGTCACCTTGTACACGCCGCGGTAGGGATGCGACGTCCAGATCACATTTTCCTCGCGGGCATCCGCGCACAGGAAGCGGGAGGCTACATCAAAGCCCGCAACAGCCCCGGAGGGCCGGAAGGTATTCCCGTCATATTCCAGAAAATTGATTCCGTTGTAATTCCCGACAGCAACTTTTTTAACCGGATAAATCCGCGAGAGCGGCAAAAAGCCCCAAAAGCCGTTTCGCTTTTCAATCGGCCGGGCCTGGTTACCCTCCACCTCGAAAATACCCTCGTGGTGCGCCATCAGCAGTCGCCCGTTGATCTCGGAAAGCCCCCAAACCTGTCCACGCGAATGCTCCACGTAAGTAAATGTGCCCTTGACGTAGCTCAGATCGTTGAACTGCCCCACCGGCACCGAATACAACCCATTGGAAGTACCGACATACAGCTTGTCCCTGTAAATCAATGAGGCATAACCCGCTTCGTCTTTGGTCGCGGCGGGGTACATGGTTTTAATGGCGTTATCGTAAGCAATGAAGTCGATGCCGTTGTCGAGCCCCAGCCACAGGTTTTTGTCCTGATCACGGAAAACGCTCAGCACATTATTGTTCTGTAAACCATCGGCCCGGGCGAAGCGGTGCACGAACTCCCCTTCGTTGGTGACGATGTAACACCCGCCCAAACTCGTAGCAAGTGCGATCAGCTTATCGTTCACGCGCGTCGCTGCATAAATCCGCTCGCTTTTAACCTGATCGATAAATGCGGATTGCAGCCGTATAGCACGATCGCCGGAGAGCCGGAAGAGTCCCGCGTCCATGGTAACCAGCAAGGATGTTGCCTTATCTACGGGCAACAATCCCGTGGTAAGGTATTCCAAAGGCAACTCGCCTGTCGTGATCCAGGGAATCCAGCGGCCGTTGTCATACCGCAGCAAGCCGCTGTCCGCATCCTGCGCCACGGTAATACCATTGCAAACGCCCAGGAAGCGCCAGTGCGAACCGCCGTTGAAAACACTCACGACATTATCTTCATATACAAAAATGCGGTTGCTGGCTCTGAAAAACACACTTCCGTTGAGTACGGCTACATTCCAGATATCGGCAAAGCCACGGTCGCGCTCGTGTACGAGGTTGCGCAGGGAAACATAATGCAAAACCCCTCGGTCGTCGGGTGTAAAGTAGCCGAATTCGTTCTCGCCGCCAATGTAAATGCGGTTGTCGGCACCAATTTCCAGTGACCGAACCTTCGTTTTATTCGGTAATGGATACGTCCGCCAGTAAATGCCGTCGAAAGTGAGCAGGCCTTCGTTGTTGGCAAAATACATCATGCCATTCCGGCCCTGCCGAATCGCCCAGTTCTGGGTTCCGGCGTGGTAGGTTTGTTTGGAATAGTTAACTACCTCGGGCAAGCCGATGGTGTTCTGTGCACGCAGCTCCCGGCCAAACAGCATAAGCAAAAGCAGAACGGCTACCCGTATCATATTCCGGCATTGTAGTACATCGATGAGAGGATTGACGTAGTCGGGAACTGCGCCAGGGTATCTATTTTGCAATTTTTATCGGGTTGTTGTAGTAATGTAGTAGCTCGCGATGCACGTTCTTGTGCAGGCTGCCCTACATTTGAACTCGCAATATATTACATTATTTTCAGTGTATTTCAACATAAATGGTTACACTGCTTTGTCGTTCACATATCTGTCCCAATGCCGCATGAAAATCCTTACTTCTAAACCCATTCTGCTCGCCTGCATTTGCTTGCTGACATCCCTGATCGCATCCGGCCAATCGAAGAAAGTCGACTTCTGGCTGACCAATCTGGACAAGTCGGCCCTGTTTCGGCACGAGCCTGCTATGCCTCTTCAAAAGTTGGACAAAAGCAAAGCGATCGAAACGCCGGTCGTGAGTATCAATGGGAAGAAAAAATTCCAGGAGATCGATGGTTTCGGCTTTACGCTCACTGGCGGAAGCGCGCAGCATTTGATGGGCATGAGCAAAACGGCCCGCACGGCGTTGTTGAAAGAACTCTTTTCAACCGCCGGTAGTGGAATCGGGATGGCGTACCTGCGCGTGAGCATCGCGGCATCCGACCTGAACGAAAAAGTGTTCTCCTACGACGACCTTCCGCAAGGCCAGACCGACCCCGAAATGCGCCATTTCGACCTCGGTCCCGATCGCAACGATGTGCTACCCATTTTAAAAGAGCTATTGGCCATTAACCCAAAACTGAAAATCCTCGGCTCGCCCTGGTCGCCGCCGGTTTGGATGAAGGACAATGGCGACACCCGCGGCGGAAGCCTCAAACCGGAGTGGTACGATGCCTATGCCCGATATTTTGTGCGCTACATTCAGGATATGCAAAAAGAAGGGGTTCGCATCGACGCCATTACCGTGCAGAACGAGCCTCTACACCCCGGCAACAACCCCAGCTTGCTGATGCTCGCCAAGGATCAGGCCATTTTTGTTAAAAACCATTTGGGACCTGCATTTGAAAAGGCCAAAATCGATACCAAGATCATCGTTTACGACCATAATGCCGATAAACCCGAATACCCGATCACGATCCTGGACGATCCGGAGGCCAAAAAGTATGTGAATGGCTCCGCATTTCACCTCTACGGCGGCACCATCGATGCCTTATCGAAAGTCCATGACGCACATCCCGACAGGCACCTCTATTTTACCGAACAATGGATGGGCGCGCCCGGAAATTTTGAAAAAGATTTTCCAAATCATATTAAAAACCTCACAATAGGCGCCACGCGAAACTGGGCTCGTACTGTACTGGAATGGAACCTGACCAGCAACCCGCAAAACCGCCCCTTCACCGACCGCGGCGGCTGCGACCGCTGCCTGGGCGGCGTCACGATCGACGGCGACAATGTCACCCGCAATGCTGCCTATTATGTCGTCGCGCATGCGTCGAAATTCGTGCTCCCTGGTTCGGTGCGGATCGATTCGGGTACGAACGCCAGTATCGGCAAAAGCCCCGATGAAAAGTTGCTAAATGTGGCGTTTTTAAGACCCGACGGCAAAAAGGTATTGATCGTCATGAACGATTCGGACGCGGAAAAGAAATTCACGATTCAGGATGGAGCGAATTTTGTGGTAACCCGTTTGAAAGCGGGATCGGTTGGGACGTTTGTCTGGTAGAGTCGCCGGGGGACGTTTTTCGCGCAAATTAGTTGTTGTTGCATCCCTGACGGTTTGCATTACGGTCTATTTGCTACCAATATTACATCGCTACGCGATTTGACGACTCGCATGAATGCCGTTAGGCATGTAATATTGGTAGCATCTCAGGCGTAATCGATGCCGAAAATGCCGTCAGGCATGTAACAACTGCTGAAATGCGGCTGTTATCAGCCTGCTATGCGTCGCTAAAATGGTACCTCGCGCGAACGCCCGCGAAAATCGATTAATTCAACCTTTTTCAATCCGTCCCGCAGTAGCACCACATTGCGGCTCGACTGCGATAAATAGCCCGAACCGTAAGCTAATTCAATGCGCCTTTTGCTTCCGTTTCCATAAGTCGCTTCGAGTATAGCGTCTTGCAGCATTGGTTTGATGTAAGCCATTTTCTGCCCGCCATCGCCAGCGAATGCCAGCAAGGGCGCATTGTTTTGCGCCGCCAACACTAGCGAGCTGCCGTTTGCCAGCCGCAAATACGCCATTCCCTTGGCATCGCCGGGCACAAAAATGCCACTCCGCGCGGCAGTCAATGGTTTGAAACCACCTTTGCCATCACCTTGCATCAGTAGCCCGTTCAGCCCATCCAGCCGCCCGCTGATGGACTCGGTAGCATGGCTGTTACCTGATAGCAGCAGGTCCAGATGGCCGTCGTGGTCGAAATCTTCGGCCAGCAAGCCGTAAACCGGGCCCATTTGAGCCGCCGGTGGCAGGTATTTCAACGCAAACTTGCCGCCTCCCCTGTTTTCCAGCATCACCGATTGCATAGTCTCGCACACCAGTTGACGGGCATCTTGAAGCTCCTCCGGTTTGAAAACGTCGATGATTTTGGCTTTGGAATAGTCGGCATAGTAGACAAACCGCTTTTTGAGAAAATTCATCTGGCTGGTCATTTCGTCGCGCGGGTGCACCGGGTACAAGTCATCGCCGATGTAGCGGGCTAATACCGGATCCATTGTTCCGCTTTTGTCAAAATCCTTGGCCAGCAGCGTCAGGGGCTTGTCGACAGAAGGTTTTCCTTCGCTGTTGAGGCCTACGTTGCCCAACACGTAATCGATGTCTCCATCCTCATCGAAGTCGCCGGAAACGATGCTATTCCACCAGCCGGTCGTATTTTTCAGGCCAGTCTGCGCGCTCACATTAACCAGTTTTCCCTGGTTATTTTTATAAAAAACAATAGGCATCCATTCGCCGGCAACGATCAGATCTACCCAGCCGTCCCGGTCGAAATCAGTCCATAATGCGGTGGTTACCATGCCTATGCCCTGGATTTCCGGGCAAATCTGCTGCGTTACTTCCGCAAACTTGCCACCGTCATTCCTGAGTAGGTAACTTTCGCCGGGCATTGGATAGGCACCGGGAGAAAGCCTGCTTCCTATGAAAAGATCGAGGTCGCCGTCGCGGTCAAAATCGGCCGCATTTACCGTGGAACCGCTGGCAGCGAGTGGCGGCAACGCGTCGGCGTTTAACTTAAAATGGCCTTTCCCATCATTCATATACAGCCGATCCTGGTAATAACGGGAACCGGCTTCAAACTCATTGCTCCCACTCACCACATACAAATCCTGGTCACCATCCCCATCGGCATCGAAGAAAAGCGAGCCCATATCCTCTTCGTATTTTTGCCCGGCTACCAACGCTCCCGAAGTGAAGTGCTGCTGCTTATCCTGGACAAAAACACGGCCTGACTGATTGAATGCCCCGCCTACGTAAAAATCATCGAGGCCATCGCCATTCACATCCGCCACCGCAATCCCGGGGCCGTTTTGGGACAGTAAATGAGGTAACAGCGGCTGTATTTTGAAATCAATGTAGAGATCATCTTTATGCTGAAAATCAATGCCTCCACTTTTCAAGGCGGTAAACCAAGGAGCATTTACTGCCGATGCCGGGTAGTTCGCAGAAGCACTACCTGCTGCTTTTGTATGATCCAGTTCGAGTATTTGGTCCGCTTTAACCTGCTTCAATACCTGAATTCGGGCATCGGGCCAGACGATCGTCAGACTGTCAATTTGCGCAGCATTACCAAGGCCGAAATGCTCACGGTTCGGTTCGGTCGTCGATTGGTAACCGCGGTAAGGTGAATGCTCGGCATATTGCTTGCCTTTGGCGGTCCAAACCCAGATTTTCGCGCCAAAACCATCCCGGTTCAGGGCCGGGCCTTTCAGTTTGACCGTCAGCGAATGCTGGTCAGGCTTCCGGTCCGAATGGTTTTCATACAAAAACGCTTCCCGGTCGATGTTATTCATCGCTACGTCCAGGTCGCCGTCGTTGTCGAAGTCGGCATAAACGGCCCCGTTCGAAAATGAAGGAATATCAAAGCCCCATTCGGCCGATTTGTTGGCGAATGTAAGGTCGTGATTGTTGGAAAAAAGGTAATTGGGGACGTGGGCACTTTCCACTTTTTTCAGTGCTTCGGCTAACTTGCGACTGTCACCGCTGCCTGAGCGCATTTGCATTTCGTACTCAGCCATGCGGTAAATCACAAAATCCCGGTTGGTAATGTCCTTGGGGTATCCGTTGGTGATCATCAGGTCGCGGAAACCGTCGTTGTCGTAGTCGGCAAACAATGCGCCCCAGCTCCAATCCGTCGCTTCCACCCCAGCATATCGCCCTATTTCGCTGAATGCGGGCCGGTGTTGCCCCGGGATCATACCCTCGTTATGCTGCAATGTATTCCGCATGAATTGCGGCTCGTAACCCATTCTCAGCTCCGACAAATGCCGGTCATAGTTCATCAGCCCGAACATATTCTTGCGGCGCACCGGGTCTTCGGGCAACATATCCACGGTAATGAAGTCGACGAGCCCATCGTTGTCGATGTCTGCCGCGTCGTTCCCCATCGCCGAGTAGCTCTGATGTTTGAAATAAGAGGCTATTTCATTTTTAAACGTACCGTTTCGCTGGTTAATGTAAAGCAGGTCATTGGACACATAATCATTTGAAATGTAGATATCCGGCCAGCCATCGCTGTTCACGTCGGTAACCGCAATGCCCAGGCCGTAACCTTCTTCCAGAATGCCCGACTCCCTCGAAACGTCCGTGAATGTGCCATTTCCATTATTGCGAAAAAGGCGGTCGGCGTTGGCCGACGAGCCGTCGCTGACCTTCGCTCGGATGTTGTTCGGCCCTCGCATATTCATCACGTTCGTGACCAGATAAGCGTCCAGGTCTCCGTCGTGGTCGTAATCGAAGAATGCGGCCTGCGTGGTATTGCCGCTGTAATCGAGCCCGTAGGCTTTGGCCTCCTCTTTAAATGTGTTGTTTTTCTGATTGATGAAGAGCAGGTTGGATAGCTTACCAGCCTGCGCGGGACCTGCGCGGCAAACGTAAATATCCAGAAAGCCGTCCACATTGATATCCACCATCGCCACACCCCTTGCCCAGCCTTCGGGTATTTCGATACCCGATTTTGTGGTAATATCCTCAAATTCAATTCGCTGATCCTTGCTTTTGTTGACATACAACTTGCTCTCGGTCATATTGCCGGTGAAAAACAAGTCGGTAAGGCCGTCGTTGTTGATATCACCCGCACCTACCCCACCGCCATTGTAGAAATATTCGTAGGTGAGAATGTTGAGCTGGTCGTCCTCATGGAGCCGGTTGTTAAAATGAACGCCGGTTTCATCCGGCGAAAGCAATTCAAACAGCTTTTGATCGTCTTTTTTGGGAGTACAGGCTCCGATCAGGCAGGCAATGCAAATAAACAGAATTAGCGGGCGGGTCATGGGCGAATACATTTACTGCTTTCCGTCGGCGTGGATTTTGGTAAAAAACCGGACTTCATACAGCTCCTGGTTTTTTCCGGGAAGGTAAGGCTTCTGCGCCTTTTTCAATATCAAATGCTCATCCGAGAGTTTCACGATCTGAAACCCGCTCAGCCGGTGGCCCGTCGAATCGGTATATACGAGCGAATCGGCGCTCAGGAGCTGGTAACGGTAGGTCTTAAACTTCTCTTTCTTGCGCTCGGTCATCACGCCATCTGCACCATATTCGAATGTCGACCAATGCTCATCGAATGCATTATTGGTAAAACTAAACCCATTCACAAAGTTGCTGATCGAATCCGTGCGCCACACGCCGGTGAGCGCGTGCTCGCGGGTTTGGCAAGCGAATGCAGCATAGAGTAGAACGATGACGATCAGGAAAGAGCGTACTGTGGTCATTGATAGTCAGGAATGGTCATTGGTAGTCAGGAATGGTCATTGATAGTCAGGAGCGGTCAGGAACTGTAAATAAATTACTTCAATAAATGACAATTCCTGACCCACTGACTATTCATTCAATCATTAATAATTACTATTCTGCTTCAAAACCCCATTACTCAAATCCACCTCACGCTGCGGAAGCGGGAAATAGTAATGCTTGGGTTTGATGAAATTACGGCTTGGCTTGAACGGCCCGCGGGCGATTTTGTAATGTGCTGCGATGTCGATCAGCCCTGCTTTATCCCAACGCATCAAATCCTGGTGACGCTCGTTTTCGCCTGCGAGCTCCACGCGGCGCTCGTGCATGATGTCGGTCATTTTCGCACCGGTTTTAGCAGCCAGTCCGGCGCGTTTCCGTACGGCATTGAGCTCGGTATCCCCACTTTGACCGGAACGGATCTTCGCCTCGGCCACCAACAGATACACGTCTGCCGAGCGGAGGAAAGGCGCATTCAGGCTTTGGCTCATGTCGCCGGCGTCGGTAAAGCTGGTATACTTGCGGAATGAGTAGCCGGTTACGCGGGTCATATTAGCCGCGAAAGTAGTGGTACCTGCCGAACCGCGGGTAACCTTATCACCGGGACTGTAAATGGAGTAAGAGCGGCGCGGGTCACCTTTTTCAAACTCCTGCACGAGGTCTTCGATCGGCTCGTGGAAGCCCCAACCGCCAAATGCCTGCGGCGTGTGGTAGAAGGTTGGCGAGTTGTCGGTCGTCCAGCCGGTTTCGTATTGCAGCGAGAACAGGATTTCCGGGTTATTCTCGGTCACGAGCTGGAAGTTTTCGTCATAATTGGAAGCCAGCTTGTAAGCCGCATTTCCAATCACTTTCTGTCCCGATTCGATCGCCTTCGCCCAGTTTTCCTGGTACACATACAATTTCGCCAGAAAACCATTCGCAGAGCCCTGCGTTACCCGGCCCGACTGTGCATCGTCATAGCTCACGGGCAGCAGCGCAGCCGCCTTCTGAAAATCCGATTCAGCCTGCGCACGTACCTCGGCGAGGGTGGCTTTCGGTTTATTATAGTTGTTTTTCAGCGCGTCGTCTTCGAGGATAATAGGCACTTCGCCGTAAATCAGCGAAAGGCGCCAGTACACGAATCCGCGGAGGAAATATGCCTCGCCCATGCTGCGGTTACGCAATGCCTCGTCCATCGTCACTTTCGGAGCGTTGATCAGCACCGCATTCGCGCGCGAGATCACCTCATATTTGGTCGACCACGTGGCCAGAATGTGCGAATTGGCTGCATCGAAGGTGAACATTTCGAGCGAGGTCTCGTCGGAGTGGTCGCCGGCGCGGTTCATGTCGTCCGAGCAGTTGTCGAAGGTATATTCGGTGTGGGCAAAGCCGTCTTCGTTCAGCAACGGGGCATAAATGGCGTTGGTAGCAGCTACCACGTCATCGCCATTGCGCCAGAATTGCTGAGAGGTAACCTGTCCGTAAGGGGTGCTGTCGAGCAGGTCGTCGTTACAACTGGTTGCGGCCATCAGGAAAAGCCATCCGGCCATTACATATATCTTTTTCATATCGGGTTCTCTTTGGGAGCTGGTGTGGGTTGGGATTAAAAGGACAAAGTTGCGCCGATCGTCCAGGTGCGTGCCTGCGGATACTGCGCATAGTCGACATTCAGCTGATTGTACAATCCTGCTGCCTTGTCTCCTCCTACATAACCCAACTCGGGGTTCAGACCAGTATATTTGGTCAGCGTAAACACGTTCTGTCCGGTGATGTAAATCCGCGCCTGGGTCAGTTTCACTTTCTCGATCACGGTTTTAGGGATGGTATAACCCAATGTGAAGTTTTTCAAGCGGAAGAAGTCTCCTTTCTCGATAAAGAGATCCGAAGGACGGAAGTTGCGGTTCGGGTTATCAATGCTCAGGCGCGGCACGGTGTTGCTGGTACCGGCACCATTCCAGCGCTCATTGGCTTCCTGGTACAAGTTGAAAGAATAGCTTGCATCCAGACCCTGCATACGGTCGGCATTGAAGATCGAAACGCCGCCTACGCCTACGAAGAACAGATTAAAATCAAATCCTTTGTAGTTCAAACCTGCATTCAGACCGTAGTTGATCTTTGGCTGCGGGCTTCCGATAATCGTCCGGTCCTTGTCGTCAACAATGCCGTCGCCATTCAAATCCAGGAAGCGGACGTCGCCCGGGTGAATTTGGCCATTCGTTTTGCGCGAATCGTTGGCAATGTTAGGGTCGCCATCGATCTCAGCCTGGCTTTGGTACAGGCCATTGGTCTTATAGCCGTAGAACGTGCCGTAAGGATTGTTCTCATAAGTGCGCACGATCTCCTGTTGCCCGCGCCCGTACAGCTGCGATGCAAGGAAGCCGCCGGGCGTAGCGAGTTGCGTAATGCGGTTTTTGATCAATGTTGCGTTGCCGCTCAGGTTCAGGGTCAAGTCGCCGAATGAATGACGGTAAGACGCCTCGATTTCCACCCCTTTGTTGCGCAACTGACCGATATTCTGATCAGGAATAATAGAAGTACCAATCGTTCCGACAGACGGCGGCGCCAGCAGCATTTTCTTGGTATCCTTGATGAAGTAATTGACTGACAAATACAGCGCATTCTTCCAAAGCCCTGCTTCTACACCGAAATTGCTCATTTCGGCAGTCTCCCAACCTATTTGCAGGTTAGCCAGACGGCTTTGTGCAGCGCCCGAGATTGGATTTTGCGTGCCGCCGGCGCCCAGCGCATAACGGTATGACGAGTTGATCAGCGCCAGGTATTGCAATGAGTTCACGTTCTGGTTGCCGAGCTGTCCCCAGCCGCCCGTTAGCTTGAAGTTGCTAAACACCGGCAATGCATTCTTGAAGAAATCTTCCTCCGAAAGTCTCCATCCCAATGAGAATGCCGGGAAATAGCCCCAGCGGTTACCCGGTGCGAATTTGGACGAACCATCGGAACGGAAAGTCGCCGTAAGCAAATAGCGGTCCATGAACGAGTAGTTGGCGCGACCAAACCACGAAGCCAGCGCGTCGTAGCTGCGGTTACCGTCTTCGCCCGCCACCGATACGATCGTTCCCGCATATTGCAGGTAGCGCAGCGTAGGATCCTCGCTTGCAAAATCGCGGCCGCGCTGCCGGGAAGAAATGCTATTGAATGTCTGGGAAGTATAACCGCCCACGAGGTTCAGGCTGTGCGCACCGAACTTCTTGTCATAAGAAAGGAAATACTCCTGCAAAAACGACCAGTATTTACCATGGGTCAAATCCAGCTGGTTGTAGGAATTGGTACGGAACTGATCGTTGATTTTTACTTCAAAATTCGTGCTTTCTGAAAAAGTGGCGTCCATTGCCAGGTTCGCACGCAATTTCAGGCCCTTCAACAATTCCAGCTCGCCGGTGAGGCTACCCAAAATGCGGTTGCGGATATTGTTCTGATCCTGCGTATCGACCGTAAAAATGGGGTTGTTAATATCCCCGAATGCTCCGATACCCTTGGTTGAGCTGTAAGAACCATCGGCATTGCGGATCGGAAGACCCGGGTGAAAGCGGATGGCGCTCCAGAGCAAACCGGTTTGCGAAGAAGTCGTGTTGGGCGAGGTATTGTGCGTATTCGTGAATTGCAGGTTCTGTCCTATTTTCAGCCTCGATCCGATCTTGTGATCCGAGTTGACGCGGAATGTGTATCGCGTATAATACGATTTGCCGATAATACCCTTTTCATTATAGTAGCCGCCCGAAATCGAGAACGACGAATACTTGCCGCCACCGCGGATCGCCGCGTCGTAGTTCTGGGTAACGCCTTGTTTGAGCAGCGCATCCTGCCAGTTGGTTTTCTGGGTTTGGTACTGGGCATCTTCCCAAATCGGAGGCACAGGCAAGCCGTCGTTTTTGTACGCTTCACGTTTCAATGCCGCCAAATCCGGAGCTTCCAGCATATCAAGGGTTTTGATGCGGTTGCTGATACCGGCATAGCCATTCAATGTTACACTGATCGGGTTATCGAAAGTGCCGCGCTTGGTCGTGATAATCACCACACCGTTTGCCGCACGCGTTCCATAGATAGCTGACGCAGAAGCATCTTTCAGGATTTCGATAGATTCGATATCGTTCGGGTTCACGTCGTTCATCGAACCGGCAGGAACGCCGTCGATGACCACCAACGGGTCGGCGTTGTTCACCGTACCAAAACCGCGGATCTGGATCGTACCCGCATCACCCGGCGCACCGCCGTTACGGATCACATTCACACCCGCCGCACGGCCCTGCAATGCCTGCTGCGCACCACCCGATGGAAGGTTTTGAAAATCAGAACCTTTAACCGACGATACTGCACCTGTTACATCCTTTTTTTCCTGCGTTCCATAACCCACTACCACCACTTCTTTTAATGCGCTCACATCAGGAGCCATTGTAATATTGATGACGGAGCTGTTGGCCACTAACGCGTCCTGGCTCACGTAGCCTATGAACGAAAAACGGAGTGTGGCGCCATTATCCGGCACAGCAAGCTGATACTGACCGTTCTGATCGGAAGTAGTACCTTGCTGGCTACCTACAATGAGGATATTTACGCCCGGCAGGCCGTCGCCCTTTTCGTCCACTACCTTTCCGGTAATCGTCCGATCGGCTATAATGCCCGCGGTTCTGGCGCTAAAGGGCGTTGCGCTTTGCGGGTCGTTCTTTTTTCTCAGCAATATCCTCGAATTACCCACTACCTCGTAAGACACATTGAGGGGCGTGAGCAGCTGGTCGAGCACACGGTTCAGCGAACCCTGAAGCTGCTTCGCCGCCACTGTGCTCCTGCCCTGGATACTGCCCGAGCTGTATACGAATTTGACGTCGGCCTGTTTTTCAATCTGGCGCAATACCTGCCTGATTTCCAACGATTCGACTTTCAGTGAAATCTCTTTGTTCAGCAACTCCTGGCTATAAACGCCGTGCGCCATGGAGATCCCGCAGCATATCAAAGCAAGCAAAAGTTGTTTAGCGGTAGTACTCATGACTTTGTAAACAACCCTTTTGTAGGGTATTTTTTTATGCATAATTTTAAAGGTTTTTGTGAACTGAACAACTCAAAAACAAACAGTATCCTTCTGCCAGGAAGGGTATTCAAAACGGCCGGACATGTTAGCGCATGGCCGGCTTGCTTTTTCTTTTTCCATCAGTTACCGCATCCTTCGCCTGAAATAAACAGCGAAGCACCGCGGCGCTCATATTCGACATTCACCGCCTTGCAGATCAAGTCAAGCTGATCGAACATCGGCAGTTCATTAAGGTCTCCTGTGAAAAGGCAATTCCGCAGGACGTCGCCCTCTACGACAATATCAATACCATAGGTCTTTTCCAGCAATGCCAGTACTTCCGCGGCGGGTATTTCGGCAAACTCAAACCGCGTGCCCGCCTCGGCACGTTTCACGGCCACCGGGTTTTTCACAATGCCCAGCTCCATTTTCCGCGATTCCTTATCGAATACCACCTTCTGATTCGGCGTCAGAATGAAACCGTTCTTACTGGACGTCTTCTTGTCGGAAGTCTCGTACACCGAAACGCGCCCAGTAGCCACCTGCACTTCGATCGAGCCGGCGCCGTCATAGGATTTTACATTAAAACTCGTTCCCAAAACCTGTGTAGCCAGGTTCTCCGTCGAAACAATAAACGGCTTGGTCACATCTCTTTTTACCTGGAAAAATGCCTCACCGTGCAGGTAAACCGTTCTTTTACGTTCTCCGAAATGCTCGGGATAGCTGATCCGGCTGTTGGGTTGCAGGATTACCACGCTCCCATCCTCCAAAGTAAGCCGCTGGGGCTTGTGTGAGGTATTGCTTACCGCAAAACCTTCGCCATCATCGTTCCAGGTCCATAATGAGCTCAATGCGGGAAAATAGGCAGTCCGTTTCGGGGCATTATACAAGAATACCCCCACCAGCAATGCTACCGATGCAGCAGCAGCCGCCCACCAGCCTATTCTCACGGGCTTTCTGGTCGTATTCGCCAGCAGCTTTTGCCGGATACGCTGGCCTATCTCGTCTTTTTCCGACAGCAGTATTTCGGAATCGTCCGCGGGATTTTTCCTCAGGTATTGCTCGACCTGCAAGTCCTCTTCCGCCGAGGTTTCCCCGGCTATATATCTCTCGATCAGTTTCTCGTAGTTATCAGATGTCATTTGCGGAGGCGTGTATAGGTTTTAGTTGCTGGAATAATACATCCAGAGATTTTCTCTTAATGCTTTCAATGATTTGGTAATATGGTATTCCACGGCTTTTTCGGAAATATTCAGCTCCTCGGCAATGTCTTTCACCGGACGGTTCTCAAACCGGCTCAGCTGGAACACCCGGCTGGTCTTCTCCGGCAGCTTGCGCATCACCTCGTCCACCGCCCGTGAAAGATCCGAAAACTGCACGATCTCGTCCGTCGAATAGGTTTCCTGAATTTTGTTCAGGATCAGGTATTCCTGATAGCGCCGCCAGGTGATCTGCGATTTGATAAAATTGGTCACCCGGTATTTCATCGATATCACCAGGTATGTTGCCAGGTTCCGTATTTCGGTATCCGACCGTTTGTTCCACAAGCTCTCGAATATATCATGCACCAGTTCCTCCGACTCCTCCCGGGATCCTACCTGATGATAGGAAATGCAGAACAGTTTATACCAGTAACGGTCGTAGATCTCCTCGAAAGCACGCTTGTTGCCTTCGCGAAGCTGCGTCACCAGCTGTTCATCAGTTAGAAATTTAGTCATGAGGGTGCTCCTTTACTCGGATCTGTATGTATAGTCAAACAACTTCCGTCAATCCCTAAAACGATTTGTCATTTTCTTTAGAAAAATTATTTCAGCAGGAATTGCCGAAACTCCGAATCGATCTGAAACTCGGTCACACCGTACGCGAGCATGCGCTCGCAATCCCGTTTTGCGTCGGCCATCATGTCTGCCGATTTGCGGTAATGGTATTTATTGATCGCCGCCACAACGCGGATGTTATGTTTCCGTGCCCACGCCACGTCCTCACGCGTGAGGCTGGCAGGCCTTTCGAACAGATAATAATGATCCGGCCGATAGCCCGGCTTTTTCATGTTTTCCTCTAACTGCTTCCGGGAGCAGCTTAGCCGTACTTTTCCTGTAAAAAATCCGGTAGACTCGTCGGTACCGATCATGATGGCCGACTCCCGAAGATGGTACCGGTCCAGCAGGACGGTCAGCCCGGAGAACAGGGCAGTGTCCAACCCGGCGATCTTGTTGTCGAGCATAACGGCCATTTTATTTTCAGCACAAAACCTGAACACATCTTCAAGGAGCATGGGATGATTTCCGTCCAGCCTGCTGGTCAACGCCCGGGCTTCCGCCCAGCTCGTCTCCGTCACCTTCCGCAGATCGCCATAGAACCGGTTGAAATCAGCATCGTGGTTGGCGATCAAAACACCGTCGGCCGTTACACGCATATCGGTTTCGACCATCTTGTAGCCCTGACGGGCAGCTTCCCGCAGCGCCGGCAGTCCATTTTCCGTAAAAGTGCTATCCACTACCCCGCCCCGGTGAGCTATCAGACCGATTGCCTTCCCCTGGCCGTATACGTCGGCGGAGTACATTACCGGAACAAAGGCGAGCATCAGCGAGAAAAGTTGCTTCATGGGAGATTTTTTTGAGATTGCAAAGGTACCACCGGAGTGGCTTCCGAAAACACCCTTAACAATAACATAAAGTCTGCAAAAACGGGCTAATCAGAGCGCGATTTACCGATTGATAATTCGCACCAGCCTCTCATTCAGCAACTTTGGGAAGGTCAATTTTAGGTATTTGATTTGTAACAGTCAGCCTGATCTGCTATACACATCACAGGCTGCTGCACACACAGTTCGGTAAGCACTATGCACACACTTGCTTCATGGTTTTGTAAATAAAAAAGGGCCGCAAGGCCCTTTTTTATGAAAGTCAGTGAAGTCAGAATTTAGATCAAAGTCTCTGCCATTTGCAGGAAAATCGCTCTTTTGTAGTATTCGGGGTCATATTTAACGAGTACTTGCGTGCCTTTGCGGAGGGAGTCGTATTTGGCAAAAGGAAGAACCTCCCGCATCTCCGTTACAAAATCATTACCAGCTTTTGGTTGTACCTGCACCTGTACCTGAAACTCAGGCAGGTTGTTGAGGTATTCGCCCGTCGGCCGGATAGCCAGAACGGTAGCGTTCGCCTGAACGCCTTGTTTGAGAATCTTCTTCTTTCTCTCTTCTGCGATCCGCCTGCGGATAGACGATAAAGTCCAAAAAGCTACCATGCAGACCAGAACAAGTGTAGCGCCGATTTCCCTGTTATTAAATTCCACAGCTAAATTTTAGTTAAGAGTGTGATGCCCAAAAATAATGGATTAACTCTAAAAAAAGTACCATTTCATTTATTCAACGGTCGATCTTGTGATCAAAAGGCAAAAGTCATTTGTTTGAGCCAAGTATTTCTCGGTAAAAATCAATTCAGGTGAGGCGATTCCGCTCCCGGGCGAAGTAGGACAAAGGGTTGCTTTAACAGGATTTTTTTATAAAATTTATTAAAATAATTATTAATATCATAATGGCATGATTTTCCTGCGTCCCAAAACCTATTGATCAACAACTTATTCACCATGTCAATGGAAATCAAATCCAACCACTCGACCGGAAACCGACCTGAAGGAGATCGTATCCTGGATGCGCCTTATGTTTTCAGCGATATTCCTACCTACCTTGAACAGCTCAGATCGGAGAAATCATGGGTAAAAAATGACCGGAACGCAATCACCGTCTACAAATCAGACAAAATCACGATCGTGATCGCCATTCTCAAATCGGGTGCGATGGTCAACGACCATTCGATAGATGAGGCGCTTACCTTCCAGGTGCTGGCCGGGGAACTGAAAGTCGAAACCGAAGGGCGGGTATTTTACACCACAGCCGGCCAGATGATGTCCTTCCACGCGCACCTCGCCCACTCGATCAAGGCGATGGCGGATTCTGAAATACTGATTACGACATACAAAGTATAACGAGGTATTATGCAAGAGGCCGGCGATTTGCCGGCCTCTTGCATTTTGCTGATGAACTGTAACTGATTTTAATGATAAGCATTTTCGGCATCGCGAAGCCGCTTGATCGTATCATGGCCGCTTTTCAGCGTAGCCTTCTGACGGGTAATCAGTGCGCGAAGTTCTGGCGTCAGCTCATCGGATTCGAGCGCCGAGTTATATGCCTTCTGAGCTGCATCCTCGCCGAATTCCGAACTTTCCAATGACGTTTTTCGGCCATCGCTGCTGAATGCAGCCCGGACGTCTATCCACACTCTGTACAATTTACCCGATACCATGGTCCCCGTGGCAGGCTCACCGCCCAATGCGGTAACCTCGCTACTCAGTTCGACCACATTGTCGCGGCTATGATTTGCCAGGCTGTTGTAAACCGAACGAAGGTCGGTGTCACTGGTCTCCGTTTCGTCGTAAGCCTTTTCGTAGCCCACGATGCGATCATTGTTGATGAGGATCAGGTCGTTCAATGTTTCTATGATTGCTGCATTTGCCATGATTATTCATGATTAGTGATGCGGCATTGATAAAAACTATTGTTCCAAACCGCTCCCAGGCAGCCAGGCCGGTGTATCCCTGCGATTTGTGGATGTTTTTGCGCCGTATATGCAGGTAATCAGCCGCTTGCTAACTCAGGTAAGTTATTTTTCGCTCAATTTTCTGCGCACCTTGCTCAGGAACTCCGGAGAAAAGCCGAGATATGACGCAATGTAGTGCTGCGGCACACGCTGGGGAATGGCTGGATACCGTTCCAGAAAATCAAGATATTTCTCAACGGCGCTGTTGGAGATAGTCCTGAATAGCCGCTCTTGCGTTTGGGCAAGGTTGCGCTGTACCATGAGCCTGAACATCCGTTCGAAACCTGGAACGGTCGCCAGGAGCTTTTCCTTTGTTTCAGGTGTGAGGATAAGCACTTCGCAGTCTTCCAGCGTCTCAATGTAAACGTGGCTGGGGGTCTGGTTATGAAAACTGGTAATATCGCTCACCCACCAGTCTTCCACCGCGAATTGCAGCGTAACCTCAGCACCGGCGCTGTCGATGAAGTAGGTACGAATGCAGCCTTTCAGAATGTAGGCCTCAAACTGACAAACTTCCCCCTGCTGTAAGAGGAAAGTCTTTTTGGAGTATGTTTTGAATTGGAGTAACGAATCGAAAAATTCGAGGTCCTGTGGAGTAAATGGCAAGCACCTCAGTGCGTAGTTGTTAATTTTTTCAAACATCAGGTTAATGGGTTAGCTACCGGCGGTTAGCCACCGACGGTTGGCCACCGGCGATCAGCCGCTGGCCAACGCATGCCGGATCTCAGAATATAACAGTCCGCTGCCGCCCCCGAAGTGACGCAGGCAGACGATCCGCGGGTCGATGGACTGGCAAAGTGATGTGATTCTCTCGCCTGTTTCCTCATCTACACCGACCCCCAAAAGTACTAAATCAACCGAATTTAAGCGAAGTACTTCCTCCGCTTCTTCCAAAGAACCGGCAGGCAAACCATTCCAGAGCTCGTTCTGGTTGATCAACCGGATAATCGTTTCCAGGATTTCGGGATGGTTGGCTACTGCCAGGATATTGATTTGCAACATGTTACCGATCCTTTCAAATTAATATGCTACCACTTCTCAGGAACCTCGATCACGAGCAGAGAACTTTTCTCCACCGCTTTGACAGACACGGTAGATTCCGGCCAGAAACCATAGCCGTCACGCGTCGAAAGCGACTGTCCATTCACCTCCACTTGCCCGTCAATCACAAACACATAAACGCCGTTTCCTCCCTTTTTCAGCTGATATTGAGTTTCAAAACCCGCGTCAAATTCGGCCAGATGGAACCAGGCATCCTGGTTGATCCATACGCCATCGTCACTGGGGTCCGGCGATAGTATTTGCTGAAAACGGTTATGACGGTCGCCGGCAGTATAATCCATCTGGTCGTAGCGAGGCGCAACATTCAGTTTTTTAGGATACAACCATATTTGCAGAAACGTCACCGGCTCGTCCGGGTCTTTGTTGAATTCGGTATGATAAACACCGGTACCGGCACTCATGACCTGAATTTCCCCCCGACGGATCACCGCCACGTTACCTATGCTATCCTGGTGTTCCAGCGTACCTTCCAGCGGGATCGAAATAATCTCCATGTTATCATGCGGGTGGCGTCCGAAACCTTTGCCGCCGTTGACAGTATCGTCGTTTAAAACCCTCAACGCACCAAACTGAATGCGTTGAGGATCATAATTTCCGTGAAAACTGAAAGTCTGTGCACTTTGGAGCCATCCATGGTCGGCGTAAAAGCGCGACGCTGCCGGATGCAGTACGGAATTTTTCATGATTACTTCAAAATCGTGTTGTTCACCAATTGAATTTCCTCGCCTGAAATCGTGTGCGGCCGGCCCGGGTAAATCACCTGATTGACCACCGCATTCATGTCTTCCAGGATTGTCACGCTCTCCTGCACCCGCGACACGGGCACGTGAGGGTCGGGGTTACCAGTCGAAACAAACACCGGCGTCTGTTTGAAATCGCCATTGTAATTGTCGATCTCCAATTCCTTGCCGACCAGCCCGCCTGTAAAAGCAACGATTCCCCCATACTTACGGGCATTGCGCGAGGTATATTCCAGTGTAAGGCAAGCTCCCTGCGAAAAACCGGCGAAATAAATCTGCTCGGCAGGAATTCCCGCGGCCTCAATTTCGGCCACTACGTCCCCTACCAATGCCAGAGCCGAGTCCAATGCAGGCTGATTTTGCGCGACCGGTGCCATGAAACTGTAAGGGTACCAGCTATTATTCGTGGCCTGAGGCGCATAAATCGCAAAATCGCTCAGATTCAAAACCCTTTGAAGGGAAATAATATCAGCGGCAGTCCCACCCCGGCCATGCAGCATAATGATCGCCTTTTTGGCTTGCTGAATGGGAACTCCGCTTGTGATGAATTGTTTGCTATGGGTGTACATGAGTCAATTTTGCATGATTGAATGATTGAATGAGTGAATGATTGAATGATTGAATGAGTGAATGACTGAATAGGATTTCATTCGGTCATTCACTCAGTCAGTCATTCAGTCATTAATTAAGTACCGGCAACACTTTCACGATCTGCTCTCTGCGAGGTTCGTATTGAGGAGGCAGCATTAAGCCTGAACCCAGTTGTTCTACGGTTTCGTCGGTTGCGAAGCCTGGGTTATCACTCGCGATTTCGAATAAAACGCCCCCTGGTTCGCGGAAATAGAGCGAGTAGAAGTAGTTTCTGTCGATTTTATCGGTGATCTGCAAACCTGCATCCAGTACTTTTTTGCGGAACTCCATCAGAATATCATCATTCGCAACACGGAACGCGATGTGGTGAACCGAACCTTTGGCCACGTGACCGGCTCTTTCACCGGGAGCTTCCACCAGGTCGACGATATTGGCATTCTCAACAGCGTCGGTCACAAACCGGAAGCGGTTCACATGCTGCTCGGCCAGGCGGTACCCGAAGATGTCGGTCAATACTTTGGCTGTTTCCTCGATATTGTTGGTCGTGATCGTCACATTGTGGAAGCCGCGGGTCGCATATTCTGCCGCTACTTCCGAAGTTGTCCATGGAATACGGTTGTCGGTGATTTTGGGAACGGTCAATTCAAATTTCAAACCGTCGGGATCCAGGAAGGTCAGGTATTGCTCCCCGAATTTTTCAGCAGGTTTGTTATAAGTGATTTTGTTCGCGTCCAATCTTTTCAACCAGAAATCGAGGCTGCCTTCGGGTACCGAATATCCGATCTCGGTTGCCTGGCGGGTTCCGCGGCGTCCGGCAGGGATCTGATTACCCCATGGGAAGAAAGTCAGGATCGAACCTGGCGTACCATTTTCGTCACCGTAATAAAAGTGGTAGGTATTAGGGTCGTCAAAATTGACGGTTTTTTTCACCATTCTCAGGCCTAATACCCTTGTATAAAAATCGTAGTTGGTTTTGGCGTCGCCAGCGATAGCTGTAATGTGGTGGATGCCGTTGATTGTATTTTCCATTGTCTTGTTCAGTTAAGATGTTTCTTTGTTTTTGATGATACAAAGGTATATCCCCGGGCAGGGGCAAGGCATTGAACTAGGACAAGAAAAACGGAAACTGGAAAATTATTCGAGCGGGCTCAGTAAACTCAGCACAGCGTCCTCCTCCACTACCCTGCCGGCTGCTTTCGCCGCTTTCAGGTACACGCTCATCGGATATTTCCCATCAAATGCAGGGTCCGTTTCGACCATCGGTACTTTCAGGCGCGCATGTTTGAGGCTGGCAAGGTCCGACAGCGATACATAACTAAGCTCGGGATTGCCCTGCCCCAGGTCGCAGAGGCCGAAAGCGATATTATTAACAGGATCGAGCTCGGAAAGCAGCCAAATGGCCTTACCATATTTGGAATGCAGCTTCACAACGGGGGCATGGTCCTTCGCAAGCTGGTTTTGTACCTCTTGCGCGTTGTGGACCATTATTTCAATCAGGTTTTGCGGGATCATTTTTGACATGAGGCAAATTTAGAGGTTTTGTCCGGGCACCCGAGCGCCGGAGCACCATAAAATAAATCGAACCGTCGACGGCTGCATTTCGGATCACTTATTTGCCTAAATTTCGACGAGAAATGTCCTTCCACAACTTACCGGAAATTGCATATGCGTTCCTGATAGGAATGTAAGGGCGGCTTTTGGCATTTTAAAATCACATTAACGCTATCCATCTATCGTAAAAAGTAACCTATGAAAAGAAAACTACCACTCCTTGTTTTAGTATTAGTTCTCATCACTTCACACAAAATCTTATCCCAGGTTGTAGTAACATTTCCCACCGAAAGGGCCGTATTTCAGCGCAACAACGCCAATGAGGCCGACGTATATATAGGTGGGTATATTACGCAGCCCTACCAGAAGATCGAGGTGAGACTGACGCCCCGCGTACCCGCTGAGGGTGAATCCTTTCCCGCAGGCGGAGGCTGGGCAACGCTCGACGACCAGATTTCGGCAGGCCAGTTTTTGGGGTCCGTACATTTAAAAGGCGGCTGGTACCAGCTGGAAGCTCGCGGCGTAGCAAATGGCGGAGGTACTTCCGCGATCGCGACGCTTTCCCGCGTAGGCGTGGGTGAAGTTTTTGTAGTGGCCGGTCAATCCAACGCGACGGGCGGCGATTCCAATCCGAATGGCCCCGCTGCGGCGCATGACCAGGTCAATAGCGTCAACTTTCAGAATGTGGACCCGGGAACATCGACCATTAACCCCTATTCCAATGTCCAGCTCCCCTGCCCTGAGTTTGTGCAACTGGATGCCAACGTAAAAACAGCACCATTTGGCAATTATGCTTGGTGTTGGGGTTCTTTTGGTGACAAGATTTACGAGAAACTGCGCGTGCCGGTAATGATATTCAACAGCGGGTGGTCGAGTACCGGGGTCGATAACTGGAAACAAACGATCGATCCCAACGGCGTAACGACGAGCGCATTCGGCTACACTTTCCCAGCGGGGCTACCATTCGGGCATTTACGGCTTGCATTGAACTATTATATTGCTCAACTGGGCGTGAGGGCAGTTTTATGGCACCAGGGAGAATCGGACAATTACCTCGAGCAGCCGGGCGACAACACCTACAACCGGTATTTGTCGGCGCTTTGGGACGTTGTCAACGCAAGCCGCAACCTCACCGGAAAGCCGAACCTTGGCTGGGTAGTGGCGCGTGCTTCGCGATTTACCGTCAACGGCGCGACCCGCGTTTCGGCCAATGTGGTAAATGCCCAAAACGAACTGATCAACAACGACGGACTTTATCCTCATGTATTTCAGGGTCCCGAAACGGATCCGTATTACAGCATTGAATATCGCCACGACGAGGTTCACTTTCGCGGGGATGGCGTCACCACCTCGCCCGACGGACAAATCTACTCGGGACTTATTTCCCTTGCAGGCTTCTGGGCAGACAAAATCACGCCCGATTTCCTCAGCCAATCGAACCCGTATGCCGCGACACCGCCACCGGCTGTCGACGCTGCTAACGTACCGGGCAGTTCGCAGGTCACATTTACAGGCCCTTCGTTGCCGGGTGGCTCCCAATACAATTGGCTCAATTTCGGCGATTGCAACCAGGTACAAAGCACTTCGCAACAATGGACCGTTGGGGCGGGGTTGTACAAACTCAAAGTCGTAGATTCCAACCGCAATACGGTTTTCTCTCCTGCATTGAATGTACTGGCAACCCCGCTGCCGGTAACCTGGCAATCGTTCAGCGCCCATATGGGCATTACCGGGCGCGTAACGCTCGACTGGGCGACGGCTTCCGAGGTGAACGCGTCACACTTCGAAGTGCAGCGGAGCAGTGACTCCCGGACATTTGTGACCGTCAAAACCGTGAATGCCATGGGTAACACCCGAAACAGCTCTTTTTATCAATATGAAGATGAATTTCTTCCAAAAGGCATCTATTACTACCGCTTGAAGCAAGTTGACGCAGACGGCCGAACCGACCTTACACGCATTGTGAGCGTTCGCGTCAATGGAAATGAAACCGTACGCGTTTTTCCTAACCCTGCTTCGGATTTGATCACCGTGGAATCCGGTCAGGCATTGAACCGTATCGATATTTTTAACAGCGCGGGCAAGCTGGTGCAGAGCGCCAAAACCGGAGAAAAAGCCGTTCATTTGAACATCGCTCACCTTCCAAAGGGTTTGTACGTTGTATCGGTTGATGGTCGCGAGCTGAAAATCGTAAAATAGGGCTCACCTATACCATCGCGAGAGCTTCCCGCCGGTATTCGAGCGGGCTCATACCGCGGTGTTTCCTGAAAGTCTTAATGAGATGGCTGTCGTCTGTAAAACCCAGTTCGGCAGCTATTTCATTGATACGCATATCACTGTGTTTCAGGCGAATTTCTACCAATGCAATTTTATAGTTGATAATGTATTGCTGCAACGTCTCGTGCGTGTGCTTTTTGAAATATTCACTGAGGTAATTGAGCGAGATATTGAAATGGGAAGCAATGCGCTCGGCGCGCAGCAGATCCTGGTTGTAAATATTTTGGTGGATATAATGGATAATATCCAGGGATGTGTTTTGCGCGAGCTTTGTCTTTTCCGGAATATGGGTGGTAATATTCCTGGCGACAACTGTCAGCAGGGTGTTGAGTAATTGTTGTACAAGTTCTTTGTGCAGCGTCTGCCGGTTGGCATACTCCTGCCTGATCGCCTCCATCAATGCCCTCACGAGCGGCTTATCGTGCTGATTTCTGAGAATACAACCTTGCAGGTGATTGTTGTTATGGAAGATATATTCCAATTTATGAATCCAGTCGCCCAGGTTACTATACTCATCACGGGCCTTTTGTGCATTCAAATAGATATTATTGAAACGAATAAACATAAAAGCCGTCGTCTCCTTCACCTCGGTATAATGCAAATCCATTGGCATCGCCAAAAACAGGTTCTCCTTCTGATACCGAAACTCATTCTGATTGATGTGGTATGTCCCTGCCCCATCGAACATATACACCAGTTCGATAAAGGTATTCTTGTGCTCCTTGATCGGGCATTCATCGACCGTCACTAGCAGGACATCGAAGGGCTGGTGGATATGATGGATACGCATACCCCCAAAGTTACCGATTTAACCCAAATTTTTACAACCCGAAAAAGTGAGTGGCCCACGAAATTTGCAGACATCAAATCAAAACCATTGCAAATTATGAAAGCCATCACATTAGCAAACAACGGAGGGACTGAAAACCTGATAATCAACGACATACCTACACCTTCGATCAAAGAGAATGAAGTACTGGTTCGCGTCAAAGCAATAGGTATTAACCCGGTCGATGCATTTGTGAGAACCCATGCATTCGCCCTCGACATGTTTGTTCAGCCGCAGCCGGGCGAGCCGGTCATTATTGGTTGGGACATTTCGGGCGTTGTTGAAGCCGTCGGCCGCGAGGTCAGTCAATGGAAAGCGGGAGATGAGGTATTTGGAATGGTCAATTTCCGCGGCCGTGGCAAAGCATATGCCGAATACGTGGCCGCTCCCGCCGACCAGCTCGCACTGAAACCGGACAACATTTCGCACGAAGAGGCTGCTGCCGCCACTTTGGCGGCACTCACAGCCTGGCAGTCCCTGGTTACTTATGGGAAAGTGAAACCGGGAGAAAAAGTATTGATTCACGGAGCCGGCGGCGGTGTCGGACACTACGCCGTGCAAATCGCCAAACATTTCGGTGCCTACGTCATCGGAACGGGCTCCGGAGCCAAGAAAGACTTTATCCTGGGCCTTGGCGCGGACGAATTCATCGACCACACAGCTGCCCGGTTCGAAGACCTTGTGCACGACGCCGACATTGTGATCGATTCGCTCTTCGGCGATCACATATTCCGTTCGCTGGAAGCCGTAAAGGAAGGTGGCAGGCTCATCGCGCTCCTGGTACCTTTCACCGACGAAAAACTGATTCAGAAAGTACAGGAAAAGAACATATATGCTCACACGCTCAATGTCACTTCGAACGGTGAGGACATGCGGCAACTCGCCGCGCTGCTCAAATCCGGAGAGATCCGGTCTTACGTTTCCATCACATATCCGTTTGAAGACATCGCGAAAGCGCACGACGAAATAGAAACCGGAAAGTCGCTCGGGAAGATTGTGCTGACCCTGCCTTAATGCTTATCATGCCCTTTTGGCGTGCTGTACTTCCGCAGCGCGCCACTTTGGCACTTAGGGCCTGCTGGACAGCTTTTTGAACAGGCATCCCTAAAACGATATCCAGCAGCTATGGACACCTTTTCAAGTATGATCATCGGCGCGGTTGATCAGATCAAAAATGCCGTTGTAAAAATCGATATATTCAAGACAATCAATGGTAAAATCCGCCCGGCCGGCTCCGGCTCGGGGTTTATATTCTCTTCCGACGGGCTCATTTTTACCAACAGCCACGTAGTCGATGGTGCTGAGAAAATTATGGTCAGCCTTTTGAATGAGAACGAGATCGAAGCCGCACTAGTAGGCAAAGATCCGGACACCGACCTCGCTATCCTCAAAATATACACCCAGGGCTATTCGGTAGCTAAACTCGGCGATTCGGGCGCATTGCAGATCGGCCAGTTTGTGATCGCGATCGGAAACCCTTACGGCTACCAGCATACCGTCACCACAGGCGTGGTAAGCGCGCTCGGCCGGACTTTGCAGACGCAATCGGGCCGGTTTGTCGATAATGTAATCCAGTCGGATGCGGCGCTGAACCCGGGAAACTCCGGCGGCCCGATGATCAATACCGATGGAGAGGTGATCGGCGTCAACACAGCAGTCATTCAGGGAGCTCAGGGACTGAGTTTTTCGGTTGATATTAATACGGCGAAGGAGATTGCACGGCAACTAATCCGCGACGGTAAGGTATTCAAGGCTTACCTGGGGCTGCAATTGCAGGATGTCCCTTTGAATGAGCGCGTCCGTCAGCACCACAAGCTCCCAAACCACGAGGGCATCTTCATCACGCACATTGAACCGAATACTCCTGCATCGCGCTCGCAGCTGATGGAAGGCGACATCATCGTTTCATTCAACGGCAAGCCTGTCCGCAATTCCAATGAACTGTTCAAAGCACTCACCACCCGCGACATCCTTCGCATAACGGACATTTCGGTGATCCGGCACACGGAACTGCTCAACTTTATTGTTGTTCCGGTTGAGAAGAAGGCTTAGCATCCAGTAAACGGCTATAAGGTGTTTCAATCAATTTGATTTGAAGCACCTTTTGCATTTTACAGATCGTCTCAAGCGTAAGGTTTTCGGAACCTTTCAGGATTTTGCTGATGTACTGCGGGGAGCAGCCCATCATTTCAGCAAGGTCACGTTGCGTCATGCCTTTTTCACGCAATGTACATAAGACTTCTAATGCGATGTCAAATGACACATCCAGCCAGTAGGCATTTTCCTGACGGAATGTAGCTTCCTTTATCCAGGTCGTGTCCGGCACTGCCATGAGTTTTAATTTAGTTAATGCGTCCATTTCCTTTGCTTTAAAATAATTCAAATAATCCAAAATCATCTTTTTGGTCGCCCCTCAAAAACCGACAAACTTCTTCCAGTTTTGCTAACTCTTCGTAGAGGTGCTCACGCTCGTTCATGGTTCGCGTCAATTTAATCGCTCCACCCGTCACAACGAAATGGTTCACGCCCAATCTGATAGCATATACCCTTAGCCAACTCTTCCTTCGCAATCCGCGGGCTTTACTCTTTTCGATTTTATCCACGCGCCATGTTGCTGGACTTAACGGCTTAAATATCATCGATAAATTTTCGGAACCTCCAAGCGCGACAGAAATAGCTATACTCAATATTTCATTTTCAAGCCTTGCAGCTTCCATCCTAGTGACCCTTACTGCCTCCTTAACAGGCATATACTCCCAAAAAGCCAGTAAATCGCCATAATGTATCTCGAAAAACGATTGCAAATATTCTGCATCGTTCCACAACCGGAATATCCTCGAAAACTCATGATCGTCTTCCCCTGCAAACTGAATCGAGTGCAAGCCACCGGGCACCACTTCAAATATACCATTTACCTCCATAAAAATAAACTTATAGGTTTATATTAGACCTCGTCATTTATTCTTGATACGGTAACATTCTGGTTTGGTAACGGACTTCTACAAACACAAAAATCAAACGGTTTCGAGCAGCGTCTTCAATTTCCTCGATGGAGCAAAAATGCCTGATTTGTGCTTTGAGCTGCTCTGAGAGCATTTTTTCAATTCCAATGGAATGAAAAACCACGTTTTGTGTGTTGTGTAACCTGTTGCAAATAGTTTGACGAAATTTTTGACAGGTTATGAACTGGATTACTATTAATAGTGAAGAAGAAGTAGATAATATTTATCAATCGGCCGATTACTCCATCATTTATAAACACAGCCCCCGTTGCGCTACCAGTCTCATGGCCTACCGGCAACTCAGATCGGAAGTTAATGCGGCTTCCGACATTCAGATACCCATTTACATTGTGGACGTGATCCAGAACCGCAAGGAATCCCAGGCCATTGCAAACAACTTTGGCGTTGTGCACGAATCTCCCCAGATCCTGGTCGTGAAGGGCGGACAGTGCGTTTATGACGCGTCGCACGAGGACGTTTCCTTGCGGGATTCACTGGCTTCTTTGAACTAAATCCAACAACTATTTGCCCAAAACAGCTCGCCGGGAATCGGTCGAAAATATTTTTATGGATTATATCCATTATAAAGGAAATAATCCATTATATTTGTGTCATCAACAAACAGGAACTATGACGCCCTACGCTATTCGATCACTTTCGAACAAATGGTATGGATTTTGTACCAAGCAGGCTATCGTCAAAGCTTATTAACACTTCATCACAAACAGACGCAAAAGAGCAGCCTAAAAGCTGCTCTTCTTGTTTTGCCAGAGTTTTCGAAATCGCCGGGGGCTACACATTGCCCGAATGGCGCGGTTCCAAACGGGCCGCCCATTTTTCGAGCAGCACCACCAAGTCGTCGAGGATAACCGGCTTGCTGAGATAATCGTCCATTCCGGCCTCAAAACACTTTTCCTTGTCCTGCTGCAATGCATTGGCAGTCATAGCGATAATAAACGGATGTACGGTATTTTGCGCCCTGATCTGCCGCGTGGCTTCCAGCCCGTCCATCTTCGGCATTTGCATATCCATTAAAATGACGTCATAACCGATTTTTTGTACCTGATCGAGGACTTCCAGGCCATTTTGTGCCAAGTCGGCATGATAGCCTAGCTTGTTCAGGGTGTTCATGATCACAATCTGGTTCACTTTATTATCCTCGGCCACCAGGATTGTCATGGGGTGCCGGCTGGCGAAATCGGCATGAAGCTTTCTCTCCGTTTCGTCAGTTTTTGGCCTAATTTCATTGGATTCCTGTACATCCGGAGCAACCTTTGCGGTGATCCAAAAGCGGAAGGTACTGCCCTTCTGCAACTCGCTTTTGACTTCGATACCGCCGCCCATGAGCGTGGTCAGTTTTTCACAAATCACCAGGCCGAGACCGGTGCCGCCATACTGTCTCGTCGTAGACGAATCCACCTGCGAAAAAGGTTTGAACAATTTATCGAGCTTATCCTCCGCGATTCCAATACCAGTGTCGGTGATCTCAAACCCCAGTTTGGCATCCGCGCCCTCCTGCCCGATCACATACACATGCACACGCACCTCGCCTTTGGGCGTGAATTTAACGGCATTGCCTACGAGGTTCGTCACAATCTGCCCAAGTCTCAAACGATCCCCCACAATGCGTGACGGCACATTTTCCTCAATTTCCAATGTCAAGTCCAGCGGCTTGCTAGCGGTTTTAGCGCGGAAAAGATCCATCACTTCACCAATGCAGGCTTTCAAGCCAAACTCTTTCTCTTCGAGCTCCATGTTCCCCGACTCAATTTTGGAAACATCAAGGATATCGTTGATCACGTTCAGCAAATCCCTCCCGGACGTCTGAATCGATTTGGTAAAATTACGCTGCTCTTCGGTCAGGTCAGTTTCGGCAAGCAGCGAAGCCAGGCCGATCACCCCGTTCATCGGCGTCCTGATCTCATGGCTCATCGTGGCGAGGAATGCACTTTTGGCCCTATTCGCCAGCTCAGCCTTTTCCACCGCCATTTGCTGCTCACCGATCGCACGTTCGAGCTGTTTTGTCCGCTCCTTAATCTGCTGCTCGAGAACCCGCTTTTGTTTGCGGATCGTGTAAGTCCGGATCTGATACAGAGCTACAATCAGTGCAACAATCAATGCAGCGGTCAACAGTCTGAACCACCAGGTGAGCCAAAAGGGCGGCTTGATAATCAATTCCACAGCGACACCCTTTTCATTCCACAACCCGTCGTTGTTGGAGCCCTTCACCCTGAATGTGTATGTGCCCGGGTCGAGGTTGGTGTAGGTAGCCGTACGTTTGTTACCGCTGTAATTCCAACCCTTATCGAAACCTTCCAGCATATAGGCATACTGGTTCTTCTCTGCGACGGTGTAGCTCAATGCTGCGAATTCAAAAGTTATCACCGACTGATCGTGACGGATGGTAATGGTTTTGGCTTCGCTGATCTGCTGTTTGAGGATATGATCGCTGCCTCCTGTGACGACTTGGCGGTTAAATATCTGAAAATCTGTAATGTACACGGGCGGCACAAAATCGTTGTAACGCAGGCTGTCGGGATAAAAACTGATAAAACCGTTAATACCCCCAAAATACATCTGCCCGTCGGCCGTCTGAAAGCGGGAATTGTCCCGGAACTCATTGCCCGGCAGACCGTCGGCAATGCCGTAATTCCGAAAACTGTTAGTTGGCAGGTTAAATTTGGAAATACCCTTGTTTGTGCTAAGCCAGAGGTTATTCTTATTGTCTTTCTGAATTCCAAATACCACATTACTCGCAAGCCCATCCTTTTCCGTAAACGACTTGAATTGCTGTTTCTTCTGGTCGAAATGGCAAAATCCACCGCCTACCGTTCCTATCCAGAGATCGCCGTTTTCGGCTTCCAGGATCGATTGCACCTTGTTGTGGGAAATACTCGAAGGGTCATTAGGCCTGCTGCGGAAATGCCTGAAACCCGTGCGGCCGGGCAGCAGCAGGTCTAGGCCATTGAATGTCCCTACCCAGATATTCCCCTTTTTATCCTGAAAAATTGTGGTAATGATGTCGCCGCTGATGCTCGTGGGGTCAGTTGTGTCGTGCCGGTAGTGTGTATACTCTTTTGTTTTGACATTGTAAAAATTAAGCCCGCCCTTCCATGTACCGATCCAGAGATTGCCGTCCCGGTCCCGCATCATATTGTTCACGTCCGAAATCGAAAGGCTATTCGGGTTACCCTCCTCCGGCAAATGGTGTTCGATCGTACCGGTTTTGACATTCAGAAAATCAAACCCGCCATTGTGAAAGCCCAGGGCAAGCACGTCCCTGGCGATCCAGATCACCGAAATGACATAGTCATTCGAAATCGAATGCGGGTCACCCGCAAGGTGCTTGTAAAATGTAAAATTCTTTGTTTTACGGTTAAACCTGTTGAGCCCTCCGCCATCGGTACCGATCCAGATATCGTCGCTGGTACTATCGCCGCAAATGGCCAGCACCGCATTGTTGCTCAGGCTATTGGCATTATTAACTTTCCGACGGTAAGAGTCAAATTTCGGCCCGAATTTCGGAAGGTATGATACGCCGCCAGAATAGGTACCGACCCACATATTTTCCGCATTGTCGTGGTAAATCGCGTACACCGAATTGTTGCTAAGCGAGTAGCGGTCGTCGGGATTGTTACGCACCGAGAAGAACCGGTCGGTTGGCGGGTCATAAATGCTGATTCCCCCATTCTCCGTACCGATCCAGAGCTTACCGGTGCCGTCTTCGGCCATCGAAAGAATGTCGTTGTGCCCCAGACTCCACGGGTCGCGTGGTCTGTTCTCAAAATGCCTCACAATTTTTCCCGACGGATCGATGACCGAAACGCCCCCGCCATGCGTCCCTACCCATAGATTGCCCTTACGATCGAAATGCAACACTTTGACCCAGTCGGATTTTAACGCATTGCGGTTCGCGGCTGCCTGGATGCGCCCAGCACCTGAACGGGCTCCATACTCATATGCTGCAAGAACTCCTGATTGCACATCGAGCCTGAAAAGCCCATTTTCCGTTCCCACCCAAAGTATATAGCCCTTTCCCTCTGCAATACTGGTTACGAATTCACTTCCCTGACCTGCGTCCCTCCCCGGGTAGCGGAAAAGCTGGTAGGTCCCACGGCTGCGGTCGAAAAGATAAAGGCCCTGGTCGGTGCCCAGCCAGAAGCGGTTACGGCTATCCCTAAAAATGGTGTTGATCGCCAGGCTGCGCCGCGGATGCGGATAATGCGTAAAGCTGTCCGTCGCTTGGTCATACCGGTCCAGGCCCGTGGAGGTTCCCACCCACAATTTCCCCTCATGGTCTTCCAGCAGCGATAATACAAAACTGTCGTGAATGGAGCCCGGATCCGCCGGATCGTGTTTATAATGAGTGTATTTATAACCATCAAACCGGTTGAGGCCGTCTTCCGTGGCGAACCACATGAAGCCTCCCCGGGCTTTCAGAATCGCGCTCACATGGCTCTGGGACAAGCCCTGGTCCGTGGTAAGCCGCCTGAACCTGGGCGTCAACTCCTGTGCGAAAACATGCTGAAAGCATAGGATGTAAAGCAGCACAACCCTGCAAAATATGGCCTTCATGGCACTTTCATCAATTCTGGATAAGAAACGTCGATTATCGGTTTAAATGTAGAAAAATTATGACCCAATGCAACATCCAAACCAATTCTTACTCTTTGGGCTATACGAATATTAGCCATTTATGAAAAAAACACTACTCAGCCTGCTAATTCATGGACTCTCCTTTGCCGGCTTCGCCCAGACATTCACAGTGAGCGGCAATGTCAAAAACCAACAAAATGAAACCGTCGGATTTGCAGCGGTTTCCATCAATCAATCCAAAGACTCCACACTGGTTAAAGCCGACGTCGCCGACGAGCAGGGCACCTTCAAAATCAGCGGCATCCCCGATGGTAAGTATTTTGTGCGCATTTCAGCGGTGGGACAACAAATGTACCATTCGGCCGTGTTCGATGTGGCTGGGCAGGATGTGAAACTGTCCGCGATCTCGCTGTTACCCGAGGCGAAACAACTGAGTGAAGTGAAGGTAACCGGTACCAAGCCGCTCATCGAGGTAAAAAACGACCGGATGGTTTTCAATGTGGAAGCGAGCATTAATGCCACCGGTTCCAATGCGCTCGACCTCCTGCAACGCTCACCCGGCGTGCAGGTCGACAGGGATGAGAATATCCTGGTACGGGGCAAAACGGGCGTCCGCATTTATATCGACGGCCGTCCCTCACCTTTGGCAGGCAAAGACCTTGCCTCCACCTTAAAAAGCATGAATTCAGCTGATATTGAAGCGATTGAAATCATCACGAACCCTTCCGCCAAATTCGACGCCGCGGGAGACCTCGGCATTATCAATATCCGTCTCAAGAAAAATGCCAGGCTGGGCACCAACGGCAATGTCAGCCTGGGTGGCATGTTTGGCATAACACCCAAATACAATGCATCGCTGAACCTGAATCACCGGGACAAGAAGCTGAACGTTTTCGGCAATTACGGTTTCAACCAGGGCGCGTGGCATAACACGACTTACGACGATCAGATCCTCAACAATATAGCTTACAACAAAGTATGGCATGGCATCTGGCGGGACACCACACACAGTGCCAAAATTGGGGCCGATTATTTTATCAATTCCAAAAACACCCTCGGTTTCAGCGCCAATGGCCGCATCAGCAACCACAACGGCGGCGGAGAGAGCGAGACTTTCATCAGCAAACGTAACAATCTGACTGCCGACTCGCTCATCCTGTCGTCGCGGACGTCCAACCCGGAGAAAAACAAGAACCTGAACCTGAATGTGAACTATCGCTATGCCGATACCACCGGGCACGAACTGAACATCGATGCCGATTACGGCCGGTTTTCTTCGCGGGGGATCAGTTACCAGCCCAACAAATATCATTTTCAGACAACCAGTGACACGCCTATCGAGCGGAATTACGTTTCGAAAACACCCGTGGACATTACCATTAAGTCCTTCAAGATCGACTACGAGCAGCCATTCAAAAAGGGAAAACTGGGTTATGGCGTGAAGCTGTCGGATGTAAAATCGGACAACACCTTCAATTTTTTCAATGTTTTACAAAATGTGGAGGTCATCGATACTAACCGCAGCAACCGCTTCAAATACCTCGAACGCGTGTATGCGGCTTATGTCAACTACAACATATCCCTTGGCAAAAAATGGGACCTGCAAGCCGGGCTCCGCGCCGAGCATACCAAATCGCTGGGCGACCTGACGAGCTACAAACATAACGACCTCGATAAAGTCGATACGACCTATCTGAGTTTCTTTCCAAGTGGTGCTATCTCGTTCCGGGCCTCCAAAAACCACACCTGGAACCTCAATTACAGCCGTCGCATCAACCGCCCGAGTTACCAGAACCTCAATCCTTTCGAGTACCGCATCGATGAGCTGGTTTATTCCAAAGGAAACCCTTTTCTGAAACCCGAATATGCCAACAGTTTCAAACTTTCACACGTGTACAAGGGCATACTCACGACTTCATTCGGGTACCGGCGCACCAGGTTTCCGGTCGTCGGCCTGCGCATTCCCTACGATAGCAGCCGCACCTACTTCATCACGGAAAACCTCGATTATTCGCAGGGTTTCAGTCTGGATATGAGCCTTACCACGCCGATCACAAAATGGTGGGAGCTCAATTTCAATATCAGCGGGTACCACAATCTCTGGAAAGCCGCGCTGGACAATGGCGTGGTGGTCAACAACCGGACAACCGCATTCAACCTCAACGGACAGAATACGTTCAAACTCAAAAACAGCTGGACGATCGAGCTATCCGGCTGGTACAATTCACCCTACCGCCGCATTGATTACAACTGGCAAATGGGCATGGTGGATATTGGCGTCCAAAAGAAATTCTGGAAGGATAATGCCAGTTTGAAAGCAACATTCAGCGACGTATTCCATACGGCGCGCGGCGGGTACACATCGGCATATGCGGGGATCGAAACACGCCTCCGGTTCCGTTTTGAAGGCCAGATGCTGCGTGTCAACTTCAATTACCGTTTCGGAAGCAAGGAAATCAAGGCTGCGCGCAGCAGAAGATCGGGGTCCGAAGATGAGCTGAACCGCATCAAAGGTTAAATAGATCTCCACACGGCAATTAATATTAATTCTACTTGTGTTTAATGAAAATGCGTACGTTATATTTGTAGGAAAGAAACCCTACACATCTTGCCTCTCAAAGATTCAATCTATCGAACTTGGATTAACCTATCCGGTGACCCCTCGGTGTTTCCGATGAACGCCCGTATTTTCCATTCGGTATGCCTGATCTCGACCTTCGCACTACTTTATAATGTACCGTTCAACTATGCGATAGGACTGCCCAAAATAGCATTGGCCAGTCTTATCGTTTTGTTGATCACGATGGCGCTGTACTATGCGTCCCGCTTCAAGAATATGGTCAGTGTCAGCACATTGATCGCCAACATTGTCGGGTTATCGCTGTTTTTGGTCAACTATTTTCTCAATTCGGGCCTGCGCGGGCCTACCGACCTGTTCTTCCTGCTCTTTCTGCTGCTCAGCATCGCTATCAGCCCTGCGGACCAGTATAAAGTGTGGATACCGATCAACGTCACGGTCCTGATCATCCTCAATCTCATCGAATTCTATTACCCTCACCTGGTTCCGGATACGTACACGACCCGCTCCAACCGCTTTGTCGACCACATGTCGGCGTACGCGGTGGTTGCAGCCATTACCTATTTCTGCATCCATTACATCAGGGGAAGTTATGAAAACGAAAAACTATCCACCCTCGAAAAATCGAAGGCGATAGAATTGCAAAACACTCAGATTGTTAAACAGAATGAAGAACTCGAAAAGCTGAATGCAGAGAAAAACAAGCTGATGTCCATCGTCGCGCACGACCTGCGTTCGCCGCTGGCAAGCATTCAGAATTTCCTCGAATTGCTTACGCAGCACGAACTGGAAGAAGAACAAAAGCTCGACATCGAAAACGAACTCCTCAATTCGACCAAAAACACACTGGCAATGCTCTCCAAGCTGCTCGACTGGTCGAAATCACAGCTGCACGGGGTTTCAGCACACATGGAATACCTGAATGTGCAATCGCTTTTCGAACCGACGCTCAACCTGGAACGCAATATTGCGGCCCGGAAAAACATCACCCTCGACTACTATTTTGACCCATCCGCCAGTATTTACGCCGATAGCGACATGATGCAGCTGATCCTACGGAATATCGTGGGAAATGCCATCAAATTCACCGGCGTGGACGGCCATATTATGGTGAAGGCCGAAGCACAGGGCAACAATTGCCTTATTTCCGTGCAAGACGACGGCATTGGGATGTCCTGGGAAAAACAGCAGTCGGTCTTTTCACTCAATGTCGAGTCGACCTTCGGTACCAACAACGAGAAAGGGGTTGGCCTGGGCCTGATGCTCTGCATGGAGTTCATCAAAGCCCAGAAAGGAAAAATCTGGCTGGAAAGCATGCCGGGAGCTGGAACTTGTTTCTACATCTCGGTACCAATGTTCGACAAAAACAAGGCACGCCAGCCTAATTTGCTATGATCACCCGCAGCCGGGCACATCAGCAAGGTCGTAGTAAATCTGTAAACCGCGTTCGCGGCCGATCCTGATATCTTCATCAGCGCCTTTTGATTCCCCTTTTAATCTTAGGATTGCGTCGCACTTGTGCAAAAGGCGCCCGGCTACCGGGTACAAAATCTCTTCGTAAGGCGCATCGCCCGGCACTTTGGAGCCTGCCAGTTTGAGCAGGGGAAGCGCTACCCATTCCCCGATCACCGGCAGATGCCCGGCACGAAATAGCTGCAACGTCACTGATTCCAGGTAATCGAGGTTTTTACGCATTAAAACAGGATCGTCATTCGTCCCCGACCGGTACGGTCCGGCAACCAGGATCATTAATCCACTCATGGCTGATTTGATTTAAGTGAAATGATTTTATTAAAACTGATCATATATGCTACTTTTGGCGAGCATTAATGCCATTCAAAGCTAATAGATTGATCAATATTAATCAAAATTGATTAATATTGATCAAAAGTAAACATTTACTATGAACTTTCAAGAACGGAAGAAAAAAATTCTCACCGCACTGGACGATGTGGAGAGCCTCACCGTGTTTGAGCTGGCCGAAATACTGGAAGCTTCGCCGGCGACGATCCGGCGTGACCTGGGCGACATCGCGGAGGAAGGATTGCTCATACGTACGCACGGAGGCGCCATGAAAATGGAGAACCCGGTACTGACCGGGTTTTCGGAGAAATCGGGCGTGAATAATCCTGTCAAAGAGCAGATCGCCGAAAAGGCGGCCTCTTTCGTGCAGGATGGCGACATTATCTTTCTCGATTGCGGCAGCACCGTATTTCAAATGTGCCGGTTCTTGAAAAAGAAAAGCATTCGGGTGATTACCAACTCGCTGCCCATTTTAGCAGAACTGATCGATGTGCCCTCAATTCAGATCAACCTCATCGGCGGGGAACTGAACAAGGCGCGAAAAGCCGTTCACGGCGACAAGGCGGTGCAGCATATTAACGGCTACCACGCACACAAGGCGTTCATCGGTGTGGATGGCCTATCCACAGAAAACGGCCTTACCGCGCACAGCGAACACGAATCGACCATTACCACCGCATTTATCCGCAATGCGGGCCAGGTAATGCTGCTTTGCGATGCATCCAAAATCGGCAAAGACAGCTATGTAAAATTCGCGGAGCTTTCGGCCATTCATACCCTCATTACCAATGCCGACGCTGCCAAAACCACTGCATTGCAGCAAAGCGGGCTGCACGTGGAAATCGCCGGGTAATAAGCAAAAAAGCCCTGCGCTTATTAACGCAGGGCTGGCAATAGTCCGGTTCAGGTTTTAGTAACCTTCGTTCTGGTACATTTTCTCCGGGTTCAGTTTGGTTTCGTCAAACGGGATCGGATAGTAACGGTCCTTCTTTCCAAAATTGCTGAGTTTCGCAATACCGAAATCCTCCTGTTTTTTGCTTTTGAAATAAGTCACCAGCTCGTCGGTCGTGAAGAAGCGCAGCAGGTCGAACCAGCGATGGTTTTCGAATGCCAGCTCCGCACGACGCTCGTGCAGGATAGCGAGTTTCAGGGTTGGGTATTTCGCGGCGTAATCTGCATTGGCTTTGGAAGCCGCGTATTTCGGCAGGCCCGCACGCTCACGCACCTGGTCCAGGAAACCAATAGCAGTCGGCTCGTCGCCCAATTGCATATTCACCTCGGCGAGCATCAGGATCACGTCGGCGTAGCGGATCAGTATCCAGTCGTTGCCGCCGTAGCCGTTGGTAGTCGCCGCTGAGCTGGCGTCGCGGTATTTGGTGATAAAATAATCCTTCACGATCGGGTCGTTGGCAAATTTGATCGAAAAGTCTTTTCTCACATCGCCTTCCTCGTAATCCTGCACAAGATCTGGCGTAACATTACCGCCCGAGCCCGACGACGCGAACAGTGAATTGATCGTTTCGCCTTTCGCCTGGTTGTTACGAGCGATCGAAGACGAGAAGTTGATATCGCCTTGCTTGTTCACTACCTGGAAAATAATCTCCGCATTGGTCGATTTCTTAGCCACATCGAACACATCAACATAAGGAACTTCCTTCAATTCGCCGAATGAGCGCAGGTTGTACGACGCCATCAGGTATTTTTTAGCCTCGTTCAGGTTAGCCGTGCGGTTGGCAGCATCCAGCGTAGTCGCCATGGTGAGGTACACCTGCCCCAGCAATGCATTGGCGGCAGCTTTGGTCACCTTACCTTTCGTGTTGGCAGTCTGTTTGTCCGGCAAAGTCGAAGCTACGGCGTCTTTCAGGTCCTGTGCAATCTGGTTGTACACGACATCCTGCTTCTCGCGGAACGTCGCGGCAGTTACCTCATCAGTACTGAGCAATTCTTTGGTAACCAAAGGCACATCGCCCCATTTGCGCACGAGGTGGAAGTAAGTCAATGCACGGATAAACTTCGCCTCGGCCTTATACTGCTCTTTCAGGTTGGCATCCGTAAAAGTCACGCGCTCGATACCCGCCAGCACCTGGTTGCAGCGCGTTACCATCTGGAAGAGCGTCAGCCAGTGGTTTTTCAGGTAAGTATTGCTGGGCAACAGCGAAAAATCGTTGAACTGGAACGGCTCGCCCGCATTCGACTGGTTGTCGTTGCGGCCGGTATTATCGGAACGTTCCTCGCTGAACAACCCGCTGTTTTCGCCGATCCCATTACCATCGCGAAGCGAATTGTAGATCCCATTTATGGCCAGAGCCACGTCGTCGGGCGTCCTGTAAAAGGTAGGCGCCGACACCGCATTCGGATTTTCCTGATCGAGGAAATCGTTGGAACATCCCGCCAGGGCCACCAGTCCGAATGCTGAAAACAATGTATTGAAAATGTATTTACGCTTGATCATCTCTTCTGCTGCTTAAAATGTAATACGGGCACCGATGTTGTAGGCACGCACGAGCGGGTATTTCCCGTAATCGACACCCGGCGTCAGGTTAGCCCCGTTGTTGTAATCCACCTCCGGGTTGTAGCCCAGGTATTTGGTCAAAGTGAAAGCATTGTCCACACCTACATACACACGCAATGCGCTGATGGCATTGTTGGTCAGGCTGCCGATGCTGTTCATGTTGTAACCCAATGTGAGGTTGGTACATCTCAGGAATGAGCCGTCCTGCAAGTAGAAGGTCGACAAACGCGTGCTGTTGCTTTGCGTCCCTCCGCGTGAGGCGCGGTATACGTGCCCGTCGCCCGGCTGCGATTCCGAACGGTAGCGGTTAGCCACTTTGGCGTACTGGTTACCCGATCCTTCCATGTTGTAGAGATAGTAATCCTGGCCGTCGAGTACCTTGTTGCCATAAGTTCCATTGAATGACGAGCTGAAATCGAAGCTCTTATAGCTGGCCGTAATCGCGAAACCGTAAGTAAATTTCGCATGCGGCGAGCCTATTACGCGCTTGTCGGCATCGTTTACCACACCGTCATTGTTCACATCCTCAAAATACAGGTCGCCCGGACGAAGCGGGTTGGTCGAGGCCGTCGAACGCGCAGGTCCTTTGAGCTGATAACCCGCAGGGAACGATTGCGTCGAAGAATTATACACCGCATTGTCGGCGGCAATATTCTCCATATCCTTCTCGCGTACCATTCCCTTCACCTTAAAGCCATAAAACATCCCGATCGGCTGCCCTTCCTGCGTGATGTGCGTCAGGTAAGAACGCTCGGCACCGTTGGTAATGATCGTGCTGGCGCCGCCCATATCGAGTACCTTGTTGCGGTTCACAGAAATGTTACCGGCTATGTTCAGGTCAAAATCCTTGGTGGAAATCACGCGGGCGTCCACTTGCAGGTCGATACCCTTGTTCTGTACTTTCGAATTGCGAAGGTTGGTCAGGATGGTCGATGCACCGGAAATGGCCGACAACGGCTGATTAAACAACAGATTGAACGAGCGGCTGATGTAGTAATTCGCCATGATCGACAACCGGTCGTTAAACAAGCCCAGGTCCGCACCGAAGTTGTACTGCGAAGTCGATTCCCAGCCCAGGTTCAGGTCCTTGATGCCCGTTGCCCACATAGCGGTATTGACGGAACCGTTTCCATACACCACGCCGCCGGGAGCGGCCATGGTTTGCAGGAAGTTGTAGTTACCGATATTGTTGTTGCCGCTCAATCCCCAGCTTGCGCGCAGTTTAAGTGTAGAAGTATTGCCTAATGCATTTTTGTAGAAATCCTCGTTGGAAATGTTCCAGCCGGCAGACACCGACGGGAAGTTACCCCAGCGGTTGTTCGGGCCGAAACGCGACGAGCCATCGGTACGGAAAGTGGCAGTCAGATAATACTTCCCGTCGTAGTTGTATGCCGCGCGTGCCAGGTAGGAAAGCAGCGTCCAGTTTACCTTGCCGGTTTGATCCGCTCCGGTATTCAACGCAAAAAGGGTTGCGTCCGCTCCTTTTCCGGTAATTTCCTCGATACGGTCATTGGAAAATCCGCGGGCCGTTACTGAAACGATGTCACGGTTATTTTCCTGCGCCGTGTAACCCACCAAACCATCAATACTGTGCTTGCCGAGTTGTTTTTTGTAGTTCAAAGTAAACTCCGCGAGCTTGTCCATTTGCGTCGTCATCTGCGATACCGCATTCGCGGCGGCGATCGCCTGTGGTGATCCCGGAGGGTTGGCACCGCTACTCAGGCTGGTAGGAGAATAGAATTCGTACTTCTCATTGTAGGTCTGCAAACCGAGGTTAACCTTGAAATTCAGATCAGGGATAATCTCGTAAGTGGCAAAACCGCTGAATGTACCACGCTGGCCGCGACGATTAATATGCGTTTCGGTCGCCAATGCCACCGGGTTTTCGATAGACTGGTAGCCGTATGCCGAGCTCAGTGAAGCGGCCTCGTTTTTCGCCAGGCTTCCGTCCTCATTGTATGCCTTGAAAATCGGCATGTAAATCAACGCGCCAAGGATAGGCCCCTTGTCGAAACGGCCCTCCTGCACTTCGCGATTGGTATTGTAGGTGAATGCGAGGTTAGCGCCTACTTTCAGTTTCTTGGTCACATCTGCATCCAGGTTCGTCCGGAAATTGGTCCGGTGCTGGCCTGTGCTCAGGATAATCCCCTGCTGGTTGAGCTGCCCGCCGCTGATCGCGTACCGCAAGCCGTTCTTTCCACCGGAAAACGAGATATTATGACGGTGTACGGGCGCATTGCGGTAAAGTTCGTTTTGCCAATCGGTATTGTATTTTGGAGTGATCAGCTTCTGGTTCGCGAAGTCGTACAAATCGGTCGGAATGCTTACAGAACCCGCATTACCCACGTTTTTGATACGGGTTGCATTGTCGTCCGAATACATGCCGTCGTTCCAGGTCTTGCCCGCATTCACCATCAGGTCTCGGTAGCTCGCGTTGCGGCCATCGATCATCAGCTGGCCAAATTCAGAGGCATTCAAAAGATCGACCTTCTTGCTGAGCTGGTTCACGCCAAACTGGTATTCATATTCCAGCCGGCCTTTGCCTTCCTTACCTCTCTTGGTCGTGATGAGCACCACCCCACCCGCGGCACGTGAGCCGTAAATGGCCGCCGACGCCGCATCTTTGAGGATGTCAATCGATTCGATATCATTCGGGTTAATGAAAACGTCGTTACCGGCCGGGTAGCCATCGATCACATACAATGGATCCGAACTCGCGTTCACCGAACCCACGCCACGCACGCGGATCTTCGTGCCCACATAAGGCGCACCGCTCACCTGCGAGATCTGCACACCAGCCACTTTACCGACCAATGCCTGGCCGACAGTGGGTGAGCTGAGGTTCAATTCTTTTGCCTTTACACTCGAAATAGCACCGGTGAGGTCGCTCTTACGCATGGTCGAATAACCTACCGCTACAAACTCGTTCAGCATCATCGCATTCTCTTTCAAAGTAACGGCCAGCGGTGCATTGCCCGATACCACTACTTCCTGCGCGATGAAGCCCACAAATGAGAACACCAACGTCGCGCCGGAACCTGCTTCAAGCGAGAACGTACCCGCTGCATCAGTTACAGTACCTTTGTTGGTGCCTTTTTCCAACACCGTTACACCCAGCAACGGCTGACCGGTCTCGTCTACCACCTTCCCCGTCACGGTCAATGCGCGGGTCGGCCTCTCCAACATCATCCGGCCTTTACCGGAAGCCACTGCATGCCTGCCCGGACTGAAAACCAGGATACCTGTCATTACCAACGGAACAATTGGCAGTATCAGTTTCTTCATAATAGTTTTAAAAAATTTAACAAAAACAAGAAAACACGTTGCGATTCACCTTAAATCCCTTCTACTCCGTGCTCAAAAATCGAGCGCAAAAGTATTTTTGGACTATTAAGTGAATCGAACGTGTTTATTATGAAAATGTAAAATTTTCAAGAACCAGAAGTAGCCATCTACCAGGTCACGCGTAGCTCATGCACATTGCTTTTTCGGGATGAGGTCACCGCGATGCCTTTCGAAGAATTACCAGTGAATGTAAAACCTTCCAGTTCATCTGCTTTGTCGATATCCACCGAGTTAAGCACTACCTGCTCCCCTTTTTCAAGCGATTTTTTCAGATCTACAAATGTGAAACGCCAACGCCGGCCTTCAATCTGGTTTTGAATTAATACTAAAACTCCTTTTTCGGGCACCCAATGCAAGTTTTGAACCCAGGGTCCGCAGGTAAATTTCGTCACCAATACGCCCGGCGCGCTCGTCTTATCTACCTTTTGCAAAACAGCCGGGTCGTAGAGCCGCACTTCGTTACGTTTGTCGCCGTAATCGGCTGTCGCTACCAGCCATTTGCCATTGTACTCCACATACTCCGGCCTCGTCCCCTGAATGCAGGCATCATCCTCGATCGTGCGAACCAGGTTGCCATCCAGGGTGCCAGTTTTCAGCAAGCCCTTCCAATCGACCTCGTAAATCACAGCGCGCCACAATGTTCCCTCGGCATTCAGCCGGATGCTATTGCCCATGAACACCGGCAACTTGCCATGCTTCGCAATGCCGGTCGGGTGATTGATTACATCCATACCATCGACGGTCAGCCGGATTTCCCTTCCTGTGTAATGCATGGAATTGCCCTTCCGGCTAAACTCCCGCACCATTCCCACCTCACGGTCTCCATACAAATACACTTTTCCATCCAGGTAAGCCGCGCCCTGGCATGCACCAAGCGAATCGATGGTTTGCGAGGAAACAAGCGATACTTCCGGTTTTCCCGGGATAATGAATGCAGGAATGGCTACCGCACTTGCGGCAATGGCCGCCAAGGCCAGGAGTTTCAATCGTTTCATTTGGATATGGGTATTAAAAAATACGGGTGCGGAGCAAAACCCCACACCCGCTTCGAAAATTCGGGTTCTTACCAAAGTGGCTGTTTCAATTTCACGAAATAGATCGTGTTACGATCGACAGCACCGGTGGCCGGAAGCAGTTTTTGTGCATATACACCACCGGCTCCTACTACCCCAAAGTCGTCATCGTTGGAGATAGCGATGGTGGTGGAATTGATAATCGCAATACCTTCGGCTTTATCGTGAGGATAGAGCGTTGGAATGTCGGTCATCAGATCCGCCACGAGTGTCTTGGTCACGGGCTTGATACCATTAGCAGCCAGGTTAGCGGCAGTTTTCAACTGTTCTACGGTAAGTCCACCGTACAACTTGCCGTTCGCACCATTGGCCGGATCCGAAATATCGGTAGCATTACCCAGGTCGATTTTGTACACCTTTTTGATCACCGTTGCGCGGTTGGCATTGGTAGCATATTCGCCGTCACGTTCGAGCACAAGGAAAGTGGTATTGTCAATGGCCACGATTTCGCTATTCGCCTGTAAATTGGCACGGTCGATGAGGTATACATACTCCTTGCTGAGGCCGGTTGTAATGTCAAAACTAAGGATACGCGTCACCAGCGAGCCCGACACATCCGAAGCCGACGGATTGTAAAGCGGGAATTGCATGATACCAACGAGCGTTTTGCCGTCGGGCGTAATCGTCAGCCCTTCCATTCCACGGTTCGGGCGCCTTTTGGCAAAAACCAGCGGAATTCTGCGGCCGCCTGTGCCATTACCGAACGGATTGATCCGCTCGATGGTCTTGCCGTTCGCATCGAAATGGACGATATGCGGGCCATATTCGTCGCTCACCCAAAACGTGCCGTCTTTCGCGAGCGCCAGGCCTTCCGAATCGAGGCCGTCGATGCTGTTAGGCAGCGTATTGTTGTTCACGTCCAGGGCCAGTTCTCCGGTATAACCAAATCCGGGAGGGTTAGGGAGGCCATTCAGCTTTGCTCCGCTTTCGTTTTTCAACTCGATCGTCTTTTCCAAAACCAGCTGATCACCGATCAGTCTGAATTTACCGATTTGCGGTGCAAATCCCGGATCGGCGAACACTTTTGAATCGGTAATTGTACCATCGATGTTGGAACCACGATCAGTGAGCAGGTAAAACGCCATATGGTCATTCGGGTCCTGCACCACAGCCGACCCGAAACCGCCGTTGTATACTTTTACATTACCGACCTGGGTAACGACGGTCGGGTTTTGCGCTTCGGCCTTGTCCGGATAAGTTTCATTGGGAAGACCGTGATCTGTGCAGCCATTCAATATCGCGACGGCCGCGGCTGTCGAAATAAAGGAAAGTAAAAAGGGTTTCATCTGTGTCCAGGTTAGTTTGCGTAAAACTACACCGACCGATTTTACCCAAAAGTTAATTCCCCGTGCTTCAAATCAACATATTGTTAAGGCCTATTTCCTTGATTTGCCCCTGAAACTAGGCGGTTGAACGTAGAATTCGACCGTGGCGGCCAAGCCGGAAGTGCGCACAGGAACGGCATCCTGCACCATTTTATTGGAAATGTTCTTGCGGTAACCGCCAAACACCTCCACACCGGCAAAATTCCCGAACCTGCGGTTGTAAGAAATGCCCATATCGACGTCAATCCTGCGGCAAACATCAGGTGTTCCTTCGGCCACACGGTTAAGGTAATACGTCCGCGTAACGGCCTCGGCTTTGAAATAAAGGCGGTCGTTTGGCGAAAGGTTATGCCGCCAGGCCATTTTCTTAGGCAGCATAATTTCGATGCCTTCTTTTTCTGAGAGGTTGTAGTTAAAGATAAAAACAGGCAGGAAGGTCAATTTATAACTTTTGTTAAAAATGATCCCCGCACCGATTTCCTTGTTCGGCGACGTTCTTTTCAGATAGGAAGCAGAAACAGTGTAGTTCAGCGGAATCTCCTTAGCGGAAAGCATCGCGAAATTACCCGTCTTGTTAATATGTGAGGTGAGTAAAAGCCAGGACGTGCTATCGAGTCTGACAAACGAGTTCACATCCAATGCGAACGTGCGAAGGTTCCACCCCTCGAATTTTTTGGCCGGATTCTCGCCACTGCTTTTAAATTCAAGCTGTTCGGCCCGGTAGTTGGGGCCTACGACAACCGCAAAATTCTTTTTATTGAGCACCGGTAACCACGCCCGGACATACATTTCCTCGTTTGTAAAAGTCTTCGTACCTCCGTTTGCGAATCGATAAACCTTCCCCGGCGCGTGGGTCGTGCGGAAGGTGATCCATTTGGACGGAGCCATACCCGGCAAACCAGGCTTCTGGGCACAGCAAACCATGCTTATGCCCCACAAGGATAAGAAAAATGCAAATGCCTCCGGCTTCCGAAACTGCATACTTCGCCTGTAAATGGTTGTAATAGTTCTAAGTTGCACTAAATTATTCGCTATGAGCCAATAACGCAGCATTATATAGATTAAGTTCCGCGCCAAAATCGGTGCGGGAACGCATTACATATATACGTATGGGCAATATGAATTAATAAACGTCCCGGACGTCCATTCAGATATACCGACCCATTTTTTTATCTGACCAATTGCCTCATCATAACTCATCAAAAACAAAGTAGCCGAAAACGGAGCTCTAAAAGGCATTGTTTGAAAACTATAAGCATTGATTTGAAAGTATTAACCCCGATAGGAAACTGCCTGCTAATTTTGTGATCGTATTAAACCCCTTTTTCTGACATGATACAAGCAAAAGCATACGCAGCCCAAACACCCGAGACCGATCTCACGCCATGGGAATTTGAAAGAAGGGATGTCGGCCCGCACGACGTTCAGATCGAAATCCACTATTGCGGTGTCTGCCATTCCGATCTTCATCAGATCAAGGACGAATGGTTTCCGGGCGTTTTCCCGATGGTCCCCGGACATGAAATTGTTGGAAAAGTCACGCAGGTAGGCGCGCACGTGAAGAAATTCAAAGCAGGCGATCTGGCCGGTGTAGGCTGTATGGTCGATTCGTGCCAGGTTTGTGAAAACTGCAAGGACGGCCTGGAACAATACTGCCTCGATGGTAACACTCAAACCTACAACAATCTCGACCGCAGCGGTGTACCTACCTATGGTGGTTATTCCAACACCATTGTCGTGCGGGAGGAATTCGTGCTCTCTGTTTCCGACAAACTGTCTTTGGCAGCCACCGCTCCGCTGCTGTGTGCAGGTATTACCACATACTCGCCGCTTCGCCACTGGAAAGTCGGTAAAGGTCATAAGCTGGCGGTGCTCGGCCTTGGCGGGCTCGGCCATATGGGTGTAAAATTTGGTGTAGCATTCGGTGCCGAAGTGACCGTGCTCAGTACTTCCGCTTCCAAGGAGCAGGCGGCTAAGGATCTTGGTGCGCATCATTTCGTGGTGACCTCCGATCCCGAGCAGGTGAATGCCGTAAAAGGCAGTTTCGATTTTATCCTCGACACCGTTTCTGCCGTGCACGATATGGATCTTTACTTATCGCTACTACGCACAAACGGAACGCTCATCAATGTAGGTGTGCCCACCGAGCCTTATTCCGTTCAGCCGTTTTCGCTGCTGACGGGCCGCCGGAGCATGGCAGGTTCCGGCATCGGAGGCATTGCCGAGACACAGGAAATGCTTGATTTCTGCGCAGAGCACGACATCGTGTCCGACATCGAGCTGATCGACATTAAAGACATCACCGCTTCCTACGCTCGCATGCTCAAAGGCGACGTGCGGTACCGGTTCGTGATTGATATGGCTACTTTGTAGGCTTGTTTACCCCGGTACTGCAAATAGTGCTGGGGTAGATATTTTTGACGGACATCAATCCATATTGAATTCCCTTTAATCCAGATTCAGGGAAGTGGAAGATAATAGTGGAATAGAATGATGCGATTGCAGTTACCGAGCTATCTGCCCTGCTAACCGTCTTCCTTCTCCTGGTTCTGGTTGAGGACATTTTCACTCAAAAAAATCCAGAAGTTCCTCAGCCTGACCTTTTCGGTGATGCTTCCCAAATTGTAATTGTCTTGCCATTTCTGAGGTTGGTGAACGTCACTTCATCCTTAAAAAAGATCGAGATGTATTTAATTACCGAAAATAATCCCCAACTTCCGGTGCCTATCATAATGGCCCACGAGATGTAGTTCGCCAGTTCCATAAGGTGTCGTTTGATTGAAAGTACCTTTGTTTCAAGCGAATATATAATACGCCTCGCCCCATTCAAAGCAAATAAAATACCGTTTATCCTGCGGGAACCTAAGCAGCACTGTATGAACAAAAGTGCCGCCCGGAAAATGTCCGAACGGCACACTACTTCACTGGTTAAGCCGTAGCTCTACTCTCCCAGAAAATCAACTGCTTCCTGCACGAATCGGTCGGCATACTGGCAGAATGCCGCGTGGCCCGCATCGGGATACACGACCAGATTTGCGTTGGGAATGCTCTGCGAGGCATTGATGGCATTGATCACCGGAACGGGCACATCATTTTTCCCCTGCACAAACAAAACCGGTTGTTGAATCGCTTTCAGTTCATTCAACGCATTGGGGGATGGCTTCGCCCAGGCTAATACCGCTGACAGCTGTGCGCCACCTGCCTGCTGGCTCAAAGGCTGGTCACGATCGGTTTTGCGTTGCTGAATGCGCTGGTAGGATGCATTTCCTGCTTTCAGGCTCGCTTCCGACTTGGTAAAACCGAACGTCAGGAAAGTTTCTTCCGGCGTAAGACCCGCAGTCGATGCGATGATATTCGGCAGATTGGCAAGTCCCTCGCTTCCTTTCGGCCCTGTGCCCGTCAGAATGGCCTTATGGACTAACGCCGGTTCGGTGAGCAGGATTTGCTGGGTGATAAAGCCACCCATCGAGAAACCCATCAGGTCTACTTTCGTGAAACCCATTGCCTTCATAAACACAACGGCATCAGTCGCCATTTCTGCAATGGTGGCAGGTACCTGGCCCGTGGAACTACCCACGCCCCGGTTATCAAACAAAATCACTTTATGCTTCTGCGCTAGCCCATTGGTAATAGCAGGATCCCAGTCGTCCATCGAGCTGCCGAGCGATGCCAGCAGCACCAACGGGACACCGGCCTGATTTCCGAGCATGCGATAGGCATACTTCACACCTCCTGCTTCGATAAATTGTGTTTTAGCCGTCTGATGATAGTCCACTGCTACCGGCGTGGGTTCGTTGCCGGAGGCTTCATCATTGTTGCAAGAAACCAGCCCGAATGCGAGCAAGGCGGAAAAGAATACAGATTTTAAGGAAACACCCGTGTTGATTTTCATCATTTTAATTGTTTGGTATGTGAATGATTGACGGGTCAAAAGTAGATTCACATACCAGCACGGGAAATCAAGATAAGATTCAAATCGACGAAACAGCGCTTGAAATGGACAATGCAGCGGCTTAAATGCCCAAAGCAGAGAAGCTCGCTCGGGCTTTCCTTTCAGCGGGAGATGTAAGGCCCGTGAATAGACTTGACTTTCAGCTGCTCATCGCGGTCGTCCAGCACAAAAACCCTGTAACTATCTCCCCCATTAGCCACCCGCACGACCACGTGGCCGCTGTCGCTTTTCAAACGGTTCAACATTTCACCGATGACCAGCTTGTTGGCTTCCAGCATATCGGTGGCAAACACGTCGCGCTCACCCTGGTAAATGCGCTGTGAATAAATCCGGTCGAGCACGTCGTGCCCGGGGTGATCCGACGACCACACGGGGATTACCAGCACGCGCGGACGCAATGCGCTCAGCAGGAAATCATTTTGCGAATCCCGGTTGCCGTGGTGGTCCAGAATATGAACGTCCACGGGCCCAACGGCCTTCGCCACCGGCGTTTCTACATCATGCCAGGCTGGAACTCCCGGTTGCAAAACGCCGGGCGTATCACCACCCGTGAAGTAATCAAACTTCCCATAACTGATTTTCGTGGCAATGCTGCACATATTCTCACTCGGGTATTGCTCAGGTTTCAGATCTTTCAATTCGGGAAAATGCTTGCGGGTGGTCGTGCCCACACCGGTCCAGATTTCACCATTAGCCGAAATATTCCGCACTTCGAACAGACCTTTGTATTTCTGCTGATCATGAAGTAAAACGATCTGATCGTTCCTGCCCGGAACGCTCACCTCTACACGCAGCCCTTTATTCTTCACCTGCCAGTCCAGGAACGTCCGGTAGTTTCGTACCATCGTGTCCGCGGATAGTCGCGGGTAGGAATAATCCGGCCAGCCGCGGTCGATAATCTTTTTTATCGGCACAAACTCGGCCACCTCGGTAATGCCCGCCAATGCATACTTCCCCTGCTCCGACCGTTTGGAAGTGCTCGTCGGCGTGCCCATGTGGTCATCATGGAAATGCGTTATCAGCGCATAATCCACTACCGGGGCCTTGGAAACCTTGCGGATGTAGCGCGCTATCCATTCGCCGGGCTGGCGTTCGGCGGTGGGCTTTGCCTTCGTATTGCGCGGGCTTTGCGTGCGCGCCTCGGTAGGATCGAGCGCACCGGCATCCACCAAAAGCGTCGTCCCGTCCGGCAGGATCATGAACGTCGCGTTGCCCATACCGGTATTGATATGGTGAATGTCCATTTCGCCCTCATGCCAGGCAGGTAGTGCCTGACCAACGGTTTGCCCGAAAGCAACCGGGGCATTGAAGCCCAGCCAAAGAATGGCCAGGCCTGATTTTACGATAGTGGTGTACCTCATTTAGCTTACTGAAAAAGGGTTTATGCTTGTACCTCCAAAGCATGCAATTTATCAAACTCCCGGATGGTTTTCCTGATTTGCTTCCTGTGCACGCCGCTGTATTGAATTTGCAGCGCAGTGGCTTTTTCGGGTTCTAGGTTTTTCAATTTCCAGTACTTCGGGTGAGTCAGCCCGATGGGCGGCCTGAACTCTTCTTCCTTCGGATCTTTAATCAAAACATCGACCTGGATACTTACTTTCGAGAGGTCGTCGGCTAGTACGCCCTCCACTTTTACTTTCACGGCTCTTCCGGTTTCTAAAACAAATATTTTTTCGTGCGTCATCTCACATCCAAACTTAATTCGGCGCCAAAGGTAAGGAGCCGAATCAAGATAGAGGATGCTTTAACAAAATCTTAATTTTCATTGGACGTCCCACCAGTTCTTCACTGCCTGAGTATCACCGCCTATCCGCTTGGCAGCACTTTCACTATTTTGTGCATTGCTGGCACGCGTGTTACTAGGGTATTTCAACCGTTTGGGCACATCGGTCACGTCCGGATCGAGGCTGCCCGACGCCGGGGGGATAAACAACGCGCTGCCATCCGGCTTCTTCGGATCGAGCCGCAGACGTTCCAGCCACGATTGCAGCCCCTGCATGTACATCGCAATCCATTTCTGCGTTCCGATCACGTTTTTCCAGGTACCCGCTTTGTAAGGCACGACTTTCAGATAAGCTTCCACCGCTTTCGCGTCGGTAATGCCCCATTGCGCCATCGACGCCTTTACAGCATCATTATATAGCGTTTCGGGCGTCTCGCTCCCGACATTCATTCCGCGCGCCGCAGCTTCTGCTTTAATGAATGCCACTTCCGCAAAAGTGATCATGTAGCCCTTAGCCGAACCGCTGTAAGCAATAACACCCGGCTTCGAAAGACCGATCATCGTCGGCGTATTGGCCTCTGTACCGTACACTTTGCCGATGTATTTGCCATTCGTATCATCAGGACGCGCAAAAACCGGCAACCGCGGGTCATTGACCGATTGGAGGTAATCAACCAGCGTGGAAGTGACGGCAAACTCCACTAATGGGCGCTCCACGTCATTGTAAGGAAAGCGGTTCGTCGTAGTAGCCACATTGTAAGGAAAATACACATCCTGGGCTGTGCCGGTCAGCGTATTCTTGGCAGCATCCTCAATCACCGCCTTCGCTTCCGCGGGTGCGACATCGGCCATGCGCATGGCGATACGCATACGCAATGCATTCGCGATCCTGATCCATTGCTGCACGTCGCCCTTGGCGATAATGTCTCCCCGTATTACACCGGAAGAGGTACCCGAAAGTACATCAATCTGCGTTTTCAGCGAATTGAGCAGCACCGTATACACATCCTTGCCCTGGTCGAACACCGGCTGCGGAATGTTCTCGCCCTGCAATGCCTGCGTGTAAGGAATATCGATATAAACATCAGTCAGCACGTGAAAAATCCAGGCTTTCAGGATCTCGGCCACGGCGAGGGTATGCGCGCTTTTTTCGGCAGGGTGGCGGTCATAATAATTACTGATCTCTTTCAGATCCATCAATGGGCCTGCGTAAAGTCCCGCCCACAGGCCGTCATTGGTAAACAGGAAACGTCCGTCGGAAGTCTTGTCGGTGCCCATCCAGTACTGCGAAAGCTCCATGCCGATCCGTCCGTTGAAATAGGAATCGTACATCAGGTCGCTGGCGCGTTTTTGGGCATTGGAAAGCAGGAATTCCGGCTGCGTTTCGCTAGACCGCGCCGGGTCGGTATTCAACGATTCGAAGTTGTCGCATCCCGTGAAGCCCAGCAGCATGGCGAGCAGTAATAATATCTTGTTCTTCATATCAATCGATTTAAAACCGGGTCAGAAAGTAACATTCAGGTTCACACCATAGCTGCGGACGGCCGGCAATGCACCACCTTCAAAGCCGATCTGGTTGCTGATGGAATTGGTAATATTGGCCGGGTCAACGTTCGGCGCATTGCTTTTGATCAGCCAGAGGTTTCGTCCGGTGAGCGTCACGCGCAATGCCTGCATGCGGATCTTCTGTGCCCAGCTGTCGGGCAGGTACCAGCCCAGCCGCACCTCACGCAGGTAAATGTAGCTGCCGTCGTAGAGGTTGGCCCTGCTGATCCGGTTACCACCGTCGGCATTGAAATGCGTCCTGGCGGGCACCACAATGTCGTTAGGAGAACCATCCGCCTTCACGCCCGGGTTGACCACCCCGTTTTCGCGGATACCGTTTTCAGCAGTCTCTTTCAGCATACCCGATTTGTTTCCGTACAAATTGGTGTAGGAAAAGAAATCACCACCTTTTTGAAAATCCACCAACGCCGAAAGATAAAAATTCTTGTAGCTCAGCATATTCGATAAGCCGCCGATGAAATCCGGGTTGGCATCCCCGATGATTACCGGGGTTGGCGTCACATTGTAAGTTCCGTTGTCGGCCACCGTTTTGTTGCCTTTGGAATCATACACATAATCCGTTCCCAGCATGGTACCGAGCGACATTCCTTTCTGCGCTACCATCGATACCTTGTTCGTACGGCGCTCGGTACCGATAATGAATCGCTCGATGCCCGCAATATTGTCGCCGGTGCTGTTCAGGTCAAGAACAATGTTTTTGTTTTTGGAAAAATTAAGCCCTACCCGCCAGCTGAAATTGGTAGTCTGCACAGGTTTAGCCGATAAGGTGAGCTCGATTCCTTTATTCTGAACAGTTCCTCCATTCACGACTTTGGTGGTAAACCCGCTTTCGGAAGGTATCTGCACGTTCCATATCTGGTTTTTGGTCTTGCGGTTGTAGTAGGTAAAATTCGCTCCGAGGCGGTCATTGAAGAATTTAAAATCCACACCGGCTTCGGTTTCCGATGACAATTCCGGTTTCAGGCGGCTATTGAAAAGCTTATCGGAAGTGCTTTGCAAGGGATATGTATCAAATGGCGCCACGTAGTCGTAGTACCTCGAGACCGAATACGGATCGGCATCGTTACCCACGCGTGCATACGAGAGGCGCGCCTTCCCGAGCGTGAGCCATTTCAAATCGGTGATCAGGTCGGAGAAAATGAACGAGCCCGATATCGATGGATAGAAATAGGAATAGTTGCCGGTCTGTTTCAAAGTCGAAGCCCAGTCGTTACGGCCCGTGGCAGTCAGGAACAGGTATTTGTTATAACCCAATGTCACTGAGCCGAAAACCGAGTTAATCTGCTTGTTCCCGTAAGAATTGGAAACCGTCGCAGGCGTCACCGAGTTTTGCAGCACGTACACCATCGGATTCTGCAACCCGCCATTCGTATTGCCGGCATCGATGCTCGATTTAATCCTTAATATATTTCCCCCGGCCACTGCTTCCAGTGTAAACTTGGAGTCGGCAAAGCTCTTGTTGACATTCAGCGTTCCCTGGTAATTGTTTTCATTGTTAATCACCGCCCGTTTGGCATAAGAACCTACAAAAAAGCCTTTCGCGCTTCTGACTTCGTCGAGGTGGTTGAGGTAGTCCGAGAAAACACGGACGTCGGCCGACAGCCAGTCCGTAAGCTTGTAGGTAAGGCCCGCGTTGCCGAAATACCGGTTATTCTGGTCGGTATTGTAGTTTTCGTACTGATTCCAGTAAGGATTTTGTGTAAATGCAGGTTTCTGGATATTCCAGGCCGTGCGGTTCCACGATTGCTCGGTACCGTCGGCATATTTGTAGTTGCGCAGGTAAGCATCATCGATCTGCCGCTGCCCGAACATCACATAAAACAGCATCGGGTTATTGCCAAAGAAACCCGTTCCGGGCCGGCCTTTGGAATGGTCATTCACATAGTTGATCCCACCGCTGAATGTGAACTTCTCGTTGAATTTATAAACCGTATTCAGGCTGATAAAAAAGCGGTTCAGGTTACTGCCCGGGTAAATAAAGTTCTGCTTGGTCTGCCCGGCAGAAAAACGGATCGAACCATTATCGCCACTGCTGGCTACCGAGAGGTTGTTCGAGAATGTGACGCCGGTTTTGAAAAAATCCTTTGCATTATCAGGATGCGGGCTCCAAGGAGCGGTTTTACCGAAATTCGGATTGTTGCGATCCTGATCCCACGACCAGTAATGCCGCACCAATTGCCCCTCCATCTTCGGCCCCCACGATTCGTCGGTACCGTAGTCCGGAATGAGGTCATAGCGGCCTTTCCCGTCGCCATCATCGTAAGTACCGCCGCCGGGCAGGAAACCGGACGGGTTCTGATTGATATACAACTTCGTAAAACTCGAACTTCCGCCGCCGCCGTAAAGGTTCTGGAATTTAGGTAAAAGCGAGACCTGGTCCGCCTGGATATTCAGGTCATAATTCAAAGAAAGCTTGCCGGAGCCCTTGCCTGTTTTGGTGGTGATATAAATGACCCCATTCTGCCCCCGACTGCCGTAAAGGGCCGTAGCGGCGGCACCTTTCAATACCGAAATATTCTCGACGTCGTTGGGGTTGATAAGCTGCGCAGGGTTACCATAATCATAACCGCCGCCGCCTGTCCCCTGCCCGCCCGTAACGCCATAAGAGTTCAGGTTCATATTGGCCATCGGCACCCCGTCGACAATAAATAGTGCATTATTATTACCGGAAATGGATTTCAAACCCCGGATCGTTACCCGCGACGAGCCGCCCATCGAGCCGCTGTTACCGCCGATCTGCACCCCGGCCAGCTTTCCCTGTAAGGAGTTGATGTAGTTTACTTCCCTGGCCTCCTGAATGCCCCCGCCGTCGATTTGCTGCACGGCATACCCGACATTCCGCGTGCTGCGCTGCACCCCAAGCGCAGTTACCACCACTTCCCCGAGGCTTTTCACGTCCGCTTTCAACTTGACAGTCACCTCAGTCATTCCAACGGGTACGTTAACGTCCTGGGTCACATGTCCGATCGACGACACGGTAAGCACATGGCTGCCGGCAGACAGCGCAATGCTGAAATTCCCTTCCGCGTCGGTGTTGGTACCGTTGTTGGTGCCCTTAACAAGCACGCTCACGCCCGGTATACCGGCATTGGATTCATCCGTAACCTTTCCTTTCACACGCCTTTCCTGCCCGGCTGCTTCATATGCACAAAACAGCACGGCCAGTAAGACCGATAAACAACTTCGTATTGATTGCGCCATATTTGTAAAATTTAAAGATTAAATATTCTTTAAAGGCGAAATCAAAATACGTATACTGATGGGTACTTGATGAAGATCAAGGAAATCGACGACTAGGGTCAAAGTGTCGACGAATCGGCAAAACAAGACTGGTTTTCAGGTATCAGAATATGAAATGTGGCCCCTTTGCCTTCTGTGGATGTGGCGTGAATATGCCCGTGGTGGTTTTGCAGGATCTTCTTGCACATCGCCAGCCCGATACCCGTTCCTTCGAAATCCTTTTTACCGTGCAGGCGCTGGAAAATTTCAAAAATTTGCTCCGCGTAAACCTGCTCGAAGCCAATGCCATTATCGCTGACCTGCAAATGGTGATAGGCACATCGCGTGTCCAGCATCGGGTACGATTTCAATGCGGTTTTATCCAACATTTCTGCCGAAACGGAGATGATCGGGTCCACGCCGTTCCTTGTAAACTTCAATGCATTCGAAATAAGGTTTCCGAAGAGCTGCGCCATTTGCAGCGGAACTGCCTCCACCACAGGAAGCCGTTTGTAAGTGATCGACGCGTGTTTCTGATCGATCAATAATTCGAGGTCATCTACTATATTATCGAGCACGGTGCCAAGGTCCGTTTGGGTAACCAGGTCCGAGTCCCTTGCCAGTTGCGAGAAAGTAAGCACGTCACGGATCAGCAGCAGCATTCGCGACGACGCGTTTTTGATTTTGTCCAGATAATTCCGCTGGCGATCGGTGGTCCCACCCAGCTCGGCTTCCAGCATTTGCGTAAACGTGGCTACTTTCCGTAACGGCTCCTGCAAATCATGTGAAGCAATGTAGGCGAATTGCGCCAGCTCCGCATTGGAACGCTGCAAATGCCGGTTCGCGCTTGCAAGCTCCTGGGTGCGCTCGGCCACGATCTCCTCCATTTTCAATTTCGCGATCACCTGCACTGTCACATCCTGGCAGAGGATCATTACCCCATGCACTTTGCCGTCGTCAGCCCGGTAGGGCTGGTATACCAGGTTCAGGAACCCCTCTTTTTTCTCGGCATCCACAAACACAAAATAGGGATGCTCGCTCAGGAAGATCGGTTCACCAGTGGTCCTGACTGCGTCGAGCAAATCTCTGAAATGCGGTTCTGTTTCCGGGATCACGGAAAAAAGCGGCTTTCCAAGCAATTCTTCCCGCGACCGGCCAACAAGCTGTCCGTATGCGTCGTTGACAATTTCCACGACCATATCCTCTCCGATGAGTACGATTATCCCCACCGTTGCATTCACTACCAGGTTCTGAAAGCGCCGTTCGGAATCATGCAGCCGGTTGAATATCATCACCTTCTGGGTTGTCTCGGTGCAAGTGACAAATACCCCGTTGACCTGCCCGCTGTCGTCGTAAACAGGACTATAACTGAATGTCCAGTAAATATCCTCGATCTTACCGTTCCTGAAAAACGGCACAAGCTGGTCCTCAAACCAGACCGGCTCCCCGCTGGTCATCACTTTATTAAGCAGCGGTCCGATAAAATCCCAGATTTCCGGCCATACCTCCTTGCCTTTCTTCCCCAGCGCGGGATGTTTGCCCTCGGCTCCCAGGCTCGGGCGGAATGCATCATTATAGAAACAAATCAGGTCGTCGCCCCAGAAAAGGAACATCGGAAATGCGGAATGCAGCACAATACCCAGGGTTGTCCGCAAGCTTTGCTGCCACTGATCTGGCGGACCAATCGGCGTTTGAGACCAGTCGAACGAGCGCGTGAGGGCACCCATTTCGCCGCCTCCCTGAATAAAATGAAAAAATTGGTCGTCTGTGGGCCTACGTAAATCCATATCGGTGAATGAATACGCAAATGCCCCTACTATAATCGCGCCAGAATGAGCAGGCTATACCAATACTTCATTGAGAATTGCTACCAGATCTTCAAAACGGTCCGGTTTTGTAAAAAAATGGCAAGCACCGAGCTGTTTTACCTGCATAGCCGTGGCAGCGTTAGAAGAAGTGGACAAGATTACGATCGGAATTTTACGGAGTTGTTCATCCTTTTTGATTTCCGTTAAAAACTGCTGCCCGTTCATCAAGGGCATATTGAGGTCGAGAAAAATAAGATCGGCTTCGATTTCTCCCTGGATAATCTGGCGTAATGCCTTTCTGGCACTGTCCAGAACAGTGCATCGAACCGGCTTCCGGGTGGATTCAAGGGCAGTCAGGAAGATCTCCTGATCATCTTCGTCATCATCGATGAGAAGAATATTCTGATAAAGCATTCGATAGGGGGTGTAAAACCCTTGCAAATTATACTACAACATGACCTAAATCAAGTAAACTTTTGCGACGAATTTTATATACCCTATATTTTGCGCTTCGAAACCTTAAACCAACCGAAAACACTATGTCATTCCAGGGATACCTCAAAACCATCCTGGCCAAAACCGGCAAAGGCCCCGACGACTTCCGGAAGCTTGCGGAAGAAAAAGGCTTCACCGCCAACGGACAATTAAAAGCCAGCACGAAGGCTGGCGATATTGTTCAATGGCTCAAAACGGATTACGATCTCGGACAGGGGCACGCCATGGCTATTTACGCATTGTTGAAAGGGATCAAAGACGAAAACAGCGATTAACGTTAGCAAGCGCTATCGGATATCCTGAAAGCGCCCCTGAGCGAGGTCACCGGTCTCAAAACCTTTCTTGAACCAGTACATCCGCTGCTGCGAGGTGCCGTGCGTGAATGCGTCCGGCACTACGTAGCCCTGCGATTCCTTCTGAAGCTTATCGTCACCGATGGCATTGGCGGCGGTGAGCGCGGATTCCAGATCGCCCGGTTCGAGAATTTTATTCATCTGGTTAGCGTGGTTGGCCCACACACCCGCGAGGAAATCAGCTTGTAGTTCCAGTTTAACAGACAACTTGTTGTAATCGGCCTCGCTCAAATTTCTCCGCTGCTCCTGCACCTGCTGCGAAATGCCCATCAGGTTTTGCACATGGTGCCCTACCTCATGCGCCACCACATATGCCACCGCGAATTCGCCCGGCGCATTGAACCGATCACGCAGCTCATCGCAGAAAGTGAGATCAATGTAAACCTTATGATCGGCAGGGCAATAGAATGGCCCCATCGCCGACGAAGCCCCGCCGCAGGCACTTTGTGTTGCATTTGAAAACATTTGCAGCACCGGCTTTTCATATTCCGCATTGTTTTGCGCGTAAATCTGCGTCCAGACATCCTCGGTACTTCCCAACACCGCCGACACAAAATCCGCTGTCTTGTCATCCGGGCGCGGCCCTGCCGGCCGGCTTTCGGCCTGTTCGGTCTGCGCGCCTTGTATGTTCGAGAGTATTTCCTGAGGGTCCTGACCGGTCAGCAACCCGATAGCAACCACGATGATCACCCCGATGCCTCCCAATGCAACTTTGCCCCCGCCCGACATTCCGCGGCGGTCTTCCACGTTGCTGCTTCTGCGTAAATCCTGCCAACGCATGTTGTTGATGTATTTTAGGTTAAAAATAGAATTTAATACGGGCCTGCTTTCCGAACCCGGAGCACTCAAATATAGAAATAATGCCAGCCATGAAAAGAGGTGTGCCACGATAATTTTACAAAGGACGCCCTGCTGTACAAGTATTGTCGGCAAAGTCTACAATATGCATATTCCGTAAAGGCTTTTCTCCATACAATAACTTGTAAAGCCGTTAAATAAGTAATTCAGAAACATTGCTCAATAAATTCTTCGTCCGATGAACGATGTATTTAAATTTAGGCAACTAGAAGTTAATTAAATCGGCCTATGTCTTACACTAAACCTTACTTTGCAGGATTCGAATATCACTCCAAGGAGGTCTGCAAGTTTTTGCAGGCGTACAGCACATTCACACTTATGCTGACCAACGGGGCGATCATCCACCATCAGCCTGAACACGCACTGGACTTTCGACGCTGGCTGAACCACCATCAAATCGAGGACATTCGCGTGTCCATCCGAAACAACGACCCGGCGGCCGTTGCGCAGCAGTAGCGCAGTACTGCTGAATCACTCAACCCCTGACGTTCCTCTTTTTTCTTTCTCTTCTTTCTGGCAATACCCGCCAAATCATCAAACGCTGCCTCCCGGCTAAGCAAACCGGGTATCACTTTAAGTCAATAAGCCATCAGCTTTTTGAACTTATTCTCCGTATTTTTGCACAAAATCAATAATATTTTACACAATTAAGGACGCTTTCCCCGGTCACCTATACCGGGTAACTTCATCCATGAACAAAACATCGATGAAAAAAGCGTATAACAACACAGCCGGCGGCTTTTGCCTTTTTGAACCAGGAAGCCGAACGAGATCAAACGGGTATCATTGAGCATGAAGCATATTAAGTTTTTCATTCTGTGGGTGTTGCTGACCGGGCATTTTTTCTCTTGTTCCCCCAAACTGCCCGAGGATGTGGAGGTTGCCATGAAAGCGTTGCCCGATAAGCTGGATTATAACCAACACGTAAAACCCGTACTGTCCGACAAATGTTTTGCCTGCCACGGTCCGGATAAAGCCAAGCAAAAAGGTGGCCTCCGGCTCGATATGGCTGAATCCGCATTTCATAAAGTCTCCAAAAATTCGGGACTGACCGCCATCGATCCCGGCGACCTGGCCGACAGCGAATTTTTCCACCGTATCATGTCCTCCGATCCGGATTACGTGATGCCCACACCTGAGTCGCACCTCAGTCTCTCCGCCCGCGAGAAGGCCATCTTGATCCGGTGGATCGATGAAGGTGCCGAGTACAAGCCGCATTGGGCATTCGTAAAACCTGAAAAGTCCGACCTACCCGAAACGCAATACGATAACCGGGCAGTGAATCCCATCGATCATTTCGTATTTAAAAAACTGGAAGAGGAAAAACTGCAACCTTCGGCACAGGCAGAGAAAGAAATACTGCTCCGCCGTGTTTCGCTGGACCTTACCGGCCTGCCCCCGACGCTAGCCGAAACAGACGCTTTTTTGAAAGACAATTCGACGAATGCCTACGAAAAGCAAGTCGACCGGCTGCTCGCGTCCCCACATTATGGTGAAAAAATGGCCGTCGACTGGCTCGATCTGGCCCGTTTTGCCGATTCGCATGGTTACACTGTCGACAGGCTCAGGGACATGTCGCCCTACCGCGACTGGGTGATCAATGCATTTAACAAAAACATGCATTATGACCAGTTCATCCACTGGCAGCTCGCCGGCGACCTGATGCCCAATCCGACGAAGGACATGCGCATTGCCACCGCATTCAATCGCAACCACCAGCAGAACATGGAAGGCGGTATTATTGAAGAAGAGTTTCAGACCGAATATGTCGTCGACCGCACCAACACCTTCGGCGATGCATTTCTCGGCCTCTCGGTGGGCTGCGCCAAATGCCACGACCATAAATACGATCCCATTTCGCAGAAAAACTACTATGAACTGTTCAGCTTCTTCAATAATGTCAAAGAAGCCGGGCAGATATCATGGGACGACGCGTTACCTACCCCGACCATGCTATTGCCAACTACCGCGCAAGAGCAGACGCTCCGGTTTATCCAGGCCAGGATCAAAACCGAAGAACAGCAGCTTGCAGCCACCCAGCGCAATTCAGAAACCGGTTTTAAGCAATGGATGAACGAAGCGGGCTACCGCAACCTTGCCAGGGAGCCGCTGCCGAAAGTTGGTTTACAGGCCTATTATACTTTTGAAAACGGCTCACTGCGCAACGCGGTAAATGCCAAAGAGACGGGCGTGATGAAGCGGGAGGCAGGCTCTCCGGGCGGCGATCCGGTATTTGCAGCTAAATCCGACGGCAAGTCGCTGAGGCTCGACGGCGATGTTTTCCTCGACCTGGGCCAAAACGGTGTGTTCCGGAAATCGGAGCCGTTCAGCGTGGGGATCTGGGTGAATATCCCCAAAGAACTGCACGAAGGCGTGATAATGCACAAAAGCCAGGCGGAGCGCCTTTACAACTTCCGGGGCTACCATTTATACCTCAAAAACGACCGCCTCGAACTGAATATGGCCCATACTGCCCCGTCGGACGCGCTCACCAGGGTCAGCAAGCAACCCATTCCGAAAGATCAGTGGGTACAACTGACTGTCACTTATGATGGTTCGTCGAAAGCCGCCGGGTTCAAGTTGTATGTCAATGGGCAGGAAGCCGCGATGGAAACGACTATGGATCAGCTGACAAAGGACATTCTCTTCAAATCTTCCGTTCAGCCCGGCTTGCAGGTCGGTGCGTGGTGGCGTGGTTTTGGGTTAAAAAATGCGCAGGTCGATGACATCACCGTATATAACCGTGAGCTCACGCCATTTGAAACAGCAATACTAGCCCGTAAATCTTCGTGGTCGACCGTAATTGCGAAGCCTGCCGCGCAACTGACCTCAGCGGAGACCACCGCATTGAAAAGCTATTACATTTCCGCAGTTGATCCTGCGATGGCAAAAGCACGCGTGGCCTTGCGCGACGCCCGCACGCAGCTCTCGGATTCTACCGAATACATCCGCGAACTGATGGTAATGCAGGAAATGCCCAAACCCAAACAAGCGCACATCCTGCTTCGCGGGAATTATGATGCATTGGGCGAAAAAGTGTTCCCGTCGACGCCGGCCTCAATTTTGGAATACCCTAAAAATTTACCCAAAAACCGGTACGGGCTCGCGCAATGGCTCACGCACGCGGATAACCCGCTGACCGCACGCGTGGCTGTGAACCGCTACTGGCAGAATTTCTTCGGTACCGGGCTGGTCAAAACGACAGAGGACTTCGGTAACCAGGGCGGGCTGCCAACACACCCTGAATTGCTCGACTGGCTGGCCGTTACCTTCCGCGAATCGGGTTGGGATATTAAAAAGCTGAACAAGCTGATTGTCATGTCGGCCACCTACCGCCAGGACTCCCGTGCGGGCCGGGACGTGCGCGATCGCGATCCGGAAAACCGTCTGTATGCACGCGGCCCTGCCAACCGGATGTCGGCCGAAATGATCCGAGACAATGCATTGATGGCAAGCGGATTGATGAATACCGAAATAGGCGGCGCGAGTGTGAAACCTTACCAACCGGAAGGGCTATGGTCGATCAACAACACCACCTACACGCCCGATTCGGGCAATGCTGTGTACCGCCGGAGCCTGTATGTGATTGTGAAACGTTCGGTACCGAACCCTACCCTGGCAACATTTGACGCTACTTCACGGAGCTTCTGCGTGGTACGCAGGCAAAAGACCAATACACCGCTGCAAGCTCTGGTGACACTCAACGACCCGACATTCGTGGAAGCCATGCGCGTCATGGGCGAGCAAATGAGCCGCATTCCCGACGCACGCCAATCCATTACCTCAGCCTACCGAAAGCTGACCGGTCGGAAACCACCGTTGAAAGAAGTGGACTTGCTGCTGACGTTGCGAAAAGTGGAGGAAGACAAGTTCCGGAAAGATCCCAAAAAGACCGCAGGGTGGCTGCATACCGGTCAGCATTCGGCCGACAAAACGCTTGACCCCGCATTGCTTGCTGCCAACAGCGTGGTAGCCAGTACCATTCTCAATTCAGACGCCGCCTTAACCAAACGATAACCATGCAGCACCATCACGAAGAAGACTTCCGCCTGCATACGCCGGAGTTCAACGAGCTTCACCGGAAACTGGACCGCCGCCGTTTTCTTACCCAAACCTCGCTCGGGCTCGGTGCGATGGCGGTGGGGTCGCTTTTCGGGCTGGATAAATTGTATGGCTCGGCATCCCGGCAAGCAGCGGTTCCATCCGCTGACTTGGAGTCGGAAATTCTGAAAGCATTGCCGCATATCGCGCCCAAAGCGAAGCGCGTGGTGTATTTGTTCATGGCCGGCGGGCCGTCGCAGTTCGAAACATTTGATTACAAACCGAAACTGATCCAGATGGCAGGCCAAAATCTGCCCGATTCGGTGCGGAAAGGTCAGCGGCTTACGGGGATGAGTGCCAGTCAGAGTGTCTTGCCCATGGCGCCGTCGATCTACGGGTTTAACCAGCATGGTAAAACCAAGACCTGGGTAAGCGAGCTATTGCCTTACACGGCCAAGGTGGTAGACGATCTTTGCATTGTCAAATCCATTTATTCTGAGGCCATTAACCACGACCCGGCCATTACCTTTTTCCAAACCGGCAATCAGCTTCCGGGCAGACCGTCGATCGGCTCCTGGGTAAGCTACGGGTTGGGTACCGACAACAACAACCTGCCCACATTCATTGTATTGGTTTCCAAAAATGCGCCCAAGGACCAGCCGCTTTACGCGCGCTTGTGGGGAAATGGGTTTCTCGAATCGCGGCACCAGGGCGTACAGTTCCGGTCGGGTAAGGACCCGGTGCTTTTCCTCAACAATCCGGAAGGTTACGATGGCCACGACCGGAAAGAAATGCTCGACTATCTTTCCAAACTGAATCAGCTTCAAAACGACGCATACGGCGATCCGGAAATCAACAACCGCATTGCGCAATACGAAATGGCCTTCCGCATGCAGACCTCCGTACCCGACGTAATGGATACCTCCGCGGAGCCCGACGATGTGTTTGAACTCTACGGGCCCGACAGTCGCGACCCGGGTACCTATGCTGCCAACTGCCTGCTCGCACGGAAACTGCTGGAAAAGGACGTCAAGTTTGTACAGCTCTACCACCAGGGATGGGACCAGCACGGTGGCCTGCCCAAAGCCATTGCCCAGCAATGTAAAGCCACCGACCAGGCCACCGGCGCATTGATTATGGACCTGAAACGCCGCGGCTTGCTCGACGACACCCTCGTGATCTGGGGTGGAGAGTTCGGCCGGACCGTTTATTCGCAAGGCAAGCTCAGCGCGACCGACTATGGCCGCGATCATCACCCGCGCTGCTTCACGATGTGGATGGCCGGCGCAGGCGTAAAATCCGGTATCAGTTACGGGGAAACCGACGATTTCAGCTACAATATCATCAAAGACCCCGTGCATGTTCACGACTTCCACGCTACCCTGCTGCATTTGATGGGTGTCGACCACGAACGGCTCACCTACAAATTCCAGGGCAGGCGGTTCCGATTGACCGACGTGCATGGGAAATTGGTCAAAGATATTCTCGCGTGATGATTTTGCGCGGTTCGGGTTAAGGGGTTATTTGAGTTTGATGAATGTAAATGAGGTTTTTAGGAAAAAGCCTTTGCCGAAGAAGCCGGTTTTGATTGGGTGAACAACTTGATTGTAGGTTCCTGGATTGCGTATCATCGAGCGGGCGAGGTTCGTCATGCCGCCCAAGTTCAATGTCAGCCTTTTCCATTTCGCACCCAATGAAAGCGATACCCCGGGTACAAAGCGCTTATAGCCGAATGCATTCCAATTGACATATGTTTTGGCCAGGAGGTCGTTCATGAAGTACCTTTCCGTCGGGGCGGCGATCAGCCAGTTTATCTCAGCCCGGGCATCCGCGAATAACGATAATTTGGAGGTAGGCTTAATATAATATCTCAACCCAGTCTCGACCGTCGCCCAATGATGCTTTTCGTCGGTGTCCAGAACTTCCAGGACAGTGTTGCATTGACAGAGCATATTTTCGGGCACGTCTTCCTCCATAAACCGAAACTCAATTACGGTCGAGAAATGCGGGCTTAGAGACTTTTCCGTCCACATACCTGCCGACCATAAATAGTTTGTTTTGAAATTCGTCTCCCAGCCTGGCACTAACTGAGGCTGATCATAGTACTTTTTATCGTAGAAATTCCTGCCGGTAGAAACAGATATGCCTAAATCCATGCCTTTATGCTGAGCGCTCACAGACGGACATAAACAACTTACGATGAAAATTACTGCTAAGGTTGATAAAACATACTTCATCTGTCGGATTGTCAGCGTAATAGTGCTGGTTTCATAGGATTTCATGGGGCTATTCAAGGATCACTTTCAACTTATCGACAACCTCTCGCGAATTTTCAGACCTCGTCGCATGCAAATAGTATGTCCCGCGCGGGAGATCAGACACATTCCAATGCAATTTGTTTCCTTCATGAAAGCCTTTTATGTCAAAAACTTCCCTTATTACCACCGAGCGCACGGATTGTGTTGATTTCTCAGCAAACAGTTCAATTTTTGAAGGCATAGCCGCCAGCATGGCAGTATTAGCGAATTCCAAAGTGATTTTTCCCATTGCCGGATTTGGATATACTTTAAATCCTGATTCCAACAGAAAAACAAAGTCCTCCGCATAGTTACCACACGCATTGGTGGCAGTGAGTTTTACCTGTCGAAAGCCGTCTGTTGAGTTGGAGTAGACATACATTTGAGACGTCGGATTATTGGGAGTGTATAGATCAATGGTCATATTCCCCGACCCAGCATAATTATTGTAATTGAACGTGGCGCCAGGGCTACTGGATGAAGCTGCAAGATTGTAACTACTTCCTGGGCTTACCGACGTCGTGCCAGAAACCGCCCCATTGACCGTTTTGGTTAAATTTGGATTTCCCACCCAAATAGTTCTTCTGACAGGAATTGTTGCACAGGCGTTTGGGACCGTAAGCGTTGCAGTTATCGTGCCAGCTCCACTGTATCCATTTTGCCGGGTGGCCAGATTCCCATTCATAGAAAGGCCGGGGAATGCAGACCAAACAGCGGAAGAACCGGCAGGAAAAGCAGTTAAAGTGTATCCGCCATTATTGCAAATTAGATCAGGCCCAATCATTGGTGCTCCGGCCGCTTTTTCAAGGGCTTTCAATGCGCTGACACGACCATAACCCATTTCATTATTGTGAGACAAATCTGCAAAAGTGGCCCCATTACCAACTGCGTAAGTGTAGCCGCCTACCTTTTCAGCACTTTCGGCAATAATCCTTCTTACCTGCGTCTCAGTTAAGTTGGGGTTAACTGATAAGATGAGCGCAGCCAATCCCGAAATCGCAGCAGCCGACCAGGAAGTGGCATTTTCAGCAGGCTGGTTTGCATAGCCACTTCCAGCGATAGTTGTCACAAGAGCACCGGGAGCCATCACGTCAACCTGCTTCACTGCATAGTTGGATTTTGGCCATCTAGTGTCATTTGATAACGATGCTCCAACCATTAAAACAGAAGTAGCATTGCCAGGCAACGGTCTAAAGGTTGGCTCTCCCTTGTTTCCGACTGCTCCGATCAGGATCGTGCCTTTTCCACTTCTACCGCTTATCGCGACGTTATTAAGGGCGTTGTAGATTGCTGCGTCGATAGCCGGGTTGCTGGCAACCAGACCCCACGACATGCAAAGGATATCTACCCCTTTTACATTAACAGCATGATTTATTGCCGTGGCTATGAATTGGTCAAGGGTAATGTCGCTAGCCAAGTTTGTGCTTAGTGCTCTTATGGGAATAATTTTGCTATTATAGGCCACACCAGTTACACCAATGCCATTGTTTCCGGAAGCTGCTGCAAAGCCCGCGCAAAATGTCCCGTGCATTTCCTCACCGGCTACGTGTCCTCCGTTTGTTCCGCTATTCGTGGCATCAAAACCGGGAAGCATATTCGCGACTAAATCAGGATGATTCAACTGCACACCATCATCAATAATCGCAATTTTGATATTCGCGCAGCCAGTAGTCATATCCCACGCCGCGGGCAGGTTTATTTTGGCCAAGCCCCAGTTAGCCGAATATAGTGGGTCGTTGGGAGTACCTGCTGTTTCGACAAATCGCAGACAGTTGGGTTGCGTATATTCGAATAGACCTGTCTGATTAAGCGTTTCACAAACTGTTAATGGATCACTCAATACCGCAGGGCTGGTTACGTAAATATTCGGATCGGTATCTGTCCTGTCAATCCGCACGTCCAAATCACCGGCGCGGAACGCTGCTGTGATCTCGGATTCGGTAACACCATCCCTAGGTTTTGCAATAACCAAGTCCGTAAAACCAGCCGACTCCTCCCCTTCCTGATTGAGCATTATAGGATGCGCCAGCAAAACTTCGGGGTGCTGCCTGAGTTGCGCGACGACATGAAACCAACCTACTAACAGACAGAGGAAAAGAAGTTTTTTCATACGAATTGAGTTTGGATGATGAATAGACCTTTTATTTTCAGGCATATTACATCCATCCCAACCGCTTTACTATATACGATTCTCAACCGGTAGTTTCGAATAGACAACCGGAAAATCATCAACCTTCCGGTAGAGTATCCAACCCATTTCCTCGTCTTTCTTCTCGAAATGAATATCCGGATGAAACCCTTAAAACAATACATCATCACATCCCTGCTGCTGACGCCAATGCTTGCATTAGCCCAGCAGGCCAACGTCAATCTCGATTGGGCGCCGCAGAAAAACACCGAGCAGCTTGTGCCCTACGGCGGGAATGTCATTTCTCCGGAAGTCAGAGACGACCATACGGTAACCTTCCGCCTCAAAGCGCCCGATGCACAGAAAGTCGAGCTGACGGGCGGGCCGATTCTGCTCGCATTGAAAAGCAAGGCCAATATCCCTTTCACAAAAGACGCCGAGGGGCTCTGGACGCTGACAGTGGGGCCGGTGACGCCGAATATCTATGTGTATCGCTTTCTGATCGACGGCGTGGCGGTGGCCGACCCGAACAATACGCTGACGGGCACTTCAAACCAGCCGGGATATAGCAACCTCGTCGTACACGGCAGCGGGCCCGCGTACTATGATGCCCGGAATGTGCCGCATGGCAGCATTACAAGGCATATTTATCATTCCAATGTCCTGAATGGCGAGCGGGAAATGTTTGTGTACACGCCACCTGGCTATGATCCTAAGAAGAAATACCCGGTGCTGTACCTGCTTGGTGGCAGCGGCGAACTGGCTTCGGGCTGGACGCTCGACGGCCGCGCTAACCTGATCGCCGATAACCTGCTTGCAGAAGGGAAAATCGTACCGATGATTATCGCAATGCCTAACAACCAGGTCGTTCACAGGAACGATCCCAAACACCTCGAAAAGACGTACCAATTATTTGAGGAAGAACTGCGCAAACAGATCGTGCCGTTCGTGGACGCCCATTACAGCACAGTAAAAGACCGGAAAGGGCGGGCCATTTCGGGACTTTCGATGGGCGGCAGGCATACCCAGGCCGTAGGTTTCCATGCGATCGATTTGTTCAGTTCTTTCGGGATATTGAGTGCCGGTGACCTGGAACCCGAAAAATTGAATCCTGCATTTTTCAGCGATCCCAAAATCAAAGACAAGGTGGATTACCTGCTCGTGGGGCTAGGCAGCGGTGAACTGGATTTTGTAGGAAAAAGATCCGCTGCAACGCATGCCGCCCTGGATAAAGCGGGTATCAAACACGACTATTTCATCGGCGGCGAAGGCGCACACGACTGGGGTACCTGGCGTTTGCTGCTGCACGAGAAGTTACTTCCGGGGCTGTTTCGGAAGTGAATGATTGAATGATTGAATGATTGAATGAGTGAATGAGTGAATGGTCAGGCGATCATTTATGGTCGAGATTAGTCATTTATGGTCAAGGGTAGTCATTATAGTCAGGAGTAGTCATTCGATAGTCCATCACAATTAAAACAACACCTGACTATAAGTGACCCACCATTCACTCATTCGGTCATTCACTCATTCAGTCATTCACTCATTCAAAATTCATTCCGTCATTAATCATTTAAAGATGAGCTATTTCAATATCGATGCCGCCAAGGCGCAAACTTTCGACGCGATTGTCGTGGGAACCGGGATCAGCGGTGGCTGGGCGGCGAAGGAACTTACCGAAAAGGGATTGAAAACCCTCGTGCTCGAACGCGGGCGCGACGTGAAGCATATTGTAGATTACCCGACCACGAATATGATGCCCTGGGAATTCGAGCACCGCGGGTTGCCGCCGCTGGCAGTGCGGGAGGCAAGTCCTATGGCCAGCAAGCACTACATTTTCCGGGAAGATGCCATGCATTTTGTGGTAAAGGATTACGAGCATCCGTATGTGCAAGACCAGCCATTCAGCTGGATGCGCGGCTACCAGGTGGGTGGCCGCTCACTGCTGTGGGCGCGGCAAACGCAACGATGGTCGGACTATGATTTCGAAGGCCCGGCACGCGACGGCTTCGCTACTGACTGGCCGATCCGCTACAAGGATATTGCACCCTGGTACAGCTATGTGGAGAAATTTGCGGGCATTTCCGGAAATAAGGATGGCCTGCCGCAGCTTCCGGACGGCGAGTTTCTGCCACCGCACGAAATGAGCTGCGTCGAAAAGCATTTCAGCGACCAAACGGCGAAAAACTACAAAGGCACGCGGCCCGTAATCATCGGCCGGGCGGCGCATATCACCGATCCGCAGCCGATCCACACCCAGCAAGGCCGTGCCAAATGCCAGCACCGCAATATGTGCCAGCGGGGCTGCCCATTCGGCGGGTATTTCAGTACGAATGCCGCTACGCTGCCGTGGGCCGAAAAAACGGGAAACCTCACATTAAGACCCCATTCGGTGGTGCACTCCGTGATTTACGACGAAAAGAAGAAACGCGCGACGGGTGTGCGCGTGGTGGATGCGCAGACGAAGGAAATGACCGAGTATTATGCCAAAATCATTTTCATCAATGCTTCGGCCATCAATTCCAACCTGATACTACTTAACTCGAAATCCAGCCGGTTTCCAAACGGGCTGGGCAACGACAGCGGGATGCTGGGCAAATTCATCGGTTTCCACAATTACCGCGGCCGGGTAACCGCCGATTTCGACGGCTTCCACGACCGCACTACCGACGGGCGCCGCCCGAATGGCGCTTATATCCCCCGTTTCCGGAATGTTTTCAAGCAGGAAACCGACTTTCTCCGCGGATACGCCACCTCGTTTTCAGCTTCCAAAGTGGGGAATGCAAATGACGGCCTGGGCGAATCGCTGAAAGCCAGCCTGTTTGCTCCGGACGAAAGCGGCTGGTCGCTCGGTGCACAAATGATGGGCGAGGTGGTAACGAAAGAATCCAACTTTGTGGCGCTGCACGATAGCCTGAAAGACGACTGGGGTATTCCACAGCTGCGTATGAATGTTTCGTTCGACGAGAATGACATGAAAATGGTGAAGGATTTTTATACAGAGCTCAGCGAAATGCTGGATAAGGCCGGTTTTAAAAACATCAAAACCTCCGACACGCACCGCAATCCCGGCAGCGAAAACCACGAAATGGGCGGCGCCAGAATGGGTAAGGACGTCAAAACCTCCCTGCTCAACAAATGGAACCAAATGCACCACGTCCCCAACGTATTTGTCACCGACGGCGCGTGTATGACGTCCACTGCCACACAAAACCCGTCGCTAACCTACATGGCGCTCACAGCGCGTGCAGCGGATTATGCAGTACGCGAGATGCGGAAAGGGAATATTTGAGTTGACTTAATTTTGAATGATTGAATGACTGAATGAGTGAATGACCGAATGAGTGAATGGTCAGGTTTTGTCAGATGGCTTTAATTAGTGTGTGTGAGATTTTACGCCTAGAAACGACCATTTCATACCATCAATGATAACTCTTGACAATACCTGACCACATTTGACTATTCAATCATTCAATCATTCGGTCATTCAACATTAAAAGCAACCGTAACGTAATACATGCCCCCAACCGACGGCCCGCCGAGGAAAGAGACGTAGTATTTGTTCAGCAAATTGCTGGCGCCCACTTTGATCTGGCTTTTCAATGCAGGCACGCGGTAGGTCACCTGGGCGTCGAGACTGCTGTATGACGGCACGTTGCCGGTTACGAGGAATGTCTGCGAATAGTAGCCCGACTGCCATTTGTAGGAAACGGTGGCGTCGAGGTTATCGAGCAGGTTGGTGCGGGAAACAGAGCCATTCCACATCCATTTAGGCGTGTTGAAACCGTCTTCGAGGCCGTCCTGGTTTTCGGCGTTTTTCAGCTTGGCAAATGTCGTGTTCACGCCGAAAACCCATTTCTTTTCCAACTGGTAGTTCAGCCCCACGCTGAAACCATAGTTGTTGATGATCGAGCGGGAGTTGGTATACATCCGGTATTGGGCCTGACGGGCCTTGTCGTACAGGTCGTGCGGAATAGTAGCTGCGTCGGTCGAGACCGGCACATTCATGTTGGTTTGTGCTATGAAATTGCTGTACCGGTTGAAATACAAATCTGCATTCACAAACAATGCCCGGTCGAAGAAAAGCCCTTTGTAGCCCGCCTCCCAGGTTTTGGTGTGCTCGGGTTTCACGTAGGTGTAGGGGTTCTTTTTGAGCAAACTTTTATTCTTCTCGATCGCAGCATCCTGCGTGAGGCCATTCTGGTTAATATCATTTAAAACAGCCTGCTGGAAGCTCGTAATAGAATTGGCGAGCCACGCATTCTCGAAAATACCCTGCGACATTACCGGTAACCCTCCTACCCGCTTCACACCGCCGCTATTGACATTGCTATATGCCTCGAAAATGCTCGGGAAGCGGTAGCCCGTCTGGAACGAAACCCGGATGTTGTGGTCGTGCACCGGGCTGTAAACGGCTGATAATCTCGGGTTAAATGTGGTTTTGAAATAATCGTTCTTATCCGCCCTAAGGATCACCCCGAGACGCAATTTCCTCTGAAACAGATCTTTATTTAAGGAAACAAAACCACCCGTTTTGCCATAAGTGATGCTTTTCCCATCCTTTCCCGGCTCGGGGTTCACGAAATAATTGCCGTCGGGCACGATGATATAGGTCCGGTGATCGGCGCCGAGGAGGATATCGAGCTCGTACTTATCCTTCCAGGCTTTGAGGTACTTTTCGGTGAGGCTTACCTGCGCTTCGGCATGTATAAAATCGGCCTTCACGCGCAATGCGGCACCTGCGTCCCAGTTGTTGATGTCCTGCAATTTGCGCAGTTGCGCATTGAAAGCATCCGTCCCGGGCTGGTACCGGCCCGCATCGGCAGCGGCGCGGGCCTGGCGCATCGCGTCGGCCACCGCGGCCCCTCCGGTGACGGCACTGTTGAAGCCTTTGGTGAAATCGGCATACCAGTCATTGTCGGATTTATAGCTGCGGTCCATATTCTCTGCCATCGAACGCAGGTTGTAGGAGCGGCCGGTATTTTCGGAATTGACATACAACTTAGCCTGCACAGAAGCCGACTGGTATTGAAGACCGTGCTGCTGCACGAGATAGTTTTCGAGCCGGAACCGGTTAGCGCGCTGGTATACGTTGTCCAAAAGGCCAAAATGGTAGGTGTAGGTCAGCATGGCTCCGGGTGCCACCTTGTAGTAAAGGCCTACGTCGCCTTTGATATTCTGCAAATTATAGTCTACTACCTCGGCCTCCTGGTAACCCGTGCGGCTTACCACGTAGCGTTTGCCGCCGAGTGTAACAGTCTTGCGATTGGAACTTTCGTTACCATATTTATTCACGGGGTCGCTCGCGGGATTATCCGCCCCGAACAACTGCGTACTGCTGTTGGCATTACCATTCAGCTCGGTCTGGTCGGACGCGATCCAGTCATATCCTTTTGTAAAAGCGCCGTTGATTTTAAATGCCAGCTTGGGAGTAATGATTTTGGCAAAACGAAGCGTCGTTTCCGTAAATGGCCTGGCCTTGCTATGGCTATCGTTCAGGTGATTGATGGCCGTCTTTTGCTGAATTGAGAGTCCTTCGGAATCAAATGGATTTTTGGTAAAAAAATTGGCAAGGCCATTGACGGTATTCATTCCGTACAATGCAGAGGCAGTCCCGGGCAATATTTCGACGCTGGCGATATCCAGGTCCGTAGGCCCGAGGGCGTTACCGATCGCTCCGCCGATGTGCGGCGACTGCACGTCCATGCCGTCGGTCAGCTGTGCAAAACGCACGTTGGTCGTATTCGAAAAACCTCTCGCATTCAGCACCTTAAAACCCAACGACGGGGTGATCATATGCACACCCTGCACATTTTCCAATGCATCAAAAAAAGATAAGGCAGGCGACAGCGCCGTAGTTTTGGCACTCACTTTCTGTACGCTCACCGGCGACACCAAAATGCTTTCGATCACCCGCGAAGCCGTCACGACCACTTCGTCGAGCGAGCGCGCTTTCAATGTATCAGGCTGGCTTTGCGCCCGGCAAATGATTGGAAATGTAAAAATCAGCGTAGTAAATAGGTACTTCATGCGATGCGACATCAATCGTTATGTCCAAATGGAAATATCGCAAAATAAAATAAAAACTGCGTTGGGCCCGATGTACCAGTGCACTCATTTTTTGTAAAGTTGGATTGAGTAGCTCAAAAAACAGATCAGGAACCGCAAACCAGAAGGTATCGCCACGCAGCCCAATCGCGTAGCGATACAACATTGGTAGCAATTTTCGATAATCGGATTGGCGAAATCCCGTCAGGGATGTAACAACATAACAAACGGCATCCCGCCCGTTACAATGCACAAAAGTTGCATGCCCAAGGGCATTAGAAAGGATTTATGGAGACGATAGCTACCAATATTACATGCCTAACGGCATTATAAATGATTGAATAGTCAGGTATTGTCAAGAGTTGTCAGGTATTGTTTTGGACACAACAAATTACTATTCCTGACTACCAATGACTACACATGACTATCCACTCATCCACTCACTCAACCTTCTCAAACTCAAAATTGCCCTTGATATGTTTGTTCAAAAACGTCCCCTTCGAGCCCGAGGCCTTCATGGCCTGGTACACTTCCCAGGGGACGTTTTTGTAGTCATACACCATCCCTGAAACATATACGATGCGTAATGTCTGCTTCTCCTCGTTGTAGATCATCTGCGCAACGACTGTGGATGGCATGGCGGCATTTAGTTGAAATCATCCAGCTTTTCGCGGAGGTCGTCGATCGCCTTGGACGAAATGTTGGAATCCGTAAAAATAGATTTGACGGTGGCTTTGCTGCCGTAAAGACCCGTATTCGCCCTGACGTCGACATCGAGCATGGCGCCGTTCACGGTTACGCCGGCAAAAAGGCCTTTCGCCCGTGAATAGGAATATACTTCCGCTTCCAGCTTGTAATCCGTGGTGGCAGAGGCGTTTTTGCTGACCGGCCCGGCCGCTACCGACACGTCGCCTCCGAGGGTATAGTCCCCTTTTTCAATATTCATCAACGTTTTATCGCTTTTGAACACCAATACCAGGTCCACCGCCTGCACGCCGATCTGCGCGCCTACACTGCCGCCGGTAATAGTCACAAACACCGGATCACTCCATTCTCCGTCTTCGCGTTTCACCATCGCGAGGCCCCGGCCATGCTTCCCGCCGACGATCAGTCCGCCGTTGATCATCCTCGGGATAATGACAATGCCTTTGGAAGCTTCGATCAGCTGCGCGGGGATTTGGATGCCGTTAAAATCACTTAGTACCGCGGTGGCGGCGTTTATTTTGTCTTCTTCTTTATTCTGTGCGAAAGAAGGGGCCGAAAATGCCAGTCCGATCAGGAGGATGGCCTGCGTTTTCATGGATTTTAAATTGTTGAGAAACATAAATGGATGTAATTAATGGGTATAAAAAAGTACTTCAAGGATCGTGCCCGTCTGCCTCTTTGGACGGTATTCCGGCAACGGAAACCCGCATTTGGGCACCAACAGGCCATCATCCGCAACTTTTAACGCACCACTGCGCCATTTCTGATCCGTTGGTATGTTTTTTGATGACAGAATTACCGGAAACAATGTCAATCCCAATCATATTTACTATGGATGCCAAAGCAATTAGTCTGAGCGAAACCGACGTAAAACCCGTTGTGGACCTGTTGAATGACTACCTCGCCAATTACCATATCCATTACCAGAAACTGAGAGGCTGTCACTGGAACATCAAAGGGCAGAACTTTTTCACGCTGCATGTGAAATTCGAAGAATTGTATACCAATGCACAGGAAACGATCGATGAAATCGCAGAACGTGTACTGACCCTAGGTAAGCCGCCGCACAGCCGTTTTGCGGATTACATCAACGAATCGGAAATCAAGGAAATCAATACCATCGGCATGAAAGACCTCGACATGGTGGACGCTGTGCTCGACGATTTCAGCAAACTGATCAGCCTCGAACGCGAACTGCTCTCCGCCACCGAGGAAGCCGGTGACGATGGCACCAACGATATGGTGAACCGTTTCATGCAGTTCAAGGAAAAGAATACCTGGATGCTGCGCTCGTTCGCCGGGAAGAAATAAAAGATACCTATGCACACCTGCGGCCGCGTTTCGGATTGAAACGCGGCTTTTTTTATAGACTCCGGAATAGTTTATTTGCATTGAATCCTATCCATAGCCGATCATGCGCACTATTCCTGAATTCAAGATCAGCCGAATTCCCCTTTTAGCCCCCATCCGCTTTGCGGGCGATCCGCTGCATTTTTTGCGGCAGGGATTCGACGCATGCGGTGATACATACAAAATCAGGCTGTTCAGGGAATTTATCATTACCCGCGATCCGGCGTTTTTCCGGCACGTATTGCAACAGCACCACAAGAATTTCAAGAAAGGCAATTCCGTCAGAATGCTCCGCCCGGTTTTGGGAAACGGGCTGGTGATCAGCGACGGCGATTTTTGGTTAAGGCAAAGAAGGCTTGTCCAGCCTGCATTCCACCGCGAGCGCCTGCTGGATTTATTTAACACGATGGGCGAGCTTACGGCTGCATTCGTCGATGAGCTGGAACAATGCCGTGGGAAGGACGCTATCGATGTGGATGCCAAAATGATGGGTATCACTTCCGACATAGCACTGAAAACCCTGTTCGGGAATATGAACACCGAGGATAAGGATCAGATTTACCAGCAGGTAAGCCGCACACAAACCTATCTGGTATCACGTGCCCGCAAGCCCTACCGCCTGCCATTGATGGCGATCAATGGGGAAGACCGCCGTTTTAAGTCCGATTTGGCGTATTTCAATAACCTTATTTACGACTTTATACGCAAGCGTCGCCTGTCGGGCGAAACACCCAACGACCTGCTCCAACTGCTGCTCGACAGCACCGACGAAGAAACCGGCGAGCAAATGAACGATGAGCAAATCCGCGACGAGGCCATTACCATGTTTGCCGCAGGACACGAAACTTCCGCGACCGGGCTCAGCTGGCTGCTGTGGGAGCTCTCGGCCCAACCGGAGATTGTGGCGAGGATACGAAAGGAAAGTGAAATTTTCGAAGCGACTCCCGGCTTCGAACAGCTCATTCAAATGCCCTACACCCGGCAGGTTGTCGAGGAAGGCCTGCGCCTGTACCCGCCCGCGTGGACCATGACGCGAGAGAGCACGGTCGATCAGGAAATAGAAGGTTATGCAGTTCCAAAAGGCAGTTCGGTATTCATGTCGATCTTCGAACTGCACCGAAACCCTAATCTATGGGAAAACCCTTCTGCATTCAACCCGGATAATTTTCAGGCAGAAACTGTCAGGAACAGGGCGAAATTCAACTACCTGCCCTTTGGCGCGGGACCACGGATTTGCATCGGGCAGCAGTTTGCCCTGATGGAAATGCAGCTCGTACTTTCCGCAATGGTAAAACGCTTCGACTTCGTAAGAGAGCCAGGTTCCAGCGTGGGAATGCACCCGCAGATAGTTTTAAAATCGACCAACGGTATTAAATTGTACCTCCGATAAGCCGACACTAAACGAATTTTATGCACGAATCCATTATTCTCTATCTTTCGCTGGTAGTGGTGATCATGTTCCTGGTCATGCTGGCGCAAAGGATCAAAATCGCTTACCCAATCGTGCTCGTGCTCGGCGGGCTTGTACTGAGCCTTATTCCCGGCCTGCCGTCGGTGGAGATTGATCCGCAATTGATATTCCTGATCTTCCTGCCGCCGCTCCTCTACGAAGCAGCCTGGCAAACCTCCTGGAAAGATTTCTGGAAATGGCGGCGCGTGATCGGTTCATTTGCATTCATTATTGTGATATTCACCTCGTGCGTGATCGCGTACGTATCGCAGGCGGTCATACCCGGATTCACGCTCGCACTGGGCTTTTTGCTGGGCGGTATCATTTCCCCGCCCGATGCAGTAGCTACCTCCTCCATTCTGCAAAATGTGAAAGTCCCCAAGCGCCTCATCACCATTGCCGAAGGTGAAAGTTTGCTGAACGACGCATCCTCATTGATCGTTTTCCGTTTCGCATTGGTAGCGGTTGCTTCGGGGAGTTTTGTCCTTACCGACGCAATCGGCAGCTTTTTTCTGGTCATCGGGATGGGCTTTGCGATCGGCTTGGGCATTGCCCTGATCTTTTACGCCATCCTCCGCTGGCTTCCTACGACACCGAGCATCGATACGATCCTGACGTTCGTAGCGCCTTATGCGATGTACATCGCCGCTGAGGAATTTCATTTTTCGGGCGTGATTGCCGTCGTCACCGGCGGGCTCTTCCTTTCGCGTAACCAGCACAGCATTCTGAGCCATTTGAGCCGCATACAAGGCATCAATGTTTGGTCGACAGTCGGTTTTGTATTGAACGGCATTGTGTTCATGCTCATCGGGCTGGAACTGCCGGTCATCATCCAAGGCTTGGGCGATGCATCACTCGGCCAGGCTATCAAATATGGGCTGATCATTTCAGCAGTAGTGATCATCACCCGAATTGCGAGCACGGTAGGCGCGTCCATTTTCACCGTGTTTATAAGTCGGTTCATCAAAACCGCCGACAGCAGTCCGGGTTACAGGATGCCCATTATTTTCGGCTGGGCGGGTATGCGTGGGGTGGTTTCGCTCGCTTCGGCATTGTCAATTCCACTGCTGCTCGACAACGGTCAGCCGTTTCCCCAACGGAATATGATTCTCTTCATCACTTTTGTGGTGATTTTGGTAACACTGGTTTTCCAGGGACTTACCCTACCAGCCGTAGCCCGGTGGATGCAAGCCGAGGACCGCGATTACGAAATCCCCGCACAAGAACAGGATGTGATCATCCGCCGGAAACTCGCAAAAGCCTCGCTGGATTTGATCAATGAGAAATATGCGGATGAAATCGACAGCCACGAACTTCTACGCGGATTGAAGTTCAAGCTCGAAAGTGACCTGGGCTTTCTCGATCACGTGAAAGAATTTGAAGAAGCAAAAGCCAGCCATGCGTATATAACACGCTATCAGGACATTAACAAGGATCTACTTGCCCATAAGAGGCAAATTCTGCACGAATTCAATAAAAAAGAAACCTACGAGGAAGAAATCATCCGCCAGCACCTCGCCCAGATCGACCTGGAAGAGGAGAAGGTACGGCAGCAGTTTTTGCATCTTGAGTAAATGGCCCCATTGAATGGCGAAATGCAAATCGCGTAGCGATGAAATATCGGTAGCCACAACGCAGTCACATTCATCGAAAATCCCGTCAGGGATGTAACAACAAACCCGGCGGCGACACTGTTCTATGCGTTGTTGTTGCATGCCCAAGGGCATTCGCCATATGCATACTGGTTGCGGTTTGCTACGAAGGTTATATGCCTGACGGCATTTAATCCCTATTCAAGATCGTTCTCATTCACATATTCACTCATTATTAACCCAACATCCCTCTCACCGGCAACACTACCGATACCATCTTCTGCCCTCCCTTCTCCCGATCAAAGAAATAATCCAGCCGCCCGAGGTTAATACCGGCAAAGCCGACCTGGTTAATGGTCGTAACCTTACCATCCAGATTCAGGATATTTTCGGGCTCCTTCATAAACGAATGCGTGTGGCCGCCGATGATCAGGTCGATATTGCGTGTGGATTTGGCCAGAATCTGGTCCGAAACCTTGTTTTCCTTGTATTTGTATCCCAAATGCGAAAGGCAGATCACGAAGTCGCAATGCTGTTCGTTTTTAAGCATTGAAGCCATTTCGTTAGCTTTCGCGATCGGGTCGAGATAAACGGTTTCGAGGTAATTCTTTTTGTTTACCAACCCTTCCAACTCGATACAAACCCCAAAAACACCGATTTTCAACCCCTGCTTTTTAAATACCTTGTAAGGCTGTGTTCTGCCTTTCAGTTCGGTATTATTGAAATCATAATTACTGACCAGGAACGGGAAGTTCGCGTGCGGAAGCTGTTTCGCAAAACCGGCGATGCTGTTGTCAAAATCATGGTTACCCATCGTCGCAGCGTCATAGCCCATCTGGCTCATGATCGTCAGTTCGAGCTCGCCGCCGTACAAATTGAAATACGGCGTGCCTTGAAAAACATCCCCCGCGTCCAGCAAAAGCACATTCGGCTGCTCAGCTCGGATTTGCTTTACCAATGCCGCCCGCCGCGCTACCCCGCCAAGCCCCTGATTACGCGAGCCATCCATCGGGAACGGATCGATACGGCTGTGCACGTCGTTGGTATGGAGAATGGTAAGCTGCACGACTGAATCGCGTTGAGCGAAGGCCGGTACAGAACCCAAACCCAATGCAGCAGCGGCGAGGCCACCCTTTCTGAGGAAATCCCTCCTATTTATCTGAAACAATTCTTCCATCGAGCTGAGCGGTTATTTTCTTACCCTGACGCGTCAGGTCACTGATATTTTCAAACAATGCTTCCCTTACTTTCTGATTGATTTCATGGCGTTCCAGCGGGTTGCGGAGGCATTCCAGCTCGTCGCCGCCATCGGCCAGGTAGTCGTAGGTAAGCAGGTTGTAGGTCTTGTTTATATCAAAGGGTTCGCCGCCGATGGTAACGTCATAGGCTTTGTTATCCCTGATTTTCATTCGGATGCCGGACACTGGTTCGCCATCTTTTTTAGCAATAAAATCAATCACCTGCTGCACATTCGGCCCCGACAATTTGAGTACCACCATCTCATTTTCAAACGGCATGAGCTCGAAAACGTGGGACACCGTGATATTACCTTTGGGAAAAGTGGTGCGCAGGCCACCTTTGGTCGCCAGCGTGAATTGAATGGCAGGATCTTTCTTCAAACCTTCTTTAAGCATCGCATCGGCGAAAAAGTTACCCATGAGGGTTTCCGGGGCCGAAGGCTTGGTGAGCGCCACTTCTGTCTGCCCCACGACCCGGTTCATTTCGGCCTGCATTTTGTCCTTATACGGCTGATAGTACCGTATTATAGCAGAATCGGCACCGACCTGCTGGTCGATGCCGTATTGTTTGTATTCGCTTTTGGAAACGGTGAGGTGCTTCTGGCACGAAGCCATCAGGCATAGGCCCGCAAGCAATGCTGCACCCGATCTGAAAGGAGTTTTCATAGTGTAATTTAAAAACCTGAAATTACATCTGAAACTCCGAAATTCCTGCTACCAGCCGTCATTCTGCCGCAGATTCGGGTTTGCGTCGATCTGCGACTGTGGGATAGGATAAAGTTCGAGGCGCGGCGCGTAGGGTACCAGCACGTTGCCGACGATCTGCTCGTCGGTCATCGCGCCGATTTCTTCCTGCAACGTTCCCCAGCGCCGGATATCGAACACGGTATTAAACTCCCCGCTCAGTTCCAGCCTGCGTTCGGTGCGGATGGCCGTGCGCAATGCGGCTGTACCGGCGGCCTTGGAAGGTGCGGCCTTCGCACGGGCCCGCACGCGGTTGAGCAGCGGAAGCGCATCCGCAGGCTTACCGGTTTCGACCAATGCTTCGGCAAGCATCAGCAGCACATCCGAAAACCGCATTTCGATCAGGTCCGAGCTATATCCCTGCACAGGTGCTCCGGCCGGGCGTGCTTCCCGGGCGAGCTTCCCGAAGGCGATACCATATTTGAAATCATCATGTGAAAATGGCTCCTTGGTCCGCTGGTTCAGGTAATGGGAGGTCTTCGGGTCATAAATGATACTGTCACCCGGCTCGGCTCCCGCACGTGCTCCGCCTGTGAATGCATACCTGGAAACCAGCGTATAGTCACGCCTTGTATCGGTTTTGTCGAATAGTTTATAGAAGTCATAAGTCAAACCGTAGTTCGTCTGCTCATCGCCATTTACCAGGCCGGACGGGAATAAATGGAACGGCAATATGTTACCATTCTGGTTCGAAGGATTGACGAAATAGCCGAACGACAGCACGATTTCACGGTTACGCTCATTGGCCAATGCAAATACATCGGCGAAGTTGGGAAGCAGCTCCATATCGTACTTTTCCTCATTCACTGCGCCCACGAGCTCGCTTAGCTTTTCAACGGCCTTCTGATAATTTTCCGTACGGTTCAAAGGCTTGCCTGCCATGGTAAGATACACTTTGCCCATCAGCGCCTTCACCGTGCCTGCCGAAACACGTCCCAGCTCCGCCCCGCCGCGCGAATCCGGCAGGATGGTTTCGGCAAATGCGAGATCGGCCAGGATGGCTTCATACACCTCTGCATCGGTTGCACGGGGCGCGAAAATGAGGTCTTTTTCCTCAAACGACCCGATCTCCTTCAATATCAGCGGCACGCCGCCAAACAGCCTGACGAGGTTGAAGTAGGCATAAGCCCGCAGCACGCGCGCCTCGGCGATGTACGGGTCCGCTTCCTCTTCCTCACCGGGAACAGCCAGCTTTGCATTACCGATGACGGTATTAGCCCGGTAAATAATCTTGTAAAACCGCGCCCAAACCGATTCGAACGCGCCCGAAACGGGCGTATGCGCAAAACGATAGTACGGGTCCGCGCCGGAGCCGAGAATACCGGCGGTTGCATACCGGTGGCCCGATTCGGCCAGCACAAAACGATTGAAAATATCGGAGTGGTCGGTGGTCGTCCAGGCCTGATACACCCCGATCGTCGCCTGGTTCAGGCCGTCCTCGTCTTTGAATGCCACATCCTTGCCCAGGGAAGAATAGGGCGATTCTTCGAGATTGTCCTTACAGGATGCAATGGCCAGCAGCGCCAGCAGCATTACGGATATCTTGATATGTATTTTCATGTTTTCAGATACATTGGTCAACACTAGAAATTGCAGGAGAACCCGATGGTATACGAGCGCTGTGCGGGATATGCACCGTAGTCTATACCCTGTTGCAGCAGGGACTGCGCATAAGAGCTCACTTCGGGATCGAAGCCGGAGTAATTGGTCAAGGTCCAGAGGTTGGTGCCCGTCACAAAAAGCCGCGGGTTCTGGATCGGGCCGAGCCTCGGGAAGGTGTAGGAGACCGTCAGCATTTTCAGCCGGGCAAAACTGCCGTCTTCCAGCATCACAGAGTTGATATCTCCCGACGCGATCCCGCGCTGCACGCCCGGGTATTTCGGATTGTTGTGCGGGTTAGCCTCGGTATAACGGTGCTGGAACCACTCTTCCGACTGGTTGAACCCTACCCCACCATAATCGACAACGCCATTGCTGATGTAGAACCGCGTGAGGTTGAGCACGTCATTTCCAACCGAACCGGTAAACAATGCATTCACTGCGAAGTTTTTCCAGGTAAAGTCGTGGCTCCATCCGAATGTAAAGTCCGGTGTGGATTTGCCGAGTTTCACACGGTCGTCTGCGGTAATGATACCGTCACCATTGACATCCGAATATTTCCAAGCGCCATAAAGCGGATTTCCTTTCGAGCCGGCAGGCGCAGGGCCTTCGAACGTAGGAAATTTGGGGTTACCGTTGGCGTCGAAATCGTCTTTCTGGCTCAGGCCGTCTACACGGTATCCAAAAAACTGTCCTACTTCCTGCCCCGGAATCAGGATGCCCGAAACACCTCCCAGCAGGTTACCATTGATACTCACGTAATCGGGCTGGGTGCGGTCGCCGAGGTTGACCAGCGTGTTGACGTTTCTCGAAATATTGAGTCGCGTCGAGTAGTTCACATTCTTCTTCTGAATGATATTCCCCTGAATACTCAGTTCGACTCCGCGGTTACGCATCGTTCCATAGTTGTCGATGATGGTACCAACGCCCGATTGGGTAGGCACCTTCCGTTGTTGCAGGAGGTCGGAGGTGACTTTGTTGTAATAATCAAAACTAAGCACGATCCGGTCTTTGACCGCATTGAAGTCAACTCCGACGTTGAACTGCTTCGTCCGCTCCCAGGAGAGGTTCGGGTTGGCGATCGTATTCGGGAACACGCCCGTATTGATCACCGCGCCGTCACCGCCGGGCCCCATTTCATAAAAACCGGCGCTGTATAACGACAGCGACGAGTAAGGTGAAATGGCCTGGCTACCGGTTTCACCATAAGACGCGCGGAATTTGGTGTTGGTAACGAAGGTAACGCCCTTCATAAATTCCTCCTGGTCGAGGTTCCACGCCACCGCTACCGCCGGGAATATGCCGTACTTTTTATTCTCCGCAAATGCGGAAGCGCCATCCGCTCGGACCGAAGCATTGAGCACATACCTTCCTTTGAAAGTATAGTTGGCCCGCAGGAACCCTGACTGCAAAATGCGTTTCTCCTTATACGAAGCGATCACCTGCGAGGAGGCCGTACCGATATTGTCGACACCGAAAAACGGCACATCGAAGCCGGAAGAGTTGGTGTTGACGAATTCAACAGTCTGGTCGTTATATTCCACACCCAGCGTCGTATTGAGATAATGGTTCTTCCGGAAAGTCTTTTCGTATTGCAGGTAGGAATTGAAGTTATAGCTATACGTATTGGCTGTATTGTTGCTGCCCTTTCCTTTCACCTGATTCCCCTCGGCCGTGGACGGCGGCAGAAATACTTTACGCCGGGTGAGGTTCTGGTTACCGGCCAAGCTTACCACCAGTTGCAGCCCGTTGGCGATCTTGAAGTAATTCTCGATGTTCAGGATCGAATAATCGCTCTGCGTCACATCGGTTTTCGCCATCAGCTCATTATAGGGATTGGAAAAATAATAGCCCTGGTAGTTGGGAATACCTAAACTGTTGTTGCCCAGGTAATCGAGTTCCAGCGTGGGCGCAGCGCGCAGACCGTCCATGAGTCCGCCCGAGCTCGGCCACGCACGCGAAGCAGTCACCGCGCGGTTGGTTTTCTGGCGGGAGAATGAAAGCTGGCCTTTGACCGTATACCAGTTGTTGATCTCGTTATTCAGATTGACGCGCAGGCTTGCCCGGTCGTTGTTAGAGTTGATAATCGTGCCTTTGTCTTTGAGATAATTACCTGAAATGTAGTACGACGACTTGGGGCTGCCGCCCGAGAGGCTCAGCGTAATGTCCTGCCGGAAACTCGGTTGCGTAATAGCGTCCACCCAGTCGGTATTCGTCATCGCACTGTCCAGGTTTTCAAATGGCGGGTTGCGATCGGTAACACGGAAGCTTTCATTGATTACCTCCGCATATTGCCGCGAGTTCATCATCCGGATCGGATTAGCTACCTGGCCGAACGAAGTCTTATTGACCAGCTCCACGCGGCCCTCGCCCCGCTTGCCCGATTTCGTCGTGATCAGGATTACCCCATTGGCCCCGCGAGAACCGTAAATGGCTGTTGCAGAAGCATCTTTGAGGATTTCCATACTTTCAATATCGTTCGGATTGATGCCGTACAAGCCGTTTTGTGTATAGGATCCGTAGAAATTGGCCCCCGCCTCGCGGTAAGGGGGCATCGGGAAGCCGTCGATCACGTAGAGCGGTTCATTGTTCCCGCTCAGCGAGTTGTTACCACGTATCCTCACCACCGCTGACGCGCCCGGTTCACCCGAGCTTTCCACCACCTGAACACCGGTTGCCCGGCCTTGAATGGCCTGGTCGATGGTATTGATCACCGCCGACTTATACTCCTGCGAGGCCACCCTCGAAGTCGAACTTGCCAGGTCGCGTTTGCTCTGGGCACCGTACCCTACCACCACAACTTCTTTCAAAGCCTTGGCTTCCGGAATGAGCTGCGCGTCGTAAGTACTGAGGCCGGTAATAGGTACTTCTTTAGTGGTGAATCCCACAAAGCTGTACACCAATATGCCGCCTTTCGCGGGGACTTTCATCTGGAAAGAACCGTCGGGCTCGGTAATGGCCTGAATCTGGGTTCCTTTTACCAAAACGGCCACTCCGGGCATTCCTGCTCCCTTTTCGTCCTTTACCACGCCCTTGATGGCGCGCGCATCGGGACCGGCGTCCGTCTCCCCTGACGGGGCGGGTTTTTGCGCGGTAGCGGAGTCGGGCGCTGCATTCTGTGCCGGCTGCGCTGCGTTGGCATTGCCTGTTTGCGCGGGCTTGGCAGTGCTGTCGGGCTTGCCGGCCGGCGTTACGGCGTTTTGTCTATTCAATGAATCTTTTTGAGGAGCCGGCTTGGCCAGCGGGTCGAAATTCTGCGAGGGTTTCACCAGTGGTGAGGAGGAGGATTTGGAAGCAGAATCGGTGGTATTTCGAGGCTTGGGGAGGGTATCGGAGGCCGGTCGGGTTGATGCTGGATCAGGTTTCTGGACCGGGTTGGTGAGCGTATCGGGCTTGGTCTTTCGGCTTGAATCCGGCCCGGCCTGCTGTGCGTGACTTCGGGATATCGGGCCGGAGAACAGTAACAGAAAGAAACCGATCCTCAGGAAAATGAGCGGGACCGAACTGGGTACAGGCTCATTGACTCGTTGAGTTTTTCTCATATCAATCTTGGCTAAGTGACGGGGCGAGTGCCCGGAAAATTATGTTGATTAGCCAGTACCCGACAAAAACCATACCGCTATGTTCCCCCAGGTGATAAAACAGTCACTCCCGTAGCTCTAAAAATTTCTACAAATCAATTTAGAATTACATCTATATAACTAACCTATGCTGCTATATGAACCAAGCCTTCCCAACGGCTTGCCACACCTCAAATGTCCACTTGATCGTAATTTTTCAAATATCTATGAAACGCGTCCTATTATTTTTGGAAACATCCCGCTTACGATTACATTTGTCAAAACGCCCACACGGGGCGGGTTTGAATTTTGCCTAGTTTTAAGGAGTGTAAAAACCAACTTCGACCATGCGCCAGGAACAACTGCTAACTGCCGACTACATTGAGTCTCAGATCGGAAACGTAATCGAATACTACATCCGGTGGGAATTTGAAGAAGATCCTTTTTACGGGAAAGCCCGGATCAAAGGTCTGGTAGACGATGAGGCAGGCGGGTTGAAGATCATCTGTGATGTGATCGAAGGAAGCGACCTCGAGCTGGCTTACGAACAGGAAGAAGTGTTCATGTACTCCGACCATCACCCGATCTACACCGGTCAGCTCCCCGAGATCTATTCGGCCAACTGGGTGAATACCGACGGCAAGAAGAAGAAGCAGATTTTTATCGCGCCACCCAATGAAAATGCCAAGGAGTTTGCCGTTTCGCAGACGAATAGCAAAGTGGTTGTTAAGCGGATATATTAGTCATTTGTAGTCAGAGATAGTCATTCGTGGTCAGTGATAGCATTTGTAGTCAGAGACAGTCATTTGTAGTCAGAGATAGTCATTCGTGGTCAGTGATAGCATTTGTAGTCAGAGATAGTCATTTGTAGTCATTGACAGTCAGGAAGTTGTTAGGTGTATTGTTAAATCAACAAATGACCTAATGACTTCCTGACTTTTTTGCTTAGTTCTTCACAATCTTCTTCGTCAGGACCCGGTCCTCAAACTCCGCTTTCACTACATATAACCCTGACGGATAGGTCGTCAGATCGAAATTGTAAACATTGGAAGCTACTTCGCCGGTAATGATCGTCTCCCTTATTTTTTGTCCTGCCACATTGTAAATCGAAACCGATTTCAGCTTCTCGGGATGCGGATAAAATTGCACCGACACCTGTCCGCTCGTCGGGTTCGGCGTCACCAGGAAACCTGCTTCTTTCAGGTTCGGATTCACGGTTACCGTCCGGATGTTGATATCGTCGAGGTAGATATCGTTTTCGTTTCCGTTGGTATTCAGGAATGCGACGAGTATTTCACCCTGCCCGATGAAGCTGCCGATATTGATCTCTTCGCGCCGCCATTCGTTCACGCCCGGCGTAAATGCGGTACGCGTGGCCGTGCTGCGGGTAATGAGGCTCGATCCCCATTTTTTGTAGACACTTGTGTAAGTCTGTCCGCAATCTGTACTAATAAGCACCTGCAAGGTATCCCATACGTTACCCTGAGCGGAAGCGTTGGTGTAAGTCGCGGCTGCCACCTGGAACGACACGAATGCGGAATCGACCCCGGCAATGCGCACCGTCGGTGAGCGCAGGTAATCGCGCTGCCCTACCACCTGGTTATCAAAGTTTCCTATTTTCACGGAACCGCTGCCTGTTTTGGATGCGGAAGTTGTTTTCTCCCAGGTCGAGCCGCCGTCTTCATTCACAATATCCCAACCCTGCGGTATGAAGAGCCCTTCAAAACCCTCTTTCACCGGAGCCGCGAACGGCTCGTAATAGATGAAATCCAGGCTCAAAGCATCATTGGACGTATCCTCATCCGCCGCGCCGTTTGGATTCGACGTGGTAATGCTCAGCACATGGTTGCCTTCGACGGTAGTAAGGGCCGGCAAAGTCACCGTTGCTTCGGCATAGGTGGCCAATGAACCGGTCCAATTATAATTCTGCCCGGTTCCGTTGTCAATCGCGACGTGGATCGTAACCGACGTAAGTGTTTCACTTCCCCTGTTCACCAGCGTTACCTGCGGGGTAAGCGAGTTGGCACAAATGCGTTGTGCTGGCTGGCGGATCGCTTTCAGGGAGGCGTCTTTTTTCTTCACATCCACAGGCGTGCAGCCATTTGAAAGCAGCAGTGATGAACGATACCTTTCAAAGATCTCCTCCATGTGCGCCACTTGCATTTTTGTAAACATAAAAAGGCACGCATCTGGTGTATAATCCATATAATTCTGATACATAATGCCAGAACCGGAGGGCGTACAACGATCGGTAACAATGCCGGTTTGGCATGTAGTAGTGCTGTTACTTTGGTTAGGAGTATCGGCTATTTTGTCGTCACCCGTACAAGCTCCATTATCATCGCCCCAAATGTGGTAAAGGTCAAAATAATGGCCAATTTCATGGGTCAATGTTTTACCTTGGTTAAAACCAGTGGCTGCTCCACCCGGCAGCGACGCATAATCAATCGCCACTCCCTGCTCGTCTTTCACGCCATCGTCCGGAAATGTAGCATAGCCCAGTGTGGTTCCAGAAAGATCACATATCCAGATATTGAGGTATTTATCGGTATCCCAGGCGTCAGCACCGCCCGATTCCGCGTGTTTCACTTGATTGGTGGTATAGTCAAATGAGTTACGGGTCGTCGGATAACGTACAATACCTGTGGACGGTGCATCATTGGGAGTGCGTTGCGCCAGGCAAAACTGAATGCCTGATTGCCCGAAGAGAGACTGGAAATATGATGGAACTTTTGAAGCGCTCGCATTAGTTCCCGCGTAGTCTTTGTTAATGGTATCCAACTGCGCCATAATCTGCGCATCCGTCACCATAGATTGCCTATTAAGTACAACGTGGAAGACAACGGGGATAGTAATCGGGCCAGCCGTTCGAAGCGACTTACCCGAGGCTATTCTTTCATTAACTAATTGTTGAACCCGAATTTGACGCTGGTCGAACATCAGTTTGAGCGCGGGCTTGTCGGTGAAACGCTTTTGGAGGAGCTCCATCGAAGCACAGCGGTCTTGCGCGTACGCAGCGCCGACGCCGAAACGGCCCAAAAGAATAATGATAAAAAGGGATTTGAACAGGAGTATAGTATGTCGCATCGAATTTCCGGGGAACTGAGTAAAAGAATCGGCCCGCTAGTTACAGACTGACTGCGGATTTATTCACCTACTACGAAAAAAAAGTGCCTCCTGATGCGAATGCAATATTATTTAATTTGTTTTTAATTGGAGGATACACTTATTACCCGAAAATTTGCCATTTCCAATGCAGGAAACGCCCGCTATCAAACCCTTTCGCAAGATTATCCATATCGATATGGATGCATTTTACGCATCGGTGGAGCAGCGCGATTTTCCTGAATACCGCGGCAAGCCGCTGGCCGTCGGCGGCTCCCCTACCGGCCGGGGCGTGGTGGCCACCGCGAGCTACGAGGCCCGCAAATTCGGGGTACGGTCGGCAATGCCTTCGCGTCAGGCCATTCAGCTATGCCCGCACATCATATTCGTACATCCGAGATTTGAGGTTTATAAATCCGTTTCGAGAAGTATCCGCGAGATTTTCTCCCGCTATACAGATCTGATCGAACCGCTTTCCCTGGACGAGGCCTACCTCGACGTGACTGAGGACAAAATGGGCATCGGTTCAGCGGTGGAAATTGCAAAGCAAATCAAGAAGTCCATCAAAGAAGAACTGAACCTCACCGCGTCGGCGGGTGTGTCGGTCAATAAATTCGTAGCTAAAATCGCTTCCGACATCAATAAACCCGACGGGTTGAAGTTCATCGGCCCTTCCAAGATCGAGAGTTTCATGGACCAGCTGCCAGTGGAGAAGTTTCACGGCGTAGGAAAAGTGACTGCCGACAAAATGAAGGGAATGCAGCTGTTTACCGGCTCGGACCTCAAAAAACTGACGGAAGACGAGCTGGTCAGTCATTTTGGAAAGACAGGCCATTTCTTTTACAAAATCGTGCGCGGAATCGATGATCGTGAGGTACAAACGCACCGCGAAACCAAATCGCTCGGAGCGGAGGACACTTTTACCTACGACCTTACCACGCTGGATGAAATGAACAAAGAGCTCGACCGCATCGGCGTCACGGTAGCCAACCGGCTCGAAAAGAACCAGTTGAAAGGCCGGACAGTGACATTGAAAGTTAAATTCAGTGATTTTACCCAGATAACCCGCAACCATTCCTTCGCCCACCCGGTAGGTGACCTCGATACCATCACCGACACGGCCAAGCAACTACTCGAAAAACTCGATCTGGAAGAGAAAGCCGTGCGGCTGCTCGGAATCTCGCTATCCAACTTCCACGAACCGGAGGTCAAATCGCGGAAATACAAAGATCCGGAGCAGCTGGAACTCTTCCCGTTCGGGTCATAGCAGCAGCGCATCCACCCGATGTGCCTGCACCATGTTCTCACATTTCGACCAGGAGAATATCGTGAAGCGGCCATCCTGCGAAGCCACCAGCGCAATCGAATCGCGCTGATCGTATACAAACTGAGCCGCTGATAAATGCCGCGTACCTCCATTCTGTACCGGATGCACCACCATGGCCGTATTACCGATAATAGGTTCGGTGATCAGGATTTCCTCCACCGGCTTCGCATCCTGCGCCCGCCCGATTTTTGCACCGAATGCCAGCAATTCGTAGCGGTCATTGATGATCGCGGCACCGTCCACAGCCGTGAGGCCCGCCATATTATGTACCGCAGAACTGAACTGGTTCTGCCAGGTAATGGGGTTAGGATCTTCTACGTATTTGCGGTGCAGATCGGCCAGTTCGGAAAACGGCGGCTGCACGTCATAGGTAATCGGGTGGATGATCGACTCCCGCCAGCGTTCCTTGCCTTTGGGAACCACCAGCAATATGCCGCCCCGCTCATGGCTGCGCATCGACGCGGCCAATTGCACAAGCAGATTAGGATAGTCACTCCATAATGTCGTCGACGAGAATCCCATCAGCGAGTTGATCAGCGAAGGGCAATCCTTCACTTTACGGCTCTCCTCATTGACAATCTTTACCTGGTCGCCTTTGAGCACCGCTACGTTCACAAATTTGCCGAAGCCCTCTACCCGGCGGTGTTTCACCACGAGCATTCCCGGCTCAATCACTTCCAGCACGAAGCATAGCCCCGGAATCACGCGTGTGGTACCCCAAATGCGCAGCTCCCCATCTTCGAGCCACACGCCCAGGTGTATACCCGAACGCTCGACCGCAGGCGCGAGCTTGGTAAGCACATTGGCGGTGAGCGCAAGCTTTTCGGCAAAAACGAGCGGGTGTTCGGCAGCTTCGGGCGGAAGGTAGGCGATAGACACTTTCGGCGAACGTCCCTCCTCGCGGCGCAGGCTCGCCCAGAACGTCGTATCGATGATCGTTTCAATAATGCGGGCATCCGGACGGGGCGCGAGTTCCTGTTCGTAGTATTTGGAAACCGCCTCGTGGTGCCGCTCAAAATGACTGGCAACAAGCCCTGCAACCGAGCGGGCTGCCTTATAGGTAGTTACAGGTAGGGAGTCCCCTGTTTCAATCGAAAATATATCGGAATTCGTAATCATTGTCTGGCGGTTTACTTTTGAACAACGACTTGTTTTAAAAAGTTGGGCTCGGCGCTTATTGCCGGCTTTTTTCCTACGGTTTCCAACCTTTCCGGTAACCCTGGCATCGTACTAACCGGCGGCCTGCCGGGAATTAATTGAAGTCACGGACAGTTGTTTCGCCAGATAAGCATTAATTTGCGCGTTAATCCGAAAAACCCGGTTTCGGTTTTTTTTACTTCCGGCATACAGCGGGTATGCCATTATCTAAGAATGAAAACGTACCTCAGATTATTATCTTTTGCCCAACCGATTGCCAAATTTGCCATCCCTTACCTTGTTTGCATTGTACTGGGGGTTGTATTTAATACATTAAACCTGGCTCTTCTCGCGCCGCTTCTCAGTACGCTGTTCAGCAACCAGGGCGCCGTGGCGCTACCCAGGCCGACAGATGGCTGGCTCGACCCGACAGGAATGCTCAATTACTATGCGCAGGAGGCCAACCTGACCTTCGGACCACTTGGCGCATTGCAGATCGTATGTGCGGTAATCGTAGTTTCGGTATTACTTTCGAATATTTTCAAATACCTCTCGCAGCGGATCATGGAAAATCTCCGGATCCATACCTTGCTGAACCTTCGCAAAAAGGTATTCGACAGCGTGATGAACCTGCACGTGGGGTATTTCAGCAACCAGCGCAAGGGGGATATTATTTCAAAGATCGCATCCGACGTACAGGTTGTACAGTTCTCTGTTACCAGCACCTTGCAGGTTGTTTTTAAGGAACCGTTGCAGCTGATTGCCTATGTGTTCATGCTTTTCGCCACTTCGGCCCGGCTCACGTTCTTCGCGATTCTCGTCATACCGGTTTCAGCATTCCTGATTTCAAAAATTGTAAAAAGACTGAAAGAGCAGGCTACCCTTGCCCAGCATTATTTCGGACTGATGATCAGCTACCTCGATGAAGCGCTTACCGGTATTAAAATCATCAAGGCTTTCAATGCTACCGACGATATCAAGGAGAAGTTTCACAAAGAAAACATCCGCTACTCCGATTTGGGCCGAAAAATGGCGAAACGGCAGCAGCTGGGCTCGCCCGTTTCGGAATTCCTCGGGGTTACGATGGTGGCGATCATCGTTTTGTACGGCGGTTCGCTGATCCTGAACAATCCATCGGGCACGGAGCTGACGGTAGCCAAATTTGTTGCCTATATCGGTATTTTCTCCCAGGTGATGCGCCCGGCTAAGGCGTTGACCGACTCTTTCAGCACCATACACGCGGGTATCGCAGCCGGCGAGCGCGTACTCGAACTGATCGACGAGAAACCGGAGATCGAAGATGCACCGAATGCGATAGAAATGAAGGATTTCAAAGAATCCATCCGCCTGGAAAATGTATCGTTCTCCTACCCTTCCCGGCCTGTGCTGAAATCTATTAATGTGACGATCCCGAAAGGTAAAACGGTGGCGCTGGTAGGACCTTCGGGCGGAGGAAAATCCACTTTGATGGACTTGTTGCCCCGGTTTATCGATACCCAGGAAGGACAGGTGCTGATCGACGGCGTCGATGTGCGGCAGATCAAGCAGGAGTCACTGTGGTCGATGTTCGGGCTGGTGAACCAGGAATCGATGCTTTTTAACGATACGATTTTCCACAATATCGCCTTCGGAAGCCCTAATGCCACAATAGAGCAGGTTGAGGCCGCAGCCCGCATCGCCAATGCGCATGAGTTTATCATGGAAACCGAAGAGGGCTATTACAGCAATATCGGCGACCGCGGAATGAAGCTTTCCGGCGGGCAAAAGCAGCGTATCTGCATTGCACGGGCCGTTTTGAAAAACCCTCCGATCATGCTCCTCGACGAGGCGACCTCAGCCCTGGATACCGAATCGGAAAAACTGGTGCAGGAAGCATTGAACAACCTGATGAAAAACAGAACGTCGCTTGTGATCGCGCACCGTCTGAGCACGATCCAGAATGCGGACACGATCCTGGTGCTGGAAGAGGGCAAGATCATCGAACAAGGCAACCACGCGGAACTCATCGCACGCGAGGGGCTGTACAAGCGCCTGATCGATATGCAGACCTTTTCAGAAGCTTAAATGACGGATACCCCAAAGATATCGATCGCATTATGCACATATAACGGCGAGCAGTTTCTGAAAACCCAGCTCGATTCGATCCTTGGTCAAACTATCGACAACTGGGAGCTGGTGATCGTAGACGATGTTTCGAGGGATGGGACCTGGGATATTTTACAGGCATATGCTGCCGGCGACGAGCGTTTCAGATTATTCAGAAACGACAAAAACCTGGGTTATAACAAGAATTTCCAAAAGGCGCTGAGCCTTTGCGAGGGTGAATACATCGCCATTTGCGACCAGGACGATAGATGGCATCCCGACAAACTGAGGCTGCAACTGGAAGCGATCGGAAATAGCTTCCTGATTTACCATGACTCCGAATTTATCGACGAAACGGGAAATTCAATGGGCCTCAAAATCTCGGATAAGTTCAATTTTTACAGAGGCTCGTCACCGGAGGCATTTTTGTATCTGAATTGCGTGTCGGGCCATACCATCCTCATGAAAAAAGAGCTGGTAGCAAAAGCACAACCTTTTCCGGAAGGCTTTTATTACGACCAGTGGCTCGCTGTTAACGCTGCCAGTGCCGGATCCATCGATTTCGTAGGACAGGTACTTGTGCAATACAGGCAACACAGCCGAAACTCGACCGACATCCTTGCCAGAAACAAAATGGAACGGAGCCTTGACGTAAAACTCTCAGAGATCAAGAGAGAATCGCTTTGGATCGCCCAATGCGTTGCGAAGGCGAACGGAGGCACCCGTGACCTGCTCAGTCGGCTGGCGGTACTGAGCGAATCGCGTATCCACTCGTTCGCAAGTCCGCAATATGGCTTCCTTATCTGGCAACATCGCACAACCCTGTTAAGCCTTTTGAAAAAATCCGGGATCAGTAAGTTCTTCTATGTGGTAAGAAAGATCTGGGGTAGCAAAGCAAAAAAACTCCTATGAGTGTAATAGTCAGCATCATCATTCCGTCCTATAACTACGGTTTTGTCATTGGCGAAACCCTTGAAAACCTTTTAGCCCAAAACTTCCATGAATGGGAAGCTCTCGTTGTCGACGACGGCTCTTTGGACAATACCGAAGAAGTAGTGGCGAAATTTGCCGCCCGCGATAGCCGTATTCAATACGTCCGTCAGGCTAACAGCGGTGTTTCAGTAGCGCGGAACCGGGGTTTCAGGATGTCGAAAGGGCAATACATCCAGTTTCTGGATGCCGACGATCTCCTGAGTGCCGACAAGCTGGCCATTCAGGTCGATTTCCTGGAACGCCATCCCGATGTGGACATTGCTTACACCGACCACCTCTATTTCGAGACGGACAAGCCGGATATCTACTATCCCGATTATGAAATGAACCATAACAACTGGTTGCCCAAAATCGATGCGAGGGGATTTGAGGCGGTGAATACGCTGATTTACTCGAACATCGCGGTGGTAAGCAGTCCCGTTTTGCGCAGGGCGATCGTTGAAAAGGTGAATGGCTTTCCCGAACTGAGCAACTACACAGAAGACTGGGAGTTCTGGTTCAATTGTGCCATCAGCGGCGCCCGGTACACATTCATTGGCGATGATAACGCACGGACGCTCATCCGCATTCATGCACGGAACACGAGCAGGAACATCCAGGTAATGCAGGCCGGAGAGCTGGAATTCCGGAAACGCATTGTGGAGGCGGTAGGCAAATCGTCCATTCTGACCCAGGATGAAAAACAAAAGCTGCTCGACCGGAACAATGCCAGCACGCAAAAACTGTACAAATACATGATGTACCATGCCAACTTGTTGAGTCCCGGGCAAATGAAACTACTCTCAGGGCTGGTAGACCGGAAGACCTTCATATCATACTATTTTAAATCACTGAATTACAAGCGGAAAGCGCTGTTCAAAAAAGGGAGGTAATATGCTGCCTATTGAAATTGACATTATCATATTAAGTTACGCCCGCAACGAAGAGCTGAAAAAGGTGACGTTGGAAGGGATCGATACCCTTCTGAAATCGGAAGATCCTCAAAAGATCAGATTCAATATCGTGGTTTTAGAGTCCAATAAGGAAATGAAGCCCTACCAATACCCGGGCACGAAAACGGTGTACCCATGGCAGCCCTTTGGCTATCATCGTTACATGAATATCGGTATCGGCATGACGAAGGCGCGCTGGGTATGCATTTGCAACAATGACCTGCTGTTCCACCCAAACTGGGCCACCGAAATCCTACGGGCATTTGAATCGGATCCCGAACTTTGGAGCGCCTGTCCCGCGTGCAGTATCCACCACCCCGAACACGGCGTAGCATTGAATAGCGGCTTGCATTATGGCTATGAAGTGCGCAAAGAGCTCGTAGGCTGGTGCATTTTCTTCAAAAGGGATATGCTTAAAATCACGGGGAAACTTGATCCTGCATTCAAATTCTGGTTTGCGGACAATGATTATGGCAATACGCTTCAAAAGCACCATTTAAAACATGCACTGGTAACTTCATCGCTGGTAGATCACCTCGAAAGCCGGACGCTGAAAACCAGGACGGCCACCGAACAAGCACAGCTCACCAGCAGGGAGCGGTTTTATTATGAATACAAATGGGAAGGCCGCAGTTTCTTCTCCTATCTGAACCGCGTACGGAAATTTAACAAGGAACTGCGCAAAATGAAATAAGGTCAGTCCGGCTTCATTTTGCGGAGCCGGAGCATCAGTTTATAAGGGAAGGACAGCGTCGCGACACGAGAATGCCGGCTCGTCCAGATAAGTCGCGCAAGCTCCCATTTGGAAAACCACTTTTCCTCTACCGCCTTTTGAAGAAAAACTTCATAGGCATCACGCTCGATCCGTTTCAGGCTGGAATCAGGCACGCCGTCGATATTCAGGGGGAGTAAATGCGGCCATTTTTGATGAACCTTCAACATCTGTGTTCGCCAGGTCTGGTTAAAGTTGCCTTCCGAGAAATGTTTCAATAATACTTCGAAAGTAACCGCCACCTGGTATTCCTGGTTTACCGCTATCGAAAAATCGAGGTCATAGCCATGAAACCCCGTCAACAATTTCTCATCGAACGGAAATCGTCGAACCACTTCCTTCCGCGTACACATCCAGCAGCCGTCGATACAAGCTACCCGTGAGAGCGGCTGATTCCGCGGGTTCCGGTATTCAACCGTATCCTCCCTTCCCGTATGCCTGTACCCCTGCACGAGATTGCAGTAAAAGCCGCCGTTTTCCTGCAAATGATAGTTATACCAGCTCGACGGCGCCAGGGATTTGTATCCGCCGCCGGCGATGCCCAGCAGACCAAGCTGCGGATTTTGATCGAAAATATCCAAGACCCTGGCCCCCCAGTCCGCCGTCATCATTTCAATATCTTCATGCATGAAGCATAGCAGATCAAACCGGGCACGTTTGGCACCTTCATTATACACTGCACAAATCCCACGCGGCTCCCTCCGGTTATCGATAGCGATAATTTCATACGCCACACCCACCGTCTTCCGGATATTCTCCGAGACGTGAGCCAGTTCCACATCATTGGCCGAGCAAATAATAATTGAGATCATCAGATATATTTAACCAAGGCCAAAAGTAACGCCAAATTCACTAATGCGGGCGCTCGTGGCTGCTATTCCAGTAGAATATGACGGTTTCCGGCATTTATAGGTATCCATAAACATTTTCTGCTTTCATGAAACGCATTTTTATACTGCTGCTTCTCGCCTGCGCGTCGCCCGCCTTTGCGCAAGTCAAATTCGCCCGGCTTTTCTCCGACCACGTCGTGCTCCAACGCCAAAAGCCGATTCCCGTATGGGGCTGGGCCAAACCGGGTGAAAAAGTGAAAGTAACACTGGCGGGGCAATCGATGGATGTGAAAGCGGATGCTTCCGGCAAATGGCGGGTGAATTTCAAGGCTTTGGAAGCCGGCGGGCCGCATTCGTTGCAGGCAAGCGCCAAATCGGGTAATGCGGCCGTGAACGACGTCCTGATCGGCGAAGTGTGGCTTTGCTCGGGACAGTCGAATATGGAATGGCCTGTTTCGGCGGCGAAAAACTATGAGGAGGAACGCAAAAATGCCGAATTTCCACAGATCCGCCATTTCCGCGTCGACCACGTCGTGACGCTTCAACCCGAGCAGGACCTGTCAGCCGGGGAATGGAAAGTAGCCAGTGCGGAGACCGTCGGCGGCTTCACGGCTGTGGGTTTCTTTTTCGCCCGCGAACTTTATCAAAAACTGCATGTCCCGATCGGCCTGCTGCATTCGTCGTGGGGAGGTTCGCAAATAGAAGGCTGGATCAGTAAAGAGGCCATGCTGGGCGATGACCAACTCCGCTCCTACGCTCAAAACCTGCCGAAGACCTGGCAGGAAGCGGACGCCATTATGGACAAGAAATTGAAAAAGCAGCTTTTTAAAAATGCAACCTACGACCCGACCTGGGAAGATGAAAAGAAATACCTTTCGCCGGACGTGGATTTCACCAGCTGGCAAAAAACCGCGGACGGCGTGGGGCAATGGGATTGGAAAGGCCTGATGGGTTTCCGCGGCAAGGGTTATATGGCCAAAGAAGTGTCGATCTCTTCCGACTGGGTCGCAAAACAAACCACCCTCTCACTGGCTGAGAACGACGGGCCGGTTGAGGTGTATATCAACGGCAAGCCCGTGCATGAAGGCACCGCGAAAGGCGCGCGCAAAATCCAGCTGCCTGCCGGTACCTGGAAAGAAGGGAAGAATATCCTGACCCTCAAAACCGGCAATATGGTGAGTGCGGCCTGGTTTGGCCCGGGGCTGATGGGGTCCGCCAACGATCTGTATGTAGAGGACGGAAGCCGTAAAACCAGCCTCGCCAAAGACTGGTACCTGATGCCAGCATTCGCGGAAAAGCATGAGTACGCACATTTGATGAACAATGTAGGTACCACGATTTACAATGCGATGATCGTGCCTTTGCTTCCCTTCGCCATTCGCGGTACGCTTTGGTACCAGGGCGAAAGCAACGCCGGGCGCGCATATCAGTACCGCCAATCGTTTCCGCTCATGATCAACGACTGGCGTAAGCTCTGGAATGATGAATTCTCGTTTTACTGGGTACAACTATCCAGCTTCGGCGCCGACCGTGACAGTAACAAAGGAAGTAACTGGGCCGAACTCCGTGAGGCTCAAAACATGACTTTAAGCCTCCCCAAAACCGGTATGGCCGTTACTACCGACGTGGGTAATCCGCTCGACATTCACCCGACCAACAAACAGGACGTGGCCCACCGCCTGGCCACCAATGCCTTGAAACAGGATTACGGCCAAAACATCCCCTATGCTTCTCCACTTTATGACCAAATGCAGGTGGACGGCACCAAAGCGATTATTTCTTTCAAAAATGCGGAAAACGGGCTCACGGTCAAGGACCGTTACGGGTATTTGAAAGGCTTTGAGATTGCAGGTGAGGATAAGGTTTTCCACTACGCCCAAGCGGAAATCCAGGGTAGCAAAGTGGTTGTGTCGAGCCCGAAAGTGAGCAAGCCCGTCGCAGTACGTTATGCATGGTCGGATGCGCCGGAAGACGCCAACTTGTACAATGCCGACGGATTCCCAGCCAGCGCATTCCGTACCGACTCGTGGCCGGGCCTCACAGTAAATACCCGTTTTGAATAACCTTCTTTCTACATCTGATTTTTGAAGTTTCTATGTTAAAACCCTTATCGTGGTGTGTTGGCGGCCTTGCCTTGATACTGGCCGGTGCACAAACAGTTTCCATCCCGAATGACGACCAACGCGAATGGCGTGAATATCTCGGAGGCCCCGACCGCAATCATTTCTCCCCGCTGACGCAGATCAATAAGAATAATGTCAAAAACCTGAAAGTCGCCTGGACCTGGTCCATGCCCGATTCGGGGCAAACGCAGGTGAACCCGATCGTCGTGAACGGCGTGTTATACGGGGTTACGGCCACCGTGCAGGCTTTTGCGCTCGATGCGGCCACCGGAAAGCAGCTGTGGCTATTTGGTGATAAGTCCAAAAACGGTTCCAACACCAGCCGCGGCCTTACCTACTGGGAAGACGGAGACGACAAGCGCATCATGCACGCGATGGGCTCATACCTATACGCGCTCGACGCGCGCACGGGGAAAGTGATTGAGAGCTTTGGCGACAACGGGCGTATCGACCTGCACACCGGACTACCGGAAACCGCCAAAAGCAAATACATGGTTTCCAACACACCGGGGACAATCTTCGAAGACCTGATCATTATGCCTTTAAGGCTTTCGGAGGAATCCGACGCGGCGCCTGGTGACCTCCGGGCATTCAATGTGCGTACAGGTAAGCTCGTCTGGACCTTTCATACCATCCCCTATCCCGGCGAGTTCGGGTATGAAACCTTTCCTCCCGACGCATACAAAAACACATTTACTGGGGCTGCGAACAACTGGGCAGGCACGGCCATCGACCGTAAACGAGGCATATTGTATGTACCTACCGGATCGGCAGGTTACGATTTTTACGGCGGCAAACGCAAGGGAGCCAATCTGTTTGCTAACTGTTTGCTCGCGCTCGACGCACGCACGGGCAAGCGTCTCTGGCATTTTCAGACAATGCACCACGACCTCTGGGACCGCGACCTCCCCGCTCCACCGAACCTGATTACCGTCACACAAACCGGAGCCGACGGCAAACCACGCAAGATCGACGCCGTGGCACAGGTCAGCAAGCAAGGTTATATATTCCTTTTCGACCGGGTTACGGGCAAGCCCCTTTTCCCTATCAAAGAGGTTACTGCCCCCAAAGACGCATTGCCCGGTGAATATCCATGGCCGACCCAGCCCGTACCGAGCAAACCAGCCCCCTATGCCCGGCAAGCTTACACGCTGACGGAGAATGACATCAGCATTCACGCACCTGACCGCGATTCGTTGAAAATCAAATTCAAAGGCTACAAAAAGGCCCTTTTCGCAGCACCAAGTAAAGAAGGCACGGTAATCCTTCCCGGCTTCGATGGGGGCGCGGAATGGGGTGGCGCGGCAGCCGACCCGAACGAAGGCATTTTGTATGTGAACAGCAACGAAATGGCGTGGATCCTGACGATGAAAGATACGCCGAAGGAAAGCGAATTGTCCAACCTGAGTCCCGGTGAAAAGGTTTACACCACGTATTGCGTAACCTGCCACGGTGCACAGCGAAAAGGCAACGCTAAAAGCGGCTACCCGTCGCTGGTCGATATCGGTACCCGCCGCGATAAGGCATTTGTGAACCAGCTGGTCAGCTCCGGCAAAGGTATGATGCCTGGTTTCACGATGCTGACAGCCGACGAAAAGCAGGCCCTGGTTTCATTCCTGTTTGGAGATGAAAAAGTGGAGGCTGTGTCGGAAACACCTGCTTCTAAAAAAGTCTATTTGCCTTACCAGAGCACGGGCTACAACAAGTTCCTCGATGCCAACGGCCTACCTGCGATTTCGCCGCCCTGGGGCACGCTCAATGCGATTGATTTGAACACCGGTAAGTTCCTTTGGAAAATACCATTTGGTGAAGTGGAGTCACTCAAAGCAAAAGGTGTTCCCACCACCGGTACCGAAAACTATGGCGGACCCGTTGTCACGGCCAGCGGGTTGCTTTTCATCGCTGCCACGAAAGATGGGAAGTTCAGGGCATTTGATAAAAAAACCGGCAAATTGCTCTGGGAAACGCAATTGCCGGCTGCCGGGTTTGCTACACCCGCTACGTATGAAGTTAATGGAAAACAATATGTGGTGATTGCCTGCGGCGGTACCAAACTCGGGACCAAAAAAGGTAACCAATATGTAGCTTTCGCATTGGAATAGTTAAATTCCCGCAATCCACTCGATCATTTTTTTCCGCCCCGCTTCGTCGGGCAAGCGTCCTTCGCCGGCGCCGAGATTGTCTACCAGGTGCTTCACATCCGAAGTACCTGGTATCACACAAGTGACGGCGTCATTGCTGATAATATATTTCAGGAAAAACTGCGCCCAGCTTTTGATATCGTAGTCGGCGGCCCAGGCGGGCAACTCCTTCCCTTTCACGGCTCGGAACAGTGCTCCCTGCTCGAAGGGTTCATTGATGATCACCGCCACACCTTTATCCTTCGCCGCTTTCAGCAGACTTTTCTCCGCATTTCGCGAGCGTATAGAATAGTTGCATTGTACAAAATCAATATTTTCCGACTTCACGATCTGTTCCAGGCGCGTGTGGGAGGCATCGGTGTAATGGGTAATACCGATGTAGCGGATCTTTCCCGCAGTTTTCCACTCTCTGAGCGTCTTAAGATGCGTTTCCCAATCCTGCAAATTATGCACTTGCATCAGGTCGATCTTTTTCCTTTTCATTTTTCGCAACGAAGCATTCATTTGATCGATCCCCTCCTGCTTGCCGGTTGTCCACACTTTTGTGGCGAAGAAGAACTGCTCGTTCAGCTTCAAATCCGTGGTCAGGTCACCGATTACCTGCTCCGCGCGCCCATACATAGGCGAAGCATCTATCAACTTTCCACCCATTTCCTGCATTTTCTGCAAAACTTCTCTCAACGGGGCACGCTCGGAAGCGCCGGCTCCGACGTCGAACTGCTGCCATGAGCCCAGTCCAACCACCGGCAGGCGTTCGCCGGTCGAGGGGATCTTTCTTTCCAGTATCATTTTGGGATCGTTATGGGCTGAGGAAGAAAACGGGCTCAATGCCAGTCCGGCACCGGCAGCAGCCAGTCCGGCCAAAGCCTCCCGTCTTGAAAAAATATGCTTCATTGGCTGGTTAATGGGTTTTTGAAATGTTCAAGTTACGAACAAATCGCATTGGGAGCACCTGAAAGGCCAAAAATGAGAAAAGGAGCCAGGATACACCTGACTCCTTTTGCTGCACTTCACACCAAATCTGAATCTATTACTTTTTTTCGATGGATACTCCAATCTTGTAATCTTCCAGCTTGGGTGATTTTGGAAGTTCGGGGTAAGGAAGCACCTCCGAGACAGTCAAAACGTACTCTGTTCCTCCAAGCTTAAAACCTTGCTGGTTTTTAGAATCACCCTTGAATTCGAAATTCACATTCACCTGATTCGAAGCGTCGGAGATCGAGAGCACCAATTTCGCGCTTCCCATCGAAACGCAGTTGGCGTTCATCGGACAGCGGCTGTCGGCCACCTCTTTGAGCTCCACTTTCAGATCGCTTCCCGAAGTACGAACTGTGGCTGCCTTCTGGTAAGTCAGGCTGGTCGGATTCAGGTCAGCCTCAGGTGCGGCGTCGTCCTTTTTGTCACAGGAAATAGCTGCAATACAGATCAATGCGAGTAAAATCGTTCTTTTCATGCCAATAGTAGTTTTGAATTATAATGCAGAGAAACTGAATGCAGACCGATGGTTGTAACCGATTTATAAAAAATTATATTTCTTGTAGTATAGCGACGACGATTTGCCGGATTATGTGATAATTCTCATTCCCGTGACTATTATTTAACCATATGTTAATTTCCAGTGCCTATTTTTACGGTTAAACACCCAAAAATCAGCGGGATACCGAAAATCAGGAAAATATGGTCTGGTACGAAGAGGAAGTACAAAGAGTCGAAAAAGAACGATCCACACTAAACTATGAACCGGATACGATCTTCTACGGAAGTTCGAGCTTTACATTATGGACGGGCTTGTACGAGGATTTTGCAGAACTGAAACCGATTAACCTGGGCTTCGGAGGCTCCACATTGGCGGCTTGTGTGTGGTTCTTCGAACGTATTATGACCACCGTAACGGCCCCGGCCCGCATGGTGATATATGCCGGCGACAACGACCTGGGAGATGGCCGCCATCCCACGGAAGTGCTGCTCTTTTACCGCCAGCTTATTGCGCTCGTCCGGGCACGTTTTGGGGATATTCCATGCTTTTTTGTGTCGATAAAGCCGAGCTTACAGCGATGGGACATTATCGCCTCCATTCGGACTGCCAATGAATTAATCCGGGAGGAAATCGAAAAAGACCCGCATCAGCATTACATCGATATTTTCCCGCTCATGGTGAACTACCAGGGCTATCCGCGCAAGTCGCTTTTTGAAGCGGACGGGCTGCATCTGAGCGCGGACGGGTATGCAATTTGGAAGAAAGTGATTAGTGAAAACATATATGCCGTCAACGGCGCACTTCAGAAAACTTCTTAAACAAACCTTTTCGTCATGGAAAGAGCGTACCACAAGTGGTTTAGTCCGATTTTGGGTAAGTCGATGGAAATGCTTGTATTCGGTCACTCGGGAACTCCGGTCATATTTTTCCCGACGCGCTCAGCCCATTTTTACGATTTCGAAAACTGGCGGGTAATTGATGCCATGAAAGAGAAGATCGACGCCGGTTACATACAGGTATACTGCGTCGACAGCATCGATAGCGAGAGTTTTTATTCCGATTCCCCACCTCCCCTGCGCATCGCGCGCCACATCCAATACGAAAAGTACATTCTGGAAGAAGTGATCCCATTCATCCGGACACAGAACAAAAAGCGCGAGTTGATCGCCGCAGGTTGCAGCCTTGGAGGCTATCATGCTGTGAACATCGCATTCAAGCATCCTGACATTTTCACCAAAGTTGTAGGCATGAGCGCGCGCTACGATCTTACGCAGGCGCTACCCTATTTCGCGGACCTGTTCGACGGGTATTTTGATGAAAATATCTATTACAATATGCCCAATCATTTTGTGCCGGGCATTTCGGATCCTAAGTTGCTGCGACAACTAAGAGAAATGGAAATTACGCTCGTGATCGGGCGTGAGGATACTTTTCTGGACAATAACCGCCATTTAAGCGATTCGCTTCATCAACTCAGCGTGCCGCACCAGTTTTACATTTGGGACGATGAAGCCCACCGGCCCAGGTACTGGCGGGAAATGGTGAAGATATATTTGTAGTTACGCCGATAAGTTGAGTAAAGCCCATTCGTTTGTGGACCCGGATGTGAGCAACAGGGATTTCTGCGAAGCGAGACAGAACATTTTATCGATCGAAAACGGTAAATCCATTGAATCGACCCTTTGCAGCTTATCCGTTACTTTAATGATATCGATACCGTGCATTCCCTTGTTAAGAATCAGGTAATCGTCCACCATTTCGAAAGACCTCAGTGCCGAAGAAATGGATGCGGTCTCTGTAAATCCTTGGCCGTCGTATTCAAACATTTTAACGTAGCCCAGGCCTCCGACGAACATTTTTTTACCGTCCGTCGCAAATGCTATTTGGTAGCAAGTATTGGGGAGCTGACTAATTTTAATGGTCTTGCCGAACTGATTCTGATTAAGTGGCTGAGCAAATAGTTCTCCGTAATTGGTCCCGTATACAAGCAGATTTTGGTGGGGGTGCAAAGCCTGGCAAATCGGGTCTTTGCCCTTGGTCTTCGTTGCAGCACATTCACGAACATGCCCTTCCTCCGATTTTAAAATCGATATTTTCTTTCCAGCAAAGGCGATCCAAGTACCATCCTGCGCCTCGAAGAGCAACGGCAGCGTGTTGGCTGTTTTGTAAAGGCCGGATGCCCCAACCCGTTGATAATCTGCTTTTGAAAGCAACCGGAAGCCATTGGCCTGTTGCCTGATTTCATCGTAAACCGAATCGGTGAGCCTATCGTCGAAAAAGCCTCGCCATTGGTATGCGACATCCTCGTCGGTGGTTTGCCATATCAGGTCTGTGGCACCATCTGGACGGAGAAGCAGTATTCTCCAACGGTCGGCCATTAAAAAAGCGCCGGTTCTTTCCAGCGCGTGCGCGAGCTGCAATGGTACATCGAGCGGCGAGGGGATTATTTTCGATAAAATCAATTTCATAAGATTCCGATTTTCAGAACACCCCGTTCGTATAAAGACTGTCTGTTTTCAACCTCCTGACCTCCGCCTGAAACGCCTCCGAGTTTTTCTCGCCGTCAATCGCGATCAGGTAATCTTTCACCTGAAAGTCCTTAACGGGCACATCATGATATTGCATGCAAGGCTGCACTTCCCGGACGAATGAGTAACCGTTTCCGCTTTGCTGCAAGCATTCGAAGAAAACCAGCCGTACAAATGCGGACTTCGATGCAAGCAGCTGCGCATCATAATCCGACAGCACATGCTGGTCCACCGCCAACGGTTTTGAGGTAAATTCCAATGTTTTGTAAAGAGACTGCTGGGCACCTTCGTTTTTACCGAACCAGCATTCGAGCTTCACATTCACCAGCGCCGGCGTGTTATTGGCAATGTGTAATGTGAGTGGGCTGCGCTGTTGGGAAGGGAACCAGGCATACAAGTCTGTTGCTTTCTGTTTGATGACCGGCAGCAGCAAAATCAGTATTGGAATGCAGAGGATTGCCAACCCGATGGTTTTGTTTTTCCAGAACAAGGCTGCGAGCAGCACCACGCCAACCAGCCCGGCCACGTAGAAGATCCCGAGCGCCCACCCCACCGAGCTGTCGCCGGTCGGGGTGGGTTTCAGAAGGTAGTAAACTACCGCAATCAGAAGAATAATGGAGAAAATACCCAGCAATGCGAGGTAGGAGAACTTGATCATTTCAGCAGGATGTGTGTGTGAGTATTATTCCGGATCAGACTTCAAAAGGAAGATCATACTCCCTGGTATTGGGCTTCGAGCTACGTGTTTTCACGATGATCCGCGCTTTCAGCGGGCTGCCCAGCACCAGGAAATATTTCACGTACTGATCTTCGTGAAAAGTCCAGGATTTGTCTTCCAGCAAATATTCCGAAATGCCTTGTTTGCCGGCTTTGTAGGCCCATTGCTCTACGATATTGGGTTCGTAGGTGACGTAGTGCCCCATGCATATAATCTGTACGCCCGGCTGCGCGTTGTTACCGAGCTCGGTACAGCCTTCTACGAGTACATTTATGCTGGAATTGTCTTCGAGGTCTTTCACCGACCATTGGTCGAGTACGGTTTTAACATTGGCCATAACAGTTGTCCTGATTTTCGTTTTAATGAGGGCTGCAAAGAAACAACGCCCACTGAAAATCAGGACAATTCAATTATTTATCGGCCATTACAAACTATTTAGCGCCTTCACGGCTGATTTAACGTATACGCCTTGCTAACCCGCCGTATCCTGCCGTCGCTTTTGGTCATAACGTACAATTCTTTCGTGTAGCGGTTGTATTCGATACGGATATCGACGCGCTTCGAACCCGACATTTCGATCAGGTTCGTGTCCTTTCCATCGCGGGCGATCATCAGCTCGTATACCGACTGATCGCTCAGCCGGGAATCGATATTGGCATAAAAAATACGTCCGTTAACGATATCCCCGAAGATGTATTTATCCTTTAAAGCCGCAATCGGGCCTTCGTACACGTAGCCACCGCTGATCGCATTTCCGTCGATGTGATCGTATTGCAAGAACGGCTTCTCGAATTTGCCGGTTTCGGTCGCGGGCACCGGATACACATTTTTGAGATCTTTGGAAGAGATACCATAGTTCCCTTCCCGCACATTCCACCCATAATCACCGCCTTTCGTAATCACGTTCACCTCTTCAAAGTTCGACTCGCCCACCTCCGCACTGAAAAGTGTTCCATTGTGCCAGGCCAGACGGTGCGGATTGCGGAAACCGTAGGCATAGATTTCTTTATAGATATCCCCCTTTTCGTTCACGAACGGATTATCTGCCGGAATACCGTAATGCCCATTCCTGCTATTACTGCCCAGCGGATCGATGCGGATGATCGTGCCCAGCAACGAATAAAGGCTGTGGCAAAGCTGCGGGTATTTGCTGATCGTCGAGCCGCCGTCGCCGGTACCTATATATAGCAAGCCGTAGTCCTTGTCTCCTTTCGCGACATCGGGGTTAAAACCGATGTCCTGCGTGCCGTGGACCACATTAGGCACATTGATCCTCAGCAACTCTCTTCTTTTCCCTTTAAAAACCGGGCTTTTGACATCGTCGACCTTCCATTCCGAGACCACCCATTGCAATGCCACCTTGATGGTATCGCTGTACGAATAGTCGGCAGGCTTTCCTTTGGGTGCTTCCGTGTGGGTAATGTAAATTAAACCGTTATTAAGATAATCCGGATGGAATGCGAAGCTGCCGAGCCCGGTACCCAGGCCGGGTTCATTGACGAAGTTTTCAACTTCACTCCTCAGATCCACGAATGTCGATACATCTTTTCCGCTGATCCTGTAAATCAGTCCGCGCTGATCACTCACGTAAAGCGTGCCGTCCTGCGACGGGTGCGGGCGCATGTTCGCGATACGCGTGCGGGGCATCTTGTCGCTGGATGGCGGTATTGTCACGAAGTCTTCCACTTCTATCCTCAGCCTGGTCTTAATCACCGGCTGCGCCAGGCGGGCATTCGAAGCAGTATCAATTTTAACTTCCAACGGGGCTATATTGTGCGCTTTCGTTTCCGAAGCAATGTACCCCAGGATCGAACGTATTTCCTCGTCCTTCAAAAAATCAAACGGCGGCATAATCATCTTGTACCGTTTGGAAAGACTCACTGCACGCGCATTACCCGACTCGATCGCGTGGTTGGGGTTTTTAATGAAAGCGATGAGCTCCTTCTCCGAAAGCACGTTAGTAACACCACCCAGGCGCGGGCCGATCTCCTCCTGCTCCATAGTATGGCAGGAAACACAATGCGTTGTAAAAAGCTCTTCGCCTTTTGAATCGGTAGTGGTGAGCTGGTTGCCGGCAGGTGCGGATTGCTTTCTGCCCGCGCAGTTCAATAGAAGGAATGAGGCCGCGGTAATGCAGCAAACAGAACGTAGAATTAAGGTCATTCAGTGATGGGTTAGGTATTTTCAAATACGACGTTAAAGTTAGCAACCCACCCGGAAACAAAAAAAGCCGGATCGCTCCGGCTCATTCACTGACTCATGAAGGAATACTATGGTTATCCTACATTTCTTCCGTCTTTATCGAGTTTCACGAGGGCGTTTTCTTTGCCGTTCGCTACTTGTAGTTCATAATACTGTGCTTTGTCGGGCTCGGTTACCAGAAATGCCTTTTTCACCGTCCAGCCCTTAAAGTCGTCGCTCTTGATTGTTTTCTGAATCCCCTCCGGTAGATCTGCGGTTTTCACCTCTACCTTCTCTTGCTGGCTCGCCTTGGTTGTTTTTTGTGCCACCGCTTCCTGATGCGCTGAATGATCAGCCGTCTGGGCTTGTACAGAAACAAATGAGATGAGCGTCAGGGCCAATGCCAATACTACTAGCTTTTTCATAATCCTTGTTTTTTAGACAACTATTAATGTTTTTGGTCTCGTGCATTCGCACTGTTGCCCATTTATTCCAACAGGATTATGCCAAAACTCGCAACTATCTGATTTTTAAATAATTACAAATATTCTATTAGTTTAATAGTGTTTACCTAAATCCACGTTTTGTGGGAATTTGTCTTCAAAAAACCTCAAAATAAAAACTGCCCGTACTGTACAGCACGGGCAGTTGATAAGGTAGGTTGCTCAAAACCTGTTACTTGTCGTAACCAGGGTTTTGAACCAGCTTCGCATTACGGTTGATTTCGTCGCGGCTGAATGGACGGAAATACATTTTATCCACCCACGTACGGTTTTCGTGCGCTTTGTCCTCGGTCGGCGTGTAAGTATAGTCGTAAACGGTCGGATCGTAGTGATACGGCTCTTTCATCGACTTGCCGGCCTTAAACTTACCGATCACAGTAATGAACTGCAACGAACGGCCCAAAGTAGTCGGAGCGATCATCCAGCGACGTGCGTCGTGGTAACGCTGCTCTTCGTAAGCCATTTCAATGCGTTTTTCCTGGCGGTAAGCCTCTCTTAAAGCATTACCCGAAACTTTCAACGCAGGCATACCAGCGCGGAAACGGATTTTGTTCAGCCATTCAAGTGCTACCGCATCCTGGCCCAGCTCGATGCTGGCTTCGATATAGTTGAATGCAACCTCGGTCACACGAATGAACGGCCATGGGATATTCTGACGGTCGGTGTTGTCGTACAGCGCAGGGTTCGGATCGATGAACTTACGCATGTAGTAACCCGTACGGCTTCCGTTCCAATCTTCGATAGAGCTGCTGCGGGTATCCAATCCTTTGCGGTTGAACAATGCATTTTTCTCATCAAGCAAATCGTAAGAACCGGTCTGAATCTGGTTAGCAGGATCTTTCGCATCGGAAGGACGTGGTTTCCAGTTAGCACCATCATACATCACCGTTGCGTAGAAACGCGGATCGCGGTTCACATAAGGATTAGCCTTATGTGTAGGATTGGTCCAGGAGAACTTTGTTCCGTCCATCATTTCATAATCATCTACCAGCAAACCGATCGGTGTGTTACCAGCCCAGTTGTGGTAACCGTTAGGACCGTTGTTCAAACCGGTCTGACGTGCGCCGTCCGAAGTCTGGCTGGCCGTGAAATAGCGACCGAAGATAATATCGTCGCCACCGGAAGCATCCAGGGTTTTGTCGGCGCTGTATCCGGCCATGGCAATCGAAATGTAGTTGATTTTACCCTGCGCGGCGGTAACCGGCGCGGTAAGGTTAAGCTTGTAACCTGCTTTCGCATCCAATGCGGCTTTCGCGGCAGCCTGCGCAGCCGTCCAGCGTGCTTTGCGTTCGCCGGCGGTGTAACCCAGAAACTCGGGATTCGGGAATTCAGCGATCACCGCCGATTTCGCTTTTGCGGTAGGAACATCGTGCAAGTCACTTGCTGCGTACAGCAAAACGCGTGATTTCAAAGCCAGTGCAGATACTTCCGACGCGCGGCCTTTTTGGTCTGCCTTGCCTTTCAGCAATGCAGCGGCACTGTCGCAATCCGCCACGATGAACTTCACGCATTCCTCGAAGGTATTCCTTGCGACGGAGTAATCTTCATTCAATGCGTACACCTTCGTGATAAGAGGTACCGAACCGTAGTAGCGAATCAGCTGCTGGTAGTAATAAGCACGCAAGAAGTGCGCTTCGCCTTTCAAACGGTCCTTCAAAGTCTGATCTGTGAAGGTAGACGTCGGCAACTCCTGGATTGCCTGGTTAGTGGCGCGAATGCGGGTGTACATAGGCCCCCATCCATAAGTATCGTCCACCCAGCCCAGGTTGGACGGACTCAGACTACCTTCGTTGATAGTATTGATATTACGTCCGGTGTGGGTAAATACCGCTTCGTCGGAAAGAGAGGCAAGCATTTGCTCACTGAAACCTCCCTGCTGCAATCCCTGGTAAATCCCCGTAACAAACCCTTCGGCCAATGCACCGTCTTTCCAGACCTCGTCGGTAGGGATCTCGGTGGGCGGCGTTACATCCAGAAAGTCAGTGTCGCACGACACCAGTCCGGATGTGGCCAGTGCCGCCAGAAAAATCCAATTTTTATAACTCAGTTTCATTTTTTTAATCTTAGAAAGTTACACGTACACCTGCATTAAGAACTCGCGACTGCGGATAGTATTGTCCGTTGGTAGAAGTCGCTTCCGGGTCCCAGATCTTGATTTTGTCGAACGTGAACAGGTTCAATCCGTTCACATACACACGCAGGTTACCCACACCGATTTTCGAACCGATTTCCGAAGGCAGGTTATAGCCCAGCTCGATGTTTTTCAGACGTAGGTAGTTATTGCTTTTGAGATAATAAGTGTTTGCACCTGGAGAATCCGCGTTCGTAAGGTTAGTATAGTAAGTGTTATTGCGGTTAGCGAGGCGCGGATCCGTCGAGCTTGGATTATCGATCGTCCAGCGGTGGTCGTAGGCGTATTTCAAATAGTTACCAATGTCACCCGATTCTGTCTGACCCACATATTGCAATCCACCCGCAGCACCCTGGAACAGGATAGACAAATCGAATGCTTTGTAGCCAAGGTTGATGTTCACACCTCCGGTGAAGCGCGGACGGTTGGTTTTTTCCGAACGAACCATATCATCCTTAGTGATTTTACCATCATTGTTTACATCCTTGAACTTCATATCACCCGGACGGAGTGTACCTGTGATACCCGAGTAATTGATCGTATTGGCATCGATTTCGGCCTGGTCGCGGAAAACGCCGTCATACTGGTATGCGAGGAATGCCTGGTAAGGACGGCCGGTAGTAGTTTGGTAGGAAGGTATACCCGGTGTTTCGTTCCAGTATTTGATTGTGTTTTTGGCATAGCCACCATTCACACCTATCGAGTAGGTAAAATTGTCGACCGAGCCGTCGTAGCTCACCTTAAATTCAAAACCCTTGTTTTGCAGCTTACCAAGGTTTACAGGAGGAAGCTTGCCATCGATACCTGCCGACGAAGGCGTTGAACCCGTCATCGGGATCAGGATTTTCGAGCGGTTATTGATAAAGTAGTCGATTTCAAATGCGATACGGTCTTTCCACAAAGTACCTTCGATACCGAAGTTGGAGTTGTTGGCAACCTCCCAGGTGAAGTTGTTGTTCGCCACGCGCGATTCAAGCAGGGTTTTCACTACCTGATCGTTCACGATATAAGTACCAAAGCCCATTGTATTGAGGTATTGGTATTCGGCCAGTGTCTCTGTTCCGAGCAAATACGGCTCAGCACCCATTTGTCCCCACGATGCACGCAGTTTCACGTTGTTCACGAAGTGGATATTGTTTTTCCAGAATCCCTCTTCGGAAATACGCCAACCTGCCGATACGCCAGGGAAGAAACCAAAACGGCCTTGTTTCGGGAACACATAAGAACCATCCGCACGCCACAGGAATTCGGCCAGGTATTTTTCTTTAAAGTTGTAACCCACACGACCGAAATAGCTCAAACGTGCCCGTTTGTACAAATCACCATTGTTGGTACCCGAGTTTCCGATGTTCTGCTCAGGCGTACCACCCGCGAAAAGCTGGTCTACAACCGGAGAGATGAAGTAACGACGGTAAGCGAAGAAACCATCGGCATCCACCGTCTCGCGCTGCACACCCACCATCGCATTGAAGTTATGCGAGCCGAATGTCTTCTCGTAAGAAGCCTGGCCTGTCAGCTGGATAGATAGCTCTTGCGAAGAAGTTTCAGTCAAACGCGGATCGTTGAACGTCGAACGTACAGTACCGGTCAACAGAGGCGTCGTGCCATCGGCTTCGTAAGTCTTTTTATCCCAGTAATAAAGCGTCCACGGCTTCTGGAACGACTTCTGACGACGCATTTGCTTATCCACTGCCGCCATTGCAGTCACTTTCAAGCCCGGTACGCCAGGAACGTCGATGTCCAATTGGCCGTTCGTCTGGATGTAATCGCGCTTGTCGTTGTTGTAACCTGTTGTATTGGTAGTAATTACGGCAGGGTTCTGGCCATTTTCGATATCCGGACCAGGACGTCCATCCGGCCAGATCGCGATTTCGGTTGGCTTACCACGCATGAGCATACGGAAAATATCGCCCGCGCCACCACCGTTGGGGAAACGACGGAACTCTTCGCGCATTACCACACCTAGCTTGGCAGTCACATATTTATTGATCTTCGTATCGAGGTTCACACGCATGTCGTATTGCTTGTAGCCCGTCGCAGAATTCACGTAGTTACCATCCTGGTTGATATAACCCAATGAAGCAAGGTATTTGATATTCTCGCTACCACCTGTCAATTGCAGGTTGTGGCGTTGCTGAGGTGACCAATTCCGGATCACCGAGCCATACCAGTCGGTATTCGGGTGGGTCAGCGGGTCGGAACCGTCGCGGAACTTTTGAAGGTCGGTCGGAGTATACACCGCGCTCAGTACGTTGCCGTTATCGGTACGGGTATAAGAACCGTTCGTGTTGAACCCTTGCAACGCACCCTGCCACTGTCCTACCGGCAGGTTGTCGTAGATCTGCAACTCGTTACGGATAGTAGCATATTCCGCTGCATTCGACATTTGCGGTGTGCGGGTTGGCTGTGCAATACCCAGGTTCAGATCGTATGAAAGCTGTGGCTTACCACTTTTCCCGCGTTTGGTGGTAATCAGGATTACCCCGTTACCCGCGCGTGAACCATAGATCGCCGCAGCAGCATCTTTCAGTACCGAAATACTTTCGATGTCAGCAGGGTTCAGACGATCCAGACCACCGGAACGGTTAGGAACACCGTCCACAACGATCAGCGCATTGCTGTTACCCAGCGAGTTGGTACCACGGATACGGATCGCTGAGCCGTCGTAACCTGGCTCACCGCTCGATTGCACCGCGGAAACGCCTGGTAGGCGTCCTCCCAATGTGTTTGAAAGGTTGGTAGAAGGCGCTTTTTGAAGCTCGGCACCTTTCACGGCCGTTACCGAACCGGTCAGGGTAGCTTTCTTGGCGGTACCATAACCCACGACCACGACTTCGTCAAGCGCTTTGGTATCGGCTGCCATTTTCACATCCAGGCTCGTTTTGTTGCCCAGTGGAATCTCCTGCGTAATGTACCCGATGAAGGAAAACACGAGCGTTGCCGTACCCGGAGCATTCACAGTATAATTACCTTCAATGTCCGTCACCGTACCTGTGGAGGTCCCTTTCACCAGGATGCTCACGCCGGGCAACCCCTGCCCTTGCTCATCATTCACTTTTCCCTTCACCGTTACGTCCTGAGCGTACGCACCGGTCATGACCAGCAAGGTCAACAGAAGGGAGTAAAAATACCGCGTTAGGCTACGGTACTTTTCCCGTTCAGAAATCATCATAGATTAAGTATAGATAGATAGTAGATAGTTAAAAAAATTATAAAAAAATGAAAAGATATTACAACTGGGTTTCATGCATAAGCCCTTGTTTTTCAACAAGTCAGAGAAGTGTCTACCATACACAATTTGTCTTACTTATAATTTTTAAAGTCCTATTTTTAAAATATCGCTCCGTAACCGGACGGCGATTTATTTATACTTGACAGGGGAGCTAAACTCGAAAATGTTATATTTTGTAATCCGGCAATACCGAGGCGGACTATATGAGTAACCGGATGTACAAAAAGATATGAAATTATTTACATAAACAAGCATTCCTGCTTTCTGAATATGTTTTCTTGAAAAATAACCACTAGTTACTTAACGTATACTACTAACCGGTCTCTATACGCAGCAACTAGTTGGATAGACAACAAAAAACCGCTCCCATTGCATGGAAACGGCATTTATAGAGATACTAATAACAATTTTGCAGAAACTTACCTGATTTTTGCAGCTTCACCCGCAAATGCGCGTACGTAAACGATTCAATCTTTTAAAAATTATATTTTAGCAGATTAAAAAGCGATTAACGGGCGGTCCACCCGCCGTCGACGGTAAGAATCGAGCCCACCATGTAGCTGGCCGCATTACTGGACAAAAAAATGGCAGCACCCTGAATTTCATGCAGATGGCCCCAGCGGCGGAGCGCGGTGGCGCCAAGGATAATATCACGGGCATCATCGCTTTCAGCGATGGGAATATTCATCTCAGTCAGGAACGGGCCGGGACATATGGCGTTCACCATGATATCGTAAGGAGCAAGTTCCAGGGCCAGCGCGCGGGTCATTTGCACGATGGCTCCTTTGCTGGCCGTATAAGGTGTGCGGTTGGCGAGCCCCACCAGCCCCAGCGTGCTGGCCAGATTAATGATCCGGCCGCTGTGCTGCGCTTTCATATGGGGTGCCACAGCCCTGCATGAGAGCCACGTACCCGTCACGTTAACGTCCATAACGTGCTTAAAATCGGCCGTCGATAGCTCATCTATCGGCCCGCGGATATTGATCCCCGCACTATTGATCAGAATGTCGATCTTCCCGAAACTTTCCAGGGCAAAAGCCACCATTGCGTGCACCTGCTCCTCGCGGGTAATATCGGCAGCGTAGGAAAGCACGCGCGTGCCGAACGAAATGCATAGCTCGGCAGCACTGCGCTCACCGTCAACAGCACTCCGGTTGACCAATAAAATATCGCAGCCCGCGGAAGCCAAACCCGCCGCCATTGCCAGTCCAAGGCCCTTGGAGCCTCCCGTGACAATGGCGACCTTCCCGGTAAGGTCAAATTGTTTGATGCCTGGTAGAACGTCCTGTACCATGGCAATCAATACTGATGAAATGCTTGGGAAACAAATGCCAATACTTCCGGCAGCGACTCGCGCCAGTACGTCCACGTGTGTCCGCCCTCACGCACACGGAACTCGTGCGGCACTTCTTTTTTGCGTAATGCAATGTGAACGAGACTGTTCCCTTCGTAGAGAAAATCATCATCACCGCAATCGATATACCAGCGCACGGCTTTCTTCTGATCTTCGGCGATATTGTTGATCAATGCCAGCGCACTGTGCCGGTTATAATATCTTTCTACGGTCGAATCGGCGATATTCGGGTTGTTCCTGATCAGGTTCTTCTTCGCGTCTTCCACCGTGATCGGTCCGGTAGATGCACTGAGCGGACAGGCCGATGAAAATAGCTCGGGATGGTGTAATGCGTACATAAAACTACCCCCGCCGCCCATCGAAAGCCCTGCAATGGCCCGAAACCGCTTTTCTCCTTTAATGCGGAATTTCTTCTCGACGTAAGGCATCAGTTCGGTGAAGAAAAAGTCTTCGTAGTTCCAATCTCCCTTCACGTCATTGAAATACCCTCTCCTGCCCGTATTCGCATCCGGCATGACAATGATCATCGGTGTAGCGGTGCCTTCACGGATGGCCTTATCGGCGATATGCAGCACCTCACCAAACTGTAGCCAGCCTGTATGGTCGTCGCCGGCGCCGTGCAGCAGGTACATAACGGGATAGCTTCGCTCGGAGGTTGCATAATCCGGCGGCAGGTAAACGGCAAACTTTCTTTCGGATTTGAGCAACTTGGAGGGCAATGACAGATTATCGAGCACCTTCCCCGTCTGGGCAAGGGCCGGGATGGCCAGCATTGCGGCCATTGCGATCGCAGATATGATCTTCATACCGGAAACAATTGGATTTGGGTTGAAATAACAAAAGCGGGAGACGCTGTGCATCTCCCGCCCGATATGAAGCGTTTTTACTTCTTCTTCATTTTCATAGCCACAGGATCCCAGTGAACGATCTTCTTGCTGAAATAGCTTTCATTGCACGCCAACACGGGAGCCGCCGCACGGAAGCCGAATACGGGGTCCTCGACCGTACCCACGCTGCCTTTCTTCACATTTTCGAAGAAGTCTCTGAAATGGTTGGCGTGCGCATCGTCCTCTTTCGGCGCTTCGAACTTCACTTCTTTAACTGGTTCCGCTCTCCGGGTATCATCCGGATATTGCGCATCATATTGTTTCTTAAACTCCTTCTGTTGTGCTTCCGAGAAGGTATTGAAGCTGTCGTAACCTCCCATACCGGGCGCTTTCGGCAATTTCTTCTTGGTGAGTACGAGGTTGTTCTCCGTAAATTCAATCTGGCCTTCGGTACCGATAATGCGGGTATTATTGGCAATGGCACCTGCATTTGCAAAGTTCACACGAAGTACCATCTGGAAATTGGCGTGAATATCGGTTTTGGGGTAGTCCAGGATGGACACGAGCACATCGGGCACATCGCGGCCGTCTTTCCAGTAGCTTAGCTCGCCGGACGACATCACCCGCTCCGGCCCAAGTGAGTTGGTCACGAAATGAACGCCGGTAATGAGGTGTACAAATAGGTCACCGCCCACACCCGTACCGTAATCCTGGTAGTTTCTCCAACGGAAAAACCGCTTCGCATCGAAGGCACGCTTGGGCGCGTCGCCCAGGTAGGTGTCCCAATCCACGGTACTCGGCGAAGCATCGGTCGGAATGGAGTAGTTCCATGCGCCGATGGCATTGAAACGGTCGTTATTGGATTCGACATAGTTGATCTCGCCGATTTCACCCGCCTGAAACAACCGTTTCGCCTCCTTAAAAGAAGCCGAACTAATCCGCTGACTCCCCACCTGCATCGTTTTGCCCGATTTTTTCCAGGCGTCGATCACCGACAAGCCTTCGTTGATATGGTGTACCATGGGTTTTTCGCAGTACACATTCTTCCCGGCCTGCAATGCGGCTTTGGTAATGTGGTCGTGCCAATGGTCGGGGGTTACGACAAGCACAGCGTCGATATCCTTTCTTTCCAGGATCTGACGGTAGTCGCGCGTAGTGAAAATATCCTTTCCATAAAGCTCCTTTACGCGGGTCAGGCGGCCGTCATACAAATCGGCGGCGGCGACGAACTCCACGTCCTGGGAGCTGCGCAGCGCAGCCTTCGTGTCGCTGTGCCCCTGGATACCCATTCCGATCGTCGCGAAACGGATCTTGTCGTTAGGACTGATTTTTTTGAGATCCTTGATAATGTGAAAAGGCTTGGCAATGCTTTCCGTGGCTAACAGTGCAGACGCGGCTGTTACATTTTTGAGAAAACTACGGCGATTAGGCTTCATTTGAAGAATTTCAAAGGTTTAAGAAGATGATTTCCCAATTTAATCAATTCATGATTTGTTGCGCAGGTAAATCAAAAATATGTACATTTTGCCGACGAATTCCCCACCCTACTAATAACTAACGTTCCATGCACGCCGACCAGCGAAAAAAACTGATTAATGAACTGACCGACCTCATCAGGGGCGGAAATGCACACGTCACCCTCGATGAAGCGCTTGCCGGCATCCCGGCCAACCTGCGCACCGTCATCCCCGACAATCTCCCGTACAGCATCTGGCAGCTCATGGAGCACATCCGGATCGCCCAGAAAGACATTGTCGACTTTTCGATTTCGAAGGATTATAAAACGCTGATCTGGCCCGACGAATACTGGCCTGAGCCGACCGACAGCGTGAGTGACCAGCAATGGGAGGAAAGCGTGAAGGAAATCAACGACGACCAGCAGCGCTTTTTCCGGCTGTTACAGAATGAGGACAAGGACCTTTTCAGTCCCTTACCATGGGGCAGCGGGCAGAATATCGTTCGCGAAGCGATGCTGATCGCCGATCACAACTCCTACCATCTGGCGGAGATCGTCGTAGCCCGGCGTTTGCTGGGAATCTGGAAGTAACTGCGTTACAAAAGCGGGCGGCATTTCAAGTACCGCCCGCTTTGCATTACAGCTCTTCAATCATAATATCTTTGTAAAATACCTTGGCCTTTCCTCCCCCGTGGATTTGCAGGCCTATCAGACCCTTTTGCGGAATGGACTTATCAGGTTCGGTATAGTCGACCGTTTTTGTCCCGTTCAGAAAGAGCTGGATGTGGCCGTTGCGGCTGTGCACCTCGTAGTTATTCCAATCGTTCCGCTTCACGATTTTCTCGACGAGCGCGGAGTCCGGCGCGATCAGCGTTTTGTTTCGCCGCGATTCATCGTAAAGGCTCGCCCAGTATTTATCTCCCAAATCAGCCTGATAGCCCGTCATTTCGTACGGCGGATTTTGCAGCCGAACGCTATGGAACTGGACGCCCGTATTGATAAAGCCTTCGTGCCCGGTCAGTTTAAATTTAACCTTCAATATAAAATTGGAATACTCCTTACGCGTACATAGGAATTCGTTATGGGGGACGTTCTCTTCCAGCGAGCCTCCGGCAATACTGCCGTTTTCAATCTTCCAGGTTTTGACCGTGTCGCCCTCCCATCCCCGGAAAGTTTTTCCGTCGAATAGCGAAACCGGCTTTTTAGCAGGCTGGATCATGATACAGCCGGTAAATACCAGGGCGACGGCACAAGCAAAGTAGAATGGTGGTTTCATCATGGCACAGTCGGTTTGGTGCTAGTATGCTTTTTTCTGATGATGGTTAAAGCGATTTCGGGGAGGTTTTTACTTGAATGGTACGCTGCAAGTAACCCACCATTGCTTTTAGCTTAATATCCGTATTTTTACAACGTGTGACTGCCTTTAAATGCCGCATACGTAAACCTGAGCAAGTTTTTACCAATGACTGATACTACCCTGAACGAGCCTAAGAACGATCTGCTGCTGGCGATCGAACGGTTTAAACTTGTGGCGAAAGCTACCCACGACGTGATCTGGGACTGGGATTTGGCGAGGGGCACAGTTTGGTGGAACGAGGGCATGCAGGAAATTTTCGGATACCGCCCGGAAGATATCGAAAGCGGGCCCAACTCCTGGTTTGACCGCATTCACCCCGACGATCAGGAGCAGGTGGTGAAAAAGATGTACCGCGTCATCGAAAAAGGTGAAAGCAACTGGTCGGATTTCTACCGGTTCCGGCGGGCCGATGGTTCGTATGCGCACGTGCACGACCGCGGTTACACGATCCAGGGCGGAGGCAAGCCCGTGCGCATGGTGGGTTCGATGATGGATATTTCCCAGCAATTACGGTCGGATAAAGCCAGGGAGGAGAGCGAGGAGAGCCTCCGGTTTGCAATGCAAGCCGCCCAGCTAGGCACCTGGAACCTCAATCCGGCTGATTGCACAGCATTACTGAACGAGCGTTGTAAGGAGCTCTATGGCCGTCCCGCCGATGCGGAGATGCATTATGAGGGCCTGATCCAATTCATTCACCCCGACGACCGCGCCAGGGTAATTGAAGCCGTGGAACGTGCGCTCGACCCGGCGGTGAGAGCCGTTTACGATGTCCGCTACCGGGTGATCGGTGCGAGCGACCGGAAACTCCGCTGGCTGCATTGCACAGGTCAGGCGTATTTCGATCCGACAGGTAGCCCGTACCGTTTTTCGGGGATTTCCCGTGAAATCACGTCGGAGATTACCAGTCAGGAAAAGATCGCGTGGGCTGATCAGCAGGCTGCCATGACCATCGAGGGTTCAGGAGCCGGATCTTTTATGGTGGCCCTGGCTAGTAACGAGATTATTTATTCGCCCACGATGGCCCGGATCATTACCGGCAGTGAGACGGCCAATATGACGCGCGATATTCTTCTCGCCAGCCTTCATCCCGACGATGTAGACATCCGTAACAAAGCCTACGCCGAAGCCGAGGACAATGGGGAGCTTCGTTACGAGGCAAGGTTTATCTGGAACGACTCTTCCGTCCATTGGGTGAGGGTACTCGGACGATATTTGTACGACAGTATGGGTAAAGCCATTTCACTGTCCGGCATTGTGATGGACATTACCGACCGCATTGAATCGGAACAGCGGCTGAAAGTGAATGAAGAGCATTTAAGGACCCTGATCGAACAGGCACCCGTAGCGACCGCATTGTTTGTAGGGAAGGATATGGTAATCGATATTCCGAATGAGGCGATGCTCAAAGTATGGGGAAAAGGACGCTCGGTGATAGGCAAGCCGCTCAAAGATGCATTACCTGAGCTCGAAGGCCAGCCTTTTCTCGCTATCCTCGACCGCATCTACAAAACCGGAGAAGCACATTCGGAGCAAGGTGCCAGGGCCGACCTTGTGGTGGATGGGCGGCTGCAGACATTTTATTACGACTACACCTACAAACCGCTGAAAAATTCGAAGGGCGAAGTATATGCCATCCTGGATATGGCCGTGGATGTGACCGAGCAGGTAATTTCCAGGCAAGAGCTCGAACAGAGTGAGGAACGATACCGGCAACTCGCCAGCGAGCTGGAAAGGCGTGTGGGCCAGCGTACCGATGAACTGCATCAGGCGAATATCGAACTGGTGAATTCAAATAACAATCTTCAACAGTTTGCCTATGCAGCCAGTCACGACATGCAGGAGCCGCTCAGGAAAATCCAGTCATTCGGCTCACGGCTGCTGTCGACCTACTCCGAAAAGCTCGACGACAATGGCCAATACATGCTCAACCGCATTCAGGATGCGTCGAAAAGAATGTCGGCGATGATCGACGACTTGCTCGCCTACTCCCGCCTGACTACACGCGAAGGCGAATTTGAAGAGGTGCGCTTGGATGAAATCGTGTACTCGGTATTGGCCGACCTGGAAATTTCGATTCAGGAGCAAAAGACCGATATTATCGTCGAAGACCTGCCTGTTGTATGGGGAAACGACTCTCAGCTCGCTCAGCTGATGCAAAATCTGATCAGCAATGCGATCAAATACCGGCTACCGGAGCAACAATCGGTCGTCAGGCTGTCGTACCGGACTGTGAGTGAATCCGAAAGAGCGACCTTACCAAAGCTTTTACCGGATCATCCCTACATCCGCCTCGAAGTGATCGACAACGGTATCGGCTTCGACGAGATTTACCTCGACCGCATTTTCCAGATGTTCCAGCGGCTGCACGGTCGGAGTGAATTCTCGGGTTCCGGCATTGGCCTGGCTTTATGCAAAAAAGTTGTCCAGAACCATCACGGCTACATTACTGCACAGAGCCAGCCGGGAAAGGGCGCTACATTTATCGTATATCTCCCCCAGCCACGATAACGCGGCCAGGCCTATCGCTTTTGCCAGATATCCGCAAATTCTTCGGGGTGTCGGCGAAACTGACCATGCACATATTCGCACAGGGGTAACACCTGCAACCCGTGCTCACGCGCGTAGGCGACCATCGCGTCGAGCATTTTACGCGCAAGCCCGCGGCCTTCCATCGCCGGGTCGACCTCGGTATGATACACAGTCAATGTAGTTTCACTTAGCCCGATCACCATTTCACCTACCTGCTTACCATCCTCCTCGACATAAAAAGCCCCGCGGCGGCGGTTATCGAGCTTGAATTTGATCTCTGCCATAAATTTTTGTTTAAAGTGCGTTACGTTCAGGGCAAATATATCCATAATTTTGCCGCCCCAATCGCCTTACGCCATGAACGTCTTTCCCGTCTCGAATTCCAACCTTTCACCCGTTCACCTGGGGCATTTTGTTCAAAAGCATTATTTCCCTGAACAACAGGTCGAATGCCGGATATTAAAAACCGGAATCAGCGATACTTACCTGATCGCTACGCCGGGCAAACGCTACATCTTCCGTGTGTACAGTTTTCAGTGGAGAACATGGACGGAAATTTCTGAGGAGCTGCGCCTATTGGAGCATTTACGTCAAAATGGCGTGTCTGTTTCCTACCCATTGGCCGACCTTGCCCATACACTTATCCATACTTTCCAGGCTCCGGAAGGCGAGCGTTTTGGAGTGCTTTTCTCTTTTGCCGAAGGTGAGAAAGTACTCAATTTCGACCCGGAAACACATTACCGCGTGGGCAAACTGATGGCCGAAATGCATTTGCTGACGAAAGACTTCCCATTGCAGCGCGTGACTTACACCGAAAAAGAACTGCTGATCGATTCATTCGTGCATTTGGGCAAGTTTCTCGCTGCCGACACCGAGGAAATGCAATACATGAAAACGGTGCGGGAATACCTGGTTGGTGAATTACAAAATGCGGATCAAGCTCGGCTGCGGAAAGGCGCCGTTCATCTCGATCTCTGGTTTGATAATATGAATGTCACAACCGATGGTGACATTACATTCTTCGATTTCGACTTTTGCGGAAATGGCTGGCTTTGCCTCGATATGGCCTATTATATGCTGCAAATCCACTCCACAGAAAAAGATGATGCCGAACGCGAGCTGAAAACGGAGCAATTCCTGCAAGGCTACGAGGCGGTCACGCCCGTGAGCGACGAGGAAAAACGACTGATCCCGATACTGGGCATCTGCTTGTATTTCTTCTATTTGGGCATTCAGTCGCAACGGTACGACAACTGGTCGAATGTGTTCTTGAATGAAATTTATCTGAAAAGGTTTATCAACCTTCTGCTCAAAAAGTACTTTGATCATCACCAGCTTGGCGCAAAGCTGACTTCATAAAAAAGGCCGGTATCACTACCGGCCTCGCTATCTTTTATACTGCTGCTTCGACGATCTTCTTCATCTTCACAAGGCTCGTTTTAGCCACTTCCAATGCATCCTGCGCCCAGTAATCCTTATTGAACACTTCGAACGACAGGATAATGGGCTTATCGGGATTTTTAAGGCTTTGAATCACATTTTTCCAAGGCGCAATACCGTCGCCCACGTACACGCGGTCAGCGTCTGTGATCTGCTCGCGCGGCGGGGTTTTGGGATAATCGTTCACGTGGAAGATTTCGATCAATGGCTTCCCTACATCCTTGATGGCTTCCATGCCGGAACCGCCTTTGTGCAAATGGTACACATCCATGAGCAAACGTGCCGAAGGATGCCCCGATTCGACGGCCACATATAGTATCTCTCCTACCCGGCTGAGATTTTTTGAAAAACCCCATAGTTCCAGATGCGGTACTACGCCCGTTTTGTCGCCTAGTTCCAGGATAGCACGGTAACGCTCCGCCACGCGCGCAAGATCGAGCGAAGCGCCGGTAGTAGCGCCCATAGGTGGGGCCGCCACGCGCGGGCAGCCAATGGCAGCCAATTGCTCCATTTCGCCTTTCAGCTGATCCAACGCTTTATTGCGTGCTGTCTCGTCGTCCACGATCCAGGTTGCAAACCCGATCGCATCTTCCACCTTCAATCCCAGGTCGCCGATAATGCGTTTGGCTTCCTGCAATGTGCCGCCGCCTTTGAGATAATCCTGCAACGTGCTGATCCAGATCTCGACCGAACCGTAACCCGCTTTCGCCGCCACTTCCAGCTCCTTGCGAAATCCGAGTTTCTGGCCGCGCAGCGTGCTCATATTGAGTGAATAAATAAATGGCTGGGTTTTGGTTTTGGCAGCTTCGGCGGGGACGATGCCTGCTGCACTCACGGCAGCGATCGAGGATAATGCTTCTCGGCGGTTCATTAATATGTCCTGAATGGTTAACTGATTTAACTGTAAAGCGGCCCTCCGGAATTTTTTACCGCAAATGAATGTAAATTGATTGTTTACAAACCGCATTCAACCTCCTATGGAACCAGATAACTATATCATACCCGCCCAAACAAAAATCGGCCACGTCCACCTCAAAGTAGCCGACCTCGACCGCGCCATCGATTTCTATTGCGGCTTGCTGGGCTTCGAGATCACCACCCGGTACGGTACCCAGGCCGTGTTTATTTCCGCCGGCGGCTATCACCACCACATCGGCCTCAATACCTGGTACAGCAAAGGAGCGCCTCCGGCACAGCCCCAAGGCGTCGGCTTGTTCCACACCGCGATCCTCTACCCTACCCGGAAAGACCTTGCCATTGCATTGAACCGCCTTTTGAAAGCCAATTACCCGCTCACCGGTGCCAGCGACCACGGTGTTTCGGAAGCATTATACCTGAACGACCCCGACGGAAATGGCGTCGAGCTCTACTGGGACCGCCCGCAGGACCAGTGGGAATACTTGCCTGACGGCTCGATTGAAATGTATACCAGGAGTTTGAATATCCCTGGATTACTGGCTGAGTTGAATAAATAACAACTAAAAAATATCCAGATGGATCAATATGGCCAGTTCAACAGCCTTCATTTTCGCGCTGTTCAGCTGGCCTATTCTATTGCCTAGCCTGGATTTGTCGATGGTCCGAATCTGGTTCGCTTTCACCTTCGACTCACTGCGCAAGCCGCCTTCATTTGCATCCAGCGGAACTTCGAAAGGATAAATTTTAGCCGTACTGGAAGTCCCCGGCAGCACGGTGACGGTCGCACCATATTGATTATTGACGTCATTCGAAACAATCAGGACGGGGCGTGTTTTGGCAGTCTCGCTACCGATCACGGGATCGAGTTTAGCCCAGAAGATACCTCCCTTCTGCATTACAAATTTTCAAGATCCGCGTGTTGAAAATCATTTGTAATGGAAAGGTCCTCTTCCCGCGTGGCTTGATAACCCTCTTTCAATATTTCTTCAAGGGAATGGCGGCGTTCTCGGGCAATTTTCTCTTCAATTGCCTCTTTGGTAAATCCATTCTCTTCCCGTTGAAGCGAATGGATGAAGTTGACGTCGGAGTCGGAAAGTTCTATTTTTATCGTTTTCATGTGTGTTGTTTTTCAAATATAACATTTATAGCTGCCCAATCCAACAGCCGCCCCGTATCCCCGTTCTAGTACTTCATCAACAGCGTCAGCAACTTACGATCCAACTTGTGCCCGTGCCAGTCTTCATAAGCCACATCCTCGCGCCGTGAATCGAGTACGCCGAAGTCCCCGGCGAATTCCCATAGCGAGAAACCAATGCCGTTGGACGAGAGAATGTCCAGCACGTCGTTGAACCAGGCCAGGAAAACTTGGTGCGGTGTTTTGTTCCAGCAACCGCATTCCCCGCAATGCACCCCTACGCCCTTGTTGACGAGCTCTATCCAGGGCTTGTAGAACTTTTCCAGCATGGCGCGGCTTAGATATTGATCCCCTACCTGTCCCGGCCAATTGGGCGCAGGTGCATTGTCGGGATCTTTCATCGCCCAAGGTGCCTTGTAATGCGAGATAATACCTGGATGATATCCGCGGCAGCTTTGTGCGATATCGAGATCGGCCAACTCGGGGATTACCGAAGTGCCCACATCATTGCCGTCGGCGATGATCAAATGCCCCGGATTTTCCTTTCTGATCGCCTCCGATGCGGCGATAGCCACCTTCCGGTAGACATCCCCTGGCACCGACGACCGTTTGGAATGCTGGTCGTTCATATCGGCGCGCATGCTCGGCTCATTAAGCAAATCGAAGCTAATGCGTTTCTGCGACGTATTCTTATACCTTTTGGCCCACATATTCCAGTGAAAACAGAATGCGTCGAGCGCCTTCTGGTCGGTCCAAAGGTTGTAGGGCTCATTGAAACCCGCATTGACGCAGTACCCCGGCGCGCGGTGCAGGTTCAGGCTTACGTGTATATTGTGCTTGTGCGCCGCGGCCACGAGCTTATCAATGCGCTCGACGGCTTGCTCGTCGATCTGATAAATTTCCTCTGGTGTGATATTGCGGCTTCGGTCGAATTTCAGGTAAGCCGGGTAGGCCATCGGGATACGTACAAAATCGAAACCCCAGTCGGCCATCCATTTAAACTGCTCTTCGGTAGTTGCCTTGCGGCCCTTTGCCGGATCGGGAGCAAAGAAATCGAGCAGGTTGAAGCCTTTCCATTTGGGCAGTTTGTTCTGTGCGAACTGGCCTGAAACAGCAAAACCGGGGGCTAATGCGGCCCCGGCTACTGCTAGGGATGTATTTTTAACAAATGTCCTGCGATGCATGCCGTTCGAAAGTTATTCGTGGTAACTTCTTACTAAACACATCCCGATGACGGTTTTACTGATAAAGCCCGGCGGTAAGTCTAACGTGCTCTGGTCGAATAACCTGACCTGCCGTTATAGTTGTAATACATGGTCGATTTTTGGTCACCGCCGTCGTTCAGGTATTTGGCTTTCAGCTTCTGGTGCAATTCCGGGGATTGCTTTTCACCATTTACGATCAACTCGTCGTCGCTGAGCTTGAATGACAGCTCGTCCTTATCCTTCACCAGCCCTGCGCCAGCCAGCTCTTCAATCACAGCTTCCTGCCGTTTCATGTAAACTTCGCGCTGTTTTTCAGCCACCCGCCGCATTTCCTCCGCTTGTTTACGCTGCCCCTCGGCCTGCACACGTTGCTCGGCGGCGTGCTCACGTTGTTTTTCGGCTTCCCGGCGCATCTGGTCGGCTTGTTTGCGCATATCTTCCGCAGCTTCGCGCTGCTTTTCAGCCTCCAATCGCATTTTCTCCGCCTCGTCGCGGTTCGAATTGATATTCTGCCGCATTTGGTCCGCGTACTCGCGCTGCTTCTTGGCATCGACGCGCATCTGACTTGCATGTTCCCGTTGCTTCTCCGCTTCCAGGCGCATTACTTGTGCTTCCTCGCGTTGTTTCTCGGCCAACCGGCGTTGCTCTTCGGCGATTTTGCGCATCTCCTGGGCCTCCTCACGCTGTTTCTCAGCCAGCTCGTGTTGTGCTTTCACCTCCGCCATGATCTTGTCAATCTCCGGCTGGTATTTTGCATAGTCGCTCTCAGGTATTTCCTGATCATCGACATAGAGTGAAATGATCCTATTGTTCCGCTTTACGATCTCGTATTGCTTGTTGTTACGTGTAACATTATACGTACTGATTCCCTGCTGCGGCGTGTACACATTCGCGGAATGTATTTCCATTTTTTCCGACCGCAATTTCTTCTTAGGAAGTGTGTCCGGCCCCGGGAATACGAGACTCTGCGCCTTGATTGACGGGACTTCCGTGATTTTCCCAAGCAAAGGCTCGACCCTGTCCTGCCGGGCTTCCTTCACGACAGACAGTTTTCCGGAAGTTGCCGGTTTCTCCGGTGCAGTCGCCGCCGACAACGCTATCGCCGCCGCCAGGCTGAATGTTACAAATAGTTTTTCCATGGCATCTAGTGGTTTATTATTGTTATTGACAATGCGTTTGATCCTGTCCAGCAAATGATTGCGTTTTTTTGAAAAAGCCATTTCAAACGCCGGCCGCGACTGGTTATATTCCTGGAACGATACGAGCGCGTGAATGAACGATGTTTTGCTCTGCATGACACTGATTGCGAGGTCGTCGCAGCAGTGTTCGCGTTCCTCCCGGATCAGCCTGGAAATCCACCAGACAGCCGGATTGAAGAAAAAGACATTTTCACAAAATATCTGCACGAGGTTGATCAGGTAATCGCGGCGGCGGATATGCGCGAGTTCGTGCAGCAGAATGGCTTCTACCTGAGCAGCCGGGAGGTTGGCCAGCATACCGAGCGGCACGAGCACCACCGGCTTCAAAAAACCGATCACCATGGGTACGGCCACCTGCACCGACTCGCGCAGCTCCACTTCCTGCCGTATCCGCATCCTTTCGGCCAGCTCGTAAAACCGGACAATCCATTTCATTTCAGGTATCGAAACCTGCTGGGCGACCTTCCGCAAGTAAAACAAGCCACTCGCGGCCAGTATTGATTTCATTACAAAGACAAGGAACCAGCCTATGACGATCGCCTGCGCATGTGCATTGAAAAACACCAGTATGCTGGTCATCCAATCTGTTTCTACGGCAGCGAGGGCAACATCACCTGCGTGTTGAAAAGCCGTCGGCATTACCCATTCTTTGGAAAAACCCACCACCGAACCGGATATCTTGCCGCTATCCCGCATCATCAGATTGAACGCCACTACCGTTCCAATAACGAACAGCAACATTACCAACGCCAGCAAATTGTACCGTAACGCGGGTTTACTCTTGCGGGTACAAAGCAGGATCATCCCCGCCCCGATAGCGGCCACAAGCCCCTGCCAGAGCGAATGCATCAGTGTAAGGCAAAGTGCGCGCACCCACTCGTGGGCAGTCGGCTGATCAATGATATTCCAATTCATGGCTAGCGGATTGAAATGGTATGGTGATTACTGATCCAGTTTTTTCAGGAAATCCTTGATCTCGCTGAGTTCCTCGGCGGAGGTGTTCTTATTGCCGAAAAGCTGCATAACCAGGCTCGACGCCGAGCCTCTGTACATCGAGTCCACGAAGCGCTCCAACAATGCCGATTTGGTCTTATCCTCCGGCTCCGCTGGGCTGTAAATGTGCTTCATGCTGCTCTCGTCACGGATCACGATACCCTTCTCGGCCATGATCTGCATCAATTTTAAAGTAGAAGAATACTGCACCGCGCGTTTCTCTTCATTGAGCTTGTCGTTCACAAACCGCACCGTCGACGGCCCATGTTCCCAAAGCACTTGCAGTATTTCCAATTCTGATTTTGTAGGTTCCATCCTTTGGCTTTTCATTCAACTTTTCAAAGGTAGGAAAAATTTCGTACGAAAAAATTTTTAGTAGAAAATTTCTAGATTTGTTTAAACAAAATCACACTATCATGTTCACGAAAAACATCACTCCAAAGACTACTTCGGTCACGATCGAGCTTCCTGCAAGCTTCGTAGGGAAACATGTCAAAGTTACCGTGGTTGTTGAAAAAGAAGAGAAACCTCACAAAGTCGCGACTTTGGAGGACATAGAAAGACGATACTCAAAGTTTCCTCGAATAGATATGTCAAAATTCAAATTTGATAGAAACGAGGCTAATGACTTTGACTAACAGCTTTCTGGATTCCAATGTTATTCTCTATCTCTTTGATACACACCTGGAAAAACGCGAAATAGCAAAAAGGCTAATTCGGCAAAATCCTCACATCAACGTCCAGGTGTTGGTAGAGGTCGGTAATGTCTGTTGGAAAAGGTTAAGATGGACCAAACATGAAGTGGCAGAGTTCTGGTATGAGATGATGTCTGATTGCAAAATGTCCGGCATTTCCGAATACAATTTAGCCGAGGCTATCTACCTGACTCAAAAATACGACTTCCAACTTTTCGACGCCATTATTGTTTCCGGTGCCCTTGAAGCGGGATGTAGTGTTCTGTACTCAGAGGACATGCAGCATCTACTGGTTGTAGAAGAACAGCTCACCATCATCAATCCGTTTTTTGATTGCTAATCGGCACCGTTTGAAATTCCTTATGCACCTTTGGAACTACACAGTGCCTCCCGGCATCCCGGCAGCGTTTCGCTGTAACTGCCATTCCGCCTGAAAGCAAAAACGGGTCGTGGAGCATTTTGCTCTACGACCCGTTTCATATTGCCTGCACTAATTTATGCACCCAGCGCCTTGCGCGCGAATTCAACGCATTTAGCAGTTTCTTTCAAGGCATCGGAACCTGCCGGGATCTCATATTCCAGCTCGATTGTCGCGGGGAACTTGTATTTTTTCGCACGCATCGTTTCGAGGACAGCCACGATCGGCGTATCGCCCTGGCCCCACACTACGTTGGCACCGCCGTGTTCTTTGTTTTTGCGGTCCTTCACGTGCATGCTCACAATATGATCGTGCTTCGCTTCCAGCAACGGGAAAGGATCGAAGCCAGCAGCCACATAATGCCCCATATCAAAGTTCATCGCATTGTATTTCGACTGACTCAACGCAGTATCCCACCAGGTCGGCGTTTGCTGCGTGTGCCCGTGGTAGCCGCAGTAGACCTTATTTTTAGCAGCAATATCTCCAAGGCGCTTCGTTTGCGCGGGATCATTCGGCAGCTCCACATTCGCTTGGTTAGCTCCCAGCGCTTTCGCCGCGCGGAACGCATAATCAACCTCGGCATCGGTACTGTTCGCATTCAATGCATTAGGCTTGAAACCATAAATGCTTACGCCCGCATCGTTGTACATTTTGCGAAGCTGTACGAACTTATCCATCGACACTTTCGCACGCCATTCGGCCATTTTGGTGGCATATTCTTTCTGAATAGCCTTTTGCTCGTCGGTCATTTCAGGCCGCTTGCCATCCGGGCCGGGGGCCAGGTTCGGGCGTGGCGGTGCTTCGGGCGCGCCTGCGAACGACTCGCCGGTAGGTCCCATAAGTTCGATGGCACTGATATTGGTTTCAATGCAGTATTTCAAAATGTCCTCAGCGCTGCCGGGCAGGCTTCGCCAGGAGTAGGTAATGGCCCCCACCTGCACGCCATTGAACAGCGAGTTGGGCTTGCCCAGTTTTTTGATGTAAGCCGGTGCACCGAAAATAGGCGTGCGCGCTATCACGAAACCCACCGCCGCAAGGGCCGACGTGCCCAAAAAACGGCGTCTTGAATTGTCCAGGTCTTCCATAAAGTCAGATTGGTTGTTTGAATATGGTTTAGTAGTACCGTCCGACATACTTGTTCTCCACGATGAGCTTCTTCATTTTCGCGGGGTCGATCGGCCCTTGCTGCGAATAGACGATCTTGCCGCCCGGTTCTACAAGTATGGTATACGGTAAAGCGCCCTGCCATTTCGAATCTACCGCTTCGATGAGCTTGTATTTGTCTTCGATATTGAAAATATAGTTTTTGTTGGAAGCGAACTTGCCTTGCAGGAATTTCAGCGCTTTGTCCTTTTTATCGGGATTATCCGCGCTGATCGAGATAAATTCGAAATCACGGCGGCGGTACATATGGTGCATCACCATGAAATCCGGAAACTCCGTCACACACGGACCACACCAGGTTGCCCATACATTAATAAGGCGTAGCTTATCCGATTTGTTCTGGATTAGTTCTTTCAAACCTGCCTCATCGATTGTTTCCAGCGTTACGGGTTCTTTTGCCCAGGCAGTTTGTTCTTTCTTCACATTATCCTCTTTCGACGCCCATTTCATCGAGCAGCCGAATGTCTTGGTAGCAGGTACTGGCACCGGCTTTCCTGCGAGTAATGCTTCAATGGCGTTTTTTGCGTCCAGGTTTTTCGGTGTTCCGGTTGGCTTCTCCACATCGTCGATCCGGCCGTTGTATTGCAGTTTTCTTGCCTTATCGAAAATAAAAATATGCGGTGTAGCAACGGGGCCGTACGCCAATGCGATCTTCTGGTCGCCGCCGTCATAGAGGTAAGGGAAATTATAAGCCATATCCTTCGCCCGGAGCTTCATTTCGTCGTAGGTATCGCTCATATCGGTGTAGCCAAGCTCATCAAGCAGAATCGCCTTAGGATCATTGGAAGATATCGCCACTACCGCAACCTTTTTGGCTTTATAATCGGCCGTAAGCTTCTTGATACGCTCCTCGTATGCCTGCGCGGTCGGGCAATGGTTGCAGGTGAATACGATGGCCAGGATATCCGCACCAGCAAAGCTTTTGAGTGAATATCGCTTACCGTCGACCCCGAGAAGGTTAAAGTCAGGAGCCTGGGCGCCTATCTTCAACGTTTCGGGCTGGTCGGCCGCAAATGCACCGAATACCGTGACGCACAATGTAATAGCTAACAGCAGTTTGTGAAATACACGCATAGTCCAGGCTTTTTGGTTGAGTAATGAATTTAAACCAAAAGCGGGCACATTGCAACAAAATACTGGTTTTGTACTATTGAAAGTTACTCATTAAAAAGGGAGGAGGCCATTTCAATTTTCTGATCGTTGCTAGTGAATAACACCGACGACTTGAATAAACTGCCCCATAGTCAGGATTGATATAGCTTTATGGCTTCGTAGAATCAGAAGATCCCGATCTCCGGAGACCAGATAATGTGCCCTACAAGATTCGCATAAACCAAGTAGATAGTTGTCGCATACATCCCTCGCCACGCAAGGTTGTGAATCAATATGCACTTTGATTACAAATCTTAGCACGATGGCTTTAAGGCGCTCGGCCTGCTCCAATGTTACGTACTTCCGAAATTTAGCCCGGGAAATAACATCGGCAAACTCTGTGAGAAGCTCCTGTGAGTAATAGGCCTTAATGCCGACATTTTTAAGAATATATTGATATAGCGTGCGACGCGATTTTCTATTAATACAAGCAGAAACATACCAATTGGCGTCCAGAACAACTTTAACCGTTACGCCTTTTCTCATCCCTGTATGCGTTTATCTCAGCTTGAATTTCATCTTCTGACATTTCGATATCCGGAAGCTCTGCATCCAGTTCTTCAAAAAGCCTATCCATTTTTTTCAGAAAAGCATCCCGGTCTTTAACAGGCTCTCTCCGTTCCGAAACTCTATGAAATGATTTGATAACGTTTTTGTGATCCATGACTCATTTTGATTGTTTTCCAAATTTAAATTTTCAGAGTTTAACATAGAAATCCGATTTTCAAACGGCTGAGCAAATGGCAAGCTTTTTTATACCCTACTAAAAAACCTCCTGACATTAGGCTGTCATGCGGTCCATTTAGTTTTGCATAAACCTAAAACCAAACCAGGCAATGATGGAAACTAAAAATGGTATTGAAGCAATCCAGGCACCAAGCAACAAGGAATGGCGCTCGTGGCTGGCAAAAAATGGCAGGAAGAAGGACGCTGTATTCCTGATCATTTACCATAAAGACAGCCCGACGCCCAGTATCGGCTACAACGAGTCGATCGAGCACGCATTGTGCTACGGTTGGATCGATAGCAAGGCCATCAAACGAGATGCAGAAAGCTTTTACCTCACATTCACGAAGCGCAACCCAAAAAGCAAATGGAGTATCGTGAACAAAGAACGCGCCGCCCGGATGACCGCGGCAGGCCTGATGCGTCCCGAAGGCCAGGCGATGATAGATCTCGCGAAAAACACCGGTGCCTGGGATGCCCTTGAAACAGCGGGTAATGCGATCATCCCCGACGATCTGCAACAGGCATTCGATGCCAATCAGACGGCGTTCGAAAACTTCGCCAGATTCGCCCCTTCTTCCAAAAGACTAATCCTGGAATGGATTTTGAATGCCAAAAGACCTGAAACACGGCAAAAACGCATTACACAGTCCGTGGAAATGGCTGCGCGCAACGAACGCGCGAATCACCCACGGTGAAACTTTTTTCGCCGTTGATACCTTTGCTAGCATGAATGCCCGCATTCACTGACCATGCAAACTCATATCACCATGTCCGCCCCACAACTTACCGGCCTGCAAAAACGCGCATCCAAATACCTCAACAAGGCAATTTCCTATCAGCTCCGGCCGGGCGAAGTGATTGAAGGCTATTTCTCAGGATTCGATCCTAATTCCATTGACCGGGCGGTGATTCAGATGTCGAATGCAGCGGATAAGACAACGTTGCCGCTGATGACCGTTTTGAATTATTTTGAAGGGGTTGAGGATGATGAAGCTTTGAGTTAGCACCGTGGAAATTCGTGAGCAAAACTTTTTTGGAAGCCTCAATCATAGCGCTATATTTGTAACTAATTTTCAGTTACACACTATAACTTATGAGTCAAATTGAGAAACTGCTCTCGCGGTTCAGAGGTAAACCCAAAGACCTTACCTGGAAGGAACTAGTGCTGGTTCTGAAGTTTTACGGCTACAACGAACTTCCCTGCGGCAAGACAGGCGGATCCAGAGTCAAGTTTGCCGATAGGCATATGCGAATCATCTCCTTACACAAACCCCACCCTACTCCTATTGTGAAACTATACGTGATCGAACAGATCCTTACAATACTTAAAGAAAATGGACAAATCTAAAATGGTCAACTCGCTATCCTACGACGGATTTACGGCTAATATTCATTATAGCGCCGCCGATGAAATATTCTTCGGAAAACTGATCGGTGTGAACGACCTAATAACTTTTGAAGGGACCTCTGTGGAAGAACTCAAACAGGGAATGAAGGAGGCCGTTGATGATTATATTGAAACTTGTAAGGCTTTGGGAAAGTCACCTGAAAAGCCTTACAAAGGCGTTTTCAACGTGCGGATTTCGTCTGATTTACATAAAAAAATCGCGTTACTGGCTTCTCAATACGATGTCACGTTAAATGATTTTGTGAAGTCGGTTTTGCAGTACGCTTCGTCACATCAGGAATTGGGTAATGAGGTGTTTGGCCTCAAACGGTGATTCGCATTTCCGACCGGCCGGAGGCCTGCGAATAGGCGGCACGAAGCCGGAGCTTCGCGCCATTGTTGTTTATTTTCCGCCGCTGGTCTTGGTCAGCGGTACCTGCGTGGTGGTCCGCAGATACGCGATCAGCTCTGTGACTTCCTTCTCGGAAAGGTTATCCAGCAAGCCGGTCGGCATCATCGATGACGGCGTGACCTCGCGGGTTTGAATGTCGGATTTATTGATCAGAACAGCATCCTGCCCCACAATGCGAAGTGTCACCTGTCTATCGGTTTCCTTGGCAATATTACCTACGTAAGTGCGACCGTCACGGGTGGTGATGACGACCATTTTGTAGTCGTCCTGGATTTCACCGCTGGGGTCGAGGATATTGCCAAGGAGATAGTCGAGGTTGGCGCGGTTGGAGCCCGTGAGCTCGGGGCCAATGATACCGCCTTCGCCGTACAGCTTGTGACAGGGCGCACAGGTACGCTGGAACACGAGGCGCCCCTGGGTTTTGCTGGCGTCGGCTACGGCTTTGTCGGTGAGCAGGGTGCGGTATTTTTTGTAGGCCTTTTCATCGAATGCGACATGATCTATCGGCCCCCATACTTCCACAAAGCCGCTGCCGACAACCCGTCGAAGCTGACGGGCAACGTAGGTAGGTACATCCTTTTTAGGGATTACATTCTTCGAAATGGCTTGCGTAAGGAGCCAGCCTGATTTCGGGCGGGAAGCAAGAGTTTGGACGGCTTCGGATTTCTCCTGCGCATTGAATTTCGGATAGGCGTCTATGAGTTGCTTTGCCAATGGTTCGCTGTCGTAACCGGCTACGGCACGGATTGCTTCCAGGCGCAATGCATTGTCATTCAGCAATGCGGGGAGCTCCGTCGCAAGCTCGGAGCGCTGGCGTACCGCGAGAGATTGCAGAGCCTTCTTGCGTTCCGATAACGAGGCAGATTTGTTTTTCAATGTCGCCAAAGCAATTTTCGCCGATTCGGTGTCGCCGAAGTGACGACCAAGATCCGCGGCAAGCTGAGCGGTGGGTTTATCCGCCTGCTTCAATTTGGCGTAGGCCATATTCCAGTTTTCTGGTGTTTTAATGTCGGTTCTCCCTTCGAGACCGTCACGCATACCGGTCAGAATGTCGACCCGGTTGGCGGTTGACTTAGCGACGGTTGCTAACAATGCATTGCTCTGATCGGCATCTACCAATCTTCTCGCAATAAACTGGGTTACCATCGGTACCTTGCTCCCAGCAGCCAGTTCCAATGCTTTTGCCGCATTATCCTTTACCAGGGGTTCAATCCCAAACCATATCATTTTAGGTAAATTATGGTCCTGCGAATCCTCGGCGTGTGCAAGCAAACCTTTGGTAATGCTCCATTTTGCGTTAGCATCCAGGCGTTGCAACGCAGACGCCAGGTAGAGCCGCACCACGGGCGACGGATCGCTTACCGCCATTTGCGCAAACTGATGAAGGACTTCCATTCCCGGCTGCACATCCTCACACAAAAACTGGATCGCCCAGGCGCGTATATGAGCGTCCCCGTCCGACAATGCCTGTTTTAATGTACCATTATCCAGATTATCAGTCACTTTCAAAGCCCACAGGGCACGAAGGCGGTTGTCGGCGTTGTCCCTGGATTGATATAGTGTTTTCAATTTTGCCACCGCATCCTGAGAAATCTTACCTGTCGCGGCCCGACTTTGCAATATCACCCGGGCGCGGCGGGCGTGCCATTCGCTTTTGCTGGTTTGCAATGCGGCAAGATCGGCGTCGCTGAGTTTGTTCAGGTCGTCGTAGCGGCCCTTCCAGTTTTCGGCGAGCGAATTTTTCGGCATAACCCTGAAAATCCGGCCGGTTTCGGAGTTGAGCACGTCCGAGCCGCAAATGTCGGCGTCGTGCCAGTCGAGAATGTACATGCCGCCTTCGGGCCCTATCTCCATGCTGAAACCGACCCATTGAGCGTTGTTGGCCATCAGGAAATCGTCGCTATGCTTACCCGAGAAGCCTGAGCCTTTCGGCACCAGCTGGTCGGAAAGAATGCCGTGTTCGTGGATATTGGCCATGAATATCTTGCCGCGCTCCGAAGCCGGAAATGCATCCGAAAGGTAAATGCGCGCTCCGCCGTGCGCCGAGCGGTGGCTGTGGTCGGCAATGGTTTTGATATCATTGTAAACATACGGATTGAAATGCTGCCCGCCCTGCCGGTGGTAAATCCCGCCCGGCACCACATGCCATAAATGCGGGATTACGCAAGCCGTGATGAACAGCTGGCCTTTTGCATCATAATCAATGCCCCAGGGATTGCTGAAACCATGAGCGACCACTTCGAATTTCCGTTTTGTAGGATGGTACCGCCACACGCCGCCATTGATATCGACGCCGTCCTCGACCTCGATGTTCTCCGGAAATGCATCGTTATGCCGGTATAATTTACCTTTCCCAACCGGCTTGCCCACTTTGGAAGGCGTTGCAAATCCCTGCAAGCCATATAACCAGCCATCCGGGCCCCAATGGAAACTGTTGAGCGTCTCATGACGGTCGCGGATGCCCCAGCCCGTAAGGCGCACTTCGATATCGTCGACATCTGCCTTGTCGTCGCCGTTTTTATCGGGCACAAATAGCAGGTTAGGCGGCGCGCCAACAAACACGCCACCAAAGCCAACCGCCAGTGCAGCCGGAAATGCGATGCCTTCCATGAATACCTTCTTGCTATCGGCCACGCCATCGTGATCGGTGTCTTCAAGGATCAGAATACGGCTCGTGCCGGCATTGGAAAACCCTTTCCCGCGCGATTCGTAGTCTTTGTTCTCGGCAATCCACATCCTTCCCCGATCGTCCCAGCAGAATGCCATCGGCTGGGTCATCATGGGTTCGGAAGCAAATGCATTGACCTGGTAACCCTCTTTGACCGTCATCGCGGCCACTGCCTCCTGCGCGCTTAGAAATTTAGCCTCCCTACCCTCCTTCTGAGCTAATGCCCAAAGAGCCGTAGTGTTATACTGGCCTGTATTACCAATGAATTCGCCGAATGTCTTGTTTAATTCCACATCCTTGAAATCACCGGTGTAAACGACCAGCTCGTGCTTGATGATCTCAGTTTCACCCTTCTTGATATGCCAATCGCCCTTACGTGCCCGCGCCGGACCTGCGCCCAGCTGCCCGTCCACGCGCCAGGTTTGCGGATATCCTTTATTTCCCGGATGGTCAAGAATCGCAATGTGTGCTAAATCGGTACGTCCTTCTACCTGCATTCCAATATCCACCCACATGGCAGCTTGCCCCTCCGCTTTTTCGTTCTTCTGGCGGGCCGCATTCATCACCGCGCCTTTAATGCCCTCTTTCCAGGGCATACGCACAAAAAGGCCGCCATAATCGTATTTGCCGATGGTCACGTCGGTTTGGGCCTCACCGTTCCATTCCAGGTCGAGGAGGTATTTACCGTCCTTCACGCGCATCGACCAGTTTTGTGTTTCGGTCAGTACGGCCTTTCCGGTAGAATCGAGCAGGTTGTAGACAGTCTGCCATTTCACTTCCGTGCCTTTTCCTTCGATCACACTCGCCGATACTTTTTTCCAGTAGCCATCGCTTGGGTGATGGAAATAGTCACGGCCGTTCACACGGGTATAACCCCAGTAAATGCCGGTCTGGTGCTTATGGTGCCCCGGACTGTATTCAGTGAGAACGCCTTTGCCGTCGGGGGCTACGAGCGGGTGCAGGTACGGACGAAAATCCGGTTTCGCATTCTGCGTCAGTATCGGCTTGGACTCGTTACCTCTGAAAATACTGATGGTTTCACCTTTGGCATCCTGCACGGCACGCAGCGGCGTATCAGCAGGAGTCGCCGCGTATTCGGTTGCGGGCCGGTGGAAATCATCTTCAAATCCAAATAATACAAAAACAAACAGCAGCGGTAGCAACCTGAGCAAGTTCATGAGCAGAAGTCCTGGGTTTAGGATTAAATACGGATGGAGTATGACCATCCCGATATGCGCAGATAAGTAAAAAGTACCCCGGAATTACTCAATATTTCATGTTCCTGCTTGTTTACTTCAATTTGATTAAAAGAAAATACCTAACTTGAGGGTAATACAACCCCCATCAACAGCCGCGCCATGACATCCCTGAAACTCTTCATTCTCTTCATTATGATCACCATGATGCAGCATCACGGTATCATTTACCGCACCGGCTCCTCGAAGCGTCCAACCCGGCAGCCCCGCGAAATTATGGAGGAACGCATTAAACCGAAACCCGCAAATATGCTGGGTACCTGGCGGATCTCCGGCGTGAGTATCACCGAGCAGGGAATCGTTCAACCCGATGGGCAACCTTTGAGACAATTCGAAGCGGGTAATAAACATAACATGCTGATCTCTTTCTTCCCCGACAGTACCTTCACACGGGTGGGAACCGCCGGCGAATACACAGCCGGAAAATGGGATTTCGACACCGTCGCCCACACCATTTTTCTCACTTCGAACCGCAAGACGGAGGAAGTCGGCGTCTTCTTTTCCTATGCAGGTAATGGCATGCGGCTGATCAACTTCGAGATCTCCCCAAGTGAAAGTGTTTCACTGATCGAATACGGCCATAAGCTTCTCCGTTTCCAGGATGATCCTTACTTTGAAAAAAACAACTGGTGGCGCATCAAACCCGTGAAATCGGAAAGTGAAGGGCAAATCCGCGCCAGGCTGCTCAACTATTTATCACACACGGCATCGATCCTCAGCAGCGCCCAGGTCAGGGAGCAGGATTATATCTCCATGGAGTTTTCCCCGGGCATTGTGAAGCTTTATAATGTCGGGGTCGGTGTGGTCAAAAAAGATAAAATCCCAGCCACCTGGCTGGGATCATTCTACTCGGTCGAAGAGGCGCACAAGGCCTATGATATGTTTGAGGATTACCTGTTTACTGCGAAACACAAGAAATATCAAAGCGGAAACTGGGTGCGGGATGATCATCATATCCTCGTCGATATTCATAATGGCATGAAGCAAAAATAGCAGCGGCGCCCAGGTGCCGCTGGCGCGAAGCTAAGGCTTCGTGTATACCATTCGCAGGCCTCCGGCCGGTCGATACCGTGCGATGATCGCTTTTTCGGTACTGACCGGCCGGAGGCCTGCGAATAAGTGAGTTCGAAGCAAGAGCTTCGCACCATTCCTTACAAAATATAAAACTTCTCGGGCTGGAAAGCCTGCGGTACGTGCTTGTCCCGCATCATTTGCTTCAAATCGCGCTCGATATTCCTCGAGATCGACAATACAGGCGTGTCGGTCGGCTTGTTCTCGAATGGATCCTGCAAATGGATCGCCATTTTTTCGATCAGGAAGAAACACGCCGTAATCACCACCAGCACCGGCACCATCAGGAAACCGAAAAGCTGCACGAGCCCGAACGGTAACAGAAGGATGAAGAAGTGTAATGCCAGATGAATGTAAAGACTGTAAGTCGACGGGAACACGGTATTCTTGATCCGCTCCGACTTACCCATATGATCGCACAAGCGCGTGAGCGTCTGATCGAGCTCCACCTGTTGGTACGGGTTTACCCAGCCCTGCTTCAACGCATTATTCAGGTCACGTGCATGCAGCTGCACGAGGCCAACGTGCTTGTTATCAAAGTCTTTGAGATATTCCAACTCTTCCTCGGACACGAACTTGCTCACCATCGGCATGGGATCGTCGCGGCGCAAGCCCTTACCCAACGCATAACACCAGGCGATCTGGCGTTTGATCATCCGCTTCTTGAAACCGTCGATCCGGTCCGGGTCCAGCGGATCCTCCATTAATGAAAGTATCTGCCGCGCGAATGTCCGGGAGTCGTTCACGATAGCCCCCCACACGATCCGGGCCTCCCACCAGCGGTCGTAGGCCTGGTTGGAACGGAACGCCAGCAGGAGCGAGATAATCGTCCCGAGTACACTGTGTACCGTCATCGGGATCGAGATATTGGTAATATGAAAGTTCTGATAAATGACCTCGATAGCAATACCGTAGATCGTCACGAACAGGATTTCATATTTAATTTTACCAAATATATAGCCTATGGGGATATTCTTTTTGAGAAGCATAATTCGCTGTTATTTACCTTTTTCACAATCTCATTGTCAAATCAGAGTACCCTACCGGTAGCTGTCGGCCAGCGACGAAATCCGTACCATATCGGTGTTGATCATCGGATAGCCTGTCTTTTTCAGGACCGGCAACGCGTCCAGACTGCTCCGGGTGAGCTTCGGAATGCCGTACTGCTCGGAGTAAGCGATATAGTCGGTCTCGTAGTATTCCAGGAAATTTTTCAGAAGTGCGAGCTTGTTGCCGTAGAAGAAGTCGATCTTGATGCTGGCCAAATCCGAATAGGTATCTTTGAGCATCCTGCATTCCTGCCAGAACTCCTCCGGAACGAGTTCATATTCTTTTTCCCGATAGGTGGAAAAGAGCAGGTCCTGGATGTCGTCGGCCACGTGGAAAAGGTGTGTGAAGACCACGCGCACCTCGTCGCGGATATCTCTCACAATGGCCTCGGCGATCTGAATGCCTTCATTTGTAAAGTCCGTTGGTATCACCACTGTTCTCATATAAATGCCGTCTTTTTAAGTTAACAATGCGTTGATAATCAATCAACAATACAATGTTACGGCCGAGACATTAGCCCTGTTTAAGAGCTGCATTATAATGTAGTGAGAGACTTATTAGAATGAAGTAAGAATATTAAAATGAGATAAGAGTATTCAAAAATACTTGAAAGGCAGGTAGGTGGTGAAGCGCGTCCCTTCCCCCACGCGGCTCTGGACATCAGCCTTACCCTGATGCATCCGTATGATATTGTGCGTCAGCGGCAAGCCGATCCCGTAACCTTTATAACGGGCTGTGTTGGAGGCCCGGAAAAACGGCACGAAGATCTGCCCTATTTCACGGTCGGGAATGCCAATGCCCTGGTCGGTGATCTCCACAATCACGTATTTGCTGTCGGCGCTGATCTTAACGGTGACAGGCTTGTTGTCGGAGTACTTGCAGCTGTTGAGCACGATATTGGAAAAAGCGGCTTTCAGCAATGCCAGGTTTCCGTTCACGGTGAGCTTGCCTTCGTCGTCGGGCAGATTGTCGAAATCAATCGCCACCTGATTTTCAGGAATGATGCGGTCGGCGGCTTCTTTCACCGAAAGAATCAGTTCGTCGATCCGGACCTCTTCCCATTGCTCTTTCTTCCCGTCAAAACCGGTCTGAGCGAGGCTGAGCATACTGTTGGTCAGGTGTTCGAGCTTTTCGACCTCCTTATAAATATTCAAAAACGACTCCTTGGCGGCATCGGACAAACCGGGTATCGACATGCCCAGTTCGGCCTCTCCGCTCACGACCGTCAAAGGCGTCCGGAATTCGTGCGAGGCGTTGCTGACGAAGTTGTTCTGCATTTCAAAAGTCACTTCGAGCCTGTCGAGCATATCATTAAAGGTCCTTGAAAGCGCTTCGACGTCGTCGTCGGTAGGCTCTACGACAAGCCGCTGATGCAGGTTATGGGCATTAATACCCTTCACATTGCGGATAATTCGGCGGATCGGCTTGAAGATTTCATTAGAAAACAGCTTCCCGAATGTGAACACAAAAACCATCGCGATGAAAAAGCCGATCAGCAGCAGGTTTTTCAGGTTATTCATTTCCTGCATTCCGTAAGTATCGAGCGCCGACGATACCACCATTACATGCCGGTTATCGCGCGCGACGCGAAGCACTACATAGGAGGTGTCGTGATTGAAAAACCTCGCCGGAATATTATTTTGGGCAGGTTCATAAAATGACGACGGCAGAGCGAGCCGCTTTTTGGTCGCTTCATCGGGCTGACCGGGTAAAATGCGGTGCTTCTCATAGGGCAAACTGCCAAGATGCCGCTCCTTGATATCGTAATAAATGGATGTGAGGGATTTGTTTTCCTGCAAAGCCGCATGCCCCACAATATCCGACCGCACTTCGAGCCGGTGAAAAAAACTCGTAGCGATACTTTCAGAAGCGAAAAAATAGACGAATACGCTCAATGCCACGATAATGCCAGCCGACAATGCCGTAAAAATCAGAGCGATCTTATTTTGTATCTTCATACGACTGACGGACCACGTACCCCATCCCGAACACAGTGTGTATCAGTTTGATATCATGGTTTTTATCGATTTTTTTCCGGAGATAGTTGATATATACGTCCACGACATTCGTGCCCAGATTGAAGTTAATATCCCACACATTTTCCAGGATTTCCATTCGGTTCAAAACGCGGTTGGTATTGGATAGAAGGTATTCCAAAAGGCGGAATTCAGTGGCTGTCAGCTCGATCGGCTGCCCTCCGCGTTTAACCGTCTTCGTTACCTTATCGAGCACCAGATCGCCTAATGTCAGTATTTTATCGTTTTTCTCCTTTTCCGGCTCCTTGCCCCTGCGGATGAGCGTGCGCAACCTCGCTTCCAGTTCGGCCAGCTTGAAAGGCTTGGTCATATAGTCGTCCGCACCGGCATCAAGGCCCGACACGATATTTTCAGTCGTACCAAGGGCAGTCAGCATCAGGATCGGCGTGGTGACCTGCGCCTGGCGCGCGCGGCGGCACACCTCCATACCATTAATGATCGGGATCATCAGATCGAGAATAATGACATCAAACTGGTGTTGCAAAGCCATTTGCAGCCCCGATTGCCCATCCATAGCAATCGTAATCTCGTGGCCATTGGCGGTAAGGCTGCGCTGGATCAGGGATATCACATTAGGCTCATCTTCGACGAGCAAGAGCTTCATGGGTAGCTTGGAAAACGGCATTGCAATAGAGGTTTTAAAGTGTAAGGTATAAAAAAACCTCATGGCAATACATTTTTCCGACATTTCCGTGGTTGGTACCATTTCAATCCGCAGGGATTACTATTAAATTGTCAGTGTTTTCACTCGCAACGCTCCCATACCTTGGCTATTCTTCTACCACGCACCTCTAACGGACTCAAAATCTGCGCGAAATGCTTCGCCGCGTCCGTATTACTTATCTTTCTGGCTGCCTCCAACCTGTACGCCACCGATTTCAAAGTGGTGCTTACAGGCAACACAGCCGACTTTGAAAATCCTGCCGACATTTTTCCTATTATCGAAAATTACCTCGCCACCAAACCGGGGCCGATGCTGTGGGTGTTCAACGGCGACGCATTTCCAGAACAGATGACGATCGAACAGGTCGCCGAATGGAAAAGGAAGGCCAATGGCTTACTCGACCGCAACCCGGAGCTGCATATGCTGCTCAACCAGGGCGACCGCGAATGGCTCGATTCGGGCAAGGAGGGATGGAAAAGGGTCATGGCATTGGAAAAGGCGCTCGACCGCGAAAAGCACCAGCGTTTTCAATTATTTCTGGGCCACGGTTGCCCCGGGCCATGGACGGTCTCTTTCCCGATGCTCGAAGTCGTCGTGGTCAACTCCCAGTGGTGGAACCATCCGCATGATAAGCCCAAACCCTCCTCCGACGCCTGCACTATTGCCGACACCGACAATTTCGTAGAAGAGCTGGAAGGTATTCTCGATGAAACGACCGATAAAAACGTACTCGTAATCTCCCATTTTCCGGTTGAATCGCTGGGAAATTATGGCGGGAGGTTTTCAGCAGCATCCTATTTTTCTCCTCCGCTGATAGGCAATGCGTTGGTTGGTTTCCGGCAGAACATCGGCACCGATCGCGACATTTCAAACGCCAATCTCGGCGTGTACCGCTACAAAGTGAATGGCGTGTTGCAGGATTACAGCTCGGTGATCCTTGCCTCCGGGCATGAACGCAACCAGTCGGTTGTGCAGAAAGACAACAATTTCTTCATTAACAGCGGCGGGGTCGCAGGCGGCTCGTTCATTGCGCATAGCAACAAAGCCGCATTAACCTCCTCGTCAGCCGGTTTTGTTGAAATAACCTATTCTTCAAATGGCCGGGTAGCCTATCAACACTGGCTGGTGAATGGCGTCCAGGTTTCGAAAAAAGAAGCCGGCCCGATTTTCGCGTCTGCCTGCGAAAATGCAAGCAAAGGCACTGCCAACGCACTTTTCCAGCCGTGCAACCCGGTGATCAAGCCTTCCGACAAAATGGATACGCCGCGCCCTGAGCCAGCCACCGTTGCCGCGGGCAGCGAATATGCCAGCAAGCGCTTCAAGGAAAAATGGTTCGGAAAACACTACCGCGACTCCTGGACGACACCTGTTAATGTCCCTTATCTGGATATGGACACGACCTTCGGCGGACTGGTCATCGCCGGAAAAGGCGGCGGCAGGCAAACAACCTCCCTGAAACTCGTGGCGGGTAATGGAAAAGAATATGTGTTCCGCTCGGTGGATAAGGACCCCTTCCGCGCGCTTGCGTATGAGCTGCGCGGGACCGTCGTTTCGCAAGTGCTCAAAGACCAAACCTCCACCCAGCAACCCTATGGCGCCATGGCGGTAGCGCCGCTGCTCGACAGGATCGGAATCCTGCATGCCAGTCCTGAACTGTTTGTACTACCCAAAGACAATAAATTGGGTGCATTCAAAGAACAATACGGCAACCTTTTCGGCATGCTGGAAGAGCGACCGACCGATAAAATCGCCAAACCGAAAGTGTTTGCGGGCGCCAAAGACATTGAAAAGAGCTTCAAACTCTTCAACAAACTCTACCACGACCACGACAATCGCGTCGACAAGGCCGAATTCGCCCGGGCACGCATGTTCGACCTCTGGATCGGCGATTGGAGCAAGCACGAAGACAATTGGAAATGGGCAGGCTACAAAACCGATGGCGGGGAGCTCTATCGCCCCATCCCCCGCGACCGCGACCATGCATTCTCCCGCTGGGATGGTATTATCCCCTGGCTCGCCGACCGCGAATGGGGCATGCCTAACGGCGAAAACTTCGCCGAACGCATTCACGGGCTCCGCAGCCTCATGTGGCAAGCCCGCCACCTCGACCGCTTCGTGGGCAGCGAGCTGACCAAAGCGGATTGGATAAAAGCCGCCGCAGAAATCCAGAACGCCATTCAGCAACAGGATATTACCGCAGCAGTGCACAACATGCCCTCCGAGATTTATGAGAAGGATGGCCGCGAAATCGAGCGAAAACTGAAAGCACGCATCGGCGACCTTCAAAGGTATGCGGGCGAGTATTACGCATTGCTGGCGAGGGAAGTGGATGTCGTAGGATCCAACAAGGCGGAATATTTCAAGGTAATGCGCGAAAAGAACGGGCAGGTAACGGTGACTGTCTTCGACGTTTTCAAACAAAGCCAGCAGGCGGACACTTCGAAAACCTACTACCATCGCGTTTTCGACCCAGTGGAAACCCGGGAAATCAGACTGAATGGACTTGGTGGAGACGATGTTTTCGACATTCAAGGAAAATCCGACCAGTCGATTCTCGTCCGCATTATTAGCGGAAGCGGCGACGATTACATTTCCGACAGGTCGGAAGTGGGTAAAGGCGGCAAACAAACGCTCATCTATGAAAAAGATCCCAACCCGCACCATGAGCTTGGTACGGAAGCACGAGAGGTGAAGCCCGTTGATGAGCGTTATTACGAATACGACCGTAATGCATTCAAATACAACACCTATCTGCCCATTGCATTGCTTACTTACAACCCGTTCGTAGGCTTCGCCGTCCATGGCGGCGTTACTTTCACCCGTCAACGTTTCGGCAAGCCCGACTTCGCCGCGAAGCATTCACTCAGCGCGTCGGTCAGCGTGAAAGGGAATTATGAGTTTAGTTACAACAACCAGTTCCGGCAGCTACTGGGTAAATGGGACGGCATTTCGCAGGTGACTCTCTCACGGCCGCTCAATTACAACTTTTTCTTCGGCGTAGGTAACGATACGCCCAAAAACAACGACCTGCCTTCCAACTACTACCGCACGCAATACAACTCGTTCGCCGTATCGGCCGGTTTGCTCCGACAGTTCTGGAAACAGAGCAAAATTGAAGTTACCGGAAGCTACGAGCTGGCCGAAGGCATTCGAAGAAACAACAGTTACCTGGCCGACCACCCGGATGTCTTCGGTGTGGAGCAGTTGCATTTGATATTCGCCAAAGGCATTCTCAACCTCGACTTCCGCGACCGAGCCGCATTGCCCGAGCGCGGCTTCCGCTTGCAACTTACCCAGCAGGCTGGCCACGTTTCACAATCCCGCAACGACCTGGCCTCTATCTCTGAACTTGAAATGGAGCAGTACTTGTCCAACCACAGCAAAAACCCGCTCACGCTCGGCCTCCGGTTAGGGGGCGGCATCGCCAAAGGCCAGCTGCCATTTTACAAACTCTTCTCGCTCGGCCAGCTCAACGATCTGCGCGGCTTCAAACGCAACCGCTTCACCGGAGAATCCAAGGGCTTTCTCAACACCGAACTGCGCTGGCAGCTCACCGAAACCCGGAATACCTTCGTTCCGCTAAAAATGGGCGTGCGGGCATTTTATGATTTGGGAAGGGTTTGGGCCAAAAACGACCCGGACAGCGCCAACTACTGGCACCAGGGATACGGCGGCGGCTTCTACATCACGCCATTCCGCGAGCAATTTGCATTCAATATCAGCGCCGGAACCTCCAACGAGGAGTCGCTTCTGCTAATGATCTCGATCGGCAGCTTTTTCAGATAATGATGGGGCGAACCTCCCGGTTCGCCCCGCTATTTCAAAGCCTCTGGCCGCATCAGGAACGCTTTCGTTTCCGATTCTCCATATAATCCTTCACCGCCTCTCGTGTAGTATACCAAACATTCCCTTCCTTGTAAGCATCGATCTTTCCCTGCCGCGCCAGCAGACTTACATACTCTTGCCCATAAGGCACTTCCGGCTCCTCCACAATGCGCACAATCGGCTCATATTCATACTCATACCCCGGCAATGCATTCAAATAGATATTCAAGCTCCGCTCCAAAGCCTGCGCCATCAAAACGCCGAGCTTCTGGTACGATCCCCTATTAGCCTGATTCAGGGCTTCATAGTATTTCTGCCTGTCGTTTTTAAGAATAATCGCCGGTGGAAACCCCGCACGCATCAGCAAGAGATTCATCGCGAGGCGTACCGTCCGCCCATTTCCATCAAAAAAGGGATGTATCCAAACCAACCGGTGGTGAAAAACCGTGGCTAACAGAATATCATTCAATCCAAGTGGGTTCTCATTCGTGAATCCGATGAGCTCATCGAGCAGATCCGGCACCTTTCGCGCATTGGGCGGCGTAAAATTCGCGCCGACAATACGCACCCCTGCATCGCGTATGCGCCCGGCAAAATCATCCTCGATAGACCGCAACACAAGCCCATGCAGCGAAAGAATATCTATACTCCGCATCGCATAATCGGGACTCACCAGGCCGTACAGGTATTGGATGGCCTTCTCGTGGTTATGCGCCTCAAAATGCTCCCGAAGCGATTTTCCGCTGATCGTAATACCTTCCTGCAACACCAGCTGCGTTTCCCGCAAACTAAGCGTGTTGCCCTCAATGCTATTGCTGTTATAGGTCCATTCCAATGCGAGTCCCTCCCGGATCTTCGCAAGTGCAGAAGCAGGAATGGGGCGACTGTTTTTGATCTGGTCGCGCTTTTCATACAGCCGGTCGAACACAGGCTGCATTGGGCGCAAATCGGTGAGGTCTACTTCAAACATCCCACTAATATCGGTTCTTTAATTTTTGATTCCTATCCGATATTAATTTTTCACCCACAAAAAAAGGGAGAAAAATTTCTCCCTTTTTAAAACCATCAATCAATCTTAACCGAACCCTATCAGGTTCAATCACTTACTTCGTAGTTACACTTTTCAATTGGAGGCCTACGATAGCGGCTTTCTGAGCTGCGCTATAATTGGTGTCAGGCGTATTTTTCACTTTTTGCGGTGCCGGGCTATCCAGAACGGGTGCCGAAGCAGGCAATGTGTTGTTAACAACTGCTACTTTGGTTTTTTCTTCAACTGTATATGTAGAATTGTTGTTGGCATAAGCTGCGCTAGTGATTGCTACCAAAGCAACGGCTAGCAGGTTTTTTGCATTTTTCATTGGTAATAGTGTTTTGTGTTTTTCTTGTGTTCTCAATCGTATTTCGAGTACAAATATAATACAATATTCCGAAAACAAACGTCCAGCGTACTTCACAACAAAATAGTACAACGCCTCTATATGGCAAAAAGCAGGAGAAAAGAAGCAAACTTGATATAACTATTCAAAGATTCAAAAATCAAAAATTGCGAAATTTCCATTTTCTTCACCCCATAAGATTTCGTACCGCCGAGCCCTTATGTTACCTTATTGTTAAGCACTATTAAACACTTCTATTTTATTCTAAACCAGGACCCTAAAACCAAATTATATTTGGAGTGGATTCTACCAATACCCAAAATCACCGAACTTTTACGCCGCGTAAATCAAAAACCGCGAAATTTTTTTGAAAATTTTTTTAAAAATTTTTCGTCAGACTGATTATTCGGTCAAAATTCGACGTTCACGACCATTTTCATCGGTTGATGGGCAGGTAAATCGGGCCCGGTGCGGCGCGAAGTCTGGACAAAAATGACCATCTTTGCACCCCCTGAAAAGGAACGACAACAGACACGCCGGTCATAAAGAAAGCGGCCGAGGAAAGGAATCTATGAAAGTTTGCATTGCAGAAAAGCCCAGCGTAGCCAAAGATATTGCAGCAGTGATCGGCGCCGGCCAGCGCCGCGACGGCTATTACGAGGGTAACGGCTATCAGGTAACCTGGACTTTCGGCCATTTCTGCACCTTAAAAGAGCCACACGACTATACCGAACGATGGAAATCCTGGCGGTTGGAAGACCTTCCTATGATCCCTTCCAGTTTCGGAATCAAGCTGATCGACAATGAAGGTGCCATGCGGCAGTTCGGCGTGATCGAAAACCTGGTGCGCAACTGTGAAGAGGTGATCAACTGCGGTGATGCGGGCCAGGAAGGCGAGCTGATCCAGCGCTGGGTGCTGCTGAAAGCGAAATGTGCGGTGCCTGTCAAGCGGCTCTGGATTTCATCGCTCACCGAACAAGCTATCCGCGAGGGCTTCGACAAACTCCGCGAAGGCAGCCAATACGACAACCTTTACGCCGCGGGCAGCGCGCGCGCAATCGGCGACTGGCTGCTGGGCATGAATGCAACCCGCCTTTTTACCAAGAAATTCGGGGGCGGAAAAGCCGTGCTGTCTATCGGGCGCGTGCAGACCCCCACCCTCGCGCTGATCGTGCAGCGGCAAAAGGAAATCGACGCATTTGTTTCGGAAGAATACTGGGAACTGAAAACGATCTACCGCGAAACCGAGTTTACGGCGACGATCGACCGCATTAAGAACGTCGAAAAAGCCAATAAAGGCCTCGCCTACCTGCAACAGCATGACTTTGAAGTAACTGCATTTGAAAAAAAGGAAGGCAAAGAGGGCAATCCGAGGCTTTTCGACCTCACTTCCTTACAAGTTGAGGCCAATAAAAAATATGGTTACTCGGCAGAGGATACTTTGAAACACATTCAAAACCTCTACGAAAAGAAGTTTGTAACTTACCCACGGGTTGATACCACCTATCTGTCGGAAGATTTGCACCCGAAAGTAGAGGGTATCCTTCGCGAGCTGACCTATTACAGCCAGTACACGGCTCCGCTGCTGGCCAGCTTACCGATCCCCAAATCGAAGAACGTTTTCGACGATAAGAAGGTAACCGATCACCACGCCATTATCCCGACGGGCGTGCTGCCTGTGCATATCGGCCAGGACGAAAAGCGCATTTACGATCTGATTGCCAGACGTTTTATCGCCGTTTTCTATCCCGAATGCAAGGTATCCAACACCACCGTGCTAGGCATGGTTGGGCAGGTGGAATTTAAAGCCACGGGCAAGCAAATCCTCGAACTGGGCTGGCGGGAATTGTATGTGAACGACAATGCCGCCAAAAAAGAAGCCGAAGAGGAAAAAGTAATGCCGATTTTCGAAGTAGGCGAACGCGGCCCGCACGAGCCGCGCGTGCATCAGGGTAAAACTTCCCCTCCCAAAGCATATACGGAGGCAACGTTGCTACGCGCCATGGAGACTGCCGGAAAACAGGTCGAAGACGAGGAGATGCGGGAGCTCATGAAGGACAACGGCATCGGCCGCCCTTCGACACGTGCCAACATCATCGAGACGCTCTTCAAGCGCAAGTACATCGAGAAAAAGAAGAAGAATGTATTTGCCACGCAAACCGGCATCGACCTGATTGATACCATTCAAAATGAGCTGCTCAAAAGCGCCGAGCTCACCGGGCATTGGGAACGCAAGCTCCGTTTGATCGAAAAGGGCGAATACGCAATGGATACTTTCAAACAGGAGCTGATTGAAATGGTAGTGAAGCTCACGCACGAGGTAAAGAATGAACGTGCGCGATCGATTACCATCATCGAAGAAGCGCCGGTAGTTGCAGAGAAAGAGGAAAAGCCCAAAAAAGAACGCAAACCGCGCGAGCCGAAAGAAGACGTTTCGATTGAAACCCTTAATTGCCCCAAATGCAAGGAGCACCTTCTAAAGAAAGGCAAAACCGCCTACGGATGCAGTAATTTCCAGGCTTGTGGTTTTAAGATACCTTTTGAATTTTTAGGTAAAAAACTGACGGATAAGCACATTTTCGACCTGCTAAGCAAAGGTAAAACCACCAAAATCAAAGGCCTCCAGATCCCCGGCAGCCCCGACCCGATCGACGCGCGGCTCGTAATGAATGGCGACTTCAATTTTGAAGTCGGGTAGCGCTACATCGGGCTGTTGGTCGTCTCCACATAAGGTAAATGAAAAGTGATGCCCGAAATCTGGCACAACGCCAGAAATTCGGATAGTGTAGGCATCACTCCTTTATTCAGTATCCTGTCTGACGATTTCCGGGGGATCCCAGCCTCTTCGAGCGCGTCTGTGAGGTTAATCCCCTTCACTTTTACAATCTCCTTGATATCGTCGACCAATTCCCTGGCACGGGCCTCAAATACTGTCGTTTCCATTTGTTGATGATGTTTGGTTTTAGTCTGAAAAGAACAAAATCGTGCCAAAGTTTTCGGGCCAACAGTCTTCTCTCAACCTGGCGTGACATTTGCTTTGTGAAAAATGAGTATGCCACACATCCCCGCTTCCTTGAATGAAAAGCGACATTCGACAGTTTGTTATGCAGTGACCTTTAACTACAAATCAATATGAGTGACTATCATCAACACGCCGGTACATTCAGAATTGGCGGAGAAATAGAGATCAACCGGCTGGGCTACGGCGGGATGCAGCTCACCGGCCAGGGAGTTTGGGGCGACGCGCCCGACCGCGACAATGCGAAGAAGGTGCTCCGCGCCGCTGTTGAGGCAGGTGTCAATTTTATCGATACCGCCGACTCCTACGGGCCGCATACCAACGAAACGCTCATCGCCGACGCGCTTTCTCCTTATCCCAAAGACCTGCTCATTGCCACCAAAGGCGGCTTTGAGCGCACCGGCCCGAACCAGTGGCGCGTCAATGGCCACCCGGAGCATATCCGGCAGGCCATTGACGGAAGCCTTAAAAGATTGAAAAAAGATGTGATCGACCTGTGGCAACTGCACCGCGTCGACTCGCGCTTCCCGGTTGAAGAAACGCTTGGCCCGGTGGTGGACGCAGTGAAAGCGGGAAAAATCCGGTACGTCGGATTATCGGAAGTGGATGTGAATCAGGTTAAACAGGCGGAGAAGACAATACCGATCGTCTCGGTTCAAAACCTGTATAACCTGGGTAACCGGCGGTGGGAAGATGTGCTGGATTACACCCTGGCACGCGGAATGGCTTTCATTCCCTGGTACCCGCTCGCGTCGGGACCCGAGAAATTGAAGCACAAGATTTCGGGTATCGCAGAGAAACACCAAGCTACCACGGCGCAGATCGCATTGGCCTGGCTGCTGCAACGCGCCCCGAATATCCTGCTGATCCCCGGCACGAGCTCGCTCAAACATTTGGAAGAAAACTTGCAGGGAGGGGACATCCGGTTATCCGAAGCAGATTTTAAAGCATTATCCTGATCATGAGCGACTATCAAAACAAAGTAGTGATCGTAACCGGTGCCGGAAACGGCATCGGCAGCGTGATAGCTACCCATTACGCCCGAAAAGGGGCAAGCGTAGCATTATGGGACCGCGACCCGAAGGGGCTTCGGATTGTTCAGGAAGCATTGGAAAAGGAAGGCTTCGTATCCAGTTCCCTGGTCATCGATTTAACCAATCCAGACGAAATCGTGACGGGTATCGAACAGGTGAAGACATCGTTCGGAAGAATAGACGTGCTGATTAACAATGCCGGTTTGGGCCGTACCCAATCTCCCTATGACCTTGCAGTGGATGACTGGGACTATGTATTGAACACCAACTTGCGGGGCAGTTTCCTGTGCGCACGCGAGGCCACGCGGGTCATGCGTACGCAAGGCCGGGGCGCAATCGTGAACATTGCGTCCACGCGCGCGCTGATGTCCGAGCCGAACACGGAGGCCTATGCAGCTTCGAAAGGCGGTATCCTGGCATTAACGCATGCGTTGGCGATCTCGCTCGGGCCCGACCACATTACAGTAAATGCGATCAGCCCCGGATGGATCGAAACGGGCGATTACAGCCAGTTGAAAGCTTCGGATCACGCTCAACATCCGGCTGGCCGAGTCGGGAAACCCGACGACATTGCAAGAGCATGCCTCTACCTGACCGACCCTGAAAACGATTTCATCACCGGCACGAACCTGATCATCGACGGCGGCATGACGCGCAAAATGATTTACGAGGAATAGCGGCTACTTTTCAATCTTTTTCAGCTCACTGTCCAGAAAGCTTTTAGGGAGCCATTTTGTCCCGATCATCACCCCTTCAATGGTTTTGGTATTACCTATATTTTCCAAAGGGTTGGCGGTAAGCAGCACCAGGTCGGACACGTTACCAGCCTTGATGGAACCTGAATTGGATTTATTCAGATAGCTCGCGACATTCACAGTGCCCGTTTTCAATGCCTCGTATGGCGTCAGTCCGGCGTCTACGAGGTATTTCAATTCATGGTGCGTCGCAAAACCGGGGACATTCAGTACCTGCGGTGCGTCGCAGCCGAGCATAAGCTGCACACCGCCCTTCTGACAAGCTAGGATGAGTTTACGACGGATATTTACAAATGCCTCCGCCCGTTCCTTGTTGAATTTGGGGTTATTGACATAACTGCTCTTCGCATTCAGCCAGTTCTCCTTCTCCCTGGCGGTCATGTACTTCCATTCCGGATCATTTTCATAAGCCGATGCCGGCAACGGCGAAAGCCAGCGCTCGGCAATGGCCTGCGTGGGTACTACCCGGATATTTTTGTCTTTCAAGCCCTGTATCAGCTTTGGAATGCGGGTTGTATCGGCCGCATAGGCGATCCACGTGCCGAAAAGGCCGGTTTCCTGCTCGGCCAGCGTATCGGTACCAGGCACGATAGCTTCCACAAACCCGTCGAGGTGATCGATGGAGGAATAGCCCGCGTCAATCGCGGCCCAGACACCGACGGCGAACGAAACGTGACCCACCATGCCAATCCCCAGCTCCTTCGAAGTTTTGGCAATGCCGGGGAAGGTCTCTTTTGTAAGGCCGGGAAGTAATTTCAGGTAATCGTAGCCTGCCGCTTTTTCTTCCTTCACCATTTCAATGCCCCGGGCGGCTGTTTTCACAGTTTGCCCGCTGAATGCCGGTCCGGTGGTGTAGAAATTCGGTCCCAGAACTTCCCCGCTCCGCACTTTCTCGCGCAGTTCGAGGTGTTTGGCATTGCCGAGCATGCCGCGGATGGTCGTAATGCCATTGGCGAGGTAGAGCGTCAGCACATCCTTCATCGGCCCGAAATCGTCGATCGCGGGCACGTGGGCATGCATTTCCGACCAGCCGGGTACGAGGTACTTCCCTTTGGCATCCACTACCAGTGCATTTCCCGCAGCTTTTACCTGACTGCCGATGGAAACAATTTTTCCGTTCCTGACCACCACTGTCTGATCCTTCAAAACCGTTTCACGGTCCATCGGAATCACATTCACCGATCGGAAGACAATATCACGGTCGACATTACTGACAGGTCCCTGCGCAAAGGCATTACCCATTAATCCGAAAATGAAAATCAGTCTGCGTATCATAGTCTGTGAAGTGTTTGGAAAGTGGTCAGGAACGGGATAGTTGCGTTAGCTCACCACCGAAACGTTCTGCGCGTTTTTCTGCGCTTTCAGGCACAATTCTGTCGCCAGGAAGCAATGCTCCTGCGACATGGCTGTTTCGGTGCGGTTAAGCACGTCGTCCACCAGCTGGCGGCCGTAGGGCAACTCCACCTGGCTGCAATCGACGTAGGTTGTTTCTTTGTTATTCACCACAAAAAGGTGGTTACCGCCTTCGCGGCCTCCGATATCGATATTCTTGCGGATCTCGATAAAGCCTTCGGTACCGAGCACGGTAAGGCGTCCGTCGCCCCAGGTTTTCAGCCCATCGGGGGTAAACCAGTCGACGCGGATGTAACCAGAGCCTCCATTGCCGCGTAGCATCGCATCTCCGAAATCCTCAAATTTGGGATACTGCGGATGATTGACGTTGCCTACCTGCGAGGCTACGACCTGTGCTTTGGTAGAATTGGTGAAGAATAGATACTGGTCAAACTGGTGCGAAGCAATGTCGCATATGATACCGCCGAAGCGCTTTTTGTCAAAAAACCATTCAGGACGCGTATTTGCGTTCATCCGGTGCGGGCCAAGGCCGATCGTTTGCACCACTTTGCCGATAATGCCCTGCTTGATCAGCTCACCTGCCTTCACAGTCGCGCGGTTTTCGAGGCGCTCGCTGTACATGATCGAGTAAATGCGCTTCGTTTCTTTCTGCACCTTACGCACCTCCGCAAGCTGTTCGAGTGTGGTAAGGCCCGGTTTATCCACCATATAATCCTTGCCTGCCTTCATCACACGTACGCCCAGCGGCCCGCGCTCGTCGGGTATGCCCGAGCTGAGTACAAGTTGAATCGATTTATCTTCGAGGATTTCGGCTTCCGATTTGGCCTGCTTGGCATTGGGATAACGCTTCGCAAATGCCGCGGTAAGATCCGGCTCTTTGGCAAAAAATGAAACCAGCTCGCCGCCGCCGCGCGTCACCGCCTCCACCTGTCCGTAAATATGGCCGTGGTTCATCCCGATCACCGCAAACTTGATTCGAGGGGGCATCGCAGGGATAAATGTCTGGCCGGGTTCGGCTACGACGGTCTTGATCGAACCGTACGCGTTGGGGGTCAGTTGCGGGAACATGGCCAGGCCGGCCGCTGAATAAAGCGAATTGCGCAGGAAGTCACGGCGATTGTCCTGTTGGTCTCTCATTGCTCGATTTGGAATGTAGTGAATACTTAGTAAAGCACATTTTTGGCAGATATAATGTGCTGGTGATATGGACAGTATTCTACGCCTTTCTCCCTGACAACCGCAATACCTGAATCGTCTATTTATTTCCTACTGAAATCCCAAAAGTAATGCGTGAATCGGTACGCTTGCGGCCGACTTCAACCACGCTTTCGTAGGAGTTCTCGAAGCTCGTGCGCAGTGTTACCCATTTGTTGAGCGGCATTTCGGCCGAAAGGATCGTATTCCATCGCAAGTTCGACAGGTCGTTCAGCGCCGGCTGGATGAAAGTGAGGTGGTTGAACCGGAATTTGTCCGACAAAAACGAGTGCTTACCCTTGATCCGAAACGAGTTACGGACGGTTGTCACCGTTGCTTTTTCAAAAAAGTTGGTCGATTCGTAAAGCAGCGCGTCGGTAAGGCTGAGGTCGTGGGACTTTGTTTTGATCACCCGGTACCCTATCCCCGCACCGGCCATTTGCCGCAAGTCGATGCGGCGTAGATTGCTCGTTTCCAATGCGGCAAGGCCGAAAACGTAAGTTTTTCGCTTTTTGAAAACATCCACAAAAAGGTCGACGTAACTGTCGCGCTCGGCGAGTACACCGTTTTGCTTTCCATAAGTAAATCTTGGATTGGTGGCGATATTGATCACCGGCCCGCTGAAAATCAGTTCGGCGCGGAGCACCATCAGACTGCGGTTGACATTCCCTCTTGTGAAATTGCCGTCACCAATGAGCCGGTATCGGATCGTGTCGATCAGCACCCGTGGCGGCAATGCAGCGGTGTCGGGTTTCGGAGCGGCAACCGAATCGGCCGGAATTACTTTCAAGGTGTCGGTTTTGACATCCTGCGCCCGTGCACAGGCGGATATCAGCGAGAATAGGACGACGGCAAGCGTGAAGAAACGGAAGCAGGTCAGATTTTTCATTAACGCAAATTTTGCAAAATAATGGTGCCAAACGCAGCCGCAGTTATTAATTTGCCCTATGAACAAGAATGAACCAGCCGGGGGGACCGCGCCGAGCCAGCATAACTATATTTTCCTGGATTTTAACCTCGCCGGGCTTTCCACCACGCACATTCTCAATCACAGCGCCGACATGCCTGCTACCGAGCGCCGGGGCTATTTCGAGATACAGCCCGACGATATGGTGGTGGATTATGCCGCATTTCGCATTCAATGGGGCGGCGAGGCTTTCAAAGTAGTGGTGAAACAGAACGACCGCATGGTGAACCTCTACTGCGAATGTACCCGTCCCAAACGCAAACTCTGCGAGCACCAGGTGCAGGTGTTGTATAACATCATGAACCGAAGGGATTTCCGCGCTTTTTTCGATAAAAACTTGCGCAACGACCGCCTTCGCGCCCTCGCGGCGGACTACGGCATGGAAGCGGAATCCGATCTGAATCAATACTTTACGATCGAATACGTTAACCGCGAGTTGCGCGTACTGCCCCTCATTAAGGAGCTTATCCCGATCAACCAGGCGGCTGTCTCGGCCATGCAGGACCAGCTGTTTTCGGACCCGGCGCGGCATTTACCCGAGGCCAAACCTGCGGACACCAATACCCGCACCATCGTAGCGATCGGCCTGAACAAGTATTACGACCACTTTTTCCTCGAAATGTACGACGCGCCCGTGACGCGGGACGGCAAACTGAAAAACCCGTTTGTACAGCTTAATCCGCTGGAACAACTCTGGAAAACGCAGGATCACGACCTGTCGCGGTTTTACACGGCGATTGCGTCGTTCAGCAATAATTTCAGGAAGAAAAACCCGGAAACCGACCTGGCAGGGTTACGCGCGGTCCTCAAAAATCCCGACAAACTGGATTTTTACTACCATACTCCATTGGTATCCGACAATATAAATGCAGGTTCGCTGGTAGCTGTTAAACTCGCGCAGTCGGATGTGGACGTGCATTTGACGATCGATAAAAAGGATCCGTTTTTCCGCATTTCAGGCCAGCTGATCATCGATAGCGTCCACCTCGACCTCGAAAATGTGGAGATCCGCTACGATTATTTTGTGTTGTACAAAGATTCGCTGCACCTGATTGAAAGCGAAGACATTCTGAAAGTACTGTATTTTTTCAGGCAGCATAACCAGCGCATTTACATCCACGAAACCAAATTTGAGGATTTCCGCCAGAACCTGCTCGCCAAATTGCCCCCGCGCATACGTATCTCGTACACATACGTAAAGCCCGCTACACCCGCGCAGCGCGCGGAACAGGGCTTCGATGGACGCGTGGAAAAAATCATTTACCTGGAAGATTTTGGCAACTATGTGCTCATCACACCGGTAGTGAAGTATGGCAGCGTGGAAGTGCCGCTCTACACCAAAAACGACATCTATTCTGTGGATGGGCACGGCAACCCGTTCATTGTGAAGCGCGACGAAGAGGAGGAGCTCCGCTACATGGCGGCCATGATGCGCCAGCATCCGGATTTCGAGTACCAGCTGGACGAGGGCATCCAGGACAAGCATTTCTTTTACCTGCACCGCTCCCGGGTCTTGGACGAAAACTGGTTTCCCGACGCGTTCGATGAATGGAAAAACCAGGGTATTACCATTCTCGGTTTCAACCAGATTACCAAAAACCGTCTTAACGTAAACAAGGCAAAGGTTTCGATCCACGTCAACAGCGGCATCAACTGGTTCAATACCACGGCTACGGTGCAGTTCGGTTCGCAGAAAGTGACGCTCAAAAACCTGCATAAGGCCGCCAAAAACCGCAATAAATACGTGGAGCTGAGCGACGGCACTTTGGGTATTTTGCCGGAACAATGGTTGGAAAAATTTGCCCGGTACTTCGAAGTCGGAGAAATCGTGGGCGAGGAAATCCACACCCCGAAAATCAGCTTCGCGGCGGTACACGACATGTACGACGCCGAAATGCTCGACCGCGAGGCGCAGGAGCAGATCGCATTTTACGAGTCCAGATTTACGGATTTCGATTCGATCAAGCCGGTACCGGTGCCCAAAAAGCTGAAAGCAAGCCTGCGGGGCTATCAGAAGCAGGGGCTCAACTGGCTTAATTTCCTCGACGATTTCAACTTCGGCGGCTGCCTGGCAGACGATATGGGTTTGGGTAAAACCTTGCAGATCATTGCATTCATTTTATTACAAAGAAAAAAACAGGTACGGAACACGAACCTGGTCATCGTGCCTACTTCGCTGGTTTTCAACTGGCAGGCCGAGGTTGCCAAGTTTGCTCCCGACATTCGGATGCTTACCATTTACGGCGCCGACCGTGTGAAGGACATTACCGATTTTGACCGCTACGAAATCGTCCTCACTTCCTACGGTACGCTGCTTTCGGATGTTAATTTTTTGAAGAAGTACCATTTCAACTACATCATCCTCGACGAATCGCAAGCGATCAAAAACCCTGAATCACAGCGGTACAAAGCCGTGAGGCTGCTGCATGCGCGTAACCGCATTGTGATGACCGGTACGCCCGTGGAAAACAATACTTTCGATTTGTACGGCCAGCTTTCGTTCGCCTGCCCGGGCCTGCTGGGCAACAAAACGCAGTTCCGGAATCATTTTTCGACACCTATCGACCGTTTCAAGGATGCCGAGCGGGCCGTGGAGCTGCAAAAGCGGGTGAGTCCGTTTATCCTGCGGCGTACCAAGCAGCAGGTGGCTTCGGAACTTCCCGAAAAGACGGAAATGGTGATCTATTGCGAAATGGGAGAAGAGCAGCGGCGCGTGTACAATGCCTACGAACTGGAATTCTACATTTACCTCAACACCACCAGCGAAGGCGACATTAAGCGCTCGCAACTGCATGTATTGCAAGGACTTACCAAATTGCGCCAGATATGCGACTCACCTGCATTGCTCCGCGATGAAAAGTTCTACGGCAATGCATCGGCCAAAATTGATACGCTTGTGGAGCAGATCGAAAGCAAAGCGACGCAGCATAAGATCCTGATTTTCTCGCAGTTCGTGTCTATGCTCGACCTCATCCGCCCTGAACTGGAAAGCCGTGGCATCGGATACGAATACCTTACGGGCCAGTCGCGCGACAGGGCGGCGAAGGTCGAGAATTTCCAGACCAACCCCGACGTGCGCGTTTTCCTGATCTCGCTGAAAGCCGGCGGTACCGGCCTCAACCTCACCGAAGCCGATTACGTGTACCTGATCGATCCGTGGTGGAACCCGGCCGTTGAAAACCAGGCCATTGACCGCTCGCACCGCATCGGGCAGGACAAGCATGTGATCGCAGTGCGGCTCATTTGCCCTGACACGATCGAAGAAAAAATCATGGAATTGCAGGAAACGAAGAAGGACCTGGCCAATGATCTCATCAAAACCGATTCCGATATTCTGAAATCACTGACCAGGGACGATCTGCTGCGGCTGGTAGCGCGCTAATTGAGGTTTTTGTGGATTTCGTTGATCAGGTATTCTTTCGGGTCATTGAAATACTCCCAGAAGAATATGCCCGCCAATTTGTTCTTTTTCACATACTTGCATTTCCCTTTGACCGACTTTTCGTCTTCGTAGGTGATCAGTACTTTGGTGGAATCGTTGAACAGGTACGGCGCTTTGGCCTTCTTGTCATAGTATTTTTTGTATCCATTCTGGTCGATGACCGTATCTTTCAGCTTGGTATAACCTCCTCCCTGAACCGATTTCACGCGCTTTGCGCCCAGTCCGTGATTATCGGTGGTTTCCGCTTCCCAGCCTTTGCCATAAAAAGCGGCTCCGAGCCCGATCTTGCTTGCAGGCACGCCGGCAGCGATGAAGTTCTTCACAGAGCGGTCGGCAGATGAGCCTTCCCCGGACGGGTCGTAGTCGTACAAATTGGTATGGTGTCCTACGGTGCCGTTGCGGCCGCCGTAATCGTAGGTCATGATCAGCACGTAGTCGAGGTACACCTGGGCCAGCCCCATCTCCGTGTGCTCGATAAACGATTTCGAGCCGCCCACAGCCGTGGTGAGCAGGTACTTCTTGCCTTTTTCTTTTTCGAGCAAATTCAATTCTTCGCGGATCGCTTTGAACATCAGCGTAAAATTCTGCTTATCCTCGGGACGGTAAATATTCCCCTCCTCGCCGCGCATCCCGGGATATTCCCAGTCGATATCCACGCCGTCCAGGTCGTACTGGCGCACGATGTCGACACTGGATTTCGCGAATTTCAATCGGGAAGATTCTGTCAGCACCGCGTCCGAAAAGTTCTCGCTCCACGCCCAGCCGCCGATCGAGATCACGATTTTCAGGTCGGGGTTTTTCTTTTTCAGCCCGTTCAGTTTCCTGAAATTGGTAGAATCCGTCGCCAGATTGGTGAGCACAGCCATGCTGTCCTGCACATTCACAAATGCGTAGTTGATATGCGTCAGCTTCTCAGCATCGATTTCTTCCACATTCGCAAGACCACGGAAGCCGCCTACGTAAGCATTCACAATGTATTTTTTCTTCTTTTGCGCCGAAACGGCACCGGAAATGAGCAGGCACAGCGCAAGTGCCATGCAAGAGAAGCCTGGAAGCGGCTTCAAGGAACAGCATTTCATAGAGGTCAGTAAATTTAGGTTCAGGATATATCAATAAAGGAATATTCGCTTCGATATTACTTCTTTGCCTGTATCGGTTACAACCACATAAATGCCCGCCGCAAGATGAGTCAGGTCAATGCGCCCCTCCTGTGTGATTTGCTTCACAAAATGTGCCCTGCCCGAAAGGTCATAAACTGATACTTTCGCTCCTGTCGCACGGTTAATATCGACAACGAGCGTCCGCCCCGCCAGGTAAATCAAATGCTGATCTTGCGGGTTTTCCACTGCTGTAATGATGGAAGCCGCGCGCACGATCGCGAGCAGGCTGTACGGTGATGCTCCACCCGCATTTACCGCCTTGATGCGGTAAAAATAATCGGCCGTTTCGAGCTCGGCCCGGTCTTCATATTGCAGGATAGTCGCTCCTACTTTGGCGATTGGGGCAAAGTTGCCCTCGCCTTTCGCGCGTTCGATCACGATTTCGGTTGCATTGGCCGCGGGTTTCGCCCAGCGCAGCTGGATCAGATCCGGCGCGGTAGGAACGGCCGTCAGGTTAGTAGGCGCATTAGGTGCTACCTCCTGCGTGGTCGCGTTGGCGATGTTGGAATAAACGGATTTCCCGGCGGTATTCTTCGCGAGCACGCGGTACCAGTAGCGTGTCGCAGGCGCCAGGCCTGTGTGCTGATAGCTCGTTACGTTCGGGCCGAGATCGGCGATTTTGGTGAACGCCAATGCATCCGTTGAGCGTTCGAGTTCGAACCCCGTTTCATCGTTGGCATTATCCGTCCAGTTCAAATTGATCTGCGTGGAAGAAGCCGCATTGGCAACCAATGTCGTCGGCGCTTTAGGGATTGTAATGATTACCAGCGTGGTCGCATTGGCGACATTGGAATAGGCCGAAGCCCCGGAAGCATTCTTAGCCCGTACCCGGTACCAGTATTTGGTGGCCGATTTCAGCGATTTATCCTGATAAGTAACGGTATTGGCAGCCAGATCGGCCACTTTTACAAATTTCGTCCCATCCGTAGATTGCTCTACTTCAAAACCGGTTTCGTCCGTGGCGAGATCCAGCCATCCGAGGTTAATCTGACTCCCGGAAGCTGCAACGGCAACCAGCGTGGTGGGAGCCTTTGGAATAGCGCCCAACACGCGCCAGGGAAGCAAAAGAATAATACAGAATAATGTTAACGACGAAAATGCGTGTCTGGTAAAGGTTCGGTTCATAAATTCGGGACGATAGGGAGGCAAAAATAGAGGTTAAATGCATTTATGCCAGCTCTTACAGCCATCCACGCCGTTTAAACCATACATAAATCCCGAAAGTAATCCCGCCCATCAGGATCATAACAGCCGGATAACCCCATTTCAGCCGTAATTCTGGCATAAAATCGAAGTTCATTCCGTAAATACCGACAATAAAAGTAAGCGGCATGAAAAAGACGGAAAACACGGTGAGCACGCGCACGATCTCGTTGGTACGCTGCGAGGAAATGGAGAAATAGACCATTACCAGGTGATTCATGTTCTCAAATAGGGTGTCATAAATGTTGTGCAGCTTCACATAAAGGTCGCGTGTATCGCGCGTGTAAGTATTGGAATGACCCGGCGCGTCTATTTTGTCCACAATTTCGTGGGAGAGCATCAGAATGCGCCGTGTGACCTCCACTCTTCTTCTGAGGTAATACAAACCCTTCAAAAGCGACGCTTTACGGTTTTTGAGGAACATATTTTCTTCGTAATACTCAATATCCTTCGTCAGCTTCAATGATGGTGCTTCATAGGTGGCAATGCAGTTTTTAATGATCTCATTCACGAGGTGAACGGTATCCTCACACGAATGCTGATCGACCTGCTGCTCGCGAATGACTTCCGGTGCCCCCCAATCCTTCCTGTGCATGGTAATGACCCTATCCCTGGTCATGAAAATCGCGAGTTTGTTGGTGAGCTCGGTGACGGTATCGGCCTCGGTTCCTACTTGCTCGCTGTGCATTCGGAAAATAATGAATACATAAGTGCCCACATCCTCATATTTCGGCAGATGGTCGGGTTGCAGCCAGTCTTTGACCGACGAGTCGTGTAATCCATATTTTTCCCTGAGCTGCTTTAACTCCTCCTCGCCGGGGTCTGTCACGTCAATCCATTCAAACGGGTATTGGGAGGGGGCGGCAATGGTCTGGATCATAAAGAAATGCGGCTAAAATTCAAGATGTTCAATGCAATCGGCGGCATTCAATGCGCTGGCTTTTCCGGCTTCGGATCGAGGATGAAACGCAGGGACTGGTCCCTGGTGAAGAATGCGACCATCCAGTTGTAAAAGGTTTTCACCTGATTCCGGTAGCGGATCAGCGAAAACAAATGCACCACCAGCCACAGAAAATAAGCGATAAAGCCCCTGAAATGCAAGCCCGGCAGGTCGGCCACAGCCTTGTTGACACCGATAATTGCCATCGTGCCCTTATCATTGTATTCAAATGCCTTAGGCGAACCTCCATCCCGCCATTTCGACAAGTTAGACGCCAGGTTCCGTCCCTGCTGAATGGCCACCTGGGCGAGTTGCGGATGGCCGTCCGGAAATTTTTCGTCGGCTGTCATCAGGCAAATATCTCCGATAGCAAAAATATCGTCGAAACCGCTCACGCGATTATACGCATCCACAAGTACGCGCTTGCCCTTGCCGAAAACCTCCGCAGGCAAGCCGGGCAACGGGGTGGCAGTCACTCCCGAAGTCCAGATCAGCGTTTGGGTTTCGATGGTATTGCCATCGGCAAATGTGACGATTCCGTTGTCATAATCCTTCACCGCGTGATTCAGCAGCACCTCAATACCCAGCCCGCGCAGCTCCGCAAGTGTCTCCTCCTGCGATTTCCTGCTCATGGGGTTCAGTACGACCGGCAGCGCATCGACGAGGTAGATTTGCACTTCTTCTCTTTTCAATTCGGGATAATCCTTTTTGAAAATACTCTTGTGCATTTCCGCCAGCATTCCTGAAACCTCCACGCCTGTCGGGCCCGCGCCAGCCACCACAATAGAAAGCAGCTTTTTACGGGTAGCAGCGTCGGGCTCCTTGGTAGCCTCTTCTTTCAGCCTCAGGATATGATTCCTAAGCGCGAGTGCATCCTGTACGGTTTTCATCGGCACCGCATTCTTCCGCACATTCTCCATGCCAAAATAATTGCTTTCCGTACCGGTCGCGAATACCAAGTAGTCGTAACGGATATCTCCGCTCTCGGTCGATATTCTTCTCTCTTCCGGAAAAACTTCGACAAAGCCTCCCAGACTAAACCGGAGATTGGATTTGTCCTGAAAAAACTTGCGGAACGGGTAGCTGATATTGGACGCTTCCAGAAAACCGGTCGCTACCTGGTAGAGCAGCGGCGGGAAGAAGTTGTAGTTATTCTTGTCCACCAGCACGATTTCAAACGATTTATTGCGCGAAAGCTTCTGGGCGAGATTAATACCTCCGAAACCTCCGCCTATGATCACTACCTTTTTCGAATCCATAGCGCGATAAGTTTGCCGGCCGGCATTTGCGGCCGCATCGCGTGCTTGCGTTAATAACCATGCCCATTGCTTTTTGAAGCATCCAAACATGCCTTCTGGACCCGAATGCATACACTATACTGTGAAAATCTTTACTCATTTCCGGCAGCGGGCTATGCTTTCCTCCCCGCACGATGCCAGGCCGGCCATTGGCATATCCTTTTTGACAATGCGCCACATTCACAAAACATGCAAATATTATGAGCTTCGATATAGACACCCGCGGGCAGACGCAAAGTGCACAGCCCGGAATAGAAGAGGTTATGGATCCGGCGCCGGTCGTGATCCGTGAAAACTACCGTGGCTGCGGCAAATTAGCAGGTAAAACAGCACTCATTACCGGTGGCGACAGCGGCATAGGCCGCTCGGTAGCGGTTCACTTCGCCCGCGAGGGCGCCGATGTTGCCATTGTGTACCTCGATGAAAATCAGGACGCCGCCGATACCAGGGCCATGGTGGAGGCCGAAGGAAAAAGTTGCCTGCTCATTCAGGGGGATATCCGCAGCGAGGCATTTTGCAGGGAAGCGGTAAGCCGTGTGGTCAACGAGTTCGGGAAACTGAATATCCTTGTCAACAATGCAGCCGAGCAGCATCCGAAGGAAAGCGTCGATCAGATTTCACAGGAGCAACTGAGTGATACGTTTGCGACCAACATCTTTTCATTTTTCTACTTCACACAGGCCGCATTGCCGCATTTGGGTCAGGGGGACACCGTTATCAATACTACCTCCATTACCGCCTATCACGGAAGTCCCTCGCTGCTCGATTACTCGTCTACCAAAGGTGCGATTGTAGCATACACGCGCTCACTGGCAGATAATCTGGCCGACAAAGGCATCCGGGTGAATGCGGTAGCGCCCGGGCCGATCTGGACGCCGCTCATCCCTTCCACATTTGATTCGGAGCGGGTGAAAGAATTCGGAAAGGATACCCCGTTTAAGCGCCCGGGCCAGCCCTGCGAAGTAGCGACCTGCTATGTATTCCTCGCCAGCGAGGACGCCTCATACATGAGCGGGCAGGTAATGCACCCTAACGGCGGACAGGTAGTGAACGGTTAGTCCGGCCGGTGGAGCCATTTCCGGACCGCCGCTTCGAGCGTGTCTTTCAGGACCGGTTTGGTGAGGTAATCATCCATACCGGCCTCGATGCATTTCTCACGCTCGCCTACGACCGTACCGGCTGTTAGCGCGATGATCGGCACGTGCGAACTCCCCGCCTGCCTGATCTCGCGCGTGGCTTCATAGCCGTTCATCTCCGGCATCTGAATGTCCATAAACACGATATCGGGGCTGGTTCTGCGAAACGCTTCGATCGCTTCCCTGCCATTCGCCGCCTCGATCAGCTCGCTGCCCGGCAATATTTTGCCTAACATCGATTTGACCAGCAGCATATTGATCTTGTGATCTTCCGCTATAAGTATTTTCACGTCGCGTGTTTCGTAAGTTTCTTCGGATAATTTTTCCTGTGCCACTGTTTTTGCCGGCTTTTCCGGGGCTCTCGCTTTCAGGCCCAGATCGGAAAGCGCGTGAAAAAGCTGCTGTATTTTAACCGGCTTGACCAAAAAGTGCCTGATGTCCAACTCCTTCCCGAAGGTACTCAGCGCCTCGTCGTCAAGCGAATCATTCAGCAATATGACCGGGTGATGCGCTGCATTCCCTTCCTGCTTCCTCAGCATCCGGATCGTTTCGATTCCGTCCCAGCCGGGCATCTGGGAGTCCATCAATATCACATCGTACTCCTTGCCTGCCGCCAACTGGCGATATGCGTCCTCCCCGCTTCGGAAGTAATCTGCCGCGATCCGCTTGTTGGCCAGCATATCCTTCAAAATCTGCCCGTTGTGTATATTATCGTCCACTACCAGCACATTTTCGATCTGCTCCACATTCTCCCATTCAAAGCGGTCTTCGCCTTCAATAGCGCGGAATGTCACGTCGAAAAAGAAAGTGCTGCCGTGTTCGAGCTTGCTCACCAGTTGCAGGCGGCTTTCCATCAGGCCCAGCAGGCTGTTGGAAATCGTGAGGCCAAGCCCGGTACCGCCAAACCGCTTGGTAGTGGAGGAATCCTCCTGCGAAAATGCTTCAAAAATGCGGCGCTGGTTTTGGGGATCAATACCGATGCCTGTGTCCCGGACGGAGAACCGGAATGTGTAGTCGAGGCCGCTTACCTTTTGCAGCAATTCGATTTTCAGCTCGATTTCGCCCCGGCTGGTGAATTTGACGGCATTGCTGAGCAAATTCACGAGGATCTGCCGCAACCTTACCGAATCGCACCAGACAAACTGCGGAATATCGGCGGGGATATTCAGCAGCATTTCCAGGTGTTTTTGCTGCGCCTGGTATGTCACCATATCGGCCACTTGTCCGCAGATTTCCAGCAAATCAGTCTTTTCCGGAGTCAATTCGAGTTTCCCGGCCTCTATTTTGGAAAAGTCGAGGATGTCGTTAATGATGTCCATCAGCGAGTTGGCCGACTGAAAAACCATCGACATATATTGCTGCTGGGTTTCGTCCAGGTTAGTCTTCATCAGCAGATCCGTAAATCCGACCACACCATTCAGCGGTGTTCGGATTTCATGACTCATATTGGCCAGGAACTCCGATTTGAGTTTGCTGGCCGCCTCCGCGTGTTCGCGGGCTTCGAGCAATTCCAGCTCCGCGCGTTTCCGCAGCGTGATATCCCGGATCACGGCCTGAACAATCTCCGAGTCATTGATTTTCATAAGGTTAAGCAAAACCTCGGCAATAAACGACTCCTTCGACTCACCGAAGCGCTTGTATTTCCATTCAAAACTGTGTGTCCCCTTTTCATAAACCATCTGCACGTGCCGGCTCCCCTCTCTCTTGTGGTCCTCCATACCCAAATCGTTCAATCCCGACAGATCGCCCATTGGCATATGCCGAAAAGCCTCCACGGAATCGATCCCGAACATTTTCAAAGCGGCATCGTTACAATCCAGATAGCCCGTATGGTCAAAAAGGATTACCGCGTCGCTCGTAGAATCGTACAAGCTCCGGAATTTGGCTTCTGAACTTTTGATATCCATCTCCGCCTGCTTGCGGTGCGTGATATCCTGAAATGCCCCGTACACACGTACACACACGCCGTCGACCATCTCGGCCTTTCCGATCGATCTGACCCAGAGTTCATTTCCCCTGGCTGTCACCAACTGCAACTCGCTGTCCCACGGCGTTCCATGAGCCAACCCCTCCGCCACCGCCTTCGCAATGATGTCCCTGCTATACCCTTCTTTATAAAAATGGATGGCGGTATCCGTATCCGGAACGTAATCCTGCGGCACCTCGTGGATTTCCTTCGTCGTCGGCGACCAGTACAGCTCTCCCGTGCGTGCGTACAACTCCCAGCCACCTACGCGCGCTACGCTGTTGGTTTGTTCCTGAATGTCCTTAATGCGCCTGAGCTCCTGGTCGGCCGATTTACGGGCGGTAATGTCCCTTTCAACGGCTATAAAATGCGTGCAGTTGCCAAAGTCGTCGAAAACGGGCGTCACTTTAAGGTCAACCCAATAGCTTACCCCCGTTTTGGTGTAGCACAGCACTTCCTCCCGCACCACCTTCTTCTCTCTGCAATAAAGCCAGATACGGTCGAGGGTATCAGGGTCCGTCTCAGGCCCCCGCAGCAAAACCAGCGGGTTCATGCCTTTCACCTGCCTCCGCTCGTAACCCGTGTGAATTTCGTAGGCTTTATTAACCCATGTAATTAATCCCTTACTGTCCGTAATAACAATATAATCCGTTGTATTAGAAGCAACAACAGCCAATTCTTTAAGGCGCTCGCGGGAGTTTCGCAACTCGGTAATGTCGTGGCTCGTAAGAATAATTTCCTTGCTCACCGGGTCGATATTGGCACTGGTGTTGCTCCACGACCACGATCCATCCTTGTGCCTGATCCGGTGTTCCACCCCGCCCGGCACGGGCACGCCGGTTTCGGTAGTAATGCGCAATGCCTCGAAACAGATATGAAAATCATCCGGGTGTATAAACTCGGTAAATGGCTTTCCGACGGTTTCTTCAATGGTATGCCCATACATGGACGTCCAGCTCGGCGATACATAACTGAAAACACCCGCAGGAGAGATCGTGAACAGGACGTCCTGCATGTTGGATACCAGCACCGAAAGGTCTTCCTGCACTTTGAGCTGCTGGGTAATGTCGTAGCCAATGCATAGTATCTCCTCCACCACCCCGTTTTCATCGGCAATGCCTGTAAATTCCCATTGCGTGGTTTTCACGCCGTCCAGCGACGAATACTTGCGCAGCACCACCGGTTGAGGCGTCCCCGGGTTAATAAAGCATTGCTCGCCCACTTGCAGGCATTTTTCGATATCCTCCGGCACAACGCCCCCGAGCGACGATTTGCCGATGATCGCGTTGCTGTCGAGCCCATAAAACTCGCAGAAATGATCGTTGACATATTGGTAGTTTCCTTCCAGATCGATGCTTGTGATATAGATCGCGTTGCTGTTCAGAAAAGACTGGTGCAGTTCGGTACTGGTGATCAATCCCGGCAGTTCAGGCACCAGCTCGTCGCGTCGAAAACCCGACAAAACGAGGTACCCGTAAGGTTCGGCAAACGTACAAATGGAAGTAACAGCCAACCGCAATGACTGTACGTTGTCACGCGTGAGCCTTACAATCCCGTGAAGCGGCTCCTGGCTTGCCGGAAAGCCTGCACGGGCATTTTTTATGTGGAATGAAAAGGAAGCGTTTTCAAAAAGCGGAGCAGGTGCGTCGGTGCCTTGTTGGAAACCCGGACCAGGGGCGATTGTTTGCTGCAATCTCTTGTCCGCCCAGCAATCTTCCGGATTTGAATGCCTCCATATTAGTAATCCGTCTGTGGCCGAGTCCTGGATAAAGTCGAAAACACGTTCATCCTTTTGCAGCAGCTTCAAGAGCTCCTTCCTCAGGTCATTCATTTTCAAAAAACTTACAATTAGAAACGTCAGTAGTATTGGTACAATATAGCAGTTATTCGACTATTTTAAGGACTACAAACCGTCATGGAATTAATTTTATCATATTCCAAAGCAAATTCGGCATCCGGACCATTCACTTTATATTATTTACAAAAAAGCCCTCTTTGCGGACTACGAAAGAAGGGCCTTTTCCTAACACGCTGTTAATCTTTCTTTTTGGGCACCTTGGCGCCTTCTTTGCGGGCTTCGGACAAACCAATCGCAATGGCTTGTTTTTTAGAAGTCACCTTTTTTCCGGAACCGGATTTGAGCTTTCCCTCTTTTTGCTCGTGCAAGGCTTCTTCTACCTTTTCACCAGCTTTTTTCGAATATTTGGCCATGATATTATTTTTTAGGTGTTGATGTTTTTTAATTTTCGCGCCTGGTCGGCGCGGCTTTTTACTCATCAAAATACGTACCAATGCGCCGGCTCTATTTCTAAATCCTAAATCCGTAAATCATGAAAAAATTTCTGTTACTATTACAAATGGCCGGTGCGGTTTGCCCAGCCTGGGTATTTGCCCAAAACACGGGTTCGGTTCTGCTCAAAAATGCTACGGTGATTGACGGCACAGGTGCCGCACCTCGCCCCCAAACCGATATTCTGATCACCGACGGACAAATTGCCGCCATTCAAAAAGGAATCAAAACCCAGGGCGCCCGGGAGCTCGATTTGAGCGGCAAGACGGTCATGCCCTCGCTCATCTGCGCACATGCACACGTGGGGACGCTCAAAGGAACGACATCCTCCGCCGATAATTACACCCGCGAAAACCTGTTGAGACATCTTAAAAAGTACGAAAATTATGGCGTCAGCGCCGTTTTGGCCATGGGTACCGACCGACCGCTGATCTTCAACGGGTTTATAGACTCCACCCAGGCAGGACTGCTCCCGGGTGCGAGGCTGTATTCGGCCGGTTATGGCTTCAATACGCCGGATCCTAACCCCGGCTCGTGGATGAACCTGCTGCTGCGTCCCAACGCTCCCGAAGACGTGCCGGCAATGATGGAAAAGCTGGCTGCTGTGAAGCCTGCGGTCGTGAAGATCTGGGTAGATGACCATGGCGGTAATGCGCAAAAAATGAAGCCGGAGATTTACCAGGCCATTATCCGCGAGGCGCACAAGCGCAATATCCGTGTTGCGGCACACCTTTTCTACGTCGAAGACGCCCGCAAGCTCACAGAGGCCGGAATAGACATTATCGCTCACAGCATTCGCGACAAGGAAGTGGACCAGGACCTGCTGACGAAAATGAAGCAGAAAAACGTAACCTATATTCCTACGCTATCCCTGGATGAGTACCAGTTTGTCTACGCCGGCAATCCCGACTGGATCAACGATGCATTTTTCAAGGCATCACTCGAACCGGGCGTTTTCGAAATGATCACGGACAAGACTTATGCTGAAAAAATCAGGAACTCGCCGGATTACCCACGCAATATGTCGGCATTCAAAACGGCGATGGTCAATTTGAAGAAAATCCATGACGCAGGCATCCGCGTAGCCCTCGGCACCGACTCCGGAGCGTTTCCCGTTCGCACCCAAGGCTTTACAGAACATCTGGAAATGGAACTGATGGTAAAAGCCGGCCTCACCCCCGCGCAGGCCATCACCATCAGCACCCGAAATGCCGCTGCAGCCCTCCACATCGACCGCGAAAAAGGCACCCTCGAAAAAGGCAAAAAAGCCGACTTCCTCATCCTGTCCGCCAATCCTTTCGACGACATCCGGAACACAAGAAAGATCGAATCCGTTTGGAAGGAAGGGAAAGAAGTGAGTAAAGGGCCTCTGAAAAACTGATTGATAAATGGAAAATTCCTTGATGGCTAAGCCAACAATATCCAGAACCGCTTTCTGGGACGTGGATTTCGACCAAATCGATTTTCAGGAAAAGGATTTGTATGTAATGGAAAAGGTTGCCAATTACGGAACCTGGGCGGATTTCATCAATGTGGTCCGCTTTTATGGCGTCCATCGATTTAAGCAAAAGATCGTATTCGCCGCTTATTTGAAAAAAGATGTTCTCAATTTTATCTGCGTCGCATTTGACCTTCAAATAACCGATTTTAAATGTTACACACGGAGACAGTCGCCGAACCAACCCTGGAACTCTTAAAACAGCTACTGGCATTGCCGGAGTTGGCGCCGTTTTCCCTTGTGGGTGGAACAAATCTTGCATTGCGGCTCGGCCACCGCATTTCAGTGGATATTGATTTGTTCACAGCTGAAACGTTTGATATGACGGATGTAAAAGCTGCTATCGCCGAAGTATTCCCAAAAGCCGTCGAGTTAGGCGCCCGTAATCAGACCCTATTATATCAAATCAACGGAGTGAAGACCGACCTGATCAGACATCAATACAACGAAATCTCGGCTGCTGATAACATTGAAGGCCTGAGGCTCGCTTCGCTGCCAGATGTGATTGCGATGAAACTGGGAGCCGTAGCGGGTAGAGGCGCTAAGAAGGATTTTTGGGATGTTCACGCCCTTTTGGAAGCGTTTGATATAAAGGAAATGATTGGCTACTACGTCCAAAAGTATCCTGCAAGCGACCCCGGGCAGGTCGTTCGTTCACTCGTTTATTTTGACGACGCCGACGAGCAGCCGGATCCGGTAGACCTGCTAAATGTAAGTTGGGAAGCAGTGAAAACGAACCTGCGGGAAAATGTAAAAACATACATGGCTAGCTTGCTGTAAAAAGGAATAGTAGTTCTCAGAAAGATTTATCCAAAATATGGCACTAGCTTTGATGCCGAAAACACTCCTTGTGATGAACATTAAATTCAAAAGGCTCGATCATATTATGCTTTGCATCCCGCCGGGCACCGAGCAGCAGGCGCGGGATTTCTATGGCGGAGTATTAGGTCTCCAAGAACTTAACGACCTGGGTTACCCGTTGCCCCATGGAGCAATATGGTTCCAGATGGGTGATATTCAATTGCATATCCGGGCAGAAGACGTGCAGGCCGTTTCACAGCGCCATCCCGCATTTGAAGTCGATAATCTGGAAGAGGCCCGTGCAATACTTGAAAAGCATGGCGTTGCCATAAAAAATGACAGCAAAATCCCCGACCGCAACCGCTTCTCATTCCGCGACCCGTTCGGGAACCGCATCGAGCTGATAGAAATGATCGCATAAAAAAGCAGGGGCGAATCTAACGGTTCGCCCCTGCATGCTTACAATCGGATTTGCGGATGCTAAGACGAAATGTCGGTGTACGGGTTACTGATCGTCACCACTTCCTGGTTGATGAACTGGATCAGATTCTCATTCAGCCGTTCCTTATGCGTGACAAAAAGGCCATGCGGAGCACTTTCGTAAACGATGTACTCAGCGCCAGGCAGCATTTGAGATGTCCGCTCGCTGCTCACGTCAACAGGGACCGTCTTATCATCTTCGCCGTGAATAATGAGCACGGGTATATCCAGCAATGATATTTCATTCCGGAAATCGGTGGCGCTGAAACTGCGGATGCACTGCGTGGTGGCACGCCCCGAACCTTGCAACGCCAGCATGCCATGCCATTGCAGCAGCTCGTCACTAACGGCATTGTTCAGGAATCCGTTTCCATAAAAATCCCTGGCAAAGCCAGCCAGGAATTTGGGCCGGTCGTCCTCTATCTCTTTCACAAAACCATCAAACAAATCCTGAGGCACACCATCCGGATTATCGTCGGTTTTGAGCATGTAGGGAAGTACGGTACTGATCAGGACAACCTTCGAAACTTTGCTGCTGCCATATTTGCTCAGGTAACGCACTACCTCGCCTCCTCCCATCGAAAACCCGACGAGAATCACATCGTCCAGATTCAACGAATCGATTACCGATTTAAGATCGGCAGCCAGCGTGTCGTAATCGTAGCCATTCCACGGTTTGTCCGACTTTCCAAAGCCACGGCGGTCGTAGCCTATGCAGCGAATACCGTGTTTAGGCAAAACATTGAACTGGTACTCCCACATTTCATGGCTAAGCGGCCAGCCTGAAATGAATATGACGGGTTTACCCTGCCCTACCTCGTGCACAAAGAGCTTCACCGGCTCGGCGTTCATCCCCGTTTTTGATTCTATAAATCCCATGATACGTTTTTTTAGGTTTTGATTAATACAAAACTGAAACCGCACCTTGATAAAGACTTGTGCCAGTGGCAGAGCCTTGAACACAAGACGTCCGGGGATATTCCGGCGTTGTTGCCGTGCCACGTAGTTGGGGAGTTATGTAAACGCCGGGGAGGAAGGTCGGCAACAGCGATAATGCCGGGTTTAATGCTGACTTATTTAGTTAACGAAAAGCGAAAAAGCAGTAAATGGAAAAAGTAATCCTAAATTTGCACTCACTTTCGACGCAGAAGACGTTCACTTGATGTTAAAGTTTGTTTACGGTTTTTTAATTGCCATTGTCATTCTTGCCGGGATTACCGAAGTTGTATTAAGGGTAAAATATGGCTTTTGTAATTCGCCTCTCTACGTATCCGATCCTGATTTTGAATATATATATGCACCAAACCAGGACGTAAAACGGTTCGGCCAGGTGCTGCGTACCAATAGCCTCTCCATGCGGAATGAGGAGGTGTTGCCGACGGACAGCCTCGTGATATTGCTGATCGGCGATTCGGTCGTCAACGGTGGAAGCCTCACCGACCAGGACAGCATTGCTTCTACCCTGCTAGAAAAGCGTTTTTTAAAGGATTTCAACAAACGTGTGCGCGTTCTGAACATCTCCGCCGGATCGTGGGGACCGGATAATATCGCCGCCTACCTCAAAAAATACGGCACATTCAAGGCAAAACTGATTTGCCTGGTGACGAGCAGCCACGATGCGCACGACATCATGTCCCACCAGAGCCCTGTGGGCATCGATCCCGGCTGGCCCGACAAACAATATAAAGTAGCACTCTATGAACTTTGGGACCGGTATCGCTGGATGTTCTTTTATTTCCTGGATACTCTTTTTCTGACGCCCGAACCAGAGAAAAAGGAGGAGAATATCGCAATTGTAAAACCCGACGTGACCGACAGTGCGCACGTGGCGGCCGACGCAAAAGCGGTCGAGGACACGGTTGAAGCCAAAAAGCTCAACGAGGCGGGTATCCGCAAGCCCGGTCTGATATTTAATCCGGGTTACGAGCAGATTTATGAAATCGCCAAACAGCAGAATATCCCGATGTTCATCTACCTGCACCCGGAAATTTCGGAGATCGACCTGGGCCATTTCAACGACCAGGGGCAAGAGATCATCGCATTCGCCAAAGAGAAGAATATCAGGCTGATAGATGAATTCCAGTTCGGTGTTTCAAAGGAACGTTACCGGAAGATGGACGTCGTGCATTTCAACAGCGGCGGGCAGGTTTTCCTGGCCGATAATCTGTACCCCTTGTTTCAGGAATACCTTAACCTTCGGAAATGATGCGCGTACTGATTGTTCACAACCAACTATGGGCACATTATAAATCGAAGCTTTTCAGTGAGATCCACCTCGCTATGAAGCGGTCCAACCCCGCCGACGAGCTGCTTGTTGCGCAGATCGCCTTGTATGAGGCGAGCCGGAAAGTCATGCAAAACGACGATACGATCGTCTATGATTATCCCTATAAGGTCCTTTTTGAGCGCAGCCTCGATCAGACAAGCGTCGATGAACGGCGCAAAGCGCTTTTCAGGGTTTTCAATGAGTACCGACCCGATGTACTCAATATCACCGGCTATTTTGACTGGGCACAGGTGTTGCTCATGTTTTATGCGCGTGCCAAAGGCGTGAAAGTGGTGATTTCATCGGAATCGTCCTCCGCGGACCATAACCGCTCGGGATGGAAAGAGGCAATCAAGAAAGTGATCGTCGGCCGCGCCAATGCATTTTTTTGCTTTGGTAAAACATCGGCTGAATACCTGGAAAGCCTGGGCGTGGCGAAAGCTGCCATTAAAGTACGACACGCGGCAGTGATTGATGAAGAAGTAATCCGCCAGCGGTACGAAGAAGCTAAAAAAGAGCTTGATAAGACGCCAAAGGCTGCCGCAAGAAAATTCGTCTACGTGGGCAGGCTAGCACCTGAAAAGAACCTGGATACGTTAATCCGTGCATTTGCCCAGGCTGTGAAACAAACCGGCGCCGACTGGCAGCTGCTTTTTGTGGGCGGCGGCCCAGAAAAGGAAAATTTGGAAAAGCTCGCGACCGATTCCGGGTTTGAGGGCAGGATCCTGTTTGCAGGCGGATTTCCCTGGTACCAGGTGCCCGGCTGGCTGGCGCAGAGCGATGTGCTGGTGCTGCCGAGCAAGTCGGAGCCGTGGGGACTGGTGGTGAACGAGGCAATGGTGTGCGGAATGCCCGTGATCGTATCCGAAACCTGCGGATGCGCGGGCGATCTGGTACAGCATGGGGTGAATGGATTTACATTCAATCACACACAACAAGCCGAGTTGGAAAATCATTTAACGTTTTTCATCCAAAATCCCGACCGCATTGCCGGAATGGGAAAAGAATCTTTAAAACTGATCGCTCCATTCGCGTCCGGCCCGGTGGCTGCGCAAATGGCCGAGACGTACTGCGACCTGGCCGCGCAATGACCGGGAGCACAGCGAACACAACTATACATTAAACCCCAAGCATGCGAATACTCAATATTTGTGCATATACATGGGCGATCGGAGGCCCGGCCCGCATCATCTACGACCACACCACGGAGGTCGTAAAGCAAGGCCACCAGGTGACGATCCTGAGCCCGATGACGCCCGGCGAGAAAATGTACCCCGTGCCCGATGGCGCACGCCTGATCGCGGTGGCACGCACCACGCCCGTGAGCAACTTTTACCGGGAATTTTCCGTCGAATTGTACAAATACCTGAAAAAGCATATTCACGAATACGACGTGATACACATGCATGGGATCTGGCATTTCGGTAGCCTGGCGCCATTCCTGATTCCTTCGAAGGCAGTGAAGGTCATCACCATCCACGGCCTGCTCGACAAATGGGCGGTAGCGCACAGCAAATGGAAGAAGGATCTGGTGACTTTACTTTATCAAAAAAGACTTCTTGGTAAAGCCGATCTGATCCAGATCAACAACACCGACGAAGAAGAGGATGTGATCCGTTACCTGGGTTACCGCCCCAAAAACATGGTGATCGTGCCGAATGGCATGAAACTCGACGAATATAACCGGGCTAATCTGCCTGCCAAGGGTATTTTCAGAGCCAGGCACGGCATTTCGCCCGACCAGCAAATGATATTGTTCCTGGCCAGGCTGAACATCAAGAAGGGCCTCGACCTGCTTTTGCCCGCATTTCAGAAAGTTCACGAGCAGATACCCAATGCCCAGCTGATACTGGCCGGGCCGGATGACGGCTACCAGGCAGAAACCGAAGATTTTATCCGCAAACATAACCTCGAAGGTCGCATTAAACTGGTAGGTATGCTGACCGACACGATCAAGAAGGAGGCATTAGCCGATGCTGATCTGTTCGTTTCGCCCTCCTACTCCGAAGGGTTTTCGATCGCGGTGCTCGAAGCCATGACCTCGGGCGTACCTGCGCTCGTGTCGGATCGAGTGGGCTTCGGCGACTACATTGCCCGCTACGACGCTGCCTATCTGACGCCACTGACCAGCGATGGTGTGGCGGATGGCCTTCTTAAAATATTACAAGACAAACCCTACGCGGAAGGCATCGCAAATCGAGCCTACAAGATGGTAACCGAAAATTTTGACATCCGCGTGGTTGCCAGCCAGTTATTGGAAGAATACAAGAAAGTTCAAAAAAAGTAACTACATTTACGGGCAAAGTAACCGATATGGTCGATTTATCCGTCATCATTTTAACACACAACGAATCCAAGCACATCGGCCGGTGCATTCAAAGCCTGTTACAGGTTACCGACAAGATTTTCATCGTCGACTCGTTTTCGACCGACGACACGGTGGCAATCGCCGAAAGTCTCGGGGCTACCGTCGTTCAAAACCCGTGGGTTTCTTACGCATTCCAATTCAATTTCGGTATCCGGAATAGCCCTTTCCAGACTCAGTGGCTCATGCGCATGGACGCGGACGAGTACCTTACCCCCGAGCTGGCGCAGGAACTGAACCACTCACTCGCGCAAGTGCCGGAGAATGTTTCGGGGCTTTACGTGAAGCGTCGGGTGATTTTTATGGAGAAATGGATTCGTCGCGGCGGGTACTACCCGATCTGGCTCTTGCGCGTGTGGCGGCGCGGGCTGGGAATTTGTGAGGAGCTCTGGATGGACGAGCATATCAAACTCAGCAGCGGCACCACCGCTCAATTGCAGCACGATATCGTCGATCATACGCTCAATAACCTCACCTGGTGGACGCAGAAGCATAACAATTACGCAATCCGGGAGGTCATCGACCTGTTGAACATTAAATATAACTTTGACAGCAAGGAAACCGTCGAACCCAGTTTCTGGGGCAGCCAGGAACAGCGTACGCGTTTTCTGAAAATCAAATATGCCAATATGCCCCTCTTCACGAGGCCGTTTATCTATTTCACATACAGGTATTTTGTCAAATTAGGATTTCTGGATGGAACAAAGGGGCTCATATGGCACGTTTTACAGGGGTTTTGGTACCGTTTCCTGGTAGATGCCAAGATTTACGAGGTGTATCACCGGGTAGGGCGCGACAAGGAAGCTATTATATCACATTTCAGGACGGAATATGGAAAAGACCTCAGAAACCCAAACCAATCTGTCCGTTTATAACAACGATTGGTACAATCCGGGCGGTTATCCGAAGCTCGTGATCTGGTATTTGCTGAACCGTTTGTTTATCCACACACACATTCCATATCCTTCTGCATTCAAGGTCGCATTGCTCCGCTTGTTCGGCGCGAAGATCGGCAAAGGAGTGGTGATCAAGCCGAAGGTGAATGTGAAATACCCCTGGTTCCTTCAAATAGGCGACCACGTGTGGATCGGCGAAAATGTGTGGATCGACAACCTCACATTGGTGACTATTGAATCAAATGCATGCCTGTCGCAGGGAGCGATGCTTCTGACCGGCAACCATAATTACAGAAAAAGCACTTTTGACCTGATTGTGAAGCCCATAACGCTTGGCACAGGCTCCTGGATCGGTGCGCAGGCGACGGTTTGCCCGGGCGTACAAGTAGGTTCGCACGCGCTGCTGACCGTCGGATCGGTGGCTACGAGCCACATGGAGCCTTATGGAATTTACCAGGGAAATCCTGCGAAGTATATCAAAACAAGAACGATAACCAGTTGAAAGTAAGCATACTTACTGTTGTATATAACGGCGCAGCGACGATTCGCCACAGCATTGAATCCGTGCTCGGACAGGACTATCCGGATATCGAGTACATTATCGTGGATGGAAACTCCAAGGATGGTACCCAGGACATTGTACGATCTTACGGTGACAAAATTGCCCGTTTTTTGAGTGAACCCGATGCCGGAATCTACGATGCCATGAACAAAGGCATACAATTGGCAACCGGTGACGTAATAGGAATCCTGAATGCCGACGATTTTTACGCATATCCTTCGGTGGTCAGCGAGGTAGCAGAGGCGCTGGCATCCAGCAATGCCGACGCTTCCTATGGCGATTTGGAATATATTGATGCGAATGATGCAACGGTGGTACGCAGAAAGTGGGTCTCTGGTGCATATAAGGTTGGCGCGTTTCTGAATGGATGGATGCCGCCACACCCAACCTTTTTCGTCAAGAAAGAGGTCTACAACACACACGGGCGTTTCCGCCTCGATCTGGGAAGCGCAGCAGATTATGAACTGATGCTGCGGTTTGTTCATCGTGAAAACATCAAGCTTGCCTACCTGCCCAAAGTCCTCGTGAAAATGCGGGCCGGAGGGGTTAGCAACAGCACACTAAAGAACCGGATAGCGGCCAACCAGAACGATCGGCTAGCCTGGAAAATCAACAATTTAAAACCCCGGTTTTACACTTTGTGGTTAAAACCTTTGAGAAAAATTATTCAATTTATTTAGGGCCCGGAAGTCAACTCAAGTACCTTAAACCAGATAGTAAATATTTTGATATTCAGGCATTTGCATATTTCAATTATTGGTTTATATTTCGACATTTGATTTGGATTTTTCGATCCGCCCTCAACGCACTTCCTAATTTGACAGGCACATGGAACTACAACTACCTCTGCAAATATTGACCGAAGGAAACGTCAATACGCTTGTCCATCACGACATTTATCAATGCCTTCTCTCATTTCTGATCGGATGCTTCCTTTCGATCATTTCGATACCCATCATCATTAACCTCTCTAACCTGCTGCATTTGACTGCCAAGCCGGGTTTCAGGAGCTCACATGAGACGGAAACGCCTACTTTGGGAGGCATTGCCATATTCGCAGCTACGCTGATCGCCTACTTTCTGTGGCCGCATTCGGAGAATATCCTCGATTCGAACCTGATCAGCCTGGCCATGACCGGCGTAATCATCCTGTTCTTCCTCGGAATTAAGGATGATATCCTGGCGGTAGACCCTACCAAAAAGCTCATTATCCAGATTTTCGCGTCGCTGATCCTCGTCGCGATGGGGAATTTCAAAGTCGACAACTTCTACGGTATCTTCGGCATTCACGGCGTTTCGGACTTTATCAGCATTCCACTCACCGTTTTCATATTCATCGCAATCATCAACGCGATCAACCTGATCGACGGGATCGACGGTCTGGCCGGCGGTATCAGCCTCATCGCAGGTCTTGGATTTGGTATCTGGTTTATCGCCAATGATCACTTCTCGTTCGGCTGCCTTGCATTCGCGATGTCGGGTTCATTGCTTGGCTTCCTTCGTTTCAATTTTTCGAAAACCAGCAAAATCTTCATGGGCGACACAGGTTCGCTGATCGTAGGCTACCTACTTTCGATCTTCGCCGTAGAATTCCTCTCGCTGAATGTAGGTTACCTGCACGATCCTAATGCGTATTTCAATGCGCCGATCATCGTGATGGTGCTTCTGATTGTCCCGATCTTCGATACCCTGCGCGTTTTTATTGTACGTATTTTCAAAGGGGGCTCACCCTTCGTGGCCGACCGCAACCACATGCACCATATCTTGATAGACAATGGCCTGAACCACTTCTGGGCGTCATTCACGCTCTGGATGGTCACGATCGTGAACACGGCATTGTTTTTCACATTCCACGGCGACATTACCAATACCGCTTCGCTCTACATTTACATCGGAATGTTCGGATTGTACATGGTGTTTGCCTATTTTCTCAAAAAACGCATTGCTTCGGTCAAAGAGCGTAAAAAAATGGTCAAAAGCCCCTCGTTAGCTGACGATGACCTCTCTACTTTCCAGTAAAAAATGTAACCGGGCGTCTCAAAAAGCCGTGATGAAATTCTCGCGAATACCTTCTGAGAATTCATTGCGGTGAACCGATTGTTTGTACCTTGCACGAAACATCGTCAACTTAGGTATGAACAAAAAAATTAGAAAAGAAGACGCGCTATACTACCATTCCAAGGGTAGGCCAGGAAAAATACAGGTTATCCCCACCAAAGAAACGAGTACCCAACGCGACCTTTCGCTTGCCTATTCGCCCGGCGTGGCAGAGCCCTGTCTGGAAATCGCGGATAATGTAGAAAATGCTTATCAATACACCGCCAAGGGTAATCTGGTAGCCGTTATCAGCAACGGAACCGCCGTACTTGGTTTGGGTGATATCGGCCCGGAAGCTTCCAAACCTGTGATGGAAGGTAAAGGGCTGCTCTTCAAAATATATGCGGATATCGACGTTTTTGACATAGAACTCAACACGAAAGATGTAGACGAGTTTGTCAGAACTGTCAAGATTCTCGAACCTACCTTCGGGGGCGTCAACCTCGAAGACATCAAGGCCCCTGAATGTTTTGATATTGAAGCACGGCTCAAAAAAGAGCTGAATATCCCGGTCATGCACGACGATCAGCACGGAACGGCGATCATCAGTGCCGCGGCTATGCTCAATGCATTGGTACTCGTCGACAAGAAGATCGAAGACATCCGCGTGGTCGTATCGGGTGCGGGCGCCTCCGCGGTATCGTGTACGAAGCTGTACCTCTCGCTGGGCGCCAGTCCGAAGAACATCGCCATGTTCGATACCAAAGGCCACATTCACAACGGCCGGACGGATCTATCGGATATGAAGAAGCAATTCGCGACAGATAAGGCTTATGAATCGCTCGAAGAAGCAATGGTAGGTGCCGACCTGTTCCTCGGACTTTCGACTGCCAATATCGTTTCAAAGGAAATGGTAAAATCCATGGCGAAAGATCCGATCGTGCTCGCGATGGCCAACCCCAATCCCGAAATCCCCTATCCTGATGCCGTAGAAGCGCGCGAGGACGTGATTATGGCTACCGGCCGCTCCGATTATCCCAACCAGGTGAATAACGTGCTCGGTTTCCCGTACATATTCAGGGGTGCGCTCGACGTACGCGCGACGGAAATCAATGAGGAAATGAAGTTGGCAGCGGTGCACGCATTGGCTGATCTGGCCAAAAAGCCGGTTCCTGATATAGTAAACCTTGCCTATAATGAAACTAACATCGTTTTTGGCAAAAATTATATTATTCCAAAACCGGTAGATCCGCGCCTGCTGACGACCGTAGCCCCCGCTGTGGCGAAAGCCGCGATCGAAACCGGCGTGGCACGCAAGGTAATCACCGACTGGGATGCCTACGAACAGGAGCTTTCGAGCCGTCTGGGGCGCAATGAGCAGATTTCCCGCGTGATCCTCAACAAAGCGAAACTCGCTCCCAAAAAGGTGGTTTTTGCGGATGCGGAGAACATCCAGGTATTGCGTGCCGCTCAGCAGGTGCGCGACGAAGGCATCGCGACGCCGATCCTGCTCGGTAACAAGGAAACCATTCAGCATTTGATCCGTGAAAGCAAGCTCGACCTGGCCGATGTATCGATCATCGACCCACGGGCAGCGGAAAGCGAGCCGATGATCGAAAAATATGCCGCGAAACTGTTCGAAAAACGCAAAAGAAAGGGCCTCACCCCTATCGAAGCGCGACGGACCATGTATTTCAAAAGCTATTTCGGCTCGATGATGGTCGAAAACGGCGAGGCGGATGCATTCATTTCCGGTCTGACAAGAACCTACCCCGACACGATCCGCCCGGCATTGCAAGTAATCGGCAAGCAGGAAGGCGTCAACAAAGTGGCCGGTATGTACATTCTGCTCACACCGAAAGGCCCGCTGTTCTTCTCCGACACGACCGTTAACCTCGACCCGACCGTCGATGACATCGTTGAGATCACCGAGCTGACTGCGAAAGCCGTGGAGCGTTTTAATATCCAGCCGCGCATTGCATTGGTGACCTATGCCAACTACGGCAGCGCCAAAGGTGCCGACGCCGAGAAAATGCGTGACGCCACGGCAATCCTGAAAAAACGCAACCCGTCGATGATCGTGGAAGGTGAATTGCAGGCGCACCTTGCATTCAATACCACGTTGTTGAAGGAAAATCACCCGTTTAGCGACCTGGTCGACGGCGGTGCGAATACATTGATCTTCCCGAACCTTTCCGCCAGTAACATCGCTTACAACCTGCTGAAAGAAGCTGCGGAACTAGAAACCATCGGACCGATCCTTCTGGGCCTCAAAAAGCCGGTACACGTGCTGCAATTAGGTAGCTCGGTGCGGGAGATCGTAAACATGGTAGCGATTGCCGTTGTGGAAGCGCAATTGAAAGGGAAATAGACGGCCGACCGCTGACGACCGACCGCCGATTTATTCAAAAATGACCGCCGACCACTGACGGCCGACCTCCGATTGCTTTACTACAAATCGGCGGTCAGCGGTCGGCCGTCGGCGGTCACTTCAACTTCACAAACGAAGGATCGTAAAGCTTCGAATGGATTTGTTTCAACTTAGCCTCAGGAAACTTAATCACCTTGCGATCATAAGTCATTAAACCATTGGTTTCGACTTCCACGTCGGTAGTCTGCGTGTAAACAGCTGCTGAAAGTCCCTTTTTAATCAAAGGTTCAAATCGGTCGATGAACGTCGCATAGCGGTTATAAAGCTCCTCCTGATTTTTAAAGCTCTGATAACCCCAGTTATCTTTCTGTTGCCAAACGTGCTGGTCGACCGGCAAACCTAGTCCGCCAAATTCCCCCAATACAATAATCTGCTTCTGACCGAACAAATCCGGGCGCGGCATCACCGGCGCAGGATAGTTATGCAAATCGATAATATGTCCTACCGGCTCAAAGTTACCGCCGCTGGCGCTGTTTACGAGGCGTGACGGGTCGTATTGCATGGTCCAGTTAGTAATCTCGGCCGTTTTAAACTGTCCCCAAGCCTCGTTGAATGGTACCCAAACCACAATCGACGGGAAGAAACGGTTGGCGTCCATAATCGCCTTCCATTCTGTTTTATAGATATTTTCGGATTCCGGCGTACGCTTTTTGTCGGTTTCGTTGCCGGTGATACCCGGGCGCATTTCCCAGTTATTACCCAGGTCACCGCTCGGCATATCCTGCCACACGAGCATTCCAAGCTCATCACAATAGCGGTACCATCTTGCAGGCTCCACTTTCACGTGCTTGCGGATCATATTGAAGCCCATTTCCTTCGTTTTCAGGATATCGAACTTCAATGCCTCATCGGTAGGCGCCGTGTACAGACCATCGGGCCACCAACCCTGGTCGAGCGGACCGTATTGGAACAAGAACTTGTTGTTCAGCGTCATACGCTGAATGCCGTTCTCATCCACCTGCACACCGATTTTACGCATCGCAGCGTAGCTTTTCACCTCGTCCACCGGCTTTCCGTTGCGGGTAAGCGTCACGGTCAGATTGTAAAGATTCGGTGCATCCGGCGACCAAAGCTTCGCGTCGCTGATAGCCAGCGTAGCCGGCTGGTTAGGCGCTACCTCTTGTTCAGCCACTTTATTCACGCCATCCCACGCAGTGATTTTCACCTTGTCAGTCGCTCCGGCGCTTGCTACCTCCGTATTTACAGTAAGCGTCTGCTTATCGATATCGGCTACCGGCGTAACTTGGGTAATATGGCTGGTAGCAACCGTTTCCAGCCAAACCGTCTGCCAGATACCGGTCACGGGCGTGTACCAGATCCCGTGCGGGTTTTTGATCTGCTTTCCGCGCGGCTGTGGGCCGTCGCTGCTCGGATCCCATACTTTCACGACGATTTCCTGCTGCTTTTTCTTCACAAGCAGGTCGGTAATATCGAAGCTGAACGGGTCATAGCCGCCCTGGTGGCTTCCGGCGGGTTTGCCATTCACAAATACCTCCGCTTTCCAGTCCACCGCTCCGAAATGGATCAGCACGCGCTGGTCCTTCAATTTCGGTGCAAAATCGATTAAGCGCTGGTACCAGAGAATACTATCCTTACCCACTGTTTTGCCCACGCCCGACAATGCGGATTCAACGGCAAACGGGACTAATATCTTACCATCGAAAGTGGAGGGCTTGGTATCGCCGGCGCTTTGGGGAACGATGGCGTAGTTCCAGAGCCCATTGATATTCTGCCAGTTCGGGCGTACCATTTGCGGACGGGGATATTCGGGAAGCGGGTTTGCTGCCACCACTTTTTCCGCCCATGGCGTTACGATCTTGCCTTGCACATACTTCCATTCGGCCGTTTGCTGCGCATGAGCCGGACCATACAGGCTGCCCAGAAGAACTCCCAGGCTAAGCACTACTTTTTTCATCAGTTTTCGGTTTTTTAAATAAATTTTAATCAGAACTACCAAAAGTAGCACCAGAATGTGCTCTACTGCTAAAAAAACGCGCTTTTCGTACATTCAGAGCCTAGCCCACCGATTATCAGTCTGATAGGGATATAGGATTTTAGTTACTAGATTTGAAATCATCACTCAAATTACTATTTCATGAAAAAGCTTTCCCTAACCCTGCTAATTACATTCTCCTGCATTTCCGCATTCGCGCAGGACTATTCCGACAAGATCACACTCGTCATACACGGGGGCGCGGGCACTATCACGCGCGCGAACATGAGCCCCGAGCGCGAGAAGGCCTATCGCGAGGGGCTCGATCTGGCATTGCAGAAAGGTTATGAAGTGCTCAAAAAGGGCGGCACGAGCGTACAGGCCGTCGAAGCTGCTATTCACGTAATGGAGGATTCGCCGCTGTTCAATGCTGGCAAAGGTGCTGTCTTTACCAACGAGGGTAAAAACGAAATGGACGCCGCCATCATGGAGGGGAAAACGCTGAAAGCAGGTGCCGTGGCCGGTGTTACGACCATCAAAAACCCCATTTCGGCGGCCATTGCGGTAATGGACCAGTCGGTGCACGTGATGATGGCCGGCAAGGGGGCCGAGCAATTTGCCAAAGAAAAAGGGCTGCAAATCGTAGACCCGTCGTACTTCTACACCGAAGCCCGGTACAAAGCGTTGGAACGCGCCAAAGCACAGGAGAAAACAGAGCTGGATCATAATGCGAAAGAGGAGAATGGAGGAAAGGGAGGAACGGAGGAAGGAGGAAAGGGAAAGAGCCCCTCCTCCCCTTCCTCCCCTTCCTCCCTTATTTTCACAGAGGGTAAGAAATTCGGAACTGTCGGTTGTGTGGCATTGGATAAATACGGTAACCTGGCGGCAGGAACCTCCACCGGCGGAATGACCAACAAGCGGTACGGGCGTATCGGCGACGCGCCGATTATCGGTGCCGGAACTTACGCCAACAATGCCACTTGCGCGGTTTCGGCAACGGGCCATGGCGAGTATTTCATCCGCTCGGTGGTTGCGCACGATATCTCAGCTTTAATGGAGTACAAAGGACTTTCCCTGGCCGACGCAGCCAACGAAGTGGTGATGAAAAAGCTGGTCGAGAGAGGTGGGGAAGGCGGCGTGATCGCGGTGGACCGGAACGGAAATGTTGCGATGCCTTTCAACAGTGAAGGAATGTACCGCGGTTATATCAAAAGTGACGGCAAACGTGAGATATTGATTTATAAGGACTAGCAGTTTGTTTTAAGGAAGCCATACAAAAACACGCTCTCTGCGCGTTTTGAAACATATATACTATGTAACCTCACGGCTTCTTTTTCCTCTATATGAAATCAGTTTACAGCATTCTCTTACTGATCCTGCTTTCGGTGTATGCGCACGCTACCCACCTGCGAGGCGGGGAGATTATGGCGACTTACATCTCCGGGCAAACCTATAAAATCGCGGTAAGGATGTACCTGGATCCTAATGGCGGCGGTCCGGCAGAATCTATGGGCAGCATCAAGGTATGTATGGGCGATGGCAATGTAATTGATATGCCGCGTGTGGCTATCGATCCGGAAGTTCTGCCCGGAAGCGCGGTTGTTCACAAGTATGAGACCAATTACACGTTCAATAGTTCGGGCATTTATCAGATATCCGTCGCGAATGACGAGCGAAGTCCCAATATCATAAATCTTCCCGACGCGCTCGGAACCACCCAATTCATATGGACGGTTATTGACACTCAGCAACCAAACTCTACTCCCGTATTACCTTATCTGTCTTTCGAAGCAGGTGTAAAACAGGTCTTTTCCATTGATTTAAAACCAACTGTCGCGGATAACGACAGCATTACGGTGCGGGTTGCGCGGCTGAGCAAGCCTTCGCCCGGTACGTGCGGCGTGCGAATGCTCGACCACACCTATTTGTTCCCGAACGAAATCAGCGCTACCGGCACATTTAAAGTGGATGCGGCGCAGAAAAAACTGGTTTGGACAGCTCCCGAAGTGGTAGGCAACTACCTTGTTGCCATGGTTGTCACGGAATGGCGCGGCGGTGTGAAAATCTCTGAAAGCTATCGCGAAGGGATGGTGACCGTGATCGATAAACCGGGAGATACCGTTGAAATTCCGCCTTATGAATCATCCGAGTATGGCGGCGTGATCACCTCTACACCGGTTGTTTCATCTTCGGAGGTTTCGATGGCCGTCCAGGCATACCCCGTACCCACCGAAAATTTCGTAACCGTAAAAGCATACAGCAAACAACGGGCTATCATCCGTTTGCAGTTGATCGATATGAACGGCCGCATTCTGACGGAGATCGCCAGTAAAACACCCGAGATTTCCGTCCAGGAAGTATTTGATATGCGCAACCTTGCACGAGGCATGTACCTGATCCGCGCAAGCAATGCGAAAGACTCGGTGACGCAGAAAGTATTGAGATAATGCCGGCTACTTGTAATGGTGCCCGGCGTGAATGTCGTCCTATGGGATATAGTTGTTTTAGGTGAAATACAATTTCACGTATTACCATAGGTTAATTATTAAATAGAAAAGCGGCAGGTCCTGTGATCTGCCGCTTTCTTCTTAAATGCTTGTTAGAAACACCTATTCATTCCCCATTTCCTCGCCCCTGGGCTCTAACGCAGTGATCTTGTCCTGAAACAGCCTGCTTTTCAGCAGCATTTCCTTGATCATTGCCGCATGGGAAAAAGTAATCATGTGACCCGCGTTGTATAGGAATATGTATTGGGCACGCTTGCTCTTGATATGTTTTTTGGCAAAATCGATGTTCGAAGGATCGGCAATCCAATCGTTGCCGCCCTGAATTACCGTAGTAGGGACGCTGAGCTTTTCCCAAACCGGCAGCAACTTGCGCAGTTCATCGGCATGACTATACTTTTCAGCAGTGGCTGCATTGAATGAAGCAGGCAGAAAAAGCTGCACAAAGCTCAGCCTTCCCCATTTGGAGAACCAGAAGAACCTTTCGGTTTCAGGGTCGATAACCGGCGACACCATGATAAGCTCCTTCACTTGTTCGGAAGCCAACGAGACCAGTCTCGCAGCAATGGGCGCGCCATACGACCGGCCAAGGACTATCACCTTCTGGTCACTTTTATTCAGCGAGAACACCGGGAGCAGCGCGTGAGCCTGTGTTTCGATCGACGTCACATAGCGCCGTTTTTTCAAGCGCGATTTGCCGTAACCTACCCTATCTACCGAAACGATATGAAAATGCTTTTGCAGGTCCTCGTCGTCCATCAGGTTCATATATCCCCATAATGACCCCGGAGCACCATGAATGAGCAGCAGCATCGGAAGCGTATCAGGCCCCATGCTGGCCAGCGAGAGAGAAAGTGTGTCGTTCTTGATGAATATTTCCTTCGGCTTGACCTTCTTATCAGCATAATGCCTCCGCACTTCCTTGGCTGAAATAATGTACCGCGAAAAGCAGGAGCTCAGTGAAACGGATAAGGAAAGGAACAGGATAGCCGAACGAAGTAATTTAAAACTTAACATACGCCGTAAAGAATCTTGCCTTATTTCCTAAATTCACAGGATATTTCAATATACGATTTTATCGGGAGAAAAAACTGATAAATGGCCTTTTTAAAAAAGAAGATGCCACTCTCAAAATTTTTCGGTGCATTTCGTTGTTGGATACTCAAAAGCAATGCCAGCAATGGTTTAACGGTATAGGTTAACCTCTATTTTAATGACAGCCACCCAGCAAGCACTTTTCTTTGAGCGCCTGTCCGCGCAGAACGAAAAATACCGGTATAAGCTGCCTTCAAGGCAGGACGCGGGGAAATTTATCCAAAATCTGATCAATTTTCTCTTCCCGATCAGCAAGGATTGCCCCAGTTGCCCGGCCAAGGATCTGGCTATGAAATATGCTGATTTACGCCACGATCTGGACTGCATGCTGCAACCGCTTCTGCCTCAGCTGGAACGCGATACAGAGGAAATACTGGACGAAGTGTTTGCACAAATCCCCGGTATTTACGAATCGCTTTTGAAGGACGCCCAGTCGATTACGGATAATGATCCGGCTTCGGTGAGCATCGAAGAGGTGATTTCAGTGTATCCCGGTTTTATGGCGATTGCTACCTACCGATTTGCACATTCATTTGCCAAGAGCGGCATTCCGCTGCTCCCGCGCATGCTCACGGAATTCGCCCACAGCCAGACCGGGATCGACATCCACCCGAACGCGACCATCGGCCATTCATTCTTTATCGACCACGGCACAGGGGTGGTGATCGGTGAAACGACGCATATTGGTAATAATGTGAAGCTCTACCAGGGTGTTACACTCGGTGCGACGCACGTTTCGAAGTCGCTCGCATCACACAAGCGGCACCCGACGATCGAGGATAATGTGGTAGTGTATGCCAATGCGACAATCCTGGGGGGAGAAACCGTGATCGGTCACGACTCGATCATCGGCGGAAACGCCTGGCTAACGAAAAGCGTACCTCCATATTCACTGGTTTATCACCAAAGTAAAATAGAGATACGCCAACATTCTTCGCCTTCTGTTACATAATGCTCCGGATGAATCTCCGGATGCCTTCCATATAAACAGGCTCGGCCTGTGGAAATGCGTAACGTGGCTGGGTGGTCATGGTAATGCTGATAAACCCGAAGGTTAGGCACCACCATTCGTAATATGTTTTGGTAACCAGGTCACCCGATTTCGGGCGAAGGCCTGCGATCATTTCCCAAACAGGGTTATCCTTGATGCTCATAGCCTGCGAATAGGCCTTCTTCGAATCGCAATAAGCGCCTTCGAGATTGAACATCACCTGAAAAACCTCCGGATTTTCGACAGCGAAATGCCAGATCGTCTGCGCGACCTCGACGAGCTGCTTCTGCGGGTTGCTGAAATGCCCTTTTATCTTCACAAACTCCGTCTGTAAATAGTCGAAACCTTCCATGCGGATGGCTTCCAGGAGTTTGTCTTTGCTTTCAAAATACTCATAGAGAATAGGCGGGCTGTACTCAATCACATCAGCAATTTTGCGAATTGAAACAGCCGTCCAGCCATCCTCGCGGGCTATATCCTTGGCTGTCTTCACGATGTCTGAGCGTACCTGTATTCTAAGCCGCTCTCTTCGCTCTACTATTCCCATGCTTAAAAATGTCTTTTAGGATTGATTCAGAATGATGTGTTTCAAATATAAGCATATACCCCTTACACTTCAAGACCATGCAAGCGGTGACAACGAAAAAAGTCCTTCGAAATTTCTTTATGTTTTCTACAAATGCCGTCCATTAAATCTGACAGCCGATTCAGAAATTTAATGCTGATAAAATTTTTTTAAGCCATTGGAAAGCTTATATTTCTGAACGTCGCGAGAGCCCATTCCGCTCAATTTTCTCCACTAACCGGTAGTTGGCCTCCTGTGCGCGCAGCTTCCCGCGGGCGTCGTCGGCAATACGCAGGTTATTCTGGTAGAGGTCCAGCCGCACCGATTTCTGGTTGTCATTCACATAGTTCCGCAGCACGGTCCGCATCTGGTTTTTCAGTGTTTCGTCCAGTATCGGGAAGCAAATGTCTATCCGTCGATGCAGGTTCCGGTGTGTCCAGTCGCAGGATGTGACGTAAATCTCATCATTCCCGCGGTTACCGAAATGGAATATCCGCGTGTTTTCGATATACCGGTCGACGTGCCTGCTCACCACAATATTATCACTGATAGAAGGCAGCCCGGAGATCAACCCGCAGCTCTCACTCACGATCACATGCACAGGCACACCCGCCTGACCCGCCTGATAAAGTTTGTCGATCAGGATATGGTCCTGCAACTGGTTGATTTTAATGGTAATGAATGATTTAAGCCCCGCATTGCAATTGGCAATCTCCCGGTCCATCAAATCGAGCAGCCGCTTTTGAAGGTTGAACTGCGTAACCTGTAATGTATTGAATGGAAGGTATTTGTATTTCTTCGGCTCATCCTGCGTGGACAGGTACCCAAAAAGCAGTTCGAGCTCATTGGTTAGCTCGCGATGCGAGGTGAGTAGCGCGTGATCGACGATCTCACGGCTGGTAAGCCGGTAAAAACCGCCGGTCCCCAGGAAGGCATAACGCTCCCAGCCTTTATGCACCTTGCGCTTTACCAATGCCATTTTCGCATGCACCTTCAAACCAGGCACACTTAACAATATCTTCACCCCCGCGTCGCGCATCTTTTTCGACCATTGCAGGTTTTCCTGGATATCCAGTTTGGTATTCAGTTCCACATACGTCGTGACACGCTTCCCGTTTTTGGATGCGCTGATCAACGAGTTGAGGATAAAAGAATTCGGGCTGATCTTATACAACGAAACGTGGATCTCGCGCACATGCGGGTCCACAGCCGCTTCATTGAAAAACCGTACAATCGGCTCGTAGGACTGGTAAGGCAAATGCAGCATTTGGTCGGCCCGTTGAATGACCTCGAAAACCGATTTCGTTTCCTCGAATTCAGGGTTTTGAACCGGACGCTGATACGGGTAGTCGAGCCGCCGGGAGACAACCGGAAATTTGGCCAGATCCTGCATGAACAGATAATCACCACGTTCGTGGAAGTCGTTCATCGGGATCGACACCTTTCCCACCAGGTATTCACGCACATAGAGCGGCATCCCGGATTCATAGAAGTATTGCGATGGCTGCACGAAATTCCGCTTTTCAAGCTGCTTTAAGATGCGCTGGGCGACCTGCATCGGGTACTCGTCCTCGATCGTCAGCTCCGTTTCCCTCTCGACCCTCAATGCATAACTTTCCAGGATATGATAGCCCGGAAAAAGCACCGGCAGGTTCTCGCGGATCACATCTTCCAAAAACGCTACATGGCGCTTCCCCTCCCACTCGGGCAATTCCAGAAAGCGGCCATAAGGCTCGGTGGGCACATTTACGGATGCATACCAATCCTCCTCGGCATCCTCCCGGTGCTGCATCCGCACGATCAGGTATAATTGCTTGGATTCAAAAGCAGGCGTTTTGAGTGTACGGCGGCTGTCGAGAAATACGGGCTGCAAATAGCGAAACAGTTTATCGAGAAAAAAACGCCTCACAAATGCGGCATGTTCGGGCACGAATGCCTCGCGGTAATATAAATGCACGCCCTGTTCATGCAGCGTGGGCAGGATGCCTGAAATCAGAATGTCGTTAAATTCACGAAGTTGGTTTTCAACCGTTTCGTAAACGTGTTCGAGCAGCGACTCCGGGAAAATATTCAGTTTGGAGCGGATGTCGTTGCTGACCTCCCCCATCGCGAGCAGGTTTGGGATGCGTACCCGGTAGAATTCCTTGGTCTGATAAGCGTAGATGCCCAGAAAGCGCAACCGCTCCCTTACCGGTACCGTTTCGTCATTTGCTTCCAGCAGCAACCTGTAATTGTTCGAAAGCCAACTGAGATTGGTATCAAAGTAAGGATAGGCAACGTCGATCATTGAGTGTGGTGTAAAAGATCCAAAATTTGGTACAATATAAATACATTTGGTGGGTAAGGGTATAACTTTGCAATACAAAAAGCACCGTTATCGGCTAAGTTTACGAAGCTATATCCTCATTTAAAATTATCATTAAATCACTATGCGTTATCAATTATTAGGCCGCTCAGGTTTACGGGTATCGGAAGTTTGCCTGGGAGCCATGACGTTCGGAAAAGAATGGGGCTGGGGAGCGGACAAGCATGAAAGCTTCAAGATTTTCGAGGCCTTCGCCAACGCAGGCGGCAATTTCATCGACACAGCGAACCGGTATACAGAAGGCACCTCGGAAAAATATGTGGGCGAATTCATCGAAAGCGACCGCGACCATTGGGTATTGGCCACCAAATTCACCCTGAAAGACCGCAACGACGACCTGAATTTTGCCGGCAACCACCGTAAAAACATGATGCGCTCGGTAACATCGAGCCTCAAACGCCTCAATACCGAGTACATCGACCTCCTGTGGGTGCATATGTGGGACAATACCACGCCTGCCGAAGAAGTAATGCGCGGCCTGGACGACCTGGTAACCCGCGGATTGGTGCATTACATCGGTATTTCCGACACGCCTGCATGGATTGTCTCGCAAGCCAACACCATCGCCGATTTCCGCGGCTGGAATGCATTTGCGGCCATTCAATTCGAATACTCGCTCCTGCAACGCACGCCCGAGCGCGACCTGCTGCCCATGGCAAAAGCACTGGACCTGGCCGTAACTCCCTGGGGAGCGATCGGTGGAGGCGCTTTGACGGGCAAGTACCTGCGCGGCGAATCCGGCCGCGTGCCCGACCACAGCACCCGCAGAAGCGACCACAGCAGCCTGATTGCCCAAACGGTGGTGGACGTTGCCTCAGAACTCGGCGTAACCCCTGCACAAGTTGCGATCAACTGGACCCGCCACCGCGACCAGGTCATGATCCCGATCATCGGCGCTTCCAAGGAAAGCCAACTTGTGGATTCACTCGGCTGCCTCGACTTCCGCCTTCCGGAAGAAGCCCTGCAAAAACTACATGAGGTAAGTAAAATTGAACTGGGCTTCCCGCACGAATTCCTGAAATCCGACGGAGTGAAAGAAGAGGCATTTGGGGGGCTTTATGAAAGTCTCGATAACCATCGCGGTTGAATGATTCGGCGGTCAGCGGTCAGTAGTCGGTGGTCAAGTTTTCCTGACCGCCGACGACCGACCACTGACCGCCGATCACTTTGTTGCCTATTTTCCCCAGCTCTCCGGCGCAACGCGCCATGCGGCGAGGCTTTCCACTTGTTCGCTGCTCACGTAGTCGTGCTCCAACGCCACTTCAATCAATGCGTTGTAATTGCTGATGGTATGCAGCTCAACATTTTTCTCGGCGAAGTTATTGGCTGCCACCTGGAATCCGTAAGTAAAAATCGCTACCATACCAGCCACTTCAATACCGGCTTCCCGGAGTGCGTCAACGGTTTTCAGGGAGCTTCCACCGGTCGAAATCAAGTCTTCTACGATCACCACCGACTGTCCTTTTTCCAGCCTGCCTTCGATCTGGTTGCCCATTCCGTGCTTTTTCGGCTCGGGACGTACGTATGCGAAGGGCAATTCGAGCAAATCGGCTACCAATGCACCTTGCGCGATACCACCTGTCGCAACGCCTACTACTGCCTGGGCATTGGGATATTTCGCACGGATCAGCTCAGCCAGCGCCTTTTTGATGAAGGTGCGGGTATCAGGGTACGACAATGCCACGCGGTTGTCGCAATAAATCGGCGAAAACCAGCCTGAACTCCATTGGAACGGCTTTGCGGGACTGAGTTTAATGGCCTGCGCTTCCAAAAGCAGCTCGGCGATTCGTTTGGTAATATCCAGATCGTTCGACATTATTAATCTTCGGATTCTTCCTGTTTTTTATGGTTGGTTACTAAAAGCTTATCTATGCGGCTGCGGTCCATATCAATGACCTCAAATTCAAAATGCCTCCAATTGAACTTCTCGCCGGTTTGGGGAATGTTTTCCAGGACGTGCAGTACAAAACCACCGAGCGTATTAAAGCCTACCAGCTCCCGGCGCTCGCTTTCCTGTATGTTGATATTGAAATACTGAATAAAATCGTCGAAAGGTAACTGCGCATCGATGAGGTAACTACCATCCTCGCGCTTCACGATTTCGGAGGCCTCCTCGATATCCTCGGAGATATCCCCTACCAATGCGTCCATGATATCGTGCATGGTCACCACACCGAGCGTACCTCCGTATTCGTCCACGATAATGCCATAATACACCCGCTGCTCTTTGAATTTTTCGAGCGCCTGGTAAGCACGGTTACTTTCCGGCAGATAAACCGGATCACGCATAATGGCTGTCAAATGCGCCATTTGTATTTCCAGGTCAGTAGCAATCAGATCTTTGACATACACCAGTCCCACGACGTCGTCGACATTACCGCGGCAAACCGGGTAAATAGAATGCCGCGAGTCTAGAATCTTGGCTTTATTCTCCTCCACAGTGTCTTCCAGGTCGAGCCAGACGATTTCCTGCCGGTTGGTCATCAATGAGGTCACCTTACGGTCGCCGAGCTGGAACACATTATGCACGATTTCCTGCTCGATCTCTTCAAAAACGCCCCCGGAAGTACCTTCCTGGATCAGGCTTTTGATCTCCTCCTCGGTTACTGCATTCTCGCTTTGTTTGATATTCAAAACCCGGATAATCAAATCACTTGAAAAACCCAGCAATGCAATAAACGGGGCCGTTACTTTCGAAAGCAGGTTCATCGGAGTGGCCATTACCTTTGAAATGGCTTCCGGATTCGACATTCCGATGCGTTTGGGAACGAGCTCGCCCAGCACAAGCGACAAATAGGTAATCACCACCAGGACCGTACCCACCGCGAGCGAATGCGCGTAAGGCATCAGCGTTGGGACGCGGGAAATGATTTGCTCAAAATCGGCAGTAATATTGTCTCCACTGTACATACCGGTCAGCAAACCGATAAGCGTAATGCCGATCTGAACGGTGGAAAGAAATTTGGTAGGTGAATTCGCGAGGTTTAATGCTGCTTTCGCGCTCGAATCGCCATTCTTGGCTGCTGCTTCCAGGCGCGATTTTCGGGAGGAAACCAGTGCTATCTCTGACATGGAAAAAAGGCCATTGAGCAGCACCAGAAGTAGAATTATAAGGAGTTCCAAGAACTGTTTAGTTGTTACAAATACAAATTTATCAATAATAATCTCTGCCTAAACTAAACTCTTTACTTAATTTTGCGATCCATTCACGTACCCATTCCAAAATGATCATTTTTTTCGACGACCGTCCAGTCAGAATTGTACGGACCAATCAGTTGTCTGCCGCCGAAACGTCACGTTTTGAACATATCGTTGATCTCAGGCTTGAAAAGTTGCAGAGAAGCATGCTGACAGGTCACGTCCTGTTCCTAAATTCCACGACCACAAGCGCCATTCAGGTGATTCAGATGCTCGAAAAGGAGTTTCCGAAAGACATGCTCTCCATCACAATGGCTACGCGTGAGAAATCGGAGGTTGAGGACAAAATCAAAGCGCAATACAAGGTGATCAAGGCCGCAGGCGGCGTGGTGGTGAAGGACGGCAAATGGCTCTTCATGTACCGCCGCAAAATGTGGGATTTACCGAAAGGCAAGCTCGACAAAGGGGAGAATTCCAAAGTGGCTGCCACCCGGGAAATCGAGGAAGAAACCGGCGTGAAGGCGTTGATCCGCGACAAAATATGCACTACCTGGCATACCTACACGCTGAATAACAGCCGCATTCTGAAACGCACCAAATGGTACCTATTCGACTGCCTCGACGACTCTCAAATGAGCCCGCAAGCCGAAGAACAGATCGAAAAGCTGGATTGGTACGAGCCTTCGGATGTTAAACCGTTGCTGATACAGTCATACAGCTCGATCCGCTATGTGGTCGATAGCCTCAATAAGATCCACAACCTGAAAGAGTCCTGAAAAACGGTGCTCGGAACTTGCTAAATGTTCTGCTCAGCCTTTTTCAGTTCAGATAATGAATAGGGAAGAAAATTGTCCACGGCCTGTCCGTAACGGTGCAGGTCGCGGATAATGCTGGAACTGATCGGTGCCAATGCAGGTGACGTAATCAGAAAAACGGTTTCGATTTCTTCATACAAATACCGGTTAACCTGCGAGATACCATTTTCGTATTCAAAATCGGTCGTATTCCGCAAACCCCTCAGCAAAAATCTCGCCCCCAGCTCGCGGGCTGTATGCGCCGTCAGGTCGTCGTAAGTAATGACCTTTACATTCGGTTCGGAAGAAAATGTCTTTTCAATCATATCCTTCATCACTTCGAGCGGGAAATAACGCTTTTTGGTAGCATTGTTACCAATCCCGATCACTACCTGATCAAATAGCCGCAGCCCACGCAGGACAATATCTTCGTGACCCTTCGTAAAAGGATCGAACGAGCCCGGAAATAATGCGATACGAGTCATAGGAGGAATTAGGAGGAAATTAAATAAGTATTGAACAATCCGAAATACCGGTGACCGGGTACTTCGGCACACTGCGTGCTGTATTTCAGCGTCGTCGGCCGGGTACCCATGTGCAAGTTCGGGAAAAACCTGGAAAGCTCCTGGTATGATTCCGACGCCGGCGCGATTTCTCCGTAACAAAGTACCTTGATTTCCTCCGGCAGGATATTCAGCTGGCTTAGCGTAAACAGGATAATGTAAGCAAGCTCCTGCACCTGAGCATATTTAAAGCGGTTGCAAAGCAGCAGCTGCTGGCTTTCGCTGACCACCAATGTGAAATGGTCCTTTTCAAAATACAACGACATCATCCGCATTTCCTGGTGCTCTACATGGTTTACCAGCGAACCAATCGCCAACGCGCTCGTGAGATGGTAGAATGTGACCGTCGACGAGCTGAAATGATTTACCACCCAATCGTACCAGAGTTCCTGGATACTGAAAACGTTCTGCGCGTGCACCAGAGGCAAATCATGCCAAAGCACTTTTTCATGCTTTGAAACCGGGTTGCCAAGCGCAAAAGAAAGGTATTCGTAGGCTGATTCCGGTTGGAACAAAACGTTGGGCACGAGCGTGAACGCATGAGAATTCACCGTCACCCGGACGTTGTTCCAGTTGTTGGACGACCAGGACAAATGCCCGCTGAAAATACGTTTCAGCCGTTCGAAAATTTCAGTCGGTGTGAGTGCATTCTCAAAGAAATAGTCTTCCAGCCAGATGCATTCCATATTCTCGTCCCTCACAATGCAAAAGCGGATACGCCGCTCGTCCAGCTCGATGCAGAGCGTGCAGAGCGGAATACTGGCCGCATCGAATGAATTGTCTCCTACCAACAGCGTCGGAATAACTTCTATTAACTGGTTTTCAGAATTTGCCACGTCGTCGGGGTGGTGTTGTTTAATGTTATGCCGGCGTTAGTTTCCGGAAATATACTTGTTGAGTTCAAAAATTCCTGCCAATGAGCCTGCGATATTCAGGATCCGGTGCCGCTGTTCGGGTTTGAATGCGGTAATTTCCTCCCAACTCAAAAAACGGACCTCGCGGATAATCTGCCCGTCGGCGGCCAGCTCGGGGTCGAAGCCCGACATCAGATTTCCCTCAAAGGATTTGATTTCAAAAAACAGCTCCACTGCATGCAGGGGATCGGCAATGTGCTCATTAACAAAGAGTAACTCCCCTACCACGACGTCCAGGCCCGTCTCTTCCCGGAACTCGCGGGCCAATGCGTGTTCCGCTGTTTCGCCGAAATACACGCCGCCACCGGGAGGCGACCAGAATACACCGTCGGGTCCGTAAAGCGCCTGGTTCACAAGCAAAATGCGCCCCTCATGCACGCAGATCCCGCACACGCGCACACGCACGGAGCCTCCGTAAATCGTCCCTATGTCTGCGTTTAGCGCTTGCAAAACCTGTTTTTTGAACGAGCAAAGATAACCATCCGGCCAGAATAGGCAAGACATAATTCTACCACCCCGCTTCCGGCATGACGCCTGCGGATGGCCAATTGGTAAATCTACCGGTAATCAGAAAGACGGATCAGGAGTACGGGCTTCCGGAAATATAGCTTTCGAGCGTGTTGATATGCTCTTTCTGCTCATGTATGATCGCGGAAACGATGTCATTGATCGAAATGATACCGACAAGCTGGCCATCGCGGTTCACAGGCAGGTGGCGGATGTGCTTGTCCGACATGATCTGCATACATTCCTCGATCTTCTCGTCGGTCTCCACGGTAATCACCCGGCTGGTCATTACGTCGCGGATCAGCGTATCCCTCGAACCGCGCCCCTGCAATATCACTTTACGTGCATAGTCGCGCTCGGAAAAGATGCCGATCAATTCATTATCTTCAAGTACTAAAACTGCCCCAATGTTCTTCTCGGCCATGAGTTCCAGAGCCTCAAACACTGTGTTGTCCTGCGTAACCGACCAAATCGCATTGACAGGCTTGTTGCCCATTACATGTTGTACCAGCATAGATGTTTAGGTTTGGGGATTTTCAGATAAAGGGATTCTAATATATGGATTTGACCTTATAAAGTCCAATAAAATATGAGTATTATTTTGTAAAAGAATCCGGTTTTTGATAATCGAAATCCTAGCGTTAGATTCGTTCCATGGACACCGACAAACTTCTGCCTTCCCAGTTACTGCGCAGACAATTCCCTTTCAGACCCACCGATGGCCAGCTTCGTTTCTTCGAGAAGACCAACGATTTTCTGATTGAAGAAAAGGGCCTGGAACGTTACCGGGACTGTTTTTTGCTCAAAGGCTATGCAGGAACCGGCAAAACGACGATCATCAGTACCCTTATTAAGGTATTGAAAAACTTCGGCTACAAATCGGTGCTTCTGGCGCCTACGGGCCGGGCCGCGAAGGTGATGTCGGGGTACTCTGAAAAGATCGCGCTCACGATCCACAAGAAGATTTATAAGCAAACTGCCGATGCATTTTCCGGCACGTTGACTTTCCAGCGGCAGAAAAATTACCACGATAATACCCTGTTCATCGTCGATGAGGCCTCGATGATCACCGACGATGCCGACTTCGGGAGCCGGAGCCTGCTGGCCGACCTTGTTGAATTTGTATTTGAAAACCCCGGCAACAAACTGATGCTCGTGGGAGATACCGCCCAGCTGCCCCCTGTCGGGAAAGAGCTGAGCCCCGCGCTGGACGGCGATTATTTGGAAAGGACATTTTATATGTCTGTTTTTCAGGAAGAATTAAAAGAGGTGATGCGCCAGGATGAGCAATCCGGCATTCTTTTCAATGCCACGCAATTGCGTAACCAGCTCGGTGCCCAGGCCGCGGACATTCACATTACCACCCGTTCCTACCGCGATGTGTTTAAAATGACGGGCGAAAAACTGGAAGAAGGCCTCCGGTATGCATACGATAAATATGGTACTGAGAATTCCATTATCCTGACGCGCTCGAACAAGTCGGCGGTTCAATACAATGAATACATCCGGCGCGTCATTAACTTCTCCGAAGACGAGCTTGACGCCGGCGACCGGCTGATGGTCGTACGGAACAATTACAATATCCTCGACGAAGACTCTCCCGCGGGTTTTATTGCCAATGGTGATTTTGTGGAACTACTGAAAATCCGTAAAACCCAGGAAATGCACGGTTTCCGGTTCGCTGACGTGACGCTGAGATTAACTGACTACGAAAAGCAACCCGAGTTCGATGCGAAGATTTTCCTGGACACCTTGCATTCACCGTCGGCATCGATGTCCGCGGAAGACAACAAAAAGCTTTACGAGAGCGTGCAGCAGGATTATTTTTATATCAAATCCAAAAAAGACCGCGTCGAAGCGCTGCGAAAAGATCCGTTTCTGAATGCATTGCAGGTCAAATTCGCGTACGCGCTCACGTGCCATAAGGCGCAAGGCGGCCAGTGGAGCGCGGTATTTATTGACCAGGGCTATTTACCCGAGGAACAAATCAATACCGAGTTTGTAAGGTGGCTCTACACCGCCATTACCCGAGCTACCGACGAGGTTTTCCTGATGAATTTTCACCAGCAATTTTTCAAATAGCCCTTATCAGGCAGGTACGGAAGCGCGTTGCAGGCGGTCGTTAATGGCCAGTCCTAATCCGCTAGACGGCACCAACTCCGCCTTGATTTCCGAAACCGGCAATGCATCCAGCTCGCGCAGGTATGCGAAGAGATTATGTGCCGCCTCTTTCAAATCGCGGTTTGGGCTAAGCAAACGCTGGTACTTCCGGTCGGCTCCTTCCAGGTATTTATCGAACATTAAATACCCCGTTTCCGCATCGCCCGGCACAATTTCATCCCTTCTGTACAAATGCAGGGGCTTTCGCGGCGCGTAGTGGCTTTTGAGCATTCCCGGTGCTTTGGGGTCCGACGTAGAATGCGGCATCAGCACCACCGGCCCGATCAGCGATTCGATTTCATTGATATCCAGCCCGCCCAGCCGGTATACAATTGTTTCGTCGTTTTCAAAACCCAGTATCGTCGATTCGATCCCCACTTCACATTCCCCGCCATCCAGAATATATGGTATGCGGTCGCCCAACTGCTTTTCAACGTGTTCGGGTTTCGTAGGGCTGATGTAGCCGAACGGATTCGCACTCGGCGCAGCGAGCGGGAAGCTCAGCTGACTCAGCAATTCAAGCGTGAGCGGGTGATTAGGGATCCGTACCGCCACTGTATCCAGCCCCGAGGTAACCAGGTCGGGCACAATGTCCTTTTTAGGCAATAGCAACGTCAGCGGTCCCGGCCAGAAGCGGTCTGCAAGTACCCTGGCCTTTTCGGGGATATCAGCAACGTAAATAGCCGCTTTCTCGATGGAATCAGTATGGATAATGAGCGGGTCGAACGCGGGTCGGTTCTTTGCTTCGAAAATAGAAAGTACCGCCTTTTCGTTCAATGCATTGCCCGCGAGTCCGTAAACGGTTTCGGTAGGAATGGCTACCAATTCGCCTTTTATCAGAAATTCTTTTGCGACGTGAAGGTCGCTGCCAGTGACTGCCAAAATATAATTCTGTTTTTAAAATACAAAAATACGGCGGCGCGGAAGAAATCCGAGTATCCGCATTTAGATTGTTTTTAAATAACCTCCGAATGTCGGAAACTTGGCGCTGCGTTACCTGATACGTGTTTATATTTATTGGTTAAATAGTACTATCTAAACAACCCTTTACTATGTTTCAAATCAAAGAACAACCTACCGTTTTCGACGTCGCGATCATCGGCTCGGGCGCGGGAGGCGGAATGGCAGCTTATCAACTTGCCAAAGCGGGTGCCAAGGTGGCTCTTTTGGAAGCAGGTGGATATTTTGATCCTGCTGATCCAAAATACATTACCCAGCTGAAATGGCCTTACGAATCGCCACGTCGTGGCGCGAGTAACCACCGCCCTTTCGGTGATTTCGACGCAGCCTGGGGTGGATGGGAAATCGAGGGAGAACCCTATACACATAAGAACGGAACGCAATTCGACTGGTTCAGGTCCCGTATGCTCGGAGGCCGCACCAACCACTGGGGACGTATTTCCCTGCGTTTTGGCCCAAAAGACTTCAAACGTAAGAGCATCGACGGCCTTGGCGACGACTGGCCGATCAGCTACGACGATGTAAAACCTTATTACGATCAGGTAGATAAGCTGATTGGTGTTTTCGGGACCGTAGAAGGCCTTGATAACGAACCAGACGGGATCTTCCTTCCGCCGCCAAAGCCACGTCTGCACGAGCTTTTCCTCAAACAGGCAGGTAAAAAGGCGAATATCCCGATCATCCCGTCGCGTCTGTCGATCCTTACCAAGCCTATCAACGACCAACGCGGTGTTTGTTTCTATTGCAGCCAGTGCTCGCGCGCTTGCCAGGCCTATGCGGATTTCTCTTCCTCATCGGTATTGTGTATTCCTGCGATCAAGACCGGTAACGTAACCTTGATCAACAACGCGATGTGCCGTGAAGTACTCACAGATCCTTCAACAGGACTCGCCACCGGTGTTTCTTACATTGACCGTGAGAAACTCACCGAGCACACCGTGAAAGCGAAAGTGGTGGTACTTGCAGCTTCCGCCGCAGAATCATCTCGCTTGTTGCTTAACTCTAAATCGGCCCGCCACCAGAATGGTCTGGCGAATTCCAGCGGCGTTGTAGGCCGTTACCTGCACGACTCTACCGGTGCCTCACGCGGCGCATTCCTGCCCCACCTGATGGACCGCAAGCGGTACAACGAGGACGGTGTAGGCGGTATGCACGTGTACACCCCGTGGTGGCTCGATAACAAAAAACTCGACTTCCCGCGCGGTTACCACATCGAGTACGGCGGCGGTATGGGTATGCCGAGCTACGGTTTCGGCTCGGGTATCGAGAACCTGAATGGAAAATATCCGACCAAAGCGGGTGTGATGAAAGAAGCGGGAGGTTACGGCTCGTCACTGAAAGAGGATTACCGTCGTTTCTACGGCGCCAACATCGGTATGGCAGGTCGCGGCGAAGCGGTGCCTGATTTTAACAACTACTGCGAGATCGACCCGAATGTGGTAGATAAATTTGGTATCCCGGTATTGCGTTTCCACTACAAATGGTCTGATTACGAGATCAAACAAGCGAAACACATGCACGATACTTTCGAGGAAATGATCCATGCATTGGGCGGCGTTGCAAACGGAACAAAACCGGGCGCGGATACTAACTACGGCCTGGCAGCTCCCGGACGTATCATCCATGAGGTAGGAACCGTGCGTATGGGCGACGATCCGAAAACGTCCGCATTGAACAAGTTCTCGCAGGCGCATGACGCGAAAAACGTATTCGTCGTGGACGGCGGCTCGTTCGTGTCACAGGCGGACAAAAATCCGACCTGGACGATCCTCGCGCTATCGATGCGTGCTTCCGAGTACATTATCAATCAGGTTAAACAGAAAAATATCTAACATTTGAACCCTGTTCAAATCATAAGCATATGAAACGCAGAGATTCATTAAAGTCATTGACCCTGAGCTCGCTGGGAATCGCCGCATTGAGCCCTCAGGTGGCCCTTGCCGAACAGCGGGACCTCGAAACACAAAACCCGCCGGAAACCCCGCTTAAAATTCCGGGAGGAAGAACGAAAGAGGAAGCCATTCGGGACGCCAAGATTGCGAAAGAGAAATTCCTTACCGTAGCCGAACTCGCGACGATCAAAGTTCTGGTTGACATTATCATCCCTGCTGACGCAACCTCGGCCAGCGCATCCCAGGCAGGTGTAGTAGAGTTTATCGACTTCATTGTGAAGGACATGCCGCAGCACCAGACCCCATTGCGCGGTGGTTTGAGATGGCTGGAAAAAGAGTCGATCACCCGTTTCGGCAAAGGGTTTACGTTAGCTACCAAAGCCCAGCAGATCCAGATCATCGACGATATCGCCTATCCTCAAAAAGCGAAGCCTATCCACAGCCAGGGCGTTGCATTCTTCAATATGATGCGAAATCTGACGGCTTCCGGTTTCTACACTTCTAAAATCGGTATTGCCGACCTGGGTTATAAAGGCAACACGCCGAATGTTTGGGAAGGTGTTCCGGAAGATGTCCTGAAACAATATGGTTTGAGCTACGATTAAGCTTTGGGTTTTCATCAAACAGAACAGCCCCGCCTCTCTTGAAGCGGGGCTGCTTTGTTATAAGTTCGTTTATCCCCTGACAATTGGGCAATCTTTAATATTATTTTGCCCTATGGTTGCAAGATGGTGCCTTGAAGTTACTAGTTTAGCAATCAATGAACTGACCCATATATTAATCACAAACATGAAGAAAATTTACCTCCTGATTTCAATTTGCTTTTTGTCTCAATACGTTAATGCTCAGACCTGCAACGTGTCTGATTTCACAAGCCAGCAACAACTTGACAACTTCAAAATTCAGAATCCCGGGTGCAAAACAATTTTAGGAAGTGTGACGATCACTGGGGCTGACATTACGAATTTGAACGGCCTCTCCAATATAACCCGTATTCTCGGCGATGTGACGATAATTAATAATCCAACGCTTCCAAACATGAGCGGGCTGGACGCATTGACTGATATAAACGGTCGTCTGACGATCAACGACAACTCACTCTTATTAAATGTGGACGGACTCGGTTCCCTTGCCAACATTTATGATGGGATTAATATTGAGGCGAATCCGTCGCTTACCAACCTTTCGGGCCTACAATCTCTCTCCTATGTAAATAGTTACCTCAGAGTTGTTTACAATCCGGTTTTGACAAGTGTTGAGGCATTTAGTAAAATCACTTCCGTCACCGATTTCTTATCGGTGGGCGCTAATCCTAAGCTGGAAAGTTTGTCGGGCCTTCACAATATCACCACTGCCAGTTCGGTTTCCATTGCCCTGAATGACAAGTTATTGAACCTGGACGGCCTAAGGTCTCTCGCAAGAACGACGGGTTACCTTTACATCGCTTATAATCCGCTGCTTACCAATTTACAAGGTCTTAATAAACTGAAAAGCATCGGCTACTACCTGAACGTTACGAATAACAATGCCCTTACTTCGCTGAACGGCCTGGATAGTCTTGAATCCGCCAGTCAAATCCAGATTCAGAATAACGCCAACTTATCTGAGTGCGCAACCCGCCCCATCTGTTTGATTCGGCTAGGCAATGCAACGGCATTCTACGTGGCTTTCAATGCGACCGGGTGCAATTCCATGGGAGAATTAGCAACCGGATGTGGCTTACTGCCTGTGGATCTGGTCAGTTTTTCAGGTGAAAACAGAACTGAGGGAAACGTACTCAAATGGGTAACAGCTTCCGAAATTAACAACAAGGGCTTTGAGGTTGAAAGGAGTTCAAATGGCAAACTATTCCAAAAAATAGCTTTTGTGGAGGGTAATACAGACAGCCGGCAAGCGCTGAATTATTCATTTACTGACCTTGCGCCGTATGCATTAACTTACTATCGCTTGAAACAGATCGACTGGGATGGGACTTCTACCTACTCAAAAATGGTTTTTGTAAAGGGCAGTAAGCAGGTTGTCTCCGTATATCCTAACCCTTCACACGGCCGACTGACTATACGTGCTCAAAATCAGAACCAGCCATACAGCATTAAAAACGAGCAAGGTATTACCGTTATCAAGTCCCCGGTGCTTCCCGATAAGGAGATCTCTACCAAATCATGGCAAGACGGAATCTACTTCCTGACTGTCGGTTCCGAAGTATTTAAGATTTTAGTAGCTAATGACTAGAAAACTTCTGGATTCGATTCATTTATTTTGCACACTCTAAAACAAAATCCGCATTCGGCCACATGCAATTATCCGACAATATAAAGGATTCATATTCAAATCAATATGATGAAAATTCCGTAAAATGGCGTAACACAGGAGCGCGCTACAAAGCGCTTAACATCGTTGAGCTATCCAAATCGATCCGGTTCAAAAATGTGCTGGAAGTGGGCGCAGGCGAAGGAAGTATCCTGAGTTGGCTATCGCAATGGAATTTTTGCGACGATCTGAATTGCATTGAAATTTCCGAAAGTGGGATAGACCTGATCAAATCCAAAAATATCAAGAACCTCAAAAGTGTTCTGCTGTTTGACGGGTATAAGATTCCTTACCCCGACAACCATTTCGATCTGGTCATCTGCTCTCACGTATTGGAGCATGTGGAGCACGAGCGGATATTGCTGAGAGAAATCAAACGGGTATCGAAATACCAGATTTTTGAGGTGCCGATAGACTTTTCTTTTTATGTGGACAGAAAATTGGAGCACTTCCTCTCTTACGGCCATATTAACATTTACACGCCGGCCCTATTCAGGTTTTTGTTGAAATCCGAAAATTTCGAAGTCGTGAAGGATATCAACTATCTCTATGACGATGAGGTCCTGCAACTCATGTTTAAAAAGAAAAACTCAGCCTATTATATCACAAAAATCAAGTTTGCGATCCTGAGCATGGTACCTTATCTGCGGGGAATAAAGCCAAGCTCATATGCGGTACTAACTCAAAAAACAGATAAAAAGCTCTCGATTTTTTAAGATCGCCATATACTTATTAAAATGGAGCCCCGTTTCGATTCGAAACGGGGCTCCATTTTTAAGATATTGACCTGAGAGATTAATACAGTTTCTGACGCTGCTGCTTCACAGTCTCGTCGGTCAGGAACTCGTCGTAAGTCATCAGCTTGTCGAGGATTCCTTTTGGTCCGATTTCGATAATGCGGTTCGCTACCGTTTCCACGAACTGGTGGTCGTGGGAGTAGAACAGCAAACATCCTGTGAAGTCGATCAGCCCATTGTTCAATGCGGTGATCGATTCGAGGTCGAGGTGGTTGGTAGGGTCGTCCAGTACGAGTGCGTTCGCGCCCGAGAGCATCGTGCGTGAGAGCATACAACGTACTTTCTCACCTCCGGAAAGCACTTTCGCCTTTTTCAATGACTCTTCACCAGAGAAGAGCATCCGGCCCAGGAAGCCGCGGATAAAGCTCTCGTCCTTCTCGTCGGAATATTGACGCAGCCAGTCAACCAGGTTCAGGTCCACGTCGAAAAACTGCCCCGGATCCTTCGGGAAGTAGGATTTCGTGATGGTAACACCCCAGGTAAAGTCGCCTTTGTCAGCCTTATCCACCTCACTTACAATATCAAACAATGCACTGATCGCCAACACGTTCCGGCTCACAAATGCAATTTTATCACCCTTATTGACTGTAAAGCTGATGTTATCGAACAGCTTGGTTCCGTCCTCGGCGGTTTTGGAAAGTCCTTCTACACGCAAAATCTGGTCACCTACCTCGCGCTCGGATTTGAATGCGATGTAAGGATATTTGCGGGATGATGGCTTGATATCATCAACAGTCAGTTTTTCCAGCAATTTGGCGCGGGAAGTTGCCTGTTTCGATTTCGAAGCATTCGCGCTAAAACGACGAATGAAGTCTTCCAATTCCTTACGCTTGTCTTCTGCCTTCTTGTTGGCATCCTGGCGCTGTTTCAATGCCAGCTGGCTGGATTGGTACCAGAATGAATAGTTACCCGAGAACAGCTGGACTTTGCTGAAATCGATATCCACGACATGCGTACAAACTTCATCCAGGAAGTGACGGTCGTGAGAAACCACGATCACCGTGTTTTTGAAATCGGCGAGGAAGTTTTCGAGCCACAATACCGTTTCAACGTCAAGGTTGTTGGTAGGCTCATCGAGCAGCAGCACATCAGGATTACCGAAAAGTGCTTGTGCCAGCAGGACGCGTACTTTATCGTTTGCATTCAAATCGCCCATTAATGAATGGTGCAGCTCTTCGCCCAAGCCCAGACCGCTCAAAAGCTGTGCGGCCTCGGTTTCAGCCTCCCAGCCATTCAAATCAGCGAATTCAGCTTCCAGGTCGGCGGCCTTTTCACCGTCTTCGTCAGTGAAATCCTCTTTCGCGTAAATGGCTTCACGCTCCTTCATTACTTTATAAAGACGCTCGTGGCCGAGGATCACCGTATCCATGACGGTGTACGCATCGAACTCGAACTGGTCCTGTTTCAGGAACGTCATACGCTCGCCCGGGTTCATGCTTACATTACCGGTTTGCGGCTCGATTTCGCCTGAAAGAATCTTCAAAAATGTGGATTTCCCGGCTCCGTTAGCGCCGATCACGCCATAGCAGTTACCAGGGACAAACTTTATATTTACTTCGTCGAACAATACCCTTTTACCGTATCGCAGCGATACGTTCTGAACCGTAATCATCTGTAAATTGATTATTTATGAATGAGACCGCAAAATTACAAAAATCAGGCCGATTTAGCATCCTTGGGCAAACTAAATGCAAACAAAACAGGCCGGTAACAAACCGGCCTGCCTATTAAAATCCGAGATTTCGTACGATCAGGGGATCACGCGCAAGGTATGTGCACCTTTGGCCACGCTCACTTTCGCGCCCTGCTTTTTCAATGCCGGGGTATCGCCCTTGGTCACCGACCAGAACTCCACTCCACCATTGCCGCTGCCGTATTCAAGGTATTCGAATACAGAAACCGCCAGGTTCGAGCCGTCCTTATCGAAGGCTACGCTCTGAGGATAGATACCATCGAACGGATAATCCGCAACTTTGGTCAGTGCGCCGGTGTTGGCTACCTTATACAATGATAGCGAAGCGCCAGTTCCTGCGCCTGCTTCCGCCCAAGGCGAGCCGCTTTTACCTGCATTGGCCGTCACGAGCAAAGTACCATCAGGGCTCAACGCGAATGAACCGGTATTCAAACCCACCGGCGCCTGGCCGGCAACTTTGTGCTCAACCGCACCGTCCATCGAGAAGTCTACCACAAAAACTTCGCCCTCACCAGCCCCTTTGCCCTGTGGGCCTTTGGCGTCGAGAACGAGATAATGCTTGCCATCTGCGGTAAACCTTCCGAAAGTAGGATCCACGCCCACTTTCACGGGCTTCCCAACCATTTCAACGTTTTTCAGCTTTCCAGCCTCGCGGATCACTTTGTACAAGCCTACTTCATTGGAATTATCAAGGCTGAACGCGATGAAATCACCGGATGGGTGCCATGAAATATCTACAATACGATTAGTACTATCCAATGCGGACGGCAGGTTCAGGAAACGTGCGGGCTTGCCGTCAGGACCTGCCTCGATGAACACGAGCTCTTTGCCGGTATCGTTTGTCGCGAGAATCAGCTCGTTCTTGTTGACATCGATGGAGGTCGGTTTTTTACCCACCGGGAAGCCGAATTTAGCCTTCGGCGCTGCCAGGTTGCTGATATCGACTACAAACAGCTTCTCCCCCGCCGGAAATTCTTTTGAAAGGTCTTTATACTCACCTACGCCGTCTTCCGGTCTGATCCGGTTTTCCAGCACAAATGCAAGCGTCCCGGTCGGCGACACTGCCAGTGTTTTGGAGTATCCCAGTGCGGAGTTCGACACCAGTGCGGATCCGAGACCTTTACTACCCCGTTCTATCGGGAATTTGATCGTCGTAAGCTGGTCTTTCGATGTGTTGTCTCTTAATAGCTTACCATCAACCAATGCGGAAGCTGCCAGATCGGCATCGGACACCACAACCAGACCACGGGCATTGAAAGTGATGGGTGATTGGGCTATCGCAGGGACACTTCCCAACGCAGCCAAACCAGCAAATAATGCAACTTTCTTCATAGAAAAGAATTTAAGTTTTAGGTGGTTTGAACAATTTGAGCTTACACCAAAAGAACCTTGCAGGGGCGTTTATACCCGTGCAAGGTTCCTTTCAGAATGCGCAATATACAATAAAAAGAAAAACCCCGGCAAGCATTTGCCGGGGTTTCGGGTCACAGGAAGTAAAAATTACGCTGCAACAGCAAGTCCGTTGACGAATTTCGCCAGTTTAGACTTCTGGTTAGAAGCTTTCTTCTTGTGGATGATATTTTTCTTTGCCAAACGATCCAACATTGAAGATACAGTTTTGTAAACTTCAACAGCTACTGCCTTATCAGTCGTCTCACGCAATTTCTTGATGTATGAACGGGTAGTCTTGTGCTGGTAACGATTACGCAAACGCTTAGTTTCGTTCGCGCGGATTCTTTTTAAAGCTGATTTATGATTTGCCATTTGTAATGAATATTTTTCTATTTCTCATTTCGGTCTGCAAAAATAGAAATTGCTTCCCAAAACGCCAAATTTCCTTTCAAAATATATTTCCTGTAAACAAACTTATTTAGGCATTCGCTGAACATCCGAGGCAAGATACTCCTCAATACGCGATTCCAGCTCATTGTAAGGGATATTGCTGTGTAGCTCTCCTTCCACGGCTAATGATATTTTTCCTGTCTGTTCGGAAATCACGATCACGATCGCGTCGGTAGCCTCGCTCATACCCATCGCAGCACGGTGGCGGAAGCCCAGCGACGACGGCACATCCACACCATCGGCCACCGGCAGTACGCAGCGCGCCGCTTTCAGAACCCCATCCACGATGATCACCGCCCCGTCGTGCAGCTCGCTGTATTGATTGAAAAGCGACACCAGCAGCGGCTTGGAAACGCGCGCATCCAGCATTTCACCGGTTTCCACATATTTACCAAGATCATCGCGCTTGTTGAGCACGATCAATGCGCCCGTAAAGTTGGCAGCGATGGTTTTGCTCGCATCGATCACCTCTTTCAGGTTTTTCACCTTGAAGTCCATCATTGAATTCCCGATGAACTTTTTGAGGAAACCATTATTGGTATAAATCGTCGACTTGCCTATGATGAGCAGAAAACGCCGGATCTCCTGCTGGAAAATCACGATCAATGCCACCGCACCGACGCCCATGAAGTATTGCAGGATGGCCGTGAGCAGTCCCAAACCGAGCCCTTTGACCACCAGATAGAAGACGTAGACGAACAAATACCCGAGAAAAACCCTGCTTGCAATACTTCCCCGAACAAGGGTATATACCTGATAAAGAAGAATGGACACTAAAAAAACATCCAGGATATCAGCCCAATTGATGTTCAGAAAACCCACACGCATACGAAAGGTGATATTTTACAGCGACTAAATTACTATTTTAATTCGGATAGTTACCTGCGGCCATCCACAGTTTTACCGCTTCCACGGCAGGTTTCACATCATGCACACGCAGGATCGACGCTCCGCGCTCCAATGCCAGCGTATTGAGCACCGTTGTACCATTTAACGCTTCTTCCGGCGAAATATGCAGGGTTTTGTAAATGGTCGTCTTGCGTGAAATGCCCACCAGCACCGGGTACCCGAGCAACTGGAACTGTCTCAGCTCCCGCATCAGCTCGAAATTCTGCGCGATGGTCTTCGCAAACCCGAAACCCGGATCGATGATCAGGTCGGCAACTCCCTTACTTTGCAGCACCGCTACCTTCTGCCTTAAATCCCTGAGAATATCCGGCAAAAGGCGTTCATAATCCGTCAGGCTGTTCATCGTTTGCGGCGTGCCGCGCATGTGCATTAATATGTACGGTATGCGCAGGCGGGCGACGACATCGAACATGGCGTCGTCGAGCGTTCCGCCGGCGACATCATTAACAATATGTGCGCCTTTGCGAATGCCCCTCTCGGCTACTTCGGCCCGAAAGGTATCAACAGAAATGATGAGGTCGGGGAAAAATTTAGCTAATGGCTCTACGGCGGATTCAATGCGGTCGCCCTCCTCTTCCGCGCTCACCTCACGTGCGCCCGGGCGTGTGGAGTAGCCGCCGATGTCGATCATACCGGCACCTTCCGAGCGCATCCGCCCGGCCCTTTCGACGATCTCGTCCGCAGCAGCGACCCGGCTTCCGGCATAAAAAGAATCGGGTGTGATATTCAGAATACCCATTACCACAGGCGTCGACAGATCGAGCAGCGCGCCCCGGATATTGAGCGTTTTTTTACTAACTTGCAACATAAATTCTTTTCAAAAACAGGCAAAGGAATGAATATCAAAGCATTCTCTTCCTACCGTCTGAAAGTCTCTAACTCATTTGAAACAGTGAAATCCACAGAATCGGAATATCAGGAAATCATTCAGTATTGCCAAGATCTTTTTACAAAAAAAAACAAGGACTACGGAACATCCTGGCGTATCCTTCGGCTCCCTTCGATTACCGATCAGATCTTCATCAAGGCCCAGCGCATCCGCACGATCCAGGACAAGGGTGTACAGAAAGTGAATGAGGACGTGTCATCCGAATTCATCGGGATCATCAATTATTGCGTAATGGCGCTGATCCAGATCGAGGCCACTGAGCAAAACCAGGACATCGACGATTCAGCATTAACAATTCTTTACAATTCCCAGGTGAACGAAGTGAAGGAATTGTTGTTTAATAAAAACCATGATTATGGCGAGGCGTGGCGCGACATGCGTGTGGGCTCCATGACCGACATCATTCTCATGAAACTGCTAAGGATCAAACAAATCGAAGACAATCAAGGCCTTACGCTCGTTTCAGAGGGTGTAAAAGCCGGATACCAGGATATTATCAACTATTCGGTATTCTGCCTGATTAAATCGAATGCCTTACAGACCAACTAACAAAGACACACCCAAACCGCCGTCCAGTTTGCAATGAAAATCTTTGCCCAGATCTCACGAGTCGTAGTAGGTTTACTCTTCATTTTCTCCGGAATCATCAAGCTGAACGACCCGATCGGGACACAGTACAAGCTGGAAGAATATTTCGAGGTCTTCGCGACCGACCTTCCTGCATTGCATGATTTCTTCATGGGACTGGTGCCGCTGGCGCTGTATTTCTCGGTATTCCTTTGCACTGCGGAGGTCGTTCTGGGTATCGCATTGCTGGTCGCATACAAGCCGAAAACCATATCCTGGCTACTGCTGACGATCATTGTTTTCTTTACATTCCTGACATTCTATTCGGCTTATTTCAACAAAGTGACTGATTGCGGCTGTTTCGGCGCGGCGATCAAGCTCACTCCCTGGACTTCGTTCGGAAAAGACATATTCTTATTGATACTGATTTTGGTGATCGTGTATTATCGAAAGAAGTTCAAATCCTACCCTACCGGGATCATCATCGTCATCTCGACACTGGTTTCACTCGGCGTTGCCATTTATTCGCTGCGTCATTTGCCCATCGTCGATTTGCTGCCGTATCGTGTGGGTGCGAGCATTCCTGCGCAAATGAAGCCTTCGGAACCGCTGCGTTATTTGTATGTATTTGAAAAAGACGGCAAAACGCTGGAATACGAGCAGTATCCTAGTGACACCACCTTGAAATTCAAGGAAATGGTGGTACTGAATGAGGATGCAAAACCTAAAATCACGGATTACAAGGTATGGAATGATGCGGGCGACTTCACGGAGGGCACTTTCCAGGGTAAAAAGCTTTTCCTCATCATCAAAAGCCTTACGGATATTAATACTGCCGCATTACCGGACATCAACAAGCTGATTAATGCCGTGAAAGCCAAGGGTGTTGAACCGGTAATCCTCACTTCCGGAAACAGCGCCGACATCGAGAATTTCCTCTCGCAGCATCAGCTGACTGCTCCCTATTATTATGTAGACGCGACAGTTCTGAAAACCATTTCGCGCTCCAACCCTGGCCTGTGGCTTTTGAAAGACGGTATTGTAAAAGGCAAATGGCATTACAACGACACCCCGACTGCCGAAGAGGTAGTGGGCCTGGTCAAATAATGTGACTGACACCCAATATTAAATGAAGAATATAATACTCGTCGGGATGATGTCTTCCGGCAAAACAACGCTGGGCAAAAAGCTCGCACGTGCATTGAATTACCAGTTTGTAGACCTTGACAAGCTGATCGAGAAAGATCAGGGAATGGAGATTTCCGCTATTTTCTCCCAGCAGGGAGAAGCCTATTTCCGCGAAGTCGAAAGCCGCATTTTGAAAGAGACTTCTGCGCAAAAAGGCATTGTACTCGCCTCCGGCGGTGGCACGCCCTGCTTTTTCGACAACATGGAAGTGATTAAAGAAATGGGTGTGAGCATTTTCCTCGACGTTCCGGCCGAAGATCTGGCAAGGCGGATCGAGAACCACGGTAAGGACGACCGCCCTATTCTCTCAGGCGCTACCTCGCTCGTCGACACACTGCAAAACCGCATTACCGACAGGCTCCCCTATTACACACAAGCTAATTTTACATTAAAGGGCGAAATAGACGTCAGTCATCTACTGGAAGTGCTTACGCCCTTGTTATAACTGAAAAAACCTGCTTATCGCAGGTTTTTTACTTATAAATCCTTCCCGAATAGCATCAGAAAAACACGCCGCCCGTCAACATCACGTTAACTGGCCGGTTGGTGATCTCAACCGATGCATAGTTTCTGGGATCCTTAAGGTAGTAGGGTGTGTAAGCAGATTTATAGGTAGTAAATGTACCGGCTAAATCCACAAAGAACCGATCGTTACGTACACCTACGCCCGCCGAAAACAATAATTTGCTTCGATCAATGCCGTCCGTACGGTCAAGATAAGGATCTGCAATGTAGGCACCACCGATGCGCGCGCGGAAAATATTGGCCCTGATCTCGCCCCCCAACCGGAAATTGACGGTGTTACGGAAAGTGTCTTTGATTTCCGCCTTCGTATCATTCTTGAAGTTGCGGTTACCGTCGGCGTCCAGAAAGCTAGTCGTTGCCCGCATGCCGCTGTAACCTACATAATCAATAGTTGCAGTCAGGAAACCCTTGTTTTGGAAGAATACCGTACCACCCAAATTCCCGCGCATCGGTCCTATCAGGGTATATTCAAAATCATTTGCCGCAATGGGAAGTGAGCTGTACGGTGGTGTTATCAGGTTTCCATCAGCATCTTTTATCTTTCCACCCACATAGCCCGCAGCTACGCTTTGGCTATATGTTTCTTTGATGGCGCTTATGGTCGGGCTGATCAGCGTACCGCCGATCTGAAACATCGGATTGAACTTGTAGATAGCTCCCAGCGAGGCATTGAACCCGTTACCACGAACTGTAAAATCCTCAAATTGATCGATATAGGTCAACGACGGGCTGTTTATGTAATCATCGCTGAATCGGGAAGAATAGTCATATTTGATCCTGCTGAACCCGATGTTTCCACCCAGGTAAAACTTATCGTCCAAATTGCCCGCGTAAGCAAATGTCCATTGAGACGTAGCACCTTTGGAAGTAAAATCACCCGACTGATCCACCACGCTCCGGTCATCAATCGCCGCGAACGGAGGCCCCGAGGTCGTCGTCGGGTTGATCAGGTACATCTGGTAGTAGGCTACCGGAATCGAGTTGGCGATCGGATTACCTGTCGCGTCGTTTTTCAGACCGTCTTCGAGCTCCTTAATGGTGTAGGGCGGGTTCGCATTGTTGACCGTCTCCAATACATTATCAATGTAAGCGCTGTTGTTGTTCCGTCCGCCGTACAGGTAGCCGTTTTGAAATGATTGCTGGCGGGAAAAAGATACACCGAATGACGACCGTTTCCATTTCCGCTGAAAACCCGGCTGGCTCGCGAACACGACCGAGGCCTGTGGAATGTTAAACAGGCTGCTGCTTTGCTTATCCTCATTTCCGAGGTAGTTGGCTTTGGTGCCTGCAATCGTAACAGCCGGACTCAATGTAAATTCATTACGGTTATAGAATCCCAGGCCCGCCGGGTTTCCGTAAATAGAGCTGGCATCGCCGCCGATGGCTGCGTGGTTTCCGCCTAATGCCTGGAAGCGCGCGGATCCGTTCTGGTTAATTTCTGAATAGCGAAGTGCGTCGGTAGCGTATTGTGCGAATGCCGCTGATGAAGTGAGCAGCGAGATGAGGAGCGCAATTCCTGAGGATGTTTTCGACATGGCAGTTGATACTTATTTCAATACAATTTAAACGAAAACCCTGCAAAATTATGACATCTTGCAGGGTTTGACGTGACTATCTCTTTTTCAGGATAGTTGTAAATTATCTTGGACCTCTCGAAGAACGGCTTGAACTTCCGCCGCCACCGCCGCCTCCACTGGAAGGGGCGCTGTAACTTCTTGAAGGAGCGCTATACGACGGCTGGCTGTAAGTCCTGGTCGGAGCGCTGTATGATTCGCTTCTTTGGTTCGAATAGCTTCTGCTAGGCGTTCCGTAATCCTGGGTTCTCGTTGGCGTACTGTAAGACGGTGCGCTGTAAGAAGAGGAGGATGAGCCTCTCGAAGAGCGCGGAGACGAATAGTAGCTGGCGCCATTGGTATTTCCGCTTTCAGAAGAATAGTTGCTCGAATTGGCCGAACGAGGGCGTGAGTAATATACATTACCGCTTCCGCCATCCACAACGCGTGAGCCGTAAGATGATTCAGCGCTGGTTCTTCCGCCATTTGCGACAGCATTACCCCGACCCGAACGTTCCGTCCTTGGCGAAGCATACGTATCGCCGGAGATCACACGGCCGCCATCGCGATTTCCTCTTGTAGCACTTTCGGAACGGTTACGTGACGAGTTCACAAAATTCGAATTGTAACGCTCCGCGCTGCGGCTCCTGCTTGCATCCACTACACGTGGGCCGTAAGTCCTCGTATAGCCTCTGTCCGAATTGTTGATCACGATCACCGGACGGCTGTAAGCCCATGGTGAATAACCGTAACCGCCGTAGAAGCCATCGTAGTAACCTCCACCCCAGCCGTACATGCTGTTATACCCCCATGGACTGTAAAACGGATCATAGCCATATCCCAGCATGCTGCCGTAGCCCCAAGGCGAGTAACCCCATGGAGAATAGCCCATCATCGATCCGAAACCGAATCCGAAAGAAGGACGCATTCTGAATCCGCCGTAACCGAAGTTAAGCGACAGACCTGCATAGCTGCCTGGCCAGTAAGACCCGAGACCGCCGTAGTATGGATTATTGAAATTGGCTGCATTATAGCCGTCGACAAAACCGGCATTATAGCCTACGTCTGTCGACACCTGACGTTTTACAGCTCTGGACGAAAGGTAGTTTTCGTCGTAATAGTCCGCGGTGCCGTTTTCGGAATAGTTGCCTGTATAGGTATAGTCCGGATTGTCCGAACGGGATACTTCCTGATCACCACCCCTGTCTGCCAATACGAGGCCTCCGCCGGAGTTTCCCCCGTAGAGATCATCATATCCGCCGCCCGAGCGTGATGCATACTGATTCGAAGTACATCCCCAAGCTCCCAACAGCACCAGCAAAGACAAATATTTTGCTTTATTGAACATACTCATGGCTTTTAAGGATTAAAAGTTTGTTGCTAATATAGGTATAAAAACGCATTCTCCCTAGGAAGTAAACGTCCGTAACTATACATTAATTCCAAAGTTAACATAAAAAACTATCTTTGCAACTCCCTTGAAAAACAGGCCTGGATTAACGTAATACTCCATTTCAATTCCAAAATAATACAAAGTAATGAGTAAAGCCTTGCCAACACGAAGTGAAAACTACTCCGAATGGTACAATGAATTAGTGAAACGCGCCGACCTGGCCGAAAACTCACCGGTAAGAGGTTGTATGGTAATCAAACCGTACGGATACTCTATCTGGGAAAAAATGCAGCGCGCGCTGGATGACATGTTCAAAGAAACAGGCCATACCAACGCCTATTTCCCGCTTTTCATCCCGAAATCGTACCTGAGCAAGGAGGCTTCACACGTGGAAGGATTCGCCAAGGAATGTGCCGTAGTGACACATTACCGCCTCAAAAACGACCCGAACGGCAAGGGCGTGGTCGTTGACCCGGAAGCGAAACTGGAAGAAGAACTGATCGTACGCCCGACTTCGGAAACGGTTATCTGGAGCACCTATAAGAACTGGATCCAGTCGTACCGCGACCTGCCGTTGCTGATCAACCAATGGGCGAACGTAGTGCGCTGGGAAATGCGTACGCGCCTGTTCCTGCGTACAGCCGAGTTCCTTTGGCAGGAAGGCCACACTGCACACGCTACCGCGCAGGAGGCAGTGGCCGAAACGAAGCAAATGCTGGAAGTATATGCGCAGTTCGCCGAAGAATGGATGGCAGTGCCCGTTATCAAAGGGGTGAAAACACCAAACGAACGTTTCGCCGGTGCGGAAGACACCTACTGTATCGAAGCGATGATGCAGGATGGAAAAGCATTGCAAGCCGGTACTTCCCACTTCCTGGGCCAGAACTTTGCCAATGCATTCGACGTGAAATTCCAGGATAAGGAAGGCAAGCTGGATTACGTTTGGGGAACTTCATGGGGTGTAAGCACACGGCTCATGGGTGCACTGATCATGGCGCATTCCGACGACGCAGGCCTCGTATTGCCTCCGAAACTGGCGCCTATCCAGGTGGTGATTGTTCCCATTTACCGAAACGACGAGCAGCTTGCGCAGATTTCCGAGAAAGTGGCGGAAATCACCAGGGATTTGAAAAAACTGGGTATCAGTGTCAAATACGACAGCAGCGACAATGCGAAGCCCGGCTTCAAATTTGCTGAATATGAATTGAAGGGTGTTCCGGTGAGACTGGCCATGGGCGGCCGCGACCTCGAAAATGGTACGGTGGAAGTGGCGCGCCGCGATACCAAAACCAAGGAAACGGTTTCGGTGGAAGGCATTGCAGCCTACGTACAAAACCTGCTCAACGACATCCAGGAGTCGATTTACAAAAAGGCGCTGACGTTCCGCGAAGAGAATACCTATAAAGTAGATTCTTTCGAGGAATTCAACAATATTCTCGACACCAAAGGCGGGTTTATCCTCGCGCATTGGGACGGTACATCCGAGACGGAAGAGAAGATCAAGGAAGAAACCAAGGCGACCATCCGCTGCATTCCTCTGAACCAGGAAGCCGAAGAGGGCGTTTGCATTTACTCGGGTAAGCCGTCGAAAGGACGTGTGGTATTTGCGCGGGCATACTAATTTTCATTCTCATGCATTCGTGAAAGTGGTCCCTCGGGAGCGCTTTCCGAATGCTTTTTCAAACCATCTAAATATAGAATTATGAGTCAGGCAAAGGCTGGTGACAAAGTGCAGGTACATTACAAAGGTACCCTGCCGGACGGACAACTTTTTGATTCCTCCGAAGGACGTGAGCCTTTGAGCTTTACGCTCGGAAGCGGACAGGTGATCAAAGGATTTGACGATGGCGTGACGGGCATGGAAATCGGCGCAAAAAAGACCATCCATATCCCTAACGCGGAAGCATACGGCCCGGTGAACGACGAAATGATCATTCAATTCGACCGTGCGCAAATCCCTGCCGAAATCCCTTTGGAAATTGGCGGTACATTGAATATGCATCAGGACGGCGGCCAGGTTATCCCGGTTGTTGTAAGAGAGGTTACTGAAACGTACGTGGTACTGGACGCTAACCACCCGTTGGCAGGTCAGGATCTTATTTTTGAACTGGAATTGGTGGGTATCAACTAATCAACCAATATCTTTTAAAAACGCGGCCGGATCCCCGGCCGCGTTTTTTTATTCCGTCCATTTGAGACTGAAACTTTCGGGCTTTCCTTTGGAGAGTTTGAGCAAAATCTGACGTGCAACCAGGTCCTGCAACATCCGTTCGGCCCTTTTCTCGGAGATATTGATAATTTTTGAAAATGCCTTGGCCGTAACCGAATCCGTTTCTTTCAGATAAGTGATCAGCGTCTTCACGTGGCGCGTTGCCAGAAGCTTCTCCGTTTCGGTATCGGCCCCGTTGTAAAGCAGCAGCCTTGGAATAGGCATGCTTTTGTCCTTCACACGAATATAGATAATGCGTTCGCCCTTCTCGTTCAACGCGTGATGCGGTTTGTCCTCACTTTCGTTGACAATCACCCACAACACCTTCTTGCTGTCCAGATTCTCCGATTTGATCTGAACCACCAATTCCGGCTCAATGAGATTGACGAGCGCCTTTTCAAGCTTTTGCAACTCCCGCAGTTCCGATTGCACGCCCATAATGGCGCCATGGTCCGCCACACCGATCAGCAGGTTCCCCCCTGACGTATTGGCAAAAGAGACAATGGTTTTGGCAATTTTGTAGGGACTGTCGACCGTCCTCTTGAACTCAATGGTAAGCCCCTCCCCTTCCTTAATTAACTGAATGATACTTTTATCCATGCATTTAAATCAACCCGTATTTCTTGCCCGGCATCGACCGGACCATTCCCTGGAATTCGAGGTTCAACAGCAGCGTAGCCAGCCGGTTTAAGTGAATGCCCGATTGCCATGCGATCTCGTCAATTTGCATCGCTCCCCGTTGTTTCAACAATGAAAGCACCTGTCCTTCGTCCTGCGTAAAGCCCTCGAAAGTCAGAGCCACCTGGTCGGAGATATCTGCCTGGGTGGTTTCCGGTACTCCTTCACCCCAGCCCAGAGCCGCGGCCATATCGGCCACCGACGTAAAAATCGACGCTTTATGATCACGGATCAGAAAATTACAACCTTCTGATTGCGGCTCATTGATAGCGCCCGGTACTGCAAACACCTCCCGGTGGTAGTTCTGCGCAAATTCGACGGTGATCAGGCTCCCGCCTGTCCGCCCCGATTCCACTACTATGGTAACATCACTGAGCCCTGCAATAATTCGGTTCCGTGCGGGAAATCTCATAAAATCCGGCTTGGTCCCCAATGCACTTTCGGTAACGATTCCGCCGTTGTCCTGCATTTCAAAAGCAGTACGCTGATGCACGGCCGGATAGATCACATCCAACCCGCTCGCCATCACCCCCAGCGTAGCCAGGTTGTTGCGCAGGCAATGCCGGTGTGCAGTGATATCCACACCATAGGCCAGGCCGCTAACCACAAGCGGTTGGTAAGGTGCGAGGTCCCGGATAATATTTTCCGTCACGGCCTTCCCGTACTCACTGATATTTCGCGTGCCTACGATACCCACCGTACGCGGCCAGTTGAAATCGGTATTGCCTTTGGCATACAAGGCAATGGGTGCGTCGTAAAGTGGCCGGAGGCGTGCCGGGTATTCCGGTTCATTAAAGAAGAGTAATTGTGTTCCGGTTTTACAGCACTTTACCAGCTCCCTTTCTGCCAGTTCCAGCGTGTTTTTACCCAAAACAGCCTTCACGATTTTGTCGCCGATACCGGGAATTTTGATGAGCTTTTTATAATCGGCCTGAAAAACCTGGGAAGCGCTGCCGCAGTAGCTGATGAGTTGACGGATCGTCACAGCGCCGATCCCGGGCGTATGCATAAGCGCAAGGATGCAGATTTTCTCTGCGTCGGAGGATGGTTGCATGATATAGTGTGTAGGTTGAGTTTGTGGACGCCGACGCCTGGCATGCATTTTGCGAGTATACGTCAGCAGTTCATTCAAAAATAAACAATAATCTGAAAACCACTATATGGAACACCTCGAAACCGAAGTAGCCGAAACCGAGCAACATTATGAAGGTATGGGCGCCACCTGCCATCCCGAGGGGGTTTATTATCGTGTATGGGCGCCGCATGCCGAAAGTATTTCGGTCATGGGAAGTTTCAACGGCTGGGACGCTTCCGCCACCCCGCTGCAACCCGAAGGAAACGGCTTGTGGGGAGCTCTGGTTGAAAATTCAAAGGAGGGAGATGAATACAAATATGTCCTTCAAACGCCGGCCGGCGAGTTACACCGCAATGACCCCTACGCGCTAAAAATGACTAATTCCGCAGGCAACTGCATTGTTTACAACCACGAATCCTTCGACTGGCAGGACGTCACTTTTCAGATACCCAGCTGGCATGAGCTGGTAATCTATGAGCTTCACGTGGGCACATTTCATGTAAAGGAGCAAGGGCAAGTGGGGACGTTCTACACCGCTATCGAGCGCATTCCCTATTTAAAAGACATGGGTTTCAATGCGGTGGAACTGATGCCCTGCTCGGAGTTTCCGGGTTCGAGGTCATGGGGCTACAACCCTGCCAATCCGTTCGCCATTGAATCCGATTATGGCGGTCCCGACGGTTTGAAAGCATTTGTAAAAGCTGCTCATGAGGCCGGTATCGCCGTGATTCTCGACGTGGTATACAACCACTTCGGCCCGTCGGATCTCGATCTCTGGCAGTTCGACGGATGGCAGGAAAACGATGGCGGAGGCATTTACTTCTACAACGACTGGCGTTCCGAAACGCCCTGGGGAAATACCCGTCCCGATTATGGGCGCGGCGAAGTGCGGCAATACATTCATGACAATGCCCTGATGTGGCTGCGTGATTACCGCATAGATGGCCTGCGCATGGACATGGTGCCTTATATACGAAATGTAAAAGCCAACGGAAATCCAGGCGATGATATCGCCGAAGGCATTTCGCTTATGCAGTGGATCAACAAGGACATCCGCAACAGCTGTGGCAATTGCATTACCATCGCTGAGGATATGCATTCGCTGGATTTCATTACCAATTCAGTTGAAAATGGCGGCCTGGGTTATGGGTCGCAATGGGATGCGGAATTTGTGCATTCGATCCGTGACGCGATTATCACAGCCAACGATCAGGACCGCAATATGGACGCCGTCGTGGCAGCTATTACGAACCGCTACAATGCCGACGCTTTCCAACGCATTATCTACACCGAATCACACGACGAAGTGGCCAATGGCCAGGCGCGGGTAGCGGAGGAAATCGCCGATGGTGACGTAAACAACTGGTATTCCAAAAAGCGGGCTGCTTTGGGTGTGGCGCTGGTGCTCACCTCACCTGGGATACCGATGATATTCCAGGGACAGCCCTTGCTGGAAGACAAATGGTTTTCCGACAGCGACCCGATCGATTGGTCGAGGCTCGACAAATTCAGCGGCTTCGCGGCATTGCACCGTGACATGATCCATATTCGCAGAAACTGGTTTGGCGTGACCAAAGGCCTGCAAGGACAGAACGTTGACATGATCAGACAAGACAACGAGAAAAAAGTGATCGTCATGCACCGCTGGGATCAAGGCGGACCGAAAGACAGCGTGGTGGTAGTTTTCAACTTTTCGACCGAGACATTTTCCGACTACAAAGTCGGGTTCCCGCGGCCTGGCAAATGGCACTTACGGCTTAACAGCGACAACGAATACTATGACGCGGATTTTTCGCATCTCGGTGTCTTCGATGTCGACACCATGGAAGGTGAAATGGACGACTGCGGGCACTTCGCATCATTGCAAATCCCGCCTTACTCGGCTTTGATCTTTTCCCAGGAAGAGTAATTTTTAGAGGGAAGAAAGGGAGGATGGAGGAAAGGGAGGAAGGGACTCAATTTCCGCTCTACTCCCCTTCCTCCATCCTCCCATTCCTCCCATTCCTCCCATTCCTCCCATTCCTCCCATTCCTCCCTTTCCCTCCTTCTTCCCTTTAATTTATACTTCTGAAAATACGGTCCCAGCGGATTTTTTTGATGAAGCTGGTCGGGTTCGGATCGATGGACATCCAGACGAAAATGGCCTTTCCTACAATGTGATCTTTCGGTACAAATCCCCAGTAACGCGAGTCGGCGGAGTCATGACGATTATCGCCCATCATGAAATAATAATCCTGCTTAAATGTGTAGCTGGTGACCTGTTTGCCGCCAATCAGGATCTTGCCCTTTTCCGCTACCACGTTGTCATTGCCATCGAAATTCCGGATGATATCACCATAGAGCGCAATATTGACTTCGGTGAGCGGAACCGTCATTCCTGCTTTCGGTACTGTGATAGGACCATAATTATCTTTATTCCAATTCACTGCGTCACTGGCCGGAAACAAATAGGGCTCTTTCAGGCCTTTCTCCATTAACACGGGTTGTACCCGCTTTACAAAGTCATAGGCTTTCAGTTTCTCCGCCAGTGCAGCGGTTGTCTTCACCAGATACCCTGCTTCATCGTTTGCTGCAATGCTGTCTCCAAATGTTTCTGTGAACTGCGCATAATCTACGATGCCGTTTTTCCGAAACACATTCTCTTCATTCACAGCCGTTTTTACGGAAACAAAGTATTCGTTTTGCATCCGTACGGGCGATGCCTGCGCCTGACCGTTCACATACACCTGCCCGAGACGGACTTCCAGCTTGTCGCCGGGGATGCCCACGCACCGCTTAATGTAGTTGGAACGCAGGTCGGTAGGATGCGGATGCAGGTCCGGGAGCACATTGCTGTATTTCTGATACATTTCGGGATGCTCCACCGGCAGGTAGAACACCACCACATCGCCATTCGTAATATCGGTAAAACCAGGCAGCCGGTATTGCGGAAGTTTGATCCAATCAAGGTAGGAAGGAATGCTTGTGCCCCATATCGTCTGGTGCGTCAGCGGCACTTGCAGTGGCGTAACAGGTGTGGTTGTACCGTAATGCAGCCTGCTGACAAACAGGTAGTCGCCCACCAGCAGACTGTTCTCCATCGATGGCGTGGGAATTACGAATGCACTGAAAAACAACCAGCGGATTAATGTGGCTGCTATGACTGCGAATAATACCGAGTCGAACCATTCGCGGAAGGCGGACTTCTTTTTAGGAGTGCTCGTGGGCTTTGAAAGTATTTCTGCTACGGACATGAAAGTATTGATTTAGCGAGGATTTCGCCTTGCAATATACCTTTTATCTCTATAAACCAACACCCATTATATAATATTAATTTATATATAATATCCATAAGAAAAGGGAAGAACTTTTCAGCGCTTCCCTTTGCATACTTGCTATTTCAAATATTAGTTGATAACCCTGAAAATACGGCTCCAACGGATTTTGTTGAAGAAGCTGGTCGGGTTGGGATCAATGGACATCCAGACGAACACCGCCTTGCCAACGATGTGATCCATCGGCACAAAGCCCCAATACCGCGAGTCGGCCGAGTTATGGCGGTTATCGCCCATCATAAAGTAATAATCCTGCTTGAAAGTGTAGCTGGTAATGACCTTGCCGCCTACTTTCACCGATTTTTCGTCCACCACTACATCCTCGTTGTCCTCATAGTTTTTAATAACCGGGCCATACATCGCCACATTTTCAGGCGTCAGCTGCACGGTCATACCCTCTTTCGGAACGGTAATCGGTCCGTAGTTATCGCGGTTCCATTTGAACAGCGACGAATTAGGATACAGCATCGGCTCGGTGATACCGTTGTCCGTTTTCACGAGCGTAATGCTTTTCACAAAGTCATATGTTTTGAGCTTGGCAGCAATTTCCGTGGTCGTGAAAACCAGGTAGCCCATTTGCTCATTTCCCCTGATCGTATCGTTCTCGCCGTCGGTAAACGAATTGAACTCCGAAATCCCGTTTTCCCGGAACACCTTTTCTTCATTCACCGCAGTGGTAGTAGCCACGAAGTACTCATTCTCCATCCTCGGAGGATTCTCCATTGCCTGTCCGTTCGCATATACCTGCAAGTCACGCACTTCAACCTTATCGCCTGGGATACCGACGCAGCGTTTGATATAGTTGGTTTTCAAATCAACCGGATGCTGTAATTCGGGAGGATAGTTGAATACCACCACGTCGCCTCGCTTCACCTCGCTGAAACCCGGCAAACGGTATTGCGGCAGTTGGATCAGGCTCGTGTACGATGGAATGTTGGTTCCCCAGATCGTCTGGTGTGTGAGCGGAACCTGCAATGGCGTTTTCGGTGTGCGGGTACCATAATGCAGCTTGCTTACGAAAAGGAAATCACCCACAAGCAGGCTGTTCTCCATCGACGGCGTTGGAATGGTAAATGCTTCAAAAAACAGCCAGCGGATCAGCGTTGCCGCTACTACCGCGAATAAAATGGAGTCAAACCATTCCCTTGCCGGTGACTTCTTCTTTTTGGATTCAACTGAACTGGAAGTCAACTCTTTATTAACAGCCATGCGATGATTGATAGTTAGAATACTTTAAATTTTGAGGAGGTCGTTCATCCCGAACACCCCGAATTTACCCGGAAGCCATTCGGCTGCTACCACTGCGCCGAGCGCAAAACCCTGGCGGTTGTGAGCTGTATGGGATATTTCGATGGTATCCACTTCGGATTCGTAGCGAACAATATGCGTACCAGGCACTTCTCCGCGGCGTTCGGCCAGGATTTGCAGGTAACCTTCTTCATTGTCCGGGGCCAGTTTCCATCCATCGACATTTCCTATTTCCTCGATAATGCCTTCTGCAAGCGTAATGGCCGTGCCACTTGGCGCGTCGAGTTTGTGAATGTGGTGAACCTCGGTCATCGAGCTCTGATATTCGTGCCCGTTCATCAGGCGCGCGAGCATGCGGTTGAGCCGGAAGAACAGGTTAACGCCGATACTGTAATTGGAAGCGTAGAAAAACGAACCCGACTGGGCCTTGCAAAGCGCCTCCACTTCTGTCCGGCGATCGAGCCAGCCCGTGGTGCCGCATACGATCGGCCAGCCTTTTTTGAGGCAATAAATGATATTTTCAAATGCGGATTCCGGTGAACTGAATTCGATAGCTACATCTACATCGGCAGTTTGCAGCTTGTCCATATCCGCACGGTTTTGCACATCAATCTTCCCCACGATCGAATGGCCGCGTTCAATCGCAATCTGCTCGATCGTCTTCCCCATCTTTCCGTACCCCAGTAATAGTATTCTCATTAATCTGTTATTTGAAAATCAGTACTCTTTTAAATCACTTAAAATTAAAAACCATCCGCACACCCGGTGTAGGTTCTCGCATCATAGGCTGGTTTAGCTTCGGGCTTACATTCAAAGTCAGATCATCCGAAAGGTCAAATGTCTTCAAATGCGCCGCCACATTGGCTTCAATGATCGACAACGTGTAAATCAGCCCCGTTACGATGATGGCAAAGCCCCGGTTCCTGCGCCAGTAATTCTTTTGCCGGACGATCTGGCTATGCGTCGCATCCCGGTACTCGCTGCTCGTGTTCAGCAGGTTTCTGACCCTCACATTCACCGTGGCGTCGTCGCCCGCCAGTTCCTTTTTCCGCTGGCCGTAATTCGGATCGCTCTTGTCCAGCACGTAAAACGACTTATACGCATCGAGAAAATCGTGGTATTTGATCGTGTTCAGGTAATAGGTATAAAGGCCTCCGCCGAATGCCAGGTACACGATAGGCGCTTTCCAGTAATCACGGTTGTAAATCTGCCCGGCGCCCGGTATCAATGCCAGCTTCGTAGCCGTTTTCGGCACCGGCATCCACTTCTTTTTAACGTTTTTTAACGAATCTGCCTGGGCCAGAGTGGTGCTGTCTAATGCGACAGCCGGCAATTTTTCGGTTTTCAGACTATCCTTCCTACCCTCCGTCTGTGCTGCAATCCGACTTGAAACCAGCAAAATCAACCCTAACAATACCCAGTTTTTCAACGCTTATTTGAATTTCAGTGTTTCTAAAATCTTTTTCAGTTCATCCTGAGAGCCGAAAGGGATCTTGATTTCACCTTTATGCTGCTCATTGCTCTTAACGGACACTTTTGCCCCGAAAAAGGACGAAAGCTGGAACTGTAACGACTTTATTTCCTGATTAATTGTCGGCTGTTTTTTGGATTCAATGGGGATATTGCTCATCATTCCGAGCTTCCTTACCTCGTCCTCCACCTTCCGTACCGACCATCCTTCTTCGATAATCTGATTGAAAATTTTGAGCTGACTCTGGTCACTGTTGATCGTGATCAAAGCCCGGGCATGGCCCATGCTGATCTTGTCGTCGCGCAACGACGCCTGGATAACAGGCGGCAGTTTGAGCAAACGGATATAGTTGTTGACCGTCGTGCGGTTCTTACCCACGCGCGCACCCAATTCCTCCTGTTTCAGGCTGCATTCGAGGATCAGCCGCTGGTAGCTTAGCGCGATCTCGATTGCATTCAGGTTTTCGCGCTGGATGTTCTCGATCAGCGCCATTTCCAGCATCTGCTGGTCGTTGGCTGTACGGATGTAGGCCGGAATGGTCGACATGCCCAGCGAGCGGGACGCCTGCAAACGGCGTTCACCCGAAATCAACTGGTACGAGTCCTCCGAAAGCTGCCGCACGGTAATCGGCTGGATAATGCCCTGTACACGGATGGAGTCCGCGAGTTCTTCCAGCGACTCCTGGTCGAACTTCGTCCGCGGCTGGTAGGGGTTCGCCTCGATCTGGCTCACGTCAATTTCGTTCATCGAGCCGATGATCTCGGCGGGTGAAATGCGCGTGCTGGTCCTGGGCGTGTTGATCTTCTCGGAGTCTTGCAGAAGAGCACCTAATCCTCTTCCCAGTCCGGTCATTTTTTTCGTCTTGCTGCTATTCTCCATTGCCTGTTCGTACTATCGTGATCAGTTCACCCTGTCGGAGAGCAAACCGTTTTTACTGAGAATCTCTCTTGCAAGGTTCAGGTAGCTAACGGCTCCTTTGCTGTCCGAATCCTGTGCCATCACAGGGATCCCGAAGCTCGGCGCCTCACTGATACGTACGTTACGAGGGATAATGGTATTGAAAACAAGAGATTCGAAGTGATTGGTAACCTCGGTCACCACCTGGTTGGACAGACGCAGGCGGAGGTCGTACATCGTAAGCAGGATGCCCTCGATGATCAGGTTGGTGTTCAGTCTCGACTGGATGATCGTAATGGTATTCAACAGCTTACCCAATCCCTCCAATGCGAAATACTCGCATTGCACAGGAATGATTACCGAGTCGGCGGCCGTAAGGCTGTTGATCGTGATCAGACCGAGTGAAGGGGAGCAGTCGATGATGATGAAGTCGTATTCATTACGCACCTCTTCGATAGCGTCCTTCATCCGGTGCTCCCGGTTTTTAAGGTTAATCATCTCGATCTCCGCTCCTACCAGGTCGATGTGCGACGGCAGCAGGTTCAGATTAGGAAAATCGGTTTGCAGGATAATCTCCGAAGTCTTCGCCTGCTCCACCATGCATTCGTAAATGCTGTTTTCCATCTCCTGCGGATTGAAGCCGAGCCCCGACGTAGAATTGGCCTGAGGGTCAGCATCGATAATGAGTGTGCGGAATTCGAGCGCAGCCAAACTGGCTGCAAGGTTAATAGCAGTGGTGGTTTTTCCTACCCCTCCTTTTTGGTTTGCAATTGCAATTACTTTGCCCATGTATTCATTTGAGTTACCAATGTCAAATTTCTATTATTCGGGCCAATCTACCAAAAAATGTTCCACGGAGTTTTCAAGAAAACACCAAACTGATTGAATATCAGATTTTTAAATGATATTATTATTTAATTAAAAATAATTTGGACTGAAAAAAGGCCAATGTTTCACGCCCACACCTGCGTTCCTTCCGTACAGTTCTTGCACATCTCTATCTCTGAACGAGATCGGATCAACGAAGCGCGGAAATCGCGGTACTTTTTGCCCTTCCATAGCTGGCGGAAGGTCGAAGTTTTCATATCGCCGAGCTTGTACTCGGCATCCTTGTCGAAGCAGCAGGGTACCACCGCGCCATCCCAGGTAATCACGCAGGAGTGCCACATTTTCCAGCAGTGGTCCACGAATTTGTTTTTAATGGAATATTTACCATTCTCCTGCACCTGGTAGCGGGAGTATTTTTCGATGGTGGGGATCAGGTCGGAGCCTTCCTCGTAGTCGTAAATCTGCGCGGTTTTCAATCCTACCTCGTCCACACCCATTTCCTCCGCAAGCTTTTTCACATCTTCGATCTGGTGCTCGTTCGGCTTCACGACCAGGAACTGGAATATCACATGCGGCGTCGCCGATTTAAGCTCCTTTTTCCATTTAATGATGTTACGTGTTCCTTCCAGCACTTTTTCCAGGTTTCCACCGACGCGGTATTGCTGGTACACGTCTTGTGTAGTTCCATCAATGGAAATGATCAGGCGGTCGAGGCCCGACTCCACGGTTTTACGCGCCTTTTCGTCGGTAAGGTAATGCGCATTGGTGGAAGTTGCGGTGTAAATGCCCTTGTTGTGCGCGTATTTGACGAGTTCGAAAAACTTGGGGTGCAGATAGGGCTCACCCTGGAAGTAAAATATCAGGTATAATAAGGTATCCCCAAGTTCGTCGATGGTCCTTTTGTATAACTTTTCCTCCATCATCCCCGTCGGCCGTGTGAATGAGCGGAGCCCGCTGGGGCATTCGGGGCAGCGGAGATTACAGGAAGTGGTGGGTTCGAAAGAAATGGCGATGGGCATGCCCCAGTGAACCGGGTTACCCGTCATTTTGGAATAGAAATAGCTTCCCAATATCTGCATCGCATTCCAGGCACGCCTCGGCGTCACTTTCGACATCAGGTTCAGGCCATCCTTAAAATTCTTGTTCATATGCTGTACATTCAGCGATCAGCGTGCGCCTACCGGCCTGATGATCAGTTTAAATAGCGTTGACAATTACAATACAGCGATTCCGGTGGTGTACTTGATTTCGGAAATTACGAAATAACTGCTGATGTGTAACACGCTCGACAGGGCAGAAAGTTTATGCTGGTAAAACTGATTGTAAGCCTCACCGTCCTCGACGACCACTTTCAGCATGTAATCGAAGTTGCCCGAAACGACCGAACATTCGAGGACTTCCGGCATTTTTACAATGGCCTGGTTGAAATCTTCGAAGCTCTCCTTACGCTGCTTGTCCAATGTAACATTACAATACACTACCAAACTTTTCCCCAGCTTCCGGCGGTTGAGCAGGCACACATACTTGTCGATAAACCCCTCTTTTTCAAGCTTGCGGATGCGCTCGTGCACGGGCGTGACCGACAAATTGATCTTACTCGCGATCTCCTTGATCGTCATCTGGGCATTTTGCTGTAATAAGTCGAGGATTTTGCGGTCTGTCTGGTCGGGCTGCATAAAGTATTTTTTGTGGCTGTGTGTATGCTGTGAACGTTCCCGGCAGAAATTTTTCTTACCAATGAGTTCAAAAATAGTTTTCTTTTCTGTCTTTTTTGCCCCTTATAGTATGTTTTTCTGCCAAAAATTAATTTTGACTCATTAATCTAAACTATAAACACTACACATACCGATGATCATTGGTGTCCCTAAAGAAATCAAGAACAACGAGAACCGGGTAGCTTTAACGCCCGCGGGAGTCACAGAGCTACGTAAGCACGGACACACAGTGTACGTGCAGGCAGAGGCGGGCAAAGGCAGCGGATTCTCCGACGAACAATACACACAGGCAGGTGCCAGCATTCTCCCTACCATCGAAGAAGTTTACGGCATCGCCGAAATGATTATTAAAGTAAAGGAGCCTATTGAAAGTGAATACCCACTAATTAAAGAAAACCAGCTCCTCTTTACCTACTTCCACTTCGCTTCCTCCGAGCCTCTCACCCACGCAATGATCGAACGCAAAGCCGTTTGTCTTGCTTACGAAACCGTCGAAAAAACAGACAGAAGCCTTCCATTGCTCGTTCCGATGAGCGAGGTCGCCGGCCGTATGGCCATTCAGGAAGGTGCCAAATACCTCGAAAAACCAATGGGCGGATTTGGTATCCTGCTCGGAGGCGTAGCGGGTGTGAAACCGGCGAATGTACTCGTACTGGGCGGTGGCATTGTTGGAACGCAGTCAGCGAAGATGGCGGCAGGCCTGGGAGCGAATGTCACGATCATGGATATCAGCCTCGCACGGCTGCGTTACCTGGAAGACATTATGCCGGCCAACGTGGATACCGTTATGTCTAACGAATATAACATCCGCGAGCTGATCCAGGGCGCCAACCTGATCATTGGCGGCGTGCTGATCCCCGGCGCCAAAGCGCCATCGCTCATCACCCGCGACATGCTCAAACTGATGAAGCCCGGCACCGTGATGGTGGACGTGGCGATCGACCAGGGCGGCTGTTTCGAAACTTCAAAAGCCACCACACACGAGGATCCGATCTACGAAGTCGACGGCGTTGTGCATTACTGCGTAGCCAACATGCCGGGTGCCGTACCTTATACTTCCACACTCGCTCTGACTAATGCTACTCTGCCCTACGCATTACAATTGGCCAACCAGGGCTGGAAACAGGCTTGTTCAACCAACGAGGAGCTGCGCAAAGGCTTAAATGTCGTTCACGGAAAAGTAGTATTTAAAGGTGTTGCCGAGGCATGGCATTTACCTTATACGGACGTCAAAGAATTATTCTGAATCAGCAAACCTGACTAGATAAACCCGGCCATTTTTAATGCGCCGGGTTTTTGTTTTCTAAAAATATTACAATTACTTTCTCCGAACCGTTGCGATTGCGAATTATTGTTCTTACTTTTGCGTCACAATTTGAAGGAACATCCGTTCGCTTCTCTGCTCATAAACGGTCTAGTACATTTTAGATCACCTGCCAGCCTCAAAATTTGTCCCGGCTGGACCTACCGTTCACACGCAGAGCCCCACGGATGGTTAGTGGTGGGCTTTGTGCAATCCCTTTCAATTTTTTACGAGTAATACCGGAATGCCGGTGATGTGGTCCAATTTCATTGGAACGAATGCATGTGTTGGGCTTGTCCCGCAGGATCATTGTGTTGTTTCCGTCCCTCATCACCCCTCAAACCGGACCAACCGTTCAATTCAAGAATTAATACTAAAAGCAATAGAATGACTACTGAAACTTTTCAAACTTTCGAAGAGCTTGGACTCAACGAAAACATCCTGAAAGCCTTGCAAGAAATGGGTTTTGAAAAACCCTCACCGATACAGGCACAGGGAATCCCGGCAGTTTTGCAGGGTTCTGACGTAATTGGTCAGGCTCAGACCGGTACCGGTAAAACTGCGGCATTCGGTATTCCCGTGCTGGAAAGAATAGATCCATCTGTTAATGCAGTTCAAGCCCTGATCCTTTGCCCAACCCGCGAACTCGCAGTGCAGGTATCGGAAGAACTCGGCCGTCTGTCCAAATTTATGCGCGGCGTACGCATCGAAGCCATCTACGGTGGTGATTCGATCGACCGCCAGATCCGCTCCCTGAAAAAAGGGGTACATATTGTAGTGGGAACTCCGGGCCGTGTAATGGACCACATGGAGCGCCGCACCCTGAAATTCGACGAAGTACGCATGATGGTACTCGATGAAGCTGACGAAATGCTCGATATGGGCTTCCGCGAGGACATCGAAAGCATCCTGGCCGACATGCCGGAAGATCGCCAAACGATCCTTTTCTCGGCAACCATGTCCAAGCCGATCATGTCGATCACCAAGCGCTTTTTGAACGATCCTACATTGATCAAGGTCGTTCGCAACGAGTTGACCAACCAGAATATCGAGCAGGTTTATTTTGAGGTAAAACCACAGGCGAAAGTTGAGGTAATGACCCGTCTGATCGATATGCACCACATTAAGTCCCTGCTGGTATTCTGTAATACCAAACGCAAGGTGGACGAGATCGTGGAAGACCTGCAATTACGCGGTTATGCTTCGGAAGGTATCCATGGTGACCTCCGCCAGCAGCAACGCAGCAATGTAATGAGCAAATTCAAGGCTGGTGTTACTACTATCCTGGTTGCTACCGACGTTGCGGCTCGTGGTATCGACGTAAGCGGCCTGGATGGCGTGATCAACTACGACATTCCGATGGACGAAGAATATTACGTACACCGTATCGGCCGTACGGGCCGCGCGGGGATGTCCGGTAAGGCATTTTCACTCGTAGCCCGTGACGAAAAATACCGTCTGAAATCCATTGAAGGTTATACCAAAGTTAAAATCGAAAAAGGGGTAATTCCTTCATTCGAAGATATCGTGGGCGTTCGTAAGGCGCGTTTTGTGGAGAATATTTCAAACTCCATCAAAGAAAGCAACGACGAAGAACTGTACAACGACGTACTCGAAATGCTGCACCACAGCGGTTTCTCTACCGAGCAAATCGTTGGCGCAATGGCGAAGCAGATCATGGGCGTTCAGAAAAACGAATACTCTGACAGCAACCTCGCATGGGAAGAGCGTCGCAGCGAACGTCGCGAAGGCGGTAACGACCGTTTCGGCCGTGGCGATCGTCGTGAAGGCGGCCGTTTTGGCGACCGTCGTGAAGGTGGCCGCTTTGGAGACCGTGGCGGTGATCGCGGTGGCGACCGTTATGCACCACGTGGCGAGCGCGGTGACCGCGGCGAAAGAGGTGATCGCGGAGAGCGTCGCCAGTCGACTCCTGAGCCGGGCATGACCCGTTTGTTCCTGAGCCTTGGCCGTAAGGATCACATCATGCCGAAAGACATCGTGGGCGCTATCGCGGGCGAAGCTAACATCCCGGGCAAAACCATCGGTGCAATCGACATTTACGATAAATTCACATTCGTGGACGTACCTGAGCGCGATGCACGCGCGGTATTGCGTGCGATGGATGGCAACACCATCAAAGGCAAGCCGGTACAAATCGATATTGCAAAATAAATTCTGACAGCAATTAGTGCGAAAAGGGGCTTGTAAAAAGGCCCCTTTTTCGTTTATTTTCAGCCATGCAAAACAACGAACAACTCGAAGTATGGCTCCGCGGGCCGCTTCCCGAAATACCCGACCTGCTCCAACCCGTTGCGCATGCATTGTTACAGGCGCGCGAAGAGCTGGGCATATTCACCAACACATTCCCCTCCAAACTGCTCTGGGAAAAACCAGCCAACGTGGCATCGGTAGGCTTCCATTTGCAACACCTCGCAGGTGTGCTCGACCGCCTGTTCACTTACGCACGCGAGGAATCGCTGAGTGAAAGCCAAATGGTGTTTCTGAAAACCGAGGGGCAAGAACCGATGGAGGATTGCACGTACAATCATTTACTGGATCAGTTCAGCAGCCAACTCGAAAGAGCATTGAAGCAACTCCGAGAAACTAATCCCGATACGTTGACTGAAATCCGGTATGTCGGTCGCGCTATGGTACCTTCCACGCATTTGGGATTGCTGTTTCACGCAGCCGAGCACACGCAGCGCCATGTAGGGCAAATGCTCGTGACGGCCAAGGTACTGATCACCAATCATTCCAGTTAATGCTCTGGAAACATCGATTAGCCCGATCCAATACGGCCTGCTAGTTATCCGCCTCCGGCCTCACGTTCAGGAGCCGCTGTAACCAGGTCTGTGGTTCGGCGACTTCCGTATTTTGCTGCGGTTGACCAGGCTCAACGTCTGCCAGCACGCTCAGATCCGGCTGCCCGGCATTTACCCAGCACGTGTACCAAACATCACTCACCATTTGCACGGATGCACGCATCCTTCGCTCCACTTGTCCGGTCAGCATCCGGTGATATTTTTCGGAAAATTCGCGTGAATGCATTCGGGTAAGCACATTGTTGCGCAGCTCAAAACCGTACTTTTTATCGGCCTTGAATCCTTCCGTCAAGTGCTTTTCAAACAACAGTACCGAATCCATGGCCGCATGCGAATCTTCAACGGCCTTCCAAATATCCCCAGCGATATCCTCTCGGTAAACCACGGGCCCCAGCTACAGATCATAGCCTTCTGCAAACAACTCAGGCAGCCGCGACTCCCAGAAACCGTGAATGCCGTCCTGCCCGGTAAGCTGTCCATTGTAATTACGCGTGGTGTGCAGCGGCACGTGCGCGTCGGCGATGTAATGCCCGATGTCCGCCGAAATACGTAGAATACGTGCCGTATTCTTTTCCCTTAATGCGGCCGTGAGCTGGGAAGCGGCAGTCTGTACATACCACGGCACAATACCATGTTTACGCAGGCTGTCCTCACCCATTTTCTGTACGGCGGCCTTCCAATGTTTGGGAAGAACAGCTAGTGCGCTTTCGCCGTAAACATCCAGGTCGATAAAATGCCGCTCGGCTTCTCCTTCCACAGCATACCGCCGCTTGTCGGCATTAACCGCATTCTCGGACAGGTAATCGATGTACTTTTTGTAGAATACCTGCATTTCAGCCGGTAACCTGAAAACCGCCAAACGGTTGATCCGCTTGTGCGCCCAGAAGCCCCAATGACCATTTACGCCGCTTTGAGGGAGGAAAAAGAACACGAGCAGACTGAAATTCAACGCATTTTTGAAAAAAACCCGACTTTTTTCAGTTTTTTTTCGCTGCGAAAGGATAAATGACGCCATACAATCTTCGGAAGGTGTTTTTAATAGTTTTTACACCTGTTGAGACGTCATTTGCAAAAAAAGGTAACAGAAACCGGCCTTTTTGAAACTTGTTTTTCCCAAACGGCGATTTTTTACTTCCAAACGGCCCCGATAGCTAGCTGAGGGACAGCGCTATTAGAAAATTTTACAAAAAATTATCCTCAGAATAATATTTCGGAAAGTAGATTTTCGGGGGTTGTTTCTTTTCTTAATTATTAAATTTTCAAAATTATTTATATTTAATATCCAAATAATACAATAATAGATTTATGTTTTACCTTTGTAGCAAGAGAAATAGATAATTGCATTTATTGAATTTGCTACAATGAGAACTAGAAATAAAACATTGGGATATTTAGTCCCTATTTTCGCGCTTTGCGTATTCATGCTGGTTATTTACGGTGCTTATGTGCCACACAAGCCGGCCGAAATTCAGCGAGTGGTTTGTATCAAGTTTAAACCTGGTACCACTCCTCAGGAAGTTGAAAAACACCTGCGCGATTTTGCGACGATGAAAAAAGCAGTGAAAGATGTTGTGGCCTACTCGGCCGGACATGTGCAGAAATCGGATAATAACGGAGAGCAGTTTGACGTGATCCACTACCTGACTTTCCGCACCAAAGAAGCTGCCCAAGAATACACATTGAATGCCGACAGAGTGGCATTTGTGAAGGCCAACGAAGGTCACTGGGACAACGTGTTGGAGATGAATTCCAACATCGAGAAGTAATTAATAATAGTAATAGGAGTGAAAATTTTAAAGAGAGCCGGGCATCCCGGCTCTCTTTTTATTTGCACGGTTACCAGTTGATCGGGTCGAGGCCTTTGCTTTCCAGGTATTGGTTGGCCTTGCTGAAATGCTTTGTACCGAACCAGCCGCCGCCATTGGCCGACATGGGGGATGGGTGCTTGGCTTTCAGCACATAATGTCTCGAAGCATCGATCACCGCCCCTTTCTCCTGTGCGTACCTGCCCCAAAGCATGAACACGACATTGCTCTTTTCGTCGGAAATGCATTTGATCACGGCATCGGTAAAGCGCTCCCACCCTTTTCCCTGGTGCGATCCCGCAGATGCGGCCTGCACGGTTAACGTGGCATTTAATAGGAGCACACCTTGCTTGGCCCAACGTTCGAGATTACCCGATTGCGGGAACGGCTTACCCAGGTCTTGCTGGATTTCCTTGAAGATGTTGATCAGTGAAGGCGGCATCCGCACACCGTCGTTTACTGAAAAGCAAAGGCCGTGTGCCTGACCTAACCCATGATATGGATCCTGGCCGAGTATCACCACTTTGCACTCGTCGAAGCTGCAATAATTGAATGCGTTGAATATCTGCTTGGCAGGCGGAAATATCTGTTTGGTCTGGTATTCTTCCCTGACAAAAGCCGTGAGCGAGGCGAAATAGGGCTTCTCAAACTCGGGGGCGAGCCGCTCTTTCCACGACTGCTCAATTTTTACATCCATGCTGTTGAATTTGTTTTGGAAAACCAAATTATGTGTTTTTTGATTTGGTTTTATCAGCAATTGATTACTATTTTCGTTCCTATTACTTTCCAACACCCTCGATCTATATGGTTTCCAAAGTTACAGATGGTGTCAAAGTCACCGTTTTGACGGAATATCAGCCCGACTATTCTAATCCGGGTCAGGATCATTTTGTGTTCACGTACAAGATTCTGATTGAAAATCATAGTGAGCACACTGTGAAGCTGTTGAGAAGGCATTGGCTGATCTACGACGCCAACGGTACCGTACGTGAGGTGGAAGGAGCAGGCATTGTAGGGCTGCAACCTGTGTTGGAACCCGGCGATGTGCACGACTACGTTTCGGGATGCAACCTGCGCACCGATATGGGCAAAATGGCCGGCACATACCTGATGGAACGGGTGCTCGACGGCCGGCAATTCCGCGTCGTCATTCCGGCATTTTCGCTCGTCGCTCCCTATCGCCTCAACTAAATCATCGGGGAACCCGATTTTAAAATTCCATTGCATTGATTGCTGCTTATATCAAGTACCTATTGCGCTCCGGAAACGAGCATTCTATCCATTCCCCATTCCTGTTCGAGCTTTATAACAATGTGATCGCCGTCCGGAAGGACGACAACCCTGAATATGAAGCCATCCGTTCGCTGCGCAGGGAACTGCTGCGCTCCGACGAGCAGATCGAGATTCTCGACCTCGGCGCAGGTTCGCGCGTGAACAAATCCAACCTGCGCAAGATCAGAACGATCGCAAAAAACGCAGAAAAACCCGCCAAATTCGGCCGGCTTTTTTATCGGCTCATCCGGCGGTTTCAACCCGCGACGATTCTCGAACTCGGCACCTCCCTTGGGCTTACTACTTTATATATGTCGAAGGCAAAGCCCGATGCGAAATTGATCACATTCGAGGGCTGTCCGCAAACGGCCGGAAAGGCGCAGCAGCATTTCGAGCGCCAGTACGCCGACAATATCGAGGTTGTGCTGGGCAATATCGACGAGACGCTCCCCAAACGCCTGCAAACACTCGATGAACCGATCGACTTCGCCTATTTCGATGCCAACCACCGCTACGAACCTACTGTACGCTACTTCGAACAATGTCTTCCGCACATCCGGAATGGTTCGTTGTTCATTTTCGACGACATCTACTGGTCGGAAGAAATGACAAAAGCCTGGGAATACATCAAAGCGCATCCGCAGGTAACGGTCACAGTCGATCTGTTCTGGATAGGACTGGTATTTTTCCGAAGTGAGCAAGTGAAGGAGGATTTCACTCTACGGTTTTAATATTGTACCGTTAAATATTCTGTTGCTCCTTTAAATAATTCAAAAAGCAAAGCGAGGCACGGTTCCTGGCAAAGTTTGTTAACTTTACCTTCCCTCGTCTCAGCTTCCATGACACCAAAATCCATCCTTAATTCCCTGGCAAGCAAGGGAATTATTTCTGATCAGCAGGCCGACGCCATCGCTTCTTTTGAAGGTGAAAAGGCATTCTCCATTCACTGGGAATTACGGTCTATCCTCTACCTGGGCATCCTTTTTTTCAGCTCCGGCACCGGGATTCTCATTTACGAAAACATCGACACGATCGGCCATCAGGCTATCATCGCTGCCATTGCGCTGATCACTGCCGCTTGTTTTTACTACACTTACAAAAACAGCCTCCCCTACTCGCGCGAAAAAGTAGAGAACCCCAACAAGCTGATCGACTACGTGCTGCTATTGGGTTGTTCCACGTTTTTGGCTCTGGAAGGTTACCTGCAATACCAGTACAACCTCTTCGGCACACGGTACGGCCTGGCGGTTATCATTCCAACCATCATTTTTTTCCTGTGCGCCTACCGTTTCGACCATCGCGGTGCACTGTCGATGGCCATCACCGGCCTGGCCTCCTGGCTCGGGCTCACCATCGCCCCGCTCTCCGTGTTAGCCAGTAACGACTTTTCAGACGGTAAACTGATTATTCCGGCCATCGCGCTTGGATGTATACTCACGGCTGTGGGATGGATTTCCGAAGAGCAAAACATCAAAAAGCATTTTGCATTCACCTACATGCTGATGGGCGGCAACCTGGCTTGCATCGCGGCCCAGATCGGGCTGTTCTCCGAGAGCGCCAAAGTCATTTATTTTTTCATCGGCCTGGGACTTTGCTACTTTTTTGTCCGTCGTGCCCGGCAGGCGCATTCATTGGTGTTCCTGCTGATGGGTACGGTTTACGGCTATTGCATTATCACCTACTCGATCTTCACCAGTCTCGGGATCGATGCCGCGTTGGGCCTTGGTATTTTCTACTTCCTTTTTTCGAGCGTCGGCGTGATTTACTTCCTGTTGAACTTTAAAAGATTTCTGGGAATCAAAAAATGAAAAAGGCATACAACCAAATCTGGGTCGAAAACCTGCGCGTGCAACGCCAGGCGGCCGAATGGAAGTTCAGAAACCTGCTGACCGAAGAACAGGAAGCGCAAGTGAAGGAGCTCTTTCCTGAAAAGTTCTATCGTCCGGGGATATTTGTTAAGATCGGCCTGTTTTGCTTCGCTGTCGTGGCCGCCTCATTTTTTGTGAGTTTTCTGACCCTGTTTCTGTTTGATACGGGATCCGATACCAGCTTTTCGGCGCTAAGCCTGATTTGCTGCGCCTGTTTCATTGTCGCGCTGGAACACCTGATTAAAACCAAAAATCTCTTCCATTCCGGAGTAGACAATGCATTGCTCTACGCAGCCATAACTGCGGCAATGGTACCTGTGTTCCTGCTTTTTGACCACGCTCCGCTCTGGGGATATTGCCTGATTGCACTGGCCGTCATTGTTCCCGCTACGCTGCGCTACGCCGATCTGCTGGGTCCTATTGCCATCTTTGGGTTAATATTCACAATCATGGCCGAGTTAATGATGAAATTCCCGCTAGGAAAGGCCCTTCTGCCTTTTGCGGTTATGATATTATCCGGCGTGATTTATACGCTGGCCAGAAAAAGCAAAGACACTTATTACCACGAATGCCGCCGGATTTTTGAGGTACTGGCATTGGTTACGTTCTATCTAGGCGGTAACTACTTGGTAGTAAGAGAACTAAATGCGCTGATCAGCGGCCTGACCGTGTCGGTGGCTCCGCAGATCGCATTCGCCCCGCTATTCTACTTCTTCACGTTGGTCATCCCACTCTCCTATGTATTTTTTGGATTAAAAAAGTCAGATCGGGTTCTGTTCATCATCGGATTAGTAGCCTTCGCATTCTCGGTTTACACCTACAAACATTATTTCGGAATACTGACAGCCTCCCAGGGACTTGTGCTGGCGGGCATAGTGATGATCGCCACAGCGATAGCGCTGATCAAATATCTACATACGCCCAAGCACGGCATTTCCGACGAGCAAAACCGCAAAAACAGCCTTGAAAACCTGCAATCCGTCATTGCCGCCCAGCAGCTGGGCGTTACACCGGCAGACCAGGGACTGGAATTCGGAGGTGGTACATTCGGCGGAGGAGGCGCGGGCGAGGCTTATTAATTGAACAAAAATTTGGATCTTGCAGCGGTTACATTACCTATCACCGAAACTTTGATCATGAAAAAATTGCTTGCCCTGACACTCCTAATCCTTTGCTGTTACCAAACTTTCGCTCAAACCGCCCAACGGGCCAGTGGCAACCCCGTATTCCCCGGCTGGTATGCCGACCCCGAAGGTATCATTTTCAATAAGACGTATTGGATTTATCCGACCTATTCCGCTCCGTATAACAAGCAGGTACATATGGATGCATTTTCTTCCAAAGACCTGGTTACATGGAAGAAGCATCCCAGTATCATCGACACATCGGCCGTTAAATGGGCCAAGCGCGCCATGTGGGCGCCTTCGATTATCGAAAAGGACAAAAAATACTACCTGTTTTTCGGTGCCAATGATATTCAGAACGACAATGAAAAGGGAGGCATCGGCGTCGCTGTCGCCGACCGCCCCGAAGGGCCATTCAAAGACTACCTGGGCAAGCCGCTTATCGACAAATTCCATAACGGTGCACAGCCCATCGACCAGTTCGTTTTCAAAGACAAAGATGGCCAGCATTACCTGTTTTACGGTGGCTGGAAGCATTGCAATGTTGCCAAGCTGAAAAGCGATTTCACCGGCTTTGTCCCGTTTGAAGACGGTACAATTTTCCGTGAGATCACGCCTGAGAACTATGTGGAAGGACCATTCATGTTTATCCGCAATGGTAAATATTACTTTATGTGGTCGGAGGGCGGCTGGACAGGCCCTAACTATTCCGTGGCCTACGCCATTGCCGATTCACCGTTCGGGCCGTTCAAGCGTGTAGATAAGATCCTGCAACAGGACCCGGCGGTAGCAACCGGTGCCGGCCACCACTCGGTAATCCAGGTTCCTGGCAAGGATGAATGGTACATTGTTTACCATCGTCGCCCACTGACCGAAACCGACGGCAACCACCGCGAAACTTGTATAGACGTCATGTCTTTCGATGAAAAAGGGATGATCAACCCGGTGAAAATCACACGGGAAGGGGTCAGACCTGTTCGATTAAAATAAATAACTAAACCCTGTGCTGAAAACTCTCCTCCCCGGCAGGCTCTTAAAAAGGACCGCCACACGCTTCTTGTTGTCAACTGTTTTAACGCTCCTGGCAGTTACTTATGCCGGTGCGCAGCGTTTTACACCGGTCATGTTCGGCAAGCTCCCGCAGGACTACCAGCTCTACCCGCGCAATGCCGCAAGCGAGGCGCGCGTGCCCATTGCAGGTATCGTGGAAGCGCCGGATTGGAAATACGTTTCGGTGCAGGTATTGCGGAATGGCCAGCCCCACCAATACCGGCGGGCGGGAATTCAGTACGGAGGCAATGCAAAGGGAACTTTCAGCACGGAAGCGGTCATTAAGGCAGAAAGGGCAAATTATGATTTCAAGGTTTTCCTCTGCAATGATGCCGACTCGACGCTGCTCGTTACCCGTACCCGGGTAGTGAGCGGCGATGTTTATATATTGTCGGGCCAGTCCAATTCGACCGGCTTTTTCGGAGAGGGTGATACGAGCATGTTTTGCCGCACGTTCGGAAAGATTACCGACAACCTTAACACGGGCAACTATAACGCAGCCGATACCCTCTGGGCACTCTCCAACATGCGCTCCTACGACAACGGCGTCGGAACAATGGGGCTGGAAATCCAGAAGCAGCTAATGGAAAAATCAGGTATCCCCAACTGCCTCATCAACGCAGGCTACCACTGGTCGTCGGCCTATTCGCATTCGATTCGAACCGAAATTAACCCTACCGATTTCACCAACGGCTATGGCAGAATGCTTTATCGCGCGCGGAAAGCGGGTGTTGCCGGTGCCGTGAAAGCGTATATTTTCCGGCAAGGTGAAAGCGAGGCTTACGGCGAGGGAGGTAACTGGGAAGGGCATTTTGATGTTTTGTACAAAAACCTGAAAACGGATTTCCCCAGCCTGCAAAAGTTGTATGTTTTCCAGATCGATATTATTTACCACGCGTCGCTCATCGGTGTTCTGATACGGGACTACCAGCGACGTCTTCCCGCTATTTATCCGGACATTACCAGTATCGCGACCGTCGGCACGACCGGGTTCGATGGCCTTCATTACAACCGGGAAGGCAACAAGCAAAGCGGGACTGAGCTTTCACGACTGATGCTCCGTGACCTTTATGCATCCGCCGACACGGCCAACATCGACTCTCCGAATCTCAAAAAGGCGTTTTACAATTCAGCTGAAAAGAAGAGTATGACGCTCGTGTTCGATGAAGGCCAGGAATTGAAATATCCGGATCCTTACAAACACCCCAACGGGCCGCTGCTCGATTTGAAAGATTTCTTCTATCTCGACCACCAGACCGGTGCGATAGCAAGCGGTAAAGCGGAAGGTAACCGGATTATCCTCGATCTGAAAACTGCACAAAATGCAGCAACGCTTAATTATCTGCCTCCCTTTGTTGAAAAAGAGAGTCCCTACCACCCATTTACCGGCCCATATATTACCAATGCAAGGGGAATGCGTGCATTTACCTTCTTTGATGTGCCTATTGCCACAGCACTGCCCGCGACCGTCCTAACGGCCCATAGCGGTGAAAAGGGGAGCATCAGGCTCGCGTGGCAGCCGGTTTCCGGCGCGAAGGGTTATATTCTGGAACGCAAAACGGGTGATGCCGCGAGTTATACGCCGGTGGCCCGAGTGAACGAAAGTACTATGCAGTGGCTCGATGAGCCCGGCGAGTCTGCCGTTCCTATTCTGTACAGGCTCATAGCCGTCAACGATGCTGCGGAATCCTCGCCCGCCTTCGCGGAAATCGCGCCCACGCTCGTACTGGGTACTGAAAAAGACCAGGAAATACTTTTCGAAATATTCCCGAACCCGGTCCTTCGCGGCGAAGAGGTTACCATTAATTTTGCCCGGCAGCAGGCAGGTAATATCAGCCTTGTTGGCTTGAACGGCCAGTTTTTAATGAACAGAAAAATCTCAGGTAGTGCCAGCGCCGGCCTCACAGTCCCGAAGCAAGCCTCCGGAATGCACCTGATCCGGTTTGAATCCAATGGCAGATTTTTCACTAAAAAACTCTGGATCAGATAATTTGGACATATAATAATAAGCGTTGGTAAAATAGGACTCGCGTACAGGTGCAAACACCTGCACGTTTTCATTGCCGTCCATCGGAAATTCCCGGAATTCTTACAGCTATTTTTAACTTTATGCGATAATGGAATGATTTTTGCTACCCGGTAACAATGCCGACGTTTCTCTATCCTGTCCGACATTAGCCCTGAAATGATATGCACATCAACAGTTATGAAGAGCAGATAAAACCTGAATTGACCAAATGGCAGCTGAAAATGCAGAAGCGGCCCAATTTTATCGACAGGACCTCCAAGAAATTTCAGGACAAAATCAATGACATCATTCCCGACAAAGTTCATGACGTGATCACCGGCACCATCAAGCAAATGGTACGCGGCGTGCTTACCGGGGCCGAATATACCACCACGCAATCCATCCCGGGCGCATCGCTGGAAGAGATGGAGACAGCCGTTCGCAAAAAAATCGAGTTTTACAAAAAAGCCGGAGCCGCAGAAGGCGGCATTACCGGCGCAGGAGGTTTTTGGCTCGCGTTGGCTGAATTTCCTATCCTGATAGGTATCAAAATCAAACTACTTTTCGAGATTGCAGCGTTGTACGGAAGGCCGATCAACGATTACAGGGAACGGCTTTTTATACTCCATATTTTCCAGCTGACCTTTTCGAGCCAGAAAGGAAGGCAAGAGGTGTTTGCACAAATGATCCAATGGGATTTGCGCAGCAAGGATCTTCCGACGGATATTCACGAATTCAACTGGAAAACGTTCCAGCAGGAATACCGTGATTACATCGACCTTGCTAAAATGGCGCAGCTGATCCCGGGAATCGGCGCGGCAGTGGGCGTAATCGTCAATTACCGGCTGCTCGATCAGCTTGGGAAAAACGCCATGAACGCCTACCGCATGCGATGGTTTGAAGAGCGAATGCTGGGTGAATCAACGGAACACCGCCTGATAAATAAAGTTTAATACAATTGTACCGATTGAATGAGCGCTAACAAAAAGCAATTTGTATACGGCAAGAATCTGGATAATGCCTTACTGGCGGTTTATGATGCGTATGTTTTCTTCATCCGTTTTTTCCGGGAAGTTTTCCGCGGCCGGATGGAGTTCCAGGAGATTGTCCGGCAATGCTATGCGATCGGAAACCGCTCGTTGCTGCTGATCAGCCTTACCGGCTTCATTACCGGGATGGTATTTACCAAACAGTCGCGCCCGTCATTGTCCGAATTCGGGGCTACTTCCTGGCTCCCCTCGCTGGTAGCGATCGCCATTGTGCGTGCGCTGGCGCCGCTGGTAACCGCGCTTATCAGCGCGGGTAAGATCGGGTCGAGCATCGGCGCAGAGCTGGGGTCCATGCGCGTGACCGAGCAGATCGATGCGATGGAGGTTTCGGCTGTTAATCCATTCAAATTCCTGGTCGTAACCCGCGTAGTGGCCTGCACTATTGCCATTCCCGTGCTGATGTTTTACTGTTCGCTGGTCAGTTTGCTGGGGGCGTTTCTCAACGTGACTTTGAACGAAGGAACGAGTTTCATCGCCTTTTTCGAGAATGCATTCGAGCAAATCACCTTCCTGGACATCTGGACGTCCGTCGCGAAAGCGATCGCGTACGGATTCACGATCGGGATCGTAGGCAGTTACCAGGGCTATAATGCCAGCAAAGGTACCGAGGGCGTCGGCAAGGCGGCCAACTCTGCTGTCGTGACCTCTATGTTTCTCATTTTCATCGAGGAAGTGATCATCGTACAGGTATCCAATTATTTCAGAATTTAAAATGGAAGAAGATTTCAAACCCGGCGAGCCGGTTATCGAGGTACGCGACCTGTACAAGTCATTCGGCGATCTGCACGTATTGCAGGGCGTGAACCTTACTGTTACCAAAGGTGAAAATATGGTGGTACTCGGCCGGTCGGGTACCGGGAAATCGGTACTGATCAAGATTATGGTAGGCTTGCTCAAACAGGACCGCGGCGATTGCATCGTCCTGGGCCAGGAAGTCTCCAAGCTGGAAGGCAACGACCTGCGCGATTTGCGGCTTAAAATCGGATTTTCATTTCAAAACAGCGCATTGTACGACAGTATGACAGTGCGTGAAAACCTCGAATTCCCGCTCGTACGCAACATTCCGAACCTCACGCGTGCCGAAATCGACGAACAGGTAGAATATGTGCTTGATGCAGTAGGCCTGCTGCAAACGATCAACCAGGTGCCGGCAGAGCTTTCAGGCGGCCAGCGCAAGCGGATAGGTATTGCGCGGACGCTCATCCTGAAACCGGAAATCATGCTTTACGACGAGCCGACAGCCGGACTGGACCCGATCACTTGCCTGGAAATCAACGAGCTGATCAACGAAGTGAAAGAAAAATACCAAACGACTTCGATCATCATCACACACGACCTCACCTGCGCACGGGAAACCGGCGACCGCATTGCGATGCTCCTTGACGGCAAGTTTCTGAAAACAGGCACTTTTGAAGAAGTATTTGATACCGACGAAGAGCGGATCAAAAGTTTTTACGACTATAATTTTATTCAGTAATAATGGCAACATCAACCAAACGATCCATTAACGTAGGCCTTTTCGTCATCATCGGCATTCTCATTTTCGTGGTGGGGATACTCACAATCGGAAGTATGAAAAAGGTTTTTTCTTCGGCCATTACCGTCAAATCCATTTTTGATGATGTGAACGGGTTGAAAATCGGCAACAACATCTGGTACTCCGGGGTGAAGATCGGGACGGTGAAAAGCATCCGGTTCCTGGCCAACTCCAAGGTGGAGGTAATGCTGAACATCGAGGAAAAATCGCAGGAATTCGTCCGCAAGAATGCCAAGGCGAAAGTCAGCACCGACGGTCTGATCGGCAACAAAATCATCGTCATTTACGGCGGCACGCAAAAAGTGCCTTCCATTGAAGATGGCGATGAAATAGCGGTCGAGAAAATCGAGAGTACGGAAGAAATGCTGGCCGTACTTTCAGAAAATAACAAGAATTTGCTCGGGATCACCAGCGCATTCAAGACCATCAGCAAGAATATCCTGGCCGGAAAAGGTACTGTGGGGATGTTGCTGAACGACGAGCGCCTTTACAACGACCTGGACCAGACCCTGGGCGCGATGAAAAAAGCGTCGGTCAATGCGCAGGCATTAACCGCCTCACTAGCAGGGTATACCTCCAAACTAAACGAAAAAGGAGGCCTCGCCAATGATTTCGCGACTGACACCGTGATCATGAAAGATCTCCGCGGAACGATTGCCCGACTGAACGAGACCGTGTCGTCGGCCAATGTCATGGTGAACAATCTTAAAACTGCCAGTGCAGACCTTAACTCTAACAAAACCAGCCCGTTGGGCGTATTGCTGCACGACGAAGCTACGGCGGGAAACCTGAAAGAAACGCTGAAAAACCTCGAAAGTACTACCGAAAAACTGGACGAAAACATGACTGCGCTTCGCTCCAATTTCCTTTTCCGCAGGTATTTCCGGAAAAAAGCCCGGGAGGACGCCAAACAGCCGGCCAAAGAAGAGGTAAAAGAGCAGGAGAACCAACAATAATGTGATAGTTTTGCAGAAAGCGGTTATATTGTCGAAGTATTTCTTCGAATAATACCTTACCAATCCCACTAATTGAGCTTCTGCGAAACTTTTAACACAAACCGATGGCCTTACAACTCAACCCCGCCCTGGACCTTGCCTACATCGACCAGGCCTACGGAGAAGATCCTGTAATCCTGTACATGATTTTTGATGCATTTCTGAGCGACTCCGTACCGCGCTGGCAGTCCTTACAGGGCGCACTGGAATCGGGCGACCTTAAAGAATCGGCCAGTATCGTGCATGGATTAAAACCTTCGTTCACCATGACCGGCCTCACGCACGTACGCCCGAAGGTAGAAGTGCTCGAAAAAGCCATCAAGAACGACGATCCGGCCGAGCAACTGATGGAAATGTACCGGAATATTTCAGCGGAAATCGAAGAATTGATCCCTATCCTCGAATCGGAATCCGAACGGCTGAAACAACTGTAAATTAATTGAAAGTATAATCGAGCGCATCGTCCCTGGACTATGCGCTCTTTCTTTTGGCTTTCTCCCAGGCAGCACTTTGGGAGCCTTTAAAATATCGGCGGATACCGGCCATTACGGCGTAATTCATCATGCAAAAGTAATACGGCACAAAAAGCGCCTTCACCTTGATCTTCTGCGTTTCGAGCACCCAACCAGCCAGCGCGAGCCCGTAAAACACCACCTGCCCGGCTAGCAGAATCTGGTAAATCACGCCTCCGGATTGCATCACAATTAATATATTGAGCACCAATGCCAGAATCATCAGGAAGGGTGTCACCGTCCAGCGCAGCACGCGGTGGCTGATATATTGGAATGTCAGTAAGGGATCATGAAACGGGTTCAGCAGTCTCTGCAAACGCAGGATCGATTGCATACCACCCGCAGCGATCCGCACTTTTCGCTTCAATTCTTCCTTGATGTTTTCGGACGAAAGCTCGGAGGCATACGCTTCGGGTTCATAAACGATCCGGTATCCCTGCTCAGCAATGCGCATTGAAATCATAAAATCGTCTACAATCGTATCCGGTTCCACCGAGCGGTACAGCGACCGCCGGACGCTGAACAACTCCCCTGCCGCTCCTACCACTGAATACAGCTCGGAATCCCACTTTTTAAGGGTCGACTCATATTTCCAATAGAAGCCCTCACCCGCTGTCGCGTCCGACAACGCGTCCTGCATTACCCGCTTCTCGCCGGAAACCGCGCCTACTTTTAAATCGGCATAATGTCTCGCTATGAGCAGCAATGCTTCCTTGTTCAGGAAGGTATTGGCATCCGTGAACACAACCACCTCGGAGTTTACCTCGTCCATAGCCCGGTGCATAGCCAGGATTTTGCCGCTGCGCACGGGTGTATGCATGAGCTTGATCTCCGGATATTTGGCCACCAGTTCGGGCGTGCGGTCGGAGGAGCCGTCGGTAACGAAGATGACGCTCAGCTTACCCGCCGGGTACGAGAGCTGCAAAGTATTCGCGATTTTTTCCTCGATAATACTTTCCTCATTATAAGCTGCGATTACCAGCGTAAGTGTCGGGAATTCCTGATCCAGCCCGGGAGCCAGCCGCTTCCCTTTAAATGCCCTTCGAATGAGGACGAGAATGTACAGCACAATGCCGTAACCGAGGAATGTGTAGAAAACAATAAACAGACTGAGCCAGAAAAATATCTTCATAAATCAGCGGGTCAACGGAAAGCCTAAGTTTTTGCTATCGGGATCGTTTTTGAAATGCCAGGTAATAGCGCTCCAAAAAACAGGTATGAAACTGTATTCTTTATTTTTAATGTATTGAATGATGTTCCGCGGAACTACCGCCAGCATGAAATAGCAGCAGAACACGAAGAATCTGAAACCCGGCGCGTTTTTACGGATGAACAAAATGCGGTTACGGTTCATAAAGAACTCTTTCAGGGCTGTCCGCTTACCGACCGATACCGATTCCTTGTGGTAAATCAGCGCGTCCAGGTTCACATGGACTTCGTAACCAGCCCTTTTAATACGTTCGCACCAGTCTAGTTCCTCATAATAAAGGAAATAGTTCTCGGCCATTCCCCCCACTTTTTGCCAGGCTTCACGGCTGATCATCATCGCGGCTCCGTGCGCATAGCCCGTCGGGCCGGATAGAAAATCGTATTGCCCGCGGTCCTGCTCGAACTGCCCGATACAAGCGTTGCGGCAAGTGTAGTAATTCATCGGGGTATAGCCGGTGTATTGCAGCATTCCCGGCTGATCGAAATAATGGATCTTGGGTGAAATCATCCCGATTTTCGGATTGGATTCCATGGTGTCGACCAGCTTGCCGACCAGGTCTGCGGTAACCTCGGTATCATTGTTGATCAGGAAAAGATAATCGCCCGTAGCATGCGCCAGGCCGATGTTATTCCCCCCTGCAAAGCCGGTATTGATGTCCGAACGCACGAACAGGATGCCGGGATACTGCTCCCGCCATGCAGGCACAGGGTTTGCTTTGCTCCCATTGTCGACCACGATGATTTCCAGATCCGGGTAGGTATTGACCTCCGCCAGCGATTTCAACAAATCTTCGGTAACCTTGGGCTGATTGAAATTCACCGTTACGATGGACACTTTTTTCATGCGTAAAACTGGGCCGTCAGGGTTACTGAAAACGAAGGAATATTTTTATTGATTTGTAGAACTATTTCAAATTTAACAATAAAAACATAGCTTTAACCAAAATCCGGGAATGATCGCGGTTTTTTGCAAAAAACATCCAGAATGCGTCCCTGACAGCCTTTCTTACCAACAAACCAACCCAGCGTGCAACTCGACCGTAAGCTTAACAACCAAGAATCCGGCTCAAATCCATCCGGTCCTCAGGGACAGGAAATTGCCCGCCTGGAAAAGAAGGTCGCCGAGCTGATCGATGCGATTGAGCAGGCCGATATTGACGCGCACCTTTCAAAACATTATCAGAAAGAGATCGCGGATGCATTCCACCGCTCGGCAGCCACACAGAAAAAACTGGCGCCGTTCAGGGAGCTCGATCAGGACAATAATCTCTCGCGCGAAGAGCTTCTCGAGGGCCTTGAAAAGCTCCTGGCCGAAAACCAGTTCGATAGCCGGATTAATACGCCCAAGCGGAGCGGGATGGTTCAGAAAGGCGTAATGTTTATTCTCGCAATCCTGCTCATTGTCGTCGGGTTTGCGATGATCATCATGCCCGCGCCGCCCAGCTTCGAGCTTTTCACAGTTTACTATTTCAACATCAATGACGGCGTCACGATTATGGACCTTGTGTCGCTGCTGATTATTTTTGGTGGAGTCCTTTTGTTTGTATTAAACTTCAACAAAAAATGATCAGCTTCGCCGAGCCGCAAACTACCGTCAAAAAGATCCTGCTCGTAGAGGATAACCTGCTTTTCCGCAAGGTTATCGAACATGCCCTTCTGAAAGCGGGATACAACTGTGTGCTCTGTGAATCGGCGACGGAGGCATTGAATATGCTGCTCGTCGAAACGCCGGACCTGATCCTGTCCGACTACGATATGCCCGAAATGAACGGTTTCGATTTCCGGCAGGCCGTATTGCTTAACCCCAATATCAGCGACATCCCGTTTGTGTTCCTGACTTCATTTACCGACAACAAGCTGGTGCTCGAAGGCCTGAATATGTCGGCATTGGACTTCATTAACAAGGAAACGCCGATCCCGGTGATCATCACCAAGCTCAACAACATCATCAAAACCCTTGAAAACGAGCACGTAAGGTCGGTAAGAGAATTGAAGGTGGCTGCTGAAACGCTCAATGTCAAATCTATTCCGACGCATGCTCCGGCGGTGAACGGCTACCGTATTTTTTACTGGCACAAGGGCTACCGGGGCTATCCCGGTGGTGATTTCATCGATTTCGTGCAGGTCGACAGCCGTTTCTGCTTCGCATTCCTGGGGGATATCATGGGTAAGAAATGGAAAGCGTGGTTCTTCACATTCGGCTTTCTGAGCTACATCCGCGCCGCGATCCGCTTCTGCGTGCTCGACCAGGATTTTGAGCTGGTAACCATCGTACAAAAGATCAACAAGCTGATTTACCTCGACGAAAGCTTGCAGAATATCCTGTCGAGCCTTTCGCTGCTCCTGCTCGACACCCACACGGGCGAGGTGCATTACACCGGAGCGGGCGATCTGCCGCTTGTGAGCTACTCGCCCGAAACCGGCAACACTTCGACGATTCAATCAACCGGGCTGCTGCTGGGTTTGCTGGAAGACGGCCTTTACGATAAACAGATAGTGACCATGAAGCCGGGCGATCAGCTGGCCATTTTCACCGACGGTATGATCGATATCCCCTCCAACGGCTCGAAGAAAAGCGATTATCCGTTTTTTGTGGAAAAAATAACCCCGTACCTGGGCAAGCCCGATAGTTTCGGGCTGATCAGGAGCCATGTGCTCGACCTGATCGATGATAGTAACCAAATGGATGATGCGAGCATCATTTTTATAGAAAAACAATAGCCCTTTATGATACTGAAAGTTGAGGAATTAAACCGCGTGGTACAGGCCACGATTTTGCCGGAAGAAGCCAGTCTTTCGAATGCCGAAGCATTCAAGGAGGAAATGATCACGATTATCGGCAATGGTGTACGGCTGGTAATTGTCAGCTTTGAAAATGTGAATTACATCGATAGCTCATTTCTGGGAAGCCTGGTGGTGGCATTGAAATACGCCATGCCGCGTAACGTCGATATTTACCTGGTCTCGCTGAAACCAGATGTTAAGAACCTGCTCACGCTCATTCGGATGGATAAAGTGTTCAGGATATTTAACGATTATGAAGAAGCGCTGGGAACACTTAGCTAGTTTATGAGGGAGGATTCGGATCAGATCACAATCGTTTTCAAAAGTAGCCGGGAGGGCATTCCGGGCACGCTGAACCTGTGCCTGGACCATATCCGGCAAAAAGCGGGCACTTCCCCGCTTCATGACGACCTCATGGCCAAAATCAAATGGGTGATCATGGAGCTGCTCACCAATGCGGTGAAGCATTCGGGCGAACGGGAGTCGGTGCTCAAAATCGGCCTGACCATGGACGCCGTGGTACTCGAAAAAGAAGATTACGGCAAGCCGCTCGTGCTCACCGGCCAGGATAAGAAAAAGATCATGTGGCCGCTCGAAGAAATGGTGCGGCCCGTGGATTTCCCTATTTATCACAACGGCATGGATTCGCTTTGTGTGCGCACCGACGAGTCGGGCCGGGCGATATTCTTCATCGAAGAGCTCGCGGAACTGGAAATGCCCGCATTGCTTTCCGACACGAGCGAGCATTTCGGGTTGCTCATCATGACCAAAGCTTCCGACGAATTCGCCTATGAACACGAGCCCGACACAGGTCTCAACCGGTTTATCAGCACATTCTATTTTACCCAACCACTCCCATGAAACACCGCTTCGAAGTTCTGGACATTTTTCGGGGCCTGTTTGCTTCACTCGTATTCCTGTTCCACCTCGGGCCATTTGCCAATACGCCCATTCTGAATAATCGCTTCGTCGAGAATTCGGACATGTTCGTGGATTTTTTCTTTGTACTCAGCGGGTTCGTGATCGCTTACAGCTACCAGTCGCTGGCCGATTGGGGCCAATTCAGGCTGTTTCTCAAAAAACGTGTTTACCGTATTTATCCGCTGCATTTGGTGATGCTACTGGCATTTGTGGGCATGGAGGTGGCCAAAAACATGCTCAGCCCGTACATTAAGGTCAACAACCTGGTGAACCCTGCGAACAATGTCTACACCTTTTTCACGTCGCTTTTCCTGGTCAACTCCACCCCGGTGCCTGGCGTGAAGGACGTCAGCTGGAATATCCCCAGCTGGTCGATCAGCGCAGAAATGATGGCTTACCTGGTTTTCGGAAGCCTGGTTGTTTACATTCACCGCAGCGGCCAGCTGCGGAGCCGCAACGCCTGGTACGGCCTGATGATCGTCATATCGCTCACCGCGCTCTGGTCGGTGTCCAATAGTTTTCAGATCAATTACAGCTTCGATTACGGCTTTTTAAGGGGTATTCTCGGATTTTTCACCGGCGTGCTTTGCTTCAATCTTTTCAGCAAGACACATACACAGGTACGCGAGTGGTCGCCCGCGTTGTTTTCAGTCGTAGAGATAGTCTCGCTAATTCTGATCGGCCTTAGCATTTACAACGGAGAGGTGATGAAACCCTGGGGAGCCGTTTTTGAGATACTGTTCTTCATCTGCATTTACACATTCGCCTTTGAAAAAGGTATTATTTCAAAAGCATTCAAAAGTGTGAAGCTGCTGCACAAGCTCGGGCAATACTCCTACTCGATCTACATGACGCACGCATTGCTGATCAGCCTGTTCAACGTATTATTCATCCGGATACTTAAATTCCCGCCGGAAGCGTATTCCTACCTGTTCATTTTCAACTTCGTGTTGATATACTTCGTCTCTGCGTGGACTTACAAGCACATTGAAATGCGGTTTCAGTATAAATCGACGGCTGACCGCCGACCACTGACCGCCGACCGCCGACAATAGACCATGGATCATTGCGGGTTTATGCTTTAATGCAGTCGGCCGTCGGTGGTCGGCCGTCAGCAGTCATTCAAGGCTGAATCACCTGCACAAGATGGTAGTGAATGATATCCGCAATGGCGTCGACGCGGTTTTCCCAGGTATTTTCAGCAGCGATTGTCACGCGCGTTTTGCGTTGGTCCGCATTGTCGGTTTGTAATGCAGTATTAATCGCATTCGAGAAGCCTTCGGCATTGTCACAAAATGTTACCGCGCCTTTGGTAAACTCTTTTAAATCCGGATTGAAGTCGATGGCCACCACAGGCTTGCCTGCGCCCATGTATTCGAAAAGCTTCAACGGGAAGATGCTGCTGCTGACCTCGTCCTTTTTGAACGGAATCAGTGCTACATCGAAGCCCTTAATCACGGCCGGCATATTGTCGTAATCGATCGATCCGGGAAAATGCACGTTTTCGGCCGTAAAGAACCAATCCGGCACGAATTCCCTGGAAACCGGGCCAACGAATACGAAGCTTTTATCGGGGTTAGCCAAAATGACTTTTTGCAGCAAATCATAATCCATCCGGCGCTCGATTGCGCCGAGGTAACCGATTACCGGTTTTTTCAATGCAGCAATGGCCGGATAGACGGGCAAATCCGGGTTCAATGCCTTGCTGCTATGGCCCAGGTCCGCGGCATTGGCCACAAAGTAGCTGTACGGGTTCTGTTTTTTCTTTTCCTCATACAACTGCTTGCTGCTGCAAATCACCACATCGCTCTGCTTCACCAGAATGTCCTCGGAAACCACGCCGTGACGGCGGTTGAACGGCAGCACCATCGGATCGAGGCAGTGATATACTTTCAGCCTCGGTGTAAGGCCGTCGGTGAGCGTAGGATAGTGAAAGTTGAATGAGTTGATAAAAATATAATCCCTGATCTTGTACGCTTTGAGAATGCTTTTCAGCTTGCGGCGGATCAGGAATTCGTTGAATTTCAATGCGGCACGAAACAAGCCATTTTCCGGAAGGAAGTTCACCGACAACAATATCGGGGGAATGATCACTTTCAGATTGGGAATATCAGTCTCGATCAGCGAATGCCCGGTGAGCGAGAAATGCTCCTTCCTGAGCTGGTATTCGGGCGTTTTACGCAGCCTGAAAAAGTCCCTCAGCGTAAATGGATTCTCGATATAATACACCTGATTTTCCCGCGCGAGCAGCTTCGCCGTCGTGTAATTGGTGGATTCAATAGGTGAGTCAAATCGGGGTAAGCCAAAAATTATGATCTGATGTCCTTTCAGTTTCATTAGCAAAGCGTATTCGATAGATTTACATCAGATCGCCCGCCCGAAGCCGGGCGCAGTCGTAATTTAGAAATTTTTACAATACATCCCGCCATTCAAAGCGGTCGGTCATGATGCCTTTGGGGTGTTCGCGGCCAATTCGGAAGCCAAACCAGTTTTTTGGGGCGATCACGTAATTTTTTTTCGGACACATATAGGCCGCCCACCAGGCAAAAGTACTGTTGGAAATAATGGCGATATCGGCGTGCATGATCAGCTGGAAATCGATGATCTCCGAATTAGAGACAAAGAAAAAGTTAGCGCGCGAAGGAAATGCGGTTTTGACAAAATCCATATCGTCGCTCACAAAATAGACCTTGTATTCATCCAGGTTTTCGATCGAATTGAGCTGCTTTTGGAAATACTCCACAGGCAGCGAAATATCGCGTTTGCCGTAAGACAAATAATCGGTGCGGCGGATATGCACCACCACCGTTTTCTCATGCCTGAAAACCTGGCCGTACCTTTCATCAAAAGCCTGCTCAAATTCCGGTTTCAGCTTTGGTAACGTACCGGCGGGCAAGTGTTTGATGTAAAAATCGGACTGGAAATAGCCGTAATACATCTGTCCGCTTTTCGGTGTAAATTCCTTTGGGCTGAAAAAATTATGAACGTGCACCGCCTTGAACCCCATTAGCTTCGGAATGACGCGCGTAAAACCCGAATACAGCTTCGAGCCTAGTGTCAGGTTATGGTAGCTGCCCAGATCGAAATACTTGCTCAGGTAAGCGTGGTGCGGGTTCGGGAAGAAATAGGTCAAACGCGGGTTCCTGGTTTTCAGGTACAACAGGAAGTAGTACTGAAACAACTGGTTGCCAAGCCGGCCGGAAAAGTAAACACCTACCATAATGTGCTGGTTTTTAAGACTTAGCCTTCAACATCGGTCGCAAATACCTGTCAAGGAACTCAGGATAGAATTTGTACATGTACACGAACGTGTTCAATACATTCACGCCGATCTCCTTCTTCAAAATGACCTGTGCTACTGCAAAACCGACGATATTGGAGCATAATGTCGCGTAGGCGGCACCTACTACACCCCACTGGCGGATGAAAAAGTAATTCAGGCAAAGGTTCAGACTTGCTGTACCTATCACCACAAAAAACGTAACCCGGGTCTTGCCGATCGAGTCGAGTATCGTTCCAAACTGCCTTCCAAATGGGATCAGCAGACAGTAGAGCAAGGTTATTTGCAGCAATGGGATCGAATCGGCATACTTTTCACCGGCGATCAGCGTAATTACAATGCCGGAGAACAGGTAAAGAAAAATTACTACCGGCACCACCAATGCCAAAGTGGTTCCTACCGATTTTTCATACAAATACTTGATAGCTCCCTTGCCCTCCGACTCCATTCGCTTGGCGCTCTGCGGGAACACGATCGTCGCTACGGCATTGCCCGGAATGTCGATCAGGTTGGTAATGCGGACGGCGATATTGAATGCCCCGGAAGCCGCGGGCGAAAGCATTGCCCCCAGCATCATCTGGTCGATGGTACCCGAAAGCAGCGAGCTGATTAATGTACCAAAAGCATATTTACCATAGCCAAACAACTTGCCCATCCACTCCCGGCTCACGTGCGCGGATAATGCCAGGTGTGTACGCGCATGGCTGTATGCGATGAGCATGCCCGCAAGCGCGCTCGCAATCTGCACCCATACAAGGAAAACCAGCTCGACCGAAAAGCTGAAAACGTAGCAAACCAGTACGAATGTGAAAAATACGCCCTGCCGGATGATGGTCGTCACGAAGATTCCGTTGAAGCGTAGGTTCGCCTGCTCGATACCGTTAAACTGCGCCTGCAAACCGGAAAGCAGGTAGATACCAATGTACCAGTACATCATTTCCACCAGTTGCGGCGCGTCCCAGAGCCGGCTCAGCCAGGGCGAAAAGATGAGTATGGCGGCAATGCACACGACCTGCACAATGCCGTTGATCGCAAAAGAGGCCGTGATAATGGCCGGGTGTTCTTTGGAATCCGACGATGAGATGTATTTGATCAGCGCATTCTGCAAGAGGCCGCTGCGGATGGCTTCCAGGATGGTGGTCGTGGAAATGAACAGCGTCCAAACCCCGAAATCGTGCTTGGTAAGCAGCCGCACCAGCAAATAAAAGCCCGCGAAGCCGAAGAACACGCCCGAGAAGTTCTGGACGATATTGATAAACCCCGATTTGAGCCAGTAATCCTTTTTTCCCTCCATAACCATCAGAAATGCGCCTCGACGTACTGTTTTACCTCGTCGTCGGTTTTGGCATGCAAGATTTTCGCCCCCGAGAACTGCGGGTAGAGCTTATGGAAGCATTTGAAATAATGCTCCGGCCCTTTTTTCGACAAAATCAGGTTGGTACCGCCGAAATAGCTTGCCAGCGTTGCGGTGCCCCCGTGAATTGATATAAAATGACTGGCGTTGGCGTATACCATCAGCTGCAAATGGTTGAAATTATTAGCCCCGGCCTTATTCTCTCTGAACAGATTCTCCATTAAAATCACGTCCGGATGCTCGGCGGCGAGCCAGCTGAACTCGTCCATATCGTAAATGTCGGAGTTGTCCATCGTAATATGCTGCGGGCGTGGCCGGTTGTAAATGACGGTGTATTTGCTTTTCAGCTTTTCCAGGATGAATGCGAGCATTTCGACGCTGTAAAAACTCACCGGCGGCCCGTCCCATTCCATATTGTAGCGGTTGGCAATGATCAGGATCGGCTTTTCGTAGACATACACGTCGTTGCGGTAAGTCTCTTTCAATGGCACGGGGATCCATTTCGACATATCGTAATCCTGACTATACAGAATCCGCGGCATTTCGAAATTATAGTTCCCTTCGTTGGAGCGGGTATCGAACTGCTCCCGGTGATCGGGAGAGAAAAAATAAAGCTCTTTGGTGTATTTCGAAGAAACGGTACTTTCCAGCGTGCCGTTTTTGTAATGCCAATAAGCAAATGGCAGCACAAATTGCAGCTCCGGGGCGAACTCGCCGCTGAATGCCAGCTTCTTGTATTTTTTCCGGCTTACGTAATCCTTCCAGATGTATTTCCACTGCTGCACCTGGCAACGGAGCGTGTCGCGGTAAAAATACCGGTGCTCCCACGGCAGTTTCCCGTACCGCAGCAGTACTACCAGACTGAGTATTTTATTCAGCATATTCCTTTATTGTGCCTTGTGAACCATCAGCTTCCCCCACCAAACCCTGACCAGGTTGACCGCCTCGGCATAACCCGTCGTAAATACGCTGAGAATGCTGAAAGGCTGAAAACGGTTGAGCCCCCAGTACCCGATTCCCACACCGATGAGCGTCGGTACGACGCCGGCAATCGCCACGCCGTAGATACTGCCGGTAAGGTAAATGCCGCTCACGGAAGCGATAACGCTACCCGCAAGCATGATCAGGACTTTGATGAAATTGATTTTGGGCTGATGGATAACGTCGAGTGTCAATGCAAAAAAGCGGTCGAGCGGGTACAGCAGCGCGAACGTCATATACAGGCGCATGATATTGGCAGCTTCTGAGTTAATGTATTTCTCCCCTCCTATAATATGAATGGCCACATCGGCCAGGATCACCGCGCCGATACAGGCTGGCAGCAGCGCCATGGTAATCAGGCCCGCATAACGCTTCATGGTGTCGATCACCTTCGGCCGGTTGCCCTCATTGTAGGCAGCCGACAGCTCGGGCATACCCGTAGCGGCAAAGCTGCGCAGCGGTATTTCAATGATCTCCATCAGCCGCTGCCCCAGATTGAACACCGCCAATGCGGCCGGGCCGAGCATGAAGTTGATAATCATGGTATTGGAGGTCCCGAAAAGATTGGAACTTAATGTAGTACCTACCGAAAATTTACCAAAATGGAAAATTTCCTTAATGCATTCGCTGGTACGGTCCTTGAAATTGGCCAGCCTGGCCCAACCCATCACGATCGTAAAAATGCTCGTGAGTGCGGCGCCGCCCAAATAGGCATAGATGATATTTTGCAGATTGGCGGTTTTCGTGAATGCCATCACCATCACAAAAATGATGAAAAACCCCTGGCTCAGGAAACGGATACACAATAGCTGATCGAATCGCTGCTCGGCCTGCACCACGCAGGATGCGATGAAATACGGCAGCGAAGCAATGTAAATAATGCCGAACCATTCGACGAACAGCACGACCGAAGGATTCTTAAACCAATCCGAAAACAGGAACGCGGGAATGTTGATCAGCGCCAGGATACCGGTGATCGCGCCACCAATGAACCAAGCCGAGCCCACCACCTCGCGCTTCCGCGCTTCGCCGGCGCCCGCGTAGAATTTGATGAATGCGGTGGTCAGGAAACCCGACCGAAATGTGTCGACCAGGAGCAATATCGACAAAAAGAACACCCACATCCCGATGCTCGCCACAGGCAACGCACGGTACAGGATGATCATGTTGAGCATCCCCAACACCGACATAATGCCGTTTCCGGCCAACGAAAGAAAATGTTTGTTCCTTAGTTTCTGTAAAAGCTGAAAGGCCATCCGGACGTAAGCAAGATTGGAACCAGACGCAATATGCGAAGTAATTTTACAATATTTTTGCGCAAAGCAGGAATAATGTTTTAACTTTCCTCCCAACTGCCCGCCGCATGGGCCAGCTTGATTGTGAAGATGTACAAAACCTACTGATTGCCAGAATATGAGCTTATTGAGCTTACCTAAATGGATTTTACCGCACCTTTTTACAAACAAGCGCTTCGCAGACCTTACCGAAGGCGAAATTCAGGCCTTGCGGGAACGGATCAGCCGGTTCAAGGATGAGAGCCCGGAAGTTTCGGTGGTAATTCCTGCCTGGAACGAGGAGAACAACATTTACCGGACATTGTCGTCGCTTTCGGCGAGCAACACACGGTATAAGGTCGAGATCATCGTCGTCAACAACAACTCCACCGACGGCACTCAGAAGGTGCTCGACACGCTGGGCGTGCGGAATTACCTGCAAACCGTCCAGGGCACCCCTTTTGCGCGTCAAATGGGCCTCGACCATGCCCGCGGAAAATTCCACCTCTGCGCCGATTCGGACACCTTCTATCCGCCCGACTGGATCGACCTCATGGTCGAACCCATGGCAAAAAATGCGGATATCACGGGGGTGTACGGCAATTATGCATTCATACCACCTGCCGGGCAGGGACGGACAGGACTTTGGCTTTACGAAAAGTTCGCCGGGCTGATGATTCAGATCCGGAAGAAGAACCGGGAATATCTGAATGTCTATGGCTTCAACATGGGCTTTGTGACCGAGGTAGGCCGCAGAACAGGCGGATTCAAAGTGAGCGGCTCACGGGTCTATGCCAATATCGTGGGAAGTGACTTCCAAAACGAAGCCGAAGACGGCCGCATGGCCCTGAACCTGAAAAAAGAAGGCGATCTCAAACAGGTTACCAGTTCCAAAGCGACGGTTTTCACCTCGCCACGCCGGTTGCTCGACGACGGGAGCATTTCCAAAGCATTCTTCAATCGGGCCAAGCGACAACTGCAAGGCATGCGCGACTATCTCTCGTAATATGATGCAGCACCATTTCCCCGATACAACTTTACTGATCACCCATTACAACCGCAGCGGCTCGCTCGAACGGCTCCTGGCAACATTCGAGTCCCTGGGCTGCCAGTTTGCCGATATTGTGGTTTCCGACGACGGCAGCAAGCCCGAACACCTCGAACAGGTGCAGGCGCTCACAGGCCGCTTCCGTTTCCGGCTCATTACTACGCCCAAAAACCGCGGGCTTGGCAACAATATCAACAAAGGGCAGGATGCGGTGCAATCGGAGTATACCTTATATGTACAGGAGGATTTCCAGCCTTCCGACATCTTCCCGGAGCATTTCCAGGACGCGCTCACGTTCATGCGCGAAGATTCCAAATGGGATATTGTACGGTTCTATGCCTATTTTGCCTACCCTACCCTGAAACCTTTCAAGAAGGGTTATTCGGAAATGGTGTACCGGTTCTGGGATATGAACCATTTGAAATTCTACTATTACAGCGATCACCCGCATTTGCGCAGGAGCACGTTCCTGCAAAAGTTCGGCCGCTATCCCGAAGGCATTAAAGGCGACCTCACGGAATATAAAATGGCCGTCAGCTTTTTACAGAAAAAGGGGAAAGGGTTGTTTTACAATGACTTCACCCAATTATTTTACCAAAAAAACTCCTCCGACGAGCCCAGTACCATGGAGCGCGCCAACTGGAAACTGAGCGAGAACCCCTTGGTGAAGCTGGCCCGGTTAGGCTACCTGCGCTATCGCTGGATGAAAAACACGCTGGACCTGGTTTTCATGAAATAGACTGCCCACATGAACAAGGAATACTTCTTCGGGGAGGTGACACTGCTCATCACCCATTACAACCGGAGCCAGTCGCTGGAACAGTTGCTTCTTTCATTTGAAGCGCTAGGCTGCCGGTTCGGCGATATTGTCGTGTCCGACGACGGCAGCAAGCCCGAGCACGTCGACTACCTGCTTCAATTGCAGAAAAAGCACGAGTTCAGGCTCATTACCACACCTCAGAACCGGGGGCTGGGCAATAATATCAACAAAGGCCAGGATGCGGTGCAGACGCCGCTGACCTTGTACGTGCAGGAAGATTTCACACCGGCCGCCATTTTCCCGGAAAGCTTTACCCATGCGCTGGCCATTATGCGCGAAAAGCCGGAAAACGATGTGGTGCGGTTCTACGCCTATTTTGAATATCCCTATTTGAAAAACCCGCGTAACGGGTACTACGAAATGGATTTCAAAGTGTGGAAGCCCGGCTACCGCAAGTTTTACGCATACAGCGATCACCCGCACCTGCGCAGGAGCAATTTTTTTGAGAAGTTCGGAAGATATATTGAAGGCCGGAAAGGCGACTTCACCGAGTACAGTATGATGATGTCTTTCCTAAAAAATCATGGTAAGGCCTATTTTTACAAGGATTATACAGGACTGTTTGTACAGAAAAACTCCGAATCTGAACCCAGTACCATGTCGAGGGAAAACTGGCGGCAGACCGACCGGTTCCCGATAAAACAAATCCGGGACCTTTACCGGCACTTGAAATTTAATTTTGATTATCTGACCTGAATATAATCTCGGTTTATTCCGATCTTGGTGCCACAAAACCCAACGTTCCCACTCCTGAGATATGCCGACCCGTATAACAAATGACTCATTCAGATGGTATTACGCGAGCATTTACCTTGGACTGGCGCTGATCTTCGGTTCCCAGTATTTTACCTATAAAAATGTCCGCGACCTGTCGCTGAACAACGAGCGGCTGAACGTGACGATCGGTGTGCTGAACCAGACGGCCAATTTCGGGCTCGTCACGAAGGATTTTCAGTCGAACATGCGCGGGTATCTGATTACGCAGAACAACGACCTGCTGACCGACAACTACAACAAAAAGATCCAGCTGGTTGGCATTACCGACACGCTCTTCAACCTTGTGAAGGACGACGATGTCCAGACCAAGCGCGTCAAAGAGTTACTCGAAATTTCCAGCCAGATCGTGCTCTATTCGCAGAATGTGATCAGCATTTACCGTACCCAGGGTACCGAGCAGGCTTTTACCAAAATACAGGAGGGAGAAGGAATCCGTCTGAATAACCTGCTGACGCGAAAGATCAACGAGATCGAGGATTACGAGAACCACAACATGGACCAGCGGCGCAAGCTGGTTTCCGATACCCAGCAGAACTCTATCCTTTTCATTTTGCTGACGGGCGCCGTCGGGTTTGTACTTACAATCCTTTCCATCGTGTTTCTGAACCTCGACAAACGGAAGCAACGCCAGTTCCAGAAGGAAATCAAAGAACGGGAGCGTACAATGAGCCAGTACCTGGAAGCCATTCCGGACGGGGTGATGGTTATTAATAACGAAAGGAAAATCGAGCTTTTGAACGAATCGGGGCGGGAAATCCTGGGTGTAGCCGGCGAGCGGCCCGAAACGCTCGAAGAGCAGGTTACCCGCATTAAACTGCTCGATCCTACCCGGTACCACGTCCGGTTCTCAGCCGATACGCTGCCGGTTGCACGCGCATTACAAGGCGAAAAACTCGCCGGAAACAAAATTGACCTCGTCAAGAACGATAAAATATACCACCTGGAAACCAGCGTGCAGCCCGTGATCGGTCTCGACGGGCAGATCAAAAGCGCCATTACGGTTTTCAGGGATATTACAGAACGCGCCAACTATGAGGCGACGCTTGAAAAAGCGCGGATCCTGGCCGAGAAGTCGGTGCGTGTGAAGGACATATTCCTCTCGAATGTGAGCCACGAGATCCGCACGCCGCTGAATGCCATCATCGGGTTTACGAACCTGCTTCTGGGCGAGGTTACGGATCAGAAAAGCCTCGAATATGTAGGTTATATTCAATATGCGGGCAAAAACCTGCTGGAACTGATCAACGATATCCTCGATTTCTCCAAGATCGAAGCCGGGCAGATTCATCTCGAAAAAACACCCGTATCGATCCACGAACTGGTCGACTCGATTTCGGCGATTATGCACCACCGCGCCGTGGAGAAGAACATTGCGTACGAAGCCGTACTGGAAGACGGCTTGCCGGACTTCATTGAGACCGATAAACTAAGACTTACCCAGATATTACTGAACGTTTGCGGCAATGCAGTCAAATTTACTGAGCGCGGCAGCGTGAAGCTCCACGTTGAGCCGATTGGTGAGCCGGTGAACGAGATCCAGAATATCCGTTTCCGCGTGGCAGACACCGGCGTAGGGATCCCGAAAGATAAACTCAAAGAAGTTTTCAACCGGTTCGTTCAGGCGACGGAAAGTACTACCAGGGTATTTGGCGGAACCGGGCTGGGACTGAGCATTGTAAAGTCGCTGGTACAACTTTTTGAGGGAACCCTCAACCTCGAAAGCGATTTGGGCAAGGGCACTGTCTTCACGATGGATTTTCCATTCAGGATCGTCAAAGAAGCCGAGCTGGAAGAGGAGTTGGAAAAAGAAATCGACGTTGCTGCATCGGTAAGTTCTCTGCAAATTCTGGCGGCGGAAGATAATTCGCTTAACCAGAAACTCCTGAAAGCCATTTTCGAACGCCTGAATATCCCACTGACGGTCGTAAACAATGGCCAGGAAGCGCTCGACAAACTGCGGGAGGAAACGTTCGATATGGTTTTAATGGATATCCAAATGCCGGTCATGGACGGCTACACGGCCATCAAGGAGATCCGCCGGACCATTTCCACCACCATTCCGATCATCACCATGACGGCGCACGCGATGGTCGGAGAGAAAGAAGAATGCCTCAGTATCGGCGCCAACAGCTATATTTCGAAACCATTTAAGGAAAGTGAACTTTTATATACCATTGCACATCTTGGAAACAAAGAACATTACGAAGCACCACAACCCCAAAATTTTACTCAGCAACCTCCGCAAACTAAAATGACAGACTCCATATTAAACCTCGACTATCTCGCCGAAATCACAGGAGGCGATCACGAACTACGCGACGAGTTGATCGCGCTGTTTGACAAAGACAGCCAGGTGCAGCTTAAAAACATCGCCGAAGCATCGCTAGCCAACGATCTGGAACGACTTCGCCAGGCGATTCACAAGTTCCGTTCCTCATTATTCTCTGTCGGGCTACTCAATACGGCCAACCAGTACAAGGAGCTTGAAGCAACGCTCAAACAAGGAAAATGGACCAGCGATCTGAATCAGAAGCTGATCGATTTGAAGGCAGAAGCGGAAACGGGTTTGGTACAGCTTAAACAGCTTTAATGGCGTTGTAGATTTCGCCCACGCTGTTTTCCCAGGTATGCGAGCTGGCAAAAGTACGGCGCGCCTCGGTGCGCGCTTCCGAATTTTCAGTCAGCGCACGGTCGATCAGCCTCACGTAATCTTCCTTTCCTTTTCCAAGGTACACATGATCCGCGAATACGCTCATGGCATCGGTAGCAGTTGCGACCACCGGCTTGCCAACCGCGAGGTATTCGTCGATTTTGCGGGGATAATTACCGATTGTTACTTCGTTGAGCAGCTGCGGATTCACGCACACGTCGAACGCATTGATATAGGCCGGCAGATCGGCAATGTTGCGCGAGCCGGTAAAGGTTACATTCGGCAGGTTGTGCAGGCTGCTTTGTAAAAACTCGTTGTCCTCCGGCCCCACCAGCACGATATTCCAGTCGGGGCGCTGCTGCGCGATGTATTCGAGCAGCTCCATATCCAGCCGGATGCTTTGCAGCGCTCCCACATACCCGATACGTGGATGTGCGATCGCGCGTATGTCCGCGGGCTCGACAGCCTGATTTCCCGCCATAAAAATGTCGAGGTCGCAACCCTGCCCTACGTAAAATGAACGCGGATTATATTTGGCGCAGTAACTGGCCAGGTAAGTCGAGTTCGCTACGCAAAGGTCGCTTTTAGCGATCAGCTGCGGTTCCAGCCGCGCGCCGTGTTTGCGCCAGTAATCCACCGCCAGCATATAATCGCGGGAGTAGTAAACAGACAGGCGCGGTTTGAGCAGATCTTTCAGGAAAAAGCTGCGGAACATATCATTGTCATTGAAATGAATATAGTCCGTAAAGCCGAGCCGCTTCGCAGCACGGGCAATCGATCCGGCGAAGAGCTGGTTATTCCTCTTGTTTAAAATATCAAACAGCATTTCCGGCAGCCAGTTGATCGACTCGATCATTTTGTCGGGGTAGAGCACCCACAGGTTCTGCTGCACCTCTTCGAGGCCGTCGGCTTTGCCATGCACCACTTTTTTGCGTTTCCCGATTTTAGGATCCTCGGCATTTTTGAGCAGGCTGATGCGGTCGAGCGGGGAATTGACGTACAATACCCTGTGATTCTTGCTGAATTCCAAGGCAATGTTCTTGCAGTTACTCCCGATTTCTACATCCCAGGCCTGTTGTCCTGTAATGACAATATCCATATTGCGGTAGGTAATGCGTGGGAGCTGACGCCCCCACCCTCGTTGAGATTCGGTTACTTATAGTGATGATCCTGAATTTTCCTGTCGACCTCCCCGAGCACCTCCGGAAACCGCGCGAGATCGAATTTACGGGCAAACAGTTTTCCCGATGCCCACATACGTTCCAGATCCTCTTCCGCGAGCACTTTCGGGCTCGCCTGGCCTTTCGACCAGTCAATATACCTCAAATTATCGTTCACGAGTGAAGATCGGAATGGGGAATTATACAAAATAGTTTGAAATATAATCTCATCAGGAGCCCAGGTCAGCTTGAAAAACTTCGTAACCATTGGATGACCATCCAGATACTCCAATACGTAACGCACCGCATCGAGCGTCAGGCTCATCCATTGTGAACGTCCCACCGGTTCGAGCCCCTCGGGCATACTGCGTGTCGGAAGCAGCCTGTTCATCCATTTCTGCACCAGGTATTTCCCCGGAAAGTTGTAATCGGTCAGGTGATATTCAGTTAATCTGGGAATTGCTTCCGTCCATTCGTTCCGGACCGAATAGTATTCCATGAAATTCTTTCCGGTATTCCTGGCAAAAAAATCATGGATATCAGACGGCGACTGTAACGGATAATCGGCCCCGCTGAGCAGGTTTAGATAGTCGAAATCAATACCCGAATTGACAATCGTCCGGAACCCTCGAAGCGTCGCTTCGACGATGCTGTATGCCCCCCAGCCCACGTCTACGCGATCGGGAATGAGCATTACCCGCTCACGTCCTTTCAAAAAGGAAAATGCCTCGATATCCGCCTTCCTGTCCAGATGCACAAAGAACCAGGCATCCCGGTATTCGAGTGCGCTGATGAGCTTCGACAGCTGAGCCGGTGCCGCGTGGGCGAGTATCAGGTGAGCGATTTTCATACGGTACGGTTCGCTTTCTGCTCCCGCTCGTCGATCATGCGGGTAATGTTAATAATCGCCGCTGCCAGGTAGAAATAAATATTGGAAGGAAACTGCACCAGCGCTTCCTGCGGGTAATTGCCGACATTATAAGCAAAAACCACCAGGAGCATCGCCAGGCAATAGGTTTTCAGCTCCGGATTTCTGATCAGGAAATAGTTATTGATACCTTCTCTTAAAATAAAGAACATCAGCAAGCAGAACAGAAACAGACCTACCCAGCCCAGCTCCACGGCAATACGGACGTACCCGCTGTCCGGCGGAAAGTTGGCCAGGTACGATTGCGGAGCGAACCGCTGCCCCCACGCTCCCGTGGCACCCAGCCCGCCCCCGATCGGGTGCGTGAGAATATAAGGTTGAATGCGTTTCTGATTGTTTTTACGGGCCTGGAATGAAATATCGTCGTTCGGTTTGAACGCGGTCTGGAACCGGACAATGTTGGAATTGGTAGTGGGTACAAAAATCAGGAAAACGAAAAACAGCCCCGCAATACCCGAAAAAATCAGTACCTGCCGGTTGATCCGCAAAATTATGAACAGCACCATCGCAGCCGGTATAAGCACGTATGCGCCCCTGGTGCCCGAGAAAAGCATGGACGAGAAAAACAGCGCGATCATCACGGCCAGCACTACTTTCTGCCAGGTTTTCTTCACGAACGTAAGCAATGCGATACAGATAATACTGGCCACCACCATATTGTACGAGAATGCGACAGGGTCGGAGAAGATGGAGAACTTACGCCAGTGACCGGCGATGAAAAGCAGATCGGCCACGCCTTCCGAATCGAGCCAGGCCTGCTCCGCGCCGGAGAAGCCGATGTACTCCTGTTTGTAGGCATACAATGCGGCAAACAGCGCAAGTCCGAGCCAGAGTTTAAGCAAAAACCGCAGGAACTGTATGGTGCGGATCTGGTACATGAACACGAAGTAGGTCAGCATCATGATGGCCACTGCACGAATGGTGTACACCCAGGCCAATCGCGACTCGGCCGACGGGTTAGCGACCTGGATCAGGTTGTAAACGATCCAGATCAGGATCATTACACTAATCGGCCCTTTGAAAACCTTCCAGTTGGGCCTGCGTTTCTGGTGAATGAAGAAACCGAGGATCAACAGCCCCTGAATACCGTCCATGACCGTTCCCAGCGGGAAATTCACACCCAGCCGCCCTACAAAAAACAGCAGATAGGCCAGCAGCAGCAGCACAGTAATGCCAAATTCGGGAAACGCCACAATGGCATACACGGCAGGCGGGCCAAACATAAGTGCCAAAATGCCTACGCCGGCTATAATGCCCTGGTAAGCGATCAGCGCCCCGAATGCGACCGAGATTAATAGTAAAATGACCAAACCCGTGAGTTTGCGATCAAAGAGCGCGCGCAGTCTTTCCACGCGGCTCAACCCCTCGCTGCTTTTCCCGGGAATATGAATCTGAATGTCCTCCACTAAAAAAACAGGATTTTAAAAAACCAGATAAACACGCTCACCAATGCAAGCAACAATGCTGCCTGGCGTATTTTTTGCTGCATGGGCGTGAGCTCGTTGAAGCCCCGTTTCCGCTCGCTGACCTTTTTATCCGGATAAATTTTCATAGTAGCCGATCGTTAAGGCCGAGTCTTATCCTCCTGACGTGTAGCCACCGAAATCTTGTTCGCGCGGCGCGCATTCACCAGCGCCGTCAATTGGTAGAACATGAATTTCGGGATATTCACAAGCGATTGGTAGATCTTCGGATCGGTAGGCGAGCTTTTCAGCGAAATGTAAAAACCGAGCACGAAAACGACCAGTCCGATCAGCCATACCAGCGACAACACCGGCGCGATCAGCAGATTGAGCAGTATAAAAAACACCGAAAGCAACAGGAAAATAAACAAAGGCGGCCGCAGCAACACCAACCCGAAAAGTACCTGGTTGAGGCTGAAACGGGTAATACCTTTGAAAAGAATCTTAAACCCGTACGAAAAATACTTGAACCAGGTATTGATCCAGCGAGCACGTTGCTTGACCAACTGGTCGGAGCCAGTCGTTTTTTCATCATAAACAATGGCTTTCTCAGCGAATGCGATGCGGTAGCCGCGGCTCACAATGCCCTCTTGAAGGACCTTGTCGAAACCGGCGCCGGTTACGTCCAGATGGCCAAGTACCTTTTCGTACAATGCGGTCGTAAATGCCATTCCCGACCCTGCCAGTGTAGCCGAAGAGCCCGCCCCGAACAGTACTTTCCCATCGTAAAAATGATAGTAAATATCACGCGCTGCGTCCAGGCAGGCATAGGTAGTATCCAGGTTCTTGGCCTCTCTCACGCCCTGCACAGCCTCATAGCCCTGGTTGAAATAGACATTCAACTCATTCAGATATTCAGGATCGGTGAGGTTGTCGCTATCGATGATCGTCAGATGAGTATGCGGACGGATAAACCGGCGGATCGCATAGAAATGCGAGCGGGTATTGCTGCCCAAAACCTGCTCCGGACGAAGCAATGCCACCTTATCTGCCGGAAAATGCAGATTGCTGATGTCGCATTTATCGGCCACCACGTAAATATGATACCGGTCGTAATTCAGTTGCAGCAGCGAGCCCACCACGGCCGGTAGTTGAGCCGTGTACTCGTACGCCGTCACGATAATGCCGTAATCGGGAAGTGTACCGCCGACGACCGGCTTGCGTGCTATTACAGCCCTTCTCAGGCCATAAATCATCAGCAGAAACACCGGGAATACGAGGTTATACCCGATCCCCGCCTGAATCGCCAGCCCTATCCATTCCAGGATTTTCATGCTTCTACCGGTTTAGCCACTTTTCCGGCTTGCTCGGGAATGCTTTCGGTATTGGTAAGCACCCAGCCCGCAAATTTCCCGTTCAAGCCATCGAGGTACTGTATTTTGGATTGATCTTCCGAGCCAATGGAGCGTCCTGCGGCAAAAACGGAAACAACCAGATCCGAGAACGACACCCATTCCTTTGCCCGGTTCATCGCTCGCAATGAGTCGGTTTCAATCAGGATAATATCGAAACGTGTTTTCAATGCCTGCAAACGCTCACCGATCACCTTCTCATCGGCCAGTTCGAGCACGGAAATATCACCGGTTTTGGCACCCAAAATGGTGATTTGCCCCGGCGTTGCTTCCGGCAGGTTATTGGATTTGACAAAATTTTCAAACGGGGTGCTATCCGGGTTCAACTTGGAGATGTCCGGCTGGGCGAAGTTGCCGTCAATAATCAGTACGGTCTTGTTGATTTTCGAAAATGCCCACGCCAATGCGATCACAAACGGGGTTTTGCCTACTCCGTAACCAAGGCTCGTAACGGCGATGATCTTCGGGTCACCCATTTCGTTATCGAGCTCGTAGCGGATGGATCGCACCAGATTCTTGTACAGCCGTACTGCTTTGTCGTCCGACGCATTCATGCCTGAAAGGCTCAGGTTCGAGTCTTTGTCAAGCACATTCAGGTAGCCGAGCACCGGCTTGCCGGTTTCGTTGGCGAGTTGCAGCGGGTACCGGATCGATTTGTCCAGATAGAAAAGTATAAAGAACACAAACACGCAGAATGTGAAGCTTATCACCCCCGAAAGGATCACGAGCACCATTTTCTTCGAGGCCTGCACCTCACCCGGCATCGCGCGCTCGATCAGGCGCAGGTATACGGGGAAGCTGAATTCAAGACTGGCCTCATTGTAGCGCTGCAATGCTTCGATGTATTCCTTGCTTGCAATATCGATGGATGTCTCATACTCCTGGATCTTGGCTTCATTCGGCACCAGGCCGTCGAACTTGCGATTCAGGCGGTCGAGCTCGCCCTGGATCGAAGCTACGCTGTTTTTGGCCAGTTCGAGCGATATTTCCATGCTCAGCTTCTGGGTTACCAGATCCTGCTTTACCACCATCGGATTGTAGGCATATTTATCGGTGGCCTCATTGATCTCCTCCGAAAGCCGGCTCCGCAGCGAATCCAGACTGAACTTCATCCGGTTATCGAAATTGCTCAGAATGTAGCGTTCGTTCAGCGCTTTCAGGTTGCTTTTGGTAGCGATGATTTTCTGGTTGATATCCGTCAATGCGCTTTCAAAATACTTCCGCTCGGTCGGGTTGAAGCGCCTGTCGATATTGCCGATAGCGGCGGTGTAGGCGATAATGTCCTTCTGTGCGATCTGACGGCGGGTTTCAAAATCGGCCATTTGCCCGTAAATACTCTTTGCCTGCTCGTTCAGGTTCAGTACCCGGTTTTGTATTTTGAAGTTTTTCAACGTATTCATCCGGTCATTCAGTGCCTGCAACTTTTGCTGCATGAAATTGGCCAGAAAGTCGATCGTCTTTTTGTTGTTCCCCACCACACGGGAAGAGTTATCCGAGATAAACTCCTGCGCCAGCGTATTGATCACGTAAGCAGACAGGTCCGGATGCTCCGCTTCGAAATCGATATCGATGTAGTCGCCTACTCCCGTGCGGTAAATGATCAGCTTGTCGCGCAGCGAATTTGCGCCATAGCCCATTTCGGTGATAATGTCGTTCAGCTTCTTCTCCTCAGGTTTCCACAAAAACAGCTCTTCGCGCTTCTGGTACTTCTGAGTAATGAGCGCGATCGCCTTCGCTTTGTCGGCCTTGCTCATTTCTTCCAGCTCCCGCACCGGCTCACGCCAGGTGGAATCCTTCAAGCCTTTCAAATCATTCAGGATCAACCGGTATGAAACCTGATCGAGCGTTCTTTTCAACCGCATAACCTGGATCAGGCTTTCGAACTTCCGCGCGATCTGCTGGTCCTGCTCGTCCCTGGCGCGGGTTACCACCTGATCGGTCTTGTCAACCAACCCGGTCGCGATGCGCGCATGCGACTCGTAGGTATCCGGCAGACGCCGGACGAGAAAATAGCAGACAATAACGGTGATCAGCGGGACCAGGATAAGAGTGATCTTATTCCTCTGCAGTAACCTTAGAAACTGTACAACCTCCGTCATTTGATATCTTCTAATTTTTGTCCTAACAATTCTTCCAGACTGCTTTTGGCAATCAAAACTTCGCTTTCGGTATTGAGCAGGTTCTGCGCGTGATCGGTTTGCATTACCAGTACCTGATTATATTTTTCCAGCGTCTCCTGCCCCATTTCAAAGCGCTTCTTCACACTTTCGAGCATACTTTCGACATCAAGCGCCGCATTCGAGCGCACCCGGTACACCGCCTTTTTCTGGATATAAGTGAAATATCGCTTTTTGACCTCCGCTTCCATATTCAGGTCAAACGACTGCTTATCGTATTCGGCCGAGGCAAGTTCGCTCTTTGCCTGCTTGACCATGGCCGGCTTTTGCAGGATAGCCCCGATGTTCACAAAAAAACCGAATTGGTAAGTAAATGGAAATGAAGCCGACACAGGCGTCGCACGGTCGTTTTTGGGAACGTACAAATAGGAGAAGTTAAAAATGTCGAAATACGAAAGTTTCGCCTTTTTGACGCCCGTCTCCGCGGCATTGATATGCGCCTGGTACATCTTGATTTTAGGATAATTAGCCTTGCAGACTGCTATCAACTTATCCAGGTACGCGTAGTCCACGTCTTTACTCAAAGATTCCTGAGCACGGGCGCTTTGGAACGTCAAAAAAAGCAGTAGCCCAAAAGCGGCATGTTTTATCGGCATATAAGGACAAAATATTTATTTAAAATCAGTTTCGCTTGACTTTGCGGCAATACAAAATACTTTTGGTAAAAATATTACTACATCTTACTAATCTAGGCAAAATGTCGTTATCTGCCCAAATCCGGAATAGTCCGGGGCTAAAAAAAATTGTCCACTGGATGCTGATTCCAACCAATCAGGCTCGTCCTAGGCTTTGGGTCCGGGTATTTCTGAACCGTTTCTTTCATAAAAGGGGCAAAAATGTGATCATCCGAAGGTGGGTACGGATGGACGTGCTGCCTTTCAATCCCTTTTCGATCGGCGACAATTCGATGATCGAGGATTTCAGTACAATCAACAATGGCGTGGGGGCTGTAAGTATTGGTGCCAACTCGCTTGTCGGCCTGGGAAATGTCATTATAGGCCCTGTTACGATCGGCAACGATGTAATCCTTGCCCAGCATATCGTCGCAAGCGGACTGAACCACAACTATCAGGACATCCAGCAACCGATTCACAAACAAGGCGTCAGTGTGGCACCTATCGTCATTGAGGACGAATGCTGGATCGGGGCCAATGCCGTTGTCACAGCCGGTGTTACCATCGGCCGGCATTCGGTAATCGCTGCCGGGGCCGTCGTTACCAAGGATGTGCCTCCCTATTCGGTTGCTGTGGGTAATCCCGCGCGTGTCATCAAAAAATACGATCCCGAATACAAAGACTGGGTGAAAGCGTCCTGACATACGTTTTGCCCCGTCACACATTCTCCGACTGCAACAGTGCGGGGAATGTTTTCAGGATGATTTCCATATCCATTTTAAACGAAAATTCCCGGGCATAGGTAATGTCGAGCTGCGTACGCTCCTCCTCGGTCATGTCCGACTTGCCCTTGCCGCGTTTGGTCACCTGCCACAAGCCCGTAAGGCCGGCAGGCCCCGCAAAACGCAGGATTTTATCGTCGGTGGTCATTTTTTCTGCTTCGTACAAAGGCAGGGGACGGTTCCCCACCAGCGACATATCGCCTTTGAGAATATTGATCAACTGCGGAAGCTCGTCAATACTCGAATTTCTCAGGAAGCTTCCCAGGCGTGTAATGCGCGGGTCGTTTTGGAATTTCATGAATGCCGCCTTCTGGTCTTTCTGGAATTGGTAAAGCTTTTCGCAAATCTCCTTGCCGTCGTGGAACAATAGACTTTTGCATTGATTTCCTGCCAGGCAGTCGTCACAAAGCCCCTGCGTTTCGATCTGAGCAGCGGGTTCGGCTTTGGAATACATATTCAATGCCGCCATTTTACGGATCAGCTGGTCGGCGTCCGTCCGCATGGTTCTGAATTTATACAGATCAAAAATCTTGTAGCCGCTCCCCACCCTTTTGGATTTATAGAAGACCGGCCCCTTTGAGTCCAGCTTAATCAGGATCGCCACGATAATGAATACCGGCAGCAGGAGAATAACGGCCGTGCCGGTCGTAGCGACATCAATAGCCCGTTTCCAAAGCGGTGTTTTATGACCCTGCGAGCCGATTTTCTGGGATGCCTTGTTGGCGACGTACCACTGCCGCTTTTTGAAGTACTTGATGCGGGTGATAAGGTCTCCGTCGTCGAAATTGACGGAAAAGACATCGTCGGCGTGCCTGGCTCGCGCCAAATCGATCGCCTGGCGGGAAAGCCTGTCGACCAGCAACACAAATGGGATATTACCGAAGCCGGTACTGTTGCGGATCGTATCGAGCAATTCTACACCGCCGCTTCCATCGTGTGCAACGATTACGTCCGCAGGGTAGTTTTCCTTTAATGCTCCCAGTGCACCGGCGGGGGTGTCGAAATACTCCACCTGAAGATATTCGGAGAAGCGCTCGGTAAAGCGGAGGTATTCCTGAAAATTATGATGGACATAAATAACCCTGAACTGGGCAACGTAGGTTTTGCCTGCCGTTACCGTTTCTGTCGTTGTGCCGGCCAGTTCCATGATATCGTCGTCTTTTAAGAGAAGCGTTTACTGCGCCGCAACACGGCGTTGATCTTTGCGTGCACCTCCATCGGGTTGAACGGCTTGACCATAAAATCGTCGGCACCGAGGTTCAGACATTGTATGCGCTCGCTGCTTTCGTCGGAACCTGAAAGTATGATAATGGGGATCTCTGAATACAGATTACTCGCCTTAGCCACTTTCAGGAACTCTTTTCCGCTCAGGTTGGGCATATGAAGGTCGGCAATGATGAGATCGGCCTGATTGCCTTCTTCAAGCCACAGCATTCCTTCGGAGCCGTCGCTTTTGATCACCACATCGAAATCCTTCTTGAGAAAATGTTCCAGTATCTTAGTGATGCTGGGTTCGTCGTCTATAATCAACAGATTCTTTCTATTGTCCATAGGTTGAGTATAAGTGGGCAAATATTCGGTACATCACTGTGCAAATAGCAGTAATTATTTCGTAGAATTAGTCATAATACTTGCCATAACAAAATTTAAACCAGAAAATTGTATCACCCGCCAGCGCATTAAACAAGACCACGTCAGGAAATGCATACCAAGCCGCTATCAGGAGAAATTACAAGTTCAGATTTATTAAAAAATCAAGAGATGAGTAGTTAAGAGCTTGTAGTAAAATTAAATACTGCAGCGTAGATCGCAAAAAATAAATGTCCAACTTTGGAAATTTTTTAAAATTACTTCTACAAGTAACCAGATAACCATCTGATTTGGACAGAATTATTGAGCCTGCCGAAATTGAAGGTGGATTTCGACCCGGGATGTTACTGGAATCCCTTTCGAACGGGCGGGCGCCCAGGCAGGGCCGCTGCTGATAATGCGGATTGCTTCTTTGTAAAGCTCTTCGGGTCCGTTGGTGACAAAACCGGACAATGCACCTGTGGAACTGACGAAAAATGTCACCACTACTGCACCTGTGGTGCGCGATGAATCGGTATTTTCACCCAGGTATGCGCGGTAGCTTGTCCAGCCCATTGCAGGAGCAGCTGCCAGCGTATCAACAGGAACAGTTACAGTGTAAGCCTTAGTCGTAGCGGATACTGGTTTCGAAGCAACCAGATATTGCGTATCGGGTTGCTCCCGCTGCATCTTGGCGCGGTCCGCCATAGACTTGGCGACAGCTTGCGCAGCTCCCGATGTCGCCAAAGTTTGAGCTGGCTGCGGTGTCGCCTGAACTTCCTCCGTTTTGACAGGGAAAGAATCTTCCAATGCAATATCCTCTACCTCCTCCGGAATTTCCGCATCGGCAAGGCCGGAAGGCGCCGATGCTGTTTTGGGCGTTGGTATTGCCTTGGAACCAGGAATTTTCTGAGACTGACTCGCCGAAACTGACGCAGCCTCGGCCGGAGCATCCGTAGCAACGCCAGCTGGCAATGACTTTACTTGCTCTCGTTTCGCTGCAACCGGAAGTTTTTGCACTTCTACCGACTGGTCATCCAAAAACACAAACCAGTAGCTGAATATCGCAAGCAGCACCGACGCTGCCGAAGCGTAAGCCCATAATGGCAACGCGTTCCGGCGGGCGAGTGTCCCACGCGCACGTAAACGCTCTCGCAAATCCGAGCGGACGTCCGAAATGCTGCTGTGTTGCTCGCGCCACGCCAGAAAACCTTCATAAGCGTCTGCTACCAACGGCTCGACCAGCATCCTTCCTTCCAGCACGCGCTGCTCGGCCGAAGGCATTTCGCCGCTGTAATAGCGCTCGAAGTCTTCAAAATCCGGGATATGGTCGTTAGTAACTGCCATTGCTTTCCATGCAGATTTTCAGGTTCCGCTTTCCATTCTGGATATAACTTTTCACTTTACCTATTTCGAAGCCAGTCTCCCCGGCGATGTCGCGGTAGCATTTGTTTTGCAGGTAAAACAGTTCAATGCTAACCCGCTGTTCATTTACCAGCTTTTGAAGGCAGCCATCTAATGCATCCAACTGCCCATCCAGCGTAAATACTTCGTCGTTGCTGACAGCTTCCAATTCCTGTATCTGGTCTTCCTCGGAGCCCTGCCCTATTGCAACCCGCGATACCCTCAGTTTCATCAGACAATGATTCCGTGCGACGCTATGCAGCCAGCTTTTAAAATTCGAGACGTCGTGTTGCCTTAAATCGGGGACCATTTTCTCAAAGATTTGCATGACAGCATCCTTACATTCTTCTTCTTCCCTCAAGTATTTGAAACATATCCCAAAAACCATATCCATATAAGGCTCGTATAATGCTCCCAGCAGCGCAACGTCACCGTTACGCCGGTACTCCGCAAGCCGCTCGGCCTCCGGCACCGGTTCGTTGACCTTACCCTGAAAGAATTTCAAAAATTTCACGTGTGCCCGGGAGTCTTTTCCGCATTGTGGCTATTGGATGCGGTTAACTCAAAATTCCATAAAAAAAATTTAAAAACTTTTATGGAATTACCTGTCGGCGGGCATCCAGCGGATAAATATCAAAATCCGAAAACCATGAAAACACGCGTAATCATTCTGTTAGCCATTTTTTTGAGCGCATTCGCATTACTACCCGACCGCGTTATCAAGGGCACCGTGACCGACGGCTCACATACGCCCATAGCGGGCGTGAATGTCTCCATCCAGGGCGGCGGCTCCGGCACTGTCACCGACCGCGCCGGCCGTTTCGCAATCCGGGTACCCAACCTGGCGAGGGCATTGGTGTTCAAAAAGACAGGCTATAAATCTTTGACAATGCCGGTCACCTCGGATTCGGTTTTGAATGTTGCTCTAACCCAGGCGACACTTAAAACAGAAGAACTTGCAGATCAGATTCTGGATCACTCCAAGCAACCGGGGCAAGCAGAAAAATCGCTGGCATTTAACCGGGTTGCCGCTGCGCCTGCTACATTTTCAGGCGCTGTAATGCAAATGCAGGTTCCCACCGAAAGCTACAAGCCTATCAATGAGAACGGCTTTCTGTCGGTCGGGCAACAGCCTGTGACCACATTCTCCGTCGACGTCGACCGCGCCGCATACAGCAACGTCCGGCGCTTTTTGAATAGTGGTCAAATGCCTCCGGAAGACGCGGTCAGGATTGAAGAAATGATCAATTACTTTGATTACAACTATCCTCAGCCCGCCGGCGAACACCCTTTGGCTATCACGACAGAAACCACCGATTCGCCCTGGAATCCTGGGTTGAAGCTCGTACACATCGGACTACAGGCCAAAACCGTTTCCACCGAAAATCTGCCTGCCTCTAACCTGGTATTCCTCATCGACGTATCCGGCTCAATGAGCGATCCGAACAAGCTTCCACTTCTTAAACAGGCCTTCAAACTGCTCGTCGACCAGCTGCGTGCGGAGGATAAAATCTCGCTTGTAGCTTATGCCGGTTCTGCGGGATTGGTATTACCCCCGACCGCCGGAAGCGAAAAGAAGGTGATTAAAGACGCGCTCGACAAGCTGGAAGCCGGCGGGTCCACAGCAGGAGGCGAAGGCATCGAACTGGCTTATGGGCTTGCCAAAAAGCATTTTCTTCCGAAAGGCAACAACCGCGTAATCCTCGCTACCGACGGTGATTTCAACGTGGGCATTTCCAACGAATCCGAGTTACAGAAACTCATCGAAGAAAAACGTAAAGCGGGCATTTTCCTCAGCGTAATGGGCTTCGGAATGGGCAATTACAAAGACAGCCACGTAGAAACCCTGGCCGACAAGGGCAACGGCAACTATGCTTACATCGATAACATTCAGGAGGCACGGAAAGAGTTCGTACAGGAATTTGGCGGTACATTATTTACGATCGCCAAGGATGTCAAGATCCAGATCGAGTTCAATCCTGCGCATGTACAGGCATATCGCCTGATCGGCTACGAAAACCGCGCGTTGCGCAATGATGAGTTCAACGACGATCAAAAAGACGCCGGAGATATGGGCTCGGGCCACACTGTTACGGCCATTTATGAAATTGTACCCAAAGGCGTTCAAACTTCCTACATCGGCACCACCGAGGCATTGAAATACCAGCAAAATCATGTTCGAGCAACCGGCGACAGCGATGAAATGATGACGGTCAAAGTCCGGTACAAAAAGCCCGACAGCGAGAAAAGCATTCTTTTCGACCTACCCGTCAAAGCCGCAACCCTTGCCTTCGAAAAATGTTCTGAAAATCTGCGTTTTGCCAGCGCCGTAGCGGAGTTCGGTTTACTTCTTCGTGGTTCCGAATACAAGGGGAAAGCGACATATGCGGATGTGATCCAACGCGCGCGCGCCGCATTTGGGAAAGACGAGGAAGGTTATCGTTCTGAATTTGTGCAGTTAGTAAAAACTGCGCAGAGCCTGGACGGCTCGCAGGAAACAGCCCGGAAGTGAGGATAACCAAAGCGAAAAAGCCGGGCAGGGTTTCCACCTGGCTTTTTCGCTTACATTCATGACATATTCAATTGGTATCAATCTTCCTTGAGCGCCTTCAATATCAAATCCCTTCCGACCTCGCTATACTGCAACGACAATGCTGCTTCATGTCCCGGGTCGGTCATTTTGCCCCAGGTTTTGCGAAGGATATCAATCATCTTTTCCTCGGTCATTTTGGCGATGAGGTCATCGTACTGATATTGGAGAAAAACGAGGCAAAGGGCGTTTTCCATGGTTTGCACATCGGTGTCGCTTTTTAGGCGCTGTTTAAGAACGATCTGTTTAACGCGGCTGATGGTCTCCTCGTCGTAACCGACGCTTGCAAGAATTTCAGTAGCGATTCCCGCGTGATACTTGGAGAGGTCGCTCCGCCATTTGAGGTAACCGACGCGGCCATCCGGATAGCTTTTGCGCGCAATCTCCCAGCGCCCGATATGCTGGCATCGTGAAGCCAGAAGCAGGCTTTCATCTGCCTCCGGGGCCAGTTTCGTGACCCATTCGTAGAGTTTCAGGGCATAGAAATACTCTACCGGATATTCTACATTTTCCCACACGACGCGCTCGGGAGAGCGTTTATTGTAGTCATCAAAAAGTTCAAAAGCTTTATCGAGCTTGGTCATGGTGATTTAGTATAGGTAAATGTTATTGTGCTGCCTTGAACTTCAGGGCAATGGTAGTCATCCGCGGATAATCGTAAGCGGTACTTTGTGTTTTCATTACAAACGAGCCTTTTCGCACATCATCGGGCCGCACCTTCCATTCTCCTTTACCGCTTCCTTCCGGTGCACCAACAGTAATATCGCTATCGTTGACCTGCCACTTAAGTAAAAAAGGTGTGGACTCCCCCTTGAAAACGCCTGAAAACACACCGCCCTTTTTGACCTGGACGGTTTCCATGTACCGCTGAAAATCGATACCACCGAACTGCTGAGTCATTTTGCCGTCCTTGAAAGTAACCGCGTCGTTAACCAGAATCTCCTCTATCTTCCATTCCGGCACGGCGGTGAGGATTTCCGCAGCCTCCTGAGGTGTGCCCGCAGGTCGGCCACAAGATATCGTCAAAGCTGCTGTGAAAGCAAGGAGTATGAATACGAAAAATCTCCGGAAAGGCATTGTGGTCTCTGATTGGTGGCTAAGCGCAAATATAGCCACAACCGCGCCGGACTTTCGATTTAAATCGTGGGAATTTTATCGGCTCTTGTGGTTGTAAAATTCTGCGGGAATGCAGACCAGCCGTTTGACGATTGGAGGTAAAATGCCAAGTGGAATTGGCGGAGATGGGAAGCAACTATGATTTGAGAAGCTCTCTAAGCAACGGTATTTCAAGGGGTTTAGAGAGGAGCTGGATAATGTAGGGATTGGCTTCGGCTTGCTCAATATCGGAAACATCTACGGTAGACGAAATCATAAACAGGCGAATCCGCTTTCGGACCGCCTTGGGTAACATGCCATACTGTTCGGTGAATTCGAAGCCGTTGAGACCTGGCATTTGAAGGTCTAGTAGAATCACCGTATCAGGCATGTCTGCGTCCTGGGTACGGAGATGGTCTATCGCTTGCTGCGCTGAGCCAAAAGTCCTTACCGTTTCGGTCAAGCCACTTTTCAATAGCAGCTTTTCCTGGGTAAACTGATCGAAAACACTGTCGTCTACGATTATAAATTCCATTTTCTATCAAGAGAAGGGTACAGAATATCACACTACAACCCACGGCAACTGAATTCTGCCTATCTCTACTACTATAATTTTTGTAGAAATAGTTGCCACAAATAAGCTACAAAGGTTTTAAATCTAACTGAAAAATCGGCAAATATGACTCAATACTTTCGTCGGGCCACAATTTTAGTACAAATTTGGTCACTTGTGGCGGGTAGTGCGCTCAATTATTGTATGGCCATCGTTGAGTGGTGGGAACAGCCCGGAAGTGGGCTACTGGATGTAAAAGTTACAGAATAGTTTCTTTACTCCCAAGACAAAGTCCCGATTTCGAGTCAACGCTCCCTTGTCGTCTTACTTTCCGGTATCATCTCCGCTGATTGATCGATTCACCCTCATTGCTTGATGGCGAGTCACTTCGAAGTACACCGGAACGTCCCACTCCCCACAAGCAAAAAAATTCCGAACGCACAAACCGGCGTCCGGAATATATAATAACACACACTCGTTACACGGTCCTCCATTTCTCGTGAACCCGAAGTATATCAAACAGATAACGCACAACAACCAGTTTCTGCTGCTGTCGGACGGCTCGCGAATTGAGATTTCACGCCGTAAAAAAGAACTGGTACAACAATACCTGAAACTGAAATGAAAGCCTACTTCACCTGCTGCACAAAGAGCCGGTTCAACGTTTCTTGTGGATTCTCACAAAAACCCGGATGGACTTTGGATGTTTGCAAAACCGTGCTGCGGGTGGCAGTAAGCCACCGGAACCGCGATGCTGCGGGCAGTGCAGCAATAGGGCTACCGCATTGCCGGTTACCCTCGCAGATTTGCCTGAATGCATGGAGGTAATCCTCCACCTCGGCTAAATCCGTCGCCCGCGCAAAAGCACTCAAACGATCTACGTCAATTTCTGAAATGCACGAAAGAAAACCTCGCGAAGGGCAATACAATACGACACCCACGTTCAGGAATTCTTCCCGCTCTACACGCGGCACAATGCGCAAAACCGCATATTCGTATAAAAATCTATCTGGCATCCCGAGCTCCTTTCACAAAGATTTCAGATGCTGACAGGCGGGCCTGCAAATAAGAAATGTAGGCCTGCCGGTGTTCTTCGGCTGACTCAAATGGCGAATCCCTCAACAGCCAATCGTCAGGAATAAGAGATACCACAGCCGGGATAATGCCGCCGGCCAACCGTTCGCTGAATTCAGCATTCACCTCTTCCAGCATGGACGCGCTCCGCAGCAGCACATGATCCTTTATTTGTGCAAACGGCCTTTGCGCCTGCTCCCCCCAGTTTTGCCAGGAATGGTGAAAATAAAGCGCCGCGCCATGATCGATCAGCCAGAGCTCCTTATGCCACATCAGCATGTTGGTATTGCGGGCGGTACGATCGACGTTGGTCAGAAAACTGTCGAGCCAGACGATTTCGGACGCCAGCCGCGGCTCCACCTTCGTCACAACCGGGTCAAATGTAATGGCGCCGGACAAGTAATGCATCGCAAGATTGAGGCCGGTGCTCGCTTTGAGCAAGTCCTGTATTTCTTCGTCGGGCTCAGTCCTTCCGAAACCTTCGTCGAGGTTGGCGAACACGATTTCGGGCACTCTGAGTCCGAGGAAACGGGCAAGCTCGCCTCCTATCAGCTCAGAAATCAATGCTTTGGTACCCTGCCCGGCCCCTCTGAATTTTAATACATAAAGAAAGTCGTCATCGGCCTCCGCAATGGCGGGTAGCGAACCACCCTCCCGGAGCGGGGTCAGGTAGCGAAGCACATTCACGGTTCGCAGGCTGAAAAAATCGTTGTTCACTGGGAGCAGTTAAGTCTGTTGAAAGCGCCGAAGTTAGTCATTTTGATCCCTTTTTTCGCAGAATCAAATATCTGGCACCATCTAAAAGATATTTGTTGTGATTCAACGCTTTCATTTTGTAGAAATAATTTGGATATATCAACCTCGATTATATATTTGTAGAACTAGTTGTAAAATTTAAAACCTTCCCCGTAATTTGATAAAATTCTACCTGAAACTACTGCTGGCCCTGGCCTGCATGGGAGGATTTGTGCCATTTTGTATTGCTCAACCCTCCAATGCCGTATATCCCGACAAGCAAACCAATGGAGGCACTGCCGCAGGAGGCGGCCTCACTGGCAGCTTCTCGGTGGCCAATCCCGACAATGCCAGAAACACGACCGGGAATATCAAACCTAACAATAATTACGCACTGCTCACGGCCACGAGTACGGTGGGTACTTCCTCGGCATGGATTCAGCTCGAATTCCCCGCGGAAGTCACCGCCAGTACAGGAGCTCCTGTGACCGTGTATGTTCGTACCAACAACAATACCAGCGCATTGCTCGGCGGAGGTGTTGAACTTACTGCACATGACAAAAATGGTGTGCAGGTAACCGTTCAATCTGCCGATTACAAAACCTATTACACGCCCGACGGCTCGGTATTTCTAGCCATTACGCCTACTGCTACATTTAAGTACATCCGGACCAAGCTATCATCGCCTGTCGCATTAGGAACAAACACCTTGCAGGTTTATTATGCGTTCTACGGGCCGGGAGCCACCAATACATCTAATCCCTACCCCTTCAACGTCGCCGACTGCGGTAGCCCCAATGTCTCCACCAAAGACTATTCCGGCCTCACCCTGGGGAGCTTCGATGTTCAAAACGCCGGAAATGCCATTGATAATGACGTAAGTTCCAAGTCCTCTTTTGTGTCCACTGGCCTGGCCCTGCTCAGCGGACATATTAAACAGACATTCTTTTTCAATGGCGTATCCAACAATGCCGATGCCGTGCGTGTTATCCTGTCTCAAAGCGGGTCGTTCCTGGCTGTGAACCTGGCTTCGGGCATTACGCTGCAAGCTTACAATGGCAGCACGCCGGTGGGAACTTCTACGCTGGTCAACGCGCTGTTGGATGCCGACTTGTTGGGACTTTTGGGCGGAAATAACAACCAGGTAGCGTTCTATTTCGCGCCCAAGAACGCAGGAGGTACCTCTGTAATATTTGACAGGTTAGAGCTCGATCTCAACATCGGCGCACTCGGCGTCGGGCTTGGCAGCAATGGCCTTAACATTCATGACGTACGACGTTCTCCGGACGTTCCAACAGCAACTGCTCCTGCAACTTGCAGTAATATCGGTACGGCGGCATTGTCGGCCCTTGCGCCTCAGCTGGGCATTTCCGGAATCGGCAGCTTTTCGTACACCTGGTATACGACCGCGCACGGTACCGGCTCTGTTTCAGCAGTACAAAACTGGACAGCCACTGGCCTGAACACGCCCGGCACAACGTCCTATTATGTGGACATTACCAAGTCGGGTTCAGGCTGCATTGCCTCGCCCCGCAAGAAAGTGGATATCGTCGTGTCGAGCCCTCCGGTTTCGCCGGGCGTGGCGCTCAATCCCTGATCACTCTGAATTCAAACCATCCTTTATAACTGTTCATTTTTATCATTACGATCATGAAAAAACTGTTTACCACTCTCCTTGCAGTTATGTTCTTCTCTTGCCTGGCGCAAGTTTCCAAAGCCGGTACTTACTATGTAGTGAACGGACAATCGTTCTCGCTATCGCCTGCGGCCGGCTCCAGTTTCTACCAGTATCTCTGGACGCTCGATCCGGGCGCCGGTCAGGTTATCGAAACGCTCAACCAGGCAAGTGGCGGAGTGCTCACCCACACTTTCTCGGATGCCGTCACGTCACCCAGCATTCATAAAATCACGCTGGGAGTTATAGAAGTGCTTGATGGCTGTTTATCCAATGTTGTGGAACACACCATTATTGTACTCCCTACCCTGACAGTGAGTATTACGGCTGATAAAGAGAATTTCTGTACCGATAAAACGGTCGCAGCCTCCCTTTCGGCGACAGTTTCGGCTACAACCGGCCTTGACACCTACGGCGTAACCATTTCCCCATTTGCTTGGAGCAAAGGCGGATCCGTAATCAGCGGACAAACTGGCTCATCCCTGAATGTGACAGAAGCCGGCATATACAGCGCCCTGGTCAGCTACGTGCTCCCTACCACAGGTGATTTTATTCCGACGGCATCCAAACTGACCGGTTCCGTGATCGGTGGAACGAAAGAAATCCTGCATAACCTGCCGGTACCAACTGTTCCTGCCATTACGCTTAACTGATTTGGTTGACCTAAAAAAACAAACAGCGGCAGTCATGCGCTACTCCTTTTTCATATGGATGCTTCTCGTATCCGGCTGGGCCAGCGCGCAAAGCCAGGTAAGGGAGGTATTCATGTGCAAGGACGCCACACTGCGAATCAGGGCCGAGTCTACCGGCGCGGTGCGCTACGAATGGTTTCTGGACAATCAGGTAATTACAGGGACATCCGCAGCCGAGCTGCTCGTGAAAAACGAAGGCACCTACAAAGCAGTTGGCGTCAATGCCGACGGCTGCGAATCCGGGGAGTCGGTTTACATCGTGGTCAAGCATCACAATCCCTCGGCAGTTGATGATATTGCGTTGGGGAAAGTAAATACACCGTTAGTAATCGATGTGCTGAAAAACGATCTTTCAGAATGTGCGGCATTCAATCCGACCTCACTGGCAGTCGTTCAGAGCCCGGCGTCCGGGACGGTGACGAGCGCCAATGGGCTGGTAACGTATACCCCTGATCGTGATTTCAAAGGTCAGGTGACGATCGGCTATACTGTGAGTGATCAGGCAGGGCAGCTTTCGAACATTGCGCAAGTCAAAGTCGATATTGTTTCCGATCCATTGCCCGTAACACTGGCATACTTCGAGGTGGAGAAAAAAGAGGCTATGGCACTAGTTGAATGGCAAAGCACCGAAGAAATCCACACCGCCCATTTCGACGTTCAGCGGAGCACCGATGCCCGTGAATGGCGCATGATCGGGAAGATGGACGCAGCAGGTGAAAGCAACACCGGGCGGAATTACACTTTCACCGACAGTATCCCTGAACCCGGATTGAACTACTACCGGCTGAAAATGGTCGATACCGACAGCAGCTTTGCATTCAGCGGCATCCGTTCGGTGAGCTTCCCCGATTTTTCGTGGGCGGAGGTTTACCCTAACCCGGTCGACGATCTGTTACGCATTGTCGTTCGAAACCGCAAAGTGAGCAATATCAGGATGATCAGTCATTCGGGAATTGTAATGCTTTCCCGGCCCGTCACCTCTCCCGCTTTGACCATTAGTATGCGGCATTACCCAATCGGCATGTATTACATCCATTTCGAACAGGCCGACGGAGCGGTCAAGATATTCAAGTTGATGCATAATTAAATCAGGCCCTGGCTAATGCCGGGGCTTTGATTTTACAATGCTTCAAAAACCGGTTTACCGCCGGATTGCAGCGCAACATTCCTCACTGAGCCGGTGCCGCGGAAGCCAAACGCCAGGCCCAGAACTTTGATTGGGCGGTTCGGAACTGCAAATTCAAAAGCCTGTTTACCATTGATCGAATAGCGCATCTTCCCGCCCGAAGATGCGCACGATACACGCACCCAATCCGAAAAATCAACTCCCAACGCCGACAGGTCCGCCTTTTTGCCCGATACGTAATCGTCCACGCTCATCAGATAGAGATCTGAAACACACCCTTTTGCCGACAATGGAATCACAATGGGCGCATCATCGGTAAGCAGGGAAATATAGGTCAACTGACAGGCTGCCGCTCCCTCGTTGTATTGATTTTTAATTTCGGTTGAAAATGAAAAATCACTGAGCGCTACCGGATCGAAATTGCCGACATTGAAATACTTGATTAAGGGCGGCTCGGGTTGCAATGCGATGTTCTTCTGCTCAATGACTTCGGTGCTTGTCCTGATGCCGTCCGCATGCAGGAACTCCTCACTTTTCAAATAAACCGGCATTTTCGGTCGATCAATCAGCCCAGACCAGCCGTCGGTTCCAACGAGCAGCTTATGCTCCTGCACAATCTGATCTCCGATCACCAACTTAGCTTTATAGCTACCTGGCTCATAATACACCGAGGTATGCTTGTGAAGGTTTTTATCGACAAGTACTCGCCTCCTATCATCCCAGGATTGCTGGATGAATACCGAATCCGTCGGAGATGCCGATGCATCGTAAGTGAATATGACGGAATTGGGAATACCGCGTGTTACCGAGCGACTTTCAAAAGTGTAAGCGCGCTTTTCCAACTGCGGTTCTCCCTTATCAAATGCAAGCATACTGGCCAGAATAACCACCACAACAGCTGAGGCGATCCACGCCAGCCTCTTCCACCATCTGCCATTTTGCGAGATCGCCGCAAGGGGAAGCACCTCGTCCGGCTCACTATTAACCGTCCTGTTTTCTTTTACGAATGTGCGCCAGTCGCCCGCACCTGCAAATCGCGCGAGCGTGTTCAGCGTAGTGCCGCTCGGCAAGTGGTTATACTCTGTCCTGCCCCATATGCGTCGCAGCGTGCTCGTGCTGAGCGACACGCCGGTTTCGTTCAGGATCAGCTCGCTTAGGCTCTCGAAATCGACCGTCTGCCAGCCGCCTGCCGGGCCCCAGCCCAGCTTATCTTCAATGACCGTCTTGCAACGCTGCAATTCATTTATTTCAGAAACCATTGTGAATGAGCGTGATAAAACTTGACAAAACTTGAACAGAACTTGAAACCGCTGTTACCGGCGCCCGCATTATGTTTGAACCGACAAAGCAACAGCCGGCCGGCCGTGCAATCCGAATGCCCAACAAATATTTAAAAGATGCGCAAATTAAGCTATTTATTGTCCATTATATTATTGCTCGCTGTGCGCTCACTGCAAGCACAGACGGTGCACGTCAATGCGGCCATGGGCAGCGATGCAGCCGATGGTAAAGTCGCAACGCCGGTTGCGACGTTGCAGCGGGCCGTTGAACTAGCCAAGGCGTTCAAGCCTGGTGAAGGCGTTACCATTAAAGTAGCGCCGGGGCTCTACACCCTTCGCGACCAGGTCGTGATCGACAAGCAGAACACCGAGGAGGCATGGCTGACGATCGAAGCATCATCCATGCCCGATGATGCAGATTGGAAGCCCGCACAAATGCCGGTCATTCAATCGATATCTGCGAACAATAATAAAACCCAATTCCAGCACTGTGTCGGGTTCCTGGTAGCAGCCGATCACGTGCGTGTCCGCGGATTGAAATTTATCGGCAACGGCAACCCGGAAGTGCAGTACTATTATCCGGTGAGCCGCAAAGATTCCACACTAACCGGACTGGACGTTTCACAATGCTACTTCATCGGTGAGCGTAACTCCGCGCCTATTCAGGGAAGCATCTGGGCGCACGGCGCGGGTATTCACATCGACCATTGCATTTTTTATGGTACCAAGAATGCGCTACTCCTTTTTATGGCTATCAGAGATTTTTCCCTTAAAAACTCGATCATAGTTGGCGCTTATGAGTCGGCCGTGTGGTTTGGTGCTTTCCACGAGCCATTTGTATTCGAAAACAACATTGTTGCCGACTCGGAATATCTGTGGCTCCGCGCGAAAAAAACCTACCCGAAATATCAATTCAAAAACTGCCTTTTCTCCCGAATGCTGCATGAGATGGGTTACTATGGTCCAAATGGTGCAATACCGGCAGACCGTAATGCACATTCAGAAGAACAGGTTTCTCGCGCGGGCAAACTGCTGCTCAGCGAAGTCGAAACCAAAGGTTTACCCCTCGATTACCTTAATCCCCTACCCAATTCTGCCGGAAAAGAGCTGAACGCCGGTATTTTCAAAAAGTAAGATCATTCTAACACGTTTGCATTATTAGCCATGAAAAATTTAATTCTAGTTGTACTCTGCTCCGTTGTTTTCACCGCATTTGGCCAGAAAAAAGCTAAAAACGTCCCAAAGGATCAGGACATATGGGTAGCCCTTACTGCCGAAAACTGGGACGCGCCCGGCTCCAATGCCGAATTCACGACCCACGATGGTCGTCCGGCATTAAAAGTGCTCCCGAAACAGGGTCAGGTCATTCTGAAAAACACTACGTTTTCCAACGGCACCGTCGAATTCGACTACATTCCGACCGACCAGCGTTTTGCTTCCTTCTATTTCAGGTACAAGGACAGCAAGGAAAATGAGCTATTCTATTTCCGCACGCACCGCGCCGGCGACAGCACCGGTATCGAAGCCGTCCAGTACGCACCAGCCATCGACGGTGTGAACCTCTGGGACTTGCTGCCACAATACCAGGGGAAGGCCAATTTCCAGAACAAAACCTGGAATCATGTTAAACTGATTGCGTCAGGATATCAATTGCGGGTCTTTGTGAACGATATGCAGCGGCCCACAATGGAAGTCCCGAGGATGGAAGGCAATGTAATGGAAGGAACCCTCGCATTTGAAGGAGAAGGTATTGTTTCAAACCTGGTGATTAAACCTGGCCAGACAGAAGGACTTCCCGCATACGAGGGTACAGACCCGGTCGCGCATGACCCGCGCTACCTTCGGAAATGGCAGATCACTGAGCCCGCAGCCCTTTCCAAAAACGTAGATTTTAGCATGGACTCCGCCCCGAAAGCCGAAACAATGTGGGAAACGATCTGGGCGGAAAGAAGGGGAATGGTGAACCTTACGCGTAAATTCGGGATGAGCAAGGAGCGCCGGGTTGTATGGATGAAGGTCAATATCACTTCCAAAACCGACCAGAAGAAAAAGATTGCGATGGGTTTCAGTGACGATGTCTGGGTGTTCCTGAACGGCCGCTACCTGTATGTCGACAAAAACACTTTTGGCGCTCCCATTATGAAAGAACCGGCAGGCAGATGTTCCATTGAAAACGCTTCATTTGTCATCCCCTTCAAGGCAGGAAAAAACGAGCTAACCGTAGCGCTGGCCAACGACTTTTACGGCTGGGCACTAATAGCACGCCTTGAAGACATGGATGGACTTACGGTTGAATGAGTAAGGGAGGAAAGGGAGGATGGAAGAAAGGGACAAGGAATTTTAACAAACCGTTTCTCCTTCCTCCCTTTCCTCCTTTCCTCCCCTTACTCCCTTTTCCCCCTATTGATTTGTCAGCACAATTTTGCCAAACTGCTTGCCTTGATGCATATAATCGAAGGCCTGCTGCGCGTCCGACAATGAGGGATAGACTTTGTCGACAATGGGTTTGATCTGATGTTCTGCCGTAAATGCGAGCATGTCCCGGAACTCCTGCAACGTTCCCATCGTTGTTCCCAGGATCGACAGGTTTCTCCAATACACTTTATTGGGGATAATGTTGCCAATCGGGCCGTCTGTACCACCGAAAAATACGATTCTACCGCCCGGTTTCGCGGTCTCGATCAAGTTACCGAACCCTTTACCCGAAGCACTGTCCAGCACCACATCGAATCCGCCTGTTGCCTCTTTCGCTTTCAGGAACCAGTTTTCCTCTTTGTAGTTAAAGCCATCGATTGCACCGAGCGATTTGGCTTTTTCGATCTTGTCCTGCGAGCCGGACGTGACGTACACTTTGGCACCTGCCGCGATCGCATATTGCAGGGCCAGCAACGCGGTACCCGCGCCAATGCCTGTAATCAATATCTGCTCTCCGGGTTTTAGCGCCGCCCGGGTAAACAAGGCACGGTAGGTGGTAATGCCCGCCAGTGGCAACGCTGCTGCTTCCGTATCGGTAAGGTGCGTGGGTTTCTCATGAATATATTTGGCATTCACGGCAATGTATTCGGCAAATGTGCCAGGCTCGGGATTGCCCAGAATTTTGAACTGGTCGCCAAATGCAGCCGGATTGTCGCCCCAATCGTGACTTGGGTTGATGACTACCATCTTCCCGATCCAAGCCGGGTCGACGTTCGCGCCGGTTTCAACTACCGTACCCAAGCCGTCCGATCCCAGGATAAGTCCTGCTTTCGGGCCTGCATATTGCCCTCTCTGAATCCAGACGTCTCGGTGGTTTAGCGCAGAATAGGCCAATTTAACAAGCACCTGATTCTCGCCAGGCGCAGGCGTTTCCACTTCTTTGATAATGAGCGGGGCATTTGTATCGGTCAAAAATGTTGCTTTCATGAACTATAATGATTTTGCGTTTGACAATGCAAATTTGTACCGACTTTTCATTATTTTTACGGTATAATCTTTCTAAAATACAGTACACTTCTTGCACCCATGAAAGAAAACCTGCACGAGCCTTTCGAAATAATCTACAAGGAGCTCGACGAATGCCCCAAACCGACGCACCAGCACAACTTCTTTGAGCTGATCTACATTCTGGAAGGTACCGGGGTACAGGAGATCAACCAGCATACATTCCGGTACAATGCCGGCCACATGTTTCTGCTCACCCCCGAAGACACCCATTCCTTCGACATCGAGACGACCACCAGATTTGTTTTCATCCGCTTCAATGATGTGTATATCAAACGGAACACTTCGCTGGTGAGCGCCTCACAAAGGGAAGACCTGCTGCCAAGGCTTGAATTTATCTTGCAGAATGCCAGCCATCAGCCCGGATGCATTCTCAAAAATCAGACGGACAAGCGCATAGTCAAGCCACTTGTGGAGGCGATCATACGCGAGTACGTCAACCGCGACATGTACAATCAGGAGCTCATCAGGCAGTATGTCAATACGATGATCATCCTTGTAGCCCGTAACATCGCCATGTACCTGCCTGAAAAGATCACCGAATGCAGCGAAGACAAGGCCATTGACATCCTTCAATACATCCAGGCCAATATTTATTATCCTGAAAAGATCAAGGCCGCCCGCATCAGCAATCACTTCGGGATATCGGAATCTTACCTGGGGAGGTATTTCAAGAAACACACCAATGAAACGATGCAAGAATACATCGTCAATTCAAGGCTAAAACTGGTTGAAACCAGATTGTTGCACAGCGACATGCGCATGAACGAAATCGCGTCCGAGCTTTCATTCACCGACGAAAGCCACCTCAACCGTTTTTTCAAAAAAAGCAAAGGGATGAGCTTGGGGGAATACCGCCGCAAACACCGGGCGGTAACAAGTGTATAGATTTCGGGATAGTTCTGGAACAGTATTTGAACAAGATTCAAATCATCAACTAAAAACCATACCTATGAAACCACTTAAAGCAATCCTACTTGCCATGTCATTGACCATTCCGGCCTGCGCATTAGCGCAATCCGGAGACGCCTCGACACGATCATCAAGACAGGAGCAGAAATACCAACGTAAGACGAAAAGGCATCAGGTCAAAACAGTCGATTCCTCGGATCTTAATGCCATTTTAAAGGATTCGTCCAATGCGGAAAGCGGCCCGATACTCAATGATAATGGTACGATTAACTCGTCCGGCAGCGTTGACGGCAATCGCAGCAGTACCGGCCGACCTGGCACCGACACTACCACCTCCTACACAGTTAAACGGAAAAGAACTATTATCAAAACGCCATAGCCTCCCCCAATTACTTACTACAAAACCGGTCTTGGATCGAAAATCACCCGAATATGGGTGATCTTCCCATCGCGTACTTCATACCAGCCCGAAGTGAGCACATTCTTCCCGCCCATATCAATTTCATAAAGTACCGAAACCGAATCCTCATCATAGAGCAGCTTCTCCACATGATAACGCAGCTTCATTTTCGCCATCTGTCTCACGTATTCGTCCCTGCCTTCCACACTTCCCAGCACGCCCTCGAACCGAACATTTTCGTCCATTAGCTCCCCGGCCCCTTCAAAGTCACTTTCATTTAAAGCTTTAAGAAAAGCGGATACTGTCACCGCACTTTCCGCGATGCTCCATTGCCTGTTTACTTGCTCCATGGTTACATCTGTTGTTCGATGCAACGCCAGCGAAAATGATGCCAGGAAAATTTATCGGTTTTACCCGAGTCGCTTCAAAACCTTCTCCACCCTTTTCCGCTTCGATTCTTTTTCAAAATCACCCAGGCGGCTGATGAGCGTCTTCACGAATGTAGCCTTATGTGCTCCTTCTAACACCGGCAATGCATTCTCGGCATACATCGGGAGCTGGTTGGACGGACAACTAAGCATTTGTTCATTGAGCAACGGAAGCGTTTGATCGGCGTAGGCGGGAATGCCGCTGAGTTTGATGAGAATGGCGACGAAATTGTCGCGGGTGATGACCGAGCCTTTGTCGGCAACTGCGGCAAGTTTGGGCACAGCGGCGAACGCAGCTTCCGGATTTTCAAGCACAATAGTATTAAGGGCGGTCATAGCACCCCATTGCATCCGGTTGTCCTTGCTGTCGAGCAGTGCGGCAAACTGCGTGGCATGGGCTGCGATTAGCGAGGGCTGCCTTTCGCCTATTTCATAAAGAACCTTCATGCAGTCGTGGCGAACGTCCTTACTTTTATGGTCGAGGTTTTCGATCAGCTCGGCAACCGCATTACCATCCGCATTTGCGGCAATTTCAATGGCCAACTCCTGATTAGGCACTTCATTGCGACGGCCCATCGAGCTCGCCAATCTGGACATTACAGTCATAGGCTTGTGAATTTAATATGCCATTCAACCACTTTTCCGCTTACGGTCGGGAAAATGCGCATCGATCAGTGCGATTGCTTCCGCCTGCGTAAGCGCTGTGAAATTACGATAACGGTGGTGTACATCAATAATTTCTTCGAGAGCGGCATCCACCAGCAGACGATTCTCCCATCCTTTCAAATTCGCAAGCACGGTCGGCAGGCAACCTTTTTTATAGGCGATCTGCCCGATCACATGCACGAGTGTGTCGCGTACGCGCGCTGTGCGGTCATGTTGGAGCTCAGCCAGAAGCGGTAAAATATCTTCGGGATATTTGCGTCCGCGCAGTTCGATACCGTGACAAATTTCCCTTCGGATTTCCTTGTCTTCGTGGTGCAGATATTCCCTCGCCCACGCGAGCACGGGCGCGGGGTTTATCTCACCCATTTTTTTAATCGAGCCGATCACCGCATTCCTCGGCGAATGGTGCGGATCTTTCAGTCCTTCGTCGAAATAGGATCGAACTCCTTCGAAATCCCATTTACCAATTTCGCCGGCCGCATTGATCACCGTCTGCCTGACTTTGAAATCCGGATCGGACATAAATTTGAAAAGCATCGCAAGAATCGCCGGGCGCAGGTTGACGTCCTCCGAATACAACCGTCCGGTTACAAGATAGGCCGATTTCCGTATATAGGTATCGTCATCTGAGTAAAATAAATGTGCTTTTTGAAGATTATGGCTTAACAGTCCGTCCCTGATGTCGCCCTTGATCGCGAGTACACGCTCGGCTCTTTCGGACTTCGATAAATCATAAAATGCCACGGGAACAGAAGAAATTGGTCAAAAAAATCCCCGGCGAAAGCGGGCCTGCCGGGGGATGCTGTATAAACAAACGTTGAGTAAGAGACGATGGGTGCAAATATTAATCAACTTAACAACTACAAATTACTTCTATCAGACTACTAATTTATCGTAAAAATTGCAGATTCCGCAAAAAAATGGGCATAAACGCATAAAAATTCGTCAGAAAAGCGCCACTCCGCACTTTTGAAGGCCAAAATCCTCAAAATCGCAACCTTGGTTTTGTCCAAAAATGAAAGCCGGCCCGCAAAACGCCGGGCCGGCTTTTAGCCATTAATGTTTGTATGTTACTTCTTCTGTTGCGACAGGAAGGTGATCAATGAAGCAAATTCCTCGTAGGACAACTCATTGGCCAGCCCCGGAGGCATCATCGATGTTTCCATCTCCTTACGCGAAGTAATGTTGGCCACTTTAATGGTGTTCACCTGACCGGTAATGTCACGGATCACCAGCTTTTCAGCCGATTCTTCAGAAACAAAACCCATGTAGGTCTTATCGCCTTTGGTCGTGATCATCACCGAAGCGAAGCCCTGAGAAATCGAAGCGTTTGGTTTCAAAATCGACTCGGCGATCTGCTCGCGGTTCATGATTGAACCGATTTGCCCCATGAACGGCCCTTTCATTACCTCGTTGCGGCTCAGGCTGTGGCACGCTACGCAACCCTGCTTAGTAAACAGTTTACGTCCTGTGGCCGGATCTCCCTGGATTTTCGCGATGGCCAGCATCACATCCTCGATCGACGACTCCCCTACCTGACCTTTTTTGTTACGAATTTTTTCCAGGTCAACTTTCACCTCCTCTTTCGCAGCCACTACTTCTTCTCCACCAAACTCGGTAATACCCATGCGATTGCGCGCATTCAGGTCGGCGAAGAACTGCTTGTCGCTCGCGGCATTAAATTCCTTCATCAAAAAGTCTTTCACTTTCGCAGACGACTCCCATTCTACCGCTTTGTAGTATGGGCCATGCGTATCCGGGCGCGTGCTCCACCACCAGGAACCGTCGTAATCGGCTTCTTTTTTGTAAATTCTTCCCATTGTCGTCAGGATCTGGTCTTTCAATGCCTTATCGCTGGTTTTACCGTAAGTGGCAATCAATCCGTCAACAGCCTTGGGATCATGCATGTAGCGCAGTGCCCACAATGCGATCGTAGAGTTTTCGGTGCCGATCGCGTTCACGCAAGCGTCCACTGCATTCAGTGCCACGAGCGCGCGTACCGCGATGTGCGGGGTAACGATAGCCGAGTTCGGCGTAGCGTGAGGGCCTTCGGTCCCTTTAGCTGGTGCCACAAATGAGCCCGGTACTTTTACTTTCAGCAATGCCTGAGCGCCTTCCGGTCTGCCCAAACGGCCCAACCCGATCGCCGCAGCGAGTTTCTCCCGCGCATTACCATTTTCGAGTGCTTTCAGGAAAGGCTCTACCGGCACTTTGGCAACGTATGGCTTTCTGTCGGCCAACGCCCGCAATGCATATTCGCGCATATCACTTTCCGAAGCCAGTTTTGCGAGCTTATCAATGCCTTCCGCACCGGCTACCTGCGCGTAGGTGTACATACCTGCTACGCGTACATATAAAGGAGCCTTTTTGTCCTCTGCAACGGTCCAAGCGGCTTTCGCAGCATCTTTGGCCGGACGTTTCAGCAATTCCTGCTGGGCAGCCAGACGCTGCACTGCGCTTTCCGATCGGAGCAATGCTGCCAGCTGTTTCACCGACGACTTGCTGATGTCTTTGAATGCCTTATACTGCCATCCCTGCGGTACAGCGCGGGAGATAAAGCCTTTACCCGGGTTACCCGAATATCCGGCGCCATCCCAGGCGGCAAGGTAAACACGTCCCGAAGCATCGATATCCAGGTCTGTCACCTGTGAAAGCTTAATAAACTCCTCCTCCTTCTGCTGGAAGGTAGGACCGTCCGGCGTTAAGCGGTGCACGTACACCTGGCTGCGGCCCCAGTCGGCCATCATCGGTACGCGGTTGTATTTAGCCGGCCAGGTCGGGTCGTCCAAAAAGAGCGAACCTGTACCAGAGCCTCCGCCAAGGTCAATCAATGCGGGGATAATCTCTTCGGTAAAATTCTTGAACAACACCGGGTAACCATATTCCCCCGACTGGATCTGGTTGCTGAAACGGATGTTCCAGCCGCCGCCGTCGTTGGTGTTGTCACGGGTGAAGATATTCATGTATGGGTCAATCGCCACGTCATAAATGTTACGTAATCCGTGGGTATACACTTCCATTTCAGTACCATCAGGACGTACACGGACGATACCGCCGCCCAATTGGGTCATTTTTTTGCCCGAACGGTCGAGCGCGTCGTGGAAACCGAAATCACCCACGGCGATGTAAATCCACCCGTCGATACCCATGCGGATGCCGTTGGTAGCGTGGTCGGTACCGCGGCTTTGAAGGAATTTCGGCGAACAAACATTCTGTATAAGCGGCTTGGCCGGCCCGTCTGCTACACCGTCGTGGTTTTTGTCCTCCAACACCACCAAGTCCATTCCGGAAGCCTTGCCGGTTTCTTTGGAAAAAGTAGTATGCAAAACAAACACCTGGTCGCCCTGAGCAATGATCCCGCGCGGGTTATCCAGCATTGCGAATGTTGTGTGCTGGTCTACCTTGCCGTCATTATTGGTATCAACAAGGCGCATAATACTGCCTTTTCCGGGTGTTTTACCCAGCGAGCCGATCATGTCGACCCCGACAAATACCTCGCCCGTAGGCGCCACAGCCAAACAGGCCGGACTTGGCGTAAGGTCGTGACCTGCGAAATGCGTTACATTCAGTTCTGCCGGCCATGCAGCAGCGTTAGGAAGGGAGTCGGCTTTGGTCAGATTCCGGGGCTCGGATCTTTCCTCTTTTTGAAGGGTGCCCGTCGTCGACCATAGCATAAGCAGGAACGCCGAGACGCTTAATGTGATTTTTAACATAAATAGTTTAACAAAAATAATTTCAACCCTTTCATCAAGAGCTGATTGGTACAGTACACAGATTCTTAAAATAGGATGCAGGTCATAACTACTCTAAAAAACCCCGCAATATAGCCGTCTATTTTCTCCGATAAAGCGCAAAGCGCATGAAAAGCTCCGGCAAAGCCTCCTGCTGTCCGTGCAGGGTAGTAAAATGAAAGTGGCGGTCAATCGAAAGCCCTTCGACATCAACAATCCGGCACTCCTTGCTCTGCAACTCCTTTAATACCGCATGCACAGAAATAAACGCCATACTATCCGAATGCAGGATGTACAATTTCATGCTCTCGCTGCTGCTCAGCTGCATTTCGACATTCAGGTCGCCCAGCCCCAGCCCGATCGACTTCAGTGCATGGGCGATCACTTCCAGCGTCCCCGATCCTGGTTCACGGAGTAGCAAAGGGATATTCCGCAGTTGCTCGGCATTCACTACCCCGGTTGCAGCCAGTGGGTTTTTGCTGTTTGCCACAAGCACAATTTCGTCGTTCAGAAACTCGGTGTACTTGATGGCGGCATTTTTGGAGAAGCCCTCGATCACTCCCAGGTCAATCTCCTTATGCTGCAATGCATGCTCGATCTCCTCGGTATTCTTGGTGGTGAGGGTAACCTCAACGTTGTGAAACTTGCGGTGGAATGCTGCCAGAATAGGCGGCAGAATGTACTGCGCCGCCGTTGTGCTTGCCCCCAGCCTCAACTTGCCGCTATTCCGCTGTGAAAGGCTATTGATCTCAAATTCGAGATTTCTGTAAATATCGAAAATCTGCTCGGCATGGTGCAACAGTATCGCCCCGGCGGGCGTCAGGCTGATCTTGGCGCCATTCCGCTCGAATAATTTGGTTTTTAACTGATTTTCCAGCTCATGAATATGCTTCGTCACGGCAGGCTGTGTAATGAAAAGCTCGGCAGCGGCTTTGGTGAAGCTCAGGCGACGGGCGACGGTCTGGAAAACTTGTAACCGAAAGTCGAAAACCATATATGCCGTATAAAATTAGTTGTAGATTTGAATTCTTACTTGCAATTCCAATAGCAAACTACCTCTAATGAATCGATTTTACGTTGCCCTGTTTCTATTTTTTCTATTCATCCGCGGCGCCCTCGCTCAATCCAACACCATCCAAATCTCGGCCGAGGGTGACCTCTGCGCCGATCCCGTTCTCAAAATCGACGCGACTTTAAGCGGAACTTTCGGTAAGGACAATGTATTCAAAGCACGAATCCAAAAACCGTATGCCAGTGACGTGACAGAGCTTCCCGCGATACTCCGTAACGGCAAATTTGAAGTAACACTCCCCGGAAATCTGCTCAACACCACCGACAGGTATGAAATTCAGGTCGACGCCTCCTCTCCCGCTACCGCCAGTAACCGTAGTTACGCCTATTTTCACAAGAAGGGCCAGGTAACGATTTCCCAGGCGCTTAGCGATACGGTCAATCAATACAAGGAATTTTCATTCTACCTAAACACAAACAGTACTTCGTCCGGCATCGTAACACTCGTTGACAGCAGCAAGGTAAGTTTCTATGCAGACCGTGATGCGGCGTTCCAGCAAATTCGTCGCCTGTATCCCGAAAAATCAGTCAATTACACCATTGCTCATGCCGAGAATGTATGCGGAGCCATGACCGTCAGCGGCGCAGCGAAGGTTTACGTAAACCCTGTGCCGATCCAGACGACCCTCGTCACGCCCCGGGCCGCATGTCCCGGCTCACAGATCAGGGTCCGGTTTTCGGCAGGCAACGATAAATTGAATGAGGGCACAAGCTACACCATAAAGCTCACAGAATCCGTGGACGCCGGGTTGCCTGCGAATCCCAAAAAGTATTATGCTCAGGCCATACTGAAAGACGGGGAATTGCTGGCAACCATTCCCGAGAACATTTCGCTGGTGGTGGGCAAGGTATTTACGGTGTCTGTAATGACACAAAATCCCGGCACCGTGGGCGAAGCAGGTGCCGCCTACCTGTGGATTCATCCCAAACCTTTTGCTGAAATTACCTCAACCAGCAGTAAGGTGCTTGCGGGCGACGGCTTCGGTATTACCGTCCGGTATATCGGCCCGGATCCATACACCATTGTCCTGAGCGATGGCACCAAAATAACGGGCATCAGTGACATAGGGCAGATCAGAAATCATGACCTCAAAACCTACCCGACAACAACAACGGAGTATACCATTAAGGCCATTCAGTCCAGCTGTGCCGCTGCGCCTTTATCGCAAAACAAAGTGGTAGCGACTGTCCCTTCCGGCCTGATATTGCCGAAACGTGACATCACCGCGCCGTACTGCGAAGGGGCAACAATCCGCCTGCCCTTCTCGGCAAATGTCGACCTTCCGGCAAATGCAAGTTACTCCATGAAAATCCGGTCCCCTCTTGACACCGTCGTTGTTCCAGCGCAGCGTGTGGGATCGGAAATAGAATTCAAGATCCCGGATATCTGGTCAAAGTCTCCCAGTCGTATTTGGCGGCAGAAGTCATTTTCTTTTCAGCTTATCTCTGAAAATCCGCGTCTGGAATCCAACCTGTTTACCGATGTTACGATACAGGGGAAACCTGAGGTGGTATGGATAGAACCGAATAGAGAGGTTCCTATCCCCGCCGTTCACTCATTTGCGTTTAATTACAAGGGAGGAGGCCCGTATTCTATAAACGCACCTTATGGAACCTCATGGATTTCCAACATATATAATGATATTGGCTATGGGAATTTTTACGTCACTAAATCGGGACAATATGCATTGAAATCAATCAGTAACAGCTGTTTTTCCAACGACTCACCAACGCCCCTAAATGTGAAGGTGCTCGATGAATCCCCCTCTAAGTTGACCATCGTCGCTACCTCAATCAAATATCCTGCCTGCTATGGCGACACCCTGGACATGGAAATCGGAACCACCGGGCAGTTTCCCGACGGTGATGAATTCATGATCCAGCTCAACAAATCGAGCAGTTGCTGTGAGTTTGAGACCATCAAAACCGTTACAAAAGCCGGAAAAGTAAAAGTTCCGATACCTTATGACCCACAAGGGAATATCAGTTCAGGCACGGCCTCCTATTATATCATGGTGGTTTCCAAGAAAACTGGGGTGGCCAGCGAACAGGTCAACCTTGAAACCTATTATCCCTTCTACAATCTGCGGTTAGCTTATTCGGATAGGACAAGCTTATCAGGTGCCGGTTCCAAGGCCGTCGATATGGAGCTCAGCCACCTGGGAGGAACACCGTGGTCGCTCACCTATTCAGATGGCAAGCAGGACCATTCCGTCATTTTGGATGGCAATTGGTACACTTCAAGGTTTTCGGTAAATGTGAAACATGGCGCCAATCACTTCGTCGTAAAGTCGATCCGATCGGCCTGTGGAGTGCAGAATATCAATCTTCCCGCCGACATTTTCGTGGATCGTTATCGTGTCATCGTTCCATCGGAAAACTGGCATACGCTCATCTGCACAGGAAGCACCATCAGGGTACCCTTTGAAGTAATGGACACGACCCTGGTTTCAACCACTTTTAAACTCCAGATATCCAAAGACAATACCACTTTCACCGATGCCGGCCCCAATACCAACTCGCGAATAGCCGAATACCAGGTCCCGGCCGACTACTCGACAGGCAATTACTACATGCGCGTAATATCCTCTGATGGCGTCTTTTCGAATAGTTTCAGTCTCGATATCAGTAGTGCCCCGACAGCGACCATTACCTCGATATCTTACCCGGGGAGCGGCCCGTTCGAGGTTGAAGCCGGCCAGCAGATGCGCTTCGATATTGAAACGACAGGAAGGGTTCCGCAATGGATTGTTGCTGACGGCCTGTACGATTACAATAGCAATCAGAACAAGTTCTCTACCTCAATTTATCCGGTCAAGAGCGGAACATTCGCTATCAAATCTATCAGCAACTCTTGCGGATACGGCCCGGTACCGGCCGCGGTGAGCTACAAGGTTTTGCCCAAGCTTACCTTGCAAAGCATCGGATACACATTTTGCAAGGATCAGAATCTCGCAGCTACCTATAATTTGCTGGGTGATTTCGATCTCTCCGACGATTACATCCGCTTTTCTTTAATCAATAGCAGCACAAACAAGACGATTCTGCTCGATTCCACCCGAACCCCACAGGGAATGCCTCTTTTTCGATTACCGGAAGGGGTTGAACCCGGCTCTTACCTGCTCCGAGGCACCATCCGGAAATACAAAATACAGACGGATGTATTTGTCATGATCGATCAGAAACCCCGCCTGACACTGCTTGGCAATACAACCATTAACCCAGGCGGGCAAACCAGTCTGGCTATCAGGTCGCTGAATGGCTTGCAGGGCCAGACTATCCGCTACACGCTTTCAAATGGCGTTTCGGGTGATTACTTTCCTTCTGGCAACCAGGGCGGTACGGTAACCGTGGCTCCACAGGTGACTACACACTATCAGATCGTGTCGGCGACCAACCAGTGCGGCAGCGGAGCGATCGTCGGCGAAGGGGTTACTGTAACCGTCAACCCGACTTCCGCGAAATCGGTGGAAGTCACAAGCTGGAATTCGGTACGCCATTATAGCTTCCTCTGCACCACGGATACCATTCAGGTATATTTTACAAGCACCGGCACGTTTTCGTCCTCCAACAAATTCCTGGTACAACTTTCCGACTCCACAGGACTGAATTTCAAAACTTTGCCCACAACCGGATCGGCATCGCCGCTCACCGCCGTCATACCAGCCGGTCCGGCCCGTTCGGATGGGTACCGGATCCGCGTCATCGCCACCGATCCCGATGCGGCGGTTGCCGATTTCCGCAATCCACTCGCCCTACGCTATAGACCGACTGCGCGATTTGCCACCGACAAGGTATATCAGCAAGGAAATGCTGTTCCCCGAGTGGCCGCCATACTCACTGGTGACAGCCCTTGGCAAATCAGTTATGCCAATTCGAAGTCCGCTTTTACCACCAATCTATTTGCTCCGGTCGACTCCATAGCACTGCAGAACCCAGCTCCTGGCGAAGTTTATGCGCTGCGGAGCGTGATCAATAGCTGCGGACCGGGGCAGATAATAGCCCCCGCCTCCGTCAGCATTGAAACCGTTACCGGCGTCGAACCCACATTGCCGTCTATTGTCGCATTCCCCAACCCTACGAGAGAGTTCGTTACGTTAAATTTTGGCAAACCCGGCAAATACAACGTGCATTTGTCTGACATTTCCGGCAGGCTGCTCGCTTCGTTTAAGACCATCGGCGAGACGCTATCCCTGGATCTTCGTAAATATCCACCGGGCGTTTTGCTATTGAATGTGGAATCGGGACCGCAAAAAAGCACATTCAGGATTATCCGGCAATAGTTATTTCAAAACATCCGCTACTGTCCGCATCCGGCATCACCAATGTCCGAATGCGGACATTTTCTTTGCCCCAATTTTAAATAAAATACTAATAATCAGCACTATAAATATCAGGCACACCATTTGTTATACATTTACAGAAATAATAAATGCCCTTATGAAAGGAACCTATCTGGGAGAGTTTGAAGAGGTAGTATTGCTGGCCGTCGCGATACTGGCCGGAGATGCTTACGGAGCCTCGATCACCAACGAGATCGAACAGCAAATGGGGCGGTCGGTGAACCTCGGGGCTGTGCATGCCGCATTGCACCGGCTGGAAGAGAAGGGCCTGCTTTCCTCGCGCCTGGGCGGAGCCACAGCCGAGCGCGGCGGGCGGAGCAAGCGATTCTTCACCGTCACCATGGCCGGCACCAAAGCGCTGGACAATATCCGCGAAATCCGCAACCGCATGTGGAGTGCTATTCCCAAACCCGCCTGAGCCATGAACGCCCCCATTCAACCGCCCAAATGGGCCACACGTCTGTTGCACTGGTTCTGTGCGTCGCACCTGGTGAACGACCTGGAAGGCGACCTGCTGGAACTTTTCGTTCAACGCGTTCGTACACAGGGCCCGCGTGAGGCCCGCAGGCGCTATGTGCGTGATGTGCTTTCGCTGATGCGGCCCTTCGCTTTGAGAGAAAAACCCGGAAAATATCCCAAACCTGCATCCACCCAACCAGCCATGATCCGTAACTATTTGAAAATCGCTTTCCGCAACCTGGTCAAGCACAAAATGTTCTCCTTTATTAATGTGCTGGGATTGTCGGCGGGCATGACCGCCTGCTTTTTGATTGCATTATACGTGCATTTCGAGCTGACTTACGACGTTTTCAATCAAAAGGCCGCCCGTATTTATCGCGTCGCAGCAGATGTCAAAACCAGCTCCGAAACGCTGCATTACGCGATCAGCCCGTGGGCGATGGCGTCGAATATGCAAAATGACTTTCCCGAAGTTGAGGCATTCGCCCGGGTACAAAAGGAAACAACGTTGTTCCGCAAGGGTGATCTCAAATTCATGGAAGAGAATGCAGTCCTGGCAGATTCGGCGCTGTTCAGGGTATTCGATTTGAAATTGCTGAAAGGGAACCCTCAAACTGCACTGGCGGCGCCACTGAGCCTGGTGTTGACCGAAACTTCTGCCCGGAAGTATTTCGGAGAAAGTGACCCGATGGGCCAAACGCTGCTGCTAGGCACCGAAAGCGAACCATCGATGGTTACCGGCGTGATGCAGGACCCGCCTGTCAATTCGCAAATCAAAGGCGATATTTTCGTATCGATGAGCACTTACACGGCGCATCACGACAAAAATATCGAACGCGAGTGGGGCAGCTTCGGCGCTACTGCATTTGTGCTGCTCAAATCCGGCGCCGATCCGGCAGCGCTGGAAAGGAAGTTCCCCGCATTTATGCAACGCCATGCCGGCAAGCTTATGGCCGAGCAGCAAATGCAGATCGGGCTCGTGCTCGAACCCCTCCGTGACATTTACCTGCATTCCTCACGCACCACGGAAGAATCGGGCAGCATTAATAATGTATATATTTTCTCGGCGGTCGCGTTTTTTGTCATGCTGATCGCCTGCATCAACTTCGTGAATCTTACCACGGCACGCTCGGTGGAACGGGCGCGGGAGGTGGGTGTGCGTAAGGCGGTAGGCGCGGCTAAAAGCGCTTTGGCGAGGCAGTTTATCGCCGAATCGATACTGATATCCGTGATCGCATTTTTTCTATCTATTTTGATTTCGGCTGCATTGATACCAGGCTTCAACATGCTTGCAGGCAAGGCAATCAGTAAAGGCATGGTTCATGAGATACCATTTGTGGCCTGTCAATTCGGGGTCGCATTGCTGACCGGCTTGCTGGCCGGCATTTACCCCGCATTCGTTTTGTCTTCTTTCGAGCCGGTGAAAGTATTGAAAGGCCGTTTTACAACCAGTTTGAAAGGCATAATGCTTCGCAAGGGCCTGGTAACCGTACAATTTGCGATTTCGATCACGATCATTATCGCAACGATCGTCATGTACGCCCAGCTCGATTTCATGCGGAGCTACGGGTTAGGATTTTCAAAAGACCAAACCCTGGTAGTAGAAGCTGGCCCGGGCCGCGAGCGCGATGCATTCGAGGCAACCATACAAAACTATGCGGGCGTCAGATCAGCAGCCGCTTCTTCGGAAGTCCCCGGCAGCTGGAATCCGCAGGCCTATTCCAAATTGGAGAATAAAAACGGAGAGATGCAAGCTGGTAACATGGACGTTTACCGCATTGACTTTGACTTTACGCAGCAGTACGGACTGCAGTTGCTGGCAGGGAGGGCCTTTTCAAAACAATTCCATACCGACAGCACCCAATCGTTGATGATCAACGAAGCAGCGGCCAAAGCACTGGGATACCGGTCGCCGGAAGAGGCTATAGGCAAAAAATTCGATCAATGGGGCCGTCAGGGCACTATTATTGGAGTCGTTAAAGATTTTCATTTCAAATCGTTACATGAAACGGTAAAACCGCTCACCTTCCGCATAATCGATTTTTGGAACGGCCAGTTGCTTTCCGTGAAAATCGACGGAAAGAACGTAAAACAAACCCTTTCCGCCATTGAAAGCCAATGGAAAACCATGCACCCCGACAAGCCGTTCACCTATTATTTCCTCGACGAGCTCTACGACCGCCAGTATCGCGCCGACGAGCGTTTCGAAGCGCTCTTCCTGAATTTTGCAGCATTGGCCATCTTCATTTCATGCCTGGGGTTGCTGGGCCTTGCCTCCTACTCTACCGTTCAGCGTACGAAGGAGATTGGCGTCAGGAAAGTCATGGGGGCTTCGGCTGCCAGCATTGTGGGATTATTGTCCAGAGACTTTCTCCAACTGGTAGGTATAGCATTCGTGGTCGCAGCGCCTCTGGCCTGGTTTGCGATGCACCGCTGGCTGGACGGTTTTGCCTATAAAACAGATATTCGTGCCTCATTTTTTATCGCAGCGGCATTGCTTTCCACCTTTGTCGCGCTGGCTACCATCAGCTTTCAAAGCATTCGCGCCGCATTGATGAACCCTGTAAAAAGTCTGCGCAGTGAATAATTTACAAAATACACAGCCACCCCGCTGGCCAGGCCGGCTGCTAAGGTTATTCTGTGCGCCTCATCTGGTGGAGGAGCTGGAAGGCGATCTGCATGAGCTTTTCGCGCAGCGTATACGCATGTACGGCGCCAGGCATGCACGTGCGCGGTATGTGCGCGACGTTTTTAGTCTTGCGCGGCCTTTCGTGCTGCAAAAAGAGGTATCTAACTTTCCACAACCGTCTGTTTTTCAAACCGCCATGATCCGGAACTACTTTAAAATCGCCCTGCGTAACATGTGGAAAAACAAGGGCTTTTCCGCGATGAACATCACCGGGCTGGTCGCCGGCATTACGGCCTGTCTGATGATCCTGCAATACGTAAGCTTTGAGCTGAGCTTCGACAGGTTCAATCAGGACTTCGAGCGCATTTACCGGGTTACCAATGATCGTTTCCAACAGGGGAAGCTGATCCAGCACGGCACAATTACCTACCCTGCCGTAGCGGCCGCTATGACCAGCGATTTCAACGAAGTCGAAACTTATACCACAGTCGCTAATCCGGGTACATTTAACCTGCAAAAGGATCGCCGCATATTCGCTGAAAAAAGTGCCTATGCCGACGAACGCTTTCTATCATTTTTCACATTTCCGCTCGTGGCCGGCGATTTCAAAACGGCATTGAAAGCGCCCTATTCCATTGTGATTTCAGAAACCAGTGCCAAACGGATTTTCAATGCAAAACCGGCCGATTATGCGGCCCTGATCGGAAAACCGATTATGGTGGACCTCGATACGAGGCCCTACCAGATCACGGGCATTATGAAGGACTTTCCGGCAGCTTCGCACCTGCAATACAGCGCGCTGATGTCCTTCGAAACGCTCCCGCAAACCTGGGGCGAGTGGATCCGAAACAGCTGGGAGAGCTCCGACGTCTGGCATTATGTCAAGCTCCGGCCCGGCGCGGACGTGGCTGCATTGTCCAAAAAACTGCCTGCCTTCAGTGACCGGCACTTCCAGGGCAACAAGATTTCGGGCAGCGTGGAGCAGTTTTTCCTGCAACCGCTGGGCAAAGCGCACCTTTTTTCAAACTACGAATATGAAATCGGGCTAGTCAACAATGGAAAGGCTGTTTGGACAATGCTGATTATCGCTGTATTTATCCTGCTCATTGCCTGGATCAACTACATCAACCTCGCCACAGCGCGGTCGCTCGAACGCGCACGTGAGGTAGGCGTGCGCAAAGTTGCGGGCGCAACGAAGGGGCAGCTATTCAGCCAGTTCATGTCCGAATCCATCTTGCTGAACCTGCTGGGGTTGGTTCTGGCCATTGCGCTGACGTTGCTATTGCAGCCTGTGCTGAACAAGCTGATTGAAAAGCCGCTCTCATTCGCTCTGCTGACAGGCGCCGGATACGGCGGTTCCGTTTTTGCGCTCGCCGTTGCGGGCATTTTCCTGTCCGGAATTCTGCTTTCTGGCTTTTATCCGGCATTCGCATTGACCTCATTCCAGGCGGTTCAGGTGTTGAAAGGCTCTTTCAAACGTTCCGTCAAGGGGATTTGGATAAGACAATCGCTCGTCGTGTTTCAATATACGGCTTCGATGGTACTAATCGTAGGCACATTCATCGTTTTCAAACAAATTCAGTTCATGCGCGAAGAAAAACTGGGTTTTGATATGGATCAGGTGCTCGTGGTGCGCGGCCCGGAGCTTACGCGCTGGGATTCCGCGTCCATCGACCGGATCAATGCCTTCAAAACCGAGCTCGAACGCATTCCGTCCGTACAAATGGCGAGTGCCTCGGGAAACGTCTTCGGTAACCGGCTGAGCCGCAGTTTCAACTTCCGGCGCGTTGGCTCGAACGACCCAAAGGGCGTTACATTCAACCGGATGGCCGTCGATGCCGACTTTTTTGAAACCTACAAGATCCCGCTGCTCGCTGGTCGTAACTTCCTCCCTACCGACTCCAACCCGATCGGCAATAAGGTTAAAAACGCCATTCTGAACGAATCAGCGGCAAAACTGCTAGGCTTCAAGAATGCTGCCGAAGCTGCGGGGCAAAAATTCGTATTCAACAACAAGGAATGGGACATTGTAGGTGTTGTGAGCGATTTTCATCAGCAATCCCTGAAACACAACATCGAGCCTATCGTATTCGCGCCCTTTTACACGTTATCCGGATTTATTTCTGTGAAAATCGACGCTTCCAATCCAGCACAAAGCATCGCCATGGTGCACAAAAAGTACGACGAGTTTTTCCCGGGCAACAATTTCAATTACTTTTTCATGAACCAGCGTTTTGATGAGCAGTACAAAGACGATCGCATTTTTGGCCAGATTTCCAGCTTCTTCTCGCTGCTGGCTGTGCTGATCGCCTCGCTCGGCATTTTCGGGCTCTCTTCGTACACCATCGCGCAGCGCACAAAGGAAATCGGCGTCCGAAAAGTCCTTGGTGCCACCGTTTCCGGCATTGTAACGCTGCTTTCCAAAGATTTCCTTAAACTCGTGCTCCTGGCCGTCGTTATCGGCGCGCCCATTGCCTGGTACGGCGTAGAATTCTGGCTCAGCGATTTCGCCTACAGAATCGATATTGAATGGTGGATGTTTGCTATCGCCGCTGTATTGTCCATCACCATCGCATTTGCATCCGTGAGCCTCCAGAGCATCCGGGCGGCACTAATGAACCCGGTGAAGTCGCTTAAGAGCGAATAGGCTGGCCTCGTCAGGAATTGTCAGGTGTGGTTGAGTTTGGTCAGGAGTTGTCAAGTGTAGTCAGGAATTGTCAAGAGTGGTTACGAGTAATCAGAAATAGTTATTTATTGTTTTATATTGGGTAAAATCCGAATTCCAGTGATTCATTCCTGACGACACCTGACCACTCCAGACAACACCTGACCAAACTTGACAATTCCTGACCATTCCTGACAACACCTGACCACTCCTGACAACACCTGACCGAACTTGACAACACCTGACTATTGCTGACTAAACTTGACCACACCTGACCATTCCTTACCACCCATGACCACACCAGATACAAACCGCCGCCGCTTCCTTAGCCAGGCTGCATTATCCGCCGGCGCATTTGCATTCCTGACGCCTGAAATGCTCTTCGGCGCGGCGCCTAAGGCATATACCGTCCAGCAGATCATCGACCTGATCCTCAAAGAAGGCAACCTGAAACCGATCCCGGATACAGTTGACACAATTAAGTCAGGCAGCACCGACCAGGCCGTGACCGGCATTGTTACCACGATGTTCGCCACAGCTACGGTCATAGAACAGGCCGCCAAACTGAAAGCCAACTTCATCATCGCCCACGAACCGACTTTCTTCAACCACCGCGACGACCCGGAATGGGTAAAAGGCAATGAAGTCGTCAGAAAGAAACAGGCCCTGCTCGAAAAGCACAAGATCGCCGTCTGGCGTTTCCACGACTATTGCCATTCCCTGAAACCGGACGCGATCCGCTACGGCGTCGTAAAAAAAGCCGGCTGGACGCAGTATTATACAAACGAATCTCCTGCATTGACTATCCCCGCCACCACACTAGGCGACCTGGTAAAGCACCTGAAAAGCAAGCTTGGTATCCAAAAACTTCGCGTCATCGGCGACCTGGGCAAATCCTGCTCTAAACTCGCTATTATGCCGGGCGCGGCAGGCGGCCAACGGCAGGTAGCCGTAGCGGTTGCTGAAAATCCCGACGTGCTCATCGTAGGCGAAACGCCGGAATGGGAAGGCGTAGAGTACGCCCGCGACGGACGGTTGTTAGGCTCCAAGATGGCATTAATCGTGCTGGGTCACGCCGTAAGCGAAGAGCCGGGGATGGAGTATTTTGTGGAATGGTTACAGCCGAAGATTTCAGGGATTAAGGTAACCCACGTAGCGTCGGGGGATCCGTTTCAGTGGATTTAGAAGTGCTCTGCGCCCGCCGCCACAGGTGCAGAGCATCACTTGGTAACATTTAACATTTGGGGGTGTAGCAATTACATCATGCAGGCATCATTACGAATCCATCAGATGCTTGCGATGTACCAGCGTATAGTTGATGATAACCTTAATTTTGTTCCCTTTGGATATTTTATACAGGCGGGGAGCCGGCGTATTCAATTTTACTCCTGTCGCTCTGTTTACTCCCCTGGGAACATTCCAGGTTTGCACCCATACTTCGTGGTTTCGATAATCTTCCAGATATTGGACCCTTTCCGGATACAGATTGGGGAAAGGTTCGATGGCAGAACAATTCGACTCCTGCTGACGGCAATATACAAGCCTGACAAACCGTGCTTTCCCGATCCCGGGGTCGTAGTTGGCGGCGCTGGTACCATGGTAGAACATGAAATCGTCTGTTAAATAGCTCGCAATTTTTTCAGGATCGCCACTGATCGCGGCTACCAAAAAATCATTCACCAGCGCAATCGCCGGATGCTCCATATCAATGATTTCGTTTGCTTTCTGTGCAAACGAGGGTATAACGCCAGTTAGCGTTATCGAAAAGAGTAACACTTCTTTCATTTTAACTGATTTTAGAGGAGGGGATTTTTACCGCTCAGTCTCACTGTGATTGATTGAATGATACGGTACAGGACGAGGAAAGCGTAAATGTCGCGGACCTATGCTGGAAGGGTTCCGAACAAAGCGATGCAGGTTTTATCCACCTGCGAGCAGACCGAATAAACGAACGTAAAGTGAACTGGCGGATACTTTCATGGGGCTTGTCCCAACAGCCGTCTAGCAATATACGCTTAATAAAAGATATGCAATAGGCATTCGTCTGGAAACTTCTTGAGTGGTGGAGCTTGAATCGTTTGGCTTCGTGTAAGTATCCGACTTTAAAAAGCGGCAGCGGCTCCTGAATCAAAAAAGCTCGGGAGCCGCTGCCGTTACTGTCACTTACAAATCAAACAATCATCCCATGCGGGTCAATTACAAACTTCTTCGCCGCGCCTTTGTCGAAATCCGCGTAACCCCTCGGCGCATCTTGCAGGGTGATCACCTCCACATTCACGGCTTTGGCGATTTTGATTTTATCGTACAGAATCGCATTCATCAGGTTGCGGTGGTACTTCATGACCGGGCATTGGCCGGTATAGAATGAGTGCGATTTCGCCCAGCCGAGACCGATACGGATGCTCAGGCTGCCTTCCTGTGCAGCTTTGTCTTTGGCACCCGGATCGCCGGTGACATACAGACCCGGAATACCGATAGCTCCACCTGCACGGGTGACGGCCATAGCGGTGTTGAGAACGGTGGCTGGGCGCTCTTCGACGGCGTGAGCGCCATGACCACGGGCTTCAAAACCAACGCAATCCACGAAGCAATCCACTTCGGGAACGCCTACGATTTCAGCAATGGCCTGCTCCAATGGCGTGTCCTTCGTAAGGTCAATCACCTCACACCCGAAGCTAGCGGCCTGTGCGAGGCGTTCTGGAATCATATCCCCGACGATCACAACGGCGGCTCCGAGCAGGTGGCACGATGCCGCGCAGGCCAGCCCGACCGGGCCGGCGCCGGCTACATATACGATCGAGCCAGGTCCTACCCCGGCGGTGACAGCACCATGATAGCCTGTCGGGAAAATATCGGAAAGCAGGGTCAGGTCCTTGATATAGGCCATACCCTGATCTTTGTCGGGGAATTTCAGCAGGTTGAAATCGGCATAGGGTACCATAACGTACTCAGCTTGCCCGCCTACCCAGCCGCCCATATCCACATACCCGTACGCAGCACCCGGGCGCGCGGGGTTTACGTTGAGGCAAATGCCGGTTTTACCTTCCTTGCAATTGCGGCAGCGCCCGCAGGCAATATTGAAAGGCACCGACACCAGGTCGCCAACTTTGATGAATTCGACGTCGCTGCCCGCTTCGATCACAATCCCGGTGATCTCATGCCCGAGCACGAGACCGGCCGGAGCGGTGGTGCGCCCACGGACCATATGCTGGTCGCTGCCACAAATGTTGGTGGAAACAATTTTCAGGATTACGCCGTGCTCGCATTTGCGGTTACCCAACGCGAGTTTCGGATACTCGATTTCCTGCACTTCGACCTCGCCGGGCCGGATGTAAGCTACTCCATGGTTTTGGCACATAAGCTAAGATTTAAGGGTTAGTACTTAATCTTTGATCATTACAAGATCATCTTACAATTATCAAAGTCAAGCGCACATAGCCCTTAATTTACTCCTACACAAACCATAAAAAGTTACAAATAACCCTCCGGTTGTGCCAGAGGGCGATTTCAGGAAATGATTGGAAAGAACGATACCACTCAGAGCTTGACCGCGAGGATAATTCCTGTCGCCCACACCTGCTTGGTAACCGAAAGATCCTGCCGGCAATCGAGGTATTCGATGAGATTCAATGCTTTCTGATCGTGTCCTTCGGGCCAATTTGGCTGCGGAAGCATGTCATCGATGATGTAAAATGCGCCGGGTTTGAGCATGTTGAGCACCTCATCCAGCAAGAGGTATTTCCCGTGCCAGGTGTCTGCAAAAATGTAGTCGTATCGTTGGTCAAGGTGCGCATTTACCCAGTCCTCGCCATCGGTGTGCACAAGTGTCAGGCGCGGATCGCCGCCAAGGTGATTTTCAGCGATTTCCAGGAAGCGTGCGTCGTTATCAATCGATACGAGTGTGGAATGCGCGTCCATGCCGTCCAGTACCCAGGCGGTTGACAGGCCCGTGCCGGTACCGAGTTCTAGGAACTTACCGCCGGGCTTGGAAGCGGCCAGGGTTTTCAGCAAGGAGCAGGTGTAAATGTCTGAAGCCATTGTGAAACCCGAGGCTTTGGTAGCCTCGTCAATGGAAAGATAAGCGGCCGGTAACGGCTGGCGAATGTCCTGATTCATGAGCGGTTTGGTGGTGGATATTTAAATCGCAAGTTACAAACTTTACCGCTTACTAAATTCCATTGATAATGACGCATTTATACAATAGTAGAGTAAGTTAAACTCCTACTTTTGCCCACAACTTCTACCATTGCTTTTCTGCACATCCACTCAAAACTCAACCGCGATGAAAAAGCATTTCCTCTCTTTAATTGCATTTGCATTGATGGCAGGCCTGGTCGCCATCGACGCCTGTACCGACCACGGTGAGCCCGTTCCGGAGCCCACCCAATTCAGCGTTTCGCCCTTTGTCAGCGAGCTGCGCGCGCCCATTGGAATGGTCATCGACGACCAGGGGCGCTTCTGGGTTACCGAAGGCGGTAGCGGCAATAACGACGGTGCGCTCGTAATGATCACGCCCCAGGGTGCCAAAACAAAGGTGGTTACCAATTTCACATCAATCTTCAACCAGGGTAACGTTGAAGGTATCAGCCATTTGTATTATGACAACGGCACATTATATCTGCTGCATGGAGTGGAAGGGCTTTTGTATGTCATCGACGTCGCAAGCGTACTGGGAGGCAGTTTACCCAAAGACAAAGCCGCGCTCACAAGCGAGAACATCAGGGCTTTCGTGGCAACCAAGAACCTCACTTATGACAATAACTCCAATGCATTTGCGCTTACGAAAGGGCCTGATGGACATCTTTACATCGTGGACGCCGGCGCAAATGCTGTGATTAAGCGTGATAAGGACACCCATGCCCTCGAACTGTTCACCACATTTCCACCGATCGCCCCGAACAGGGACCCTGTTCCGACGGGCATTGTATTTGATGGTACGCACTTTGTCCTGAGCAGCCTCACCGGCTTCCCCTTCACGCCGGGCTCGGCGAATCTTTACAAGGTGAATACCTCCGGGGTGATGGTCCCTTACAAATCGGGCTTTACAACGCTTACGCACGTGGTATTGACCGCGAACGACAAGCCGCTCTTCCTGCATTACGCCGACTTCACCATGCCTCCGGGTGGTCCGGGCAATCCTCCGGGTTTCAAAGCCAATACCGGTTCGGTGCTGAACGAAGATGGTGCGGTACTGTTCTCCGGGCTTGACAGACCAACCGATATCAAACGCTGGGGCGATCGTACTTTCTACGTGCTGAGCCTCGGTGATGGAACGATCAAAAAACTGGATTTTTGATTTACATTATAAATTTCAAAACAAACAGGCAGGCATTCGCTCGAATACCTGCCTGTTTGTTTTCAGAACAATGTCCTTTCCTTATCCTCCGCCTCGCTGGGATTCACCACCTTCGCAGGCGGATCGTCGGGCATCGTATCGCCCAGCAATTTACCCCATGGTTTCAGTTCGTCGATCCGGTCGAAAATGATTTTCAAAACCGCTACAAACGGGATCGACAGGAACATCCCGCTTACCCCCCAGAGCGTGCCGCCCAGGAGCACTACCAAAATGGAAATCAATGCGTTGACCGATACTTTGGAAGACACTACACGAGGCACGATGATGTTGTTATCCAGAAACTGGATCACCGTGTAGGCGCCGATGATCAATAACGGTGTGGTATATCCGTCCTTGGTAATAAACGAAATCAATACGGGCAATGCAATGGCAATAATGCCGCCGATGTAAGGAATCAGGTTCAGGATCGCGCCAATTACGCCCAACAGCAGCGCGTACGGTACACCCAGGATCAGCAATGCGATCGAGTTCAGCGTCGCAACGATCGTCGTTTCGATCATCAGCCCCACAATATAGCTTTGCACTGCACCCTTCGTTTCCTGCAAGATTTCAGCTACCTGCTCAGAGTTATTCTCATCAAAAACCTCAAATATAAAATTGAGGATCAATGGCTTATAAAACAGCAACAGGAATATATAAAGCGGTATGAGTACAAAAAAGCTGATTATTCCAAAAACTGTGTTTACTGTCTTGCCCACGTACGTCCGGCTGTTATTGATCGCCTCGTCGAGCATGTTCATTTGTTTTTCGGTCGAAATACCGAATGTGGATGAAAGCCATTCCTGCAAATTCCCCAACAGTTTTATCGACTTTTTTTCCAGCTGGGGAATCATATCGCCGAACTGCACAATCTGCGACGAAAGGAAAAACATAATCCCGGCCACCACGAGAACGGCAATAAAAATCGTAAGCACGATGGCTACAATCTTGTTGAACTTCCATTTCTGAAAACGGTTGTAAACCGGGTTGAGCAGCACGGCGATCAGCCCGGCGAAAGCGAACGGGACAATGATCTCTTGCAAGAGGTTAAGAATGTAAAAAAACAGGTAAAGTCCGATGAGCACCATCGGCGCTTTGATGTAAAATGGAAAGCCGTCCCGCACCGTAAGCCATTCGGGCAATCCGGGTGCGGGGGCATCTTTGCGACTTTTAAAAAATAATCCCATAGATAACGTTGTAATGGATGATCTGCGCGGCCTGCGGCCCAACAAACTGCTATCAATAAGCGTGCCGGACGTTTGAAAAGAATACTGGTTTTTATCATAGTTTTTCTACAAATAAAACTGTAAATTAAACCGTAACAACCCTCAATTCAGATCATTATGGAAACGAAACCCGCTCATCAGGGAACCCGGAGGCATATGGCTGCCGGACGACTCGTGATTTGGATGCTCATATTGATCACAGGCCGGGCACCGGCGCAAGTGATCGTCTCCTATCAATCGGACTGGAAATACGTACAAAACGGCGAGGTACAAAGTAATACGGGCTGGGCAGCCCCTGGTTTCAACGACGGAAGCTGGGCCAGCGCCAAGGCGCCGTTCGGATTCGGCAGCAACGCCGGCTACACCTATAACACGACGCTCCAACGCGGCCTCAATAACACCACCCCCAATTATCCGGTGTTTTATTTCCGAAAGAACTTCACTGTCAGCAACGTATCGCAATATGGACGCTTGCGCCTGCGAGCGACACTCGACGACGGTATTGTGATTTACATCGGTGGCGTGGAGGTAGCCAGAAAGAACATGACCCCTTACCGGGCCGGCTATGCCGGATCCCCCGTGGGCACTCCGCTCTACACCATTGATACCGTACTTTCCACCAGCCTTATCCAAAACGGGACCAACACCATCGCCGTTGAGCTTCACCAAACCGGAGAGACGAGCTCTGACATTTATTTCGACGCGCAGCTGGAAGGTCAAACCACCACGTTATTCCGTTATCCCTATCTGCAACTCGCTTCGCATAACCGCGTAACAATCTGCTGGTATACCAATATCCCCACTGGTGCGACCGTGCGGTACAGCTCCAATCCTGACCTGGAAATTTATAAGGAAATAACTGTCTCCAAAAGCGACACGCTCCACATGGTTACGCTGCTGAATCTGACGCCGGATACCCGGTATTATTACAGCGTGGGGTATTACGTGGGGTATGAATTCAGGCAGTTGCAGTACAATCCGGCGGTCAACTATTTCCACACCCAACCCGACCCTTCGGATACCACCCGAACGAGGCGCTTCTGGCTGCTTGGGGATTCAGGGGCGGGTAAGAGCCAGAACCCAAGGCCCTATAAGGTACGCGACGCTTACCTGGCCTATCTGAACGCCCGAAATAACCCGGACGTAGACGGGATTATATTCCTGGGTGATAATTCGAATGTTTCTCCTTTTGAAGGCCTTCAAGCCGCATTGGATACTACTTTGTTTAAATTCTATAACAGACCCAACGACAAGCAACTGCTGTCACATATCCCCTCATGGACCGTTATCGGCAACCATGACTATGATCCGGACGATAACTACGTAAACAAAAACGGAACAAAAGTCCCCATCCGCAAAGCCTACCATAAACAATCCGCAGCAAGCTTTTCCACTTTCGCGCATCCCGACAGTGCGCAGTTTGGAGGAGAGCCGACGTATAACAAAAAGGGTTACTACTCTTTCAACCAGGGAAACATCCATTTTGTGGTGCTGAATCCGCCGCTGATAGAGTCGTCGGATGTAGGTCAGAATTGGGAACGAAGGTTTCAGACAACCTCCTATTTTGATGTGTTCAGTAAAAACTCCATCGCGCTGGACGACTCCACGAATTCTGCCATCGATATGCTGCCGCAGGTTCAATGGCTGGTAAAAGATTTGAAGGCCAACAAGCAAAAATGGACCGTGGTTACATTCCATTTGCCGCCGTTTTCCACGATCGGGCATTTCCCGACCGAATACGATATGAAACGGGTCCAGGAAAAACTATTGCCTATACTGGAAACGCCCGAATACCATGTAGATGCCCTGATCGTGTCGCATACACATGCTTACGAACGGGCAGGTATGATCCGTAAAAAAACCGGGCAACAAACACGCACCAGTGATTACACACAAACGGGCGGGTTGAGCGGCAATGGCAACCTGGGACGTTACCCGGCCACGAAACCTTACACCAAAACGAACAATGAAACAGCCTATACCTATATTCTTTCCGGATCTGCCGGCAGGGGCTGGGTAAACCCCAACAACTCCTCCGAAGTCGACGGAGGCTACACGAACAGTTCGGATATCAAACATCCCAGCACTTCCAACCCACCGCTCGACAACCTGACGGGTGACAATACCACCGACTTTTACCATAAACTAGGGGGATCGGTGGAGCTTGTTTTTCAGCAAAACCGCCTTGATGTCAAGTTCATTAAAGAATCCGACACCTCACCGATGTATACGATCGCCGACTCGTTCGTGGTTATGAAGGATGTGGGTGTCAAAAAAACGATCACTGTCCAAAATGGCGGCGACGCGGTCAAGCTCACGGCATCGTGGGTCGGTTCCTACAACTGGTATTCCGCCCAGCAGCCAAGCCAGCTTCTCGCCTCAGGCATACGCGATCTATCCGTTGGACCGGCCAGCAGCAGCACATTCTACGTCAAAGACCAGAATGGTTACCTGGCCGATACCTTCATCGTGAATGTGACCAACCCGAAACCCGTTGTTGTTGGAGACACCCTGATCCCCTACAAATCGCAATGGCTCTATCCGCTGTTGGCGGGCATCATTTCACGGGAGACTAAGCTGGACAAACTATGCATCGCGCCATGGACATTTTCCGCCCCGCCTTTCGAAATGCCGGCGCAGGCACCCATTGGAGTAGGACATAATGACGAAGCGCATCAGCTTTCCATTTCACTGATCGAAAAGGTAGTTATCCCGGCAGAAAGACTATGGTTCAGGCGAAGTTTCATACTTAATGGATCGGCCCAAACCTACGCCAGCTTCAAATTAACATTGCTGCGCGATAAAAACCTGTCGGGTCGCAAATCTTACATCGCAAGTCTGCAATCATTACTGATCAACGGACAAGCGGCAGAAATTACTGCCACCACCTCAAAAGACGTCGCCAATGGGCGCGAAGAAGTCACCTACACGCTGAGCAACAAGGGATTTGCTTACGGGATCAACTACCTGCTGGTGAGCTACTACCTTACGCCGGCGGGCGGATTCGCCTACCCGATCAACGCGGCCACAGACCCGTTCACTTTCGATGCACAGCTTATCAGCACGCCGCTCACCCTGGCCCCACCGCCGATCACTAAGCAATTCAAATTAGGGACTGTCGCTTCCGCTCCGCAGGATTGCGCGGGAGACACCGTGAGCGTGCAGTTCACTGCGGCAGGTAATGAGTCGGGTTTCCCTATCATCTACGAGGCACGGCTGGTTACCGCGAGCGGCGATATTCCAATCGGGGAAGGGGCTGCATCGCCCATTATCGGCACGCTCCCTGGCAACCTCGCGCGAGGCAACTACCCGGTCAAAGTCGCTACCAAAAATGCATTCATGGCAGAGCAGCAAGGCCCGGCGATTTTGATCAATGAGCCCGCCGGGGCAACTATCCTTCCCGCTCCCGCAGATACAGTCTGGAAAGGTGAAAAAATTGCCGTCCCTGTTCACTTTACGGGAACCGGCCCATGGCAATACATTCTGCCGGATAGCACCGCGGGTACGTCGGCAGTTGCCGATACCATCCTGCAAACCAAAACCAGGGCCTCGGGCCCTTATGCGCTGCGCTCAGTCCGGAACGGCTGCGGTAGCGGACAAATTTCGGGAAGCGTCGAGATAACCGTTAAAGAACCAGTTCTTGCAGCAGGGAAACCCGTAAGACTCACCTTCACCCCCCGAAAAACGGCGCTTTGCAACGGAGACTCTATTTCGATAAGTTATGCGGTTACCGGACCAGACAAACAGCGCACTTACACAGCCGAGATTTCGGATGTATACGGAGATTTTGCCAAACCCACTACGCTCGCCAGCAGCACAGCCAATCCGCTGATTGCACGGTTGCCCGTATCGCTCATGGAAGGCGATCAATACCGGATCCGTATCAGGCCTAACGACCCTGACGTCGATTTCACCCTCACGCCCTCCGAGCAGGTTATCCTGCGCAAAACGGCCGAAGCGGAATTCTCTCTGAGCAAAATGGCTGTTTACGAAGGTGAGGAGCTCAAATTGGATCTGCTGCTTGGCGGCACCCTGCCAGTTGCCTATTATTTGCGGTATGGTACAGACACATTTTTCGGCGACTCGAATGATCCGGTGATCGAGCGCACCTTTAATTTGAGCCAAACGACCGTTTTCTCCCTGGATTCAGTCCGTAATGTATGTGGTTACGGAACGGTGGGTGGAAGCCGAACCGTTACTGTCAGCCTGGTGGTAGGCGTGGATCCTCTTTTGAGCAAGGATATCATTGCTTACCCAAACCCGTCGACGCAGAAGCTCACACTCAAAAGCAAACGACCCTGGCAAAAAAATGTCCCCTGGCGCATCGTAAGCTCCAACGGGCAATTGATTCGGAATGGAACGGTAACGACTGCCTCCGGCACCCCATTAGAGATCGACGTCAGCTTATTGCCGAGCGGACTTTATGTACTGGAACTCGGTCACGGTACACCTCAAAGCAGTACGTGGAGAATCGTTAAAAAATAGGAGGAAAGGGAGGAAGGAGACTCCCCCTCCCTTTCCTCCCTTTCCTCCCATTCCCCCGTCTTCCCACCCCATAACCACGTCATTTACATATTTTAGCCACAAGCGCTTCCGTTTGCGTTCCAGTGGCCATCGCTTTTATGGTACCATTCGGGGTGATGCCGGAGTTGTGAGCCTAGTGCTAGCAGCGGGGTTTTCAGGTGCGGGTTTTGTTCCAAGCGGGTGATCTGACGGTTGTGTGGGTGAAGCCCCGGTTCGCACACGGTCACCTTGTTGGGTATGAGGCAAAAGTATACCTCCGCAAAACCGGCATTGAGGTAATGTGCACGAATGCGGTTCATGTTAATGGCGACGCTATCGATGTCGGCATTGGTCAGCGGTTTGAATGGTGACAACATGCTCTTCGGGTCGGCTTCGACCTCATAGAAAAGAAACTGCCTGTCCCGCGAAATGAGCGAGCCGGGATGCGTGCGACCGAACCACGAAAGCATCAATGCCGCTTTCATTTCCTTGCATTTCAATGCGACGTTGGAATTGAACAGCATGAATTCCAACCGCTCATTGATCTCATGATTTAATGTGTTTTTCCAAAAATCGCTATCAGCGTCGGGTGCGGCATCGGCAACACACTGGCTTTTACCCCGGATCTGAAACCCGCGATGGATATAAAGTTCGGCATAATGCTCGCGCAGACGCTCCTGGATCGTTCTTTCAATAACCTCGATCACCAGAATGGAATGTACCGCCGGATCAAGGGTGACGGTATCCACGCCGGTACCAAGCCAAATGTGATGGTTACGGCGGCCGGCGTAGAAACTGGTATCCATGGTGGTAAAGCTATCGCCGATCGTGTACAGATCCACATTTTTCGATCGGATCCCCGGCTTGTCGTTTTCATCGAGTCCGTCGGTTTCCGCCCAATGCGTTTCCTTGAATTGCTCCAAATTGGAGATATTGTAGAGATCACCAAAACGGTATTGATCGGGAATGAAGCCGCGGGAATATAATTTACGTTGCAACCGGTCGGACAGGCCTATCCAGAGTAGCACGCCCGATCCCAGCATAATGGCTATGCGTAAACAGCAACACAGGGTTTTCATACGTCAAAACTGGAAGTAAATGAATTGGTTGCTTCCAAACACGCCCCACAGGTAACACAATAAAGTTGCCACACCCAGCGACGGCCAGAACGACCTCCGCGCGGGCACATAGTCGGGCAGCAGATATTCTTTCAAAAACAGAAACATAATCAGGAGCAGGCAGAAGCACGTTTCGCCGCTGCTGATAGGCAGGTTGGGCAAACTCCACAATGACGGCTTCGCAAGCCTTCCCAGGATTAGGAACGCGTCACTCACGTTGCGCGCGCGGAAGAATACCCAGGCAAGTGTTACAACCAAGAAAGTCAGAACGGCTTGCAGCCAGGCGGGCCATCGCCCGAAATCATGCCTATCGGAATAGACCAAGCGCGAGAAAATGAGCAGGCAGCCGTGAATGGCACCCCAAATCACGAATTTCCAATCGGCTCCATGCCAGAGCCCGCTGAGCAGGAATACTACCAGCAAATTCATGAACGTTCGAAGACGCCCGTGCCGGTTACCACCCATCGGAATATAGACGTAATCGCGAAACCAGGTCGATAGAGAAATGTGCCATCGCTGCCAGAACTCCGCGATAGACCGGGCAAAATACGGCGAGCGAAAATTAACCATCAACCTGAACCCCATCGTTCTGGCCGCGCCCAGTGCGATGTCGGAATAACCCGAAAAATCACAATAAATCTGGATACTGTAAAATGCGGCTGCAATGGCCAGGCTACCGGCATTCTGCGTTTCCGGATTGGCGAATATCGGATCGGTGACCAATGCAAGCCTGTCGGCGATAACCACTTTTTTGAACATCCCCCACATCATCCACCATAACCCCATCCGAAGGTTATCCCAATCGAAGTCCGTCTGCTGCCTGAACTGCCACAACACATTCTGCGGACGCTCGATAGGCCCGGCCACCAATTGCGGGTAAAACAGTACATATAAAGCATAGATCCCGAAGTGACGTTCGGCGCGCTGGTTGCCGCGATACACCTCGATCGTATAGCTCATCGACTGAAATGTATGAAACGACAAACCAATAGGCAATGCCAAACCGAAGTACAATCCGGATACGGTATCAGCCCCGTAGTCTACCCCGACAATGGACATTAGCCATGAAATATTGTTATTCAGAAAATCGAAGTATTTGAAAAAGCAGAGGAATCCGACATTGAACAGGATACTCAAAGTGAGCATAATTCTGCGGGAATTCCCTGATGACCTCTCAATACCAATCCCTGCCAGGTAATCGAAAACGATGATTATTCCGAGCAGTAACAGGTAGGCCGGAATGAATGAGGCATAAAAATAGGCGCTGGCCGTTAGGAGTGAAAACCAACGCCAGCGCCCGGGTAATGTGTAATAGGTAGTGGTAACGAATAGAAAAAAAACAATAAAGTGAAGAGAATTAAAAAGCATGTGTATAGAGCCTGAGTAGTTAACCTGGGCTAAAACAAAGCATGATCAAGGCTCTTCAAAGAAAAAAGATTGCAAAGGGATTGGGAGAATTATCAAAAGGGAAAAAGGGAGGAAAGGGAGAAGGGAAGAAAGGGAGGATGGAGGAAAGGGACGAGGGACTATGCTCCCCTTCTTCCCCTTCCTCCCCTTCCTCCCTTTCCTCCCTTCACCCTCCTACCAACCCGGGTTCTGATCCAGCTTGGGGTTCAATGCGATTTCGTTGATCGGCAAAGGCCACAGGTAATCTTTGGCAGGATCGAATTTGCGGAAGCTGGCGGCTTGTACCAGAATAATGTTATCCGGTGTAAGGTTAACGGTGGCTGCTGCGAACTCGCCTTTGAAATAAAAATTACCCAAAACCGGTTTCACGAGCTCGGTTTCAGCCGTTTTCCAACGGATAATATCCCAGTACCGGAAACCTTCCTGCGCGAGCTCGACGCGGCGCTCACGGCGAATTTCTTCACGCATGTCCAGTCCGTTAGCCTTTACAAAAGCATTTGAAAGTTTGGCGACCTGACCACGCTCGCGTAGCAGGTTCACTGACATATCCAGTTCGGCATCCGTGATCGCGTTGTTTAATTCGTAAGATGCTTCGGCGAATATCAGCAGCACTTCGGCGTAACGCAGCAGCGGGCGGTCGATGGTCGATGCCTGGCTGTTCCAATCATCGATATTGGCGAATTTGCGGAACATATAACCGGTTTTGTTGAACACCAGGTTAGCTATATCGAAGATCGGCTTGGTGGTCATCATCGCGTCCCCGCGCTTCATAAAAGTCGCGCTCATACGCGCGTCACGATTTCTGAAAACCTTGTGTGACGAATCGGGCAAAGTCCAAAGCGGCGACTTGCCGACGGGCAAGCCATCTTTCATCAGGTAAGAATCAGCGAGCGACTTGGTGGGATTCAGGTTACCTGTTTCGAGCGAGCCGCGGTAGTAGTTGTGCGTAACCACGCGCTCGGTGTTGGATACGCCGTATTGTTTTACAATGATATTCTCCTTGTTCTGACGCCCTTCTCCTGCCATTTGGAAAAGATCGAAGTAGTTGCCGAACAATGCATGCTCCTTGCTGTCGATCACGGCCTTGCTGGACGCCAGGGCCAGGGTCAGGTGCTTGGTAGCATCGCCTTTGGAATGGAATTTGGCGTACGTGCCTTCAAACAACGCCACGCGGGCCTTGAATGCGTGCGCGGCGGTTTTGGAAATGCGGCCGAAATCGGCAGTACCCAATGTGGTAATCGTCGGGAGTTTGGCAATGGCAAAATCCAGGTCTGCGTAGATCTGATCAACAACTGCCTCGCGGGTAGCTGAGGCGCCAATGAGATCCGGGCTGTTTTCATCCAGCGTTTTCAGGATCAGCGGAACACCGCCGTATTTCTGAACCAGCGAAAAGTAAGCCCAGGCACGGAAAAACCGCGCTTCGGCCAGATAGCGGTCCAGGATCGCCGGCGTAACCGCCGCATTGGGCGCCTTTTCCAGGATATTATTAGCCGCGCGGACGATCATGTACGGCGCGTTATAATCGCCCGCGGTGGCGGGCGCCAATCGTGAGCCGTCGCTGATCGAGTTAGCTGCCAGGCCAAAGCCGTCGTCGGACCATACATCCTCTGTGCTGAATCCCGGGAGGAATGTATACAGGTAGTTATTCGCGGTTTTGATATCTGACTCCGTTTTCCAGAAGTTCAGGTCGCTGATATTGGTTTCAGGCAGGCGTTCCACGTCACAGGACGAAACAGCCGTCAACAACGCGAAAGCCAGCAATGTATGTTTCAATGTGATTTTCATAAAAGCAATGTTTGAAATCGTGGGTCAGAATGAGAGGTTGATACCAAATGCCGCCGTCGCAAAGAATGGGTAGTCGTTCTCCACGCCGTCCCGGGTTTCAGGATCGAAGTATCCCTTAAACCCACCCATTCCCGAGAATGTGAGGATATCCTGCCCGGAGAAGAATACGCGTGCCCGTGAAATGCGGAGCTTATCGGTCAGTCTCGCAGGAATTGTGTAACCCACCTGAATGTTTTTCAGCCTGACATAGCTGGCATTCAAAGTCCATTTGTCCGAAGCCAGGTAATTGTGCGTTCCGCCGGTGTAAGGGCGAGGGAACAGGGCATCGGTATTTTCCGGCGTCCAGTAGTCGCGGTGTACGCCCATTGCCTGTTTCCACGTTACCAGAAGCGGCGCGATCGATTCCGGCGTAGCACGGTAATGACGTTTGCCTACGCCCTGGAAGAATGCGGAGAGATCAAACCCTTTCCAACTTGCACCGAGCGTCACACCAAAAAGATAGCGTGGCGAAGTGCTGCCCAGCATGATCAGGTCGCCGTGGTTTTCTACGGTACCTTTTCCCACCGAGATTCGCTTGTCGCCATCCTTGTCAATGTATTTTACATCGCCTACCCCGGCACGGTTATCCTGGAATGCCCATTGTTTCACTTCGTCCTCGGCGCTGAAATAGCCCGCCGTTTCGTAACCCCAGATGGTGTTCAGCGGATACCCTTCGATCAGACCGTTTGTTCCTGTCCCTACCACATTGCGGTTTGAAAAGCTGATCAGACGGTTGTTGTTGTCCGAAAAATTAATGGCAAACGAGTAATTGAAGTCCTTCCCGATCTGGTCACGGAAGCGCAGCTCAGTTTCCCAACCCCACGATTTGAGCTCACCGTTGTTCTTCCGCGGCGTGCCGATCCCGATCGTACCGGGCAGCTGCTGGGCTGTGAGCATATTGCGGTTATATTTCACATAATAGTCTCCACTGAATTGCAGGCGGTTTTGCAGCAAACCAATATCGATACCACCGTTGGTTGTTTCAATGGTTTCCCACGAGAGGTTAGCCGAAGGAATTGAGCCTTGATAGATGTAAGAGGTGCGCGAATCACCCAATACCAGCCCGTTACCACGGCTAAGTTGGCTCAGGTAGTCGTAATTGCCGATCGCATCACCAAGCGCGCCGCCCAACCGGCCCCAGGAGGCGCGGAGTTTAAACTCGGAAAAAAATGAAAGCGTGTTAGCAAACCAGTTTTCCTGATGCACATTCCAGCCCGCGGATGCCGATGGAAACGCTTTGCGGCGACCTTCCGGCGCCAGTTTAGAACTCTCATCGAAGCGGATGGTCGCCTCGAAAAGGTATTTGTTGTTGAAATTATAGTTAAAACGGCCGAATACCGACTGGAATGCACGCGTAGCGATCGCCTGGCTGTTGGTTTTGGTTTTATCGTCGCCCAGGTTCAGCGTTGGTAAGTCATTGCTGACCAAATTGGTAGCTCCGGCGTAGTTGAAGTCCTCACGGTAATCTTCCCACTGATACCCCGCGAAAAGCCCGAAATTGTGCTTTTCCGCGATCTTAAAATCATAATTCACCAAGGCCTGCAAGTTGGTATTTTTGGTAAGCTCGTTGGTGACATTGTAAGAATTCACCTGGTTCACCCACCCTGCAATTTTAGACTTGCTCCAAAGGGGCACCGTGCGGTTAAATACGCGGCGATCGCCCCGGCGGTATTGCGTACCGGCCACTGCGCGGATCTGCAAGCCCTTCACGAAGTTGGCGGCTGTCAAGGTAAATACCCCGTCAAAATAATTCCTTTTGTAGTCGTTATAACCACCGTCTTTAAGCTGCGCATAAGTGCTATTAGCCGAATTGTAACGGCCCTCTGGTGTAAATGCAGGGTTCCTCGTCCGGAAACGGTACACCTGGTAAATCAACCCGCCACCATTTGCCTCGGCATAAGATGCTTTGGTGTGGTCATTGGTGAACGATAAACGGCTATCAAGCGAGAGGTATTTGTTCAGCTCGGCGCCCAGGTTCATGCGGGCATTGTAGCGGTCGTAGCTATCTGGCCCAACTTTGAATACGCCCTGCTTATTATAGTAGCCACCCGAAATCAGGAAGTTGAGCTTGTCGCTTCCTCCGCGCACAGTGAGGTTGTGCGTGCTCATGGAGGTATGTTTCCTCAAAAGCTGGTTCGCAATAGGCTCCTGGTTGTAATAAAGGTAAGAAGACGTATCGGCAGGATTTACTACATAAGGTACACCGTCACGAATGCGCTGGATTTCCTCATCGGTATACTCCGGTGCGCTGCCCGAATTCTTGCGCGCCAGGTTCGAAAACAGCGCTTCTTCAAGCAGGGACATTCTGTCGGGCACGTTGGTTGACCAGTCGATACCCTGCTGTCCCGAGTAATCGAATGCAACTTTCCCGGCCTTTCCTTTTTTGGTGGTAATCAAAATCACGCCACCCGCTGCCTGCGCGCCATAAATAGCCGCCGCAGCAGCATCTTTCAGCACACTGATACTCTCCACGTCGTTAGGGTTCATTGTCTGCATGGTGCTGATGGGCACGCTCACGCCGTCCAGCAACACAAGAGGATTTACGTTTCCATTTGCAGAAGTGGCCCCACGAATCTGGATGGCGATATTTTCGCGGCCCGGCTGACCGGTCTGGCGCGTGATGATCAGCCCCGGCGTTACACCCTGCAAACCCGTTGCCAGGTTGCTCGACGGGCGGTTTTCAATAGCCTTCGAATCGACAGTTGATACCGCGCCCGTCAAATTGGCTTTCTTTTGCACACCATAACCCACTACTACCACCTCTTCCAATGCCTTATCGTCGGCGGCGAGTTTCACATTCAGCACGGATTGGGCTCCTACCGCGATTTCTTGTGAAATGTATCCGACAAAACTGAAAACAAGTACCGCATTGCGGTCGGCGACACCGAGCCGGAACTTGCCGTCGCCATCTGTGGTGGTACCGGTTTGCGTTCCTTTGACCAGGATGCTCACACCCGGCAGGCCGATACCATCGGTGTCGGTCACCGTACCCGAAAGATTGATTTCTGCTGCCGGCGCATCGGGAGTCGGCAAAACCTGTGGCTCTGCCTCCGATGTGTTCAACTGTCTTTTAAGGATAATTTTATCGCCCGAAACCTCGTATTTCAGCTTCAACGGCTGCAAAATACCTTCCAGTACCGAGGATAACGGCTGATTTTCAGCTGTAAAACTGACCTTTCTTTTCGACTGGATAATCTCCCTGCTGTAAAGGAACCTGACATTGGCCGACTTTTCCAACCGGCTGATAACCGATTCAATGCGCTCGTTCTCCACGGAGATGGTTACACGTTGGTTCAGCATTTCCTGGGCACTTCCGCTCTTGGCCCAGCTGAATTGCATGAATACGAGCATTAGCAAAGTTTGAAAGTACAAAAGTCCCCGGGCCGACCGGACAATGCCTGGATCAGTCATTTTAATAGATAGATTTTTCTTCATAAATGGTTAAAGTTCAGAAACATGAGATAGTAGTTCTTATCTCCGATAGGAGAAATAGTCAATCGGGTACAGCGCGGCTGGATTTTTTCATATGGTAAGAGTTAGGTGAGAATTTTGAGGGGTTAGGGGCGCCCGGCTAGGGGCAACCGGCTCCGGAAATGGTAACTTCATCGCCATTGACGACAAAGGACGCTTCCGTTGCCAGGCATATCAGCCGCACCTTTTCGAGAAATGGCTCATCTTTGAGCGATGCGGTCACGGTGCAATTGTTCATCCTTTCCGGGTCGAAATGGATTTTCACCGCATAATGCGTTTCGAGTATTTTGAATGCCTCGGACACCGGCGTGAACTCAAAATCAAAGGATTCGGTCTCGATTGGCGTGGTAGTTTCATTGCGGGCCGGGCCGGTCACTGAGCTAATGAACTTGTCATTTTTGCGAATCAGGCTCACGCGTTGATTGGGATAAAGCATCAGCGGCTCTGCGGCATCGCTACCATCGGCTACCACGGCCACTTTACCCGTTTTTACCGCGACCTCGGCCTCAGCGTGGCCCGGGAATGACTTCACACGAAAACTTGTGCCCAGCACCCGGGTGGTGAGCTTGTCGGTATGTACCAGAAATGGTTTTGCGGGGTTCTTAACTACCTCGAAAAAGCCCTCACCGTCGAGGAACACATCCCGCTCGGGATCGTTCATCTCCTTGCCGAAGCGAATGCTGCTGCCTTTGCTGAGCAACACCGACGACCCATCGGGTAAATTCACCAACATGACTGTCTGCGACTGGTTCTCCCGAACGATCCATTTGCTCTGTACAGGTTGATCTGCCTGCGCAACGCCATCTGCGATGGTCCCGGCCTCCCGCCCTCCCCTGCTCCACCAGAAACCCAACCCGATCACCAGCACCGCGGCCGCAGACCAGCGCAGCCAGCGCCACAACGGCAAAGGTTCGTTGCGGTCTTCGGTCCGGTTGGCGGCTGTATTCAGCATTTCGCGGAGCCTCCCCGCACCTTCACCTGCTTCCGCTGCCTGCTCTTTGCCGAATATCGCCAACAGCATGGCAACCGCTTTCTCGTAAATGGGACGTTTTTCGGGATAAGTGTTGAGAAAATCTTCCCAGAATGCCCTGTCTTCCGGCAGCCGGTGTCTCACCCAATGGCGGAAACGGTCATTTTGCAGAAAATCCTCCGGGGTATTCAAATCGTAGTCTGGCCTGTCCATTCTTCATTTTTCAAATGATTTCTAAGATATTATGAATGACAGGAACCGATATACCCTCGGATCAGGGAAAAAATTAAAAAAAGAATAGGTTTAGTACCATCGTGACAAACCACTTGGCACGGATGCGGGTAATGCCCTTTTGAAGAAAGTTGGAAACAGACTGCCGATTGACACCCATCAGCCCCGAAATTTCCGCGACGCTCATATTCTCATAATAACGCAGGTACAACGCCTCCCGCTCACGCTTAGGCAGGGCCTCCATATGCGCATGCATCTGCGCCACCAGGCCGTTCAGCGTCTCCTGCTCGATCAGCAGTGATTCCGCATTGAAATTATCGGGGAAGGATGTATCCCAATCCAGCGACTCCTCATTCGCGAACCGCTGCTGGTAACGCAAATGACCGAGAATGCTATGCCGGATGGCTTTGAAAAGATAAAACTTGACTGACGGCGTCTGGCTGATACGCTCGCGGTTCTGCCAGAGATCCAGAAACAAATCCTGGATGCAGTCCTCCACAATGCTCTCACCGACGAGAAACTTCATCCCATACCGCCGCAATGCGCCGTAATATCGCTCGGCGATCATGCCTAACGCCTCATTGTCGCCGTTCCGGTATGCCAGCCAAAGCGCGCTGTCGTCCGTCGTCCTGTCCAAGTTTCCCAAAAGTTTAAATACGCAGTGTTTTATTAACTGGCATAGACGAGGAATCCTATTGTGCACCTGACAACGTTCCCGGAAATTTATAAGAATGATCATAATAGATCATCGCAAAATATTACACGTCGCACCTGCACGGAATTTTTCCGTTAACTTGCGAATAGTTTAATATTAGTTACTTACTCACCTCTTTATCTTTAAAGCATCAACATGCATTCATATTTTTACCCACTAAGAAGACCTCTCTTTCTTTTCTTATCATTTATTTTATCAGCTTCCATATCCTTGGGACAGAGTTGGCAGCCCGGGATAAAAGTAGTTGCAAGTGACAGAATTTCGCATGGTTCGTTTGGACATGACATTTCCATTTCCGGAAACTATGCGCTCATAGGTGCACTTTCCGACAATGGTGCCGCCGATGGCAAACCCTCGCTCGATTGGGCGGGTGCCGCTTACTTGTTTTTCAATGACCATGGCGTTTGGAAACAGATCAAAAAAATCTATCCGCCGGTCAGGGCTGCGTATGACTATTTCGGCATGTCTGTTTGCATCAAAGATGACTACATGATCATCGGATCCAAGTCTGAAACAGATGCTAATGAACAAAATCGGTTGTCTGGCGCCGGTGCTGCCTACATATTTGCAAAAAACCAGGGCGGCGCCGATAACTGGGGATTTGTAAAAAAAGTAACATCGCCGAATCGTAAGGTTAATGAATACTTTGGTAACAGCGTTGCTATCGACGGAAATAATGCCATTGCAGGAGTGTACTACGAACCCCGGGGCTACGTACTTGAAAAGAATGCAGGCGGAACTAACAACTGGGGCTCTGTGGCAACCTTGATTCCACAAACCGGAAATGGTTCCAATTCCTTCGGCGGAAAAGTAGCCATAAGCGGCGAATATGTGGTCGTAGGCGCTTACTCCGACTATAACTCGGGAACCGGCCCGGAAGTCCAAGAAACCGGTTCTGCCCATATCTTCAAAAAAACGCTGGGTGGAGCTAACAATTGGGGATTGGCAAAGAAAATTATGGCACCTCCCATAGCAGAAAGCGCATCCTTCGGAATGTCAGTTTCGATCGATGGCGACCAGGTTGTGGTAGGCGCTCCCCGCGAGAGGGTAATGGAAGGGTCTACGTTGTTGTATAGTGTAGGTGCCGCATATCTTTTTTCAAAAAATAATGGAGGGCTTGACCAATGGGGACTTGGAAAGAAATTGACCGCAGATCTGAGGAGAGATCGATCCAACTTCGGCTGCTCAGTTGCTATAAGGGGAGGTACAGTCGTAGTCGGTGCCCAGACCGAAGGCTTTGATTATAAAAACGAGGATTATGTGATAAATGCCGGAGCCGCGTGGGTCTTTTCTGAAAACCGTGGCGGCATTGGGAATTGGGGACAAACAGCGAAAATTCACGCACCTGACAGGGACAAGGATGACTCCTTTGGAAATGCGGTGGCACTCAATGACACGCTGATCCTTGTGGGTGCTATCGCAGAAAATAATGGAGGGCCCTTTGCATTTTATTACCCTGGCGCGGCATATAGCTTCTCGCGTGAAAGCGCCTTACCTGTGAAGCTCGTCAGCTTTTCGGCGGAGCAAAGGGAAAAGCAAGCCCATTTGAAATGGACAACTACCGAGGAAACCAATTCAAGCCATTTCGAAATCCAGCGAAGTGCTGACGGGCGCACCTGGACAACCCTCGAAAACGTAAAAGCAGCCAACGAAAGTCGTGTGGCTGCTCATTATGACGCATTGGACAAATCACCGCTGACTGGACAGAATCTCTATCGCCTCAAAATGGTAGACAACGACGGCACATTCGCGTATAGCAAAATCCAGACGCTGACTTTTAACGGACCAGGATCCGCGTCATTTTACCCCAATCCGGTATCGGACCGGTTGGTGCTTGCTGAAACAACTTTGAGAAATGCCGTGTCCCTTAAATTACTGGATCAAACGGGTAAGCCGGTTTTCGAGACGTCCAAACCGGTACCGGCTATCCATACGGGTCACTTGTCGAACGGAACTTACATTCTGCAAATCACCAGGAAAGACGGAACTATGACAAGCAGCCAGGTTGCCGTCGGTAACTAGGCCAGGATTCCCCTTAAACCCTAAACAAAAACAGCTCATGCGATTCAACACTACCTCTATCAAAAAATGGATTTTTCCGCTGATGTTTGCTGCATCGTATTCGCACATCGGCCTGGCACAGTGGCAACCTACTCAGAAGATCGTTGCTGCCGACCGTGAAAACCTGAGCATATTCGGCAGTTCGGTGGCCATATCCGGCGACTACGCCATTGTGGGCGCACTCGGCGAAGACGACGACGCCAATGGTAACTTCTCTATGGAGCGGGCGGGTGCGGCCTATATCTTTCATAAAGTGGGCAGCGTATGGGTACAGGTAAAGAAAATTACGGCACCAGTTAGATCGCCTTTTATGCTCTTTGGCACGCAGGTAGCGTTCAACGGCGAAACCCTTGTGGTGAGTGCACCTTATGAAAACATCAGTTTACCCGGCGGAGGTGTCGCTAACGGCGCCGGCGCGGTGTATATTTTCCAAAAAGATGCGGGGGGAAGCAATGCCTGGGGACTGGTGAAAAAGATCACGTCACCGCAACCTCAGACCAACGTTACTTTTGGCAATGCATTGGCCATCAGCGGAGATTATGTATTGATAGGCGTACCTTACGAAACCGACGCAACTCCCGATAATTCGCTTGACTTCGCAGGCGCAGCATATCTCTACAAAAAAGACCAGGGCGGGAGCAATAATTGGGGGCTCTTGAAAAGAATTTTGTCGTCCGATCGCTCGGGAAGCGACCAGTTTGGCAAATCAGTCGCGATTTCGGGGGACAAAGCCATTGTAGGCGCTATGCAGGAATCGCACGATGCTAATGGCTTGAATCGCGTATGGGCGGCCGGTTCTGCCTATATTTTTGAAAAGAACAACGGCGGTCCCGATTCATGGGGACAGGTTAAGAAAATCACGGCTCCTGTCCGCGCTGAATACGACTATTTCGGAACGTCAGTGAGCATTGATGGAGACTATGCCGTAGTAGGGGCCAGTCAGGAGGACGAAGATGCAGCGGAAACAAACACTCTTGCGCATTCCGGATCAGCCTACATTTTTAAACGAGGTCAGGGAGGAATATCGAACTGGGGTCTGTTAAAGAAGGTAACTGCCACTAAACGGGTCGATTCTCAGGGTTTTGGCGGAAGTGTTTCTTTAAAAGGCAACCACATCGTTGTTGGGGCCAATACCGATGACAATGACGCCAATGACGCCAATCCAGTCAACGCCGCGGGCTCAGTGTTCATTTTTGAAAATTCCGGCAATGACGATTGGGCGATGGTGAAGAAATTAGTTGCTTCTTCCAGAGAGGGTGACGATTCTTTCGGGTATTCAGTCGCTCTGGAGGGTAAAAACATCATCGTGGGAGCGAGTTCGAAAGACGATGATGAAAACAATGCGAATTCGATGCTTAATGCAGGCGCAGCCTTTGTGTTCACCAATGACGCCGTCTTGCCTGTGACACTAACTTATTTCACTGCGGAGAAGCAGGAAAATCAGGCGGCTCTGACCTGGTCTACGGCGGAAGAAACCAATTCCAGCCATTTCGAAATCCAACGAAGTGGTACCGGTCGCAACTGGACAGTTATTGAAACAATCACAGCGGCCAACCAAAGCCGCGTCAAAACCAGTTACCATGCTGCCGACCTTTCGCCACTCCCGGGCGAAAACTTGTACCGGCTTAAAATGGTGGATACCGACGGCACATTCGCGTACAGCAGTATTAAAAGGCTGTTTTTTGAAGGTCAGAGACTGACAGCTTTCTACCCCAACCCCGTGGGCGAGCAGTTACTGCTGGATGAAAAAATGTTGGCCAATGCGGTTTCTGTAAAACTGTTAAATCAGGCCGGGCAGCCAGTTTTCCAAACATCCAAACCTGCGGCTGTGATCAAAACAGGGCATTTAAATGCCGGTACGTACCTTTTACAAGTTGTGCAGAAAGACGGCAACGTCACCGCAGGCCGCGTGGTCATAGGGAAGTAAAAATTGACGACATTCTATACAAAAAGCAGAGGTTTCGGCCTCTGCTTTTTTTGCATCTATCAGGAATTAATCAGATAAACTACATTATCGCTGCTGGGATGATAATGTACGTTAACCCGGTTGCCGGCTTCGAGATTCGTATACCAACCTTCCGAAATCTCTACGGGTATTACATTCCCTGTTACCGGATGGCTCACATATACGTAAAACGCCTTCGGAATTTTAGTCGCTCCCCTGCTCCGCGGCAGCTTGATCACTTCTTTGGATTGAATGGCAGCATACCCGCGTAAGCTCATGGATGCTTTCGGAAAAATCCAGTTTTTTCGCACGAAAAAGACAAGCGACGGTGCGACGTTAGCCAGGAATACCAATCCAAAAATTCCGAACATGCGCTGCTGGGAATGGTCCTGTTCAAAAATCCAGCGGGCAAACCTTTCGCTAAATTGGTCCATAAACGCGCCGGTTTCTTCCTTTCGAAAAACCAACCCCAGCCAGACCGTTACAAACACCACGACTATCGTAAAGAAAATAACTCTGTCCCACCATTTTTTGGCCTGAACAAGTCGATGCGAAAGGCGATCTGCGTAGAATTCATTGAGGGTGTAGCGCTGGAGCATGGGTATGTGGGAGGTCTGATTGTTCGTATTTAGCGACAATGTTATTTATATGCACCTAATAAACAACAAATTACATTTATCAAAGATACTGTAAGGCGATATTCGTTATTCACCGGTCGATCATGCAAATCATCTGCTTGATCATTTTTTAATAGCAGCAAAGTAAAATCTGCTCAGTTTCAAACTCCAAGTACATCTTCTCATGAAAGCAGAGTCTTGTTATGCTGAATAACAATATGTAAATTTGATATAGGTGAAAAATGAACCTCTTCGAACTTAGAATGCTCAGGGCAGCACTTAAACAAATGCTCCGAGATCAGGCCGATAACATGACGGCAGAAGAAATTGATCAAATTTTGGATCATATATCCAGATTGACGAAGGTTATAGACGAAATGGAAAGAAACATTAATTAGGCAGCACAGATGGAAACCACGGAGGAATTTCGAGCAAGATTGCATGATTTAATGAAGCAAGCGGACATCGCCATTAAGGAGTCCAATGATTATTTAATCCGGCGAGGAGTGGTAGTCGATTTAACCGAATGGGTTACGATCAAAGAATATTGCAGACGGTTCGGTATCAAAAACACCGAAACCGTTAGCAACTGGATTAAGCGTGGTATCGTCCCCGAAGACGACACGCTGATCATCGAAGAATTCAACAATATCCGAATGATCAGAGCCAAGCCGTACCTGACCAGCAGCAAACAAAATGCAGAGACCAGCATTTCAGACTAAAACAAACTGATCTGCTCTCCAACCCCATTCGGCCCCTGCAACTGAATTATATCGATCACATCATACTGCCGGCGCTTCTCATTGTACTTTCGAATGGCGAATGAATCGCACAAAAATCCGGCTTCATAGTCTGTAAAAATGGTATAAGCCAACGCAATCCACTCCCGTGTAAGCCTGCGCCCGATGGACATATGCGGGTTCTTAGACTCATCGGCCCATTTCTGCATGTATTGCTTTTTGAACTTCTTATCGAAGGCCTTCATAATCGCCTGCGCCCGCTCTCGGATGGCATTGGATGCTTCCTCCGTCGGCTTGATGTAGAATGCCGAAAAATTGGCGCGGTCGAAATCGGCGAAGCCCGAAAAATTGAGCTGAAAAGGCGTTAGAGGACTTACTAACCTGGTATACTCCGCCAGAATTAATGGGTAATCTGCCTCAGCGGCATCGAAGCCATCGAGCGAAATGTGGCCGTCGGCGTTGGCGCTGCCGTAACTTTTGCCGATGACGTTGCGGTAGTCTTGCTTGAAGCCACGCACGTGCTCCGCGATAGGCGGCGGGGGCATTATCGCGAGGGAATATGAGCAAATGCGTGACGTCACCGGCCGTACATTTGATGAAGAATCAGCGTCAATCACCTTTCTTTTTTTGAAGTGATACAATGTCCATAATTAGTTCATTTTACGAATATATTTCTTCTCGACCACTCATTCCCATATTACTCTTAAATATTCTCCAAAACGAGTATTGTCTCGTGATAAAATCGTCTTTGGATAAACATAGACTAAACAATGCGCGCCAAATTTTTAACACTCCTACTACTCCTCAACTTCGCCGCGGGCTCCTACGCTCAGCAAACCGCCAACAAACCCGACCGCGTCAAATGGTTCCAGGACCTGGGCTTCGGGATGTTCATTCACTGGAATGTGGATGTTTCGCTCGGAACGGTGATCAGCCACTCGCTCGCCGGGGCTTCCGATGATTACGTGAACCGCTACATGAAAGAACTGCCGACGTTCTTCAATCCCAAAAAGTTCGATCCCGACGAATGGGCTACGATGGCGCGGCTTGCGGGCATGAAGTATGTCGTTTTCACGACCAAACACCACGCCGGTTTCTGCATGTTCGATACCAAAACGACGCCTTTCAATGTGATGAATACGCCTTTCAAGCGGGACGTCACGAAGGAGATCATCGAAGCATTCCGCAAGCAGGGCATTGCGGTCGGGCTGTATTTTTCGCCCGAAGATTTCCTGTTTTTCCACCAGAACGGCATCCCACTCGGCCGGTTGCAGGACAAGCGCCAGTTCCCGATGAACAACCCCAAGCTAATGGAGTACGACAAGGCGCAAATCAAAGAACTCCTCACCCACTACGGCAAAATCGACATTATGTTCTTCGACGGTCCCGGCGACGGCCTGCGCGAGTATGCGTGGAGCCTGCAACCCGAGCTTGTGATCACGCGCGACGCCATGAACACGCCCGAGCAGAATATCCCCGACAAAGCCTCACCGCGCCCGTGGGAAGCCTGCTACACCATGGGCACCGACTGGCAATACAAACCCACCAACGACCCGCACAAATCGGGCACCGAGATCATCAACATGCTCATCGAAATCCGCGCCAAGGGTGGTAACTTCCTGCTGAATGTCGGCCCGAAACCGAACGGCGAGATCCAGATCGAACAGGAAGCCCTGCTTCGCGAAATCGCCCTCTGGAACTTCGCGAACGGAGAATCCATATACGCCGTAAAACCATTGCCCGTCATCCGCGAAAAGGACATCTGGTTCACGCAATCCAATGACGAAAAAGCCATTTACGCGTTCGTCACCAAAAAGCGTGACGATGAATGGAAATATGGCCAGCGCCGCGAATTCCTCTTCCCGATGGTTGAAGGCACGTCTTCAACGAAAGTCGAGGTATTGGGTTACGGCAGCGAGCTGGTGGAATATGTGAACAATTTCGATGCTTCGATCCGCTCGGCAGCGACCCCGCTCGGACTCGCTGTGAGCGCCGTGAACGGTCAGCGGTTTTACACGAACAGGACCTGGCCTAATGCGGTGGTTTTGAAGATTTCGAATGCGAAGTTTAAGGCGCCGGAGGAGAAGAATACTTCGAAATCAGGGATTGACGGGGCGCAGTAGCGCTCTGCCCTCTTAATGGGTTTGAATGGAGGCTGCGTTAGTAGTCTCCATTTTTTGTTTGAAGTAATAGGTTAAAAATTAACGAGAACTACACGGTTAAAAACTGGTACATGTTACCAGATAATGCTGATTGTTTAACGCGCCGGTTGTGCCTCCGGCGCATTTTGAAATCGCCTTCCCTTCCCCAGTATTTTCCCGAGAAACAATATGACCGGAAAAATGACCTTCTTCACAAAAGTCGGAATCCCCAGCATATCGAACTCTGTATGATATTTCCCGAGCAGATAGGCAGAATCGAACGCACCCGGGCGGCCGTTCCCCTGCTCGCGCGAAGAGCGGTAAATTTCGGCAAGGAAATATTCGATATTATGCGGCGGCCAGATCTCGCCTTCGCAATGGAGTGTCGCGTCACCCGCATTCCAAAACCGGTGGACGACGCCGGCTTCGAATGTTGCCGACTCTCCTTTGTATAGGAAGTAAGGCTGCTCTCCCAGGATTTCGATGCCCATTTTACCTTCGAGAATACGCATGCTTTCGTGTTGCTGGTGATGCACATGCATGGGCGGGCCCGCACCGGGACTCACTTGGTTTTCAACCCGAACGTATTCGGTACCGTCGCGAAGCTCGCGACCAAGAAATGTCAGTTGCTCACCATGACCATTGTCGATGGTAACTGGATATACCTTTTCAACAGTTAAAGTTTTCATACTCTGTCCGAAATCGCTTTGTTTGGAGACGCAATTATTATAATTTTGGTCAATGACCTAAAAATATTAAAACTTAGGACATTGACCAAATTATCATGAATGCTACACAGCAAAAAATTATTAAGCGGGCCTTAGACCTCTTCAACCTCAAAGGAATTGAGTACGTAGGCATGCGCGAACTGGCTGCCGACCTAGGCATGCGTATCGGCAACCTCACCTACTATTTTCCGACGAAGGATGACCTTGTGTTCAGCATCAGTCAGGCCTACACCGAATCCAACACACAAATTCATAGTGAGATACTTTCAAATAGCCTATACGATTTTCTTTATAAAAATAGGCTTCTGTTTGAAAATGGCTTAAAATACCAATGCCTCCTGCTAAGCATGGTACATTTAATGGAGCAAAACGCCCGCATCGCTGCTAATTACCGGGGTAATGTGACACAAACCCGGATGTCTGGCTTAGCACACGATATTGAACTTCTAGAAACAAACAAATACCTGAAATTCGGCAGCGACGATGATAAGTCACTTATCATTTCCAGCAACAGCCTGCAAAGTCGCTTCTGGCTTTCGGAGGCGGTACTCACTGAATCACGGCAAAATCTGTCACGCCAATTAAGGCATTATTTGAGAATGAAAGCACTTTTGTTTCGACCTTACGCTACGAGGAAGGGATTGGAGGATATCGAGCGGTTTATTCGAGAACTGGATTAATGCAAAAAGCCCGTCGCGACATGCATCGCGACGGGCCCTATCAGCAGAAGGAACGTCCTCCATCCCTCCCCCTCAAAAATTACTTATTCCGCTCTTCAATCCACTTCCGTGCATTCACGAATGCTTCCATCCATGGCGAAACCTCGTCCTTGCGCCCTTCCGCATAATGCGCCCAGTGCCACTGGAACAGCGAGCGCTCGATATGCGGCATAGTCACCAGGTGGCGGCCTGTGTTATCGCACAAAATGGCAGTATTGTAGTCAGAGCCATTCGGGTTGGCAGGATATGTCTCGTAACCATACTTGGAAACGATGTTATACTCATTCTCGGCCAATGGCAACTGGAAACGGCCTTCCCCGTGCGACACCCATACCCCAAGCGTGCTACCCGCGAGGGATGAGAGCATGACTGAGTTATTAGGCTGAACGGTCATTGATGTGAATATGCTTTCGTGCTTGTGGCTCGCATTGTGCAGCATCTTCGGCTTCTCTTCATGATCCGGATTGATCAATCCAAGCTCAACAAAGAGCTGGCAACCATTACATATGCCGACAGAAAGAGTATCCTCCCGTTTGAAGAAGTTTTCAAGCGCGATTTTGGCCTTCTCGTTGTAAAGGAATGCCCCTGCCCAACCTTTTGCGGAACCCAACACATCAGAGTTAGAGAAACCACCTACGGCGCCGATGAACTGGATGTCTTCCAGTGTCTCACGGCCGGAGATAAGGTCGGTCATGTGAACATCCTTCACGTCGAAGCCTGCTAGGTACATGGCGTTTGCAAGCTCACGTTCGGAGTTGCTGCCTTTTTCGCGAAGTACTGCCGCTTTTGGACGCGGTTTCGAGGCATCGATTACAGGCTTTTTGCCGTCAAATTGAGCCGGGAATTTGTAGCGCAGCACATGGTGCTTGTAGTTGTCGAAGCGCTCTTTCGCGAGCCCGTTGCCGGTTTGTTTCTGGTCCAGCAAATAGGAAGTTTTGAACCAAACATCCCGCAGATGATCGATATCGAAATCCCATTTGCCTGTCGCGTCCTTCACTGTTAGCGTAGAAGCGAGGTTCACTGTACCGATTTTGTGGAATGCAATACCGTTTTCCGCAAGTACTGCCTCGGCCGACTCGTCGGCCTGGAATACAATACCGATGTTTTCCGAGAACAATTTCTCAATGATGTCCTGGTCACCGAGTACCGACAAATCAATGGAAGCACCCAGATCGCGGTCGGCGAAGCACATTTCGAGCAATGTGGTGATCAGACCACCGCTGCCGATATCGTGACCCGCCTGAACTTTGCCGGCTTTGATCAGTTGCTGAATGGCATTGAATGTCGCCTTAAACTGTGCTGCATCCTGGATATCCGGCGTTTCGGAGCCTACCTTGTTCAGGATTTGCGCGAATGACGATCCGCCCAGTTTGAAACGGTCTCCGGAAAGGTTGATATAATAGATAGAACCGCCCGATTTGCGCAGTACCGGTTCTACAACAGCAGTAATGTCGTCGCAGTGACCGCCAGCCGAAATGATGACTGTGCCCGGCGCGATTACATCACCGTCCTTATATTTCTGTTTCATCGACAGCGAATCCTTTCCTGTCGGGATGTTAATGCCGAGGCTGATGGCGAAGTCGGAGCAGGCTTGTACAGCTTTGTACAAACGAGCGTCCTCACCTTCGTTTTTACATGCCCACATCCAGTTGGCCGAAAGCGATACCGTTGCCAGTCCGTCTTTCAAAGGTGCCCAAACGATGTTGGACAGTGCTTCGGCTACCGCATTACGGCTACCAGCCGCCGGATCGATCAATGCCGAAAGCGGGGCGTGACCTATCGAGGTAGCGATACCATCCTTGCCTTGGAAGTCGAGCGCCATTACGCCGACATTGTTCAAAGGCAATTGCAGCGGTCCCGCAGTTTGCTGTTTCGCCACGTGGCCACCCACGCAACGGTCGACTTTGTTGGTCAACCAGTCTTTCGATGCAACGGCTTCGAGTTGCAGCATTTGTTCGAGGTATTCGTGCAGTTTGGCAGTGTCATATTGAACCGCCTCGTAAGTACGCTGCACGGTTTTGTCGCGCATATAAGTTTTTGGCGAACTACCGAACATTTCGTCCATCGCAAGGTCCATCGGCTTGGCACCGCTGGTCGAAGATTCGAATGTAAAACGATGGTCGCCGGTCACCTCTCCTACCGTGTACATCGGAGCGCGTTCGCGGTCTGCAATGCGTTGGAGGAAATCGATATCGTCCTGGCTGATCACGAGGCCCATTCTTTCCTGGGATTCGTTGCCAATGATTTCTTTGGCGGAAAGTGTAGGGTCGCCTACCGGCAGCTTGTCGAGGTCGATCTTGCCGCCTGTTTCTTCAACAAGTTCGGACAAGCAGTTCAAGTGTCCTCCCGCACCGTGGTCGTGGATGGAAACGATGGTATTGTTACCGCTCTCGACCATACCGCGCACGGCATTGGCTACGCGTTTCTGCATTTCAGGGTTGGAGCGCTGGATCGCATTTAGTTCAATGCCTGAACCGAATGCACCAGTATCCGCGGACGAAACAGCTGCACCGCCCATACCGATCCGGTAGTTTTCACCACCCATTACCACCACTTTATCGCCGGTGGCGGGTGTATGTTTTTTGGCCTGATCGGCTTTACCGTAACCGATACCGCCGGCTTGCATGATCACTTTGTCGTAACCCAGCTTGCGACCATTTTCTTCGTGCTCGAAAGTCAGCAACGAACCGACGATCAACGGCTGGCCAAATTTGTTACCAAAATCGGTTGCACCATTGGAAGCCTTGATCAGAATATCCATTGGCGTTTGATACAGCCATTGACGTTCCTCAACACCTTTTTCCCATGGGCGGTTCTCTTCCAGACGTGAGAGCGCAGTCATATACACAGCCGTACCCGCGAGCGGGATCGCACCTTGTCCGCCTGCGAGGCGGTCGCGAATCTCTCCGCCCGAACCCGTCGCAGCGCCGTTGAATGGCTCCACGGTGGTCGGGAAATTGTGTGTTTCCGCTTTCAATGACAGTACGGATTCAAAATCCTTGATTTCGTAGTATTCCGGCACATCGGGGCGCTTTGGCGCAAACTGCTGTACCACCGGACCTTTCAGGAATGCAACATTGTCTTTATAGGCTGAAACAATCGAATTCGGGTTTGTTTCCGAAGTCTTGCGGATCAGTTTGAAAAGCGAAACCGGCTGCTCCTGACCGTCGATCACAAAAACGCCGTTGAAGATCTTGTGGCGGCAGTGCTCCGAGTTCACCTGTGAGAAACCGAATACCTCCGAATCGGTCAGTTTGCGACCGAGTTTTTCGGCAAGGCCATTGAGGTAATCAACCTCTTCGTCGCTCAATGCGAGGCCTTCCTGTTTGTTATAGGCGGCAATATCGTTGACTTCCTGAACGGGTTCAGGTTTGATATTGATGGTGTAAATATCCTGATTCAGCTCGCTGTATTTCTGCGAGAGCATCGGATCGAAATCCGTGAAATCAGCGCTTACTTTCTTGAATTCCTCGATGCGTACAATGCCTTCCAGGCCCATATTCTGGGTAATCTCGACGGCATTGGTGCTCCACGGCGTTATCATAGCAGCGCGTGGCCCGACGAAAAAGTCTGTGAGAACCGTCTCCTTCCGGAGTTCTGCGCCGCCGAAAAGCCAGCTTAATTTGGAGGAATCGGAGGCAGTGAGCGTTCGCTCGGTTTGTAGTGCAAAGACGGTTTCGTCCCCGCCAGTGAAGAAGTAAATCATGATGTCCAATTAAGGCGCAAAGGTACGGCCTTTTAACCAGAAAATGAATTTTCTGACCGAGAAATGGTTCGTGCCTTCGGTACTTGCGGGCGATCAGTGCCGGAGGCACGAACGACACTCCAGCCAGGGATTTTAATCCCTGAAAAAGGAATCAGACGGGCGCATGAAAAAGATATTGTTCCTGAAATTCAACGCCGTTCTTTACGAGCATATTCAGATATTCTTCCGGAAAGGAAATTCCGTAATGATGTTCTTCCTGATTTTCAATGTACCTGTAAACCCGCTTGATTTCGGATTTATTATAGGAGAATGCGCCATACCCAACCTGCCATTCAAACCTGCTTTTCAAGAATCCCGATTCATTGATCCACTTTGAGGACTTGGCCTTGGCAACCTTCATGACTTCGGAGATCGATAATGACGGCTTCAATCTAAACAAACAATGCACATGATCCTCGACGCCATTGACAATGAAGGTCTCCGCTCCCGTTTCATTTATCAAATTACCAATAACCCCGAAAAGCTCATACCTCCACGGTTTGTGTAGCAAAGCAGCACGATATTTTACTGCAAAAACGCATTGAATGAAAATTTGAGAGTAGCTATTGCCCATCGCCATATATTTACGTCTGGCAAAAAGCTAATACCGTAAATCGTTACATTAAAATACAATGAGCAAACGGCCTCCGCTTAATAAGCCAGCAACCGCCCGCAGGCAACCACGGCCACCCAAACCACAATCGAAATACCTGCACACAGCCGCGCCATTCCCGGCAAGTCCCCACGCGCACCGTGCCGCTTAAACGGCTCATAAACGAACCGATGAAATACAAACACATTTAACCCAGCAAACAATATCAACCCGACTTTCGTCCAGAAAACAGGGTCGACGCCCAAAGCCTGTGCATTGGTCAAAAACAATAAAATGCCTGATGGGATAATCAAAATCAACCCGCGCTGCGACCAGGGCAATAAGTGCTTCGAAAGCCCTGTCACAGGCAGGTTCCGGGAAAAACCCAGCAGGCGCAGGTCGAAAAGAAACGCTGCACCTACCAGAAGTACAATACCGAAAATATGAAGGATTTCAAGGGCCGGATACAGCCACAACGATTGCCGGATCCCTACGGCCCACCCCGACTTTTCAAGCCATTCAAGCCATTTATGATACGACTGCACACCTACCGGAGTTCGTACTTGTCGTCCCCCACAAAAATACGCTCGGCGCGCATCTCGTTTTTCTCGGTTTTGTGCGGATAGGCTACAAATCGAATGGTCGTACCCTTTTTGATCATGTCGGCATTCAACCCACGCGACTCCATACGGGTCACAGGCGCGAGGTACACGGTCGTAAGCTCTTTGTTGTACTTCACTTTGGCAAGCACGTGCGGGTTTTCGTAGGTAAGCTCCTCTATTTTGGCTTTAAAATCTGTCGGTTTAGTCTGGTCGTAGTCGGCCCAGCCGTGGTGTAGCATTGTAAACGAAGCGCAGATCAGCAGCGCAATTGCAAGCGAAACGTTTTTGAAATTAGCCATAACCTATTGAGTTTAGTACAGTTAAAAGTAACCAAATCATCCCTTTTAAAAAACCGGACCAAATACAAAGTCACCGAAAGCCCCGCCTAAATGTTTTCCGCTATATTTGCCCGTCACCAATTCAACACTTAGTCTTGAAACATTTGCTTCTTTGCGCCCTGCTCGCAGCGGCCACCCACACTTTCGCACAGGATGGCAAGCTGCCGCTCGACTCCAAAAACAACATCAGCTATACCGACTCGGGACAACCCAAATTAAGTAAGACCGAGCTTCACCAGAAAGTCAGGGCATGGGTCGACAGAAAGTTCGGGAATGCGCAAAATGCAATCACCAGCGACGACACCCAGGCAGGCATCATACTCATTACGAGCTACATACCCGTTATCCATTCAGACTATCAATATATCCGGTTTGACCTCGGTGTTCAGTACAAGGACAATCAGTATGACGCTCGCATTACCACGCTCGACGGCGTTTCCGCCGAGCACAGCCCCATACGATTGAGCTCGAAGGAAAATGACAATATCATTGCCAAAGAGCAAATCATTAAAACAGAAAGCAGCCGCAAAAAACGCAAAGATGCCGAATTGGCCCTGCAAACCGCGAAAGCAGACAATGAAGGCATCAATGCGTCATTGTATAATCTGCTCGGCGACCTCAAAACCTATATGACCAACCCCAAGGCGGAGTAGCAACGGGGAGGCATCATTTCAGCCCCTTCCACTTCTTGATCAGCATTCCCGCAATTACCTCATACCCCTTATCGGACGGGTGCAAACCATCGTAGGTCATATCGATAGATTCCTGGGGGTACGGATACTCGTCCGCCTCCGGGTTAAAGGGCACATCCACGTAGTCAGGGTATTTAAAATCTTTGTAAGCACCCGTTTGCGGATCTTTCAGGCGTTTGAAACGGACCATATTGTCCAGATTGATGCCGCTGTCATGATATAGATCCACAACGGGTATCTTTTCCCTCTTCCCGATTTCGACTACCGCATTCGCGAACTGCTCCAAAGTCTGGTCCCTTTTAGGTTTGTAGGATCCGAATGCATTGTTTTTATAGCTGTTGATATACACGAAATCCCCCCGCTGCATGGGCGTAATGAGGATAATTTTCGCCTTCTTATTGAGTTGTTTCAATTTATCGGTAATCACCCTGAACGCGCCATAAACCGTGCTGCTCCCCTTCCCCTGCTCATAATCCGCGATCGTTCCAAGCGGCTTTCCCTGCCACCAGTCGTTAGTACCCAGGAAAACCGTGTAAACATCCGCCTCCACAAGCCCGAGCGACTCGATTTTATCGGCGATGTTCACCGACGTCCAGCCATTGTGGCCCTGGTTGACATAAGTTACCTGTGGGAATTTCTCCGAAATCAATGTCAGATAACCCTTTGTAACACGGTTTCCCGTTTCGTTCTGGTGGTCGTTGAGGTAAGTAATCGAATCGCCGATAGCCACCCAGGTGATTTTGCGGGGTTTGGAAGCCGCAAAGATGACCGTAAGCGCAAGCAGGAGCAAAAGTCTTTTCATCAGTTATAAGGATTTGGAATTTTCCTGAAAGTTAAGTCAAGCACTCAGACGTTGCAAATTTCCGGAAGCCCTGAAAACACCCGTATCACAATCCCGGGTTATTGTGGCATAAATCCCGAAACAAGGTCAAATTTAATTCAGAGTAATTAAATTTATTCGACACCAATACGACACTATTTTACAATCTCATTTCTCCTGCCTAAAACCTTCGGCTTAGAAGCATTCATTACAAAATACTAACAATCAACTATTTAAGAAATACTATTGTTGTAGAAGTCTATTTATGAATTAGTTACTAAACGACACATGCAAACCAACGAAATCAAATCCGGTAGCACGATAACGTCGAATTATCGAATTTGCTTTTAATAATGTGTCGCACTAATATTACAACATCTTGCAAGGTGTGGGACAGCCGAAAACCACTGGAAACGAGTAGGCAACAAAAACACTAACCTCATCAATATCATGGTAGGAATTGGACTTTCTCTTACTCAGCTTCTTTTGTGGCTTGATTCTATTCTTCCTAATGTTTCTGTTATCCTTACTTGGTAATAGACTAAGACATTAAAAAACTAGGCCGTACTCCTCAGGAGACGGCCTAGTTACTTTTTATACAATGCTTAAAATTCTTCCGGTGCTCAGGCGAAGAAGCTTGGACGCTGCAGATATTCCGGATGCCAGCTCGCGTCGCGGCGGCGCAATGCACGCGCGATGGTCAGAATCGCCTCTTCACGGTCGCGCTGATGCGCATCGGACCCCTGAGCGGCGAGATACTCCCCTACAATCTCCCATTCGAAAGAGTCGGTCCGCGAGTCATAAATACCCACCGGCACACGGTTGTCATCGGTAAGCATCAGGCTTTGCACCAACTGCGCTTCCTCTTGTGTAGGGCAGCCCACATGCTGGTACTGCTCATTCAAAGTATATAGAACCGAGTACCGGTTTTCTGAATATCCTTCTTCTTTTACTGGTGTACGGTCCGTAAAAAACTGACCGAGAAATGCGCGGAAACCTACCGGCGCGTGTTTGCTTTTACGCTGTTTTACTTGTTTCATGGTATTGAATTTTACTGGATGCCCTCAGGGCAATATTTTCAGGAGGTTTTTAGCCAATTAGTAATACAATTCTAAATAACGGTAAAGTACTAAATAATAATAGTCAGTCACATTACACATCAACAACCAATATTCACATTACCCATATAAATTATCATTGTTTATCAATAGTTTACAAATTTAAGAATTCCTTTCCCATTCCGCCAAAATTCTTCATATTAGCATTTTAACTTATTAAAATAATCCTATTTTTATCATTCAGTAGCTCACCAACAGTTACGATGGGCACAAAAAAAATCGCTGACGAGCTATGTTTTCCCGCCAGCGATCAATCACTGTTTGTACAGGTCGATGCTGCATACCGTGATGCAGCCTTCCCGGCTTATGCCTCCTGCATATATGCTTCTTCGATGAGCCTTTTAATATCCTCTTCGCATTCCTTCACACGAAGGGAAATACTGGTAGCAAGCCAAATCGTGGACCCGTGGCTATATCCCATGTAGTACAGGATTTTCTCCACACTTACGTTCAGGCTTTCGTCGAATTCGCCGGTAACTTTAATGAATGGCATCATGGTCTGAGGATTTTTGATTTACTTAAATATAATCAATTTACTTCGATTACACCTATTTTTTATCAAATAATTCCTATAAAATTTTCAACTTTAGATACTGCCCCCTGTGGGTAATATGGGAACGTTGAGTGGGAGATCAGGCTTTTTCGAGCAGTTCCTTCAAGACTAGCGCCTGATTGCGGTCCTCTGTTTTCGCGGCAAATAGCAGCGTAACTACTTTGTGATCTGAAACGATTTCGCGCAATGCAGTCAATGCGTCGGAATCTTTCAGCTCGGCTTTGTAGCGGGCACTGAACTCATCCCATTCGTCCATATGGGCGTGAAACCACGTCCGCAGCTCATTGGACGGCGCCACTTCTTTCATCCAGCGGTCGATACCGGCCGCTTCCTTGGTAAGCCCGCGTGGCCACAGGCGGTCTACCAGTACACGGTAGCCATCGGTCGCCGCAGCGGGTTCATAAATGCGTTTTGTTTTGATTGTCATAGGCTTTCGATTAAAGGTATCACAACCCTTTAAAGTTAGCCATGCCAGCCGGCTTCCGGCCATTATTGAAACTATTTTTTATCCTGAACTCGCCAACAATAGGAAACCAGCGCAGCGCGGCCGGACAACCGCCGGGACGCATGTAATAGTTGCCGTTCAAATGCCCCTGAATGTACTCCACCCCATCGACAATGCTGATTTGCGTGATGGTAACACCACCCGGCGAAACCCGCAGTCCCTTGGGACAATCCGCGTGCGCCGAAAGCCATCCGCCGTCTTCACCGTAGTAATGGGTCGTAAATTCCCCCCAGGCGCCTTGTCGGCCCGTTCGCCATACGCATAGGTGCGGTTCGGCGCCGTCAGGTTCACATTGTTGAGCTGTATATGAAGAGATTGAGACGGGTTTTCATTGTACCCGACCAGAGCGATGTTCTTACCCGTGATCATGAAAGACAGGTTTTCCCAGTCAAACGGCGTCTCAGCAAAAACGCCACGGAAGTAGTCCTTACCGATCAGGATTTGCTTGATGACCTGTATTTTTCTTTTACCGCCTTTCAAAGTAACGTCGGCCACCACCGTAACCGGATTGCTGGGAGGATTTTGGGCAGGAGCCGTAAAAGTTGCATTATAAATAGTACCAAAATAATCAGTGCCCGGACTACCCGCCTTGACTGTTCCATTGGCAGCCCCGCCCATCACCTTCCATTCCACCTTTTCCACTTCCACATCGGGCACGTCCTTATCCCAGCCTCCGAAAACAATTGTTGTGTTGTATACGCCCATTTTGAGCTCGACCGACGCACCAAGTTCGGCATAATGTGCCCCATCCAGAGACATATTTTCGATGACAGCCAATTCAAATGCAGTCCAGTCGCTGAAATGCGGCATTTCCGCTGTTACCGTATGTGCTACCGTGTCCACACGCGCTTCGGGCGTGCGGTACCAGCGCCCATCGGTGCCTTGCGTGGCTACCCTGAACCCCTCGGGAGTATTAGCCGCTACCCTGCGCGGGTCGTAGTTGAAAGTGAGAGATGCAGGCCTGGCGAAAGTAGTGCCGTCGGGTAAAAACCGGTAGGCCGCTCCCAGCCCGTTGGGCGCTTCATTGGTAATGGGCTGAATAAGAATCTGAGTATCCTTGGCCAATGCCCTTGCCGGAATCGTCAATGTTACCTGGTTATCTGCCGACGAAATTGTGCCGCCGGCAGCGCCTATTACCTTGCTGACAAGCTCCCCATCCGGCACACCGACCTCAGTGGCGCCTTCTCCGCTCGCATTTCCGGGACTTACTGCTTCATTGCGCTCCTTACACCCCGGCAGTCCTCCCAACAACAAACAACCAGCAAGCAGCCCGCAGAATATCCGTTTTGGTGCGGGTGAGCATTTGATTTCTAATTTGATTTTCATGGCTTATTTTAAAATGATTTGTTCATTCAAAATAAGCCGGTCGCAACGGCGGAAAGGCTAATATTTCCCGCCAGGTTTGTAGCATTTCACGCCATTCGTCAATTCAGGTTCCTGAATGCGCTCGGCGATTTGCCGGTTTTGGTTTTAAAGATCTTCGTGAAATGCGAAGGATGCTCAAAACCGAGGTCATAAGCGATTTCGCTGATCGACTGCTCGGTTCCCCAAAGAAGCGATTTCGCTTTATCGATCATCCGCAGATGAATGTGCTCCTGGGTGGTTTTGCCCGTAAAGCGGTTGAGCAGATCGGACAGGTAGTTGGGCGAAAGGTTCAGCTCGGATGCGAAGTACTTAACACTGGGCAGGCCCGTTTCGATCAGCGTATCTTTCGCAAAATACTCGTTCAGCAGTCTTTCAAAATGCTGCACGAGATCGTTACTCACCTTCGCGCGGGTATAAAACTGGCGGTCGTAGAACCGGTCGCAGTAATTGAGCAGCAGCTCGATATTACCTGTAATAAGCCGGAGCGTGTGCTTGTCGATATTCTGTGAATATTCCCGCTCGATTTTTGCTACGCAGTCGCGGATCACCTGCTTTTCGTCCTCGGAAATGTGCAACGCCTCATTTACATCGTAATTGAAAAACGAATATTGATGCATCTTTTTTCCAAGTTCGGTGGCATTAAGCAAGTCGGGGTGGATGAACAGCGCCCACCCCTCCTCCACGCCTCCTTCTTCAATGCTGCCTGTGATAACCTGCCACGGCGCGGTGAACATCAGCGAGCCCTCACTGAAATCGTAATGCCCTTTGCCATACTTCAAAACTCCCTGAATGCGCTTGCACGAGATCGTGTAGAATCCGAACCGGAACGCTGTCAGCTCGCGCGGGCATTGCGCGTAAAACTGAGTATTATCGATCACGCTGATCAGCGGATGCCTGGGCCTGGGCGCGCCTACGTAGTCGTGCAGCCCGCTGATGGTTTCGATATCGAGATATTGGCTGGTCATAACAGTGAAACTGCTGAATAGTTAATGCTAAATATGGCTGGCAATCAAGTTTTTGATCGCGAGGTCGTCCATTTCTTTCCGCGCCTGGAGCAGTTGCACCGCATCTGCGCCAACCGGGTAACGCAGCTGCTGCGTGCCATCGCTGGCCGCCTCAAAAATAGCCCCGGCTACTTCCCACACGCGGTCGGACATCGGCCAGTTATCCACCTGTCCCGCAAAAGCATCGTAGGCAGGCATGTAGTCCAACAAATCGCCCGCGCCAAAAGTTGCCAGCGACCGGCCTGCGAAATCCGTTTTATAGCCGCCCGGCTCCACGATTTTCACCCGGATACCCAACGGTTCGAGTTCATATTGCAGCGACTCCGAAAGTCCCTCCACCGCATACTTGGTAGCATGATATAATGTAGAGAACGGAAAGGCGATCCGGCCGCCCATCGACGCCACGTTGACGATCACCCCGCTCCTGTTGCCGCGCATATGCGGCAGCACCGCCTTGATCATTTCGATCATACCAAACACATTCACATCGAACTGCTGCCGCATCACCTCCGCGGGAGCCGCTTCCAGCACCCCCAGCGAGCCAAATCCCGCATTGTTGACCAGCGCATCAATCCTACCGAAACGCGCAATCCCCTCTTCCACTGCCTTTTGTATGCTAGCGCTGTCTGTCACGTCCAGGCGCACCAGCGCCACACGGTCGAGCCCACCCAGTTCGGTCTCTTTCTCCGGCGAGCGCATCGAAGCAATTACATTCCATCCGTTTTTTTGAAATAACCGCACAGCATCCTTCCCGAATCCCGAAGAAGCACCTGTAATCAAAACTGTCTTTGTCATCATCTTGGTTTGTTTAATTGACTGATGCAAAGTTGGCAGGTACCGGGCGGGCGGGCTTATAGATTTCTATGCAAGACTTATACTTTTCAACGGCCGGGATCGATGAGCTCGTCGATCACATTGCCGATGTTGCCATTCGGCTCCAGAATACTCAGCAGGGCCGCAAGCGTGGGCGAAGTGTCGGCTACCGACGTTCTGCGAAAAGTTTCACCGGGCTTTACGCCCCAGCCATAAAACAAAAGTGGGATATGCGTATCGTTGTTGTAAGGCGAGCCGTGGTTTGCCGCAATAGGGCCAGCCATCCAGCCCGGCTCGACGACGATCTGAATATCCCCGCTTCGCTTACGGTTGTAGTTGTTTTTGTAGAGAGTGGTCTGGTACTCGTTCAGTCCCGACTTATATAGCTCTTGAAGGTTGAGAACATCCGCGACGCCCGCAAAATTACCGAGCGCCTGGCGAATTACCTGAAAGACAGCCTCGGCTGTAACTCCCCTCTCTTCGAGCAACCGATGATTGAGATAAAACTGAAAATTCTCGCTTGCCGCGATAAAGTCAGCATCCCCAAACCTGGCTTTCAGGGCTGCCTTGACAGCCGCATTCATTTGCAGGTAATCAATACGGCCGGCCGGCAACTTGTGCGCTTTCCAGAAATCCGCCACGTCCATAATGCCATGGTCGGCGGTCAGAAAAAACAGGTAGTTCCCCTTGCCGAGCTTCTGATCGAGCTTACCGAGCATTTCCGCGATATCCTTGTCCAGTCTCAGGTATATATCTTCGGCCTCCACTGAATTAGGACCAAAACCGTGGCCCACGTAGTCGGGCGACGAAAAGCTGACGGCCAGGAAATCGATAAAATTCCCTGTCCCCAACTTTTCATTTTCCAGCGCTTCGAATGCCATTTCCTTGGTCAGCGTGTTCCCATGCGGTGTGGAGGAGAGTATGCCAAAAGCGTCGCCCGCCGCCCCCGCAAGCTCATACGGGAAAACCGATTGCTTGGCCGCGCCCATTTTAGCTTCATAGGGTTGATCGTCGGTTGTACTTTCTGTGTATTCCGCAACGGGCAGCAGCGTCGCCCATCCCTCGGTCATCAGTTGAGAGGCGCGCTTCCGGGCATTGTAGTTGCGCACCCACTCGGGCAGCTCGCGGGTGTAGAAGCTGCTGGTAATCCAGTTTCCGGTCTTGCTATCAAACCAGTAAGCGCCGTTGGCGGTGTGCCCGGCTGGCAGAATCGCGCCCCGGTCTTTGAGCGCTATCCCTATTACTTTCGACCGGAAGTTGGTTGCCAGCCGCAGCTGATCGGTAATGGTGCTTACCAGCAAGTTTTTCGGTGACATTTTGCCCGCAACCGGGTTCGAACTTCCGACCGTCTCGACGCTGCTATCACCGACGCAATATGTTTTCCTGCCCGCATGGGCATCATACCAGTCGTTGCCGACAATACCGTGAACGGAAGGGGCCGAGCCGGTGTACACCGAGGCATGACCGGCGGCGGTCACCGTAAGCGCATAGTGATAATGATGATTGCGGCAATTGAATCCCTCTCCAAGGATTCTTTTGAAACCGCCCGCAGCGTATTTGTCATAATACCTGTATAAGTAATCGTAGCGCATTTGATCCACGACGATTCCCACCACCAATCGGGGCCTTTTGGGGGGATTTCCTTGATCAGGCTGGCCGGCCTTGCCTGTTATGGCGCAAAACAATCCCGCAATCGCAAGAGCGAAGTTTACATATTTCATAGTGAATCGCTGAAAGTAAATGTGAGTGGTTGGCAGAAAGCAGAAGCGAGCCGGAAAAAGGTTTCCCCGGCTACGCTTCCATTGAGAAAAAAATTTAGAATGAGATGGTCAGGGCAGTCCAGAAGCTTCTGGGCAGGATAACCCGGCCAATTTGCAGGGAGCCCTTTTCGAAAGCGCCATTGGCCAGGAATTGGTCGCCGCGGATATTCCCCTCGGTTAGCCCCCGGCTATTGGCCAGGTTGTCGGCCCATACCCGCAAACCAATCGCCTTGGTGATCTTGCAATCCAGTCCCGCCGAAATTTCATTATAGCCATTCAGGCGGTACACGTTGCTGGGCGATGTATAGCGCTTTCCGATCTGACGGAAACTCAGGAACGCATCGAAGATTTTGTAGGTATAACTCGCCGAAAGCTCGATAATGTAGCTGGGAATCCGCTCGGCATTGTTACCCGACCAAATGTAGGGCTTGCCCGCCAGGTCTTCGCGGGCGTTGTCGGGCGCGGTAACCTCGTACTTGGTATACTTGCTGTTTTGGAAAGTGGTCGTCAGCCTGAAATTCAACATTTTGGAGGGCGTGTAAATCGCTTCGATTTCCGCGCTCAGGTTGCGGCTCGACGCAAATGTCCCGATATTGATAAACCCGGCTGTCGTATTCGGGATCGCCATCGTGGAAGCGATATTGGTGAGCCTGGCATAAATCAGCGAGCTGAACAGCGCAAACCGGGAGGTATTGACCTTATACCCGCCTTCCGCCATGAAAACACCACGGTCCTTCACCGTTTCAGGGTTGAAATTAAAGTTGGAATAATCATTGATATTCAATGCGCTATAAGTTTTGGTAGCCCTTGCAAACAGCGCATGCTCATCATTGACCTTATAGTTTAAGCCTAATGAACCGGTGAGATATGTATTGCTTTCATCAAAAGCGGTCACATTTGTAAACGGAGCGGTATTTTGCAAACGGTTACCCTTCACATGGAACCGGTCGACGCGCAGGCCCAGATCGGTCGTTAACCTTCCCAGATTGATTTCATCACTGACTGTCACCGAAGAGATCGTCGTCAACCCATCGCGGTAGTTGGCAATATTCACTCCGCTGTAACCATTTCCTTTATTATCACCGATGAGCAGCGTACGGGGCTTGTCTTTGATTTCGGTGTAAAAAGTCGCTCCGAGCGTATATGTGTTCACGTCATAAGAATGGAATGCTCCGCCGAAGGACAATGAATGCCGGCCGATTTGCTTGCCGATATCCAGGATATCTACAAACTGGTTGTCGCGGGTGGTAGTACCTGTGAAATTCTGTCCGGTATAATACCCTGTGGGGTTAACCAATTCCTGCCCGCCGGGATAATAGTATTTCACCGAGCTCTTATAAGTCGAAGGCGAGGTCACGACTGCGCCCACAAAACCGCCTTTGGTGCTTTGGTAGCGCATACTGTTTTTAATCGTCCACTCACCGCTTGTCGTATGCTTGAACTCCATCCCACCTGAAATCGATTTCAGGTGAACGCCATCGGCGAAATCATAGCTGCGTTTCTGGCCGTCGGGGCCTGTCAGATCCACTTTCGTATCCCTGGTGGCAAGGATTTCCGTCAACGGATCGAATCCCGGCAATGCTCTTCCCTGGCCAGAGCCATCGTAACTGTAATAGGCCGGCACAAGCCAGGTGGTTTTGTCGTTCAGGTATTTGCCGTAAAAGCGGATGTAGCTATTGGGCTTGATCTGATAAGTCAGGTTCATTTTCAGCTGACCGCCTTCATTGGCCCGGTAAGAAGGTGGGCGAATACCCGCATCGCCACGGTAAAATCCTCCCAAATTGAACTTCACCTTAGAACTAAGCGGCCCGCCCAGATTCAAATCCACCCTGTTTGCATTCTGGGAAAGGCCGCGTGTGTATTTTACTTTACCTGCAAATGTCTCTCCACCCGTATTCGACAGCACGTTGATCAGCGCGCCCGGCGTATTAGCCAGAATAACCGACGCATTACCTCCACGCACCGCCTCCACATTCTTCACCGTCAAATCCACCTTATAATACTGGTCGGCCGAAGGGCTCGTCGTAAATCCGGTGGGGAGCACCGGCAGACCGTCTTCCATTACGCCCATGAACACGTACCCGCCTCCGGGCAAACCGCGTACCCGCACGCTACCAGGACCATCTCCTCCGCTGCTTTCCACCGAAAGGCCGGGGATAGCTTTGAGCATATCCGTGCTGTTCAGGGGTGGTCTTTGCGTAAGCTGTTTGGCGCTGATAGTGGTAACCGCCACGCTCGACTCGATCTTTTTCTTAGGCGAACCGCCCGAGGTCACCACTACCTGATCGAGCTGCAAATTGTCCTCCATCATCACAATATCGAGCCTCAGATCACCGCCTTTTACTTCTATCTCCTTTTTAAGACTTTTGAAACCCACACTGGTAAACTGGATCGTGTACCTGCCGTCGAGCACGTTGTTGAAAACAAACATTCCTTCCTGGTCTACGATCGAGTTCCGGGTCTGATTCAGGAACACGGTGGTGCCGATCAGCAGTTCTCCCTTCACGTCGGTTACCTTACCCCGGACCGTGCTTCCTTCGATCACCGGCCGGGGAAGCACCAGGGGTGTTGCGAGGCTTATGACGTTTTTTTTAAGAACAATGTATTTCCCGGATACCTCATAGCTGATTTTAAGCGGCGACAATACTTCGTCCAGCACACTCGCAAGCGTCTCACTCTGAGCCGAAACAGATACTTTCTCATGGGCTGAGATAAGCTGCGGTACAAAGGAGAACTTGACATCCGCTGTTTTTTCAATTTTGGACAGAACGTTCCTGAATTCCTCGTTATTGACATCGATACTCAATCGCCTTTTCAATAACTCCTGACTATACCCCTCCTTAGCCACGCCCAGACTGAAAGTGAGCAAAACAATAAACAATGGCGGCCCGGCGATCTTCATAACTGTCAACAGGGTAGAGAAAAATTGTCGATGTTTTTCCATAAATTTGAACTGGTTTTGTTAATTAATTAAGAAACGATTGACGAACTACACCTTTCCTATCCTTGCGAGGGAGCAGAAAAGGGCCTTATGACCGGAAATGTTGCGAGCATTTCCGGTTTTTTTACACCTGAAATAATTACTGTTTACATCCTTTGCCTTCAATCAGAATTTCACTACCCATTACCCTATACGTCGCATTCAGCGTTTTACAAATCACGCGCAGCTTATCGTAGAGGCTCTCGTCTTCAAGCGCCACAATCAGCGAGCAATCCTGGAATGTGCTACTATCATAAACCAGGTTGATCCCATATGCCTTCGACAGCGCCGCGAACACCTCATTCACCGGTGTGTTTTCAAAAGTGAAGTGATCGGGTACCAGCGATTTGTCGACCACCACAGGGTTTTCGACCAATGTTTTGGCCAAATGTGCGCTTTCGCGGGAATACACCGCCTTCTGATTGGGCGTGAGCACAAGCCCGGAGAGTTGAGGACTTTGCTTTTCGGGTAGCGATTCGAACCTGTCCTGCGGAACGACGGCCACTTTGCCGGTTACGACCGAAACTGTCACATCATCGTCGTCTTCATCAGCCGCGATGGTAAAACTGGTGCCGAGCACCTTGGTAACCAAGCCGTTGGAATGTATGATAAAGGGCTTCTCAGCATTCCTGGCAACATCGAAAAAAGCCTTTCCGCGAAGGAACACCGTCCTGGTAGCTGCATTAAAATCCTTGTCGTATTTTAGAACGGCATTGTTTTCCAGCGTGATCATGCTCCCGTCGGGCAATCTAACGTCTCTTGGTTTCCCCGACGTGTTGCTTTCCTGAGTCATATCCGACAGGGCCGCAATGTTATCCTGCCATCCGAACCCTGGCTCCTTCCTTCCGCCAAAGTGGTATCCGCCCCAACAAATCAGCAATACCGCGGCTGCGGCGGCAACTCGCCAAAACGCGGGTCTGAAAACGACTGTCCTCGACTTTTTACCCTTGCCCACTTTGATATTTTCCCAGATCGCTTCTACGACATGATCATCCTCGCGGCTCTGCTGCGATGCCTTTAACGCCAAAAGCAACAGCCGAGCCTCTTCGACCACCGGCTGTTGCGCAGGATATTGCGTCCGATAACTATCCCAGAAATCCGACTTTGCCATTCCCAAGGCCCATTCCTTGAAAGAATCGTCGGCGATAAAATCGTTGAGTTTATATGAAGAGCGATCTGCTTCCATCAGGTCATGTGTTTTTTAACACCTAATGGAGAAAACGGCCTTTTTTAGTCCATTTTATTTGAAAAATAATTACAAAAACTTTTCAACTACCTCAGCAAGAGCATAATAAATGTAAATAATTTTACATTTTCTTTAAGAAATTTAAGCCCGCTATAAATGAGCTTGCATGCCGACTGGTAGTTCAAACCCATGATCTCGGCTATTTCGTCATTGCTGAAATCGTGAAAATACCGGAGGTTTATGGCCTCCTGCTGTCGCCTGGATAGTTTCAAAATCGTTTTCTGCAACCGCTCAATCCGCTCCGCTTCGATTTCATGGTCGAAAATGTAGAAAGTGACTGACGGATCCGATAATGTGTCATACGCATTATCGAGCGGAAACGAATGATCCGGCCTGGACAGTTTGCTCAGCTTGTTGCGCAGCGACCTGAACAGGTAGAATTTGACAGAACTGGTATCCTTCAATCTCTCACGGCTGTTCCACAATTCGATAAACAGATCCTGAACGCTGTCCTGAACCTGCTGCCTGTCGGGATTGATCTTGTTTCCATAATTCAGCAGCCCTTGCACCTGCGTCCGGTATATTTCCCCGAAAGCCGCCTCGTCTCCCGACTTGAAGGCCCTCCAAATCAGCAGCTCATCCGTAGCCTGGTCGTTAAATGGTTCCATTGCGCAAACTGTAATCGCACAAAGTAATTCATTTCAGTTATACCAAGCAAAGATTAGAAACAATTCAAGATAAAATAAAACAAAATGCATATTTGGTTACTTTTATCAAGTGCTCGCACACGCACAAGGTAAGGATACTACACTCGTTATCAATAAATTAAAACAATATTTAGGAGATTTACCGAAAGACTATTTAACCTTTTTACTATTCAAATAATGACTGTTTGCTAAATTTGGTAAATCAACTTCGACTTGATGACAGATACAATTTTACACTTCAAAGCAACCAGCCGACAAGCATTCTCCCAGTTCATTGAGTTGCTGAGGCAGGATTTAGCCCAAAACCCCCAGAACTGGGAGAATAAAACGCTGGACGACTTCCTAGCAGCCGTAAGCTCTTACACTGAAGATATTCAAGGCTACTATGATAATACTTCTGCGGGTGTAAATGCAGATCTCGCTGACTGGCAGATCTTTGCTGACATCTTTAAGGGAGCAACTATCTATGAATAACAAAGAGCCGTTAATGCTTACCAGAGATCATTTTACTGAACATTCTTCATTTACGGAAGTTGATCTCCGGGAGATGGCCAGCCTTGCGTTAAAACTCAATGAGCATTTGAGCGTGCTATTGCACCATGAACTTCAGTGTGGTAACAAGATCGTTCAAGTAGCAATCGACTGGCCGAATCCCGGCTCTGTGTTTGTTTTATTAGACAGACGATTTGCAGAACGTTACCGGCACGATACCTTTGAGTACTTGGAGGTCAACGATCCACACTACTGGTTCGCTGAATACAGCTGTAAGCATGAACCGCTCCATTCCGTTTGTTGCCGCTGGGAATAACCCGATTTCCGCTATTTCAAGTTCTTCGGCGTCGGTAAGCAAGGTCGCCTCCAATCATCGCCGGAGTCTCACCGGATTTCCCATTGAATTTTCCCTCCGAACGGATCGGTATTCACCACGTACTTGCTTCCCTTCTTCGTGAGGATGAGCTCCTTCACACGCTCCTGGCCAGGCAGGAAAAGTTGCACGCTGGCCGTGGCGCCGCTGCCATAGGTCGCCAATGCAATGCGCGACCAGTCGATATCGCCCGTAGACTGCGCAACGCCAACGTGCGGAAGCACAGCTCCCTGGCGCACCAGGATTACCACATCCAGCTCACCGGTTGCTATTTCGTGCCAGCCGCTTTCGTATGTTTTGCCGGTTTGGTAGTCGGTCCATTTGCCTTTCGGCAGATACACGCTGCGGGTTTTGCCGTTTTCGAATAGAGGCGCCACGAGCAGATCCGAGCCCAGCATGTATTCATTATCGACCAACCACGCACCGGGATCGTCGGGGAATTCCACGAGTAATGCGCGCACCATCGGCAGGCCTCTTTCCGAAGCAAGCTTGGATTGCGAATAGATATAAGGTATCAGCTTGTATTTCATTTCCACCGCTTTTCGGAAATAGTTCTGAAAATCCTCCCCATACTCCCACGGCTCCTTGGGCGCCTGCCCGTGTGTGCGGGTGTGCGAGGCGAGCAGCCCCATCGGCAGCCACCTGCGGTAAAGATCTTCCGGTGTTTTCATGGTAAACCCGCCGATATCGTGGCTCCAAAACGTGAAGCCTGATAATCCCAACGACAGACCACCGCGCAGCTGCGCTTCCATGCCTTTGTTGGTCGTTTCGGCGTCGCCTCCCCAATGAATCGGATAACGTTGGCTGCCGGCCCAGGTACTGCGCGCCCAGATGATGTTGTCGCCGGTCATTTTGCGGGTCAGTTCGGATACAATCTTGTTGTACCGCAGCGGGTAAAGATTATGCTCATAAAAGCCGGTTCGGCCCGAGGCGTAAACACCGGATAACGGGGCCGCCTCTCCAAAATCAACTTTGATGGCCGACACACCGAGTTTCAGCAATCCTGCTATTTTACTCTGGTACCATTTAATCGTATTCGGGTTCGAAAAATCCAGCACGGCGTCCTCGTAAGGAAGCGTACCGTTAGCGTTTTTTACAGCCAGACCATTTGCAACGATTTCAGGATACAGGTCATTTTTAGGTACAAAATAAGGAAGCTGCCATAGGGAGGTGCGGAAGCCCTGCTTTTTCAGATCGGCGATCATACCTTCCGGGTCCTTGAACCGGCTAGGCGCAAACCGGTAATCACAGCGCCAGTCGGTTTCAAACCAGCCCGTATCGAAATGAATCACATCCGATGGAATGCGGTTTTGGCGGAGTTTGGCGGCTACATTCCGGCCGTCTTGTTCGGAGAAATAGGTAATGCGACTCATCCACAGCCCGAAAGACCACAATGGCGGCATGGAAGCCTTGCCGGTCAGGTCGGTGTAGGCATCCAGAATGTCTTTGGGCTGGCCCAGGAATACAAACAGGTCCAGGTTTTCATCGCCTATCTGCATCGCATTCGACTCTCCATAAGTGGCCCCAAAATCGCAGGTAATGGGCGAGGTGGTGTGCATGAACATCCCATAACCCCGCGAGCTCATGTAAAACGGAATGGGTTTGTACATCGTTTGTGTTTCGACGCCATTCGGATCGTGCGTCCAGAGTACGAGTTTCTGCCCGTTTTTATCCAGGCGGGTAAACGACTCACCACAGCCGAATATCTTCTCCTCGGGCGAGATAGAAAACACTGCCGCCACACTGCGCGAATAATCCGAAGCCCGGCGGACAAATGAAAAGGGCAATGTAGGCGTGTAAGAAGACTTGCCGTCGGCCTGGCTTCGGGTTTGGGTCAAAACTTTACCATTCGCATCGCGAATTAGGATTTTCCAGGGGTTTTCATAGATGGTCACCGACCCGTACGCGCCGGTATACTGATGCCCGCCGCTAACTGGGCTGTATTTCCACGAAGCATCCTTCGCGGGCTCGCCCGTGAGCATGAGCGACGTGCTCGCCACGGGTCCCTGCGCGCCCGTATTGGCACGTATCCGCACCGTACGCGGGGAAGTAAATTCAATCGAAAACGGCAAAACCGGGTCCTGAGCATATTCAACGGCAGGAAACTCGTTGCTGAATGAGCGCTTGTAGCTCAGCATCGAGTTATTGAAATTGTGGGCCGAAAACGGCTCATTTCTTTTCCATTTGATCTTCCCGGCGCCAGTACCAGGGTCGAATGCAGCCAGGCTGTCGGCAAAGAAAATGGAGTTGGAAAAATCCCGGAAATCGGCGCTGATGTCGACCGGTTCGTTGACCAGCTTGCTGTGCTGGGCGTTGGTAGTAAGAACTGCGAGCAGCAATAGGAAAATGCTGTAAGCTGTATGCTTTAAGGGGTAAGCATTAAGCATTAATGCATAAGATATTCGGCGAGTTGAGCGCTTTAAGTAGTACATGGAGTGCTTTTCAAATATGATACCCGGTATCAGCGGGCGATAAATTTCCTGACAGTCGACTGCCCCGCAGGCCCTGAGAGCCTGATCAGGTAGATGCCGGCCGCAAACTTCCGGCGGACGATAGCCTCGCGCTGCGTTTTTTGCAGTGGTTGGCCGTAAAGCTCCCGGCCGGTGCTTTCGGTGATGGTAATTTTGTCAAAATCCTGGCCGGCCCACCGGACGGTGATATGCTCCCAGGTTGGGTTTGGAAATACGTGGAATGGTTCTGGCAAGGGCGCTTCGCCCAGTATTGTTCCGCCGTTACGGAGCTGAATAGAGGACACGGACATAGGAGCCAGCGATACATTTAATGCAGTACCTGCAAGGTCAACCTGTGATTTCTTCAATGCATTTTGAGTGTGCGAAACGAAGGTTTCGTCTGCGGGCAATTGCGAGAGTGTGAGCATTGTCGCCTTTTCCTGCATCGGCACAAAGTGGCTGAACACTACATTCACCGCCTGTGCAGCTTCTGACCGGTTCACTAACACGACCGTCAGCGAATCCCCGGCCGGATTCACGCTGGGGTAAGCAGATACGACCGCCTCATTCCCCGACACGCCGCGCACCGAATGCGACTGATTGTAGTGGCTCAACAAATGCAGCGTTTCCCACATGCCTGTATTCCAGGTCCAGGGCGTGAACAGCTCCACACTGTTTTTCATAAACTCTCCCAACGTGGAAGCATACCAAACCGCGGTAACCGAGGGCGCCACGCTGTTATCCAGGCCGGTTTCGGTGAGCCCGAGGGTGACACCGTGGACGGCACCGAGGTATTGGGTAAGCCAGTCATTGCACCGGCCGAAAATGTATTCGCGGGTGAGGCTTTTGTCATAGCCGCCGTTGATGGTTTTTACACCGTTGGCCTCGGAAAAACTGTAATTACGGTCGAAAAAGACGCGGTGAAACTGTACAATATCCTCTGTTTTTTTGCTGGAAGGGTAAAAATGAATATCGAGCACATCCAGCAGCCTTACGCCGCTTTTCTGCTGCTCTTCGGCAATGGTTTTGATGAAATATTCGAGCCACGGATAAGTCTTGCCGTATTCAGTAATGGGTTTGTTACCCCAGTTGTACCATTGCCATTCATTGGCCGTTACCGGGCCTACCAGCTTGATCTCCGGAAACTTCGCCCTCGCCTTCTTGGCCAGCTCAATGTATCGCCGCATAAATTCCTGTGGACTGATCTGCTCCGGCATCACATCATCATGCGTCCCCGACCAGATTTCCGGCTCATTGTCCATGTTCCAGTAACGGATACCTTCCTTTTTCAGGCCAATTCCGCCTGCACCGAACCAGTGATCCAGCATCGCCACGGACGAATCGGCAGTCCACTTTTCCAGATACAGGCTAATGTTTCCTTCGGTTTTGGCTTTGGTACCCGTCGCGTTGGGCACTCCGCCGCCGGCCAGGTTCTGGCTGACGCCCTCCCACCACTGTGAGCGGTTGTAGTCCCAGTCCGGAAAATTGGCGGCGTTGGTTTTGGCCGCATAGCCCAGCAATTGAAAGGCCCACATGCCCTGCGCGGCAGGAAAATGCTTTTGCAGAGCTTGTGCGGCCTGGTTACAGTTGTTGACGTATACGTTGTTGTACCAGTCGGGATGGCTGCTGAGCTTGCGCCGCCAGTTGTATTTGGAAGAATTGTTCCCTCCGCTTTCCCTAAAAAACGTCACACCCGCGTCGCGCAAGCGCACCAGGTCCTGCCCAGGCAAGGTCCAGTTAGGATCGGTGGAAGAAAAGGAGTTGTTCCGGCCGTAGAGATAGGGCGAAATGGGTTTCACATCTGCGGTCGCGTCCACCGTCACCTGAATTTGTCCGGCCACCGGAGGGCCGCCCAGCAACAGCATTGCGAGCGCCCAACCGATGGCGGATAAAGTATTGTTTGGCATCTCTGCTATTTTTTCACAATCCGGAAATTGTCCACGCTGCCGTTGAAGGACGCAATGGCCACGTCCGGCGAACCGAACGACACTTTCAGGTCGGTGATTTTGGAAACGTCGGCAATGGTCGAGCCCGAAGTGCTCTTGAACTCGGAAAGCTCAATCACCGCGGTTTTCCAGCCGTTGGTCTGGTAGCCGGTAGCTGTATATTCGGTAGAGTTCCAGGGCTGGAATGAATAGACGTATTCGGTACCACCCGCGCCGATGGTGATATCGTATTTCCCTGCTTTCCAGGGCTCTGCTATATTATGTTCAAATTTAAACTGGCGCGTGGCCGCGTCTCCGGCAGCCAGCTTGAAGTCAAAATAGCAGGTCGAGAACACCCAGCCGTCGTTGTAGCCGGCAGCGGGCAGTTTGGTTTGCTTGATCCTGGAAAACTTGCCCGAAATGGCCTGCGCATCGGTAGCGGCGACAATCGGCGCCCCGCCCCAGCAAACTGCCGCATCCCAGGTCGTAGCGGGCACGTCGAAATTCACCATGTTTCCGGTGACGGCGTCGTTTATTTTAAAGCCTGTTTTCGCAGTTCCAAACTCCCCTTCCACGGTAATAATATCGCTGGCTGCGGTAGCAGGCATTTTGGCGGTGATCTGCGTTACAGTCGAGCTCACGATCTGCAATGCGGTGCCGCCCAGCTTCACGGATTTGATATTATAAAAATAATCCCCGTTGATCACCACGTTGCCATTCGCCTTTACAAACTCGGAATACAAGCCCGAAATGACCGGCACCGGCGCTGTCAACACGAAATCGTAAGTTGCTTCGCCGCCCTTGGTAACGACTTTGATTTTATTAGGAACCGCGGCGTCCACCGCTTTGGTAGGCGCATTGGCCGGGATGGTAATAACGATATTCGAGTTACTGCCTAATGCGGAGTTAAAATTCGCTTCGAAATCATTGAAATACACTTTCAGCACGCTACCCAGGTTTTGCCCCTGGATCACGACCAGGCTGCCCGGCTCGGCGGCGGTCAGCGAACTATCGGCTTTCGTCGGGTCGAGCAGACGCACGTTGCTGATGGCTGGCGCTCCGTCGATATCGTCGTCGTTACAGCTCTGGAATGATAGCAGCATACCCGCCGCCAGCAGAAGCCCCAGCCCTGTTTTGATTATATTTTTCAAATTCATTGTGATCACAGATTTGGGTTAATCGACTAGTTTGCTGAAATCAAATGCGACTGGCTCATTTTTCAACGAAGGTGCATTTACGATCTCACTTTCCGGAAACGGCAGGTACAACGTGGCCTCAGTGAGCGGGTAATACTCAGCTGGCGAGTAGGTCACATTGTATTTTTTGGGATTGATAGAGCCAGCCGCGTAGGTCATCGTGTAGTTTTCCTTATGCTGCGCAGCCGTGTAGGCAATCGCTTTGGCCGGATTGAAATAATACCAGCGCACGATTTCGTTCCAGGAGTTCCCTTCGAAGACGGTTTCTACCCTTCTTTCCTTGAAAATATCCTCGAAAGTCAGCGAGGTTTTCGCAGGCATACCTGCGCGTTTACGCACGGCATTGAAGTATTCCAATGCTTTGGTATCGGCCGTGGTGGCGCTGTTACCCAACACCGCATCAGCGTAAATCAGGTACACTTCTGCCAGGCGCAGCATGTAGGAATTGATGTTCGCGGCCATGAAGCCTCCCAGGCCGCCATTATCCGCCGGTGAGCCGATGATGTACTTTTTGATGGCCGACAATGCTGTCGGGCGATTGTATTTCAAACCGCCGGTAGCCTTTTGAATATTAGGATAAACATCGGTATCGAACATGGCGATCGCCTTTCTGCGCAATGAATCGGCCGGATTCTCGGTGAAATACTTCACCAGGTCGGCCGACAGCCCCTGCGCTGCGCCCCAGCCGTCGCCGGTGCCGGTAATGTTGGCATCGTAGGCGAAATACGCCTGAAACGAGTTGTTCACGCCCCACGGGCTGCTCACAGGCATCCATTGCAGTGAGAACAAGCTCTCGGGATTGTTCTTCGAAGCATTGTGGTTGGCGCCCTCGAACAGTTCCGCATACGTAGGTGCGAGCGCCAGGCCGCTTTTGGTGATCACACTTTCAGCATAGTACTTGGCGCTATCCAGGTCCGACTGGTTGCGGGTTCCTTTCTGGTTCAGGCCCGAGCGCATCAGGTACATACGTGCGAGCATTCCCTCGGCCGAGTATTTAGTGAGCCGGCCTTGTACTGCCGTTGCAGGCAGGTTTTCGGCGGCAAAACGGTAATCATTAATCACAAGCTTCCAAACGTCCTCGATCCGGTTGCGAACAGGCGGCGTGTTGAGCTGCGCCACATTGTCGTACACGATCGGGACCGCGCCCCAGTTGGTCACCAGATAATAATAGGCTGTGGCACGCATAAAGCGGCATTCTCCCAGGCCCTGCGCCTTCACAGCGGCCGATGCGGTGCTACCCTGCGCCTCGTTAATGGCCTTGTAGGCATTGTTACTCTGCGCGATGATCTTGTAAAACGACTTGTAACCCGGCAGCAGCGTATTCACATCGGTCGACGGAATGGCGTGCTTGATGTAGGCCGTGCGGTCGTTGGAGTTCAGGTTCCCCGCGCGCGCCTCCTGAAAGGCCATATTGGCCTTGTCGTTGAAATCAAACCAAACAATGTTGTAAAGCGGCGCGGTGCCGGCCATGATCTCGTCGTCGGTTTTGTAAAAGTTACCCGAAGTAATCGCATCCAGCGGCGGGCGGTCGAGGAAGTCCTCGCCGCATCCTTGCAGGAGCGTCATTGCCGCGATAGCCGCTATGAATCTGAATTTGAATTGCATATAAATATCTTTTTGAAATGGATGTTGGACCGGCCGGCTTAGAAATCAGCCAGTAAACCGAATGAATACATGCGCACGGATGGATAGCGGCCCGTATCGATACCGGCCATGACCGTACCTCCATAGTTTACCATCCCGATTTCCGGATCATAGCCTTTGTACTTGGTGATCGTAAACAGGTTCTGCGCCCCTACCGAAGCCCGCAAGCCTCTGATGAAGAAGTCTTTCAGCATCGATTTGGGGAAGTTGTAGCTGATGGTGATGTTTTTCAGGCGCACGTAGGTTCCGTCCTCGATGAAGTTGGTGTTCATGCGGTTGTTACCGTTCGGATCACCCGGGGCAATGCGCGGGATCGTGTAGCCCGGATTGGTAAGCGTTACCGTTTCCGCGTCGGCCGGATTGTAACTGCTTGGCTTGGCATAGTTGGCCACCGATTTCCACTGGTTACCAAACACACCGCCGTTGCCTGGGATTTCGGCCCGGTAGCGCGGGTAGTTAAGAATGTCGTTCTTGAAGCTTCCGGTCAGGAATGCATTCAGTTCGAAATTCTTGTAGGTCACATTGTTGTTAAAACCGAGGGTAAATTTCGGCCATGGATTACCGATCACGGTGCGGTCCTCGGCGTCGATTATGCCATCGCCGTTCAGGTCACGGAACTTGGTATCCCCTACCCAGCTGCCGGTTGCCGGGTTGATCGTCAGCTGACCGTTCGAGGTCTGTACCGCGTGGTTTTTAATATCGTTGGCATCCTGGAAAAGGCCATCGGCAATGTAACCGGTGATCATGCTCGCGGGCTGGCCCACTTCGGTTTTGAAACCTACCGAAGTCGCATTCCAGATCGGCGTGATCGGGTTCAGCAGCGAGGTCACCTTGTTGCGGTCGAACGAGAGGTTAATCCCCATTTTCCAGTACAAACCGCCCTTGTCAATGTTTACGGTATTTAATGTAAAACCAATACCCCGGTTTTTCATCGAACCCGCATTCACTGCCGGCCAGCTCAGGTAACCCGGCGAATAAGCGATATCACCACCGTAGGTGAATGGATAGGAGTTGACGGTAATCAGGCTGGTAATGTTCTTGATGTAGGCATCCACAATCAGCTCCACACGGTTGCCGAACATATGCAGGTCAAGCCCGCCGTTGATCACATCGTCTTTTTCCCAGGTCAGGAACTCGTTGGCGAAGTTGGACGCCAAAAAGCCTGTACCCCAGCCGGTAGGCACGGTTTGCAAAGTCGAGAAGATCGCATTGCCGCCGCTGCCCTGGTTACCCGAGCGGCCCACCTCGAAACGCAGTTTGAGGTCGTTGATCTCCTTCACATTTTTCAGGAAAGGCTCTTCCGAAACGCGCCAAGCCACCGACACCGCCGGGAAATTGCCCCAGCGACGGCCTTCACGGAATGCCGAGGAACCGTCCATCCGGTAGGTTCCCTGCAAGAAATAGCGCTCGTTGAAGCTGTAATTCACACGGGCAAAATACGACTCACGCGAGCCGCCGCCTTTGCCGCTGTTGTTGCTCACATTCGAGATCACCGAAGCGTCACCGCCGGAAAGCTCTTCAATCGTGTTGGTAATAAACTTCTTGCGCGTACCCGTGAGCGACTCATACGCGTACTCCTGCGCCTCGTGCCCGGCCATGAGATTGATCCCATGGCGGCCGAGTTTCAAATCATAGGTTAACCGGCTATGCAAGCTCCACCAGGTATTGGTATTCACCGAGCGGGTCGAGGTGGCCGCATCCTGCGAGACCACGTAACCACCGATGGTATACGAGGGGTGGAATGAATAGTATTTCAAAAATTCGGCGCTGCCGTTCGCTTCGGTGTGCCAGGTAAGATTTTTGGCCAGCTTTACATCCGCAAAAAGGCTTCCCAGGATCGAAGTACGACGGTTGTAGTCGTTGTAGATCTTCGAGATCATCACCGGGTTTGTAAACTGGAACTGCGTAGAAGTAGGGCCGCCCCAGCTGCCGTCCGGGTTGGTAACCGGCACGCTTGGATTCTGGTCGAGGGCGAGCTGGATAATGCCTCCGTTGTTGGTATTCACTTTTTCTTCGGTGATACCCACGCTCATATTCGCGCCGATTTTCAGCCAGCTGCGCGTCTGGTTTTCCAGGTTCAGGCGGCTGTTGTAACGCTTGAAACCCGAACCTTCCACAATCCCTTTCTGGTTGAAATACTCCCCGGACAAGTAGTAGGTAGATTTTTCGGTCCCGCCGCTGAGCCCCAGCGAGTATTTTTGAAGGGTTGTCGGGCGAAAAAGCGCGCTTTGCCAGTCGGTACCGTTACCCAGCACCGACGGATCTGCAAACTGCGGCTCGGTAGCCGTGCTGCCCACCGCAGCAGCTTCATTTCTGAACTGCGCATATTCCCGCAGGTTCATCACATCGATATGCTTTGGCTCGGCCTGCACGGTCACCAGCGAGTTGAATGTGATCTTCGCCTCCCCTGCCTTACCGCGCTTGGTGGTGATCATGACGACCCCATTGGCACCCACAGCACCGTAAATAGCGGTAGCCGAAGGCCCCTGCAACACGTTGATCGTCTCGATATCGTCGGGGTTAATACTTGAAAGAATGTTCGAGAAGCCTGTGGGACGGTTGTTAGGGTCGTCCTTCATATTATCCGGCTTGATCTGCACCCCATCAATCACATACAACGGCTGGGTGGTACCGGTCAGCGAGCTCAGTCCTCGGATCAACACCGAGGGCGCTGCGCCGGGCTGGCCCGAGTTCTGCTGCACCAGCACGTTGGCAGCGCGGCCCTGCAAGCCCTGTTCGAGCGAGGTATTAATGGTTTTGCTCAGATCTTTACCCGAAACCGTCACCTGCGAGCTGGAAACGTCGGTCTTTTTCATTTCCCCGTACCCTACTACCACCACTTCCTGCAGCGAGGAAATACTTTCTTTCAGTTTAATGTCGATTTTGGTTTTGTTTCCGATCGCCACTTCCTGCGTCTCATAGCCGATGAAGGAGAACACGAGCGTGCCGCCCGATGCCGCCTCAATCGAAAATGCACCGTTGGTATTGGTTGTCGTACCATTGGACGTGCCCTTCACCACCACACTCACACCGGGTATTCCATCGCCTTGTTCCAGGGCAACGACCGTCCCGGTAATAACTCGTTTAGCTTCCGACTGCGCAAATGCGCCGACGGCCGTACCCATGATCCCGAGTGACAGAAGGAGAGGTCGCAGCAACCCGGCCAGAAAGCGCAAACGCCGCTTTGCCCGCCATGTTTCGTACAAATTTTGTTGCATGTTGTTTTGTTTTAAAAGTGACTATCGCATCATCCAGATTTAGACATTTCCGATATCCCGGGGTTGCGTACCGGACAATGGGATAAATCGAATGAATAGTTGGACAAATGTGTCTCTTAAAACCATGCGCCAAGGGATCCAAATGTTTACAAATAGGGCATCATTTGTAAACCAGCACGAAAAATCGGGCTATTTTTTCGCCATTTATTCCAGTTTGGCGATGGGCAAATGGTATGACTGCGTGAGCAAGTAATGAGCAGGAGTTAACAATTGGCAATAAGAGTATTGAAGTGATGCTTTGCACTATTCCAATACACGCTACGCCTCCGCTGTCTGCTTTTTCCGGAATTCGGTCGGCAGCATTTGATACTCCTCTTTGAAGAGCTTGGTGAAATACTTGGGATTGTTGAAGCCCACCTGGTAGGCGATCTCGGACACTGTGAGCTGGCTTTTTTGCAGCAGGTCCGCAGCCCTGCGAATGCGGATAATGCGGATGAATTCGACGGGAGTTTTGCCTGTCAGCGAAAGTATTTTTTTATACAAATAAACACGGCTCATCGACATCGCCTCGCTGAGCTGCTCGACCGTGTACTCGGCATTGGCCAGGTTCTGCTCGACCACTTTCACAGCGCCGTTCACAAACTGCTCGTCCATCGACCGCACCGCTACTTCGCTCGGGCGTATCTCGATGTGCTGCTGGAACTGCTTCTGCAAATGCTCGCGCTGCGAGATCAGGTTCGCGATCCTGACCTGCAAAATATCCAACCTGAACGGCTTGGTCACATAGGCGTCCGCGCCGGTTTGGTACCCCTGCAATTGCTGCTCGTCCTCTGCCCTGGCGGTGAGCAGCACCACCGGAATATGCGATATGCGCCGGTCGGTTTTGATCGTCCGGCAAAGCTCTATCCCATCCATTTCCGGCATCATCACATCGCTCACGATCAGGTCCGGGATATGTTCAAGGGTCATATCCAGGCCGGCCCTGCCATTCGCGGCTTCGAGTACCCGGTATCTTTTCTGAAATACCTCTTTGAGATACTCCCTAAACTCGTCGTTATCCTCTACAAGCAGGATCAGAGGTTTTTCTTTGCCCGCTTTTTCGTCGGCAAAATCAATATTGATGGGCTCAGAGTCGGCGGGAGCTGCGTCCGCTACGTACGCAGGTATCTCACGCGCGAGGCTCTCGCGCAGGGGCAACGTGACGGTGAACGTGCTGCCCTTGCCTGCTTCGCTTTCCAGGTCGATGGTACCGCCGTGCATTTTGACAAACTCCCCGGCAATGGAAAGACCTATGCCGCTGCCCTGGTTCATGATGTGCCCGGGCGTGGGGTGCTGGTAAAAACGGTCGAACACTTTCTGCTGCGCTTCGGGCGGGATACCGATCCCGGAATCGGCGACGCTAATTTCCAGCGCCTCTCCGCCCTCTTGCTCCACCGTCCGCAAGCGCACGGTCACCTCGCCATTTTCCGGCGTGAACTTGAATGCATTCGACAGCAGGTTATACATCACTTTCGATAATTTATCCTGGTCAAAATCGGCATAGCGCGACTCCACGGTAGTTTCGAACCGGTAGCGGATGTGCTTGTGCTCGGAAAGATCGGAGAACGTCTGTGTGATTTGCCTTACAAACTGCACAATGTCTCCCCGCTCAGGCATGAAGCGCGTTTCCTCCACTTCCAGCTTTTTGAAATCAAGCATCTGCGTAACCAGATTGAGCAGCCGCTGGGCATTTCGATGCACGAGCGAGAGCTGCCGGTGCACGGTGTGGTCGGAGCGGATGCCGCGCAGCAGGTTTTCAAGCGGAGTGAGCATCAGCGTAAGCGGCGTGCGGAACTCGTGGCTCACATTGGTAAAAAACCTGATTTTCATCAAATCCAGCTCATGCATTTGCTGGGCGTACCGGCGCTCCTGTTCGAGCTTGAAATTCATCCGCTCCCGCTCGATCAGTATCCAGCGGGCGACCATCAATGCAGCTGCTATCAGTAAAAAATACAGCAAATAGGCCCACGGAGTCCGCCAGAACGGCGGCAATACCCTGATTTCCAACCTCCGCTCGGTTACCGAGCCGCCTTCCTTTGTTTTAACCTTGAATACATAACTGCCCGGGTCAAGGTTGGTGTAGGTAACACGGCGGGTATTATCGGCTTCAAACCATTGGTCGTTAAAGCCCTGTAAAGTATAGAGGTAGTGGTTTTTCTCGGAATGAAGGAAGTTCAGCGCCGCGAATTCGATGGTGAATACATTCTGGCTGTGTTCCAGCACAATGCGGTCGGTTGTTGAAATGGACTTTTCAAGAACCTGGCGGCCATCCGCGAGCATTCCCGGGCGAATGCTTTTATTGAAAATCTGAAAATCGGTCAGCATTACCTTCGCAGCGGCGCGCTCGTCCGTTACGCGCGCGGGATCGAAAATCGAGAAGCCGTTGGCCCCACCGAAAACCAGCTCACCCGAACGCAGCCGAAGCGCCGCATTCTCGTTGAAACCACGGCCTTGCAAACCGTCGACCTCATTATAGGTTCGTACCTGTTTGCCTGCCCGAAAATTCACGACGCCTTTCGGGGTACCGAGCCATAACTGCTGCCGGGCGTCGATCACAACGGTTAATATGGAATTGTCGGGCAATCCTTGCCTGGTATCGTAAGTTACAAATGCATTTCGCGCGGCATCGAAGCGGTTCAGGCCCTCAGATGTTCCGATCCAGATGGTCCCGGCATTGTCCTGAGCCAGTGAGGTAACAGCGTCACTGCTAAGGCTGTTAAGATCGCCGTCGGTATGCTTATAATGTACAAAACGGCCCGTCTGGTGCATCAGCACGTCGATTCCGTTCGCTGTTCCGATCCAGAGGTTGCCCTGCTTGTCTTCGAGCATGGCCGAAATGTAATCCGAGCTCACCGAATTGGGCGCCAGGTTGCGATAATGCCGGAATGTCTTTGCCGACCGGTCGAACAAATCCAGGCCGTCGGCCATGGTACCCACCCATAAACGCCGCTGCGAATCTTCGAATATCTCCCACACGCGGTCGTCGATCAGGCTGGTCGAGTCGGCCGGATCGTGCAGATAGCGGGTAAACTTCTGTCCGTCGAAACTGTTCAGCCCGCCAAAGTAAGTACCGATCCAGAGCACATCCTGCCGGTCGAGGAACAGGCTCACAATCACATCGTTGCTTAAACTGCCGGCATCCCCCGCCCTGTTGCGGTATTGCCGGAAGCTATTGCTTTTGCGGTCGTAGTAAATCAGTCCGCCGCCATTGGTACCCACCCACAAGTTACCCTTTCGGTCTTCGGCAAACACATTTACATCGTCGAATGGCAGGCTGCCTGCGTCGCCGGGCAAATGGCGGACCAGCGAAAACCGGAAAATATTTTGGTGGTAATTGCAAAAACCCTGTTTGAAAGTACCGGCCCAGATCATACCCGTGGCGTCCTTGTACAATGCCTGAATGCTGTTCTGGCTGATCGTCCTGGGGTCGCCGGGATTGGAGCGGAGTATGGATACGCTGCCGTTCTGCTTATCCAATATGTTGATACCGCCATGGTCGGTGCCGATCCAGATGCGCCCATCGGGCCCGGAGATCATCGCGCTCACGGCATTGTTACTGAGCCTGAAATCAGGGCCGGAGGTGCTTGCCACGCGGAGAATATTCTTTTTAAAATCAAAATTGAATGCGCCCACGGCCGCTTTGACAATGTATACCCAGGGTTCTCCCTGGCCGTCGACAAAAACCTTATGATTGGACAGCTTACCCAGGTTGCGGCGCTGCAACAATGTACTCTGCATGTCGGTTGCCTGCGTAGCCGCATTCACGCGGGCAAGGAAGCCGTCGTCGCACACGACCCAGAGGTTTCCGTGCGCATCCTCGTCAAAATCGGATATCGCACGCGTACCCCTAGCCCCCTGCGTAGGTGCGAACCTGATTTTGGCTAGCCGCTTCGAGGCAGTATGGTATTTGAGCAACCCCAGTTTGTTATGGCTGATCCAGTAGTCGCCCGAGCGGGTTTTGATAATGCGGTTGAAATCGGCATCAGGCAGGCCGAAACGCCGGGCCGCAAGGTTCGCATTGTGATCGATCGTTTCGGTAACCGGATCGTAAATATCGAACCCGAGCCGGGTGCTGATCCAGATATTACCTTGCGGATCTTCAAACAATGCAGTCACCTGGTGATCGGAAATGGTGGCCGAGTCGGCCGGATCGTGCTTGAATACCCGGAAAGAATAGCCGTCGAAACGGTTAAGCCCATTAGCCGTACCGATCCAGGCGAATCCGCGGCTGTCTTTCAAAAAACAATTGACCTGATTATGCGAAAGGCCCTTTTCGGTGTTGTAGCGGACAAATTGGTAATCGGCTGGCTGGGCAATGCTTTCTGTCACCCAACCAACAATCCCTATCAGGATCAGCCACCAATTGATTACCCACCGATTCATTCCCGTGAAGGTAGCATCGTTTTCATTCAAATAGTACATCCAGGTTTATCAACTTTTACTGTTGAGCTTAACGATTCATAAGCTGATTTCAACGACACTTTCCGGCTTTCGGCCGACGAAGCATTGCCGGTTGCAGCCGCACCTTCTACATTCGTTTCAGTTCGGTTCCCACCGATGCAACGCGAAAGATCTGTTCAACCAAAATGTGAAATCATGAAAACGAAATTCATTTTCTCCGCAGCGATAGCGGCTCTGGGCATTGGTATCCTGCAAACAGGATGCGAAAGCCGAAAAAAAGCCGAAGCCAAATACGAGGCCGACTCCCTGAAAGACGACAAAGTTGCCTACGACACTACCTACAAAAGCGAAGAAATAGCAGAACCCGTGTTGGCAGCATCTGAAAAGCATTTCGATATCGCTGTAAAATACCTGGATGGTAAAGATTACAAACAAGCGGCTAAGGAAATCGGCGAGGGCATTACGGCCATCCGAACCGAAGGAGCCACGGACAAAGGCGGGCTTAAAATCGAATTTTCGAAATCGGTCAAACACCTCGAACAGCAGCAAAAGCTTGCCGGGGAAGGGAAACTAACATCTGCCGAGCTCAAAAAAGGCTTTTGGCCTGCCGAAATGATGGTGACACATTACGCGATCGAAAAATGGGAAAGCCTGCCCGAGTTCGAGGTGAAGTCCAATGATCACCTAAGGGTTGCTCTCGACGGCATTGAAAGCAAGACAGCGGACGCGGAGGCATCTGTAAAACAAGAAGGTAAGCAGCTGGTCAATGAAACACGTGCGCTTTTAAAAACAGCAGAACAGGATGCAGGAAGCGATGCCCAAAAAGCCAGAGCGGACTTGAAACTCCAGGCGGCAAAGCTGAAAGCCTATATCAGGAAAAACATCTGAGGGTTAGAGGACTTTCCTGTCAGCATCGACAAGCCAATCTCCTCGCCTCGCAAAAATGGTTTGAATCTCTTAATGTTTCGTTTGATTGTCTTTATCGGCCCAGGTCCGGCTTCGGCTATCTTTGCCAAACCAGCTTCCCTCCCGCTGCAATCGCCGTGTCTTTTGCATGCACATTGAAAAATTAAATTTATTAAATAAATAATTATATTACATTCAATATCAGAGGGGATGGCAAGCGATCTGCCTCCCCTCATTTCCAATAAGGCGGCGCGCTGTAAACCCATCTTTTGTAACCCCTAAATAGTTTATCAAATGGCGAACTATTCAATTTCAGTTAATGGAAAACAACACACAGTGGATGCGCTGGAAGACATGCCGCTGCTGTGGGTACTGCGGGATCTGATCGGATTAAAAGGCACCAAGTTCGGATGCGGCGTGGCCCAGTGCGGCGCATGTACCGTTCACCTGAATGGTACGGCAGTCCGCTCGTGCAGCGTGCCGGTCTCGGCAGTTGGTGAAAACAAAATCACCACCATCGAAGGCCTTTCCGAAAACGGCGACCATCCCTTGCAGCTAGCCTGGCAAAAACACCTTGTGCCGCAATGCGGCTATTGCCAGACAGGACAGATTATGAATGCGGCCGCACTGCTAAAAGCGAATCCCAAACCCTCCGAAGCCGAAATTGAGCAGACAATGGCAGGGAATCTGTGCAGATGCGGCACCTACAACCGGATCAAGGCTGCGATACTGACCGCTTCTTCCAGTTCAAAGTCCTAACTTCCTAATAAGCATTCCTATGAAATATTTGGCTTTACCAAAAGAGAAACAGCAACAGGTAGCTTCGGAAGTTTTCAAGGCCACCAGAAGAGATTTTTTAAAGGCAGGCGGCGTGCTCGCCGGAGGCTTTGTCCTGGGAGTCAGTCTTTTTAGCTGTGACAAGAAAGGCAATAAGATGGGGTTATTTGCCCCTAACGTCTATTTGAAGATTTCTGACTCCGGCGAAGTTACCATTATCGCCCACCGGTCGGAGATGGGCCAGGGCATTCGCACGTCGCTTCCTCTGGTAGTGGCCGACGAGCTTGGCGCAGACTGGGAGAATGTTCAAATCGTGCAAGCCGAAGGGGATGAGAAAAAATATGGCAATCAGAACACGGACGGCTCATTTTCTATCAGGATGTTTTACAAGCCCATGCGCGAGGCAGGTGCTGCTGCCAAACAATTGCTGATTCAGGTGGCTGCAAAAAGATGGGATGTAGCTGTGTCCGAATGTGATACTGAAAGCAGCCAGGTTATTCATAAAGCATCCGGCCGGAAGATCGGCTTCGGGGAACTGGCAGGCGAAGCAGCTGAATTGCCCCTTCCCGCCGCAAAAGACATCAAGCTCAAAAGCCGCGGGCAGTTCAGCATGATCGGCAAAGCCACGCCCATCATCGACTTGCCTGCCATCACCAGCGGACAGGCGGTTTTCGGTATCGACGCGGCCGTGGAGGGGATGAAGGTAGCCGTCATCAAACGCTGCCCGGTGGTAGGCGGATCCGTCAAGTCATTTACCGATGAAAAAACGCGGGCGGTACCCGGCGTAGTTAAAGTGGTCTCCATCAAAGGTGCGGGCCTGCCCGCGACGCTCAACAAGCCTTTGGCAGGCGTGGCCGTGATCGCGGAAAACACCTGGGCCGCCATTAAGGGCCGCGATCTGCTGGAAGTGAATTGGGACCTGGGCCCGAATGCGTCTTACGATTCCAATCAGCAAATCAAGGAACTGGTCGAAAAGGTGTCGGGTGGAGAAGGTACTCCGCGCCGTAACCGCGGAGATTTCAAATCCGCCAGGGCCAATGCCAAAAAAATCATTGAACGTACCTACATCGCCCCTCATCTGGCACATGCTACGATGGAGCCTCCTTGCGCACTGGCGGTAGTCAAGGATGGTTCCTGTGAAATCTGGGCCTGTACCCAAAATCCCCAGGGCGCCCGCGATGTGGTGGCAGAAGTGCTGGGCTTTCCCGTAGAGAAGGTAAAAGTCAATGTAACCTTGCTCGGCGGAGGCTTTGGCCGTAAATCCAAGCCTGATTTCATCGTAGAAGCTGCGATGCTGGCCAAACAGACCGGCTTACCCATTAAAGTACAATGGACCAGAGAGGATGATATCCATCACGACTACTTCCATGCATTGAGCGTGCAGCACGTGGTAGCCACCATCGATAAGGACAACAAACTCTCGGGCTGGAATCACCACATTGCATATCCGTCCATTTCAGCCACTTCCGACGTTTCCGTCATGCAACCCGACGATGGTGAGATGATGCTCGGCGCCGTCGACTTCCCCTACAATGTGCCGGCTATCCGGATCGAAACCCACGATGCCAAAACACAGCTCCGCGTAGGCTGGTTAAGATCGGTAAGAAATATCCCGCAGGTTTTCGCAATTGGCACCATGCTGGATGAGATTGCCGAAGCCAGAGGTATGGACCCGGTCGCCCATGCGCTGGATTTGCTCGGACCAGACCGAAACATCACTTTCAACGAAGAAATTATCAAAGGTACTTACCCGAATTACGGCGAAGATATTGCCAATTATCCTTGGGAAACCCGGCGTATGAAAGGGGTCATCGAGCGCGTTGCCAAAGAAGCGGGATGGGGTAAAAAGCTACCCAAAGGATCCGGACTTGGCTTTGCCGCACATAAAAGCTTTCTCACTTACGTTGCATGCATTGTGGAGGTGAAGTTAGACGCATCCGGCAAGATCTTTATTCCCAGCGTTCATTACGCGGTTGACTGCGGCACGGCAGTCAACATTGACCGGATCAAATCCCAGTTTGAAGGCGGGGCACAGTTTGCCGCAAGTTTCGCACTAAAAAGCGCGATCACCTTCAAGAATGGCCGCGTGGAACAAAACAACTTTGATGGTTACGAAATCATCCGCATGCCCGATTCGCCCAAAGAAATCCACGTGCACATTATCGACAGCGACGACAAACCAACCGGCGTGGGTGAACCACCCGTTCCGCCTTTTGCGCCGGCGCTCTGCAACGCTGTTTACGCCGCGACAGGAAAGCGGGTGTATGAGCTTCCGATTAGGTTAAATGGGAAGGGGTAATCTGCTTTTGAGGAGTTTATAATCGATTCCCTGACATCTGGCTGCACGGCGGGAGTCAGGGATCTTTTGTTGGGATTGGCAATGTATATTGCAAGGAGAATAGGGCAACTTTCCCCCGATACATTATCTATTATCAACTGAATTACAATTAGTTAACCGCTATCAGGTACAAAATGGGTACAAAATCCGAAAATTTATTGATTTCTGTTCAGAATACTGACAATAAGATTCTTCACCGTTTCCATCTCCTCAGGCCTGCTTGCCGCAGCAAACAGAGTAAGGCTCGCAAGCACCTCATTGCTGATAATCTTATTCGCCAGAATTTGAAGCAAGCAGGTTGTTGCTTTTCAGGAACAACAAAAAGCATGCAGCCGCGATACGCTAGTTACCATCTACAAAGCTATGGTTCTTGATAATGAGGTAAAGCAAGGTAGCCACTTTTTCTTCAATCGACGGATAAAAATCTTCATCCCCGAAGCCTTTGCTGATTTGGGCGACGGCACTCTGAAAGCTTCCATCCTTTTCCTTTCCGAATCAAAGTCTGCCTTCATTGCTTCGATACTACATTGTATTCAGCCAAATCAGGATATACTGCCGGTCGGACAGTTCGCCCATTCTTGTCTAGCTGTTCATGACCGTAACCATCCAGCAGTGCCAGTCCCCGTGCTAGAGTGGCAAGCCAGCTCAAATCCGATCACGGCTTAGAATCCTAGTCCCATCTTGCGAGGTTTCGATATGCTACTGCTTTTGCTTTATTCTAGCTTCGTTGATCGCATAACCTTTTACAAGAAAATCTTTTAGCCGCTGGGTCGCCCATTGCCGGAACTGCGTTCCTAGCTTAGAATTCACTCTGTACCCGACCGCGATGATGATGACATCAAGATTATAGTGAATCCGGTTACGCTCTACCAACCGATTTCCCTCCTGCTGAACTGTTCGGAAAATCCGAACAGTTCCAATTTCATCCAGTTCATCGGATAGAAAAATATGCTTTATGTGTTGGCTGATGTTAGCTTTACTTGAATCGAACAAAGTCACCAACTGCGAGTTAGTCAGCCAAACTGTGTCCTGCTCAAACACTACATCTGTAAAAGCTTCGCCATCCGAGCCACCATAAATCTTAATTTTACTATCCATACGTAAAACTACATATCTTCAATCCACAAAGCCAATAGTGGGCATTGTTATGACAAAACCAAACCGAAAATGAAAAAGGTGAACCAGGTCCTTAAACATCTTCCCTAGCGTCCTTGACCTCTACAAGACAGGAAATTGCACTTTGCAAGAAGTTTTGTTGGCGTAGATAGTGACCAAACTAGCTCAGTACTCCAACATATGTTCCAACTGCTCCCTAACTTACCTATATTTAAAGAAAATTTACTAATCAAATATCTATGGCAAACTTATGTTACGACTGCGGAAAAGAGATTGGGGAGGGAGATCAAGATAGAGAGCATATCCCAGCTCAATGTTTTTATGTAGGCTATGGCGACGAATATAAGATAAATCGAATAACAGTTCCCGCTCACAAAGCCTGCAATCACAAATATTCAAAAATTGATCAAGAGCTAAGAGATGCAATTGGAATCTTAACAGAAAATCAAACTGATAAAGCAGTATTAACTTCAAAATCAGTACGATCAATTCTAAAAAGGAAAGATGGAAAAGAGAGAATTAGCTCTGAAAATGGTAAAATATTTATGGAGTTCAATTATGGTGATCTACGAGACTTACATATAAAGAATTTCAAAGGTGTTTTTTTTAAAGAATATGGCTTTCCAATTCCTGATAAATTTCAAATTGAAATTATTACAGACGGAGATCAAGATTTTTTCCCAGTTGAAAAAGTTGGAACAATTTTCACAGCAATTGATCATGAACTCCCAGATTGGAACATCTCCGGTCATGCAGACATTTTTAAGTACAAAATCGCTGTTATTGGCGACACAGGACTAGAAAATTTTGACATTAATTCCGATGATCAATTCCTTGTCGGAATAATCGTTTATCATGAGGAAATAATGTGCATGGTATTTGCCGGCACCCAGCATCTAATTAAAAAAATGTCACCCAAATAGCAGCTGGTTTGTAAAAAAATAAGTTTTTGGCTGCTGTAGCCCAACTTGGGGTTTGCTGACGACCCTCCTTCTGTTTCGGATGACATGGCAAAACGTATTGCCATCACCATTAGGAGTCCTGTCCGCTGCTATTAACTAACTATTCCACTTAGCTCAATATCAAATTTTTTGTCCCAACACCACTGATAATCAACCGTTGAACCGCACGGCTACATGCTACATAGAACAGTGCTTTTTCCGTCCTGGTGATCTGCTGTTGGTCTTCCGGAGTTAAGCTATTGAAATTGTAAGGCTGCTTTGGAAAAGTCCGATCATTCACATCGACCAAAAAAACCTGTTTAAATTCTAGTCCTTTTAATCCATGGAAGGTGGAGAGCCTAACCCCTTCATTCAGGTTGCTCAGAAGATTCTTGTTCACAAAAGGAATGTTCAATTTGTGAAAGTAGTTCCTAAAATCATCTACTGCATCCTTAGTCCTTGCAGCCACAACAATATCGTTGTATGTAAAACCTTCTTCCACTAATTGCTTGATATCGCTGGCAACAGAATCCAACTCCTCGTTTTTCGTCTTGTAAACATGATATTCCGGTTTTACGCCATGAAACAAGGAAAGATACCCTTTCTTGTCTTCAACACTTCCGTCAAAATCATCGTAGCTTTCTTCACTAATCACACGTAGTGCAAGGTTTTTGATTTCTTCGGTAGTCCTATAATTAATCCTTAGCCGCTTGCTTCTGTTTCCGCGAATATTAATCCCGGCTCTCGAAAAGTTGATCCTTTTATTGTAGATGTTTTGCAAGGGATCACCGACAAGGAATAAGTCATTGTTATTTACGCCTGCAAGCGACCTGATGAACCGCAATTCTATATTGGAAAAATCTTGTAATTCGTCTACTATGATATGTGAGAAAAGATCTTGGTTATTATTTTGCAGGTACTGGCTCACTTTATTGTATATCTCCTCTTTGTAGAAAAGCCCTTCCGTCACTTTACAAGAATTAAAGTCTTCAATCATGTCCCAGATTAAAAAACGGTCTTTTCTGCTGATTGCTTTGCCTCTACCTGTACGGCTTGCTCTCAGATAATCGTCTTTGAAATGAATGTCTTGGTCTAAAATGATGGCTTCATACTCTTCTTGTAAAAAATCTTCATCAAAAGGTGACAGTTTTTCTGCCAATACCTGTTCCCATATCGCCATCGGTTTTTTTATAGCACTAAGACCAAAAACCTTATCGGTGTTTTTGATTAAATGGTATTGTTGTGCCAGCCTGAAAGCAAGTGCATCTATATTTTCGATTAGGTAAGCCCCGGTTGATATCTCGAGTTCAGCGGCAAGGCTTTTGAGATTTTCAGTAAGCTCTTTCGTAAATGTTGTAAACAGAATAGGTAGCGCACTTTTTTTATGTTGAACCAGGTGTCTTAAACGATGCAGGGCTGCAATCGTTTTCCCGGTACCCGCTCCTCCGGAAAGTTTTACACTTCCTTTGAAGTCGCCGTTTACAAAGGCCGATTGAGAAGGATGTAAATAGTACTTCCACTTTTGCAAAGATCCTTGCAACGCTTCATTGAAAATTTCGTCATCAGTCAGTTCAATAAATGACCTGGCGTTGTTCTTACTTGCCAACATCTCAGCAGCATTTTTACCTTCCTGTATTTCCGCCAATAGCGAATTGATACTGGCTCCATCTAACAAGTAAAATAGGTTTTCAAAAACATCAATTGGTAAATAGCTTTCAAGTTTCTCTAAACCCTGCAAGTTCTGCACCTTTAACACCGACGGTAACAATACTTCGGGTACACCAATTGAGGTCAATGCATTGCCATCATACTGGCTCATGAACAGATCAGTTGGTGTATTTGAAGGAAAGGCAATTGTGGTTTCATCTATGCTATATACCTGGAATGCTTGTGTTTGTTCGTTCCAGTCAATCATTTTGTTCTTCGCCCAGTCCATAGCTTCATCATGATTGTCTACCCAAACCAGCAGGTAAACTTCTGATGGCTGTACTTCTTTTAGTATCGCCCTGAATTTTTGATCGATACGGGCTGTCTTCAAAGTTTGATCTTTGAATGTATTGATTGACTCCAGATGGATTGCCGCAGATTTAGAATTCGCTCTGAACTTTGAAATGAACTCGGTCACTTTTGTCTGTGTCGTCTTATTTAAGCTCAACAGGGCATCCCAAAACTTATCATATATAAATAGCTTCATAGCTTAATATCGTCTAACTGTTCAAGTGTATAAATGGTAAATCCCGCCGTTTCAAAAGCGTTGCGGCTTTCATCCGAATATGGACCGATCGCTATTTTAGGTGCAACTAAAATCAATTCCGCATCGGCCAAAACATTGCCAATTTCGTCCATCCAAGAATCCAGATACGCCCCGTTCTCTGCCGTTACCCATCCTTTTTGAATAGCTTGTTCAATCAATGTATGCAAAGCCACATGGTAGTAGTCCTTTATTTCGCTAAACAGATCAACATTTGCTTCTGCGTCGTAGTCGTCAGTATCCTGCGCTGTTACAAAGTTATCGGACTGAAACAAATTGAAGATGTGCCAAAAACATTCCCATTGTGCCTTATCAACTAAACCAGTTTTTTGAACCACGAGGTTGTTGAAAATGATCTGTTGATAAACATTCACCCAAATTTTCCAGAGCGCAAAATCAAAGTGTGGTAATTCCTCAACCGGAACCAGGCCATCAAAATTCTTGACTTTATTATCCCTAAGATAACTATCTGTTGTAAGCTTGCCCGTTAACAAGGCGTTAAGCTTATCAGGGTCAAAAGAAGGATCTACAAGTTTTTTTGTCCAAGAAGCTGCATATAAAAACCACGATTTTTGGTATATGCTGATAATCGGATGCCAAAGTTGAGTCAGTAGACGCATTACATTTGTATGTCCCTGGCTGTAATTAACTTTCTGCTGATCGGTGACAGTGGCTAACAGTTTATCTGTATACTTAACTGCAAAATAAGTTTTGTAGAGACTGAATATTTGGTCTTTTACGGTTGTATCTCCGCCCAGCACAGCCTGCCACTCATCCAGATCTTGCCAGGTGAGTGTCCAGGATTTGTATTGTGGATTCTTGGTAATAGCTTTTCTTATTTCAATATCCCGTTCAAAAACGTTGTGTGTTTCCGATGCATGGTACTGGTACCCATCCAGGTAAATGGCTATGCGCGAAACTTCATCCTTATATTGAACGCTATCCACCAAATAGCTTCCACAAATTATTAAGAAGTCGGTTCGGGTACTGTAAGCGATACCATCCTTAGTGCCCAGGGCTACTTGTGGCCTTATCCAATACAGTGCATCAATATCTCCTTTTTTAAGTCGCAACTCGTAGTACACCGTTCCGTCCTGTTTTTTACTTTCAAAACTCACACCTGTTGTTTTGTCCGCAAAAACAGTGAGCAGTTTTATAAACCTTTCTTCCAGTTCAGACTCCTCGATTTTTCCACTATTTGTTATGGAAGTAAGTCCTTCTTTATTGAGAATCCAGGCATCCGTCTTATTACAAATCTGGCTAAACCATTTCTCTGCCCTTGCCCTGCTTAAATCGGCCCGAGTGTATTGGTTACCATAGGAGTAAATACACTTATAGCAGCCATCCTTGCCCGTCAACTGGCAACTGCAGTCGCGTATTGCTTCATAACCATACTGCAAAAGCAATGAGAATTCTTTATGGTCAAACAGCTGCTCCAGGTATCCAGTGCCGCCGGGAATAGTGTCGTACAGCAATAGAAACCGGTCAAACTTGTCTGTTTTATGATTGAATTCCCGGTAAGGCAAAATTCGGATGTGTCCCGGATTACCTTTAAAATACTTCTTGAGACCTACGTCAATGCCAGCCTCAAACATCCGGATATCTGCTTCACTATTAAACTCCTGAATTGGTAATACAATTTTCAATAGCTCAGTTTGCACTTCCCGGAAGAAATAGACCTCTTCAAAAACTTCGCTTTGACCTGCCTGGTAGGCTATCTCTTTATGCTTACAATATCCGTAATGGAAATCTTTGGCTACGGTAATTAGATGCGTTGCAGACGATGACTTGCCACAATATTTACAGGTTACAAAACCCTTTGTCAGTACTTCCGTATCGTTAATCCTAAGCTTGCGCGCATCATTGGCATCACTGCGACCATAGTTTACAGATGTAATAGTCGCATTTTTTACATACTCAATACCAAAGGGAATATCTTTTAATATCCATGCACCTTCCGAAGTTTTGTTATCCAGGTATACATGGTTCATCATTAGATACCTCTGCGCTTCTCTGTCATCATCCGCATCGCTTAATGTCGCACTACCCGCATTATTAAACGATTTTACCGCAGTGAGTTTTGCATACCGATGCACATTGGAAGCAGCCTGCCATGATGGATCAGCACATTTCGGACAACTACCTTTGGCTGCCATGCTATCCAACTCAATATGGTCACATTTTGAGCAAAAACGTTTATGATGAAAATTGATAGGCTCACTCCAGTCGAATATGTTGACGCCGGTTATTTCAAAACGATAACCCTGTGTATAAAAATAATTTTCCGGAGCCAGCTCTTTTATCGCCTGTGAGGCAGGACGTATAATTTCAAAATCTTTGGGTAATGCAATATTGTCGCTCCCTTCGGCTTGGCTACTCAGTACATGCGCATTCAGGCGCACTCCTGTCTCTGGAAAAGCATAATTGGGTAGTACGCCTACATTTGTAAGATGTTCCAATGTATTCCTGGCGGCAATTCCTTTCTTTATACCACTCAGGTTTTTCTTTTCCCGATTTAGTTCTTCCAAGGCCGGATCGCCTTTCGCTAGGTTAAGAATAATGGCGGTATCGTCCAGCTCTTTCCTGCGTTTATCTATTTCGTGTATTTCATTTTTTATTCTTTCGAAAACCTTCACCAATTGTTCGCAAAATCTACCTGAGTCCAAAGCGTCCGCAACTTCGGTAAACACTTCCTCTGCAATATGATTATCGTATTGTTTTAAAAACTGGTTGGTCAAAACCACTTTATTGGTTTCTATGAAATGAGTCAACCGGTTCACAAAAAAGCTGGCGTCGCTCAAAATCCGGGATGCTAATTTTAGATCACGGATAAATGTGGGAATAGCATTTTCATTGGGCTGTGCCGATGTCCAGCTGTCAACACAGAATGCCGTAAAGTGCCTGCGCAAAATATCTTTGGCTTCCAGATAACAGCCGGGTGTATTGACTTCCCCCTGCATCATTTCCAACGGATCCGTGTAATAATAGAGATCGTGATTTTGGTTCTTAGCAAAATTGACAACCAATGCAGCCCCGGAGCTACGCCCTGCACGCCCAACCCTTTGCAAAAAATTGGAAGGTAAGGGTGGTACCGAATTGTTGTAAGCTGTATTTAATGTACCAATGTCAATACCCATTTCCAGCGTGCTGGTAGCTATCAAAGTATTGGTGGCGTTGAAACGGGTTCGCTGTTTAAAATCGATCTCCAACCGTTCCCGTTTTCTCCGTTCTAACAAACCGGTATGCTCTCTGGCGTAAACTCGGGGGAAACGATTTCGATTGTAAACCGCCTTATAGTAGTTGTTACTAACTGCGGGCTCCAATGAATATTTACCTGTACAACGATAACTAAGGCACTGCCCCTCTGCTATCAACAAATCATCATCGTTGGTATAAATCACGTCTTCGCAGGTACTGCAACGATATTCCTTCACATTTTTCTTTACCCAAATGGCATCGGCTACAATGGCGTAAGAAAAATTTTGATCACTTGTTGACCGCTTATTTAACAACTGAGCATTTGTGAGTGCCTGTGTCCACTGCTCGAAGAACTCGTTTACAAAATTTGGATCAGGTTTTGCCTGTTGAAAGGTTTTTCTAAAATAAGCATGAAACCAATTGGTTGTTTTTGCCCTGGTGGTATCCAACAGGTTTGTCTTGGAATCATGGTTGGTTAATAGTTTTGGGAGCCTGGAACGCGTGCCAAATTTCGGATTTAAAAAATGGCGGCCATCCTTTTGCCAGTTCAGATCCCAAAGGCCTAATTTGTCTTCTCTGAATTTTTGTAAAAATGTATGGTCAATAGCGCCACGATTACGGGCCCGGTGTAAAACCAGGTTTGTAAAACGTATTAAATCGTCTTGATGGATGGTCTGGCTGATGTCGTTTACAGTCAACCAATCTTTCATTAATTCAACTGCCTTTGCTAACCTCTCCGGATCAAAATATACTGAAGATGCCCCTGTTTTTTCCAATGTTCTACCAATCCGACTATTAAAGCCAAACTCTGCAAATACTTCCCAATGGATCCGGGTATCAAACTCTTTCAGGAAATGAGGATAATATCTCTCCGCTTTAAAATAATCCAGTGGAGAAGCCTTTCCTACATAGTCTTTCGGGAAAAAACGATAGAGATAACCACTAAGCGGATCTGTACCTGTTTCATCGGCATGTTGTTTCCAATAAGTAATAAACTGTTCGGACAACAAATCTAATCGTTGGGGCTCCCTTAATTCATTGATAACTTTTTGAATGGATGCCCTCAGCGTAAAACGATAATTACGGCCCTCAATAAAACCTGCCTGGTGTGCTGCATCCTGTACCGAATTGGTAAAGGCCAATACTTTGCGGTTTTGGTCGGTGGCAGGATCCAAGTCTGTAGCCAGCGTTTGGCTCACGGCTATGGAGCTTAGCGTTGGTATTTTAGTACCAATGATGGCAACTGTACCGGAATTATTACAGCAAGGGCAAATATGCTCGGTCTTGTTGTCCTTCAACTTCCTGAATGCCTGAATGGCAAAACCTTCTTCATCCTTGGCTACTATATGCAACAATACCGGATGAATTTTTTCCTGTAAAAAATCATCAAAAACATATCCGGTAGCCAGTATGTCTTCGGTATTCAATTCGTTGCCAGGTAGTAGAAAATAGACGTTCTTATGGCGTGCAAAAAACTTGTCATACACTTCGGTGATGTCCTTGCTGAATACATCCCGGTTGTCAGGTTTTACTCCCAGCCAGCCCGATGAGTTACACTCCCGGCAATACCATGGCGGCAATGCAGCTATTTCACTATTGGCCGCTATCTGATCACGAAAAGTAAAGCTGGCTGGTTGCTCCAAAGTATATTGTACGCCACTCAACTCCCGTATCCACAATTGCACCTGAAGATACATAAATGGTGATCGAGGGTTATCAATATCTTTTGCCGCCGCAATAAGTGTCAGCAACGATTCCAAAATCCGCTCTTTGGGACTATATTCATTAGCAGCATCCCATTGAGCCAGCTTTCTGAAATTTTCGTTTGCAATAGATAAGTCTCGAACAATATCTTCCACAGGGCGTGTGCCTTTTCCTTTATTAGCAACTTTCACCAGGTCTTTCACCAATTTTAGCTGTATAAGCCCTTGTGCCAGTTGTTTTTTGTCCTGCTGCCAAATGTCTATATGGGCTTGCAAATAATTATCAAAGGCTTCGCTCTCATGATGTACCAAATCTTTTAGCTTGTGGGGAAGTGGCATGAAGTCCATCAAGGTATCATCTTCTCCAAAAAAGGAAGCTACATCAATTCGGTTTTCGGTAATGATGGCATCGGTGGTGACTGACTCTCCAAACACCTTGCTGGCATACTCTGCCAATAATTGTGGAGCTTCCGGGCCGGAACCTATGGTAGCAGACGTTCCCACTGCACAAAGTTGTTCAGCAGGAATTTCTAGTTTAAGTTTTAAACGACGTATCAAGTTGGCTACATCAGTGCCCTGCGCACCGTCATAGGTGTGCAATTCATCCAATACCAGGAACTGCAATAAACTAGCATCTTTAAAATTGCCCAACCAAAGTTTGTGGTAATTATGCTTCATCAAAGCATAATCAAGCATCTTAAAGTTAGTAAGCAAAATGTCGGGTGGTGAATCTAGAATCGTATCGCGATGCTCAATGATATGATTTTCACCCATGGTTTTTGGGAACTGACCTTTCGGGCCATTCCCCTCGCCAATAAACAATCCAGCTGTTATTTTTCCTCGTAAACGCTCATCTTCATGAATCAGCTCAGCCAGACGCTTGGCCTGGTCGGTGGCCAGGGCATTCATGGGGTATAGGATAATTACTTTGACACCTGCCCGGTGCTGCTGCTGGTAGCAATAGTCAAGTATTGGGTAAAGAAAAGATTCCGTTTTCCCTGACCCGGTACCGGTAGTAACAATTGTTGGTTCTGGTTTTTTTTCTATGGTAGAAAGTCTTGTCCATGATTTTACCTGGTGATCGTAGGGTGGCCAGGTCGGTTTTATGGTTAAAGGTATTTGAGCCACCGCATCGGCATCTGCCTTTACAAACCGCAGCCTAAGTGAAATATAAGGTCCTTTAAACATGCCCTGTGTGGGATGATGAATAAAGGTATTAAAAGCCCCAGCCACCTCTTTTTTGCGAAAAGTAAAAGTTGCTTTCAGGTACGAGGTAATCGACTCTTTTATCTCTATGGCCTGTTGTAAACTCAGCATATTCTATCAAAATTTATCCGGTCTGTTATCTTCTTTGTTTAGTGGCTTCCCGGAATATACCCCACTTAAATCCTCTTCAATTTACGCTTAGGCCAAATCCACTGCTCTGGCATCTATGCCAGCTGCGCCTTCACTTGTATTAAACCGTTTCTCAAAATGCACCCAAGCCCGTTTGTAATCTTCCACGCGATCGCATTTGGTGAAGGGAGCATGGTACACCACCTGCTGGCCCTGATAGAGCTCACTTTTGGTGATTGTATGGGTAATTTCACCTTCCTGCATATCCATTATCTTTTCCCAATCAGAGCGATCAAGACCTACTCCAATTAAACCTGCTGCTCTGGTAAAGACTATATTGCCACGGGAGTCATACCAAGTATCATCTTCGTTTTGTTGAAGAACGTCGAAATAAATTTGATAAATGCTTATAAGCTCTTTGAGGGTTAGTTTAAATGCCATAGCAGAAATTACGTCTATCTCCACCAATGCCATTCTGCGAGCAAAATGGCTTCGCAAAGGAATTGCCCAGTTCCATTCCTTTTCTCTAGTATCAAAAGAGGGTAATCGAGGATCTGCTACCGACCATGAGTCATCAGCAAATTTTTCATCGTATGAGCTTTCCCAAAGTTGCTTGTAGTTTACAGAAAGACTGTTCAAGAGTAACGACCTTAAATTTAGTGGTGGAAGAAATATTTTATCTATTCCTAAGGGGAAATTACTGATGGTATCATCGTATAAATCAGGTTTTCCAATTGTTTTAATATAAAAATCAAAAATCAAGGATGAGCTCAATGCACTTAATTCTAACGTATACTCTTGATGTAAAAAATATACTGAAATGGTAGTATTCACGTGACTTGTGTATGGAGGAATGAGAGCTCCACATAGCGTCCTTTCACTAGCTTGATTCAATCTTCGCCTAAATAACAACCGAAATTCTTGACTCCAACTCCCAAACGACCCATCTTTGTTTTCTATTCCCTTTATTGAGGATACCATATTCACTTTTAAGGGGATATAATTTGTCCGAGAATTAAAATGTTCGGCGGTCTCTTCTAGACTAATTACATCGTAATCCGAATTTAATAAACAAACTTTTTTGGGACTTTTGTACATTGGATTACCTACAAAAATATGGGGTCCACTAAAAATCATTTCGTAATCTTCAATTTTAGGATATTTTGTTTCACGGCGAATAGTACCATCATTAACACTTGTGGTCTCGTTCCAACAGTCTGTAATTTTATGATCAAAATCTTTAACACAAGTTTTCACAGACTTTAACTTCTGGTATACAGATAGCAAATCTTTGCTATGTATAGAAACTAGTTTTGCTCCATCATAATTAGTAGAATTCTCAAATGTTTTGGCGAGCAGTCTAAGTTCAATTTTCGTTATTTTTATAAGTCTTTCTGGACTAGATTTTAAGTTCCATTCGAACCCCTTAAAAGTTTTCAATTTTATACCTATCGATTCTGATGTTTGACTCGGAATAAAACAACCATCGATAGTTGACGGATGAAAAAGGTTGAATATATTTATCACATCTATTGTGTCTTCATTACCTGAATAGACATTTATGCTATAAGTCTGTTGGTCATGCACCTCTGGAAAGAGAAAAAGGCTGTTTCTAAAATGGAAATGATATTTTAATCTCTTGTACAGTTCCTTTCTTAATTCATATCCATCCGGATCATCGTAAATTCCTTCCGGGTGAATTAATCCTAAAAAACCATTTTTGTTAATCCAATTTAAACCATTAGATATTACGCATTTATACAAATTATTTCGTTGACCATTAAGGAGAGGATAGTTTTGTATTGATTTAAGAAATTGTTTAGTGCAATTAGCTTCTATATTTTCTTCCAAATAGATCCTAAGCAAGTATTCCTCTTCAGAGACTACTTTCAGACCAAACTTTTTTACCTGTGGTGCAGAATAGCCTTTTACATAAACCTCGGGATACACCTCAGATAAAACTCCCGTTTCATCGAATGTAATATTTACCCATGGTGGATTGCCCACTGCGATATCAAAACCATTGTTCTCCCTAAACACCTCTATGAATTCCAATTCATAATGGAAAAAGCGATACTGATCAGCATATTGCTTCACCAATACTGCACGCTGGTTGGTAAATAAGGACGATGAAGATTGTTTTAACGCTTCTACAAGTTGCTTTTCTAGCTGCTTTTTGTCCTTGCGGTATTCGCGACTTACTTCTTCATCTGTCAATTCTGTGTGTGGTTCAACCGATAGATCTATGTTTAGTACTTGCATCAGGTCTTCATGCCACTGCTGACGGGTCGGCAGATCCGCAGCTGCACGCACATCCCAAAACCATAGGCTGCACCAATAATCCATGATCTGTTTTAGCTTGTAATAAGGCGCATTAGGTTTCAGGCGTTCCCTGGCAAACTTTTCTTTTTGTTCATAGCTATATCCCTGAAAATTGAGTTGGAGTTCCGTATTCTCGTTGCCAAAAAAAACGGTATTGGCTTCGGTAATGAGGCCAATATTTCTTTGAATTTCATAATGCTCCAAAAGAAGGGCATCAATGGCACGAGAAATTTGTTGAAGCTTTTTAAATTCATCTCCGTCGATTGGTTTGCAAAAGCCTCTCCGCCAATCGCTAACCGCCTTTGTCTCCTTTGGGTAGGTGTCTTTTAATAGTTTAATACCGGCACTTGACGCCATTCCAATATCCGGCAAGAGGAAATGATAAATCTCATCCTCTTTACGCAATATGCCTTTTTTGCCAAATTTTAAATGTTGTGGTGCTCTATTCCACCATTCCTTTTTCTCATATGCACCGGAATTGCCTTTTGGTACGAATGAAAAATCTTTGTGTTTAAACACTTTCAGCCAACTACCCACAACAGCATTACCCACACCCAAACGGTAACCAAAAAAGGGTGTTTGCATGTCTTTATGAATCACGTTGAGCCAAAGCGATAGCTTACCCAATTCCACAGCTGTTGGGTTTAAATCGACGCCATATACATTGTTAAGGGCTATATAGGCTTTTATTTTTTGTAGCTCTTCCTGATAGTGGTTCGGATCCACCCTCTGTTTCAGTTCCTCCTGGCGATAAGTTAGGTATGCCTGAGCGAGTTGGTTTATCACCTCATTATGGAAGGCGGCAGCACCCATGGCCGGTTCCAATATTTTTAGTTTCAGTAGCGCCGACGCTTTCAGTTCACCTTTATCCAGACGTTCCAGAATAGGTTTTAGTGTATATTTCACCGTTGTTTGGGTCAACACTTCCGGAGTATAATACGAAGCCGATTTTTGCCTGTCACGCCCACTTAGCCGGTATATAAAATCCCCTTGTGGAATTACTTTCAGTTCGTCCTGGGCTTCCTCTTTTTCGGTATAGTAAATCTCGTCCTTCTCAAAATCATCGAGGCGATGCCGTGGAACCAGGTAAGATCCATCTGAACGAACCACCTTCTCACTTGTTTCGCCTTTCTTTTTTTTTCGGTGTACTTCTATGTAATCGGTTTCCGCCAAAAATCCACGAAAAGCCAGCAAACTCTCGTACACACTGCCCAGCTGGTTAATACCCAAATTGGCATAGCTGATGCGTCCCCGAGTTTTGCCTCTTTGTTGTTTGGAAAGCGACAATTCACAAATCACATCCTGCCAAACAATGTTCCGGATTTTAACTTTGTTTAAATAATGCAGTTCACCGGCATCAAACATGGGTGAATCAAGGTGACGAATTTTGAAACTCTTGTTTACCCCATCATCTTCTCGGTATCCATTGTTGAGTAACTGGAACAAACGGAATAGCGACTCATGGAAAAAATATCCGTTGATACTGGATTCAGTCACCAATGGTACCTGTTCCAGGTCACGCAGCATTTCCAGGGAGTAACCTCGTTCGTATACATCATCATTGGATGGTAAAATATCCAGATCCTCCCGCGCTTCTGCATAAAACAAAAATAACAAGCGATAAACCATGTTAAGGCAATCGCTTTTTAAAAGGCTGGCATCGATTTCATGGTAATCGATACCCTGTCCCTTTAAATACTTTACCGTTTCGTTGGCCAGGTTTTCTACGGCATGAATAACACCTTCTTTTAAGTCTTTAGTTACTTCATAGGCAGCTTTGTGCGCATCCTCGTCTAATTGCTCTATCAGTATCATTTCGGCTGTGGGTGCCAGCAGATCCTTGCCTAACAACAGGTGAAAAACTGCGTAAGAATCTTTCTGGGAGCTGGCATCATCAAACACTGCTTCAAGATCCAGTTGCAAGTAACTACCCCGAAACCATTTTTCACATTCCAATAAAAAATACTGGTTACCACCGCAAAGCAATATATATTTTGGCCTTCGATGTGTGGGCAACAAAAACAGCTCATTGATCGCCTTATTTATTATCAGCGGCGAAATACTCTGTCCATCAGGTACAGTGAAAATATCAGCCCATTGAGACCGATGGTATTTTTGCGCCTTTGCAATAATATCTTCATCGTGCTCTACATTATAACTTTGCTCAAATAACCCGTCGGGATTGTCCTGATCTTTCGTTTTGATAAGAGCGTGCATTTCCAGCACCATTAGGTGTATTTCGCTGCCCCGATACAATATATGCCTTACCGGTAGTACGTTTTTATCGTTGATTGGAAAGAGCTCATGATACTGCGTATTACCTGCATCATAACCCAAAGCTGTAAGCATCAACGAATGAAACCCGTGCGACAGATTGATCTTGTCCTTGGTACGCAGGTGGTTTTCAATAAACTTTTGTTTCAGCTTAAAGTATTCGGGTTTTAGTTTGGCAATAGCCTGGCCTAATTCTTTGATGGCATCCGAACCATAGCCCGATTTTTCAATTACTTTTTTAGAGAAATCTTCATCAAAGTAATTAGATGCAAAATACTCGCCTATGTTTTGTATGAAATGAATCATTAGTTGTCTTTCTATTAATTGTAAAAAACAGCCAACACTTTGAGGTAAGCGTCGCCATTGAGGCTAGTAAGATCTTTAAAATACTGGCTCGAATCATTGAGAATGGTCTGAATATCATATTCCTTCTTTTCTCTACGGCTCTTCAAATAACCATATTCAGGTTTATCCCCAAACTCATGTTGTATTTGCTTGTCTTTACTAGCCTTCCAGTTTTTAAGCTTCTCTTCATAAACGGCCAGTTTCTTTTCCATTCCCCACTTCAACTTGTCTTGCTCTCTATTCATGTGCCATTCTTTCGCAAATATTATTGCATCAGGCAGTAAGGCTTGCAAACGGCTGATGTCATCGGCTTCTATCACTTCTGTATACAATTCTTTATCAAGCTGGTGAGCTTTCACGAAATCTTCAAAAGGAATTGGCTTGCCTTGCAGCCCACCATTTATGTGCAAGGACAACACAAAGAAATCAGCCAATAGTGACTGGCCAACACTATTGCTTACCAAACCATGGATTACAAAATGTGCAACCCCGGCTGGCATCCGTGAATGTTTAGATACCAGTGCCACATTTTTATCTACACTGGCTTCCAGCTGTGTCATCAGGAAACGTACTACCGGGTGCAGTTCGTAAAGCATATGGAATCGAGCCCACTCACCTTTCTTTTTACGAGCTTCTGCAATGGCATTCTGCACATCATCTTTGTTTAACGAAAGCTGATAAACGTCACCAATTTTACCCGGCTTCGCTTCCTGAGGCAAATCGTACAAGATTCGGTTAAGTTCTTTGGTATGTTTTACCTCCAACAGATCACCTTCAAAATGAGCATCGTCCATTTTCAGGTATTGGTCCGCCTTTAACTGCTGTATCAAGGCATCGTAATAGGCCCGTTCATTTTTAAACAAGCTTATCTGTTCCAATATGGGCTCAGCTACTTTTAAAGCAGGCGTGGCATCGTCCCAAAAATCATCGCCCAAATCAAAGCCGCCATCATCGGTATCAGGCGTATCCGGCTGATCTATTAGTGATGCTTGATTTGCCGCAATAGCTTTTGTCACTAAATCTTCTTCGGCGGTGGAATTGTACAATTTATATACTGAGGCGGCATCACCCAGTGACTGATATACTGTTTCTTCCTTATCTTTTAGTTTATTGATAATGTGCAAATCATCTTTCAAACCTTCCAGATCAGATTTAGCAATCATGTAGTGTATGTAAGGCGTTTTGCTTTGCCCGTAGCGATCTATACGACCATTGCGCTGTTCCAAAGTTATCAATGACCACGGAATGTCATAATTGAACATGTGGTTGCAGTAGTAGTGTAAGTTTACACCCTGCGAGCCAGCGTCCGAGGAAAGCAGAATGCGAAAATCGGCATCTGCTTTGCCAAAATCTTCGATGATGCGCTGCTGCTCCATATCTGTCAACGAGCCATGGAAATCTGCTATTACCTTGTCATCTAAGTCAAAATCTATTTTAAGTTTTTGCTTTAAAGCTTTTAATGTTTCGATGCGCTCCGCAAATACAACAATACGGAAATCATTCTTTCGTCCCTTCCATTTCAGACGGATCAGTTCTTCTTTAAAAGCGCGATATTTAGCATCAGCAGCATTATCAATATTGTCCTGTAAGCGCTGCCGAAGGTCTAGCAATATGTTCAGATTGTTTTCCACCACATCATCGGTGTCTTCAACAGGATTCAGTTTAGCTATACGGTTATTCAGAGTACTCAATGCCGCCTCAGGTGAAGACATGTAGGATTTGAACAAGCCAATGGCAAACAAAAGATCCCTCTTTTGCTTGCGTTTTGATTTGCGGCCAAATAGATCTTGTTGTATGTCCGCGGCATCAAGTGAATTTACGGCCTCAAACTTTATTTTTTGTTGCAATTCAAGAAAAGCATTCTCTGCCGCTCCCAAATCGGCATGAATGGAAACTACTTTACGTTCCTGAAAATTCGAACGGACGGATTCGTCATCAATGTCATTCTTAAATCGACGAACGTAATAAGGTAATATATCTTCTTTGGTATAGTCAAGATCATCCTTAATAGCCAAAGGTTCAATCATGTTCACCAGGTTGGCGAAACTTTGTTTTTTACCATTGTGTGGCGTAGCAGAAGTTAGCACCAATGATTCACATTTTGTGCTTAGCAACTGTGCCAGTCCACCACGTAAAGAACCCGCATTGGCCACTGTGTGACATTCGTCAATGACGATTATATCCCACTTCGTCTTTTCAATATAGTGTTGAAATTTGGCATTGTTCTTAAGAGTGTCGATGGACACAATGGTTTTATCGTAGTATTCGAATGGGTTCTTGTTGGCTGGTAATTCGGATTTTATTTTTGAGATACCATCTGAGTCCAATCGTACCAGGGGAATAGCAAAACGGTTCCAAATTTCTTGCTGAAACTGCCCTAGAATCGATTTGAGTGCCAATACCATGATGCGTTTTCCCTTACCACGTTTTATCATCTCCGCCAGAAAAATGCCTACTTCGATGGTCTTTCCTAAGCCAACACCGTCAGCTATCAAGATACGGGGACGGGGTAAATCAAAAGCCTTGAGGGTTGGCTCCAACTGGTAAGTAGCCAGGTTAAAAGCCGCCTTGTGTGCAATGGTTATTTGTTTGCTGTACACCGATGCATTACGCATCTGGTTCTCAATGAAAAGCTTGGTTTTCCGGTAGCCGTAATCTGTATCCGGTATAAGTTTGGTGTCGATCGGATCGAGCACCTTTATTTCCTTATCAATATTGGTGTCAAAGACAAATCGCTTGCCTTTTACTAATTCTGAAATACCTTCAACTTTCAGAATCCAGCCATTATTATTGTTAAGGGCATCATTTATAATAAAATCTTCATCACGGTTGGTGATTCGCTGACCAGAAGTAAAATTCATTAATCTAAGAGGTAATAGGGCGATGAAAAAAGTTGAAAATAAGAGTTAGATAGAGCAAATCAAGATTTAAATATTTAGAGTATTCACTATGAACAAGTTCGTTAAACGGTGAATATTTAGATAATAATCTAATGTCACACGCTCCTACAACTGCCTCTTAGCTCCTCCTTGAGCAGATTTAGAAAGGTTGAATTTCTGACCTCGGCATCCCTAAGAAATGCTTCAAAGGATAATACATACAAACCAATAGGAATTTCTATCCTCTTGTCTAAATCTGTAATTATTGACTGTTCCTTGTAAAATACAGTTCCACACGAAAACAGTTCAACGTATTTGTCCTCCAACAAAGACACCTTGAATTCATTATCTATATCAACGATTCCATAAAACCAGATACGCTGAATCTTATCAGGAAAATATTGCAACAACTTTCTAGCCCTTTGCCTCAACTGACTTGTAACCTCTTCCCTTTTTGCTAAACCTAAACCCAACTTCTTCACTTCCACAATAACTACATCAACTTTTTCTACTTGATCTGGACTATTAGAAAATATTATCGTAATGTCCGGACGTTTGTTATTCTTTTCTAATTCATGGTCAACTGAATCTTCATCACTGATAACAAGATGCTTTAAAACTTCTGACATATGCCTTTCGCTTAGAATAGTTTTGTAAGACATATATTTGTCATCCAATAACCAAGCATTATTTGTAAAAAGATCATTGTGGAAATTACTCTTGGATAGGGTTGATCGCTTTGGAACAATCAAGTTGTGAATCTCATCTTCATTATTCTCTTTATCAACCTTTTTTAATTTTTCGATTACAATATTTCTGTAAAGAATATATTCTGTCAGAATTCTAGCTGATAATTGTAGTGACTTTTCATACACTTCATCAGTCAATGACACTGCGTCCAGCACTTCTTTTTGTTATTGAAAAAACCTTCTTTGAGCGATTTCTAATGATTGATTTCTATCAACTAATCCCACAGAATTGTTTTCAAAAAGCCCATTTAAATGAGGATATCTATTTTCCAACGATTTTGTTGTAACCTCATTTATAGTTTTTATTGATGGTATTTTTATATCCAGAATTTCAATTATTTTTTCACCAAAAATTCTCTTAATCACTTTCAGTTCAGCATCATCCATATCTAATTCCTGCCGAGAAATATTTACCTTTCCAGCAAATAAGTTAGAGTATAGTAAAAAAATTATTTCATATCCCTGAGGAATCCCACCTTTTGAAATAACATCTACAGGAATAGTCCTTCCATCTACGCTTAATGCTGTTATCGTTGTTGATATGGCACCTTCCCTCTGTTCAACTGAATAGTATAAATCCAAATTTTCATACAAGTCTATTTCCTCAGATTTAAAACTTGTTAGTTTTAGGTCTGGTATTTGACTAACATTTATTTCCTTTACATCTGGATAAAAATTATATTGAGGGTTTGGATTATTTGTTTTAAGCTCGATGGATATTCGCAATTCTTTGGAATTAACCTTGTATTGATATAATTGCGGATAAAAATGTTCCATTAATGCTTTTTTAATCGCCTCTGGCTTAACGTAATCATAAGAGTTAATTTTATTTTTAACGTAATTCTTGAATAATAAGCTAGTTCTTTTCAAACTCCCATGTCCTTTACTTAAAATATTATCTCCGTCAAATGTATTACTCAACGTAAAAACTCTTTTTTGGTCTTGGTAAATGCTACTTACATACACTTCTTCGAAATAATTCAAGAAAACTAGTCGACCGACTCCTTTATGTCCCTTTTCTTCGATTTCTAATAATTTAGAGAACTTCTCAAAGTTCTTATCTGTAAATCCATCTCCATTATCAACTATTTCAATTGTGTATGTTTCTGTTTTTGATAAGGAATCAATATTTATGAATATTTGAATAAGGGAAGCATTAGCGTCCATCGCATTAGCAACAGCTTCGAAATAAACCATTTCCAAAGAAGGATTTGGGAAGAATATTTTTACCGCATTCCTTAGGTTAATTCTCATAATTTGCAGCTGTTACTTAATTTAATTTTTTTTCATTTTTTTTGACTCTTTTCCAGCCTTTGATTTCTACACCTTCATGGTTCAAGTAATTGTACAGAGTCGCTTTGCTCCCGATTTTCAATTGCTCACAAATTTGTTTAGTGGTGTATTTCTTACTTTTGTATAGGGTAGCCGCTACACGAGCCAATTCCTTAGACTTTGTTGTTAACCCCTTGGGTCGACCTCCTACCCTGCCTCGCGCCCTGCGGGCCTCCATGTTATTTAAATTCCGCTCCATAAAAACTTTACGTTCGTTTTCAGCAAACACTGAACTGAGCAAATACCAAAGCCGACCCATTTTTGTAGAAGTGTCAATTCCCTCAGAAATACTACGAAAGTCCACCCCAATCTTATTCCATTCAACCATTAGTTTGATCAGTTCACAAGTCGTCCGCCCCAGGCGGTCAATTCGCCAAACAACTATTATATCTCCTTTTCGAAGCTCCGAAATCATCCGCGTATATTCTGGCATCTGCGTTGAAACGCCTGGAATATTTTCATGATAAATTTTCTCGCACCCAGCGCTCCGAAGGGAGGCAAATTGCAAATCCTGATTTTGCTCAGTCTTCGAATCCCTTATGTACCCAATCACCATCCCATAATACAGTTTAACATGCCAGTTAGCAATATACAGTAATTTGTTTTAGTGTAATACTAAGCCTGATTAGAAAGTACCGAAATGGGTCAATTTGAGTATTGGAAGAGAAGGAAATTAAGATACCGAGAGTGCACAGAACAGCCAAAAATCGAGCAAACCAAACGCTCAAAACATATCGCGAGTACTGTGCTTATCTTGGAAGGTTTCGTATTCCTTATACCCAATTTGCTGTTTCCTCCAATGAGCCTCCGGCGAATTGACTCCCGAGGGGCAAGCCGTTTTTCCATGGTCAAAGACGCGAAGCGGAATTTCGACCATGGAAAAACATAGCTTGCTACTTAGAAAAAACACCGAAAATCTGAATTTGGTAGAAAATGGTCGAATTTGGTTGAAAAAGTTAGAATCTGGTCGAGTTGGATACAATTAGCTCAATTTCTGCGAGTCACATTCATCAATGATGCCTATTAGGAACGAACTACCGATTTTAACTCGGTAGTTCGATATCAATGCCAAACAGGAAAATCAGTACAACATCCCAAACATCCAGAGCGGAATCTTATCTCCATACCCCACCTCAAGCCCATCAGCAGCTACATAAGCATTCTCAACACCTGCGAGCTGTTGCCTGGTTTTGTTTGCTCCTCCCACTTCAATCGTCACCTTCCTATCCAGTTTGAAGTCTCCCTTCTCCGTGTACTCAACTTTATGCATCGGCTGTACCTGGCTAAGAAAAAAGCTCTCACGCAATGTTCCAGTATCCGGACGACTTTGGTGTAATGCAAATTGAAGGTTAGGATGGCTTAAATAGACCTTTTCGGGCTTTTGTAATCTGGTAATTCCGAAGCTATCTCTATGTAACAACATCAATACTCCCAGCTCTTCCAGATAATGCATGTACTCTACTACAAGCGCCCGGCTCGTACTCAACGTTTCACTAAGCTTGCTTATATTCGGTTTCATGGGAACACTTTCGGCCAGAACAACAAGCAATTGTTTCAATTTGTCGACGGAAGCGTAGCTGATGCCATAGACAGCCGGCAAATCCAGCTCCAAACTGAGCTGAATTGTTTCGGTCAGCTTTTGTGCGTAGACATCTTTATTCTCCAAAAAGTAGGGATAGTATCCGTATTGCAGATAGTCGTTCCAATGAGCCAGCGGTTTGATTGTCTGCGTGAGATCCAGCGCTATTTGCGTGTGATCGTTCAAAAGATCTGGCAGCGTAATCGCAGTCCAGGAAGCAATCTGTTGGATTTGAAGAAACTCACGGAACGATAGTCCATGTAAATGATACATGACAGCACGGCGACTCAGATCCCCCTTGCTTCGTTCCAGGTGCATGATGGATGAACCAGTAAATATGATTCGCAAGTCAGGAAAGTCGTCGTATAGGTTTTTGATTTCTTGGGACCAATTGGCGTATCGGTGAACCTCGTCTAAAACCAGTAGTTTCCCACCAGTCCGGACAAACGCCTCACCTAAATCGTAGAGACGATGTGCACTGAAATAAAGATCGTCTAGGCTAACGTATAGCGATTGGCCGGTCGGTAGCGCTGCTTGCTTTAAATATTGGAGCACGAGTGTTGTCTTCCCGGCACCCCGAGCGCCTTTGATACCGATCAATCGATTACGCTCCCAGTCGATCTGATGGATGAAATCACGCACGAACTTGGTTGATGTGCGTTGAAGTTTCGGCAGGTATTTTGTAAAAAGTGCTTCCAAAGTGTTATTTGCAAGTTACAAATTTATCACATTTTTGCAATTTACAAATAACACTTTTATTGGAAGAACAAATTGGGAAAGAGAAGACCGGTCTTTATTGACTGCTAATATCAATTAGCCGATGTCCAACCCGTTACTTGTACAAAACGCTTCCAGTTCTGCCACAATCTCTGATAGATGGCGATGCCATCCAGAAACGTCATTCAAAGTTACTGTTGCTGTTTGATGAGCGGAAATGATATTCATTAGCCTTGATAGCGAACGCGTCACACTTGGAAGAACTGCCTTACTGGCCACCACCTCGTTAATATTGAAACGCGCCTGACGAACCGCATTCTTCAATACATCTATTGAACTTCTTGATATTACAATACGGCGACCCAATTTAACAGATTCGATTTTCCGATCGCTTATAAGTCTCCAAAGGGTGGTCCTACTAATAGTGAGAAGGGAACATGTATCTTGAACAGACAGATAACTTTTTGTGGAAGTATCACCTGTCGAAGTAGTTCCTTTCGATACTTTTCTTCGCTCGACCGTCTCCTTCTCGCTTCGCTCTACCTTTCCTTGGCGAACTCGCTTTTTATAGTTTCTCCTATTACACTTCAGGCAGCAGAATCGGGTTTGGGTGGTTCGCGCCGTAAACCTTTTATTGCATTCCTGACAAATCCGTACGGTTTCAATAGATGAGCTCATTTCATCATTTTTTTGAATTGTTTCAGTATGTTTCCTGACGTTTCAGAATGTTTCTCAATGTTTCAGTATGTTTCATCATTTCCCCCCTAAAGCCCAAAAATTTGTACCTTTTTGTACCTCGGGCTAAATATACCAGAAAAGGTACAAAACAAATCGATAGTAAGAAAAATCAACAAAAAACAAAAAACCGCATCAGATTGCTCTAAATGCGGTTTTATTCATTTTATTTATGAGTACTTATCGGTATCTATGGTCTGTTACTTTCCGATACAAAACTTACTAAATATATTATCCAGCAAATCATCCGTAACAATAGTCCCCGTAATCTCCCCCAAATGATGCAGCGCCAACCGGATATCCTGCGCCAGAAAATCCCCGGTAACGCCTAAGGAAAGCCCATTCAAAACATCAGTAAGCGAATCCGAAGTCTTCAACAAATGCTCGTAATGCCGCAAATTAGTCACCACCGTATCCCCGGCCGCCTGCCCATGCACGAGGGAAACGAGTTTGCGCGTGAGCTCGGGCAGGTTTTGTTGCGTGTGAGCGGAAATGGGAAGAATGCCCGAATCCCCGGCAGATAGCGAGTCGGCCAGCGAAGGGTTAATATCCGTTTTATTCAAAACAAACAACACCTCCTTGTTAGCAGGCAACAATGCGGCCAGCGCACGGTTTTCCTCCAATGTTTCCACGCTGTCAAACAGGAAAATCACAATATCAGCCTTATCCATCGCCGCCTTCGAACGCTCGATGCCAATGGATTCCACCACGTCGGTCGTTTCGCGAATGCCAGCAGTATCGATGAAACGGAATTTAAGGCCTTCGAGCACTATCGTATCTTCGATCACGTCCCGCGTAGTGCCCGCAATGCTGGTCACGATGGCTTTTTCTTCATTCAACAATGCATTCAGCAATGTCGATTTGCCTACATTAGGCGAGCCAATAATGGCGACGGGTACGCCTTCCTTGATCGCATTTCCCAAATCGAATGAAGTGATCAGTGGTTCGATGGTTGAAAGCAATGCGTCGATGAGGCGCCGCAAGTCATCCCGCTGAGCGAATTCCACATCTTCTTCGCCAAAATCGAGCTCAAGTTCGATCAGAGAAGCGAAATGGATGAGCTCTGAACGCAGAGAAGCGAGTTTTTTAGAAAAACCTCCGCGGAGCTGGTTCAATGCGGTTTTATGGCTTGCTTGCGAGTCGGCGGCGATCAGGTCAGCGACGGCTTCGGCTTGCACAAGGTCGAACTGGCCATTCATGAACGCACGCTGGGTGAACTCGCCGGGTTTGGCAATGCGGGCTCCTTTGATGACAAGCAGCTTTAATATCTGGCGGATAATGTAATCTGAGCCGTGGCAGGAAATCTCGACGGAATCTTCTTTGGTAAACGAGCGCGGCGTTTTGAAAACGGATACCAGCACTTCGTCGATGATTTCGTCGCCGGAGGTGATGGTACCGAAATGCACGGTGTGGGATTCGGCGTTTTCTAGGTTCTTACCTTTAAAAACGCTGTTCACCATGGTGATGGCTCCCAAGCCCGAGACACGTATAACACCGATCGCACCTACGCCTGAGGGCGTCGCGAGCGCGCAAATCACTTCCTGCTGATGGATTACTTCTGTATTCATAATTGCAAATATGCTACTTTTAAAGAGAACCATTAACCGCCGCGGGAAGTTTGAATTTTGTACCTTTACGGGATTTTTCCCGTGCTCCGGCGTGTTACACTTTTTTCAACATTAAGATTATCAAGATTTTGCTTACCGAAACTTTGCCCATCGTTACCTCTGAACTTCCGGTGATGGAAGCCTTTTACACCTTGCAGGGTGAAGGCCAGCACAGCGGTCGTGCCGCGTATTTCATCCGCCTCGGCGGCTGCGATGTGGGTTGCCACTGGTGTGACGTAAAGGAGTCATGGGATGCGAGTATCCATCCCAAATTCGGCATCGATTCGATCGTGGACGGCGCATTGCAGTTTCCCGGTCGGTTGGCAGTAATTACCGGAGGGGAGCCATTGATGTACAATCTCGACGAGCTCACGGGCGCATTGCAGGCCGCGGGTTTTAAGACCAATATCGAAACCTCCGGTGTGTACCCGTTTACAGGGCATTGGGACTGGGTTTGTTTCTCTCCAAAAAAATTCAAAACGCCTCATCCCGACATTTACAGGAATGCCAACGAGCTGAAAGCGATCATTTACAATAAAAGCGATTTTGAGTTTGCGGAAGAACATGCCGCCCAAGTTTCGCCCGATTGCACATTGCTGCTCCAACCAGAATGGAGTAAGCAGGACGTGATGTTGCCTTTGATAATTGACTATATCAAAGACAATCCCAAATGGAAAATGTCGTTACAAACTCACAAGTTTATGAACATTCCATAATGCACCGGGTTCTTCTTTTTTGTTTCGCGCTAGCCACTATCACCCTACAAAACGCATCCGCTCAGGACGTTACATTATCCAGAAAAGCGAGAGAAGTATACGATAAGGCACAAAAAGCATGGCAAGAAAGAAAGCTTCCCGAAGCTACCGAGCTGTTTGAAAAAGTGCTCGAAATTGAGCCGAACAGTTACGACACCCATTTACGCCTCGCGCAGGTATACGAGCTGCAACGAAAGCCGGACCTTGTTCGCAAGCATTATTTTAAGGCTACCTATCTCAGACCAGACGCACCGCAATCGGCCGCGGCCTTTCAATGGATAGGCCGGGATCATTTCAATGTGCAGCGTTACGATTCAGCCCAGTTTTATTTCGAAAAGGCATTCGCGTTGTTTCCTGCGAGATCAAGCCTGGGAAAGTTAGCCGAAAAATCGGTGGCATCCGCCCGTTTTGCGCAGCAGGCTGTAAAGAATCCGCTTTCGATTGAGAAAAAATCAATGGGAGATACGGTAAACTTTCTGGGAACTCAGTATTTCCCTGTAATGACGGCCGACGACGAGACGTTGATTTTCACGGGGTTGACATCCAACCGCGACGAGAATATCTACTTCACCCGACGAATCAAAGGCGACCGCTGGGATATTCCCGAGGAAATCTCTAAAACCATTAACACGACTAATAACGAGGGTACCTGCACGGTTTCCGCCGATGGCAGGACACTTGTTTTCACCGCCTGTAACCGTCCCGACGGACTAGGAAGTTGTGATTTGTACATTTCCCATAAAGAAGGAAAGGATTGGAGCCAGCCGGTGAATCTGGGACATGAGGTTAATTCGCGTGAGTGGGAATCGCAGCCCTCGCTGTCTGCCGATGGGCATACACTCTATTTCGCTTCCGACCGCAAGGGCGGCGTGGGTAAGCGCGATATATGGGTGACGCGCCTGGACGAAAAGAAACAATGGACTGCACCCAAAAACCTCGGTCCGTCGCTCAACACACCAGATGATGAAAACGCGCCCTTTATTCACGCCAATGGCCGGACATTGTTTTACTCCTCCAACGGCCTGCCGGGCATGGGAGGCTTTGATATTTTCATCAGCCAAAAAACAGACACGGTGTGGGCTGCGCCTGTGAACATTGGCTACCCTATCAACACGGTTTCCGATCAGGTAGGGCTTTTTATAGCCTCCAACGGTGAAAATGCCTACTACACGGATGACAACACAGAAAAAGGCGGTGGCCGCTCACTGCTATACACCTTCCGCGTACCTGAGTCATTGCAAAAGCTCATCACACCTACCCGTTATGCAAAGGGGAAGGTGTTTGATAAAAAAACGGGAACGGTGCTCGCGTCCGACATTGATTTGTTTGACCTGAAAACCCAGACCAAAGTCGGCTCTTTCACCTCCGACAGCCAGAACGGTTCCTTTTTAGCAGTTTTGAACAGCGGGGGCGAATATGCATTTTATGTATCCAAGGCAGGGTACCTGTTCAAGAGCCTTTCTTTTTCAGTCGACAAAAATCAATCGTTTGTAGACCTTGAAATTCCGCTGGAAGCCATCGAGAAGGACCGCGCAGAGGTTCTGAACAACATTTTCTTTAAAACAGGAGAATATATCCTCGATGACAAATCGAAAGTGGAGCTAGACAAGCTGAGCGACTTCCTACACAAAAACAAAACCATCAAAATTGAAATATCCGGCCACACCGACGACGTAGGGTCCGACACCGAGAATATGGCACTCTCGCAACGCCGGGCGCAGTCGGTGCAATATTATCTGCAACAATCGGGAATTGCGGCCGACCGGATTTTGGCCAAAGGTTATGGTGAAACAAAGCCCGTGGCACCCAATGATTCCGATGAAAACCGGCAAAAAAACCGAAGGATCGAGTGGCGCGTCCTTTAAATGCATTTGCATAACGGGCTGAAATTTTGCACTTTTGTCAGTCTGCCTGTGTTGTACTGACAGGTACAATAAGGCAAATTCCAAGTTCACACACGCGTATTTGCCTTATCTGGCATCGCTGGAATTTCCAGCCAAAACCTAGAACATTCGTCATTAACAGTAGTTTTATATTAACATGTCATCCGAGAAAGTCTCTTGCTTAATTATTGGCTCCGGCCCTGCCGGTTACACAGCCGCCATATATGCGTCCCGCGCGGGATTGAATCCTGTACTTTACCAAGGTGCCCAGCCGGGTGGCCAGCTGACTATTACCACAGAAGTTGACAACTACCCAGGCTATCCCGATGGCATTACGGGCCCTGAAATGATGATCAATTTTGAAAAACAAGCGAAGCGTTTCGGCACCGATGTGCGTTACGGCCTTGCTACTTCAGTTGATTTCACAGGCTATCCGCACAAAGTGATCATCGACAACAAACACGAGATCACTGCCGATGCAGTCATTATTTCAACAGGCGCTTCCGCCAAATGGCTTGGTTTGGAAGGTGAAGAACGTTTGAACGGACGCGGCGTATCTGCCTGCGCGGTTTGCGACGGTTTCTTCTTCCGCGGCCAGGACGTGGTAGTAGTAGGCGCCGGCGATACAGCTGCCGAAGAGGCCAGCTATCTTGCCAAACTTTGCCGCAAAGTTTATCTGCTTGTTCGCCGCGACGAAATGCGCGCCTCGAAGATCATGCAGAAACGTTTGGAAACACTACCGAATATCGAAATCCTCTGGAACACCGAAACCGTGAAGCTGAACGGTGAAGACGGGCTGGAATCGGTATTGGTCAAAAATAATAAAACGGGCGAGGAGCAACTTTTGGAAGCTACCGGTTTCTTTGTTGCGATTGGCCACAAACCCAATACGGATATTTTCAAAGGGTATGTCCAGATGGACGAAACCGGATATATTCAAACTATTAAAGGAACCTCTCTGACCAACATCAAAGGGGTATTTGCCTGCGGCGATGCACAGGACAATGTTTACCGCCAGGCGATCACCGCTGCGGGAACAGGCTGTATGGCTGCGCTGGATGCTGAGCGGTTCCTGGTAGAGCGGGAAGTGGACGTTATTATCGAAGAAGAAACAGCTTAAAATCAATCGCACAACCCCTAAAAGGATCAGGCTACGCTGAATAATAAGCACCAGTGTAGTCTGATTTGGTATTATACTTATGAAAGTAAAGCTTATTGTCTGTTTGCTAATGGCCGTGTGTCTGATCTCCTGGAACACGCAAGCGCAAGAGCGAGGAAAATTCCGAAGAAATCCCAAGATCAACCAGTCGGGCAACAATGCCAACGAGGGCCCGACCACCAAAGCCACGCCTCAGCCCGAGGACGAATATGAGGTAGAAACCTCCAACCTGAAATTCCAGAGCCAGTTCGAGCCGGTCAAGCCGCTGAACCCCGTCGTGAATGAAGATACTGCCACCATTGACGAAGGGGAAACCGAAGTAGTGATCGCCGAAGATTCTGTGCTTGTTGCGGATGAATGGGTAAAGGCTGCCGAATATTTTGTCATCTGGGACGCAAGAACCATCAACCCCTACGGGCTGAAAGCAGAAGATTTTGACGAACCGGTAGACCTCAAACTATACGACCAGGCTGCCAACCGCATGTGGTCTGCACCCATGGACCGTACGCCTGTAACCTCCCATTTCGCTTACCGCTGGGGCCGCTGGCACAATGGCACCGACCTCGACCTGGAAACAGGCGATTCGGTCAGAAGTACCTATGATGGTATGGTCCGGATCGTAGCCTGGGATGGTAGCGGGTATGGCCGTTTTGTCGTGGTAAGACATTACAATGGCCTGGAAACGCTGTACGGCCACCTTTCCAAGCAAATGGTAGAATCGGGTCAGCTGGTAAAAGCCGGCGAAGTGATCGGTTTGGGAGGAAACACCGGCCGCAGCTCGGGCTCGCATTTGCATTACGAGAACCGCTATGAAGGTAACCCCTTCGACCCCGAGCATATATTCGACTGGCCGGGTGCAGCCATTAAATCCGACCACTTCCTGCTTACCGCCTCCGCATGGAGCCATATCCGCGGCAAATCGACCAAGAGTGAATTTGAAGCCGGGGACGCGCCGAAGGCCTATTCCCGCTCTATTTTGCACAAAGTGCGCTCGGGAGATACCCTGGGCTCGATCGCTTCACGTTATGGCGTGAGCATTTCATCTATTGCACGCAAAAACCGCATGTCAACCCGCACCACATTGCGGATCGGGCAGAAACTGCGCATTAAATAATCCGAATCTATCATGAAATTAGATATTCTTGCCATCACAGCCCACCCTGACGACGTGGAGCTGTGCTGCGCCGGTACATTGCTCGCGCAAATCGCGCTGGGCAAAAAAGTAGGTATTGTCGACCTGACGCGAGGTGAGCTGGGCACGCGCGGCACACCCGAGGGACGCATTCAGGAGGGCCTCGATGCTGCCCGCATTCTCGGCGTGGAAGTCCGTGAAAACGTCGGTCTGGCCGACGGCTTCTTTAAAAACGACGAGGCGCATCAGAAAGCGATCATTCCATTCATCCGCAAATACCGGCCCGAAATCGTGATCACCAATGCGATCGACGACCGCCACCCCGATCACGGCCGCGGTGGAGCCCTGGTAGCCGAAGCCAGCTTCTATTCCGGCTTGCGCATGGTTAAAACTTATGACGAGCAGGGTAACGAGCAGCAGGCATGGCGCCCGAAACAGGTCTTCCATTCCATTCAGGACCGTTACATCACGCCGGATTTCATCGTCGACATTACTGATTTTCACGACAAAAAAATCGAGGCAGTGAAGGCATTTAAAAGCCAGTTTCACGTGCCCGAATACAAAGGTCAAGGCGAGCCGCAGAGCTACATTTCTTCTCCCGAATTTCTGGAATTTATCATCGCGCGTGCGCAGGAAATGGGCCACGCCATCGGCGTAAAATACGGCGAAGGCTTCACGACCGCCCGCAAGCTCGGTGTACGAGACCTGTCGGTATTCATCTGAGCAGCGTTGTGATACTTTTGTTATAAAATTCGGGGAATTTGTTTGACCTATGCGAGCGTTTTAATCGTATATCTTGAAAAACCAGATCATAAACGCATGAAAAACTTCATTATGGCTGTGGTCGCCGGAGTTTTTGCCCTTACACTGCAAAACTGCTATGGCCAATCCTCGTCCGGACAGACCAAGCCGGCCGACAAAGCACCCGAATATTCGCATACCGAAACAGCGCCCGTCAAAAAAAGCAATGACGACTGGCAAAAGGTCCTTTCCCCGGAAGTGTATCGCGTAGCACGCCTAAAAGGCACCGAACGGCCATTCACGAGTGAATACGAGCATTCAAAAGAAATCGGCACATTCTACTGCGCCGTTTGCGGGAACCCGCTTTTCAAGAGCGATGCCAAGTATGAAAGCGGCTGCGGCTGGCCCAGCTTCTTTGAGCCAATCAGCAAGAAATCCATTGTGGAAGCCGCCGATAACAGCCTCGGAATGCATCGTATCGAGGTGATGTGCGGCAGGTGCAAATCACATTTGGGGCACGTTTTCGACGACGGCCCGCCTCCTACCGGGCTTCGGTATTGCATCAACGGCGTGGTACTGGATTTTGAAAAGGCGAAGACAGCCGAAAAGAAATTCAACAGCAAAAAGAAAGCGGAAAGCGGCAGCTAGCACCTGCGCTTCTAACTGGATACATATAGGGACATTCCTCGGATGCAGGGTCAAATGGCTGGCATTCAAAGAGGAATGTCCTTTTTTATTTTTAGGCCTCAAATTTTTTCCGTGCTCATTGTTTTATAATTTGTTCCAATTCTAAATAATACATATGTTTGCCGAAGATTTATAATTGATCTAAATAAATCACCTGGTTACATCCCTAACAAAAACGCTTACTGGATAAATGCTACACTACAATTTCAAGCTGCGGGCCATATTGTTTGCCTCTGTCGCTGCCTTCGGACTTGTTTCCTGCTCAGATGACGACGAGCCTACACCTCCCGCTCAGCAAGACCTTCGCACCAAGATCGACTATGCGAAAGTAACGCCTACAACCCCGTATAAAGCCCTTTTCATTGACGCCAAAGGTGATACCACAGCCGATCTGAAATCAGGTACTGACCGCTACAAAATGTTCCAGGCGTTGAACTATTACCTGGGCAGCGCTGTACGTGACTCGGCCACACTGGATGCTGCGGTCATGAAAAATATGTTTGCGAATACAGGTAACCCGTTCAAGGATATCAAATCGGGCGCTATTCAGGTGGTAGGGGCCGATCTGAATGCATCAGGCGTACAACTTCGTAACATCACGGCATCGTCGAGAGCATCTGCGGATGCGGACCGGACTGCATTGGAAGGCTACTTCGGTGAAATGGCTGAGATCAGCAAGTCAGTGAAGGAAACCGCTGCCAAAGGCAAAGCCGGTAAGCTGGGAACATACCTGGTAACTTCAAGAGGGATCGAAATTGCGCAGATCATCCAGAAAGGCCTGATCGGTGCATTGCAGCTAGATTATATCGGTAACGTGATCATGGACAAAGGTCTTGAAGCCGATAACAAAACACTTGTTTCCGGCAAAAAATATACCGCCCTCGAACACAACTGGGATGAGGCTTTCGGTTTGCTTACCCCAAACCCTATTTTCCTCGAAGGCGCAACCGACGCGGCTAAGGGCGCGAAAGCAACTGAATCGTTCCTGGGCTCGTATCTATGGGAATACAACAAGGCTTCTTATGCCAAAATCCATACTGCATTTGTAAAAGGCCGCGTAGCGATCGTGAACAACGACAAAGCAGAGCTACAAACACAGGCTACTTTCATCCGCACAGAAATGGAGAAAGCGATCGCTTCGGCGGCATTGGGTTATTTGGCTAAATGGAAAAGTGGAACCACCGATGCGGCCCGCGCACATGCTATTGGTGAAGGCCTGGGCTTTATTTACTCGCTGCGTTACTGCACCATCAACGGAGCCGATTCGAACTTCTCCGACGCGATCCTGCTGGGTCTGATCGGACCGGCATCGCCGAACCAGTTCTGGGATCTGACCAACGACAAGGTTAACGCCGCAGCCGACGCAATTACTAAGAAATTCAAGCTTTAATAGCACATATTACCTATTTCCAAGTGGGTGGATCGGCATTTAGCCGGTCCACCATTTGTCGTTTTAAATATAACCTCTGATAGAATGAAAAAGTACTTCGCGCTCCTGCTGACAATGCTTTTCCTGGGCTGTTCGGGCGGAAGCGATAAGCCCGATCCACAGCCTACCGACGAAGGAAAGGACCGGTCGGTGATGCTCAAAGCTCTGGCCGAAAACATGATTATCCCCTCCTACGACCAGTTCAAAACGAAATTCGATCTGATGTCCGAGAAATCGAAAGCATTTGCTGCCAAGCCTGATGCCCAGACACTGGGCGCGTTTCGTAGTGCGTGGGCGGACGCATACGTAGCATGGGAACGCGTCGAACTGTTTGATTTCGGGCCTGCTGAAAAACAAACGATCCGGAATTTTTTCAATATCTATCCTGCCAGCGAAGCAGGTATAGCAGCCAATATCGCAGATCCGACGTCCAGCCTCGAAGTGCCCGCATCCTATGCTACCCAGGGCTTTCCGGCGCTCGATTACCTGATCAACGGCCTCGGCGCCAACGATACTGCCGTTTTGGCGCAGTACACTACCGACAAAGATGCGGCCAAGAAACTCGCTTACATTACCCGCGTGGTTACACGCATGGAGTCACTGCTCGGTAAGGTAATGGGCGAATGGAAAGGCGAATACCTGAATACTTTCATCAGTAAGACCGGCCTGGATATCGGCTCATCGACCTCACTGATGGTCAATGGTACTGTCCTGCATTACGAGCGCTACATTCGCTCGGGTAAGTTCGGGATTCCTTCCGGCGCGATGGCCAACGGAATTGCTGCCCCTGAGAAAGTGGAGGCATTCTACAAAAAAGATATTTCTAAAACCCTGGCCCAAACAGCACACAAAGCGTACGTAGATTTCTTCAACGGGAGGCATGCCGTTACAGGAGAAGCCGGCCCGGGTCTTAAAACGTACCTGGACGCATTGGGCGCTAAGGACAGCAGCACCGGAAAACTGCTAAGCGAGAGCATCAATACACAATTTCAGGCAGCGGCCGCCAAGCTGGACGCGTTGAAACCCAGCCTTTACGAGGAGGTCAAAACCAATAACCAGGTGATGAAGGACACGTACAACGAAATGCAAAAGGCTGTAAGGATGCTGAAAGTAGATATGACCTCGGCCATGAGCATTACCATTACCTACACCGACAACGACGGGGATTAGTACCAATACCATGCGGGCATATCTGCAAAAATATACCTCGGCGGCTCCCCTGGCTATATTCAGGGCCATTTTCGGACTGATGCTGGTGATCAGCACGGCCCGTTTTTTGGCTTTGGGGTGGGTCAAAGAGCTATATATCAACCCGCAGTTCTTTTTCTCTTTTTATGGTTTCGGGTTCGTAAAACCGCTCGGCGAATGGACTTATCTGCTGTTTGCGGCCTGCGGCATTTCAGCATTGCTCGTCGCCATCGGCTGGTATTACCGGCAGGCTTCGATCGTGCTTTTCCTGAGCTTTACCTACATCGAGCTCATGGACAAAAGCACTTACCTGAATCACTATTATTTTGTGAGCCTGCTCTGCTTTTTGCTCATTTTCTTGCCCGCAAATACGATGTTTTCAGTGGATGCGCGCCGTAATGAAGCGATGAGGGCCGGAGAAATCCCGGCCTGGTGCATCGACTGCGTCCGCGTACTTGTTTGCATGCTGTATTTCTACGCTGGCATTGCCAAGCTTAATAGTGACTGGTTTGTGGAAGCATTGCCATTGAAAATATGGTTGCCTGCCAAAAACGACACGCCGCTCATCGGCGGGCTGTTCAACCAATTGGAAACAGCCTACGTTTTCAGCTGGATAGGATGCATCTACGACCTGAGCGTCGGGTTTATGTTGTGGAACCGCCCCACAAGGCCCTTTGCTTACGCGTCGGTCGTAGTGTTCCATTTGCTGACTTCGCTGCTTTTCCCGATCGGCATGTTCCCCTATATCATGATCGTAACGGCGCTGATATTTTTCCCGGCTGGATTTCACCAAAAGCTGATCAGCTACATAGGTCGTCTGTTTAGGTTGCCAACCGCTGTCGCGAAACCGGCTGGGCGCTACCAGTTCCCGGCAATGGTACGGCCGGTGGTATACGCAGTTCTTGCAGTTTTTTTTGTGTTCCAAATCCTCTTCCCATTCCGGTACCTGCTCTACCCCGGTGAGCTCTTTTGGACCGAGGAAGGTTACCGGTTTTCGTGGCGGGTGATGCTTATGGAAAAAGCGGGATACACCCAGTTTACCGTCACGGATGCCAATGGAAAACGGCAGACGATCAACAACAATGATTTTCTCACTCGCTTGCAGGAAAAAATGATGTCGACTCAACCCGATATGATTCTGCAATACGCGCATATGCTGCGCGACTACTATGCATCGCGCGGCTTTGTGCAGCCGCACGTATACGTAGATTCGTACGTAGCCCTGAACGGGCGCACAGGCAAGCCATTAATCGCCCCCGACGTGGACCTGGCTCAGCAATGCGACTCGTTCCGACACAAATCCTGGATTACCCCATTTAACAATGAAATTAAAGGTCTTTAAATTTTTACCCCTCCTGCTGATCGTCAGTGGCGTTACCATGGCTCAAACAAGGCTGTCGGGCCACATTTTTTCCAAGTCCGATACCTCCGCCGTCAAGGGCTGCACCATCTTTCTGAACGAAAACCTCACCACCGTTACCGACGAGGAAGGCCATTTTGTTTTCGAGTCAGTTCCGAATGGCAATTACACGCTCCAAACGACCCTTTCGGGTTATCGTATTGAGAAAAAGCAAGTCAACGCGCGCGGAAAAGACTTGCATTTCAAGCTGTATCTGGCCTCTTCCGAGCAAAACCTGGACGAATTGACCGTGAAAGAAAAAGCGGCGGATTTTGGCTTCTCACGATTGCGCGGAGTGGAGAGCATGGGTATTTATGAGGGCAAAAAATCAGAAGTGATTTCGCCGGATCAGCTGGTAGCCAATTTATCGACCAACAATGCGCGGCAGGTGTACTCGCGTGTGGCAGGGCTTAATATCTGGGAAAACGAAGGCGGCGGTTTGCAGCTCAATATCGGTGGTCGCGGACTGGACCCGAACCGTACGGCCAATTTTAACGTGCGGCAGAACGGCCACGACATCAGCGCTGATGCACTGGGCTACCCCGAAAGTTACTATACCCCTCCTATCGAAGCTGTCGGCAAGATCCAGATTGTACGCGGAGCCGCCTCGCTGCAATATGGCACCCAGTTTGGCGGGCTGATCAATTTTGCGATGAGAAAACCGGTTCAGAACCGCAAGATCGAGGTGGTAGCCCGGCAGAGCGCGGGTTCTTTCGGGTTTTACAATGCATTTACCAGCGTAAGCGGTACCGTGGGCAAATTAAGCTACTACACTTTTTTTCAGTACAAAAGAGCCGACGGCTGGCGCGCGAACTCTCGTTTTAACAACTATACTTTTTATAGCGACCTCGACTACAAGCTTTCCGATAAAACCTCGATTGGCCTTGATATTACACACATGCATTACCTGGCCAAGCAACCCGGCGGGCTTTCGGATGCTATGTTTGCCGATAATCCCCGCCAGACCAACCGCGAACGCAACTGGTTCAATGTCAACTGGAATATGGCTGCGCTGCATTTCGACCATCGCTTTAATGCCGCCAACGAATTCAACCTGCGCATTTTCGGCCTTGCCGCCAACCGTTACTCGCTCGGTTTCAGGCCCAACCGTGTGGCGACTATCGACGACAACAGCGAGCGAGATCTGATCAAAGGCGATTTCACCAACTGGGGTGCCGAGGCCCGTTATTTGAAAAGGTATTCAGTGGCCAAGAAAATGTCGGTATTGCTCGTGGGCGGGCGTTATTACTATGGCTATAACCACAATTTGCAGGGATTGGGCAGCAAAGGGAAAGACGCTGATTTTACATTCGTAGAGCCCGACAGGTTCATCACCTACGACTACCGTTTCCCGAACCGCAACATCGCCCTTTTTGCGGAAAACATCTTTTACCTCAACGACAAGCTATCGATTACGCCGGGACTACGTTTTGAATACATTAAAACGACTGCGGACGGCTATTACGGCAACATTGCACGCGACCTTGCCGGTAATGTGATCAACATCTCACGCACCAACGAGTACCGTACCAACGGCCGCCATTTCCTGCTGGCCGGCATCGGGGTTGGTTACAAACCGGTCGAAAAGGTGGAACTTTATGGCAACATTTCCCAAAATTACCGCTCGATTACATTCAGCGATATGCGCATCGCCAACCCGTCGTCAGTCATCGACCCGAACTTGAAGGACGAGAAAGGCTATTCGATCGACCTTGGCGTGCGCAGCCATCAAACCTCGCTGTTTAATTACGATGTGAGCCTGTTTTACCTGAACTATGACAACCGCATCGGCGAGGTGCAGTTCTACGACGAAAGCAATCGTGTGCTGCGCCTTAGAAGCAATGTCGGCCAAGCGATTATCATGGGAATTGAATCTTACGCCGAAGCTGATCTGCTCAGGCTCGCGCGGCCTGAACAGGCTGATTGGAGCGGTGTACTGTTTGGGAATGTCGCATTCATTAAATCGGAATACAAACACAGCGAAATTCCAGGTGTACAAGGAAATCAGGTGGAATTTGTACCCAAAATCAACCTGAAAACCGGGCTTCGCCTGGGCTATAAAAAGCTGAAAGGATCTTTCCAGCTTACGCATCTTACCGACCAGTATTCCGAGGCCACCAATGCCCTGGACGGCGGTGTATCGTCGGTAGTCGGACTTATTCCCGCTTACAAAATCATGGATGTGAGCCTGTCCTACGAATGGAAGCGGTTCCGCCTGGAAGGCAGTATCAACAACCTGACCAATGAAATGTATTTCACCCGTCGGGCGACAGGCTATCCAGGTCCGGGGATCCTGCCATCCGACGGGAGGGGGTTTTACCTGACATTGCAGGTCAAAATCTAAACCTAAGCAACCGGCGCCGAATGCAGGGCGATCCGGTTTCCCTCCGAATCGATAAATGCGGCCATGTAGCCGTACTCGGGGCTGATCTGTGTTTTGGGAACGATCACCCTGCCGCCTGCACCCGGTACGCGGTCCAGCACGATCTGGACATCCGGATTTGCATTCAGGTAAATCAATGGTCCTTCGGTGGCCGATGGCTTGTGGAACCCTCCGCTGTATACGAGCGCTCCTCCTACCCCGGTCGCCATATTGTCGATCGGGAACATACGCATTTTCAGGTTCGGCGTGTCGAGTGGAAAGAATTTGATCTGAAAAATCGATTCATAGAAAGCGGTGGCACGATCCAGGTCGGCGGTGGGTATTTCAAACCAACTGATAGCATTGTCCATGGTTGTCCGATGTTTAGGGATTGAATGGTAATGTACTCAATCCCGGCGGTATTTCCCTAAAATAATGCCCAAATGGAAGCCCATAACAGCACTGGGGACAAAATCGTTTTTAGTGGGACTTATGTATTCCCAATTGTCATAAACACTGCGGATTTCCGAGTCGGCTATGCCTGATGAATGCGATGTGGCGAAAATCTGCCGGAACCCGACGCCCGTAAAAACGTCAAAAACAAACCGGCCGGGGCTTATAAACTGCCAGCCGAAACGGGCATGCCCCGCTACAACGTTTTTATCGACTCTCACCTGCTCATTCTGAAAAAATCCGCATGGTCCCCACGGCGCGTCGCATTCCCGCCCTACCCATTGGTTTTCACGATAGACCACTTTCTTAAACAGAACCTCCGGGCCGGCATAAGCGCGCATCCTGCGCCGCTCCATAAAATACCACTTGAAATGTGTCCGGCTTTTGAAAATATCTTTATCCGGCCGCCGGCTTTCGTTTTTATACCACCCGTTGAAAGAAGAATTTCCATACCCCAAGTCCTGCTGCAATGCAAACTCCCCTTTGCCCAAAGGTATTTCGACCCCGAACTGAACGGTATTGTCCAGGTCAAACATCGGCAGTGGCGAATACTTAACGATTACGTGCCGCTTGGCCGTTTCCACATCGAACTGGGCGAAACTGTGAAATGAAGTCAGGAAAGTAAAAATGGTCAATAGCGTGCCTCTCATAAAACAGGGATTTTACTGAGGTATTCAAGGCTGTCCGAATCATCGTATTTATACTGGTAAAGGCCGTCCTTACCCGTCACGAGTAACCGGTTGTCCCGTACGATCACGTCATAAGCCGGGACCTCATGGAAGAAATGCTTTTGAATTGGGACCTTGGGTTCGCTAATATCCATCATCCGAAAACCCTTGTCGCCTTCGCAGACAAACAGTTTATTGCCTGACACTCCCAATCCGTATGGCGAATCCATCCGGTGGCTGCCTATTAATTGCGGTTTGGCGGGGTCGCTGATATCGATCACATCCAGCGAGCTGAAAGCGGTGCCCGTCCGGCAGGTCACGCCTGCTCGCAGCGTCACGTAGGCATAGCGCCCCTGCACGACCACGGGATCGCATGAAAACACGTGCGTGTATTTGGACAGTAAAACGGGCGCATTGGGTTTGGCGTTGTCATAAATATACATACCATCCATCGCACCGATGAACAGGTTTTTCTGATAGGGAAAAATAGTCTCGATTCCAAAGCCCATATTCTTGGTTACTGCTTTGGTTGGATTTGCAGCATCATTGATATCGTACACTTCGAGCGATTGCTTCGAGACGATGTAGAGCGTATTATCGGTAATTGCGAACCTGGCCATCGAACCGCCGGCACCGGTTTGCGGGCTGGGTCCCGAGTCAGCTTTGTTATCATCGCATGCATTCAGCAGCAACATCAGGCCGATCGCCGCAAGCCCGAGGAATAAAAGGGGTATCAACTTTTTCATAGCTAAATCAATATCGTTCAGTGATTACCGGTAACATTTGGGTTGTTTGGCCATGTCCACCTTTTCCCAATCCACTACGACGCCCTTTTTCTCGTCGGCGCATTCAAAATAGATCCCCTGCAAGGGCGGGTAGTTATGGACAGGAATAGCGTTGGGAATACTTTTCACAACTTTCGGAACCTTGGGATTGGCGATGTCTATCACCAGCAGGTTTGAGAAGTTGTCGGCATACAGCCAGTTGTCTTTAACAGCAATGTCGTAGTTACCCAGAATCGATACAAACGAGAGGTTTTCAGGCTTTTTAGGATCGGTATTATCAATGATATGTATGCCTTTGCCGAGCTCGTTGATGAACAGATACCGGTCGAACGTATAGATCTTCCCAGGTGTTTTGAGCGCCTGCGCCGCCTGCACTTCCACTTTGGATATCTCTTCGGGATTTTTATAGACCGGCCGGTAGCCCGTACCATCGAATTTCACATTGCCGACAAAGGGCTCCGAGTCCCTGGGATAACATGAGAGCATCAGCAATGTGAGGCAGCTTGCAAGCAAAGTTCTTTTCATGGCCATGACCGGAGTTGAATTTTGATTTTAGACACCACGTTGCATTTAAACGTTGCAACTCCGCTCTTCAACTTTCGCTAAATAACTAAGCGTTGGAGCTTTACGGGAATTATTGTACCTTTTGTTCAATCCTCATATTCACCATTCTGTCACCCCTCTTTTATGAAAAAGCTCCTTAAAATCGTGGGCATTCTCCTTGTGGTGCTCATTTTGGCCGCTGCGGCCGCTGCAACCTATGTAAAAACTGCACTTCCTGATGTCGGCGAAGCCCCGGTCATTTCCGTGGAAAGAACGCCCGAACGGATCGAACGGGGAAAGTATCTTGCCAACCACGTCGCAGTCTGCGTGGATTGCCACAGTACCCGCGACTGGACGCTGTTTTCGGCTCCGCTCGCTGCGGGTAATTTCGGCGGCGGGGGTGAGCTATTCAGTAGGGATATGGGCTTCCCGGGCGTGTTTTATGCCAGAAACATCACCCCATACGGAATCGGAAAATGGACAGACGGTGAGGTATTCCGCGCCATCACCACCGGCACAAGCAAGGACGGCAGGGCGCTGTTTCCTATTATGCCCTACCGCAATTATGGCCAGCTCGACCAGGAGGATATTTACAGCCTCATCGCATACGTGCGTACGCTCGCCCCCGTGCAGCACGACATAGACGCTCCGCAGTACGATTTCCCCGTCAACATCCTGATCAACACCATGCCTGCCAAGGCCAACCTCACCCAACGTCCGTCGGAAACCGATCAGATCGCCTACGGGCGCTATGTGGCTACGGCGGCAAGCTGCGTGGAATGCCATAGCAAGCGCGAGAAAGGCGAAAAAGTCCCCGGAACCGAATTCGGCGGCGGTATGGAATTCATCATGCCAAACGGCATTACAACTTCGGCCAATATATCTCCCGATAAAACCAACGGCATCGGGACCTGGACGGCAGATGCCTTCGTACAGCGCTTCAAACCCTACGCCGATTCCAGTTACAAACCACACAAGCCGGCTCCGAATGAAATGAACACCCCTATGCCGTGGACGATGTACGCAGGCATGAAGGAAAGTGATCTCAGAGCGATTTTTGCATATTTGCAAAGCGTGAAGCCGCAAAGCAATAAGGTGGTTAAGTTCAGGCCTAATTAGTGGAAGGCATAGTTAAACCTCTATCAACTATTTGAGATTCTTTTTGCCAAGTAGCACCGGCAGCCTCACTTTCAAAGCAGGTTCTCTACAGGGAAAGTAGAAAGAACTTCCAAAGCAAGTCTGTCGGTGCATTCGTTGATCTGGGCAAAATTATGCTCGGATATAGTCAACAAGTGCATGCTAGTCTCACCAGTCCTTGGCCTAAAATTATCTTTACCTGCAAGCGCCATCGCAACATATTAAATAACCGCCCCAATACCGGTGTATCCTCCGCGCAAATCCCACTGGCCGGTGCTTTTTAGTCATCCTGATTCACCCGCTGGCAAGCCACTTCAGGCTGGGACAACAATAAAAATTGGAACTATAAGCCCCGTTTTTCCATCTATACAGTTTATGGGCGGCTACATTAATCTCCAAATAAATTCACGCGCAACTAGCCGAGTTAACATATTTCCAACTTTTTAATGTTACCGACACAGAGACTTACCTTTTATCACTCCTCCGATTTTGGATTCCAAACGAATAATCATATCCTCGTTTTCCAGGTTCAATAAATAGCAGTCTGTATCCAGAATCGGGGTAAAAACTTTGGATGTTTGTTCGATCATGTCATGTTTTCCAACCACGATATGATCGTCGATTTTGACAGTGATAAGAATCCGCTCACCATGCCCGGGCGCCCCGGCCGTTTCGTAGCATATGCTTTTGCCATCTGCAATTATGTCAAAAAAGATGAACGCGTCGCGGTTCTGAACGACCTGGTAACCTGGGCCAGCCAGGCCCGGTGGTTTACCGCTTTCTGCCCGGCAGGTCACGTACTACCCCGATACCTAGTTGAGCTCATCGTGAAAAACCATCACGCTCTCCGTATGGATCTGGTGGATATGGCTGGTGAAGATAGGCGTTTTTACCACCTGGTAATCCGGGCCAGCGTGCTGGATCGCCTCAGCGCTGGTAGTATAGCTCTTCGACCAACCTGCCAACGCCACGCCGGGCCTTTTCCTTAACCGAGAAAAAAGCTTAACACGAGTTTTGGATGAAAAATAGAACCGGACCTTTTGCTCTTGCTCAGTCAGAGTCAGCCTGCCGAAAGCTTCTTTTTTGATCCGATCAAAGGCAAGAAGAAAAGAAAACTCTGCCCCAATCCCGGCCAAAAGGGCAAAAGGACGCGAACTTAGAAAAACAGGCACAAGACCGCAGTTATGCCAAACACTTTTGCAGGGCTTACAGAAAGTCTTCTCCGGCCAGAATTAGCTTAAATGCCGTTTTCGCTTGCTTCGGAGCAAAATCCTTACAAGCATATTCAACCGGTGAGCTGTTAACCCAGCACTCTCCGCACCCCTAAAAAGGCACATTTTGCTCTTCCAACACACACATTTAGTCGACCAGTCAGCAACCGACAGCTACCAAACAGTATGCATGGCCGATCAAGTGGGATAAAACCAACGATCTGCTCCGGTCTACAATTAAGCAAGCCAGGTATACTAAAATGGCAAAGAAGGTACTCACAGCCCAATTTGGGGATTTTCACTCCCCAAATTACAACGATGGATCACCAAGCTTATGAATTTTTCATGCTCCGCCGCGCAGCCCTGGCCGAGCAGACGCTTTCCGCATTGAACGAGCAATCCGGAGACGATTTTCAAAAGTGGGAATCAGCGCTGCTCGATCTTTTTCAAAACTCGCCTTTTGGGAGCGCTATATATCTTGCTTCCCCTTCCCTTTTTGCTGCCCTGGAAACCTATAGCCAGCAGACGCCAGAGAAAGCCAGGCAGAAAATTCTTTTTTCTGCTTACAAATACCTGATCAGAATGTGCAGCCGCGCCACGCCTTTTGGCATGTTCTCTGTGACCAGCGCCGGGCTATTTTCCAGGACCACCAAGCTGACAGGCCCAGCTATCAGCCAGGTCAGCACCACGCTTTTGCTCAACATGAGTGTACTGGAAAGCATTGCAAGCTGGCTGGAAGAGCACCGGGGTATCGCTGGCCACATACGTTACCTTCCTAGTAGCAGCCTTTATCGGACGCCGGAAACATTTCGGTTTATCGATAGCCAGCCCAACAGTGAGATAGCTGGCCCTGTCCTTTCAGAAATAGACCGATCTGCCGAGCTGGACATACTGTTGGAAACCGCTCAACAGCCCGGTACCAGAAGTGAGCTCGCAGACGCCCTGGCACAGCTGCTTTCCCAAGATAAAGCGGCTGCACTTGTCAAATCCGCAGTCGAAGCCGGTCTTCTGGTCAGCGAGCTTTCTGCCAACATTACGGGCAATGACTTTCAGAATCGCATTCTAAAGGCGCTCGAAGCAGCAGCAGCCACCTGTCCCCAAGCCGGCACGCTGCATGCGCTCATTTGCGGCCTCGGCAAAGACCCCAGCCTGAGCCGGCTGAAAGAGACGACAACCGCGCTTGCCAGATATTTTCCTGAGCTCAGTAGTAAAACCCTTTTCCGGGCGCAGCTAATCGCGCCAGACGGTAAGGCCAAACTAGGCAAGGCAGCGATAAGCCGCATTGCGTCTGATTTCAATGCAGTGATAGGTCTCTTGGAGCTGCGCAATACAGATCCTACACCGCTTGATGAATTGAAAGTCAAATTCGGCTTGCGATATGGTAGCAGTCAAGTTCCGCTTTGCGAGCTAATGGAAAGCGATATTGGCTTGCGCTATGCAGGGATAGCTGCAAATGCGGCCAGGATTCTGGAAAAACTTGACTTCAATTGGCAGGCGCCACCTATCAGTCATGCGATGACGGCAACGGGCCAGGTCAAGCAAAGGATTTTCGACCGGGCCCTTTCCAGACAGCTATACTGCGTGCAGGTTCTGGAAAGCGATTTAAAAGAGCTGAACGTGCAGCCCTTGCGGACCACGGGTCTTTTTTTGCTGGGTGAAATGCTTGCCATTTCGGGCAGGAATATCGACCGGGGATATTTCGAATTTTACCTAAAAGCGGCAGGCGGAGAGTCAGGACTCGAACTAATGGCGCGGTTTGCCCAACATGACCCGGCTCTGGATGCACAGCTGCAAAAAGCAACCAGACAGACCTGGGACCATGAGCAGCAGTACCTGCATGCAGAAATTGCACACATCCCCGACGCAGATACCGCCAGCGTTTTAGCCCGGCCGCACCTATACCCATATGAGATCCCCTACCTGAGTCAATCCACATTGCCCCTGTCAAACCAGATTCCAATAACTGATCTGCTAGTGTCCGTTACCGCTGACGGAGAGATGATCCTGACCAGCAAGCGCCTCTGTAAAAGAATAATTCCGCACAACACGACAGCCCACAACTACGGCCGCGGATTGCCGGTATACCAATTATTATCGGATCTGGCACATCAACACAGTCCTGTCATTTCATGGAACTGGGAGCATCTTGAAACATTTACGTTTCTGCCCCGGGTCGTCTATGGGCATCTGATTCTTTGCGCGGCGCGCTGGAAGCTGGAGGGCGAAACCCGTAAAAAGGTACTGGACTCGCTCGGATCTGATTGGCTATGGCAGCGGCTAAGGACAGAGATGCGAATTCCTAGGTTCATTCAAATCTGTCAGGGAGACAATTTACTTCTGATCGATTGCGAGAGTCATTTTGCAAGGGCGTTACTTGGCAAGGAACTTAAAAAAAGCGGGCAGCTGCAAATTCAGGAATGCCTTCAAACCAGCCGGTTTCACCCGGTTAAAGGTAAAGAAGGTAAATTCTCTCATGAATTACTGATCGCCTTCAAGCCAGCCGCCCCAACCTCTGCGGAAAGGGCGCAGCTTAGGTTAACCAAACAGAAACACTTTCATTTGGGAAGCCAGTGGCTTTATGTGAAGATATACATCGATCCCAACCAAGTTGACCGGCTACTGACTCAAACGCTAACAGCGCTTTGCCAGCAGCTTTCTTTGGATGGAAAGATCCACAAATGGTTTTTTGTCCGGTATGCTGACCCATCGTATCATCTCAGGCTGAGATTTGAGCTCGGCCTGATGCGGGACTGGCAACCGGTCCTTGCAAGTGTGCAGTCCGCGCTTGGGGCGCAGCTGGCTGACGGCCTGATCGAAAAAATCCAGATCGACTCCTACGAACGGGAAATCGAGCGTTACAGCTGCCTTGACTACGAGCAGACCGAATCAATTTTTCATCAGGATTCGCTTGCAAGCGTTCAGGTGATATCGCTCAATCCAATTGATATGTCCGGCGACGCACGGTGGCAGGTCGCACTTTACAGTATGGACCTGATGCTCGCTGATTTCGGATTAGACATCAAATCGAAGGCCGAGTTTGCACGAGAATCCTACCAGGCATTTCTGTCTGAATTCGGCCAGGATCACACGCTAACCAGACAGCTTGACCAAAAATACCGCATCTACCAAACCCAGATTACACAGACCCTTGCCGGCCAGTCCAGGTTTTCTGATATGCTTGCCGAATGCTTCAAAGAGTGGAAAATTCGGTGAAATTGACCACCCCGTTTCAGTTTAAACTGACCACCTGTTCCGGGCGAAATTGACCACCCCGTTTCGGAGCAAATTGACCA
>NZ_PYAS01000003.1 GCF_003014695.1 Dyadobacter jiangsuensis | reverse complement strand
AACTGCTTCTGCAGCTTTTTTCTGCTACCGGCCGCCAGATAATTAGGTGGTCAATTTGCCACGGAATCAGGTGGTCAACTTCTCCGAAATACCCAGTCAATGGACACTTTCATTACATCTCCTTTGGGATGGTGCAAGCTGGCAGACGACGTTGGTGCTGTTGTGGCCCTGGACCAACCGGCATAGCGTATTCCGCTACTCGCGGTAGGCCTTTGATTTAGTTCCACCAGGGCGAAATCCGAAACGTTCCATCCCGCACGAAAGGTAGAGCCTGAAAATGTAAAGAAGTTGGGGTCATTTACACTTGGATTGCACTGAGGGCTGATATATTGAAACATGAATTGCCAGTTTTGAGCGGCCGTGATCTCCCCCTGGTCGGCAACGCCGTTCCCATTGTTATCAAGGCAATGGAACGCGGTCAGGAAATTTGGTCTGAAGTTCTGGCACGCGTTGTTGAGAAGCGACCCTGAGCACCATCTGGTATTATCTTGCAAAAGCACCATCGCCACCATATTGGCCTCGTCCTGCCAGGCGGCAAAAGCCTGACAGGTGACATTCTCATTACAGGGGGCGGATTCCCCAAATCCAGCAAACGGTGTTAGCTTGTAGCCATGAATAACTTTTGAGATATGTAGTTCGGATTGGGTCTTGACACTTTCAGGTTCATACAGCTCGATGAGCATGGAACTCCCTTTAATTAGGCTGGTTGAATATTTCCGGTACTCGTTGTTTTGTGTTACGTCAATTGGGCCGGAAACCATAGTACGCTCTGCATTAGTTACGAATACCTGCGCGCCTTCCGGCAGGAAGAAACGGTCAAATATCATATTGATGGTCTTTGCTCCCGGAGCATTTATCTGAACCCGCCAAATACGCCCTCCTGGTACGGTTTCCCATGTCCCGCTTTTTGATAAATCTATATCCACATCAAGGGCTTTTCCAAAACGCTCGGGTATGTCCATTTTCCTTTCTCTTTCATCCTCGGCAAGCAAAGCGGCTGCATCCACGGTTGGTAAATCAATAGATACTGCTTTTTTCCCAGCCACATCTTTGAAGCGTTGATATTCCAAAAGATTCTCGGGGTTTATTGTCCGCGTGGGGACTTGGGAGAAAGATGAGATATCGATTCCAATGAAAAATTCTGGCCTCATATGTCACCTTCGATATATTTCATTCGAAAGGGCAGTATATCAAATACTTACTCAACAATTAGTTATTTCACTTTGAAGCGTTTCACATGTCGTCCTTCTATCAATCAGATCGTACGCCCGAAAAACCAGATTTAGGCTCACTAGTCGGTGTCTGGCTTCAAAAGCGCCCCCGGCAGGTGACTATCACAGGTTCATCCGATACGTTCCGAGCTACCAGATCATCAACAAGAAAAATAACGCAGTCAGATACAAGGACGGTTCGGTTGATAGCAAATGGGCCGTAAGTCATACTGACCAGTCGATTGCATTGAACTAGTCACCAAGCATAAAATGAAGCGTGCTACGCCATCATGGCCCGCTCACACAGAAACGGCGATACACTTGCATCGCAAGATCGGATAGATGAGCGCTCAGCGCCGCAGGCTCCAAAACCGTTACGGCTGCCGCAAAGGGTAACAGCCAGGCTGCCAGATAAGGCAACGAGCCTACCAAAAATAACACTTCCAGAGTCGCGTCGGGCAAAATCTGCTCATGGGTCCAACCGTACCTATGCTTGGTATCTTGAAAATGCCGGACCTGCGCGGCGGGTAACTGCGAAGGGTCGAAACGGATTACCACTTTCTGCTTGCCATTTCGTTTTACCTGCTGATCCCAATATTGCTGTAAAGTCTGCGAGCGGGGTAAAAAGTTCTCTTCGGATATTGTAAGCGAAGCGATGCGGTCGAGCCTGAAGTCACGAAATGCTTGCCTGAGACGGCAGTAGGCTATTACATGCCATTGTTGGCTCAGATATAACCCTATTGGCTCGATTTCGCGACTGGTCAACTCACCGGTTTCGGCAGCCTGATAATTGATTTGAGCAACGCGCCGCGATGTAACGGCAGCAACCAATTGTTGGTACGAATTCGGCTGATCCGGCGGCATAACAAGCTCCATCACCTCAATCTGGCCGGATACTTTCTCGAGGTGGTCCCTATCAGCATACCGAAGCGCAGCCCGTAGCTTGTCCATAGCCGCAAGGATTAGCTCCGCAGTCGGTGGATCAGTAAGGTTGGCAGCAAGCTTTTCGGCAATTAGCAGCGCCGTGGCCTGCTCCCGCGTAAACATGACAGGAGGGATGCGGTACCCTTCCATTAAAGAATACCCCTTCCCTTCCAGCGTAACGACCGGTACCCCAGCCGCTTCAAGTGTCCTGATGTCCCGATAAATGGTCCGGGTGCTGACAGAAAAACGGTCTGCTAGCTCGGAGGCGGTGACCACGCGCTTGGTTTGAAGCAGCGTCAATAGCATCACAAGTCGCGAAAGGCGCGTCGTTTCCAGATCATTCATCAGCCAGCTTTTTTTTTCCAGCTAAGGATACTGGGCTTCATTTTCTTGCTGGCATATTCAACAATTTCGTCAATCCGCTTCTGACGTGTCTCTTGCCGCTTGGCAAAAGCAATCCATTGCAAAAGGTTCCGTTTATCCGACCGGCCTAGATTTTCAAAGAATGAATATGCGACATCACTTTTTGCCAACGCGCTTTCCAGATCATCAGGCACGATCAGTTCTTCAACCTTGTCGAGTAGTGACCATGACCCGTTTTGCTTCGCAACAGCGATAGCCTCCAAGCCGGCACGTGTCATTAACCCAACACGAGTCAACCGCAAAATCTTTTCTTTGTTGATTTTAGACCAGCCGCCGCCAGGCTTTCGTTTACTGAAAAACTGCATGTATCGCTCCGCGTCCAGCGGCCTTGCAAGGCTGTCTATCCACCCAAAACAAAGCGCTTCGTCTACCGCTTCACTCCATGTGATGGTGGAAACATTCGCGCCTTTCTTGTAATACACCAGCCATACAGAACCTTTGCTGATATGGTTTTGAATTAACCACTGCCGCCATTGCTGCCGGTTAGCAGGGCAAAATACTTCTGTTTCTTTAGCGCTCATTTGTCACGATCGATTTTGGCAATACCGCATGAAGAAAAGCATTTTTCCTGATTTTCAAACATTCCCAATAGCTGCCTGTGATTGCCCGACAAAAAGCCAATCCTCTGGCTTTCTGTCGGGATACGAAATCATTATTTTACCACTGTGACTTCCAGCTCGATAGTCAGGCCACCAAATAAAGCTTTCACTTCCAGCATGGTCGTGGCTTGCTGAATTCCATACTTTGCTATCCAGGTCTGGTAAGTTGGTAAGCAGCTGGCAAAGAACTCCTCGGTAGAGGTCGTGTAAACATTCAGCCGCACAATCCCACCCGGCTCGTAACCTGCCTCGCTGATGAGCTGCTCCAAATTCTGGATCGTAGCCACAAGCTGTGTGTTCATATCTGCCGAGATAGGCTGACCATTAGCATCGATAGCCACTTGTCCCGAGCAGTAAAGGGTGCCTTCCGCCTGTTTGATTTCAACTGCCTGCACTGAACTAGTGTACTTACCCCACTGCCAGGGATCGGTTGTTTTCTTTTCCATTTTGCTTGTCTTAACGATTTTGTTTTCACAAAGTTGGAAATGGCCGGTGACAGCCTTATGTCATACCCCGAAGACGAGACAAAACTTTTTTCCCTTCGTATTGGCCGGAGAAATTAACGGCAAACGTTGAAATGATCGGCTCTTGACAGGAGGTGCCTCTCCGGCATAACATCCAAATCGCCCAGATGGGGCTGCCTTTCGACTACTTTTTACGAGATTGGATTAGCCAAACATCAGACCAATCGTAACTACTACTAAAAAATCGAAATCCCACTCTCGAAATTGGAGCCCTGTTTTTTGGATAAATTGGACTCGGTAAGCGCAAATAGATCTTGGCAATTTTAATCCAAACAGATTTATCAAATGAAAACTCAGCACAGCTACGCCCTAACAGTCCGCGGGACAGGTAATCTCGGTACAGGCACCAATTCCTACCGTTCGTACGAGCGGGCTCATACCATACAAATTGAAGGAAAACCTGATATAGAAAGCTCATCTGACCCTTCATTTCGTGGTGACAAAACCAAACATAATCCAGAAGAAATGCAGTTATCCGCGCTGTCGAGCTGCCATATGCTCTCTTACCTGCACCTATGCGCAGTTAGCGGTGTCGTCGTCACTGCTTACGTTGACCAGGCTACCGGCACAATAGCTGAAACCCCTGACGGCGGCGGACATTTTGCCCAGGCAACCTTGCATCCTGTTGTTACCGTAGCCAGCGCAACAAACCCAGATCGAGGGCCAAAAAGACTGAATGACCTCCTGTAGCATGCGAATTATAGCCTCTCTCCGAAACAAGAACCCTTTAAAATCATTTTGACAGCTTCTAAATTTTTTCTTGCAAATCCTCCGTAATTGTGAGAGGGGCTTGCAAGAAAAAATTTGGTTAACTCTATGAACAATGATTAATAAGGTTCAGGACAGAAATCTGACCACCAATTTCATCGATGTATAACTGCTCCCGAGCGAAAAAAGGCAGCTTTTGAGGCATAAACGTCTTGATCTAGCAAAAACTAGTCCGCAGGATGTCAAAAAGAGCATTTTTGTTCCAAAACGATCTCGGAGACGCATTTTTGACTAAATTTTCTTTTTCCAGCCCAATTTGGATCAATAGTGACCCTTTGAAACCGATGTCTGCCTAATTACACATGAAATGCACTGGTGCAGAGATGCCAAAAATTACGTACAACCACCTGTCTATGCGTGGTTGGCCAGATGTACAATTGTATCACGCAGCTACCGCCACGCGCTTCATTTGGATCTGGCTCTGCGAGGCTGGCCTAAATCGGAACTCGTTCGGCTTGCTAAACTATTGTTAGAGAATGTACTAACCTCATCGAATAACAACCTGGAAGACAGTTTGAGGGATGCATCCGGATATCATTGCCGGCGAGGTCTGAGATTTTTTGAATGCGCACAAAGAAAGCAGCCCGATGCTAGCGGAAAACCTATTATACCAGCGAGCAGGAGCTGTATCGTGAACCGCGTGCAGCACTAATGATGGCACGTGCTACCAGTCTGCTACCCGTATCAATTTCATTGAACGATAGAATAATTTCTATCATTTCGGCTGGCAATTACCGATTCCCTATTGTTTCTTTATCATCTATCTACGATGATTTCGCCTTTTTTGCCCCAACAATCAAGTTTACCCGTTTCCCAGTGCCCGTGAGATTCTATTTCTTTGTTCTGCTTCAAATGCTGATGATTCCAGCCGCTTCGCAAATTCCCGCGAACGCTCCAAAATACAATGTCCGCCATTACACCAGCGAAGACGGTCTGCCGCAGAATTCGGTCAACTCGATTACCCAGGACCGAGATGGCTACATTTGGCTTACTACCAACATGGGATTGGCCCGGTTCGACGGCCAGTCGTTCGTTACTTTCGGAAAAGACCGTTTTAAACTTGAGTATAACGCCTTTATAGGTTTTACCGGGGATATTGAAGGAAAACCGGACCGGTTATATGCGCTGGGTGACGGCGGCAAAAACCACGTCCGGATAGCTGACGGGCAGGCTAATGTCGATAAAAACCCAATGGAAGAGCATCTTCTCAAGATGTTCAAGTGGGATGAAAAGTCTCGGGGACTGATGTACACACTGGGGTTGCCGGACCCGTGGCATAAGGACTGGATACCCGAGTATTGCGTATTTCTGCTCCCGGAATCAAACGGGGACTTTTTCATATGGACGTCCGGTGGAAAAATCGAGCTTTACCGTAACTGGAAACTGCAAAAGAGATACATGACCGGAATCCCCTCGCCCATCCGGCTTTTCAGGGTAGGAACAAATCTGTACCATGACGACGAGAAGGGCCATATACGGCTCGTGGCCTCCGCAGGCACGGCTATCGTGGGCGGAGAGGTTTCACTCGTGCCAGCGCCCGGGGAGTCGGCAAGGCCCGACTTGCGCAAACAATATAAGGTCTTTGCGGACGAACTTTCAGGTGATTCATTCATTTATCAGGAAGGGCATTTATTCCAGCTATCGGAGGCCTCACCGGGCCGTTTCGTTACCAAACTTCTGCTGAGCGATTTCGACTTTGATCGCAATAGCGTCACTTCTGTTTTCTATCAAGGCCCACAGAGACGGCTATACCTGGGCACGATGAACAGCGGCTTCTACATTTTCGACTTCGAGGTTTTTGAAACCCTGGTTACCGGTGCCGCTGATCCGGGCGCGAACGTCTACTACGCCCATGCGGCATTTTCGGACAGCACCGTGTTAACGCCGTCTTTCCACATACTTGGGAAAGGTAAGGAAAACCAAAACATTTTAAATGTCCTTCCCAACCCGGTTGGGAAGGCATTGGAACGGTTTGTGATGGTAAGGGACCACTCAGGCGATATCTGGCTGTCAGGTTACAGGCGGCTGTACCGCCTCGACAAAAGTGGTCAAAAGGTGAAAGCTAGCTGGCCCCTGGAAAATGACATTACCGTATTGTACCAGGACGATACCGGCCGCATCTGGATTGGCACGTATTCGGCTGGTTTGAAATATATCGATCCCGAAGAGCAGGGAGCGACGGTACACAGCTATACACATAGAATGCTCCGCATCTCACACATTCTACGGGAGGGCAAAGACATCCTCTGGGTCGCTACCTATTGGGATTTATACAGGGTAGATCTTGCCCGCAAAACCTTGTCCAGAACCCCGGCAGCCGCCAAAAACTATCTCAGGAGTTTGTGGCTGGAGCGGCCTGGCGAACTTTGGTTTACTACCTATGAAAACGGCTTTTTCGTATTAAAAAACGGCAAGGTAACCCGGTTTCCGATCGACAGGGACCGTTCCCTCGCAAACGCGCATTGCATTATAAGCGACAAAAAAGGTTACTTCTGGATTCCTACCAATAACGGGCTGTTCCGCGTGCTTCGCCGCGACCTGCTGGATTACATCAGCCACCGCGACAGTACCCGGCTCTACTACCATCGATACAACAAGCAAAGCGGCTTTCGCACAAACGAATTCAATGGAGGCTGCCAGCCCTGCGCGGTACGCCTGCGCAACGGGTATATGTCGTTGCCCTCTATTGACGGGATGGTGTTTTTCAAACCCGAGGAAACGCCCATCGACACGCCCGGTTCAAAAATCTTCATCGACCGCGTAGAGGCAGATTCCAGGCAGGTTCCCGTGAATGGCTCCCGAATCGAGCTCACGGACGTCAACGATATCAAGGTGTTCGTTTCGTCGCCCTACCAGGGCGACCGCCGAAACCAGCAACTATATTATATGGTATCGTCAGACGATAAGGCATCCGCCAGGCACGTTTGGTACCCCATCGAAAACGAGCAGCAATCTGTGCTCCTGAATAACCTCGCATCTGGAACATATACCTTGAAATTGCGTAAAAATGGCGGATTTGGCCCCGATTCACAGCGGTTAACGACGCTCACGATCGTCATCCCGTACGCCTGGTACGAAACCTGGCCGTTCAGGATAGCCGTGGTATTCCTGATTCTTGCGGCTATTTACCTTTATTTCAAAAAACGCCTGAAAAAAGCCGACCGGCTGAACAAAATACTCGAATCGCGCGTGTCGGAAAGGACCCGCAATTTGCAGGACACATTGCGCGTACTGAAAGTGTCGGAACAGGAACTGTTGCGGCAAACGCGCCTTCAAATGCATTTGATCGCCTCTATCAGCCACGACATCCGCAGCCCGCTGAGATCGATCGAATTCGCTTCGGGAAAGGTGCCCGGGCTACTTCAAAAAGGCGATCTGGATTTGGTGGGAACGATCGGTTCCAGTGTCAACGAATCTTCTAAAAGAGTTCTCCTTTTACTGGAAAACATGCTTTCCTATGTTAAGTCGCAGATGTTGGGAGATTCACTGGCTCATGACATCTTTGCCGTGCGGAGCCTGGTCGACGAAGTTGCGGTCACTTTTGATACTTCGTTCAAAATTCTCGAAAACAAGTTTGTCAACAGCGTGCCCGATACGCTCTTTCTCAAATCAAACAGCCAACTGCTGAAAATCATCCTTCACAATCTCATCGACAATGCAAACAAGTATACTTCCGGAGGCTCAGTGATCGTGACGGCAAGCCAGGAAGGTGAGGTAATCAGGTTGCTGGTCACTGACACCGGCCCCGGATTACCGGAACCCATTTTGAATTGGTTCAACAGCGATGACGACCATACTTACATGGACTCATCGGGCGATCGACCAGTAATTCATGGAATTGGGCTGGTGATTGTGAGGGAACTGGCCGGAATGCTGAAAGTGCGTATCCGGGCTGCATCGGTTTCCGGCGCTTCGTTTTCCATTGATCTTAAAGTAGATTGAAGAACTATCTGGGTTGCAAACCCCAATTTGACAAAAAATATAAATGGCGTGTTTCTCGCGAAAACCTCAGTTGTCGCAGGAAATCTATACAAGCTTGCAGCTTCTTCAACCAGTCCAACACTACTTTAATTACAATAATTATGCAAGGACAGGAGACATTACCATTGATCTGTATTCACCAAGCAGCCCAACAACTCAAATGTATGTTTCTTTTCGAGTCTAATCCTACACCGTCCTAAAACCGGGGAAGCATACATACTCACTGCTAATGTTTTTGAAAAACAAATCCGATGAATAAGGTCCCACTATTTCCGGCATTAGGCCACCGGCGCGCTCGACGGGGCCGGATACACCAACAATCACATCCAATATTGACGCTGATCATTATTGCTCCAATCAAGACAGGTTAATTTCGAAGCAGCAGTTTTTCCACAAAACTGAAATAATGTGATCAACTTAACATCAAGAAATCATGAAGACCGATTTTGAGATTCAAAAAGATGTCATCGAGCAACTTCGTTGGGAGCCCGCATTGGCCGCCGCTGAAATTGGAGTGTCAGTTAAAGACGGGATTGTGACTTTGTCGGGCACCATTGATTCTTACCCGAAAAAGCTGGCCGCGGAAAAGGGTGCACGCAAGGTCAGTGCCGTCAAAGCAGTCATTGAAAACCTGGAAGTGCACCTACCGACTAACAAGCAGAAGAGCGATCAGCAAATCGCTGACCAGGTCCTGAACGCCCTGCGGTGGCACACGGCAGTGGCCGACGAAAAATTGAAGGTCACCGTTGAGCACGGGTTTGTAACCCTGTCCGGCCAGGTCGACTGGGGTTATGAAAGAAATATGGCAAAAACTGCGATCGAAAACATAGAAGGTATCCGGCTCGTTGTGAATGAAATCACTGTCAGGCCCCACCCTGTCTACTCGGACGTCACTGAGAAAATAGGCGCGGCCTTTCAGCGTCATGCATCAATTGACTCTTCGAAGATCAGAATTTGCATCACCGGCAACCGTGTAACCCTGGAAGGCCGGGTCAGATCGTGGGCCGAAAGAGATGATGCCGAGGAGGCAGCCTGGTCGGCTAAAGGCGTCAATCAGGTAGTCAACAATCTGATTGTAGAGGAAGAAGAATTTGCATTCTGAACAAAATAAGACCAAGAAAGGCCGGTGTGCCGGCCTTTCTTAGTTTTCAATGCGATCTTTTCTCGCCACCGAGTCGCCCGGGTCGGCATGCGATGGGAACGCATCGAAAATTTTTGCTACGACCGACCGGATAACGACTTCTGGCTTTTTCCCTTCATCAAATACAACTTCGATGGCTGCAACCGCCCAGCCCCGCCATATCAGCTTTCTGCTGTGTGAATGCCAGACATCGATAATCAATGTCGCTTCCCGGTACCGAAACAAGTTATCGCGCGGCATCATCCAATAGTCCCCGTACATATACCCATACGGATCCGGCAGCAGTATGGACTGCTCTTCGACGCGGATATCATAGCGTAGTGTCAGATCGGCAGTATCCCGACCAGGAAGGTAGCCCTTCGCGATCAACAGATCATTGACCGCCTGCCTGATTCTACCATCATTTAACTGATTGAAATACAATGGATCCGTTTTCCAGACGAGGCTATCCTCCTTTGCCCACTGGAAAGTCTTGTATTGATTAACGGGATTGCTCTTGTCGACCTGGTGGTAGACCCTAATCTCGGGGCTGCACCCTATGAGCATCATCCCCCATATTGCAAGCGCTGTCCGCATAATTCGTTTAAAAGTTGGTATGGATCTAAAATTAGAGGAGACACAACCTAGCAGACATGAGCAATGTCAGTTCCCCGGGCGCTTCTGATCATCTTTCAACCCATTGCCATTCAATAACTTGCAATAGGTTCAAATAACCATCTTATCCTAAGCGAGCTGCATATGAAAAAGATCCTTGTCCCTTTTGACTTCTCTGCACTTTCCATGTCCGCGCTGAGGTTCGCTATCGAGCTGGCCGAAGCTGCGCATGGCCAGGTAACCGCGCTGCATGTGGTAAATATGACACCGGTTTTTCTGGAAAGTCTGGACCCAAACGGGTATCCGGTCGGCGCAGCCTCGATACTCTCCGAGTTAAGCCGCGAGGCTACTGAGCATTTCGCCCGGGTCAGAGGTGAGCTGAAAACAAGTATGGAACCAGGCTTCCGAGTCGAGCAGGGACTACTGCATCAAATAGTGATTAAGACCATACACGAAACGGAAGCTGATCTGGTGGTGATGGGGACAAACGGAACCAACGGGATCGCTGAGGTAATGATGGGTTCGAATACCGAAAAAGTTGTCAGAACTGCGCCGGTACCCGTTATTTCCATCCATAGGGGGCAAAGAATCAGCCAGATCCGCAATATCGTTTTCCCTACGACTATCGATCTAAACCAGCACCGCTTTATATGGCAGATCCGGGCACTGCAATCATTTTTTGGCGCGCACCTTCACTTGCTTTATGTGAAGACACCTGATGTCAAAGACACTGATAAAACCCTGACTGGCTTGCTTGGCGATCTGGCCCTATACTATAACCTTTCCGAATATAGCGTTCATGTTACCCATGCTTCCACCGAAGAAAAGGGTGTGCTCAAATTCGCTGCCCGCATGCCAGGCTCGATGATCGCTATGGCCACCCACGGCTACACGGGCCTGACCCACTTGGTGCTGGGAAGCGTGGCGGAAAATGTAATCAATCACACCCATGAGGCTGTCTGGACTTGCAAACTTTCCGAGCATGTCTGAATCCAAAATCCAATGCATAACCAGCCTAAACTAAAACGAAAAGTGCCGCCGGTAATCACGGCGGCACTTACTTTTAGCTGGAAGCTTACTTGATTGATACTTGCCGTGCAGTGGCATTATTTTCCGCAACTGCTTTCTTAGGCAAGCTGATTGCCAAAATACCGTCCTGGTAGCTGGCTTCGATCTTATCCTTATCAATTTGGTCAGGTAGTTGAAAGCTTCTTGAAAAGCTGTTATAGCTAAACTCTTTTCGCTTGTAGCCATTCTCTTCCTCTTCACTGTTGGACTTCTTCTCACTGCTGATCACAATGTACTCATCGCGCAAATCAATCTTGAAGTCATCTTTTGTCAAGCCAGGCGCTGCTACCTTGATCGTAAACCCTTGATTGTTCTCTGTGATGTTGGCCGCCGGCACCGACTGCCGACCGAAGAACCGTTCAAGGCTGGTGCGATCGGTCCATGGACTAAAAAAATCATCAAACGCAAAAGGCAAAAAACCTGTGGGTTTTACCAAAGAAGTAGTTGACATAACCGTAGGTGTTTAAGGTTAAAACTGAATTTACATCTCAAAAATAAATGCCCCGCGGTCGCTTAGGGATGACGCGCAACTCCCGCCAAACTGATTATAGTCAGTTAAATAGACCTCAATTTCAGCAACCTTTACCACTTAATGTAATGGCCTATGAAAGATTCCCTAAAATACAGTGGTCTTACCCATGACCAGGTAGAAGCCTCCCGCAAACAGCATGGGCAGAACATGCTCAAAAAGCCAAAATCGTCCGGACTATGGTTTATCCTGAAAGCGGCATTAGTTGAACCGATGCTAATGCTGCTGGTGGCCGCGGTGATAATCTATTTTTCGATGGGCTCGATTCGGGAAGCCGTCATCATGCTGGTGGCGATCGGGCTAGTGGCAACGATCTCAATCATCCAAGAGAGCCGGACACGCCGGGCATTGGTCAGTCTGGAAAACTTCACCAGCCCGGCATACCGCGTTCTTCGCGGCCAGGCCTGGACATTGCTTAAAAGTGAGGCATTGGTGGTGGGCGACATCGTTGCGCTGGAAGAGGGAACGCTCGTGCCGGCAGATGCAAGCGTATTGTCAGCTGACGATTTCTCGGTCAATGAATCGATCCTGACCGGCGAGTCCATGCCTGTCTACAAACTCGCGGGTAGCTCTCCCGACCCGCTATTTGCGGGCACGCAAATCACCTCGGGCCAGGCTATCTGCCGCATTACAGCGGTTGGCGGTGCTACCCGACTTGCCCACATCGGTAGCAGCATTGCTTCCATTCCGGCAGCAAAATCAGTTCTGCAAGCCCAGATCCGGCGTCTTGTCAGGGACATGGCCATCATCGGGGCAGTTATATTCGTAGCTATCTGGGCCATCCGGTTTGCGCGCTCGGGTGACCTTCCTGAAAGCCTTTTGGGTGCATTGACACTGGCTATGAGCATTCTGCCCGAAGAGATCCCGGTTGCTTTCACCACCTTCATGGCGCTGGGCGCTTACCGGCTGATGAAACAGGGCATTATAGTCAAGCAAATGCAAACCGTGGAAGCCCTCGGCAGCGCGACGGTGATCTGTACGGACAAAACCGGGACACTTACCGAAAACAAAATGTCACTTTGCGGAATGTTCGTGCTCAACGGGCGGAAATTTATTACAGACTTTTCATCCCTTTCTGCGAGTGCCACTCAGCTGCTCTACCATGCGGTGCTGGCCAGTGAAATAAGCCCGTTTGATCCCATGGAAGCGGAACTTCAACGCGTCTTTGAAAAGACCTCCCCTACCGGGCTGCCTGCATACGACGGGCTGACGATGCTGCTGGGCTACCCGCTGGAAGGCAAACCGCCCATGATGACCCATATCTGGCAAGGAAAGGAAAGCCAGCGTATCATCGCCGTCAAGGGCGCGCCGGAAGCTTTGATGAATGCGAGTCCGCTCTCTGCCGAAGACCACGCCAGTTTGCTTAATGCCATTGACACCTTTACATCCAAAGGATTTCGGGTACTGGCCGTAGGAAAGTCAGACTTCCAGGGCACGGATTTTCCCGACAACCAGCAAAGCCTGCCCTTTCAAACCCTTGGCCTGGTGGCATTTTACGACCCTCCCAAAGCCGGGATGAAACAGGTCCTCGAATCATTCTATCATGCTGGCGTGAAGGTCAAAATCCTGACCGGTGATAACCCGGTAACAACCGCCTATATTGCCAGGCAAATCGGTTTGCGCGGCACCGACCGCATCGTAACAGGTGAGCAGATGATGGCCCTCGATGATAATGCTCTACTGAAAGAAGTCGATACGATCACCGTTTTCGCAAGGATGTTCCCCGAGGCTAAATTACGCGTGATCCGGGCTTTGAAAGCCCGAGGTGAGATCGTTGCGATGACCGGTGACGGCGTCAATGACGGCCCGGCCTTGAAAGCGGCAGACATCGGGATTGCCATGGGACGAAAAGGCACCGAGATCGCCCGGCAGGCCTCTGCCCTGATCCTGCTCAACGACGATCTGGGCGGAATGGTCACCGCCATCGAAAGCGGCAGGCGCATTTACGTCAACCTTCGGAATGCTATCCGGTATATCGTTGCCATACACACGCCACTGATCCTGCTTGTATTTCTACCTCTGGCGCTCAGCTGGACCTACCCCGTCATCTTTGATCCGGTACACATCATATTTTTTGAACTGATTATGGGGCCTACCTGCTCGATCGTCTATGAGAATGAGCCGGCCCGCACGGGACTTTTGAAGGAAAAGCCCCGCCCGGCCACAAGCAGGATTTTCGGGTTGAACGAGCTGGCATTCAGCATCTTGCAGGGAGTTGCGATCGCCACCGCACTGATACTGATTTACCAAATCGCGATAAAGGCCCATCAGCCCGAGGGCACCACCCGCGCCATGATTTTCATCGGGCTGATCTCGGCCAATATTGCCTTGACGATAACAAACCGCTCCTACCAGGGCAGCCTTGGCGAATCGCTCAAAGCAGATAACAAGCTGATATTTTATACGCTTGCTTTTACCATCTTGTTCACCGCTCTGATATTTCTGATCCCGGCTGTTTCGGAACTGTTCCGGCTTTCAATGCCTGATACGGGAAAAGTCCTTTTCAGTATCGGATGCGGTATGGCCTCTGTTCTGTGGTTTGAAATCTATAAACTGCTCATGGGCAATACAAAAACCTGACGCAGATCATATTCCGTGGTAAGGCCAGTCAAGCTTTTTGCTGCAACATAGCGCTTACTTTGAGGCAGTTAAATGAGTATAACCACCTAAACAGCCATCATTATGGATTCAATCAAATTCTTTGACATGGTCTCCTGGGGCTTTTACCTTAGCTGCAACGCGCTGGCCATCTTCTTAATCTGGGCAAGCAAAAGCCGCCCGGCGCTGGCCCGCCTCATCCTGATGCTAATTTTCTTGTTCGCTGCGGGTTTTAATGCCTACACCGCACTGGACGCACCATGGAACTACCAGGATTTTGCCGGTAGCGCCATGCCGATCTACAAGCGGTTTATACTCGGAGCTTTCATTCCCATTATCACGCCGATGGTTCTGACCATAGCCATATGCCAGCTGTTGATTGCGCTGGCCATGACTGCCAGGGGAGAGTTATTCCAAGCGGGCTGCTGGGCGGGAATTGTCTTTTTGGTTGCTATTGCTCCTTTGGGACTGTACGCAGCCTTTCCAATGCCTTTGCTGCTCGCCTGGGCTATACTGCGCTTATTGAGAACCGACAGTGGCCGGTCCAGTCACCCAATAGATACGAAATCGGTCAAATCAAAAAACAAACACCATGTTCAACACATCCAGAATTAAACACGCGTCGCTGGCCAGCAAAATTATGTCGGCCCGCCAGGCGCCTCGCTCATCGGTGATGGAATGGTCATAGGCGCCAGCGGGTTTACGCGCTCAGGCGATAGCAAAGCGGTACTGGCCGCTCTAGCAGAAAAGGCTGCACGTGACCACACCCGCATTACACTGATGACCGGGGCTTCACTGGGGCAAGGGACCGACGGCGCCTTGGCTACGGCCGGCGCAGTCGCCAGGCGACTGCCATTCCAGTCCGATCCTGTGATACGGACGATCATCAACGAGGGTAAGATTTCGTATATCGACGAAAATCTGAGTGAAACAGCGGCACATATCCGCAACGGTTTTCTGCCCCCGATTGACATCGCCATCATCGAGGCCGCAGCGATCGAAGCCGACGGCGGTGTTGTGCCTACCACTTCGCTGGGCAATTCGGCAATCTTTGTCCAGCAGGCCCGTCAGGTAATCATCGAGATCAACGAGGCGGTACCTGTCGGGATCCGTGGCATCCACGACGTATTTCTGCCCGAAGATCCCACCGGCCGGGCTATACTTCCGATTACCGAGGTATGGCAGCGCATAGGCCAGCCGGTGATTGCCTGCGATCCGTCCAGAATTGCCGCCATCGTTTTTACCAACCAGAAGGACAGCCCTGCCGAAACCGCGGCTGATAACGCCGCCGCCGAGGCCATTGCAGGCCATTTGCTTCATTTCTTTAAGCAGGAAATAGCTGCCGGGCGTCTGACGCGCTCGCTGAGGCCTTTGCAGGCGGGCATCGGGAAAATTGCAGATGCCGTGCTGGGCGGGCTCGCGGACGGTAACTTTGAGCATCTGAGCATGTACTCGGAAGTATTGCAGGACAGTACATTCAAACTGATTGAAGGCGGGAAGATGGATTTTGCATCCGGAAGCTCGATGACGATGTCCGAAGCTTGCTACCAGCGAGTATTCGCCGATTTCGACCGCTACCGGCGCAAGATTTTGCTCCGGCCGCAAGACATTACCAATGCGGCCGAGGTGATACAGCGGCTGGGCATTATCGCCATCAACACCGCCCTGGAATGCGATATCTATGGCAATGTCAATTCTTCGCATATTTCCGGTAGCCACATCGTCAACGGTATCGGCGGCTCTGCCGATTTTGCCCAGAACAGCTACCTGAGCATTTTTGTGACCGAGTCGGTGACCAGGGGAGGTAACATATCGCGTATAGTACCTATGGTTACCCACGTCGACCACTCCGAGCACGATGTGGATGTGATCGTTACCGAACAAGGCCTTGCCGATCTGAGAGGACTGGACCCAAGGCAAAAAGCAGAGGCCATTCTCAGACATTGTGTCCATCCCGATTACTATGACGACCTATCCGATTATTTCCTGCGTGCCTGCCGACGCGGTGGCCATACCCCTCACCTGCTGGAAGAAGCATTCCGGCTGCATGCCAACCTGGCGGCAACCGGTACGGTGAAAACCCGTATTCTACAATCCATTTAATAGCCTTTCACGATGAAAAACATTCGTTTAGTGATCGATGCCGGTCACCTTAATACCCATCACGTGCAGTTCGCCTGCTATCTGGCCTCGCTTACCCGGTCAAGGCTCATCGGAATCTTTATGCAAAATGCCCCCTACCAACAGCTTCCTGAAATGAAAGTCGCATTAGGGACGCCTTTTGCAAAAACAATTACCATCAGTGACCTACCCGATTTTACAGAAAAGCAGGCACTGCTCCGCGAAAACGAAAGCACTTTCCGCTCGATCTGTGAACGGCAGGGTGTACACGTAAGCGTGCATAAGAACCCGCACGAACCGCTTGAACAGATTCTGGCCGAAAGCCGATACGCGGATCTGATGATTATCGGCAGCGATCTGGCATTAGAGCCCTGGGATGAGAAAAGACCCAGCTCGTTTCTCAAAGATGTACTTTGCGCTGTCGAATGCCCCGTCATGATAGCGCCCGATGTATTCGAAGGCGTTGAGGAGATTGTTTTTGCTTACGATGGCAATGCGGCCGCCGCGCATGCCATCAAGCAGTTTTCCTATCTTTTGCCCGAGCTGGAAGATTGCCGGCTAACGATTGTTCGCGTGGTGGATGAGAGCGAACGGGAGGACCCTGATGAGGGCAAGCTCGCCCGGCTTGTCAGCACACACTATTCCAATGCGCATTTCAAAAAACTTTACGGACGGCCCAATTCGGAGCTTTTCGCGTTTTTAATGAATAAGAAAAAGACGCTGGTGGTCATGGGCTCTTACGGCCGTAGCACGTTTTCAAATATGCTCACACCGAGCACTGCCGATCCGCTGATCCGCAACCTGAACCTGCCTGTTTTTATCGCGCATCCATAAAAATACAATAAACCGAAAAAGAGCTGGATAACAGCCCTTCTTTATTGATACATTTGTCGTTATGCGATCTCAAACCAGCCTTCGCTGCAAAACCGGTCGCGCCCGACCGACCAGCTTAACCGCGCGAGCCAGAAGCCCTTTGCAAATTGGCGCGTTGAAATGCTAACCCGCGGCCCGTTGCCGGGCGTAAGGGGAACGGTAAGCCCGTCCTCAGTCGACTGCCCGGTAAACGTGACTTCCGCTTTGAGAAAATATAAGGGGAGAACGAATGTAACCCTTTCTTGTTCTGCCTGATAGGTCATAGTAGTAAGGTTTAAAGTGATACCAATACCTGCCGGCAGGTAAGCTGGAAGGTATAGACTGGTATTTTGGCATGATTGACGATATCGGCCGCAACGCTGGGGCGGAACAAATGCGCTGGATCGGCGCTAGTCAATGTGCCCATTGCAATCAGATCTGCGCCGGTCTGGGTAGCAAACCGGAGGATACCCCCGGCAACCGATTCGTCAAATATCAACGAGCTCGTGCAATGCTTGAGCCTTAGTTGCCGGCTATAATCTTCAAGCAGCTGGATGGCAAACTGCTCGCTTACGGCGGGATTAGTCTCCACATGCAAAAGATGAAACTGCCCGTTAGGAAAACCGGGGATTCTCTGTATACAGTCACGAAGTTCTGCGGGATCGCGATCAATATCGACAGGAACGACAATGTCGCGAAGTCCGGTAAGGTGCGGGCGCTGTGGAATGGCAAGAACAGGAACCGAGGAAACACGAATGATTCGCTCGGCATGCGATCCCATAAAGACTCCCTCCCACCCCCTGGCACCTCTGGTACCGACAATAATCAGGTCGATGCAATGTGTTGCGACCGCCGCCAGAACAACATCTACAAACCGGCCTTTTTCACGTAAAGGATGTATTTTAACTTTTGAAGGAAAGGCCCCGCACCATTCTCCCGGCAGACGCTCCGCTTCCGGGCCATGAATGGCAGCCTGCATGGGATCTTCTACGGCGAGAATGAATACTTCGAAAGGCATCCGCCAATCAAATGTGGCACAAGCTTCCAGTGCTTGCCTGCACGCCTGCGAATAGTCGCAGGGAACCAGAATTCGGAATGCAGCAGCGGAATTTTTCATAAATCAACGACTTACCTGGCGGGGATAGGTCAGATTATTCGTGATCCGGCAAACGCCGGCTACGTTTTCAATCCGGGACTGAACCAGCTCGCGATCTGTTTCAAAGTCGACATGCCCGTCCAGGAATACCCAGCCGTCGTGAACGCTCACCTGAATGTCATGCTCATCGATGCGCACATCGCGGTGGAGAATGCTGCTGATCTGCTCAGCGATAGCAAGATCGGGAATACAAGTTGTCATAATAGATCAGGCTAATGGTTAATACTAGCTTATTGCATTACATAGGTCCAGACAGGTTCTGCCAGATGGTTGACCACATCTTCGGCCACGCTCCCTTCGGTAATATGTGCCAAGCCCTTGTGACCGTGCGTACCCATGGCAATGATTGAATTGGGGATACGGCGGGCGTATTTAAGGATACCTTCCTGAATATTGAGGCCCCTGCTTACATGGATGGTGTAATCCTTTAATCCATAAAACAGGGCATAGTCTTCCAATTTGCGTTCAGCCTCTTCGTTGGATTCCATCGTAAATGGAAAACCGTTCACATACAGCAAATGCACCACCGCTCCGAATAATGACTGCAGCGCCTTGATTTGCTCAACGAGCGGTTTCTGGTCGAGCTCCATGCTGGTCGGAAAAACGATATTTTTGACCCAATCCAGATGAAACGGGCCGTGAACGGCCATCACCGGCACCGGCGACGCCCGCACGATCTTTTCGGTATGCGAACCGATGAAGAACTCTTTGAAGCCAGACGCACCATCCGTACCCATGATCACCAGATCGATCTTCTCCCTTGTGATTACATCGCAGATGACATCGTTAACGTATCCGGTTTCCAGCAGCAACTCTGCCGAGCCCGAGGGGCGACCGGTTTTATTTTTCATTTTTTCAAACTCTTTCTCGCTATACGCGATCCACTCGTCGATCATCGAAATCGGGTCAATCGTCATATAAGGCTGCCCGGGCATCCCGTTTGCGAAAACCTGGGGGACCTTCATTACTTTCAGTACAAAAACATGACCGTTACAGGCAGCCGCCATTTCAACTGCAAACTGAAAGGCGTGTTTCGCTGCTGCCGAAAAATCACAGGGAACAAGTATTCGTTTCATAGGATTGGTATTAAAGGTTTAACTAAGCTGCCCCGTTGGGTTATACGCCAGCCCTAAATTAGTCCTCGGCGTTTTGCGCCGGGATGACACCAGGCACGTCAGAAAATGACATTGCTCAGCGTTGACCAGCCCTTGTGCCGCCTTGAAAGAACCGCACTTTCAGCATATCGGCGGTAACCACATACAACACAAGAATCCCTGCGATCCATACCGATTCTCTCTGAGAGATTTCGGTAAAACCCAGTTCGCTTGCCAGCGGGGACACCGGAAGCAAAATCGTAGCAAGCAGCGCGGCGAGGGTAAGCCAGAGCAAAGCCTTGGCTGGCCTGCTGCTCAGAAATGGCTGGCGTGTCCTGACCACCAGCAGAATCAGCAGCTCGGTGATCACCGATTCGATAAACCAGCCAGTACGAAAAGCAGCTCCCGAAAGGTGAAGTTTAAAATACAGCACGTAAAAGGTCAGAAAGTCAAAAAATGAACTGTGAAGCCCAAAGACCACCATGAAGCGCCGGATCAGGCTCATGCTCCATTTCCCCGATCGTCTTGTCTGCTGCGGATCGACCTGGTCGGAGGCGATGGCAAGCGCCGGAAGGTCGGTAATAAAGTTGGTAAGCAGTATCTGTTTGGGCAGCATCGGAAGAAATGGTAATAGCAGCGAAGCGCCCGCCACACTGAACATATTCCCGAAAGTAGCGCCGGTCGTAATGAAAATATATTTCATCGAGTTAGCGAAGGACTTTCTGCCTTCCAGGATGCCATCCGCCAGCACGGAAAGGTCTTTTTCCATTAAAACGAAGTCGGCGGCTTGTTTGGCCACATCGACCGCGTTATGGGTAGAGATACCTGCATCTGCCGCATTGATCGCTGCTACATCGTTAATACCATCTCCTATGTAGGCTGTTACCGCTCCCTGTTCCCGCAGGGCTTTGACCACCCGAACCTTCTGGTGAGGTTCGATTTCCGCGTAAACAGCTATACCGGAACAGCGCTTCCCGAAAGCCTCTGGGGTGAGCATATCAAGCTCGGGACCGGTCATAATCCGGTCCCCGGAAATGCCGAGCGTTTTGGCTATGTGCATGGCTGCAAAACGGTTATCCCCTGTTATGATTTTAACTTCCACTCCCAGTTCCCTCAGTTTTTGAATCGAGGAAAGGCTCGACGACTTTAACGGATCTTCCAGCAGCAGATACCCGGCAAACGCCATTTCACTTTCATCGGCCCTTGTGATATGATCGAGCCGGGTCTGTTTGACAGCGATGCCTAAGACCCGGTAACCTTGCTCACAATAGGTCTGGTACTGACAAAGCAGTGACCGGCGGCGCGCTTCGTCCAGCGGTACATAAACCCCTTTATCAACCTCCAGACGGGAACACACTTCAAGTATACTTTCAAGCGCCCCTTTGCTGATCATCAGGTTGCCGCCGGGACCGGCCGCCAAAACAGTCAACCGCTTTCTGATAAAATCATAGGGAACTTCATTAAGCCGCCGGTAACCCTTGCTATCCAAGGTAAGATCTGACAGCGCCTCGTCGATCGGGTTGACAAAGCCCTGCTGCATGACCGCATTCAGGTAAGCATATTGGCGAAGATGCTGCCGTGAAATTCCCGTCCCGTCAACCGCATCACAAACCCGGACGCTGCCTTCTGTGATCGTTCCGGTTTTATCTGTGCAAAGCACAGTTACTTCCCCCAGATTGAAAATTGAAGAAAGCTTTTTGACGATCACCTTGCGCTCCATCATGCGCGCGGCAGCCGTGGACATGGCCACAGTCATGATAGCGGGAAGCAGCTCGGGCGCCATCCCCACAGCCAAAGCCAGCGAGAAGAGTACAGAATCAATCCACGGCTTTCCGAAATAAATATTGACTGAAAGGATCACCAGCGTCAAGACGGTGGTGATCTGCAATAGAAAGTAACCAAAACCGCGTATTCCGTGCTCAAAGGCAGTTTCGGAGCTTTCCGAAAGACTTTCCCGGAGTTTACCAAAAACAGTATCAGCGCAAGTCCGGACCACGAGTGCCCTAGAGGTCCCACTGATCACGTTGGTGCCTTGCCAAAGGCAGTTAAAGGTATTTGAAAGCGCGGCATGCTCTTTGATTTGCCCCTGCATCTTCTCTGCCGGAAAGCTCTCCCCGGTCAGGCTGCTTTCGTTTACATGTAGTTCATTGCTTTCGATGATCCGGCAATCTGCCGGGATGATATCACCGGCTTTCAGCAGGATCAAATCACCCGGAACCACATCCTGGGCGTCAACGACCTGCTCGGTGTTGCCCCGAATCACGGTGCTTTTTTGCGAGATCAGTTTTTGCAGCTTTTCAACCGCCTTGCCCGCCTTATACTCCTGCCAGAAGCTCAGAAGCCCGCTCGCCAGGATGATACAGCCGATAATAAGCGTATCGGAGACCTCGCCTAAAAAGGCCGACAAGATGACTGCGACTACCAACAGCAGCACCAGCGGACTTCTGAACTGATTGACTAACGTAGCCATCACCTTTCGGGCCCCGCTTTCAGTGTGAGGTTTGCTGGCTCGAATGTGCTGCTGTCTCAGCCCTGCCTGCTCACTGTCAAGGCCGTTCCCATCTGTTGCCAAGGCCTGATACAGCGCTTGAAGGGGCGACTCTCCAAGCTGTATTTTTGAAATTGGATCAGCAGACACCATACCGCTACATGCTCATTACAACCCGTCCTTCGATACGGCCCGCCTTCATATCGTCAAATATGCTGTTAATGTCTTCAAGCCGCGCTGTGTGAACGGTTGCTTTCACCTTTCCTTCGATGGCGAAGCCGACTGCTTCCTGCATATCCTTGCGCGTGCCCACGATAGAGCCTCGGATGGTGTGACGGTTAAGAACGGTTTGAAAGATGGACAGATCGAAACTGCCCGGAGGCAGGCCTGTCAACGCCATCGTTCCTTTTTTGCGGAGCGCAGAGATCCCCTGCTGAAAAGCCACGGGCGAAACCGCCGTAACCAGCACGCCGTGCATTCCACCGGTTTCTTTCTTCAAAAAAGTACCTGGATCGTCTTGGATAGCATTTACAGCAAGGTCTGCCCCAAGGCGCTTTGCCAGATTCAGCTTGTCCTCGCTTACATCTATGGCCGCCACATGCATACCCATTGCTTTGGCATATTGCACGGCCAGGTGTCCCAGGCCGCCGATACCGGAAATAGCCACCCACTCTCCTGCCCTGGTTTCAGTTTCCTTCAAGCCCTTGTAGACGGTCACGCCTGCGCACAAGATTGGCGCCATGCCTATCATATCTGTTTCTGCGGGCAGGTGCGCCACATAGCGCGAATCGGCCAGCACGTATTCCGCGTAACTGCCATCAACGCTGTACCCACCATTCTGTTGAGCATCGCAGAGCGTTTCCCAGCCGGTAATGCAATACTCGCAGCAACCGCATGCACTGTACAGCCAGGGGACACCTACAATATCGCCTTCTTTAACGCCGGTCACCTCAGGGCCTACTGCGGCCACATAGCCTATACCTTCATGTCCAGGGATGAGCGGCAATTGTGGTTTTACCGGCCAGTCACCGTCTGTGGCGTGCAGGTCGGTATGGCAAACGCCGCTGGCGACGACTTTGACCAAAACCTGGTTATTGCCAGGGCGGCGCACGGCAACCTCCTGAATCCTGAGCGGCTGCCCGAACTGGTGGACAACCGCCGCTTTCATCGTTTTAGGTAGCATAAATCTTTGTTTTTCAAGTGAATTACTGCCGTAAAGTTGATTAGCAAAAGCCCGGGCTATTATGACGTCTGTCAGTTTCAAAAATGACGGTTATAGCCAAAGCCGGTTGTCGCCACTACCCAATTTCGATCACAAAGCATTATGATATAAATCATAAATGTATCCGGCAGCCAGCCAGAAATTTGTAAGCGTAGAACCACGACGGTCTGCCACATATTGACTTGAAGAGCTCATGAAAAAAATCCTCGTACCCATCGATTTTTCAGAGAACGCCCAAAAAGCGCTCTCTTTTGCCATTCGTATCGCTGACAAAACAAAAGCGCGCCTGCTGATTCTTTATGTCTATCATCCCTATGTAAATGACATTGCGTTGCCGGAGTATATCGGCTCACTGGAAATTTACCGGGAGCTGGAAGACTCCTACCGCGAAAAACTCGACGAAGCCGTAGCGCTCGCCCATCGGCTTGGGGTCCATGCGGAAGGTATCTGGGAAACGGGCGGGACCCAGCCCGCGATTCTTGATCACGCCCGAAAGAATCAGGTTGATTTGATCGTGATGGGAAGGACCGGACAAGGCGGTTTTCTGGACAAATTACTGGGAAGTAACAGCGCGGCCATCGCATCAGATGCAGACTGTGCCGTGCTGGTCGTGCCGCCAATGGCTGTGGAAGCCGATTTCAAAAATATGGTTTACGCCACCCAGCTGGAATTTGATGAAAAGCCGGTGCTTGCCCAAGCGATCGGGCTCGCCCGGCAGCTGAAAGCACACATTACATTTTTAAAGATCAATTCCGACAGGCAGCTCAACATCCAGTCCGACGCCCAATACATCCAGGAAATGAAGGAGTACTTTGGCATTCCATCCGAAGATTTCATTGTCCGTGACGCCGGTAGTGTCCTTGAAGGTCTTCAAACATACTGCCATCAGGCACATGCCGATATGCTGATTCTTTGCAGGCGCGACAAGAATCTACTGCAACTGCTGCTGAATGGCCCGGGCCTTGCCCGTAAACTGGCGCTTGCGACTGATATTCCGTTGCTGGTATGTCACCTGAGAAACGATGCCTGACACAAGCCAGTACAGCCTCAGCAAAACACGCGGTCCTGCCAACGCTGGCCACCAGGCCCTGCTTGTCTATATCCTAACAACATTTGCATTTTCATGGAGTTTTTGGGCGCCACTGGCAATTGAGGCACTATTCAAGTTCAAAACCTGGCATTTTCCAGGCCAGTTTTTCTTTGCTTCATTCGGCCCTTTGGCTGGCGGCATTGCAGCAAGCTACTACCTGGGAGGCAGCTCGGCAGTTAGTTCATGGCTGAGCAGCATCTTTTGTTTTCGGTTTCGTCGCGAGCTGGTATACTTGACAGGTGCCATGTTGATGGCTTATCTGACAGTCGCAGTAATCACCACCTGGATCGTAACCGGAGAAATTTCATCCCTGTGCCATTTGGGCCAGACCCAAAAACTGCCAAGAATGCCACCCATCGCAGTTTTATGTATATGGATGCTCACATTTGGTCTGGGTGAAGAATCCGGTTGGCGGGGCTGGCTCTTCCCGACGCTACTCCGGAAAAACTCTGCCATTCGAGCGGCCGGCATCCTAACCGCAATATGGATGCTATGGCACTTACCCGCCTTTACATTCAACAAAAATTACCAGGAAATGGGTTGGGGGATAATCGGATGGGTAATCAGCCTTTTCTTCGGCGCAATTTTGCTTGGGTGGCTTTTCCAAAAGTCCGGCAGTATTGTCCCGTTGATAGTTTGGCACGGCGCATTTGATCTGATCACGGCCAGTGACTACCTGCCAGCCGAAGTGCCCATGGCCGTCAGCGCCGTTGTAGTTCTTCAAGGGATATACCTGGCCAGAAAAGCAGTCCATCGTAGTCCGTGTCCATAGTCGATAAAATATAATGCAGTGTTAACTTACCACAGCCGGACCCTCGGATCCTTTTGCAGGGCTTTGATAATAGCGAGACTGTTGCGAATTTCAGGCCGCTCAGCTTTCGGCTTAACCGATTGACAAAATGGTGGGAAACCGATTTGAAGTTTGCCGTCAAGGCTACCGGCTGGACGAGTAGATCAGCGAATGGTATAAGGTATTCATAACCAGATTGTGTTTTGATTAAAGAAATGAAAACAAATCTTACCGCTCATCTATATACGATCAGTAACTCTCATATTGGAACAGCAAGGTTTCGGACAATACCGCGGGCTGATCAAGCAAGGGCTTAACAAACGTCGCACGGGATTCGGGTTGACACCGACGTAGTCGGCACCACCTTTTCGACCGTGGTCGTAGAGATCAACCGGTTTAAATTTCCGGTGCTGAAGGGTTAGAGGTGCTTGTCACGGCTCGGTATCGAGTTTCATTTCCCGCGCTACCAATGGCTGCGCAGCGGCATATTTAAGAATCACAGCCATTTGACCACCGTGATGGGCGGTATGCGATATAATCCTGCCAAGCGATTCAGCCAGTGTCTTTCGACCAAATTCCCTGGTAACGATCTCCCGCTGCCAATCCTGGTCGGTCTGCTTAGAAATCACCGATTCTAGCGCCACAGCTGACTGGCTCACAAAAGACAGCAACTCAGCCAGATCGGTCCATTCCCCGGTATCGTGCTGGGCAATCAGGGTTTTGGCTTTTACCTGAACATGCTCACCGAAGACGTTCTTGACAAAAAGCATTTCAACTTCGCCGATATGCCTGATCAGAAAACCCACACTATTTTGTGTGCCTGGCAGCTTTTTTGTTAGATCCTCTTCTGTCAGTGCCGGCAGCTGATCAGAAAATCGTGTGCGGGCCTGACGCCACAATGCCAATAAGGTCTGAGTTGTTGTAAAGAAAGCCATCAGCTATTTTGAATAAGTGTTTGATGTAAACTTGAAGATCAATCCCGAAACATTACTGGCGCCTCTTTGACAAATAGCAGCGCCAGTATCGCGAATACGATCACCACATTAAGTATCGTCCCAAAACGGGCCTGGTCCCAAGCCGATGAGATTAGCAACTGCGAGCTAAGGGCAGCCAGAAGTGCTACCCACGCCCAGTGCTTTTCATGCAGGGCCAATAGCAAGGCGCTGAGTCCGAACAGGATCGAACAGGCCGCCCAATAAATTCCAGGGGCTCTGTCAATCGCCATCACCCGGCCGGCGACCGGGGTAAAGAAGCCCGCCAGATGAATAGCTCCATGAAGCATCAAAAGGGCAAAAAACAGATAGCGCAGCATGTCTTCATCTGATTGTTACTACGCAAAGTTGCTCGTTACCACATTGCTAAATTATGACCGTAGTCATAAGCAAACCAATTGGTTATCAACCTAATATTCTGATTGCACAAGGAACGACGAAGCGTTCTAATGCACTGCGAGCTGGGCGGTATAACTACTTAAAAGATCCAGATATTTCTTGCATAGGCCCAGCGCCTTTAGCCTGCTTTATTCCGACCATGCCGAATGAACAAACTAGCCTGGCATTCAGTCGTTACTTCATCAATTACTTTTTCTTATATCCCGCATCTTCCATGGGACGAAGTTCAATTATAACACTAACTACCGTTCTTGTAGTCGACTGATTGGCCCCAGAATAGGCTATCAAAAGGGTCAGAAAAGTAATATTTATTAATAGCAATTTTATTTATATCGAAAACCTGAGTTTTATCCGCCAGGTGATTGCAATCAAATACCCTCAATCTGGCGAATAAACCTATTTACAACTGCATTATTGAATTAAAAATGCAGATCACCTTGTCGTGTAGCCGCCATTGGCAAAAATAGTCTGACCAGTGATCCACCATCCCTCTGTTACAAGAAATTCAATTAGTGGTGTAATGTCTTCGATGTTGGTGAGTCCCCCCAAGGCGGCAGCCGACTTGTGGTAAGCCACCGCGTCAGGACTTTCTTGTCCATAAAAAACGGCGTATCCATTGGACCAGGGGCCACGGCCGTGACAGAAATCCCACGTGATCCAAATTCTTTTGATGCGGCTCTGGTAAAATGTTCTACGGGGGCTTTCATGCCTTCATAGGTAGAATATAACCCGGTATATGCGGCAAGCAACGAAGTTACCACCCCACAAATTTTCTAAGGTACTGCTAGCGCAAATACCGATGGACCAATAAGGGCCGCACACCAATGGAAGCAAAGTCAATTTTGCGACTTTACCTAGATCATCCTTCTTCAGATAACAAAAGAGGAGCGGAAAACCAGCGTTTCCCACTCCTCTTTTAGTTTTTTTGTAACCGGACTTTTTCAGTGCCCTTTCCTTTTTAAATACCCTCTTTTGCGTTGAGGATCCAATTTACGGCAAAGCAGATTTTACAAACTATTTGTTTTTAACCAGCTTTCGGGAGACTGTGGAACCGTCACGCATTTGAACATTGATCACATAGATTCCGTTGGAGAGGTACCGAATGCCAAGCTTATGCGTGGTTTGGTCTGTTCCATTGCGGTCCTGCGTCACGATCCGTCCGGACACATCCAAAATCCTGATCGTTTCCGCCCCACTTAACCCTTCGATAGTCAGCTCGTCCTGCACCGGGTTCGGATAGACCGCGATCTGCACCGCTCCGTTTTCAACAGACACCATTCTGATAGAACTGAAAGCATACGTGCCGTCCGTATCGACCATTCTCAAACGGTAGAGATTTTGACCATTTTGCGGTGAATTGTCGGTGTAAGCGTAATTCCTCAAAATACTGCTTTCTCCGTTTGACCGAACACTGCCTATCTTAACCCAAACTTTCCCATTGGTGCTGCGCTCTATTTCAAAGCGGTCCGAGTTCACTTCCTCGGTGGTAGACCAGGTCAGGTGCGCCGAATTCCCCTCTTTCCTGGCATCAAAGGATACCAGTTTGACGGGCATTGGGCAGTCGACAATGATCGTCAGTGTGGCGATCGATTCGAGCCCATTGCCGTCGGTTACCACGTAGTCAATTGAGACTGTATCGCGCAGGCCATTCAATGGTGTAAAGCTCACAGCGCCGCTGACAGGATCCACATTGTACTGGCCCTCCCCAGCGACATTCAGAGTCGTCACCCGGGCGAGCGAGCCTGGCGTGATCAGTTTTACACTAGCAGGTACCAGCGGTGCGCTTCCCGCGATGTCATTGCCGAGCACGTTGACGGTAACAACATTGCAAGTAGTCGTTCCGTCGTCGTTCACGGCCACTGGCGGATCATTGACGATTGCGCTTGGGCAGCGCGCACCATCACCCGGCGTTACGCCCGATGCCGTCGAAAACAGGGAGGCTGTAAGATTTGTAAGCGGTGCGCTGATCTTGAAAATAGCTCCGCTGCCATTGTTACCTACATACATATCGCCATCCGTATCAAAGAATGCAGTGCCAAAAGCGCCGGTGTAGGTAGATGTTTCAATGCCTGCGCCGGTTACTGAGCCCAATGTAGTTCGGTTACCCGTTGCCGGATCAAACTGATATAGCACCTTGCTTGTTCCAAATCCGTAAAGCAGGCCATTGGTCGGGTTGAACGACCAATCGTTCAAGTCGGTCGGCGTAGTGGGCAGCGTTACGGCAGTGAGGTAATTTGCGGAGCCGGGATTCAGGTCGACCTTAGTGATCTGGCTGGAATTGGAGGCATACAGATACAGAATACCATTCGGGCTGACATCTCCGGTTGCATAACCCGGCACCGGCGAGGGAAAGCCGGTCACATCATGGAATGTCACAGACCAATCACTGCCGATCCGGACGAGTTGATTGGTGCCGTAACGGAAACCCCAAATGTAGTTGTCGACGGTATTGTAGCCGATCGCGTTAATGAAAGCATTAGGGCCTTCGATCAAGGTCTGTTTGCCAAGAGTTGTAACACCGCTGGAAAGGTCGAGTGTGTAACCGTCCGAAACATTGGAACCCCCTATGTTCCGGTTACCGATTACATAGCTCAGTTCCGAGCACGGGAAAGCAGGCTGGGCAATCCAGGAACCGGTTGCCTCCCGGAACGGGCGCGTGACGTCACCTTTGCTCAGGCCGATAAACCCTTGGAAATCGTCTAAACCACTGCAAGGTTCATAGATAATGAGGTTCTTGACATTCCAGAAGCCAGGCTGATCGTATACGACCCGGAGGGTCGCTGTCGTGTTTACCTGGTTGGTAACCGAGACGGTGGCAGAAGCTGGTGATGAAGCAAACGTGATGGTTCCGTTGCCGGCATCGTAGGAAGCGCCCGTCACCGAATTGAGCGTAATGCCGGCGGGAAGTTCCAGCTTGAAAATTCTCGGATGCCCGCCATCGTCAGTAAGGTCGACTGTGAAGTTCTGAGCCGTTCCGGCTACGGCCGGCGATCCCGGGCCGGTGATTGAAAACACCGGTTCAGCGGGACTTGGCAGGCTTGGAATAGCGTCAATAGCGTCCCCGTGAAGCCCGGAATAGTGCACGGCATAGTCAGAGCCTGTCGTAGAATTGACCGCAGACTGGACGGCCATAAAATTAGCATAGGTCGTTGGCGGCGTTGGAATATTATTCATTATGTAAACCAGCCGCGCCGCTTTCAGCTGATCGACCGCATCTGCACTTCCCGACTTATCCAGATCCGGACGAACGCTGGGCGAAAATATAACCTCACCGATGTAGTTGCTGTTGGCCATGGAAGGAGCCGGCTTCCCGTAATCGATGCAAAATGATATTTCAGAAGAAACAAGATTCTTGTTCCCATCAAAATAGGCGGTAGCAATTGGTGCAGCTTCCTCCGGATATGAATCCATCGCTACGTATGAATTCGGTGTTATGAACTTTTTCCAATATGCAACCCGAAAGCCAAATGCCGAGGTAGCGACCTGATCGCCGGTAGTATAAGGGATGTAAATTTTAAAATCGCCGCCCGACGAAGCAACCGGGCTTTCGAAAGTCACCGTGATCGGGCCCGTATATGTCCGCGTCTGCAACAAGTAGCCGGAAGCATTCGCTGACGTAATGGTTTCTGCGGGAGCCCCGCTTGCCAAAGTCCCCGGATAGATTTTGATAACGGACGAAGGTGCCATATCCAGAAAGTCAAACCGAAGTACAACTTTGCCCGTTGTTCCGTCAGAAAGCTCAGGAATGATGGTGGCTGAACGCAGGGGATATATGGCGTTCATGGTCGCTTCGAGATTGAATTTTCCGGAAGTCGCCCTTCCACTTCCGGTTTTTCCGGCTGGCACGGTTTCCGGGAAAAAATTCCCTCCATCAGAGCCTTCGTCGAAAAAATACCATTGAGTTCCGCCCCCTGGATCCGGGCATGACTGCGCGTTCGCAAAAGATAATGCCTTTAATGTCAAAATAGCAGCAAGAATGAATCTACTGAATCTTCGGGTCAGAAGGTCTGTTGACGTGTAAACATTTTTCATGGAATATATTGATTTAAGTAACAATTCCTTTTGGGTTTCCGACGGGCATAGTACGCTCGTAACTACTTGATAATCTGCCAGACTGAGCCTGTTCATTGAAGCGTCGTGCATAAGGGTATCTCCGAAAAATATGCCATGGAGCGACAGTCTCGATTTGGGTCGTTAGACTACCGGTGCTACCATTCAACAGCATTTTACTTAGGGCAGGGAACGGCTTACAGGCTAACCAGAAACCGTGCCCGACGATGGTTTTACAAACGGTACCAAGATGAGAGTCTGATATATTTGATATAGTGCGGTACAGCGTAGCTAAGATTTCCTGAATCATATCGCAGCAGCTAATTCAGAATAAAGGAACCCATATTGCTAAATGATCGTGTGGCAAATGTCCTAACATAATTCGAATCTGGACGGGGAGATTTCTGTCTAATTGGTGAGGAAATTTTGTCAAACAAGGCCTATTAACGAATTTATGCCCATACGGGCTGTAAGCGTCGGCGACAGTTGCCCAAACCAAAAGAGGCTGACCGTCTGCCGCTTCATTTTGTGGACCCCCAAAAAACAAAAGTCAAACCTATGCTCGAAGATTTAAGGAGGGCTGCCCGCTTTGGAAGGCCGGAACAAGTAACTCATGCGCCGTTTACCTCGCTTCCGACGAGTCGCAGCTCCTGCCTGGCACCGAGCTCATTATCAATGGCGGCATGGCCACATTGTAATTAATTGGGCATAAAAAAACCGGCGCATGAAAGAGCATTACTCCCCATGCGCCGGTTGCTGTTTTAGAGGTTTTTTGCTTTCGCCTCTGCTTGTTCTATCACCTCGCTAAGCACCTTGCGGCTCTTCATAGTCGAGATGGAGCTGGACATTACCTTCTTCGCTTCCGCTTTTTTGCCCGAGTCGTTCAATGCATCAGCCAGTGTTTCCAGCGACTGGAAGTAGTCGATATGCCCGAAGGTATCGGCCGCTTTTTGCGGCGCGTCGAGCAGCGCCGCGGTTTGCAGGCGGGCAGCTTCTTCGACATCCGCTTTGCCTGCTACCACAGCCAGCGAGCCGTCTTTTTCTTCCAATCTTTTGTATTGCTTCAACATCGGACCGGCCACCGCTTTGGCCGCATGCAACGACGCCGGGGTGCCCGGGAGCTTTTCGGCTACTTCTTTCAAAGTGTCCATCGCCTTGTTCAGCTCCGGCGCGCCGTCGAACACCAATGCGCGGCTCACGTCTTCGGTGAAGTAATCCGGCGCGATTTTGTTCTCTTCCTTGTCGGTAGAAGGCGCCACAAACACGCGCAGCACATTGCTCATCACCACCTCGTCGAGCATATCCACGCCTGCCTGGATGTTGTAGAAGCCTGGCTCGTCGATCAGCCAGCCGGAGGTCGAAGCGCTCACCAGGTGCGTGCCGTAGATCGACTCGCCCGGTGCCAGCATACTTTTGTGTTCCTGGTGGCACCGAACGATGAGCGGCTCCCATTTTCTGACGGTACCGCTATCTTTCTGCACGAACAGCACAATGTGGCCGCCGTCTTGGAGCAAATGTTCGTCGAGGGCCATCGGTTCTGCACTGGTGTTGGTTAGTTTGAGTTCGATACTCACCGGTTCGAGGAACGAATAGGTGTTATTCTCTCTGTTTGGCCGAACTTCCAGTTTGTAGCGTCCCGTAAAGAACTCCGGCTGCGGAGCCTCGAAACCGTGGTTGCTGAACCAGTTTTCATTACCCATTTGCACAAAACGGCGCGGCGCATGGCGCATAAACTGCAATTCCTCGTTGGTAAAGCGGAAATCGAAATTAGAGAAAAACGCGCTCTGTCCACCGCTCACGTTGTACGGATAGTTCATGAAACTTCTCGCCTCGGGCTGGTTCAGCAGCGGTATCCACGGGTTATAGCCCGGGCCCGACAACGCTTTCTGCCAGCTGTGCGCGAGGTTGAATGCGTGTCCCATTTCGTGGATCGCCGTCCAGAACAGCATCCGTTGCCGCCAAGCTGCTGGGTTAGCGTCGCCGACTGGCGCGTCTTTAATGAAGCTGTTGGTGAAAATGGCGGTACCCTGGCGGTGGTTCGGGCCAATGTCGTCGAACATCACCCCGCCCAGCCCGTAACCGGTATCGTGTTGATTCGCAAACAGTACCCACAATGCCCATTGCGGTTTGTTCGCAAATCTCGACCAGTAGGTTTGCATGGCGTTGTGCATTTCGCTGTCGCTCCACGTACCGTTGGCCCCGGCACCTGTTGCGGGAATCGGTGTGCTGTTGGGGGAAATGGTCGCATTGAAACCCGCCCGTTTGTAAACACTTTCCAGCGACAGTACCTCGTTAGGTAAGCTCGCGGGACGGTTGGGGTGGCTGTGCGTAGCGTAGTCGGTTGAGGGGTTACCGGCATTATCCACTTTATCCACCTCAAATTCGACGTCGTCGAAATACTGGCTTACAAAGTCGAGGTTATAGACACGTGTCGGCGTGCCTGCACCGGTTACCGTCAGTTTGTAGTTGGAATAACCTATGCCAATCCCTCTGCTGGCTTCGAAAAGCAGTTTTTCCCCTGGTATCAATGCATTGTTCCCCTCGCGGTAAGCGATCGTCGCCTGGATTTTGCGGCGGTTGAGTCCCGTGCATTGGTCGGACGTTACATTCGCGATCAAATGCGCCGTCGAGCGGGGCAGCAGTCGGGTAACCTCTATTGATATACGTTTTTGAGGATAAAACCGGTCCACGTCCACGCGAACTGTAATGCTCGTCAGGTTCAAAATCGGGATACCCGGTCCGCCGATCGGTGGCAGCACTGTTTTTAGCTTGTACCTGCCGCTCACCGCGGAGCATATTCTCAACGGAATGCCTGGAATGTTAGGGATCGGCAGGTCGGGAATGGGGTTCAGCGGCGGAATGGGTACGCCCGGGCCGTCAGGTCCGATGCCGCCCGCTTCTGCCACGGAGTCGTCGGCATCGTCGCCGTACACATATGCCTGGTAATCGGGATGCTGCTCATCGGACAAGGCGAGGGTTGGCGCCGGAGTTTCCGGCGCATTGTTTTTCTTAGACATGGTTTTAAACTGTTTAGGATAAAAAATGGGTGCTTAAACAATGCGGGATTTTACACGTAGCCGGGCATCTGGTCGGTGGGGCTGACTGTCAGCTTTCCATCTTCGAGACTGACCTTCACGTAGGGATGGCTTACCGGTACCGGCTGTTTGATGCTCCGGTCGGGCAACGCCACCTGGACTTTCGTGCCCCGGACGGCGTCCACCTTTTTGATGGCCGCCATCCCGAGCTGAAACCGGGTATTCAGGAAAAATTCTTCAACCACCTCGCCGTCGACGAGCAGCTGCGCTTTTTCGTTTGAAAACCCTTCCTGAAAATGAATTTCGACGATCATGGGAGTCGCCGCTACCGGATGTTTGTTTTCAGCTGCTCTGCGATGCCTTTCACCGCTTCGAGGGCTGCATTACCGATCAAACCAGAACGAATGTCCTCGATGGTGGCCAACATATGGTACTTGTTGATCGCGCCACGGAGGGGATCGGGTACGGGGTCGATGAAGCCGGGGTCGAAGATGCGCCACCATGGGCCGGGCCACGGACCGGGCCATGGACCTGGCCACGGGCGCGGCCACCGCCACGGATGAGTGCCGCAATACTCATCGAAATACTTGCTCAGGATTGTCTCCTGCGACTTGGAAATGAGCGCCATACCGTGCTTAGCCAGCAATTGCGCCGACTCTTTGGAATCGCTGAACTTGGCCAGCTGAACCAGCTGGATGCCTGTAAAATAGGCCTCCTGCACGGATTCGAATTCACTTTGCTTTGCCATAATGAACTGGATTTGAATGTTGGGAACAGACAGTCACCGGTGTGATGACATTTCAAATTTCCCCCAAATCCCCATGAAGCGGTATCGACAATTTTATGGATATTACAACCCGGTTAAAACAAAAAAGCACCCTCTCGCGAGCGTGCTTCCGGGGGCAGAGAATGCGCCGGGGCTACCGCGAACGCGGCATCATGCGTATCCCTTTGTAATACAGCATAAGCAGGCCCGATTTCAGAAAATTGCCCGAAATGAGCACTACGTAAAGGAAATGGTCATTCTGGTAAGGCAAGGCCATGTCGTACAGGAAGTCGATCACGGCGATAAGCAGGTAAATACCCAGGATACCGAGCACAAACCACGCGTCCCTGACGGCGAGAATGCTGCGCCCGAGGTTTTGCCGGTAAAGAACCGTAAGCGCCCACACCGACAGCATGAACAGGTACGCGTTGTTCACATATTCGCCATAACTATTATAGCTTTCGAGCCCTTGCAGCCAAAATGCGTTGGCGATCTGGAAGAGCACAAAAAGCACCGAAGCGATGTTGACGAGCCGGGTAATGAAACCGATATCGATGATCCTCGCCAGGAACAGTCCCAGCATCACAAACTCGATAGTAATGTAGGGATAATCCAAAAACAGGTTGTTGCTCAGCAGCGGCGCGGTAATGGCCGCCACGAGCTCTATGACTGATATCGACAGGAGGAAAACAAGGAAATACCGGTACTTGCCGTTCCAGGCACCACGCCTGCGCAGCGCCTGAAACGAAAGGAACAGCCATACCGCCGTAAGCAGCCATCCCGAAAACCGGTATAAAAAGAGTTCTGACAACATCCGTAAAACCGTTATGCGCCCGGAGGAGGTGTTTTAGATCCGGTACCGCCGCCGCCGTCTTCCGGCGAATAGGCGTAACGTCCGTCATATGTTATGAAGTCCCAGAGTGGCAACTTATCTCCTTCATCGTTAACCAGGTCTTCTCCGACAATTGGGAACGTTTCGACCGTGAGGGCCATCGCGGGTCTCTCCTTTCCGATCATAAACACAACTCCGGTCGCCTTGGGATAAATCGTATTGTTGAACTCACTGCTCTGGTCGTCGTTTTCATTGGTTATGCCATCGCCGCCAATGCAAGACTTCACAACTGTAAACCGGTAGTCGCCGCATGGCTTGCCCGCTTCCGCGAGCGCGAGTTCGGCCTCCTGCGGCAAAACACTGGTACTATCCGCGTCATCTACCAGCAACACGCGCTTGCCTGTTAGCCCGGCAACTAGTTGCAACAGTTCGTCAATCGAATACCGAAGGCCGAGACTGACCCTATCAGCCTTTTGCACACTTTTCATATTAGCAAAGCGCTTTACCCTTTCGATTGCGTATTCTTCTTCGTTGTCCATGTTTTACTTTTCGTTTAGAATTTTATAGAAAGAGGGAATAACAGCTAAGAATGCTTTAAGGGAAATATGGGAAATCCCCTTGTGCGATTTCGGAAAAATATATGCAAACGACCGGAACGGATCGAATACCCGCACCCTGCCATCTTTGACAAAGAATACATATTCCTGGCCAATGTCGAAAAACTGACATATCAATGCGGTATTAGGCCATTTTTCAAAATATTTAAGCGCGGCTTGTTCTGTTTTATCCGTCTGATCGTGGTCAATAACTTTCAGCTGCTTTGCGCCCCGGGATACCGCTCTTGCAGGCGCGGCCATTTGGGCGAGATTTACTACTCCCGCATGGTTGGTGCCTGCTACCGGAAGATATCTCAGGCCATTTTCAAGCGTCGAAATGTAATATGAGTTATCAGCCGAATTTAGAAAATAAGCGGTGTATTTGTTGTTTAAACCTGCCAGATACATTTTCAGATTGCTTCCTCCCACCAGAATGCTATCGAAAAAACGCTGTCCGTTGGCAAGCAAAATGCTAACATTGATATTTGTGACATTGAAATTATAATCCAGGATTTGATGATTACCAGCAACATTGGTCACCTGTCGAAAATCGCTGGTTGTTGTCGCCAGCGAGTCAAGATATCTTTGGACCAACTGCTTGGGATCAGCATCTGAAAATTCTGTGGGCTGCGATGCATCTCCTCCATTGACCTGACTTTGAAAAATCATGCCTTTGAACCACCCGGAAGCTGCAAATTGCTTGTAATTAAGATAGTATGTACGGCCTTTCGTTGCAGGATAAGGATCTAAAATCTTTATCCATTGCAGAAGCACCGATCCTGTCAACTGCTGTTCTACGGTTTTTACTGGCACGATAAAATGAAGATTGTTCGCGAAGCCCCACGACATAAGGGTTATGGCGGAAGCGCCTATATCGCTCTGCAACTGCTCGAAAGAAGGCACAGTTCTGCCGTTGTTTGATACAGGACTTCTACCAGCCAGAACCAGCCGGTCCTTCACCAATCTCAGCGTTTTGGTATTTCCTACATATGCACCTCTGTTGTCCCGAAGCCATGTATCGTTACAAAATTCTCTTGGATTTGTCGGGACATCACCGCCGTGATCCTCCCTCAACAGACTGCATTGCTTCAACTGTCCGTCGGTAAACATATCTAATGACGCAGCCCAGCAAGATTTAGGAAGAAATTGCGCAACAAGCGTTGTACTCATATCTGATAAAAGGTTAGTGATGGAGGATTTTATACGAGCTTCATTTCCAATGCTTTCACTACCGCTTCCGGGGCGGAGTTGACGTGCAGTTTTTCGTAAATGTGGTTTACATGCGTGGCCACCGTGCTGAACGAAATACCGCAGCTGGCGGCGATCATTTTGTAGCTCTGCCCTTTTACCATACACCCCAATATCTCCCGCTCGCGGTTGGTAAGGTCCACGAAGGTTTGCTCCGATTTCACAAACTGTTGCTGAAACATGGCCAGCACCTTCCGCGCAATGCCCGGCGACATGTGCGCACCGCCCGCATACACCTCGCGGATCGCCTTCACGTACACCTCCGGGTCGGGGCATTTGACGATGTAACCCGAAGCACCCGAGCAAATCGCCTGGAATACCTTATCGTCGTCTTCGAATACGGTCTGCATCAGTACCCTGGCGCCTGGCTGGCCCTGGCGGATTTCTACCAGCGCTTCAAGGCCCGACTTCCGGGGCATTTGAATGTCCATCAGCACGACGTCGGGTTTGTGTTTTTTGACCAGGTACACCGCATCCCGGGCGTCGGGAAGGGCGTCCACCAGCCAGATATCTTCCATGCCTGAAAGGAAAAGCAAGAGGCCCTGCCGGAAATTTTTGTTGTCTTCGAATAACAAAACCTTTATCATCGCCGATCGCATTGAGTGATGTTCCAAAATTCCGGTAAATGCCGCGGAAGAAAAATCCCCAATTTTAGGGATGGCAAAGTACTTCCACACGGGTACCTTCGCCCGGACGCGAGTGTACCAGCAAGTCGAGTCCCGACTCTTCGGCCCTTTTTCGGAGGTTGAAAATCCCGTTTCCCTCGTACTCCCGGTCGGTGTCGTAGCCTTTCCCGTTGTCTTTTATTTGCAGGAAAAGCGCATCGTTCAGGCGCTGCAGCCGCACGCTCACGCCCGTAGCGGCCGAATGCTTGACCGCGTTGTTGATCGTTTCTTTGAATATCAGGTAAATGTTCTTGCGCTGCTCCATACTGAGCTGCAAGTCGGCCAGGCTGCTTTCCGACTGAAATTCGAGATGCATATCGCATGCCGCAAGCGACTGGTTAGCAAAGGAATGCATTCTATCGATCAGCTTTTGCAGGGAATCGTTGCGGGGGTTAATGGCCCACACCGTGTCCTGCATCAGTTCCACCGATTCCCGGGAATTGTTGATAATGCGGTCGAGCACCGGCAGCGTTTCCGGCGTGGCGTTTTTGCGCAGCAACTCCACAAACAATGCAATGCTGTTGAGGTTCGAGCCCACCTCGTCGTGCAGGTCGGAGGCGATCTGATTTCGGAGGTATTGTAATTTGAGTTTCTGACGAAAGTTGTAGAGGCTGAAAATGTAGATCCCGACTCCCACTACCACGGCCACATATAAGGTAAGCAGGGGAATAAACCACCAGGCATTCCAGAACGCAGCCTCTTTGCGGATGACAAACCGACTCGTTTTCAACACCTTCGAATGAGCATCCAATACCCTGAAATGCAGCTCGTAATAGCCCTTCCTGAGCGTCTCGTAACGCACCGCGGGATAAACCGCGGAGATCCACCGGTCATCGATCGGGTCCATTCTGAATGCGTAGCTCAGGCCCTGGCCCGGATGCTGGGGAAGTTCAAGGAAAAATTCGTCCACCGCCTCGGGCATATACAGCGTATCCGGGAACCCCGTGTACGGCTTGCCATTGACTCGGCATCCGCCGGCGGAAAACGGTTCGGCGCCAGCAAAAAGCAGCAATATACAGATCACGGACTGCATCGTTTCGGCGGTTTGATGATCGGCGGTTTACTCATCAAATTAAGAAGATCTGCCCAAGGTCTGAGGTTGTGGTAGGATAACTTATTTACCGGCAATTATCGTCCCCAAAACGGTTAATGACTATTTACCTTAAAGTATTTTAGGACAATAGTGATTTTCGCCTATATTTTACCAAGAGAAGATTTGTAAGTACCGAAAAAAGTCCGGCCTCAAATGCCCAGAGAGCGAACCCAAATCTGACACTTACTGGATATTTACGCCTGCGAAAAATTTTTCTGTTGATGTCGGTCGATATTACCCGCAATCGGCCGGATGTACAATTGTCGGACAATTGAATCCGGACCATAACTCCGCGCCTTCAAAGCGATACGCTTGACTATTGAAATCAACTTAGTTAGCTTAGGTATTTACAACAACTTCCCTCTATTGTGAATGAAATTATTGTAAGCAGAAAAAGAGTCGCTTACGTCCTGTATCTGTTTTTTCTTTTAGTATTTTTCCAAAGAAATGTCAGCTTTGCTCAGCAACCCAGATACACTAACGAGCAAAGATTCAGCGTAGACGACGGCCTGCCGCAGAGTTTCATTACCGGTTTCGCACAGGATAAGGACGGATTTATCTGGGTTTCCACGCTTGACGGTCTTAGCCGGTTCGACGGACGGGTATTTAAAAACTTTCGAAACAAGCCGGCGGACCCTACTACCATTGCACAGAATGTGATTTTGAAAATATTGCCTCAGGCAGATAGCACTAAACTGACCCTGGTTTACGAGGGATTGCGCTATGATAGTTTTGACACACGAACTTTCAAGTCAAAGCGGATCCGTCACCTGTCGACTTTACAAAACATTCCGAATAGCAAAGCTCAGTTTCTGCTCAACAGAGCCAATGTTTATAACGGCACAGACTGGCTTTTCCCGGTGTCTGGTGCAGCAGGTATTGGGTGGAGAAATACGGATACGGGCAAGACTTTCTTCGCGAATACCGCCAATGGCCTCTTGAAGCAGGATACAGTCAGCGTTATTTTTCAAGCTGCCGATGGTAAAGTTTTCCTTATCTCGGAAGATGGCGTACAGGTCAGTGATAAGGCCAAAAAACATTTTGAATTCATCCGGATTAACACTTTCATAAAGAGGATCAAGCCTGAAATGTCCTTTGGAAGCAACTTCAATGCGGGTTCTGTTGCATTGCTGCCGGAAAACCGATTGCTGGTTTTCAGAGATGACCGGATTGTAATCCTTGATCTGGCCAAAAAAACTTCCAAATCCATCAACATCCCACCTGTGCCATTGCTTTATGTGGATAGTCATAAAGACTTACTTTGCCAGGATTCGAAGGGGATTGTCTATTTGGTGCACCGCGGTAGGATTTTCAGGGTGAATCAAAATGATCAGCTGGAGCTCATTTGGCAAAATACAACTGCACCGGATTTTAACATTACCGCCCTTTTTGTCGATAGATCGGATGTGCTGTGGGTGAGCATCAATACGCACGGGATCACTAAAATCGATTTGCGCGCGATACCCTTTTACACGCATGCTTACCGGAGAAGTTTTGTGGCCGACGTGCTGGAGAAAGCCGGCGTTCCATTGTCGGAAATCCCCCGTGAGTGGGCGACGCCGAAAGTTAATTATCATTTTCGTCAGGCATGGGCATCTAAAAACAGGCTCTATCTCACAGCGAACCCTCAGAGAAATGGTAAAATTTTCAGCTTCGAGGGTACGACATTTACCCGGTTCAAACACCAGCAGGATTCAACGACTTATACTGCCCTTGTGGTGAAACCGGAAGGAGAAATTTGCGTGCTGGACCATTTGAATTCCAGGTGGTATACGTGGAAAAACCCCGCTTCGATACCGGACTCGTTTTCTTTGGACCGATCCGAAATGGTCAACATTGAAGTGACTGATGGCTGCTTTGTGAAAGGGCATTTCTGGCTATCGACCTATTCGACGGGGTTGCTTCAATACAAGGGCGCGCGGAGGGTTGGACATTTTATGGGAAAATTGCCTGGTTCGCAAGGATACATGCCGAAAGAGTTAACGGAGATTTGCCCGGACCCCATCGATGAAAACCTGCTATGGATAGGCTCCAGAGGGTCTGGGCTGATCCTTTGGGATATCGAGAAAGGCTTGCGAAATATCTTTACGGTTAATGACGGATTGCCCAACAACACGGTATACTGCATTTTGCCGGACAAAACAGGAAAATTGTGGTGCAGTACCAACAAAGGGATTTTCAGGTTTGACCCGAAGACAAAAGAAGTCTACTCATTTGAAAAATCGGACGGATTGCAGGGGAATGAGTTTAACAGGGCCCATAAGTTTCGCTTTTTTGATGGGAGACTCGCTTTCGGTGGTGTGAAAGGATATACGATATTTGATCCTGCCGACTTCGATCATGCTTATCGGGAAACCTCTGTGCCTATCCAGCTGACCAGTTTGCAGATCAATAACCAGCTCCATAACTCGTCACAACCGGACAATATCGTTCAGGCCCCGTTAAGCCTGATTCGCGAAATAGATCTTCCTTTCGATAAAAATAACCTGCGATTTGAATTTGCAGCCCTACTTTTCAACCAGCCGGGCAAAACAAAATATCGATTCCAGATGGTTGGAATCGATAAACAGTGGGTAGAAAATGGAACGAGCAACGTCGCCTCTTATCTGGGTTTGTCGCCTGGCTCGTATAAACTACTTGTTAATGCGACTGACAACAGGGGGATATGGAGTAAAGATTTTAAGGAAATCAGAATTGTGATTCGTCCGCCATTTTGGGCGACAGTCTGGGCTTATCTCATTTATGTATTGATGCTGGTTTTCATTGTCTGGCGCTACCTGGTTTTCAGAGAAGAGCGGATGATTACCCGGCAGAACCTGGCTTTTGAAAAGCGTGAGGCGCTCAGGCTGAAAGAAGTAGACGAACTGAAAGATCGTTTTTTTAGCAACGTGACGCATGAATTCAGGACTCCTTTGACATTGATTATCAGTCCTTTGAAAAAATTACTGTCGGATGGAGCAGTTTCTGGGACGGTGCAACAAACACTGCTGGGTATTGAGAAAAACTCCAACAAGCTACTCGATTTGATCAATGAGTTTCTTGATTTCTCAAAGCTTAACGACGGACAGATGCCGGTGAATACCTCTTCGGGGGAACTGGCCTTGTTTGTATCCAGCTGCGTTGGGTCGTTCGAAACAGTCGCTTTAGAAAAACAAATAGCACTTTCCTTTTCGGCGGGAGACGTTGATGGCTTTTATCTCTTTGATCAGGAAAAGTGGAGCAAAATTATTTTCAATCTGGTGGGCAATGCGTTGAAATTCACCTCGGAAAGAGGGGCTATTTCCGTTGGGTTGAAACATACCTCGGCTGAACATATCTTGCTCGAAGTATGGGATAATGGTCCTGGCATTGCCGAAGAAGAGCAACAGAAAGTATTTGAAAGGTTTTATCAGGTCGATGGATCAGCTATTCGCCGCCAGGGGGGGACGGGGATCGGTCTTTCTCTGGTAAAGGAACTTGTGGAATTGATGAGAGGGAATATCCGCCTGGATAGCGCACCCGGAAAATACAGCCGGTTTTTGGTCGAGCTTCCTGTGTCAAGGTCCTTTTGGCCTGAAAATGAGTCAACAGACCCGGATACGACTCCGTCACGCCCTGCGCAACCAGACGATGTGCTGCCGCAGCTCCTCGTGGTAGAGGATAACGAGGAGTTACGTGCATTCATGATGCGAAGTCTGGAAGGGTCTTATCGGGTAACTGGTGCTGCTAATGGCATTTTGGCTTGGGAAATAATCCGGACGACCCTTCCGGATATCGTCATCAGTGATGTGATGATGCCGGGCCGGGATGGTTTCGACCTCTGTAACTTGTGTAAGTCGGACCCGCTTACGGCACACATCGGGTTTATTCTGCTGACTTCCAAAGCTGCACATCAGGCGCGTCTGCGGGGATTGCAGGCCGGAGCAGATGATTATGTTACCAAGCCATTTCAAATGGATGAGCTGGCCTTGCGTATACTAAACCTTTTCCGGTTGCAGCAGTACGTTCGTATCCAATTGAAGACCCAAATATTCAGTAATCTACCGGACGATAGTTCGAAAATCACGGATCCGTTTCTTGACCGTCTGCATCAGCAAATTGAAGCCAGACTGGCTGATCCCGACCTTATGGTGGAGGATCTCTGCAAGGCGCTTTCGATTAGCAAGAGTACACTTAACCGCAAGCTGAAAGCATTACTGGATGCTTCCGCCACGGACTTGATCCGGCAATACAGACTCGAAAAGGCCTCTAAGCTGCTACGATCCGGAATGGATATTGCGTCCGTATCCTATGAAGTTGGCTTCGGAAGTCCCTCGTATTTTACACAATGCTTCCGCGAACACTATCATGTAACTCCTTCGGAATACATTTCCAACCTCTTCTGATCCAAAATTGATAGCATTTGAATCAAAAATGATAGTGCCCCAAAAGCGCTGACGATACTTTTGGGCGTAGGGCCAAACCAAATTCTCAGAGCCCCGGATTGGAGCAGATGAACGCATGTAAACATGACAAGTTCACTCAATTTGAGTTGAAACGGAGGCGCTTTACCTAAATAACCCTATACATGAGAATAATTTACATAATGCTGCTGGCCCTGGTGAGCCAGTTTACCCTGGCCCAGAGCGATTTTATTACCCGATGGGACCTCTCCACCGCAGGCTCGGGGGCAACACAGCTTAGTTTTGGCGTGGCAACAACTGGTTCGGTCAACTATACCTGGGCAGAAGTATCGCCTGGTACCGCCACAGGTTCCGGTGTTTTTAATGGCTCTACCTTTACTATCAAGGGTTTGCCCGCCGGGGCCACGATTGATCTCCGCATTTCGCCAACCAATTTTCAAAGGTTTATCATGAGTAACGGCTCGGACAGGAATCGGCTGATCGACATCCGGCAATGGGGTACGACGGGTTGGACCTCGATGCAGAATGCCTTCTATGGCTGTTCCAAGCTGCAGGTCAGTGCCACGGATGTACCGAATCTGGCTGGGGTTGATGAGATGAGTTTAATGTTTAGGGAGTGCACGGTCCTGAATGGCCCTGCGAATATAGGCACCTGGAATACGGAGAATGTAATGTCCATGTTCGGACTGTTTAATGGTGCCCGCGCATTTAATCAACCCATAGGCGATTGGAATACCCAAAACGTAATCTACATGGATGGTATGTTTCTCAATGCCCATGCTTTTAATCAGCCCATAGGCAATTGGAACACCCAAAACGTGAAAAGTATGCCGTCCATGTTTGCCGAGGCCCGTGTATTTAATCAACCCATTGGTAACTGGAATATCCAAAACGTGACCTCTCTGGTTAACACGTTTGGTAATGCGACCGCCTTTGATCAGGCGCTGGGAAACTGGACGCTAAACCCGTCCGTAAGTTTGACTTCAGTTTTCTTTGGAAGTGCCCTGAGTTGCTACAACTACAGTGAAACGCTGAAAGGATGGAGTGCGAACCCTGCCACCCCGAATGGGCGTGACCTAGGGTTTGCGATAGCCCACGGCGTAACCTACAGCCCCAGTGCAGCAGCCGCCCGCAACAACCTGATTAACAATAAAGGATGGTATTTTTGGGGAGACACCCAATCGAGTACCGAATGTTTGGGCGCCGCGTCTTATTTCAAGACCCGGTGGAACCTTTCTACGGCTGGTTCAGGAGCCACCCAACTTAGTTTTGCCGTGGCCACCTCCGGTGAGGTGAACTATATCTGGACGGAAGTGTCGCCCGGCACGGCCACAGGTTCGGGGACATTCAATGGTTCTACCGCCACGATTACAGACCTACCCGCCGGGGCCACCATAGAGCTCCAAATTTCACCAGTCAATTTCCAAAGAATAATCATTAATGACGGTGCAGATAAGGATCGCCTGGTTAACATCAGGCAATGGGGGACGACAACGTGGAGTTCAATGGCTGATGCTTTCCGAGGTTGTACCAACCTGCAGATTGGTGCCTCAGATATCCCCGATTTGAGCCTGGTTACCGATATGAGCGCCATGTTTAAGGGTTGTACTATCCTTAACGGACCAATCAATATCGGTAACTGGGACACTCAAAATGTGACTAATATGAGTTCAACGTTTGAGGGAGCTAGTGCCTTCGATAAAAATATAGGCAACTGGAATACCCGGAACGTAACTGATATGGGTAATTTGTTTAATGGAGCCACGGCTTTTGATCAACCTTTAGGAAACTGGACGCTAAATGCAGCTGTAAGCCTGGCCTCCATTTTTGAAAATAGCGGTTTGAGCTGTTATAGTTACAGCGGAACACTGAAAGGATGGAGTGGCAATGCCGCCACACCGGATGGACTTACCTTGCAAGCTGATGGCAGAAGTTACAGCACCAGCGCGGAAAATGCCCGTACTAATTTGATCGACAAAGGATGGACGATTGGCGGCGATGCGCCTTCTGGCACCGAATGCCCGCCTCCTTTGTCGGTTACACAATTTGTTACCCGCTGGAATCTCTCTACCACCGGTTCCGGAGCAACCCAGCTTAGTTTCGGTGTGGCCACATCCGGTTCGGTGAGCTATAACTGGACTGAAATATCGCCTGGCGGGGCTACGGGTTCGGGCACTTTTGATGGTTCTACTGCCACCATTACCGGCTTGCCTGCGGGAGCCACTATTGAGCTACGCATAGCACCTACCCACTTCGAAAGGTTCATAATCAATAACGGAGCAGACAAAAACCGGCTGACCGATGTTTCCCAATGGGGCGCTACCCACTGGAGTTCTATGGCCGAGGCTTTCTATGGCTGTGCCAAACTCAAAATCAGCGCAACAGACATACCCGATTTGAGTATTGTCACAGATATGGGGTCGATGTTTAATGGGTGCACAATCCTTAACAGTCCCCTTAATATCAACAGTTGGAATACGCAAAGCGTCGTGAACATGTCCGGGATGTTTCGCGGTGCCAGTACATTTAATCAGCCAATTGGTAACTGGAATACAGGAAACGTTACTTCTTTTTATAAAATGTTTGAAGGAGCCAGCGCCTTTAATCAACCTATTGCCGGCTGGGCTACCCAAAGCGTGACCAATATGGGTGAAATGTTTTTTGGAGCCGGTGGCTTTAACCAAAATATAGGCGGTTGGAATACCGGAAATGTGACCAATATGAATGGTATGTTCCGAAAAGCCAGCGCGTTCAATCAGGCGATTGGTGCCTGGAATACCTCCAACGTAGTCGATATGGCGTTCTTGTTTCGTGAGGCCATTGTTTTTAATCAATCCATTAACAATTGGAATACCCAGAAAGTAACTGCTGTGAACGGCATGTTTCAAAATGCGGTTGCTTTCAACCAACCCATTGATAGCTGGAATACTGCCAACGTGGTCAATATGAGTGAGATGTTTCGTAGTGCCACAGGTTTCAATCGCGCTATTTCCAATTGGAATACCCAAAAAGTGACGGCTATGAACGGGATGTTTCGAGACGCAGGGGCTTTCAACCAATCCGTTGCCAATTGGAATATCCAGAGGGTAACGGATATGACTTCCATGTTTCAAGGTGCCGGTAGTTTCAATCAATCGCTCGGCAATTGGACGCTGAACGCGTCGGTGACTTTAACCTCCGTTTTTACGAATAGCGGGCTGAGCTGTAATAGTTACAGCGCAACACTGATCGGTTGGGCCGCCAACACCGCCACACCGAGCGGACTTACTTTGGAGGTCAATGGCAGAAGGTACAACCCCGGCGCAGGAGGCGCACGCAATGATCTGATTACACTCAAAGGGTGGACCATAGAGGGCGATATAGCTGTGGATACAGATTGTGCAACCCCCTTGACGATTACACATTTCGTTACCCGGTGGGACCTCTCAACTGCCGGCACCGGAGATTCCCAGCTTAGTTTCGGCGTAACCACTTCAGGCCCGGTCAGTTATACCTGGACCGAAATATCGCCGGGTACTGCATCAGGATCAGGCACTTTCAATGGCTCCACCGCTACAATCACCGGCCTGCCAACCGGTGCCATCATTGAGCTTCGTATCTCGCCTACCAATTTTCAAAGGATCCGAATCAGTAACGGAGTAGACAGAAACAGGCTCGTAGATGTCAGTCAATGGGGAAGGACTGTCTGGGTTTCTATGAACAACGCCTTTGCTTTCTGCGGCAAGCTGCAAATCAGCGCTACGGATGTGCCCAATTTGAGTCTCGTGACCGACATGAGCACTATGTTCGTCGGCTGCGATGTCCTTAACGGTCCGACGAACATCAATAGTTGGAACACCCAAAAGGTAACGTCTATGGCTGGTATGTTTCGCAGTGCCATCGCTTTCAACCAACCTATCGGCAATTGGGATACGCGAAACGTGACGGATATGTCCGGTATGTTTCGTGAGGCCAGGGTATTTAATCAGCCGATCGGCAATTGGAACACCCAAAACGTGACGGATATGGGACAAATGTTTCTCAATGCCGATGTTTTTAATCAGCCGATCGGCAATTGGAATACCCAAAACGTGTCGTCTATGCTAACCATGTTCAATGGAGCCCTCGCTTTTAATCAACCTATTGGGAACTGGAACACGCAAAATGTGACGACTATGAGTTCCATGTTTGCGGATGCTCGCGCGTTCAATCAGCCTATCGGCACTTGGAATACCCAAAAGGTAACGGCTATGGTTGGTATGTTTCGCAATGCCATCGCTTTCAACCAGCCTATCGGCAATTGGAATGTCCAACTGGTAGCCAATTTGAATTCCATGTTTAACGGCGCCAGTGCTTTTGATCAATCATTGGGAAATTGGACGCTGAATGCATCCCAGGGATTAACTGCGATTTTTACTAACAGCGGCCTAAGCTGCTATACCTACAGTGAAACGCTGAAAGGATGGGGTACCAATGCTGCCACTCCTAATTTGCTGAACCTTGATGCCGATGGCAGAACGTACAGTCCCAGTGCAGCCGCAGCACGGAACGATCTGATTGCCAGTAAAGGGTGGACGATCACCGGTGACGCCCCGTCGGGAACCGAATGCCTGGCTCCCGTGTCGGCGGATCAATTTATCACCCGGTGGAACCTCTCTACGACAGGTTCGGGAGCTACTCAGCTTAGTTTCGGCGTGGTTACATCGGGTTCGGTTAGCTATGTCTGGACGGAAGTGACGCCGGGTGGGGGCAGAACAACAGCTTCGTCGTATACCCTGGCCTCGGGTGTCGGGACTTTCAATGGCGCTACTGCCAGCATTACCGATTTGCCCGCAGGAGCCACAATTGAGCTCCGCATCTTGCCAAACAATTTCCGTGGAATTGCAATCAATAATGGCGCTGATAAAAACCGGCTGACCGATATTAAACAATGGGGAACAACTGCCTGGAGTTCTTTGGCAGCTGGCTTCTATGGCTGTTCCAAGCTACAAATCAGCGCTACCGATGTGCCCAATCTACTCGGAGTTACCGATCTGAGCGCGATGTTTAAAGAATGTACGGCACTGAATAGCCCGGCCAACATAGGTAGTTGGAATACCCAGGAAGTAACGACAATGGAGGAAATGTTTAAAGGTGCTACCGCCTTCAATCAACTTATCGGTAATTGGAACGTCCAAAAGGTTGTCAATATGAATTCAATGTTCATGGATGCCGCTACTTTTAATCAGTCTCTGGGAAATTGGTCATTGAACCCTTTTGCTATTGTGACACTCACTTCTTTTTTGACAAACAGTGGGCTGGATTGTTATTATTACAGTGAAACCCTAAAAGGATGGGCGGGGAAGAATCCGATTTCTCCTGCTGTTACCCTGGATGCAGGTACCAGAAAATACAGTCCTAGCGCAAAGAATGCGCGTAATTTTCTGGTAGATGATATGGACGGCTGGGCGTGGACTATTATTGATGGTGGCGAATCTCCTACGGAATGTCGGGATCCGCTCCCGGTTTCGTTAGTCTCGTTTTCCGGGCAAAGAAACAACGAAAACCAGAACGTGTTGAAATGGGCAACGGCCGATGAAAGGAATTTCGACCGTTTTGAAATCCAACGATCCTCCAATGCGGTCCTCTTTCAGACAATCGGGGAGGTGCAGGGGCAAAGAGAGCGCTATGATCCGTCGGGCGGATCCGCTCAGAACCAGTTATTAAGCAGGTACACCTTCACAGATCCGGCACCTGTTTCTGCACATTACTACCGGCTTCGCATGGTCGACAGGGATGATTCGTTTGAGTACTCGCGTATCATCTTTATTGACAACCAGGCGGCGAAACCGCTTATCGGCCCATTTTATCCCAATCCATCAAGTGGAAAAGTATTGGTGGATGTAGATGCGCTGGAAAGTGGCCGCTGGATACTGACCGTGGTAGATGCCAGTGGTAAAGGTATTGAAACGCGTACTTACGATTTAAAAAAGGGGAAGAATACCATCAGTCTTGAGAATTTCGCGCCGGGGATCAATTTGGTACGTTTTGAGAGCGGCAAGTTTTCACAGGTAAGGAAGCTGGTCCGGGAATAGGTTTCTTACATCATGCCCGGATTTCGGCGTGGATAACATAAATCCTGACGCCGCGCTCAACCTCACACTAAAGAAAATCAAACAATATACATGGCCGTAATTAGTTTTCTGAAAATGTCTGTACATTAACAATCGGACGGAGCAGCGCGTTTGTGAATGACAGGGTTACTCCGAACGGAGCGGTAACCTGAAATCGCGGACGCGCTATGCCTTGCTGACGTTTGTGAAAGACGGAGCCTGGGCCCCTCTCCTCCAAAGTGCCGAAACGAGTTTAATTACAGCCGCATGGACCCAGACTTTTCCTCCCCTATCCGTTTCATAGCAATCGACGACGATTTACTGGATTTGCTAGCCATTTCAGAACTGACCAGAGATTTCCCCTTTTTACAGAATTGCGGAACTTACACCAACGTTCTCGAAGCTTACGAAGCCAGCAAGTATATCATACCTGACGTGGTGTTCCTGGATATTGAAATGCCCCAAATCAACGGTCTGGACCTATTCCGCAAACTCAGGAGCATAGTACCTATTGCCGTTTTCATCACCTCCCACCCCGAATTTGCACTCGAAGGTTTTGAACTCTCGGCATTGGACTACATCCTCAAACCGTTAACAGAAGAGCGTTTAGCCGTGGCGGTCAGGCGGATCAGGGAATTCCGGGAGATGATGAACAAAGCGCGCGCATACGAGGTATTGTTCGAACAGGATATACTCACATTCAAGGATGGATACACGCATATCAAACTCGCCCAGCGCGATATTGTATACCTGGAAGCGATGCAGGACTATACCAGGATCGTCACCGTAGAGAAAAGTTACATGACCTTATCCTCGCTATCCTACTTTATGGATATGCTGCCTTCCGATCGTTTCATCCGGGTACATCGTAGTTATGGAGTCGCCATCCGCCATATCAAGGAGTTCAAGCAATCGGAGGTGCTTTGCAACAATACCGTTATTCCGGTAGGCAAAACCTACCGCCCTGTCATATCCAAACTCAAGACCGATCAGTAAGACAGTTCTTCGCCTCATCTTCCCTCACCTGAACAAGAAACCTATGAAAGTTATCATTCTGTTTTTTACGCTGCTTATCTCTGTTCTGGCCCATGCCGGGGAAAATGAACACATCAAACTGCTCGAAGAAAAGAAGCTGAAATGCGAAGGTATTCTGGCTGCCTTCTCAGGAAAGCCGGAGAGCCTTGACCTGCTTATCAAAGAGGGAATAGAAGGGCTAAAAATTGCCGGTGAAAAGGATTACGAATATAGATATGCGTTCCATCAGGCCATCGGAACGGGGTACTATTACAAGCAAGACTTCAAATCCGCAAAGGAGCAGTTTGAACAGTCATATGCTGTTGCGGTAAAAGGTGCAATGACCGACAAAAGCTTGAAGCCCCTTGGTCACCTGGTTTCCGTTAATTATTACATGGGATTGACCAAAGAGGCCGATGAAGCAGCTGAGAAACTAAAGAATGCGATTGAGCCGATTTCAGATCCGAAACTGAAAGCAGATGCTTACTATAATCTGGGATTGTATAACCAACAGCAAAAGTTCTATTACGGGATCGCGCTCGATTACTTCCTGAAAAGCGTTGACCTTTACAGACCGATCGCCGACACCACAAAGATCATTAAACTCAAAGTCGACTATGCTTCCAGGTTGATGATGGTGGCAGAAATTTATCTCTTTTTAAAACAACCCCAAAAAGCACTTCAATACCTGAATCAGGCAAAGCCCACCTTAGGTTTATCGCTCATCAACGACATTAATGCTTACGGTAAATTTATCCGGTGCTATGAGCTTCTGAAAAATAAAACCGAGGCACTTGCGTATTACAAGCTTCTGCACGAAACCGCGGCGAAAACAAACGGGAACTGGTCTCAGTTGATTTCTTCCAATCTCGCGATGGCGTCACTTGCTTTGCAGGACAAACAATACAGCCTCGCCAAAATGTATCTGGATAAAGCAGATGCCCAAGCTAAAAAAGACAATAAGGAGGTTATGACATTCAGCGTCGATCTGGCCTACGGCGACTACTACAAGAGCTTGAAGGATTATAAAAATGCATTGAGGTACTATAAAATGTCCGAGCACGGTTCGGCTCTGTACAATAGAGAGCAGCACCTGGAATTGCTCAAATCGCTGACAGCCGTTGAAATGCTTGCGGGCAACCCGTCAGATGCTGCTGCTTATCATGCCAAGTATGTTTCACTCTCCGATTCTCTGACAGACAGCAAGGTTTCACTGAACCTGGCTGAAATGGAGGCGCGTTTCCAAAACAAGGAAAAGCAATTGAGAATTGACAATCAAAACACCGAGCTTTCTTATGCGAGAAACCAACGTTTGTGGTTGGGCGCCGGATTGCTGCTTATATCTCTTGTCGCTATTTTGTTGACGATCAACTATCGCAACAAAAAACGTACGGCCGATTTGCTGGATAAAAAGAATGAAGAGCTCACCAGGGTTAACGATGAACTGGAAGAGGCCAATCAAACCAAGGCAAAACTCTTTGGCATTATCAGCCACGACCTGCGTTCCCCGATCAATCAGGTATATCAATTCCTCAAATTACAGCAACGTAATCCGCAATTATTAAACGACGCCCAGCGGGCTGAGCTCAGCGATAAGATACAAAGCGCGACCGGATCACTCCTTGAAACGATGGAAGAACTGCTGCTTTGGTCGAAAAGCCAGATGAGCCAGTTCAAAACCGATATTAAACCTGTTGATTTAAAAGATGCGACCAGTCAGGCGGTGCAGCTGATTCAGCTCAATATCGAAGCTAAAAGGATCACGATCAACAATGAAATTTCCGCGCCGGTATGGGTTAAGGCAGATCCGTACTATCTGCAGACGATCATCAGGAATCTACTTCAAAACGCTGTAAAATCTTCTCCTGATGGCGGGATAATTGACATCCGGTGTGTGCACGTAGACGCCGGAGTTGTGCTGGTCATCGGCAATACCGGGAGTGAATTCACGTCTGATCAGTACGCACAGGTCCTTGCGAGCACCAATCACGGGCTCTCTGGTTTGGGATTGAAATTGGTCGACGAACTTTCACGAAAAACAGGTATTGCGGTTAGCTTCGAAAATCCTGAACGAGATTCAACGACGGTAAGTTTGACTTTTGCAAATTGACAGTTTTCCGGCCTTTGCCGAGCGATTTCTGTTGTCGGAACGTTCATCGATTTCGCACGTTCATTCATCGATTATTTTGAAAACCGGGGTATGACGGCAATTAGCTTTGGATCTGCCGAAAAGCAATTTGCGATTCAACAATTATCCTAAATTTTCGAAATCATGAAAACAGTTAACAGTATCCGCTCGATAGCCGCATTGTGCCTTTTGCTTGTGTTATCCTCCGCCTGCTCAAAAGAAGAAACTGATATTGACCAGGAAGAATCTGAAAAGACCGGGACATTCAAAATTGACGGGGTGAGCTACAAAGGCAAAACCAGTATCCTTACAATTGGCGGCATATATTCCGTTTCCTGCGAGCAGGATAATCCCTACAAGCTGATCCAGGTGCATTTTGGAAGTAAGGAAGAGGCAGAGAAAGGAGGCACATTCAATGTAAGGGATTTTGGCATTGGTGCGATAAAGGGGGAAGTCGAGGTGGGTATAGATGGCCTTACATTTGATCCGGATGGAAGTTATACGGTGACTGTAAAGGACAAGAAGATAACGATGAACAATGTAAAGCTGATCCAGACCGGGCAGGGTACAAAAAAGCCGGTAATCAACGAATGCGTGATTGAGTTTTAACCGAGAAGCCGATCTTACATTTCTCTTTCCCGAAAAAGGGGTGTTCCGCTTTTGGAACATCCCTTTTTCGGCTTCAACCTCATTCAGGTACCAGCTCATATTCATTGATACTATTGCCGGTTTTGCGGCTTTCGTTGGTGCGTTTGAGCATTAGGTTTTCACGCGTGGGAGGTGCTGTCAGATAGAACTCGATGTTCCCGGACGATTCGCTTGGCGGTGGTGAGAGGTTTTCAAGAATGAGCCGGTTATTGTCAGTGGAAAGAGACCACGTTCCCACAAGCTTACGACCGTCTACATCTCTGAAAATGACCTGATCGCCGGCCGTCAGGTCGAGCCGAAACCGGGCATAGCCGGGCTGGGTGCTAGCGGGATTCCCCTCCGTGTAAACCAATACGCCATTTTGCCTGACAGATTTGGCTTTCCATACGATATTAATATCGGCCGGCTCAACTTTTTTGGGTTGACAAGCGGCCAGAAAGGCCACAAGGACAATGCATATGTTTGTTTTCATGATCGGTTCCGGTTTAATGTACAAGCACTTTTCGTCTGATTATCTTTTGGTTACCGTCTATCACGGCAATGTAAAGTCCCGACCCTATGGTACTCAGGTCAACTTCCATATGCTGCGACAGCTTCACGTTCTTGACAACCACACCCCGCAAGTCATATAACAGCAAGCGACCAGGGCGTGGCTGGCCAAGCCTGACGTAGAGTATTTTGCCATGCACGTAGGCAAGGTCGTCGTCTGCCGCAGGTTCTGCGCCGGTTATGATCGCATTCGCAGATAATTTCACAATGTCGCTATACGGAGATGCGCCCGCGTCGTTGATAGCCTTGATCCGGTAATAGTGGTCGGTAACGTCTATTATTTCCCGGTCGTCAAAAACCCGGCCGGGGTATGCCACGCGGCCTATCTCGGTAAAGTTCTTATCGGGGCTTTCGGATCGCTCGACGATCACTGTCTTGGTATTAGGCGAAACGGCATCCCAGCTGAGCCGGATCAGATCAAAGTCGATCGCCGTTACTTTCAGGTTTTCGGGCCTGGCCGGCAGTGGTGCCTTAGGCGTAGTTACAACAGCGACGTTGGAATAACCCGAATACCCGATGGCATTCAGCGCCCTTATCCGGAAATAATAGGTTGTCTGGTCTTTCAATCCTTTATTGGAAAATGTCGTGGTGTTTCTGCCCACACTATCCACATAAACAAAATTGCTTCCGTCGGTAGATCGCTCGATCGTAAAGTTTCTTTCATTGCCAGAGTTATCGGACCAATTCAGTTTTACCGAAAAATAGTCAGTTGCCGATGCCGCAAGGTTGGACGGAGCATTGGGAATCACATCCCGGGTTGTTGCGGTGGCTATGTTGGTAGGCTCAGACGCTCCCTGTGAGTTTCTCGACCGGACGCGGTACCAATACTTTGTGGCCGGTGTCAGTCCCGTGTCCTGAAAAGCATTTGTATTAGCTGCCGCTTCGCCTGCTTTCGAAAAGCTGGTCCCGTCTGTCGATCTTTCAATATCAAAACCGGATTCATTCATTGAGTTATCCTTCCACATCAAATTGATTTGGCTGCTCGAAACTGTTGCCGCGGTCAGGTCCGTGGGTGAAATAGGCGGTACGTCAAAAGTAGTAGTCTCGGCAACATTGGAATACGGAGAATAGCCTATTGCATTTTTGGCCCGAATCCGGTGCCAATATTTCGTAAGGGTGTTCAATCCTGCGCTTTGATAGGTGGTCTGGTTGGCAGCTACGTCAGCAATTTTTGTAAAAGTTGTCCCGTCCGTGGAACGTTCCACTTCATAACCGGTTTCAAGACCAAATGTCCCTGTAATATCCGTCCACCTCAGATCAATCTGCTTGTTGGTGACCGGGGTAGCGCTCAGGTTTTGAGGGGCAGCGGGGGCAATATCCCTGGTCACAGCGCTGGCCACATTGGAATAACCCGAGCTGCCACCATTGTTTTTAGCTCTTACCCGGTACCAATATTGGGTATTAGCACTCAGCCCATTACTTGGGTAAGAAGTTGCGTTAGCCTCTGCATCCCCTATTTTTGAAAAGTTGGTACCATCTGGCGAGCGTTCAATTTCAAAACCACTTTCATTTCCCGAGTTATCCGTCCATCTCAGGTTGAGCTGACTTTCACTCGCTGTTGTTACCGAGAGATTCCCGGGCGCGGTGGGCGGACTGGCATTCGTAGTGGCATCGGCCACGTTGGTGTAGCCTGATGACCCTATGCCGTTGAATGCCCTTACGCGGTAGTAATAACGTGTAGATGCGGGCAGACCGGTGTTGTTGTATTGGGTGACGTTGGCTCCTACCGTCACTATTTGGCTAAAATTAACCCCATCCGTTCCCCGTTCGACGATAAAGCCTGTTTCGTTGCCCGAGCCGTCGATCCAATTCAACTGAATCTGAAAGGTAGGGTCGAGCGATTGTGCGATCAGGCCCGACGGCGCGGCAGGCGCGGTCTGCCGGGTAGTAGCGCAGGCTGTATTGGAATAACCTGAATTGCCCGCAGCCCCCCAAATTCCCCTGATCCGGTAGCAGTACTGCGTCGCGGGCGAAAGACCGCCGTTGTCGGTATATATACCATATTCACCGTCGGCGGTGCCAATTTGTATAAATGGGCCTTCGGAGCCGGTCGATCGCTCAATGGCAACCTTTAAACCACTATCCTTCCCGCCATAGCTGGTCCAGTTTAACCGGACACTGTTCGGTCCGATTTCAGTTGCAACAAGCCCCGAAGGCACCGGGAGGGCGTTGGTGGTAGCGCAGGCTTCCTGAGAATATTCACTGTACACACCGGCGGAATTTCTGGCCCGCGCCCTGAAACAATGGGGCGTGGAGGCAGTTAATCCGGTAGCGATATAAGTTGGGTTTGGTTGAGAGGGTTGAGAGCTAAATGATCCAACGACGCTGTATGCTCCTCCATTTACCGATTTTTCAATGAATATCGTGATGCTCGTGTTGGCGTTGAGGTCATTCATTGAAAGCGTTATGTCGCCATATGACTTTGACTCAACCACAAAGGATCTTATCGCAACCGGAGTTTGCGAAAATCCTTTCGCGGCAAACAATAGCACGGCCAGCACAAGCACTGGCATTACCCGCTTGAAACCATTGACTAGCTTCTTCATTTCACAAGAATTTTATGATCGGATTTATTATGGCCACTCTACTCCCACCGGATCGGTGGCTGCACTTTCACGTTTACCCGCATCCACAGCTACGAGGCTATAATAGTAGCCAATGCCGGGTGTCGCATATTTATCAAAAAACACAGCCTCCTTCCCTGAGACGCTGCCTATGATCTTAGCAGCGACCGTCTTTTCGGTATAGCGATAGATCACCACTTTTTCCGGCGTATCCAGGGGTGCATCCCAGGCAATCCGCACCCCCTTGTTTGTAGCCATTACGTTCAGCCCGCGCGCTGGTAACACAGCCGGGAGTTCTTTAAAATAGGCAACCTCTGTACTGTACCCGCTTGTTTTACCACTGACACTTACTGCTTTGATACGGTAACTGTACATTTCACCATTTCTGACCGTAATATCTTCATATCCATTTACAGACTTATCGCCAACGGCCTGCCTGTAAACTTCTCTGAAATCCTTGTCATCACCCGCCTTACGCTCTACTATATACGCTACAATATATGGATCAATATTTTTCATGTTTTCCCACATCAGAAATGCATGGCCTTCGTGGTACAGCATCTCGGGGTTAATCGGCGTTGCCACACGGTCGGGGTAGCGTGGCTCTGAATAAACCGCATCGCTCATTGGACCAATACGATAACTGGTGTTAATCGCCGCAACAGCCCATTTATACCCCACGCCAATGGCCAGTTTGCTGACCGCAACCTTGTAAGTCAAATCAGAACCCGTCGCCAATATCACCCCGGAATATTGTGTGAGCGAATCCGAATCGTTGGTTGCGTAATACAAATAATAGCCATGCGTATCATAATCTGCCGATTGCCAACGGAAATAGAGGGTGTCCCTGATTTCAGTAACACTCAAATTCGATGGCTTTATTAAAGCCGGACGGCTGGCTTTCAACATGCCGGAAACACGGACCGACTCCCCGGATCTGTCGTACACGCCGTTCAGCCTGACTTGATAGTAATATCCGCGTACAGGCTCCACTGCCTGATCATAATAGCTGGTATCCGAGGCAGAAGCTGTCCCGATTAATTGGTAGCCCGAGTCGAAATTATCACTCCGCCAGATTTCGATAGCCCGGAGATTTTTCGTCGAAGTCAGTTTCCACGAAATGCCAATGGCGTCATAATCCTCTTCCGACTTCGTGCGAAGGTCCATTATGGCTGGTATCTCCTCCTGTGGGCGTAAATTGGCAAGGGTTACAGTATCGGAAGCAGCACTTTCATTCCCTAGAAAATCTTTTAAATACACCACATAGCTGTACAGCATTTTTCGCCGCGCGTTGTAATCGGATATTTCCAACAACACCGAGTCTTTTTGTCCTTTCATGAAAGCCCATTCGGCCGGGCAATCGACGAAACCCGTCTGCGCGTAGGAGGCACGCATCACCCGTACGCCGGCGATATCCGGTCTTGCTCTCTTGATGTTGTACCTGATTTTGACCACGGTGCCCGTAGCTGTGTAACCCAATGATTGGACGGTGGTGGCCATCTTCGAACCGGGTACACTTACTGTGGGAGGATTGTGGTAAACTGCCGCACCTGTCGTTTTGAGCTGGCGAATTCGGTAGTCGTAACGTTTTCCCTGCTCTACTTCGGTATCCAGGTAGCCGAGCCCGAACGCTTCCAGGTATTGCGGGTTGGATGCATAAGCTCCCAGTGAATCCACGGCCGATGATGTGCGATAGCTTTCAAATACCGATGTCGTTAACGAATCGTTCGGGATGTTGTATAGCGGATTCTTACCGGCTAAAAACGTCAAACGGGCCGCGAGGTCTGCCGCACTTTGGGGTGGCTTGCTGGTCGTGCAAACGGGTTTCCAATCAGGTCTGGCGGAGCTGCCGCCTCCAACCAGAAGCCTTTCAATGACATACTGCGGCCCATGCAGCAGCTTTTCGAACTGAATAAAGACGCCATACGGGCCGGCGGTTGCACTAGCTTGCTGGGCTTTTGTTTCCAGTGCCAATAGCGCAAACAACAACCAGGCACATTTAATTAATCGTTTCATTTTCAGACACATTAAGGTGTATTTGAAGTACAGGTATTGCCCCCTGCCGTCCACTTCGGTGTGATATCGAAATTGACACTGGGTGAGCTTCCCTTGCCAACTGTGGCATTCCCCGTTACAATCAATTGCATATCTGCCCGCAAAGGTGGTAGGGCAAGTCCTGAAAACGCTTCCGTGAGGGTAGCGTTAAAGCCTGCCCCAATATTCGACGACAAAGAGAGACTGGCACCGGGAGGGCTGGTCGACGCAGTCAGCCGCGCATCCACTCCGCCATTTACATAAACCTCCCCACCAGCCCTGACTGATAAGAGTGTTCCATATGCATAGGCCTTTGCCCCAACACCCAGCCCGGCACCAAATGACAGGGCACCATTTTCATAGTTGCCATACACGTAGCCATCAGCATAAATATCAACGCCTACTTCGGCCTGGGCACCAGGTAGTCCGTAAACATGATTGAAATTGCCGATTCCTCCGGGAAGGTTCATTTCGCCGGTTGCATAAATGCCCTTAAAAGTTGAATTGAATGAGCATGGGAGGTTTTTGCGATGGCTATTGGCAAACAAAACGCTCGTCGCATCGCTAAGGTCCTGGCTATTATAATAGCCCAGCATCAAACCCGCTTTCAATGTTGTCGGTATAGGCAATGGTACATTTTCCAGAGTGCCCGAACCAACAATATAGATTCCATTTTTATCAACTCTTACCTGCCCTATTCCGCCCGAGAAAGTCATCGAGGGAGGAATATCTATCGGAGGCATTTGCAGTGTTCCGGTAAGACGGCTATTTTTAAAATCATACACAAGGCTTAGCTCTCCCAAACCGCCCGGCGCCGGAATTCCATCCAGTCCGATGTTCTGATTATCAGCTATGATTTCGCCATGCGCGGTAAATGACAGACGGTTTTTTTCTTCTTTTTTCCACATTTCAAAACCATTCGGCAATCCTGAAAATGTCATCAGCTTCCATTGCTTACCCTCCACCCTTTGATGACAGTACAGCTCCGATAACCCGGTTTTGCCTTCCAGTGTCATACTCAGCTGATTCTTGGTATAATCCGTTTTGTTGCTCACATCGTCATTAGTCGTATATATCGGATTGTCTTTGAGTTTCAGCAGATCCCTTTCAAGGTTCAGGTCCAGGTTCCGATTGTGGGTGATGTGCGTGGAATTGGCAGTATGGATCAGCAGCACATTGTCGATATGTAACTTTTCTGGCTCCTCCACGAACCCTTTCATCGCAATGATGCCATCCGCAAAATAGATCCCGTTGCTCGACCCACCGTCGGCGTCTTTCACATTGAGTGCCTCAAAATTGAGGTATCCGCTGGTCTCAAATTGATATTTCCCCGGAATCATGGTTTTAAGCTTAATCGCATTAGTCCCCTTGGGCTTGGAATAGATAAACCGCATCGAAACATCCTTAGGGGCATTGGGTATGCCGGTGGACAGCCCCGAATCAAATGCAAACCAGTCGGGCCCCGTTTCTATGGTAGTAGGGCGCACATCGATAATATTAAAATACCGGAATGACTTATTGCCGGAGCCGAAGGTCACCACATCCTGACCATTGTCCAGCAGGGAAACCGTTTGAAATTCCAGCACATCGGTTAAGCCTGGCAGCGAGCCTGCCGGTAATTTTGCTGCCGGGGAATCGCCTTCCGGCACGATGACCATCGACCAGTGCCCCTTCTTGTCGGAGCCTGTTTGCGCGTCATAACCAAAGTATGCCTTTCCGCCCAGGTTCAATTTTGCCACACCTGCCAGTTCCAGGTCCTTCGGATCGGCATCCAGCTTGAAAAAGTCGCTTCTCAGATTGAATTCCTTGATAGGAATATCGACTTTCCCGGTTTTAACAACGCCTTTGGTAGAATAGAATCCCCCTTTTTTAAAGTCGAGCTCCCAGTTCCGGATTTCGACGCTCCAATCTCCCGCCAAAGGGAATGTAAGTGGCGTTTCGCCTGATTTTTTATCGATGGTGTTGTTCTTGATAACCAGGTCGCCAATTTTTATTTTAAATTCGGAAGGAATGGCGTCTTTAACATGGCATTCAATCTCCGGAGCAAGGTGTATTTCGTCCTGAATCAACCTCGACCCGTTCAATGCGCTGGTGGCATTGAAAGCCAGGAATTTGAGCTTCATAGGTGAGCCGTCCTTCTGGGAAATGGCAAAGTTGGTCCACTTGATATTGCTTTTCTCGGAGTCGAAGGCTACCACAGCCGGTTTGCCGGTACTGAGTGTCGTATCCGACAGAAATAGCTGATTTTTACCGGGATTGAAGAGATTTTCGGAGAAGTTGAACGAATTATCAATGACCTGCGCCTGCGCCAGGATTTTCCCCTTCAATGTCCCCGGCGTTCTGATGATTTTCAGCTTACCCGCATTGGCAACGGCATCCAGCGAGGTCAGCTTGACATTATACTTAATATCCTTCACCACAATATTGGGCGTGGTATGGTATACGAGTTGATCCAAAACGCCGTCTTCCAGTTCCACCGTTTCGCTGGCCGGAATACCTTCCTTCGGCTTTTCCGGATTCGGTTTGAACGCCACATTTTCAAACCTTGCCGTCAGCTTTTCTTTCAGCGTACCGAAAGGCCCGAATCCGGGATCCGCGAGATTAACCACGCCGGTTACCTTCATGGTTTTGGGATCTATTTTTTTGATCGTAACCGGAAAGCCCCATATCGATGCAATGCTGAATTTATCGAATGTGGTGATAGTCAGTTTCAATGACTGCCCTTTGGCCTGAGGGATCACCTGGTTTGCACTAACACCGATATACGTAGGGCCCGATTCGCCCTGGTTATAGCTTGCTTCTATGGTGCAATTGGATAAGTTTTTATCCACGTCCAGCGAAAAGGAGCCGTCCTTTTTGGAAAGGGTACTGTATTTCACGGAAGCGTTTTTGCCAGCAGATACAAACACCAATGCACCTTCCAAAGGGACCTCGGCACCTTGTGCCGATTTTGTGACTACTACCCCATTGACAACTGCCGCAGGTTCCAGTAACACGGTTTTGGGTTTAGGGATTTTACTTTCCTGATTGGTTACCGACACGGTCTGCGTGACGTAACCCGGTGCCGAGATGTCTACATAAAGGTTGTCTGTCGAAACGTTTTTGAACCTGGTTTCCACAAGGCCGCTCTCGTCACTGGGGCCAAAAACGAAGCCCGGGTCATTTTTTCCAAAGAGTTTAACTTGGGCTCCACGCACGCCTTTTCCCGACGGACCTTTTTCGAAAATCTTGAACGTGATCCGGTGATCGCGTTGATAGATATCAATATCGCCGGCATTGATATTGAACCTCCCTTCTGAAAGGGTCGTGGGTTTGGGCAGTTCCGTATTAATATTCCGCTCTTCGTTGAAATAACTGATGTTTACCGGAATTACTTTGAGGATTTTAGCGGTCGACGGCGCATCGATATCAAACTTCCACATCCCGTTATTAAACTGCGTTTTGAATATATACCCGTCATCTGCCTGCACGTAAGCTTCCATGCTTTGCCCCGAGCCCAGTTCAGGAAGGGCCGTCGGCGTCACCTTGCCTTTTCCTGATAGCTGGTTGACTTTCGGCGCTGTGGCTCCAACTTCGGATATTTTACTGCCGGGAGAGGATGCTTGCACTGCACCTTTTTGAGGTTTTCCGAAATCGCCCCCCTGGCTCGCAACCGTGACAGGTACTTTGTTACCCGTGAACGACAGCACTTTATCTTGATCCGATTTCGTGTCGTAATCGATCGCCCTGCCCGTAATGTGCGTGTTAGGCTCCATCAGTACCGCCGGGTAATTGCTGTTTTGCCCAAGGAGAAGTTCTCCAATGCATACACAATCGGCGCATTCCGAACAGATTGCCGGGGTTTCTTTGATTTTAATACCGGAAGTACTTACAGCATAGAAATTATATCCCTTTGCTAGGATCTTCACTTTGGCATTCTTGCCGGGTTTGAGTGTAAAGGGGGTGATGCTTCCATTTTCGTCGGTCATTCTGTTCATGGTACCAACCGACCCGTCCTCGGGTTCATAGCTTAGCGCTACCAGGGCTCCCTTGATACCCTGTGTAGGATTTGATTTATCGACGACACGGATGCGCACAGTTGGCGGGCCTGGTTTCAAGTAACGCTGTACTACGTCTGATTTGATCCATTGATATTGGTCTGCGAAAACGACTCCGGATTTGTTTTCAATGGCAGTGCCCACACTAATCCCTCCCGAGGAAGGAGCAATTAAACTTTCGTTCAATAAGACCTTCCTGTTGATAGGCGAATCTTGAATTTCATCCCTTATCCAGTATTTGTTGGCCTCCTGACAGGACTCTATCGGAATGGGTGTCCAATCTTTATACTTGAAATACTCGGCAATTTTAATGGCGTCCTCCGGCACATCCAGGTAAAGTTCTTTGGTATAGTCGGCCCCTCCTCCGTCAAGTTTGAACCTGAATTTATAGCCCTTCCGGCAGTTAATCTTTGCTCCCCCGGCGATAGTTCTCTTTTTACCCTCAGGGCCGATTTTGTCCGAAGCTTTGATCTGATCTGCACTGAGTTTGTTTACATCGGTTTCGTACACTCCCAGCCACGATTCATTGGTGGTGATCCTTTTCAGCGAAACCAATTTGTAGTTATTTAACCCATCGTCCGACTGTTCGGTAGCAATGAAGTACAGATCGTTCTCCACCTTGGCCTTAACCATTCTCGGGAAGGTAATCGTCCCGTTTACGTCCGATTTACCGGAAGCAATCTCTCTGAATGAATTCCCATCGATTTTCCTGATCGTCTGTATCCCGGCGCCCTCGTCCACGGGCGGTCCCGTGTATACGCCCGGAACACCTATTTTCTTGTTGACTGCGCGCAGTACTGAAATCTTTATCCCCAACAAATTCTGTTTATACCCTGCCTTTTGAATGGCGGTCGTATCCGACTTGACTTGTACCAGCAGTCCATAACTCTTCACTTTGGCAATGATGGTGTTAAAATCGAAAGAGCCCTGAGGTGTCATGATCTGATCGACAGATATGCCAAAATCTGCTGCCGGGCTGGCATAATATTCGTTGTCGACGACAACACGCAGGGTGCGTTTGTAAATTCTCCCCCCTCGCTTAAACTCCCCCGAACCCGTCAGCGGAGTTCTGGCCAACTGCCCCAGAGGCATGGGCGCTTTCATTTTCACTTTGAACTCAAAAGAGCCGTCTGGGCCGGTTACCCGGGTGTCCAGGCTCTGGCTGTAATTTTTATGGAAAGCGGTAATGTCATCGTCGCCATTTCCGGGTATGCCGGATGTAACATTCTTGCTTTCCATATCCTGATACACAACCTGCAAGTGAACTTGTGTATTTCCAAGCGGCTTCGCTTCCGCACCGTCTTTGCCAGCATCGGCAAACTGGTAGGCCAGTTTCCCCTTAAAGGTCATTGTCGGCGGTTCGGTGGTTTCTATATTGAATAAGGCTTTTTCGATCCGGGCAGTTTGCGGGACTAATTTGTCTTTCGGACGTGAGAAAATCACGGCTTGCCCGTCGTCCGGTTTCTGCCCGCAACCGGGACAATACACCTTATAGTTGTCATAGGGTTTGTCGGCATACACGAGTTTTTCAAAGGTGGCCGAATAGGCATCCTCATTGGCTTTCAAAGTTGAAATTCCAATAAACTGATAACCTGCCTTCTCCACTTCTTTTTGTATTGATTGTATGGAATTCTGTTCGTTTTTAATCTGCCCCTCGACCGGAAGCCGGAACTTCTTGTAATACTCTTGTAACCCGGTGGTTTTACGATAAATGACCACATACTGGCCGTCCAGTTTTGCGTCAGGGGCCCCCGGCCAATCTTTATAGGTTTGCTTAGCAGTCAAATCCAGCGTGTAGCCCGAAGCCAGCCAGGTAATACCGTCCACCTTATACACTTTGTCTTCATGGCGCGAGATCTGGAACGTATTTTCATTCGTGGTCTGATACGACCCGGAAGTCGTAAAAGGCTGAATGAACGGGTTCACGGGGTCTATTACGCAGCGTGTGAATGTTTGGAGCGTGTCAGGGCCGTGCAGTGCCGACTTTAGTACTTTAATCGTATATCTGCCCGTCTCATCGGAGGTGCCGTATCCAACTGTCAAGAGGTAATTGCCTGGTTCCATTTTAGATAAAACCACCTTTGTATTGGGCAAAATATGGGCCTCCCCTACTTCGCCCGGGTATTTGAAAGCCAGAACACCCGTAATGGTAAGTGTATCTTTGGGACTCCCCAGGTCCTTGGCGAATAGTGAAAAGGCGACTGGTTTTGACGATAAAGGCTCATCAGGCAGCTGCGCCTGCTTGTGAACTAAGTCAGACACCCCCATCAGCTCGACAGACACTTCAAACTTCTTACCGGTGGTCATACCGGCAGGCAGGTCCTCTTGCGCTATTTGAAAGTAGGGTGTCCTGACCTGACGGACAAGTACCGGAGAATCGGACACCTTAGCCCCCAAATTTGCGATCCTGATCTGATAGTTCAGTTCGGCACGATGGTCCAAAATTGATTTGATTTGAGTCGGCACATGATAGGTCTCCTTCAACCGTGCTTCCAATTCTTGATCAAGCTTCCATTTAAACGTCAAAGGATTGTTGCTGCCCACCTGCATACTTTTTGTCCTTAACGGGCTGGCCTGATCCGGCGAAGTCATCGTGATGTATTCCAGCCCGGGAAGCGCCTTCATCATTCCATACGTGAACACCCCAACCGGACTTTTCCCATCATTCATAAAGTTGAGCTTCTGGCTCGTGGAAATGGCCTGAACCCGCCACGCATATCGTTTGCCAGATTGTAAAGGGGGATGTGAGGGGCCGTACAGAAAGGTGGTCGTACGCAAATGCTGTACCTCTATCCCGGTTCGTGGCAACACCATTGCGTCGATATACACATTGGGGTTCACCTCGGCCGGAAGTTCCACAATACGCAGGGTGTACTCAACCTGATTGGGCAATATGCCTACCGGCGCCGACCAGCTGAAAAGCTGCGTTTGCGGTGTTTTGGTAACAATCTCTTCATTGTCGAATGGGGAGATCAAAATCGGAGGTTCTACGATCCGGACCGGAATTAACCCGCTGCATCCCATTGGGAATTCTGCCGACAAAGGCCGGGTGGTAGCATTGTCGAAGGCTTGTACGCAAAGCTGGTAATTGCCTTCCGGCAGCGGCAGCCCTCTGTACAATTCATTTTTATTCATCCCCTGCACTTCAATCTGGGCCAAATCAAACAGGCCTTCCAGCTCCGCGCGGGTAAGCATTCGGCTTACGTCTGTGGCCCGTAATTCGAGTGGGCGAAGCGGACGATAATTGATGGATGTACGAATCACAACCCCGTTATCGCCTTCCAGCTTGCCCAGCAACCGAACAGACAAATCCTTACCCGACAAATTAGATATAAAGACCTGTACGCGGCTTCCGGTTCCGGGATAATCCTGAATATAAGGGCTGTACGGAGGGAGCACGTTGGTCATGATCCTGACCTGGTTTTGTGCCCGCGACGCATTTACCAGTAATCCGAAAAGTGTCGGAAAGAAAAGACAGAATATAATGTGCGCTCTTTTCATGTTGGAGAATTAAAAAGTGATCCCATACCCAAAGCTTCCACGGAATTCGTTGAATTTTTCGGATGCCTGGCCCGTATTGGAATTCAGATAATTGAGCGACAAACTGATGCTCTGCCTCTTACCTATTTGATACCCTGCATTGGCCGAAGCCGTCATTACTTTACCTGTAATGCCAAACTGCTGGTTGACCAGGTAGGAGCAATTAGCCGAAGTGCTTAGCTTCTTCTTGAAAAAGGAATAGTTCGTACCGAGCGTCGGACCGTAAAATTTCACATTTCCCGTCATCGACGAGTCCCTGGCCGGAAGGCCCGACTGGGTGTAGGAAAGCATCAGGTTTGCCCCGAACCCGGATTGATTGTGCGTCAGGAAATAGCCGATATTTACATTTTCATTATTGTTTTCCGTGCTCGAAGCCGTGTTTTCGTTTAAATCGGAAAGTTGCTGATGCGTGCCTGTTGCATTGAAAACGTGGGACATTTCCTGGCCCAGGATCGAATAGCGAAGATTTACCGTCGCCGACAAGTTGTTTTGGGCAATACGCAACGTATCTATCAACGGCCTGATACCCGCCTTTTGATTCAAACCGTAATTGGACAGGGAAATATCGACGCCAAATTCGGGCTGAGGGTTAACGGAAACCATCAGCGAGCCGACCGTACGACCCGTGCGGACGTTTTTGTTTTTGGCCAGGTTGTCATATTGAACTCCATAACTCCCCGAAATTCGTGCCTTCCCTTTCAGAAGGTTGAGTGTGGGGGCCACAGTGTAGCTCTGAATATCACTCTGGAAATAGTACGCACCTATGGTCTGAAAATTGGGATCGATGCGCTTGTACTGTAACTTTACCGCCCCCCATTTGCTTTGGTAGCCCAGTGCAGCCTGTGTTGCCTGCGTCAGTTGCGTTGAAAGCCGGGGCGTAATCATTTTGCCTAAAAACCTCGCCAGGAAGTTGCTGCCCTCTGCACTAACCTCGGATGAGCGTATGTCGCGTGTGTAAGAGCTCGCGGCCGCATCAATCTCCACAGTAATATGCTTCACAAGCAGCAAACGCGAGCTAATGCCTACCACCAGATTTTCAGCCGGAACAATGCTTTGTTCAGGTGCGGAAACCACACCGGAAACAGAATTCGTGTCATCCCTGGCGCGCAACACCAGCAAATCGATATAGTTATTGACTTTGCCGTAACCTACTTTTAAAGCGTAACCGGTTCTGTTAAACGAGGGGATAATATTAGGGTCTGCAATGCTGGATGATATCGCTTTATTAAACCTGCCGTAAACAGCGCCGATCCTGAGCAAACCCGGATTGAGCTCTACTCCGCCGCCCAAAAAAGTATGGCCAGCCAGCGTGAATGGAGAGAATGTCACATTTCGGTAGCCCGCGTGTACAGTCGCCCATTTGTAGGAAGGGCTTAATCCGAACTGGTTGAAAGGCTGGCGAAAACTGGTGCCTTGATTGCCCAAAACACCCGAAAATGGCAACGTAACCCCTCCCGGAAGAGACACCGTAATCGCGCCGCTCAGCCCGAAAGGATTCGGCTGGTTACGCCCGGCGATGCCCGTCGACCGGTATAGGCCGGCGTAGGCATTCAGGCCGCCCGATAGTTTTACTACCCTGGATTTGCCTCCGGTGCTCTGGGCAAAACCGACCAGGCAACAAAAGCATTGCATCAAAGCGATCCCGAAACATATAAAACTGGCTTTCATAGCTTACAGACAACTAAACGGAACATGAGAACCAAGTCCCTGTTTGACGCTATGAATCTAGAAGTTTCGTATGGCGGGCACCTTTGATAATCGATGAACGTGGCCAAAAAATCGCTGGACGGAAAACCTGGGTAACGTTTCCTAATATACTGCAGTCAAGCAAGAGACAGAAGGTCATCTTCACGTCATCACGACCCTGCGCGTCCTAAATTATCACGTTCATCTTCTTCCTGATTGCCTGCTTTTCCGTCTCGGTTTTCGCCAGCGTAAGGGCGTTACGAAAATGTACCTGCGCTTTTTGGTCGTCGATGCCCGTGTAAAGATCGCCCAGTAGCAATTCCCAGAAGTGATTACCTTTCAAATCCAGCTTTTCCGCCTCCCGGATGGCGGGTTCTTTACCATGCACTTTCGAAAATGCGTAAGTACGGTTTAAGGCCGCCGACGGCGTGTAATGCAGCTGCAAAAGCTGGTTGTAACACTGTAAAATATTCTCCCACTTCTCGAATGAATCGCCCTTGACTGTATGCCAGTAGGCAATCGCGGCTTCTAAATGGTACCGCGACAGGGTCTGGCCCTTGGCTGAACTGCGCAGGAAATAGCCTCCTTTGCCGATCAAATCGCTATTCCAGAGGTCGGTGTTTTGCTCTTCCATCATCACAAGCTCGCCTTGGCCGTCGAGTCGGGCATCGAAGCGGGATGCGTGAAAGCACATTAACGAAAGCAGGGCATTTACCTGTGGCTGATCGGTTTGAGGATTTTCAATGAGCATCGTGCATAACCGCATCGCTTCCAGGCATAGGTCGCGCCGCAATGCTTTGTTCCTGCTCACAGAATAGTATCCTTCGTTGAAAAGCAGGTAAATAGTGGTCAGCACCGGTTGCAGCCTTGCTTCGACCTCAGCCGGTTCAGGTGCTTCAATCCTGATGCCTGCCTGACGCAACTTTTCCTTAGCGCGCAGCAGGCGTTTGTTGACTGTATCCTTATTTATTTGAAATGCATCGGCAATCTCTTCGATCCCGAAACCGCACAAAACCCGGAGCGAAAGCGCGATTTGCGATTCGACCGGAATAGCCGGATCGCAAATCGCAAACATCATCTGCAGCTGACTATCGATGATGTTTTGTGCAGACAAATCGATATCAGCCTCATCCGAAAAGGCCGCATTATCCTGAATACCCGGCGCGATTTTCTGCTGCCAGATCATGTTGCGGTGCAGGTGATTTTTAGCCTTGTTCTTCGCCACCTGGTATAGCCAGCCTACCGGGTTTGGCGGAACACCCTGGATACCCCAGGACTGCGAAGCCGTCAGGAAAGTATCGCTGACAATGTCCTCTGCCGCTTCGATTTCATGAAAGCCGAAGCGGCGGCACAACACCGATACGATCTTGCGGTATTCGGTCCGGAAAAGGTGCGGAATGAGATCGTTCATGATAAATCAACTACCAGGATGCACTGCGCTGATCTTCCTTACTTCCACGCTGTTGCCCTCTCCTTTCAATATCGGGCAAGCGCGCGCAAGCTCGGCGGCCTCATCCAGGCTGGCAGCTTTGATGATGATAAAACCGGCAATAGATTCCTTGATCTCCACAAAAGGTCCATCTGTCACCACGTCGCCAAATGTGATCACCCTACCCTCTGTTGAAAGCCCCTTGCCGCCTGCAAACTTATTTTGCGCGGCAATCCCTCCTACCCAATCCTGGTATTGCTTCATAAAAATCTGCATTTGTTCGGGCGAGGGCTGGGCATCCTTCGTAATCAGGTCGAGGCGCATGAAAACAATGTATTCTTCCATTTTGAAACGTTTTAAGCATTGATAGGTACGTATTCGAGCAGCACCACCCCACTCCCGAAAACCCTGGAATCTACCAGCCGCAGGTCCAGTTTGGTTTTCATGCCGGAAAACAGCGGCTTTCCATCGCCTAACGCCACGGGGTCGATCATGACACCGTAGCGGTCGATCAGGCCTGCCTCGGCGAGCTGGGCAACCAAACTTCCGCTGCCTAGTACGGTCATTTGTACGTCCGGATCGGCTTTCAATCGTTTTATTTCCCCAATCAGATCACCTTTGATCAGCGTCGTATTTTCCCATTCGGCCGACTCCAATGTGGTTGAGAACACGATTTTCGGGGATTCATTCATGCCTTTGGCGACTTCCGGCATGGCTTCCAATGCGGCCGCTGACGGCCACCACGCGGCCATTTGTTCATAGGTAACCCGACCAAAAACCAGTATCGACTTTCGCCCCTCCATCTGATCGGACGCAAACCCGCTTTCCTCTCCTCCATGTCGGTGCCAGTTCACGCTGTCTGCCGCATCCTTGTAAAAACCGTTCAGGGTCAGAAAATTAAATGTACTTAAGGTTCCCATTTCTAAAAATTTTAAGTTTCAAAATCATTTTCAATACCACTACAAATAGGTTTGGGCGAATAAGACATAGTTCTTAAAAAATTCTGGAAATACGAACCCGTTATGAAGAAACGGCGGCAATGATACAGGTACAAATGCCTTGCCAAACTGCATCGCGCGCAAAAGACCTCCTGGTGATTTCAGAAGTTTCCAACAGACCTGGGTTTAGCAAGCCCCAATATCCGGAACACGAAATTCAGCTTGCATTGGCTACTTTTGCCTGTAAAAGGTTAAATCAACTTCGCACACCGTGGATCTACAACCCTTAGCAGAGCATCTGGAAAGCTACATTTCATTGACAGACGCCGAAAAACAACTTCTGCAAGGAAGGGTCACGCGCCGCTCTATCAAGCGGAGGCAATTCATTTTACAGGAAGGATTTCCCTGTCAGCATTATACGTTCATTGTGAAAGGCTGCTTCCGGATGTATGCGGTCGATGCAAAGGGTAACGAACATAATATCCAGTTCGCCGCCGAAAGCGGGTGGATTGCGGACATCGGGAGTTTCCATTCCGGAAAGAATAGCGGTTTCTTTATCGAAGCCATCGAGCATTCTGTGATCCTGCAAATCGAAAGGCGGGATTTATATTTTCTTTACACTAACATTCCCAAGCTCGATCGCATTTTCAAAGTGATTGTCGAAAACAACTATGTAGAGCTCCAAAACCGGGTACTGCAAACGATCAGTTCTACCGCGCAGGAGCGCTATCTCGCTTTTCTAGACCAATATCCAAAACTTGCATTGCGGCTTCCTAACACTCAAATCGCTTCCTATCTGGGGATTACACCCGAATTTTTGAGCAAAATCCGGAAGGAGATTGCCTCCTCACCCTCGTAGTCTTAATCTAGTTTAAGCCTACTTCTTAATCCAGCTTATTGGTCAGCGACCCGGGCCCGTCCGACCTTTGCATGGTCATTTAAACGATAAAGAACATGTCAAAAATCACAGAATCCAAAGTCGCCATCATTGGCCTGGGCAATATCGGCCGGGTATTGGCAACTAATCTGGTTAAGGGAAATCGGCCCGTCATTGTCGCGGCGCGCGACATTGCCAAAGCACAAAATCTTGCTAATGAATTAGGAAGCCTGGCCCAACCTTTGGAAATCGAGGCGGCCATTCAGCAGGCCGACATCATCATTCCAGCAATTTGGTTTGCATCCATCGGTGAATTTCTGAATACTTATGCAATGCAGTTGGGAGGAAAAATCATTATCGATCCCTCAAACCCTATTGCCCCCAATGAAAAAGGTGGGTTCGATAAAACGATTGGAGAAAATGAATCGGCGGGGGAAATTAATGCATCATTGCTTCCGAAGGACGCGAAACTGGCCAAAGCACTCGGAACGATGGGAGCCGCTTCGCTTGCGAATGCATCCGGACAAAAACCGGAACCAGCTGTACTATTCTTTGCAACGGATGACCAAAGCATTGATCCGGTCATTGAAGAACTGATTATCGACGCAGGTTTCGACCCGCTGCGCGTCGGTGGTATCGATCAATCCATTCGATTAGAGGTGTTTGGAGACCTGCACGAGTTTGGTGCTCTCGGAAAAACCATTACGCTGTCCGAAGCAAAAGAAGTCACAGTTGCTTAATCAAAAACGCTACGCCCAATAATATGATGAAGAAAACACTAGCATTAACCTTTCTGATTGGCTTGGGGCTGCACGTTTCGAGTGCCGAGGGACAGGCATTGGAGCTCACAAACGATGTGATAATACCGAATCAGGTATCTGTATCGTACGAAAACATCGAAGGCAAGGCTGCAATTAGGGTTGTCAAAGACACGACAGTCAAGGACGTAGATGAGCCGACGTTTGTAAGAATCAAAGGCATGGATGATTTCTCGAATGGAACTATCGAAGTAAAGGTGTTAGCCAGACTTTTGAAAGATGCTCCTGCATTTGCACGCGGTTTTATCGGGGTCGCATTCCGGATCGATGAGCTCAATTCGAAATATGAAAGTATCTATATCCGCCCGACAAATGGCAGGGCCGAAGATCAGGTCAGGCGCAACCATTCCATCCAATACTACGCCTATCCTGGTTACAAATTTGACCGTCTCCGAAAAGAGAGTCCGGAGCAATACGAGGCCTATTCGGATATGGGGCTGAATGAATGGATAAAAATGAAAATTGCGGTTAACGGGCAAGAGGCCAGATTATACTTGAACGATGCGACGCAGCCCTCACTGATCGTAAAGGACATGAAGCACGGCGCTGCCGCGGCGGGTGGGATCGGATTGTGGGTTGAGATAGGAACGGAAGGCTACTTTGCAGATCTTAGAATAACAAAGCATTAAAATACTCAAAAAAGACCTGGTCGGTTTGGCCAGGCCCTTTGATAAACGGCAACAGCATTTGTCTACATGAGTGACCTCAGATAGTCTTCTCCGGCTCATCCCGGAAAGGCTGATTATAATACCGCTTCCCTTTTAATTTATGCAAAGCATTGGCCACCGCTCCGAACACCGGTGGAAATGGCGGTTCGCCAAGGCCGGTGGGATCGAGGTCGTTTTCAACGAAATGCACCTCAATGCTTTTGGGCACTTCATTAATACGGATCATCCTGTAATTGCTGAAATTGTTTTTCTGTGGCACTCCGTCCTTGAATGTCAGCTCGCCGTAAAACGAGTTGCCTATGCCGTCCACTACCGCGCCTTGCACCATGTTCGTCGCAGCGTCCGGATTGATGACAATTCCGCAGTCCATCGCACTGTAAACACGTTCCACATAGGGCTGGCCATCGCGCGAGACCATGTCAACCACGTGCGCTGCGTAGGAGTTATGGCAGAAATAAGCCGCCACGCCGCGATGGAATTTCTCATTTCCCGGCTTTCCCCAATTGGATTTATCGCGCACCAGTTGCAGCACGCCTGCATAGCGGTCGGGCTCATACTCGTTGTTCTTACCGACCGGGTTTTCCTTTGCCCTTTTCAAGAGCGCTAACCGGAACTCAATCGGGTCTTTCCCAGCGGCTTCTGCTACTTCATCCAAAAACGACTGCTCGGCCGCTGCATTGAAATTAGAACGCGGCGCACGGAAAGCACCAATCGTAATATTAGACGGGATTTGCCATCCCTCTGCCAGGTAGTTGTCGACCGCTCCGGCAGGAAAGCGGTTGGCATGGATCGGGTGCTCGGGAATGCCACCGCCTTTCACATGGAATGCGATCAGGTTTTTATTTGCGTCCAGTGCGGCACGATAGGTCGCCGTGTACATGGGACGGTAAATGCCGTAGGTCATGTCGTCCTCGCGGGTGTACATGAGCTTGACAGGCGCTTTCACTTTCCGGGAAATCAATGCGGCTTCGGAGAGATAATGCGCATAAGCCCTGCGACCGAAACCGCCGCCCATGCGGGTCATTTGTATTTCGATCTTTTCGGGCGGGAGGTTCAACAGTTTCGCTAATGTCGGCTCCGCCCAGCCAGGAGCTTGCAGCGGTCCGGCGAGTAGTGCTTTTTCCTCCGTTACATGGGCGAAGAAGTTCATCGGTTCCATGCAGTTATGTGCCAAAAACGGGCCATTGTAAGTTCGCTCGATTACCTGGGCTGCATTTTTGAAAGCCGTTTCCGGATCACCATCTTTTCGCAATTGTTGGGCTGGTTTAGCTGCATAATCCTGCATTTGCTGCATTTGCGTCGTAGTACTTTCAAGTGCTCCTGGGACGACGACTTCACGCTTCTTACCATCCCTTCCGGCTACGGTATCTTTCAATTGCCCGGCAGATTCCCAGCTCACAGTCAGCTTTTTACGGGCGTTCATTACTTCCCAGGTCGTATTACCCACGATCACCAGCAATTCGTTGAACGAACGCGTATCAAAGCCGCCTTGCTCAAACCCGTCTTCGTACAGTTTCAATATAAAAACGTCTTTAATGCCAGGCATTTTCAGCGTTTCCGCCGCATCAAATGATTTTACTTTCATTCCAAATGCTGGCGGATGCTGGATCATCGCAATCAGCATACCGTCGACGGTGTAATCGAGTCCGAAAAGCGGCTTGCCCGAAGTGATTTTCTGAACCTCTACATTTTTCTTGGATTTCCTGACGACCGTAAATTCTTTCGGCGATTTCAACTTTAATTCCTTCGGCACCGGCACGCCGGCTGCTTTGCTGGCCATTTCGCCGTATTTTGCCGATTTACCGCTCGAATGCAACAACACACCGGCCTTGGTAGTCACTTCGCCGACTGGTACATTCCACGTTTGGGCTGCCGCTTCACGCAGCATTTGCCTTGCCGCCGCACCTGCTTCCCGAAGCGGTTTCCAATACATTCTTACCGAGTTGCTGCCTCCGGTAAACTGTGCGCCCAGCTTTACAGGATCGTGCGGGCCCATTTCCACTACTACATTCTTCCAGTCCGCATCCAGTTCTTCCGCGACGATCATCGGTAGCGAGGTCATTACATTTTGTCCAAATTCGGGATTGGGGCAAATCAGTTTGATCTTGTTGTCCGAGGTAATCTGGATATAGCCATTCAGCTGCGACCATTGATCGGGCAGGTTCAACGCTTCTGCCTTATGAGGCGATTTAAATGATGATAACCAGCTCACAGTGAGCATCAAACCTCCGCCGGATAACAGCGAGGCTTTCAGGAATGAGCGCCTGTCCAGCGCATTTTTATCGTTGTTCATGAAGAAGTCTTGGTTTGAAGTAGAAATAACATAGAACCATATTACGGCTGCAGCCGGCCCCTACGTAGAAAATTATAGAAATAGGCTCTGCTGAGATGGCATCAAAATCCTTGTTGCCACCACGCATCCAGCGGCACGTTTACCAATCTTACCTCTCTCAACACATGGTCGGGTGGCATTTTTCGGTCGGCAAATAGTCTTGAATAGATGAGATTAATAATATCACGCATTTCTTTTGCATCGAAAGGATATCGTCCTCCATTAAAAGCTTCCAGATTAACGTCCTTATTGGTTAGCAACCAGGCCAGTGCAAAATATAAGTGTTCCATATCTCCGTGCCTGAAAGCCTTTGCCTTTATGGTGCAAACAAGAGGTTCATAATCCCTAACATCGTCAGGAGGTAGATCATTGTCATTAAAATATCCGACCGTAAGGATATCAAGATAATAATTGACCATGGATTCGCTGATACTCATGTGTTGTATACCTTTCAATGATTATAATCATAACTGGTTGTTGCAGATTTTGTACTCTTTCCTCCCGATCAATATATAAAGTCATTCATTTTTTCGGCGCATAAGCACCTTTTTGAATCCAGGTAATCCAGGCTTTCTTGAATTCGGCGTGCGATACCGGCGGCAATTTGCGGCCTTCGCCCGGGTTCCAGCCTGCCAGCACCAACCCATCGTCGGCGTGCTCGATAAGCTTTTTCATATCCTTGTTGCCATTCTGTTTTTTATCAACAAGCTGTTTGGCTAGCTCATGAGGACTTTTACCTTGAAAAACCATGCGCATAGCAGCAGGCGGTAAATGCCAATCGTGGTTTCCGGGAGGCGTGTGCAAACCGGGCGTATTGGTATCCTGGTGGCAATTGGCACATTTCATCGCAAAAACCCCTTTCCCGTCGACGCCGCGCTTTGGTCCCATCGCGTGCAAATGACTGTCGTCTCCCTGCAACGGCACATCGCCGGCCGGGTGACAGTTCATGCAGCGCGGGCTCATCAGGGTTTTATAAACCGTTTCAAAAGCCTTGACGGATTCAACGCTATCGCGCTCGGCCAGATTTAGCCTTATTTCCTTTGCAGGCGGATTTTTCTTAAATGCAGAAGCCGCTACCGCAATCATAAATATCATTACAGACAGCAGCGTGGCAGCCTTTCGGGGCAGGAAGTATCCAGGCCCTTTGTTCAAATCTTGTTTCATACGATAAGATTAGGCGTGAATAACTTAACCCTTGACAGGCGCTTTCTGTTGCATTTCAGCTGCCTTGTGAATGGCCTCGCGGATTCGCAAATAGGTACCGCACCGGCAAATGTTCCCCGCCATCGCATCGTCGATATCCTGATCGGTCGGATTTGGTTTTTCGCGCAGCAGCACTGCCGCAGACATGATCTGGCCTGAATGACAATAGCCGCATTGCGGCACGTCCACTTCCTGCCACGCTTTCTGGACCGGATGGGAATTGTTCTCAGATAATCCTTCAATCGTCACCACTTTCTTCCCCGTGGCGCGACTGACTTTGGTGACACACGATCGCACGGCCTCACCATCCAGGTGCACAACGCATGCGCCGCATTGCGCAACGCCGCATCCATACTTGGTACCTTTCAGGCCAGCCAGATCGCGGATGGCCCACAAAAGCGGCATCTGAGGATCAGCTTCCAGTTGATAGTCCTTCTTGTTGATATTCAATGTAATTTTCGCCATGGTGAGTTTAGTTAGTCTTCTCTTAAATTACCAAAAAAGTCTTGCCACTATTCTTTCAACTTCTTAAATAACAAGGGCATAGTCACTGGATCGATCGCATTCATATCCACTAATTTCAATGACTTCACCATGCTGGCGGTGCCCGTTTTGTATTTCTGAAAATGCGACGTTTTTAAATGCTGCTCGTACGCTGCACGGTCGGCATATATTTCCAGGATTCTGACGCTTGTCGGGTTCTCTTTTGAATACATTGGGAAAATGCTGATCACGCCCGGTTCGAGCTTAACAGATGCGGCTGCTTCTTCTTTGAGAATGGCCTTATATTCTTCCAGGGCGGCCGGTTCGATTTCAATTTCGGCGATGCGGATCATCATCTGGCTTTGCTGCGCGGCAGCGGGTTGAAGACCGAAAACGACAATTCCTAAAAAAGACAAAAACGCAAACAGTAAATGCTTGCGAAATGACCGGGTTGAGTACCGAGTGTCAATGTTTATTAAAGCTTCCATGAATGCAGTGGTTATCTGTTTGTTCGTGTCGAAACCCTTTCCAAAATTTTTCGTGCTTCAACTGCCCGATCATTGCCAACTTTATCGGCAACAATGAAAAGCAGTTCCTCCAATTGCTTTTTAGAAATGCCAAGATTTAAGCAAATGCCAATGTGACCGCTCAGCTGGGAATCTACACCACCGAGTGTGGCTAATACGGAAACAGTGATCAGCTCACGCTGCTTGTAATCCAGCACACCTCGAGTGAAAATGTCGTTAAACAAATGCTCCTTCAACAGCGTATCAATCGCAGGCACGAATGTAGCGTAGCCAGATCTGGGCCCGGTTTCAACCCGCCCGGTGAGTGACTGCAACACCTCTTTCCCCGCTTCATATTTCCCAACCTCCTTCACCCGCAAGGGCGTCTCTCCCTGCTGATCGGTGATCCCTTTTGACTTCCGGTCGTCCAGCACCGCGCTCAATGTATTGATCCCGTTCAAGCTTCGCGGAAAGCCACAGTAAGCTGACAGATGGATTAGCTCTTCCTTGATTTCATTGATGGTTAACCCGTCTTCCAGCCCGGTGTTAAAGGCTATTTTAAGATTTGGTAAATCTCCTTTCGCAGTTAGTGCGGCGATTGATATAATACTCTTTTCCTTCTCACTCAGCGAGTCGTCTTTCATTATTTCAGCATTTGTCTCACTGATGACAAATGCTAGAATAATGGTCAGTATACCTTGAAGCTTCATGGGTTCTGATTTGAAATGAAAAATCCAGAATAGCTCTTCTAGTTTGCCTCATTAATGCTTGATCACATGCGTATCCCGCACGCTGCTGAAAGTCAGGGCTAGCAACTTCCAGTCATTTCCCGTTTTTTTGAACACTTCAGTCACTGTAAATTCAACTTTTGCCTCATTTCCTCTTACGGTGGATTCCAGCGTAATCCTACTCCAAACTATGGCCGTATTGTCGAAAATCTCAGCGGCTACATCATGTATATCTGCCTTCCTATACCAGATGCTTCCTGTTTTGATGATTTCAAGTTCCTCATCCTTTTTCCATGTTCCGCTCATATGAACAAACTTGGCCTTGTCATCGAAAAGCGTGGCCAGCTTATCCACATTCTTATCGGACATCCACTGCCATTTATCTTTGGAAAGGTTAATGATTTGCTGTTCCACAGTACCTGTATTTTGGGCCATCGACAAATGGGTACTAAGGGTGAATAAGCATAATCCTAAAATCGATGCTTTCAGAAATGACTTTAAAAATGTTTGGCTTTGCATAGTTGTCTTGAATTGATGTGAGTAGTTAACAGGAAAATGTTAATTAGGCAGCTTTCGCTCTCCGAGCCATTTCACCATTGCCGGGTTACGGTGGTCAAAAAAAGCGCTGGTATTGGTATCCAGGGATTTGATTGCAGCCATGTCTTCGGCAGATAACTGAAAGTCGAATACGTCCAAGTTTTCTGCCATTCTTTCTTTCCGCACGGACTTGGGGATTGCTATTACGCCTCGCTGGGTCAGCCAACGTACTACTACCTGAGCGATCGTTTTTCCATATTTGTCGCCAATTCCTTTCAGCAACTCATTTTGGAAGAGCCCGTTCTTTCCTTCGGCAAATGGTCCCCACGATTGGATCTGGACTTTGTTTTCTTCCAAAAGGCCTGCGTTTGGATCTGTTGGTGAAATGGATGTGTTTCGATCTGATTGATGGCGGGAACAATCTCGTTGTGAACGATCAGATCCATTAATCTGTCCGGATGAAAATTGCTGACACCAATCGCACGGATCTTGCCTTCCTTGTACAATTCCTGCATGGCACGCCATTCGCCGTAGACATCGCCAAATGGCTGATGGATCAAGTATAGGTCCAAATAATCCAATTGCAGTTTGCGCATTGAATTCTCAAAGGCCCTTTTGGTACCCTCGTAGCCATTACCCTGAATCCAAAGCTTAGTGGTAATAAAAAGCGCATCTCTCGACACTCCACTTTTTTTGATCGCGCTGCCAACCGCCTCTTCATTTGCATACGCTGCCGCTGTATCAATCAAGCGGTAACCAGTTTCAATTGCATCTAATACGCTCCGTTCACATTCCTGCAAATCAGGCACCTGGAAAACCCCAAACCCTAAAACTGGCATTTGAATACCATTATTCAACTTTACATATTCCATGATATTATCTTTTGTTCTGATGGCACTTTTACTATTTCTGTGCCTACTTCGGTGATCAATCTTCCGGATCACACTGCAAATTTCGGTAACTGGGAATCTTCAAATGGTATACATATCCCTGAATTGCTTACCAATATTCCTGATTTGGAAATATGCATAGACTTAGACAGACATTGTGTAGTCACAATACATTATAAAGCCACACTTTAACCTTATCCCGCACAAGACCTCCTGACGCAAGCCTGTATACGTCATTCATTACCTGTATTTGCTACTTGACACCGACGATCTTCCGGATCATACCGTCGGCCTTTGTCAACACGTACAGTTCTCCTTCGCTGTCTTCTGCCAATCGCAAGTCAATTCTACCAGCACCGGCAATGGCCCCGCGCCCGGGCAAACCCGGATTTTTGCCACCTCGTTTTTTGTAAGTCTCTTCCGCAAGTGCGCGAATCTGGGTGCCTAACTCGTGGATCGGCGCAAAGGTGAGCGGGTTGCCGTCGTCTGCCGCAAGCACGTCTTTCATGTGAGTGTACCAGATACGGCCGGTCGTAATGTCACCAAAAACGAAAGTCCCTTTTAGTAACGGAATCTTCTTGCCCCGATAAACAAAGCCATTGGCAATGGCGTCGCCACCACCTGGCGTATGTGGGTACGCAAGTACTGCATAGGTAGGCTTCACTGTTCCATTTGTTTCTACGTCTGTCACCTGAACAGCGATCTGATCATCTGCCGGTATCGGCCCCATCTTATTACCTTCTGCCATGCTCTGGGAGCCTTCTCGCAACGGGTAGCCGTAATTTGCACCCTTCTTAATAATCATGACCGTTTCCCAGCTCACCAAGCCGATATTGAATGCGAACAGTACTGGCTGCCGTGGTCTTGCCGGATCAATATACCAGGTCAGTCGGTGCGGGTTGCGCAAGCCGTAAGCCCAGATTTCTCTTCGCGCGCCAGATACCGATACAAAAGGGTTATCGTTGGGGATTCGGTACTGTCCATTCTCGCTTATCGTGCTCGTCGATTTCTGTACGCTCAGCGACGGAATGATACGAAGCACTTTGCCCTGAAATGTATCAAGCCGCTGCGCATGCATTCTGTTGGGTCCTGGCCGCTCGCCCGTACCTGCATCACCAATGCCCAGGTACATCACCCGCCAGTCCGCGTCCCCGGGCCGGGCAGCGGGATTGAATGTCAATTCATTAAGCGGGTGAAAAAGTCCGGGCACGTATAAACGAAGCACCTCTCGGGCTGTGCCTTCAAAAGTGGAATTCCCAATCTTGCGATCCGTCCATTCCACAATGACTAGTTCGCGCTCCATCTGCGGATCACCAGCAGCAGCCGGTTTGGCAAGTGCAGGTGTGATTTTATATTGTTCAAGATTTAATCCCGGAACTGAGTTTCCCTTTGGCATCGGACTTTCGCCAGCTGTGGCCACATTCTCCATGTGTAGCGTATAAAAAATGCCATTTTTTGCATAGTCAGGATCAAAAACAAAATTCATCAGCCCGGACGCGTAGCCTTTTGCGGAAGTGAGTTTAGTAAACAAACCAGCGCGGTCACCAGAACCGTCGAAGTCCAGGTAGGTGGTAAGCTTTTGGGTTTGCTTGTCAAGAATGTACAATTGACCATTCAGGTCGTTCAAGAAAGTGCGTTTCCCTCCCGGCTCATCCAGCATGATGCTGCCACGTGCCAGCACGCCCGTCACGCGATCAGCGGACATATCCCCCGTGATGGGCATTTCAAGATAATCGGCCAATTCAATTGTATGTTCAGTATTTGCCTGACTAACCGTCGTCTTTGCCGCGGTGGCTGCTGCAACTCCCTGCGGCGTGGATAGAGAGCGGACATAGGCGATGACATTTTTAATCTGGCTGTCGGACAGGCTTCCTTCGAAAGGCGGCATCATTGCCGATGGAAAGCCTTTCTTGATCGTGTTGAAAATCTCTGCGTCGGTCGAGCCATGATCCCAAGCCTCGTCGGTGAGATTAGGGGGCTGTTTCCCGCCACGCTCTGTGATAATCGAAAGTTCAATACCTGCCTTAACTGCTCCCTGGGCGACGTCTCCGTGGCAGTTTGCACAGTTGATCGTGTATAGTCGATGACCTTCTGACAATGATTGCGCAGGCGTCTGCGCCCAAGCGGATATCGTAAATGTGACTGGGATTATTACAGATGTCGCAAGGATGTTGGCGATCTTCATAGCTGTGAGTGTTCTGGTGAGTAGATTGTATTGGCTGACAAAATTCCCCAGAAATCAGCCCAGGCATTGTATACGGATTACGGAAATGCTTACCAAAATTCCTTTTCCGGAATATCTGCCCCTATATTTTAGAGGAATTTTAGCGCATTCTAAGTAGCCGCTTCTCTCGCTCAATCTCAGCAATCAACTCTTCCTCAGTCGGTAAGTAGAGCATGTATTTCGTTGCAAACAGCTGCTTACTGTCATTCAAAATACTGTATTTCACCACAGTTTCGTCTTTCTCAGTACAAAGAATAATCCCTATGGTAGGATTGTCGTCATCTTGTTTTTTCAAATCATCGAACATGCGGATGTACATATCCATTTGTCCGGTATCCTGGTGTGTTAATTTGCCGGTTTTTAAATCAAATAGCACAAAGCATTTGAGCAAGTAATTATAGAAAACGAGATCAATGTAAAAGTGACTGGTTTCTGTACTTATTCTGAATTGCCTTCCTACAAATGAAAATCCCTTTCCTAGTTCAAGCAGGAACTGTTGCAAATTTCCGATTAGAGCTTTTTCAATGTCTTGCTCCATTGCGCTTACCGGCTCTGAAATATTTAAGAATTCGAAAACATAAGGGTCTTTTATGAAATCGTTGGCCAGAGCCTTGTGGGAGTTTTGATCAAGAACAGAGACTTCGGACTCGGTTCGAGAGGAAAGTAAACGCTGATAATAATGGGAATTAATGTTACGCTCCAACGTTCGGGTACTCCACGTTTGGTTTGCGCATTCGTTCTCATAATAAGTTCGCGCCGCAGCATCTTCCACTCTCATTATGAGCCGATAATGTGTCCAACTCAATTCCCTACGCACTGCGTAAGATTTTTGCTCATCAGAAAAAGTCAAGTAGAATTTTCGGAAATTTTCAAGATTTGCTACTGAAAAGCCTTTACCAATTTCGCGACTTAAATCCTTCGAAAGCTGTTTAATAACGCCTTCTCCATACGCGGCTCGCTTCTGCCCAAATTGTTCTTCTTCAACAATTCTTTTGCCTATCTGCCAGTAGGCTTCAAGCATCGCTGTATTGACAGCTTTGTAAGCATTTTGTCTTGCAGATTGTAAAATCTTAACAACATCTTGTATTAAGGACATTGCCGGAGAGTTGGATTCGATCATCTGTGTAATAGTTTCTCCAACCGCCCCATCATCTCTTCCTTCTCCTTCAACATCCGCTCATACAATGCAATCTTCTCCTCGTGAAGGAGAATAATTTTTTCAATAGGATGAAAGTTAATGGTGCCGTGGTTGAACGAATTCTCGAAGGCAATATCCTGGAATGTATTCGCTATAATATTCACCGCTTGTTGTTCGTCAAAATTCCGAATCGCCTCAGCTGGAATTTTCAAAATCGCCGCAACCTGCTCCAAAATATCCGAGTCAATCTTTTCCTTTTGTTCAAGCAGGGAGATTTTCTGCTGGTTCCAGTCTTCACCGAGCTCAAATGCGAGGGCGTCCTGCTTGATACTCAGCATCTCCCGAAAGCGTTTCACGTTGCGGCCTTCGTGGATCTTCGGGTTGGAGGTAGTATGTGTCATGCGGAAAGGGTTTTTGGTTAAAAAGGCAATTTATGGAAATCTGCGGTGAAGTGCTCGGATATCTTAGAAATCAGCCCACGCATTGTATACGCATTACGGAAATCCTTACCAATATTACCAATCCGGCAAGCCGTTAGCTCAAAACGAGATACGCTCCGTTAACTTTGCATCCAGGCATTATCAATCAGCGACATGGAAGACATACTCAGATTCAATACCATTCAGGAATACAATGCTTTCAACAAGCATGAAACGCTGCACCCACTGGTAAGCATCGTCGATCTGTCAAAAGCCGATCCCCGGGAATTGCGCCGAATGGCGTATGAATTTTATGTGGTGTTCCTCAAAGAAATCAAGTGTGGAGACCTACGCTACGGGTTGAATTACTACGACTACGAAGAAGGCACCCTCATCTTTCTGGCCCCTGGTCAGGTGATCGGTGAAAACAAGAAGGACAATTACTATCAGCCGCAGGGCCTGGCGTTGGTTTTCCACCCGGATTTGCTTTTTGGCACCTCTCTTGGAAAACATATAGATCAGTATACGTTCTTCTCATACGGAGTCACTGAGGCACTACACCTCTCTAAACAGGAGCGCAATATTATTAGCGACTGCTTCTCTAAAATCGAGTACGAAATCACCGAGAGAATCGATAAACACAGCAAACGGCTTATCACGGCCAACATTGAATTGTTTCTCGAATACTGCGTGCGGTTCTACGACAGGCAGTTTATCACCAGGGAAACTGCGAATAAAGGAATACTAGAGAAGTTCGAAACATTGTTGAATGAGTATTTCAAGTCGGACAAGCCTCAACAGATAGGCCTACCAACCGTGGCTTATTGCGCTGATGCCCTTCATACATCCGCAAACTACTTTGGTGATCTGATCAAAAAAGAAACCGGCAAGACTGCACAAGAGTACATTCAGGTGAAAATCATCAACATGGCAAAAGAGTTGATCTCAGATCAGGATAAATCATTCAGCGAGATCGCGTATGAATTAGGTTTCAAATATCCGCAGCACTTCACGCGCCTGTTCAAACAGCGGGTCGGGCAGACACCCAATGAGTATAGGGTTCTTCAAAATCCAAACTAGTCCGATAATCAACCAAGGTTAGCTCTTCTCTTATACAATCAAATCCGGCTAAATCTATCTCAGCGCATCAAAACAGTATGAAACACCTACTTCCGATTCTGGCTTTTATATTTAGTAACGTAATAACTGGTAACTACGCAACCGCGCAGAGCAAAGGCGCATTGAACGACAAAAACGAAAGCATTTTTCCGCGAGGCCAGCGGGTACCTGCCAGTAATTTCACAGGCAATGCCTGGGTTCAACAACTGATTGAGCCCGACAGTGCATTTAACATCCCTGTGGGCAATGTTACGTTCGAGGCAGGAGCGCGTACATTCTGGCATTCGCATCCGGGCGGACAAGCTTTGCTAGCCATTGATGGTGTGGGATATTATCAGGAAAAGGGCAAGCCAATCCAGATTCTTCGCAAAGGTGATACGGTGAAATGTCCACCGAACGTACCCCATTGGCATGGCGCTTCGCCGGAAGTTGGCTTTACACAGATTGCCATCACGCCAAATACTGCCAGCGGCAGGGTGAACTGGATGCAGGCTGTGACAGATGAAGAGTACCTGAAGTTAAAATGATCCAATATTCATGCCCGTGGTTGCCGTTACCTTGTCGGCAGCAAACTTGCGTGACCCAACCGTTATGAAGAGCTGTCGTGTGGTAGAATCGGTTTGGAATTCCATAGCTTTTTCGTTGTAATGTCCCAAGCTCCCACAACTCGGATCCCAAAACCGAATCGTTTTGCTGTTATCTTGAGCTGCATTATTTTTTGTATTCTTCCTCGGTGACCTTTTCCAGCCAGGTGACCACCTGCCCATTCACTTCCTCCTGAATCGCAATGTGGCTCATGGCTTTTTCTGCCGATGCACCATGCCAATGTTTTTCGTTGGGCTCGAACCACACAACGTCGCCAGGCTTGATCTCCTCAACTTTCCCGCCTTCTCGCTGCACCCAGCCCAGACCGGAAACGACAATCAAGGTTTGCCCTGCCGGATGTGTATGCCACGCCGTCCGTGCTCCTGGCTCGAAAGTGACCAAAGCGCCGGCAGCTTTGGTTGTTTCCTGTTTTGAAAACAAAGGATCGATCCTGACGCTACCACTAAACCAGTCCTGATTTCCCTTTACAGATGCTTGTTCCCCGTTTCTAATGATTTTCATAATTCCTGCTGTTTAGTATGCCTTGAAAACTGCGCAAGTTCCGTGAAAAATTCTCATTATCAGTAAGGGAATCAATCGGATGATTAAGAATATCAAACCATGTCCTGGCGAAGCCTTTTGCATGATTTCCTTATTATTGAATACTATAACCTCCATCTACCACCAAAGTATGCCCGATTAAAAAGCTAGCTACATCGCTGCACAGCCAGAGCACTGAGCTGGCAATTTCCTCAGGACGTCCAAGCCGCTGTGCCGGAACCGTCTGAATCATAGCATCGAGTAACTCTTGCTGCCCACCTGCAATCATCGCATCCACCATGGGCGTATGGATAATGCCCGGACATACCGTGTTTACCCGGATTCCCAACGGTGCATATTCCAATGCGGCACTTTTAGTCAGACCAATTACCCCATGTTTTGCCGCATGGTAAGTACCGCGCTGCGAACCTCCCAGGATACCACCGATCGACGAACAATTCACAATCGCGCCACTGCCTTGCTTGCGCATTTGTTGTAGCTGGTATTTCATGCAGCTCCAAATGCCGCGCAGGTTGATAGCCGTCACCCGGTCGAAATCCTCCCGGGTCTGATCTGCGGCGCCGGCCAGTACGTTCTGAACTGCTGCGTTGTTAAAGGCCGCATCCAGATGTCCGAAAGTCGACACTGTTTTTTCCACCATCGCCTGTACCGCTTCATCGTCCGATACATCGCACACGACTGCCAGGGTCTTATGGCCTTCTCCTGCCAGTTGCTCCGCTGCTGCATGCACTTGCTTCTCGTTCCAATCGGCCAGTACTACCGATGCGCCCGCTTGGGCGAACGCCCGGGCAGTTGCAAATCCGATTCCCATTGCTGCGCCGGTTACCAGCGCTACTTTATCTTTCATGATCTCCATAATGTGGTTGTTTTTAATATGTTTTGTAAATAGAATGGACTGCGTGGCATATCCGATTACAAAGGTCATACACCTGTGATAACCAGTACTTATCCCATTTACAGGTTTACATACCACTTTTACAGATTGAAGGCTAACGGCTATGGCACGCATTCAATTTGACCTAGCTTTGTGACTGTAAATCAGCAAGTACGATGGAGACAATTTTGAGGATAGATACGGTTAGTGAGCACGACGCTTTTTACCACCACGAAAACCTGCACCCGCTGGTGAGCGTGATTGACTTCACGGGCAGAACGCCGGAGGTTTACGCGTCACGTATGAACTTTGGGTTCTACGCAGTGTATCTGAAAGACGTGAAATGCGGTGACATGAAATACGGCCGCCATACCTACGATTATCAGGACAGGACGTTGGTATTTGTTGCGCCCGGTCAGGTCATAAATGTAGATATCAATGAGGATTACAAACCGCAGGGTTACGCGCTGCTTTTTCATCCCGATCTGATCCGCGGGACTGCATTGGGCAAACATATCGATGATTACACCTTCTTTTCCTATGAAAGCAAAGAGGCCCTTCATTTATCTGAAAAAGAGCGGAATATCGTGTTAGATTGTTTTGAAAAAGTCCGCTATGAGCTCGAACGAGGAACGGACAAGCACAGCAAATTGCTCATTTCGAGTAATATCGAGCTGTTTCTCAATTACTGCATCCGCTTCTATGATCGGCAGTATATTACCCGGCAGGACGCTAATAAGGCTGTTTTGGACAAGTTTGAGACATTATTGAAAACCTATTTCCAATCCGACAAACCGCAACTAATCGGCCTGCCATCCGTAAGCTACATTGCCGACCAGCTGCACCTTTCTGCCAATTATTTTGGTGACCTTATTAAAAAGGAGACGGGAAAAACGCCTACGGAATACATTCACCTGAAAGTAATAGAACTGGCCAAACAAAAAATCCTCGATCCTTCCAAATCCGTCAGTGAAATCGCATTTGAGCTTGGCTTTAAATATCCCCAGCATTTCACACGGTTTTTCAAAAAAACAACCGGTTTCGCGCCAAACGACTACCGCTTTTTCTAACGCCCGAAAGATTTCTCTTCGAAAGGTTCAACAGGCAGGCTGACCTTAATATCTACCTCAAAGCGACGCATAAAAGATAATTGACGATCTCCCTCCGGGGAAGAGTGATCACTCATTTCTGAGCGATTTAACGGCGTCGAGCAGTGCGGTGGCGATGGTTTTCACGCTAATCGACACCAGCACCTGCATCCGGATCTGCTGCTGGTTCGAGCCGACAGCCTTTCTCACTCCGACCTCCCTTGCCCTGTCCAGCGCCCTGGCCGTTGTTAAGTTCACATAATTTACGAAGGCGCCCAGCAGAACCAGTATCGCCACAGCAAGCAGCAAATACACCGACCTTGGGTCGCCATTTGCCTCGGTATTTCAACTAAAATACTACTGTTTGACCTCGCTACCTTAATCGTTTTGCCCACTACGTCCAGCGTATTGAAATAGGTCCGGGCCATCGTTTCGGTCAGCACCGCCTCCCTGGGCCAGCCGAAAATCCTGCCCGCCTTACCGCGCAGCAGCGATTAGATTTGGCACTATTCGCCCTCTAAATTGTCGCATTTACACACGCTCGAATGCCGGACAAAATTTCAACTTTGTATCCAAGCCACCCGCTACCCGATCACATTGCCCACGGGCACGCCGGATAGCGTGAGCGAAAAATATAAACCTGGAAATAAAGCGATGAAAGCAATCAATCCCTGGATCAACTTCAATGGAAATGCTGAGGAAGCATTCAATTTTTACAAATCGGTGTTTGGCGGAGATTTCACCAAGATCATCCGTTTCAAAGACCTGGCGAGCGATGAATTTCCGATACCCGAAAGCGAGGCGAACAAAATAATGACCATCGTTTTACCTATTGGAAAGCATAATGTACTAATAGCTAACGACGTTCCGGAATTCATGGGACGCGTGAGTGAAAATGAGAACAGGTCCAAAATATCGATCAGTACAGATAGCCGTGAAGAAGCAGACAAGATTTTTAACGGACTATCGGCAGGCGGGAACGTCGAAGGACCTATCGGCGACAGTCCCTGGGGCACCTACGCGGGAATGTTTAGAGATAAATATGGTATTGAATGGATTGTGGAGTTTGATCCGGGTTATGAAGGATAATTTTAAACGCAATGCCGTTTCGGTTTCCGAAGCGGCATTACGTTTAAACACCTGGCGTACCAACTATTGAACAACGAGTTTATAAGAACGTCTGGTTGCCCGCTCACTCACAGTGATCGTATACACACCCGCAACCAGCATTTGAGCAGGTTGGATCGTCACCATTTGGGCACCTTTCGAATTGATATTGAAAGCAATCTTTTCTCCTCTGGCATTATAAAGAGAAATCCGGGCCAACCCCGGCTCGTCGACACCCACGCTGAAAAATTGACCTGCAAGCGGGTTAGGATAAAGCGAATATCCTTCCGACCGCAGAATCACGGTAACTATGCGTGAAACAGATCGTGTGCCGTCCACATCGTATTGGAGCAATCGGTAATAGCTGGTACCCAGATACGGCCTGGTGTCAACCACGCGATAGTAATGCAGCGCATCGGAATTACCGGCTACATCACGGATTTCGGCCACCTTTTCAAAGTGGACAAGATCTTTGCTATGCTCGATTACAAAGCGCTCATTTCCTCTTTCCTGGGCAGTCTGCCATTGTAGCTCCACGGTTTGATCGGCCAGCGGTTTCGCGGCAAAAGAAACCAGTTTCACGGGTAAAGGATTGCCGTTCAGATTGGTATGGGCAAAGAAGCCTGAGAAGCCGGCGGTGTGGAATGTAACTTCCCAAAAACCCTCGGAACCATGATGTACGATTGCCGAGGGAATGATCACTTCTGCCCCGGTGCCATTGTATCCCTGAGGACCATCACCCGGACCGGAGGCATGGAAAGCGGTGATCTGCAGATTTTCTCCATTAGGCCCAATGGCAGGGAACAGGCTGCTGCCGATTGCTGCAACAGTGGTATTATAATCGGCTATTTCATCATCTCTGAAGTATAGCGTCACTGTGCCTCCCCCAACCTTGCTTGCCGAAATATCGTAATACCGCCCCACATAAGGCTGATTGCGATGCATCATCGTAGAATCCAGCACGCCGACCGTTACTATGACATTCCCGAGGCTATCACTATCCGATTTGATGAGCGCGATAAGCTCGCAGTTGTCATTGGTGTAAGCCATGGCGGTATCCCCACCCTGTGCTCCGGTTTTGGTTGCGCTTGCGACGGCAATGGCAATTGGCCCCGAAAACCGGTAAGTTCCCAGGAGCTTGTTACAGCTTGCTGGGGTACCGGCTGACGCGATCCAGACATCCAGAGAATCGCTGGCAACAAGTCCAGCAAATGTATTGGCACTCTGCCAGGAGGCCGGCGGCAATCCAGTTCCGCCCGGACTAATTCCGTATACAAAATCCTGGCGCGTATACCTGATGCTCAGCTCGTCAAACGCGAATCGCAACGCGTCGCCGCCGGTAAAAGCAGTAAACAGATGTTTCCATTGCGATTTATCAGCCGCCGCGTAGGCAGGCGGGAGCTGGATGTGGTCGAAGATCACGTTCCCATCACAGGTAAGTGTCAACTTGCTTTCATCATCAATGACTATTCTGACCGGCTTGTCGGTCTGAAACCGCCAGGACATGTCCGGGTTGTAAGCCAGTACACCGGCAGAGGCAGGGCCCATTTGCGAATTGGCCGTATATCCATACGTGAGGTAAATCCCTCTCGCATTCCCATTGTCGGAACCGTTGTTGGCAGCATCGAACACCAGGCGAAGCTTTGAGCCCGCGCCGTTGGTAATACCGCCGCTATAAGTGGCATCGTCGCCAAAGCTCCACGCGATACCATCGCCACCGCCGGTACCGAATACGTCTATCGGCTGGTCGGCGGTAAGCAGGAAATCCAGTTCGACACTTTGGGGAGTGAGGCTACCAAGACCCGAGATTTCGACTGCACCCTTTTGTGAAGTTGCAGAAGGCGTTACCAGTGCCCGCCCATTTGATAATGAAGCCGAGCCGTAAAGTGTGACGCCTGCGGGAAGCGTAGCGAGGTTGAAGTCTTGCTGCCAGCTCTCGGAGGTGAGATCAGCTCCTTGCGGATTGGTAATGATGATTTTCCTATCGGCACCTGAGCATTCGGACAATGCCGTAACATCCGCTGAAAAACCGTAATACACTTTCACCACGCTGGTTCGGGAAAGCTGATCGCAAGTCGGATCGCGTGCCAATAACCTATATTGAAGGTTACCGCTGCTTGTCGGTGTAAAGGTCAGGCTCGTGGCACTTTGCCAGGGGACGATCACATTGCCGGTAGTATCGCTGAGCTGGTATTCCAGGCCCCCTGACGACGGCGGGTTGCTGATCGTTACCGTTACAGGTACACCGGAACCGCAGCTTATACCGGGGCTCGCCACAGCCATTGGGGTGAAGAGTGGAATGGGCGACACCTTCACAGTCGCTGTATTCTGACAGCCATTTTGATCGGTCCCGGTGACGGTATAAACTCGGGGAATTACCGGCGAAGCTTGTACCGTGGCACCGGTAACAGCGCTAAGTTCCGTTGCGGGAGCCCACTGGTAGGTACTGGCGCCGGATGCCGTAAGTGTTGCCTGTGAACCGGTACAATAAACGACGTCGGCGCTGTTTACCGTTACCTCAGGCAATGGATGTACGGCTACTTCCACCGGCCCCGAGCTGCTCATGAGAGCCCCGCAGGTCAAGTTTGCACGGTACCAGGTTGTGGCCGTCGGCGTGGCTGTATAAGAGAAAGCATTGGCGCCGTCTATATTTTGCCAGCCGGTAACCCCGTCAGCGGACGATTGCCATTGATAGGTAATCCCGGAATACTGGGCGTGGCTATCCTGCAAAGTGAGCAAACTGCTGCCGCTGCCACATAGCGAAGGATTTGCGGCAATAGTGATACCAGGCTCCGGCAAGCCCGTGCAGGGTGTTTGCAAAAAGTCCAGTTGCAGATTGCTGAATGCGGCCGCTCGCCCGCTAGCCGTAGGCGGTGAGGCGGGATTAGGATTGTTGGAGTCGGCGTAAAAGTATATCGAACGGTTTAGTGCCGACGTATTGGTTGCTTGCCAGTAAACGGTGCTGCCCGCGTAACCTGGTGTGTTTTCATCGACCGCTATCACAAGATTGTCGCTACCGTTCCATGCGTAAGGCGAGCTCAGGGTAATCTCCACCCAGCCGGGAGAAGAAGGGAAGCTTACCGTCCCGCTGAATACCTGGGTCAGATTGGCCACCGGCTCCCAATCTGTGTTGGACGCGAACTCCGTCCTGGGCGAATTCCCTATGTAGATCGTCCATCCGGCGCCGTTGTTCAGGTTGCTAACGTTCGCGCTGAGAAGAAAGAAACGGATTTTCTGGATAACGGTACCGGGCAAAGCGCCCGCTTCACTTAGCTGGGCGGCGGTGTAGATCTGCTGGGTGTACGAATATCCGTAATAGGCGTTCAGTGGGATGTAAGAGTTCGTAGAAGTGCCTGTACCAACCTGACTGGTGACTACCTGGGCCTGTACGGTCAGGGCGCAAAATACAAACGTAAAAAAGAGCGCACTCCTGGATAGTGAAATCAGATTTTGATTGATGAGGTAAAACTGTTTCATAGCAGGGTTAATATAAGGTGCTGGCATTTCTAAAAAACATCCGGATAATGCGACTGAAAAATGCACCGAATGCATCAATCGTCATATGATGAGCTACATAATTAATAATTACTGCTCTCCGCGCCTTTTAGGCCATTCAGCGCCGATTACAGTCGAGCTGAAAAGACCAGGTGCGGCTTGCTGTTCGCAAGCCGCACCCCATGCTTAAAGAATATGCCCGGCGGCCTTAGACACCTAAGGCCGGCTCTCTGCACTTATGCCATACGTCTTCCCGGGCGTAGCGCCCATGTAAAACACCAGCTTTCCGCCCTGCATTACGTCGTTGTGACGAATGTAGGTGTATGGATAAGGCTTGCCATTCAACTCGATTTTCTGGATATATTTGTTCTGCGCGCTGTTATCCTTCGACTGGATGGTAAACGTCTTGCCATTTTCCAGCCTGAGCGTAGCCGAATCGAACAAAGGGGAACCGAAGACATACTTGCCTTCCATAGGATTCACAGAGTACATTCCCAATGCGCTGAACGCGTACCAGGCGCTCATCTGACCCACATCCTCGTTACCACTGAGGCCGTTAGGAGTTGCTTTATAAAATTTCTGCATCACCTCGCGTACCAGATCGGCCGTTTTCCATGGCTCGCCCAGGTAGTTGTAGAGATAGGTAATGTGGTGGCTCGGCTCGTTGCCATGCGCATACTGGCCGATCAGGCCCGAAATGTCCGGCGCAGTTCCCTCCCGCAATTCCGAAGAAACGGTAAACAGACTGTCCAAGCGCGATTTGAACATTTTCTCACCCCCCAAAAGGCCGATCAGCCCATGGACATCCTGGGGTACCAGGAACAGGTATTGCCATGCATTACCTTCGGTATAATCGGAGGTTACCGGCACCGAATAGAACGGATCGAACGGACGACGGAACTCGCCGTTTTCAAAGCGACCGTTGAAAAAGGCGGTCTGTTTGTCGAAATAGAGTTTGTAAAGCTGGCTTCTTTTCGTGAAATAGGCTGCGTCGGCTTTCTTGCCTAATGCCGCGGCTACTTTCGCGATTCCGGCGTCGGCGATGGCGTATTCCATGGCCCAGGCCACAGATTCGTGCATTTTGTCGGCCGGAATGTAGCTGAGCTTGTTCAGGTATTGCAGGCCCATCGAATCGCGTTTGGCAGTATGCTTCATAGCCTGGTACACCTGCTCGCGTTGGCTGGCAGGGATGAGCCCCTTCCCGAATGCGTCCGCGAGGATAATAATGGCCGGACTACCTACCATGCAATCCGTCTCGCTGCCTACGAGCGGCCACACCGGCAAACGCCCCTGCTGCTGGTGAATGGCCAGCATCGATCCCGCAATGTCCTTCACCAGGCTCGGCTTGACGATCGACATAAACGGCCCCCAGCCACGGTAGATGTCCCAAAGCGACATAGTTGTCAGGTTTTTAAAAGGCGCATTTTTGTAAACCTGCTTATCGGTGCCGCGGTAGTCGTTGTTGGCGTCGTTGAAAAGCGTGGGACCCAGAAACATATGGTAAAGAGCCGTGTAAAACAGTTCCTTATCGGTACTATTCCGGGTTTCGACCTGGATCGCACCCAGCGATTGCTCCCAAACGTGGTCGGCCTGAGTACGGTAAGACTCAAAATTGCCCGACGGCGCCTCGGCAGCCATGTTCGCCAAAGCATTTGCCTCGCTCACGGGGGACAGGGCTACTTTTAGGGTCATGTCCGGATTACGCGCAGCGTCGAAAAACAATGCCGCTTTGGCATGTTTGCTTTCCACCTGCTTGCCATTTTGAAGCGTGCTGTCACTATAAAACTCGGCTTTCAGAATGGGCTGAGAGGTGCGGATGGCAAAATACAGGCGCTGATCTTTCGACCAGCCTGTGGAAAAACGGTAACCCGTGAATGTGGAGTCGTTGACCTGCCGGATATACGTCTTTACCGGGCTGTCCCAGTTCATCGCAAAGCCCAGGTCCAGCAGTATGTGAGCGTTATCCGTCTTATTATAATGGTACTGGTGAATGCCAACGCGCTCGGTGGCCGTCAGCTTGGCGTCCACATCGTATTTATCCAGATGCACCTGATAAAAGCCCGGACGGCATTGCTCCGATTGTTTTGAAAAGAGCGAGCCATAACCCGTTTCCGGCTTTTCGAACTGCATTGGGCGCAGTTGCAAACGCCCGTTCGCAGGCACGACCATCAGGTCATTCAAATCCCCTATCCCCGTACCGCTCAAATGCGTGTGCGTGAATCCGAGGATTTCACGACTGATGTAATTGTAGCCAGAGCACCAGTCCCAGCCTTTAAATTCGTCCCAACTGCGCCCGATCTGCGTCGGCCCCAGTTGTACAGCACCGAAAGGCACATTGGCACCCACAAAAACATGCCCATGCTCCTCCGAACCAATGAAGGGGTTAACATAGCTGGTTAAAGACTGGCTTTGCGCATTTGCTGAATGGCCGAATGAAAGGACCAGAAAGCCCGCCGCAACGCAATTCTTTACTATTTCCGATATATTCATAAAGTATTTAAAAAAATCACACTCTTTTTGAATGATTTTTTAAAAATACACCAAATCAGCGAATTTTGAAGTGACCTATTCCGATTTAACGCCGTTCACCCTGACAAAACATTGATTATCCATATGAATAGTTTAAATTAGGATACTTTTAGTTACAAAGTCTTCTGTTCATGCAAAGATTACTGTTACCGCTGCTGCTTCTCGTTCTCGGTGCCTGTGACAAGGGGCATTTAATTGACGACGATGCGGCCCGCTTGCGAGGCGAATATTCCGTGCAATCTTACGTCGTTAATCATGATACACTCTTTTCGGCAGGCAGAATCAATAAGATAGATGTCACTGATTTTAAAGTGAATGTGAGCAGAAAGAGTGCCGATTCGCTCAGTATTTGGTATTCATGGATCAGGAAATCGAAACCGAATGCTGTATTAATCAGACAATTACGTTTATCAGGCAAGGACGATCAATATCAGCTCGCCAGGTCATCGGCCCCGCCACTTTTTTATGAAGGCACGATTTCCCGGGGTGTTTACACTGAACATACTTCACTGGCAGGCCTGGGATTTATCTTGCTGCCTGACAACTATCCGCTGGAAGGCACCTCGGAACCAGGCGGGGGGCGTGTAGAAATCGTCGCACGTAGGGAAGAGTAGTCACCCTATTTCTAATCAACCTTACAGTATATCCAATACCACACTTTCCCTTTGCCCTGACACGCTGCTATTCTGAGTTAGCAACAACATCCCGGCAACTATTACTGCAAAGCCCAGTCCAACAAACAAACCGTTATCGAGTGCCAATTTATAGTCGGCTGATGCGCCGGTGAGCGTTTCGTAGAAAACCCCTCCAATGATACCGATTCCCAATGCGGAGGCGATTTGCTGGAATGTCGAGAAAATGCCCGACGCTATTCCCGCATCCGCGACGGGGACCCGATCCAGCACCACATTGAGAAGAAATGGCAGCACCATCCCGTTACCCAGACCATAAAGGCCAATCAGCGAGATGACCGCCAGGGCTTCTGTCTGGTAATCCAGCCAGAGAATGTGTAAAAAGAAGGAAATGATAATTATTCCCAAACCGGCCAGCAAAACATTTTTACCAAAGCGCGGAAGCAATTTCGAGGCTGCGAATGAGGATAACATGAACAGCAGCGCGTGCGGAATAAAGTACGTGCCGCAGCCCAGCGCGGAAATACCCATACCCGATTGCAGATAAACGGCCATCATAAGCAAATAAGCGGTGTGCAGCATAAAATGAAACAAAAGGGCGATCAGCCCGATTACAAATTGACGATGCCCGAATATGCGTACATCCATCAAAGGCGCTTGATTTCGCTCGATTCTTAGACTTTGGTAACGAAGGAAAAAGATTAACAGAAACGCTCCCGTTATGGCAACCAGAACACTCCAAAACGGCCAACCAGCTTCCCTGCCTGCTGTGAGCGCGTAAATCAACGCACCGAGCCCCACCACCAGCATCATAGTTCCCGCAACATCGAATTTTCCAACAGATACCTTGGAGCTCTCTCCAATCCATTTTTCGATTGCCCACATAGAAGCCAGTCCCATGGGTGCGTTAATAAGGAAAATCAATCGCCATCCTGCAATGGTAGAATCCAGTTCAACCAGGTATCCTCCCAGGATCTGCCCGATTATCGCGGCAATGCTCAAGGTCATCCCATACCAGCCGATGGCCTTCGCCCTTTCTGCGGGCTGCGGAAACAGCTCCTGGATGAGCGACAGCGACTGGGTTACCATGAAGGCTGAGCTGATTCCCTGAAAGAAACGGGCGATGTTTAATGCAAGCGGACTTTGCGCTAGCCCGCAAAAGCACGAGGTCACCGTGAAAGCAAACATGCCCCAAAAGAAAACTTTCTTTCTGCCGAGGAAATCTCCCGCCCTGGCTGCCGGAATCAGGAAGCAGGCGCTACCCAGCAAGTATCCGGCAATAATCAGTTGCACATCACTTTGGCTGGCATCCAGCTTTTGCTTAATGACCGGCAAGGCCATATTGATAATAAAAATATCGATCACATAAAGCAATGGGGCCGTGAGAATGACGCATAGCATCAGCCACCTTGAATGTAAAGTATTCATGGAATGAGTAATTTGTCGATAAGAAATAGTTGGATTTACTTGTTGGCCCTCTCCATATCGAGCAGCCATTGCTTGCGCCAGATCCCGCCGCCGTAGCCGGTCAGGTTCCCGTCTGCACCCACGACCCTGTGACAGGGTACCAGAATGGATATTTTGTTCATGCCGTTGGCATTCGCTACCGCGCGAATGGCATTCGGACTGGCGATCATGGCAGCTTGCTGCTGATAGCTTCGGGTTTCACCATAGGGTATCGATTGCAATGCCTGCCAAACCCTGCTCTGGAAGTTCGAACCGACCGAGAACACAGGGACCGAAAAATCCTTCTTCCCTCCCGCAAAATATGCCGCAAGCTCGTTTTCAAGCGTGGCGAAATGGGCATTATGCCCCTGGACAATAGTCGCATTCAGTGCTTTGGAAAGCAACCTGAACTCGGTTTCGAGCATTTTCCTGTCTGTAAACTCCAACAGGCACAACCCTTCCTGTACCGCGCACGCAAACATGGTTCCGAGCGGTGTTTCAAGCCTTGTCAGGTCTATCACGCGCTGCGACTTCCCTTTCATCGGAGAAAATCCAAAGATACTCTTAAAGGAGTCTCCGAAGCCGCTCAGGGAATCGAAGCCGGAGTCAAATGCCGCTGTTGTAACCGACTGGCCTTGCTGAATGTGTTTAAAAGCGGAATTAATGCGGTACATTCTTTGGTAGGCATGAAAAGTCATCTGGTGGTTTTTCAAAAACCAGCGTCGCACCGAATGCGGTTCCAGCCCGCGGGCCAGCAGGTCTGCATCCTTAAATTTCAGGGCCGGATCACTATTCAGCTCGTCCAGAAGTGAGCGGATCCCGCCCGGCGTCTGATTGGAATGTTCCAACGGCCTGCAAACCTTACATGGCCTGTACCCTCTTTGAAATGCTTCTTTGGCAGAAAATACAAATTCGACATTTTCAATCCTGGGTTTCCGCGCCGTACAAGTCGGCCGGCAAAAAATGCCTGTGGTTTTTACGCCAGTAAAGAAAATCCCTTCAAATTGGCTATCCTTTTCGATGATAGCCCGATACATCCTTTCCTTTGAAAGATTCATGGAACCCGTTTTTAAGTTGATGCCCAAAATTAGGCTGAGCATACAAGGCCGGCAACCGAAAAATTGACAACTATTTTCTGAACGACTTTTTTCACCATAACCTCACAAATCGAAATATCTTTACGGTGTTTGGTTGAACCAGTTCATATTGCAATCCGCTTATTGAATAGCGTTTGCCTGCATCTCCGACATTGATTTACAATTTGCTGCTATGAGTTTAAGGAATTTAAAAGGAGTTGCCTATTTGTGCGTCTTCATTTCGATCGTCTGTATTATTTCAGCGCTTTCTAAAAGTAATTCGGCAACCGTAGATCATACATTTGTAAAAACCGACGACGTCGGCGGTACCGGCGGGGATGTTCCGGCTATCCGGGCGCTAAATGGACTTGTCCAGGCCAACTTTCTCGACAGAGATTATTATGAAGCAAGTTCCATTGAAACGAGCTCAGGGCTCCGGATTTATGCAAATTACAACAAGAAGCACCAGGCACTTTTCATAGGTACTGCCGATGGCTGGTCATTTTTTTACTATGCAACGCCAGCGGAGCTCAACATGATTGCAGACCATAGCATACCTGCCCATAAGCTTCATGAATTCCTGAGGCCTTTTCCGGAAGAACGTCTTGATGAAATCCCGACCAGGTCAAGGAGTTGGTCACTATTATGACTCGGGCAACTCCTTCAATTTATTTACACAATTAAAGGGAGCATCGTAAACAAAATTGACCGAAGCATCCCCTCCGGCCAAAGTTAACTACCACATCTAAAAGAACTCCGGTACAAAACCGAAGTCCCAGGTTTCCTTATGCTCGATTCATGTTCTGAATGGCGAGGGTTTACTTACAAATATCAGAAGTCCGTCACCTGGAAATATGCCGGTTTGGGGTGATAGGTCTGATCAAATAACAACGGATAATCCTTCCGGCCCATTACCGGGAAGTTGTCCAGCCAGGTCGATTTGTCGGAAACGTTCCAGAAAGTGACGCCGGTGAGTGTTCCCTTGTGTTTTCTGAAAACGTCGAATAGCATTTTGTACTGTGCGGTTTGCCTGGCGGTCATTTCTGGTGTCAGCATGGCGCTGTCCGTCGGCTTTTTCTGCCGGCGTTCATGCTCTTTGGGATGGACGGAAACGTCCAGCTCGGTAATCTGTACTACCAAACCCAGGCCGGCAAATTGGGTAATCGATTTTTCCAGCTCCGCCGCCGTGGGCTCATACACAGACCAATGCCCTTGCAGCCCCACACCGTGCACCGGCACGTTTTTCTCTTTCAGTTTTTTCAATAGCCGGAAAATCTTCTCCCGTTTTAAAGCACTCTCCGTGTTGTAGTCGTTGTAAAACAATTGGGCGTCGGGATCGGCGGCGTGGGCAAATTCGAATGCCTTTTCAATGTAATCCTCCCCGATGATCTGGAAAAACTTCGACTCCCGGTAAATGCTCGAACTCGTGTCGGGCACCGCTTCGTTAACGACATCCCAGGCATAGATTTTTCCCTTGTAGCGGCCAACCACATTGTTAATATGCTCTTTCAGGCGATCGAGCAGCACCTCGCGGCTCACCTGCTTTCCTTCATCGTCGGTAAAAAACCACTTCGGGGTCTGGTTGTGCCAGCATAGCGTATGCCCGCGTACTTTCATGCCGTTCTTCTGCGCGAATGCTACGATCGCGTCGGCGTCCTGCCAGTTATAGCGCCCGGGCTCCGGGTGTATGGGGCCCATTTTCATGGCGTTTTCCGGCGTCACGCTGCTGAATTGCTTTACGATCAGTTCCGCCTCCGGTCCTGAAAGATTCCTCGGAGCCACGGCCACCCCGATAGGAAAGTAGTCTTTATAAGCCTCCTTCAAGGTTTTTTGTGCCAGCACTTTTTCGCTTCCCGCCAGCATTGCAAACAGGCCAATGCATGATACCAGCGCTGAGTACCGGGTTGGATTTAGGATCATCATGGTATTATTGATAAAATGTTACTTGAACAGAAGCTGGGCAAATCCAAACAGGTCATGGCGCCAAACCGGCCAGGTATGCCCGCCCGGATATTCACTGTACTGATATTTGATCCCGAGCTCGTCGTATTTGGAAAGCATGATCTTGCAATTTTTAAAGGCTATGTCCTCGGGCCCACCCATCGAAATCCAGAAGTTTTTCAGATTACCATTAATAGCCGCCGAATTGGTTTTGGCAAACTCATAATGCGGGCCCGACAATGCCGTATTATTCCCAAACCACCCCGAGCTGAACACGCCGAGGGAAGAGAACATATCTGTGTTTTTGATGCCGGCATACAGTGTCTGGATTCCTCCCATCGAAAGCCCGGCCAGGGCCCGGTTCGCTGCATTAGTTTCTACCCGGTAGGTACTTTCCACGAAGGGTATCGCCCCCAGTTTTAATTCATTCTCAAAGGCTTTCAGAAAGCCATCGCCCGCCGTACCAAGGCTACCGGGGCCGAGCGGGACGCCCGAGTTTCCGTCCATCATCACAATCAGCATCGGTTTGGCCTTGCCTTCCGAGATCAGGTTGTCCAGAATCAGGTTCGTTTTGCCCTGGGTGGCCCAGCCCCGTTGGTCTTCGCCGCCGCCATGCAGCAGATACAGCACCGGATATTTTTGGGTCGATGCGTCATAGCCCGGAGGAGTGTATACGTACATTTCACGCCAGGAATTGCTCGCTTTCGACAGGTAGCGCTGGATCTGCACGTTGCCGTGGGGCACCTCCTTCATGGCATAGTAACCACCCTTCCGGAAAGGTATTTCGATACCGCTGGCCATTCTGCCCATTCCATAAAACGTCTCGCTCGCCGGATCGGCCAATGCCACCCCATCGATAAGCAGCGAATAGTAATGGAACCCCTCTCCGACCGAATCCGTGGTTACAGACCAGAATCCGGCTGTGTCTTTCAGCATATCGTATTTTTTGCCCAAATCGACCTGCACTTTCTGGGCATTGGGCGCTTTGGTGCGGAATACCACCCGGTTGTCCGGCAGGATCTGAGGATATTTGGCCGACCGTACGTTTGTCGATGCCGGCGTACCGAGAATGGTGTATTTTGAAAGCGACGGAACGTCGACCGGTTTAAACAAAAACTGTGAAAACATATACAGACCATTTTTCCAAACCTTGAAATCATGGACGCCCGGCTCGACATAATACACGTGCGGCACATCGTGCTCAAAGAGGTAGTCGTGCGTACGCTTGCTGAAAGTGATCAGCCGGTCGTCGTCACCGCAGGAAAGCCAGAGCAATTTCAGTTTGCTTTTGGCATTCTGGGGATCAGGCATAAGCTCTTCCGGTTTTTTCGTATTGGGGGCGGAAGAGAATCCGCCTACCCAGGCGAACTTGTCCAGATTACCCAACCCAAAATTGAGCGACTGCCCCCCTCCCATCGAGAGTCCCGCAATCGCGCGATTCTCCCGGTCGGTGAGCACCGGATATTTTTTCTCGACGAACGGGATCAGGTCGGTGAGCAAATCCTTTTCGAAGGTCGAGAAAGCCGCTACCTTGTCGGGCGCCATGATGTTGCCCGTTGCCCGGTCGTCCTTCATAGCACGGCCATTCGGCATCACCACGATCATCGGTTCTATCTTCTTTTCTGCGTACAGGTTATCCAGGATGAGCTGCGGATTGCCCCCTTTCAGCCACTCCTTTTCGTCCCCGCCAATGCCATGCAGGAGGTACAGCACCGGGTATTTCTTCTTTTTTGAAAACCCGGGCGGCGTGTAAATCAGCGCTTTCCGGCTATTGCCTACTGTCCTGGATTCGTATTGAACCGTATCCATTTTTCCTACGGCCACGCCGCTGCGCACCGCGTCGTAACCCGTAGGCATTTCGATCGGCTTGTTTTGTGCAAAACAGACGGTGGCCAGCATGAGCAATCCCGCGATGAGCGGTAAAGGTTTTCGCATAGTCATAAATGTTGTACGTGTTTTTTTATTTATATTGAATATCAACCATTTAACTAACAGAAAGAAGCTATTTCAGAAAATTACGGTGTTTTATTTGTCAAATTGACAATATATTTTTCACACATAATACTTCTATATCGGCATTGCCTGCCCATCATTATTTTAATATTATATTTAATTTATTGACGAGCAAATGTAGGTAACCCTTCGGATTTGCGAAGAGCATATTTGTTAAAAGTAATGCCACAAATGTTCAACGGTGGGCCATGCGATGAGAAATAAACTACAAAACCGGACCATACCATGTCAGCGTCCCTGAAATCCTTGATGATCGTTCTGACCTCCTTGCTGCTTGCGCTGTCCTTCGCCTGCAATGCGGGCCAGAACGATTTGCAGCTGAACTTTACCGCCATCACTTCCATGGACGGACTCTCATCCAACACGGTTCACACGATTTTGAAAGACCGGTACGGCTTGCTTTGGTTCGGTACCGACGACGGCCTGAACAAATACGACGGGACCGATTTCACCATTTACCGGCACGACAGGTCAAACCCGTCGAGCGTGGCCTCCAACGACATTTCTTCACTCCACGAAGATAAAGCGGGCCGCATCTGGATCGGCACGATACAGGGCTCCCTGCATTTGTACGACCGCCGAAAGGATGCTTTTGTTCGTGTCATCGGCAGCGAAAGCGTCACGGCGATTACGAGCGATCATACAGGCCAGTTATGGGTGGCTACCACCACGGGGCTGATCCTTGTCGACCCGGTCACATTCAAGGCGACGCGGCCGAGTCAGCGCACGGGCGTGCCCGACCAACTCCGAAACGGACTCGTGCAGAGCTTTTTCGAGGATCGGCAAGGGCATATGTGGGTAGGGACAGAAACCGGCCTGTTCCGGTTCGACTTTACAACAAACCGCTTCGCACGTATCGCCTACGGGGAGAATGCGGTCACTGTCAGTGCCAACCAGGTAAAGACAATCAATGGCGACCAAACGGGCCACATCTGGGTCGGGACATTCAATGGCCTATTCAAATTCGCGCCTGACGGTACCCTGCTCCAAAGCTTTAAATACCAGGCAAACGACGCGCATTCGATCAGCAGCGATATGATTTACGCCGTGGCAGCCGAAAACCGCCAGACGCTCTGGATCTGCACGGACGGCGGCCTGAACCTCATGGATACCCAAACCGGAAAAGTAACCCGCTACGCGCCGGACGCCCGCTCGTCTTTCAGTCTGACAAACAAGTCGATACGGAGCATTCTCATCGACAAACAGGGGATTTTCTGGCTGGGCACTTATAAGGGAGGCGTCAACAAGTTCGATAAAAACCTCACCACCTTTGCACTGAAACGCTCCAATCCTTACGACCCCCACGGGCTCAGCGCCTCATTTGTAACCTCTTTTGCCGAGAAAAGCAATGGCGACCTGTTCGTGGGTACGGACGGAGGCGGCCTGAACCTTTATCACCGGAAAACAAACCTGTTTACCAAAATCCCAGTTCTGCCGCAAAACAGGCCCGGATGCTCGGGTCTGGCGATTATGTCGCTGGAGCTGTCGGCTGACAAGCTGTGGATCGGCAGCTTCCAGGACGGGCTTTTCGCATTGAATACGCAAACCGGGCAATACCGGCAATTTATACAAGGCCCGAGCCTGTCATCGCTGAACAACAACGACATTTTCGCCTTGATGACCGATAAGCAAGGCAAGCTTTGGGTCGGCACCAATGGCGGCGGTATCAATGTATTCGACCCGGTCACGCAGCAATTTGAACGCTATTTTGATGCCGGTATCCCCACAGCCAAACGTATGATTCCGCTGAATGGCTACATCAGGGATATTTTGCAGGACAAAAACGGCAATATCTGGATTGCCTCCCACGGCACGGGCGTCGCAATGTTTGACCCGGTGCGGAAAAAGTCGGTCCAGTACGACAAGCTGAACAGTACCTTGCCGGGGAACAACGTGCTTTCGCTTCACGAGGATAGCAACGGCGCTATCTGGCTCGGTACCGCCGGCGAAGGGTTGGCCCGATTCAATGCCAAAACACACAGCTTTACAGTTTTTGATCAAGGAGCAGGACTTACCAGCGGGGTCATCAACAAAATTCTCGAAGACGCTCAGGGGCGTATCTGGGTGAGTACCGATCAGGGCGTGAGCTACCTCGATCAAACCACCAAAAAGTTTACCAACTACTCGCCCCACAATGGTTTGCAGAACAATACCTTTATTCTCGGCGCCGGTATCAGAACGCAGGACAGCCTGCTGTTTTTCGGCGGCATTCAGGGATTTAATTACCTGAATACCAGCACACTCAGACAGAACACCAACCCGATACCCGTGCTATTGAAAGAGCTCCGGGTGGGCAATAAATCCATCACGCCCGCCGATTCGGCTACGCTTAGCGAGCATATTTCGGTCGCGAAATCCATACATCTGGCTTACAAGCAGAACTTTACCCTCTCCTACGCGGCGCTCAATTACTCCGACCCGTCGCAAACCGTATACCGCTACCGGCTCGACGGGTTCGACAGCGAATGGCACGATGCCGGCACTTCCCAAACTGCCGGCTATACAAACCTGTCTCCCGGCACTTACCGGTTTGAAGTACAGGCCAAAAACCACAACGGGAACTGGAACAGCCGGGGCGCTGCCGTTGAAATCGTGGTGGAGCCGCCATTCTATATGACTGTTTATGCGTACGTTTTTTACGCGCTGAGCTTTCTTGGATTAATGCTTCTGATCAGGCACAGAGGCATTCAGAGGCTTAAAAACAAGTTCAGGCAGGAACAGCTCGAACGGGAAATTGAACGCAAGAGGGAGCTCGATGAAATGAAAATCAAGTTCCTGACCAACCTCAGCCACGAGTTCAGAACGCCTATTTCCCTGATACTGGCACCGCTGGACCAGCTGCTCAACCGGGCGGCCGCTGCCGAGAACACACCGCATTTACAGGGTATCAAGCGGAATGCACGGCGGCTGCTTAACCTGGTCGATCAACTGCTTGATTTTAAGAATCTTCAAGAACATGAATCGAAGCTCGAACCCATGAAGGGTGAGATCGTTTCCTTCATTCAGGAAACTTCGGAGTCATTCCGGTATTTATCTCAAACAAAGGGCATTGACTACGTTTTCGAAAGCCAGGTAAGCAGCATGTATATGGATTTCGATGCCAACAAAATCGAACGTATTATCCTGAACCTGCTGTCCAATGCATTTAAATATACCCGCAGGGGCGGAAAGGTAACGCTATCGCTATCGCAAGCGGAAGATGCCGGGCAATGGCTGTATATTAAAGTGTCGGATACCGGTGTGGGCATCCCTGCCGAGAAGCACGCAAAAATCTTCGAACGTTTTTTCCAGCACGACGCCGCTGCTTCGATTCTTAATCAGGGAAGCGGGATCGGCCTTTCCATCGTCAGGGAATTTGTGCAAATGCACCACGGGTCGATTCACGTGGATAGCACACCAGGCAAAGGAAGCACATTTACCGTAATGCTCCCTTGCGCCATTTCGGTAGCTAATGTGGGAACAGAACCTGCCATTACGGTAAGTTCTGGTGATCAGCCGCAGCACGCCAACGTTTCCAAGACCCCGGGTGTGCCCGTGCCCGCTGTTGAACTGCCTGCCGAAATTCTGATTATCGAGGATAACGACGAGTTCCGGCATTATCTCAAAAGCAGTCTGGAATACCATTACCGGGTCATCGAAGCAGCTACCGGATCGGAGGGCTGGCAAAAAGCGCTCGCACAGCACCCGCAAATTATCATCAGCGATATTGCCATGCCCGAAATGGACGGTAACGAACTCGCCCGGAAAATTAAATCCGATAAACGTACGGCGCATATCCCGATCATTCTGTTGACCGCTTCCACCGGCGAGGAACACGAGCTACGCGGGCTGAACTCCGGCGCCAACGATTACCTTACCAAACCTTTCAACTTTGACATTTTAAATGCCAAGATCAACAACCTGCTGCTGCTCAACCGGCTATTGAAAAACGCCTATACCAAGCAAATCGACGTTAGCCGGCCCGAACCTCAGATCGTATCGGGCAATGAAAAGCTGATCAAGAACATTCTGGCCTACATTGATGAGCATATTGATAACAGTTCTCAGCTCAGCGTCGAAAAACTGAGTAAGCAGCTGGGAATGAGCCGGGGGACATTATACAGCAAACTTCTGGAAATCACCGGGCAAACGCCCATCGAATTCATCAAGGCAATCAAGCTGGAAAAGGCGGCGCTGCTGCTCGAAAAAAGCGATCTGAATATCGCCCAAATTTCCTATGCCACCGGATTTGCCACACCCAACTATTTCACCAAATCTTTCAAGGCAAAATTCGGCGTCCTGCCTTCCGAATACATACAGGCCCGTCGGAATTTTTTGTCTTTCCAAGGGTAAATATGTTAGAATGAAGGGAACAAATGTTCAATTCGGCGGTTACTGCGCCGTGGTGGTTAAGTGTGGTGTTGACATTTCATAAAATTTGCTCAACCTTTGATTGGTGCAAGTTTTTGTCATTTTAGTCCATATCTATCACGCATATGAAAGACCTTCTACTAGAATTACATTTGAAAAGACCCAGGCAATGGCTGTTAACGATATTCATAGCAATCGCCTCGGTCAACCTGGCGCTGGCAAAGGTGGCCGACAAACAGGTAACCGGCCGGGTAACGTCGGAAGATGGGGACGCGCTGCCGGGTGTCAACGTAACATTAAAGGGGTCAAGCATCGGAACAACCACCGATACGAAAGGCGATTTCACGATCAATGTGCCCTCCGAAAGCAGCATATTGGTATTCAGCTTTATCGGATTTGGTAAACAGGAAGTCGAAGTAGGAACCAAGACGCGTATTGAAGTAAAGCTCGCGACCGAAAACCAGGCACTGGAAGAAATGGTCGTGATCGGATACGGCTCCCAGAAGAAATCATCGCTGACCGGCGCGGTATCTTCCGTTTCCCCCAAAGAACTGACGGCCCTTCCGGTCGTGAGCGCAGAGCAGGCGCTGCAAGGGCGCGTGCCGGGTGTGCGGGTAGTGAACAATGGTAGTCCGGGTCAAACGCCGATCGTCCGCATTCGCGGGATCGGCTCGATCAACTACGCTTCCGGGCCGCTCTACGTAATCGACGGGATTCCTTCCGGCGACCTGAACAACCTGGACCCGAAGGATATTGAGTCCATGGAAGTCCTCAAAGATGCCAGTTCGGCGGCGATTTATGGTTCACGCGCGTCCAACGGGGTGATCATCATTACCACTAAAAAAGGATCGCAGGATGGCAAGCTGCATGTGAATGTGGACACCTATTTCGGCACGCAATCGGCCTGGAAAAAGCTGGACCTACTCAACACAGATCAGTATATTCAATATGCGACCGCATTGCTGGGGAATGCCGGTATCGCCATGCCGGGCAGGCTTTCCGACCTGAATAAACCCATTTACGACGGAGCTACGCAGACATTTGCCCAGACGCATACCGACTGGCAGGACGTGCTTTTCAGAAATGCCCCCGTGCAGCAGCACCAGGTTTCGATAAGCGGCGGTAATAGCGTGTCCCGCTTTTTTACCTCTGCGGGATATTTCGATCAGGAAGGTATTCTGGTAGGCACGAATTACAAACGCGCCAATTTCCGGATCAACTCCGATCATCAGATCACCAAATTCCTCAAAATCGGCCAGACGCTCACATTTTCGTATGACAAAAGCCGCGGAGAGCAGGGTTTTGGCGGTGGACGCACGCTTGTCATGCAGGCCATCCGCAACCTCCCCTACTGGCCCGTCACCGACCCTACCAAGGTGGGCGGATACAGCTCCCCGACAGCGGCCGACGGTAGCGACCCGGATAACCCGCTGCGGATAGCGCAAATGGACGTCTCGCGCAGCCAGCGCATTAAAGTACTTGGCTCACTGTTCGCGGAACTGAATCTGACGAGCTTTCTCAAATACCGTTTCAGCTTCGGAGCCGATGTGGTGAGCGCACTATCCAACGATCAGTTCCCGATCTACAATGACGGGTACAAATCACGCACGCAATTCGAGATCCGGAACGGCCGCACCGCTTACTACTCGCCGGTGATTACCAACCAGCTGACGTTTGATAAGACATTCGGCAAGCATATGCTGAACGTCACCGCCATCGTCGACAAACAGACATTCCGCACCAACACGCTCAACGGCTCGGGTTACCGGCCCAACAACGATATTGACCAAATGCAGGGTATTTCCAACCCGAATGCCAGCAGCTCACTCGACGAAAGCGCGCTCATTTCGTACGTCGGCCGTTTGAACTACGAATATGACGGCAAATACCTGCTCAGTGGTTCGGTTCGCCGGGATGGTTCCTCGCGGTTTGCGCCTGGCAACAAATGGGGTACTTTCCCGTCTGTGTCCCTGGGCTGGCGCGTCAGCGAGGAGGAATTTTTGAAAAACGTTCCGGAAATTTCAGAACTTAAAATCCGGGCCAGCTACGGTCAGACCGGTTTCAACGGAATCGGAAGTTATGCCTGGCAATCGCTTGTGCAAGCGGACAACTCCAATTATGTATTCGGAGGAAGCAAGCTGTTGGGGTCCTATTTCAGCGCCCTGGGCAACACCCAGCTGAAATGGGAAAGTACGGCCATGACCAACGTCGGTATCGACCTGGCTTTGTTCAACAACAGCCTCACATTTACTGCCGAGCGCTACAACCGCAACACCGACGGGCTTTTGCTGGAAGTACCGATCCCCAACTCGCTCGGCTATTCGTCCTCCCCATTGTCCAACATTGGAAAAATGAAAAACTGGGGGTATGAATTTCAATTGGGTTTCAATAAAAACGACGGCGATTTCAAGTGGAATGCTTCTGTGAATCTTGACATTACCAGAAACAAAGTAGTGAGCCTTGCGACGGAGAATGCCTCCATATTCTCGGGAAAAAATGACGACTTCGGCGGCTTCGACATCACGAAAACGGAGGCAGGGCACCCTATCCAGTCGTTCTACGGATGGAAAGTCGACGGCATTTTCCAAAGCCAGGCCGAGATTGACCAGGCCAATGCCCTTGACGGAGACGATAAGACCAAATATCAACCAGCCGCAGCACCGGGCGACATCCGGTTCAAAGACCTGAACGGCGACGGCATCATCGACGGCAACGACCGCCAGTACCTCGGTAGTTTTATTCCGAAATTCAGCTACGGCGGTAACTTCGGCGGCAGCTACAAGGGTTTTGATGTAACGCTGTATCTGCAGGGTGTTCAGGGCAACAAGATCTACAATGGCACCAAGGTGATCGAGCAGGGCATGCTGCGGTTATTCAATGCGGGAACGGATGTGCTCAATGCCTGGACCCCAACCAATACCCAAACCGACGTACCCCGCGCTGTGAGCGGCGACCCGAACAACAACAGCAAAACGAGTGACCGGTTCATTGAAAACGGCTCCTACATGCGGATCAAAAATTTCAGCATCGGTTACACGATCCCTTCCAAAGGACTTTCCGCGCTGACCCGGAATACCATTACCAAAGCCCGGGTGTATGTATCGGCAACCAACTTGCTCACATTCACCAAGTATTCGGGCCTCGACCCGGAAATCGGCGCCAACGGTTCATCCACGGCTACCGGCACACAGCTGATCAACGGAATTGACTACGGAATGTACCCGCAGCCGAGGACCTTGCAGGTAGGATTGAGTTTTGGCTTCTAACCACATTTGAAAAAGCATTGCAATGAAAAGACATATCATACTGGCGTCGACGCTTTTACTGGGCATGGTCCTCTCCTGTAATCAGGACGTGTTGGAAAAGACCAATCCGAACGGCGTTACCGTAGAGAATTACTATAAAAACGGCGCCGAACTCACAAGCGGCGTGACGAGCGTGTACTCGATGCTCAAAGCCAACAACCTCGTGGCACGCGAATGGTTCTTTCTGCACGATCTTCGCGGCGACGATATGGCCGCCGGCGGTGGCCAGCTGGAAACACCCCGCAATCAGTTGCTGCTCGGCACGCACGATAGCGGCAATTCGATTATGGGTACCGTGTGGCTGGCCTATTACCGGCTGATCCACCGCGCGAACTCGGTGGTGGACAACTCCACGGCAGTGTCCGACATTCCGGCTGCCGACAAGGCCCGCCTGCTTGCCGAAGCCCGCTTCCTGCGTGCGTATGCCTATTATGAGCTCGTGAGCATGTGGGGCGGCGTGCCCTTGTATAAAAGCTACGTATTGACCGTTGACGGCAGTCTGCCAAGGTCTACCGATGCCGAAGTATACGCCTACGTAATTGCCGAATTAAAAGAAATTCAGGAACAACTTCCGGCAACCTACAATGCCGCAAACCAGGGAAGAGCCACCAAAGGCGCCGCGCAAATGCTGCTGGCGCGGGTTTTCATGCAGCAGGGCGACTATGCCAATGCCAAAACGGAATTATTGAAAGTGTACGATTCCAACCTGTACGCATTGGTCGACAACTACAACGATAACTACCTGGAAGAAACCGAATTCAATAAGGAATCCATTTTCGAGGTCAATTTCTATCCTTCCGGCGGGGTCTACAACTGGGATGGCGACGGCAACGGCGCCACGGCCGGGACCGAAACCGTGCGCACGCAGGAGTATTCGGCCATTGGCTGGCGCAACGTGATTCCGTCAAATGGGTTGCTCAACGATTTCGAGAAAACCACCAAAGGCGATGCCAAGACCGACCCGCGTTATGAGGATTCCTTTTACTTCACGGGCGAAAAATACAACAATGGCATGTCGACCCTGACCGACGGCCAGCAGAACGGCAGTTCGTCGGTGGTGGATGGTGTTACCAAAAAGATAAGCTGGCAAAAATATTCGCTGATGTACAAAATGAACGAGTCGTTTCTGACCGGAGGAATCAATCAGCGGATTATGCGGTTTGCGGAAACCATTCTTTCCCTCGCCGAAGTGGAAAACGAGCTCGGTAACATCCCGCAGGCTGTCAAATACCTGAACATGACGCGTGCGCGGAAGAGCGTCTCCATGCCGGCCTACCCCACCGCAAAATATCCGGTTACGACCAAAGATCAGGTATTTGCCGCAGTCATGCACGAACGCCGGGTAGAGCTGAGCGGGGAGCAGATCCGCAACCGCGATATCCTGAGATGGCGTAAAAACGGAAAGCTCAAATCCGAGCCCATTGCCTATTTCCAGGCTAAAAAACATGAATTACTCCCTATCCCTCAACAGGAAGTAGATAACAATGCGAAGATTGACGCCAAAGACCAGAACCCGGGATATTGATCCTGAAAACAAGATGGCAAATGCAAAAAGGCACCGGTTCGCTACCGGTGTCTTCTGCTTGCTATCCCTATTGACTATCAATGCATTATTTTCATGCAAAAACAAAAGCGATGCGCTGTTCCGGCTGCACACGCCGGATGAAACAGGAGTCAATTTTGTAAACCGGCTAACGCCCAATGACTCCATTAATCCCTTCACATTTACCAATTTTTACAACGGCGGCGGCGTCGGGATCGGGGATGTGAACGGCGACGGGAAGCCTGATATTTTCTTCGGCGGCAACCAGGTCAGCAGCAAACTCTATTTGAGCAGGATTGATACCCTTTCCCGAAAATGGGCATTCGAAGATATTACTCAAAAGGCAGGCGTAACCACTACCCGCTGGTGCAGCGGCATTTCGATGGTCGATATCAACCAGGATGGCTTGCTCGACATTTACATCAGTGTGGCCAGTCATGTCAAAATGCCGGATTCTGAAAACCTGCTTTTTGTCAATCAAGGTAACGGGGCCGACGGCGTGCCGACGTTTAAGGAGCTCGCAGAGGCATACGGACTGAACAGCCGTGCATTCACCACCCAAACCGCTTTCTTCGACGCGGACCTGGACGGCGATCTGGACGCCTACCTGATGAATACCGCTCCGGACCTTCAAAATCCGAATTTCATCCGCAAAACCTACCACGACGGCTCCTATCCCAGCACGGGCAAATTTTTTATTAATGAAGGCTTGCAGGAAAATGGCATGCCCAAATACACCGACGTTTCCAAGGAAGCCGGAGTAAAGTACGAAGGCCTCGGCCTGGGTCTGGCTGTAAGTGATATGAACAAGGACGGTTACCCGGACATTTATTGTTCCAACGACTTCATCAGCAGCGACATGCTCTATCTCAACACCGGGTCACGGGCAAAACCGCTGTTCAGCAATGTGATCAGGGAGGCCACTGCCCACACCAGCCTGTTCGGCATGGGCGTAGACATCGCCGACATCAATAATGATACCTATCCCGACATATTCCAGCTCGATATGCTGCCGGAGGACAATTTGAGGCAGAAAAAAATGCTGGCCGGGCAGGACTACGACCGGAAGGAAATGAGCATTTCGGAGCAGTATGGCTACCAGTTGCAGTACATGCGGAATATGCTTCAATTAAACTTGGGACCTCTTGATGGAAAAAGTGTAAACGGCCGTGCAGCGCCCCGGTTCTCGGAAATCGGATTGCTGGCGGGTATTTCCAAAACGGATTGGAGCTGGGCACCGCTCATCGCCGATTATGACAACGACGGTCTGAAAGACATATTCATCACAAACGGCTACCGGCGCGATGTGACAGATCGCGATTTTATTCAGTTCAAAGAGGATTTTTCAAACTTCGGCACTAACGATTTCAAGCAACAAAATGCCCTGGAATTGATTCAGAAAGTACCCGAAGTAAAGATCTGCAATTATGCCTATAAAAACGCCGGCAACCTGGCCTTTCAGAATGCGTCAAAGGAATGGGGGCTAGATGAATTATCCTATTCAAACGGAGCCGCCTATGCCGACCTGGACGGCGACGGCGACTTGGATCTGGTGGTGAATAATATTGATTCGGAGCCACTGATATACCAAAACCAGAGCTGCGAAAAAGAGCATAGCCGCTTTCTTTCCGTATCGTTTAAAGGTGAAAAAGGAAACCTGGACGGGATCGGCTGTACCGCTACAATATGGCAGGGCAAACACGCACAGTATGCAGAAATGTATGTTGCGCGCGGCTTTATCTCCTCCGTCGGCTCCGGATTGCATTTCGGGCTGGGGAACAACGGGACGGTCGATAGCCTACTCGTAACCTGGCCGGGCGGAATGTCTCAAAAGCGCTATAAAGTTGCTGCTAACCAGCATTTGGTGCTCAGACAAAAAGACGCGCGCAATGCTCCTCTCCAAGCCCCCCAGGTCTCCCGGCCTTTCTTTAAAGATGTTACGGATGAGTTAAAGGTCGATTTCCTACACAAAAAATCGACCTACATCGACTTCAAACAAACCGCGGCATTGCACAAAATGCTCTCCAAAAGCGGATTTGCCATAGCGGCAGGCGACGTGAATCTGGACGGTCTGGACGACTTTTTCGCGGGGGCAAGTTATCAGAAAGGTAAACCCTGCATTTACATTCAACAAGCATCAGGCGCATTCATCAAACGCGAAATCGCGCAGGATTCACTCCATGAAAACATATCTGCAACGTTTTTTGATGCGGACGGAGATCGGGACCAGGATTTGATTGTGGTGAATGGAGGCAGCGAACGACCTGTGACAGATCAGGCATTTTATCAGGTGCAATTGTACTTGAACGACGGCCGCGGCAATTTCAAACCAGTACCGGCGGGCGGCTTTCCCGCTATTTCCGTTAGCGGCTCTTGCGTGGCTGCCCATGATTTTGATCAGGATGGCGACGCCGACCTGTTTATAGGAGGGCGGATGGTCCCCGGCAAATACCCGCTCCCTACGCGCAGCTACCTCCTGCGGAACGATTCGCAACACGGGAAACCGGCATTTACTGATATGACCGCATCGCATTGCCCCGAGCTGCTATCGGCCGGGATGGTATGCGCTGCATTATGGGCTGACACGGATAAGGACGGCCTGGACGACCTGGTGATCGCCGGGGAATGGATGCCGGTACGCGTATTCAAAAATCAGAAGACAAAACTCCGGGAAACGGAATCCGTCAAAAACTCCCTGTCCCCCTATTCCGGCTGGTGGAACAGCCTGGCAGCGGGCGATTTTGATCGTGACGGCGATATCGACTTCATCGCGGGCAACGAAGGGACCAACACATTTTACAGGGCATCGGACCGCGAACCAATAACGCTGATAGCAAAGGACTTTAACAACGACGGTACCTTTGACCCGCTCATGGGCTATTTCATTCAGGGAGTTTCCTACCCGAGCGTTCCGCGCGATGCATTGAACCAGCAGGTTATCCAGTTTCGCAGGAAATACCCGCATTATATCGATTATGCCAAAGCAACCTTCGACGATCTGCTGAGTGCCGAAGAGAAGAAAGGCGCTCACAGCGTACAAGCGACCTTTTTGCAAACCGCTTACATTGAGAACAAGGGTAATGGCCGCTTCGAAGTAAAGGCTTTGCCCGTCGAAGCGCAGGTAGCACCGGTATTCGGGATCGTGGTGACGGACGTGAATGCGGATCACAACCCGGATGTGATCCTGTCCGGCAACTTTTACGCGAACGAGGTCAACATGGGCAGACAGGACGCCTCGACCGGCCTTTTACTCCTCGGCGACGGCAAAGGCGCATTTTCACCTCAGAAACCGGGGAAAAGCGGGCTGCTGCTCCAAGGCGATGCCCGTTCCAGCACACTGCTTCAAGGTCCGAAAGGCCAACGGCTGCTGTTGACAGCCATGCATTCGAAAGGGGTTACCATCCATCGGCTTGCGCCATGATACAACCGGCGTTCAACCTTTACTGATCGGTTCCGAATTTCGACTTGGGTGATAACCGTGCTGACTTTCATCTTTTCGAAGATACGTGACTTATAGGTACTTACGGTATTGGGGCTGATTCTCAGCAGCGAGGCTATCTCCTTCCTCCATTTACCGTCCAGTATCAATTTCATGATCTCTTCTTCACGGGTTGAAAGGCGCGATACCTCCGATGAGACGGCAGACTCGTTTGTTTTTTGATAAATCTCTTCGAGAAACCTTTGCTGGATGACATCGCTCACATAGCGTTTGTTTTCCAGCACTGTTTCGATGGCCAGACGCATTTTGGGCCTTTCCGAAGATTTCGAGACAAAGCCCGAGGCACCGGCAGCGATGTATTCCAATGCGTATTTCTTTTCATCAAAGCCGGTGCAGACCAGAATTTTGACCTCGGGTTGTATGCGTCTGAGCTGGGGGATCATATCGGCATCGGCGCCGCCGGGTATATCGATGTCGAGGATGATCAGATCAAGCTTGTGCGACGCGCACGTTTCAAGCGCTCCTTCGAAGGATATCGCCTCGTAGATTTCCGATTCGTCTATTATTTCGTTCAACAAAATCCTGATGCCGGTACTTGTCAGGAAATGATCTTCAACAATCAATACTTTCTTCACTATCTCTGATTTTCAAGGTGACTTCAAGGCAAATGCATTTGCGATACTTAAAGCTTTCCGGTTGATCGCTTAAAAATAGGACAAAAACTGTAAACCCTCATGACACATCGCGACTGCGGGTAAGAAGTCATCCGGGAAGGCCGGACTTTGCCGTTGGCTCAATGGCACCCCGCTTTTGCCTCAATTCCTTCATAGATGCAATGCCCAGTTTTTTAAATATGATTTTGCGATAATGACTTACAGTCGAGGGCTTTACCCCGATTTGTTCCGCGATCCCGTGACGGCTCATTCCGGCAGCAAGAAGATCAGCTACATGCTCTTGTCGCTCGGTCAAAGCCGGCCAGGGAATATTCCCGATTACGGCGGAAACCATTTGCTCCTGAATTTCGTCGCTTACGAATGTTGTGCCCGCATTAATCTTACGTAAAGCACGTTCAAATTCGCTGGTGGACGATTTGCTGGAAAAAACGCCATGAACCCGCGCCTTCAATAGGGAACGGAGGAGTGTAAAGTCGGTTCTCAAATTTACCCAGATCGTTAGCTCCGGTACTGCTTCTTTAAGGCTGGCAATCATACTGATATCGGGAATGCTGAGATTTCGGATATCCACTATTGCAAGCTGAAATGTTTCCCGATGGCAAAGCTCCGAGGCTTCTATCAGGGAGGCTGTCTCGGAGAAATAGGTTGTGTGTATAGTGTCGCGTATAACAGAGCGCAGGCCTGCATTGATTAAAGGGCTGTCGGCGATCAATAAAACCTTCATCGGTGGGATGCTCATTCATTTGAAAACGCATCTCTCCACAAGCGGAAAGATGCGTTTCTAATTATTACATAGCGTTACTTACGGATCAGGACTTTCTCAGTGACGATCGAGCCCGTTACGGTTGTCAATTCAACCAGGTGTATGCCGTTTTGAAGCGCCGAGATGTTGAGCTCGGATTCGAACTTTTTGGCGGCTTTATACACCTCAACACCGTTCGCATTAATAATCCTGATCTTACCGATCGATTCCGGGGAGTTCAGGAAGAGCACATCGGTTGCCGGATTGGGGTACACAACACGTCTCGGCTCACCACCGAAACGAACAGGCTTAATCGAGCTGAACGCAAAAGTCCCGTCCTTATCGACCATCCGCAGACGATAGAGATTTGTGCCGGCTTCCGGCTTTACGTCCGTAAACTGGTACGAGACCAGTACTTTGCTTTCTCCCTGCGAAACCTGACGGCCCAGTTCAGTCCAGCTTTTACCATCCGGGCTTCGCTGGATTTCGAAGAAATCGCTGTTTGTCTCCTCTGTGGTTGCCCAGCGCAAAAGCGCAGTTTTACCTTCCGCCTGCGCGGTGAATGCAGTGAGCGTTACAGGCATAGGCGTATCCAGGGAGGCGAACGTATACGCCACATATGTGTCGGGAGCGAGGCTTCCGGTTGTGGTGATCGACCCGGCTGTCAGATCGCTCGTTCCTCCAAGAATTGAGGTTGCATCGACCTTTGATGGTATCGCTACCCATTGCGTGCCATTCCACCCTGCAATGGTCAATTTGTTCAGCTGGCTGGTCGTGAGCGCATTAATAGCACTGGCTGCATCCCAGGTAAGCGTGACAGGCGTCGCATTCGACCCGTCGATGTCCCAATACTCGATCGTGCTCACGGCGTCGAGCGCTTCTTCAAATGTGGCAGACGGAAATGGCCCGCTTGCCGGCAGCACAGGATAATTGCCGGATGGAAGCATGCTGGTAACCGCACTTGTCGGATCCACAAAATAGTATGCCCCCATCGTGCCATCGCCTTGTGCCCCAAATGGGCCGAAGTGTGCATTGTCGCCAACCGGGAAAATGAACGGTGACGTGCCAAATTTACGGACGTAGCCGTCCACATAATTTGCGTCGTCCCCGCCGGTCGAAGTCGTTGCGGAAGCGGCAAAGTTCAGGATACCGAAGGGCGCGGTGCGAATGGTGTTGATCACACCGGGCTGCGTTCCGCCTCCCCCCGTTGTAAAATCATGGTTGCCGAAAAATGTCATTTCAGCACCATTGAAGATAGTGGTATTCCCGGAACTGCCTTCTTGCCCATGGGCGACCGTTCCGCAGATTATAGCTGCAACCGTAAGAACTGCCGTGCCGGTTTTGATGCCGCATACCCCGGAAATATAATCGAATAGGTGTTTCATGGTAGAAGTCGTTTCGTTCGCATCAATTGTCCGGATTAGTTGCTCAGTTTATACAATGCCACACTGAAGTTGTACTGTCCGGTTCCTCCAACCCAGGCAGACGATGTCGTCAGATTGATTCTTACAACATCTCCGGCATTCAGCTTGTAGATTCCTGTATTGGTACTTGAAGTTCCCTCACCGCGGTTCGAGCGCCCGCAGGTCTGATCAAGCGTCGCATTGTTTGCGGTTATCGCATGACAGTAGTCAAAAACGGTACCCGGCGCGCCAGCTTGCCCGGGGCCTAATGCCGTTACTGCATAATAATACACTCCCGCTTCTTGTATTGTGATCGCACCTGTGCCCGCAGTGTAATTGACGTTGTTTTGTAATTCAGCTGCCAGGTTGGTAACAAATACATTTGAGCCTGTTACCGCTGTGATAACGGCTCCTTTGAGACGGAGGTATGGGCGGGTTGCAACTGGCGTATTAACTTCGTCAAGAGTAAGCGCTCTCACGTTTCCGGCAGCATCCACGGACATTAATTTGTCGGTAGCTGCGCCCTGAGGAGTGTTTTCAATCACCACCGTGCCATCGCTTTTGTGCACAATCACTTTCTTCGCATTGGTAGCTTCCACTTCCAGATTGGAATTTGAGCCAATTACCGTTGGGTTCGAGCCGATTTTTACCTGTGCAAATGCATGGTCGGGTGCCGCTGCGAGAAATATCGTTGCGACAGCGCCGCCGATTAACCCTTTGATCGTTCTTTTCGTTGTCATAATGCTAAACTTTTAAGTGAATTTTCTATTGAAATTGGGGCATAGCTTTCCTGTGCCTGGTGGCCAGCCTGCCAGGAAACTAAGCTTGACAAGATTTAAATTGGGGAACTGAAAGGTGCTCACAGCTCAATGCCGCACACTGGAATAGATCCCGCCATTCTGCCCGATCGATATCAGGGAGCTACTTCGACATGTCGTACACAAATGTAGGCCTGGTCTTAATGACGGGTTGTAGGGGCAGGAGGATATTTCCCCTACATGCACGTAGGGTTGCATTTACAAATAATTCGCTTTTTGTAGTGAACTATTTATACAAGAAAACCAAGCAGATGACTACATTCTGAAACTCAGTCTTTTACTCAAGATTCATACTCTGCGCGTTACGATTGAGAAAATGCAAGGTGACTTGGGTTTCCCCTCGTCGGCTTTGAATATTCAGCCGGATCATTGCAAAGGGAGCCAGCTCTTTCACGATCACGAGTCCCAAGCCGTTGAATTTTTCAGGTATGGATGTCGATCCGATCTGCTCAAACCATGCTACCTGCGCCGCTGGCAGCCCCCTGCCGGTATCGCGAATGGTTAAAGAACCCGATGTTTCATGCGCTATCCAGTGCGCAGAGATAGTCCCGTTTTCTGTAAACTTGTTAGCGTTGTCGGCCAAATTCCGGATGATAATGTCGAGCATTAGAGAATTAGTCGGTACGGTAACATCTCTCGGAACATTGTTCTGGAAAGAATTGGCGTTAATTCGCGCGGCCTTCTCAAAAAAACCAAAGCACTTGTCAATCACGTCTGCCAGAGCTACCCGCTCAATTTTCACCTCCTTGCTGTACACTTGCACCTTAATGTAAGCAAGCAGCTCGTCAAGGGATTGCCTGATCATACCAACAGCGTCTTCGACCTGTCGATTGAGCAAGCTCGCCTGGGCCAGGTCATGATTTTTAATTAATCGCCCCACTTCGCCCGTTACCAATCCGGCGGCTAAAAGCGGCGAGCGTAGATCATGCGCTAACGATGTCAGCAAACGCGATTGTAAATGAAACTGGTGGAGTAAATCGCCTTGTGATGCTTCTAGTGTCAGTAGGGTCTGCCTTAATTCGTCTGTGCGCGCCGCGACCTGCAACTCCAGCAATTGATTGCGGGTTTCGATTTTTCTAAATCGGTATCTCAAAATCCAGAACCCGAAACCCGGGATGAGGAGCCCGAAGGCGAGATACAGCCACCCGTTTTTATACCAGGGCTCGGTTATGATGATTGTTAAATGCTTGCTGGCAAGGTTGCCGCCCCCGAATCCTGTTTTTTTTCGGATAGTAAAGGTAAACGTGCCAGTAGGGAAACTGGCATAGGAAATCACCAGATCCTTATCTTTTGCATCGACTTCCTGCCAATTTGCATTACTCATTCGCTCGCCCGAATTTGTCAGCGAATAGGATATTTTTAAACTCTCAGGCTGGCCAAAATAAGCCGTCGAGAAATACAGCTTCACGTTTTCCTGCTTCGAAAACAATCGAATAGTGTCGCCGCTCACTGCCAATTTTCTGCCGTCTACCGTTATCTGATCGAAGACAATGTCATCGTTGACACCATCCTGCTGCGTCAATTGCGCCTTGAACCAGGCCAATCCTTCGGGTGCCGGTAAAGAAACAGACCCGCCGCGAAAGGCTTCGACGTCTGTTCCCATCGGTTTGATCCGTTCGAACCTTGGAAGCGTAATCTCAAACAAGCCACTTGTGCTGCTGGCCAAAAACACCTTTCCATTCAGGTGATCATGATACAGAATGTCTATGTGCTCGGAGTACAGATCAAAATATGGTATCAAAAGACGCGTGCTGAGCATCCCGTCGGGCTCCTGAATCAGCTCAAATACCGCATTGTCGATGCAAAGGAAAGCCTGGGCGGTTTTGTTGTTCCAGTAGAGCTTGACTGCTTCCTTATTCCTTGCAAAGTGCTCGTTTCGAACAATATCGCCTTGCAGGGGGAATGAAAATTTCTTGTTGTCATAAATATGGGTAAATGACCTGTCAGGGTTTAAATAATATAGCCGCCCCGCTAATGTAAAGTAGTTCAGACGTTCAGTTACAAAGTTGGGGACTTCATACTGCTTCTCCCATCCGCGATAATGGGTTACCGAAGATCGACTGCAAAGGTAAAATTCTCCATCTCCAAAATTGGTCGCGACCATCGTGGATTGATCGGGCGAAATTACTCTGCCCCATCGTTCCGGCAGTCCGTTGATAAAGTCGAAGCTCAATTTTTGGTTACGAAGCTCCGCCAGCTTTTCATCGCGAATGTGTATTTCATCTCCAACCGGTACCGCGTCCCCATTCATAATATTGGCCCGTTCATTGTTTGAAAACGATACGTAAGCAACTTCCAATCTGCTCTGATTATGGGGATTGCGTATTCCTGGCGCAATCGCTTTCACCTGATTGCTGTACGTATCCGTATTTCTTTTATCGTATACCCGAAAGTTACGCCCGTCGAAACGTGCCAAACCACCCTCGGTAGCAAGCCACATAAAACCCTTTGAATCGACTGAAAGATCCTTGATACTATTTTTGGGCAAGCCGCTTTCAGTCGTAAAATGCTGAACAGCGTATTGTGGCTGCGCAAATACAACCTCTCGGTATTGAGAAAAAAAGCATAGAAAAAGAGAAGTAAAAAAGGGCTTATTGCAGAATTTGAAAAGAACCATAATCTCGACGATCTTCAAGGTGTTAGGCATGCAACCACGTTACACCTGAATGTGTAAACTGAAATATTTCGTCGAAAATACAGAATTTAACTATCGAATTTAGTCTACAAATGGAGATTCACTGACGATGCGCCCCTCCCTCCCCTCCCATTTGCGCAGGCAAAACATCTGTGTTTAAATTCAGGCAAAAGCGCCTTTTAGCCTATATTTGCAGGAATTACTGAACACAAACCACTCTTGACAAGCCCAAAAATCAACTGGATATGCCTCTTGCTGCTGCTATTGATTGTCGTCAAAGCGGCGGTGATGCCGGCTATTTGCCTTGATTACGAGCTTCGTAAGGAATACATTACCAAGAACATTTGCGTAAACCGCAACCGGCCGCAGCTGCATTGCGACGGGAAATGTTACCTGGCCAAAAAGCTGGCCGAAAGTCAAAAACAGGAAGAACAATCTGCCGAAAACACCTATCTGGCAAGCTTAATTTACCAGGTAATGGACACTGCGAATCCCGGATTGTTTACACTGCAACCCGTGCCGCACGCGTTGCATACCGAATCTGCCGAATTCGCTTATACTTCTCCATTTATTCCGCAAGTAGCCGCAAGGCAGGTTTTTCGCCCACCTCTTTACGCCTAGTCCACGCGTGACGCTTGTACCTGCATTCAGTTGACTGCGGTATTACGGGCTGGTATCCCATTGTTTTATTTTCTTATTCCGGCAGCCGGCAATGGTTGCCTGCCATTACTATATGCGCCCCCATGCGGCGCAAAAGATTCTATGAAAAATATCCAATATCTCTTCGCTTGTCTTTTTGTATTCCTTTTCGCCTCTTGTAAGGACGATGAAAACAATGTAATCCCAACCGTGGATCATTTTCTGGTGGCCGAAGGCAAGACTGCTTCCGGTAAAAAAGTCAAGCTTTGGTCGGCAGAAAAGGATCTGCTCGTTGCTTATAACAAACTGTACGTGAGCGTACAAAACGCCGATAGCTCTTACACAGGCGACCCGGCCGTAACCTTAACACCCGTGATGGACATGGGAACCATGAAGCATTCCAGCCCGGTGGAGCAGCCGGTGTACGACGCTTCAACGAAGTTGTATCCTGCCGGAGTGGTATTTTCCATGCCGTCGGGCGACATGGGTTCCTGGACGGTGACGGCTAAGGTAGATCAGGAAGAAGTAACCTTTCCGGTCAATATCAAATCGTCTCCTGCCAACACGAAATACACAACCACATTTGTAGGTTCAGACGGTACTGCTTATACGATTACTTTGGTTGACCCTTCCGGACCAAAAATAGGCCTAAACGACCTCGTAGTGCTGGTTAACCGACGCGAGTCGATGATGTCGTTTCCGGCGGTTCAGGGTCTTACGCTCGAAGTGACTCCCGAAATGCCTTCCATGGGGCATGGCTCCCCTAACAATGTCAATCCGGCCTTCACCTCAGGCGGCCGCTACGCAGGTAAAGTCAATTTTACGATGACCGGCGACTGGCGCTTGCATTTCAAAGTGCTTAAAGGCAGTACGGTATTGGCTCAGGATGTTGCACTTGACTTACTGTTCTGATCGCTTGGCCGGCCGTTGGGGAGACTTCGGCCGGCGGGTTATGCATTGCTTTATCGGCCTTCTCTCGATTTCATCGGGAACTGTTCTTGCGCAGCACGACGCACATTCTCCTATGCAGGATTCACTGCAACTGGATGAGCTGGTGGTCAAAGGTATCCACGGAGAAAAGAAAACGAATATCCTGACACCCACAGATAAGGTTCTGGAAAGCACGCCGGGCATCACGATGATCCGGCGTGGGAATTTCGCTATGGAGCCTGCGATCCGCAGTTTGAACAACGGCCAAATCACGATGACCATCGACGGCATGCGCATCTTCGGCGCGTGCACCGATCGAATGGACCCGGTCAGCTCGTACATCGAGCCAAACAACCTCTCGGGCATTGCCATCACCGAGAATGCGGGAGAAAACCAGGTTGGCGGCAGCGTGGGCGGCGGGATCAATTTTAAACTGAAAGAGCCCGAATTCTCGAATGAGCGTACCCTGTCGGGCTCCGCAGGAAGTGGCTACGAGACCAATGGAAATGCCATGCAGGGTTTTGCAGGCGTGACCATCACCGGGCAGAACACCGCTTTACAGATCGACGGGATTTACCGCCGGAGCGGAAATTACAAAGCCGGCGGCGGCGATGCCGTATTCTTCTCCCAATATGAAAAGTGGAACGGGCATCTGGCTGGAAAAGTAAGAGTTGGTAAAAATGCGTTCATCAAAGGCGACTATTTGCAGGATGAAGGCTATAACATCGGCTATCCGGCATTGCCGATGGACGTCGCATTTGCCAAGGCCAAGATCGGTTCCGTGGCGTTTGTCTCCGAAAACCCGGAAACCAATACCCGCTGGGAAACCAAGCTGTACTACAACTTCATCGACCATGCCATGGACGACACCAAACGCCCCAAAAGCATGGTGCCCATTCATATGGATATGCCGGGCACGAGCAGAACGGCGGGCTTTTACAGCACATTCTCCCAGACGCTTCGCAAGAAGCATCATATCCAGGCTCGTGTGGATGGGTTCAACAATGAGCTGAGCGCTACCATGACAATGTACCCCGACGGCGCTTCGGAAATGTTTATGTACACATTGCCTGATCTGGGAAGATCCGGTATTGGCGCGGCTGTCAACGACCATATCTCGCTTACCGCGCTGGCCAGCGTTCGGCTGAGCGGTCGGATGGAATGGCTGCATGATTATCAGTTCTCTCAGGCGGGTAAGGAACAACTGTCCGGAATTTATCCCGGCGATTTGTCCAGGGATCGCCTGGTCGGCAATCTTGGTGCCGGCATGGACTATCAGCTCTCGGAGCGCAACAAGCTGTCCCTCGATGTATCAAGAGGAGCCCGCGCCGCTACTTTGCAGGAAGGTTACGGATTTTACATCTTCAACAGAACCGATGGTTTCGACTACATGGGCAATCCGGATCTGAAACAGGAAACTTCCGTCAACCTCAATTTGACCTATCAATATAAGTCTTCACGGTTCTCAGCCAGCATCAATCCCTTCGTGTACTTTTTCAGGAATTACATTGTCGGGGCATTGCTGCCCGACTACAGCGTGATGACCATCGGTGCGTACGGGGTCAAACGGTACGAAAACATCGGATCCGCCCGGTTGTATGGCGCCAGCCTAAATCTGGTATGGTCGCCCGTCAGCGATCTGAAACTGAGTAGCAACAATACTTACACGGAGGCAAAAGACAGGGCAGGCAACTGGCTGCCGCTGATCGCCCCGTTCAGATCCGTCAATACCATTAACTATCAGCTCAAAGCATTCTCATTCAGCGCCGAAGCTGTGCTGAACGGGGCGCAAAAGAAAACCAGCCCGGAAATATACGGCGAGCAAACCACCCCAAGTTCGGCGATCTTCAACCTTAACGCCGCCAGGACATTCACATTTGAAGAAAAAGGGCTGCTGCGGCTTTTTGCAGGAGTTGACAACCTCTTCGACAATAAGTACTTCCAGCACCTCGACGTGCAGAAAGTACCGAGACCCGGACGGAACGTTGTCGTTCGTGCCACATTTTCATTTTAGATTAACTTCCATTGAGGCATGAATGCGCGGCCTCAATGGAAGTAATTGAAGTTACGCGGTTTTCTCTAATGCTGTCACAAATAGGTTTTGAGGCAATAACCCAAAATAGCCGCAGCCAGAATGAGGTAGGGTTCCTGCAATTTTTTAATGTAAATCAAAGCTAAGACTGAGGCCAGCGCTATGCATGCAGATGTGACGTCCACAATCGACCGCGTAGCAATCACAAATACGGATCCCACCAGCGCCCCAACCACAGCCGCGGTAATGCCGTCTACAAACGCCTTAATGCCCTCGTTCTTTGAAATCTTTTTGAAGTAAGGGGCCGGAAGTACGGTAAATACAAAACAGGGAAGAAAAACGCCCAATGCGGCAACACAAGCCCCGGCAAAACCAGACACCAGAAAGCCGATAAAGCCAACCGTTATCACCACAGGCCCGGGCGTAATCATCGCAACTGCTACCGAATCCAGAAACTGCTGCTCATTAAGCCAACCCATTTCGCCCACCACACCAGCCTGCAAGAACGGGATGATCGCGAGACCGCTTCCAAAAACAAAAGCACCCGCTTCGGTAAAAAACAACCCGAGCTGCCAAAGCTTGTCGGCATCAAACTGCCAGAAGCCCGTACCGGCCAGCAGGACGACAGACAACGAGGTATTCGACTTTCTGATCCACTTCGGAGGCGCTTTAACCAGCATATAAACCAGCCCCAGGATGATGAAAAGCCAGACTTCTTCCCGCTGGGTGATGGCGGTGATCACGGCCATTAAAACAAAGAATACCCACAATAACCACTTGCTTCTGATAGCCTGCATTTCCAGTTTGCTAACCGATTTGATCGTCAGCTTGTAGCAACTGAGCGTAATAATGCCGATCACCGCCGAGCCGACGCCATAGAAAACCGACTGCATCCACGCAAGGCCGCCATAAAGCTGATAGGCCATCCCGAGCAGCACAACCATTACAAACGACGGAAGTACAAAGCTCAGCCCCGTGAGCGTGGCTCCCCACACACCGTAATGCACATACCCAAGATAGATACCCAACTGTGCAGCCAGCGGGCCGGGCGCGAGTTGCGCGAGTGCGAGGCCTTCGCGGTATTCATCTTCCGATATCCATTTGCGGTCTTCAACGAGATCGCGGTGCATGTAGCCAATGAGGGCTACCGGCCCGCCGAATCCCAATGTTCCGAGTCGGAGAAAGTATTTCGTCAGATTCATCAGGCTGTAACGGGCTGTTCCAGGGGGTATCAGGGTTTCCATGCAGGTATTTATGTATGAATATGTTACGGCCGACCACCGGACCAGTGGCCGTCCTGCAATGTTAAATAGCCCATCACTCAAAAAATAGAACGTAAATGACCCGTTTGTATCCAGTTTACTTTTTTCGCCAGAGATTTTCGAAACCTGGTCCTGAATATGGAATTTAACACCGTGAAGCACTTCATTTCCGCACACTCAGATTGTAGCCATGTGTATGACTTTTCAGCTATATTTGCCGCACGCAAGGCACCGCTGCTTCAAAAAGTGGAACGGGCTTACGGGATTCGCAACAAACTGATGTCGTATACAATCTATCTGGAGAAGTTCCGGGCAATTATTCAAAGCCCGGTGGTTAAGAACATAGTTTGGCTTTCCTTTGACAAAGCAAGCCGGCTGATCATCGGAATGGTGGTCGGGATCTGGGTTGCCAGGTACCTTGGGCCAGCACAGTGGGGAGAAATAAACTACATTGTCGCCATCATCAGCATCGTAACAGCGATTGCCAACCTGGGAATGGACGGTTTTCTGGTGAAGGAAATAACAGCTGCGCCCCATCAAAAGGAGCAAATTCTCGGTACCGCGTTTGTAAGCCGCATGGCTTTCATTCCGATAGGCCTGGCGGTAGTAGGGCTCTATTTCTACCTTTCCAATGCTCCCCGGCAATACTACCTCCTTTTTGCACTGCTGTCACCCAGTTTTTTGATTGCGCCGTTTGACGTGATCGACCTGGAATTCCAAGCCAGGCTGCAAAGCAAGCTCACAGTCATTTCCAAAAATATCGGGTACTTTATCGGGGCGGCCATCAAAGTCTACTTTCTGCTCACGGAAAAATCGCTGTTATGGTTTGCAGCCGCCATTGGCTGTGAGACGGTGTTTGCCTATATTCTGCTCATATATAACTATCAGAGACGCCAAAACCTGTTTGCCTGGTCATTCAGCCGCGAAAAAGTCCGGGAGCTGCTGGTGGCCGGCTGGCCGTTTATGGTGTCCAATCTGGCGGTGATTCTCTACATGAGGGTCGACCAATTGATGATCGGTCGCCTGGCCGGGGAGGCGCAGCTGGGCCTGTTCAGCAGCGCCACGCGGGTAACGGATATTTTCCTGTTCATTCCCGTGGCCATATCGGGCAGTTACCTTTCCACCCTGGTGCGAATCAAGCAGCAGCAAGGCGACGAAGCCTTTGTAGGTAAGATCCGCAATTTTATTGAATGGATGACTAAAATCTCAATTGCCATCGCGATCTTTGTCAGCGTTTTTTCCAAGCAGATAATTGACGTTTTGTATGGGCCAAAATTTTCAGGTGCCGAAGGTGTGTTGGTGGCTCATATCTGGGCTCTGGTGCCGGTGTTTATCGGGGTAGCAGCCGGGCAGTACCTGGTGATCGAAAACCTTCAAAGGTATAACATTTACAAAACGGGAATCGGGTTGGGGATCAACCTCCTCCTGAATGTGATTCTGATACCTGAAATGGGCGCGATCGGTGCAGCGGTAGCCACTTTAATCTCATTCTATATCTCAGCGATTTTCACAAACGCATTGTTCTCAGCGACACGACAATTATTTGGTTATCAGATTGATGGATTTAAAAGGCTTTTTTCATTCAACAACAAATAAATTAAAAATGACATTGATTTCTTACGCAGAATGATGATGCCGGGCGAGATGAAAAACTTGCCATGATCCGCACGATTTTTACTCAACTTTAATTTTCCAGACTCAATAGCAAAAATGACAAGGTGCTCTAAGAGGGCCCCGGCAAAAATGAATGTGACACCTTTACAACTAATAGGCGACAAGCTTAGTCAAAGGGTCAATACGACGCCGGTGTGGTACTCCTGAAAGCGCATGGCCGTGGTGTATGAAGTAAATTTTGAATCAGTTTTTATTTACAACCCCCTAACATTTATGCCCTTTCGTGACTATTTTCATTTTGCTTCAAAAAGGAGCTCCTATGCGCAGCATGGCGAAGACATTATCCTGATGTCTTACCTGCAACGTATATATAAGGGCGTCTTCGTGGATGTGGGAGCACATCACCCGTTCAGGTTTTCGAATACTTACTTGTTCTACCGGCAGGGCTGGCGGGGTATCAATATCGACCCCAAACCCGGAACGCAAAAGCTGTTCAACATGCTGCGCCCGGGCGATACTAACCTGGAAATGGGTATTGCCGGAGAAGAAGGAGTGCTGAAATACTACATGTTCGACGAGCCTGCGCTGAACAGTTTTTCGCAGGAGCTTTCCGACGAACGCGACCAGCAAACGGAGTACAAGATCATCGGTACCAAAGAGATTCCGGTGTACCGCCTTGAAAAGGTACTGGAAGACTACCTGCCTCAGGGTAAGAAGATTGACTTCCTGACGGTCGATGTGGAAGGACTGGATATCCAGGTATTGGAGAGCAACAATTGGGAAAAATTCAGGCCTACAATGGTGGTGGCAGAAGACCTTGACCTGAACATGACCAATTTAAATACCTCGCCCGTATGCAACCTGCTGTTTTCGAGAGATTACGAGCTTGTTGGCAAGACGCTGACGAGTCTGATTTTTAAAAGCTGTAAATAACAATGTATCGCACCCCAGCCAGCATGAAATTTACCCAGTGTGTATGTTATTATTTCAGTAGCCATGTATAAAATCAAATCGCCAGTTTTATTAAATATTTTCAACCGCCCCGACACTACGCGACGGGTATTCGAAAAGATCAGAGAAGGACAGCCAAGCAAACTTTATGTGGCTGCCGACGGCCCCAGGCCGGACCGTAAAGGTGAAGATGCGTTGTGTGAGGAAACCAGAAGCGTGATCCAGATAGATTGGGACTGCGAAGTACACCTGTTGTACAGGCCGGAGAATCTGGGATGTAAAATGGGTGTGAGCGGAGCAGTTAAATGGTTTTTCGAGCATGAGGAGGAAGGCATTGTCCTGGAAGACGATTGCCTGCCGGGAGAAGGGTTCTTCGCGTTTTGCGATACATTGCTTGAAAAATACCGGTACGATACGCGCGTTGCCCACATTGCCGGCACCCGCATGGCCAACAACAAAAAATTCGGGGAGGCTACCTATTATTTTTCCAAATACACCTACATATGGGGCTGGGCGTCATGGCGCCGGGTTTGGGAAAATTATGATGAGAATCTGCTGCTGATGGACGGTTTTGTCCAGGAAGACCTGTTCAAATATGTCTATGGCCGCAAAAAGGTAACCGACCGCCTGGCCAAAACTTTGAGTATGGTAAAGACAAATGCCATCGATACCTGGGATTTTCAGTATGCATTTATGAATTTCTGGAACAACAGTCTCTGCATATGCCCGAATGTGAACCTGATCAGCAACATCGGATTCGACTCGCGCGCGACGCACACCAAGGATAAGAACAATAAATTTGCCAATATCCCTGTGGAGACTTTCTCCGAAATCAAACATCCGAGATACTTTGTCCCGATTCTCGACGCGGACTATTACGTATTGAAATTAGAAGAAGAAGATTTGGCTATAACCCTGAAATCGAGGGTGAAGGATGTTATGAAGAAAGGGCTTTCAGGCATCCGAATCGGAAAGAGCTGAGGCCGAATCCTATTAACGAAAACCACAGAATACAGCACGATTCCTCCGCCGGAATCGAAACCGAAATTGACAGGGACTTGCAGGTTAGTAAACTTGCAAGTCCCATTTTTTCCAGGCTACACGCCGACGTCCGGAATGATCATTCGCCGGTGAGCACCGCCTAGCTCGCTTTCAGCTCTAAACTGGCGATTGTGGTTAGTTCAACCCGCGCTTGTTTGGGCAAACCTGCCACGGCTATGCAGGTACGGGTCGGATAGCGGTCGGCAAAGTAAGTTTGATACACCGCATTCAGCTCGTCGAAATACCTCATATCTGTCAGATACACCGTCACACTCACAATGTGACTGAAAGTCAGCTCATACTCTTGAAGAATCGTCTCAATATTGGTAAACACCTGCTTTACCTCATCCTCGAAGGAACTCGTCACCAACTGCCCGCCGGCAGAACCGATCTGACCCGAAATGAACAATAATCCGTTGGACACCAATGCTTTTGAAATCGGTACTGCTGGTGCAGAAGCCTTTTCTATTGTACTCATGTGATAGATTGTTATGGATATGAATGGCCGAATATACCGCAATTCCTCGTGCGAGAAGCTTCAAACGATTACAATAATGCTGCAAACCGCGCTGCCCACAGAAGTATATAATTTATTTATACATTTACCTACGTATATTACCGTAGATTACTTACATGTGTCCTGATGAAGTACCTTATTCTACTCATAACCTTGGCGCTTGCCTTTGACGGAAATGCGTGCAGTTGCTTAGAACCAAAGTTTATGGAGAAATACATCCAGTCCGACTTTGTCGCCAGAATAACTGTGACCCAAACTTTTCCCAACCAAGGCTCGGCACCTCATTATAAGTCCAACATCGTCATTCATCAGCTTTTCAAGGGTGATCCGGTCAAATCCTTATCTATTTACGGAAGCAGCGACGGAAAACGGAGGAGCTCTTGCGACGTTTTCTTTGAAATAGGGACGGAAATGCTGGTCTATGCGCGCAAAGCGGATGGTGGCCGTTATATTTTCGATTCATGCTCCGGCTATGTGATATTAACCAGTCCCAGGCGCAACAACCAGGATCGTGAACTGGAAATGCTTGACTTTTTGAAGCAGCGCAATATTATCACAACCAGCAAAATACGCTTCGGTGCCGACCTCGGCGAGCGTCTTGCGGTTTTTCGGGGCGAGACATTAAGAAAGCGTTTTGCAATTTTTGAAATTACTTTTAACGGCAATTTGACAGTGGATTCCGTTAAGACCATCACGGGATTCAATCCGGCGTTGGACGACAAACTAATCGAAATTCTTAAACAGTCGCGATGGGTAAGCGACCGCATTGGACTAGATGCAAACGGCGACAAGGTCCCGCCGGGAAGCAAGCTGCTCTTTGCATTCTACTACTACCCCGCGGAAGGAAAATACCCGAGCTTTATTGGGGAATACGACGTTTAGCCAGATTGCCGCCGAATTTTCTCGTGAGAGAAACCTGACTGAGTGAGCATGCCAATTCCATTGCGGATTTAATTCAAAAGCTCAGTACGATGGTTATTAATGTAATTTTACATTTTCAAAACTCCGGCTATGGCAGCAGAAGAAAGTACCGCAGCACGACATATGGAATTGATCGCCGCTTATTTCAAACTGATCGATTCACACCTTTCGGACCTGGCGGCAGGACGGCAAACAGAAATGATGGAGCTGAGCGACATCGCGGAGGAGCTATGTATTTCTCATAAACACCTGATTGCTGTTGTCAAGCAGGGTACCGGAAATCACCCTTGCCATTTCTATATTCAAAAGATCCTGGAAAAAGCGAATAGCATGATGGATGAAACCGATATTCCGGCTGCTGAGATCGCCCGCAAGCTAAGTTATGACCCTTCCAACTTCTCAAAATTCTACAAAAAATATGCAGGAATAACGCCGGGACAATACCGGCAAAGGGTATCGGTCGTCGACTGAAAAATCTGAAAAGTTCACCATAACCGCCCCGAACGGACGGTCTACCTTTGGCATTATTAACTAAAAATCAGAAATAATGTCAAGAAACGATCTCAAAGGCAAAGTAGTACTGATTGCGGGTGGTGGGAAGAACCTCGGAGGTTTGCTGGCCCGTGATTTTGCAAAGAAGGGTGCCTCCAAACTTGCGATTCATTACAATAGCGAAAGCTCCCGCTCCGAAGCGGAGGAAACACTTGCAGCCGTAGAGGCCGAAGGAGCGGACGGGTTCCTATTCCAGGGCGACCTTACCCGGATTAGCAACATCACCCGCTTTTTCGATGAAACGATTACGCGATTCGGCGGCATCGACATCGCCATTAATACCGTTGGCAAGGTTTTGAAAAAGCCATTCACCGAAACTACGGAGGCTGAATATGACAGCATGGCGGATATTAACTCCAAAGTGGCCTACTTCTTTATCGGGGAAGCCGGCAAAAAACTCAATGAAAACGGCAAAATATGCACGATCGTCACCTCGCTTTTGGCCGCCTATACCGGGTTGTACGCAACTTATGCCGGGCAAAAAGCTCCCGTTGAGCATTATACCCGCGCCGCTTCCAAGGAGTTTGGCACCAGGAGCATTTCTGTAACGGCCGTCGCTCCCGGCCCGATGGATACGCCGTTCTTTTACGGCCAGGAAAGCGCTGACGCGGTAGCCTATCACAAATCAGCTTCCGCGCTCGGAGGATTGACGGATATCAAGGATATCGCTCCGCTCGTAGAGTTCCTCGTTACAGACGGCTGGTGGATTACCGGCCAGACCATTTTTGCCAATGGCGGTTACACGACCCGCTAGTTACTCAATTTCAATGCGGGTCCAGCCGGGTGGATCCGCATTGCCTGATATAGGATCAATCCTATTTCAAATCCCTATTAACATATAAATTTAGTACTGAGTAGCCGAAGTTCGGCAGAACCAAGTAATATTAGTCACGCGGCGAATACCAAATACTATTGGCGCCGGCAGAGCTATATTACCCATGAACAATACCAGTATGAAACGCTTTCTGGCTGTCCTGGCGCTTTGCGGCGGGGTATGTGCATTTGCCATAGAGCGAAAAGACTTGCCTCCCCGGGAGGTAAAGCCCGAAGATGCAATCGCCACATTTGAAATCCCGGATGGATTTCAGATCGAAATGGTGGCCAGTGAGCCGGTAATCTCCGATCCGGTGGCGATGGAAATCGATGAAAACGGAGTAATGTATGTCGTCGAAATGCACGGCTATCCGCTCGATAAAAGTGGTACGGGCAAGGTGAGGACGCTGCAAGATACCGACGGCGACGGAAAAATGGATCGCTCGGTCATCTTTGCCGAAAATCTGGTGCTGCCGACCGGTATCCTGCGGTGGAAGAAGGGCGTATTGGTAACGGACCCGCCCAATGTACTCTACCTGGAAGACACCAATGGCGACGGGAAGGCAGATACCCGCGACACGCTCCTGACGGGTTTCGCGATGTCCAACCCGCAACATAACTTCAACAACCCGATCCTGGGCATCGACAACTGGATTTACCTCGGACATGAACCAGCCGTTACGACCAAAACTTTTCAAAAGGAATTCGGCGACCGCGGCGGGGAAATCCGCTATCCGCATCTCGCCGACAGCCCCCGTCTACCCGAAAATGGTTTGGGAAGAGGTGTACGTTTCCAGCCTGATACCAAGGGACTGGAAGTATTGAGCAGCTACACACAATTTGGCCATACATTCGATCAGTGGGGGCATTATCTGCTCGTAAGCAATGCTAACCCCGGTTATCACGAAGTAATTGCCAACCGCTACTTGCAGCGTAACCCCGATCTGCTGGTTTCCAAAGTAACCCAGACCCTATCGGATCATTCCTCGGAAGTGTTTCCCATTACAAAGAGCCCGCAGCATCAATTGCTCACCGACCTGGGTGTATTTACCTCCGCCTGCGGGCTGACGAGCTATCAGGGCGGTCTGTTTCCAAGTCCTTACGATAGCGTCGCATTCGTTGCGGAACCGGTCAGCAACCTGGTCCATGCCGATATTATCCGCGATAACGGGGCGAGTTTTACGGCCAGCCGTATGCAGGATAAAAAAGAGTTCCTCGCTTCCACCGACTCCTGGTTCAGGCCGGTGAATATGTACATCGGGCCGGATGGTGCATTGTACGTCGTGGACTACTACCGCCAGATTATCGAGCATCCGGAGTGGATGGCCGACGAGGTCGTGAAATCCGGGGCGCTTTATAATGGCCGGGACATGGGACGAATTTACCGCATTTCACCCAAAGGTACTCCCCGGTTGTCGTGGTCGGGCAAGCTGGATCTGAATGCATTGACGGATGCTGATCTGGTCCAAAAACTGGCAGACAAGAACATCTGGTGGCGCCGCAATGCGCAACGACTGCTGCTGGACCGCCATCATGAAACAGCTATTCCGCTGTTGAGAAGCATGGCCAATGGCAAAGACCCCAAAGGCCGGTTACACGCATTATGGGCTTTGGAGGGCCTGGGTGCGCTCCGCGCAGACGACCTGCAACGTGCGCTCAGGGACCCACAAGCGGGTGTAGCAGAAAACTCCGTCAAGATCGCTGAGCTGCACCTGACGGAGTTTCCGGAGCTAATACCTGCCCTCACTACCCTGGCGAATCACGCAAATGCAAAAGTTCGCTTTCAGGCGCTCCTGACCCTGGGCGAAATACAATCGGCTGAGGCGCTCAAAGCTCGCGAAACAATTCTGTTCAAAGACCTGCGGGACCCTTGGGTACAAACCGCCGCGCTCACTTCGGCCTATGGGAACGATGTGCTGTTTGCTGAAACTTTAAAACGCTACAAACCGGGGAACGGAGCATATGCGGCGCTGGTGCAACGGCTGAGCACGTTAACCGGCGCTCGGGGCGATGCTGCCGCTATCCGTTCGATCATCCGGAAAACAGTGGCTCCCGCGAGCACGCAGGGGTGGCAGGCGCCCGTGTTACGTGGGCTCGCCGAAAGCCTGAACAAGAAAACAGATCTTGCCCAACTCGAAGCCGAAAAACGCTGTTACTGAATGCATCATTGAAAAACCCCAATACGGAAATAAGGCAGGCGAGCATGCAGCTCCTGCGAAAAACCGGTCTCCCGGCCGGACCGGAGACCCAGGCCGCTATCAAAACGGCCCTACTGACAGCCTCCCATAATAGCGCAACGCCGGAAAAACGGGCAGAAGCCATTCAGTTTCTTTCTTTCAAAAACCCGGCGGAGTATTCCGATAAACTTAAAAAACTGGTAGTGCCGAACGAACCGCGTCAGGTACAAATCGCGGCGTTAAAAACGCTCAGCGCTATACCGGACGAGACAGTGTGCGTGTTACTGCTGGAAAGATGGGCGTCATTAACACGCGATGTACGTGAATCGGCCATAGGATTCTTCATTTCCGATCCCAGGCGGATTACCCTCCTGCTTGACGGACTGGAACAAGGCAAAATCGATCAGGCGAGTCTGGGGTGGCCGCGCAGTGTATCGCTGATGGCTCATCAGAACGAAACAATCCGCAACCGTGCGAGGCAGCTTTTGACGCAGAAAGAAAGCCAGCGCCAGGTTGTGATACAATCCTACAAGCCGGTCATGACCTTGCCGGGAAATCCGCAAGCCGGCAAGCGGGTGTTCGAGCAGCAGTGCTCGATTTGCCACCAGGTCGGCGGCGCAGGCGGTGTGGCCTTCGGACCGGACCTTGGCACGATCCGAAACAGGCGCCCCGAATCGATTATGGGAGATATCCTGGATCCCAACTTTTCCATTGCCGACGGCTATGATCTCTGGCAAATCGAACTCAGCTCCGGCGAATCGGCGCAGGGATTAATATCCAGCGAAACACCTTCCGCCCTGACGCTTTCCAACTACGGAGGCCAGAAAAGGGTGATCGCACGCAAGGATATCAAGTCATTGAAAACATTGGGCATGTCGAGCATGCCGGTCGGGCTCGAAGCATCCATCGATAAACAACAAATGGCCGACTTGCTTGCCTTTATCAAAGGCGCTAAATAAGCGACCATCCAATCCTAACATCCTACCCTTATGAAATACAAATATTCGCTTCGCAATCTGAGTTTTTCCTGCCTGGCCATCCTCGGGCTCGTCACGTCCCCGGCCCGCTCGCAAACCTTGCGGTGGCCCGAAGGGAAAAAGATGGCGATCAGCCTTACCTTCGACGATGCACGCGGCAGTCAGGCGACAGCGGGCGTGCCGCTCCTCAACGAGTACGGTGTAAAAGGGACATTTTACCTCGTCCCCTCTGCCGTTCAAAAACAGCTGGAAGGCTGGAAAAAAGCCGTAGCCAGCGGGCACGAGATGGGCAATCATTCATTGCATCATCCTTGCAGCGGTAATTTCGTGTGGTCCAGGGAAAAGGCGCTCGAAACTTACACACTCGACCAAATGCGCTTCGAACTCACAGAAACCAATCGCCAGATCCAGGCCATGCTTGGGGTAACACCTGTCTCCTACGCATATCCGTGCGGACACACGTTCGTAGGTCGCGGGCGCGGGACACGGAGCTTTGTACCACTCATCTCTGAACTATTCGGGACGGGACGCGGCTGGTTGGACGAAGCGCCCGTAGACCCTGCCTATTGCGATTTCGCGCAGCTGACGGGCATGGAAACCGACGGTAAAGACTTCGAACAAATCCTTCCGATCATCGAAGCCGCCAGAAAATCGGGACAATGGCTCGTGCTCGCAGGGCACGAGATGGCCGACTCCGGCCCCCAAACTACCCGCCTGGCAATGCTTCGCAAACTCTGTGAATATGCCAAAGATCCCAACAATGGCATCTGGATCGCTCCTGTAAGTGAAATCGCTGGTTACGTGAAGGCGGTACGCGACACTATCAATATTCCCGAGCTTGTGTACGCCGACGCAAAAGGCGTCCTTCATCTAACAGCCGAAAAAGGCAAAGGCACGGGCCCAAAAATTCAGTATATGCCCAAATGGAAAGCCTTTGGCTGGTTTGGCGCCAAGGATGCCGTCGAATGGGAGATCGACGTTCCCAAAGGCGGCGTATTTGAAGTGCGCATGGAATGGTCCGTCGATGATAAAGAAGCCGGGAAAGCGTTCGTGTTAGAGGCAGAGAAGGTCTCGCTATCCGGAAAAGTCGCCCGGAGTGGTGGTTGGGAGACTTTCCAAAGCAAGTCTGTGGGCACCCTGCGCCTTACCGGCGGCACTCAAAAAGTAAAATTCAGGCCTGGTCAGGCATTCGCAGACGGTGCGCTGCTTGATCTGCGCAAAATAGTGCTTACGCCTGCCCGATAGAGCGTGCGAATGCAGTTTGAGCAGGAGGAAAAGTTGCCTTCACATGACAGCGCGAGCCGCATAGCCGATCGAATAACCGCGTAAGTCCAAACCAATCTTTGCCTAAATATTACGGGCAAAGATTGGAAATTCAATTCCCGGCTGTAAATTTACAACTGTAAAAAAGCAATTGGAATGACTTATCTAACTGCAATGCCGCAAACGGCTACATCCTGGGAGGAGATTTGTTATCCGGTAGATTCGGTGTTGCTGTCCGACATGTTGCCCGAGTATGACATCATCGCCACCGATCGGCAGCAGCTGATCGTAGGGACACCGCCCGGGCACCGAAAAACAATCTTCGGAATACAGAGCTCCGGCTACACCATCATTCCTAACCAAATGATCAGGCAGGCCGTTGACAATCTGTTCGATCAATATGAATTGCAGATCAAGCATACCATTACCGGAGAATTCAGCATCAGCATTATCCTCCCCGAAGAACTGCCGATTGGTGGTGAGCGCCTGAAACGGAGCATTATTGTTACCAATGGCTATAACGGCAAAACGCCTTTCAGCATACAGGGACGCACGCTCACGGCCGACAACGGGCTGCCCGGCGGAAGCATGTACCGGGCAGTATGCCAGAATGGATTAATGGGCTGGGCAGATTCCTTCACGGAACTCGACCACTACCAGGATTGGCTGCGCGGAAAGTTACCCGGCGCTTTCAAAGGGCAGCAAAGAAAAAGCGGTGCTTCCGGTAGTCCGGATGCATTGCCGCAATTACGCAGACCAAAGGGTAATCGCAAGATAGATTTGGACGCACTTCAGCAGCAGCTGATCGACCTGTTAAGCTCCGTCACACAACAGGATCTTACGCTGACAGCGATGGTGTATGAGTATTTTCAAAAAAAATCGATGAGCCGCAAAGAGGAGAACCTGCTTAGCAGCTTGCCAATCCCGGTGCAGCTGGCCCGGCAGGCACGCGAGCGCCTGAGGATTGAACAGAACCTGCTGGGAGTGGCTCCCTCCTATTGGCTGATGTACAATGCGGTAAATTATGCGCTTTTTAACGCCCGCAGCAGCCTCACCCTAAACGATCGCTACAAACTCGACGAAAAGGTGTTCCATCAGTTTGCGGCACTGGCATTTAACTAAACCCTATCAACAAGCGAGGATAAGTACTGAGTACCAAACGATTTGCAATGCATGGATAAAATGGGAATTTCACCGGCACTGGAAAAAATCCAGCAACTTTTCAGCACACATGGCCAGTTTCGCCAGCAGGAAGCTGACTTGCCGCATCATCGGCCTGATATGTCCATCATCACCAACTTTATCCGTGAGAATGCCGACGTTCTTGACAAAACAGGTGCGACACAACGACAAGGTCCCGTCGGGAACCGAACGGCAAACTCGTACAAAATCGCCACCGAGCGATTTCTCAGGATATTGGCCCGGCTTACCAAAGCCAACGAGGGGCTGTCGCGGCAAGAGAGAATTTTCGTCAACCAATACTGGTCCGACCTCCAAAATACCGTTCCCGCGAAATAGCAGCCGGGACATTTAACATTCAGCATCAAACACATAACGCTATCATAGACCGCAGTTTCATCGTATCTCCCCGGAGTTGCGGTGAACTGCTAGGCTATTCCTTAACCCTTAATCTTGAAACCACTCCGTGGACAACCAACAAACCCAACCGAATCATGAGCAGCAACACCAGCCCAGTCATACTTGGAAAAAATGATTTTCGCCTTCTCAAACAGTTTGCAAGCAACTTCTCCGACAGCCCGGCCGCAATTGAAATGTCACTTGCCTACGAGCTGAACCGGGCGATAGTCGTGGAAGACGATCAGCTTCCGGCGGATAGCATCCGTCTGAACTCACAGGTAAAAGTTTTGGAATTGACCACAAACAGGGAAATGGAATTCAGCATCGTCATGCCCAATCTGGCCGATATTTCGCAACAACGAATATCTGTACTTACCCCGATGGGCGCCGCTTTGATCGGTCTCTGCAAGGGCGAAACCGTAGAGTGGAAAATGCCTGCCGGTATTCGTAAATTGAAGATCCTGGACGTGCGTTCCGCTTGAACGAAAGGCAGCTAATTCCCTAAAAACGAATTCAATAGGATCAATACATAGCATACCAGGAGTCGTATCCCTGAAATCCCGCTTGCGGAACATACACAAACAGCTGTTTCAATCTGAGCTTGTAGGTAACCTGGCCCAGTTTCGGATCATCATCGTGATAAATGAAGGTGATAAATGATTGGCCTCCGGCCTTATTCACCGCCCTGGCACTTGCCAGGCTATGATGTATTCTGGAACTGGCCGGGTCTATATAAGCGGATTTGCCGGGAAAGACCATTTTGAGCAAATCGGGCGTGTACTTGGAGGTAACAACCAACGTACCTTTTTCTTCGTCCCATGCGCAAGCCAATCCGGACGGGTACGACACCCTATTGAACAACGCGAAAGTTCTTGCAGGCCCTTCTATTTCGGTATTCAGAAACTCATCCCCGAAATACAGCATGATCGAGCCTTCTCCTTTGTAAGGAAAGGCAAGGAATACCCGCTTTTGATAAATCTTATAAATAGTATCTATTTCAAAGAGATTGGCCGAGTCCTTACCAATATGCCGATATGCCTGATCGACATACAAAACACCCAGATTGACCGAATCCCTGTTCAATCTGGCCGAAACTTCTATCGCGGGTGCCTCCTTTTTTTTACAGGATACTGCAATTAATGCGGCAACCATAGCGACAATAATAAAACAGAATAGCTTTTTCATGGCCGGTGTCTCCGATTTTCTCTCATATTCTGCCAGACACTTATTTCGATGGTCATCGTTGCGAATCCTCAAAATACCGTTAATATTAAGTAACCGTATTTTGAATTACAACGATTACAAGTGTTTTGACGTCTTTTAAAAATAGTACTCAAATCCTTCGCTATGAAATCTGTATGAACCGCTATGAATATGAAAAAACATATAATGCCCATTGCATTGGGACTGCTGGCATTGATTAGCTGCAAGAAGGACAAAACAGAACCGGTGTCGGAAATCCAATGCATTCCAGCCGTTTACCTGACGCAATACTGTCCAACCAAAACAGAAACACATCTGGTTCGGCTCCTGAGGCCGACGCCGCACGCCACCCGGATGGAAGGTGGCAGCCAAGGCGAATTCTACGTGGCAGCCGTGATAAATCTTCCGCAATCGCTAATCAAAAGGGATACGATTTTTCAACTGCAATTTCATTATGACCCTGAGGCTGAACAACAAAACAAAGCCGTCGGGTATTGCAACGCTAATATCGCCCCGGCGAAAATGGTCGTCTATGACGGTGTGAGCGAAAGTGAATGCCCCTGACATTGTAATCTATAAGTAAATTATAATATATTCATACTTAAAACATAAAAGTATCTGATATGTTACGATTTGCTTGCGTCGCATTCCTGATGTTGACCTGTGAATTTGCAATGGGCCAGGACAAAGTACCTCCCGTTGTTTCCTACGACATCGCCTGTACTTTCCAACTGACATTTTATCCCGACAGCACAAGCACAGTTTCCAAAACGGAGCCGTTTCTCCTATTCATCAACCAGGAGCAATCCCTGTTCAAGAGTCAAAACAGGTATTTGCAGGATTCGGCAATCTCGGCAAGCAGCGATGGCGCAAACCGCCAGAATCTGATTTCATTTCTGCAAAAACATCGAACAGATTTCGATTTCAACATTGTCAAACACGGCTGTAATGCGATCCGCACCACAGACCGGATCTACCATGATTATTTTTCATACGCTGAGGCCGAGGGCCACCTGCAATGGGCTTTGACGCAGGACACCACGACCGTTTCCGGCTATCCCGCCCAGCGGGCCACTACGGAGTTTGGCGGAAGAAAATGGGAAGCCTGGTTTACAGAAAGGGTACCGGTCAGTGAGGGGCCCTATAAATTTTGCGGGCTACCGGGCCTGATCATCCGCCTCACCGATTCCAAAAAACAATACGACTTTGTTTTAAATGGCTTAAAGCAGTCACGGCGCGAAATACCTGATACGACACCGCTGAAAACCGTCAAAACCGATAAACGGACTTTTTTCAGAAAACGGCAGGAATATCGGGCAAATCCCGTCGGGATAGCTGAACAATCCGGCGTGGTTTTCACATCGGGCCGAAGTGAAATCACGCAGCGAATACAGCAAAAGATCAAATCCGACAACAACCCGATCGAGTTTTCCACCCATTGAAAATTGGAATAGCCAACCAAATCATCGCAGCCCTGTTCTTCTTCATTCAGATCGGGTGCTGCCGTTCCTTTGCCCAAACGACGATTTCGGGCAAGGTCGTGGATGAGCGCGGCACGGTTATCCCTAACGCGAATGTCGCGATCATCAACAAAAACAATACGATATCCGCATTCACATTCAGTGCCAATGACGGGAGTTTTACTTTGAAAACGGCTCTCGCAGTCGACACGCTGACGATCAAGGCTACGCGCCTCGGGTTCGAACCCGGGCTCTTCCTGCTTCCCAACAAATCACAGGCTACGCAGTTAGTTTTAAAGGAAAGTGCATTAAAATTGCAAGAACTGACGGTAAAGGCACCTCCGGTTATTCTACGAAAAGACACGATCGATTACCAGGTCAGCGCTTTCAAGGCGGAAGGCGACCGGACGATTGCGGATGTGATCAAACGAATGCCCGGCATTGAAATCAAGGATAACGGCCAGATCCTTTACCAGGGTAACCCGATCGGAAAATACTACATCAACGGTCTGGATTTGCTGGAAGGCAGGTACAATCTCGCCAACGAGAACCTCCCGGCCGACGCTGTCAGAAAAGTGCAGGTGATGGAAAACGATCAGCCGATTAAAATTTTGAAATCAAAAGTGTTTTCAGAAAGCGCTTCCCTGAATATTCAACTTAAAAAGGTCACAACCACCGGAAGCGCGAAAGCCGGCATAGGATTAAGCCCGGCTTTATGGGACGCGAACCTCACTCCGATGCTGTTCAACCGAAGTTTCCAGGCGATAACGAGCTTGCAAAGCAACAATGTCGGGACGGACCTTTCCAGGCAGCTGGATGTGCTGACCCAATCGTCGCAAACAAGGATTCCGGGTCCGGTACTAAGCATTCAGTCGTTGAATACCCCCAACACCAGCCCCGACCGATGGCTCGACAACAGATCTCACCTTGCCTCATTCAACCTGATCAAAAAAACAAAGAATCAAACCGAATTGAAACTCGGACTGGGCGTACGGGACGAGATGCAGCAACAAGCCGGAAGGAACTATACGCGGCTGTTGACGCCCGGCGGGGTTGTCGAAATCGACGAAAGGATCGCAAACCGCTCGGATGCAAAGGTATTGAATGGCAATTTGGTGGTCGAAAAAAACACGGAACGCCTTTTTCTGAAAAATAACGCCAGCGGGCAGTTCGGACAAATCGATGGCACCGGTGGCCTGAGCCGGAACCTGCTTCAAACCAATCAGGATTTAACAACTAAACAAACGCAGCTGCAAAACAGCCTTGCCATCATTACGCACGCGGGCAAACAGCTCTTAAACATCCACTCACAAACGGCTTTCAACCGGCGCCCGGAAACGCTGACCATCCAGCCCGGTGTTTTCCCGTCGCTCTTCAATGCAGGGAAAGATTTCCAGTCAATCTCGCAGAATATCCGTACCACCGAGTTGGATACCAGAAACACAATCAGCATTACCCGGCAATTTTCACGGATCGCATTCACGCCATCGGCAGGATTGAACTTCCGCAATCATCAATTCGAAAGCGCGATACATACCTCCGCAGGCGATAGCATCCGTATGCACGACAATGCATTTCGGAACGATTTGAAATACACGCACCTGGCACCATTCGCACAAATAGGCAGCTATTACGAATCTTCGAAATGGCAGATAGAACTGAGTCTTCCGCTCAGAATGCATGCATTCAGCATATCGGATTTCATAAAGGACAGCCTTCAAAAACGGACACAGCTGGCCTTCGAACCTTCGTTAACGGCAAGATACCGGATCACAGAGTACACCGACTTCACCTCCGGCGCGAGCTATTCTTATGACTTCGGAAATCCATCACAGGTATACAGCGGATTCATTCTCAGGTCATACAGAAACATACAGAAGATGTACGGGGCCATTCCGGTTAACAGAATCCTCACGGGCAGGATCGGAATTAACTATAAAAACCCCCTTTCACTGATATTCTTAAATCTGGCGGGCTCTTTGATGCGGATTAATCACAACTTGCAATACCGCACCGGCATCGATTCAACGGGTGCTGCGGAACTTACTTTTATCCGGAACAACAATATCCAGCTTTCTAAGAATATTCATTTAGGCATTGGAAAATATTTTGGCGGAATCAAAACCTCCATTAAGCTGAACAGCGACGCCGGATTTACCCGGTCCGAACAGATCCTGACCGATCGCCGGGTTACCATTCGAAACGGGAATTACCGCGTCGGGCTATCAGCCTCGACACTATTTACCAGTTACCTCGGTATCGAGCTTTCCGCAATCAGTCATTTCTTGCAAAGTCGGGTCGCTAATCAGCGCAGTAAAACATCGGGCATTTCGCAACTGCAATTGGGTGTGGATGTCTATCCGGCTAATGCACATGCATTGCGGCTCGACGCGGAGCATTACGCCACACGGGGAAGCGCAAATCAAAACCAGTTTTATTTAAACCTGCGCTATCGTTACACTTTCGGGAAAAGGAAAATCGATCTCGAAATCCGGGGAATGAACCTGACAAATGCACAAAACTATGTATCGATCATAAATTCAACATTTACGACTGCGGAAAGCGGCTTCCAACTCAGGCCAAGGCAGGTCATGATGAGTGTCCGAATTCCTTTTTGATTATTGAAAGAATTCTCAATAATCATTGATTTTTCAATATTTCAATACTTATTACATTATCTTGACGCACATTTAACAAACAGGCTACCAACATGCAAAGGATTTACATTAATGCAGCTCGTGTGATAGTATTGATTGCAATAGCGGCAATTCTCCTGTTGCTTATACAATTCAAATTGCAACATTGGAAAGTAGGACCGACTTTATATGTTGTTTTAGGCATTCTGATTGTTGCAGTTATAGGAGACATTTATTGGAGCAGAATTAAAAAATGGAAATGATTTTCATTCATTAACCTGCACTAATTTTCAAGTCAATCCATTGGACAATCACCCGTTTTTCAGTTTCGGCAAGAGCCCGGTGATAATACCGATCAGCGGCAAAAACGCGCAAAGTTGAAACACATATTCGATACTCGTATGATCCGCCAGGGTACCCAGCAATGCTGAACCGAGCCCGCCCATACCGAAAGATAATCCAAAAAATAAGCCGCCAATCAACCCTACTTTGCCGGGCACCAACTCCTGGGCATAAACCACAATGGCCGAAAAGGCAGAAGAGATAATCAGGCCGATGCAAACTGCGAGAATGGTGGTCCAAAACAGATTGGCATACGGCAGCAGCATCGTGAACGGGGCAGCTCCAAGAATCGAAATCCAGATCACATACTTACGTCCGAACCGGTCCCCTATCGGCCCGCCGGCGACTGTGCCGATGGCAACGGCTGACGAGAATATAAACAATTGAATCTGAGACTCCTGAATGGTCAGGCCGAATTTATTCATCAGAAAGAAGGTATAGTAGCTCGTCATGCCCGCCAGATACACATATTTGGAGAAAATCAGGATAAGCAGGATCACAAGCGAGAAAACCACTTTATTCTGACTCAGCGAACTGTGGACAGCGGACACTGTTTTGGCCGCTCTCTGCGATGCGCTGCCTTTGTACCATTTCCCGATATGGATGGCCAGCATCACGCCCAGAATCGCGGCAACTGAAAACCACATAATGCCGTGCTGACCAAATGGAGCGACAATTAATGCTGCCAGCAACGGCCCCAGGGCGCTACCGCTATTGCCGCCCAGCTGGAAAAACGACTGCGCGAACCCCCGCTTGCCGCCGGAAGCCAAATGGGCAATGCGTGACGACTCCGGGTGAAAAATGGAAGAACCAATACCGATCAGACTCACAGCGATTAACACCAGCCCGAAGGAATCTGCCCAGGCCAGCGACAGAACCCCGATGAGCGAGAAAGCCATGCCCACAGCTATCGAGAAAGGTTTAGGATTTTTGTCGGTATAAAGCCCCACAAACGGCTGCAACAGAGAGGCCGTGATTTGATAGCACAATGTCACCAGACCTATCTGGGCGAAACTCAGGTGAAAGTCAACTTTGAGCAAGGGATAAATCGACGCAATGACTGCCTGCATCGTATCATTCAACAAATGTGCGAAACTGATCGCAAAGAGGATCGGGTACACCGTTTTGGCGGGTGGCAAAACGGATGCGGGTAATTGCTCGGCGGTCGGATTATTCATCATATCATCTGATGTTTAATATTAAAAAAATTTAGTGTCTTAAAATTTCTCTGGCAAAGCGCAATGCCTGCTCTTCGTTCCCATCTCTGATGCTCAGAAACAGCGATTTATGCAGATCATTGGTCTGAATGAACGAGCTGGTGTCGGAGTGAATTTGTAAAAACCAGCTTTTCAGTCGGGACGAAAATGCAGCATACATATCGGCCAGAATTTCATTACCCGCCGCCCTGGCGATGCTGACGTGAAAGTTGATATCCGCCTGGATGCATTCCTCGATTTTTGCCTGGTGAGCCGCCTGGATGCGCTCGTTCAGGAAACCTTCGATTTCGTCGAGTTGCTGCTGCGTGCGGTTGAGCGCGGCTTTTTGCGCGATCTTCACTTCCAGGAGCTGCCTTACCTCGTCAATGTCCTTTGCCGCAGCACGGTTCAAACGCTGGTGTAAGGTTTCATTATCCTCTACAAACTCATTGATGAATGTCCCAAGCCCTTGCTGCACACGCAGCAAACCGGAATTCGCCAGCATCCTGACGGCCTCACGAATGGAAGACCGCCCTACCCCATATTGCTTCATCAATTCGGGTTCCGTAGGCAGCCGCTGACCGGCCACGTAATGTCCCGACCGGATATAGGCCTTGATCTGGTTCGCTACCTCGTCGGCTAAGGATCTTTTAGTTATCGGCGTATTCATCATATCATCTGACGACAAAGATAGATGGGTTTCGGAAAAAATACTGCAAAGAGTCAAAAAAAACAGGAATACGCCCGCGGCTAAATGAATCGGGCCTCCAAAACGAGGCCCGATTTAACTTGTCAGAACTTACTTGAAGGCAACACTAACCAGCGCATTTAGAATACATTTCAGTGTTTGATGATCTTTTTAACGGTAGTCTGATTCCCGTTGCGGATATTTACCAGATACATTCCGGTCGGCAGCCCTTTAAGCGACACTTCTTGTCTTACGTTAGCCAAACGGAAAGTACGAACGGCCTCTCCACGTGCATTATACAACGTTACCGCTGCATTAGCCTCCAATTTCGGCACAGTAATATAGAACTTCTCGGGCGCGGGGTTAGGATAAACCGCAATACTTGAAGCCAACTTGATTTCCTCATCCGCGGACACACCCAGGCGCGCTCCGGCGCCACACGAGCCAAGACTATCCCCATGTCCCAGATGGGCCTCAACAGCCGCCGGTGCCACACAGATCGTCTTGCCGTTATGACAAATCATCACCTTATCGTTGCCATTGCCGCATCTCACGTCCAGTACACCAATGTTGACCGACGCCTTCGCCTCGCAGACACCGGCATAAGAAACTGTCGCAGTGTAGGTACCAGCCTGCGAAACCGAGATCGCCTGCGTCCGTTGTCCCGTATTCCAACTGTATGCGTAGCCTTGCGCACCGGCAGCCGTGGCGGTGGTGGTGAGTGACGCTGGCCCGTAGCCAAGGTAAATGGTATTTTTCAAATCCACCGTGGGGTTCATCGCGTACACGTCGGCGATGGTTACCTGCACGGGCGCGCATACGGCTGTCAAAGTCACCTCCACAGGGAAGCCATCCGCAAGTACGAAGTCAATAACAGTACCGGTAGAGTCAGACGATACGATGGCGGCATTCGGGTCACCGGAGAGCGTCCATTCGTAACGGAGCTTCAACCTGACGGTCTTGGGCGTCGACGGCGACGTCCCCATATCGGGGTTGCTGATCGAGAGCAGGATCTGGCTGTAACTGTTGTTCACACCGCGGTACATCACCAGGCATGGGGTATCATTGGACGCCACGATACCGCTGTCGATCGATGCATTAGCCAGCGGGAGCGCATATGCCCATGTTTTGGACGATCTATGCTCGATGATCTGCGCCGCAGGCGTATTCGCGTGAACCGTGAAGGGCCTGGTTTGCTCATCCTGCATCGCCTGGCTGAACTGTGCCATTCTTGCGGTATCCGAACCGGGAAGGCAAACAAACTGGTATGCATTGTCCACCGGTGCGGTACCGTGGTCCAGGTAGGCCAGCCGGTAATTGTTGGATCCGTTCGTGGCAATGAGAGAGTCCGACGGAAACTCCTGGTTCTGATAGGGACTCTGTTGCAGCGAATTCCGGATTTTGAGCGTCCCCGAGCCCGGTGCGATATAATATCCTGTTTTGTAATTATCCAATACCCAGTTTGGCCCCGAACCCGCAAATGCCTCCGCACTTTGGCTGGATTTAACAGCCCCATTGACAAACAAGTCATTGGCATTGTTGTTCAATCTTTGCGACAATGTGGTAACCGTCGGGTGGTTGACGTCGTTATTTTTGATTCCGCTGCCGAGACAAATGATGTAATCTTCGATGGCAAAATAGGTTTTGGTAAATTCAAAGGTTGCATTGTGGGTAGGCGGTCCGTAAGTCGTTCCAAAGCCCAGATCACCCCGCTCCTTAAACCTCATCGCGAACAAGCCGCTCTCTCCCATTGTTTTGGAAAGCACCGCTTTGCCCGCTTGCTTCAAAACCAGCGATCCGGCAAAGCTGTATGTGTTAAGTTCGTCGACGCGGCTCTTTTCGGCCCCTAAGCTATCCCATGGCAGAACGATCGTCGTCGCACCCGGATTGAAATTCCAATCCCACCCTGCCAGGTCAAACCCGTTGCCGGTTACCGTATTCCCCGGGTAAGCAATATCCAATGTGCCGTAGCTCTGGTACCTGCCGAAACGGTTTTGTTTGATGTAAATCTCCGCTCCAAACAACTCCCGGGAAAATCCCCGCGACGTAGCAACCCAGTTGTTCTTCCGGTAAACGCCCAGGTTTCCGTAGTTAAACTGAATGTACCCTTCTTCAAAAGGCGTTACCGTATTCAGATTGAACTCGCTGTTAACCCCGTACTTCCGGTTGTAGTTACCCGCCAGTATAGGGTCTGCGGTGGACAGCCCCAGTATCTTACCGCCCGAAATGGCAAGTTTGGCGAGCGTCGAAGCCGCGAGTGAGGTCGTTCTTGTCTGCGGATTCCTTCCCGTCATGGAAAGCGGTATAATCCCCGAATCGCTGCTGTAAATGGATTGTGCATAAATCGCGTCCCTGAAACGGGTGTACGAAGCCAGGTCGATCTGAAAAACAGTATTCTCCAACGATTTAATGACAGTCGCGGCGGTGCTGAATGCGTACATATAACCATCGTACGCCGACCCGTGATGGAAGCCCGAACCGTCCTTTTTCAACCCGTCGGCCTTGCCATTGGTGTGGATCACGAAACGCTCCAAAAACCTCTTGATCGTTTTCAGGTACCTGATTTTCTCATCGTTCGTATCGAACCAGTCGGCATATGCGAACAACACGTCCAGATCGAGGTAAATCACATCGGTATTGATGGCACCTTTGGTTGCAGTGGTCGCAAAATCATAATTTTCGTCGAAGATGTATTGAAACAGCGCCGTTTCCGTCGACAGCGTGTTGCCAAAGAGGGCTTTCACCTTGGGCGAGAGGTAGTCATTCAGAAAAATGGCAGGTCGGGAAAAGCGGGGAAAGTTATAAAAAGTAAGGGCGGCGTTGGTGTTATTACAGTTTTGCTTGGCGAGATACCAAACGGCGTTGGAAGCCTTATGACCGACAGCTGTATCCGACGGGTTGAATTTGAGATATCGCGCAAATGTGGCCAGAAATGCAAACTGGCCGGGAGCTGTGACGGGCGTTCCGGTAATGTCGGTACCGGTAGCCTGAATATTCAGCAAATCATATTGCGCCAATGCCGTATTTACTTCTTCGGTCGTGGGTGGTACCGAGGTATACAATTGGTTGAAGAGGCTGTTCCGGATTGTTTCCAGGTCGCTGATTTCAGTGGGAGTCGCGGCGGTGAGCGGAAGATCAAAACTGAAATCAGGCTTGCAGATGGGCAGCATATTCGTAAACTTCGAGTTCACCTTCAGATAATCGATCGCCACAATGCGAACCGGATTGAGATCGTCCTTCCGAACAAATCGTACGGCGATCTGGTCGCCTACACTGGCCTGCGTGAAGTAATAGGTCAATGAGGCTGCGAAGACCGGCGCCACGGTACCGGCGGCCACGCCCGTTACGCCCAGTGTTGCGGTTTCGGCCAATATTGCATCATCGGTCACATTGTAAACCTGCATTCGAAAATTCGTATAGGAAGTCGAATTGGCATAATACTTGATCTCGAGGTCCAGCTTTTCGTATTCCACGGGAGTTCCGCCCAGCATATACTGTATCCCTTGCACAGCGGGCGTATTGGCTGTGCCTTTAATCTGCAAAGCACCGTCGCCCAGGCCGTCGCCGTTATCCTGGTCGTTCTTGACAATGGCGGCCACCGGATTCGCATTCTCTATTCTCGACCAGTTGAAATTCTCCTCGTCGATCATCAACTGCCCCACAACGACCGGCGGCGTCATACGGGCAAACTTCGTATTGATTTTCAGGTAATCGATGCCCGCGGAACGTACCGGATTCAGGTCATCGGACCTGAGAAATCTCACGGTTATCTGATCCCCGACACTTGCCGTAGTGAATGTGTAAGACAATGTCCCTGTTCCCACAACGCCTGTGGCAGTGGTGAAATCACCCGTCTGCGCCAGGACAACATTATCGGTATTGTTATATACCTGCATCTTGAATTTCAGGTACGACGCGCCGATCTGGTAATACTTGGTTTCGAGATTCAAAACTTGCCCCAATGCCGCGGTTCCCCCCAACTGATACTGGACGCCTTGCAATGCGGGTGTAGTGGCAGCCGTCTTTAACACCATGGCGCCGTCCGCAACGCCGTCACCATTGTCCGCATCGCTCGTTACGAGTGGGGCAACCGGGTCGGCACTCTCGATCCGCGACCAATTGAAATGGGTCGAATCAATGTAAACCTGGGCAAAGCCCCCCGAACTTACTAATAGGAATAATGCAAAAAACAGTACAACTCTTCGCTTCATATTCATCTAGGTTTAAGGTTAGCAATAGCAATCGAATTTATCAGGTATGCGAAATAGGAATTGCTTTGTCAGGAAATCCTGCCAGGAGTGGAAGTATGCTAAGAAGAGGGCGATGGTATTAGAACACCTGCTAATTAAAGGATATCGCGCAGGTAATGAAAGTATTGGGAAAGCGCAAAAGCATGTTAATCACAATAAACACGCTACGCAACCGGTTGCGTAGCCTGAGCAACCGGTTGCGCAAAATAATGCCTTGTAAGGGTTGAACACCCGGGAAGGTAAATGCTACTGCCAAACTTTGAGCTGGGAATCGATGATCACACGCTCATACCCGTCCGAACCAGGTCCGCTACCCGACCGGATACTTTTTATCAAAATCTCGGCCGCCTTTTGCCCAATCGCAAAAGGATGCTGCTCGACGGAAACCAGGGGAGGCTGTTCGAGATACATATTCATCGGTAAATTGGCGAAGCTGGCAAACGAAATATCCCTGTTGATGATCACGCCCTGGTTCCGGCATACCCGCATCGCGTCGAGGGCAACATAATCGTTGAATGCCAGAACAGCGTCCGGCCGGCAGTCCAGGGTGAGCAACTGTGCCATTTTCCTGGCTGTATCCTCCGGTGTCAGGTCAACCCGCTTTATCAGGGCATTCTCGACAGCCAAGCCATTCTCCACCAGCGCCCTAATGTATCCCTCGTACCGGTCGTCACAGGCAACCAGCGTTGCCGGGCCATTCAGCAGGGCAATGCGCCTGAAACCTTGTGCACCCAGCCATTTCGTAGCCTGATATGCCCCGCTTTTGACGTCACATCCTACCTGGTGGGTCTGAATACCAGGCGGTATGCGGTCGAACAACACCACGGGAATTTGCTGGGTAATAACGTCCTGAACGTGCTGAAAACTTTGTGATTCTTTGGCGGCCGAAAGCAGAATCCCTTCCACACGGTTTGCAGTCAAAGCCGCCAAAATCTGCTTTTCCCGTTCAAAAGAGTCATGCGATTGGTACAAGGCAACGAGAAATTTCTGATCCAGCGCGATCGTCTCGATGCCGTTAAGTGCTTCGGAAAAGAAATTCTCCCTGATCTCGGGCAGCACAACGCCAATGATACCCGACTTCCCCGACCGAAAATGAAGCGCCGCTGCATTAGGGGAATATTTAAGCTGGCCGGCAAGCGCCTGAACACTCTCACGGGTTTTCAAACCAATCCGGGGGTTATTCTGAAGAGCGCGGGAAACAGTAGAAACGGAAACGCTTAGTTGACGGGCAATTTCCTTGATCGTAACTAACTCCTTCATAAACAATGTGCTTCATTAAAATTCGGAGCGACTCCCTGATTTAAATAAAAGTAGGGCCAGTCAATCTATTTGAATAAATTTTATAAAAATTGTAATAGTTTTGCCCCAAAAACCAATTTTCCCTCATCATGGCTACGCACAAATCAGAGAACGAGCGCGAGGTGCTGCGCGAGCTATCCGAGGGGAGCGAATCAGCCTTTGTGTGGATTTTCGATGCATACAGCCCCAAGGTTTACCGGCTTGCCCTGAAATTTCTGAACTCTACACACGCCGCGGAGGAAGTTGTGCAGGACGTTTTCATGGATGTATGGTTAAGACGAAATAAAATGCCCGACGTCCTGAATTTTGGGGCATATCTGCACGGAATGGCCAAAAAACAGGTTTTCGACGCCTACCGTCGCAAATCTAACTTCATCGAAATGATCCGCGAAATCGGCTACCAGGAACAAGCCGATAATGCTACGGAACGGATGGTCCAGGAAGACGAACGTGAGAGGCTGTTGCAAGAGGCGATCCGCAGTCTGCCCGACCATCAGCAGGAGATTTTCCAATTGGCAAGGGAGGAAGGCCTCACCCACGAGGCCATCGCCGAGCGGATGAACCTTTCGAGATTGGCGGTCAAAGCGCATATGAAGCGCATTCTCCGTTTTATCCGCACCCGCCTCGACCCTGTTTTAAAGGCCGAAACCCTCTTTTGGCTGCTGATCTTCACGGCAAAATAATTTTTTTTAGAAAAAATTGCCCCCTACCGCTTTTTCAGGAGACATGTGAAGTAAAGGGCCATTCCCGGTCCTGATACAGTTCTATGTTCGCAGAAAAACAAATGCCCTCATGAGCATTGACACCCATTCGAATGCCGCCAACGATTTCCCGCAATCGGGAATGGAAAGATTTGATTTCCTCATGACCAGGTATCTGGCAGGAGACGCTTCAGACCCGGAAAAAGAAGAGCTCCGGCGATTGACCGAAAACGGTTATGAGTTCCGCTTTCAGGAGTGGCTGGACGCGCATTCCGACGAGGATCCCGCAGAAACAACCTTGCCCGGAAAGGCGCGCGAGGAAATCCTGACCAATATCCTAGGTACTACACGCCCCCAGGCCAAACGCGCTACCATGTGGTGGAGCTGGGCTGCGGCTGTCCTTTTGGCCCTGGGCGGCTTCATGTGGCTGACATTACGGAGCAGCCAAACCGCCGAAATGAACATTACCCGCAACGACCAGCCGTCCCGGCAAGACGAAACACAGGTAGTGCGGGGAAAGCAATTCTTAACGCTACCGGACGGAAGCACGGTGCTTATGAACGAGGATGCAGAGCTCACTTATTCGCCGGCGTCATTCCGGAACGGGTCACGCGACGTGACCTTGCACGGAGAAGCCTATTTTGACATTGCTCACGACCCGGCGAAGCCCTTCCGGGTGAAATCGGGAACGGTTGTGACGCGGGTACTCGGGACGGCATTCAATGTGAACATGCAGGAAAACAAAGTGGTCGTCACAGTTACCCGGGGATTGGTGGAAGTCGGCAGCACGGAGCGCGTATATGCGAAAATAAAGCCGGACGAGCAGATTACCGTCAATACCCGTACGGAACAATACAATACGGCCTCGGTGAGTGCCACCGAAGAAACCGCCTGGAAAGACGCTTACCTGGTACTCGACAATATCGATCTCGAAAAAGCGGGCCAGCTCATCGGCGAACATTACGGTGTAAAACTGGCTTTTAGCCGCGCGGAAGTCAAGAAATGCCGGATTACCGCCTCATTCATGCATCATGAGAACCTGGAAACCGTCCTAACGGTACTTTCTAAAATGATTGGCGCAACGTACACCATCGACAACGGCCATGTCTCAATAGAAGGTGGCTCCTGTGATTAGTGCAATGCCGCTATGAACCCTGATTATCATTACTAAACCCTGAAAACGATGTCGTACGGAGCAGATCTTACGATTTTCCCCAGAGACGGCTGAATGCCGCCTTTGTACCTGAAAACTCATACCGCATTCAAGCAAAAGCCCTTCGGCGGGAACCGAAAGGCTTTTTAACCCGCAAGTTAGGCGTAACGAACGGGTGTCGCTTTTAATAATTGGCTATCACTAAAAACGTCTGGTAAATGTACAAAAACTTTATCATCGGGGGAAGGTATGCACTTTCCAACCATCAGCCCGGTCTCCGATTTCTTATGCGCTTAGGTTTATCCTACATAATCATCGCTATAAGCTGCATTCAGCTCATGGCCGCACGACCTTCCGAAGCTCAGCCCCTGGCCGAGATCCAGGTTACCATTCAGCTGAAAAACGAAGGTGTGCGGGATCTGTTCCGCAAAATCGAGAAGCAAACCCCGCTTCGCTTTGCCTTCATCGAGAACCAGGTCGACGCCGAAGCCCGCTTTGTCGTCGGCAAAGGCACCTACCGGGTAACGGAGCTGCTCGATAGAATGCTCGGCTCGCTGCATTTAACGTATATGAATACCGGTAGCATGGTGTACATCCTCAAAAGCTCCCAGAATGGCAAAGAGACAGGGGGGCCGACGACCATGCCGCCAAAAGATTCGCAGGACGAGCGTCCCGAAACGAAAACCCTGCCCGTGAAAGGAAAAGTGACCGACGAAAAAGGAGAAGCGCTCCCGGGCGTCAATGTCATCATCAAAGGCACGCAGCAAGGGACGACTTCCGACCGCGATGGGAATTTCAGTCTGGAAGTACCCGATGAAAATGCCATTCTGGTGTTCTCATTTGTCGGTTATGTAAGCAAGGAAATCCAGGCGGTCGGGAACAAGACATTGATCGAGGTTTCTTTGAAAGTAGACGAGCGGAGCCTGGACGAGGTGGTGGTAGTGGGATACGGTACTCAGAAAAAGGGGAACGTGATCGGCTCCGTGGCCACCATCAATGCGCAATCTGTCGAAAACAGGTCGGCTTCGACCTTATCTTCTTCGCTGGCGGGGCTGGCCGCGGGCGTCAACGTGCAGGCAACCACGGGCAGGCCGGGCGCGGACGGGTCCAGTATACGCATACGGGGTACGGGCACATTGAACAGCACCTCTCCATTGGTCGTGATCGACGGCGTGGTAGGCTCGATGGACGCCGTGAACCCAAATGACGTGGAGAGCATTTCGGTGCTCAAAGACGCAGCCACTGCGGCTATTTACGGCTCCCTTGCGTCCAATGGTGTTATCCTTATCACGACTAAAAAGGGTACCAAGGGCAAAACCTCGGTGAATTACACGGTGATGACCTCCCTCCTGCGCCCCAACAATGTGCCGGAGTTTGTGACCGATTATGCCCGCCATATGCGCCTGGTCAACGAGGGTTTTAACAACCTTGGGCAAGCGTCGGTGTATTCCAATCCCACGATTGAAAAATGGGAAACGGCGAGGGCTAACCCCGACGCATTGACCGACCAGGGCATTCCCAACAGTGTGGCTTATCCGAATACCAACTGGGGAAAGGTGCTGTTCGGGGAGCGCAGGCTTTTGCAAAACCATAACCTGACCCTCAACGGCGGCTCGGAAAATACGCAGTACCTGTTTTCGGTGGGTTATCTGAACAACCCGGGTACCATGCCCGAAACCGGCGCCGACAATGTACGGATGCGGATCAACCTGCAATCCAAAGTGGCCAAATTCCTGACCGTGGGTACACAAACTTTCGGCGACCTTCAGAATACCAGCGTGGCCGACGTGGCTACCGCCTACTCCTACCTTACCCAGACGGTGCCCGGCGTTTATCCGGTCTACCAGGGCAAATATGGCTTTCCGGCAGCTGCGGAGGAATCGGCAACGGCCAACAACGCCATCGCCTGGCTGTACGGACAAGGCGGCAACAACCGTGTGAGCCGCATCAATACGACATTGTTTGCGAAGGTCGATATTTTCAAAGGACTGGAATTTGAATCCAAAGTGCATTACAATCAGGGTTATACCGAGAACAATACGAACCCTATCCCGTACGAAAAGTGGAACTTCGCCACCAACACATTGAGTACCGCCGCGCAGCCTGCCGCGCAAATGACCACCCGGTACTCTTTGTATAAAAGCCGGAATATGATCCTGGACAATGTGCTCCGCTACAACCGGGAATTTACCCATCACGAAGTAGGCGCACTCGTGGGCTACAACCAGCAGTATTTCAACCAATACAATTTTGACGCATCCAAGCAAGGCCTGACACATCCCGACCTGACGACACTGAATTCGGGGACTACCATGACGGGCATCAACGGCGACGAGACGGACTACGGACTGAAATCGGTTTTCGGGCGGCTCAACTATTCCTTCCAAAAACGCTACCTGGCCGAGGCCGTATTCCGGTACGACGGATCGTCGCGTTTCGGCGAGTCGAGCCGGTGGGGCTTTTTCCCCGCATTTTCGGCGGGCTGGCGCATTTCGGAGGAAGCTTTTATGCAGCCGCTGACCGACATTTTCGACGATATCCGTATCCGTGCCTCCTGGGGACGTACCGGAAACAATGCCGCAGGCAACTATGATCATCTGCCTGCGTACGGAACGGTGAATTACTCTTTCAACAACACGGCAATCAAAGGCCTCGCCCAAACCAAAACCGGTAACCGGAACCTGAGATGGGAAACAACCACCACGACCAACATCGGGCTCAGTGGCTTTGCACTCCGGCGTAGATTGAATTTCGAACTGGATCTGTACAAAGGCTTTACGGATGGTATCCTTTTCGCTCCCAATGTTCCGCTGATTGTCGGCACTGCCAGTCCGGCCACGATGAACATAGCCGAGGTAACCAAACGCGGTATCGAACTGAGTGTCGGATATCAGGACCGGATCAACGACTTCCAGTACTCGATCTCGGGAAATTTTGCCTACAACACCAACCGTGTCGACACCTATAAAGGCAAGTTGCAGGAAGGATATGCGGACGTTTCGGGGAGTCGCGTTTACCAGTCCAATATCGGCACGGTGTCGACAGGCGGTACCGAACGCATCCTGGAAGGACATGCCATCAACGAACTTTACTTGTACCCGGTTTATAAAGGTTCGGGCAATTACCGGCATTCCGATGGTTCTCTGGATGTCAACGGAGGCCCGCGCGACGGGATGATCCGTACGGCAGAAGATCTGACGTGGTTACGCGGAATGGTCGATGCCGGATACCGGTTTCAGCCTGCGGACGGCATCGACCCGACCAAAATCTGGTACGGGGATTTGATTTATGCAGACACCAATGGCGACGGCATCTACGGCAACGTGTATGACCAGCAGTTTACCGGAAAACGCGCCACCCCTTCCATTAACTACGGGCTCACGCTCAACCTGTCTTACCGCGGGTTCGACCTTTCGATGATCTGGTCGGGGGCGGCAGGCATGCATTACTATTGGAACACCATTTACCTGAACCAATCGATTGTGGCACAGGGGAAATCGGTACCGACACTCGTGGCGGACAACCACTATTATTACAATGAATCCAACGCCACCGACCCCGCCAATAACCTGAACGGGCATTACCCGCGCCTCAAAGGGGTAACGGACGCACAGAACGGCCGTACGAGTGATTTCTACCTGTACAATGCCTCATTTGCAAAACTCCGCAACCTTCAACTCGGGTACACCGTCCCCAACCGGCTGACGGGCAAACTGGCCATGAGCAAACTGCGGGTTTACCTGGCCGGCGAAAACCTGCTGACGCTCACGAAGTTTCCCGGACTGGATCCTGAAATCGGGCCTAACCCCAATTACCCAACCATGCGCCAGTTCTCGCTGGGGTTGAATGTTTCATTTTAAAGAAGATAAGTGATGAAAAAATATTTTGCTATAATCATTGCGCTCTGCCTGGGCAGCTGCCAGGATAATCTGCTGGATACAGCCCCCTACTCCTCTGTTTCCAATGCAACCATGTGGACGACCGATAACCTGACCGATCTTGGCGTGGCCGGTGTTTACAATACTTTCAGGCTTGAAATGGGTCACAGCGGCCTCACGACCGTGCATGAGCTCTACCAGACCGACCGCTTTGGGTACACCGGGCAGGGGCGCTGGGATGAACCGCTGCTACGGGGCACTATTACCGCCGGCTACGCCATGTTCTCGAAAGTGTGGCAGCATATGTACGAAGGTATTCAGCGCGCCAATGACGCCCTTTTGAATATTCCGGCAAAATCACCTTCCACCGAGAAGAAGAAAGCGCGCTACCTGGCTGAATGTAAATTCCTGCGCGCCTATTTTTATTTCCGGCTCAATCAGGTGTACAAAGGCGTACCTATTTACCTCGAACCCTTTACCCCTACCGAAGCGACCAAAGCGAGGGCTACCGAGGCGGAGGTCTGGAACCAGGTAATTGCCGACCTCAACGATTGCATCAATGAACCGAATCTGCCCGACCGCTATGCCAGCGGGAATGTGGACTACGGCCATGCAACCAAAGCTGCCGCCTACGCATTGCGCGGGAAAGTCTACATGTACCTGAAACAGTGGGAAAAAGCATCAGCCGATTTTCAGAAGGTAAAAGATGCCGGGCATACGCTGTTCGGCGACTACAAGGCATTATTTACCGAAGCCAACGAACAATGCCCTGAGATGATTTTCTCCATCCAGCACCGCGGCGAGCAGGGATATGGAAACAACTTTCAGCTGTTTATCGGTTGGCCTTCGGCATTTCGCCGGGGCTGGAACTATTACATGCCCTCCCCGAATCTGGTGGACCTCCACGAAAATATCGACGGCACCCGGTTCAAATGGGACGATATCATCCCCGGCTTTTCCGGCCTTACTGCGGCAGAACGCGAGGTATTTTTCCTGAGAAACAATATCACCACCGAAGAATATGCCGCGGCGAGTGCACGGGGCGCTAAGATGAGTTTGTACCTGCCACAGGGGAATGAGGAGCGAATTAAAAAAGCCTACGAAAACAGGGACCCTCGTTTACAGGCCAATGTAGTTACGCCTTATGCCACGTTCCGCGGTGCGTTCAATTTTACCGATGTGGAAAGCCTGCAAACGATGCGGTGGCCTTTCCGGGGACAGGCCGCCACGGGCGGTGATATCCAGAGCGATACGCAGATCAACTTTTACTATTTCTACCGGAAGTTCGTGATCGAGGGCGTTTCGGGTCTGATCGACCGCAACTACGGGCCTACCGATTTCCCGATCCTGCGATACGGCGACGTGCTGCTGATGTGGGCCGAAGCACTGAACGAGTCCAGGGCCACTGCCGAGGCGGTAGAGAAAGTGAACGAAGTACGAAAAAGAGCCGGGGTGGCACTGCTGAATTCGAATGCGGCGACGGCCGTAAAGGGCCAGGAAGATTTGCGGCAAAGAATCCGCAACGAACGGAGAGTCGAACTGCCGGGTGAAGGCATTAACTATTTCGATGAACTGCGTTGGAAAACCTGGGGCGAGAAAGTGTTCTATACCGGAAACGGCAAGAAACAGATCTGGGGCGCCAATGTGAGCGATTATTCCTACAAAGGAGATTTCCTCATGACCTGGCCGATCCCTACCAGTGAGATTCAAATGAATCCAAAGCTGGTGCAAAACCCGGGATGGATTGATTAAGGGGATACAGACCCGTCCTGCATTTAAGGGCGGGTCTGTCAAAATTATTGCTTTCCCTATTCCCTGTAATGCCAACGAATACCTGCATTACCTCCTACCCAGCCAAGCCGGTTCCCACCGGCATTGAACCGGGCAAATCCCGGGCTGAGCGATGCCTGTTCACCGGCGAGCATCGATAATTTCGGACGGTTTGCCAGTGAAACTGCCGGACCCAGAAAGCATGAGAAGTGATTTCCGAAGCGAATAACCAGGCTGCTCTGGAACCTGGGGATGAAGAATGCATTGCTTTTATCGGAGGTAAAAACCTTAATCGCCGACAGCTGGGTTTCCATTTTGAGCGCCCGGTTGAGGTGGAAATCATGTCCATATCCGAAACCTGCCACAGGCCGTGTCCCGAACGCGGCGGATCCTATACCAAAGGCCAGAAAGTTGTACAAATGCCGGTTTCCTGATCGCCATTCCAGCGACGCAGGCGCGATCTCGGAGGACGACAGCGAAATGGAGCCGCTGCCCTTTCTGACAAAGTTGATCAACCCGAAACTAAACCCCGAAGAAGTGTCGGCGACATTAACCAGCCCTATTTGCACGCCCTGCAAGCGCCGCGCATAGTTGAAACCACCCAGCTGCAAGCCCCGCATACCACCCAGGCTTACATTGATCAGCGCTGTCAGCTGCACGCCGTTAGTCGTTTTCCAGGCTGTATTGTTCAAAACGCTTGCCTGGACGCCTCTCACCTCGCCCGATACCTGGTTGATCAGGCCGGTTAGCTGGGCACCGGTGAAATTGCCGGTCACCAGGTTGAATGTCGTCGACACCTGTAAATACCGGGCATTGCCCTTCGAAATATTGAACAGTCCGCCGATTTCGACGCCATCCAGGCCGCCATTATAACCGCCATAAATATTGACCGACACCTTGTTGCTCACTTTCGACGCCAGTTTCCCGTGCGTACTCAGTCCGGGCGTAAGCGCGACTTGAAACGGGGCTGTCGCAAAAAAACGGGTGATGTTCCGGCTGTGCGCCCGCAAGCGTGACGAGACAAAAAGCCGCGCCAGCCAAAAGCGCGATTCGTCGGATTTGCGGACGACAAATGTATCCAGTTCAATCGCTTTCGGTTGAATGTAAACGTCGGGTACGACGGCGAGGTCGGACATATACAGGACCGTATCCGCGTAACCCAGCTTACTGATAGTCAAAGCGATGGGCAGCGATGATTTGCTGACGCGCATCCGGAATTTCCCCTCGTCATCAGACAGGGCCGCTTCCAGATGCTTTTCGGAATAAATACTGGCATAATCAACAGGCAGCCGGCTTTCACCGTCCAGCACCCGACCGGTAATGTAACCGTACCGCTCTTCCCGCACCCGCTGGATGATCACGAACCTGCCCGCCTCTTTAAACTGAAACCTGCCTCCCAGCACCGAATGCAGCACTTTTCGCGCGGGTTGGCGGTGTGCCGAAACGCTCACAATGCTGTCGCCGGGAATCAAATCGGCACTGTAAGAGAACTGGAACCCGCCCTGCTGAGCTATCGCAGATAATGCATCTTTGACCGGAACGTTTTTTACCTGCACGGAGACCGGCTTATCCAGCCATTGCTGCCCGCTCGCGGTGAACGGCGACAAGGCGCACAATACGAAGCAAATAGCCCCCGCATTTCCGGTACCGCCGGTGATGAAGGCCCAGCAGGTTCTAATGATCGTAATGAGGGTCCTGGTCAGTTTGATATTTCCAGCCTTGGCAGATATCGGGCAATTCATATGGATGAATCAAAACCCAAAACTAGTCCACAATCTACCAGCATCCGCATATTACCGGAAAAATTACAGTCTTTTGCGCGCTGCTAATGGCCGCGCAATTCCAGTTTGGCGAAGAAATCCTCGAACATCAGATAAGTATCCAGCCGGGTATAAACGCGGATCATACGGCCCTTGTGATTGTGCAGATACTGTCCGTCGGGCGAAATCAGCGGCGCAGGCCTCGCGGCGTAATCGCTGGAAGAAGGGTCGGGCTCGAACTGGGCCTGAAGAGCCGTCAGCAATACCAGCGGGCTATCCCCCATCACGTAGGTTTCGGCGGCTTTCAGTCCGTATTGTTGCAGCCTGGAAAGGATTCCCGCGATCTGCTGGTAGAGGTACGCACCGAGTTGCCCCTGGGGTTTCACCTTCAAAAGCAGTTGCGCGTACGACATCAGGCATTGCCGGTAAGCATTTCTCGGAATTTGCCAGATTGGCACGGCCGACCGGTTGAAAACCGCCCGCGCGGCAGCCTTGTCGATATTGAGGTTGTATTCCACATGGGAGTAACCCGGCGGCGGCACAGCAAGGTCTGTGTATTCCGGCCCGCCGATCCAGATCAGCGTCAGTTTACCGGCGATCCGGGGCTCGGTAAGCAACGCCGAGGCTATTTCGGTAAGCCCCGCCCCGCATACCACATACAAAGGCGCCTTGGTGTCCGTCCGCATCGCTTCGGCAATGATGAAATCCACGGCAGCATTCTTAACGGGCGTCGAGTCGTTCGGCATGGCCGTATTGGAGCCGGCAAATACCTGCACAGCATTACCACCGCCCACGATCCCGATGAGCTCCCTGGCTTTGGCAGCCGCATTCTCCGCCTGCTTTTTTGAAGGATCGAAGCCGTCGTTCACACTCAGATGCGACCCGATGATCGCCCGGATTTCCGCAGACGGCGACATCAGCGCATGGGCCACCTGAAAAAGGCCGTCGGGGTCGCCGCTGAGGTCGTTATCAATAATGACCCTCGTGCGCGGAGTAATGGTCAGCGGCATTTGCGTCGCCTGGGCGTAAACACCGGCAGACCCCAGCAACAGGGCCAAACAAGCGGTGATTTGCAAGCTGTTAATCAGTTTATGTATCGGCATGGGTAATGAAGGATTAGTAAAAATCCGGGAGAAGGTTAAACAGGTAAAAGATAAGAAAGTCCGGTTAGAAAAAGCAATATGCGTGATTCCCATCACACTTTTTTTGTGATTCAACTCCTTCGATTGGCCTATGCGCTGCCCCTAATTTTGAAGTATCAATCACAGACGCATTTTCAGGAGGTGAGTATCCCGATGAATGCATCGTGCAAATCAGAACACATCTTAACATCACCTGATATGGGCAAAATCATCCTGACGGTCATCTGCCTGTTAGCCGGAGTAGCCGGTAATGCAGATAAGCCGGTGGTCGCGCGGCTTACCCGGTACGACGTAAAACAAGGCCACGACGCCGAATTCAGAGCAGCATTGACCGAAATCGTTTCCACCGCGATCCGATTGGAGGGAAACATGATGGCCGAAGCATACCAGGAGGAAAACAAACCCTCGGTGCTCTGGCTGATCGAACGATGGAGCAGTGCCAAGGAGCTGGAAAAATTCGCCGGAAGCCGGCAAAGCAAAGCACTGCAAGCATTGCTGCAAACCGCACTCACCGAGCCTCCGAAAGCTTACCATCTCACAGACTTGGAACCTCTGACCAAAAAACAGTGGCGGGCAGCGCCAGACAGCAAAGACCAGCCGCTGACGGTCATGCTGTTTGTAGATGCGCGCGCCGGCACACAGCAGCAGTTTAAGGACACTTACCACATTGCCATGCCGAAGTTCCGCGGCGAAGCAGGCGTAGTAACCTACCAGCTATCCGAAATCGAAGGGGACGGTACACAGTTCGTCACATACGAAAAATTCAGGAGCAGGGACGCGTTTCAATACCACCTCAACTTCCCGCCCGTCAAACCCGTGATCGAATACCTCGAATCGAATGTAAAGCAGCCGCCATTCCAAAATGGACTGCATAACCTGGTGGAAATCGCGCCGCTGACGCGGGAGTAGCCAACTTTCCCAACCAATACCTTAACCAAATGTCAACGCAATGAAAAAGAACATGCTATTACTGGGGAGCCTGGCGCTTCCGCTCGGCTTCATGCAAGCGAGCGCCCAGTCGGGCAGCGCGCACGAGCTCGAAGTGATCAACCAGCTATCGTCCAACGCGGCAGTATCTTCCATGCCCGTTTCGCAATTACTGAATGCACCGGGCAACGAAGCACTGAAAGCCTTTTTCTTCACACCGATTAAAAATAAAACGGTGTTAAAAGGCAAAAAAATGGCTGTGCTAGCCGCCGACGGCTTCGAAGAAATAGAGCTTCTGGGCCCGGTTTGGTATTTCCGGCAACTCGGCGCACAGGTAGATATCGTCGCGCCGAAGTTCAACCCGGCGCCGGCCAGATACGGCCTTAGCACGCCCGAGATGGCGAAAAACCACATAATGGCCATTCAATACCTGAATCCGGTGGGTTGGGTGAAAGTCGACCGGACCGCTGATCAAATCAAAGTCGACGAATACGACGCGATATTTATTCCGGGTGGGGCCTGGAACCCCGACAACCTGCGGTACGACAAGGACGTGCTCCGCTACATCAGGGAGTTCAACCAATCGGGCAAACTGATTGCGGCGATCTGCCACGCCCCGGTAGTACTTGCGTCGGCCGATATTTTGAAAGGACGGAAACTGACGGGATACTGGAACATTCAAACCGACCTTACCAACGCCGGCGGGATTGTGAGCGACGTGCCCGTGGTGACCGACGGGAATATCATTACCAGCCGGCATCCGATCGACGTGGCCGATTTTTCAAAGGCCGTCGAAAGCTGGCTCACAAAAGAATCCGGCGTTACCAAACGTTGAGTGGGACCAAAGTGAAAAGAGCCCGGCCTGACAATCAGGCCGGGCTCTTTGGTTACACGGGCACCCCGGCATCAGCTGGTGCGCTTGCTGAAAACAAACACGCCCAGGTAGTGAAACAACAGCCCGACAGCCCATGCCGGGGTCGACCACAACGGCCATGGATACGACGTACCGGTAAAGTACCAAACAAGCCAGATTACGGGTGTGACCAGCACGAAGGCGAGCAAATGGATTCGAAAACCCTTCCGTGCCTTCTCTTTCGCTGTCGCATCCCAGTTCGTAAGATTAGTCATACAAAAGTGGATGGGGATAGGTGAAGAATACCAAATTTACCCATCAACACACGCGGGGACCAAGGAGCTGAATCACAGAAAAAGTGTGCGCAGGATCACACTATTCGGCATATACTTTTTGGATGCCCAGCCTTTTAATAATCGAATGCAGGGTCGTGGGCGGCATTTGCAGCACTTGCGCAGCTCCGCCGGGCCCGGCCACTTTTCCGTCGCACAGTTTCAGTACCTGTAAAACATGCTCGCGGACAACTTCGTCAATCGTCTTAACCCTGTTACCCACCATAATCGAGTCCAGGATTTGATCTTCCAGCGACAGAAAAACCTGATCGATCACCGGTCCCGGGGTCATTAACACACTTCGTTCGATCAGATTTTCGAGCTCGCGCACATTGCCGTGCCAGCTGTGTGCCGTCAGTATCTTGATCACTTTCCCTGCTATACGCAGTACCTTCCGTCCGTTTCGTACGGCATGTTTTTTCAAAAAATGGGCCGCTAGCAACCGGATATCCTGTTTCCTTTCCCGCAATGGCGGAATGCTGATTGGAAACACGTTCAATCTGAAAAACAGATCGCTTCTGAACCTTCCCTGCCGCACTTCCTCGGCAAGATCCTTGCTGGTAGCGGCTATGATGCGTACATCGGTTCTGATGACTTCGTTTCCGCCTATTCTTTCGATCTCTCTTTCCTGCAAAGCCCTGAGCAGCTTGGCTTGTACAGCCAACGGCAACTCCCCTATTTCATCCAAAAACAAGGTACCGTTTTCAGCAAGCTCCCATTTACCGATACGGCGTTCTGTCGCGCCTGTAAAGCTCCCTTTTTCATGCCCGAACAATTCGCTTTCGATCAAATCGGGCGGCAGTGCCGCGCAATTCACGGTAATCATCCATTCATTCTTCCGCAACGAGTTTTGGTGAATGGCTTTCGCCACAAGGTCCTTTCCGGTGCCCGTTTCGCCCAGCACCAGCACAGTACTTGGCGTCGGTGCCACCTGCGAAACTAGTTCCCGGAGCTTGACCATGGCGGTTGTGGCGCCGATGATTTCCGGATGGTACTCAATGTGTTCCATGTTTTCGGGCTGATAATCTCCCAATTTAGAAAAGAAACTGTCGCCAATTGTGTATTTTAGTCAAACATCTCCCCCCAAGAAAAGCGACTACATGGGTTTGAAAGTGTTTATCGTTGAAGACCAGTTCATCGAAGCGAACGATCTGAAACTGATCCTCGAAAGTGCAGGGCATTCCGTTTGCGGCATCGCCAAATCCGTGGACGCGGCGCTGGACCTTCTGGCGACCGTCAGGCCCGACATTGTATTGCTGGATATATTTCTCAAAGGGCCCAAAACCGGCATTGACCTGGCACCCGTTCTCTCCCGGGCAAAAATCCCTTTCATCTATATTTCCGCCAATTCTGACCCTGCGACACTGGATGCAGCCAAAACGACCAAGCCGGACGGCTTTTTGGTTAAACCTTTCAAAAAACAGGACATCCTGGTGGCGCTCGATATCGCTATTTACAGGTACCAGTCCGCAACCGGGCAAGCGCTCCTGCACGTGCAGCCGCCCGAAACAGCGGGACAGCGAAAGCCGAAGGAGTTTAATGAAATCATCGGGTCGAGCGACAAACTGCTGCAAGCGCTCGAACTGGTAAGCCAGGTGGCTCCTTTGGACACTACCGTGCTGATATTGGGCGAAACCGGCGTGGGAAAAGAGGGCATAGCAAAGGCCATTCACCAGATTTCGAGGCGAAAACACAAGCCGCTCATCAAAGTCAACTGCGCCGCTATTCCACCCGGCCTCATTGAATCCGAACTTTTCGGGCACGAAAAAGGGGCATTCTCAGGCGCATCGGATAGGCGGATCGGCAAATTTGAGCAAGCCCAGGGCGGCAGTATATTCCTGGACGAAATCGGCGAAATGCCCCTCGAAACGCAGACCAAGCTGCTGCGCGTTATCCAGGAGAAAGAGCTCGAACGCATTGGCGGCCGCAGCACGATCAAACTCGACATTCGCATTATCGCAGCCACAAACCGCAATCTCTACAAAGAGGTCGGCGCCGGAAAATTCCGCATTGACCTGTATTACCGGATCAACGTGTTCGCCATCACCCTGCCTCCGCTGCGGGAACGGGTAGACGATATCCAGGAGTTAGCCGATTACTTTTTGAAAAAGCATGCCCGGTTATCCCAAAACCTGCCGAAAAAAATCGAACCGGGTGCCCTCGCCAAACTGCAAAAGTATCCATGGCCGGGCAATATCCGCGAGCTGGAAAATGTCATTGAAAGGCAGATCATTCTGACGCCGTCGAATGCCATATCGTGCTTTGACCTGCCGGAAGGCCCAACAGGCTTAGACGTCAACTTTCCCGACCCGATGAAAACCGACAACCAGAAACACCTGATCTTATCGGCCCTCGCGAAGAGTAACGGGAAAGTTTCCGGCAAGGGCGGCGCGGCGGAAATACTCAATATGCCTGCCCCTACATTGGTTTCCAAAATGAAGAAGCTCGGCATTAGCTGGCGATTTGTGAGCGGCTGATCAGCCTTATGATATACTGTCCGTTGCCACCGGATCGGGAGCAGAAGCAGCCTGCAATATCCGGTGGGGAAACAACACCTGCAAAGTCGTACCACATTCACTGTGTACTTGCAGACTTCCTTCCAGGTCCTCTGCCAGTCCTTTCATCAACCTGAAACCGAACGTTTCAACGGCATCGACGTCGAATGCACTGGGAAGCCCCATTCCGTCATCGGCAATGCTGAGCAAAATATCGTCTTCCGTAGCTTTTATGAACGATACCCGTACCTCTCCCTCTCTTCCACCGGGAAATGCATATTTGAGTGAATTGGTAATCGCTTCATTTAAAATCAAACCGATGGGTACGGCCTGGGAAAGATCAAGCTCAATTTTTTCAACATGGATATTGAAAATGATCCGTTTCCCGGTATTGAAGCTGCTGTTAAGATATGAAACCAGCTCGTGTATATAACTCGACATGCCGATGCTCGTCAGGTCTTCGGATTGGTAGATTCGTTGGTGCAGCATCGACATCGCCTGAATCCGGTGACGGCTCTCCACAATTGCATTGACCGCCACTTCCTCTTTGAGATAGGCCGATTGGGAATTCAACAGGCTGATCACGATCTGCAAGTTATTCTTCACACGGTGATGCACTTCCCGCAGCAGCCATTCCTTTTCAGTCACTAATTGAATCAGCGACGCATTTTTGATGCTGATTGTCTTCTGCTGCTCCATTAATTGCCGGTTCTTGCTTTGCTTGATGCGGTAACTGTTGTAGAGGAGCCCCAGCACGCAAAGCAATACGGCAAATCCGGCATAAGCATATTTTTCGGTCCTGGCTGCCAGTTCGAGCTTTTCCTTATGCAATGCTGCTTCCTTCGTTAAAAGTCTGATATCCTTCTCCTTCTGGGCAGCCTTGAAGTTGGCTTTCAGAATCGATACCTCCTTGCTTTTGGTATTGTTTTCTATCGAATCGCTCAGAAATTTGAATCGCTGGTAATTTTGAATGGCAGCCATCAGATTACCGGCCGCGGAGTCTGCCTTAAAAAGCATATGCCTGGTGTCCCTTTCAAAAGTCGGTGTCAGGCTTTCCGATGCCAGTGCCAACTTGAGATAGCGGGCGGCATGTTCAAACTTTCCCGTGTTCGCGTAAAACTGCCCGATTGTTAAAAATGCTTCCGCTCCCGCCACCGGCTCCATCTTGCCCGAGTTCGATCTTTGCGCGTATTCGACGTCTTTGTTCAACCGTATCATTTCCAGATAGTAATTTTCGGCCTCGGCATAACGCTTCATCGCGGAATAGCAATTTCCGAAAGCAAATGCCAGCAATTGTCGGTTCACCGAAGTCTGAGGGGTGTCTCTCTCCTTTATAAATTTTTGCAGGAAGTTAAGGCCTTCGTCGGGATGGCCGCTTTTGATCTGGGCATCGATCAGGAGCCGGAGCAGGTTATACGTCCAGACCCTGTGCACCGGGCTTGTAGCATAAACCAGCTTGTAATATCTGATACTCTCGGGATAGTTGCCCATGCTTCGATGGATGTTCCCGAGTGCGAGATAAATGGAACTGTACTGGCTGCTATCATTTAAGGTTTGAAGGTTTTTCAAGCCCAGAAGCGCATAATGCATGGCCTTATCATAGTTTCTTTGCTTCTCGTAAAGTCCCGAGAGCCTCTGACAAGACGCCGTCACTTCCTTATCCAATTTAGCGGTCCGCAATGTTTGTAATTCAAGCAAATACAGTTTCTCGGCCAGCTCCGGTTTATCGTGCTGCCAATGATAGTAACCTTCCATCCAAATGCAGGTTGCCACCTCCTCCATATTTCCAAGTTCCTGAAACAGCGCCTTTGCCTTGTTGATACTATAAACTTCCGTAGCATAGGTGCTGTCCGAATCGGGGATATAGCGCGCGAGTTCCTGCCACCAATGCGCCTGCTGCTCCTTGTCCCCTATTTGTTTATAGTATTTTATTACGCGGTAAAAGCAATTCTTTCCGGCTGTCATTTCACTTAATCGAAAGTGATATTTCGCCTGCGCAATACTGCTTTCCGTCATCCACTTCCTGGACCGTTGCCGGATACTTTGTTTATTGGCCAGTTCCAGATAAGGCAATGCCTTTCGAAGTTCTTCCGGGCTGGCGTCTTTGTGGTTGATGTAATACTCGCTGAGCACCAGCAACAGCCGTACATACATTTCACCATAAACATCTTTCAGCAGGGCCTTGGCCGATTCCAGGTCTCTCTTCTTCGTAAATGCATTGCAGGTAAGGTTGTAGGCGTCGGTGTAACCTTTTGTGTATTTCAGAGATTTGCTCAACGCAGCCGCCGAACGGCCGATTGTTACCGCGCTGTCCAGCGAGCCTTTCGAATCATTCCAGTAATAAATGCCGCCAATTTTGAGCAGCAGGTTGACCTTCGAAGTGTCCTCTTTTAAGACCTTCAATTGCGCCAGCCATGCCGCTCGTTTCGTAAACGGCTGCCGGTCGATTCCGATACCGTCCGCCGTCGGTTGGGCGCCGGCGATCCGGCAATAAGCCAGCACAAGGCATAGTACAAAAGCAGCTTTTCGCCTCATAGCGTAATTCGTTGATTTTGAGCAATCCTATTCATATCTCATCGGGAAGGTATTGCCAAATTACAATCTTTAAAAGGCGTTTCATACGGTGGAGGCCAACAAATTTTGCTACTAAATGAAAGTCTCAAGAAATGGCGAAATATCGTATCCAAAACTTTTATTAAAATTAATCAATATACTAATAATCAACCCATTACATTCTGGCATAAACTTCGTATAGTGACCATATTATTTTACTTCAGTTATCACCTACGCTCACAACAGATATGGACAAATTGCGAAAACACATTGAAGAAATTACGCCGGTCAGCGACATTGAATTTGAGTATATCAGAACTTTCTTCACTGTTAAAAAAGTCAGGAAACACCAGTTCCTGATACAGGCCGGCGACAAAGTATCCTGTGAATACTGGATCGCCAACGGCGCCTTCCGCGCCTTTTACGTGGACGACAGCGGCAAGGAACACATCTTGCAGTTTGCGCTCGAAAATTCCTGGCTATCCGATTACAATGCGCTCTTCCATGAGACGGAATCGAATGTGAATGTGGTTTGCATGGAACAGGCGGAGGTGCTCTGCCTTTCCCTTTTTGCCCGTGAGAAACTGGCGGCGGAGCTGCACAAGATGGAACGCTTTTTCCGTGTGAAAGTCACAACCGGATATACGGCCCAGCAGCATCGCATTATCTCACTGCTTTCCCAAAACCCAAAGCAGCGTTACGAAGAGTTTGAAAACAGGCATCCCGAAATTATCCGGAAAATACCTAAAAAGTACATCGCGGAATACCTGGGTATCAGCCGCGAAACACTTAGCCGGCTCTACCCGGCCAATCGTCGGGAATAACGATCTGAGGCAGCTGCAAGCCCGGTAAACAGCAAGTTGCCGGCGCTTCGCGCCATGAGGAATGTGACGGCGGTCACAGATTAATAGTGATTTGGTTCAACCATTTGTTTCCTGCTTCCGCTGAACTTTGCTATCAGGAAAAGTATCCCGAATGTGGGCCTGCTTGCATAACAATGATAGCTGAAAACCATGAAAGCGTTGATCATCGGAGGAACAGGTGCCACAGGAAGGGACCTTATCAATGTGCTGCTGGCCGACCCTGCTTATACACGTATAGTCAGTTTCGTTCGTCGTTCGGCAGGCATTGTGCATCCGAAACTGACCGAGCACATCATCGACTTTAATGAACTGGACAATTTCGCCGCGCACATTCATGGAGACGTATGGTTTTCCTGCCTCGGGACGACCCTAAAATCGGCCGGTTCCAGGGAGCAGCAGTGGCGTATCGATTTCGAACTGCCGTTGAAGTTCGCACACATTGCCAGGCGAAACGGCGTACTCAGGGCGGTGCTGCTCTCGTCGTATGGCGCTTCATCATCCAGCAGCGTGCATTACCTGAAAATCAAGGGACAACTGGAAGAGCAGATCGCCAGCCTGATGTTCGAGCAATACATCATTTTCAGGCCGGGCCATTTGTTACGAACCCATACGGACCGCCCTGTTGAGCGTTTCACGACCGGTCTGCTCGTTATGCTGAATGGCCTGGGGCTGATGAGAAAGTACCGCTCGCTGCCCACCGCAACGCTGGCGCAAAAGCTCGGTAAGGCTCCCAGGGTTCTTGCCGCGGGAGTTCACGTGATCGAGCTGAATGAAATCTTTTCGTTTTAGAATTTATTAAAACCAAACCCATGAGCCAAACTCTAAACACATTCCGACGCATTGTGACCGGCCATGACGCGGATGGGCATGCAGTGATCGTTTCCGATGCGCCGCCCGTTCGCTCGCAGCTTGTCGGCGGCCCCGGCGGCCCCACCTTCGTCGAGGTATGGCATACCCTCGAAACCCCTGCATTGATCCGTCGCCAACCCGACGACTCCGACGAAACCGGCCTGGTACTGCCTCCGCCAAAGAACGCCACACGCATACGGGTCATCGAATTCCCCCCGGAAGGCGAAGAAATCCGCAAACTGACGGGTGCCGACGCTGCCGCGAAGTTTAAGTCAATGGGCGACGAAGGTGCTTCGACCTCCGCCGCCGGTGCCCCACACCCGCTCATGCACCGCACGCAAACCGTCGACTACGGGATCGTGCTCGAAGGAGAGATCACACTGGTGCTCGACCGCGGCGAAACCATTATCCGCACCGGCGACATCGTGATCCAGAACGGTACGAACCACGCCTGGGCGAACCGCTCAGGTAGCCTGTGCCGGATGGCATTTGTCCTGATCGACGGCGAGTTCAACCTGTCATAACACCCGATACTATTCATAAAATAATGCGCATCCAACCATTAATTCCCGACAGCCTTAGCCCAGAACTGCGCTTCGTGCATGATGAAATCGCCAGCCTGGTTTCCGGCAGCCAGGGCCAGGTGAAAATGCTCGATGAGCAGGGTGCGCTGCTGGGCCCGTTCGCGCCTATGCTGCATTATCCGCAATTCGGCGTGCCCGCGCTGAGCTTTTTGAGGACACTCGACACGCATGCCACGCTGGACCCACGGGTTCGTGAAGTCGCCATCCTGACCGTCGGAGGCTTGTATGGCGCGAAGTTCCAGCTTTACGCCCACGAAATCATGGCCGGAGCTTTCGGATTATCCCCGGATATCATCGCATCGCTGGCGGCTGGCGGCATGCCCAATGGCCTCAATGCCCGGGAAGCCGTCGCGCATACCATCGCGAACTGCCTCGTCAAAGGCCGTATTGTTCCCGAATCCGCATACAATCATGCTGTTAGCCTGTTCGGCCGCGAAGGAGTGGCCGAGTTGTACTTTCTGGTTGGCGGGTACAGTCTGATTGCCGTAATCCTGAACGGTTTCGACATGCCTGCACCTGAAAAACAGCTGTAAACCAGATTCTTAGACCTATTTCATTCATATTCCATTCAAAAGATGAAAACCACCAGTCTGATACTCCTATCGGCAGCATTTGCCCTTTCGGCCATGGCTTCCTGCACGCAAGACGACCACGTACCCGCTGCCGCCCATACCTACGTGCTCGTGCATGGCGCGTGGCAGGCACCTTACGTATGGGACGAGGTTCGTGCCCAACTGATCAGTTCGGGCAATAAAGTGATTGTTGTGGAGCTACCTGGCCATGGCACCGACCAGACTCCCCCGCATCTGCTATCTCTGGACGTTTACCGTGACAAGGTGATCCAATCCATCAATTCAGCGAACGGCAAGGTGATACTCGTCGGCCACAGCATGGGCGGGATGGTCATCACCCATGTGGCCCAGCAGGTACCTTCCCAAATCGAAAAGCTGGTCTATATCGGGGCGTTCCTTCCGGCTAATGGCCAGTCGCTGCTGGAACTGGCTAACTCCGACCCCGATTCCAAACTTGGACCCGCATTGAGCCAATCCGCCGACAAACTCCTGCTGGATGTGAGCAAGGCTGAACTTACCAACCTGTTCATCCCGGACGGCACACAGGCCGCCAAGGATAAGGTGGTCTCCAACTATCGCGCCGAACCCGCCATTCCATTTACCAACACAGTCGCATTGACCGACGCCGGCTTCGGATCGGTGGAGAAGGTGTATATCAAAACCCTTCAGGATATCGTAATCTCCCCGGGGCTGCAAGACCGCATGATCGCAGCCGCGGGCATCAAAACCATTTTCGAAGTGAACACGAGCCACTCGCCCTTCCTTGCCCAGCCCAAGTCTGTGGGAGATTTGCTGGAAAAAGCTGCTAAATGACCCGTGTCCGGCGTATCAAATCGTCTCGCCGACAATCGTGAATACAGCATTATAGCGTTCCCTGACGTTGCTCATGGCTGTCCGGACCTTTTTCAATGCGGTATTGTAGTCGGCATTCACCTCTAACAGGCGGTCGGTGATTTGCTTAGCATTGGTTTGCTCGATTTCAAAAGTCCAGTCGGAAAGGCCCAAGTCGTAATACATCTGGCCCTTAATGGTATCCTCCGGCTGGCGCAGGTAGAAGCACGGCGTACCATTGGTAGCCGCTATGATCGGGGAATGGCATTCGAAGCTCAGCACCGCCTGCGCCCGTTTGTAAAGGGATGCGGCATCATCGGGCAGCCAGTAGCCGTGCTTTACGATGTAAGGCTTTACGTCCTCGGGCAAAGGATTGATCAGCAGTTCGTCCATGACATCCAGCTGATAGGTCATTTCAGGGCATACCACCACTTTTCCTTTGGTTTTTCGTACCCAGGCCACCATGGCTTCGCGCAGTTTGGCATGATCGGGTTCCTTCCATTTGTCATTGAGCTCGTCCACTTCGCGTATGCGTTCGGGGCTCCATCCGGCATTGTTGGGCCTGATTTTGTAGTATGGCGTCCGCCTTAACCGGGGGATGACGCAGATAAACTTCCGGTCGGCCAGCTTGTTGTCCTGGATAAATTTCGCAGCGGCTGCGTCATCGTGAATGTCCATAGCGAAGGTGGCGTCCGGCGCGAATGCGATATGTTTCCCTTCCAGGCCCGCTTCTTTCAGCTTCCCGATCGAAGCGGTTTCGCGGGTGAAAATGAAGGACGCATTTTGAATGATCCTTTTCAGATCGGGCGTAATGTCCTGGATGGTAACCCCGAAAATACCGAAGGGCTTCTGGGTTTGCTTTTGCCAGCTATCCAGGTAATCGGCCGCCACTACCGACGGCCCCGAGCCATGGAGGAAGAAATCCGCGGCCAAGAATGCCTTTTTCACCTCGTCGGATTGCGGCTCACCATCTTTACTGACCTGTCCGTGAATAATCTGCAAATCGGGATAATGCTTTTTGAGCATACCTTCGGCAAAGTCGCTTTTGCTTTTTTTCCAAAGGATCAGCTTCGCCTTCGGCAGCCGCTTTTTGAGCAATGCAATGAGCCCGGGCGTATGTGCGATATCGCCGATGTTGACGTCCTGCCAGCCCGAAACAAACAGGATGGTAGGATCGGCCTTCGCTTGCGCTATTTCGCCCAACATAATCACTCCCGCTAGCGCGGCCGCATTTTTTATAAAATCTCTTCTGTTTTTCAGATACATGATGGATCACAATTTAAACTTCCTTTTTAAAAACTAACTGAGATATCGTTTCATCAATGCCATGGTTTCCTTCTGGCGCTTATGCACGAATGCCAGAGCTTTGTCCACCTTTTGCGCAGTCGCTTTTTTGTTGGTCAGCATGTCCAGCACAGCAGGCACGAGTCGGTCGATATCGCCGGGTTGGTCGAGGTCGAACAGCCACTCGCCCAGCCCGATGTCCTTCCACATGATGCCCTTGCTGGTTTGCTCCTCGAAACGGCAAACGATAGCCGGAATGCGGTTGCCGATACACATGATGGGTGAATGCATTTCGATGCCGAACAGCCCCGCGGAACGTACATAAGTACTGATCGCCTCGTCGGTAAGCCAGTATTCCGTCCGCAGCACGGTTTTTTGCTTCACGTCGTCGGGCAGCGGGTCAAAAAGCATTTCTTTCCCGATCCGCATCTGGGTTTCGTTTTCGGGAACGATCAGGATTTTGTAGGGCGTCTGGCGGGCCACAGCGGTGATCGCCGCACGGATAGGCGCATTGTCGTGCTCCTTCATGGCCTCGTTGCGCGCATGTTTGTCGGCATTGGGTTTCTGATTTTTCCGGGGCAGCTCCCACCAGGGCGTGAAGCGAAGCTGCGGGATCACGCATACAAACTGGCCGTCTTGCAGGTTATGACTTTTCAGGAACGCACTTGCGCTCTGATCGTCTTTCAAATCCACGGCAAATGCGCCATCGGGACAAAACTCCATGATGGGCGACGCCACCCCCTTCCCGCGGGCAAATTCGAGCGAGGCCGAGTCGCGGAACAGGGCGAATTGCGCGCCGGTCATAATCGAAATATCTTCCGGCCTGTACTTCCAGCGATCGGCGGGCAGGCCGTACACACCCGGAAATGTAATGCCATAAATGCCGTACGGCTTGCCGGTTTGCTCTTTCCACAACGCCAGGTCTTTGCCCCGCACCAAAGAAGGCCCCGAGCCGTGCAGCATGAATGCACATTCCGCAAATGCCTTTTTCACATCGGCTTCCGAAGTAATGATTTCCAACTTTGGAAAACGTTTGGCCAGCATCTCATCTACGCCCTTGCCGATATCTACCGGCCACAAACGGACTTCTACATCGGGATAATATTGCTCCAACAGCGTTATAACGCCCGGCGTGTGCCCGATATCGCCAATGTTTTCGACCTGCCACGACGACCTCAGCAGAATGCTGCGCTGCGCTGCCTGGGCGAATGCGTCCAGCCCCGCCGCAAGGCCCGATAGCAATACGCTGTATTTGATAAATGACCTTCTGGACTGCATGCAATATTTAATTTTTGAGCTGATACATTGATTTAAAACAGCGCGCCACCTTACCGGTAACCGGCATTCTGCTCGAATTTGGCTCCTGTATTGGCATCGATCACCTTCTGCGGAATAGGCCAGTAACGGTTGAAATCCTGGATGGTGGAGCCTGACGACGGGCCATTCGGGACAGAGGGCACTGAATTGTACTTACGCACCCTGTCCACGAGCCTGCCCATGCGTATGAGCGTGCGCAGGCGGGGCTCCTCTACTACCAGCTCGCGCGAGCGCTCGTCGAGGATAAAGTCTTCGGTCACGTCGGCAGCGGTAATAAGTCTGGCTTTCGCGCGGGCGCGGACAGCGTTCAGGTCCGCGGCGGCCATGGCTTTATCCCCCTTCCTGAAATAGGCTTCGGCACGCAGCAGGTATGTTTCTGCCACCCGCATCCGGCTGAAATCCTTCACCGAATTGCCGCTCAGGTTGTTGTTACCCATCGGCGTCCCCTCGATTTTCCGGATGTATGGATAATATTGCCGCAGCGTATCGAGCACGAACTTGGTCTGCGTCCCGTCGGACTTGATGGTATAGAGCTGGCCGTCCGCCCCCCTCCTGGTCAGGATCGGCCTGCCGAAATACTCCTTGTCCGCCGCATTGTTGTAATAATAGGTCCTGCGGATGTTATGGACCGAATTGCGGATATCTTTCGGGTCCAGCTTCCAGATGTCGTACTTGATGTAGTTGGTCGGCGAATTGACGCCAATACCCCGTCCAAGGCTGTCGGAGGGCAAATTGGCCGTGCCGTTGGGCGACTGGATTTTATCATACTCCGGCCCCCAGTAGCGAATGCTGATATTGGCCAGCGTAGCAGTGGAGTAACCGCCGGGTGTGAAGTTCTCGAATTGCCAGGCCCACATCACCTCTTTGTTCCCGGAAGACTTGTTGATCTGCCCGTCGGCGAAAATGTCCGAAAATACATCGCCCGGCCGCGCGCTTGCTTTGCCGAACCGCTGGGTCATGAGCTGGTAATCGCCGGCTTCCTTACTGATCACTTTTGTGGCTGCTGCAATGGATTTATCAAAGTAGGAATCATCTTTCTTTTCCATACCTAATGAAATATAAACCTCACTCAGCAAGTGAAAAGCCGCCGCGCGGGGGATTCTCCCGTCAGGCACCTCCATGTCCAGCAAAGCCGAAGCCGCTTCCAGATCCTGCGCGACGAATTCCAGCACCTCCACACGTGCGTTGCGCACGAAATCGAACTTCGGCTCCACGATCCGTTCTTTCACGATAGGCACCCCACCGTACACGTTCGCCAGGAAGTTGTAGGTGTAAGCCCTGAAAAACAACGCCTGCCCTTTGATATTGGCGCGGGCGGCTTCCCCTATTTTCAGTCCGGGATCGTCTATATTGTCCAGGATCAGGTTCGCCCGGACGATCATCTGCTTAAACGCCCAATCCCAGTAAATGATCGTTGCTTCGAGGTTGGAATTCAGGAGGCTGTAATCCTTGTTGCCGCGTGAATCGTTCCGGCCCCATTGGCTTTGGTCGGTACCTACGGTCATGTATTCAAAGTTGTTGGACGCAATGCTGTGCTCCTGCCTGGCTCCTTCGTACAGCGACACCACCGCGGCATCGTAGCCTGCCTCGTTGGTGAGCAGGTTTTCGGGGCTGAAACGGTCCAGCGGCACTTCGTCCAGGTATGACTCCTCGCAGGCGGTCGTCAGTCCGAGCGCGCACAGGGTGAGCAAAAAAGTAATGTATCTTTTCATAATCGGTCAGGTTTAGAAAGAAATGTTGAGGCCTGCAATGAAGGTTTTGAGCAAAGGGCCATTGTCGCCCGGGCCCCGGCCGCCGCCGCCGAATTCCGGGTCCCAGCCCTTCCATTTGGTCCAGGTCGCCAGATTCTTGGCGCTTACGTACACTTGCAGCGAGCCTATTTTCACTGCTTTCAACAGTTTTTCGGGAATATTATAGGAAAGCGAAACATCTTGCAGGCGCGCAAAACTGCGGCTCTCATAAAAGCCGTAGCCGAGCGGATTCCGGTAGTTGATCCTCGGCCGGGTGTTGATCGGATTCGCCGAGGTCCAGTAAGGAACATCCAGGAAATTGGCCTGATCGTAAAAATTTGTCCCCGGGTTCAGCATATCCATTTTGGAATACCCACCCTGGCGGATGTTGAATGCCGCCGACAAACTCAGCCCCTTGTAGCTCCACACATTGGTTACACCCAGATTAAACTTCGGCTGCGCATTGCTGATCACCGCCCGGTCCTGCGGAGTGATCTTTCCATCCGGCACGCCGTCCGGACCGCTGATGTCTTTGAAACGAATGTCGCCCGGCTTTGCACCCGGAATCAGGCTCAGGTCGTCGCCCTCCTGGAAAATCCCGTCGAAAACGTAATCGTAATTACTCAGGAGCGGATGGCCGATAAACCAGCCGCTGGCAATATCGTCGTCTTCGCGGCCATCGTTGTTCACGTCGCGGCCGGTCAGTTTCACGATTTTATTCCGGTTAAATGAAAAGGCAATGCTGGTGTTCCAGGCAAATCCCCCGCGTTGGATATTGGTAGTTTTCAAATCGATTTCCAGACCGCGGTTTTTGGTCTGGCCCACATTCCGCAGGAACTCCTCGAACCCGTTGGTATTGGGAATAGCCTGTTTGAGCAGCAGGTCATACGTCCGGGTCCAGTAGTAGTTCACCGACGCGCTGACCCTGCTGTTGAATGCCTGCATATCGGCCCCGATATTCGTGCTTTCGGAGGTTTCCCAACCCAGGTTCGGATTAGCGAGGCTGCTGGGGCTCAATCCTACCGATGTGCTGCCGCCGTCGCCGAACACATAGTTCTTTTGCTCTACCTGGCTCAGCGAGGAATATTCAGCCACACCGCGGTTGCCGTTCCGTCCCCAGGAAGCACGTAATTTCAAAAAGTTTATTTCCTTTAAATCGCGCATAAACGCCTCCTCTGTGACATTCCAGCTCAATGCAGCGGCCGGAAACACCCCAAACTTGTTTCCCGCCCCGAAGGCTGAAAAACCGTCCCGGCGAATGCTCACCGTGGCGAGGTATTTGCCCGCAACCGAGTACCCTAGCCTGGCCATGCTCGAAAGCTGGCGGTTTTTAATGGCCCCGGCGTCGATATTAAACCCCTCGCCTATTTCCAATGCATTGTAGCCTAATGCGTCGTTGAAAATGTTCTGGCTGGAAAGCAGTGAAAACTCTTCCTTCTGTTCGTAGGCACCGTAAAGCAAAGTCACGTCGAGGCTCTGGCGGGCAGTGATCTGCTGTTTGTAGCTGACGATGTTTTCTACCGTAATATTCTGCTTTTCGCCGTGTCGCTTCGAACCCGAGCCAAGCCGGTTCAGTGGCTCGTACGAGGGGTTGTACTTGAATTCTTTGGAATCGGTGCGGGTGTAGGCGGCATTCAGCTTGTAGGAAAGGCCCTTCCAGATACGTACGTCGGCGAAACCATTGGCAAACAATGCATTGGTGATCGACTTCCGGTCATTCAGCGCGTAGCCGATCAGCGGGTTGGAAACCAGGCCGATGTCCTGCGGCAACGGGCGTGGCGACTTGCCGTCGGCCAGAAAAAGGCTGGCATAGGGGCTCAGATAAGTGGTTGCCACGAGGTCGGCGCGCACACCCGAGTCGTCCCGCGAGGTGAAGCCCGAGTTTACACCCAGTTTCAGCCAGTCGGTAGCATCCACCGACAGGTTCAGCCTGCTGGAAATCCGGCTGAAATTGTCCCCTTTCACCGGCGACTTCGCTTTGAGGTACCCGCCGGAGAAGAAATAGCTCGTCCGGTCGGTCTTGCCGGACACGCTCAGTTCGTAATTCGACATCGGCGCCGATTGTTTGATTTCTTCAAAAGGCTTAATCGACCGCCCGGCGGCCATGTTTTCCAGCTCCACCGGCTGAAACGGCACCGCTCCGCCATCGGCGATTTCGGCATCCTTGCGGGCCGCCAGGTACTGCTCCGCGTTCAGCAGTTTGGGTAAAAATGCATAATCCGAAGCGCCCGCATAGGTATTGAATGAAAACACCGGCTTGCCCGATTTGCCCCGCTTGGTCGTGATCTCGATCACCCCATTCGCGGCCAGGGAGCCATAAATGGCCGTCGAACTGGCATCTTTCAGCACGTCGATCGACTCGATATCGCTCGGATTGATGTCGGCCAGGCTGCCGCCGGCGTAGATAATGCCGTCCAGGACAATGAGCGGCGACGTACTTCCGGAAATGGAGTTGGTACCCCGGATTTTGATATCACCCGCCCGACCGGGCCGACCGTTATCGGTCACCTGTACGCCGGCCGTCGTGCCCCGTAACATCTGGGATGCATTGGTATTGGGTTGAAGCCTCGTTTGCTCCACATTCACGCTCGCGATGGCACCGGTGAGGTCACGCTTTTTGACGGTTCCATAACCTACCACCACCACTTCTTCCAGGGCCTTGGTATCGGGTTTTAAAACGACAGTCACCTGCGTACGTGAACCGATTTCCACCTCCTGCGGCAGGTACCCCACGAAAGAAAACACGAGAAAACCAGCCTCCTGCGGTATTTCCAGGCCGAATTTACCATCCACGTCCGTCACCGTTCCCGATTGCGTGCCTTTTACCACCACACTCACGCCCGGCAGCCCGGCTCCGGCATCGTCGGTCACCGTCCCCTCCACCCGGCGCTCCTGCGCTCGCACAGGCGAGGTACCGGGGCTCAGCAGAGGCGCTATGCTTCCGGATTTTTGCTCCGGTTCCGCCCGGGAAAGGATAATCTGCCTTCCCGCCACCACGTAGCGCACCTGCACGGGTTTCAGGATCAGGTCCAGCACCTCGCCCAGGCTGCGGTTGTCGGCATTTAATGTCACCCGCTGCTGAACGGGCACTACCTGCGGGCTGTACGAGAACTTGATCTCGGCCTGTTTCTCGATCAGGTGCAGCACCGATTTAAGGCTTTTTCCTTGAACGGTGATGGATATACTTCGGTTAAGTAACTCCTGTCCCACGGCACTTCGGGCCCAGGAAAGATGGATCATTCCAAGCACCAGCAACACGGGTCCTATGGTGCTCCTCATGCATTTGAATGCATAATGTGCGGCAAGGTTTTTCATAGAAAATAGTTTAGCTGTCCCGCAGCAAGGCGGGATATTTGAAATACACTAAGATTCACAAGTTACCGGCACTCGCCCCCATGAATGACTACCTGGCCGTCGAGCTTCTGGTAGTCGGCATTGATGGTCGTACAAATGACGCGGAGCTTCTCTTCAAAAGTTTCGGTTTTAAGCGAAGCGCTGAGCTCGCAATTTTTTAACTGCTCCTTGTTGTACAAAATGGAAATGCCATACGCCCCTTCCAGATCGCGGATAACCTCGCTTACCGGCACGGCATCATATTCGAACAAAGGCATTTGGCGGGCCGTACCGATCACTTTCGGCTCCGGGACGATCGATTTGCTGAACTCCTCGGCTTGCCGCGAGAACACCGCCTGCTGATTAGGCAGCAATAGCAAGCCCCTCGCCGACTTCGACTTACCCTTCTCAACAACGCCATCGTCCTTTGAAACCGACACCTGACCGGACGAGACATTCACCAATACCCTGGCCTCCGCATCGAACGCCCGCACCGTAAACTGCGTACCCAGCACACGGGTCACCACCTCATTGGCATACACCAGGAAAGGCTTCCGAACGTCACGGGTGACTTGGAAATCAGCCTCTCCGGAGAGGTAAACTTCCCTTGCCGCGGCGTGGAAAGAGGGTTGGAAGCTGATCCTGCTGCCCGGAGCGAGTTTCACCACGGAGCTGTCGGGGAGAACGATCGTCTCGACGGCATTGCTTTGGTTCACGCGCTCCGTATATGCGCCGCGCACCTCAGCCACGCGGGTGGTGTAGTAGCTTTTAGCGCCTTGCGTGCCCAGCCACGAGTAAGCAAATAACCCGCTTAAAATGAGCAACACCGCCGCTGCAACCCAACGCGAATAACCGATGCGACGCACCGGCGTGTGCTGCCGATGATTCGTTTCCCTGATCCTGGCCAGGAGGGCTTCGATCGCCTCGTCGGAAATGACGTGTTCGGCATATTGGCTAAGTCCCTGCCGGATCGATTCCAGCAAATACACTGCCCTGTTCCATTCTGCCAGGTTGGGCGGGTTGCCGGCTAGCCACGCCTCCCACAGCTGCGCCGTTTCCGGAGTAGGCTCCAACTGATGGCTGACGAAGTCGTCCGAGAGCAGAAAATCGGCTGTGACGTAATTATCCAGTGAATGGTCCAAGGTACATTGCTTTGTGCTGGTTCATACATAGATGACGGAACCGGCAAATAGTACTCAGTTTAACCCAAAAAAATATTAAAAAAGTGAATAACGGGGAGAACAATCCAGCCCCGGAGCTTCTCGATAGCCCGAAATACGAGGTTTTTGGCCGATTGGGTATTCATTTGCAGGATCTCGCCGATCTGGCTGTAATTCAGGTTTTCGATAAAACGCAGCTTGATCGCCTCCTGCTGGCGTTGCGGCAGCTTGGCGATCAGCACATTGAGCTTGTCTTGCCGCGACACGGCCATATCGAGCTCTTCCAGAATTTCGAAATCGTCGGGATCGAATATTTCCGCATCGATTTCCGACAGCGGGGTGTAGGGCCGCTCCTTCCGTTCCAGCAAATGGATAATGCGGGTTTTCAGTGCTTTGAGCAGGTAATATTTCACATGCACCGGCACCGAAAGCCGCTCGCGTTTCATCCACATTTCTGTAAAAACATCATGGATACAGTCCATCACAAAGGCGTCGGACGCAGCCACCAGACTGGATCCGTAACGGTACATATCCTTGATATAGAGACGATAAAGCTTTGTATAAGCTTCTTCATCGCCATCCTGAAACATCTTCCAGAGCTCTTGTTCGGTTAATTCGGGCAACGCGGATGGTCGGGTTAGTTAAAAGGTCGGAAGCCGGCAGGTACCAACCTGCCAGTCCGCATTAAGAGACGCCGGATCGGCCTATTTACTCTGAAAGGTAGCCGCCGCATCCGCGCGGCTTTTATTTTAACTAAAGTGAAAATCTTGTCGGACAGGTTATCCGTAATTTGTGGTGTTTTTGCCGTCACATCCATCGGGCGATGCCGAAACGAAGCTTTATTACCCAATCAACCGTTCATGTTATGTCAGATAAAAACGAGATCATCGCACGACATTTAAGGAAGTTCGAAGCATTGACGGATAAGGATATTGCCGATAGCCAGCCGTTTTGGAAGCCAAGAAAGATCCTGAAAGGCGATTTTTTTAATATGCAAAGCATGGTTTGCAACGACCTCGGCCTGGTGGTGAAAGGGATTTTCAGGATCTATTACCGTGATCCGCAGACGGACAGGGATAAGAACCTGTTCTTTTTTTCGGAAAACCAGTTTGTGGTGTCGTTCAGAAGCTTCATTTCCCGCAATCCGTGCTGGTATTTCATAGAGGCCATGGAGGATTCGGAAATTGTATTTATTTCCTACAAAGACCTGAATGGCCTCTACGAAACGAATCCCAACTGGGGAAAATTTGGAAGGCTGCTGGCAGAACTTTTCTTCTCTTACGCGCAGACCCGCGCCGAAGAGTTTATGTTTTTTTCCAACGAGGAGCGCTATCTGAGGCTATTGGAAGAGCATCCCAACATCATCGAGCGGATTCCCGCATACCATATTTCATCGTACCTTGGCATTACCAATCCTTCGCTCAGCCGTATCCGGAAACGCGTAAAAAGGTGATGGACGGCGACGTACATCCGTTTAACCGGCGACCACATCCCTGGAAGTTCTCGCGAGGCGAAACGCCGATAGCAAATAGTAAAATGCCCCGAATGCAGCATAACCAGCCAGACTGGTGATACCCATTGTGGGATCGTGCGCAAGCGCGATGAAAGAAATGCCGCCGGCCACCGACTGCCCTCCGCTGATAATCATCGGCCATTGTCCACCCAGCGATTTCCTGCGCCGCAGCCCGAGTACGAGCTGGATCGCCCCGGTCAGGATCGCCCACAGGCCGAAAACTACCAACGTTTCAGGAATACCTCTGCGCAGCGCGATGCCTACGGCGATCGTGGTGATGACGCTGATCACCGCATTCACATACTGAGGCGTCTTTGAAACGCTATTGCGGTTGGCGCGGATATCCAGGATTGTACCTAGCACATCCCACGCCGGGTAGGCGATCAGCAGGATGGCGGCAATACCGGCAGATGATTTGGCAAAAAGTACAACAAGTGTTACCCAGCTCAGCGAAAAGGCTGCACGGATAAAATAGAGGTTGCGCAATGACCTGGCAGTGGACTGGCTATTGGTAATTGCCCGGGAATGAATTGGAGCTGACATCATTTTGATTTTAAGTTTTTTGTTGCTCCAAAATTGCGCAGCTGGGTCAAGTAAAATTTTCACCTAAGTTAAAATGCAGGAAACTTTCCGGTTATCGCTTCGCAATGACGGGATCGACCGTGTAAGCACTGCCCCGTTGTTCTCTCCGGATATTGTAGACAAAGCGCTTTTCGTCGATCGTCAGAATGACCTTCGCGGTATCGCCTATCACCGGCGAAACATCGAAATACCTTCTGTACTGTTCGTGGCTCGTAAATTCCTGGTAGACAATCTTATCACGATAATCCGCGATCTCTATTTTGTATCTCAGGCTTTCGGGGTTATTGACCGCCAGCCGCACTTTCCCGGCAGAATTGATGGTAACATGGAACTGATAGGAGGCTTTAATCACCTCTCCTTCATGCATTTCCGTTGTAAGAGGCTGGGCGGCCCTAACGGGCTCGGCGGGCATTTCCTCGGTTTTCAGCCGTGTGATAACGAGTTGATGAGCCGTAATAGCAGCCAGCAGTTTGTTAAGACGCCGTTGATTTCGTTTGTTTTGCCTGATCCATTTCTCCGGAACATCCTCCTCGTAAAGCAGGACCTGATCCTTACCAAAGAACTGAACCCGCGTATTACGCGACCTGGCATCCGTCAATACCCGCCATTGCGGGCCGGATGAATCGGCGTCTGCCCTCAGATCAGCCTGAGGAGCAGATTGTGCATACGCTCCCAAAGACAGGGATTGAAGGAGCAGGGCTGAAAGAAATAAGTTTCGCATGGCGTTGTCGGTGAGCTGGTTGAACTGTGTACGGGATTCCGGAAGCGAATAAGCGCAACATTTCCATAGCAAATCGGGATTTTAGACGTACGACGTAGTCCGGCGGCTACACCACAAAAAACGGCACGGAAGTACAGCAAAAGGGCCTATCTGCACCTCAACCAGGCCCGGGATACGTTCAGGAGGCAAATCCTGTCGTTGGGCGAAAGAATGACCGCCGGAACCTTTGAATCTTTAATTTTAGGTTTCGAAGATCCAAATCCGAAATAATGATCCGCGTCTCTGCTGTCAAAATACCCAAAGAGCTATGGGCGCAATGCCTTTTCTGGCTATGCTTTTTCCTTTTTGAGTGGCTCAATACCGGGGCTTACCTGGACAATTTCCAGCAAAGCCTCTGCCAGATCAGCGTGCAGCTGCCGTTGCTGATCATCGCGGGCTACTGGCATTTGCTGGTTACCGTACGCCGCTTCCTGCTGTACGGGCGCATGACGGCATTCTGGATTTCGCTGCTTGCAGGGCTGTTTGTCTTCGGCGTACTCCGCCGCGTCGTCAGTTACAAATGGATTTACCCGCTCTACTACCCGTTCGCCCTGGAAAAGCCCTTCTGGTATGCGCCGAAAATCCTGGCCGAGGCCATGCAGCTGCATCTGGTAGTAGCGCTTTTTGTGGTGGTCGACCTGATCAGGCATGCGCTCCGCCAGCAGCAGCTGAGCGAGACCTACCGGCGCGAAAAGGTTTCGGCGGAATACCAGTTGCTGCAATCCCAGGTGCAGCCGCATTTTTTGTTCAATACCCTCAACAACCTCACGTCCGTCTCCATTCAGCAGCCCGACAAGATGCCCAACCTGTTACAGCGCCTGGCAGGGTTACTAAGCTACCAATTGCATGAGAGTCATCGCGATAAGGTGCCGTTATCAAAAGAAATTGCCTATTTAAAAGATTATATTTCGCTTGAACAGATCCGGTACGGCGACCGGCTGGACATTCAGATGAATTTCAACTACCTCGCGGGTACCACGCACGTGATGGTGCCGCCCATGCTGCTGCTGCCGTTTGTGGAGAATGCATTTAAACATGGCGCAGCGCAGACGGAAGGGCCATGCTGGATACAGATCAACCTGTCGCTCAACGACAAACGACTGATTTTTTCGGTCGAAAATTCGGTGCAGACTGACGCCCCGGTGCCATTTCGGTCGGGATTGGGGCTTACCAATCTGAAAAAGCGGCTGGAAATCCTTTTTGCCGGAAACTATGAGCTTGTAACAATGCCCGAGGAAGGGCAGTTTTTAGCAGTTTTAAAATTCAATATCAACTAATGGCGATACGATGTTTTGTGCTTGACGACGAGCCCCTGGCTACCGACCTGATGCAGGATTACATCGGCAGGCTGCCCGACCTCGAACTGGTGGGCGTTTGCAACAGCCCTACCAAAGGCTTGCAAATGCTCCAACAGCTGCAAGTCGACGTCGTTTTCCTGGATATCCAAATGCCCCGGCTCACCGGTTTCGACCTGCTTCGGCCGCTTGGATACAGGCCGAAGGTCATATTCACGACAGCGTTCCGGGAATATGCATTGGAAAGCTATGAGTTTGATGTGCTCGATTTTCTCGTCAAACCCATCTCGTTCGAACGGTTTCTGCAATCGGTGGGTAAAATCTACCGGTTTTCACCGAATCCGGCCGCGCCGCAGGAACTACCGCAGGCTGTTACCCCGGTGCGGGAATACCAGTATTTCAAAGTCGATAAGGAAATGGTGAAACTGTTTCTCGATGAAATTCTGTGGATTGAAAGCCTGAAAGATTACGTGCGGCTGCACACACGTTCCGGGCCGCTGGTATCGTATTTAAGGATCAGTTACCTGGAAGAAAAGCTTCCGCCCGACCGGTTTATCCGCATTCACAAATCATTCATTATCTCGCTCGACCACATTCAGGCAATCAGCGCAAACTATATCCGGATTAACAACCAGGAGATCCCGATCGGCCGGATTTACAAGGCCAGGCTGGACAAGCAGCTGCAAAATACCACCGATCCGGGGGCGATTTAGGTTCAGTCTCCATTCCTATACATGGCTGCGATGCCGGCTCCGCCTGCGCCCGGTAATATTGGTAAGCATACCCGTAATCTGTATAAGCACCTTCCCGAAAAATGGTTTGAAATTTGTGTCATTGAGTCGAACACTCACAGTCACATTTGAAAGCATTGATCGACATGAAAACGAGAAAATTAGGGAATAGCGGATTGGAAGTGTCTGCGCTGGGCTTTGGTTGTATGGGTTTAAATTTCTCATACGGTCACAGCATTGATAAGAACGAGTCCATCTCCTTGCTGCGGGCCGCCGTTGAGAAGGGCGTGACGTTTTTTGACACCGCGGAAGTGTACGGTCCGTATACCAACGAAGAAATTGTAGGAGAGGCATTGGCGCCCATACGCGGGCAGGTGGTGATTGCAACGAAATTTGGTTTCAATATTCAGGACGGAAAAATGGCAGGCGTGAACAGCCGTCCCGAGCAAATCCGAAAAGCGGTCGAGGGAAGCCTGAAACGGCTGGGTACCGATTACATCGACCTTTTGTACCAGCACCGTGTAGATCCAAACGTTCCCATCGAAGATGTCGCCGGGGCAGTTAAAGAATTGATTGCCGAGGGAAAAGTGAAATACTTCGGTCTGTCGGAGGCTGGCGCAAACACCATTCGAAAAGCACACGCCGTACAGCCGGTTTCAGCATTGCAAAACGAGTACTCGCTCTGGTTCCGAAAACCGGAAGAAGAGATCATTCCTTTACTGCAAGACCTGGGCATTGGCCTCGTTCCTTACAGCCCGCTTGGCAAGGGCTTTCTTACGGGCGCGTTTAATGAACAAACAGAACTGGCAGCCAACGATTTCCGCCAGAACTCGCCTCGTTTCAATGCGGAGGCCCGGAAAGCCAACCTTGCATTTGTAGATCTGCTCAAAGATTTCGCCCAAGCGAACGGCGCTTCGCCGGCGCAAATCGCTTTGGCGTGGCTGCTGGGCCAAAAGCCCTGGATTTCGCCGATCCCAGGCACCACCAAGCTGCACCGGCTGGAAGAGAATATCGGAGCCGCCTCCGTGGACCTATCACCGGAAGATGTGCGCGCCATTACCGAAGCAGCGGATAAACTGCACGTTGTCGGCGGCCGGTATGTGGAGAGTATCGAGAAAACGACCGGATTGTAATTACGTCGCCTTAAAAGAGAAACAGCCCGCAAGCTTCCTGCTTACGGGCCGTTTTGTTTCGCTGTCAAATCGCCTTGTCCAACTCGGGCTTGAATGGCTGGTTGTAGAACCGGCGCCCTTTGTTTTTGTATAACGCGTTGGCCACCGCACCGAATACCGGCGGGAATGGCGGCTCTCCCAAACCCGTCGGGTCTATGTCATTTTGTACGAAATGCACTTCGATCTTCTTCGGAGCTTCGTTATGGCGGATAAGCCGGTAGTTATCGAAATTGGTTTGCTGGGCGGCACTGTCCTTGTGGGTAAGCGCACCGTAAAATGCATTCCCTATACCGTCCACCACGGCGCCTTGTACCATATTCGTGGCTGCTTCGGGGTTTATCACGATCCCGCAGTCCATCGCGCTGAAAACACGCTCCACGTAGGGCTGGCCGTCGCGGGTAACGATATCTACGATGTGGGCGGCGTAGGAGTTGTGGCAGAAATAGGCGGCCACACCTCGGCTGTACTTTTCGCTGCCCGGCTTGCCCCACCCCGATTTGTCACGGACCAGTTCCAGAACGCCTGCGTAGCGGTCGGCATCGTAATCATTGTTTTTGCCCACAGGGTTTTCTTTGGCTTTTTTCAAGAGCTCCAATCTGAACTGGATCGGATCCTTACCCATTGCTTCGGCCACTTCGTCCAGGAAAGATTGCTCGGCAGCCGCATTGAAATTCGATCGCGGCGCACGGAAAGCGCCGATGGTCACATTGGACGGAATCTGCCAGCCTTCGGCCAGGTAGTTGTCGACCGCACCTGCCGGGAAGCGGTTCGCGTGGATCGGGTGCTCGGGGACGCCTCCGCCTTTCACATGAAACCCGATCAGTTTTTTGTTAGCATCGAGCGCCGCGCGATAAGTGGCCGTATACATGGGCCGGTAAATGCCGTAGGTCATGTCGTCTTCCCGGGTGTATATCAACTTCACCGGCGCCTTCACTTTCCTCGAAATCAAAGCTGCTTCGGAAAGGTAATGGTTATAAGCCCTGCGGCCGAAGCCACCGCCCATGCGAGTCATTTGTATTTCAATTTTCTCGGGGGGCAGGTTCAGCAGTTTGCTGATCGTCGGCTCGATCCAGCCGGGAGATTGCAGCGGCCCCACCAGGAGCGCCTTTTCGTCGGTCACATGGGCGAAGTAATTCATTGGCTCCATGCAGTTGTGCGCCAGGAACGGTGCCGTGTACGTACGCTCGATCACCTGTGCGGCATTTTTAAAAGCGCTTTCCGGATCGCCGTCTTTGCGCAGCTCCTGGGCCGGCTTTTTGGCATATTCGGCCATCTGCGCCATTTGGGTCTGCGAGCTTTCCAGGGCGCCGGGGACGGTCACGATCCGTTTTCCATCCCGTCCGGCCATGGTGTCCTTCACTTCCCCGGCGGGCTCCCATTGAGCCACCAGCTTTTTGCGGGCGTTCATCACCTCCCAGGTGCTCTTGCCCACAATCACCAGCAAGTCATTGAAAGTACGGGTATCGAAACCCGCCTGCTCAAAACCTTCTTCATACAATTTCAGGCTGAAAACATCCTTAATACCCGGCATCTTCAACGCTTCCGCAGCATCGAAGGATTTCAGTTTCATTCCAAATCCCGGCGGGTGCTGGATCATCGCGATCAGCATACCTTCCATGCGGTAATCCAAACCGAAAAGCGGCTTGCCCGTAACCACTTTCAGTCCTTCCACATTCTTTTTGGATTTGCGGACGATCGTAAAATCCTTCGGTGATTTCAGCACCAGGTCTTTCGGAACGGGCAGCGTCGCCGCCTTGGCGGCCATCTGGCCATATTTGGCCGTTTTTCCGCTGGAATGCGAGAGCACACCCGCTTTGGTAGTCACCTCTCCTACCGGCACATTCCACGTTTGCGCTGCCGCCTCGCGGAGCATTTGTCGCGCAGCCGCACCGGCCTCCCTCAGCGGTTTCCAGTACATCCGCACCGAGTTGCTTCCCCCGGAAAACTGCGGGCCCAGCTTCACATTATCGTGCGGCCCCATTTCGACCGTCACATTTTTCCAGTCGGCATCCAGCTCCTCGGCCACGATCATCGGCAGCGAGGTCATCACATTCTGGCCAAATTCGGGATTCGGACAAACGAGTTTGATCCGGTTGTCCGCCGTAATCTGAATGTAGCCGTTGAGCTCCGCCCACTGGTCCGGCAAGTTGAGCGCTTCGGCTTTGTCGGCCGATTTGAAGCTCGACAGAAAGCTCACCGTCAGCATCATTCCACCGCCCGACAGCAGGGATGCTTTCAGGAACGAGCGCCTGTCCAACGCATTTTTATCATTGTTCATGGTCAATTTCTTTTGCAGGTTCGGGTAGTGATTTACTTCTTAGCCGCAGACTTAACGGCTTCCTTGATCTTCACATAAGTGCCGCAGCGACAAATATTGCCGCTCATCTGGGCTTCGATTTCCTCGTCGGATGGGTTCGGATTGCGTTTCAGCAATGCAGCGGCGGTCATGATCTGTCCCGCCTGGCAATAGCCGCATTGGGCCACGTCGTGTTCGAGCCAGGCCTTCTGCACGGGATGTTCCGCTTTTTCCGATAATCCCTCGATGGTCGTGATGGGCGATTTTCCCACCGCCGACACCGGAAGCTGGCACGAACGGACCGCATTACCCTCCAAATGGATCGTACAAGCGCCGCATTGCGCGATGCCGCAACCATATTTGGTACCGGGAAGGTCCAGATGGTCGCGCAATACCCAGAGCATCGGCGTGGCCGGATCCACGTCCACAGTCCTGGGTTTTCCGTTAATTTTCAGATTGAATGTCGCCACAGTATTGATGTTTTCAATTGGTAAAAGCGTTCCTATGAAATGTAAATGAAGCAAAAAAGCACACATTAAACCGCTATTTTCGACAAGATGCACCAAATCCCTCCCGAACGTATCCTGAGGGAAATATATGCCGTTCGTCGAAGAATTCGGACGTTGACCGAAAAGGAGAGTAATGGATTACCCGGGATACCGGAAGCTGGCAATATCGGGAGAGTCAAATAGAATATAGAAAGACATTTGTATTCCTCAGGTAACTTAACTACATTATGTTTGAAATAGTCATGCCCGAGGAATGAAAAAGTACATGTGTTTGATGGCGCTGTTAGCTAGCGGCCTTGCCAAGGCTCAGATCATGATCAATGCGGATGGAACGCATTCGATTGTTCAGTCCACCGGTGGGGGAAACGCCGTGATCGTCAATTCGAATGGTACTCATTCTGTTCTGCAGTCCACCGGCAATGGATCCGGAATTGTTGTCAATCCGAACGGAACCCATTCCGTGGTGCAATCTACCGGCGGGGGAAATGCGGTTGTTATTAATTCCAATGGTACTCACTCCGTACTTCAAGGCACCGGCGCCGGTAATGGCATATTGGTTGACCCGAAAGGAGCGCACTCGATTTTTCAGTCTGCGGACAAAAACGATGTTCTTACTTCTGACGCAGATAACCGGCAGGCCGATGCAAATCCGGGCGATCAGCAGCGCGACGCTCCTCGTTCAGAACTGAGAACAGTGAGTCCTTATCCCTGGAAGAAGAAAAATTGAGTGAATTAAGGTACCTGCTGCATAAAAATATTCGATTTGAGCCTGATGAGCTCGCCCAGCAGCGAGGTGGCTGGTACCGTTATGTTTCCCGACCGCCGAGCCAAGCGCGCAATTTCGAGATTCATTGAATCGATTTCGGTTTCCCGCCTGTTTAAAATGTCCTGGTAGGTGGATATCTTCTGTCCGTCGGACATTTCGCTGATGCTCAAAATATTCTGAACTATTTCCTCCTCCGTCAAGCGAATCCCGTGTTCCCGCGCGACGATAAGGCATTCGCGGATTACCTGCTTTCCTACTTCCAGGACGGCTGCGTTTCGTCGGAACACTCCATTGTCCACTTCCAAAAGCGGACAAATCGAGTTGAATACACAATTGGAAATGACCTTTTTCCAAATAAAAGGCTGTATATCGGGCTCTGCCCTGAACGAGAAAGTGCTCGTATTCAGCTGGGTTACAATATTGGGCAGCATCTCTTCGGAACCGGCGATTATCCCTATGGGCGAGGCCGCCACCAACCGGAACCGCACGCTGTTTTCACCGGCCGCCTGGCTCGTCGCCATGAGCACGCAGCGGTACAAGTTCTCAAAGCCCATATCCGAAAAACAGCTCTCTACATGCAGTCCATTTTGCAGGAACACAATGGGCGAGTGCTTTGCCTTCGCGTGCAGCTTTCGAGCAACCTGCTCATTTCCAAATGATTTATTGGTTAAAACAATCAGGCCATCGAGTTTTTCGTAGCTGTTAATCGAGCTGATTTCAATGTGGGCGCTCAGCCGCTCTTCGCCCGTATCCACTTCGACAAGTTCACGGGATGTTCCTGTGTTATCCACCGAGCCGCGGAGAATGGTTACGCTTCGGCCGTTGATCGCCAATGCCACAGCCAGCGCTTTGGCAATCACGCCGTTACCGATGATATGAATTGTGTTAATCTCCGAAGCGTCAAAACCATTGCCTGTCTCCATAGCTAATCTATTTCAAATCAAAACATTACCTGATTTACCCAACCGACGTTCTGCGCGAAGCCAATGCACGGATCTGCTTTTCGAGCAGATTGAACACAAGCCCGGCCATGATGAATACACAGGCTATCAGCTTCCAGGACGACAATTCTTCACCCAGGAAAAACGCGGCACTCAAAAGTCCCACGACTGGAACCAGCAACGTAAATGGCGTAACCACGGCGGTCGGATAGGTATTGAGCAGGAATCCCCAAATGCCGTAACCCACGAACGAGGATAGGTAAACGATGTAAAGCACTGCAATGATCGTCTCGGCAGTCAACCCGCGAATGGAATGCATAATCAGCTCGGGCCCTTCAAAAATGTAAGATACCGTCAACATCACCGGAGTCGCGACCAGACTTCCCCATGCAACCAGCGCTACGGGCGACTTTGCCGCGATTTTCTTGGAGAAAATGTTGCCGGTTGCCCAGGAAAGTGCCGACAGCAAGGTTAATGCAAGCCCGATGAACGTCGTGTTTCCATCCACATGGCTGGCAACGATACCAATGCCGATGAACGAGATCAGTGCACCGAAAACCTTCCAAACGCTCGGCACGTCGCCGAAAATCAATGCGGCTAACCCGATGGAGAAAAATACCTGCACCTGAATGACCAGTGACGACAAACCTGCCGGAAGCCCGAGATACATTCCTCCGAAGAGCAGACCGAACTGGATTGCGAATGTGAAGATGCCGTAGCCCACGATCAGCTTAAATGGCGCCTTGGGCCTGGGCAGGAAAAACACCCACGGCAAGGCCGTTAACGCGAACCGCGCTGTGCATAAGAGGATTGGCGGTAATTTTTCCAAGCCAATGTGAATGGCGATGAAATTCAGGCCCCAGGCAATGACCGTAACCAGGGCGAGCAAGAGATGCTTGGGTTTCAAAATCGAACTGCTGTTAGTGTTTACTGCTTTACATGCAAAGTACCACAACAGAATGCAGTGATAATAGATATAGTTTTTTGTTTTTTTAGGGGTACAGATTTACAGGGCTTGTTTTACTATGCTGCCGAGCCGCTTGATATCATTCTCCAATGAGTCGTCCCAGGGAAGCGCGAAGTTCAGGCGCATGCAGTTGTTGAAGTTGCTGTTTTGGGAAAACATACTTCCCGGTGCGAAGCTCAGCTTCTGGCTGAGGGCCGTCTGGTAGAGCTCGGCTGTGTCCAGGCGCTTGTCCAGTTCCAGCCAAAGAAAGAACCCGCCCTGCGGCTGGGATATTTTGGTGTTTTCGGGAAAATAATCTTCGATTGCCTGCTGAAATTTGAGACAGTTGGTGTGCAGCGTATGCCGCAAAGTCCTCAAATGATGATCATAACCGCCGTGTTCCATGAAATCGGCAATAACCTCCTGGAACAAGGAAGGCAATGTGACGGTTTGCACCAGTTTCTGACGAATAATTTTATCCTTGAACTGACCGGGCGCGATCCACCCAACCCGGTAACCAGGCGCGACCGTCTTGGATACGCCCCCGCACCACATGACAATACCCGCCTCATCAAATACCTTAAACGGTTTCGGGCGTGTACCACTGAAAAACAGGTTGCCGAACAGATCGTCGTCGATCAGCGGGATGTTGTGATGCGTAAGGAGCTTCACTACCTCTTTCTTGTTCTCGTCGGGTACAAGGCTTCCCAGCGGATTATTGAAATTCGCCGTGAAGCAGCATACATCAATTTTATGGATAACCTTTTTCAATGCATCGATCTCGATGCCCGTAAGCGGGTGCGTGGGCAGCTCGATCACATGCAGGCCCATCGACTTCGCCAGTTGCAGGATGCCGAAGTACACAGGGCTTTCCGTGGCAATGGTATCCCCCGGCTGCGTCGTCGCCAGCAGGCATTGGTAAATGGCGTTGGTTGTTCCGGTGGTAGTGACAATATCGTCTTCGGTCAGGCTTCCATCGAAAATGAGCGACCACTTGGCGATATTCCTTCTCAAACTCGTACTCCCTTGTGCGGGCTCGAAATCCATTCCGCTGCCTTCGAGCTGGCGCATTGCCTTGATAATGCCTTTGTTCAGCTTGGCAATGGGCAGCAATTTGTTGTCCGGAATGCCCAGTGAAAACTGCCTGATGCTCTTATCCCTTAATATATCAAATACGCTGCTGATCAAATCCTCCGAGTTCTTCCCCTTTTCAGGTGAAATAAGCTTACTCACCGACGGAAGCGCCAACTTTCGCTGGGATGTTTTACTCACGAAGTAGCCTGATTTCGGCCGTGACTCCACCAGCGATTTACTTTCGAGTTCGGCAAAAGCCTGAATCGCCGTATTTAAACTTACCCCGTATATCTGCTGAATGGATCGAATAGAAGGAAGCTTATCCCCGATCCTCAGTGTTTCGGACAGGATTTGATCCTCGATGATCTTTGCAATTTTCCGATACAGGATTTCTCTTCGCATGTTTAGCCCGGTCTGTACCCTGCAAAGGTATCAGAATTTAAGCTGTACCTGCGAATTTCGCCCAGGAAACCGGATTACTCACGAAATCTTCAATATTTCCCTCTCTACCCTTGACAGGAATTTGGAACGTGATTTCAGCGTCTCGATGTCTTTGTGGGAAGACAGATAAAATACTCCTTCCTTACCGGGGTCATCCAGCAGGTAGAATTTGTAGCCATACCTTACCTCGCCTGGCAGCAGTTCGTTACCTCTGATGGTTGGCACGAACTGGTACAGTATAGCACCGTGCTCCTTGAAGAACTCGGGCGTGTAGGGCGTGGTCAGCTGATCGGGATTGGGCGCTTTCGCGATATAGCGCTGCTCGAACCTCGGTTTCATCGTACCACCTCCCTTCTGCAAGCTAATTCCTGCAACGATTGTCCGGCGTTTTCCTGTGACAGTTTTCTCATGACGATCAAAATTTTGCTGATGATGATATACAACAAAAATAAGATTCTGTTTTGAGAAATGCACTATGTTTGATATTATTTTTATCTATTTTTTGATACCATTAAAATCAAGTCAATATTTTACGCTTCCCTGCGCCATATCACCGGAACTGGCCGGCAGCTTCATCCCCTGCCGCAGATCATTACGGGCATTGACCACGATTTTATCTCCCTTCCGAAGGTTACCGAACACCTCGGTGAGGTTCGACGATTTCTGGCCTGTCCGCACATCCACGAACTCCGCATTACCGGCAGCGTCCACCCGGATCACGTATTGCCTTTCGGTGGAAGCCACCACGGCGGTGGCAGGTACTGTAAGCGCCCCTTCGGTTGCTTCCGGCAGGAGCGACACCTCCGCGAACATCCCCGGTTTAATGCGTCGTGAGGCATTGCTGACATCGATTTCAACCGTCTCGGACCTGAATTTCAGATTCATATTTCCCGACCGCCGGCTGATGGTACCTTTGAAATTTTCTCCGGGGATTGCGTTGATGTGGTAGCTGACGGGTTTCCCTTTTTTCAGGCCGAGGCTGTAATTTTCGGGCACATCCACCACCAGCCTGAGGCGATCCTGCTGCTGGAGGTTCAGCATCGGGCCGGTCTGTTTCAGTCCCGCTCCCACCAATGCGCCCGGGTGTACGTTACGTTCGGTAATGATGCCGTCGAACGGTGCACGAACGATCAGGTAGCTCTTAATTTGCGTCAATGCGGCCAGGTTGGCCTGTTCACCCATGGCAGAGGCACTGTCGGCCATCATTTTGGCTTGCGCGCTTTCCAGGTCGAGCGCCGAAACCGAACCCGTAATGCGGGTACTGGCTTTCAGGCGGCGGTAATGTTCCTTACTGGCCACGAGCACGGCCTGCGCTTTGAGGTAATTCGAACGCGCAGCCACCAGCTGCTGCTCGGTTTCCGGTGCTTCCAGCACCATCAGGATCTCGCCCTTGCGTACCTGCGAGCCACGGTCAACCAGCACTTTCTCCACAAAACCGTCGGCCTTGGGATAAATGCTTACTTCCTGAAAGGCCATGAATTCGCCCGGAAGCTGGATTTCCTGACCGACTTTTGCTTCCGACACCTCGCCTATCCGATAGGTAACAGCGTCCTGGGTCTTTGCCTTTTGCGCCGGCTTGCTGCCGGAAGATTCAGAAGAAGAGCAGGAAGCAAAAAGCCCCATCCCGAGCAGCCATAACAGGCCATTATATCGATTGGTTTTCATATTTAAGATAGTTCTGAGTATAGGGAGCCATTGGAGGATAATGCCGGGCTTGGTTCCGCGGGATCGGGCAGCAGCGATGGATCGCGCAATGCCGTTTTCTTTTGGAGTAATACATAAACCTGGGGAACAATGTAAAGCGCAGCCAGGGTGGAAGCCACCAGCCCGCCGATTACCGCCCTTCCCAGTGGGGCTACCTGCTCGCCGGCCTCGCCGGTACCGAGGGCCATCGGCACCATACCCGCGATCATCGCAAAGCTGGTCATCAGTACCGGCCGCAGGCGTAATGCGGCGCTCTCCATCGCTGCACGACCTGCGTCGGCGTAGTCCCAGCGCAGGCGCTCGGCGTTGGTTACGATCAGGATTGCATTGGCGACGGAGATACCGGTGGACATGATGATGCCCATGTAGGATTGCAAATTCAAGGTACTGCCCGTAAGCAGCAGTGCGCCGACCGAGCCCGCGATAACCGCCGGAATAGTGGAAAGTATTACGAGCGACAATTTAAATGACTGATAATTAGCCGCCAGCAACAGGAAAATCACCAGCACCGCAATGCCAAGGCCTGTTTGCAAACTATCTAGCGTTTCCGTCAGCAGCGACGACATCCCTTTTATCTGCGTCACCACGCCTTTCGGCGCCTCACCGAGCGAAGCAATCGCCTGCTCCACCGAACGCGTGGCCGTGCCAAGGTCCTGGTGATGGATATTGGCCGACACCGTCACAAAGCGCCGGGGCCCCGTGCGCGAATATTCACCCGGCAAAGTATCGACCGAAAATGTCGCCACATCCGCCAGCACCGGCCTCGCCTGCCCTGCAACGAGGGGTATTTCCTGCAATTGGGAAAGGTTGCGCATGGCATATTCCGGGATTTGAACCTGTACCTGATAGGTGTAAGCCGCCTTCTGGTCGAGCCATTGGTTTTTTTCGGTATAGCGGCTTGATGAAGTGGATGCGGTAATGGAGCGCGCCGCCGCTTGCAAACTCATACCCATCACGGCGAGCTTCTGGCGATCGAGTCTAATATTAATAACCGGGAATTTAAGCGGCTGCACAATTCGGACGTCCCGCAAGTGCTCCTCTTCCGAAAGCTTCTGTACCAACTTGTTGGCATACCCTTCAATATCCTTCATATCCCGGCCGGCCACCTGCACCTCGATAGGCGTGAATGCGCCGCCGCTCATGAGTTTTTCGGTCAGATCGGCCGGTTCGAAAGAAAGGGTAACGTCGGGCATTTGCTCGTGTACGAGCCCGCGAATGCGCTCTTTCAAATCCTGCATATTGGTTTTGTATTCCGCGTGGAGGCCTACTTTAATCACCGCGTCATTAGGGCCGCTGGTACTCACATACAGGTTGGACGTCGCATAGTTGGTGGGAACCACCCCCACATAGGCCGATGAAACTTCAAGATTTCCGTCGGCTGCCTCGTTGACGAGCGCCAGGAGCTTGCTTACTTCTTCTTCGGTCCGTTCCAGCCGGGTGCCGTCGGGCGTTTTCATGCGTATTACCATTTGTCCGGAATTAATCTGCGGCAGCATATCCTTCCCGATCACAACAAAGCCCCACGCGGCCAGCGCGAGTATAACAATCACGTAAACACCCACGACCCACGTGTTCGCGCGCAACAGCTTCCGGCTTTGCGACACGAACCCATGGCGTACGCGGTCAAAGAAAGTGGAGGTTTTACTTGCATCGTCGTGTGTGGTATGATTAGAAGATGAATGCTCTTTCAGCATCCAGTTGGCCAGAATAGGCACCAGGCTCTGCGCGAGCAGGTAGGAAACGGTCATGGCAAAACCGATCGAAAGTGAAAGCGGCAGGAACATCGCGCGCGGCACACCCGACATGATAAATGACGGTGCAAATACCGCGATAATGCAAAGCAGGATCAGCAAAAGCGGCAATGCCACTTCCTTACAAGCATCATAAATAGCCTGCCTGCGCGGCTTGCCCATTTCGAGGTGCTGGTGAATGTTCTCGATCGTGACCGTCGCCTGGTCAACCAACACCCCGATGGCCAGCGCCAGTCCCGACAGCGTCATGATATTGATCGTCTGCCCGGCGAGGTTCAGGCACAGCACGGCGGCGATCACCGAAACCGGAATGGTAATGATCACAATCAGCGACGAGCGCCAGTCGCCCAGGAAAAGCAATACCGCAAGCCCCGTGAGCAATGCGCCCAACCCGCCTTCGAAAAGCAGACTTTTGACCGAATTAATCACAAATACCGACTGGTCGAATTCGTAATTGACCTGGATATCATCGGGCAAAAGGCTGCGCATTTCGGGTAACTTGGCTTTCAGGGCGGTAACCACATCCCAGGTAGAAGCGTCGGCCGTTTTCACGACCGGGATGTACGATGATCGGCTGCCATTCACGAGCGCATAGCCGGCCGTCACGTCGGAACCGTCGGCGATCGTGGCGATGTCGCGCAAAAAGACCGTCATCCGACCTTGTGTACTCACGGGAATTTTTTCAAAATCGGCCACCTGCTCTTCCAGGGAATTCAGGGTGGTAATGTAAGTCGTATTGTCCACACGGATGTTTCCCGAAGGCGTCATGGCATTGTTGGCCGCCAGTGCTTCCACCACCTCGTCCGGCGAGAGATTCAGCGACCGTACTTTTTGCGGGTCGAGGTTGATCACCACCGTTCGCGCATTGGTACCGATGGGCGGCGGGGCGGTGAGGCCGGGTACAGTTGAAAATAATGGGCGGACGCGCGTCACCGCGAGCTCGTGGATCTCCTTCAACGGGCGCGTTTTACTGCTGAAAACCAGGTCGCCGATCGGCACCGAAGATGCGTCGTAGCGGACCACCTGCGGCGGCAATGCGCCGGGCGGGAAGAATTTCATTGCCCTGTTGACCTGAATAGCCACTTCGGCCGCCGCCTGCGCCATGTCGCTGCCCTCGTAGAATGCGAGTTTGACAATAGTAAGGCCCTGAACACTCCGGCTGGAAATCTCCCTGATCCCGCCGATGTACAGAAACTGGTCCTGCATCCGCGTCGCGAAAAAACCTTCCATTTGCGCTGGTGACATCCCGCCATAGGGCTCGATCACGTAAATGACCGGGGAATTGAGTTTTGGAAAAATATCGACCGGTATGCGCGTGGCGGACATGATCGAGAATACTACCAGTCCCATTACAAAGACCAGCACCGCGATCGGACGTTTTAATGATAAATTCAACATAAGTAAGTGGGTTTACGGCCGGCGGAAAAAGCTGAAAAAGTCTTCGAAATCACTCGTGGCATAAGCGCGCTGCAACCGCAGCTCCACGGCCCTGCGCTCGATATCGACGGCCTGTCTTTCCACTTTGGTAAGCAGCTGCATGGCGTCGGTGAGGCCCAGGATATTCTCGATACCATTATTATATAGGGAAAGCCGCTGCTGGTAGGCGCTCTCGGCGGAGCGGATCGTATTGGGCAGCTCCTGCAATGCGAGGCGAACCGTGGCCAGCACCGAATCCGACGCTGTGAGCGTATTTTCCAGTTTCAATCTCTCAAATTCCAGCCGTGAACCGGCTTCCCTGATCTTCCATTCCTGTACCTGGGTACGGCTTCTGACCCGGCGAAAGTCTGTCAGGTTCACCGTAGCGGCCACTCCCACCAGGAAATTGGTACGGCTGTACCCAAACCCGCGACCCAGCGGACCGTAGTTATTATCGATGTCCAGGCTCGTTCCCCTCGCCCAGCCGGAAGCCAGCAGCGAAACGCGCGGCAATGCCGTTTTCCGGATCGCCGCTATTTCCGATTGCTGGCGGCTTAAAATGGTATTCTGGTAGCTTAATATCGGGTGGCTCGTCACGACTTTCAAGTTATTAGGCTGATCTGACAGCGCCTTTTCATGAAAAGTGGTGTCGACTGTCAGCTGGCTGATGTCGCGGCCGGTGAGCATGGACAGTTGTAAAAAAGCTCGCCGCAGCCCTTCGTCGATCTCATAATAGCTCAGGCGCGCCCGCGACAGTTCCACGCTCGCGAGCGACGAGTCCAGGCCGGGGCGTATCCCATTATTAACCAGGTTATTGATAATCCTGCTTACCGTATCGGCCCGCGCAATGTTGCGCGATTCGAGTTGCAGGATCCTCCCGCGCCAGAGCACATCCAGGTACGCGCCCACGACCGCCTGCCTGAGCATAAACTGCTCCCGCTGCACGCCCGCCTGCCCTACCGCAATGTCGGCCCTGGCTAATTGATCCTCGGCTTTGTACCGCCCGAAATTATAGACCTCCCAATCGGCGGTGGCGAGTGCGATATTGCCCGAGGCGAGGTCCATGCGGTTTTCGTCCCGGCGCCCGCCGGAGGTAGGGACAATCAGACCCATTGAGAAGTAAGAACCCGAAAGGCCGTTCGCTGTACCGACGTCGACCTGGTCGTGCAGGCGCAGGTTCGGGAGGCGATTGGCTTTCAACACATTTACAGATGTTTCGAGCGCCGCCAACGCCGCCCGCTGGGCCTCGATCGTCGGATATCTGGCCAGTGCGGCATCTACTGCCTGCTCCATACTCAGCACCTGGCCATGCACATGAATGCAGGCACTGATAAGAAAAATACAGATTAACGTAAGCTTTAAGCGTATCATTTTGACTTTGATTCCCCTTCGGTTTATCGATCGTCAAAGTAAACCCGAGCCTGATTATAGGACGGTTAGAAGGTTATTAAAAGGTGATTAGAAAGACCGCATCATACGGCTTGTGACCGGAAGCTGTTTAAATTTGAGACATCAATACAGCGAATCACATGAATGTCCTAGTTGTCGAAGATGATGTTGAGCTGACCCAATTCATTCAAAAGGGGCTGGTATCAGAAGGTATTTCCGTCGCTACGGCATTCGACGGCGTCATTGGCCGGAGTATGGCGAACGAGAACCGCTACGACGTGGTGGTGCTGGACGTGAACCTGCCGGGCGTAAATGGTTTTGACCTTTGCCGTTTCATCAAACATAACTGGCCCGCCGTGCCCGTGATCATGCTCACCGCATTGGGCAGCCTGGATAACAAGGTGCTGGGCTTCGAAGCGGGTGCCGACGATTACCTCGCCAAACCCTTCGCGTTCAAGGAATTGCTTTTCCGGCTGAAAGCGCTCGCACGGCGGCATCCGGCCCGCGCGCCCCGTCCCAAGCGCTTAGAACTCCTCGACCTGGCTATCGAAACCGACTCGCACCGGGTGTGGCGCGGTGGCGAAAGAGTAGAACTTACTGCGCGCGAATACGCATTGCTCGAATACCTGATGCTCAACCAGGGCCGCGTTGTGAAACGGATCGACCTGCTGGAAAATGTCTGGGATGTGCATTTCAACACCAATACCAATGTGGTGGATGTGTATATCAATTATTTGAGAAGGAAAATCGACCATACCGGACCTAAACTGCTGCATACGGTTTTCGGCGTTGGCTACATGCTGGGGGCCGAACCATGAGCATCAAGCAGCGTATCACGATCTGGTTCGGGGCGTTGGTCGCGTCCCTGCTATTGCTTTTCTCGATATTTATTTATCAAACTTACGAATCCTACCGCCAGTCGCTGATCCGCACAAGGTTGCAGCGCAGGGCCGTGGCCGGCGAGCTGTATTTCCAGAACCGCGCCGAATTTCACCGGTTTACCTACCTTACCCTGCCCGATCAGCACGAAACGATCGTGGGCCCCGACAATAAGGTTATCTACAATTCCTCCGGCCCGGACGATTACAAGCTCACCGCCGGGCTACTGGCTCGGGCACGGGAAAAAGAGGTGTTTTTCAGCTATGCGGCACGCCCCTGGAATGCCGACAAAGAGGGTGTCGCATTGTCCTTCATGATCGGCGGCACCCGATATGTGTCCGTCGTTACGGCTTATGACCTGGGTGGCCGTCAGGCGAGCAATAGCCTGCTGTTCATCCTGGTGGTGGGAAATATTGTGCTGCTGATTATCGTCGCATTTGCCGGGTTCTGGTTTGCACGGCGCTCTATGCTGCCCTTCGACCAACTGATTAAACAAATGGACCCCGCGTCGGTCAACGACTTTTCGTTCAGGCTCCAAAGCACTTCCAAGGCCGACGAGGCCGCATACCTGGCCAATTCGTTCAACGAATTGCTGGGGCGGTTGCAAACGCTCGCCAACAGCCAGGAGCATTTCGTTGCCTACGCTTCCCACGAGATTCGTACGCCGCTGACAGTCGTGAAAGGTATCCTGGAAACCTCATTCGCGTACGACCAGGCGCTCGCGGATGTGCGTACGAGCATGGAAAAGGCATTATTCAGGCTGGAAGACGCTATTACGCTGACCAATTCGCTCTTGCAGCTCGCGGAAGTGGAAGGCCTGCAATCTGTAAAAATGCAGCAGGACGTCAACATCGTCGATACTATCCTCGACAGCATTTCCTACTTCGGCGAAAAACACCCCGATCAGCAGATCGAGCTCACATTGTCCGACATTTTCACGGAGAAAAGCCAGGTCATTCACATCATCGGCAATTCCGTTTTACTGCGAACGGTGCTCATCAATATCCTCGACAATGCGAGCAAATATTCGGAGAAAAAAACAGTCAGACTCGATGTAGACCTGGACGGCAGTGAAATGGTGATCGCTATTACCGACCAGGGAATGGGCATTCCGCCGGAACAGCTGGAAAACATTTTTATGCCTATGATGCGAGCCAGCAACGTCGGTAAAGTGCCCGGCTTCGGACTGGGATTGACGATCGCGAAAAAGATCATCGACATGCACCGGGGAACGCTGACCGTAACTTCGGAACCGAATCAGACAACGGTATTTATCAGAATTCCCGTCAGGATATCTGTTGGATAGCCTTTTGCGAGCGACGCGTCCGAGACCGCCGTTAAAGCGCCTGTAAAGTAGCGACAATCGCCGCAACAAGTCCCTTGCTGATTGTCCCGGTATCATGTTGGGTGTCAATCACCCGGTATTCGCCCTGGTCGTCCTTTTCAAAGATCAGCGTCTTGCCTTCTACTTCTATATGGAGCTGGTAGGTATAGCCAAGCGGCACGATGGTCAGTGGCAGTTCGAGGGAGGCTCCCTGATAATCGACGGGAAGCATAATCGTTTCATTCATGCACAAAAGTAGCCAGAATTATCCAAAGGGGCCTTTTATATAACCAACAGCTAATTTCAATAATCCATCGATACGACAACTTCTTGCAACCAAACGGATCATATGTGGGTCTTGTGTTACGCTACGGCATGTTGTTTTACCGGCATTTAGAGGCTTGAAACTATGAAAACTGCGCTTGGTTTGCTTTTGACCCTATCACTGATCACCTGTAAAAAATCCAATGGCCCGGACCCCGCTTGCGTCGAACGGGAGAGGGATTCATCGGGCTGCTATTTTGTTTTGGCCCCCGTTTGCGGTTGCAACGGGAAAACCTATCCCAACGACTGCGAAGCCCGTGCTTACGGAATTACCAATTACACAAAGGGCAAATGCGGCAAGAAGTGACTCAACATGCAAAAATTACTTTTAATCCTCACTGGCTGCCTGGGACTTTGCGCCGCCAAAGGCCAGTCGCCGGAGCAGATCGTTCAGGACATTAACAAGACGGCAAATGCTAAACCCAAAACGCTCGTTTATCTGCAAACCAGCAAGGGCGTTTTTCAGCGCGGCGAGGATATTTGGTTTAAGGCTTACATTATGGACGCGCAATCGCTGGCACCGGCTGCCCTCGACACTACCCTTTTTATCCAGCTCAGAAGTGCCGACAGTGCCCGCATTGTATCCGAAGAAAAAATCCTGATCGACAACGGCTTTGCGAGCGGACAGCTTTCCACCAGAAACACCATCCCCGGAACGGAGTATTTGCTGGCCGCATTTACGCCTCATTCAATCTTCAAAGACACCAGCGAATTCAAGGCATTCCGGCGGTTAAAAATCGCAGACAACGCTCCTCCGGCAGGCCAGGTCACATCAGCGGATTCCATTCATATCGATTTCTTCCCGGAGGGCGGAGACCTGGTTGCCGGCGTGCCCAACCTCGTTGCATTGAAAGCCTGGAAGGCAGCTGGCCGACAGGTACAGCTGAGCGCCACACTGTTGGAGGATGGCCAGCCCGTGATGAACGTTTCAAGCAACCGGCTGGGAACAGGGAAGTTTCAGTTCATCCCCAAACAATCAGCGATATATACACTGCGAACAAACCATTCCGCGGGACATTACAAGCTCCCCGACGCATTGCAGACAGGCGTAGTGCTCCACCTTGTGAGTCAATCGAAGACCCAATTCACATTTCTCCTGACAAAAACCCGGGAGAATTCATTAAACCAAATTTACGTCTCGGCTCAGGCAAGAGGGATCGTTTGTGCATTGTTCCAGGGCAAAATGACCGGCGACAGTCTGCGGTTCAGCCTGCCGGCCGCCAAACTGCCGCAAGGGATTGCACAAGTTACCGTTTACAACGAGCAGCTGCGGCCGCTTGCCGAACGGCTCATTTTCGCTCACGCCGGTCAAAATCTGGTCGTGCGCGCTACGCCCTCGCAAGCCGCATTCCGTCCCCGCGACAAAGTAAAGGTTCACATAAGGGTTACCGACGCGGCGGGGACGCCCGTCGTAGCCCATTTGGGGACGAGCGTCTACGACAGTTTCTACCAAAACTCCGCCGACAGGCTGAACATCGTGTCCTTCACGCATTTGCACGCGCAGATACGCGGCCCTGTCACCGATCCCGACTATTACTTCGATCCCAAAAATGAAGACCGCGAACTAGCCTTAGACCTGCTGTTGCTCACACAAGGATGGCGGCGGTATGTATGGGCAAACAACGGGACCAACGCCCCCAGCCAGTTGGTACTCTCCAACAGAATGACAGGGCACCTGGGCGGCAACCGCGACTTCCCTCCTATGCTGCTCGCTTTTGCCCCTAATGGCTCCGGCATTCAGAACCCCATTCCCGTCCGGCCGGATGGGCGCTTTACATTGAGCGTCGAGAATATGCTGCTGGGCAGGATGTACCTCAAACCCCTCGGCGATCAGCAGCAGATTGCGAAGACCAAAATATTATTGGATGAACCATTTACCCAAATCCGCGACGCATTGGCTGATAAAAGCATTGTCGGGCCTGTTTTCACTCCCCTGGCGCCCGAGGCAGCCTACCGTTCAGCGCTATCCCGCAGCATTGTACTGGATGAATTCGTCGTCACCGCCAAGGGAAAAACCTATTCCGATCCATATGTACAGGGCCTGGATAGTCTGGCCAAATTCAGCTGGAATGCGGATTTTGTAGGTGCATGCAACTGGCTCAACTGCGTTTCCTGCGGCAGCGGCAAAAAGCCCGTAGAAGGCGTTAGCTATTCGCGGTTCAGGGACGGCAGGCCTTCCCTGCACGGGCCATTCAAGTCCGAGGATGTAGTGAAGGAGCCCTACAAATATCCGGTTTATACCGAAGAAGAACTTTTAGCCAAATTCAATCTCACCCGCGCGACAGGGTATCAGGCGCAAAAGCAGTTTTATCAGCCCGACTATCAGCATGCCCCCGTGGACGCGGCAGTCGATGATCAGCGCAATACCCTGCTTTGGAACCCGGCCGTTGTTACCGATGAAAAAGGAGAAGCGACGTTGGAATTCTATTGTTCGGACATCACCGGTGCATTTATCGGCAACATCGAGGGGTTGGATGTCAACGGAAACATGGCAGCTGCAACATTTGGATTTACCGTGCAAGACGGCAACAAGGAGAAATAACTTTCCGGGTAACGTGCCGCTCACTAAAAGGTCGCTTAAAGCTGAACAATGCTTCAAGCGACCTTTAAATTGTCAATTGGCGATCAACATGCGCATCATAGCCTTAAACCAGCACGCGTGCATGCAGGGAGAGAGCGAATGCCTGCGAGCTGGCGGGTGAAACACTGCCATCGAGATCACTGTTGACCCCTTTCCAGATCCTGGGCTCAGATGGCAGACATTGCTGCACAAGGTTTCCTGCGCCGGAATTACCCGAAACCAATACGCCTCCACCGCATACAGGCCCTCGGCCCACGGCGGTAGGGCGCCCGTGCTGGCCGCGCTCCTCGGTGCCCGCCTGCTTGTCGACTTCAATGGTAAGCAAAGGATCCTTGCTTTTGATACCAATCGCGAAAGCGCGCAGTTCCACGTTGGTGGCAGCCGTTTTGTAATCCGAGCTCGCGACCGCCCAGGTTTTAGCATCTTTGAAATACGTTGCAGTCACGAATTTGTGAGCTCCTTCCAGAGTTCTGGAAAATACGCCGCCTGCCGTCAGAATCCAGCCGTCGGGCAGGGTTGCCTCGGCCCTGTCGGCGCCGATTTTCGTATTGGTGCCGCGGCCTTCCGCCACGGTAACGTCGATATAGTTTCCCGGGTCGTGAATGGCAATCGCATAGCTGGTCAGCACGTCGGTAGCGACGGCCTCATTTCTCAGGTCATGAGAGGAGGCGATCCACGCGGCCGGCGGTCTGGCATCGCGCGACTGGGGATACGAGCCCATCAGGAAGTTGTTGCTACCCTTGGTGGCACCGGCACCACCGCCGATCACTTTGAAATCGTTTCCAAACCGGACGGGAGCCGCCGTGACGGTTATATTCTGACGAGCCCGAATGCCGGTGCCGGTTGCAAAAATAACCGGATTTTGGAGGCTGAATGCCAGCATCGTGAGGTCGATGTACTTTTTGAGCATCGTGCGTGCGAGGCCGTCCACCAATGAAAATATCTCCACTGACTCAACGACCGCGAATGTCGTGTCGGTCGATACCGAATCCACCCACGCCCGGATCGTAGAACGGTCGGCGGGGTTGATCGCCGCGGCCTTGTGGGCATCCCCACCCCGTACCCGGATGGTTTGCATCACATTTTCGCTCCCCTGTTTTATCTCGTTGGAGGTGCTTATCGCTACTTCCAGTGAGGCCACTTTCTGATAGCTGACTTTCATATCGTACGATACGGATTCCCGTTTGTCGTGCGACTCGGTCTCTACCGAGTTGGATACAAACACAATTCCGCCTGTATTTACCCTGGTAATGAGGTGGGTACCCCATCTTTCGGTAAAATTGCGCGCGTCGGCAAGGGTGACGATCGCTTTCAGCTGCGTTACCATTTCGGGCCGCAGAAGCCCCAGCTGTTCAGCCGGAGACAAGGCATTAAGCGAAATCGTGCCCATATGAAGTTCGGCCGAATACGACGAGAACAAAGACGTAAACGATGAAGTCTCCACCGTTTCGCTCTCGCGGTTGGCCGAAGCGCTGAACACGCCATAGGAGCCTTCCACGCCCATCGAAAGGGAAAACTCGTGCCTGCTTTCGAAAGTGGAGGAATGCTCCTGGTAACTAGAACTGAACTTGCTGCCATCGCTCACAATCGTAAGATATTCCGAAATATCCCCTTTGGTAACGCTTCGTAGATTCCCCAGCAGATCATCGAATATCCTGGGATTTAATGCGTTGAACGATCGAAAAATGTTGTCTTGTGGTCGGGAAGCAAGGGCGGCCGCCATCAACGGCTCTTCGTCCAGCCCTTTAGCAATGAACTCTGACATGGAGATTGGGTTTAAAAATGTTTCCTACTCTGTTAAGGCTTTTCGGATTCCGCCCGCGTACTGGAAATGCAAGCTTATGGAGGGAAGCCCTTCGCACCTCCGATAGCGGCGGCGAAAAACAGCCCATAATGTCAGATTTTTGTAAAGGGAAATCCCGTTGTTCGACGGTGTCAACTTCTCGTTTCGATATTCCGCACGACACCGCAGCAAGATTTGCGGGCGCAAAGTTTACGAATTAGTTTTACACGTATATGCGTAGAATTACCTGATTTTAAACCACTGAAATACAACCACTTCTAGCCAGGAGCAATCCCAACTCCTTAGCAGCAAACCATTTTCAGGGGATAAAAAAGAAGAGCGAGGTAAGAAATGTAGAATTTATTGAGGGCCCGATGATTCCCATTGCCGCAGCGGGCAAGCAAAAACCGGTATTCTGGCGTGGTTGACTACATCGGCCGCCACACTCGGCCGGAACATCTGGGAGGGGTCGGGGTTACCCATTGTTCCGATTGCAATCATGCCCGCGCCCACCTGCGCGGCATATTTAAGTATTCCCTCAGCCACCTCACCCGCTGTAATGACCGCGTTTTCATAGTTACCGGCACCTAGTTTTCGGCTGTATTCAGCCAGCAGCTCCATGGCCGTGAGTTCATTTCCGGCTTGGTTAGTTTCCACATATAAAAAGTGAAACCGTCCGCCGAATAATTTTCGTATTGCTGCCAGACACTTGCTCAGTTCACCAGGTTCCTGCCCCAGGTCGATCGGAACCACAATATCCCGCGATTCCGCAAGGTGCTGGCGCGGCTGAATAGCGAGCACCGGAACAGGCGAAACACGAACGATTTTCTCCACATGCGATCCCACAAAAACGCCGTCCCAACCTCTGGAACCTCTTGTACCTGCAATAACCAGGTCGATACCCTGGGTTGTGAGCACTTTCAGCACGGCATTGACAAACCTGCCCTTTTCATCTAACCGTCTGATCGGGATCCCGGCCGGAAATGCAGTGAGCCATTCGGTAAGCAGCTTATCGGCATTTTCCCCGTAACCTCCCCCGCGCATAGGGTCTTGCACAGTGAGGATCAAAACCTCCACGGGCATTTTCCAATCGAACGTCGCACACGCATCCAGCGCTTGCCGGCACGCCTCAGAGTAATCGCAGGGGATCAGGATACGGAATCGGGTACTTGAATTTGTCATAATCAATGGCTACATCGGCGGGGCAGGTAAATTTACAATTTAAAGATCACGCCGAGGTTCGTGTTACCCTGGAAAAAGAAGAAATGCTGGCTCGCGTGGTCCTGCGGGAAGTTGGTCGTCAGGATGTCGGGCATGTTGATATACCCGCCTTTCATTTCGGCCTGGATGAAGAAATGTTTAAAGAACGTGACATTCAATCCCCCCACCAGGTTCATACCGTACCCGGCTATATGCCACTGGTCATTCTCGTCAAAGTTCAGCAGCGTCACATCCGTTTTGGGATAAAGAATGCCTACTCCCGCCCCTTCGAAAATATTGAGTTCGATATTTTTCACCCTCAATTTCCGCTCATCCAGCAGGTTGTGCATCCGTCGAAGCTCGATATTCAGGTAATTCAGCCCGTTGGTATGCTCGAATTTCAGGAAATCTCCGGTGAGCTTGATCGGCTCATTCTGATAAACCCGGTCGTACTCGGTGCCGGAACCCGAAATCTGGCCGGTGATATTAACGGTCTGGTCCTGTTTCATCACATATTTCATGTGATCGAAACCGAAGGAAAGACTGAACTCGGGTGTGATGAAATAGCCGATCCGGAAGTTGTACTGCGGTATCGTCATCTTGGCAGGATTAAAATACCGCGCAGTGAAACGGGTCGGACGGTCCTTGGCTACCACACTTTTTAACGTGAAGTCATATTCCTGCCCTTTGAAATGGATGTTGGACTGCGTGTAAGAGGCTCGGTTCCAGCCCCAATAAACGAAAATCTTACCTTTCTGGTTGTGAGAACTCACAGGTGAATACTGCGCATATGCGATGCTGCTGCATGCAAGCAGTACGCTTGCAATTAAAAATCTGCTCATCTGATAAAATCGGGTCTTTCAAAAATAGACAGCGCAATGGTTGGCTTTACCGCTGCCTGGCACTAAAAAAGCAACTATGTAACTGCATGAATAGTTCGCGCAAAGCACGCGTTTTTGAAAGATCTGGTGCCGTGCGAATAAAGATTTTCAAACGATTTTTTAAGAATTTCAAACCAAACGGGCCAGATGGCCATGTCGCAGATTCAGTTTGCTCAATGCTTTGCTATTTTTGTCATGACCAGACCCTATTGTCATGTAATTCTTAATGCATCGAAATGGAAAATATCAAGCACCGCCGCTTATCCGAGTTCAACAATGAGTTGAAGTTAAAAGGATTCAACGTGTTTCAGATTGAAGAAGACGGCAATGCCACACGCGTGTACAGCCGTAAGGATTTTTACAAGATCTGCCTGACTACGGGAAAAAGCAAAATACACTATTCCGACCGAAGCTTCGAAACCGACGGCACCGTGCTGTTTTTCGGAAATCCGCATATTCCTTATTCGTGGGAAACACTATCGACGAGCTATGTGGGGTACACCTGCCTGTTTTCAGAGGAATTCCTGAACGCAACCGAGCGTACGGAAAGGCTGCAACAGTCACCGCTCTTCAAAATCGGCGGCACGCCCATCCTGCACATTTCCGAGCAGCAGCGCGACTTCCTCAATACCCTATTTCAGAGAATGATAGAAGAACAGAAGGCCGACTATGCATTTAAAGACGACCTGATGCGTAACTACATTAACCTGATCATTCACGAAGCATTGAAACTGCAACCGTCTGAAAACTTCCATCAGCAGAAGAATGCGGCGGGGCGTATCACCTCCGTGTTTCTGGAACTTCTGGAAAGGCAATTCCCGATCGAAAGTGCCGACCGGCCGCTGCAATTGAAAACGGCGCAGGACTATGCAACCAACCTGAATATGCACGTCAACTACCTCAACCGCGCAGTCAAGCAGGTCACCGGCAAGCCCACCACATCCCACATTACAGAACGGATCGTGACCGAGGCGAAGGCGCTTTTGCAGCACACGAACTGGAACATTTCCGAAATTGCCTATGCGCTGGGTTTTGAATATCCTACCTATTTCAATAACTTTTTCAAACGCCTGACCGGTACAAACCCGAGATCGCTGAGAATGGAGGCAGTTTGAAATTCTTAATGATCGGTTTGATTGTCTTTACCGCCAATGTCTCCTGACGGGCTACCTTTGTCACAGATCATCAGTAAGAAAATCTATGATGAAAATGCATGTATGATATGGAGCTAGCTAAGAATTAGAATAGCATTAAAAAACAATGGAAAGCAACACCAACATTTTCGATCGCATGCGCGCCGGTGAGACAATACGCAAAGACGATCCCGGTTACGACGACTTCGGAAAGGTAGTCGCCCGAACCATACGCTTGTGCACACAAATGAACGCGCAGGCGACTGATACCGATCAGGTACGTGACCGGCTCAGCGAGATTTTCGGCACCCGGATCGACGAGTCGACCACCATTTTTCCGCCGTTCTACACCAATTTCGGGCAGTTCACGACACTCGGCAAAAACGTATTCATAAATCACGCCTGCTCGTTCCTGGATATTGGCGGCATTACCATCGAAGATGACGTGCTGATAGGCCCGCGCGTGAATATTACTTCCGAAAATCACCCGCTCGACCCGTCGGACCGCCAGGCACTGATCCCCAAACCAGTGCATATCAAACGAAACGCCTGGATTGGTGCCGGTGCAACTATTTTGCCGGGTGTTACGGTGGGAGAAAATGCGGTGGTGGCCGCCGGTGCGGTGGTAAGTCGCGATGTGCCGCCGAACACCGTGGTAGCGGGCATCCCGGCGAAGGTCGTTAAAGACCATTTGGCACACTAATACTTCACCACCCGGAACACCTGCTTCCTTCCGTTTTCTTCCACCTGCAACAAATACACGCCCGGCATCAAACTCCGGATATCCAGGTTTTCCTCCCGGCCCCGCACCTGCTTCGCCCGAATACTGGTACCCCGGCTGTCGCGCAGCACAATGCTGCGCGGCAGGGCCGTTTCAAAAGTAATTTGCAGGTAATCCCGCGCCGGATTGGGAGCGACAACCACCTGGCTGCCCACCGGCCGCGGTTCGGCGGTGACCAATGCTACCGTCACATTGGAAGGCGTACCGACTGTGCCAGAGCCGCATTGGCCATACACATTCCGCAGATTATAAACCTGCCCCGGTAATGCCTGCCGCAACACGATGGAATCGACTGCGCTGGTGGTGTAAAACGTTTGCCGGTTGCTGTTGCCCAGGACAAGGTCGTATTGCCACGGTCCGCTGCCCGAAAGCAGTACGACGGCTACCGGGTCAATACCTTCTTTGTAGGGCACGAAATCCGACGCAAAGCGCGCGATAGCTTTCTCGCCCGTCATCAATGGTGTAGGATAGGCGCCGGCGGCTGTCCCCGCGTCGGATGCCACTACGCGCAGCCGGTAGCCTTTGCCCGGTGATAAATCCGTCGGAAGCAATGCACGGAGCGGCGATGATTTGCCGGCGGTAGGAATGGCCCGAAAATTTTTCCCGGTAGTGTCCGACAGTTGGACCGTCATGATGTTGCCGGCTGTAAATGCTCCGTTTTGCGCATAGTAAACCAGGATGGAATCTCCTACGCATAGCCCCATATTCACAGACCCATAACTTGACACGCTCACAGTACGTGCAGCAGGCGGATTCACTTCCACAGTCGCACTACCCGCCGCTGTGCCCGCTCCACAGCTATTCGAAACGGATACAAGCGTGTATGTCGTAGTAGTCGCTGGACTGACGGTAAGGTAATGCTCCGAACCACCCAAAAATGAGCCTTTTGTACCATCCGACAGCTCGTAATAGACCCGTTCCGGCACGGTATTATCCGTACGGAGGATCAATGCGGTTTGCCCGCCATTGTTAATCACCGTATTACCGCTGAGCGTCACTTTCACCGGGCGTGTAATGTAAACAAAGAAATCTGTCGACAACCCTCCTTTTTTGAAAGTACAACGGAGCTGGTACAAGTCGCCGGTGAGGTTCGATGGCATTTTCAGATTGATGGAACCCTTTCTGACCTTTGTCGAATCCAGCGGGATTACCCTGGAAGTTTGCGGGTCGATCAGCTCGAATGCAATGTAGCCGTCGCCCATCTCGGTATCTCCTGACAGCTCGTAATCCACGGTAAAAGTCTTGCCGTTGCAGGCGGTGTAATTATCGGTGGTAGCCGTCAACAAAGGAGGTACCTTCACAACCACCGCTCCGGAAACCGTGCCGTAACCGCATTGGTTGTAGACGGTTTTAAGCTCAAAAGTGCCTCCCTGGGTTGGATAAACCCTCCGCTTGATGTTGTGGGTGGCAGTCTGGCTGGTATGATCCTCATAAACGGCCGTCCACGGATAGGTTCCCGCAAACTGTACATCGAGCTCGATATAACGGTTGCCGGGAACGGTGATCGGCTGCGGTAGATCGCTCGAAATGGTGGCGCTGGGCAATACACCCACGAAAAAATCGGCTGTATTGGAAATGACGCCGTCGGACGACACGATACGTATTTTATAATTCCCCTCCGCCAGTCTCGCCGGAAGTACCCCGCTAATGAGATTGGAGCGCTCACCGCTTGCGATCACGCGGTAATTCAGCTCGTCCGCACGCGAGAGCTCCATACTGAACGTCACGCCGTCACCCGGACTCCCGTTGGCAAAAGAATACGGCACACGGATCTGGTTCCCTGCACAAAACCGGTTGACTGTAAAATCGAAACTCGCGATTTTGACTTGGTATGGCAGTACTTTGATATAAGTCGACAAATTCGCCTGCCGCACGCCGCAGCTGTTGCCCATGGATTTGAGCGTGTAAACTGTGGTGGTACCCGGCGTCGAGGTAATCGGAATAATGGCCTGATAGGGCTCTCCGAACACAAGGGTATGTTCGGCATTGCCGTCGGAATAAACAGCCGATGACACCCCGCCTCCCTTGGCCGAGAAATTCACCGACCATTCGCCATTATCAGGCAGCATGGCGGGCTGCTCACGGGTACACGCCGGATTGACCACAAAGTCCGTCAAAGGCGTATCGACACCGAACTGGTAAGTTTCAGTTGTCAGGAACGGGTTCTTGGACACCACTTTGATACCCGACATATAGGTATAACCGTTCTGGCTCGCCGGAATTTTTACTTTATAACTCCCTCCCGATTTGACGGTTTTTAACGTCGTGAAATTACAGCACTCTGCATAGGCCTGGATTTGAAACTCATTATCCGCTCCAAAATTGCCGGGCGCTAAAATCTTCACTTCCAGGCTGTCGTCCGCACAAATGCGCGCCGGAAGGCGTTCGAGATACAAGCCAGGCGCAGTGTTGTTCGTGAGTGTCAGGCGCGTAGCGGGAATATTTTCAGTTTTGAAGCATGCGTTGCTGATCGACTTGATTTTAAAATCCTTCGTCTTGTCCAGATATACTTCGGGTGCCCACCAGTCATTTTTGACGACGATCTGGTTCCCGGCCTCATCCTCGATTGTAAACGGCCATTTACCGTAAAGTTTGTAGTTCAGCGTTTTGAGGCCCGGCTCATCGAATGTATAATCGCTGGTGCCCGATACGATCTGCGGCTTGCTCTGGATCAGGAAAATATAGGACGGATTGGATTTCAGCGCCGGGCTCTGCGTACTCACGTACATATTATTCAAACCATCGTAAAGCTGCTCGGCCGGCGTTCCGGATGGGAGCTCGGGAATCAGAAATTCGAGGTAATCGCCGTCACGGGTAGCTGCGAATGAAAAGGATTTGGAAGACCCGTAAACAGCATGTACCGTATAGGATGTGCCTGCGCTGAAATTGCCGTTCGCCCGGATCTTCACCCTGGCGCGGGTACCGGCACACAATATTTGCGGATTGCCCGCGGGAACCAGCGAAATGCCCTGCCCGACGGTCACGGTCATGCGCGCGGGTGCAGGAAGGCTGGTAACGCCGCATCCCGACGACATCGATTGAATGCTGTAAGCGGTGGTCTTATCCGGACTTTTATACACGTACACTTCTCCCGAATAATCTGCGGTGATGGCAGAACCATCGCCCAATTGCACCGAAAAAGGAGGCACCCCTTTGAAAATAACACCTACCCGCGTCTCGGCCCCCAAATCAATGCGGGTATCCGGTGTAAAAAAACTCACCTGCGGCTTGGGGTGGACGGTCAATACAAAGTCACCGGGCGAGCCCACAATGCCATGCTCATCGGCGATAATGATCACCTTGAAATTGGTTTTGTCCGTCAGATTCAGGTTATCCGGCACGCGGGTTACCACCCAGCCGTCTTTCAGCTCGGCGGGTGCTTCCATGGTTTTGACTGTCACATACGGGGAAGAGTCCGACGACCGGAACCTGACACGGTATTTGTTACCCGGTTTCAGCGCCGACCCGATCGTATTGAATGCAATCCTGACCTGGCTATTTTCACACACATTGAATGCATCGGCCGCGAGCGTCCGCACGGAGGTCGGGTTCGCTACGGGCTTGACCGTTCCGCTCGTACGCATGGCCCCGCAGGCGTTGGTGGCGGTACGGATCGAAAACGGCGCTGTGGTGTGGGCGCCTATCGTGTGGTAGGCCGTGAAACCCGTTTGCGAATACGGCGTTAATTCCAGCTGAGTGCCGTCGTTGAGCGTTAAATCGACTTCGGTGCTGCTGAAAGTGGTGAATTTCAAAACCAGTTCCTCTCCCAGATTGACCGTATCGGAAATAGCGGAAGCAAGTTCGATTGTACCTTTGGAATGCACTTTAAAATAAGACCAGTTGCTTTCGGTTTTGGGTGAAGACGAGATAATGCGGAATTGCAGCATCCCAAATGCCGACAACGTCGAATCCTGGTACACAACTTCCATATTCTCGCCTTTCAAAACCGCTGGCAAAGTTGCCAGAACCATCGGCTTGTCACTTTCACGTACCTGTACCGAAAACTGATTATCGGCATTGAAACTGCCGGTAATCGTAACCGGAATCCGATGCGCCTTTCCAAGACATGCCAGCTCGGTATTACTTACCGTAACAGACGGTGTTTGTGCCCTGGCAAAAAACGAAAGGTGGATCAGCACCAGCAGTCCCCGCAAAATATGCTTCATAAGTTGATGTTTTTCAATGGCTGTAAAAAAAGCAGGTTGGTATTACCCTACCGTTTGATGATTTTGTGCGCCGATTTAAAGTTTTTACCCTCAATACTCAACACGTAAATACCGGCAGGCAGCTGACTGATATTCAGCTCGTCTTCCAAAAGTGAGCTGCGCTTGACGAGCATTGGAACACCCCCCGCATTGACGAGCCGGATTGTCCTTTCGGCAGCATCCGGAAATTTGATCAGCAAACGGTTGTCTGCCGGATTGGGCGCGACGGTCACGCGTGTAACACTCGGCGAGGGCTCGCCCGTGATCACTTCCACCTGAACAACGTCCGGCTTCTCGACCGCGCCCGGGCCGCAGCGATTGGACACCTGTAATATTTTGTAATACTCGGCCAGCGGCTTCTCATAAAGGAATATCGTATCGGTAGCGGAGGTCGCATATTCGGTTTTAATGCCCAACGGGCTGCCCACCTGGTAATCCCAAGGCCCCGTGCCGGACAGCAGCACCACGAGCTTGGCCGCTCCGGAAACGTCCTGAATGATGGATTCGGAAGCAAAACGTGCGCCAGCCTTGGTGCCGGGCGACAGCGGGAATTCGTAAGCACCGCTGCCCGTTCCCGCGTCGGAAGCTACTACCCGCATGCGGTATTGTTTGCCGGGGATGAAATCGGCGGGAACGATGGCCTTCAGCGGAGAGGCATTGCCCGTAGTGGTCACCGATTTGAAATTCCGGCCTGTGGTATCGGAAAACTGCACGGTCATCTTGTTTCCTGCCGAAAAACTGCCTTTCTGCGCATAGTGAACCAGGATCGCATCGCCCAGGCAAAACGCCGAGTTGTCGGATGGCTCCCAACTTGTAACAGTTACCGTCCGCTCGCCTGGCGGATTGACTTCCACCGTAGCGCTTCCCGACTTTTTACCCTCGCCGCAGCCATTGTCCACCGATGCCAGCGTGTAAGTAGTTGTTTTGGTCGGGCTTACTTTCAGGAAAAACTCGGAATTCCCGCTGCCGCCGTAGAAAGTACCGGTCTGCCCGTCGGACAGGCGGTAATTAATCGCTTCATTGGCAGACTTGTTACTGCGGATCTGGATCTGGGCACTTTCTCCGGGGTTAGTCGTCGTGTTGCCGATAATCGATACATCGACTTTCGTCTTGATCGTCAACGCGGTGCTCGTAGAGAGCTTATAGCTCCGTACCACGCCCCGGAACCGGTAATAATCGTCGCCCGGGTTGGCAGGCATTTTCAACGCCAGCGTGCCTGCCCGTACGCGTGTAGAATCCACACCGGTGACTTTGCCGGTCCGGGTGTTCACCAGCTCGAAAACAATGTAATCCTTATCGAGTGAAGCGTCACCCTGCAACTGGTAAAAAACCCGAACCGTCGCGCCCTCACAGACTTCGTCCTGAAGTGGCAAAACGCTTAATATCGGATTCACTTTCACAGAAACTTTACCCGATACCGACCCGTAACCGCAATTGTTGTAAACCGAGATCAGCGAAAAGTCCTTTTGTGCAATCGCTGAAATGGGGCGTTGATAAGGATTGTTATCGGTGCTTTGCTTTTCGCTGTTTTCGTAGATCATCGTCCATGGCGCCGTTCCGGTAAAGTTGACCATGGCGTAAATGCCCTGTCCCGGATTGAGCACGATCGGATCTTTCTCGGTAGAGCTGATCGTTGCGGACGGCGCCGAACCGATCACCAGGTCCACCGCGTTGGAAACGCTGCCGTCAGAAGACGCAACCCGCATCTGGTATCTGCCCGGCGCAACGGACTCGGGAACCGTGATGGAAAATGTGCGGGACGTCAGCCCGGTTGCCAGATCGGTAAATTCGGAAGTTTTATCACGGGCTATTTGCAACGAAAAAGTAGCCTTCGAAGCGTCACCGTCCAGAATCACGAAGGGTACGACCAGGCTCCCATTCCGGCAGGCCGGCAATGGCGAGCCGCTCTCCCCGGCCGAGATCACAATGCGATAAGGTACCACGCGGACGTAGGTCGTCAGGTTCACCGGAAAACTCCCGCACTGATTCCGTGCCGATTTGATGGTATAGGCGCTCACAACCCCCACAGGCGGCTGCACGACTGCGTGAGAAACCGAGGAGTTCAATTCCTGTGTATGATCGCCGGTGCCGTCGGAGTAGGTGAATGCGGAAAGTCCTCCCTCGCGGTTCGAAACCCACAATGACACCTCCTGTCCTTGCAGGTACTCCACGGGTGCCTCGCGTGTACCCGGGGGATTGATGTTGAAATCCGTCGGCGTGCCTTGCATTTGCGTTTCAAACTGGTTGCTGGTGATCGCGGGGTTCGAGGAAACCACCCGGAAGTTCGGATAGCCAGACTGTCCCTGGCTCACCGGCACCTTGATTTTATGCGTGCCATCCTTGCTCACAGTGGCCAGCGTTTGAAACGTGCAGCAATCGATATAACCTTCTATTTTGAAGACGTTCCCCGTATTGAAAGTCCCCGTTTTGATGAAAGTGATTTCCAGGCTGTCCTGCTTGCAAATAACCTTATCCAAGGGCTGAACATAAATCCCCGGAGCGGCGCCCGCCGTATCGAGCGTGAGGCGGACAGTAGGAACTGTTTCGTTTTTAAAACAGGCATTACTGATTGATTTCAGCTTAAAATCCTGTGTTTTATTCATGTAAAAGTTGGGGTACCAGGCCGAATAGCCATCGATATTGTAAATTTTACCTGCTGCGTCTTCGATTTTGAAAGGCCCGTTTCCGTACAACCCATATCCGAATCCTGCTTCGGAAGGATTCTTGTAGTTCAGGACCGAATGCGGCAGTACCACCATCTCAGGCATGCTTCTGATCCCGTAATCATAGTAATAGCCCGATTTATAGGAAGGATTGCTGCTGGAAATGTAAAACGCCCCTATTTTGTCGTAACCCAGAGCCAGGTCGGTGCCTTTCGGCAATACGGGGATATCAAATTCCAGGTAATCGCCGACTTTTTTTGCAGGGAATGCATAAATCTTCTGCTCGTTCACAATGCCGTTGACCGTGAACGTGGTACCATCGCCGACCGCGATATTCGACAGCATCCGGATTTTGCCTTTCGAACCCGCGCAAAAAAAACGCTCGCCCACCGAGGGTTCCATCGCGATACCGGGCTTGACCGTCACGACCATCGTAGGTCCGGAAGTCACTGTCTGCACGCCACAGCCGTTTGCAACACTTTTAATGGCGTAAGAAGTCGTCTTTTCGGGCCGGACATCTATCTGACTGTTGGTCTGCGACGACGAGATCACCGTACCGTCCTGCAACGTCGCCGAATAGGGCGCGATACCCGAAAAGGTGATTCCGACCGGCAGCTTCTCCCCCATTTCAATGGTTTTGCTGGGGGTATTGATCACGGCTGACCCGCGCGGATAAACCACAAAATCGAAAAATGTATTGGCACCCAGGAGCGCCGGATTTTCGGTGATGATCCTGAGCATGTACTCGGCCCGCGAGGTCACGTTAAACGATGTCGGAAAGGTGGCCACCAGCACATTATCTTTCAGTTGGGCGGGCACTTCTACTGTTTTGACGTTCGAATGGTCTCCCTGAAAAACGCTGATCCGCAATCGGTACTTCGTGCTCGCCGGTAGTGCCGGGCCTGACGTGGCGAAGTTGACGCGAATTTCGCTTCCTTCACATACCGCCTGCGGTGAAACCGACAGCGTCCGCAGCGACGTCGGATTCAACGTTGCCTTCACCTGGCCGCTTACTTTCATCGGGCCGCACACATTCTCGGCGTGTGCGATGTAAAATGGAGCGGTTGTGTTGGCGCCTTTATATTGGAGGTTCACAAAATAGCCTTCCTCAAACGACGACAGCGTAAAATAGGAGCTATCGTTGAGCGTGACCGTTGCCGTGCTTTTGGTGAATGCCGTGAATTTGAGCGTCAGATCCTCCCCGGGATTGATCGTGTCCGAAGCCGCCAGGGCCAGGTTCACGCTCCCTTTGGTGTGAATATCGACATTCACCCAGTTGCTTTCGGTTTTGGGCGAATTGGTCGCAACACGCATTTGCACATACCGGGGAATCGAAAGGCTGGAATCGGAATGCACCACCTCAATTCTATCATCGACCAGGCGTGCCGGGATTTCAGAAATCACAGGCAGGTTATCGCCTTTACGGATTTGCACGGTGAACTGGTTATCCACATTGTACTTGCCGGTAACAGTCACCTGTATCTTCTGGACAGCGTTCAGACACGCCGTTCCGGGATAGGTAATCTTAATGGAAGGAGATTGGGCAAAAAGGGGAATACTGGCAATCAAACTCAACACAAACAGCACGCAAAATTTTTTCATAGAGAAGTGGAATATGGAATACCAAACATAATCAAAATGCCCGGTTGTAACCAAAAGTAATTCTACCAGTTAACTACTAAAAAATCTTTGCTGCTCCCTATCCTCTTTCTGGCCGGTGTTTCATATCGTAATAGGCAATGCTCACCGACAGCACGAGCGCGGCAATAGAACTAGTTACAATTACCACGAGTTGCTGCGGCTCTTTGTCGAAGTCAATGAAAAACATAAATGTGGAATACACGTAGGGATAATAGATGATTTTATCCCAATCCATCAGCACAATGCCGGTGATCCACAAACCCAGCCCAAGGCCAAGCGGAATAACGAAGTTCCGAAAACGCAGGCTCAGCCAGTACTGGATAACCGAAACAGCCAGACAGCCCAGGTATACCCTGCCGGATATCATCAGCAAACTGTTCCAATCGATGCTGCTTGCTGTTAACCGGTAGGCCGGGTTTACACTGTGCACCAGCAACCCCGCCAGAACGACAAACCCATCAAAGCAAAGCATGTAGAACGGTACCAGCACCTGGATCACGACCAATTTCGAAAAGAAAATATCGGCAAACGAGCGAGGCGAAGCATACACCTGCTTCCACGTATTGTTCCGAAATTCGATCTGCACGATCAGGTTGGTGATCAATATAATGTACATCGGCAGGATCACGGCGGCTACATTTTTCCAGTTGAACCGAAAGAACGTCAGCCAGGGAGTTTGTTCAAATTTGGCCAGCAGCATTTCCGGCCTTTCCAACAGGATAACAACATTGATCGCGGGAATAAACAGCGCAGCCAGGATCGTCAGCCACAGCGCGAAGCTTCTTTTCGTTTTGATAAACTCCGCCGTTGTATTTGCAAAAAATTTCGTATTCATCGGTTAAGCTGAAATGATGTCCAGAAAAAGTTTTTCGAGGTCGTTACCCGTGGCAGACAAGCGGCTCACGCCTACTCCCCCGCCTACCAGCATGTGGTTGATCAATGCCGCCTCATCGGGTTTCGTATGCCCGACATGGATGGTAGAGCCGCCGTTGACGGAAACAGAAAACCGGCCGGAGAGAATCTGCTCGGCCCTGGTCACGTTGTCCACTTCGATTTCCAGCAATGCACGCCGGTACTGGAAGTTTTGCAACTCGGCCAACGTCCCCTGAAAGAGCAACTTGCCCTTGTGTATAATGCCTACATGCGTAGCGAGCTTTTCTACCTCCGTCAGCAGATGACTCGAAACGAGCACGGTCTTTCCCTCCTGCCGGTTCAGATCGCGGATCAGTTCGCGGATCTCGATGATTCCGTTGGGGTCCAGACCGTTCGTGGGCTCGTCCATGATCAGCACTTCCGGGTCGTGCAGCAGGGCGATCGCGATCCCAAGCCGTTGTTTCATGCCCAGTGAATAGGCCCTCGTCCTTTTGTGAGCAGCATCGGAAAGGCGGGTAATGCGCAGTACTTCTCCGACTCTGCTAGCCGGGCATTCGTAGGCACGCCTGAATACTTCCAGGTTTTCCAGACCGGTCAAATGCAAGTAAAGCGAAGGTTGTTCAATAAGCGAACCGGTACGCCTCAAAATATCGATGCGGCTGCCGGGCATCTGCCTTCCCAGTAGCCGGATATTGGGATTTTCGCTGCGCAGCAGGCCCAGCAAAAGGCGCAGCGTGGTGGTCTTTCCCGCGCCGTTGGGTCCCAAAAACCCATACACGCTGCCTTGCGGTACGCGCAGGTTAATGTCATCGAGAATTTTCTCGTCCTTTCGAAACCCGTAATCCAGATGTTCGGTTTCGATAATCCATTGATTCATTTCCGTTTTTTTTGATTGTGGGTCAAAGGAATAAGGCCCTTTTCACAACCGGAAATAAAATCACCAACTGGCCTTTTTTGCCTTCGAACGCTTCGAAATAAACGACCAAAAAATGTGATCCGGAAAGTCAGCCGATGCGCCGCAGCAGGTCTTCGCGAAACATTTCTCCGACAGGGACCTTCTTGTCACCCATGTAAATGACATTTCGCTCGATTGTATTGATTTTATTCAGGGCAACGATGAACGACCGGTGCACACGCACAAAGTCTTTCACCGGCAGCTTATCCTGAAATGCGGTCAAAGTAGTGAGCGTATCGATCACCTGGGTTTGGGTATGCACGGCTACGTAATCCTTTTTGCCCTCGAGCATCAGGATATCGTCCAGATCCACCCGGATCATCCGGTGCGCCGACCTGACGAAAAGATAACCAGTCCCACCTGCCGGTCGCGGCGCCAGCCGGGACTGCGCTTTTTGTATGGCCTTCAAAAAGCGTTCAAAAGAGAACGGTTTGACCAGGTAATCGACCACCCCGGCTTCGAATCCTGCCAGCGCGAACTGGGGATAGGCCGTGGTAAGCACGACCAGCGGCGGGTTCGGGATTGCCGAAAGAAAATCCATCCCGTTCACCTCAGGCATATTAATATCGAGCAAAAGCAGGTCACACCCACACTCGTTCAACAATGGCAATGCCTCTAATGGAGATGAAAAAGTGCCGGCAAGTTCCAGAAACGGGCATTTGGAAACGTAATTTTCGATTATTTCCAATGCAAGAAACTCATCGTCGATAGCGATACATTTAATCATGGGCCAGGCTGTTGAGTTGAAGGGTCAGGTCAGCGGTGAATGTATCATGCGCCTGATCGAATGCAAGTTCGTGTGCGCCCGGGTAAAGCAGCGCGAGCCGCCGGCGTAAATTGGCAATACCAATGCCCCCGCCGCTCTCCGGACCAGCAGCCCGTATTTTGTTTTCGGTATGAATACTTAGCACAGGCCCATCCAATTGAATGGTGATCATCACGGGCGATGTGCCGTGTTTGAAAACATTCTCTATCAGAGGCAAAAGCAGCAGCGGCTGGATCAGCACCGCTTGCAAGTTCCCGGAAGTCTCCAGTTTGATCCCCTCGCCGGACTTGCTTCGCATCTCGTTCATCGCTACATACGTGCGTATGATCTCGATTTCCCTTTCCAGCGGCACCATTCCGGCATTAGTTTCATACAGCAGGTAGCGCATCATTTCGGAAATACGGAGGATCACCGCAGGCGTTTCCGGCGCCTGACGCAGGGAAAGCGCATAGAGATTGTTCAGGGAATTGAATAAAAAGTGAGGATTAATCTGTCCTTTCAACAACGCAAGTTCCGATTTCAGGTACTCATTTTCCATCTCCTTATCCTTCCGTAACTTACTGTACCAATCCACACTCAACCTGATAAAGAGCCCCAGAAGGGCAAAAACAATGTAGTTGCTGATTCTCGTCAGCAATGGTGATAAATCGCCGTCCAGTATCCGCCCGCTCATATGCCTCCCGGGCAACAGCCAATCCTCCAACAGCACCACTCCGGACGCCATCAGCACCGCCGCGAGCAGGTTCATCGCCAAAAAACGCACAAGGCTATACCTGGGCAGGCATTGGGGTACCAGGTATAAGTAATTGAGATAAAAACTACCCGCATGCATGCCGAAAGCCAGGCAGTAATGCACAAAGAAAAACGCGGGAGACATGCGTGCGTAATTCCCATAAAAAACCAGGGTTGCGTAAATGCCCCATCCCAGCAAATGCAACAATACCGGAAGTTTCCTTTCCAATATCGGCTGCCACGCTTCTTTTGTCGGCTCAATCATACGCGATAATACCCATTTCCGGCTTTACTCGAAAGAAAGACCGTCAACGCCCCTATTTCACCGGTCAACGGGTGCATTGTGCCGACCGGTCTCAGGCAGGCAACTTTCGCCGGTATCAGTGAGCACACTTTTAAGAATATCTTAAGATTCCATCGGATAAATATTCCATTGCTTCTTGCTTACTTCGTATACCCTGATTACCGTACTACGAGCAATCCTATGCGAATCCTGATCATCGAAGACGAACCCGGTATCTTAAACTTCCTCCGACAGGGGCTTGAAGAAGAGTCCTATTCGGTTGATACCGCTGCGAATGGCCTGGACGGCCTTGAAATGGCGCTCGCGGAAGCCTACGATGTGGTGCTGCTCGATTGGATGCTCCCGGGTAAAAGCGGGGTCGAAGTGTGCCGGGAAATCAGAAGAGCTGGTATCAAAACGCCCATCATATTTCTGACCGCCCGCGATACGGTGCAGGACACGGTTTTCGGCTTGCAGGCTGGCGCGAATGACTACATCAAAAAGCCATTCAGCTTTGAAGAACTTTTGGAGCGGATCAAAGTGCAATTGCGGCCGCATTCAGGCGAACAGATCGAATTCAGGCTGGGCCCCATTGTCGTAGATATCCAATCCCACCAGGTTTTCAGGGATTCACAGGAAATTAAGCTGACGCAGAAAGAGTTTGGCCTGCTGGAATTTCTCCTTCGCAACAAAGGCAAGGTATGCCGCCGCACACGCATCATCGAAAGCGTTTGGGATATTCATTTCGAATATAATACCGGTGTGATCGACGTTTACATCAATTCGCTTCGTAAAAAGCTGGGGCTCACCAAAGAGGAAGACTACATCCAGACGATCCGGGGCGTAGGTTACATTGCAAAGGAAATATGAATAACACCCGCATGACCTCCTCCTACCGAAACCGGATCGCACTTAACTTTACCCTCGGCACAGGGCTACTGATAGCTCTGATTTTTCTGCTCATCTATTACATCGTAAGCGCCACGGTTTTCAACCGTCTGGAAAAAGACCTGGGCTATGAGTTGGAAAAGCATTTTTATGAAGTGGGTGTCCAGCGCGGAGAGCCCTACTTCGCCGATAAAGCGGAATGGCTGGAACGTGAACATAGCGAACTGGAAATCAATCCGGTATTTGTGGTACTCACTAGCCTTTCGGGAAACGTTATCGATAAATCGCCCAACCTGAAAAATGATTCGCTGAAACTCCATTTCTCGACCGTGGATCGTGCCGTTTTCAAAACCACTTTACACGGACGGACGATAGAGCAAGTGCAGCTGGCCATCAAGGAAAATAACCAACCCGCCGGGTATATCGTTGTAGCGATGCCCATCGACGAGTCGGAAAGGGTGCTGTTCAATCTCAAAGTCGTGCTTTTAGTCGCCTTCCCGGCGGTGCTGGCGATCCTGTTCGTTTTCACCCGGTACACCGCCGGCAGAAGTATACAACCCGTGCTGACGGTGATAGAAACGGCCAGCAAGATATCCAACGACAACATGGGTAGCCGCATTCCGGTACCGGCTGTTCGCGATGAACTGCATTTGCTGGTCACTACCCTGAACGAGCTGATGACACGAGTCGAGCATGCGATTGAGCGGGAAAAACGGTTCACGGCCGATGCCTCGCATGAGCTCCGTACGCCGCTGGCGGTGATCAAAGGCACCCTGGAAGTATTGATACGAAAGCCGCGATCGGCGGATGAATACATCTCCAAAATCTCGTTTTGCATCGCAGAAATGGACCGCATTAACCACCTGGTTGATCAACTCCTTCTCCTAACCCGGTTCGAAAGCCAGCAGAAGGCCATGGATATGGGCGCCGTGGACCTTTCCGAACTCACCGGTAATATCCTGGTGCGGCATCAGCAGCAGATCGTCGAAAAGAAGCTCTCCGTAGACCTGGAAACAGACGGGGCACACGTCGTATATAGTGATCCGTACATGACGGACATCATGCTGGACAACATTATTTCCAATGCGGTGAAATATTCGACCGGCCCGGCAGGCATTATCATCAGGATTTCCACTTCCGGCGAAAGGACACAGTATTCAGTCACCGACCAGGGTATCGGCATCGACCCAAACGACATCACCCGCATACGTGATGCCTTCTACCGCTCTGCACCCCTGTCCCATCCCGAGGTGAAGGGAAGCGGCCTTGGCCTCTCGATCGTCAGCCGCATGTGCGAAATGCTTGGCGTGGATTTCAGCATCCATAGCCAGCTCGGCAAAGGCACCGAAGTTACGCTCTCATTTCCAATCTTAAGCCAATCTTAAGAATCCCTTGAGAATCCCTTAAGAAAGGCAGGGATACCTTTGATTCAAACAGAAAACAATCAGAGTTAATCCTGCTAATCATCTATGAACTCCACCGGACACGCTGAGAACCTGAGCCGCCATGCCTTCCTGCGCAAGCTGGGCTTTGGCGGAGCTGCACTTTCCGCAATTTATTTTGGCAGCCATCTGCAATCATGCACCAACGACCGGGTCAATCCCGCGCCCACCAATATGACCCTCGATTTGAACGACCCTGCTTATGCGGCCCTGAAATCCAATGGCGGATACGTCGTAAAGGATGGTGTCGTCATCGCCCGAAGCAATACCGGCTCCTACATTGCGGCCACCCGAACATGCAGCCACGAAGGCAGGAATGAGGTAATCTACCAAACCGACCATTTCTATTGCACGGCACACGGCGCCAAATACGACAATACCGGCAAAGGCCTCAATAGTGAAGGCAGGAAAGGAATAGCCGTTTACACGACCTCCCTTACCAACCAAATCCTTACCATAACTGCCTAAGCCATGCTCAAAACCACATCTGTCCTCCTTTTCAGTCTGATCGCCTCCGTTGCAATGGCTCAGACCGACCTGATGAAGCAGTTGGAACAAGCCGACGATTCCACGGTAAATTACGCCGCAGCGACTTTCAAAGGGACCCGCATTATCAACGGGCATTCGATCGAAACCGTTGGTAAGAATAACATGGACTTCATTATTTCGCACCGCTTCGGGGCGATCAATTCCGGGGCCGGCAACTTTTTCGGGCTGGATGAATCCCAGATCCGCCTCGCGCTGGAATATGGCCTCACCGACCGGCTGATGGTAGGTCTCGGGCGCAGCAGCTATCAAAAAACGATCGACGTTTTCGTGAAATACCGGCTGCTTCGTCAGTCGAGCGGCGTGCGCAACATGCCTGTATCGGTTACGCTTTTTGCCAGCGACGCACACAATGCGAGTACCTCCACGCCCGACCTTCCGTTTTACACCATTACCCAGCGCCAGACCTACACATTCCAGGCATTAGTCGCTCGCAAATTCAATGAAAAGCTCTCCTTGCAGCTCACCCCCACTGTAATGCACCGCAACCTGGCGGAAAAGCCATTGGATGCGAACAATGTGTATGCGTTGGGCATGGGCGGGCGCTACAAGCTTACCAAGCGGACCTCGTTCAATGCCGAGTACTGGTACACGCCCAAGACCATTGGCGGCACCACACAACGCGACCCGCAATACACCAACACGCTCTCCCTGGGCTTCGACATCGAGACCGGCGGGCACGTGTTCCAGCTTCACCTGACCAACTCGCGCGGCATGATCGAGAAGCAGTTCCTGGGCCAGACGACCGGCAAATGGAGCAACGGCGATATCTTCTATGGTTTCAATGTCGCCCGGACATTCAGTTTCGACAAGAGCAAAAAACGCAGCAACAGCAATGGATACTAAGCTTTTCAGATTGGCATTTCTGCTCATGGCCAGTCAGCTGCTGGCCATCTGTGCCAGTGCGCAGATTTACATGACCAAAGCCGGACAAACCAGCTTTTTCTCGGAAACACCCCTGGAAAACATTTCGGCTATAAACCAGCAGGTGGCGGTGCTGCTCAGCAGCGCCAGCGGAGAAATCGCAGTTCGGATGCAACACAGCGCATTTAGTTTTCCAAACAAGCTCATGCAGGAGCATTACAATGAAAACTATATGGAAACCGGGAAATATCCGGTGGCCAGCTTTGCCGGAAAGTTCAGCGAGCACATCGATTACGGCAAAGACGGCACTTACGCCGTGAGCGCAGAAGGCGTTCTGGATATCCACGGTGTGAAGCAAAAACGGGTATTAAAAGGTCAGCTGCAAATAGATCACGGACAATGCGTACTCAGTTGCGAGTTCGACGTGAGGCTTTCCGATCACAACATTCAGGTCCCTACCCTGGTGCTCGCCAAAATCGCCGAGTCCATCTCAGTCAAAAACAAGTTCGTTCTCACGCTGAAGAAAAACTCCTAGGTATTCGATGCTGAACAAAATCATCGCTTTCTCGGTAAAAAACAAACTGATAGTCGGGCTGCTGGTCCTTGCGCTGATGGGTTATGGCAGCTATGAGCTCACCCGGCTGCCGATCGACGCCGTGCCCGATATCACCAACAACCAGGTACAGGTGATCACCATTGCGCCATCGTTCGGCGCGACCGACATCGAAAGGTTGGTTACGTTTCCCATCGAGCAGGCCAATAATAATATTTCGGGACTGAAAGAGATACGCAGTTTCTCCCGATTTGGTCTTTCCCTGGTCACGATCGTTTTTGAGGATGACGTGGATGTCTACTGGGCGCGGCAACAGGTTTCCGAACGCCTTGGCAAAGTACAAGGACAAATCCCGCAGGGCATTGGTACGCCTGAGCTGGGGCCTATCAGCACCGGGCTCGGCGAAATTTACCAGTATGTGGTACGTGCCAGGGAAGGCTATGGGCACCGCTACGATGAAACCGAGCTTCGCACGATTCAGGACTGGATCGTCCGAAGGCAACTACTTGGTGTGAAGGGCGTTGCGGAGGTGAGCAGTTTCGGCGGTAAGCTCAAACAATATTCAATTGAAGTGGATCCCGCCAAACTGCTTTCCATGGGATTGAATATCAACGATATATTTACTGCGTTGCAGGAAAACAACGCCAATACCGGTGGCGCTTACATCGAAAAAGGCCCCTCGGTGCTCTACATCCGCAGCGAGGGGCTTGTAGAAAATCTCGAAGATATCGGCAGCATTGCCGTCAAAAACCTTACCGATGGACAACCGGTGTTTATTCGCGATGTTGCCGAGGTCAAGACCGGCTTCGCCACACGCTACGGGGCGATGTGCTACAACGACCAGGGTGAAGTTTCGGGAGCTGTGGTAATGATGCTCAAAGGAGCCAACAGCAGCGAGGTGATCAACGCAGTGAAACAACGCGTGGCGCAGATCCAGAAAACATTGCCTGAAGGTGTGGTGATAGAACCTTTTCTGGACCGCACCAAAATGGTAAACAACGCCATCGGGACCGTAGAAAAGAACTTGCTGGAAGGGGCATTGATCGTCGTTTTCGTGCTGGTCCTCTTTCTGGGAAATCTCAGGGCGGGCCTGCTGGTGGCCTCAGTCATTCCATTGGCCATGCTTTTTGCCGTCATCATGATGAACACCTTCGGCGTCAGCGGTAACCTGATGAGTCTTGGCGCACTGGATTTCGGCCTGATTGTCGACGGGGCCGTGATCATTGTCGAGGCGGTAATGCATCAGATCGTCCGGAGCAGCCGTTTTTCAGGCACCGAACGGCTCACGCAAAGCCAAATGGACGAGCAGGTCAACGAATCGGCCGACCGCATGATGAACAGCGCCGTATTCGGGCAGATGATTATCTTAATTGTATACCTGCCCATATTCACCCTGCAAGGTATAGAGGGGAAAATGTTTAAGCCGATGGCGCAAACCGTAGCTTTTGCGCTGCTGGGTGCCTTTATGCTTTCGGTCACTTACATTCCGATGATGAGCGCGGTGTTTTTGAGCAAAAAAGTAAACCACGGGCTTAACTGGTCGGACCGGATAATGAGCAAGGTTACGGCCGGCTACCTCACCGCGCTGAGAAAGTTGCTCCGTTTGCCCAGGCTCGTCATGCTTTCTGCATTACTGCTTTTCACTGCGGCGATATTTACGCTCACCACCCTGGGAGGGGAATTCATACCCGCGTTAGAAGAAGGGGATTTCGCGGTCGACACGCGCGTACTTACCGGCAGCAGCCTCACCACCACAATCGCCAATACGACCAAAGCGGCCCACATTCTCAAGACCCGGTTCCCCGAGGTCGAGAAGGTCGTTACCAAAATCGGCAGCGGCGAGGTCCCTACCGATCCGATGCCCATGGAAGCGAGCGATATGATGGTGATCCTGAAAGACAAAAGCGAATGGACATCGGCAAGCACCTTTCCGGAGCTTTCGGAAAAAATGGGCCGCGCATTGCAGGAGGTACCCGGCGTGACGGCCGGCTTTCAATTTCCGGTGCAAATGCGCTTCAACGAGCTCATGACGGGCGCGCGGCAGGATGTGGTTTGCAAAATATTCGGTGAAAATCTCGACACGCTGGCCTTATATGCCGCCCGGCTGGGTAAGCTGGTCAATCGTGTCGATGGCGCACGTAATTTATACGTCGAAGCAGTATCCGGCCTGCCGCAAATCGTGATCCGGTACAACCGAAACACCATTGCGCAATTTGGCCTCACCATTGGCGCGGTGAACCGCATCGTTAACACCGCCCTGGCTGGCCAAAGTACAGGGATGGTTTTTGAAGGAGAAAAACGCTTTGATCTCGTCGTCCGGCTTAGTCCGGCCCAAAAAAGGAATATCGCCCGGATCCGCGACCTGCTGGTGCCTACCCCCGGCGGAAATCAGGTCCCGCTTTCACAGCTTGCCGACATCCGCATCGTCACAGGGCCCAATCAAATCCAGCGGGAGGATGCCAAGCGCCGCATTGTGGTGGGCTTTAACGTAGCCGGGCGCGACGTACAAAGCATTGTAAACGAGCTTCAAGCCAAAGTCGGCCAAAACTTGCAGCTACCGGCCGGCTACTACGTCACCTATGGCGGAGCTTTCGAAAACCTGAATGCGGCCAAAGCACGGCTGATGGTCGCCGTACCCGTGTCGCTCGTGCTCATCTTCGTGCTGCTGTATTTTGCATTCAACTCGGTGCGCGACGGGCTGCTGATTTACTCGGCGATCCCGCTATCGGCTATCGGGGGTATTTTCCTGCTTGCCTTGCGCGGAATGCCGTTCAGTATCAGCGCCGGGATCGGCTTTATCGCGCTATTCGGTGTGGCGGTACTCAATGGTATTGTGCTCGTTGCCGAATTCAACCGTATTCTTAAAGCAGGTGAAAGCTCTATACAAAAGGCCATACTCGAAGGCGCCAGTCACCGGCTTCGCCCGGTTCTGATGACCGCATTTGTCGCTTCACTGGGCTTTCTGCCAATGGCGGTGAGCAATGGCGCCGGAGCGGAAGTACAACGGCCACTGGCTACCGTCGTAATCGGCGGCCTTCTGGTCGCAACCGCGCTCACATTGTTCGTCTTACCGGTGCTCTATATGGTATTCGAAAGCAGGTTCCACCTCAAAGCAGGCGCTGTTGTCCTGCTGATCTCCGCTTGTCTGCTCGCGCCCGATCACGCACAAGCGCAAAAGGAGGTCGGCTTGGAAACAGCAATCAACCTGGCGACGAAAGGCAATAGTCTGTTGAAAAGCGAAAAGTTACGGGCAGACTACCGGCAGGAGCTGGTAAAAACGGCCGTGAGCCTGCCGCAAACGACCGTGAATATAGAGGCAGGGCAGATCAACAGCGCCTACACCGATACGCGGTTTGCAATATCCCAATCGGTGTTTCTTCCGGTGGTTTACCGGCGGCAGCGTTCGCTTTTGGAAGAGGAATTTGAAGCTGGCGTCCTGCAAGCCTCCGCCACCGCGCTCGACCTGCGGCGCAACATCACACATCAGTTTTATACATTGCTTTACCTCAGACAAAAAGCCCGGCTTCTGGCCTCGCTCGACAGCCTTTTCAGCGCGGTCGCTGCGCGCGCCAATGAGCGCCTGGCCCGCGGCGAGAGCAACGTACTCGAAAAAACAAGCGCTGAAATGCAGCTCGGGCAGATCAGGCAGCAGCGCGGACAGTTGGCTACGGATCAAAAACTGGCGCTTATCACATTCAACCTGCTGCTAAACGGATCGGAACCGCATGAACCGCTCGACGGTCCGCTTGTCTTTTCTCTTACCGGATATACCGACACGACCAAATTATTATCGCACCCCTATATGCAGCTGGCCGGCCGGCAACAAAATATTGCCGGCGCGGCTATCGCCATTGAAAAAGCGCGGCTTTTACCCGAATTAAGCTTGGCTTACAACAACATGAGCATGCGCGGTACCGGTGCGGACAATAAAACCTACAATGGCTGGCCGCGCTTTCAGGCTGCGCAGTTGGGCGTAGGCATACCTGTTTTCGCAGGCGCACAAAAAGCACGTATCCGTGCGGCGAAGATCGCCGGAGAGGCTGCCCGGGAGCAATATCAAAGCCAGCACCAGCAGTTTACCGCCCGCTACATGGCAGCGCTTACGAATTACCGTCAGCTGCTCGAACGCGTCGGCTATTACCGGGATTCCGCCGTCCCCAATGCAGGGCTGGTTGTCCTGACGGCGACCCGCCAGCTTGAAGAAGGCAATATCAATTATCTGGAATGGAGCCAGCTGATCGCACAGGCTACTGCGATCAGAAGCGAATACCTTGATACGATCGCGAACCTGAATCAAAATGCCATTGAACTGGACTATTTCCTTAGCCAATAAACGAATGATGACTGTCAAATTTCTCATCTATAATACGCTGGGCATCCTGCTGGCCTCCTGCACGGCGAAAACGGCCGACCGGGAGCCTGCCCAAATGCCGACACAAGAAAACGTCGCGAAACTGACGCAGCAGCAAATCCGCAATGCCGGGATCGTCCTGGAATTTCCGAAAGTGACGCCCGTTTCATCCGTACTGCGTTTGAACGGCAGGATCGACGTGCCGCCGCAAAATATGGTGTCGATCAGCGCGCCGCTCGGCGGGTATCTGAAATCTACCAACCTGCTCCCAGGAATGCACGTGCAAAAAGGACAGGTATTGGCGGTGCTGGAAGACCAGCAATACATTCAGCTGCAACAGGACTACCTCGCCGGCAGTGCACGCATCAAATACCTGCAGACCGAGTATGAGCGGCAAAAGAGCCTGAATAGCTCCAAATCTGTCAGCGATAAAACCTACCAGCAAGCAGAGGCCGACTTCCGGGCCCAGCAGGTGGCCGTGAGTGCTTTGGCCGAAAAGCTCCGGCTTGCAGGTATCAATCCGCACCAGATAGGCGCCGACCGGATTTCGCGCAGCGTCAACATTTACTCACCGATCTCGGGTTATGTGTCACGGGTCAATGTGAATATCGGCAAATACCTGGCCCCCACCGAAGTACTTTTTGACCTGATCAATCCATCGGATATCCATCTGGCCCTGAAAGTATTTGAAAAAGACCTTGACAAGATCCGCAAGGGGCAGCAGGTGCTGGCTTTTACCAATTCCCGGCCGGAGCGAAAACTTGCCTGCAAAGTGATCCTGGTCGGCAAAGACCTGTCCGCCGAGCGTACCGCCGAGGTGCATTGCCATTTTCAGCAATACGAGCCCGACCTTTTGCCCGGTACATTCATGAACGCGGAGCTTGCAGTGGAATCCCGCCACGCGACCGTCCTGCCCGATGAGGCTATCGTCAGCTTTGAAGGAAAAGAGTACATATTCATCCCGGGCAAAGATGGGTTTACCATGACGGAAGTACAAACGGGCAACAGCGAAAACGGCGTGACCGAAATCCTCGCTCCTGCCGATCTCCGTCGCACACGTTGTGTCACGAAAGGTGCTTACTCACTGCTGATGTTTTTGAAAAACAAATCCGACGAGTGAACCGTCTTTATCCAAGGTATGACCGGAACCGGTGCCCCTCCGGCGGCTATTCTACCGTGTATCTGAGGTCGCCAGGCTAACGCCCTCAAATACACGTTAGCCTACACATGCGAGCGCAGCCTGGCTTCATCCAGGTCAAGCTCCCGTTCCATTTTTTTAATCGCCGACTCGGAAAATGCAGCCTCCCGATGAAGCCGCAGCAGCAGATCCCGCTTGAATTGCGTCACGGTCAGTTGGGCATCAACGACCTGGCTTAGTAAATCCGCCGTTCCCGCTGACTCCCGGTGTGTTCCATATTTTTTGTCCCTGATCCAGTTGCTTCTCAACTCATACAACTTACGGACCTGTTCGGCCACATCCGGGTTCATTTTGCTTTCAGAGAAATGATCGTGGATAAAGTCAAGTGAGCTGTTGGTCAGTAGAAGGCGCAGCCTGGTTTCCTCCTCTGCTTCTTCCTGTCCCGAGCTCTTGATCCCGAGTTTGCGTATCAGGTAAGGCAGCGATAGGCCCTGGCCGATCAACGTGACAAGTATCACTACAAACGAGACAAACAGAATCAATTTTCGATACGGAAAATGCTTTCCGTTTTCCATCACCAACGGGATGGCCATAGCGGTGGCCAGCGATACCACGCCCCGCATACCGGTCCAGGACAAGACAATAGCCACTTTCCAGTCAAAGCCGGGCTGCCGTTGCCTGTACTCGCCGGTCGACAGCATATCCGTAAAATACACCGTGGGCACGATGAACAGCAGCCTGACGACGATCACGACCACACTGACAATGAGCCCGTAGCCGATTAAGTCCGCAAAACTATATTCCACCGTGTTGTGTACGATGGTGGAGAGTTGAAACCCGATGAGCACGAAAACCGCCCCATTGAGCAGGAACTCGATCATATCCCAGACGGACGTCACGAGCGTGCGCCCCTGGTGCGAGAACATTTCCTGCGAAAGCCAGGAGGTCATGAGGCCCGTACTGACCACCGCAAGAACACCCGAAACACCGACTGCCTCCGCAACCGGATAGGAAATAAATGGCACGAGCAACGACAGCGTCCCTTCCAGCATGGCATTGCTTCGGACACGCTTCATAATGTAGGCAAATGCGTAGCCTACCGCCATACCCACCAGAATGCCTCCTGCCGCCACCAGGAGAAACTGAAAACCCGCCTTCCAGAGCACGAAAGTACTACTCATTACCGCTGCTACTGCGTACTTATAGGCGATCAACGCCGATGCATCGTTAACCAGGCTTTCGCCTTCCAGGATCGTAATCACACGTTTATCAAGGCCGGTCCCTTTCATAATGCTGGTGGCCGAGACGGCGTCCGGCGGCGAAACAATGGCGCCCAACACAAATGCGACCGGCCAGCGCATGCCGGGAATGAAATAGTGGGCGGCGGCGGCCACCGCGCAGGTCGTCAGGAAAACCAAGCCGATTGAAAGTCTTGAAATAGGCCTGATCGCCGCGCGGAAAGCCGGCCAAGAGGTATTCCAGCCGGCGCGGAAAAGAAGCGGCGGCAGGAACAGCAGGAATACCACCTCGGGGTCGAGTTCTACCAGTGGGAGGCCGGGTATAAAACCGATGACCAATCCTACCAGAACGAGCAGGATCGGGTATGGTATTCGAACTTTATCGGACAGGACAGAAACGACGGCGAGCGTCGCGACAATGAAAATAAACGGTACCAGATCAATCATAACAGCTTTCGCGGTCGGTTTACCGTGAAAGTTGACAAATTATTTGCGATCGGCAAACCTCCATACAACAATTGTGTTTGCCGTCGGCCGATACCGGTTTTCAGGAACGGAAGCTCGAAGGGGGCGATCCGTGGTGGCGTTTGAATGCCGTCGAGAAATGTTGGGAATGCTCGTAGCCCAGCATTTCGGAGATACTGTCAATGCTTTGGGAAGAGTCCACGAGGAGGTTCACGGCAAAATCCATTCTCAGCTTACGCAGGTAGGCAAATACCGTCGTTCCGTACAACTCCCTGAACCCTTTTTTGAGTTTAAATTCATTCAACAGGCAAAGCCGGCTGAGCTGCGGCAGACTGAAATCTTCCAGGAAATGTACATCCAGGAACGTTTTCAACTCGTTCAAACGTCCTGTTTCCGCAACAGTCAGCCCCGGCGCACGCGGGGTATCCGCCTGCATCTGCCCCAGATGCAGCGCGACCAGTTCCAGTACCTTCGATTGGAGCATCAGCCGTTGCATTGGCCCGGATTGTCCGCTTTGCTTGATGTCCCCAATCAGCTTTTGCATATAGGGCGTCATACCGGCATTCGATTCCACACCCGCAAAAGGCCTGTCTCTCAGCAGCGATTCCTGCACATGCTCGCTCCAACGGTCATCGCAGCCAATCAGGTCCGAGAAGTATTTTTTCCTCAAACTGATATGAAACATCTCCACCTGCTCTCCCGCCCTGACGGTATTCCGAAAGTGACCTTCGGGTGAAAAAATCAGGTTGTGCTGGTGAGGATGCATCCCCACCTCCCTGGCGATGCCGGCGAACCGGGTATTCATATGTCCTGACATCTGGAAATTGATGTTCACCGTATCGGCGCGGCTCTCTTCGACGATGCTGACATCCCGGCCAACCTGCCAGTGCAGGTTCATCACATGGACATCCGGAAACAGCCAGCTTCTGAATTTGAGGCCGCCCACTTTCCCGCCATTACCGGAACCGACCTCTTTTTTGCCCGTTACGCCGTTTTGCGGGCGCAGCAACTGCGGGTTGGGAAAGGAATCTGCGTGTACGAAATCGGCTGAATGGATGAGGGCTGCCGCCATGTATTACAAGCTACTTTGATTAAAGGCGTAAAATAAAAGCAAAACAAGAACCCGCCATATTTCGTCGACAGACAGCCATTTTCGTCGATAAACGACAGCACGTCCCAACGGGCCATGCGTTTACCAGGAAGTGATTGATATCCAGCAATATTAAGGTTATCTTAGACCTATATATTCAACAGTCAAACCCCCTCTGTTCTATGAAAACTTTATTTACCGGATTGGTGCTTCTCTTCGGAAGCATCGCCCTCGTATCAGCCCAGGATCACTACCTGCCGGTTTCCTCCACTTCCAAAACGGCCATCAAGTCGCTGCATCGCGCCTCGGAGTTGTATTCCAATATTCATTTCAAAGAAGGTAAGACAGAACTGGACAAAGCGCTGAGCGAAGACCCCAACTTTTTCATGGCCTACGTATATGCGGTGCAGTACGCGCCCAAAGCCGAGAAACCCGCGCTGATCGAGAAAGCGCTGGCCCTGGACGCGACCAACCTCAATGAAGGAGAAAAAATAATGCGAGAATTCATCATCAGGTGGAAAGACGACTCCACGGCCAAAGCCGACGAAAGTATGAAAGCATTGATAGCCGCCTATCCGAAAACGCCCCAGGCATTGGAATGGGCGTCGCTGCATTCGTTTTATACGGACAAAAACCTGGACGGCGCGCTGGAATATGCCCAGCAGCTCGAAAAAATGAGTCCGAAATATGCGCCTAACTATAATATTCTCGGTTATCTGTATTTGGAGAAAAAGGACACCGAGAAGGCGAAAGCCGCTTTTGAACGATACATCAAGCTGGCTCCCAAAGAATCCAATGCCTACGACAGTATGGCCGAGTTTTACCTCATCAACCAGGATTACGTCAAATCCGCCGAACTCTACGACAAGGCTGCCGCAATGGGCCTCACCGACGCCAAAGGGCGCGCAGACAAGGCAAGGGCTATGATTAAATAGAGGGAGATTTATGCAATGACTGCCGGGCGTTCGGTTGCCCGGCAGTCATTACCTACCCGAAAGTGTAGCCCGCTACCTGAAGTTAAAAACAACCTGCAAACCGGGACCAGGAGCCGCAAACGGCAACTTGACCGAACCGGGCGCAATGCTGATCGTCAAATCGTCCGAAACATCAAAAGTTTTGAGATGGGCCGCCACGTTGGCTTCGATGATCGTGAGTACATAAATGAGGCCGGAGGTCAGAATGGATACATTTCGGTACCTGCGCCAGATGTTTTTATTCCTTACGATCTGATCTTTCGTTAGCAGCTCCACAGTACTTTTTGTATTGAGCAGGTTTCTCACCAGGACCGGCTTACGGGTATCCTCCGTGACACCGTGAGCAGGCTTGCCGGTATTCAGGTCATAAAACGACCAATATGCTTTCAGATAATCGCGGTATTTGAGGGAATTCAAATGAACGGTAAAAATGCTTCCCCCAAGCGCCGCGTACACGATAGGAAGTTTCCAGAAATCCCCGTTGTAGCCCTGCCCCAAGCCCGGTACAAGCGCTAGTAGCGTAGCTTTTTGGGGACTTCGTTGTTTTACGTCGTGGGTACCCGGTTTGAGAGCGGTGTCGGCAGTGGTAATGTTTGTCCAGTACGTGAGGTTGGCGGAGATCGCTGGCGTCAATGCAAGGCAAAATGCGGCTATGCACAAGAATTTCTGAATGTTGGTCATGGCTGGCTGAATGTTTAAAGATCGCAAACAACCAAGCCAGCCCCGTTTCCGCAACATAAAAAATGTTAATTGCTCCGCTCCTTTCGCGGAATATTCTTTTCGGCAACCTTCTATATTTGTCCGTTAAGATCCTAACCCCGCTGAATTGTATTTGTTTATGAAATTGAAATGCTTGATTGCCCTGTTTACCGTCGTTTCGACGCTGGTTGCACATCAAACAGCCGCTCAAAACGAGCACGATGAAATAGCCCGGAAACTGCCTGGGTATACCTCTGAAAAGCAGTTTTCTTTGATTGATTCCATCGTTTTACCATTCCAAACTTTCCATACGCAAGGTCTGACGAAGGTTGGCGGGTACTATTTCCTGACCGCCGTCGACGTGAAACGCTGGCCCGAAAAGTACCCTAGTCCGGTAGACGGGTTCGACCGCGACACGGGTGACGGTGTTGGCCGGGTTTTTAAATTCGATGAAAGCGGCAAGCTGGTCGCCCAGGTGACGATCGGTGAAAAGAGCATTTACCATCCGGGCGGCATCGACTTCGACGGAAAGTATATCTGGATACCGGTTTGCGAATATCGCCCGCATGGCAACTCCATTGTTTACAGAATGGACCCGCTGACGATGAAGGTCGAAAAAATGTGGGATGTCCGCGATGCGCTCGGGGCCGTGGTGTGCGTGGGAAATGAAGAGGTCATCGGGATGAACTGGGACGCCGAGCACTTCTACAAATGGTCACGCAAAGATGATACCCGCCACGGCTGGGAGCTGATTTCAAAGGAATCCAATCATATGCTTACTTTCAAGATCCAGGACGCCAAGTACGTCGGGGACACGCTGATGCTTTGCTCCGGACTCAACCGATGGAAACATGGAGAACAGAGTTTTGCGCTCGGCGGCATCCAGCTCATGCGGACGGACAGCTACCAGACCCTCTACCAACTGCCGCTCACAATCAAAACACCCCGGGGCGCAAGTATTTGCAACAATCCCTTTTTCCCGGAAATGAAAAACGGGAAACTGAGGCTCTCGTTTGCGCCGGACGACGACCACACGGTTGTCTATATTTACGAAGGCCGCTAAACCGCAATTCAATCGTTTCAAGGCTGTTAGTAGTGGTGTGAATCACATTCATTAAAAATTTTCAGCATTTACTTGCGAAACCGATTGGTTGCGTATATATTTGCAACCAATCGGTTTCTCATCTAAACAATCAACAGCTATGAAACAGAAAATTTTGTCAGTCCTATGCCTGCTCACAGGGCTGATGTTCATCAATGCGGGCCTGGATAAATTCCTGCATTACATGCCCGTTCCGGCGGATCTGCCGGAAAAAATGGTCAAAACCGGCATGGCATTCGCTCAGATCGGCTGGCTGATGCCGCTGGTAGGCGCCGTAGAAATGGCCGGTGGGTTGTTGCTGGCCTTTCCAAGAACGAGGGCGCTCGGAGCCATTGTACTCTTGCCGGTGCTGGCAGGCGTTTTGCTGACCAACATCACCGCCGCTCCATCGGGCCTGCCCATCGTTTCGGTATTCATCGCGGTGATTGCGTGGGTGATCGCAGATAACTGGGGAAAGTATTTGCCGATCGTATCCAGGTAATGGGCCTTCGGTGAAGTTATCTTGCACAAAATTACCCGTGATAATCCCATGAGAAGAGACATTTTCCAGGCTATCGCCGACCCGACCCGCCGGGCTATCATCGTACTGATCGCCGTGCAGGCTATGACACCCAATGCCATCGCGGAACATTTCGATACTACCCGCCAGGCTGTTTCGAAGCATTTGAAAGTCCTGACCGAGTGCGAACTGGTGCAGCCGCAGCAGCAGGGCCGCGAGATTTATTACAAACTTCAGATCGATAAAATGAAAGAGATCGATCATTGGCTGGAACAGTTCCGAAAGATCTGGGAAAGCCGGTTCGATCAGCTCGACAACCTTTTGGAAACACTTAAAAAGCAACAGCAATGAAACACAACCTTCAATTCGACTTCGTAGCAGACAAAGAAAAAAACACATTGACCGTACGCCGTGAGTTCCGTGCCGGCCGCCAGCTGGTATGGGATTGTCACACCAAAAGAGAACTGCTGGACCAGTGGTTTGCCCCCAAGCCACTGACTACCAAAACCAAGTCCATGGACTTCCGCGAGGGCGGCCACTGGCATTATGCCATGGTAGAGCCAAACGGCAACGAATACTGGGGCTGGACGGATTACATCAAAATCCAGCCGATCGATTTTTACACTACCACCGACGCTTTTTCAAATGCCGAAGGCGAAATCAACGAATCGCTGCCCCGCGCCGGATGGGTGGTCACCTTCACTGACAAAGGCGAAAACGCAGTGGTCGAAACGGTTGTAACCTATAAATCTCTGGAAGACCTGGAAGCGACACTCCAGATGGGTATGGAAGAAGGCATGCTCGCAACGATGGAAAAGCTGGACGAACTGCTCGAAAAGCTCACCGGAAGAGCATAGAACAAACAACCTTATTGGCTGGATGGTTACGCTGTCCAGCCAATAGTTTTGTATATTGAAACCCCAATTCAAAACAGACGAAACACGATCAAAATGAGAAAGTTGGTTTTATTTGCACACATGTCCCTTGATGGTTTCGCCGGCGATAAGAACGGTGGTCTCGGCTTTTTGTCCTACAACGCCGAGCTGCAACAGTTCGCCGATGAACTGGTCAAAACAGTGGGCGCACCGGTGTACGGCAAAAACACTTACCACTTAATGGAAGGCTACTGGCCTACCGTCCTGAACGACCCGAATGCGAGCGGCCATGCGCTCGCGCACGCGAAATGGGTGCAGGAAATTCCCAAGATCGTTTTCTCAACGACACTACCCGGTGCCGACTGGAACAATACCACGCTGATCAAAGACAATGTGGTGGAAGAAGTGAACAAGCTGAAACAGCAGCCCGGCAAAGACCTCGTGATATTCGGCAGCCCCGGTCTTGCCAAAAGTTTGACGAAACTAGGATTAATAGATGAATACCAGCTGACCTTGCATCCCATACTATTGGGAGAAGGAATCAGCCTGTTCGACCGCGACGCGCCCATGAGCAACCTGGTATTGCAGGAATCGAAAACGCTCGGCTCGGGCGTCATTACGTTGCATTATACAAAGCGGTAAAAGCTGCCACCCAATTTCACCCGGATTGCATGATGGATCGTCGCGCATTTTTGTACGGAAGCGGACAGACCGTCCTCTCCGCCTGGTTAGCTAACTATATGAGCATGACTCCCCAAAAAGCGGAAGCAGCTACCCTGCAAGCGGTTGGCGACGGAGAGGAGCTCATAGCCGCTCTTACCAAACTGATTCCGCAGCTCATGCGCGAAGCGGCGGTTCCGGGCCTTTCGATTGCCCTGGTCCAAGACGGGAAATTGCGGTGGCAGAAAGCGTTTGGCGTGAAAGACACCACCTCGCGCGAACCCGTTGACGAGCACACGGCATTCGAGGCCGCATCGGTGAGCAAGACGGTGTTCGCCTATGCGGTTTTGAAACAATGCGAAAAAGGGGTTATCGGCCTCGATACGCCCCTTGACCGCTACGCGCCCTCGCCCCTCCCCGATGCGGACCCGCGGTTCGGCTCCATTACGGCGCGCCACGTGCTATCGCATACTACGGGCTTTCAGAATATCCGCTCGGGCGACGAGCCATTGAAAATCCACTTTCAGCCAGGCTCTCAATTCGACTATTCGGGCGAAGGATATTGGTACCTGCAATCGATAGTATCGCGGGTGGCGGGCCATGAAAACCCGAACGATTGTGGTGAGTACGAGGCAGGCGTAAAAATCTGCGCGACGGATATCGATGCGTTTCTCAAAAGTAATTTGCTAGTTCCATTCGGCATGAAAGCGAGCGGGTACGTCTGGAATGCCGACCTCGCGCGCCGCGCAGCGCACCCGCACGACGTAACCGGCAAGGCCCTGGCCAAAAGTCAGCCCAAAGCTACCGATGCGGCCCGGTACGCGGCCATGGGCGGGCTGCATACAACATCGGTCGATTATGCTAAATTTCTCATCGAAGTATTGGATCCCAAACCGGCTGATGCCTACCGGCTGAATCAAAGAAACCACGATGAAATGCTAACGCCGCAGGTTAAGCTGAAAGAGGGTGAAAAGATCGACGGTGCCGATGCCTGGGCGTTGGGCTGGGCCATACAGCAACGCAAAACCGGCGATGTCATCTTACATTCAGGCGGCCAGTCCGGCTTCCGCTCCCTCACGATGGGCTCCGTGCAGCGAAAATCAGGTTTTGTCATGCTTACCAATAGCGACAATGGTGGAAACGTACTTTTTCATCCCAAGCTGGCGACTGCATTGACGCCTTTACTGACAAAATAATTTCAACAGAATAAAATGTTGAAATTCTACAATTTAAGAACTCCAATACCCATTTTTACCCCAATTTCATAGTTTTAATTCTGCATTTTTAGAGGATCGAGCAATATTATGAATCTATAAATGCATATATTTGGTTAACAACAACTGGTTTGCTGCTAACCTGCCATGAGAACCCTGCCTCCCTCCTTAACTGACGACCAGCTCACGGCGTTGCTGAGAGAGGGTGAGGAACGGGCATTCGATGAAATTTACTCCCGGTATTGGGATAAGCTCTATTACATGGCCCACCGGATGGTTAAGTCGGCGGCTGTGGCAGAAGAAATCACCCAGGACACATTCATGCTCTTGTGGATCAAGCGGGAAACACTTGAGATACAATCGTTGCGGCCATACCTGGCGGCGATGCTTCGCTACGAAGTATACCGGTATTTGGCCAAATCCAAACAGGCCGACGAAATCGAACAATCGATCCGGCGCGAGGCTACACCATCGGTATCGATGGATCAGGAGATCGAAAACCGCCTGCTGCTCGAAATCATCACCAATCTCACCAACCGCCTGCCCGAAAAATGCAGGCTCGTTTTCCAGTACAACAAATTACACGACCGCTCCCTGCCCGACGTCTGCGAAGAGCTGAACATCTCCCCCAAAACCGCCGAAGCACATCTGACCAAGGCATTGAAGATTGTAAGGGCGAGTTTGAGTAATGTGGTGGCGCTGTTGCTGTAAGGGCCTGCGGCCCGACCGCCGACAGCCGACCGCCGACAGCCGATGGCAAACTTCGTAATTCCCAGATAAGACTATTCCTGGACCAAAAACATGGTCTATGGTCTATGGTCTATGGTCTATGGTCCATGGTCAGGCTGCCCATCGTCAGTAATCCACAATCTGATCGGCGGTCAGCGGTCGGTCGTCGGCGGTCAAAAAAACTTACCTTCCCACTAAGGGGTTTTCCCCCAATCCCCCCTCTATGTGTTCCAAAGGGTCAATCCGCTTTGCAATGACACAGGAATATATCAGATTGCTTGCCAGGAAATTCTTCGAAGGGACCGCTTCGGAAGAAGAAAAACAGCTATTGCACGAGTGGTACGACCGCCTTGCCGACGACCAGAGCCCGGAAACCGTCGCCACCCCGGTGGCCGAGAGCGCCACTGAAGTACGCGACCGGATGCACGCCAATCTGCGGAGCCGTCAGGAGCAGCACAAACCCGTGAAAAGGTTCGGATGGGTCCAAAGGCTCTCCACCTGGTCATCGGCCGCAGCGGCCATCGTCCTGATCGGATTTTGGCTCTGGACCAACGAACGCAAGCCGGTTGCAAACGACGTGAGGCTGGTGACTGCGCCGCTTGGCAAAACCGTCAGGGTCAACCTGCCCGACGGCTCGCATATCTGGCTCAATGCAGGTTCGACATTGAGTTACCCTGGTGTTTTCAAAGGGAAGACCCGTGAAGTGGTGCTGCGCGAAGGGCAGGCATTCTTCGACATCGCGCACGATAAGGCCAAGCCCTTTATCGTCCACGCCAAAACGCTGGACATCACCGTACTCGGCACTTCATTCGACGTGAAAGCCTACAAAAACGACCCGGACATCAAGGTAACGGTCAAGACGGGCAAGGTAGGTGTGCAGATGCGCGATAAACCCGGGCAACCTGCGCTTATGCTGCTGCCTGCCGAACAGGCCGTAGTACCCGAAAAAACACAGAAAATACAGGTAAACGAGATCAGCAAACCGGCCATTGCGCCCTGGAAGGACAACCGGATGGTGTTTGAGGATGAACTGCTGGTGGAAGTACTGCACGCATTGGAAAGAAAGTACAACCAGCATATCGTGGTCGAAAAGCCGGGACTTTCCACCGAAAAAATATCGGTAACCCTCGACGATCAGCCCATGAACGACGTGCTGAAAGTCCTGGGCTTCTCCAAGAATTTCAATTATTCACAACTAAACGACAGCACGATAGTAATCAGATAGGAAGAACAAAAATACGGGCTGGCTTTCCAGGAAGGCTGGCTTGGTGAATACCGGGAACACTGCGAATGTCCCCGGTATCGGTTGTCCCCTGCCAGGCAATGCTTGGAACCATGAATGGCGGGTGGACGCGGTTTAACAGCTTAACCATTAAACATCAGACAAATATGGTGAATTATTACCATAAGGGGCTCCCCTTATTCAAAAAATGTATGCGCATTTCTACGCTAATACTGGGTATTAATGTCCTGACAACCGCCTTGCTCATGGCCGGGCCTACGGAGGCCCAGCACGTGAGCATGGATATGCGGCAAACCCGGGTAAAGACAGTCCTGAGGCAGATCGAGCAACAAACCGGTCTCACATTTGCTTTCGACGAAAAGCTGGTGCGCAAAGCACCCGACATCACCATTTACGCATTGGGGCAGCCCGTTCCGGCAATCCTGAAAATGATCGAAAAGCAGACTAGCCTGGAATTCAGGCAGGTAGGCAACATGATCGGGATCACCGAAAGGCCGAAAACCGAGATCCTGCGCGAAATCGTGCCGGTAACGCAAACGGTTGCCCGCCCGGTGAAAGGCAAGGTAACAGATGAAAAAGGCGAAGCATTGCCTTCCGTGGCGATCCGTGTGAAAGGTACCAATGAAGGTACGATGACAGACGTCGACGGCAATTATACGATCGATGTCGCAGGCGATGAATCTATTCTGATATTCAGCTTTATCGGTTTTGTGGCACAGGAAGTGATGGTGGGCGCGCGTACCAGCGTGGACGTCGCCTTGAAGCCCGACGTTTCGACACTAACCGAACTCGTTGTGACGGGTTACGGTGCCCAGCGCAAAAAGGATTTGATCGGTGCGGTGTCCGTCGTGGATGTGGAGCAGTTGAAACAAACACCCGACGGGCAGGTGGCCAACCAGTTGCAGGGCCGCGCCTCGGGGGTAACGATCCTCAGTTCGGGCCAGCCGGGTGAAACGCCGCAGGTACGCATTCGCGGTTTGAATACATTCGGCAACAACTCGCCCCTGTACGTGGTCGACGGTGTGCCTACCACCTCCATTTCCGACCTGAACACCAACGACATCGCCTCGATGCAGGTACTGAAAGATGCCGGTTCCGCATCCATTTACGGATCAAGAGCCGCCAACGGGGTGATTATCATTACGACCAAAAAAGGAAAGGATAAGGTTAAAGTCAATTACAGCGCCTGGTTTGGCGTTCAGACACCCCCGGGAGGCAATGTATGGAACACCCTGACGCCCCAGGAACAGGCACAGCTCAAATTCCAGGTGCAGAAAAATTCGGGACTCACCGTGGGCGACGACCAGTACGGCTATGGAACTTCGCCCGTCCTGCCCGACTACATTCTCCCTGCCGGAGCCAAGGAGGGCGATCCCCGCACCAGCCCGGACCTGTATTATGTGAACCCGAACTACACTTCGGTGGATGATTTCAATACCTTTAACCAGATTGTCAAGGCCAACAAAACCGGTACCGACTGGTTTCACGAGATATTCAAACCCGCGCCTTCCACCAGCCACAACATTTCGCTCAGCGGCGGCAGCGACCAAGGCAACTACCTGTTTTCATTGAATTATTTCAACCAGCAGGGCGCATTGACCAATACCTACCTGAAACGCTACACGCTCCGGTCGAACAGCCAATACAACATCGGCAAGCACGTCCGTATCGGCGAGAACCTGGCCTATTCCATTTCCGACAACCCCAAATCCAGCCTGTCGGACGGCGGCTCGGCCATTGCATTCTCCTTCCGCATGCAGCCGATCGTGCCTGTGCACGACATCATGGGCAACTACGCGGGCAGCCGCGCCTCGGGTATGGGCGACGCGTTCAACCCCGTGGCCATGCGCGACCGTACCCGCTACGACAAGGGCCTGGACAATCGCCTCTTCGGTAACATTTTCGCGGAATTCGACCTGTTCAAATACTTCACCTTCCGCACCAGCATGGGTGGTGAGAACTATTCCGGCAGATGGAGCTCATTTGCATTCCCTACCTACGAAAACAAGGAGAACAGCAATACCAATACCTATTCAGAGGGCTCCTATTCGGGCTTTAACTGGACATGGACCAATTTGCTGACCTTCCACAAAACCATGGGCAAACACGACCTGACCGTAGCGGCAGGTACCGAGGCTTACAGCGGCAAATATTACGAAGTCGGCGGCAGCACGCAGGGCTATTTCTCTTTTGACCCTGACTATATGAACCTGGGCACCGGCTCCGGCACGCGCAGCAATTCAAGCAGCCGTTCCGCCGATGCATTGTACTCGCTCATCGGCCGCCTCGACTACATTTATAATGACAAATACCTTTTCGGCGCCATCCTCCGCCGCGACGGATCGTCGAAATTCATCAACGAGCGTTATGGCCTCTTCCCGGCCGTAAGCGCGGGCTGGCGTATTTCCCGCGAGGATTTCATGCGCAACCTCACGTGGATCGACGACTTGAAACTCCGGGCCAACTACGGGATCATGGGTAACCAGATCAACGTAACCTCGGGTAATGCATTCACCACGTACAGCTCCAATCGCCGCAGCTCTTACTACGACCTCGGCGGTACCAGCGGCTCGGGTGCATTGGAGGGTTTTGAAAAAAGCCAGATAGGCAACCCGAATGCAGTTTGGGAGAAAAACATCAGTACCAATGTCGGTATCGACGCTACTTTCTTCAAAGGCAGGCTGGATGTGATCGCGGATTACTATGTGAAGGAGATCAAGGACCTGCTCTTCAACCCGGCGTTGATCGGTACAGCGGGCGGCGGCTCGGTACCGTATGTGAATATCGGCCAGATGAAAAACAGGGGTATCGACCTGCAAATCGATTCCAAATTCGACCTGACTAGCGACCTGAAACTGAATGCGACACTGACTTTGACGACCTACAACAACAAAATCAAAAAGGTCACCAACAGCACCAATTATTTCGATCTTGAAGGCCGCGGTTTCGACGGCGCCTCTATTGTGCGCAACCGCGTGGGCAATTCCATCGGCCAGTTCTTCGGCTATAAGGTAATAGGCTTCTGGAACTCTCAGGAAGAGATCGCAACGGCCAATGCGGAAGCAGTAAAGCAAACCGGCGACCCGAATGCCGTGTACCAGGACGGCGCCTCGGTGGGACGGTTCCGGTATGAGAATATCAATGGCGATGGCCAGATCACCGCGGCCGACCGCCAGATGCTCGGCAACCCGAATCCCGATTTCAGTTATGGCCTGAATATCGGTCTAACATACAAGAGCTTCGATTTCAGCCTTTTCCTGTATGGCGTGCAGGGTAACCAGCTCTGGAACCAGACACTCTGGTGGAGCGACTTCAACTCATCGCGCTCGGGCGCCAAGAGCAAAACCGCGCTTTACGATTCCTGGACACCGGAAAACCACAATGCCAAAGCACCGATCCAGGAGAATTCCAGCTCGTTCAGCACCATTAATGTACCCAACTCCTATTTCGTGGAGGACGGCTCCTACCTGCGCGCGAAGAACCTGCAAATCGGGTATACATTCCCTGCCCCATTGATGAAGAAGATCCGCGCACAGCAATTCCGGGTGTACCTGCAAGCGACCAACCTGTTCACCATCACCGGTTATTCAGGACTTGACCCGGAAGTAAGCCGGAATGCGAGCGGCAACCCTACCGTGTTCGGCATCGACGAGGGCTCCTACCCGTCGTCACGCCAGTACACCGTCGGCCTGAACCTTACTTTTTAACCCATCTCCAAGCAACGCGATATGAAGAAGTTCATGAAATATATAGCCGCTCTTTGCTGGATCGGCGGTTTGACAATGTTGCAGGCCTGCCAGGACGACTTCCTGGACAAACCTGTGCAAGGTGCATTAGGCGATGACGTGCTCGCCAACGCGAAGGGCATCGACGGCCTGCTCACGGGCGCCTATGCCGCGCTCGACGGCCAGGGCGACTTCACCGGCGGCAGCGGCTGGGAATCTCCGCCCGACAACTGGGTGTACGGCGCCATTCCCGGCGGCGATGCGCACAAAGGCAGCGACGGCGGCGACCAGACGCCCATCAGCGCCATCGCCACGTTCAGTACCGGGGCTGATAACGGTTTTTTCAACAGCAAATGGAAGGCATTGTACGAAGGCGTTTCCCGATCGAACACCGTGCTGAAAGTGCTCGGGCTGGCCACCGACGTTTCGGCCGAAAACAAGGCGAATATCGAAGCTCAGGCACGTTTCCTTCGCGCACATTACTATTTCGAATTGAAGAAAATGTGGAATATGGTGCCCTGGATCGACGAAACCACCACGGATTTCAACCAGCCCAACGATAAGGACATCTGGCCGTTGATCGAAGCGGATTTCAAAGCGGCCTATGAGCAGCTACCGGCCACGCAAACGCTGGTAGGAAGGGCCAACAAATGGGCAGCGGGCGCCTATTTGGGCAAAACCTATTTGTATCAGAAAAAATATGCGGACGCTGTAAAGGTTTTTACCGACGTGATTAACAATGGCGTGACTACCAATGGTTTAAAATACGACCTCGTTTCTTTCAAGGATAACTTCGACGCCGCCACGAAAAACAATGCGGAATCGGTATTTGCGATACAAATGGTAGCCAACGACGGGACGCTCGATATTACCAATGCCAATCAGGGCGGTATGCTCAACTTCCCATACGGAACGGGCGCGCCGTTCAGCTGCTGCGGGTTTTTCCAGCCTACCCAAATGCTCGTGAATATGTACCGCACCGATGCCAGCGGGCTGCCTTACCTGACTGATTTCAACGGTCACGCCGTTAAAAACGACATGGGCCTTGCCTCGGCCACGGCATTCACGCCCGACGCCGGCAACCTCGATCCCCGCCTCGACTGGACCGTCGGCCGCCGCGGCATTCCTTACCACGACTGGGGTATTTACCCGGGCATGAACTGGGTGCGAGATCAGCCTTATGGCGGCCCCTATGCCCCTAAAAAGAACATTCACCGGCAAAAAACACAGGACCTCTACGCCGATCTCAGCTCGTGGGCGCCCGGTAACGCGATCAACGTGCTGGTGATCCGCTTTGCCGATGTGCTGCTGCTGGCAGCCGAAGCGGAAGCCAATGGCGGAAGCCTGGCCAAAGCGGAGGAGTATGTAAACAAAGTGAGAAGCCGGGCTGCGGACAAAACAGGCTGGCTGTACAAGTACACCAACGATTCCAACCCATTGGGCGGCTTCTCGGGTACGCCTGCTGCAAACTACGTGATCAAGCCCTACCCCGCCGGCACATTGGCGGCCAAAGGCAAGGACGGCGTACTCGATGCGATCTACTACGAACGCGGCATTGAGCTGGCCATGGAAGGCCACCGCTTTTTCGACCTCGTGCGTTGGAGCAAAGCTAATGCGGCCATTAACGCCTATTTCGGCTACGAGTCCAAGATCACTACCGACCTCGCCGGCGGCAAATACCTCGACGGCAAGAACAACTACTTCCCGATCCCGCAATATCAGATCGACATGAGTGTGATGAACGGGGCGCCATTGCTGAAACAAAATCCGGGATACAACTAAGAACGACCTCCCGAAAGAATGCCAAAATGCCGAGCGGTAGCAGACAAAACCTGTCACCGTTCGGCATTTTGATTGATTCACGAAAACCGCTCCTGATTTTGAGGGGCGGCTAATCTGCTAATTATAACCCTGGTTTTGAACCAGCTGCTTGTTCACATCCATTTCCCGCTGCGGAATCGGCATGATCAGCTTGGGCGAATTGTAAGCTAAAGTACCCACGTTCTGCCGTGTACGTTTGAGGTCGTGCAAGGTATGGCCCTCGAATGCGAGTTCCAGGTGCCGCTCTTTCAGCACCGACTCTATTGTGGCTGTGGTAGCCGCTTTCAGGCCTGCGCGGGTGCGGATCAGGTTCAGGTCGGCCAGCGGTGCGGCGCCGGTCTGGGTATTGAGCCGCAGGTTCGCTTCTGCGCGCGTCAGGTACATTTCCGCGAGGCGGAATTGCAGCACATTACCGAATTTGTCGAGGTGTTTCTGCGTAAATGTGTTGTTGGTAGTCACAAAAAACGCCCCTCTTTTATCACCTGTTTCGTACAGGCTCCTGTGCTTGGCCAACACACGGATATCACCGCGGCCAGCGGTTCCGGGGATTGCGGAAATGGTCGTTCCAAAGAACGTGTTCATGTCGTTGGTACCGTCCTGCTGGGTCACGATCATCGAGAAAATGTATTCCTCCGGATTAGCCCCGCCGTTGTCCAGGAACGTAAAAAAGAGCGACTCGAATGTGGAGTTAAGCGAGAATGCACCCGATGCGATCACCTCATTGGCCTCGTCGCGCGCGGCGGCGTAGTTGCCCTGCATCAGGTACACGCGCGAGAGCTGCGCCGATGCCGCATATTTGGTGGCATAAATAGTATTGCTTTCGGGCAACAGCGATTTGGCTTTGGTAAGGTCCTCCAATACCTGCGCATACACTTCCGCTACGGGGTTCCGGGGGATTTTATCGGCATCGGTAACGCCGCGTGTAGGTTTCAATACCAACGGAACGCCCGGATTGGACGCATTGTCGCCATCTCCCCAGGTTTTGGCATAAAGCCTTACCAGGTCAAAGTAAATGGACCCGCGGATAAACCTGGCCTCTCCCTCGATGCGCGCGCGCTTGTCTTCATCGACGATATCCAGCGCCGACAGCACATTGTTACAACGATTGATCGCCACGTACGAATCACGCCAGGTGGTAGTGGCAGTGGCATTGTTGGTGGTCATCTCCTTGTTGTACATTTCGAGCAGGTTCTGAAACGTGCCACCGAAGCCCAGCTCGTCGGCATTGCCAAGCAGTTCCGACGCATATTGAAACGCCCCGCCGTATACGTCCACATCCTGCAAGCCGTCGTAACACCCGATGAGCGTCACCTCGACATCGCGGGAGGTGCCCAATGCCACATTTTCGTCGATACTTTGGGTGGGCTGAACATCCAGCCTGTTGTCGCAGCCGGTGGCCATCAGCATGGCTGAAAGCAGGGCCGGCATGATATATCTGTTCTTTTTCATGATGAGAATACAATGTTAAAATCCGACATTGATGCCAACCAGCAACGTGCGCGGCTGAGGAGCGGTGTAAAAGTCATTGCCGAGTGCGAATTTGCTGTCTTTCTCGCTCAGGTCATCGGTATTGACCTCGGGATCCCAACCCTTGTAATTGGTGAAAGTCGCCAGGTTCAGCGCCGAGACATACACCCTCACTTTCTCCATTTTAATGCGGCGTACCAGTTCCGTAGGCAGGTTATAGCCCAATGTCATCGACCGCAACCGGAGATACGAACCGTTGAAAATGTAGCGCGTGGATGCCTGATTGCCATTACCCCGGTAGAAACGGGCCTCGGGGACGTCGGTATCCGGGTTTTCGGGCGTCCAGGCATTCAGCTGGTCGGCCGTCTGGTTATCCTCGTAGATTCCGTTGGCCGACGAGTATTGCCCTACCCCGTAGAAGTTGATCTTGTTGCCGGAAACGCCGTTGAAAAAGACGCTCAAATCGATTCCCTTGTAGGAAAACGTGTTGGTAATACCGCCCACAAATTTGGGGTTCGGATTACCGGCCACTACCCGCTGAGCGCTGTTGTAGCCGCTGTTGGTAACAGTGGACCTGTCGACGGTTCCGTCGGGGTTCGGGGTATTTTTATAGAACAATGCATTGCCATTAGCCCGATCCACACCTGCATACTCGACGGTGTAAAACACCCCCACGGGCTGGCCTTCCATCACGCGGCTCATACTGCGGATACCGCCTTCGATCACCTGACCCTGGATGTCGGTTACCTTGTTCTTGTTGTTGGCCACGTTCAGCGAGGTCGTCCAGCGGAATGCGCCCACGGTATTTTGGGTATTCAGCACAAATTCAAATCCTTTGTTTTCCAGCTTGCCTACGTTGGCGTACTGAACCGAGAAACCCGAGGTCGCCGGTACATTCACTTCGAGCAGAAGCCCGTTTGTTTTTTTGACATAATAGTCGATCTCCCCGTTGATCCGGTTGTTGAACAAGCCGAAATCTACACCGAAATCGGCCTGGCGGGTCGTCTCCCATTTCAGGTTCGGGTTGCCGATCTGCGACGGGCGCTGCCCGGCCGAGCCTGCATAACCCGCGTCCCCGGCAAAAAGCCCCAATTGCGGAAAGTCTCCGATCTCGGAGTTACCCGTCGACCCGTAGCTGCCGCGCAGTTTCAGGAAGCTGAGCACATTGTTGTTTTTGAGAAAACCTTCCTCGGTAAGCACCCAGCCCAATGAGGCCGAAGGGAAGAATCCGTACCGCGAATTGACCCCGAAACGCGACGAGCCATCGATACGTGCACTGGCCGACAACAGGTATTTATCGGCAAACTTGTAGTTCATCCGCAGGAAATAGGACAAGAAACGGAAGTTGGTTTCCGAAGTGCTTCCATCCGATTTGGTAGCCGCACTGGCGATCTTTTTATAGGAGTCGGACGGAAACTGCGTGCCTTCCACGAAGCTCAATTTCCGCTGCGATTGCTGGTAGGACATCCCCAATGTGGCCCCGATGCCATGCAAGCCCAGCGTTTTGTCATAGGAGAAAAAGTTGTTGGTATTATAATTGGTAACAAAGGTGGCGTAGTTGTTACCCAAACCGCTACTCGCCGTGCTCACATTCCGTACGTTCTGGCTTTGGTAATACCCTTCTTCATTCTGGTTCAGAAGGTCGATCCCCAGTTCGCTGCGGAATTTCAGTTCCGGTAGAATGTTGATCTGCGCATAAGCGTTGGTCAGGTTGCGGAACGAGGTCGCTTCGAATTTCGCGTAGTTGATCGAGATCATCGGATTGAAATAGAGCGGCACGTTCACGTCGCCGGGAGGCGTTCCTGCGGGCAGGCCCGTTTTAGGGTCCGTGAATGGCGTCAGCGGAGTGAGCGCGGCCATTTGAAGCGGGTTCGAGAAGGCATTATCCCCCGGCAGGCGTCGGTTCACCGTACGCGCAAGGCCCATCGACAATCCCACCTGCAACCATTTGTAAGCCTGATGGTCGAGATTCATACGCCCCGAAATGCGTTGCAGCTTATTCCCCACCAACGTACCTGTCTGGTCCAGATATTGCCCGGAAAGGAAAAACTTCGTTTTCTCACTTCCGCCGTTCACTTGCAGGTCAAGCTGCTGCATCGGGCCTTTCTGAAAAGCCTGATCCTGCCAGGAGTAGTTCTGCTGCTGGGGGGTATTGTAAGTACCCAGGCTGTAATATTCGAGGAAACCGCCAGCCCCGAGCATGTATTGCGTGTAAGAATCGGGATCCTGGGTGTCGGTACCGTCTATACGATCGCGGTTATTGGCCGCCATTGTGTAGAACTTCACGTACTCATCTGCATTGAGGAATTTCACACGGCGCGTTGCTTCCGAGGAACCCAGCTGGTAGTTCAGGCTCACGTTGGTTTTTCCGGCCTTTCCCCGCTTGGTCGTGATCAGCACCACGCCATTAGCCGCCCGGGAGCCGTAAATAGCCCCGGCAGACGCATCTTTAAGGATTTCAATGGATTCGATATCGTTGGAGTTGATGTCCGACAATGGGTTGGTGGATCCGCCATTGTTGCTCAGGTCGGCCGTGGTAACGGGCATTCCGTCGACCACATACAGCGGCTGGCTACTCGCGCTGATGGAAGAATTGCCCCGCACGCGCACGTTGATCGCCTGCCCGAGCTTGCCCGTACCGCTATTGACGTACACCCCGGCCGCACGTCCCTGAATGGCCGCATCCACGCTCGTCACCGGCATATTCTGGATTTCGGTACCTTTCACCTGGGCGATATTGCCGGTAACATCCCGCTTGATTTGCGAGCCGTAACCAGTCACGATTACCTCACTGAGGGCACGGACATCGCTCGCAAGTTTGACATCTATGGTGCTCTGGTTGGCTACCACTATTTCCTGCGCTACCATCCCCACGAAACTGAATACCAGGACGGAACTGGACGACGGCACCTCGATCGCATAACTTCCTTCCGAATCGGTTTGGGTACCGACGTTGGTGCCTTTGAGCTGCACCGAGGCACCCGGCAAGGGTGAGGCGTCATCCGTGGTGGTTACCTTGCCGGTAATCCTGACGCCCTGTGCTGTCGCAGGTAGCCAGCAAGCCAGCCATGCCAGAAGCATTAGCGGAAAAATTCTTCTCATAACAAGTTAGGTTTGGTTATTATTCGTTACTACAAACAAATATATTGTTGTAGACCAAATAACCAAATTTTGTTATGATATTCTTTAATTTTTATTGCAATTTATTTTGTTATTATGCTTAGAAAAAATATAATATTTTGACGGCATATTCCAAGACCTGCTTTTAGCCCTGCCAACAGCAAACCGGCCGGTCACACCTCAAAAATTCCGTCCAGTTCTATCACGTGCACGCCATTTCCGCAAACCTTGGGCGTTTTGGCAAGCTTTTCCGCCAATAGCTCCGTGGGCATAGGGCGGAACTTTTTAATGATTCCCAACCCGTTCAGGAAACGTATCACACCAGCACTTATCCGTTCACCCAGGCGGTCGGTATTTTTGCGGAGCAGCAGGCCGGGCCTGAAAATGACCAGTTTTTCAAATCCCAGGCCTTTGATCCGTTCTTCCAGCTCCCCTTTCATTTTGGAATAAAACACCCTACTATCCGGGGAAGCGCCATAGGACGACAACAACACCGTCTGCGCAACGCCGTTCCGCCTGGCGATCCGGGCAAATTCGAGCGGGATTTCATAATCGATATGCCACTGCTTCTCCTTCGAGCCAGCAGTTTTCAAGGTAGTTCCCAGGCACGAGAACCAGACGTCCCCATTGATCTGCTCCGCTATCGGATCCATTTTGTCAAAATCGGTGAGAATTTCCGTCAATTTAGGATGCTTGGCCCCCGTTGCCCGGCGAACAAATACCACGACATCCGTATAATCCGGATCGCGCAGCAAAGTGTTTACCAAATCTTTACCCGTGGCGCCGGTAGCGCCGATAATCAAAGCTTTCATAACGATAGGTTGTTTATCCGGGTAAATTTAAATGATTGCCCGCTTTGCCGCGTATATCAACATACATTTAAAGCCACGCACTAAACTTTTTGATAAACCAGCCTTTAACCCACTGCGTGAGCAGGCAATACGAGATCAGGATACCAAGCAGCCACGGAAAGTATGCGGCAGGGAGCGGAGTGAGCCGCAATGCCCCGGCAAACGGAGAAAATGGTATCAGTACTCCCACCACCATGACCAGCGAGGTAAGCGCTACTACCGGTGCGGCCGCCCAGCTTTGGATGAAAGGAATTTTGCGCGTCCGGATCATATGTATGACCAGCGTCTGGGAAAGCAGTCCTTCGACAAACCATCCGCTTTGGAACAACATTTGGTGTTGGGGTGCATTGGCTTTGAAAACAAAGAACATTACGGCAAAAGTTACGAAATCGAAGATGGAACTGATTGGACCAATCAGGAGCATAAACCTGGAAACGCCATTCGCATCCCACTTTTTGGGCTTTTGCAGGAATTCTTCATCCATTTGGTCCCACGGAATGGAAATTTGGGAAATGTCATATAAAAGGTTCTGCACCAGCAAATGAACGGGAAGCATTGGCAGGAAAGGCAGGAACGCGCTCGCGCCGAGCATGCTGAACATGTTGCCGAAATTGCTGCTCGCCGTCATTTTGATGTACTTAATGATATTCCCGAATGTGCGCCTTCCATATATCACACCTTTGCGTAGCACCAGCAAATCCTTTTCCAGCAGGATAATGTCCGCGCTCTCCTTGGCGATGTCCACTGCGGTATCTACGCTGATACCGACGTCGGCTTCCTTCAATGCAGCGGCGTCGTTGATACCATCTCCCAAAAAGCCTACCGTGTGCCCATTGCTTCGCAGCAGCTTCACCACCCTGACTTTCTGAATCGGTGTGAGTTTGGCAAACACGGATACAGCATCTATTTTTCCGGCGAGCAGTTCATCAGACATCTGTTCAAGCTCGGCGCCATCAATGATTTCGCTCACCGGAATGCCGATGTCACTGCAAATTTTGCGGGTTACCGTCGCATTGTCGCCTGTAAGAACCCTGATCGACACCCCCAGTTTTTGTAATGCCTCGATGGCCGGCCGGGCCGACGGTTTGGCGGGATCCAGGAAGCCTATAAAACCGGTAAGCGTCAGGTCCCGTTCGTCATTCAGCGAGTAGGTCAGCGGATGGGTTCCGTTGAACTCACGAATAGCGACCAGCAGCACCCTCAACCCCTGCTCATTCATCTTCCCGGACGTTTGCAGCACGGTTCTGCGCATGGTTTCGTCCATCGCAATGATCCTGTCGTTTTCAACATGGAGGCTACGGTCTTCGCCCGGGTCGAATGCGCTGCTGCAAAGTTCGAGCATTTCCTCCACAGCTCCCTTGCAGATGAGCAGATGCTTCCCGTTGTGCATTTTCAGGATTACGGACATCCTGCGACGCTGAAAATCGAAGGGGAGTTCGTCCACCTTCCTGTAATGTTCTTCCGCGGCAAGGTAATTATGCAGCTCCGCGTGATCGAGGATAGCCTGATCCAGCAGATTTTTTAGTCCTGTCTGATGAAAACTGTTCAGATAGGCCCATTTAAGTACTTCATCATCCTCATCACCGAAGACATTCAGGTGCTTTTCCAGCACGATCTTGTCGATTGTCAATGTCCCGGTTTTGTCCGTACAGAGCACATCCATCGCACCGATGTTCTGAATGGAATTGAGGCGCTTCACGATCACCTTCCGCTTGCTCATATTCATGGCACCCTTTGCGAGGTTAGCGGTAACGATCATCGGGAGCATTTCCGGGGTGAGTCCTACCGCCACCGCGATGGCAAAAAGCAAAGCTTCCCCCCAATTGCCTTTCACCAGGCCATTCATGACAAAGATCACCGGCACCATGATGAGCATGAAGCGGATCAAAAGAAAGCTGATCTTGTTGATGCCCTTGTCGAAGCTGGTTTCAGGCCGCTCACTGGTGATGGATTTGCTGATGTTGCCCAGATAGGTACCGGAGCCTGTTGCAACCACCACTGCCATGGCCGATCCGCTTACTACATTGGTTCCCATGAAAGCGAGGTTATTCAAATCGATTGGCCGCATTTTGTCGGCGTCCCGGATCGCAAGGTGATTTTTCTCAACCGGGAGTGCTTCCCCGGTGAGCATACTCTCACTCACGAAAAGGTCCTTGCTGCGCGTGATGCGGCAGTCGGCAGGTACCATGTCGCCCGCCGAAAGGAAAACGATGTCACCGGGAGCCAGCTCTTCGATCGGCAATTCGATCTTGCCGCGAAATTTGCGGAGAACCGATGCCGTTGTTTTCACCATACTTTTCAGGACCTCCGCTGCCTTGCTGCTCCGGTACTCCTGAACAAACCGGAGCAATGCGCTCACAATAACCATAATCCCAACGACAATCACCGTTTTATAATCCCGTTCCTCCGTCGGCGGCAGCCATACATCGATGACGAAGGAAATCGCTGAAATGGCGAGTAAAATGGATATGAATGGATTGATAAACGAATGAAGCAGCTGTTTATACCATGTAGCCGCTTTCTGGTGCTGCACTTCATTACGTCCGAATTTCAGTAAACGCTCATCGGCAGTTACCTTGGTGATTCCTTCCTCACTGGTTTCCAGCATGGCGTAAACAAAATACTCGTCGTGGCGCGACGCGTTTTGCAATTTGACCTCCGCGCTGGCATCCGCCCCGTTCGACCGGATAATCGAAGGAAATGCCCTGTTGTTTTTTTCTCTCATCTTCCTGATTGCATTATTTTATAGATCCGTCTGCGTACCGATAATTTCCCAGCTCACCTTCGCAACTTTGTCCTCAATGGTTAGCCAGCTGGCAACCCTTTCCAGCACACTGTCCTGAGGTGTGGCCGATTTGATTTCGGCGACGATCATCACATAAGGTGCCCCATTGGGTTCATCGCTCGACAGCGATTTCAGTAGCAGCTTTTCGCTTTCTTCGAGCATCCGCATGAGTAGTATCCGGATGTGATTTTCGACCTCGGGCTTGCATTTGATCGTGAACAGGTAGTCGGTTTGCAAGGGAGCGGCATTATGAAAGGTCAGCAGGCTCAACCATATCCCGACCGGCCGCAGGATCAGATGGGTAAGCATGATAGCCGCCGAAAGAATGGCGGCTTCGGGCAGAACGCCAACTCCGCAAAGAGCACCTACGGCGGCAGAGCACCAAATCGTGGCAGCGGTATTCAGGCCCTGCACGTTCAGGCCGTCCTTCATGATGACGCCCGCACCCAGAAAACCGATACCGCTAACGATATACGATGCAATACGCCCGGTGGCATCGCCGCCGATCCTGATGGAAAGCAGCACAAAAGCGGCGGAGCCCATCGATACCAGCGTATTGGTCCTCAGCCCCGCACTGCGCTGCCGCCATTGGCGCTCGATCCCAATCGCGGCTCCGAGTGCCAATGCAGCAAACAGTCTTAGTGTAAATTCAAGCCTTTCCATCGTCCTGCGGTTTCGCGATCTTTAATTGATGGCAAAATTCAGAGCAACGAGCGAAAATGGCTGTTAGAGAATGGACAGAAAAAAATTAGAGTTTTATTAGAAGGGAATTCACCGGAGGCCCGATGGCGGGTAGCATTACTGTAAAAGTGGTCCCAAGATTTGGTGTGGAAGTCACGGAAATAGTGCCCTTATGCAGCCCGACAATCTTTTGCGTGAGAGATAAGCCGATTCCGTTGCCGTCTGCAAACGAACCATTTTGACCACGATAAAAGGGTGTAAAGATGGATGGCAGGTCGTCGGGGGCGATGCCGATACCGTGATCGGAAAAGTGAAGGGTAATGTCCTTGCCGAATGAAACTGAAACCGAACTCTGCCGTTCGTCGGAAAATTTGCAGCCATTCTCAAACAGATTTGCAAAGGCGACTTTCAACAGATACAGGTTCCCGTTCACTGAAATCTCTTCGTCATTTTCGAAATCACCTTCAAAGTGAATGTCGACCTTGTACGTCGGGTCAGCCTTCTGTAATTGCTGCCTCGCATCCAGCAGGAGCTCGTCGATACGCACCGGCTTGAACGTGATCTCGGAGGGGTCGTAGCTGGCTTTGGCAAAGTCCAGCAAGCTATTGGCGAGGCGGGCCAGTCGCCTGGAATCATTCAATGCATTTCGGATAGCTGCGGTGTATTGCTGTTCGGTCAGTCCGTTGTCTGCCGAAAGTTCCAGTTCCGTGATGATGGTCGACAGCGGGGTACGAAGCTCATGGGAAATATTTGATACAAAACGCTTTTGTGCGTCAAACGAGCTCTCCAAGCGGTCGAGCATTTCATTGAATGTACCCGCGAGGTCGGCCAGTTCGTCTTTACTTCCATTGCCGGGCAGCCGCATGTCAAGATTGCTGACTGAAATGCTTTTTGCTTTACTGATCATGTCAGCAACCGGCTCAAAGGCCTTTCGGGAGAAGAATATACCCGCTACCACAATGAACAGGATTGAAACCCCAAACACCAGGAAAATGCTGACAAGAAGGCTGTCCGATTTGTTGTAGCCGTATTGATCGTATCCTGCGGCGGTAATAGCATACCTGCGCCCGTCGAAATCATAACTTAGTCCCACCACCTGCCAGCCTTGCTGAAAAAACTGTATCTGCCCCTTCGAATAGATATCCCGGATCATCCGATGGTCCTCCTTCACAAAATCGATATCTAAGGCGTCGTGATACAATAAAACGAAGGCGGTGTCATAAACGGCCACTTCTACCTCATTCAGGGTTTTCCGGTTGTTGCGGTAAATCTGCTGAAGGGTTTGTTTTTCAACCCTGGCATTGAAAAACAGATTGGCTTTCGTGAGTGCTTCTTTTTTGAGGAGATCATAATACTCCCTTTCGCGGCTCTTTTTAGCCGACTGGAAAATCACCGTTGCAAATAGCGACAGGATGACGATCGTTAAAACCGTAAAAAGTATGATAAGCCGGGTCCTGATTTTCATGGGTCCGTTTTAAGAATGAAGCCCATCCCGGACTTGGTATGAATGAGCTTTCTATCGAAGTTGCGGTCCAGCTTCTTCCGGAGATAATTGATGTAGACGTCTATAAAGTTGGTGCCCGTATCGAAATGAGTGTCCCACACTTTATCTGCAATTTCCACCCGCGAGAGCACCCGCTCGGGGTTCTGCATCATGTATTCCAGCAACTTAAACTCTTTGGGCGTGAGATTGATCTCCTGCCCATTCCTTTTTACCGCCTTGGTATGCAGATTCATTTCCAGCTCGTCATACCTGAGCAAAAAGCCGGTGCCTCCTGCGGTACTGCGATTTCGTTTTAACAAGGCCTTTATCCGCACCAGTAATTCCCTGAATGCAAATGGTTTCACAAGGTAATCGTCAGCACCCGCATCAAAACCTTCTACTTTGTCGTCGGTCGTACCCAGGGCGGTGAGCATGATAATTGGCATGTCCGGGTTTGTCTGACGTATGGATTTCGACAAATCTATCCCGTCCATCTTCGGAAGGATAATATCGGTGATGACGAGGTCGAAACTATTCTGTGCCACCAGTTTTTTGGCAATAAAACCGTCATATGCGACGGTAACCTCGTATTCATGCTCTTCCAATCCCCTTTTTACGAGGTCAGCCACGCGTTGTTCATCTTCGACTAATAGTATTTTCATCGGCGCAAATTAACATTTTGCGCGATCCAAATCATCTGATGGGCCGACAATCAAATGCGGGCTGATCGACGCGGGCCGATGCAGCCCGCTGTCAATGCGGCAGCGCGTCGCGGAAGCGGCCGTACACCCAGGTACCGGCCACGGCGCTGGCCAGCACCACGATCACGACCGTCGCCCCGGTTCCGACCTGCGCAAACAAAGGCCCGGGACAAGCCCCGGTAAGTGCCCAGCCGAGCCCGAACAGGAGCCCGCCGTACACTTGCCCCTTGTTGAATTTCTTCGGCGCGAAAGTGATCGGCTCGCCGTACATGGTTTTAATGCCAAACCGCCGGATGAGCCAAACCGAGATGATGCCCATCAGCACCGCCGAACCGATGATGCCGTACATATGAAACGATTGCAGCCGGAACATCTCCTGGATGCGAAACCAGCTGATCACCTCCGCCTTCACGAAACCGACGCCGAACAGCACGCCGACGATCAGGTATTTAAAATTGTGGTACCATTTATGCTGCAAATGCGATTCGTTGATACAGATCGTGTCCTGCGACCGGGCTTCGAACTCGGCAGTACTGTCAATGAAGGAAGGTTGCATGGATTAGCTATTTAAAATAATGGGTAAAATAAAATTGGCCATCAGGAAGCCACCGGCCATAAAGCAGACGGTCGCTACGAGCGACGGCCATTGCAGGGCGCTCAGGCCCATGATCGAGTGCCCGCTCGTGCATCCGCCCGCATAGCGTGCGCCAAATCCGACCAGAAATCCGCCGCCCACCATCATCGTCAGCCCACGGACTGTCAGCAGGCTGTCCCAGGAATAGAGCTGCGCGGGCACCATGCCTGAAAAATCGGTGATGCCATATACGGCCAGCTCTTGCGCCAGCCGCGGGTCGACTTGAATTGCCGCGGGGTTTGCCAGAAAGTAGGCTGCCAAGGCCCCGCCCAACACGATACCCGCCACAAAGAACAGGTTCCAGATTTCCTTCTTGTAATCATATTGAAAGAATGGCACATTTGCCGGGAAGCAGCTCGCGCAGATATGTCGCAGATTCGCTGAAATCCCGAAGTGTTTGTTACCTAAAATCAGCAGGGCGGGTACCGTGAGGCCAATCAGCGGACCAGCTACATACCACGGCCAGGGTTGTTTGATTACTTCCAGCATACCTATTTCGTCTCTCCGTTTAATGCATTTAATACCTGGCCGTTGTTGGCGGCATTGCCCTTAGCGAGCGTGGTGGGGCATACATAATCTGTGACTTTCATAAGCCCCGATTCGCTGATTGCCTTGAAACCTCCCGCCACGTCGATCAGATTATGGTAGCCGCGCGCCCGGAGAATCGAGTTGAAGATCATCGACCGGTAACCTCCCGCGCAATGCACGAGGTAGGTTTTATTACTGTCCATCTCTGCCAAATGCTCGTTCAGGTAGTCTAACGGCAGGTTTTCCGCCCCTTCGACGTGCTCGGCCAGGTATTCGCTGTGCTTCCTCACGTCCAGGATTCGCCAATCGGGATTACCTTCCAATAAGGCTGGTACCTCGCCGGCCTCCACCGACTGTATGCTGTCTGTTTCCTTTCCGGCTTCTTCCCAAGCCTGAAAACCACCCGCCAAATGCCCGATGGCGTTGTCGTAGCCAACCCGCGCCAGCCTCGTCACAACCTCTTCCTCCCGGCCTGGATCGGTCACGAGCAGGATCGGCTGCCGGATGTCTTCGATGAGGGCACCTACCCATGGAGCGAAACTGCCGTCGATGCCAATATTTACTGAATTAGGAATAAAGCCTTTTGCAAATACTTGCGCCGCACGGGTGTCGAGAATCAGCGCCCCCGTTTCATTGGCAGCCATCTCGAATGCCTCGGGCGTCAGGGCCTGCATGCCGCGGTTCAGCACGTCGTCAATGCTTTCGTACCCCTGGATATTCATCATCACGTTGGCCGGGAAATAGGCGGGCGGCGGCGTGAGGCCGTCGGTCACTTTTTGGATAAATGTCTGCTTATCCATGGGCTGCAAAGCGTAGTTTGTGGCCTTCTGGTGTCCCAGACTATCCGTCGTTTCCTTGCTCATATTCTTGCCGCATGCCGAACCGGCCCCGTGGGCGGGATACACAATGATATCATTGGAGAGCGGCAGGATTTTATCGTGCAGCGAATCGTAGAGCATCCCAGCAAGCTTGTCCTGGGTCAAATCCCGGACGACCTTTTGCGCGAGGTCGGGCCTGCCAACGTCCCCGATAAAGAGCGTATCGCCGGTAAAGAGCCCCACCTGGCGGCCATTTTCATCGGATACCAGGTAACAGGTGCTTTCCAGTGTGTGACCTGGGGTGTGGATGACCTCGATGGTAATCCCGCCCAGCCTGAGCACCTCCCGATCCTCCGCGATATGCGCTTTGAAGCCGGGCCTGGCTGTTGGACCGTACACAATCGTCGCGCCTGTCTTTTCGGCGAGGTCCAGATGCCCACTCACAAAATCTGCGTGGAAATGGGTTTCCAGCACGTACTTTATTTTCGCTCCATTCTTTTCCGCGCGGGCGAGGTAAGGGCCCGTTTCCCGGAGCGGATCGATTACCGCCGCCTCGCCTTCGCTTTCAATATAATAGGCTCCCTGCGCCAGGCAACCGGTATAGATTTGTTCGAGTTTCATTTTTCCATTAACTGTTTTGAGTGATAGGTAGGAGAACCATACGACAAAGTTCACAAAGCAGCCAGCCATTGTCTGTGACCTTTGTCACACAGGTCTGTTTCTTAATCAGAGGATAAATTCTTTGAGAAGGATGAAGCATCCCATAGCGAGCACAAACCAGCCGAAGCTCTTTTTTAATTGACTGCTATCCAGCTTACGTGCCAGCAGGCCGCCTATGAAAATCCCGGCCACGGCGACGAGCGTCACCGTCAGCAGAAAATACCAGTCGATAATAAAATGTCCTAAATCTCCCGCGAACCCCACCAGGGAATTCAGGGCGATGATCAACAGCGAAGTCCCAACCGCCTCCCGCATGGGCATACCCAGCACCAGTACCAATGTCGGGATCAATAGAAACCCGCCGCCCGCACCCAGCAGCCCGGTGGTAAGCCCGATTCCTATTGCGCTAAGGCCCAGCTTGACGATATTACGTCCCAGGTCGCATTCCAGACAGCCCGGTTCATTTTGCCTGCCATTGATCATCCCGATCGACGCCGCGAGCATCAGCCCGGCGAACAGGGCCATCGTCAGCAGCGGCTCCGTGACCTGAAAATCACCGATACGGAACAGATTTTGAGGAATGAGAGGAATCAGGAGCTTCCGGGTCAGGTAGACGGTCACCATGGAGCTCAGTCCGAAGAACAATGCCGTTTTAACATTGACAAATCCGCGCCGATAGTTGCCGTATGCCCCCACAAGGCTGGTGGATCCGACAATGAACAGCGAATACGAAGTGGATACGACCGGGCTGATCCCGAAAATATAGACCAGGACCGGCACGGTCAGGATCGACCCTCCCCCGCCTACCAGCCCCAAAGAAATGCCGATCAACACCGACGCGATATAACCAATGGTTTCCATATGCTTTTTGCACTAACTGAGCACAAAATTGCAATACGGAAACCGGCGGGTTTGTGACAAATGTTACATAGCAGGAAAAGTCCTTCAAAAAAGGACAGTAATCGTGTTGCGCCCGAGTCTCACCATGCCGCGCTGTTCCATTTTTTTTAGCAGCCTTGAAATCACCTCCCTTGAAGAATTCATATCGGTAGCAATCTGCTGATGTGTGAGGGCCAGCTCATCGCTGTGGGAAAGTTTGCGTTGATTTTTGAGGTAAAATTCAATGCGCTCGTCCATGCTCTTGAAAGCGATGCTATCCACCACTTCCAGCAACTCTTCGAACCGGGAGCGATAGGTTTCCAGCACAAAATAGTACCACGTCTTATAGCCGGTCATCAACTCGTCCATCAATGCGATCGGAACGAGCAATGCTTTGGAAGGCTCAATGGCTTTGGCGGAAATCTGGCTCTGTTCTTTCCGCGTGGCGCAGATCATCGATAGCGCGCACGCATCCCCGGCGCCGAGCTGGTACATAAAAAACTCGTTGCCATCCTGGTCTTCGCGGTAGATTTTCACGCCCCCCTCAACGATCAGCATCGTCGATTTGAAGTACTGGCCCGGACGCATCAGTTGCTGGTCCGCTTCGAAATCGCGGATAACGCAATGCTCTGCCAGTTTGCTGATTAACTCCGGTTCAAATTGCCCGAAGTGTGATTCCAGCAGTTGCTGTACCTGGGAATGCTGTGTGGTAATGCCCATTAGTTGTTGATTTGAAAATGGCTAAGTTAAGCATTTACGAACTTCTTGTTTGTGACATTGGTCACACAGCCTCGAACCACTACCCTGTTGCCACCTGCCCCGCATACGCAATGCGGGCGTACAGACATGACCAAAGTCAGTCTTTGAAGCACCATCGATCATCTTTAACCGCTTTGGTCATCCATAACTTGCATTCGATTCCAATGACCACACCTCTTAACGAAACAGGTCCGAATCCGTCAACCTCAATAGTAAATGCCATGCACGACACATCCAGAATCAAACATACATTCCTCGCTGCCAAAGTAATGCCTGCCGCGCAGGCAGCCTCGCTCATCCAGGACGGCATGGTGGTGGGCGCCAGCGGGTTTACGCGCTCGGGCGACAGCAAAGCCGTACTGGCCGCTTTTGCCGAAAAGGCCGAACACGACCACACCCGCATTACCCTTATGACCGGGGCTTCGCTCGGGCAAGGTACCGATGGCGCACTGGCCACTGCCGGCGCAATAGCCATGCGGCTGCCATTCCAATCGGACCCCGTCATGCGGACGATCATCAATGAAGGCAAACTCTCCTATATCGACGAAAACCTGAGCGAAACCGCGGCCCATATCCGCAACGGCTTCCTGCCTCCGATCGACATTGCGATCGTCGAGGCGGCCTGCATCGAAGCCGACGGCAGCATCGTACCGACTACTTCGGTAGGTAACTCGGCCATTTTCGTGCAGCAGGCCAAACAGGTGATCGTTGAAATTAACCAGGCTATCCCGCTCGAAATCCGTGGTATCCACGATGTGTTTCTGCCCGAAGACCCGACCGGTCGCGCCATACTGCCGATAACGGACGTTTGGCAGCGCATTGGCCAGGACGTTATTGCCTGTGACCCGCAGAAGATTGCGGCCATTGTATTCACGAATCAGAAAGACAGCCCGGCCGAAACAGCGTCCGGCAACGCGGCAGCGGAAGCCATTGCCGGGCATTTGCTGCAATTCTTCAACCGCGAAATGGCCGCGGGCCGGCTAACGCCCGCTCTCAGGCCCATTCAGGCCGGAATCGGCAAAATCGCCGACGCGGTGCTGGGCGGGCTTGCGCAAGGCGACTTTGAGCACCTGACCATGTATTCCGAAGTGTTGCAGGATAGTACTTTCCAATTGATCGATAGCGGCAAAATGGATTTCGCCTCGGGCAGTTCCATGACATTGTCGGACCAATGCTACCAGCGTGTGTTCGCCGATTTTGACCGTTACCGGCACAAAATCGTGCTCCGGCCACAAGATATCACCAACGCCGCGGAGGTGATCCAGCGGCTTGGTATCATCGCCATTAACACGGCTCTGGAATGCGACATTTATGGGAATGTCAACTCCTCGCACATTGCCGGCAGCCAGATCGTCAACGGCATCGGCGGCTCGGCGGACTTCGCCCAAAACAGCTACCTGAGCATTTTCGTAACAGAATCCGTCACAAAGGGCGGCAAAATATCGCGTATCGTACCCATGGTAACCCACGTGGATCATTCCGAACACGACGTGGATGTGATCGTGACCGAACAGGGGCTGGCCGATTTGAGAGGACTTTCTCCGAGGCAGAAAGCTGAAACGATCCTCGAACATTGCGTACACCCGGATTACCACGAGGAGCTATCCGGATATTTCGAACGCGCCTGCCGCCGCGGGGGCCACACGCCGCACCTGCTGGAAGAGGCGTTCCGGTTGCACACCAACCTGGCCCAAACGGGTTCAATGAAAACTCAGGTACTGGAATCCATTTAAATAGCAAATCAAGATGAAAAACATTCGCCTCGTGATCGACGCCGGTCACTTCAACACCCATCACGTCCAGTTCGCCTGCTATGTGGCGTCCCTGACCCAATCCCGGTTGACCGGCATTTTCATGCAAAACGTACCATCCGAAGCGTTGTCTGAATTTAAAATAGCCTCCGGAACGCCCTTTGAAGAAACACTTGAATTACAGGAACTTCCCGATTTCCGGAAAATGCAGGAATTGCTCCAAGAGAGCGAAAGTACTTTCCGCGCCATGTGCGAGCGGCAGGGCGTGCACGTGAGCGTGCATACCAACACGCACGATCCGCTTGAAGAGATCCTGGCAGAAAGCCGGTATGCTGACCTGATGATTATCGGGAGCGATCTGGCATTTGAAACCTCGGATGAGAAAAAGCCAAGTTCTTTCCTGAAAGAGGTACTATGCGGTGTCGAATGCCCGGTGATGATAGCGCCCGACCATTTCGAAGGCGTGGAAGAAATCGTATTTGCCCATGACGGAAATGCCGCGTCCGCACATGCGATCAAACAGTTTTCCTACCTTTTGCCTGAATTGGGGGATGCTCGTCTGACAATCGTTCAGGTCGTCCATGAAGGTGAACAGGAGGATGCCAACGACGGCAAACTGGCCCGGCTGGTGAGCTCTCATTATTCCAACGCACATTTCAAGAAGCTTTACGGTCGTCCGAATTCGGAGCTGTTTACCTTTTTGATGAATAAGAAAAAGACGCTGGTCGTCATGGGCTCATATGGGCGCAGCACATTCTCCAATATGCTCGTACCCAGCACGGCCGATCCGCTGATCCGCAACCTGAACCTGCCCATCTTTATTGCGCACCGGTAGTCGTAAGCGGCTGCTTTTCGCCCGTTACTCGTTGGAAGGCAGCCCTTCAATACCCCAGTTCCTGTTGGGCTCCGGCCCCATTTCGAGCACGAGCGACCCGCCTTTGAGCAGGTCGGACGCCCTGAACCAGAAGCTGTTCAGCGGCTGACCATTAAGCGTTGCACGCTGGACGTACACATTCTTGCGGGAGGTATTTTTGGCCTCAATGGTAAATGTTTGGCCTCTTCCAAACTGCTGCCGAAGATCGATGACCGCCTTTTCAAACATAGGGCTGCCTACCTCGTAGATCGGGTCGACGCGCGTGCCACCATCGGTTTGGAAAAGGCCCAGTGCCGCCATCACAAACCACGCACTCATTTGCCCCTGGTCCTCATCGCCCAGGTAGGCATTTGATACTTCGTGGCCATAGTACCGGTCCACCACCGACCGGCTCCACTTCTGGGTTAGCCAAGGCTTTTTGACCCAATTGAACAAGAACGCAAAGTGCATCGACTGCTGGTTGCCCTGCACCACGGGATAATCCCAGTACTGGTCGTTCGGGCCGTTGTAGCGCCATTTGACACTTTCATTAAAACCCCAGTCGAGCCGCTTCACGAACTCATTCTCTCCGATTGTTTTTGCCAAACCCGGAACATCCTGGGGTACAAAAAAAGTGAGCTGCCAGGCATTCCCCTCCACGTAATGATGGTTAGCCCCGGATTTAAATGGATCGAAATCCGGCAGCCAGCGTCCGGTCGAGTCTTTCATACGGGCAAAACCGGTGCCCGGGTCGATGACATTTTTCCACCAGGAAGCCCGGTCTGCAAATACCTTGTAATCGTCCTTTTTATGTAATGCTTTGGCAAATTGCGCAACTGAATAGTCGTCAAATGCATATTCCAGCGAGTTCGAAAACCGTCCCTGATCGTAAGGCACATAATGATGTTTCAGATAGGTGAGCAAATCCTCGTTACCGGCCCGGCCACCGCCTACGGGCGCGGCGGGGACGGTCTGCATTTTCCGCACGGCCTCGTAGGCTTTGTCGGCATCGAAGCCCCGGATGCCCATCTGGTAAGCGCCGACGATGAGCGGCACTTCGTGCTCGGCCACCATCACCGGAATGTACTCCATACCGGCCGGGCCTTTGGCCAGCCAGCCGCCGCGGTCGTACATCGCAAGCTGGGATTTCACCCAGCGGTTCGACCACTCAGGCGTGACCAGGTTCCAGAACTGGTTGAGGTTCCAGAATGTGTTCCAGAAAGCGTCGCAACCCAGCGCGATGTCGTCCTTATCCTGAAATTTGTTGACGTGCTCGTCGGCATCCCGCCAGCTGCCTTCCACGTCGCTGAATGCGTTCCTGCTCAGCGAGCGGTACATATTGGTATAAAAGCGTTCCTTTTCCCGCTTGTCATTGCTGGAAATCGCCACCCGGCCCAGCAGGTCGTTCCAGACATTTTCCTGGTTGGCCCTCACCTTCTCAAAATCCCAGCCAAACGGGTCGGAAATCTCGGTTTTCAGGTTTAGTGACGCATTCTCTACGCTCACGTAGGAAATCCCCGAGCGTACCTGCACGGTCTTGTTCGTTTTCGTATCAAATTCCAGAAACAACCCCGCATTCCGGGCGCTGTCGGCAGCGAGGCTGGTTTTGAGTTTCACTTCGTCGTTCAGCCAGGTGCCGTAACTGGCGATCGGCTGATCGAGTTCGATCACAAAATGGACGGTGTACTGCTGGTCTATCCCGCCGGACCACACATCGCGTGAAAGTTGCTCGCTATACCCCTCGATCCGCTTGTCGCTCACTTTATCGATCTTCACTTTCCTGATCTTGTAGCCGTATTCGGTAGGGATTTGCAGGTCGACCATCACGCGGCCGGTTTCGCTGTTCTGCCAGGTATATTTCTGAAATGACGCACGGGTGGTCGCAGTAAGCTCTGCCGTGATATTGTTATCTGTGAGATTCACCTTATAGTATCCCAAAGGTGCTTGCTCGGTACTTTTATCGAACCGCGACCGGTATCCGCTGTCAGGATCGGCCTCGTCGCCGATGCGCGTTTGCAAGGGTCCTGCCGTAGGAAAAATCCCAAGGCCGGTCATAGTCCACTCGTGAATGTGACTGAACGTGCCGATTGATTCAAAAGTGGGGTCGTAACCCGCCTGCCATCCGCCATTCTGGTTGTCCGGGCTCAGCTTGACCATGCTGAACGGCATCCATGGCCCTGGTGCGATCATCCACCGTGAATGCCCCGCTCCCAGCATCGTATTCACATACCCGGCCGGCGTTTTGAGTTTCTGCTTATCCCGTTTGACTTTTCCGGATCTGATCAATTGCCTGTCCACAAAAATCTGGTATACCCCGGAACCCGGTTGACTCACAGCAGGCATAGGCGCTTCAAGCAGGTAGCGCTCCTGTTCTATTTTTTGGGACAGAATCGTCTTTCCATCAAGCTTGACGTCGAACAAAGGCTCTCCGTCAAGTTGAGTAATATCAATTAACAATGGCTGGATGGACTTACCATCTGCATTGAGCTCATAATCAGCAGCTTCCACATTACGAAGCAATGCTTTCCCGGGAGCAGCGAGCCGGGTCTGTGCCGGACCATCCAGTTTTACCTGGTCGAACATCAGCCAGCCTCCCTGCAAGGTGGTCATTACCACTTCGTTTACGCCGGATTTCATGAGCATTGCCGGAATGTCGATCTCGACAACCTGCTGCTTGGGATTCAGCGTCAGCCGGTCCGGATTTTTGAACCCCGAACCCCTTTTTAACTTGAATTCCCACGACTTGCCGTTCACAAGTACCTTCAAAAGAGGCGCGTGCAGGGAATCGGTTTCGAGCACATCCACCACCAGCCGCCATTTGCCGGAAGTGGGTTTACTTTTAATATCAAACAAAACCGTCAGGAAATGCGACCTGATTCCCGAGGTGCCACCGGTCCCGCCCCAGCCATTCACCGGCCCCGGCAGTACATAAGGCCAGTCCTTTTGCGCCTGTGAACGGCCGATGAGGAAGAAATTGTCCTCATAACCAAAGTCCTTTTCCAGAAACCGCTTGTACTCCCCGGGCGCAAGCGCCATCCCGGACGGGGAATTATCCGCTTCGCCGATCTTCCAGATTGTCTTTTGCTGCGCAAAGCCCGATGCGGCAGCGTATGTGAGGAATAGCAGAACAATAAACGTCCTGGTGAGAAGGCGGGTTTTCATGGGTTAGGAATAAGTCAGCTTTTTTAGTTAAATATATGTTTATACAAACTATTCAAATAGCCACAGTCAAATACAGCTCAAAATCAGTATTTTTTAGTTAAAACACCTCACCTGAAAATTGCTCCGCAAGTATAATGGTTATAGTTTGTATATACAAAGTAGCGCAAGTATTCTTCCAATTTTTCGCGTGAAAGCCGTTTGTACAGGGTATATTATCGGCTCTTTCGGGCAACTGGATCTTTTGGGAATGAAGCAGCAAAACAACATTTATACCGAGCAGCGGATAGCTGTCCCAGCCGAATTCACAGATATTTTCACCCATTTTTATATGGCGCAAAACCATACCGGCCTGGATATTACGAAAACGCTGATACCCAGCTTTCAAACCATTATGGTGTTTGGTTTCGGGCCTGCGATACGATTCAAATCCTGCGGCAACAGCCTTGAAATCAACGAATGTGTGGTATTAGGCCCCATCAAACAACCTATTGAGTACACCCTGCCTGCCGGTGCCGATTTGCTGGTCGCCAATTTCAAAGACGATGCCTTTTACCGATTTTTTGGCCTTGCTGTGCTTTCGAGCCAGATCGCCGCACACCCCGACCAGTTGCTAGATGAACATTGCTTTTCAGCGCTATGGCTTCGCCTGAAAAATGAACCGGTTCCCGGCCGTGTAAAACTGATCCTCGACTTTTGCAAGCCATACCTCCGCCCCAGGCCATTGTCGGTCAGCAGCATTACGGAAGAAAATACCGACTACGCGATTGTCAACCCGATAAAAGCTGTGGCTCAAAAAACGGGGCAGAGCGAGCGCATTGTTCAGCTCAATCACAAAAAATACTTCGGATTTACGGCCAAGGAAAAAGGCCGTTACGAAAAATTCGCGAAAGCCATCCAGCTGCTGCAAGCCCATTCCGGCAAGGTGGATTGGCTTCAAATCGCGGAAACCTGCGGGTACTACGATCAAAGTCAGCTCATTCGCGACTTCAATCATTACCTCAATCTGAGTCCCCGCCGGTATATCCAATTCCAGAAAGACATCTGCAAGGCCGGCGGCTAACCAGCTAATGCGGTTTCGTTTTCTTACAATTTTGGCGATGCGGGATCTATGAATTTTGTGCTGTACAAAAAGCAAAACAGCATGAAACAGACCCGTATTTTTCTGACAGGCGCAACAGGCGCAGTAGGATCCCAACTCGTTCAACAACTCACATCGCTGAATATCGGTTTCAAAGCGCTGGTGCGCACTCCTGCCCAAGCCGAGCAACTGAGCAAGCTGCCCAATGCAGAAGCCATCGTAGGCGACCTGGCCGACCTGGTCACTTTTGAATATGCCCTGCACGGCATTGAAAAGGCCTTTCTTTTGACCAATTCGTCGGAACAGGCAGAATCGTTACAGATCGGTTTCGCCGAAGCCGCACACAGGGCGGGCGTGCCGCACATTGTCAAATTATCGCAATTCGCAGCCCACGAATCGTCGCCCGTACGCTTCCTGCGCTACCATGCCAGAGTTGAAAACCGGATCAGGGAGCTGGGTTTCCGGTACACTTTTCTGCGGCCCAATTTATACATGCAGGGGCTGCTTGCATTTAAAGAGCAGATCAAATACAGCGGCCAGTTTTTCGCCGCTGTCGGCAACGCGCGGGTGAGCCTGGTCGATGTGCGGGATATTGCGGCCATTGCCGTGGCCGCCCTAACCGAACCCGGACATGAAGATCAAATCTACGACATCACCGGTCCCGAGGCGCTCAGCCATTATGAACTCGCAGAAATCCTGTCGAATGTCCTGGATAAACCCGTCAGCTTCATCGACGTTTCTCCCGCCGAGATGGAGCAGGCGCTCCTCGGCGCAGGATTCCCCGAATGGCAGGCAGGCGGGCTGATCGAAGACTATGCGCATTACGCACGCGGGGAAGCCGCGGCTGTGTCCGATGCGGTCGCCCGCATTACCCGTAAGAATCCTGTTAGCTTCGCGCAATTTGCGCAGGACCACCGGTTTTTGCTGTAACAGTCCGTCGCAGATTTGATTGACCCGCAACAAAAGAGCGCCCGTCGGGGCGCTCTTTTGCAAATCACAGATGGGCCGCGAACGACCGCTCATTCCGGTTTCTTCACCGACATCGTATCGTACCGGGTAACGGTAAAGATGTCGATCGCTTTTCGATCCGGCTTAAATGATGAGCGGTAGTTCAGGATCGTACCGGGCTTCCAGTCGGGAATTTTACTTTCCTGTACTTCCGGGCCTACCAGCAGTGATTTGGTCTTTGAGTCTGTTGATGTGTATTTAAGCTCTGTATTTACATTCACCGTATCAGGGGTATTCCAGCTGACCTTCAACATTTTGAGCGTCGAATCGTAAGACGCCACGCTGATGGTGCGGTTCAGCAGTCCATTCTCGTAGTTTGCGCCAAATGTTCTGCCGTTGAAACGCAGCGGCACCGAACGGTTCCCCTTCGCATCCAGCGAATACATTTCAAAATTGTACGATCCTTCCGGCAACGGATTGATCATGATTCTCACCGTGTCGCCGATCAGGTCCGACGGTACAGCCGCTTCCATGGAGTCGGCCTTGTTGTTCCAGTACAATTTGTAGGCCGTCACGCGCGGATCGGCGCTCAGGACCCATAGCAGCTGCGTTCGGTTTCTTCCCGACGCTATCAGCACGGTATCGCCGCGCCCGGGGTATACAATCTCTCCGCCAGCCTGATATTTCTTAAAATCGTCCCAGTCTGTACACGACGCCAGCGCGCAAACAATCAGCAGCAATCCAGTGATTTTATATTTGATAACCATAAAATGTCAGTTTAGAATTATTTGGTATCCCCCCAGAAAGTGAGCTCGGTAAAATGGACAAACTTGGTATCGGACCAGTTCTGGTGGATCTGCATCCGGATGTAGCGGACCTTCGGGGCCGACAGCGGGAATACAAATTCCTCTCCGGCCGTCATGTAGGCGATATCCTCGCCGGTGTTCACGCCATAAGGGCTCCCCGACGGTTTGATCGACTCGCAGTCCATCAGCTTCGTCCAGCCCGTGAAACTGCCGTCTGGATTGGGTGCTTTTTCGCTGCCCCACATGGTCCATTTACGTGGATTACCGTGTTTGTAGAACCAATCTCCCTGCCGCTGCCACAGCCGGAACCGGCTTAGCTTGGCTGCCGTTCCAAGGTCGAAAGTGAAGTGGATCGGCATATCCCGGTCGGAAAGCGGGATGGTATGGAAGCCCGGCTCTGTCATCAGATCATCCCAAAGGAAGGGTATTCGCCAGCCGTACCCGCTTTCTTCGTCGGTTGGCAGCACGTATTCCCGGAACTTGGTTTTATCCAGTTTCTTTTCAAAAAATGGCTTTACTTCCTTGTAAACGGTGTCGGAATAATTGTTCCAGCGATCGCGCACATACACGCCGAATTTCCTGCTGAGGGTATCAAATCCCCTGGCGGCAAATGAGCCTCCCTTCATTTGCGTATACAAAGTCTCGGTCGGAACGAAATCACCATTATTGTCGGGGGTAATGACCACTATTGCCAGCTTGGCCTCCGAAGGGTTATTGAATGCGACGTTCAACCCTCCAAAATCGACGCCCAGTTGCAGCGAATTGAAAACGGTTTGGATAGGCGGAGCCTGTGGTGCAATTTTCACGATCACCGGTTCCGATTTGTTGTCGCTTTTGTCTACCGAATACAACTTTACCTCGTAGTCGCCGGCGGCAGAGAACCCCTCCACCGTCAACTTGTTGGTATAATGCGAAGCCTTTGCCTCGCTGAGCTGCCTGGTGGCATTGTTGATGGCGTATTCGGCGACAACATATTGCAGGTCTTCGTCAGCGGGGAGCGAGTAGGAGATCGTCGCACCACCGGCAAAATTGACTACCGAAGTGTTAGTCACCACGCCGGGCTTTGTCCCATCCGCGCCCAGGGGCTTGCGGATCTGGTCTGTGTCGGCGCAGGAGCAAATCCATGCCGATAGCCATACAAGAGAGAATAATATCTGGATCTTTTTCATAGACAGCAGCATTTACCAGCCTGGATTTTGAACAAGGTTCGGGTTAACAATCAGGGAATTTTCGGAGATCGGCCAGAAATAGTCTTTCAGGCTGAAACTGCTCATGTAAATCGGCTTCACCCGGTAGTAGTTGATCGCCTCGCGCTGGGCAATATCCCAGCCGTTCACCGACCTTTGGAGGTAGTTTTCGGCAACCCGCCATCTGCGCAGGTCCCAGAAACGTTTTCCCTCAAACACCAGCTCGATGAGCCGTTCCCGCTGGATAATTTCACGCAAACCCTCCTTGCTGCTGAATTTGGAGGGCTTACTGGAGTGTTTCGTCCACGATTCCACCACCCCTTTCAAACCCGCCCTGGCCCGTACCTTATCGATCCAGCCATACACTTCCGCCGAAGGCCCGTTCGATTCGTTCAGCGCCTCCGCATACAACAGGTACAGGTCCGCGAGCCGCATGATCGGGAACGGATAGCCTTCCACGTTGTATTGCTGCGCCGGGTCGTTGATGGTATTGTTATAATTGGCGAGTTTTTTCGGCCAGTAGCCGGTCACGGAGTACAAGGAAGCGCCCTGTCTGCCGCCGGTTTGTCCTAGCTTCCCTTCCAATACCCAGGTATTATCATCGTCGTTTTTGCCCTGCCCGAACCATATTCCGCCATCGAAACCGAGGTCTGCATAAAACCGGGGCTCGCGGTCGAAATTGAGCTGGACGGTCGTGTAGCCTTGCTTAATGTAATACCGTTCGCTTTTCAGTGCTTTTCGCAATGCGGTAAAGCGGGTGCCGTACGGGTAGGTTTTGTCCTCTTCTATCGGCACGCCGTTGTGGCTGTAAAACATCTCGGCGATATGCAGCGGCGGGGCGAGCATCGAACCAATGCTTTCATTGGGGATCGTACCGGTGAATGGGCTTAGCCGCGCCTGCGACAGCGACTGAAAACCCCGGCCGCCGCCACCCGTCGAATTGGAAGCTCCCCAAATAAGTTCGACGTTCCATTTGTCGGTGACCGCCGCGCGGATGGACATCAGGCGCTGTGTCGAATCCGAAACCTTGGTGGTTACCGAGCGGGGCACGAATTCGTAAAGCCGGTGCCCGTTGGCCTCGCAAGCGGTAATCGCCTCCCGGCAAGCCTGGGCCGCACGCTCCCATTTCGCAGGGCTTACCGTGCTGCTGAACAACGCCTCGTTGTCCTTATTTCTGAAATTGGCGTAGTTCTGGTTGCCGTTGTAAAGCGGGCTGGCCGCGGTGGTCAATATCTCGGCTTTAATAGCCAATGCAATAGGTTTCGTAATCCTGCCCAGTTCCGAAAACTCGTTGGGCAGAATAACCGGAAGATCCGCAGCCGCTTCGTCGATCAGGCTTACTGTATAATTGAAGACGGAATCGACATGCTGCCTTTTGACCTTCACCTGCTCTGCCGACGCCGAAATCGGCAGGTTGTTTTTGATGATCGGGATCGGGCCATACATCCTCACGAGCGTGTAATGGTAATAGGCTTTCAGGAATTTCACTTCCGCCACCCATCTTTTCTTTTCAAAATCGGTGAGGTCGCGGACCTTGTCGATGTTTTCCAGGAAGATATTGCATTCGCGGAGTGCCTGGAAATACTTGCCGTCCCAGTAATTGGCAATCGGCGACACGATGTTCTGCTCTCCCCGGGCAATCCGGTAAAGACTACCATTAATATTCCCCAACACGGGATAGACCGTCGCAAATTCGTCGCCGGTCAGAAAGCCGGGATCAGCGCCCTCGTTGCCGAACTGCGGAAGGTTGTTGTAGCAGGTAAAAAGATACTTTTCCGCATCCGCACGCATTTTGAATGCATTGTCGATCGTCGCCACGTTGTCCGGGACAATATCGAGATACTTCCGGCAGCCCGCGGTAGTCAGTACGAGCAGGGCGGTAATACAAAAACTGGTGTACAGTAATTTCATAGTATGAAGCTTAGAAATTCATATTCAAACCGATGTTGAAGACTTTCTGGACCGGGTAACCAAGGCCATTCCCGCCCATTTCAGGATCCCACAGCTTGAACTTGCTGAAAGTCAACAAATTCGTCCCGTTGAAATAGATCCTGAAATTGGTCACTTTCAGGTTTTCCAGCACGCGGCCTTTCACCGTGTAACCCGCTTCGAGGGTTTTCAGGCGGATAAAGGAACCGTCGCGCATGAACCAGGTGCTCCGCTGGGAATTGTTCTGGTTTTCGACCGTCGACATCCTCGGCCAGACGGCGTAGATATTTCGGTTCTCTTCCGACCAATGGCTGTCCGCAAATGCTTTCAGCAATGCATTCTCACCGATCAGATTGGCCGGAAAAAGCTCATTATCCCCGTTGTTGTCCTTGTTGTAGTCGATAAAGGGAGCGGAAGCGACGGGATTGATGAAAAACGATTCCCGCCCCAGGCCCTGGAAAAATACCGAGAGATCGAACTGCCCGCGCCCGGCGGATAAGCCGAATCCGTAGGTAATCTCAGGGGTTTCGGGATGGCCTATCGCCACGAAATCTGCGGTAGTGATCTGTCCGTCGCGGTTAACATCGCGGTACTTAATGTCCCCGGCACCATATACCCCGAAGTTCTGGCGGGGCGAATTCTTCACATCATTTTCATCGATAAAGAGCCGTTCGGCAATCAGACCGCGGGGCTGGCTGATCGACTGGCCTACCCGGGACAAGTAACGGTCTTTGTAATCCGGCTCCTCGAAGATGGAGAAAACCGAGCGGGCCATCGTGAGGTTACCTCTTGCCACCAGCCAGGCCCCGTTTTTGAAGTTCTGGTTGAAATCCACCGCCAGGTCAAAACCCTTCGATTTCGCCTCCCCCACATTAGCCGACGGCGTCACCGCCAACCCCATTGTGCTCGGGATCGAAGCTCTTTCCATCAGGATATTGGAGCGCCGCTGTTTGTAGATTTCCGCAATCACATTCAGTTTTTGCAGGATCGAGAATTCCAGTCCGAGGTTTGTCTGGTAGGATGTTTCCCAGGTAATGTCCTTGTTCTCATACCGGCTGATCGACACGCCATTCCGGGTATAACTGGAATTGAAACCGAAAGAAGAACCTCTCTGCGAGTTGTTCAGGTTCACCTCCGAAAGGAAGAAAAAGCGCTGATCGGGCCTGCCGATGGCGTCGTTCCCCACCAAACCGTACGAGCTGCGGACTTTCAGCTTGTTCACAATGCGCTCCATCGGTTTCCAGAAGCCTTCGTTAGAAATCACCCAAGCCCCGCCGATCGTTGGGAAAAATCCGAATTGCTTGCTCTTGTGAAACCGCTCCGATCCGTTATAGCCAAAGTTGAACTCGGCAAAATACCGGTTGTCGAACGAGTAGGACAACCGCCCAGATACCCCGGTGTTCCTGCTCGGAAGCGACTGCTGCAACGATTGCACCTGCCCCACGCTCGAATTGTCTTTCAGGATCTGCTGCAAGGTGGTTACGACCGTCGCATTCAATGAATGTACTTCCCTGAAAACCCGCGAGTAATCCAACGTTCCCTGCAAGTAGAGGAAACTTTCCAGATTTTTGGCACCGGGTTTGTAGTTGAGGTATTCGGTGGCCGGCTCGTTGAAAAACTCATTGCTAGTCTGCTGGTTCAGCCAGTTGAGCGTGTAAGTATCGGTTTGTTTGTCGTACGATGCTGCGTGGTAAAAATAGGGGTTATAAGCCCTTGTGACATCGAAATACGACGACCGGTTGATATTCGCCAGGCCACGCACGCTGAGCCCTTTGGTCACGAAGTCGAGTTTCTGGGCCAATTCCAGCTGCGTAAGCATTTTGGATCTTGAATACTGCTTGTACCCTTTCACCATGTCGGCATAGGGATTGAGGTATTGGCCGAGGTCAAAATTCCCGAAAAGAATATGGTCCGTGGCCTCGTTGGCTTTGTCGGGTGCATAATAGGCCGGGTAAGAGGTCGGACTGGTTTTCAGCGCTTTCTGGTAAATGCCTGAGCCGCCGTCGATCGGGCCGTTGTAGTCATCAAAATTCCCGTACAACCGCACTATCAGCTGCGTCTGCGGGCTGAGATTGATGTTGACATTGGACCGGACCGAGTAGCTGTTCAGCTTAACATTGTTGTTGAAGTTGTTCATCTTATCCACTTTCAGCATACCATTATCATTGCTGAACGACGTGGCTACGTAGTACTGCGCCACCTCACCCCCGCCGGACACGCTCAGGTTCGCGCGGCGGTTCTGCGTGTATTTTTTAAAGAGCACATCACGCCAGTCGGTCGATGGATAAATGTAGGGATTGTTGCCTTTACCCGTGTTTTCGATCTGGTTTTGCGGGTATTTGATGGCTGCGAGCGGGTCGCGGGTCAGCTGCGCCTCGTTGTACAATTTCATGTGTGTGATCGGGTCGGCCAGCTCCACGTTTTGGGTCGGCATCGAAACGGAGTTTTCCATCCGAAAGTTGATCTTCGCCTTGCCCGCACGCCCCTGCTTGGTAGTCACATACACTACCCCGTTCGCGCCGCGTGCGCCGTACAAGGCCGTAGCGCTCGCGTCTTTCAGGATCGAGAAGCTTTCGATATCGTCGGGTTGCAGCCTTGCCAGGTCGGTTACCGTAAGCTCCACGTTATCCACCAATATCAGCGGCGAATTGTTATACCCGAAAGTGGTGATCCCACGAATAAAAAATGTGGCATTATCCACGCCCGGTTCACCGCTGCGCTGGTAGCCGATCACCCCCGAGAGCCGCCCCGCAATGGCCGTTGTGAGGTTACTCGCCGGGATTTTCAATTCACCCGGACGGATCGTTGTCACGGCCCCTACCACCGCCTCCTTGCGCTGCTTTTGCCCGTAAGCAGTTACAACTACCTCTTCCAGGGCCTTGTTGTCCACTTTGAGCACCACATTCATGATCGACTGCGCGCCTACCTGCCGCTCATCGGACACATAGCCCACAAAGGAAAAGATCAGCACCGCATCGTTGTCCGGTATAGCCAACCGGTAGGTACCGTCTGCCTCCGAAGTAGTCCCTTTTTGCGTCCCTTTCAATACAACGCTCACCCCCGGCAGCCCTTCCCCTTTTTCGTCCGTGATTTTTCCGGCGACCTGCCGTTCCATTAACGGTTCAACCACAGTCCCGGGCAATGCGCCGGCGGGCCCCTTTCCTTCCTCAGGTGTTTTGGAAAGGATAATCTGATTGCTCTTCACCACCTGGTAGCTGATATTCCTCGGCGATAGCACGCGTTTCAGAAGGTCTTCCAGCAGTTCATTCCTGGCTTCCAGGCTGATTTTCTCCTCGGAAGCGACCACCTGCTTTTGATAGGAGAAGGAAAGGTCGCCCTGCTCTTCGATATTTTTCAGGACCGTTTTGAGCGATGCATTCTTAACGCTTATTGATATACGCTGTTTAAGTAATTCCTGTGAATACGTCGGGGACGCGTAACTCAGCCCGGTTGCCAACACGGCCATTAAAAGTTGTTTCGCTGTCATACACAGGAGCTGAAAAACCCTTTTTTCATTCGTAAAAATGCCCATACCTGTTTTGATTTTCATTTGTTGAATAAACATCCGGGTCTGCCGGGGCGTCCGGTCGCTGCCGGTCGCGCATTCTCTCCTCAGGTAGCATGTTTGTTTTCCATGGGTACATTAAGTTAGGTGATGATCACAATGAGGCCATTGCGAAAAAAAAGACATAGGTATCCCGTGCCGGATTGCCGGCGTTGGCAATAGAACATGGTTTGCAAAAATGGCCGGCTCGGGAAAAACATCCGGCCGCTCTATCTATACAGGTACAGGACTCGGCAAAAACTAACCTCCCCTATTAAATTATTTTTCGATTTTTTATCAATAATCCCTCAAACCACGCTCTCAGCCGATTACTGATTTAGTGAGGGCCTTATTTCATCAAAAGCAGCCTTTAGAATCGACCACGATCTGAGCATCGATTTCCTTGTAACTGCCGCCTATCGTGCGGCAGATCACGTCCAGATTGTCATACAACGATTCGTTACGGACCGTAGTAGAGATAATGCATTTGGCCAGCAGCTCATGATCACAGACGATCTGCACGCCGTACATCTTTTCAATTTCAGCCAATACCTCTGTAACCGGAACTTCGTCGAAGCGAAACTTTTTCGTGTCGGTAATCGGCTCGATGGGCAACGGCTCGGGCACGAGGTTTTTTACGAGCGTTTCGCTGTCGCGGTTGAATGTCCCTTGCTGATTAGGCAACAGGAGCAGCCCGGTCGTCTCCGGGTCGTCCATCTGGATCCGGCTTTGCTTGTACACCGACACCCGGCCCGTCCGGACATGCACAGTCACGGCCTGACTATTTTCAAATGCCTTGATCTCGAAGCTCGTCCCCAGCACCTTGGTTACAGTCTCGTTGGCATAAACCAGGAATGGGCGGTTGGGATCCTTTGTCACATCAAAGAATGCTTCCCCGCTCAGGAAAACCTCACGTTTATGCTTTTGAAAATGAGCCGGATAACTCAGTCTGCTGTTTTTACCGAGTGTAATGACCGTTCCATCTTCCAGCCGGACCTCCATCGGCGCCTGCCCCTGGTTCTGTTTTTCGAGCAGTTGATTCTCCACCTTTGCATGAGTAAGCAGCTCCTTATATGTAACGCGTTTATGGTCGGAATGCATGGCCTGGAAAATGGCAAATGCCGCCACTACCGCTACGCAGGCAGCCGCCAGTAACGTAACAAACATTTTCCGGCCCGACTTTGGCCTGACCGGCTCTTCCCGCTTCTCCGCCGACGACTCGATCCTTTGCCAAAGTTTGTGCTCATCAATAGCAGGAACCACTTCCCGTTCGGCCTGACGCAGTTCCAGAACTATTTTCGAGGCTTTTTCCACCACTTCCCGCTTCTCCGGATTCAACCGGAGAAATTCTTCCCACCGCGATGCGTCCTTGTCTTCCAGCACCCAGCTGATGAAGGAGTCATTCTCCAAAAGATCCTCGATATTTAAACTTTCATCATTCATGGTCAGGGATAAATGGTACGCGCACAACTAACAGGTACAACAATGGCAGAAAACTAACCTATCTTCCGGCATTTTTTTCTCAGATTCATTTTACGGAAGCCACCCGGGCAGCCCGCCAAACGGCACCAGCAGCGACAGGATCGTCAGTTTGCTGAGCTTTGTGCGCAGCACCGCATAAGATTTATAGAGCAGATTGCTCACGCCCTGCTTGGACAGTCCCATTAATTCGGAAATCTCATCCAGGCTCATTGCGTGGTAAAAACGCAGGTTAATCACTTCTTTCTGCCTGTCGGAAAGGCTTTCGACCGCGCTGCGCACGCGCTGGGTGCGTGCGTGGATCTCCTCGGAGTCGATATGCTGCTGCTCGGTAGAAAGCGCAACGAGGTAGTCCAGGAAGCCATCGATATCCTCGGCCTGCTCAAAAACATCGTTTCTGCCATTGCGCAAAAGCCGGTTTCGCAATGCCCGGAAGAGGTAAAATTTGGCATTCTCCGCTTCGGTCAGGTGCTCTCTCCGCCTCCACAAGTCAATGAAAAGGTCGTGGATGGCATCCTCCAACAGCTGCCTGTCGGGCGTCAGACGGTAGCCATAGCTGGTCAGACTTTTGACATGACGCTGATACAGTGCCTGGAAAGCCTGCATATCCCCTTGCTTGAAACGATGCCAGATATGCAGCTCACTGCTGGAATCTGATTCAACTCTGGTAAAAATAGACATCCCGGTTGAGTTCCGTTGGATAAGTGATGTGATGTTTTTTGGCAAATAAAAGAAAATTCCTCCAAAACCATCTTTGTTTAATTGCAAAAAAAATAAATAATATGCAAAAACCTTTCACACGTCGGTACGTACGCGTTACGCGCCGGCAGACGAGTTCTGCCGAAAAATGCATGCATCAATACTAACGTATATATTTATACGCAACACCTCTCCACCGCATTTACATGGCGGGGCTTCCATATCCGCTGGTGCTAGCCCAATACAACCGACAGCTGCTGTCCCTCTCTAAAAGTGAGCGCGCTGCTGAAACGGATGCTGGCCATTCCGCCTTGCAGCTCAAATATCGCGGGCACCTTTTGCTCTCCCAACATGACTGTAATGGAAGACGGGTTTCGCTTGCCCGCCATCTCGAACCGGCATTGCTGCAACCGCAGTGAACCATATTTCAGCGCCAGCCTGTGTTCCTGCTTGTTAGCCGTCAGCTTCTGCGAATAAGTGCCCCAGCCTTCGGCAACGGTGAATGGCGCTTTGAAGTTTTCTTTATTCCACTTCGGAGCGAATTGTATCTCTCCCTTGGGACCGTGGTATTCAAAACCGCAGGCTGTAATGAAGGTACCGTAGCTCGCCATAGCCCTTGCATAGTGATCGCTGCATTCGATCTCGTTGTACGGGTTACGTCTGGCGCCGTGATACCGGTCGTGGATAAAGCGCGTCAGGATAAGCGCTTCCTCCACCATTCCCTCGGCCATCATATGCGCCGCTACCTGATGCTCGAAACCACTCATGCATTCATGGAAGTAGCCCAGCTGCCAGGTTACGTTTTCGCCGAACGGCTTTTCCTCGTTCAGCGGGTTGGTGTTCATCACCATGCCGCCTTCGCCTGCCACTGCGTATGGTCGGCCGCCCAGGTGTGTTTTAATGTAAGGACCTACATCCGGCGTAAAATTGTACTTCCACAGGGCTTTGAGCGCGGACAAAGTCTTGCCTTCATCCAGAACGCGCGGTAATCCTACCTGATGTGCCCAGCTCTGGCCGTACACCTGGTCGATGTGGCAGGTGTTATAGGAGCCCAGCTTCTTCCGCCCCTGAACGGCGTCCGGCCGGTGAATGAAATACTCTCCATTAAAAAGATGCTGCTCCATATTGGCCCTTCCTTTGGATACATATTCGCTGCATACCTTTGCCAGTTCCGTATCCCCCACTTCCTCCGCCATGGCCTGAGCCGCCCGCGCCGCCGCAACACACAGCCCGACGATCCAGGCTATTTCGCCTTCCCAAACAGCGTCCAGCGTGTTTTCCATAGGGGTATCGGTCATGCCGTCGCCGTTTTTATCCTGCGCGAGCATGAATTCCACTGCCTTTCTGATTCCCTGCCAGTTCTGTGAGAGGAAAGTAGCGTCGGGCGACATCTGATGTTCCCTGTAAAATCGCAGTATGGTGCCAGCCTGCCCGTCGATAGCAGGACGATTCTCGTTTTCAGCGCGAAAAATAATGGCGCCTGTACCTTTCACAAACCCTGCTCCCAAATCCACCTCGGCACGTAAACGGCGTTCGAGTTCGGGAAATATCCTCGCGACTGCCTGGGCGTACTGGTAGACGTGCGTACACGTCCCTGCGCATGCGCCCACGCCTTCCCACCCCCAGAAACGCCCGGAGGCGAAACGGTAGGTATTTGCAGTAGCCAGTGTACCAATGTTCACGAAGGTCCGCTCCATAAACCAATGGGGCAACGAAGTGTCATTCCAGGTCTGGTGCCACAGCTCGGTGTCCCGCGTCAGGGATTTGAAATTTTCGGCCACATAACCTGCCACTTCACCGGCATTCCTGAAACGCTTTCCGTAATAATATCCTCCCTGAGCGTCCTTCACCAGTTCGCGCAATTTCGGATTGGGATTATTGAAATGCCAGGCAATGATAAAATCCTCCTGCAAGACGGCGTGCGGCTTCAAATTGCTGGTCACCACCAATGCACCCGTCGCTTTTTCCAACGCATCGGTTTGGCTGCTCTCCTTATCCGGAAGGTCAAATGAGGCGCTATCCACCGGCCAGGACGAATAGCCTGCCAGCGGCTTCGCATTTGCATTCATGACCGCCAGCGCGGTGGTTCCGAAATCAGTAGCCTGTTTGAACGGCTCGTCTTTGGGTAACAGCTCATAATACAGTTCGGTCCGGTTCTGGTGCCTTTTAGCTGCATTAACTTTGGTGCCGCTGCCTTCCTTGGCCGAAACTTTGCCAGCCGCATTCTCCATCCAGCCCAGCACCGAAATCTGCATGGGCTCTTCCGATTTGTTTTGAACAGATACGCGGAGTATGGTGGCAGGCAGCGACGACCGCTCCGCATCCAGGGGAACAAAAGGGGAATACCCCCTCAGCGTCACCTCCACCGGCAGTGACCAGGATCTATATTTCACCGTCGCCACCGGGTATTTTGCCTCAAAGCGCACCTCGTCCCAGTCCTTCTCATTGAGCTCTTTCACGATCGTACGCCCGCGAAATGTGATGCGTAACGCGAACCCCTGATCGAGCCGCCGTTTGTTTTCTGCAATGGCGGGTTCCACATAGCTTGCGCCATCACGCGAACGGATTTTCCGGGTGGTGGTACCGTCCTCCCACAAAACCGTTTTGGGATCGATCCCCTCATTCTTGCCTTCCTCCGACTCATTGTAAATCTGCCAAAGCCAAAGCCTGCCGTCCCCGCCCATGTAAACCGTCCCCGCGTGCAGCCCTCCTACCGGCATCCCGATAAACGCCAGTTCGTTCCTGGTTTTCAGGTAGGTAGCCGGTTCTCCCCTCAGGTACAATGATTTGACCCAGGCCGTATCCAGCGCCTTATTCACCGGGATATTATGTACCGGATAGCCGGCCCGCCTCCACGCACCCGATTTCCCCAGTATCGGTTTGGCGAAGAGCAGGGTCGTAAGAAGGCTGCTCTGCCTGATGAAGTTGCGGCGCGATGTATTGCTCGATTCCATGATCAACAAATTTCGGTTAAGGGTAAAACAGGCCTGGTTTGTAGCGCTTCGGCGAAGCTTTGGCGGTCCATAGCGGCGAACTTATAGAAGTTCATCTTAATCAGGAAATTTTTCCATTTTTTATTTCAACAAAGTGTGTGCACGAGCACTCTGGCTCTGCCCGGCTGTTTGTCTGCGTAAACGCGCTGTCTGTCGCCGGAAGTTGGTGCCTCTGCCGCAAACCGGTAAACTTGCCGCTGCTTTCAAGGGCATTCGCCGCGCATCCCCCGCCCGTTTCATATTCCATTCCAACTTTTATCAGCCATGAAAACCGTGCACAACCGCGCGCTCACCGCCATTTTGTGGGCAACATTCCTTTTCTTCACCGCCTGTTCGAAGGACAAAGCTCCGGTACCCGACCCGATTCCGAATGAAACCGCACAGCCAACCCGCCAGTTGATCCGGGAAATAGATTGGGAGACTTTCGAATACAAAGCGGCCGTCAATTACAATACCGACAGTAGCATCCATCAAATCAGCTACAAAGGCTCCCGGGGCCAGACCGAGCTGAAAACGCACAAATATGAGGGCAAAACGCTCTCGGAGATTAATGTGGACGGCTCCATATCAAAGAAATTGTATGAATTCGACGATCAAGGCAGGCTCAAAACCATGCGGATGATGAAGAAAAATGCGGGTCCGTACGACAATTCGCAGAAGCTGGTGTTCCTCTACGACGATGAGGGTGTCGTTCGTAAACTGGAACGTTACCAGATCACACCCGCAGGCACGCGCATGGACATTGTACACCATTACGAGTATGACAAAGCTGGTGAATTGGTGCGCATCCGGGCAGAACAATCCGATGGCTACCAGACCCTGACGCACATCAAAGGCTTTTCGCCCGAGTTCGACCATGACCCCTGGCTCTTTATCGAGGATTTCAGCAACCCTAACTATGCCGTTTTCAATTTCCCCGTACTCCACGCCATGAAGGGCCGTCTGCCTTTGCTCATTACCTATGAAATACCGGATAAGAACGGCGTATTCAAAGCGGATCGGATTACGACGCAGGAATTTCAGGTGAAGGAGAAGAAGTTACAGCGCATGAAAGTCACGGTTCATTACCCCGGACTTGTGCAACCGGACGACGAATCCGAAATCAGTTTCAAATACTGAAACAACCCCATCGAACGGTGCTATTTTGTACTTTCGGATACTTTTCAAATCGAAAGCAACAAACATGGAACCTGTTACCCTTACCAAAACGCAAGCCAGAAAAATCATCCTTCATGCCGCCGGACTCGCCCGCAGATCGCAGTTCGGGACAGGGATCGAGGCGGTTTACCAGCTGATCGACCACCTGGGTTTTGTACAGCTGGATACGAATTACGTCGTGGAGCGCGCCCACCATCACGTCATGGCGGCCCGCATTCCCGACTATCAGACCGAATGGCTGGGCCAACTTTGTGAGGATGGCAGTGTTTTCGAGTATTTCGCTTCCGACGCGGGCTACCTTCCCATGCACGATTTCCGGTTTTCATTGCCGGTAAAAAAGGCTTTCAAAACACAGCGCCCGCCGCTTACCCCGGCCGAAATCAATCTGATGAAAGAGGTACTCGACCGGGCTGAACGGGAGGAGTCGCTCATGGTTGGTGATTTTGAAAACGACCGCGTGGAGGCGAGCACCGGCTGGTGGGACTGGCGACCGGCCAAAGTGGCGCTCGAAAGGCTTTACCTCGACGGCGAACTGATGATCGGCCGGACGAAGAGCTTCCAGAAAGTGTATGTCCTGCCGGTTAACACCGTGCCGCGGGAAACCGACCTCACCATGCCCAGTGATGTTGAATACGCCCGTTTCGTAATCCGGCGCACATTGGGTGCATTGGGTATTGCCTACGCGAAAGAAATCGCGTGGCGCGCCCGCTATGTGAAAGGGAATCTGGTCAAAAAGGAATTGGAGCATATGGCCCGCTCCGGCGAAATAACGACCGTGATCGTCGAAGATCTGAAAGGCCCCCTCTACATGCTGCCCGACCAGGAAATGCATCCCGAAATATCCGGCGACGTTTTCATCCTTTCTCCATTTGATATACTGAATGTCTTTCGCCACCGCCTGAAAGACTTCTTCCATTTCGATTACCAGATCGAATGCTTCGTACCCGCGCCGAAGCGGCAATACGGTTATTTTTCACTGCCGGTCCTCGCAGGCGAAACCTTCATCGCAAGAATGGACGCCAAGGCCGACCGCAAGCAAAAAGTATTGATCGTACACAACCTGCATTTTGAACCGGTCGAGCTCGACGAGGCTACGATTGATCGATTCGCCCGGGCCCTGAAAGCATTTATGAAATTCAATCAGTGCAGGGATATTGTCTTCAAAAAGTCCAATCATGAACACTGGTTGGAAACAATTATTGAGCGGCTTTCCTAGTAGGACTCCGACACAGCCCATTGCCCCGATTTGCATTAAAAATCCATTTAAATCGAATTAAAAGGTGATTAAGACTTTTCCGAGGGGCGTTCGCGTAATATTGGCGTAACATGCGCTGGTGATATTTACGGAAGTTTTGTTCCGTACAAATTAGCTAGTTACATGTTATGAAGCATTTTGTTTCTTTACTTTTTACATGCCTCCTCTTCGCTTCGGCGGCTTCTGCCCAGATCACGACCAGCGGGATCAGCGGGATCGTCAGCGATACTAAAAATGAAGCCCTGATCGGCGCCACGGTGCAAGCCACCTACCTGCCCACCGGCACCAAGTATGCTACCGTTACCGAGCCCGACGGGCGTTACCGCATCAACAGCATGAACGCGGGCGGGCCTTACCGGATTGACGTTACCTATATCGGATTTCAAACCACTACCCTCTCAGACATTGTCCTCCAACTAGGCGAAACCACCAGCCTGAATGTGTCGATGAAGGATGAAAGTCAGACGCTTAACGAAGTGACCGTGAAGGTCGATCGCGGCGGGGAACGCGAAGGGGCCGGCTCCAATATCAATGCGGAGACTATCCGCCGGCTACCGACCATTTCCAGGAGTATGACGGACATTACCCGTACCTCCCCGCAAGTGAACAACAGCAATTCCTTCGCCGGTACCAACTTCCGCTACAACAACGTGACCGTCGACGGGGCCGTCAACAACGACGCCATCGGGTTCAGCCCGTCATTGGGCGGTTCTACGGGTACGACCGGCCAGCCGGGGTCGAGTACGCGCACCAATCCGGTCAGCCTCGATGCGATCCAGGATATTCAGGTGGCCGTTGCGCCGTTCGATGTGCGCCTGGGTAACTTTTTGGGGGGCTCGGTGAATGCGGTTACCCGGAGCGGCACCAACAAAGTGACGGGCTCGGTGTACGGTTTCGGCCGGAATGCGGCACTCGTTACCAAATGGAATGGCGCTTCGGACGCGAAGGAAAAATTGCCCAGCACATTTTACGAATACCAGACCGGCGCGCGTGTGGGATTGCCGCTCATCAAGGATAAGCTGTTCTTCTTCACCAATGAGGAAGTGACGCGTCGCCAGGACCCGGTTCAGTTCCAGGCTGGTACGGCTTCCTCGCTCATCAAGGATGCGAGCGTGGCGGAGAAAATCAGCGATTTTGTCAAAACCAATTATGGCCTTGATGCGGGTTCGTACGGCAACTATTCCATCTATTCCAAAAGCACGAAGTTCTTCAACCGCATCGACTGGAATATCAATGCGAAACATCAGCTTTCGCTTCGCAACAATACCGTATTCTCGGAAGCGACCAACCTCGAACGCGACTCGCAGAACTTCCGCTTCGGAAGCATCGATTTCAAGCAGCATAACAACCAGAGCAGCACGGTTGCGGAGTTGAAAAGCCAGTTTGGCGGCCGCTCCTCCAACAGCCTGATCGCCGGGTATTCCGTCATTCACGACTACCGCAATACGCTGGCCAATGTTCGCACGTTTCCGCAAGTCGAGATCGGCTACAATGGCGGTACCATTTTTCTGGGTAATGACCGCGAGGCATCCGTTTTTAACCTGAAACAGAAGACGTTCGAGCTGACCGACAACTTCACTTTTTATGTAGGCAAAAACACCTTCACTGTCGGCACTCATAACGAGTTCTACACGATCGACTACGGTTTCGTAAATTCCCCGAACGGGCGGATCTCTTACAGCAATCTTGACCAGTTCCTCGGCAACGGCACGCCCGACGGCAAGTCGCTCCCCAACCGCGTACGTGGTTCCTATCCCTTCGACGACCCGACCAACAACCTGGACAACCAGTTCAACAATCCGTATGCGCACTTCAACGTGAACCTGCTGAGCGCCTACATCCAGGACGATATTGAGCTGAGCAGTCGTTTTAAAATCACGCCGGGTATCCGGCTCGACTATTCGGGATTGCCTAAAAAGCCTGCATTGAGCCCGCTGGTGAATGCCGCTGCCACCGACCCGGGCTACGGGACTACTTACAGTTACACGCCGCTTAGTCAAATCCATAACAAATACCTGAACAACGTGCAGGTATCACCACGCCTCGGCTTTAAATACGATGTGAAGGGCGATAAGAGCGTCATCATCCGCGGCGGAACCGGGCTCTTTACCGGACGCATTCCTTTCGCATGGCTGGGTTATGCATTCTATAACAATGGCGTGGGATACGGCGCTTATGATTTCAACAACAATGCAACCGCTGCGACCAAGCTCGTGGGCGACCCGCTGGTACCGAATGGCGGTGTGCTGATCAACAACAATCCGGCCAACGGAGGCGTGAAACGCACCCAGGTGGATTTGATCGACAACAATTTCAAAATGCCGCAAATGTTCCGCAGCAACCTGGCGGTGGATTACACAGTGGATGGCTACAAGTTTACATTGGAAGGATTGTATACCAAGGTAATCCAGGACCTGAAATTCCAGCAGGTGAATACCAAAGACGTGGTCCGCTATTACAGCTACGACACGCAGCATCAGCAACCTATTTATGTAGCGGCCAACGGCTCGGCGGGCGCGCAGCGGATCGATAACAATTTTGCCAACGCATACATGCTCTCGAATACCAACCAGGGACATCGTTACAGCCTTACGGCGCAGGTACAGAAGGCATTCCCGATGGGCTTCGGTTTCTCGGCGGCATATACCTACGGCAAGTCGTACGACATTACGAATGGTATCCGCAACTCGATGGAATCCAACTGGCAGCTGAACCAGTCGCTCAGCCCGAACGACCCGAAACCGGCCTATTCGAACTTCGATATACGTAACCGCATTGTGGGAAGCGTTAACTACCGCGCCAACTGGAATCCGAAAAACGCGACCACCGTGACGCTCTTCTACGCATTGCAATCGGGCACACCGTATTCGTGGGGATACGTGAACACGACCATCGACGGAACCGGACAGGCCAACAGCCTCGCTTACATTCCAAAGGACCTCGCCGAAGCACAAAAGCTGATCCCGACCGGCACGCAGGCTGCTGATTTTATGGCCTTTGTGGATTCGGATTCTTATCTCAAAACGCGGAAAGGCACTTTTACCGAACGCAATGGCGGCCGCACGCCCTGGAACAATACGGTCGATCTGCGTTTCATGCATGAATTCAGGCTCAAAGGAGCGCAATCGATCCAGATCACCTACGATATCCTCAACTTCCTGAACCTGATGGATAAGAAACTGGGGTACGTATATTTTTCACCGAACACATTCAATTCCACAGCTTCCGTGGGGCTCGCCCGGGCCACCAACCCGACCACGGGAGATCCGACGTTCACCTGGACCAGACCGGGCAAACCCTATTCGATCGACCCGCTTGCTTCACGCTGCCAGATGCAGATCGGCGCCCGGTATACATTCTGATGAATGGCTAAAAACTTATAATTGGTGTCAAATTTTAGAAAGGCCGGAGGCATTTGCCATCGGCCTTTTTGCCATCTCTGGGGCAGTTATCTATTTTTACAGGCATGCCGGGCAATCCGCCTACTTCGCCACGAACCACCTCGCAAAAGTCGGTCGTAAATTCTGTAAAAGGCCCTTAGCTCGTTCCTGACAAGGTTTTGTAGTAAAAATTCAGAACCCCTCGAAAGCATTTGATCGGCCAAAATCCTCCCCCCACGAAGCCGGTGTTACACCCATGAAATTCCCGTTGTCACCCCAAAAAACAAAATACGCCGGGCTGAAACGGCTATACTTGCGAAGTAAAATGCGGGACACTTAGGGCGCCAAAAACGCCCTTCACAAAGACCCACCGCAGTTATTCGAAGGAGATCAACGGCTTGTAGTAGTATCCAGACACTGCGGCCCGATCCCTAAAAGCACCCAGGTAAATGATCAGAAAAAGGACCTCCGCGAGCTAGCTCCCGGCTGACATTGCTTTGTATTTCCACAATCAAAATACCCTCATAAACAGCTATGCGAATAGAATCTACGTTTAAACATTTCACAAAACATTTTGCCAGGCGATGGTCGACGCTGCCAGGCCTGATCATGCTCGCCGTAGCCGCACTCTCCGGCCTGCATCAAGCACACGGGGAAGGATCGGGCGCCTGGGGCGTTACCGACAACCGGCAGGCCAACCTGTTTGTCCCTTCCACATCCAATTCCGGCGGAGGCAATACGGGCTACCAGACCAGGGGTTTTATGATGCTCCCCTCCAACACGGGGTCGTACAACCCCGCACACCGTATGTACGTATGGGTTAAGGCAAATGAAACCGTTTTTTATGGTTTCAGAACGTCGTCGGGTAGCAGCACCGTGCATTTCAACTGGTATTACGACGCTACTTCGACGGGATATTACCCGACGGCCACTACCTCCCCGAACCGCGTTCAGGTACACGATCAGGACATCAGCCAGGGCTCTGGCGGTGCCACGGGCCGGCCATCCAATGCGGCTGCGGCTACCGCCGGGCCTTCTCAGGTTACAGGAAGCGGTTACACCGCCTATTCATTTAAAAACACTACCGGTGCCGACAGGGCTTTCTGGGTTGAAATCGAATCCAGCAACCTGGAATTCAACTATTGGGATGTGACAGTGGCATCGGGATCAGCAGGCAACTACACCCGGCAGGACGGCCGTCTTTACTGCAAATACTGGAGTATTGTGAACGACCTGCCCAACACGGCCGGTTCATCCAGCTCCACTTCTTCGCCCGCCGGCTTCGGTTTCTACATCCCGATCGACAATACCTATACGCCAGCTAACGATTTCTATGTGAAGTATGCCAATTTCGGCAGCAGCAGCTCGGGTTACGCCATATTTTTTGCCAACCTCAATGGTCCCAAGAACAACCTGACATTCGAACAAAACCGCCGCTCTATGAACGGCTCTTCCTCGAATGCACATTTCCCGTTATTCCTGCGCAATCCGGATGCGAGTGTATGGCCCTCGCCGCCTCTGCCGATCGCTGATTTCCAGGCCGTGTTTTCGAGAAGACCGGGTTCCACTCCGGCCGCGGGTCAGGCCTCCTTCACTGTCGTAATCGATAACCCTTCCATTGTCGACATCCTGATCGACCTCAACGGCAACGGGTATTACGACGGGAAAGATGTGATCATCTCCAATGAATATAATGCCGCTGGCACTTACCAGATGTATTGGAACGGCAAAGACAACACCGGCGCCGACGTGCCAACCGGTACTGCGATTCACTTTGTATCCTCGCTGCTGTTCTACCCGGTGCATTTCCCGATCTACGATATGGAGCAAAGCCTGGGTATCACCATCAAACACGTGCGGCCGCTCCGGTCGGGTACCGATCCGATCAACGACAAACTTTACTGGGACGATTCGGACATTGCACGGGCTAATATCCCCGGTACCAGCACAATGAGCCCGAGAAGCGTACCCGTGAATGTGACGGGCGTATTGGGACCCGATCATAAATGGTGGGCTAACGGGGACAATGGTTTTAGCCAAAACAATACCATTAATACCTGGACAGGCGCTTACAACGATGAAATCGTCCGCGAACTGATCTTCAATTACACGTCGGATATCGATCTGGCTGTCACGAAAACGGTATCTCCGGAAACCCGTAAAGTGGATGAAACCGTTACGTTCACGATCCAGGCAACGAATTTACCGTTGCCGGAGAATGCAGGCAACCCGATTACCGCCACCGGCGTAATCGTAACAGATGCTTTGCCGGATGGCTACACAGCCGAGAATGTAAGCGTTTCGAAAGGCTCCTGGAATGCGGCCACTGATACCTGGCTGATCGGCAACCTGGCCGAAAATGAAGTCGTGACCATGACCGTTACTGCCAAAGTGAATGCGACGGGGCCTTATCTGAATACGGCCGTAGTGCAGGGCAACGAAAACGACGACAACCAGGAAAATAACAAAGACGACGCCACGGTTACCGTCATTTACCCTCAGCCGCCGAATTCGGATAACCACTCCACTGCCATCAGCAGACCGGCTGTGGATCAGGTGATCTCACTGAATGGCGCCGCCGGGAATCCTCCGCTGTTTTCAGGTAGTGACCCGGAAGATGGTACCTATTCGGGCAATGCGGGCACCAATGCCAATCCAAAGGGCGTTATCATCACTTCACTTCCTACCAAAGGAGAATTGTATTACGACGGATCTCTGGTAACCGAGAATGAAGTAACTACCAAGCGGTTATTTACCAACCCTGCGTTGTTCAGCATCAAAATGACCGGCGCCGGATATTCGAATACCTCATTTGAATATGCATACGTGGATGCCGACGGGCTGACCGACGAGACTCCTGCTACCTATACACTCACATGGGAAGGTGCGTTGCCGGTGACGCTGGTAGCTTTCCAGGCAGTTCCGGAAGAAAATCGGGTTAGGTTGTCGTGGAAAACGGCCGAAGAAGCCAACGCTTCCCACTTCGACGTGGAACGGAGCCAGGACGCCAAAAGCTGGAAAAAGATTGCAGAAACCGCAGCAACAGGCGACAGCCGTGAGCTCAACAATTACATGGCAATCGACGAAGTGCCGCTTGCCGGAATCAGCTATTATCGTCTCAAAATGGTTGATCGCGACGATACCTTCGCCTACTCCCGCACAGTGAGCGTGAACCGGGAACAAACCGGGCTCGCGGTACAGGTTTATCCGAATCCGGCTTCCAGCGTCCTCCTGATCCAGGGCGTTGATCCGAAAGCAGTCAGCCACGTTTCGCTAACCAATACCAGCGGGCAGATTGTCGCACAATATGGCTCGGTACCTGAAACCGGAATCGATCTCAGCAAGCTTTCGAACGGGATGTACCTGATCAAAATCGTTACAAAAGACGGTTTGCAGACAGCCCGAAAGATTGTAATCAGCAAGTAATACGTTTCACATTTCGCTTGAACGCCGCCCGGCTAACTTTTACAGTTGGCCGGGCGGCGTTTTTAGTCTGAAATTATCCGTAATTGCGAAAAATTAGCATACAGCATGATTCAACGAAAAAAACAGCATTGGTTCAAGATGCTTTTTGTCTGGCACGGATCGGTGCTTCCGCAGCTGGTACCGCGCCTTCTCCTGTTACTGGTACTTTCTGTCCTGATCGTGTTCGTGAATGGAACCCTTTACCATTATAAAATACCTTTGAGCCCTGCGCCATTTACGATTTTCGGAATTGCGCTGGCGCTGTTTCTCGGATTCCGCAACAATGCCAGTTACGACCGTTTTTGGGAAGGCAGAAAACTCTGGGGCGCCTTGCTGAACGACACGCGCTCGCTCGCACGACAGGCATTGACGCTCACCGGCTATGGCCCCAAGAGCAAAGAGGTAGGTGATTTCGTTGACATGCTCATCACATTCACCTACTGCCTCAAACACCAGCTCCGGAAAACCGACGCCACTGCGGATATTCAGGCAAGGCTTTCGGCCGAACTTGCCGCCGCATTGCAGGATGCCCGTTTCAAGCCTGTCATATTAATGCGGGAAATGGGAGTTTGGATAAAACAAGCAAGGGAAAAGAATCTGATCGACCCGATTTGCCAGGTCGCGATGGACGAAAACCTGAACAAACTCTCCGACATCGTGGGAGGCTGCGAAAGGATTGCCTCCACGCCTATTCCTTATACTTACCAGGTGCTGCTTCACCGCACGGTGTATTTGTATTGCTTTCTGCTCCCTTTCGGGCTGGTCGATAGCCTGGGGTGGATCACCCCTTTCATCACCGTTTTCATTGCCTATACTTTTGTCGCATTCGAGGCGATTGCCGATGAACTGGAAGACCCGTTCGGTACCGAGCCGAATGACCTGCCGTTGAACGCCATGAGCAGGATGATTGAAACGACGCTTTTGGAAACCGTCGGCAAACCGGCTCCTGAACCTGCGCAACCCGACGGCTACATGCTCGATTAAATGAGGTATTATAATAAAAGCAGAAGGCTGGCGAGGTGCCCGAAATGGGGCATCCGCCAGCCTTCTGATCAATGTAAAAGCCTTCTATTTGATCGAAACCGCCTTCACCGTATTATGGAAGAAAGTGGGAATGTACAGCACCTTGGCCTTGGGATTGTAGGCGAGGTCTGCCGAGTTGATTTTCTGCGGCGAAGTGTCGCTTTTAAGCTCGGTTGTTCCATCGGCTTTCACATACCAAACTTTTCCAGCCCATTCGGTAACTACATATGTCTTTTTACCCAGACCAACGATGCCGTCGATACCGCCTGAAACCTTAGCAATTGTGCTGAGTTTCTTCGTCGCCGGATCCAGGCTGAACAAGGTGCCGTCGCCGTTACCTACCAGCAGCTGGTTGTTTTCGAACAGCAGTCCATTGGTGCCTTTCAGCGGGTCGCCTTCGAGCACGAGAGTCATTTTACCGCCGTTCAGCGCCCATACTTTTCCATGGCCGGAATCTGTAATGTATACCACCCGTTTTTTAGTATCAATGGCAATGTCGTTGAGGAACTTGGCTCCTTCTACCGGGTAGCGGTTCAAAATCTTCCCTGATGCCAGGTCTATTTCAGCCACTTGCGTCATTTCCGTCACATACAGCTTATCTCCCAACACGCCCATGCCTTTGGTTGAATTGAGGTTTTCTGCAAACTTCAATTTAATCACCTTTCCATCCAGACCTACTTTGGCAATGAAGCTGTTTTTGTTGTCCATACTCGGGCCGCCGTTGATGCAGGCCACGTACAGGACATTCTGACCCGGTTCAAACAAAACGCTTTCAGGCGTCCGCAATGTGGTATCGCTTTCCCAAACCGGCGTCAGCTCGATTGTTTGAGCCTGACTGGTAGACAATGTGCCTGCAAAAAGTCCGGCAAGCACGAAAAGTAAGGATTTTGACATGAGTAAGATGTTAAGTGTTAATAATCGCCGGCCCGTTTGATATGATCGCACACCAAACGGGCACATCGCAAATGTAGGCAGTTTCTGATATCGTCTTACAAAAAACGCAGCAAAGAAGCGCATTTTGTCACAAACCGGGGAATGGGTCGGCGAACCGCATCCCGTTTTCCATGAGGCCTATTTCGCGCTCCGTGCACAGGCAGGCTTCCAGTTCGGCGGTGATCTGGTGCTGATCCAAATCCTGTCCGATCAGCACGAGCTCGTTGATCCGGTCGCCAAACTGACCCCATCTTGCTTCGATAACGTCCCGGTTATCGATATACGCCTGATACCGCCTCCTTTGCTCGGCGGGCATGCTGGCCCACCACACCCCTGCCGATTCGGCCCGCACCGAACCGCCCGCCTGGCTCCAGTTGAGTGCCTGGCTCGTCCGCGATGCCAGCCAGAACAGCCCTTTGCTGCGGATAATACCCGCGGGCCAGTTTTGTTGTATGTAATCCCAAAAGCGCTTCGGGTGAAATGGGCGCGCATTGCGGAACACGAATGAGCTGATACCATATTCCTCCGTTTCCGGCACATGACCCGCATTTCCGGCTTTTTCCAATTCACGAATCCAGCCTGCATTCTGTTCCGCCTGCCCGTAGTCGAACAACCCGGTATTCACAATTTGGTCTATATCAACTTTCGAAAAGCTGCTTTCAATGATCTGTGCACCCGGGTTGAGCGCCTTGATGATCGCGTGCAGCTCTTTCAGCTTTGGAAGCGCAACGAGATCAGTCTTATTGAGGATAATGACGTCGGCAAATTCGATCTGATCGGTCAGCAGGTTCACGATCGTGCGGTGATCCGGGTCCTCATTCAGTTTGCGGCTCGCCACGGTGTCCATCGAGCCAAAATCCCTGGCAAAATTGAATGCATCCACGACGGTCACCATACAGTCGATCGTCGCCCAGCGCGACAAATCTATGCCGCTTTGCTCGTCCACGAAACTGAATGTCTGTGCAATGGGTACCGGCTCCGAAATACCCGTGCTCTCGATCAGCAGATAGTCGAACCGGTTCTCCTTCGCGAGCTTCTCCACCTCCACCATGAGGTCTTCCCTGAGCGTGCAGCAAATGCAGCCATTGGACATTTCAACCAGCCGTTCGTTCGTCCGGCTAAGTGTATGCTCCCCTTCTAACAAGCGGGCATCCACATTGATTTCGCTCATATCGTTCACGATTACAGCCACTTTCATCCCCTGCCTGTTATGCAGGATGTGGTTCAGTAAAGTCGTTTTTCCGGCACCCAGAAATCCGCTTAGGACGGTAACGGGCATTTTGTTATGGTTCATAAAAAAGGTTTATAATTTGCAACAATGTTGCAAATTATAAACCTCAATACATAAATGCAACAATGTTGCATTTATTAAAGCCATCTTCCCGCCTACCAGAAAGGATTCTGGACCAGGTTCGGGTTCTTATCGATTTCCGATTGGGGAATCGGGAACCAGTAATTCTTCTTGGTGAATACCCGCTTTTGGTACACGGTCCTTTTAAAGAAAGCCTTGGCGTTATTGGCCGAATCGTCTTTTTCGGTACCTGAAAAATTCATGCCCCAGAAGTTGCCGTTCAATGCCTCCTCCCCGATTTTCCACCGGCGGATATCCGCGTAGCGCGTACCCTCACAGTTGAGCTCGACGCGCCGCTCGCGCCTGATCGCCGCGCGTATGGCATCCTGCGAGAGTCCACTCTTCAATGCAGGTATGCCCCCCCTTTCCCGGATCAGGTTCACATACTTGAGAATATCGGCATGGCCGGGGCTGCTTTCGTTCAAAGCCTCGGCGTAGTTGAGATAGGCCTCTCCCAGCCGGTACAGTATTCCCGGGCGGTAGGGATTGATACTGTTGCGCGGGTCGTGGTCGGGATGTACTTTCTTGCGGAGCAGGTAGCCATTCTGAGGGCCATCGTGAGTAGGTCCGCCGTCGATAGCACCGGAGTAGAAATCGGTCGTTCGCTTTTCCCGCTTGATCCACGACCCGTTGTAAAGCACCGAAATATAAAAGCGGGGTTCCCGATTGACATACATATTGAACGTCCCCGCCAATGCGACCTGCCCGTTGCCCTGTGCTTCCGCCCATTTGGTATTACGGACATCGGCCGCTGTCGAAAAACCCTTTTCGGTATAGCCCGAAGCCGCATCGGTGATCGGTAATCCGTTTTTCATAAAAAAGGCATCCACCAGCGACTGCGTCACCCCCAGTCCGCCGTTTCCGGCAGCGCCCCGGGGATTGGAATGCTTGTCGTATTCCCACGTATTGCAATCGGGCCGGGCGAAAAGGATTTCGCTGTTACCGTCCGTACTTCTTTTGAAAAGCATATTCTGATAGGACATAAACGGGTCAATGGTCCCGTCGGTATTGTATTCATAATACAGCTTATGCCCGTTGGATTCGGCCAGCTGGATGAGCTCCCGGCAGGCGTCGGCGGCACGGGTCCATTTTTGGGCATTATAATTGGTGTTGAATATTTCCTCCCCTTTGTTGTTGACAAACCCGGCGTAATCCTTGTTCCCATTCACGAGCGGGCTCGCGGCGAGCAGCAGCAGGCGGGCCCGGACGGCCAGGCACATCACACTCGTAGCCCTGCCGAACTTCTGCGCCTCCGCATGGCTCGCCGGCAAGACACCCGAAAGGTCTTTAAGTTCCTTATCGATCCAATCCACCACCGTATCAAAGCGGGTTTGCCCTACCATCAGCTCCTCAGCAGAAGCATCCGCCGATACCAAGCCCAGCTGCAACGGAATGCTGCCGTAAGCTTCCAGCATTAAGGTGTGATAATAGGCAATCAGAAAGCGGGCCTCATTCTTCATCAGCTGAACATCGGCCTCGCTCAATTGCTGGGCTACATTCGGCTTCACATTATTGATGAAAATATAGGCCGACCGGATCCGCTGGGGAAGTGCTACCCAATAGTTGGCATCCCACGAACTGGCCGGACTCCAGTTGCCGATTTGTTTGGAAACGACATTCCAGCCGAACTGCTCCCAGCCCGTGGAAGGCGCGGCGTCATCGGACAATGGATCGTAACCGATCGAACGCATATTTCCCCAATAGGGATCAGGAATGCTGGAATACACCCCGGCCAACCATTCTTCCGTGCGCACCTTGTCGTTGAAAACCATGTCGACAGTCAGCTGATCTTCCGGCATTTTGTCCAGATAGTTGCATGAAACAATTCCGTTCAATAACAGGGTCGCCACCAGCACTTTTATATATATTCTTTTCATAACCAGATAATTCTATCTTAAAATGTAATTTCCAAACCTGCTGAGTAAGACTTCATGATCGGATAGCGTAAGCCGTTCACCGCATCTACTTCCGGATCCCATAGTTTAAATGGCGACAGCGTCAGCAGGTTGTTGCCCCTCACGAATACCCTGAGTCCTTCGATCTTAATCCTGCTCAGAAACGACTTCCCGGCAGTAACACCCAATTCCACATTTTTCATACGGAGCATGCGCATATCCCTCAGCCACCAGGTAGAACTCTCATTGTTATTGGCATTCTGGTAAGTCGAAAGGCGTGGATAGAACACGTCCTGGCGGGGATTCTCGACTGTCCACCGGTCGTCGACGTTGGTCAGGATATTGCCCATGGACCCGTTGGCGCTGCCGGGGATGAAGTTAGCCCCGCCGATGATCCGGTAGGTACGGGCATTGCCCTGGAAGAAAAAACCCAGGTCGATCGCCTTGTAGCGAATGCTCGCGCCGAGCCCGTAGACGATCTGCGGATCGTAGGTACCGCCTATCGCAGTCTGATCGAGTGAGTTGACCTTCCCATCGCCATTCAGGTCTTTGTATTTGATGTCTCCGGGACGGACCGGGCCAAAGGTTTGCACGGGTACACCGTCTTTCAGCACCCCGGCGGCGATATCGGCAAAGTCATCGTTGGTCAGCAGCCGTTCCGCGATCAGTCCAAACAACTGGCCAACAGGCTTGCCGGTCGAAGACCGGGTTGTTCCTTTCACGGCAATGGCCTCGTCTTGTTCCAGTATTTTGTTAACCGCATACGTAAATGTGCCTCTCAGCGCCACGCTCAGCTGTTTGGTAATGCTTTTGTTGTAATCAATCGACAAATCGATCCCCTTGTTGCTCACCCTTCCGAAATTGGCCCACGGCAGATTGATGAATCCGCTGGACCCGGGCACACTCCTGCGCTGCATAAAGATGTTCTCGCGATTATCATGAAAAACATCTACCTGAACATCCAGGGCCTGCCAAAGGCTGAGTTCCAGGCCGACATTGAGCTTTTTGACCGTTTCCCAGGTCAGATCGGCGCTTCCCTGCTCCCCTTCCTGCCTGCCTTGCCGCTGGTAGTCGTTGTTCACGCCCCATTTGTAGCCGCCGGTAGTGCCCACAGTAGTAATGTAGGCAAAACGGCGCCCGTCGAGCCGGTCATTACCGACCAGCCCGTACGAGCCCCGGATCTTCAACTTGTTGACTATGTGATTAATGGACTTCATGAAGGGTTCTTCCGAGATCAGCCACCCGAGCGCCACCGACGGGAAAAAACCGAAACGTTTTCCGCGGGCAAAGTTCTCCGACCCATTGTACCCGAAATTGACTTCCACCACGTACCGGTTGTCGTAGGAATAGGAGAACCTTCCCGCCGAGCCCTGATTACGGAACGGCAGAGATGAGCCGTCTTCATAATTTCGCTGGTTGTATAACAGCATCGCTTCAATGATGCTCTTGCCGAAATTGTTCTGATAAAACACATTACCTTCTATGTAAAGGCTTTTGTTCCCCCAATCCGACGAGGTACTATACCCCAGAAACGGCTGCCCGTACCGGTAAATGGAAAGCACCAGGTTACCGTTGGCATCACGGGATGTGGCAGGATTGTAGTAATCGGGCTCTTTGCTCCGGGAGACGGAAGTATTGGAAAAACGGTCGAATGAAAACGTTCCCCGTGCTTTCAGGCCTTTCAGAAATTTACCTAAATCCTGTTCCAGTGAAAGCAACGACTCGATTTTGCTTTCGCTGAATCGCTGGTACCCCTGCTGGGTCGCCAGCGACCACGGGTTCTCGCGCTCGGGTACCTTGGGGATCTCCCCGCTGCTGTACCGGGTCGGGTGCACAAAGGGAGGCGTAATGAATGCCTGCTGAAACAGGTTGTCGATGGAAGTGGGCGGAACATTGCGGTCCTGCAAATATCCCCCGATATTGAACCTCAAAAGCGTGGTCGGAGACAGATCCACATCGACATTCGACCGGATATTGTAGCGTTTCAGTTTGATCGACGAGTCCCAGCTTTGGGCCTTGTCCCTGGCGATAATTCCGTTCTCGCCATAGTAGCTCGCCACCAGCGCGTAACGCAGGATATTGCTCCCACCCGACACGGTCATATTCGTGCGCATATTCGACGCGTGGTTTTGCGAAATGGCGTCCAGCCAGTTCACATCCGGGTAAAGGTCGGGATCGGTCTGATTCCGGTAAGCGTCGATCACTTCCTTTGAATAGATCTCCGGCTGCCCGTTTTCGGTGCGGATGCCATTCATGATTTCCAGGTACCGCGCGGCCCCGATGAACTGGGGAAGTTTTACGGGCTGCGTGATGGCCTGCTCGTGGCGCAGCGATACTTTGGGCGTTCCTACCTTGCCTCTTTTGGTATTGACGAGGATCACACCGTTGGCGCCTCTTACCCCATACACCGCGCTCGCTGCCGCATCTTTGAGAATGGAAAACGATTCTATTTCTTCCGGATCGATGTTGTTCAGCGATCTTTCTACCCCGTCGACCAGTATCAGCGGGCTCCTGTTACCGCCGAAGGTGCTGATCCCCCGGATCCAGAAGCTGGAATTGTCGTAACCCGGCTCACCCGAGCGCTGCACACCGATAATACCGGCCAGCTGACCGGCCAGGTTGTTACTGACCGAGCGCGAGGTGCCCAGTTTGAGTTTACCCGGACTGATGGAGGTGATAGCCCCTACTACGCTCGCCTTTCGCTGCGTTCCAAACCCGACTACCACCACTTCTTCGAGGTCGTCGACCTTGTCTTTCAAGATAATATCCACTCGTTTGTTTCCGTGGATTTCAACCTCCTGCTCCACGAAGCCCACCATGGAAAATGAGAGCTTGCTTACATTGTCAGGCAAGATAATCTGGTACGTACCATCTTCCTGGCTCACCGTGCCGATCTGCGTTCCCTTTACAGCAACGGTTACCCCCGGCAGCGGTTCACCGTTCTGGCTGGTTACCCTCCCGCGGATGGCCTGGTCGATCAGCATTTTCTCGCCGCCGGTTTCCTCGGGGAGCAGCTGCGTTTGCGGACGGGATTCGTCACCGGGTTTTATTTCCTGCCTCGTTTCCTTGCTCAGGATAATGTACTGCCCGGATACCGTGTAAGTCACCTCCGCCTGTCTGGCGATTTTTTCAAGAATCTTCCCAAGAGGCTCGTCGGCCGCAGAAATGGATATTTTACGATCGACCAACGACGACGACACGTAAGAGAACTTTACATTGGCTTTACGCGATATCAGGCGGAGGACCGATTTGAACTCGCCGTTGGTTATATTAATTGTGATTTTCTTCGATAAAGCTTCCTGCCCGAAGCCGGTCCTGGCAAAAACCATCTGGCCCAGGCAAAAGGCCAAAATCAGAGGCAGACTAATCTTCATGATAAATTTGACACAATGATGTCGTTGGATACTCGTGTTTTTCATAAATTAACATCGGTTTTAGATTTTTCAAGACAAAACCATCCCCGCCCCTTAATTCGTTAAGGAGTAGCATATCAGGCCGGCTCAGGGATTTACAGGCCGACGATGAGGCAACATCGTCGGCTTTTTTTATAGAATGTAAAGGTTATTTTCAGTTCATAGGCTTTCGGTTTAAATGGACAATAAGCTGCATTCGCCCCACCGGATGGGGATATACTATTGACTACACCCGTTGCCGGTTATCAGGATTTTGTTTCCCTCTACTTTATACGTGATCTTCGTCGTGGTGCTGATCAGGTCGAGTTTGCCGTAGAACGGCAATCCATTCAGCGGGATGGTCATCAGGCAGCCGCGGAACTGCTCGCGGTCGTATTCGAACTGGATTCCGTAAACGCGTTGAAGCTTGTCGAGTATTTCCGGCAGGGGTGTTTCCTCAAAATCCAGGTCGGGCACCTCCTGCAATGCTTCCGGTGCATCGGCCAGCGACCTGGTGAGCTTGCCGTCGGTAACGTGGTAAACCGCCTTCTCATTGGGAAGCAGTATCACTTCACCCGTTTTTTCATGCCGGTCGTTGAGCTTCTCCTGCACCGACACTTTCCCGGAAGTGACGGTCACAGAAACCTGGTCGGCATTGTTACTGATCCGGAAACTGGTCCCCAGAACGGTCGTCAGGATTTTGTTCACCCGCACTCTGAATGGCTTCGAAGGTATGCGTACCACCTCGAAAAACGCCTCTCCGTCGAGCCAGACGTCCCTGAACCGGCCGCCCGAATCCATGGCAGCATAGGAAATTCTTGCGCCGGGCGCCAGTTGTATCTTACTCTGATCAGGCAGGACAACATTTTTAATTTGTGTGCCTGTATTCTTCACTTCCGTGATTTCCGCTACCGCGCTCGTGAGGGTTTCGTATTGATAGCGGCGCTCGCTCTTTTGCTCCGAAACCAGCCAGGCTGTAAATCCACCCGCCAGCACCACCACGGCAGCCGCCCAGTAAACAGGCCTTTTCCAGAACACCAACCGGGTGCGGCGCGGCGCCTTCGCCTGATCGAGTATTTTTTCAATTGCGTGCAGCTTCTTCTCATCGGTCAACCCCGACGACTCCCGCTTCCAATCGATGAGAATCTGGCGGGCTTCCTGCACCAGCGCCGCAACGGCGGGACTGGTTTCGCTGGCGCGCTGCCAGCGGCTGCCTTCCAAAGGCTCTTCCGCCAGTGCCCATTGCTGAAAATTCTCGTCCGCTAAAAAATCTTCTAATTTGTAGTCTGTCATTACTTCATGGTTCTCAACTGCCCTAATGGTAGAAAAACACCAAGAAAATAATCGAATATTTATACTTTTTTTGAAGAAAAAATACAAATAACTAACTATCAATGACTTACAATAAATGACAAAAACTAAGCAAAGCCAGCACAAGCTCTGAATTCCAGTGAAGCCGGAAGAGTTTGGATGCCTGATAGAGGAGATTGGCCACAGCCGGCCGGCCGATTTGCAGGAATTCGGCGATTTCCTCGTTGGAAAGGTTTTCGTAAAATTTCAGGTGAAGTATCTCCTGCTGGCGGCTGGTCAGTTTCCCCAGCACATTTTGAATTTTGGAACGCTTTTCGAAATCGACCTCATTGCGGATGATCTCTCCTTCCACCGATTCGGAAAAGAAACTGGAATCGATGGGCAGGAAACTGTCTTCCGTCTCGATCGACATCGGCGCTTTTTGTTGTTTCTCCCGGAATATCTGATGCCTGAAAGATTTGAACAGGTAAAGCCTAAGATTCGGGGTATCATTCAGGTGCTCACGCCGCTCCCATAGGCTGATCATCAGGTCGTGCAGCGCGTCCTGAAGTCGGGATTCATCTTTTTGAAAACGGAACCCATATTCATACAATGGCGTGTAAAAAAGATGCAGAAGGGTCTCAAAAGCCTTTTCATCTCCGTTCCTAAAATCCTTCCACAAAACAAATTGGTCAACCATCGGGAGCTTGTTTGAGACTACCAAAGAAACAGCATATCGGCAGTTAACTACTGCCGGCTACTCGCGGAGCAAAATATACTGACTTGCTTTCCTAATCCAAAGCAGGGATTATTTCAAAAGCAAATGTATCAAATTGGCGCAATCCCGCACAATCGGGCCCCGCTATTCCTTCACGATCTCATAGTGCCTGTTCCCAATGAAGCTAATTTATTTAACGCTGTTAAAGCCGCGTCATTCCTGCCCTGCAAATTCCCTTTCCCATTTGTCGCAAAAAGCATTGCAGGTCACAAAAGCCGCATTACGCTTTTTCAAGGTGCTGACCAGCCCGTCGAGTTTCGCCGTCAACTTATCGCCATCCACGTTTTTGACATACGCCGGCAGCGTGTAGGCGCTCAGGTCGGCAAATTCCCAGGGATGAAAATAGAGCATCAGGTTACCGCGCTTTTTCAACGTGAAGCCGCATAGCGCGGCGTAAATGCGGAGCGGCAGGTTCTTGAACGACAGCCAGAACAACGGGAAACGCAGCCAGGGCGTGGTGGAGCACGGCAGCTCAATCAAGCCGTCGGTCCGGCTTGGCAGGGGGTTCTCTCCCAGCAGGTTATAGCGCCCCGGAAGCCAGGTAGGATTCAGCGATGAATCGTAGCGGAAGCCGTCTCTGCCCAAGGCCGCCCGGTCGAACGGTTTCAGGCGCGGCATGCGGAACCCATTCACCGTTTGCCCGCTGACAGCTTCCAATATGCGCCTGGATTCCATAATGTCGCTCTCGCGGAACACGTGTGCGGGCGAATGCAGGAGCGCATGCGAGGCGATCTCGTGTTTTTGGGCCAGATGCCGGATCAATGCCGGGTTTTCGGCGGCAAAATGCCCGGTGGTGAAGAACGTCGCGCGGATATGATGCGCATCAAGCACGGAAAGCACATTTTCCATACCCCGCAGCGTCACTTGCATTTGCTCGGTTTCGGATACTTTCTGACCGTATTCTTCCGGAATATCAAACTCTTCCAGGTCGAAAGTGAGCATTACGAAAGATCGTTCCATAGGCCTCCGAGGATCGTGATTCTTGCAAAATTAACCGCTTCGCGAAACAGCACTTTCATGCTAAAATCGCTGAAAACAATGGAAGAATTGGCTGAAACTTCCACCTTCTCTATGCCGATGCCCTTCCGGATGAGCTTACGGATCAGTTCCACTTCAAAAACAAACGTGTTGGTTTTGGTTCCCTGCACCTCCGGCAGTATTTCCCGGCGCAGGCCTTTGATACCCGCCTGGGTGTCGGTAATGTGCTTGTTCAGGAAAAGGCGGTTCATCCAATGCAGCCCTTTCGAAAACAGCCTTCTTTTGAGCGGCAGCTTTTTAAAATACTCCGCACTCCGATTACCGTAAACAAACCAGCATTGCGGGTTTTTCTCAAATATCCGCACCATTTCCACGATCGGGTCTGTGCCGAAAGGGAAATCGATGTCGGTGTACACGATGATATCGCCCTCGGCTCGAAGGGTCCCTTTCCGGATCGCGGAGCCTTTGCCCTCATTGACCGCATTGTCGAGGAAGATAACATCCGGCAGGCTGCTTAATGCCGCAACATTTGTTCGGTCGAGGCGGGTGGAGCCGTCGTTGGAAATGATGTACTGCACGGTCCTGTCCGGCAATTTCGCATTCAGCTCCCGGATATGGGTTTCCAGTGTCCCGCACCAGCCTGGCAGGGGATTGTAGCAGGGCAGCACGACGCTGATACCCGGCTGATTTTCAGTTTTCATGTCGATGAAGTAGTAATTGTGTTTGTAAAACCGCCCACACCAGCACACAAGGGATTACCTTGATCAGGTAAGGCTCGAAAAAGTTGCGGCGCAGGGAAGGCGGGTAAATGTCGGTAGGTGCCAGAATACAAAACACGAACACCAGAACCACTAATATTTTAGACCAGGGCGCCAGCCGCTCCCGGTTGACAATATGAAAGAGCACGACGCCCGGAATGGCGATCACATACGTAGGCGATTCGGCCGCGTGGTTGAACACGATCACCCAGAGCGATGCATAAGCGAGCAAAAGCAGCCGCTGATCCAGCGTGGCATATTGCTTTCTGAACAAACACAACAACCAGGTAATGCCGAACAAAACCACGCCCACGAGCTGTACTTTGGTCACATCGTCGGGAGAGAATGCAGGAATCCACACTTTCAGCAGGCCCATAATCGAGAAACCGTAGTTCACAGCATGGTCGGCAACGAGGATTCCGTACCAATCTTTATAAACCTGCACGAAATGGCCGATGCCCGTCACCGGAAGCGGTAAAACCGCCAAAACCGCCGCCCATAGTATCGAATAGCCTATAAACTGCCCTTTACGAGGATAAAACAGGAACATCCCGGCGTAAATCAGTCCGTAGCCCTTGATGCAGAAAGCCAGCAATGGAAACAATGCCGCCCAGCGGGTTTTTCCGTTTTCAAGAAAACTGAAAGTGAGCAGGCCCAGCGCCGCAATCAGCGGGTTGGTTTGCTGGCCGTGGAGCGAAGTCACGAGTTCGAAAAGGATGAACCACCAGAAGAATACTTTTTTGTCGTAGTCGAGCGGCAGGCTGCGGATGGCATAGAAAAGCGCCAGCGAACAGCAGATGAGCCATAGGACTAGACTCACCGGCAAAGGCAGAAATGAGAACGGTGCGAAAAAAATACAAAAGGTGGGATTGTACAGAAACAGGTCGAAGTACTCGTGTGGGTATTCGAGGTGGAGGTTTTGATGCCGCGCCAGGTGACCGAGTGCCGCCCTGAAAATCTGGAAATTATTATACTTCAATGGGCCGCCCGCATAATGCTGAATACCGATAATGACGCTCAGCAGCACGTATACGGCTAAAATAACCTTCTCACGCGAGAAGAATTCCGATACTCTTTTCATTACTCAATTGTACTTGTTAGGGATGGGTTTTGATCCAAAGATATAGTGCGGCGGATCAACGAAAAACGGGAAATCACCATCTCGGCATATTTTAATTTTTTCCTAATATCCTATAATCACGACCCGCCGGCAGCATGCGGCGATCGCGGAATAGACTCGGAAAAATGCCTTACGGTTGTAACCGCGAACAAGAATTTGTAACGCCCGGTGACGGACAGATGATTGTTCGGAAGTGGACACCACTGCCCGTAAATTCTGCATTTGCGGCATTTCCAGACAATGGCACCATATTTGTCAGTGAAAAGATGTCCGTTTCCAGATTTCTCCCAAAAGCGATATGATCAAAAGCTACTTTAAGATTGCTTTCAGAAATTTTCAAAAGAACAAAGTCTATTCGCTGATCAACGTATCGGGGCTGGCACTCGCCCTGACGGTTACCATACTTATTTCCCTCTGGGTTTGGGATGAATGGAACTACAACAAAGGAAGTAAAAACTACCCGCACGTAGCGCGCGTGATGGCGCATGTGTCCCAAAACGGGCAGGTCGCCAGCTCGCCTAATCTACCATTTCCCCTAGCCGCCGAGCTTCGGGAGCACTTCGCTGCCGATTTCGAGCACGTTGCCGTATCGTGGGACACGGAAGATTACTCACTGAGCTCAAACGGAAACAAGTTCAGAAAGAAAGGCCGGTTTATGGAGCCCGACGGCGCCAAAATCCTGTCGCTTCAAATGGTTGCCGGGAGTGTAGCCGCACTCAACAACCCGTCACAGATCTTGTTATCCGAATCTGCCGCGGCCTCGATATTTGGGTCAACCCAGCCCATTGGTCAACTTTTGAAAATAGACAATGAACTGGACGCAACGGTGGCCGGGATTTATAAGGATTTCCCTCAGAATTCAGATTACTACAATTTATCGTTCGTCGCTCCCTGGAAACTGTTCGCGTCGGCCCGCAGGAGACAATGGGTTGATAAGCTCAGAGACAACTGGAATGTCAACACTTTTGAAATACTCGTCCAAACGAGGAAAAATACCACCGTAGAGGCTGCCTCCGAAAAAATAAAGCAGGTATTGAATCAGCATTTAACCAACACAGCCGGCACTGTATCCCTCATTTCGTTACATCCCATGGATAAATGGCATTTGTATTCTTCCTGGGAAAATGGCGTGAACACCGGAGGGCACATTTATTACATTAAGCTGTTCTCAGCCATCGCCGCCTTTGTGCTGTTGCTGGCTTGCATCAACTTTATGAACCTGAGCACAGCCCGCTCCGAGCAACGAGCCAAAGAAATCGGTGTCAGAAAGGCCGTGGGATCCAGGAGGGTTCAACTCATTTTTCAATTCATCTTTGAATCACTCACGGTGGTGGTTCTGTCATTTGTGATCGCATTACTGCTTGTTGAGGTGACATTACCTGCATTTAATGCGATTACCTACAAGCAGATCGAATTCATTTCGCCAGGCGGACTGGCATTTAACCCCTATTTCCTGCTGGCCGGTCTCGCCTTTTGCCTATTGGTGAGTTTCGTTGCCGGTAGTTATCCCGCCCTTTTCCTGTCTTCTTTCAAGCCCGTCAAAGTATTGAAGGCTGGCGTGGCGGGTGTTGGCAAGCTTTCTTCACGGCCTAGAAAAGTGCTTGTAGTGCTCCAATTCACCATCTCGATTTCGCTGATCATTGCCGCAGCGGGCGTTTTTCGGCAAATGCAGTTCGGGCAAAGCAGGGCCACAGGTTACGACAAGGCCGGATTACTCTTTGTGAAGATTCCACCGGGAAGCCCTGGCTTGGATGCCTTGAAAAATGAGCTGCTACATTCCCGCATCGTGTCGTCCGTTGCCCAATCCTCAGGGCCGGTCACCGATGTGCTTTCCAATGCGGACGGCTTTACCTGGCAAGGCAAATCGCCGGGTGATCGCGAGGAGTTTGCCGTGATCGCGGCGTCGCATCAATATGGCAGGACAGTCGGTTGGGAGGTTGTGCAGGGACGTGATTTTTCGGAGGCCTTTGTTTCCGATTCGTCGGCAATTATTATCAACCAGTCGGCAGCGAAGTACATGGGACTCGATAACCCGGTCGGGAAAACCGTCAGATGGAAAGACGGGACCTTCAATGATTCGGAATATCACATTGTGGGCGTGATACGCGATATGGTCATGCAATCACCCTATGAGCCGGTGAAACAGACTATCTATTTCATGACCTACGCCCCTAATTATTTGTATATCAAACTAAAAGCCGGAAGAACCGAAGAGAATCCTGCTTCTAAACTGGGCGCGTTGTTCGATAAACATTTGCCCGGCCACGTGTTTGATTTTCAATTCGCGGATCAGCAATATGACTTAAAGTTTGAAAATGAGCAACGCATTGGCAAGCTTACGGTTCTGTTCGCGGCGATCGCCATTTTCACTTCCTGTTTGGGACTGTTCGGCCTTGCGGCGTTCACCGCCGAGCAGCGACGGAGTGAAATCGGCATACGAAAGGTACTCGGCGCTTCGGTTACAGGCGTATGGGCATTGATTGCCAAGGACTTCGTATACCTGACGGCTATCGCTGCTGCCGTTGCCACTCCGGTAAGTTATTATTTCCTGATGAAAATGCTGGAAAACTATCATTATCGCTCAACCATCCCCTGGTGGATCTTCGGCGGATCGGCGGCCCTGGCACTCCTGCTCTCCATGCTAACCGTGAGCTACCAGGCCGTAAAAGCCGCATTGACAGATCCGGCGAAAGTGCTCCGCTCGGAGTAACGCATAACGGCAAATCTCGTATTTTCGGGTATCGTAAACGACGAATGCCTATGTATGGAGATATTTTAAGAGCGACGGGAACCTACCGGGACAGTGAAGTTGAGCTCTTTGAGAAGGAGGTTCGATTGCGCGAGGTCGGGAAAAATGAATTGCTGCTTCGGAAGGGGGAAATAGCCAGAACCGTCTGTTACCTGCTGGAAGGGGCCGTCCGCCAGTACGATATCTTGCCCGAATTGGAACATAACATAATCGATCTCCACCTTGCCGGTGAATGGTTCTTCAACCATGAGAGCCTGATCTCGCAGCGTCCGTCCGCGTTGTTCATGGAGGCATACACCGATTGCCGTTTCATCGAAATCAGCCTGGAAACGATTCACTACCTAACGGGCAAGTCGCTCGCGTTTTTACAACTCAACAAGGTTTTGGAAAGCGCTTTTCAGCGAATGCATTTTTTTGATCAGTCCATGACGCCGGTGGAAAAGTACCGGCACCTACTCGATAACCGCCCGAGGTTAATACAGACATTTCCGCTCAAAATCATCGCGTCTTACCTTAAAATTACACCGGAAACCCTCAGCAGGGCCAGGAATGCGATAGCGAACGGTGTCATTTCTTGATTTCGATCAAGTGGCGGAGTCCTGCCTATGCCCTACTTTTGACTGGAAATATTGCATATCCTATGGAACACAAAGCATTGTCAATCCGCCCGTTCATCGGGGCTACCGATTTCGAAGTTTCACGCGCCTTTTACCGCGACCTTGGATTCCAGGAAGTGGTACTTTCTCCCGCTATGTCGCTGTTCAAAAGCGGCGACTATGGTTTTTATCTGCAAAATGCATTCAACAAGGACTGGATCGATAATACGATGGTCTTTCTCGAAGTAGAGAATGTCCAAATTTTCTGGGACGACCTTGTCAAGCTCGACCTTCCGGCGAAATACCAGAATGTGCGCCTAACCCCGATCCGGGTCGATTATTGGGGCCGCGAATGCTTCGTCCATGATCCCTCGGGGATACTGTGGCATTTCGGGGAGTTTTTTAAGAAATAAACAAAATCCCGGAACCAGTGGTTACCACCAATTCCGGGACTGCTTAGATTAACTTCACTCCTGCCCTGACTTATCGCAAAATCACCGAGCCATAGGCCGGAATTTTAACCGCCTTGCCGATCACTTCGATCTTTTCAGAAGACCCGAACAGCAGCTTCTTGCCCGAGGCGGATGCGGGCAGTTCTACGGTCTTTTCGCTCCCGCTCACATTGTGCACGATCAGCAGGTCCCCGCTCGTATGCGGGCGCGTGAATGCGATGATGTGCTCCTGCGCGATGCCCGCGTCACCCAGGTTCACGGGTGCTACCTGGCGCAATGCGGGATACTCGTGACGCAGTTGGAGGAGTTTTTTATAGTGATTGTAAATGGATGAAGGGGCCTTCATCTGGGCTTCCAGGTTGCGGACTTTATCGTCGGTGGAGTATGACGGTTTCATCCAGTGTGTGCGCAGCTTGTCTTCTGCGGGGGCCTTCCACAAAAACGGTTCTCGGATGTTCTCGTCAGGTTTGTTGCCGAGCATACCTATTTCTTCGCCGTAGTAGAGGTAGGGTTCACCAGGCAGCGTGAGCAGCAGGCTTGCGGCGAGTTTCATCTTCGGAATATCGCCATTCACAGTGGTCCCGATGCGAACATGGTCGTGGTTGTTGTTGAAGACAGCGTCGATGAAGTCCGGATTCGCTCTTTTGTAAACCGCATGCGTTTGTTGCAATTGCTTGATCAGGTCAATTGATTGTCCCGTTTTGAGCATTTGGTGAATAGCCAGTGCCGCGTCGATGTTGAAGTTGGCGGGAAGACCTTTGAAATAGGGCGCAACTTTCTCCGGCGTCGACCAAACCTCTCCTACCAGGTAAACATCCGGCTTGATGCTACTGACCTTTTTGCGGAACTCGATCCAGAATGCATGGCTTTTTTCAGCCTCCCAATCGGGATAAATGTGCTTGGCGGCGTCGAGCCTGAACCCGTCCACGCCGACTTCGTTCAGCCAGAACCGGGCCACGTCGTAAATCTCCGCACGCACTTTGGGATTATCAAAGTTCAGATCCGGCATACCGCTCCAAAAGAGACCGTAGTACTTTTCATCACCACCCTCTTTCACCGCATGCCAGGGATTCACCTCCCACGAATCACCCGATTTCTCGCGCGTCGCAATGCCCAGCGAATCGATCGTCTTTTGCGGAAGCCACACATAGTAATCGCGGTAAGGACTCTGCTTTCCCTGCCGTGCCTGCTGAAACCAGGGGTGCTGATCGCTGGTATGGTTCACGACCAGGTCTTTGATGATCCGGATGCCCCGCTTGTGCGCTTCCGAGAGCAGCCTTTCGAAATCAGCCATGGTACCATATTCGGGATCGATCTGCCGGTAGTCGGTCACATCATATTTGTGGTAAGTCGGCGATTTGCAGATGGGCGTGAGCCAGAGCGCATCTACACCCAGGTCTTTCAGGTAATCCAGTTTGGAAGTAATCCCGTTGATATCCCCTATTCCGTCTCCATTCGAATCGGCGAAGGAGCGGACGAATATTTCATAGCAAACGGCGGGAGGATTGCTTTGCTGCGCCTGTGCCGCGGCCCCTGTGAGGAGCCACAGCACGGCAAAACAGCATCTTTTGACCTGCTTAAAATCCATGAATCTGATGAGCGTTATTTTTTCGTGATAGAATAAGTATAGTTACCCGCATTGCCCAGGTTGAGGCTGATGATGTACGTGCCGGCCGCATCGACTTTGATATTCCCATTGTCGAGTGTATCGGGTACGCCGTCGGCATTACCGTCGCCATATGCCAGGGTCCAGTCGTCATTCGCCCGGAATTTGATTTCTCCCTGGGTAAGCGCTACCTCTGCAGTCCATGCGCCGGTTTTCGGGTCGTAGGTCAGGTCCTGGTCCTTATCCCAGCCGCCTTTGGTTGCCGAGCCCAGTACACCCCAAATGGTTTTGAGCGACGACCAGGTGCTATTGTTCAGATCCGCTTTGAGCAGGTAGTAGCCCGAGCCTTTCTGCGTCAGGTTTCCACTGGTTCCCAATTTCCCGGGGCCTCCGCTACCGTAGTCGCCCTCGTTCCAGTTCGGCGCATTGGTAAATTTAAACTCCGTCGTTTCATCCGGAAAGTAAACGTATCCTTCGAATTTTTTATCGTCCTTCACCGACACCAGCTTCGGCGCCTTGTCGGGTGCCCAGCCCTGGTGGCTGCCCGGCACGTAAATCGCGGGGTATACAATTACTACAAAATACGGCTTGATGGATAGCGCCTGGGTAGCCGAGACCGTATTCATGCGTTCGGCCGAGGTCCCCAGTGACGATATCACCCGCGCTTCCACGTCCGCCGCCTGCCCGGCTGTGAGTTTGAGTTTGTTGATCATCAGCCCGTTGATCTCGCTGGTTGTAAACCCTTTTTTCAAAGTGCTGCCGGCATTGATTTCCACCGGCTTCTGAAAATTGTTACCTTTTTTATCCAGCTGAATGGTGTAGCTGATCACACTGGCAAAACCGTAGTCCACGGGTGTCCAGGAGAAAACGACGGCTTCTTTCTCGGCATTGACGCTGTTCAGTTCCAGCACCGGCTGGTTCACGGAAAGCACCGCCGCGGAACCTGGCGTGGCAATGGTTTTGATTTCATCCTTTTCGCAGGCCGACATCACGGCGATTGCCATCAATGAGGCCAAAACTGATATGCTGCGGTACTTCATCATGGGTTCTGTTGGAGGTTAGGGTTTGCAATGAGGTCTGTGGCAGGGATCGGGAACAGGTTGAAACTTTCCGAAACCCCTCTCCCGTCTTTTACTCCCCCCTTCCAGGGCCAGAGATAGCTGCCGGAAGTCAGTAATCCGTACCGTACCAGATCGGTGCGGCGGTGCGCCTCCCAGTAGAATTCCCGGCCGCGCTCATCGAGAACATCACTAAGGGTAATGGCCGTCACATTGCCGCTCGCATTGCCGTAGGCGCGCTCGCGCAGTTTGTTATAATACGCAACGGCAGTGGCTTCGTTGCCTCCTGTTCCACCGCGCTTCACGGCTTCGGCGTAAGTCAGGTACATTTCGGCCAGGCGGAAAAGCGGGAAATCGACCGATGAAAACGAGTTGCCCGAGGATGGCACAATGGCGCCCGACCGGGTAATATTCCGGAATTTGGTAATGGCCAGGCCGTCGGTGAAAACGGAAGGATCGTCCATTTCGATTTTCTGCCCGAAAAACATCGCGCGCTTGTCTTTCTTGCCGCTGTAATCGCCGAAGCGCAACGGAAGGTTTTTGGTAGCGCGGTTACCACCCCAGCCGCCGTTGGGAATACCAAACGACGACGGGTTCATCGCCGCATTGATACCCGCATTGATGATAAAGGTCGTGCCGCCATTGTTCTGGGTTTTGATCCCGTCATAATTGATGGACAGCAACACTTCCGGATTATCTACATCATTATCGCCCAGGAATAAGTGCTTGTACTCCGGCATAAGTGAGTAACCCGATTTGATCACCTTTTCGGAATAGGCGATCGCATCATTGTACCGTCCCTGCCCTTTGCCCAGGTACACCTCCGCATTCAGGTACAGGCGTGCGAGCAACGCCCAGGACGCGGCTTTGTCCACACGGCCATATTCGTTTTTTCGCGGCTCTGCCAATGTGGCTTCCGCTGCTTTGAGCTCCGACTCCACGTAAGCAAACAAGTCGGCGCGTTTGATCTGCGGCGGAATGTATTTGCCGATGGGGTCTTTTTCTGTCACAAAAGGAGGATTACCGAAAAGGTCCATCAAAACCCAATACTGGAATGCTCTCAAAAACTGCGCTTCGGCACGGTACCGGCGAATCTCCTCCGCATCCTGCCCGCCAATGCCCCTGCCGGCCAGCTTCTCATCCGACGATTCGCGGATAAACTCGTTGCAGACCGTCACATGAAACAGGCTCCGGTTGTAAAGCGCGCTCAGCAATACGTTGCTCGCGGTCCAGTTCAGGTTATGGAAGTCGGGAATGCCGGGATCGTTCCATACACACGCCGCCTCATCGGTAGTAAGCTCCTGGGCGTTCCAGAAGAGCCTTAGAAAATCGGCCTGTCCCGGGTCGATACCCGCGAGGTCGGATGCATTGATCCCGTTGTTACCGGCCAGCGCGAAGCTCCCGTACACCTTGGCCAGTACTTGTTTGTAGTCCGCGGGCGTTTTGTAGGCAATGTCTGCTGTGATGGAGTTCGTCGGCGAAAGGTCGAGGTCTTTCGTACAGGATACGGCCCCTCCTACCAATGCCGAGCATAGTAATGTTTTATATAAGAATTTCATAATCAATACATTTAGCGATTAAAAGTCCAGATTCAGGCCCAACACAAAAGTCCTTGGCCGCGGATAGAGGTTGTAATCGATACCACCGTTGATCTCGGGATCGAGGCCTTTGTATTTGGTTACAACAAACACATTCTGGCAGGTGGCATTGATCCGCAGGTTCATGCGGTTGCCCAACACGCGGCCCGCATTGTAGCCGATGCCCACGTTGTCCATGCGCAGGAAAGACGCATTCTGCACATAGTAATCCGACTGGTAACGGTTGTTGAAGAAGTTGGTATTGTAAATGTCCGTGGTACTGTTGCCGAGGATGTTGTTCGGGTTCAGGATATTCCTTCTCACACCGAAGTTCGAGGCCACGTTGTTGTACATGTAGTTGCCGATGTTGGCGCGCAGAATGGTGCTCAGGCTCCATTTGTCGTAGGTAAGCTGCGTATTAAAGCCCAGCATGACCTTCGGGAATGGAGATTTGTAACGATACTGGTCTTTTTGGTTGATCGCCCCGTCCCCATTCAGATCTGCGTAAACACCTTCCAGCGGCTTTCCGTCCTGGTCGTACACCTGCTTGAAAACATAGTACGAAAAGGTATTATAGTTGACCGAATGAATCTGAATGCTCTGGCCCGTCCCGCCGGTGATGCCGCCGGTTTGGTTACCCGCAAATTCCGGATCGCTCACGGCCGTCAGGTTGGTAATCTTGTTGTTGTTGTAGGTAACATTGAACCCCACATTCCAGCTCAGTTTGCCAGTGGCGATCGGCGTGCCGTTCACCGCGAACTCCACACCCTTGTTTTCGATATTACCGACGTTGGTCAGGATCTGGTTGCTGAAATTCGAGCCGATTGGGATCGGTACGGTGTTCAGCAGGTTTTTCGTCTTTTTGTAATACACATCCAGGCTACCCGACAGGCGGTTGTTGAAGAACCCGAAATCCAGGCCCGCGTTGGCCGTTGCAGTCTGCTCCCATTTGATGTTCTGATCGTACGCGGCCGGAGCGGTCATGTTGTAAAAGGTATTTCCAAACTGGTATTGAGAAGCATTGGAGCTCACCGAGTAGATCCCGAGGTAGGAGTAGTTGGCGATGCCGTCCTGGTTACCGGTGATCCCGTAGCTGAGCCGCAGTTTGAGGTCGGTCAGGGCGCTTACAGGCTTCAAGAAATCCTCCCGGTTGATACGCCAGGTCAATGCTACCGACGGGAATACCCCCCAACGGTTTTCAGGCGAGAAGCGCGACGAACCGTCCGTCCGGATCGAACCCGCCAGGATGTATTTATCGTCGAACGTGTAAATCAGCCTTCCGTAGTACGAAATGAGCGTATTTTCGGGGATATCGTATTCAAACTTCGGTTGCGAGCCTTCCACAATTTCGCCATTGGCGCTGAAATTGGGATAGAAATAATTTTTAGTCGCATTGTTGTAGTAACCATAACCGGCCGTAGCGCTTACATTACTTTTAATACTTTTGAGATCCTTCGCGTAACTAAGGTAAAACTCGGCGACCTTGTTGTTCACTTTTTGCAAATACTTGTTATTCTGGCCTTTGGTAGTGAAATTCTGCGCAGCATATTCCGGTACGAATGTCGTCCCGCTGCCTTTCGAAATGTCGTAACCCAGGTTCAGGTTCGCGTGGAGATCGGGCAGGAAGTGGAATTTGTAGTCGAACTGCGCATTTCCGAAGCTGCGGTTGACCGTACCATTGTTGTCCTGCTGGCGGATCAGCGCCACAGGGTTTCTCGGCGCATTCGGGTTGAGTGTCGCTTTCCCGGCGTCGTCTTTCGTTACCCATTCGAAATAACCGCCAAACGGGCTCGATTCGTCCATAACCGCCTGCGTAGGATCAAACTGCACGGCATTGATGATCGCACCCTGATTCGCGAAATGCGACTTTGTTTGCGCCCCTTTCAGGTTCAGATCGATTTTAAGGTGCTTGTTGAAGAACCGCGGGCTGATGTTGATCGAAGCCGACGGGCGCTGCATTTTGTCGGTGATCAGGATACCGTTTTGCAGCAAATACCCCAGCGAAACGCGGTAAGGCATGCTTTTCAATGCGCCCGAAATACTGAGGTTATTGTCGGTGCTGATGCCGGTGCGGTAGATTTCGTCCTGCCAGTCGGTTTTGGCTGAACCCAGCAATGCTTTCTGGGCATCGGTACCGTTCGTTTCCACGTAAGTCCTGAACTCGTCGGCGCTGAGGGCATCCACCGTTTTGATAATTTTCGAGACCGCCAGTTGGCTATTGAAATTGACCACCGGCGTTCCGCTCTGACCTTTTTTGGTGGTGATCAGGATAACGCCATTGGATGCACGTGAGCCGTAAATGGCCGTTGCCGAGGCGTCTTTGAGCACGGTAAAAGTCTCAATATCGTTCGGGTTGATGAGGCTGAGCGGGTTCGGTGCGCCGCTGAGGCTGCTGCCGCTCAAAGGAACGCCGTCGATGACGATCAGCGGGTCGTTGCTCGCATTCAGCGATGCGCCCCCGCGGATGCGGATCGTACTTCCCGAGCCGGGCTGTCCGTTGTTGGACGTGATCGATACCCCGGCTACCTTTCCCACGATCAGCTGCTCGGGGCTTTGGATATTGCCTTGCTGGAAGTCCTTCGATGAAATGCTGGTGATCGAGCCCGTGAGCTCCTGCTTTTTCTGCGTACCGTACCCAATCACGACCACTTCCGACAGTTCTTTGGAATTATCTGCCAGCGTAACATTAACAACGGATTCGGTTCCAACAGGCACTTCCTTCACCAGCTTGCCTACGAAGCTGAATACAAGCGTTGCACCGGCCGGCACATTGGAGAGGGAGTACTTTCCTGTTTCGTCGGTCTGGGTGCCGAGCGCGCTGTTCTTGACCACGACCGTAACGCCGGGTAATACCGAGCCGTCGTGCTCGTCGGTAACTTTTCCGCTGACCGTGCCTTGCGCCATAAGCGCGACATTCCCGAGCAGGAGCAGAAGGGCAAAACAGACCGTCTTTTGGTAAAGCTGTTTCATCGTAAAGGGATAAAATGTGATTGATTGCTTTCGAACACTTCGAGGTACCAATCGGATAAATCCAATTATTTATCGAAATATTTCCTGGCAAAACTATCCCCTTTCGAAGCCGCTGTCGTTCCACTTCCGGTTTTCAGCGATATTTTTGAAAACAATGCATTATTACACCATAATAATCTCAATTACAGTTACTTAAATATATAACTACAAGCTCCACTTTATAAAATGGCACTTATTTTCCTGATAATTTAAACCCAAAAAAGTCAATTATTCCTCGGGACGGCTCGCATTATAGTAGTCGCGCGGGGTCTGTCCGGTGATTTTTTTGAACGACCGGTTGAATGCCGTTTTGGAGTTGAAGCCCACCTCGTAGGCAATGCTCAGCAGCGTGTAGTTTTTGAATTTGGGATTATCGACCCGCTTCTTGAAATCCTCAATGCGATAGGAATTGATGAAGTCGAAAAAGTTTTTTTCGAAGCCGTCGTTGATCACCCGCGACAGGGTGTGCTGCGACAATTTCAGCTTGCCGGCCAGTTCGCTCAGCGTCAGTTTCGGGTTGGTGAACGGCTTTTCTTTGGCCATATACTCCTCCACCAGCCGTTTCAGGTCGGTGATATCCTCGGACTGTTCCGGCTTCTTGTCGGCGACGCTCTCCTGATTTTCCGCTTCTTCCACGCTCACACCGGCATCAAAAATCGATCGTGGCTGTGGTGATATTTTAAAGATTTCGGGCTGGTGAATCGCGAAATACCCCACAAAATAGGTGATGGTAGAAAAAGCCAGCCAGATAGCATCCACGCTGCCCTCCACGATTTGCGTGACGTCGAAATCAAAGCAATAGCCCAGGCCCAGCATGATAAAAAGGAAATACCACAGTCCGAGGCAAAGCGCCTGGATAAACAGCACCGTATTGAGGTAATGCAGGTTTTGCTCGTACGAAAAATGGCTTTGGTACTGCTCCCGGTAAAAGCGGAAGGTCTTGCGGAAGAGGAACCAGAAATAGGTATTCCAGCCGAGCGCTAGCAGGCCGGTACCCAAAAACACCCCGAACAGGCTCCGGTCGCGCACGAGGAACAGCAAATGCAGCTCCCTGTCGCTGATCAGGAAAAACGGCAGGTACACAAAGCATTGCAGCAGCACCGGCAGAAAAAGCGCAACCTGCCGGAATGGCTTAACGGATTGGTTGAACAGCAGCCGTTGGAGGTAAAAATAGAATGCGGGCACATAGAGAAAGAGAATGAAGTCCGGCATGAGCAGGATTTTCCCGAATGCCTGCGCTGCCTCCCGGTAGCCGCCGATCGTCCGCAGCAGGATCATCAGCGAGGCCACCCCGATCGTGATCACCAGCCAGCGGTTGGCCGGCCGGTTGTAATTCTGCATGGAAGGGATCGCGATGATGAGCAGAATGCCCTGAAAAACCGAGAACAGCAGCAGCAGATCGTACAGCGAGTAGAAATGGAATGAGGCCGAAAGGTCTTCCCAGCCGTCTATTTCCACATTGATAGACATATGATCCACTTTCGAATCGCGGTAGATCGTCCGGTTCGGTCGCGCTTTGCCGCTCTCCCGCCCTTCGATCGACTTCCAGCTGCCGCGCGTGAACTTGTATTCGACCGGGTCCTTATCGGTGTAAATGGTAGTCCGGTAGGTGCCGTCCACGTTCCTATACACCTTGTAAAGCGGGTTCGCGGGTTCCCAGTCATTGAAATTCCCGGAAATGAATATCTCTGCGTCGTGCGGTGTATTTTCCGGAAGTTTGTTGATAATGAAGGTATATACGATCTTTTTTTCCCAGCCCGCAATGCGGATCCTGATCAAATGCGGATCGGCCTCTTTCGATGCGTCGTAAACCCGGTCAGCAAGCGGAGTCCCCGAAGAGTCGCCCTCTACCATGGTCCAGTTACCCTGCGTGATCTTGTACTCAAACCTGGCCGGGACTTTCGGAATATCGATGTAATACTTTCCTCCCTGATCTCTTCTGAATTTGTAGTTCGGGTCTCCCGGACTCCAGTTATTCAAATCCGAGGCAAGGAAAAGTGACGAGGACGGGGAAATCAGCGGCGGCGACTCAACAATTTCAATTCGAAGCTGAGCAAACGCAGCTCCGCATACGAGGGTCAGGATAGCGGCTAACAAAAGCTTATACATGCACAAATCAAAGCAAACATTTGCTAAAAAACTATCCGTACGCGTTTTGCGCCCGGACCCGTTAAGTAAGTTCCTGCGCGGGTCGATCCGCCGTACATTGCTCCTGCCTTCAAAATACAATACTTTTACCTCCTATTCACAACGTATCGTACTCATCAAGTGCAGGTTTGGGCTCGTTATGCCAGGCTTTACCATCCGACCTATGAAAAAAATACCCCTGCTTTTCGCCCTGGCGCTGGGCCTGAACGCAGCGGCACAAAAGCCCGGTTCTCCGCTTGCAAAGATCTGGCAGCAGAGCCTTCCATTCATTACCAACTATTCCACCGACGAGTACAAGGCCGCATTCCAGAACTGGGCGCTGGTGCAGGGAAACAATGGCATTATCTACGCTGCAAACAACTCCGGCGTGCTCGAATATGATGGCGTGACCTGGCAGCTCATCCCTACCACCGATGGCAATCCGGTACGGTCGCTGGCGAAGGACCCGAAAGGCCGTATTTACGTCGGCGGATCGGGAGAAGTGGGCTACCTGGCCGAAAACAGTCAGAATAAAATGGTTTTTCACTCCCTGAAAAACAAGCTCAGCCCCTCCGACCGGAACTTCGGGAATATATGGTTTACATTCGCCGGCAAGGGTTCTGTCTATTTCGTTTGCGACCTGCATATTCTTGAATTCACGGGTGGGAAATTCAAAGTATGGAAAAGCGACATCGGCACACTCGGGTTCGCCTGGCTGGTCAATGACGCCTTGTACGTGAGCGTGAGCGAGAAGGGCCTCTACAAAAAAGAAGGAAATTCGCTGAAACTCGTCGAAGGCGGCGAGGCATTCAAAGGAATGGGGCTGACAAGTTTATTGCCGTTCGAAGGCAAAAAACTGCTGGTAACCGGCCTCACCAAGGAGTTTTATATCTACGACGGGACAAAACTCGAACCGTTGATGAAGGACGGCCAAAGGGTTCGCATCAAAGATGCCGTGTACCACAGCGCACAGCTCAGTAATGGAGACTATGCTTTTGCTACTACCGGGTCGGGCTTTTACCTGATGCAACGCGACGGCACCATCCGCAACAACATCTGCCGCAAAGAAGGGCTGTCCAGCGATGCCGTATATGCCGTTTTCGAGGATGCCGAAAAGGATTTGTGGCTCGCCACCGACAATGGGATCAGCCGCCTGGAAATCAGTTCGCCGCTGCGGGTGCTGAACGAAAATCACGGCCTCGACGAGAATCCGATGGACATTGAAGTCTTTAACAATAAGTTATTTACCACCAACAGCAAAGGCCTTTTCGAGCTGAACAGCCCGCCTTCGCAAGGTATTTCCAAACCCTATTTCAAAAAAATCGCCGGAATAGACAACCTGACGATGCATTGCCAGACTTTTGGAAATGAACTGATCGTATCCAACTACGACGGCGTTTTTGTACTGAATCAAAACGGGAGCCGGTCGCAAATAGCGAAAGAGAATGTAGTACGCGTAGAAGAAGCGCGATCCCCGCAGGTCCCTCCGCATTTGCTCGTGGGCCTGGAAGGCAACGGACTTACGGAACTGCTTTTGAAGGATGGCAAATGGGTACAGGGCGGCCGGCGTGACGATATGAAATTCTATTCCGAAAGCTTCGCGCGCGGGGCCGACGGTACCATTTTCATCAACAGCCGGCGAAACGGAATTTATGAAATAGCCTGGCAAACGCCGGGCGCCATGCATTCGCTGGCCGATCCGTTCAAGCTCATCCACCACGGTCCCGAAAACGGATTGTCGTCCAACAAAATCCGCTGGCTGGAAAAGGTTGGCAATACAGTCTACGCCTCCACCGACGAGGCAATGCACCGCTTTAACCCTGCCAAACGCAGGTTTGAAGTCGACTCGGTACTTACCGCCGGTGTGGCGCCGTACAAGGGCGGGTGGATCAACGAAATCGTCGCGGGCCGCGATGGTACCATGTGGTTTACACTCTATCACAACTACCAGAGCCAGGTATTTGAATATGCCCAGGGCAGGCTCCAAAGGCTACCCGTTTCGGGACGGCTATCCGATGCGCTCATTTCCAAAATGCACGACAATGGCGACGGGTTCATGGTTTTCGGATCCAATAAATGGCTGGTACTCTTTGACAAAAGCCTTGAAACAGGCGTCAACAAGCCATTCAAAACGCTGATCCGCCGGATTTCGGTCGACCAGGATTCGTCGGTGAGTTTCCGGGGTGCTTCGCCTGAAATGGCTTACGGGCATCGGCTGCGATTCCAGTTTGCATTGCCTAGCTACGATCTTTCGACCAAAAACCAATTTCAATACTTCCTCGAAGGCTTTCACGAGAAATGGTCGGCCTGGTCGGGTGAATCGTTTGTTGACTTCACCAACCTGCCCGAAGGAAATTATGTATTCCGGGTGCGCGGCAGAGACGTATATGGTAATGCGGGAGGCGAAGATGTATTAGCCTTCAAGATTCTTCCGCCCTGGTACCGTACCTGGTGGGCATTCGCCATTTACGCGCTGCTCCTGGGCGGCATGGCGGTCGTGCTGGTTCGGTTCCGGGAAAGGAAGCTGAAAATGGAAAAACTCGTGCTCGAAAATACCGTCCGCGAACGCACCGAGAAAATCCTGCTCCAAACCGAAGAGCTGAAAGAAATGGACCGCATGAAATCCCGCTTTTTTGCGAATATTTCCCACGAATTCCGGACGCCGCTGACGCTGATTCTCGCCCCCCTCGAAGAAGAATTAAGCAAAAAGCCCCCCGCCGAGCAAGGTAAGCTCCTCACCATGAAGCGCTACGCCAACCGCCTGCTCGAACTCGTGAACCAGCTATTGAACCTCTCGAAGCTGGAAGCCGGTAAAATGGAGCTTCAAATACAAAAAGGAGAGCTCCGCCAGTTTCTGAGTGTGCTGTCGTCCTCCTTCGACTCGCTGGCGCAGCATAAGGAAATAGCCTTTGAAAAAGCGATTGCTGTGCCGGAAGGCCCCTTCTGGTTCGACCCCGACAAGCTGGAAAAGGTGATTATCAACCTGTTGTCTAATGCATTCAAATTCACGCCAGCCGGCGGCTCGGTAAAAATTGCTGCGCATATTACCGACAAGGCAGGGAAGCCGGTGCTCCAAGTCTCGGTGTCGGACACAGGCCGCGGCGTCGCGCCGGAAGAACAGAAAAGGGTGTTTGAATCATTTTACCAGGCCCGACAGACCGTCGAAAACCAGGATGGCGGCACCGGTCTGGGGTTAGCATTTGCCAAAGAGCTTGTTAAACTGCACAAAGGAAGTATCTCACTCCAGAGCGAAGTCGGCAAAGGTTCGGTTTTCTCCATTGAGGTACCAGTGCACAAGGAGGGTTACGAGGCCGGCCAGATCATTGAAAACGGGTCTCTCCCCTACACACTTCCTACTGCACATCCGGCCGACCAGGCTCCGGAAGTACCGATATTAAACGAAGCAAAACGCAAGGAGCGCCGCACAGCCGGCAGTGGAGCTACCGAGGAAACGGTACTGATCGTGGAGGATAATGCCGAATTACGCGATTACATGGCCTCTTTGCTGGAAGGCCAATACACCGTTTTCAAGGCACCCGACGGCGTGGAAGCGCTCGCGTGCGCACGTAAGGTGTTGCCAAGCCTGATCATTAGCGACCTGATGATGCCCCGCATGGATGGTATCGAGCTCACGGCCGCCGTCAAATCCGATGAACGGACGAGCCATATCCCGGTGATACTCCTTACCGCAAAGAGCGGCCAGGAATCCCGCATCGACGGATTAAAAACCGGGGCCGACGACTACCTCACCAAACCTTTCTCGGTGGAAGAACTGACTGTCCGGGTTGCAAACCTGATCGAACTCCGGAAAAAACTGGCTGAACGCTACCGCGAACGTATCCGGGTACACGTCACGGCCTCGGAGGAAATGTCGCTCGACGACAAGTTTCTGATGAAAGCCAAGGAGATTGTGGAGGCCAATATGGAGGATGTACTGTTCTCGGTTGAGAAAATGGCGGAGGAAATGAGTCTTAGCCGCACGCAGCTTTTGCGGAAACTGAAAGCGCTCACCGGTTTGGCCCCGAACGACTTTATCCGCGACATGCGCCTGCAAAAAGCAGCAGAAATGATCCGCCAAAAGGCTGACACGATCACGCAGATCGGTTATGCGGTGGGGTTCAATGACCAATCGTATTTCAGCAAAAGCTTTAAAAAGGAATTCGGGGAAACCCCCACGGAATATGCCGCGAGGGTTTCGCAAAAAGAAGCGTAATTAGGGAATGCGTTTGACGAACCGGTAAACCGCGGTGTAAGGCACATCGGCGGTGGCCGCCGCATCTGTCGGAGGGCTTACCGGCGCTCGCCCGCCGGTTGTCGCGATCCTGAATATATACCCTACTCCCTGAAAAATGCCCGTTGGCTCCTGGCCTGCTTTGTTGGTCAGCAGCAGCCAGTCGATGCTCTTCGGATCTTTGGAATAGGTTTTGGCAGGACTGAATGCCTGCCCTGCGATCATGTAGCCGGGGCCATTCAGTTTCCAGGTAGGACCGACGAAATGGCTGCCTATTTTCGCATTGGACGCATCGTACAGATCCGCCTCCGGCGCCACAAAAACCCATTGGTACTGCACCGGGCCTGCTCCATCCTTCACTTGCGCCTTGTATTTCTGCACGCCCACGGCAAAGTAAGTAGCCACGCGCTCATACCCTTTCGGATTCGAAGGAAGCGCAAATGACGCGGGCATCGTGAGGTTTTCACTAAGCATAATGTGGTCTGCGGGAGTGAGTACCGGCTTGGGGTGATCATCGTAATCCGAGCAGGCGATCGAAAAGGCCATCAGGATAACGCATGCGAGAATACGGCCGCCGGAGCCCCGGAAAATGTTACTGTTTTTCATAGCTGTTTTTAATGTAAATGATTGATATAAGGCCGGTTTGAATCAGCCGACGGCAAAACTATATGCCCTTAACGGGCCCGGATTGTAGGCAGGATGCAAATCCAGGTAGATATGAGCGGCTGTTTTCAGGGTCCTATGCAGCGACGCATAATTACCTGGATATGCGTCGCCATTACAAGTTTTGGCCCCTCTCACCGATGCAATTTTGCAGCCTCAATAATCTATTATCACATGAAAAATGTAACATTATTAAAACGCGTCAGACAATCGGCCTTCGGGCTGCTTGCCTGCACAATGCTCACCGTCTCGTGCACGGATCACGACGGTCCCCAGATTCCGGCCGAGCAGCCTGCTTCCTCCGAGGTAGTCACGTCGTGGCTCACCATGCAGTTGAAAATCGCGCAGGTCATGCCCGCCTCCCCGCCTGTGACAGCCCGCAGATGGGCGTACAGCGGTGTCGCATTGTGGGAATCATTGCAGCCTGGTTTGCCGGGGTACCAGTCGATCGCGCCGCAGCTCAATGGCCTTCCCGCATTGCCGAAGCCGTCGGGATCATTAACCTATTACTTCCCGGCCAGCGCCAATGCAGCCCTTGCCGCGATCAACCGCGTGATTCATCCGGGCATCTCAGCCGCTACGCTGGCACGCATCGATTCGCTGGAAGCGGCCAATCTGGCGAAGTACCAGGCGCACCAGCAACCCGACGTGCTGGCCAACTCCGTCGACTTCGGGAAGAAAATCGCGGCAGCCGTTTTTGAATGGGCCAAAACCGATGGCTATGACAACGCTACTCCGTATACGCCGCTCAGCGGACCGTCCTACTGGAAACCTACGCCGCCTGCATTCGCACCGGCTATTCTGTCCAACTGGGGCAAAGTACGCACGATTGTGCCCAACAGCGATGCAGGCGCGGAACAAGGTGCGCCCATACCTTATTCGGAAGATCCCGCATCAGCGTATTACAAACAAGTGGAGGAGCTGTACACCATTTCGCAGTCGCTCACGCAGGAGCAGCGCACCATCGCGACCTATTGGCCCGACAATTCATGGCATAACATCCTGAGCCAGGTCCTGGCCATCGAAAAACCGGGGCTGGCTGCGGCTGCCAAAGCTTTCGCGCAATTGGGCATCGCCATGTCCGACGGGGCCATCAGTCTTTGCAAAGGTAAATATGTGTATCACGGCGTGCGCCCGGTGACCTACATCCGCACAGTGATGAACCATCCTGATTGGAACACTGTGATTCCAACGCCTCCGCATCCGGAATATCCCTCGGGTCACTCGGTAATGTCGGCAGCCGCTGCGGAAGTTCTGAGCCAAATTTTCGGACAGAACTACCATTTCACCGACAAGCCGTACAACCTCCCCGCATTTGCGCCGAGAACTTTCAACTCATTTGAAGAGGCGGCTTCCGAAGCCGCGGTTTCGAGGGTGTATGCCGGCATTCATTTCCGTAAAACCTGTGAAGTAAGCCTGCTTCACGGAAAAATCGTGGGGCAGAATGTGATCGCCAAGTTGAAGTTCAAACCGTAAAGTATATCGGGTTGCGCCCGATATCGATTCAGCCATGAAAATTCTTAAATTAATGACAATTCTTCTCGCGCTTTTCCTCTCCTGCATGCACTATTGGAGAGTCGTTTAGCCAAAAATCAAAACAGTATCTATTTAATCTAAAATGAAAAATAAAATGAATGCAAACAAAGCACTTTGGGAAAAGGGTGACTTCACCCGTCTGGCAGAAACAATGCGTGAAAGCGGCACTGCGCTGGTAGCAAAATTAGGAATCACCAAAGGCCAGGAAGTCCTCGACCTCGGCTGCGGCGACGGCACTACCGCCATACCTGCCGCGCGGCTGGGCGCCAATGTCCAGGGCGTGGATATCGCCCGGAACCTCGTAGAAGCAGGTAATGCCCGCGTAAAGGCCGAAGGGCTGACCAATATCACCTTCCGCGAAGGCGACGCGATCAACCTCGAAGGCATCGAGGATCAGTCGTTCGATGTGGTGGTGAGCATTTTCGGGGCCATGTTCGCGCCCCAGCCGTTTGATGTGGCGAAGGAAATGTTTCGCGTAACGCGCCCCGGCGGGAAGATCGTGATGGGCAACTGGATCCCCGGCGACCCGACGCTCGTAGCCCAGATCCTGAAAGTAAGCTCTGCCTACACGCCCGCACCGCCGGAAGGGTTTGTGAGCCCGATGCTCTGGGGTGTGGAAAACAATGTAACCGAGCGCTTTGTAGCGGCGGGCGCATCGCAGGAAAATATCTCTTTCGAAAGGGAAACATTCACCTTCCGGACGCCCGTCCCTCCGGCAGCATTTCTTGAAACTTTCAGGAAATACTACGGGCCTACGATGAACGCATTTGAAGCAGCGGAAAAGAACGGCAAAGAGGCCGATTTGCACCAGGAGCTGGCAAATTTGTTCGAAAGCCAAAATCAAAGTCCAGACAAAAATGCCACTTCGATTCCCGCCACATTCCTGAAAGTGACGGTTCGTCGTTAAGATAACCATTTGCAGGGCCTGTTCTCATTTTGCGAAAGCAATCCGACGGACAGGCCCTTTTTCATGGCTATTTCAATTGAAGCCCCTGCACGACGCCGATCGCGGTATCAGGGTAAACGCCGAGCCAGATCAGCGCAAAAGTGAGAATGGAGAGAACTGCCATGCTGATTCCCAGAAAAACGGGATATCTGGCCGGAGGATCCGGCAGCAAGTCGCGTGTACCGGCAAACAGCATCGTAACCACCCGGAGGTAGTAGTACAGCCCCACCACGCTGCTCAGCACCAGCACCACGGCCAACAGCCAGAAACCCTGCCCGATACCGGTGGTGAGTACATAAAATTTCCCCGTAAAACCCGCCGTGAGCGGAATACCCGCCAGCGAAAACATGGCGACGGCCAATATACTCGCCAATGCGGGATGCTTCCAGAATAATGCCTTGTACCGGTCCAGATCATCGGCATCGGTTTCCGAATCGGAGAGAATAGTAATCACCCCGAAGGCGGCAAAAGTCGTGATAAAGTAAGTAAGCAAATAAAAACTGACGGCCTGCAGGACCACAGCGCTGCCGGGGATGAATGCAACCAGCAAATATCCCAAATGTGCAATCGACGAATACGCGAGCAGCCGCTTGATATTTTTCTGCCGCAGTGCCAGCAGGTTGCCCGCCACCATCGATGCAATGGCGATGGTAATCATGACCATCTGCAAGGGCTCCGATTGGAACCCGTCGATCGCGATGAAAAAGCGCAGCATTGCCGCCACGACCCCACCTTTGGAGGCAGTGGCAATAAATGCCGTAACCGGCACAGGCGCGCCTTGGTACACATCGGCGGTCCACATATGAAACGGCACTACCGCCAGCTTGAAGCCCAGCCCGACCAGCATCAGACCTAATCCGGTAAGCAGCAATGGCGGTACGCTTTCGGCCGCGACCACATCGGCCATTCCTGCAAACGACATCGTACCCGTTTCCAGATACACCAGGGCCATTCCAAAAAGCAGAAAAGCCGACGAAAACGCCGCCAGCACCAGGTATTTGATGCCCGCCTCAATGCTGTGGTTGCGCGTACGCAGGTAGGCAATGAGCGCGTACAAGCCTATGGTCAGGATTTCAAGCCCCAGAAAGACGGATACGAAATGCTCGCTCACCGCCAGCACGCAAGCGCCCAGCGTACACAGGAAAAGCAGCACATAATACTCTTTTGGTCCTTCTTCTTTTTCCTGAAAATAGATGTAGGAGAACACATTGACCACCAATCCCGAAAAGATGATCAGCCCGGTCATAAAAGCGCCGAAGCTATCCATCATAAACAGCGAACCCACCTCGTAGGGGAGCATTCCGCGGATATTTAGCAAACAAATGAATGCTATTACAAAAAGCAGCAGACTCACCAGCTGGATGATCCGATGGCTCAGCCGCGCCACGATCAGCAGCATCACCAGTACCGATGCGCCTGCCAGCACCATGAGCGGCATCAGCGCAGAGAAATCATTATTTGACATAAGACTGATGATCTGCGGCCATATGATGAACATCCATAAACCGAATAAGCTCCGTGATGGCAGGCTTGGCCGTGTCGATCACCGGCTGCGGAAACAGCCCGAGCCAAACTACCGAAACCGTGAGCGCCGCCATGATCAGCATTTCCCTCAATGAAAAATCGGGAACGGCTTCCATCGTCCTGCGCGGGCCCAGGAATATCTTCCCAACGATGCGCAGGGAATACACTGCCGAAAATATCAGCCCGGAGGCCGCGACAACGGTGACCCAGGGCTGCGCCTGAAAAACACCGAGCAGGATCAGAAATTCGGCGACGAAGTTTCCCAGGCCCGGCAATCCGAGCGAGGCCATCGCAAATACCAGCCCGATGGTACCCATCTGAGGCATTGGCCCCCAGAGCCCCCCCATTTGTTCGATATCGCGGGTATGCAGCCGCTCCTTGATCATCCCGGCCATTAAAAACAAAGCGCCGGTGCTCAGAGCATGGGTAACAAGCTGCATGACCACTCCTTGAAGCGCCAGTTCATTCAATGCGAAAATGCCGGTGATCACAAAACCCATATGGCTCACGCTCGTAAATGCGACCAGCCGTTTCAAATCGGTCTGCGAATAGGCCATGACTGCGCCATAAATGATACCCGCGACACCGAGCACCATAGCCGGCACGGCCACGTCCGTCACCACTTCGGGGAACATGGGTACCACAAAACGCAGCATACCATAGGCACCGGTTTTCAGCAGTAATCCGGCCAAAATGAGACTTCCTGCCGTAGGCGCCTCCCCGTGGGCGTCGGGCAGCCAGGTGTGAAATGGAAATACGGGCAGCTTGACGGCAAAGGCGATCATAAAGCCGGACATCAGCCAGAAAGCCGTTTTGAATGGGATTACAGTGTCAATCAGTTCAAAATACCCGAATGTGTAAACGCCGGTATCCTGCCCATGGATGAAATAGAGGCCCAATATGGCCAGGAACATCAGCAAACCGCTTGCCTGCGTGAAAATGAAGAATTTATAAGCTGCATATACCCTGTTTTCACTTCCCCATATACCAATCAGAAAATACATCGGAATGAGCATCACCTCCCAGAAGAAGTAGAACAGGAACATATCCATGGCCATAAATACCCCCGCCACGCCTGCCAGGATCCAGAGCAGGTTGAAATAGTAAAAGCCCCTTCGCTCGCGGATTTCATCCCAGGAACAGAGTACGGCGAGCACGCCCAGAAAAAAGGTCAGACCCAGTAAAAGCAAGCTCAGCCCGTCGACCGCCAGGTGGAAGGTTATGCCAAAAGAAGGAATCCACGCTTTGCGGTAGTCCATCAGCCATTGCCCGTCCGTCAGCGAATGCGGCGAGGTATTGGCCCACAGCAATATCACGAGTAACAGACCTGTGACGCTGGCCGCTAATGCGATCCACCGCGGAAGGTGCCTGTTCCATTCTCCTGCGATCACCGCCGCAACGGCGCCGACCATTAAAACCGTGATTAATAGGACCAGTATCATAGCATTATCTGAATACCCAGGATGAGAATTGCACCAACCACCAGCCCCATGATATACCACCGAAGCGAGCCGGATTGCGTTCGTGAAAGCAGCTTGTACATTTCACCGGTCGCCGCAGCGATGCCGGTGTACAGCCTGTCGGTAACATCCGACTTATTGACTTTGGAAATAAAAATGAATGGCTTCACCAGCACCCGATCGTACAGCGCGTCGAAACCCCAACCCGAAAACCAGAAGCGGTGGAGGCTTGCCAGCAAGCCGTTCCGGCGAAGGTTTTCGATGCGTGCAGGTTGCTGATAGTAGTAATGATAGCCAAGAAATATACCACTCAGGGTAGCCAGTGCCGCCAAAAGCTGAAACAGCCATTCCGATGGAATATTATCCCGCATAACCGTTTCCGGCAATACCGGATGCAACAAATCCGAGAAAAGCGTAAAATGCCCGAAATTATGCGGCAGCTCGATAAACCCGGCAAAAACAGAGAATACCGCGAGCACCACAAGCGGCATCGTCATGCGCCTGCCCGGCAAATGCCCGACCGGCGTGTGCGATTCTCCCCAGAATGTCAGGATCATCATGCGCGTGGTGTAGGCAGCGGTAATCAATGCACCGGAAAGGGCTACCATCCATAATACAGGGCTCCCGCCGTTGGCCGTCCAGGAGTACCAGAGTATCTGATCCTTGCTATAAAACCCTGCACTGATGAGCGGCACCGCCGCCAGGGACAGAGCACCGGCCAGGAATGTCCAGAAAACCACCGGCATTTTGTCTTTCAACCCACCCATTTTAAACATATTATGCTCATGATGAAGGGATTCAATGATGGCTCCCGCAGCGAGGAAGAGTAATGCTTTGAAAAATGCATGAACCATAAAATGGAATATCGCAGCCGTCCAGGCGCCCACGCCCAATGCGAGGAACATATAGCCGATCTGGCTGATAGTTGAATAGGCCAGTACGCGCTTGATGTCGTACTGGGTGAGGGCGGTAAGCCCGGCGAGCAGCAGGGTCGCGGCCCCGATGACGGCAATCACCAGACGAGCCGTTTCGGAGAGCGCGAAGATCGCATGCATACGCGCTACCAGGTACACGCCGGCGGTCACCATCGTGGCCGCGTGTATGAGCGCGCTCACGGGCGATGGCCCCGCCATGGCGTCGGGCAGCCAGGTTTGTAGCGGAAGCTGGGCCGATTTGCCGAGGCCTCCGGCCAGCAGCAATAGCGCAGTGATCGTTACAACGGTACTGTCAGGCTGCCAGATGGTTGTAGCATTGGCCCCGATATCGGAGATAACGAGGGTACCGGCCTGTTGGAAAACCATGAATAGACCAATGGCCATGGCCGCGTCGCCGATCCGGGTGACGGTAAATGCCTTTCGTGCCGCATTGCCGTTGGCGGGCTGCTCGTACCAGAAGCCGATCAGCAGGTAGCTGCACAGCCCTACCCCCTCCCAGCCCAGGTACATCAGCAACAGATTATCGGCCAGCACCAGTACCAGCATCGAGAACACAAACAGGTTCATGCTGGCAAAGAAACGGGCATAGTCCCGGTCCGCCTCCATGAATGCGGTGGAATAGATGTGGATCAGCGCGCCGATAAAGGTGATGACAAAAACAAAAACCAGGGAAAGGACATCGAGCGTGAGGGTAATTTTCGCACTGAACTCGCCCACCTCGAACCACGTCCATAAGGTCTGAGTGTATACGGCGTTCGCAGGCATACCGGCCAGAAACGCGCCCCCGACAATGATGGTTACCAACGCGGAAAGGCAAATGCTGCCCGCTCCGACAATCGCCACAGATGCTCGGGTGAGCTGTTTCCCCGCCAATGCGAGGATCAGGAATCCGCCGAGCGGAAGGGCGGGTATGAGCCATAGATACTTGTCCATGCGCTTTCAGGTTACGGGCTGCTCACCCATTCATTTCTCTCAGATTATCGATATCCAGCGATTTGTGCTGGTGGTAGATTTGCAGGATCAGCGCCAGGCCGATGGATACCTCGGCGGCGGCCATGGCCAGGATGAACACGAACATCACCTGGCCGTCGGGCTGCCCCCACCGCGAGCCTGCCGCCACAAATGCCAGCCCCGACGCATTGAGCATGATCTCGACTGACAAGAGCATGAAAATGATATTCTTCCGGATGATCACCCCGACGATCCCCAATGCAAACAGCAGGCCCGCCAGCAATACCACCACTTCGATTGAAACAGTTGTTTTCATAGCACCGCTTCTTCGTGTTTCTCCTCTTCTTTTTCCTTTTCTTCCTGCAAAAACCGGTGCAGTACCAGTTTTTTATGGCGGCCGATATGCGCAGCCCCCACCACCGCGGCCATGAGCAGCATCGCTGCCAGTTCAACCCCTAACAGGTATTCGTGGTACAACGACAGGGCCAGTTCACGCGGGCCTACCACAGCCGGGCTGTATGCCCCCTGCCCGGACGATAACACGAGCGCCAGAAATTCGGCAAACAATATCGCGGCTAATGCGGTTGGTCCCATCCACACTTTGGGTTTCAGCCACTTTCGTTCCTGCTCGGCGGTCTCCTTGCCAAGGTTCAGCAGCATCACCACGAATATGAAAAGGACCATAATCGCCCCCGCGTAAATGATGATTTCCAGCAGTGCAGCGAACGACGCGCCAAGCAGGTAAAAAAGCATAGCATGCGCCAGCAGCGACACATTCAGGTACAACAGCGCGTGAACGGGGTTATGCCGTGTGATAACCATTAAAGTGGCTACCAGGGCGACGGTACCGGCGATATAAAAAGCGATTTCCATAGTTCAGGGGATCAAACTGCGTATATCAACGGGCGGTTCTTCGTTGGCACCCTCGCCTTTGCCTTTTACACCCGCGGCGAGGCCGGCCACTTTGTAATAGTTGTAACCCGGGTACTTACCCTGGCTGTCGATCAGCAGATCTTCTTTTTCGTACACCAGGTTCTGCCGGTTGTATTCGCCCATTTCAAAATCGGGGGTGAGCTGAATCGCGTACGTCGGGCAGGCTTCCTCGCAGTAACCGCAGAAAATGCATCTCGAAAAATTGATCCTGAAAAATGCGGGGTACCGTCTGCCGTTTTCATCCTCGGTCGCTTGCAGGGAAATGCAATCGACCGGGCAGGCCGCGGCGCAGAGGTAGCAGCCTACGCAGCGCTCGCCCCCGTCCGGGTCACGCGTGAGCACGATCCGCCCCCGCCAGCGCGGGTGCAGCACTACTTTTTCTTCCGGATATTGAATCGTCTCGCGCTTCCTAAACATATGCAGGAAAATGAGGCCGATCGATCTGAGTAAGCTGATCATGACGCATTGGGTTAATGGTTAGTTTTTCAGCAGGGTAAATCCGCCGGTAATGAGCAGATTGAGCAAGGCAATGGGCAGGATAATTTTCCAGCCATATTCCATCAGCTGATCGTACCGGGGCCGTGGAAGCGAAGCGCGCAGCAGGATAAAGAATATAATAAAAACGAATGTTTTGAGGGTAAACCATACTACCGGCGGCAAAACCGGCCCGAGCCATCCTCCAAAGAAAATAGTGACCACCATGGCGGAAATCAGGATGATACCCAGGTATTCCCCAATGAAGAACATCCCGAATTTCATACCCGAATATTCGGAGTGGAAACCCGCCACGAGCTCGCTCTCCGCCTCGGGGATATCAAAAGGCAGCCTGTGCGTTTCGGCTATCCCGGCTGTCAGAAAGAGTACAAACGCAACCGGCTGCGTCACCACAAACCAGAAGTCCTTCTGCGCCATTACAATGTCCGTCAGCCGGAACGAGCCCGAAAGCATCACCACACCCATCAGAGAAAGACCCATAAAAACTTCATAGCTGATCATCTGCGAGGCCCCGCGCAAGGCGCCCAGCAGCGAGTATTTATTGTTGGAGGCCCAACCGCCAAGCACAATGCTGTAAACGCCCAGCGACGACATCGCGAGAAAGAACAACAATCCGATGTCCAGATCGGCCACCAGAATGTCCGGCGCGAACGGTACCACCACAAAACTCAGCAGCACAGCCGCCGCGACAATAGCCGGGGCAAAAACGAAAACGGCTTTCTCGGCAAACGGCGGAATCCAGTCTTCTTTAAAAAACAGCTTGATCGTGTCGGCCACGACGATAAACAAACCGAATGGGCCTGCCCGGTTGGGACCGTAACGGTCCTGCCAGAGCGCGAGCATCCGTCGTTCGAGCCAGATCAACCAGGCCGCGATCGTGGTCAGCGTAAAGAGGATGATGACGATCATCAGCGTATATTTCAGAATCTCGTTCATACGGTTGCATTGGTTAAGACACCTTTCGCAGGCCATGCGATACCCGATAGCGAGGGCAGGTTGTACGGCAACCCGGCCAGGCCTTCTGGCAATTCATTTTTCAGGGTTACCGGCAGGTCAAAAACCTGGTCACCTATCCGCATTTTTAAAATAGCTCCTTCCGAAACATGCAGGCGTTCGGCGTCCAGGCTGTTCAGAGCAATGTAGGGGCGAGGAGAACGGCCTTCCACGGATGGCGACAACACGCTAAGTTCGTCCGAACCGAAAATGTGCGTCAGCGGTACCAACGCCATTTCATCCATTTGTCGCTTAAATGCAGCTGGACTAGCGCTATGAAAACCGTTTGAAAAATGCACAGCATTGCCCAACAGCCGCACACCAGGATCGCCTCCGCGCAGCGGTCCGCCCGCTTCGCTTTGGTACTTGTGCACCGATTGGCCTGAGTTCCAGCCCGGCGACCAGTAAAAGGGTGTTAATGGTGCCGGCGGCATCCCGCGGTAGCCCTCCATCGTAAACGAGAGCGGCGAATCGGTGTCTACCGGTGGTTTGGGTTCACTCACGGCCACATTGGCAAGCATCGCGGTACGACCGCTGAACCGGTGCGGCTCCCGGGGAATGCGCTGGCCGTTAATCCGGAAATCGGATAGCGGCGCCGCCATTTCCGCTCCTTTGAATTGCGGCATGGCGTTCACGAGTTCTTCCAACAGATTGTCCAATTCCCGAAGTTCGTCGGGTTTCGTGCCTTCGCGGAATTGCCGGAACTCGTCGAGCCAGCGCCAGCTTTCGCGGATATGCTCGTTTTTAGGCATAAAAACCTGAAAAAACCGCTGTGCGCGTTCCTCGTTGTTGACGAGCGTTCCTTCTCCCTCGGCAAAAGTAGCGGTCGGAATCAGCACCGTTGCCTTGCGGGCGGTGTCGTTTTCAAGATGGTCGAGTACCAAGCTGTTTTTAAATGCATTGAAGAAACGGTCGATCTCAGACCGTTCCGCCCGGCGGTACAGATCATTTTCCAGAACGACCGCCGTGGCGAATTCCCCGGTCTCCGCAGCTCTCATCGCCATGGCCAGCGACGGTGCCTGCATCATGGCAAGCCCCGCGGAATTGCATTCGGGCAATACAAAGCACAGTCCGGCTTTTTTCTCCGCTTTTTCCAATGCCTGCCCGATTTGATAGGCGGCCTGGATAATGTCTTCATTGAAAAGTGATGTTCCCGATACAATCAGCGGCCTTTCCGCCTTTTGGAGCAGATCCGCCATGCGCCTGGCCGATTCCTTCGTTTGCGCAGGGAGTCCTTCCGGCTCGGGTACACTGCTTTCCATATAATGGGCAACAGCAAAGCCGAATCGTGCAATATCCTCCGGCGCCGCATGAAGCATACCGGACGCGACTTCATCAAGCTTGGTATTGACAGGATATGCCATGAAAAGTTCTCCCTTTTCATCCTGGATCATCTCCCTGATCGCGGCATCATTCCAGAGCGGGATGTTGGATCCTGCGATATTTTCGAGCGGTTTGGTGCGGACCGCCTGCCTTAATGCCAGTGCAAGCCGCGGAGCAGAATTAGTTGGGTCTTCACCCAGTACCAGCGTCACGTCGGCATATTCGGTTTCTTTCAGCGAGGGTGTATAAACGTGCCCGCTGTGCTGGATCGCCAGTATTTTACGGAGCAACCCGGCTTCGTTTTCGGAAATGCCCTGATAAAAATTCTCCTCACCCACCAGCCGCCGCAATGCGAAATTCGCTTCCAATGAGGCCCGCGGCGAGCCGATACCGAGCAGCTTACCTCCGGTCAGAATACCGCTGAGGCTTTCGAACAGATTCCGGCCTTCTTTTTCCCCACGGATTACCGGCTGCCTTACCCTTCCGGGGTCATTGACAAACTCATAGCCGTACCGGCCGCGGTCGCAAATGAAATAGCCGTTGACAGCGCCATTGAACCGGTTGGTAATCTGCCGGAGCGCTCCATACCGTTCACCGGCGATGATATTGCAACCCAGGCTGCAATGCTGGCAGATGGACGGGGCCATTGTCATATCCCATTTACGGGTATAATGCTCCCTCAGCGTTTTATCCGTAAACACGCCGGTAGGACAAACCTCCGCCAGGTTTCCGCTGAACTCGTTTTCCAGTACCCCATCTTTTTCTCTTCCAAAATACACGTGGTTATGCGCCGCAAATACGTCCAGGTCTTTTCCTCCCGCATAATCCTTATAAAACCGGACGCAGCGGTAACACTGGATACAGCGGTTCATTTCGTGGTGCAGGAATGGCCCGAGGTACTGGTTTTGGTAAGTCCTTTTCGGGAAACGGAAACGCCGGTAAGCATGGCCGGTCATGACGGTCATATCCTGTAAATGGCACGAACCGCCTTCATCGCACACCGCGCAGTCGTGCGGGTGGTTGCTCATGAGCCATTCGATGTTTTGCGACCGGAAATCGTGCGCAGCGGTGTCATTCAGGGACAGGTACATATTATCCCGCACCCCTTCCATACAGGCCATCACCAAACGCCCGGTCTTGTCATTTTCATCCTTGAAAAGCTTGACGGCGCACTGGCGACACGCTCCCACCGAGCCCATCGCCGGATGCCAGCAGAAATAAGGCAGGTCAAGACCCAGTGTGAGGCAGGTTTCGAGCAGGTTTTTACCCGGCTTTACGTCATAAGGCTTCTGATCGATGTAAATGCGTACCATGATAATTTACCGCCAGGGGCATTTTTTTTGATCGATATGCTTTTCGAAATCCTCTCTGAAATATTTCAGCGCGCTTTGCAGCGGCTCCATCGCGCCCGGTGCCAGCGCGCAGAACGTATTCCCCGGCCCCAAAAGCCGCGTGTGCGTTTCGAGCAGCTGCAAGTCTTCCGGCCTGCCTTCGCCGCGTTCGATGGATAGTAGTATTTTTTCCGTCCATGGTAGTCCCTCGCGGCAGGGCGTACACCATCCGCACGACTCCTGCGCGAAGAAATGTTCGAGGTTATGCACAAATCCCACGGGACAGGTGTGGTCGTCGAGGATGATCATCGTGCCGGTACCGAGCCTGCTTCCCGCAGCGGCCACGGATTTGTAGTCGAGGTTGATATCGAGATGTTCTTCAACGAGAAAGTCGGTGGAAGCTCCTCCCGGCAATGCCCCCCTGAAACGATATCCGTTAGCCATTCCACCGGCGCAATCCTCGATCAGCTCGCGCATGGAAACGCCCATCGGCAGTTCCCATAGACCTGGTCTTTTGACCCGCCCGCTCACGCCGTAAATCTTCGTACCGGCATCATTGCCTTTGCCCAGGCTTTTGAACCAATCCGGGCCATTGTTGATAATGTGCGGGATATTGCAAAGTGTTTCGACGTTATTGACGATCGTAGGCTTGCCAAACAGCCCGCTTACCTGGGGGAAAGGCGGCTTGGCCCTCGGCGTAGCCCTTTTTCCTTCCAATGCATTGAGCAAGGCGGTTTCCTCCCCGCAGATGTAACGGCCGACGCCGGTGTGCAGGTACATTTCCAGGTTGTAGCCCGTTCCCAGGATGTTTTTGCCCAGATAACCCGCCGCATAGGCTTCCTCCATAGCGTGCGTGAGCAGCCGACCAGCCTTTTTATAAGCCCAGCGCAAAAAGATGTACGAAATATTGGCCTGGATCGCGAAAGCCGAAATGATCATGCCCTCGATGAGCTGATGCGGGTTACCCTCCATCAGCATCCGGTCCTTGAATGTACCGGGCTCCATTTCGTCGGCGTTCGCGATCAGGTATTTGACCGGATAATGCCCGTTCATCGGTACAAAACTCCATTTCATGCCCGTGTTGAAGCCCGCTCCTCCCCTGCCTTTCAGATCCGACGCCTGCACCGTGTTCGTAATCGACTCCGGGGACAGCGAAAGTGCTTTCCTCAATGCCTGATAGCCCCCGTTCTTTTCATAATCGCGGAGATTATAGCAGGGGCGGTCGAAGCTGATATGCTGGGTGAGAGGCGTTTCCATGGCGTCAGTGGTATCGGTCCAGTATTTCGTCCAGGCTTTCTTCCGTCAGGTCGCGAAACAGCTCGTTGTTGATCATCAGCGCGGGCGCGTGGTCGCAGGTACCCAGGCAGGCATTAGGCAGGAGCGTGAAACGGCCGTCGGGGGTCGTTTGCCCGAAACTAATGCCCAGCCTTTCTCGGATTTGCCCGTATATTTTTTCATAACCCATCACATAGCAACTGATGCTGTCGCATAGCAGAATGACATTTCTGCCGACGGGCCGTCTGAAAACGAGGTTGTAAAACGTTGCCACGCTGTCGAGCTCTTCCGGCGATATTTCCAGGTAACCGGCAATGGCTTGCAGGCTGTCGTCGGAAATCCATCCGCGGTGGTGCTGCACGATTTTGAGCGCTTCGATAGCCGCCGCGCGCCGCATGGGTACGAGCGCGATCTCATGGTCAATCTCCGCCATTTCTTCGGGTGTGAGTGTCTCCTGGGCGATCATGACAAAATAGTTTGTTGATTATCGGTCTATATCAGCCAAAACATAATCGATACTGCCGAGAATGGACAGCAGGTCGGCTACCGTGTAACCCTTACTGATATACGGAAGCATTTGCATATGCGGAAACGACGGAGTCCGGATCCTGACGCGGTATGCCGACGTGCTTCCGTCGCTGGTCAGGTAATAACTGTTAGCGCCTTTGGTGGCTTCGATGCAGCTCATGGCTTCGCCAGCGGGAATTACCGGCCCCCAGCTCACATTGAGGAAATGGGTAATGAGCGTTTCGATATCCTGCATCGTGTTTTTCTTAATGGGCGGCGTCGTGAGCGGGTGATCCGATTTGTAGGGCCCCTCCGGCATGTTATTCAGGCATTGCTCGACGATTTTCAGGCTTTGCCACATCTCCTGCACTCTGACCACGGCACGGTCGTAACAATCCCCGTTCTGAGCGGTAGGAATGTCGAAATCAAAGTTTCCGTAACCCGAATAGGGTTGCTTTTTCCGGAAATCCCATTCAAACCCGCACGCCCGCAAGCCCGGGCCGGTTACGCCCCATTCAATCGCTTCTTCGAGTGTGTATATGCCAATACCCACGGTACGGGCCTGGAAAATGCTGTTACGCATCACCATCTGGTCGTATTCCCGGAGGCGTTTGGGAAAGTAATCGACAAAATCGCGCACCAGCTTGTCCCAGCCGGCGGGCAGGTCCTGTGCCACGCCCCCGATACGGAACCAGTTGGGGTGCATCCGCGCGCCGCAAACGGCTTCAATAATATCAAATATCTTTTCCCGGTCGGTGAACATATAGAATACCGGCGAGAGCTGCCCCAAATCCTGGGCGAATGTGCCGTACCATACCAGATGGCTGGCAATGCGGAACAGCTCACACAACATCACCCGTATCACTTCGACGCGTGGGGGTACCCGGATGCCCGCCAGCTTTTCCACCGCGAGCAGATAGGCCAGGTTGTTCATCACGCCACCCAGGTAATCCACCCGGTCGGTATAGGGTATGTAGGTGTGCCAGGACTGTCGTTCACCCATTTTCTCGGCCCCGCGATGGTGGAAGCCGATGTCGGGTACAGCGTCGACGATGTCCTCGCCGTCGAGCTGTAAAATAATGCGGAGCACGCCGTGCGTGCCGGGGTGTTGCGGTCCGAGGTTGAGGAACATGAAGTCGGCATCTTCGCTGTGCCTTTTCAAGCCCCATTCTTCGGGATTGAATTGCAATGCTTCCTGCTCACGGTCCTGCTTTTCCTCCCAAAGCCGGAAGGGCCCCATCTCGGTCGCGCGAGCGGGATGTTCTTTTCTCAAAGGATGGCCGTCCCAAGTTAACGGCATTAATATACGTCTCAGGTGCGGATGGCTTTCAAACCGTATTCCGAACATATCGAAGACCTCCCTTTCATACCAGTTTGCATTTGTCCACAGAGAGCAAATCGACGGAATGGAGGGGTACTCTCCGTGCAAGGCCACTTTAATGCGGATAAACCGGTTCCTACCGAACGAGAGCAGATGGTAAATAACTGTAAAATCCGGCGGTACAGACCCGTTCAGCGCCGCTTTTGCCCTGCTGCGCTCATCAATGGCGCTGAGGTCGAAAAGCATGCCGAATGGTCGGACAATCCCCGTTTTAAGGTGTGTGAGCAAAGCCACTACCTGCTCTTTCTTGACGCGCAGCGTAGTAACCCCGTCGGTGTTTATTTCAATTTTAAAAGCTGTGTCGCCCAACGCGGCCCTCAGCTCTTCTACGAGACCGGAATCGATATCTTCCATGTCAAACAGTGTCAGGCGTACGAAAATCAACGATCTTCTTCCTCTCCTCTTTCTTTTCCATGCGCATTACAGGCTTTTCGGGCCTGATAACGCCCTGGGGACCAATTGCCCAGCTGAGCGGCCTCTGCTCCTTTCCTACCGATTCGGACAGCAGCATGAGTCCTTGCATAAACGCGTCGGGCCGTGGCGGGCAGCCCGGTACATACACGTCCACGGGAAGGAATTTATCTACACCCTGCACCACACTGTAGATGTCGTACATCCCGCCCGAATTGGCACACGAACCCATGGAAATCACCCATTTGGGCTCCATCATCTGCTCGTGCAGCCTTTTGATGATCGGCGCCATTTTCACAAAAACAGTACCGGCGATCACCATCACATCGGCTTCCCGGGGAGTACCCCGGATTACCTCCGCGCCAAATCTTGCTACATCATATTTGCTCGTAATGCTGGTGGCCATCTCCACGAAACAGCATGAGAGGCCGAAATGGAACGGCCACATGGAGTTACGCCGGCCCCAGGCCAGCAGGTCCTGGACAGTCGTGAGCATAACACTCTGCCCCACAGCCTCTTCGAATGAACCCGTTCCCTGCGTTGCCGCCGTGGGATCGGACGGTTTACTTAGCCACCAGTTCATGGTACGCTTGCCCTTTGGGCATTTTACGGTAAGCTTTGAGTATTTTCTTCCCGTCGGGCCCGAAGTTCAACGCACCGATGCTCCATTCGTAGATCAGCACGGCGAACAGCAACCCTATAAAAACACAAATGCCGAGGTACCCTGGCCAGCCGAGTTCACGGAATGCCAGAGCCCACAGCACGATAAATACCACCTCGATATCGAATATGACAAACATCATCGCAATCAGATAGAACTGCGCCGAGAAGCGCAGCCGCGCGGAGCCGGTTTCGAGAATCCCCGATTCATAGGGCTGCTCGGACGCCGCTGTGCGATGCCGTTGACCGAGAAAGTAAGAAAGCGAAATTATCAATGTCAGTAATGCAAAAACCAGTAAAGTATATAGCCAAAAAGGCCATCCTGGCGTGCCAGACGCATTTAAACGATCCATAAGCAATCCAATTTAGAAAACGGGAACAGCAACAAAACTGTATTCTCTCAGATTGGCGTGATAAAATGGGTAAGATGTTGGAAATGAAGAAATGCTCAGATGCCCGTAATGTAATGTTTCAGGTTGTCGATCACGTATTCCTGATCCTCGATGATGAATTTGACTACGTCTCCAATGGAAATGATACCTGTGAGTTTTTCGTCGTCGATAACCGGAAGATGCCTGATAAATTTGTCGGTCATGCAAGCCATGCAGTCTTCAATAGATGTATCCGAGGATACCGTAAGGGGATTACTTGTCATGATTTCCCCCACCAATAAATCTTTAGAGGCCTTACCTCTCAGGATAACTTTACGTGCGTAATCCCTTTCTGTGAAGATTCCAACGACGTGCTCCCGTTCCATTACCAGCAACGCGCCGATGTTTTTTTCAGCCATCAGTTCCAGAGCTTCGAAAACAGTGTTGTCCGGCCGAATGGACACTGGTCCTGTCTTCTTTGTTTCGAGAATATTTCTGACTTTCCCCATAATTAGCTCCCGCCTCCAAACGGATTCAGCGATAAATTTTGGTTAACATAAATATATTTACCAAATCATTAAAAAGCTAATATTCAAGCATTTTTTTATATTTTTTCACGAATACCCTTACTCGCTCCAAACAGCCAGCACATTGCCGTCAGGGTCCGCGAAATGGAACCTTCTGCCTCCCGGGAAGGAGAAAATATCGACGGTGATGTTACCTCCGGCGACGATAACCTTATCTTTCACTCCTTCCAGATCTTTGGTATACAGTACTACCAGCGGATTTCCGCCAGCAGTCTCCTCCGGATTCCTGTGAAAGCCGCCGAATAGTGCGCCGTCTTCAAATGCGGTATAATCGTCGCCGTAATCGGTAAAAGTCCAGCCGAAGGCACTGCCGTAAAAAGCCTTGATGACGTCAATGTGCTTGCAATAAAATTCGATGTAGTTGATGGATATCCGGCTCATGGTTTTTGGAATAATTTGTTGATACCTTTTTTGCAAATGTATCATTGTGATCCCCTTGTTCAAACAGACTGCGCCAGTTATTGGATAGCGGGGAAAATTACCGGCCGATATCGATAATTTCTGCCTCAAAAGGGTATCCGGGACCACTTCCGGCCTCTTTAAGGTAATTCCTAAATACTGCAACCTTAAAAATGATGAAAAAGAAACAAACCGGTGCTTCACTCCTGACCAGGCGTGAAATGCTCGGCATTACCGGTATGGCAGGTCTGACGGCCTTCGCCGGCATTGCAACCGAAGCCGCCGTCCCACAAACCGCACAAGCCAAGCCGCGGATAGCCTGCCTGGTCACCTATTGGGGCGCTACCAGGTCCCATGCCGACTGGATCATTGCGAAACTCATGGACGGCTACTGGTGGCAGGGCGCCCACACACCTTCCGGAATCGAAGTGGTGTCGGTTTACATTCACCAGTTCGACAGCAGCCTGCTGGGCCAGAAAGTGTGTAAATCCAAAAACATTCCGATCTTCAAAACGGTCGGTGAGGCGGTTACGTTAGGCGGTAAGGAACTTGCTGTGGATGGCGTGGTGATCGTCGGCGAGCATGGCGATTACGCGACCACGCTCAAAGGCCAGTGGATGCTACCGCGTTGGTGGATTTACCAGCAGGTAATCCGGGTTTTCGAGCAGAGCAAGCGCTCGGTACCTGTGTTTAATGACAAACACCTCTCATACAGCTGGGACGAAGCCAAATGGATGTTCGACAAATCCCGCGAGTTGGGCTTCCCGCTGACCGGCGGCTCTTCCATACCCGTCCACTACCGCAAGCCCGACATAGAAATCGACGTCGAAACTCCTATCAAAGCCTCGGTGATGCTCGGCGGAGCGCCGGATGAGGGCGCGCTGTTCCATTGCGTGGATGTGTTGCAGGCTTTTGTAGAACGCCGGAAGGGTGGCGAAACGGGCGTCAAATCGGTACAATGCATCCGCGGACCGGAAACCTGGAAATGGACGGAAAAGAATCCCTGGGCGGCCAAACTCCTGGAATCCGTTCGGGCCAATATGAACCTCAAACCCGGACATTTTCAGGCGATCGAAAAACCGAACGTCTGCATCGTCGAATATAACGATGGCACGAAGGCTGCCATTTACAATGCCCGGGACGTCGGCTGGACCTACGCCGCCGAGATCGCAGGAAGCAAAGAACCGACGATCATTTCGATGCTCGAATGGCCGGGGCCGTTTTCCCAATACCACGCCTCCAACTCGCAGCCGCACTGGATCGTGGAAACGATGGTAACCAAAAAGGAGCCATTCAATGCGGAGCGGCTGCTTTTATCGACGGGGATTACCGCATTCAATATGGAATCCAACTGGCAGAACGGGGTATACGCTCCGGTCGGCCGCCGCATCGAAACGCCATTCATGAACATGACCTACCGCTCCACGCGCGGGGCGCAATTCAACAAAGGCGAGCGCCCACCGAATGTACCGTATATGCGGGGGTTCGCGGAGTAGTTTGGGATGATTGAATGATCCGCCGTGGAACGGGGAATGATCGAATAAAAATGCCGTCAGGCATGTAACATCGGTAGCAAATGCATGTTTTAGATGCTTTGAAATGCCCCTGGGCATGTAACAACCGGGCATATGGCTAGCGCTAATACTTTGCTGTTGCATCCCTGACGGGATTTTTACAACGCGTGGCCTATTGTTGCTACCGATGTTACATCGCTACGCGATTTGTACTTTAAGAATATGGTCGCTCATTATCCAAATAAATCAACCATAAAAACTTATATTTGTGTACCAAAAAAAGTACACAATGGCAATCATAGAAACGACTAGCAGGCAGTTCAGGGAAAGGCAAAAAGACTTCTTTGAGATGGCCGACAAAGGAGAGAAAATAGTCATCAGAAGAGGGCGCAAGCAAACTTATGTGCTTACCCCTGTCTCCGAAGATGATCTCTATTTCTCCCCTGAAATGATCCAACGCATAAAAGATGCGCAGCAAGAGATCCGGGAAGGCAAGTCCACCGTAATCAAGACTAAAGAAGAACTTGACGCATTTTTTGAAAATCTGTGATATACACCATCGTTTTTTCAGACAAAGCAAAAGAAGATTTGCAGTTCCTGAAAAGATCTGAACCACAGGCGTATAAAAAAGCAAAACTGTTAATAGAAGAACTTGCGGAGCATCCTAAAACAGGACGTGGAAAACCGCAACTCAAAAAGCATAACCTCGCAGGATTGTATGCAAGGAAGATAACCGATAAGCATAGACTCCTGTATTCAGTTGACGACCATACCGTCACAGTAGACATTATTTCATCCAGAGGTCATTACGACGATAAATAGTGCATGATGTTTTTGTACTTTCTTGCAATTCGACCCTGAGAAGACGAAAACGACATCAAATGAGACGCAGAGACGTTATTAAGACCTTGACCCTTTTGCCGACGGCCGGCAATGTTTTTCCCATAAAATCAATGCTACCCGTTCCCGGTAGCGAAAATAGTAACCCGGTGACCTCCCCGAAACCCATGCCCGACCTGCACCGCAGCGCATTCGTCATGGATGGGCATACGCATGTCATGAGCCGCGAGCTCATACTGAAAACCGACATCGGTCAGCGGTACCCGGATGGGACCGTCGACCTGCCAAGAGCCAAAGAAGGTGGGCTCGACGCGATGTTTTTCTCCGTTTACACGCCTGAAAACTATTACCCAGGCAGGTTCGAAACCAAGAATACGTTCAGGGTAGTGAACCTGGCATTGGATCAGATCAAAAAGAACAATGCGGTAATAGAGCTGGCATTGACCGCCTCGGACATCGAACGCATCAATAAAAAAGGTAAAATGGCCGCTTTTCTGGATCTGGAAGGCGGTTATGACCTGTACGGCGATCTCGACCTGCTGCGTGCGCTCTACAAGCTCGGCTTGCGTTCGATGCAGCTCACCGCGCACAGTACCACCAATGCATTCATCGATGCGTGTAATGACGTGTACACCTGGGGAGGCATTAACGATCACGGGAAAGCCGTGATCAGGGAAATGAACAATCTTGGCATGGTGATCAACGTGGCCCATGCATCCAACGACGCCATCCTGCAATCGGTAGCGGCCAGCCGTCACCCGGTGATTTACAGTCACGGTGGTTTTTACAAAATAGTGGACCATCCCCGCTGTATTTCCGACGAAGCGGCCAAAGCCATTGCCACAAAAGGCGGTGTAATCGGGGTGCATTTCGGCAGCCTGTTCAATAATCCGAAATACTGGGCGTGGCAGAAATCGAACAACCCGGTTAAGGTGCAGCCGAGCCCGCAGCCTAAAACACCGCGAATCCTGAGCTCCCAGGTTACGACGCAAACCATTGAGGACGTCGATAAGGAGTTCGCACGCGAGCTGCCATTCACTTACAATGGTACCATTCCCGACGAATACTGGATGCATGTAGACCAGCTAGCCAGGGTGATCGACTATGGCGTAAACCTCGTTGGCGAAGACCATATTGCCCTCGGTTCCGATCTGGACGGCGGCCCCGAGCTGCCCCGGGAGATCAAGGACATCAGTGATTATCCGCAGATAACCATCGCCATGCAAAAGCTGGGTTACAGCGATCAGCGAATCAAAAAGATCCTGGGCCTTAACTGGCTCCGGGTAATCAGACAGGTTACTGAGGGGAAATAATGCAAGTGAAAAGGAGTCATTCTTTACAGAGTGACTCCTTTTTAACAGTAGCCTCCGGGCGGCGTTCATTATCTGTTTTGGATCAATCCGGACACCACATTAATGGTCAGAGCTACCAGGAGTGTATTAAACACGAAAGACAAGAGGGCGTGAACGAGCGCGAGCCTTCGGATTTCCCTGGAAGAAATGGTCACATCAGAGACCTGAAAGGTCATCCCGATCACAAACGAGAAGTAGGTAAAATCGAGGTAATCGGGTTCTGTATCGCCGGGGAAGTCCAGCCCTTTCTTTTGCTGCTTCTTCCCGTCGCGCTCATCTTTGGAGGTGCGGTAGTAGAGGTGAGCGTAGCGCAACGTGAATATGGTGTGAACCAGAATCCACGAGCAAACAATGCAGGAGAACGAAAGGACAAAATGGAGGGTCAGCTCCGACCATGAGGCCGTTTTGCCTGCGGCGTAAAGCAAGTATAATATGGCAAAAAGACTCACAAACGAGGCGACCACGACAAAGAGGAAAATCACGACACGACTCGAATCCTGACCATCCACCTCCCGCCTCACCTCCGCCGGGTGCGAGCTGAGAATGGTTACCCAGGCCAGGCCCAGATGTACCGCACCGTACGCCAGCCAGCCGATCATCCAGTTGACGGGTTTTTCTACAACAGAACTGGTCAGCACCACAGCCAGCGAACCAACCAGCAACGCGATACCCAGCTTATGATGGGCATCCAGCCGGTTAATGAATGTAATGACTCGCATAGATTGTCGGGAATGCTTTTTCAAAAAGGGAAATATAATTTATTGTCAACAAAATTGCTCAAAATACGCAAGGAAGGCCAAAACCGCTTAATAACATTTCCCAGAAAAAGTAGAACTACTTTGGTATTGTTATTTACCTTATAGTTTTGTAGCTGATAAGCCTAAATCCTTCCCGATCAATGCGACCTCCTGTTATACTCTGCGCGTTTTCAAATTCCGGTGACGCATACCTCTCTCAGCTCGAAAAGGAAAAAGAAGCCATTTCGGATGCTTTGCGTGAGCGGCAGGGGAAGGGCCATCTGCTGCTGGATACCGACCCCAGGACGATCAAAAAGCTGCGCGACCGCTTGCTGCTGTACCAGCCGCAGGTTGAAATAATCCATTATGCAGGGCACGCCAGCGGCAGCCAGCTGCTGATGGAGGACGCCACCGTATACGGGGCAGGGTTGCTCCAATCGATCCGTCTGCAAAAGAACCTGCAACTTGTCTTTCTTAACGGATGCTCTACCCAAGAACAGGTAAACCAGCTCCTCGATGCCGGTGTGCGCGCCGTCATCGCGACCAGCGTCGATATCGGCGACGACACCGCCACCCGCTTCGCCGAAGATTTTTACCAGAAACTGGCCGGCGGGTATTCGATCGACGAAGCTTTCAAACTGGCAACAGAGGTAGTTACCGCCAAAAACAATGCGACATTGACTACCGAAGAACATCAGGACCGCGGCATTGCAAGAACAATCAAAGCACCGAATACTGGACCTGTGTGGGGGCTTTATCTCCACAAAAACCACCCGGACGCCGCCGGCCACCGGTTATCGGAAAAGAGCTTCTACGAACTGCATATCAAAAGCCAGATCGACTCCAATTTCAATACATCCGAGGACGCGATTCTCGCTTCGCTCTACAATGTACTGATGACGTTCAGCGATGAGCTTCCGATGTTCGAAGACCTGGAAAAAAAGTACGGTGAACAATGGGACCCGAAGAGGTTCGATGTCCGGGAGGTCAAAAACGCGATCATCAACAGCCTGCCCTCGCCTATCGCGGAACAGGTTCGCAAATTGCTCGTGACCGAAGACGAGCCCCTGGCCAGCGAACGCCTGCGGTTTTTGATCAACACCTACTCGGTGATGGCCGACCTGCTGCTGTTTATTATGTTCTCCCAACTTTGGGAAGCGCTGGTGCAGGGCAAGGTGCCGGTTCTGGAAGACCGGCTCAAAGAGCAAATCAGCGCATTCTTCCTGCTCGATCACCAGGACAGGCAAGCCTACGACGTAATTCCGCTTGTGCGGCTCATACACGACAAGTTGAAAGCCCACGACGTGCCGTTGTTTGTAAGCGAAATGTCGCACCTGGCCGACCTTATGGATGAGCGTGACAGCGAATTTTTCGGAGCTTACCTGAATATCACACGCATTAAAAGTAAATACCGGGACCTGGCCATCATGGAAGAGCTCGACGACCGCGAGTGCCGTGAGGATTGCCAGAAAGCGGAAGCCAGCCTTTGCATTATGTTTAAAGAGCTCGGTTTCTGTGCGCGCTACAAGTTTGCGACGATCAAGAATATTTACATTAATAAAAAGAAGAACCAACCGGCTGTGTACCAGCACAAGATGGTGAAGCTGGATTATGTGCTCGTAGGGTTTACCGACAAAATGGAGGATTTCGAGAATTTCACAGACTCCAACTCGGTCGTGATTTATAAAATCGAAGACAAGAAACTCTCCGCATTTAATCTGTACCCATTCGTGATCGACATGAATGCATTGATCAGCGAAAAGCTTTCCAAGATTTACTTCTTTTATAATTATGATAATAAAGCTACCGCCACTACCTGCACCTACAATTTCATCAAGAATATCAACGAAAAAAAAGACCGTCTGCAAATCCCGGCATTGCCCAGCTTTTTAAAGACCAAAACCGACCTGAAAATATCGCAGGAGGAGCTGGAAACGATCGGGCCGGATATTCTTCAGAGCGTGGAAGGTTTTATCTCCTATTTCAAATCCTGACAGACCATGACCCACTCACCATTCAAGCTGCTCGACTCGTTCGAGAAAAGCGAACGCAGCGCATTTTTTGAAAGAGAGGAAGAAATCAGGATCATTTACAACTACATCCACGAATCCAACATCGTGCTGGTGAACGGTCCGTTGGGAACCGGGAAATCCAGTATCATCAAATGCGGGCTCGCCAACTGCTTCGAAAAAACCGACTGGCTCGAAATATTCGTCAGGCGCTACGACGACATCAACATTTCCCTCAGAAAGGAGATTAACCTCAAAAACAAGCAGGATTTTCCGCTCGATTCCGATATTCTCGAATGCCTCCGCTCGCTTTACCTCGATTTTTTCAAACCGATATACCTGATCTTCGACCAGTTCGAGGAGATATTCATTTTAGGAAGTACGGAGGAGCAAGAAACGTTTTTCAACGAACTCAGACGGATACTCGATGCGGGCGACATTCCGTGCAAGGTGATTTTCATCATGCGCGAGCGCTACATTGCGCAATTGCAGAAATACGAGAGCATTGTACCGGAGCTATTCGACAAGCGCGTGCTGGTCGAGCGGATGACCGACAACGATATCAAGAATGTGATCCGGAAATCCTGCGAGCATTTCGATATTGAAACCGACGAGACCACCATCGATGCGATCGTCAGAAATCTCAAAATCGACGATAACCTGATTGAACTGCCGCACCTTCAAATTTACCTCGACCGCCTTTGGCACAAGGCGCCCGGCGCGCGCAAAAGTTTCAAAACGAGCTTGCTGACGGAAGTGGGTAATATCCAGAATGTCCTCAAACAATTTCTGGAAGAAAGAATAGAGAGTACGATATCGGAAGTATCCGCGGTGCATGCATCGGTAAATTACAACACGATCCGCGACGTGCTTTACTGCTTCGTGACCGACGAGGGTACCAAGCGCCCGCAAAAGATCGAGGATATTATTTCGCAAGCCGCTCCGTTGGATATCGCCACGGCGATTGTCAAGTCATTGGCTACCAAAAACATTCTCCGGCTCGACAAATACGGTGGTAACGGGACCGACAGCATCTATGAAATTGCACACGACAGCCTGGCCAAGATCATTTATGACAAATTCAGTCTGGAAAATTCGCACATCGCCCGCACCATCAAGACGATTAAAAATGCCTACCTGAAATACGAACAATCCAATAAAATATGGTTTCTGAGATCGTACCTCGACCGCAACGATTTGCGGGATATCCGTCGTTCGACCAAAGACATTAAGGAAAATGTAGCCCTGAGCAAGCAGCCTACGGCCGAAGAATGGAAATTCGTGGCCGACAGCAAACGCCGGCTCACGACCATCTACGCGCTCAGCTACGGCGCCGGTGCCTTGTTTCTATTAACCATACTGACCTTTTTGGCGGTGTGGAGCTCCGAGACCAGCACGCGCTACCGGCTGCTGATTAACCTGGCCCGTTCGAAAACTCAGCAATACATTCTCTACAAACAATACGAAGAAAACAGTATGCTCTCCGGCTTCTTCGGCGACGGCATGTTTAACGAAATTAAAAGGTATCCCGAACACGAAAACCTCTATTTCGCTTCCATATTCAATGTGGAACCTATTACGGATATGGCTTTTGCACACGTTGGTAAGGACAAAAAACTGCTGATTATCGCCGGTCCTAACACTGTGAGTTTGTATAACGAGCGTTTGGGCACGCTGGAAAACCGGTATAATGTGGTCAGGCACCGTTGGACCCGCGACCGCTACAACCACGGCATCACCGTAACCCTCAATAGCCACGATACCACGCTGGTCAGAATTTCCTTCGATAAAGGGAAAATGCTGCTCATGAAAAGGATCATCGATACGACGCGCATCGGGGAATCGTTCAGGCTGACGTCGGAAGGGATTTTAAGCGACAGCACGCAGTCGCTGTATGATATCGACAATGAATACAGCTACAACTCGCTCCGGCGCTTCCCGCACGACTCGGTGATTGCGATTTCCGATACGCGAATGGGCATTACGAGGTTGTTCTGGACGGGTACCAAAAAGATCGAACCCAGTACGCGCCTTTTGCCTGAAACCAAAGTGCGTTTCCTGCTGCCGCTGGATGCCGAAGACCTTGAATATTTGAAACGAAATTCGAGCATCGGGGCCAAGGAAGATTTGTGGACCTACCTGGAAAATGAATACCTCACGTCGATTGACCGGCTATCGAGCCATTTCTTCTCCTCCGAAAACTCGGGCTCGCTCGTTCATTTGAAAGGCGTATTGAGCGCATTGACGCGGCAGGTGGAGGGGCAAGATCACTATGGCCTCTGGATGGCGCTGTCCCGCAAAATAAGCGCCGATGGTAACCGACGCCTGAACGAGGTGTTCTGGGATGCACGCGTTGAACTCGAAACCAAGATCCAGAAAATGCGGGAGGACGAACGCAATGCACTTTTCACCTTCGTACGCACGCAATCCAAACGTTACGCGAGTGACGACCACATTCTGTTCCTGGAAGACATGCGGGAAAGGCTTCCGAATGATCGCTGCCTGAACCACTACCTGTCGATCGTCTACAACAATGCGTCCTGGTACCGGCTCTTCGATGGAGATTTCAAAAAGTCGATTGAATATGCCAAAAAAGGCATGGCTGTGGGCATCGCTGCCAAATCGCAGTTGCATTACATCTACGTGAACATGGCACATGCCTACCTGCTTTCCGGCAATGCAGCAGAGGCCAGGAAATACTACCGGCAATACGCGGCCAGCAAAAATTTCAGTGAGAAAAACTGCGCCTATGCCGATACTACCATCTATAACCGGGATGTAATGATCGCTGATTTGCAATCGTTTACCAGAAAGAAAATGATTCCCGACACGCTGCGTGATGACGTTATCTCGATCATCAACATGCTCAACACCATTGAGATACCCGGCTACAAGAGTCTGGCCAGCGCGTTAACCGATTCGTCGATGACAAAATAGTTGAGATGATGGCACGACACCTTTTGCGGTACGGCGGCGGCTTTCGCCTGAAAGATGCTGTCCGTGCTTACCGCAATATCATTGACCGTGTTCTTGTAAACCCACGTGCCTATTTGCGTTACTACCTTTTCCATCAGAGGCAGGCCGTTGCTGGCGTGCAAATAGGCGTCGAGATCGCCGCCGACGATGAAATAGGGAATCGGCGCCATATTTTTCCGGGCCAATTTTTTGATAAAATCGCTGCCGCTGTCCATTTGTGCCAAAGTGAGCAGCACCTGCTTGTTCCCTACTTTGAGCACGGACGACAGAAAGCCCGTAACTGCGCTTACCTGTGGAGGGAACAGCTTGGTACCCAGGGCCAGCGCCACCGACGCCCAGCTAACGTATCCGGGAATCTCTCCAAACTTGCTGCCGCCATTCGGGGTGCCTGCCATAATCAGCTTATCGACAAACTTGTCGCCGCCCAGCTCTTCGATCATGTATCGTGACACCAGTCCGCCCATTGAATGCGCGACCAATACCAGCTTTTTTCCATCATTTTCATGAAATCCGAGGGCGGCGAGCTTGCCTTTCAGGATCGCTGCGATTTCCTCGATCGGCGTATTGAGGTTTTCGTAGTCGTAGGTCATCACGAGGTCATAACCGCCATCGATCGCCATTTTGAAAGTCTTGGCCATGTCCTCGGTATCGCCGATAATCCCGTGCACCAGCAGTAACACCGATTTGGCCTGCTTCACCTTCCCTTCCAATCCTTCACTTTCGCGCACAGCATTATTGGCATAATTTACCCAGCGCAAACGGTTCGGGTCTGTCTGAATGCCTAGCTTACCCGCGAATTTCAGGAACACCATCCGGAAAGCCCCTCCCAGGCTGCGGGTCTTCTCCACCGCTTCTTCGGGAATGGTATCCACGCTGACCTGCATCACGCCCGGTTCGGTGATCGCCAATTCGCCCATCGGGAGAAAGTCCTCGCCGTCGAAAAAGAATGGTAATACCAGCTCATCCTCCCGCTCGGGGCGAATGTCGATAATCAGCGGCTTCTCTTTCAGGGCAGCGGCATTATTCAATTCCACCACCTCGGCAATACTGCGGTCCTCCCCTCTGGTGCCTTCGTCGAAGTTCACGATCTGGAACCATGGATTGCCCGCTGAATATGCCTCGTTGATGACCGGCCTGTCCACACTCCTGGTCTTGGAAACAAGCGGCGCCCAACCGAGCTTTCCACGAAATGAATCGTGCGGCCGAATCGTAATACCTTTGCCAATAGCCACTTCCTGCGCACCGAGTTGCTGCCCGGCCTTTTTAACCAGCCTGATACTGACGGCTTTCGTGATCCAGTCGGGCTTTCCTCCGCCAATCCCTTTCGATTGCCCCAACCCCCTGCTGCCCGACGGCGCGACGGTGGCCCCTATTTGCAGCGGTTCCTGTACAAACAGGCTGCTGTCAATGGCTTCGGAAGAAACAATCAGTTTCAGGGTGTCGATCTCCTCGTCGCTGTTGAGCGTAAAAACGTCACTCGTGAGCACGATGGATGTGTTGGGCGGCACGGGCTGCGAATCGTTGAAAATGACGGTCACACCGTAATCGGGAGAAAGATAAAGCAGAGAAGCGTACAACGTCCGGGCTGTGCCGTTACGAAAATTGACTTTGAATGGAATGTCCTCCCCATCATGATCGAGCGTGATCAGCGTATCCGAAAATACGCCGGTAGTCCCACCCTGTTCGACTTCCACATTGAAGGTGATTTGCCCCGGCTGAATGGCCGATTGCGCGTGCTGCAAAGCCAGCAGGCGTTGCCAGCGGGCAAGCGTTTGCAGGACGTTCAGCATATGAGTTGCCGCAAATTTATCGGTTCCCAGCACGGTTTGGATCATCACGTCGCTTCCGGCGTGGTAAACCGCGATATTCCCGTTTGCTATTTTCAGCTCAAATAAAGCGGCCGCGGGCACATCCGTCAAAACTACGCCCGATTCGGCGGCACCGGCCAATGTTTCCTGCATCACTTGTGCCACCGCGCCATCGCCATAAACGAAGAATGGCTGCAAGCGGAGCGATTCGGGCTCTCCCCAGTATACGCTGTTCGCGTCGAGGGATAATGCCCCGACTTGCAATGTACTTTCCGTCACGTTCAGCACATCCAGCACGGCATTGCCCACAGGCTCGCCGTCCGCCACCGTATCATATATTTTAATGCTGACAGGCTCTCCCACCCGCTGCTCGATGCCCATCCCCGCGCCCAGGTCGATCGTCCACTTGCCCGCCTTCATGTATACGCGGTAGCGCGTGAGGCGTCCGCTGTCGACATTTCTTCCGAGGAAACCCTGACTTACATTGAAAACGCCGATGGACTCCATCTGCGGTGTCTGGTTTTTCAAGGTATTCCGGATGAAGGCCCTCACCTGCACAAACAAGTCTGCGTAGGTAACCTGCCCGCCGCTTTTGCCCAATACAGAAATTAGCGATTGCGTAAACTGCCCGTGCCCGTTGTTCTCCCAGGCACGCTCCACACGGTCGCATGCGGCAAGCAGCAGGTGGTCGGAAGAAGGGATATTGACGTTACCCCGCTGCACATAAGCACCATCCAGGTAACTTTCAAGAGGCCGGACGTCGGAAGTACCCTTTTCAAACCGCGGCTGCATTTGCAGAAACTGTTCGAGCTCCCTCGTGACCGACCCGGAATGGCAGGAATCTGCGATCACGACGATCCGGGGTTTACGAGCGCCCACTTCTTCCAGCAAAAGCGCTATTTCCTTGTCAGCCAGGTCATATTTCCCCGGCTCTCGGCTATCATGCAGTACCCAGGTTTGCTCCTGGAGATCGGACGTCGCCGCCTGAAATTCATGGGCGGTAATGCCTGTGGAGCCGTGCCCCGAGTAATAGACTACCGCCATATCTTCCGGCCCCGCCTGGGTAAGGTGCTCCCGGAAGCCGGCGATCACCTTCGCACGCGATGCATTCGCGTCGGTAAGCACGAGTATTTGACGATCATCCGCGATCAGGTCGCCGTAATTTTCCTTCAAAAACTTCCCAAAATCGGAAACATCGTTCACACAGCCGTTCAGTGATCTGATCGGCGGATTCGAGGTGGTACTGTACTCATTAATGCCGATCAGCAATGCGAAGATTTTCATAAGACTAAAGGTTGGGTTGGGAAGATGGCCGTGTTGCAAGAATGAGCCGGTAATCAGCGGACGATGGCTCGAATTGCCTGAAATTACCTTCGCGATGAATTAAAATCAACACCGGCAATGCTTTATTATCGAACGGGAAAATAGTGTCTTGAAAATACCCCGGCTGTTACCGGGCCCGGTAAATAATTTCTTCGACAGCCACCCCGAACACCCCGGAAAAATACCGAAATTGAAAGTTTAGTAAGCGAAATTACCAACATGGGCATCGGGACAATTACCCCTCGACAGCATAAAACAAGACGGAACCGGCTGTTTTTCGTCGCGATCGACAAGTACGATCACTGGACACCGCTCCAATACCCGGTATCCGACTGCCAGCGTTTTTTTACGGTACTCAAAGATTTTTACGGCTTTTCCGACGAAAACTTCGTGATCCAGCCACTTTTCGACGACAATGCCAAAACAGACATTGTTTTCGATGAGATCTGTTACCTGGCCGACAAGGACGAAAACGGGGAGCTTCGCATCCGGCCCGACGAAAACCTGATCATCTATTTTTCGGGACACGGCCACTTCGACAAGAACAAAGAGGGCTACTGGGTCCCTTCCGATGCACCGGTACTTTCGGAAAGGCCGAGCGATCTGAAAAAACTGATTTCGGTGAGCGAGGTGATCAGGATACTCTCCAATATCAAAGCGCACCACATTGTCCTGATCGTCGACGCCTGCTTCTCGGAGGCTTTTGCAACGATGGAAATCGATGTGGCGCAGCAAAGCCAATCGGCCGAAGCGGAAGAAGTTCCCTCGCGGTGGGTGCTAACCGCCGGGCGCAATGGCGTGGTACCCGATAAAAGCCCGTTTGCGGATGCGCTCATTGATATTCTCCATGCTAATGCGGACGACAGCATGTCCATCAACTGGCTTGGGGCCCAAATCACCAAGCAGGTACGCGACCACGGGTTTGCGATAGAACCCCTATGCAAAAGCCTCGTCAACCAGAAATACAAACTGGGCGAATTTTTCTTCCACCGCACCGCCAAGGTGGTTGACCCAGCCACGCCATTCGACAATGCAAACCTGCAAAATACCTTGCGGGCAGGCTCCAAAGCACAATTCGAGCGGCTTCAAAAAGGACGTTACAAATACCTGAATATCGAGAGCATCCTGGTTTCGGAGATCAATCTGGGTAAATATCTCGATGTGCAGGTCAGAACCGACACGCAGGTTGCCTCGCTCGAACTGGCGGTGAATGCTTTATGGGAAAACAGAAAAACGCAGGCGCTGCTCGTGGGCGACGGCGGTATGGGCAAAACGGTGTCGTTGCTGTTGCTCTGGCGTGACCTCCTTTTTGAAGAAAACGGCCCCGTTCCCGTTTTCATTCCGCTGAACGAATACAACTCGGCATCCGAAGCCGAGCGCGGCGACTTTGTAGCGAGGTACATTTGTAAAAATCTGCTCAATATCCCCGAGCCGCCCGCCGAAACGACAAATGCGCTTTGGAAGCTGTTTGAAACACCCCGGGAAGGGAAACCGTCGATTATCCTGCTGCTCGACGGCCTCAACGAAGTTACCGTTCCGAAAGGCCGGTTGATGGCTACCGTGAACGACCTCGCAGCCCGGGCAGGCGGCACGCAAATGGTGATATCGTCCAGAAACAAGCAGATTGACAAACTGGATCTAGCCAGCGAGAATGCCGCGTTAATGCAAATCCTGCCCCTCACGCAGGAAACCGTGATCGCTTACCTGAAAGAGAAAGGACAGGAAATACCTGCGAACAAAGATCTGCTGGGACTCTTCGCGAACCCGATGATGCTTACGCTGTATTCCGGGGCCAATAATATTGCATTGCGTTTCAAAGACGACGACCGCTTCCATTTCAAAAAAGTGACCACCTATGGCGAGCTGCTCTGGAATTTCAATGAAGCCCAGCTGGCGCAGCTGACCGACGCCAACGACGAAGCCGACATCCGTTACCAGAATTTTCTACTGCGCGTGCTGGTGCCCTACATCGCGTACAGAATGGAAGATAAAGGCAAATACGCTATTACAATCCGCAAACTCAGCGATCCCACTTTCAATTTCAAAACGTTACTCGACGAAGCATTCGCCGAGCTCGACACTGAAGAATTGACCGAATTGTATCCCGAGTTCGAAGGCAAACGCAGGGAACTGGGCCTGGGAGTACTCACCGGATTGGACGAAAAAGAGCAACGCTCGGGCAAAGTAAAGCAGTTCCTCGTCGAACGCCTCCGCGTGCTGGTCATGGAAGGTGACGATCTCCGGTTTTTACACCAGAATTTCAGGGATTTTTTCGCGGTATGTCATATACGCAACATGACCGAGGCTGCTATGGTGCGGCGCGTCCTGCCGGATGTGTTTTTTAGGAATTACATTCCGGTATATCTGCGTCGATTGCTGGGGGAAATAGAAGGAGAGCATCAATCGGTACCTGCCTGGAGTGCCGCCAAAGGCCGCCTGGAACTGGTTGAGAAGGAAAACCTGCTGTCGCGCCTGATGGATTTATGCCGGACTGATTCGGGCATCACGGCAGGCGACGCAGAACGTGCATTTGTGATCCGGAATGTGATGACAATCTGGCTTGATTTGCGCCAGAGCCTCGCCGGTGCCAATCTCACCTGCCTCGACTTGCGCCAAATCCAGTTTAACGGCCTTCCGTTGACGCGCCATCAAGGCAACGCTTACCTTCCGGCGCGTTTTGAAGGCAGCATCCTCGATGGCGACAGCTTTCTTTTTAAAGGGCATTATGGGCAAATCAACCAGGTGCATTACAGCAATGATGGTAAAAAACTGCTGACAGCCTCGGACGATGGTGCCATTAAAGAATGGCTTACGGCTACGGGCAAACTTTTACAGACATTTTCCGGCCATACCGACAAGGTAGTCTCGGCCAGATACAGCGCCGACGGCCAGAAAGTGGTTTCAGCATCCTATGATACGTTCGTCAAAGAATGGTCGGTCAGCACAGGCACTGAACTGGCTAGCTACGAACATCTGCATTCGAAGGTCAATAATGCGGTGTACTCGCCGGACGGGGCCAAAATTCTCACCTGCGCCGACGATAAGCTGCTCAGGGAATGGAGTATTGCAACACGGGAATGCACAGCAACTTACACTGGCCATACCAAGAATGTGTCGGCAGTGTGTTACAGTCCGAAAGGGGATAAAATCCTGTCGGCTTCGGCGGATGCTACCGTCCGGGAATGGTCCGTCAAAACAGGAGAATGCCTGAGGATACTAAAAGGACATACCGAAAAGGTCAACAGTGTTTGCTACCATCCCGATGGATTGCAGGTATTGTCCGCCTCCGACGACCGTTCGATCATCGAATGGGCTGCGGAAAGCGAAACTCCTTCGCGCTTTTTCAAAGGACATACCGACCAGGTATATCATGCCGTTTACAGTGCCGACGGCGAAAGAATCCTTTCCACATCGAAAGACAAAACCATGCGGGAATGGTCGGTCAAAACCGGCCTGGAAAGCCGCAGTTATCCGGGGCATACGGATAAGGTTAATTTTGCCTGCTATTCTCCCGACAAACCAAGGGCCGTTTCCGCTTCCGACGACAAATCGATCCGTGAATGGAGCCTCGAAACCGGCGCTCAGCTCTTCGCGATCAGCGGGCAGTCCGACTGGGTGGTGAACAAATGCGTCGTTAGTCCGGACTCTCAAAAGCTGCTTACCGTTAACTACGACCGTACTTTCAGCGAAATACACATGGCGTCGGGCATTGCCTTGCAGGCATTTCGCGGGCATGAAAAGTGGCTGCACCGCGCAAGGTACAGCTCCGACGGAGCGAAAATCATCTCTACATCCGACGACCTCACGATCCGCGAATGGCTGGTTTCCACCGGCGAATGCATCCGCATTTACAAGGGGCATTCACTGGGCGTCGAGGATGCCGTTTACAATGCCGACGGTACGCAAATATTCTCGCGGGATTTCGGGCATAACTTCCGCATTTGGTCGGTAATTAGCGGTGAGTGCCTGGAAGTCGTGGACGACGAAGCGAAAAAAAAGCAGCTGCTATCGGATATGCAGCTGCTTGTATCGGAGGCCGCCAAGCCATTCAGTATCAAATGCAGGTACTCGGAGATTACCGTGAAAGACGCCGCTTCAAAGCCCCTGCTTTCATTTGTGAACGTTTCGGGACTCCTCGTGCAGGGCTGCGATTTCCGGAATGTTGACCCGGCCTCGAATTTCTCCGAGGCCGTCAGGAAAAACCTGAGAAGTTACGGCGCGATTTTCAGCGACGAAGGCGAGGCCGCGTGGAAGCGCGCGATATCGGCCGGTTAGTTGTCCACCAGCCCATCGATCACATTCAGAAAACTACCGGCAACCGCCTGAAAGCCATGCTTGTTCGGGTGGATTTCGTCATACCACTGGTCGTCGGCCACGAGTCCGCGTGCGTTGATGTAGTGCACGTTCGGGAACTCGGCTGCGACCGCACGCAGGCGATCGTTGAACTCGTTGAGAATGTAGCTGATCACCCCTTTGCGGTCGGTCTGGCTCGTCATACCCTTTTCAATCATGTAGCGTCCCAGCCAGCCTTTGTCGGTTTTATCCAAAGGGGTAATGTAGTCGTAGCCATGGCAAAGCGCGTGAATATCAGGTCGTAACGCAAACAGCTCGTTGAACATTTTACGGTAAATCACCTGTAAATTATCCAGTTCGGCAATGAGCGATGCTTCGAGGTAATCCTGTGGCTGCAATCCCGTCGCATGAGGCCCGGGCTTGATATGGCTTCGGAACTGCTCTCCCAGCACATCGTTTCCGCCACCACTGATCAGGAAGAACCGCGGAGATTTGTCTTCCACGGCTTCCAGCCATTCTCCTTCCCGGTCGTAATTCGCGAGCGTATCGCCCGCCGCCGCCACGCAAAAGATCGGATAGATTTTCGACAGGTGATCGATCGTGTCGACTACCAATGGATGCTGAAACCAGGAATCTCCCTCGGACACGATTTTGGGCGCTTTCGGAAATCTCAGGCGCATGATCCGGTATTTGGAGTTGCGGATCAGCCGCGCTGTTTTATTCGCCACGTCCAACAGTCCGTCACGGATGAAGCCCTTTTCATCCAAGTGCGCATCGCTTTGGCGCAGCTGTACATCGGGTTTCAGCTGATATTCCGGCTGCAAATCCGGGCGGGTTTTAACCTCAAAATAATTACCCAAAGCATACTCGGCCAGGTTCTCGTCTTCCAGCATTCTCGCAAGGTCTCTTTCAGCAATGATGTTGTATTCCGGGTTGGTATATTCCAACGTCAGCAGCTGCGTCGACCAGCTTGCCGCCACACTCTTGTCGGTTTCCCGCGCGCCTCCGCCAATGCCGCGTGTCGATCCCTTTTTGCCGACCGTGAAAGGTGCCGGCAGGCTTTCAAGGGTCAGTTCCTCGATATTCGAGAGGTCTTCCGCACTGACGATAAATTGCAGATATTCTGCATTTTTAGGCCAATTATACAACTGTACATAGGTATCCAGCGAAATAGGGATGGTCGTTTGCCCATTGTAACTCAGCTCTTTGGAAGCACCGGGATCCAGCGGGGTAACCATGGGATCCAGCAGGCCCAGTGAGGCACCGAATCCGGCATCCAGAAATACACAGCAGCAATACAGTTTGCGATTGCTCGTATTCGTGATTTTGATCCCGATGCTACCTTTCCATTCGCCGTCTACTTGCTGGTAATGCAGCCTTACTACACCATTATCGGCCCCGATAGGCTGCCCATCGCCATCGCTCACCTCGATCCGCAATGGCGTACCGACGGCAGCATCATTTTGAAGATTTTTCAGAAAATGCCAGTTGGAAATATGTTTGAGGTCCTTCACCAATTCGGACGCAAAAGCCTCCGAATCCAGCTCTATCTGCTCCACAACCGGACGAAAAGTATCAAAAGGCTTCGTCAAAACGGCACGCCCGTTCCGGAACGACAAGGTATAGTCGGCATCGGCCTCCTTCGCTTCCAGCCTGGCCTGAGCCGGGATTTCCGACATGAGCTTTTCCGTAAGCAAAAGACTATCCGTCAGGATATTATCCACATTATTGAGATGAATTTTGAGTTGCTGGCTCATCAAGCCTTCCACATAGCCCTGGTAAACCTTGGAGGTGTCGAGTTCCGACTCAACGGCATTGTCGAATGCCAGGATGGTGGTATCAGCACCGATCGACCTTACTTTGGCTTCATAAATTTTTTCATCGGCCCTTACGGTAATGCCTTTCGTGGAGCGTCCTATGCCGTGAATGGCGCCGCGTTGCAGCACCCAGTTTCCGGCACCGTCACGGATTACGTCGGCATAGGTAGTGTTGCCCGCTCCGCCGGGCTTGTTGAATACGTTGTTCAATGCAAGCTCACGGTGGTATGCCGGCGGGATATACATGACCGGCGTCTGCTCGAAGGCATTGTTGAGCATCTGTTTGACGCGCCCATGCAATGCCGAATACGACAGTTGCCCGCCGGTAGCTTCCAGCGATTTGAGCAGGTACTTGGTAAAAACCCCTTCGCCGCTTACTTCCACCGCCGATTCGTCCGACTCGCATGCCGAAAGGCTCACGTGCCTGGCCGGCGGAAGTACTGCATCGATATGTTTCCCGGCAAAATCGGCAGGAGAAAGTTCAGCACCGAAAATGAATTTTTCCCAGGTCCGCTGCGGAAAAACATAAGGTATCCTGCGTTCGATCACCTGTTCATAGGTCGATTTGATCAGTCCGGCATTGCGGGTATTGTCGCCGGAGTGGCAGCAATCCGAGATCACGGTGATGTGCGCGCCGGTTTTTGAAACCTCGTTGATTAGATACCGCAATTCCTTGTCTGATACGAGGTAGTCGTTGTCATGGTTCTCATCGTAATAGCTCACCAGGCATTCCAGTTTGCCATCCTGTTCGCTCGTCCAGACGGCCACATCTGCAACCTCCTGCGTGCCGTGGCCCGAATAGTAAAACACGATCACATCGTCTTTACCCGCCTTACCCAGTTCCCGGAAGGCCTTCACGATCTCCGTTTTCGTTGCCTGCTGATTGGTCAGAAACTGAATATGCTTTTGTTCAAACGACGTGTCATTGTCCAGATACCGCCGGACTTTTGTCGCGTCCGCGACGCAACCCCTCAGTTTTGGAAAAGCGACTTTCTGATTCAGTACCACCCGGTCTTCATAAGCATCAATTCCCACCACCAATGCGTACAGATTCGGCTTCACTACCGCGCCCTCGTCGTTGTTGAAATGCGACTCGAAATCCTCCGGCGGGGCTACTTCCACGCCTCTGGGCTCCGTCCATTGCGTTTCAAGCGCCGCCTCGTCGGTAATAAGCCCCTCTTCTGGCGCAACCACAGCCTCACGCGTAGCGCTCGCGGGCTGGTATGCCGGTGCCTGTACGCCCGAGATCACCTGCTGCCAGTCGAACGCCGGACCGAGGTCCCATTTTCCGCTGGTGCGGTAATTGACGTGGGACACAATGCCTTTAAAAGAAAGTACATCCTGCGTGCCCTGGTACCGCACCGGTTCATTGAGAAACTGGCGCGGAATATTGTATTTCTTGGTCAAAAAACGCAGCAGGATAATCAGGCTCTCGTATTGTTTCTGGGTATAGGACGCATAGTATCGCTGGTCGCGGAAGGGCTGGTTCAGTTTCTGGTATGCTTCGGTCTGCGTCAGCGGGCAGTACAAATCAATGCGGCCGGGATTTTCTTTGGGCCGCGAATAAATTGTTTCAAGGTTGGCGCCCCGTTCAACCAGATAACCATAATTGATGATCTCGATCGCGATGGTGACCTTGTCCTGCGCATTGCCCGTGCCCGCGTTGCCAATGCCCGCACCTATGTGCCCCGACCAGTCTTTGGACGGAAATAGCTGGTAAATGGTACCGTCCCGCGCAATCACAAACGGAACTGACACCCGGAAGTTCTGCGTGGTGAGCGTATTAATGCCGCCGCTGAGGTTACCGGCCGTGAAATGGAGCACAATGCGTTGCTTCGGATGCGGCGGCTCCGGCGTGTTGAAATATCCCGAACGGCCATTGGGTTTGCAGAACACTCCCTTCAATGAGAGGTTTTCACCTGCCACGGGCACCGTAAATGGCGTAAACGTATAATCGGTCCGGTTTTTGAATGCCGCCTCGTCGGCAGCGAGCGTATCATAGCGCATGGGAAAAGAGGAATAAGGTTGGGAAAAGCAGAGACGGGACGATTTACCAAAAACAGGAGGCATTATGAAACAATTTCCTCATGATTTATTCAATGGTTTCGTAGAAATAATCCTATCTTTCCACTCCGTGCGTAGCGCTGAAATACCGTAAACTTTTAACACTATCACCCAAATGGAATCCATCGATCCAAAGCAGTACATTAAAGAACTTGCACTTCAAAATTCCAGAGAATCGTTCATTACCGAAAGCGAACGCGAAATACTCTCGAGAGATCTCACCAGCACCGAAATCGACACGCAAACCAATGTCGAGCAGTCGTTTATGAACGACAAAAGCCTGGTATCGTTTGTATCGGAAGTGTCGGACCAGCGGCGGCAGGACGTCCTGCATTCCGTGCTCCTGGCGCAACTGGCGGCCAACAAGAAATTTCCTGAAGAAGACCAGATCAAAGACTGGTATGATGAATTCGTCAATGTGCTGAGCAACATCGGCTGGGCCTTCCAGTCCGCGAGTTTCACGCCATTCACCTCGGAGGGTTCCACCATCGAGGTCGACAAAGCCATCATCGACCTCGTGGCCAGTGCCGTCGGCGGCTCCGCGCTTGTACCGCTTGTGACCAAAACGCTGGATGCGATCAAAGGCCTGAGCGATACCAGCGGCAAATTCATCGCATTCGAAAAAAATACGCATACTGCCACCAAAGGCGCATTCCAGATCGGGATTGCCAAGGAAGTGAACGACACGGTCGCCCTTCAACTGGGCACGTTCCTGATCACCTCTTCGGACACGATCAAGCAGATCCTGTTTTTCAAATCATCCACCAGCCGGACGACCCTCGAATTCTGCTCACGCGTGGGTACCCTGGATGAAACCACGTACGCAACCGTCCGCGACGCGGTTCAGGCCAAACTGGGCTTGAAAGCGACTGATTTTATCGCTGGGATTGATTTGAGCTAAAACGGCATTTCAACAAACCGCATTTGTGCAGCGCTCCGGCACGAGCGTTGCACAAACAGTTACGTCACATCTGGCTGACCGACCATTGCTGTACCGCCACAATCACCGGCTGCAAAGCCCTGCCCTTCTCGGTAAGGCTGTATTCCACCGTTGGGGGAACTGTGGCATATGCCTGCCTGTGAACGAGTTCTTTGGATTCAAGGAGCTTCAATTCCTTTACCAGCATCCGCGTATTGATTCCCGTCACGGCCCTTTCCAACTGCTTGAACCGCATCGTTCCTCCCATCAGGGTATTGATGATCGACATCGTCCATTTACCTGAAATCAGGTCCATCGCCGCCTGGAACGGACATTCAGCGCCGGGCAATTCCGTTTTTTCTTCGATCATAAGAACCTGTAATTCAGCAAGACTTTACTTTTTGTACGCAAGGAACAAAAGGATAACTACTTGCAAAAGTAACCGTATGCCGGCAATTTCGCATTAAACAAACAACCAGGCTATGTTATTGACAACTATCCGAGACCGGATCAAAAGCGAATTTGAAAATGTACGCGATGTAGAGGCCGGCGGCGATTTTTTCTTCATGTATAAGGATGAAGAGAAATTCCCTTTTGCCACCATTGTGACGAGCGACAACGACTTTGACAGTGTATCTAATCTCAACCGGGATGGCTTTTACCGACTCAATATCGGTATCGACAAAGCCACGTTTCAACAGCTATTCGCTTCCATACCTGCCAAAGCGGGAATCGGCGGCTACGTGGATTCCGGGATTGATTTCACCGAAGTCAATACCCTCTTTCCCCATCCATTCTACGGAACAATGTATTGGGTAAGCATCGTCAATCCTGCTGAGGATTCGTACCCGCAGCTGAAAGGGTTCCTGGATTATGCTTATGAGAAAGCCAAAATGAATTACGAGAAGGGCCATCCTGCGGCCTAACCTCAACCAACCTGAATATGCAAATGATTATCATTATCAGGAAACACATACCCCAGCTGCGGCACAAGCGAACTTAGCCGGGGATCGATCAGCAGGGTACTGCTTACGCTGCTGAATTTTTTCAAGTTTTTCCGACCGAAGAAATCGCTTTGCAGCGGCAGGCCGAAGCCCAGCCCTTTTTTGTAGGCTGCCGGAAGAGTCGTCAGGTATGTGAGGATATTGACTACCATATCCACGGCCCCGCCGGATTCGAAGCTTCCTCCGCGGAAGTTGATGTCGATACACCTGCCGACGCAATGCCCGGTGCATTTGCCGTTGGAGGGCTGCCGGATAAAACTGCCGATCACGATGTCGCGGAAATTGGCGGCTTTGGCACATTCGCAAATGTGCGCGATGACGAGCAGCACTTTGACGACGGATGTTTTTGGATTGACCTGGTGTACTTGTGTACCGCTGGCGATCCGTTCGAGCTGGTCTTTCGAGCCGAATTGCCGGTTGGTTTGCACAAATCCCTCCGCCACGATATCCAGGATCTTTTGTGCATGTTGCCGGTTGGTATCGAATATGCTTCCTGGTGTTGCCGGCTGAGTTGGCTGAGCCGGAGCGTCGGTAATGCCTAGCGCGGCTTTCATGCGCGCCCATGTGAGGGGGCCAATAATGCCGTCGGCCCCGGACTCGGAAAAACCCTGCTGCAATTGCCATTGCGATACCGCTTCGGCAAAGGCTTCTTCGCCCAGACTGACATTCGAATTGCCGGTGAGCGGCAGCAGCAGCGCATTAATAGCGTCATAATGCGTTCCCCAGCCCAGCGAGTCGGCATAACGGCGGTTTTGGGCAATTGCTTTCGAAATGTCCCTTACCTGATTTTCAATATCACCGTAAAGATCTTCCGATTCAGGGCCGTCGGATTCGTAGTCCTCCGTTTGGGCATATTCACTTTCCATACCATAAAATGTCGCTTCATCCATGGCCTCCCGGTGCCGCATTTCATTGACGGGGATATCGTATTGTTCGCTTTCGACGTATTCGTGGGTAATGGTCGGGTGGCCGCTTACCGGGACGTACCCGCCGATATTTTCACAGATCACCTGCCCTATCCCGATCGTCCGGAGATCGAAGTGCATAATATCCCCGCTGGCTCTCGGGCCGAAATCGGTGGCGCCCCACGCGAGCCCGGCTACCTGCCTGAGCGCGTACACGAGGTCGGTATGGAGGTTCAGGAAACCGTTGAGCGCGACCTTACCGCTGAATGTCGCCGATGCGCGCCAATAGGCCAGTTCGGAGGCATTACGGCGAAGGTAATCGATGAACTCGTCGCTATGGGTTTTCAGCTGCCGGTGAACGGCCCGCGTATCATCGCCATGCGCCTGGGCAATCGAATGCAGGTATTCGAAAATATTGGCACCCGGTAGCGACTGATTGCCAGCCGCATTACGAAGCGCCTGGATCATCCTGACCCGTTCTTTCAGCAGCTCTTTGTCGTATTGAATCCAGCCCGCCCCGATCCAGGGATTGGCATAGGCATGAATATCGATCGCAAGGCCAAAGCCGTGCAGCGCCTCTTTCTCTTTCGAAAGCCTGGCACCGCTGTAACGGGTATCCGCCGTAAAACCGAGCGCCTTGCCCAGTGCGGCAGGAGTAAGTCCTTTGTATGCGGTTTGATTTAAAAGCCACTGTTCGGCTTCTTTCATTTTCCGGTACAGCAGCAAATGCACGCCGTCGGTGAGCTTTACGCCCAGCCAGGCCGGTTTAACAATATATTGAAACCAGTTGGCGGCGCTGAATTCGTTGTTCGTCAACGGACCTATCCGCGATTTGATCACCGCCCTGTTCAGCTGGCCCTGGCCGTAAAAACCGGCGCTATTGAGCGGGTACTTCAATTTATGTTCAAAAAACCCAAGCGTTTCAAATGTCGATGGCCCCAGAATACCATCCTGATCGACCTCGGCCAGGTAGTTGGCGATCTGGAACTGGTGGACGGCCTCGGTAAAAACAGCGTCGGCGACCGTCGCAGAGGTAATTATGTCGAACGCCCTGGCCGCATTGGAAGTATTGTAAGCGTCGAGCATCTCCCTTATGGCATTCAAATCGACGGTTTGGGCCAGCTTCGCTCTGATATCCGCGAACGGAATGCCCGCCTTGGTTATCTGTGAAGTATTCGTAGTCGTGCATTTCTTATTGGTAACGGGGTCGAGCACCGAATAGGTCTTGCCTGCGTGTGTGAGGCTCAATTTCGGTTTACGGCGTCCGGCTTCATCCTCTTCCGCCCAGGCCGGTGCATTGCCTGTCAGGTTGTCGAGCAGTTCGGCGGTTTCTTTCACGATCAGTTTCACCTTCCGCAGCCTATGGTTTTTCAATGCTTTCCGGAACGATTCGAGGACTTTCGGATCGATCGACTTCGATACGATCAGGCGCCGCTCGGCTCGGGTAAGGAGCAGCCGCTTGATGTCCGCCATCGTCCGGACATCCTTGTAGAATTTAAAATTTTCGATTAGCGCCTTTTTTAATGTGTCATTCTCAAATGCTTTGTCAATGGCATTTCCTATCCATTGCGCACTCATTTGCGGGCCGGATAGCGTCATGCCCAGTTTCGGACTTCTGCCCCCTTTCACTTCAATCACATAAATACGCACACGATCTCCGCTGACCGAAAATCCGATGAGGTCGATCCCGTGCCCGGAGCCATTGTACTGCCCGGGAATAACATGGTCCATTTGTACCTTCACTCCGCCGCCAAGGTCCATGCCGTCGTTGATCAGCATTTCCCGCACCAGTTCTTCGGCCTCTCCGCCGGTTTTCAAACCCAGGTCAACATCCTCCGCCTCAACCCAATCCTCAAATTCGTAATCAATTTCCTGGTCGGCTGCCGGTACGATCAGCTCCATTCCCGCAGCACTCACTTCCTTGATCGAATCAATAGTGCCGAATACGGCGTGGCTTAGCTCGATGTACGCATAGTAATCCTGGGCTTTACTGAAACCGTTGATAGCTTTTTTCAATGCCGGAGCGGACACCATCTTCCGGATCTTCATCAATGCGGCCGATTTGGAGAGCAACTCTTCTATTTTTCTGAATTTAGCCGCGAATCGTGCAGGAACACTTGCGCCGGAAGTCAGGATGAAAATGACTACTTCAAACAAAATCCAACCCACCAGTTTACCGATCGAATAGAGCTTTTTCCTCGGGTCGATGGCGTTGAGGTCGCTTCTGATTTCATCGACTTTCTCCCCGACTATGTCCTTGATAACCTGCCAAACGGCAGAAGCCGCGTCCGCGAGCGAGAGTTCCGAAAACTCCTTGTAGAGATCGTACAACTGCTCGAACAGCGCGCCTGTGAAAATACTTTTGATAAAATCCCATAGCCCTTTGACCGTATCGATCGCCGAGTCGATAAAACCGTCTGCGATCCCTTCCAGAAACCCGACAATGCTCTTTCCAACCACGATCGCCGCATTCTTCCAGTCGGGACGGACGCCTACGATCCGGCTGTCGCGGAGCATTTTAATGTAGGTCTCGTTAGGAAAGTAAATAAACCTGTTCTCTTTCAACCGGATGGTTTCATAAATCGTACGGGTTTCGGCCATGTCGCGGTCGAGCACGTGATTGCGCCACCAGGTGGTACTTTGTCCCTGGTAATCCAGCGCGTCGCCGTCCGCATTGAGGATACTGAATGCATGGATGATCGTGCGCCGGTCGTTACCGATCTCGATTTCATAATTGGGATAAAACCGTTTTACCAGCGTATCCAGCGCGTCGTTTTTCTTCACCAGGTAAGCGCCTGGCGGCGTTTTGATGGTTACGGACTCCGGCGCCTTGGAGGTATCCGGGGTGGCCAGGTAGTATTTCTGAATCCAGCCCGACTGCCCCTTTTGCGTAAGGATTTTTACCCAGTCCTGTTCAGATGCGATGGTCGAAAAGCCGATCACCGTCACACGCTCGCCGTGGGGATACACGACGTCATTCCGCTTGTGAGCCGTACTCGGCTTGTCGTGAAGGTAAATCCCAGGATTCCCTTTCACATAGGCAGTATAGTTAACGGCAGTCTCTGCAGGTGCATTAGCCTTTTTGGATTTTTCCGCTTCGGCCAGCACAAACGTCCTGATCGCCGCCCAGGTCTTTTCGCCCAGCCGTCCGTCGATCATATTACCCTTGAAACCCAGTTTGGGCTGCCACAATGCCACCGCCTTTGCAAACAGCTCCTGGTTCGGGGATTCGTTATGGAAACCCAGCACTTTCAGTATTTCCAGCTCAAATTTCTCCCATCCCAGTATTTTGGCCAGCTTTTCATTGGCTACCACAGCTGTTTTGAAATTGACACCGGAAAATGACGCCTGGCGGATGATCGTTTTCAGCATCGCCGTCCACGTCGAGGGCCCCAGCATTCCGTCCGCGGGGTGCAGGTCATTGCCGCTTTGCCATTCGGCCACCGCATAGGCGAAATTCTCCTGCGTCGGAGAGCTGTTGGGATAGCCCAGCAATACATTGATTTCGATCTCAAAATACGACCAGCGCAGCTCGGCGGCGTACCGGTCATTCCATTCGATCGCCTTCGGCAGATTTACCTCTTCGTCCAGGAGCGCCTCGCCAGAATACAGGTTCTGTAAATCCCAATCCTGCTCCTCGTCCACGATAATAGCCTCCGACGATTCACTTTGAAGGTCCTCGTCGTCGGTGAGCCAGAAATCCGCGATCGGCGCGCCGGCAAGCATTTGGTCGATGCTTTCATATTCGTTACCTGTTTCGCTCCCGGTTTCGGGAACAAAATCAATGAATGGAGATTGCATAAGATCGGAATTTACAGGTGGCTGTTAATTGAGCGCGGGGTTCACACGGGCACCGTTCGACTGCACGCGCACAGTACCGGTAATGTTGGCCTCCGGATTTTTGATTTTGTGCCCGGTGGCTTTCTCCCAGTTGTTGATCACCGTCAGGATATCCAGCAACGCGTCGCGTTCCGCCGGGTCGGGCGTCACGCCCGGTAGTCCCCGCTGGCTTTCGATCACATTTCGGATCCAAACCGACGGAGCGGTGAGTTCGAACGTCCCAAACTCGATATTCCTCAGTATAGTGGCCATAGGTGCCGCCATATCAAACAATGCCTGCGATTTCTTGTGCGCTTCGAGCCCTACTTTCTTACCAATATTGTCCAGCCGTTCGGAAGCCGTGTTGGCCTGGCAACCCAGGAAGTTCACCAGCGGGCTGTCGGTCGAGACGATGTACATCAGCCAGGTCATGAATCCTACGCTCGCATATTCCTGCCGCGACAAGTTCATATACCGGTAATTCGACAGCGTAAGCGTACCGTTACCGCCGCGGCGGGCCAGCAGGATTTGCCGGATTTTGGTAGCCATATCAATGATTCGCTGATAGTCGGTGGTATTGGCACCGCTGGTATTGTTGGCATTGATGTATGCCTGCCAAAGTTCCGCAAGAAGCTGTTCAAACAGCAGCACAAATTCCCTGTTCGCAGTTTTGGCTTTGTAGTAAGCAAACTCCGCATTGGAAGGATCGCCAAATGCCAGTTCCATCCCAAACATCCGCTGGTACGCGTTCCGGCGCTCCCCTTCCGGCCCGAAGCGCAGGTCGCCCGCAATGTTCCGGTAGCTGGTGTTGGACAGGGTCTTGAAGAAAAGGCTTTCCGTATTATTGATCCACTGGACGGCCTGTTGCTGCATGGGGTCTGTTGCGCTGGCCACACCTAATACTTCGTCATGCTGAAACAAGTGGATGAGTCGGCCGATGATCTGCGCGATACGCGTGTTCTCGATCATGTACGCGTATATGAGATGGTACGGGGGCGCATCGGTGCCCTCGAAAGCGGGCGTACCGTCCGCTGTCAGCAGGTTGATCGGGCCCCTGGTCATATCGAACCAATGTCGCTGGATGGCCTTGTCGATCACCGACGGATCTTCGTAAAAGATGTAGTTGTCCCGGGTAGCGGCATTGTATGAGCCTGTATCCGGAATCACCGGAAGCACTACAGGCGGCGTGATGAGCGGAACGGTATCCCTGCCGGGAATACCTGGTCCAACGGGTGCTGCCGCGGCGTAGTCGCTGAGCAGCGCCGGATAATTATCCCGCACATTCTCCCTATTCGTCGTGAAAATGAGATGATCTATGAAATCCATGTCTGATTTTTTTAAAGTGAATGAATACCTGAAATGCTAATTGTCACCCGGTTTGAGGTAATTGCTCCGCGTACTCAGGTACGTCTTGTTCCGCCGGTCGTACTCCTTGCGGGTGGCCGCGGTTGCCTTTCCCGTAGCATGCTGCTGCCGGCTGACGATATAAGCTTCCCGTTTCTTTTTTACATCTTCGAGCAAACTGGCATAGTCCATTTTGTTCCTCACCAGCTCGGCGTACACGGCCGGGTCGGTATTACAGTCCAGGGACAGCAGTGCCAACGCATTTTCGATGTTTTCGATGAAACCGGTCATGCTCTGGATGTCCCGGTCGAAGCTATCTAACTGATCCATAAAATATCCGTTTAAAGGTTTTTCTAATTCATTTCAACCGAGAAGCCCAGCTTGGTCATCCAGTCTTCCTGCTGCTTGTACAGCGCGGGCAGGTCGCCCGTACCCACCCCTATTTTGTAACCATTCAAGGCGAGCAACCGCAGGCATTCTTTCCAGATCCACGCATGAGAAGTAAATAGCGCCGGGCCGGCCAGGTATTCGAGCTTGGACAGTTCCAGCGGCCCTGCCCGGTTGGGGTTAATCAGTTGCGATAATGATTTGCCGTCAAATGCCCGGTGGCCGGACCTCAACAGGATATTCACCACGTCGGTGAGTGCTTCCATGCATTTCCGGATGAGCGGTACCGAAGCGAAACTGACGAGTTCGATGTCGTAGTCGTTTTTGAATGCATCGAGCAGCGCGTCCCACGGGCCACTGCCATAAAACTCCCGGCACATGGTAACGTTCAGCATTACACGCAGGTAAGAAATCGGGTGTGGGTCGTTGGCATGAAATGCGAACACGCTGGCCGGCGACCCGCTGACGACATCGCTCAGAGCTGCCACCGCCGCGAAGCCGGTATGCACAAAGGCAAATGCGTCGGCTGCCATTTCAGAAGCCCAGCTGCTGAATGCGTGGGCCACTTCTGGCGGATAACCCGAGAGCTTGTTCTGCAACGCCAGGGCCAGTTCTTCATTCCAGCCCAGGATATGCGCTACCTGGTGACCCGTCTCGTGGATAATCGCGGTAGGCCTGTACAAGTTATGCTGGGTAACTTTGATCGCCGCCACCGGGCTGATCCGGCCATCCCAGAGCCGCAAGCCCGCTTTGAGGATCGAGGCACCCACGCCTTTGTCCACGTAAGTCAGTACCAGCGGTGTTTTCCGGCCCAGCGGTTGCAGGAGATCCTGCATACTTTTGATACATAATATATCACATGCCCGTAAAAGCGCCGCCAGCCTGGGGTTCGTGCGCGAGTTGATCGCGACGGTATAAAACTGGATCGTTTCTTCCGCTTTCAGGTATTTGTCCCGCAGTTGCAGGACGCCCCGCCGCACACTGCGCTGGTTATCCGGTCCGCTGCCCGTTTCGAGCTGCTGTTTCAAACCATTTGCAAATGCAATTACCTCATCGATACTTTGCTTGAAGGATGCTCTCAACAGCTGTTCCATGGTATGATCAATGCCCTGCCAGGCGGCTGCGGATGCCAGGTTTTCCAGCACCGCCAGCCGGTTGGCTGCCATGAGCCAGTGGTTGATCTGCCGCGTCAGCGACCTGTTGATGGATTCGGTTGCGTACATGAGGCCCGATCAGTCAAACTTTTTATCCGCTACAATGCTTATCTCCGGCGCCGTCAGGTTCGGGAACGAGAGGTCGGAAAGGTTTCCCAGCGACAAATTGCCGCGAATGGCGCTGATGACCGCCTTAATCGCCGACATTCCCTGTACGTTCGTCCACACGAGCTTGATCGTCACGCCATCCTGCGGTGCCGCCTGGGCGGTTTTGAACTCCGCGGCACGGGCCTTGAAGAAGGCAGCTACCGCATCGTAAGCCTTTCCGCTTAGTTTCTCGGTCATGGCCTCCACGATTTTCCCGATCATATCTTTTCCGGCAAGCTTGCCCAGCACATCCAGCGGCGCAAATTGCTCCTGCTGGTCGCCGATATGCTCGAAGTAGAGCTCCGGCACGGCTTCGTGCACAATCTTGACCTTACTCCCGATATTTTTCTTCAAAATATCCCCCAGCACGCCTTTTACCGCATTGCGAACGTGCATTGCAGCAGTGAGAAAATCACTTTTATTGAGGTTTTCGACAATCCCGCTCGCATCCTCCTCGCTGAAATAGTAATTCAGCCGGATCTCCGATTTGACAAAATTGAGCACCACCTGCACATCCGCCGATCTGCTTTCGGTGCCGGCCACCGGCTGTCCGTTTTCGGTAGTCTGGTGGTCTGTCCTTTTCACTTGCGGAATGCGCAGGCGCGCCCCGTCGATTTCGAGGTAATAAAAGCGCTGGCCTGCGGTCGCCCGGAAGCGTGTTGCCGTTTTGCGCGTCGGTACGCTGCGCCCCAATGCCGGTTCTTTCAGCAGCATCGCCGACGCCTCCGTACTCAGGGGCAACAACTGCACCCAGGCCCTCGGCTGCCGGGCATTCAGCCCCGGCAGGTTCTCGAACCTGCTGATAGTCGACAGTTTCCCACCCGAAGCAATCTCGTAAATGTGCACTTTCGCCTTCACCGGTTTGGCAGTATCGATGCCGTATTTGTCTTTCAGGAAATTGCTCAGCGGCAGGTTCCGGTACGTTTTTACCGTGGCAGCGGCTTTGGGATCGATCATGATCTCATATACGTGCGTAAATTTTTTATACAATTTCACAGCTCCGGCCCTGGGCATGCTCACCCACAGCGCCTTTTGCCTGGTAGGCCGCAATTCCTCGCGGATGTATTGCGGCGGGAAATGGTCGGCCGCGGCCTGCTCGAACGCTTCCAGCAAATGCATCGTCAGCGCTTCCTGGTCATTCAGGGCTGCTTCGTCCAGGCCTGTCATATGCTGGATCGTACCTTCCACCGTGTTGGCAATGGCTTCATAGGCGAGGTCCGTTTTGCCGGTTTCAGCCGTTTCGAAACCGATCGCACTCATGCCCACATCAATAATGCTTGCCGCGAGCGGCTTGGCCACATTGGCGGGCACATATTTTTCCACCAGTTTGGCGAGTAACCCCGCCAGGAAATTGATCACCTTCTGGCGACCGATAATGGTCAGCGCCATCTTGATCACCGGCTGCAAGGCAATCAGCGCCGCGGGCAGGAACCGTTCGATCGCCGGCGCCGGGCTTTCTCCCGGTTGCAGCGATTTCAATTCGCCGATAAACTGCTCCCGCGCTGCTGGGTAGCTTTGTTTTTCTACATAACCGCCTGTTTCGTAGCTCGTGAGCCGTTCGATGTTATCAAAAGACAGTTCATATTCCGCAACGATATGGTCGGTTTCACTTTCATTTGAGGAAAAAACCAGCTGTGCGATGTGGTTGTCGAACTCCATTTGCACCGCTTCCAGGTCAGCCTCGTGCTGGCCGGCGTCGCCGGCTGCTTCCGCTTCCAGGTTCAGGTATTTTTTGGATAATGTCTGCGCATAAGGACGCAGGTTCTGTGGCAGCTTGCCGATCGCGAACTTCAATACCTTTTCCAGCAAAGGCTTAACCAGCCCTTTGATTTTATTCAGAATCACATTCACAGGCAATATCTTACCCACTGCCGCAACACCCTTCTTGGCCAGGTCGATGCCCGTTTTTACAGCAGATTTGACTTTATTAAAAATCTTGCCGAAAAACTGCTCCTGCACAGGACTGAATGCGCCATGATTGAATTCCATCCGGTCGAAATAACTTTCCAGTTCCGCCATCGAATGGTCGGCCAGATTGTTGCCCGTAAAATGCTCCGATACCTTGTCGATCATGCCGGTTGTCTCCCGCAGCAACGGTTCGAAATACTCGTTGGCCTGGCGCGTGACAAACGGAATGTAGTTGCTTCCCATGGCGAGCTCGTTGGAAACCTTGCTGCGCCACGTATCCTCCACCTCATTGGCGAGTTCGTATAATGTTTCGGTAAATTCCGCGTCGTTCAGTTCGGAGAGTAGACTGACATACCCGGCACTCAACGGCCCGGCCGCGTCGCGGTCGGTGGTTTCGTAGGTCCTGGAAAACGGGCTGTCGATCTCAAAAATATAATTGTTCCCCTGGGGGCCGGTTTCGGCCGGGGCTTCTTCCTGTTCCCTCACAAAGACATCCGCGAAAGGAGTTTCGTATTGGCTGAGTACGCCATTCATGTTTCGATCCATAATCAACAATTTTAGGGATGATGAAAGTCACCCTGTAAAATTGCCCGGATCGCCGACCGTTTTCAATCCCACTAAAGGGGGATTTTCAGTCCTTGTCCGAGAAGGTCTCATGGTAATGGTGAATCAGTGCGGCCGTATTTTTCGCTCCTGTTTTTTCAAGAATGTTCTTACGGTGCGATTTCACGGTTTCGTAGCTAATGAAGAGCTTTTCCGCGATTTCATTGTTGGTGAGACCCTGCATAATCAGGCTGAGCACCTCTATTTCGCGGATACTGAGGTTGGTCGGTTTTACCTCGGCTTTCTTTGCCGCCAGCTTCCCGATCGAGAAGAGAAACAGTTCGGGGTTGTTGGTTTGTATTTTAATGCCCAGCTCGAAGGAGGAAACCAGGCTTTTGCCTACGGTAAGGATTTCCTGAATTTTGGCGAGAAGCCTTCTTTCCGTATCGTTATTCCATTCCTCGGAAGAAAAGAAGGAGATTTCCTCGCTTTTCTCTTCCTTGAATGTGCATACGTTAAGACTGAGCCTGGCTGCCATTTCGAAGAAATTTTACTTTCGCAAACTATTTCGGCAGGTTAGGTAGAGACTAATTTAGCCATTTCATCCGCTTCATCCTCCATTGCAATCAAGTATCTATTTACCGGTGAAGGCACAGCAAACTCCTTGATTTATTTCATATTTTTATTAGATAAATCAAACCCCGCTCTATCATGAACACAGCACCTGAAACTCATCAGATTACCCCGTCGCGGATCATGGAGACCGCAACGGCTTTCTTTGCATCCAAAGCGCTACTCAGCGCTGTCAAACTGGGTGTTTTTACCGCGCTTGCAGGCAAATCGCTCTCCGGCAAGGAGATTCAGGACGCATTAAATTTGCACGATCGTGGCGTTTACGATTTCCTCGATGCGCTCGTAGCCCTCGACTTCTTAAACCGTGAAGGTTTGCTGGATACCGCCCGTTATACCAATGCCCCCGAAACCGAACTTTTTCTCGACCGGAACAAGCCAACTTACATCGGCGGATTCGTGGAAATGGCCAATGACCGTCTTTACCCTTTCTGGGGTTCGCTGGAAGAAGCATTGCTTACCGGCAAACCGCAGAACGAGATCAAACACACGGGCAGATCGGTATTTGAAGAATTGTACGCCAAACCCGAACGTCTGAAACAGTTCATAGATGCCATGTCGGGTATTTCGATCGGCAATTTCATGGCGCTCTCCCGGAAGTTTGATTTTTCGACCTACTCCACATTGTGTGATATCGGCGGGGCTGCCGGCATACTGTCGGTGGAAGTGGCGCGTCAGCATCCGAATATGTCCTGCACCTCGGCCGATCTGCCGGCTGTCGAGCCCATTGCAAAGGAATACATTGCCTCCAAGGGCCTGAACGGGCGGGTAAGCACGGTAAATATTGATTTTTTCAAAGATGAGTTTCCCAAAGCGGATGTAATCACCATGGGCATGATCCTGCACGACTGGGATTTGGCCAACAAAAAAATGCTGATCCGCAAAGCTTACAATGCCCTTCCGGAAGGCGGCGCATTCATCGCGATAGAGGCGCTGATCGACGACGACCGGCGAAAAAACGCATTCGGCCTGCTGATGTCGCTCAACATGCTGATCGAATTCGGGGTAGCATTCGATTTCACCGGCGCCGATTTCGAAAAATGGACGAAAGAGGCCGGTTTCCGGAGGGTCGAAGTGATCCCCCTCGCAGGGCCGTCCAGTGCGGCGATTGCTTATAAGTGAGGTGTTATGACGGCCGACCGGCCATGATTATGTCATGTGTAGTCATGTGTAGTCAGGTGTAGTCAAGAATAGTCAGGAATAGTCACTGAAATACAATACTTGACCACTCATGACAACACCTGACCACGCTTCACCACTACCGTCGCAAAAATGCAATCGGCGGTCGGTCGTCAGCCGTCGGCGGTCACCATTCCCCAACCGTTAACTAACAAACCCCTACTCCGCGGTTAACTTCTTCTACAATTTGACTTTGAAACTAAAATTAGTTCGATATTACTCGCACTAATGCCAACGTCATCTTCTATTCAACAACCGCAAAAATGACTTTTAAAGAACGCCTCAGTAACCTGTCCGGTAACCCGGATATTCTCATCATCCTGACAGACCAGGAAAGAGCCACACAACATTTTCCCGAAAACTGGGAACAGGACAATCTCAAAACACTCACATTCCTGAAAAAGAATGGTTTCAGCTTCGACAGGGCATTCTGCAACACCTGCATGTGCTCGCCCAGCCGCTCGACGCTGCTTACCGGCCTCTACCCTGCCCAGCATCATGTAACGCAAACCCTCACCGAAGGCGGCAGGTATTCACCGGCAGAAGTCGAGCTGGATAATACCCTGCCCAATATCGCCCGCATGCTATTTGAAGAGGGCTATGACGTGCAATACCGGGGGAAATGGCACGTCAGCAAAGGTTCGGATGGCGGCAGCCCGGCGGCTTCCGACATTGCGATGTACGGTTTCAGAGGCTGGATCGCGCCGGACGCAGGTGAGGACACTGCGCCCGAGAATTTCGGCGGCGGATTTGCCAATCACGACAAGGCCTATGTGCAGCAGGCCATTGCGTACCTGCAAAGCGTCCGCGCAAGAAGACAAAAAGGCGATAAGCAACCCTACTGCCTCGTGGTGTCGCTTGTGAACCCGCACGATGTGCTTTGTTATCCCAAAGGCTTCAATTACGGCTACGGCAACGATTTTCTGAATGGGCCTATCGGACTACCGGCGACCGTAAACGAAGACCTCGCCACCAACGGCAAGCCTTCCGCGCAAGCGCAGGTGAAAGCGACGGGCGCATTGAGCCTGGGCCCGCTCAATACGCAGGAAAAGCAAACCAATTACATCAATTTTTACGGAAACCTCCTGCGTGTAGTCGACACCGAGATCGGCTTCCTGATCAAGGAACTTTACCAGGAAGTGGAAGGCAGCAAACTCGCCGACCAGGCGCTGGTGATCCGGCTCGCCGATCACGGCGAAATGGGTATGGCGCACGGAGGCATGCGGCAGAAAGCATTTGTTGCGTACGAAGAGGCTACCCGGATCCCGATGGTTATTTCCAATCCGGTACTCTTCCCCGAAGATGCGAGCCATAAATCCACCGAACACCTGTCGTCGCTGATCGACATTCTGCCTACGATCGCTGCGATCGCCGGTGCTACCGCGCCGCAGGGAATCAGAGGCACGAGCCTGTTGCCGCTGCTGGAAGAAGATAAGCCGGTGCAGGAAGCGATCCTGTTTACTTTCGACGATACCAAGGCCAGTGCTTCCAACAAGCCCAGCGTGGTGAAAGCGGCCAACCGCATCCGCGCCGTGCGTACGAAAGACTGGAAATACACGCATTATTTCGACGCGCTCGGCGGCTATCCCGATGAATATGAACTCTACGACCTCCGCCAACCCGACGCCACGGAATACGAAAACCTCGCCCATAAACCTGAATTTGCCGACATACGGAAGAAAATGGCCGCATTGCTGGAAGAACAGGTAAGGCAGAAGCTCCTACTCAACCCCGAGCCATTCGATAAGGAGAAGTTTCTGGAATGGTATGAGCGGCAAGGGGAGTAACGAGGGGGCGGGCTGACCGCCGACGACCGACCGCCGACCATGGACCCTGGTGCATGAACTACCGACTGTCGTTTTGTGATCGGCCGTCGGTGGTCGGCCGTCGGCGGTCAACGCTCTCTACAAAACGTTCATTTTTGAACAGAAATACACATACACACCACTGCTAATCAATCACTTACTAATCAGGAACAACTTTTGCAAGGGCCATCCCGAACCCAATCCGGCCCCCATGCTTAAGAACTACCTCAAACTGGCTCTTCGTATCCTGGTTAAAGACAAATTTTACAGCCTGATCAACATCCTCGGGCTGACCATTGGTGTTACCTGCGGCATGCTGCTGTTCCTGTACGTCGTGGACGAGCTCAGTTATGACCGCTACCACGAAAAAGCTTCCCGGATTTACCGGATCGTTTCGTACATCCGCGAACCCGACAAAATCAACAAATGGGTCAGCACGCAGCCGCCGCTTGTGAAAACCCTGAAACAGGATTACCCCTTCGTCGAGAACTACGTACGATTTTTCTCCAATGGCCGGGTGGCGTTCCGACAAGGCGAGCGCCGGTTCTACGAGGAAGATATTTATGCCGTCGATTCCACGGTCTTCGACGTTTTTACCTACCGTTTTATAGAAGGTAATACCAAAGCGCTGCAACAGCCGGGCAGCGTGGTGCTGACGCGTCGCGTCGCGGAGCGCTTTTTCGGAAAATCTCCTGCACTCGGCCAGATACTCCAAACCAACGACAGCACTTCCTACAAGGTCACGGGCGTGATCGAAGACGTGCCGAAAAACTCGCATTTCACATTCAATGCCCTGGTGTCGCTGGATCAGAACCAGCGCAATGCCGATGGCTGGGGCGGGTTTTATATCAACAGTTATTTGCTCCTATCCAAAAACGCCGACCTGAAAAAACTGGAAGCGGGCTTCCCCGGCCTTTATGAGAAATATATGTCCGGGATTTTCAAACGGATGGGCATTCACATTACCTACCAGATGCAGCCGCTCACCAGCATTCATTTGTATTCCAAATTCGATGGCGAAGCCAACGGCGATATTGGTTATGTGTACACGTTCAGCGTGGTGGCATTTTTCATGCTTCTGATCGCCAGTATCAACTATATGAACCTCGCGACCGCACAGTCGGCGCGGCGGGCAAAGGAAGTGGGCTTACGGAAAGTAATGGGCTCGCTCAAAGGCGCGCTTATCCGCCAGTTCCTCACCGAATCCATCCTCATTACGCTCATATCCCTGGTAGCCAGCCTCATTCTGGTGGCGTTGCTGCTGCCGTTTTTCAATAATGTTTCCGGCAAGGCGATCAGCTACATGCAATTGCTAAGCCCCCAGTTTATGCTCATCGGCCTGGCCGTGGTGGTATTCACCGGGCTGGTCAGCGGCAGTTACCCGGCATTCTACCTGTCGTCGTTCGAACCTGCCAGCGTGTTGAAAGGCACATTTAAGGCACGGGGCGGGGGCTTTTTCAGGAAAGCACTGGTGGTTACGCAGTTTTCGATCTCGCTGATCATGCTCATCTGTACCTGGATCGTCTACCAGCAGCTCAATTATATGCGGAACAAGGATATGGGCTACGACCGCGAACAGGTGCTCACGATTGATTATCAGGACGGTCAACCCAAAGACAAATACAATGCATTCCGGAAAGAGCTGCTCGATAACCCGAATATCCAGAGCGTCGCATCCGCGTCGGCGCCCGTGAGCAACATCGGGGGCAGGATCATTTTCACCGTCGAATCCAATGCAGGAATGAAGGAAATGGGGTTCAAGCCGACGGCGATCGATCATGACTACCTCAAAACGATGGGCATGAAACTCGTAGCAGGCCGGAATTTTTCGGACGAACTGCCCGCCGATACCGCCAACAGTGTGCTGGTCAACGAAGCCGCGGTGAAGCGGATGAACTGGAAAGATCCGATCGGCAAGAAGATTATCCTCGGTACCGTCCCGGCCGACGGCAAGAACCCGCCGCCAACGACCCAGGTAGCGGGCGTTGTTCGGGACTTTCACCAACAATCACTCTATAACCCGATCGAGCCGATGATTATGGTTTACCGCCGGGCCAATGGGGTGATTCATGTGAAAATCAAGACCCAAAATACTGCCGAAACCCTGGAATACATTGGCAAGAAATGGCAGCAAACCTATCCCGACAAGCTGTTTGAATACCGCTTCCTCGACCAGGATTTCGAGAATGCCTACCATGCCGACGAACTGCGCGGAAAGATCTGCACGGCATTTTCCGGCCTCACGATCCTGATCGCCTGCCTCGGGCTTTTCGGTCTGGCGACATTTACGACCGAGCAGCGCGTGAAGGAAATAGGCGTCCGGAAGGTGCTTGGCGGATCGGTTTCCAGCGTGGTACTGCTCTTGTCCAGGGACTTTACACGGCTTGTGCTGCTCTCATTCCCGATCGCGATACCGGTAGCCTATTTTGCCATGGACCGCTGGTTGCAGAGCTTCCCCTACAAGGCGGACATGAGCATCTGGATTTTTATCGCTTCCTGCATTGCGACGCTGTTAATCTGCTGGCTAACCGTCATTTACCAATCCCTGAAAGCGGCATTGGCCAATCCGGTCAAATCGTTGCGTTCGGAGTAATACGTTCTGAAAGCGGGTCACTGCATTTTGAGCCGCTCTTCTTCGAGGTCGATCAGGAAAAGCTGCTCGCGGATGATTTCCTCGTCCATGGCAGCCTCCTTGTTCGCCTCAACCAGGTAGCCGCGCTGGCTTTCGAGCATTTCAAGGAATATCACTTTTGTTTTCTCGCTCATCCAATCGTCATCAACAGCTTTGAGTTTTTCTTCCCAATGGTGCAAAAGCTTTCGGATGCCGTCATGACCATCGAAATCCCGCTCGTACTTGCCTCGCAGGAACTTATAGGTATGCTCACGCAAGCTTTGTTTCAGCCGCTTTCGCATGGCTTCGGGTGATTCGTCCGTCAAGCGACCGAAAATATTCGCCCGCCGGATCATGTAAGGCAACGTAAGGCCCTGTACCAGCAAAGTAAGCAGTATCACCACGAAAGTAATGAACAGGATCAGGTTCCGGTAAGGGAATTCGATACCATTATCCAGCACGACCGGTATCGACAGTGCCGCAGCCAATGATACCACGCCGCGCATACCCGTCCATCCCAGGAAGATCGGAATGAGCCATCGCCTGCGCGGTGAACTGGTGCGCGGTACCACGCCTGGCCGGAAGATCATCGTCGCGATCATCGCCGCATAGGAGCTGATCAGCCTCGCAACCACCAGCACACCTGTTACCAATACGCCATAGCCGATGGCCGTATGCAGGGGAATGCCCTTTAAACGCAGCCCTTCCACAATTTCAGGGAGCTCCAAGCCGATCAGCAAAAACACAATGCCATTCAGGATAAACACAAAGCTTTCCCAAACGCTATATCCGCGAATGCGGCTGGAACTGCTCAGAAATTGCAGGCGCCTGTTAGCCATAAACAACCCTCCGCTTACCACCGCCAGTACGCCCGAGCTATGCAGCTGCTCGGCAATCCAGTAGAGAAAATAAGGCTCGATTAATGTAAAAGCAATGTCCGAAGGCGCATCGGTAGGTAAACGCTTGTGCGCCTGTACGAATAGCCAGGCCAATAACAACCCGATCCCCACTCCCCCGATGACCATCCACAGGAAACTCAGCGTCGTATCCTGCCACACGAACTGTCCCGAAGCGACCGCCAGCAATGCAAAACGAAAGATAATAAGCGAGGAAGCGTCGTTCAACAGGCTTTCCCCTTCCAGGATCGCGGAGGTCGAAGTCGGGATCTTCACAAACCGGGTAATGGCTCCGATGCTCACCGCGTCCGGCGGCGAAACAATGCCGCCCAGCAGAAAGCCCAATGCCAGTGTAAAACCAGGGATGAAATGGTTGGTTACAATCGCAACGGACATTGCCGTAAAGAAAACCACGAGAAACGCGAAGCTGCTGATAATCCGCCACCACTTCTTCATTTCCTTGAAGGAGATCGTCCAGGTCGCTTCAAAAAGCAGCGGCGGAAGCATGATAAAAAAGATCAGGTCAGGATCAATTTTAACCACAGGCAGACCCGGAACAAGGCTCGTCAGCAGCCCCGCCACGACCAGTAATATCGGATAGGCAACCCGCAGCTTGTTGGCCAGCATTCCGAGCAGGACAACCGCCGCGACCATTGCCAGTAAAAACGGTAAAATACTATGCATGAAAATCGGCGTTTCTTGATCATGCAAAATAGAAAAACGCGCCGAATCCGACAGTCTTTCTAAACCTAATTCCCGGGTATTCTGTTGCTGATTTGATACAATTACCTTGCAGAAAGTAAAATGCAGGGCATTCTTACATCAACAACCTGTCATGAACACCCATCCATACAGAAATCCCCTCCTCAAAAAACTACATTTCCGGGCCTGGTGGCTTTTCGCAGTACTCGGCCCCCTGATGTTTTCCTGCAAAGTGAGTGTGCCCGCAAAGCATGATGGGAAGGCGGCATACCACGACCTCCTTACCCACGGCGGTGATTCGGTTGCCGTAGCGCAGCGTTACCTGGGTTTGGAGAATACCGTCAATTTCAGAGACCTGGGCGGATTGAAGACGAAGGAAGGCAGAACGGTCCGGAAAGGGATGATTTACCGGTCGGACAATCTATCGAAGCTCGAAACGAAGCAATTCGATCAATTCAATGCGCTGCGCATCGCGAGCGTGTACGACCTGCGCACCGACCATGAAATCGAAGGAAAAGAAGATCATTTACCATCCAATGTGCGCTACCGGCACACGCCCGTAGTGGAAGATAACGCCGGGGAAATCAAAGGGCTGAAAAAACGGGTACTCAACGGAGAAATCACCGAGCAGCAGGCAATGGACATGACCGCCAAGTTCTATGCCGACGCGGTAACCGTGCATGTGGGAGCGGTGAAGGCGATATTAAATGACATTACAGCCTCCGACCAGCCGGTGCTCTACCACTGTTCGGCAGGGAAAGACCGGACAGGCATTGTCTCGGCTCTGATTTTATCCATTTTGAATGTCGACAGGCAGCTGATCGTCGACGATTACATGCTATCCAACTACTACCGTCGCAACCGGGCCGAAAAAACGCTGGGTAAGGCAAAACTCGGCCGGATTATCAAGCCAAAACTAAACATGGACGCTATCGAAATCCTTTCGACCGTCGACGAGAGCTTCATCCGGGCTACATTCAACGCGATCGACAGCGCTTATGGCGGGATCGATCCATTCATCGAAAATCAGCTCGGAATCGACCAGGCAACCCGGGTGAAATTGGTCGCCAAGTTTACCGAATGATCGATACCGGCGGTGATAAAATTCCCCCGGGTGAAAAAATTGTTTAGTATTGCGTATGAAAAGTACAGTACTATTGGCCATGCTGGGCACATTCCTGACCATATCCGGGTGTATCAAACCGGAAGCGGAAAACATGGAAGCGGACATCCTGGTGATGACCTTGCCCGACTCGGTGCTGATATCCCCGCCGTCCATTACCAATACCAGCATTACCGCGTTTGTTAATTTCTCGAAGCTCAATATCAAGGCCGTAGCCCCGCAGTTCTCCATCACGGAGGGTGCGGGCATTCAACCGGCCTCTGGCACGCCGCAGGATTTCTCCAAGCCTGTGACCTACACCGTCACTTCCCAGGATGGCCAATGGCAAAAACAATACAGGGTCAGCCTGCTGCAAAACCTGGCACCGGACAATTTCATGTTCGAAAACTGGACGATCAATCCCGATGGTAACTACTACGTCCCCTATGAAATAGTCGAAGGCGAGCACCAGAATATCTGGGCCTCCGGCAACAGCGGCTTTTCGCTGATCGCCCCAGAAAAGCAGCCGGAAGCCTACCCTACCCAACGCAGTACCGTTTCCGAACAAGGCCAGTATGCGGCTTATCTTGAAACCAAATCGACCGGCACGCTTGGCGCGCTCGTGGGTATGCCGATTGCACCGGGGAATCTCTTTTTGGGGAGTTTCGATGCCCCAAAAGCGCTTACAGCCCCATTGGAAGCGACTATTTTTGGTGTCCCTTTCAATAAAAAGCCGCTGCGGCTGACGGGTTTCTACAAATACATTTCGGGCGGGCCGGTCACCGATAAAACCGGCAAACCGGTAACGCCCGAGAGGCAGGATATTTGCGACATTTATGCCGTGCTTTTCAAAGCGACGCCTGAAAAGCCGTTCCTCAACGGTAGTAATGTACTGACGGATCCCAGCGTAGTGGGCGTTGCGCAACTGGCCTCCGGCACGCCTACACCGGGCACCGGCTACCAGGCATTCAACCTCACATTCAATTACAAATCGGAAGTAAACGAGGACGACCTGGCCGCATTTGCCTACAAAATTGCCATCGTCTTTTCTTCCAGCAAAAACGGCGCGGTTTTTGAGGGGGCCGTCGGCAGCAAACTGTATATCGACGACGTGAAGCTCGTTACGCAATAATAGCTTAAAACCACCCGATGAAACGACTTCCCTTGTTGCTCCTTTTCCTGATTATTACACTCGAAGCCACCGCTCAGAACGGGAAAAAGATCTCGTTCAATGCCCGGGCCGGATTTTCGATCGGGGCAGTGACGCCGGTGCGTATTCCGGCTTCGATCCGGAAAATAGAGTCTTACAATCCAGGATTCCTGCCAAGTGTGGAAGCCGGGCTGGATTACCGGTTTTCCGAAAAGTTCGGGGTAGCCACTGCATTGCGTTTTGAACAAAAAGGCATGACGACCGACGCTCGTGTGAAAGCTTACTATACCACCTTCAACGAGGCCGGCAACGAGGGAGACCAGTCGGTAACAGGCTATTTTACGGGACGAGTCACTACGAAAATCAAAAACAGCTACATTACAGTGCCGCTGCATTTAACTTATCATCCCGACAACGATTTCACTTTCAAGGCAGGCGGATTTCTCTCCGTACTGCTCGACGCCCGCTTCTCAGGCGATGCACGTGACGGATACATTCGCCACCAGACGCCCGTAGGCGAGCGGGAGGACATCGATGCCGCCTCCTATGATTTTGCATGGAATGTTAGGCGTTTCAATGCCGGGGTGGAAATCGGTGCCGACTATCGTTTCAGCCGGCACTTTTTTGCTTCTGCGAACCTGAACTACGCATTGTCGCCGCTGATGGATCCGGAATTCCAGAGCATCGCTTTCGGCATGCATAATATTTACCTTAACCTCGGAATCGGATACCGGTTTCACTGAACGCTATTAAAACCCCTATGAAATCACATTTTTTGCCCGGGCTCCTGCTCACCGCCATTTTGTACTCCTGCGCAGGCAGCAAACCCGGCCCCGCTTCGGGCTCCAAAGCCGTGGAAGTTGGCATTGACCTCGTCCATGTCGATGCCGACCGCGTGCGTGTAACCGTAACGCCCCCCGCGCAAACCGGCGATGTGGCCACCTACAATTTCCCCAAGATCATCCCCGGCACCTACGCCATTGCCGACTACGGCCGGTATGTACAGGATATCCAGGCTTTCGATAAAAAGGGCAAAGCGCTGCGCGTCACCCGCACCGACTCGAACACCGTCACCATCTCGCCCGCAAAGAAACTCGCCCGCATTTCGTACCTGGTTGGCGATACATTCGACACGGAAGTTGAAAGTGATCCTTTTGGCGAAAACAATAAGACTATTTTTTCTCCCGCCGGGACCAACATCGAGGCCGGAAAGCACTTCCTGCTGAATATGGCAGGATTTGTGGGTTATTTTTCAGGACAAACCGAGACTCCTTACCGGATCACTGTTTCTCACCCCGAGACGCTTTACGGTACCACGGCGCTGGTAGACACCGACAATGATGCCCGCAAGGACGTATTCCAGATCCCCCGCTACCCGGATGTGATCGATAATCCCGTGATGTACGCCGCGCCGGATACCTTTTCTTTCAAAGTGGACGGCATGGAGGTGCTTTTGGGAATTTACTCGCAAAGCGGCAAAACGCACGCCTCGGCATTGAAGCCCGACCTTGAAAAGATGATGCGCGCGCAGAAAAAATTCATGGGAAAAATCAATGACACTCCCAAATATGCCGTGCTCACCTACGTATCGTCGGGTGCCGCCAACGACGCCAAAGGCATTGGTGCGCTGGAACACAATGCCTCTACGACGGCGGTTTTCCGGGAGCCGATGAAAAGCAAGGACCTGATCCACGTGATCAGCCATGAGTTCTTCCATACCATCGCGCCATTGAAGGTGCATTCGAAGGAAATCCATTATTTCGACTTCAATGCGCCCAAAATGAGCCAGCATTTGTGGTTTTATGAAGGCGTCACCGAGTATTTCTCGAACCTTTTTCAGGTCAACCAGGGGCTCATCGGCGCGGATGCCTTTTATGATCTTATGGCTAAAAAGGTGGAGCAATCCCAGTCGTATTCCGACAGCCTTTCGTTCACCGAAATGAGCCGCAATATCCTGGATCCCAAGCTAAAACCCCAATACCCTAATGTGTACGAAAAGGGCGCGCTCATTGCCATGTGCCTCGATATCGTGATCCGCGAGAAAACGCAGGGCCAGCGCGGCCTGCTGTGGCTCATGGGTGAGTTGTCTCAAAAATACGGCCCTCAAAAACCATTCGACGACGCCGAACTGATCCCGGTCATCACGCAGATAGCCGGCCCCGAAGCCGGTGCGTTTCTGGACAAACACGTGGTCATGGGCGAGCCGATCCGCTATGAAGATTTCGTCGGCAAAGTGGGCCTTAAAAAACAGACCATCCCCTTCCCGGAACCGATCGTTTTTCTGCGCAACGACGTCATTTACATTAAACCCGACGCCTCGCGTACCCACGTACTCGCACACGCGGCCGATAACCAGAACGAGTTTTACAAAAGCCTGGGAATACAGGATAACGACATATTCGTGGAGTTCAACGGAATATCTGTCGACCCTAAAAACCTGATGGCGCTCGTTTACCTCGGCTACGACCTCGACGAAGGCAGTCCGATTACCGTGAAGGTGAACCGGAACGGCCAGGATATCGAACTGAAAGGCACCGTGAAACTCAATTACAAAGACGGCGACGGCTTCCGGTTCGGCGACGACTCGAAAAAGGCGCTGAACGAGGCCTGGCTGAAAAATTAGGCATTCATTTGCGCATAGCCCGTGTGCACGTAACGTTACAGGAGCTCGATGTATCCTTCCGTTCCGTGCACACGTATTTTTTGCCGGTCGGCAATCAGCCTTGTTGCATTGTCTACACCCACCACGGCCGGCAGCCCATACTCTCGTGCGATCACAGCTCCATGGGTCATTAATCCACCCACTTCCGTCACCAATCCTTTAATAGCCACAAACAGCGGCGTCCAGCTCGGGTCTGTAAACGCGGTTACCAGAATATCGCCTGGTTCGAGGTCGGCCTCTTCCATTTTCAGTACTACACGCGCCCGCCCCTCGATCACACCCGCGGATACGCCCAAACCTGCAATAGCCCCTTCCGGCAGGTTTTCATGGCTGTGCTTCCCGGTTACGACTTCGCCATCGGAAGTCATCACCCGTGGCGGTGTGAGCTTTTCGAAATGCCCGTATGCTTCCTTGCGGCGGTCGATAACCTGGTAATCTATTGTCCGGGACAGGATTACCCCGCGTATTTCTTCAAATTCCAGGTAATAAATATCCTCCGTTTCCCGAAGCACACCGGCATCGACGAGCCGGGCAGCCTCTTCCATCAATGCCTTTTTATATACAAAATACCTGCTCACAATGGCATATTTGGGGTACTCGCGGTAGCCCGCCAGGCTGCGCATGAGCGCGATCATCTGCCTGGTCTCTTCTGCCTTTTGCTCGCCGTCCGGCAACTCCCGGAGGCGGTTCAATAGCTCCGCTTCTTTCCGGGCGGCTTCCTGCCGGCCCTGCTCAAATTTCCGTTTTCCTGCGCCGGGCTCCTGGTTTCGGATATTACTAAGGATCAAAGGAATAAGAATGGCTGGCTTTTCGGCCCAACGTGTCCTCGTGATATCGATCTCGCCCGCGCAACGCATGCCGTATCTGGCCAGAAATCCGTTAATAGCATCCGCCGCCTCCGCTCCGCCATGCAGTGCCCGCATCCCGTCCATGAGGTGATCGTCGTTCACATCCCGCAGGTAGCTTACGACCTCCGGATACGGTCGGATAACATCGGCGACATCCAGCAATGACAAACCCATTTCGGAAGTAACATTATGCGGTACCGACTGCGAAAGCGTGTCTGCCACGTTTTTTTCACCGAGCCATTCGCTCATTTTTTCATTCAGCCATTGGGCTGCATTCATCGCCGTCACAATCACGCCAAAACTCTGCGGGTCGGCCTGGGTCTTTCTTTGCTGGAAATCGTCAAGGATAAAATCGATCAGCTCAGTCCCCGATCGCGTGCGGATGTTTTCGGTTAATGCTGCTATCGACGCCTCGCTGCGGCCGATCAGTTCGTGCACAATGGAAGGATCGTAGCTATTGAGTGCAAAAAAATCATGCGGCGGCGGTCCCTGAGCAGAGCCGGCCGGTGATTCATCCATATTAATATCCAGGAAATCCCCGCGTTCCAGAATTTCCATCACCGCTTGCCGTACCAGCGGATCGGATTTACCCAGCACATCGAGCACTACTTTCCTGCCCATAGGCGTAGCCAGGTCCTGCGCGACGTCCACAAAAATCCTTCCACCGGCAACGGCCATTTTCCGGGGCGATGTCAGCAGCCATGTCGACAAACCCAACGGCCTCATCGCGTCGGTCATCATCTGTTGGTGGCCTACCGATACGTAAAGATGATTCTGCCCGTCGATCGCTTCCGGGACCGGGTACAACGTAGTAATCGGCCTGCTTTGAACGACATAAAATTTACCATTGGCCAGGCACCATTCAATATCCTGCGGAGACCCGAAATGCGATTCTATCTGCCTGCCCAGACGTTCGAGCCGCAAAATCTGTTCGTCAGTGAGCGTAGGAAGCTCCTGGTTTTCCGGTTCAATCTCCTGTGCGCGCGTGCCACCCGCCTGCGAGGCATAAATCGCCACTTTCTTGGCAGCCACCTTCCTCTCGATGATCTCTCCTCCACGTACTTTATAAATATCCGCATTCACGAGACCGGAAACCAGCGCTTCACCCAGCCCAAAACTGGCGTCGATCGAAACTACTTTCCGGTTGGAATTCAGCGGATCCGCCGTAAACAGAATGCCCGATACCTCCGGAAAAACCATCCGCTGAACCACCACCGCCAGGCTCACTTTCCGGTGATCAAAGCCGTTTTGAATGCGGTAAATGATGGCACGGTCCGTAAACAGCGATGCCCAGCATTTACTGACATGCTCCAAAATGGCTTTGTGCCCCAATACATTCAGGTACGTATCCTGCTGGCCGGCAAACGAAGCATGCGGCAAATCCTCCGCAGTCGCGCTCGACCGGACGGCATAGGCATGGCCCTCTCCAAGCTTCGTCACCTGCTTCATAATTTCTTCCCGAACCATCTCCGGCATATCGGTGGCCTCGATCGTCCCGCGTAACTCTCGCCCCAGCGCGGCGATTTCCTGGCTCCTCCCTACTTCCAGACCTGCCAGCCTTTCCAGCAAGCGCCCGATTTCCGCACCCGAGGTAACCTCTTTGAATGCATCCGTAGTAATGCAAAAGCCGCCTGGCACCTCAATGCCGCTTATCCGGGCAAGCTCGCCCAGGTTCGCTCCCTTCCCACCGGCCACAGCAATGTGTGTGCCGCCAATTTCCTGAAAACCCAGCGTGTAAATTCCCATTTTACGATTGTTTAGCATTGAGTTGCGTGGTCGTTTCGTTCATCACATCAATCGCCTTCAAAAAGTAGGCTTCAATTACCGCAAGCTCCTGCTCCGAAAAAGAAGCCATTACCTGCTCCGACTTGCTGCGAAACTCCTTGTAAAGCGGCTCGAACACCGCCATAATTTTCTCTGTGTTGGGCTCCACGATCACCTTCCGCCTATCCCCCCCGAACCGGCGCTTGACCAGGTCTTTTTGTTCAAACCGGTCGATCAACCCCGTCACGGCGCCGGTGGTGAGGCCCGTCAGCGTTGAGAGCTCCCCGGCGGTCATCTGCCCTTTCTGAATGATAAATCCCAGGTACTTGTGGTCGGTACCCGAAAGACCTGCCTTCCGGCCTATCGCTTCATGCATCTGGATGGAATCGAATGCGTATTGCTGGCTGAGTTTTCTCAACCGGTCGAGCGTTTCCTGGTTCATATTTATCTTTGTTTCTAAATATCTTAGTTGTAAAGATATTCTATTTAAATTGAATGTCAAGCTTTTGCCTCTTTATTCCAGCAAAAACAAAAAAATCCCCACGGCGCGAACCATGGGGAATCTTGAAATAGCTACTTATTCCGCCCGCAACGACACTACCGGGTTAATCAGCGCCGCCCTGATGCTCTGAAAGCTGATCGTACAAAGCGTAATGACCATTGCGCCGAGCCCCGTGGCCGCGAAAATCCACCACGAAGGTTCGATACGGTAGGTGTATTTTTCCAGCCAATGGCTTAGCAGGTAATAGGCCACGGGCGTGGCGAGGCCAAAAGCGATGGTGACAAGCATGATAAACTCGTTCGATAGCAGCTTCCAGACGTTGAAAACCGAAGCACCGAGTACTTTCCGGACGCCGATTTCGCGGGTGCGCTGCTCGGCAATGAAGGACGACAGGCCGAAAAGCCCGAGGCAGGAGATCAAAATGGCCAGGACGGCGAAGAAATAGGCCAGCTTGCCGACGCGCTCTTCGGCTGCGAATTTCAGTGCATAGTCGTCGTCCGCGAACTGGTATTCGAAAGGAGCGAGCGGGATCACCTTCTTAAATACGGATTCAACGCGGGGCAGCGCTTCGCTGACGCTCATATTGGGGTTAATCCGGATGTGCATCCAATTGGGGCCGCCATGCGCTTTGATCATGAAGATCGTGGGAGCGATTGGCTCGTAGGGCGATTCCATCACCACATCGCTGATCACGCCCAATATGCGGTAATGCATGACGGGCCGGTCCTGGAATTTCCAGCTTACCGGCTCACCGACAGGGTCTTTCAACCCCATATACTTCGCGGCCGCTTCGTTGATCACAATACCCGAAGAGTCGGAAGCCAGCGTTTCGGAAAAGTCCCTGCCTTGTACAAACTTCCATCCGACAGTGCGGCCATATTCGGAACTCACCATAAGTGTGCCGAAACTCTCGTCGGCAGCCGGGCTTTTTCCTCGCCATTCGAACCCGTCGTTGCCGGACCACACTTCGGTGACTTTGCCCATCGATTCGGCGATGTCCGTAACGGCACCGGTACTCCGCAGTTCGTTTTTAAGCAATTCGTGTTTGCCGTAAAAATCCCCCGATTTCATCTCTACCATCAGCAATCCTTCCCGCGTGTAGCCTGCGGGGCGGTTTTTCGCATACTGTATCTGGCGGAACACGATAATGGTGCCGATCACCAGCGTGACCGAAACGGTGAACTGCAACACCACCAGCACTTTACGCGGAACCGATGCAAAACGTCCGACACGAAAGGTCCCTTTCAATACCTTTACAGGCTGGAACGACGAGAGGTACAAAGCAGGGTAACCTCCCGCAAGCATGCCCGTGCAAACGATAAAACCCACGCTCACAGCCCAGAAACCGCCATTCGTCCAGGGAATGGACATTTGCTTCGCCGCCAGCTCGTTGAACCAGGGCAATGCCAGCGACACAACCCAGAGCGCCAAAAGAAATGCAAAAATGACCACGACAAATGATTCGCTGAAAAACTGGTTGACGAGCTGCGCTTTCAACGATCCGATGGATTTACGTATACCGACTTCCCTGGCCCGTTTTTCGGAACGTGCAGTGGAAAGGTTCATGAAATTGATGCAGGCAAGCAGAAGCACAAACGCACCGATAATGCTGATCAGCCACACCATTTGCATCGGCCCCTCGTCCGGCAAGCCGCGTTTATAATTGTGCAAATGCCAGTCGCGCATCGGCAGCAGGAATACCTCCGGCTTGTTTTTGGCCTGCTCGGGGAAGCCGCCGAGGTTTTTCATTTCCGCCGGTTTGATATCCGCCGCAACCTGTTCCGGATCGGCGTCGGGACGGAGCTCGACGTAAATTTTCATGAAGTGGTTCTGCCAGTCGGTCATGGCCCGCTCCCTGATCCAGGGATTGTCGGCCTCCCAAAGTGCGAATGGGGCCAGGAACTTCATTTGACTGAACTGCGTGTTTTGCGGAAGGTCTTCGTACACACCGGTCACCTTTACATCCAGCTTATTGCTGATTTTTAAGGCACGGTTCACCGGGTCGATATCGCCAAACAATGCGAGCGCGGTGGACTTCGAGAGCATTACCGAATGCGGATCGCGCAAGCCCGCGCGTGTGCCGTACACCATGCGTAGTGTGAGCATCTCCGGCGCGGCGGGGTCCATGAACACCCCCGAACGGGAAATCTTGCTTTCCCCAGCCGAAAGTACATAATCAACATCCCAGGAAGCCGCTATAATATGTTTAAAATGCTCTTTGTAATTGGTTTTCAGCTCGGTCATGAGCGGATATTGCACCGACGAATTGATCCCTACCCCATGTTCGCCGAACTCCCGCGAGCGCACCTGCGCAATGCGCGCGTAGTTGTCGTGATAGGTATTGAATGAAAGCTCGTCGTAAACCCAAAGCCCGATAAGCATGGCCACCGCCATACCGGCAGCCAGCCCGCCGATATTAATGAAAGAATACACCCGGTTCCTCGCCAACTGGCGAAGCGCGATTTTCAGATAGTTACGTAACATAGTCCGAAGCAGTTTAGGGAAGTAAATGGTCAGGAATAGTCAGGTGTGGTCAGGAAATAGTCAAGTGTGGTCAGGTGTAGTCAGGAATAGTCAAGTGTGGTCAGGTGTAGTCAGGTGTGGTCAGGAAATAGTCAGGTATATTGGTGCTAGTCAAAAACCAGGCCGAAATTCAAAAACCTGTCCAGTCAGCCCCTGAGAACATTTTCCAATTTTCCTAAACCAAAAATCTGTCCAAATTCGGACACCACGCGTACGCGCATGGACTATGCGAACACTCATTCCCGACCACCCCTGACAACACCTGACAACACACAACACAGACTCCCCTCCCTCGCTCCGCAACACCCGTAGAGTCCCAAAAAAAATAAAAATTTCACAAAACGAACGAGGGTAGCGCCGGGGCAAAATACTCTTATCAATAACCTACTTACATGATTTGTATGAACCAGAAGTATTCCGTAGAAAATAAGACTGGTGCGAGCGAGCCGACGGAACCTGCATCCGATTTTCCGGGTATGAGAAAGCAGCCGGCGGAGTTTGTCGATTCGGAATTGTTTATCAAACAGGCATTTATCACCGATCCGGGCCGGGGTTACGAGCTGCTTTTCAAACGCTATTACAAGCAGCTGTGCAGCCATGCCGTGCGGTTTGTGTACGCTCGCGATGTCGCCGAGGATATTGTGGTGGAGGTATTCAGCCAGTTCTGGTCAAAACAGCTGCACACGGCAGTAACTACTTCCTACCGGTCCTACCTGTTCACAACGGTGCGGCATGCGGCGTTTCATCATATGCGTAAAAATTTCGGAAAGGAAACGGTCACCGAAGAGCTGGCCGACCTTCCGCTCGCTACACCGGCCAGTTCGCCCCAGCAGGAATTGCAATTCCAGGAGCTGGTATTGAAAATCGAGCAGGTGATCCGGTCGTTGTCGCCGCAGAACCAGAAGGTGTTCCTGATGAGCCGCTTTGAAGGCAAACGCAACACGACCATCGCCGAAGAACTTGGGATTTCAGTCAAAACCGTCGAGGGGCACATTACCAAAGGGCTGTCGATCCTGAGCAAAGCATTGCAGGACCACGGGTTGCTCTCACTGATCCAGATTTTACTCCTATTCGTCTGACGGCCTAACGCCTTCGGATATATGTCATACTGAATTTAACGAAGCATGAAGAAATCACTTCTCTCCAAACAGGTCATCCAGAACTTCTTCGAAGGGAAAACCACCCGGATGCAGAACATTCTGATCGAAGAATGGCTGGAAAATCCCGCCCACCGCGAGCTGTATTTTCAGTGGCTGGATGAATGGGAAACCGAAAACCCGCAGTTCACACCGGATGTTGAACAGGCTTATCGACGTTCATTGCATACCGTTCAAGGCAAAGCAGACCTTCCGAGGCTGGACAATGCCCCTGCCGATACGTTGGGCAGGACTAGTCGGAGCCTGTCAAATGGGCGCCTGTTTGCATTTAAATGGGTTGCCGCGGCTTCCGTTGCGCTCCTTATGGGCGCCTACCTGCTGTCCGATTTCTGGTTTTACAAACAATATGAAACCGGCTACGGCGAGATCCGAACGGTAGTCCTGCCCGATAGCAGCCGCGTCACCCTGAATGCCAATTCCGTACTCAGCGTCCCGCGTTTCGGGTTCGGTGGCGGCATGCGTGAGGTGAAGCTGAAAGGGGAAGCAGAATTTGCGGTGAAGCACACGGTCGACCACATCAAATTCATCGTCCGCACACCCGATAAGCTGGAAGTCAAAGTATTAGGAACGGAATTCATCGTATACAGCCGCGAACGGGGTTCCAAAGTAGTACTAAGCCAGGGAAGCGTACAGCTGCGTTCGCTGAAAGAGGTGAATCCCAAACCAATGCTGATGAAACCCGGGGACGTAGCCACGATGTCGATGCAAGGCACCCTCACCCTCAAACACAGCGAGAGCCTCTCGGCGCACCAGGCCTGGAAACAGCGCCTGTTCATGTTTGAGAATACGCCCGTTTCGGAAATCGCCTACCAGATCAGCGAGCATTTCGGCGTAAACGTGGTGGTGGCCGATTCCACATTGGCCCGGCGAACCATCGGCGGGACGTTCAATGCAAGCGATCCCGCCAATGTGCTGAAAGTCCTTTCCGATGTCCTCAATGCACGCGTAACCCACTCGCCTCCCGGCGACGACCGGGTCGAGACCTTCGTACTCGATACGAACCATTTGTAATTCCTTAATCATCCATAATCATGACGAAACTATTACACGTTAAAGTTCTGGTAACCTTAATGGTGGGATGCCTGTTGGATGGCGCCCCGATTAAAGCCCAGCTCATGGCACAAAACCGCCCACCCAAAAGCAGCTCGGCACCCGCGATCATCCCCGGCAGCCGGATAGCGCTGCGGGACGCGCTGATGCAGGTTAAAAGACAATACAAAGTCGATATCCTTTTTGAAGAAAAGCTGCTGGAAGGACTCTTCGTATCGCCGGCACAGGTGCAGGCCGGGCAGACGATCGAGAACAAGCTGAACAATATCCTGCCGTCGGGCCTGCGGTATAAGAAGGTCAGCAAACAAACTTACCTCATCCTGACAACCGTCGAAGAAAGCAAGCCGGGCGCACAGCAAATAGAACCGATAGCCCCGGAGGAAACCCCGCCAGCCACGCAGCAAACATTCACGATGGCGCTCCAAGGCAATCATTCATTATTGGAAATGGCCCGTAGAGCTGCCGACAGAACCGTATCCGGCGTCGTGAAAGGTGACGGCGGCGAGCTGCTCCCGGGTGTGAGCGTGCTCATCAAAGGTACCACGCGCGGAAGCACCACGGGGGTGGATGGCAAATACAGCATTGCCGTCAGCGACGATCCCAAGGCTGAAATCACGCTCGTTTTTTCCTATGTCGGTTACCAAAATCAGGAAGTAGCCGTCGGCAATCGCTCCACCATTGACATTTCCCTAGCGCCCGATCTGAAAAGTCTCGAAGAAGTGGTGGTAGTAGGTTATGGCACCCAAAAACGCGAGCAGATTACCAGCGCCGTTGCGAGTGTTAAATCCGAGGATTTTGTAAAAGGCCCGGTGCAGGATGCCGCCCAGCTCATTCGCGGGAAGGTGGCCGGATTGAGCGTCATCACGCCCAGCGGCGACCCAACCGCCATCGCGCAAATCACATTGCGGGGTAATGCCACCATCAATGCAAGCTCCGACCCGCTTATCCTCATCGACGGCGTGCCGGGGGGCCTGAACACCGTGGCACCAGAGGACATTGAATCCATCGACGTGCTGAAAGACGGCTCGGCTGCCGCCATCTACGGCACACGCGGGACCAACGGGGTAATCCTCATTACGACCCGGAAGGTTAAAGGAGAAACCCCTCCGACTTTGGAAGTGAACTCCTACTTCACCACGCAAAGGCTGACCCGCAAGCTCGATTTCATGGATGTGAACCAGTACCGCGCCCTGGCCGCCCAGGGTAAGCCCGGCGCGATCGACTATGGCCAGAGTACCGACTGGCTGAGCCAGGTTACCCAGAAGCCATTATCACAGGTACATAATATCAGCCTTCGCGGCGGCTCCCGCACCACCAATTACATCGTGAGTATGGAGTACCGCCGGCTGAACGGCATCATGAAGAAATCGGACAACACCACGGTGTTCCCGCGCATCGAGGTCAACCATTCGATGTTCAACGGATTGCTGAAAATCAATGCGAACCTGAGCGGTTACCAGCAGAAATACTTCTCCGTCGATGGCGGCTCGTATTCCGGCCTCGTCTACCGCAATGCGCTCACATTCAACCCACCGAGCCATTGAAGGATGCCAACGGCAAATGGACGGAGCGCACCGACAAAACGGATTACATGAACCCCGTCGCGCTGATCGAAGAAACGAACGGGCTGAACCGCAACAACAACCTCCGCACGTACGGCACCATTTCGCTCGCACCCGTGGAAGGGCTGGAAATCAAGGCGTTGTTTGCCCGGGATATGTTCAACAGCACGCGGGGGTATTATGAAACCAAAAACCACTATTCCACCAGCCGCAATGGCCGGAACGGATTCGCTTCTCGCGGAACCACGCGCACACAGGACGATTTGTTCGAATTCACTGCGAACTATAATAAATCCATTCAGGACCACAATTTCGTGATCCTGGCCGGCCATACCTGGCGGCGCTACAATACGGAAGAATACTGGATGCAGAACTGGGATTTCCCGACAGATAACTTTTCCTACAACAACATCGGCGCGGGTCTGGCGCTCCGCCGCGGACAGGCTCCGGAGTCGTCGGCACAGTCGGAGAACAAACTCATCAGCTACTTTTTCCGGGTGAATTACAGTTTTATGAATAAATACCTGCTCACCGCGAGCATCCGTCATGAAGGCTCCTCGCGCTTCGGGGCTAACCACAAATGGGGAAGTTTCCCGGCGTTCTCGGTAGGCTGGAATCTGAAAAGAGAGGCATTTCTGGAAAATGCCAACACCGTTTCGAATCTTAAACTCCGGGCAGGTTATGGGGTAACCGGTACCGAGCCAGGCAGCTCTTACATTTCTTTGAATAAAATCAATTTCAATACCAATGTACTCATCAACGGCCAGTGGGTACAGGCTATTAACCCGTCCAACAACGCCAACCCCGACCTCCGCTGGGAGCGCAAGGAAGAGGTGAACGTGGGTATCGACTACGGATTCCTGAATGAGCGGATTTCCGGTTCGATAGACCTCTACCGCCGCACGACCCGCGACCTGATCGCCAACTTCCCGGTGCCTACCCCGCCCTATTTGTACAGCACCATCACAGCCAATGCGGCTTCCATGGAAAACAAGGGAGTGGAAATCCAGGTGAATGCAATCCCGCTCCAAACCGCGGCATTCCGCTGGACCACGTCGGTCAATTTCTCGACCAACGCCAACAAAATCATCTCATTATCGGACGACAAGTTTGCATTAGCCAGCGGGTATTTCGATACCGGCAATACCGGTGAGCCCATCCAGCAAACCACGCACCGCGTGCAGGTTGGCCAGCCATTGGGTAACTTCTGGGGTTTCAAAACCATCGACATCGATGAAGCCGGCCACTGGATCATAGAAGGCAAAAACGGCGAGCCCAAACCCATTGCCCAGCAGCAGGCCGACGACAAGCAGATCATCGGAAATGGGCTACCGAAACGCTATTTGAATTGGAATAACACATTGACCTACAAAAACTTTGACCTGAACATTACCATGCGAGGCGCATTCGGTTTCCAGATTTTGAATATGACCGAGATGTTCTGGAGTGCGCCGGTGATGCTCACCCGCGGTAATCTCCGCTCCAACGCCTATGATCCTATTTACGGCAAACGTCCCCTCGCCGACGACCAGTCGCTGAATTACGTGAGCTACTACATCGAAAACGGCAATTACTGGAAGATCGATAACATTACGGCAGGCTATAATCTCCGGTTGAAAAACAAATACCTACGCCACGCCCGCGCTTACCTCGCAGTGGCCAATCTCTACACGATCACCGGCTACAAGGGGATCGATCCGGAAGTGGGTATCAGCGGGATGTCGCCCGGCATCGACGACAAAAACCGCTATCCCGCCACGACCAGCTTCACCGCGGGCGTCATGCTTACATTCTAGTTTTTACTTCATTCCCAAAAGACTATTTACAATGAAACCATTGAAACCATATATCGGGACCGCGCTCTTGCTCATGTTCGCTGCGAGCGGCTGCAACAACGACCTGACCGAAAAAATCTACTCCGAGGTAACGGAGGATACCTACAACTACTCCAATGCCTACCAGGCCATGAGCATCGGGTACGCCAATATGCGGAACCTCATTTCGCACACGCACTGGTACATGGCGCAGGAATCGACTGCCGATGGCATTGTGATGCCTGCCAATGCTTCGGGCTGGGATGATGGCGGGATTTACAAGCGCATGCACCTGCACACGTGGAATTCGGAAAATCCGCAGATCAGCAGCATGTGGAACACCTTCTATTCGGGGGTGATCAATGCCAACCGCCTTATCGACCAGCTATCGAATGACAAAATCACCATTCCGGCAGGTGTTACCAAGGAGGCTTTGATATCCGAAATGCGGACGGTACGGGCGTTTTTTTACTGGCTTATCTGCGACAATTTCGGCGATGCCCCGCTCATCACCGACCGCTCGGACGCGCTGCTCGAAAAGACCGGCAGAAAAGATATTTACCAATTCATTGTCAAGGAATTAACCGAATCAATCCCCAACCTCAGCGAAGACCGGAACACGCTGCTATATGCGCGGTTCAATAAATGGGCGGCTAAAACACTGCTCGCGAACGTGTACCTCAATGCGGGCGTGTACGCAGGCGAAACCAAGTGGGAGGAATGCCTTGCGCAATGCAACGACGTGATCGCTTCGGGTAAATATCAGTTAGAAACGGCCCTCGCCGCGCCTTTTGTTACCGAAAACCAAAATTCGCCCGAGATCGTGTTTGCAATCCCGTTTGAAGAAAACCTGGCCGGCGGGTTCAGCGCCCATATGTTTTCGTGGCATGCTTCGCTCAAAAACAAGGTCAATATGCTGGCAACACCCTGGGGAGCAGGTTCGGCGAAAGGCGTGCCGCAGTTTATCAATACCTACGACGCCGACGACCAGCGCCTGAAATCGACCTGGATGATCGGCCCGCAGTTTGCCGCGGATGGCGTTACGCCCTTGAAAGGCTCGTACGATCAGGCCGGCAAGAATGTGGTGCTCACCAACGAACTGCCCGACGGCCTGTATACCGGCGAGGCAGAAGGTTACAGGATGAATAAATTTGAAGTAAAAACGCAGGCGCAGGGAAGCCTGGGGAACGATTTCCCGGTGTTCCGCTACGCGCAGGTGCTGATGATGAAAGCGGAATGCCTCCTCCGCACGGGTAAGGCCAACGACGCGGCCATGCTGGTATCGCAGGTGCGTGCACGGGCATTCGCAGCCAAACCCGCCAAAGCGACGGTTACCGGTGCCGACCTTCAAAAAGGCAGCGGTTACCAATATGGCTATGTTGAAAATTACAAAGTAGTGGACCCGGGCAATGCGACCGCCGTGCAATACGGCAGGATGCTCGATGAACTCGGCTGGGAATTTGCATGGGAAGGCTTTCGCCGTCGCGACATGATCCGCTTCGGGGTTTACACCACCAAAAGCTGGCTGTCGCACAAGCCCACCGGCGCTTTCAGGGCCGTGTTCCCGATCCCGCAGATCGCCATCAACTCCAACCCGAAATTGACACAGAACCCGGATTATAAATAGCGGATATGAAAAAAGTGCTGATTGGATGTGTATTGTTTTTGACAGCGGGCTTTGGTTGGGTCGGCGGAGCGGTTGCCCAGTCGGGCGATAGCCACTCCGGCGACGGAACCAAAGTCTCGCAAGATGTAATGCAGCATGTTTTTGAGGAAGTAAAAACCCCTTTCAAATACGGCGTGGTGGTGCCGCAGCCCGATAAGGGGCGAATGGTCGACAGCCCGACGGTGTTCCGGAAAGGTGGCATCTGGTACATGACCTACATTATTTTTGATGGAAAAGGGTATGAAACCTGGCTTTCCAAAAGCGATAACCTGCTGCAATGGACTTCACTGGGCAAGATCATGTCGTTCACCGAAAATACCTGGGATGCCACACAAAAAGCAGGTTATGTGGCGCTGATCGACACCGAATGGGGCGGCAGCTATGAACCCGAAAAGTTCGGAGACAACTACTGGCTCTCCTACCTCGGTGGTTCTGAAAAAGGGTACGAGGCGGGCCGGCTCGGCATCGGCATCGCTACCACACCCGACCTCGCCCAGGCACGAGAATTGAATCGGCTCCCGCAGCCCGTACTGTCTGCAATAGATAAGGACGCCCGCTGGTACGACGACAAAACGATTTACAAAAGCCTCGTCATCCGCGACAAAGCCCGCAAAACCGGCCATCCGTTTGTGATGTATTACAATGCCAAAGGTGAAAAGGGCGACGTGAAAGGCAATGGTTTCGAAAGCATCGCCATGGCCGTCTCCGACGATATGAAGCAATGGAAACGTGTCGGCGACAAGCCGCTGATCACGCGCAACACCGGCATTTGCGGTGATGCCCAAATCGCGAAAATCGGGGATATGTACGTGATGTTCTACTTCGGGGCATTCTGGAAACCGGGCGCATTCGAACGCTTCGCATGCTCCTACGACCTGCAAAACTGGACCGACTGGACCGGCCCGGACCTCATCTCCCCGACCGAACCCTACGACAAAACCTACGCCCACAAACCCTGGGTCGTCAAATGGAACGGCGTGGTGTACCATTTTTATAATGCAGTGGGAGATCAGGGCCGCGTCATCGCATTAGCCACGTCCAGGGATGTGAAATCAAAACCGTGACAAATTGGTAAAATGTGACCATGGGCCATGGACCGCTGACCGCCGATTTCTTGATTCGACATCCCTGACAACACCTGACAATACCCAACTAAAACCGACCAATGAAAAAACTCCTATTCTCCCTTTTAGTCACATCTTGCTTGCAAGCCAATGCGCAAAAGGGAGCCACTTACACCCCTGCCAAAGCCCCGCTGAGATCAAACCCATACAGCGAGCTGCCTTTGGGCGCTATTAAGCCGCAAGGTTGGCTCAGGGAAATGCTCGTTCGCCAGAAAAACGGCTCTACCGGCAAGCTCGACGAGCTTTACCCCCTCGTAATGGGCAAACGCAATGGCTGGCTGGGCGGCGATGGCGACCAGTGGGAACGCGGCCCTTACTGGATAGACGGCCTGCTCCCGCTCGCCTACATCCTCGACGACAAAGAGCTCATTGCCAAAACCAAACCCTGGGTGGAATGGGCGATTGCCAGCCAGCAGCCCGACGGCTATTTCGGTCCATCCAAAGATTACGGCCACGAACCCGGCGTGCAGCGGGATAATAGCCGCGACTGGTGGCCCAAGATGGTGGTATTGAAAATTTTGAAACAATACTACTCCGCCACCGGCGACCAGCGGGTCGTTACCTTGATGACCAATTATTTCAAGTATCAACTCAAAGAACTCCCCGCAAAACCGCTGGATAACTGGACATTCTGGGCGAGATACCGCGGCGCTGACAACCTGGCCGTCGTGTACTGGCTCTATAACGTTACCGGCGACAAGTTTCTGCTCGACCTCGGCAACCTGATCCATTTACAGACTTTCGATTACACCAATGCTTTCCTGAATACCGATCTGCTTTCGACGCGCGGCAGTATCCACTGTGTGAATCTGGCGCAGGGCATCAAGGCACCGCTGATCTATTTCCAGCACCATCCCGAGCAGAAATACCTGGACGCGACCAAAAAGGGCTTCGCCGACCTCCGCAAGTTCAATGGCCTGGCGCACGGGCTGTATGGCGGCGACGAGGCATTGCATGGGAACGACCCTACCCAGGGCTCGGAACTTTGTTCGGCAGTGGAAATGATGTTCTCCCTGGAAAGCATTCTCGAAATCACCGGTGATGTAGGCTATGCCGATATGCTCGAAAAAGTGGCGTTCAACGCATTGCCGACGCAGGCTTCCGACGATTTTATGACCCGCCAGTATTTCCAGCAGGCCAACCAGGTGATGATGACCCGTCACCACCGGAATTTCGACGTAAACCACGGCGGCACCGACGTATGTATGGGATTGCTCACCGGCTACCCGTGCTGCACCTCCAATATGCACCAGGGCTGGCCGAAATTTGTACAGAACTTATGGTACGCCACGGCCGACAAAGGCATTGCGGCACTCACCTACTCGGCCAGCGAAGCGAACATCAAGCTGCCCGGCGGGATTAGCGTGGCGGTGAAAGAGGAGACCTCGTACCCTTTTGAAGAAACCATTAAATTCACCGTAAATCCTTCCGTCAAGGCGGTGTTTCCCTTCCATATGCGCATTCCGGCGTGGTGCAAAAAGGCGGCCATCCAAGTAAATGGCAAGCTATGGCTCGAACCGGACGGCAACCAGATCGTGAAACTTACACGCGAATGGGAAAAAGGCGATGTGGTAGAACTGACATTGCCGATGCATATCTTCAAAAATACCTGGGTTGAAAACTCCATTTCCGTCGAGCGCGGCCCGCTTACCTATGCTTTGAAAGTAGGAGAAACCTCCAAACTGGTGAAAAATGAGAAAGACCCGATTGATTACGGTACCAGCTATACGGAAGTGCGGCCAACCACACCCTGGAACTATGGATTGATCCTCACGCCCGACAGCAAACTGGAAGAGCAATACAAATGGGAAGTGGCGAAACCGGTTTCGAATTATCCCTGGAACCCCGAGAATGCCCCGTTGCAGATCAAAACAAAGGCCCGGCGCATTCCGTCGTGGGGATTGTACAATGAAATGGCGGGGCCGATTCCGTACAGTATGACGTATCAGCTCGAAACGGAAGACAAGGAAGAAGACATTGTGCTGATCCCGTACGGTTGTACCAATCTCCGGATTTCGCAGTTTCCGGTGATCCATAAGAAAAAGTAGGATTTTTGACTAAAACGAATTTTGAAAATGCATTCAGCTATTAAACTATATGTCAGCGCAGCGCTTGTCTGGTGTTTTCAGGCCGTGCCGGGCACTGCCCAGGCCCAGCAGCGCATTCAACCTGTGAAGTTCTCGGAGGTCAGCATTACCGATCAGTTCTGGAAACCCAAGCAGGAAAAAGTGGCTACGGCCACATTGAATGCCTGTATCATACAGACCGAAGAAAAATCGGGCCGCATCCGCAACTTTGAAAAGGTTGCCCGCAAGCAGAGTGAAAAGCACGAGGGTATTTACTACGACGACAGCGATGTGTACAAGGCCATCGAAGCCATAGCCTATTCGCTCAAAAACCGCCCCGACGCCGCACTGGAACGAAAGGCGGATGAATGGATCGACAAGATCGCCGCCGCCCAGCTTCCGGACGGTTACCTAAACACCTACTACACATTAACCGACCTCAAACAGCGCTGGACCGACATGGAACGCCACGAGGACTACTGCGCGGGCCATTTGATGGAGGCGGCGGTAGCCTATTACAACACCACCGGCAAACGCAAACTGCTCGACGTCGCCATCCGCTTCGCCGACCACATCGATTCCACGTTTCGTGTTGCCAACCGGCCGTGGGTATCGGGCCACCAGGAAATTGAACTGGCGCTGATGAAGTTGTATCACCTCACGAAGGAAGATCGCTATCTGAAACTCGCCGACTGGTTCCTCGACCAGCGCGGCCACGGTTATGGAAAAGGCAAGATCTGGGACGAATGGAAAGACCCCAAATACTGCCAGGACGACGTGCCCGTGAAGCAGCAGAAGGAAATCACCGGCCACGCCGTGCGCGCAATGTACCAGTACACGGGCGCGGCCGACGTTGCGTCCGTCACGCAGGACCCGGGCTATATGAACGCCATGACCGCTGTGTGGGAGGATGTCGTTTACCGCAATATGTACCTCACCGGCGGTATAGGCTCTTCGGGCCATAATGAAGGCTTCACCGACGATTACGACCTCCCCAACGGCGCCGCATACAGCGAAACCTGCGCCTCTGTGGGAATGGTGTTCTGGAACCAGCGCATGAACGCGCTTACCGGCGACGCCAAGTACATCGACGTCCTCGAACGCAGCCTGTACAATGGCGCACTGGACGGCCTCAGCCTGAACGGCGATACTTTCTTTTACGGAAACCCGCTTTCTTCGACGGGCAACAACGCCCGCAGCGCCTGGTTCGGAACGGCGTGCTGCCCTTCCAACATCGCGAGACTGGTAGCATCCGTCGGGGACTATATTTATGGTAAATCGGATGGGAAGATCTGGGTGAACCTGTTTGTCGGCAGCAACACCAGTTTTCAAATAGGTAAAATCGCCGTTCCCCTGAAAATGGATACCAATTATCCCTGGGACGGCAATGTAAAAATCAAGGTTTCGCCCGCGCAGAAGGTGAAGTACGCATTGAATATCCGCATTCCGGGCTGGGCGGCTGAAACGGCTGTTCCCGGCGGATTATACAACTTCGCGGGAGCCGGTAAGACCAAAGTCGAGATACTATTGAATGGCAAACCTGTCCCGTATCAAACCGACAAGGGTTACGCGGTGATCGATCGTACCTGGCAGAATGGCGATGAAATTGAAGTGAAGCTGCCTATGGAAGTACGGCAAATCAAGGCACGTAAAGAGGTAAAAGCGGATGCGGACCGCATTGCCCTCCAACGCGGCCCGATCGTGTATTGCGTGGAAGGTGCCGACAACGCGGGCGAAGTATGGAACCTGCTCGTTCCCGAAAATCCTTCATTCAATACCCAAAAGAGCCAGATACTAAACGAATCCGTCGTATCCATCCAGGCCAGCCTGCAAATGATTAAACCCACGCCCGACGGCCTGAATGTGAAGCCTGAGCCGCAGACCGTCACCGCCATTCCCTATTACACCTGGGCCAACCGCGGCCGCGGGCCGATGCAGGTATGGCTGCCGGTGAAGATGAAGCATATCCGGATTGCGGAGTAATTTCATTGCAGTTTGTCATGGCGGAGTGAACCTTCACTCCGTCATTTTTTTTATATGCGTATGTACCAGCCCGATTGATCAAACCGCATATGAGCCCAGGCACGGCAATAGACAAATTCATTCAATACCTTACCGATAAAATACCCCTTTCGGCCGAGGAAACGACCCAGATCAGGCAAGTATCCATCCAGAAGAAAATCCGTAAACGGCAACTGCTGTTACAGGAAGGCGATGTATGGAGATACAATGCATTCGTCGGTCACGGCTTTTTAAGGACTTATTCCATTGATAACAAAGGCAACGAGCATATTCTGAACTTTTCTCCCGAAAACTACTGGTCGGGCGACAGGGAAAGCCTGATGACCGGGAACCCTTCCAGGTTCAATATCGAGGCGATCGAGGACACGGATGTCGTTTTGATCACCAAAGAAAACTTCGACCTGCTTTGCCGCAACATTCCGCAACTGAACGATCTCGTCAACGCGATTTTGCATAAGAGCTTCGTCGTGTCACAGGACCGCATTCACGCGGGCATCAGCCTTTCCGCCGAAGAAAAGTACGAGAAATTTCTCAGCCAATACCCGCAGATAGCCAGCCGTGTACCGCAGCATATGATCGCCTCCTACATTGGTATCACCCCCGAAACACTCACGCGCATCAGGCGTAACAATGCCGGCAAATAGCCGTTTTTCGCATTTCCATTGACATTTGATTGTTATTTTTTCCAATAAATGTCAATGGAGACCGGCCCTTCCGGAGTGCAACTTTGCATCGTCAACTTTAACATTTACGACGATGAACAAGACCGTTTTTATTACCGGAACCAGTACCGGTTTTGGTAAACTCACAGCAATCACATTGGCCAACGCAGGCCTTACCGTCATAGCAGGCATGCGCAACACCGCAGATAAAAACCGCGCGGTGGCCGAAGAATTGGGCGCTATTCCCAACATTGAAGTAGTGGAAATAGACCTGACCGACGACGCGTCTGTCAACAAGGCCTTTGAACAAGTGCTGGCACGCCATGGCAAGATCGACGTCCTGGTGAACAATGCGGCGGTAAGCGGCTTCGGAGTGTTCGAATCATACACCGTGGACCGGATCCGTGAGATGTTCGAAATCAATTTTTATGGCGTGGTCAGGACATACCAGGCCGTGCTCCCTGCCATGCGTGCAGCTAAAAGCGGGCTGATCATCAACATTACCTCCGGCGCCAGCGGCCATACGCTGCCGTTCATGGTACCCTACCTGGCGTCCAAATTCGGCGTGGAGAGCATTACCGAAGGCTTGCAGGATGAGTTGAAGCAATTCGGAATCGACAACGTGTCGATACAGCCGGGCGTGTACCCAACCGAAATGAATACCGGCGCCAAAGCGGGCATTCACGGGAACAAACCCGAAATCGCGCAGCAATATGACCCGCTGGCAACCGAGCAATTCAATGCATTAGGCCAGGGACTCTTCGGCAAAATGGCGGCCTTCGACATGAACCCGCAAACCATTGCCGACGGCGTGCTGAAACTAATCCAGATGCCGGCAGGCCAACGGCCGCTGCGTTTCCCGCTCGACGCCATCGCACAGGGAACCGATGTGGAGTTCATCGAAGCCCGGGCGAATATCAAGGCTAAATGGGTGGCGGCTTATATGGCGTAATAGCGTAGCTGGTAGGTTTAACACGGCAGGTTATCGAATTGCGGGTGATAGGTTTTTGGCGTGATTGTTTAAATTGCCAAAAACCTATCCCTGTCCTTAATGAGTAAATCGAAAAGTGCCTCCGGCAATGCCATTGCGGAACTGTACACGTCGCTGATCCAAAAAGGTAATCCCCGGGATTTACTGCCGTTTCTCAGGCTGCATGCTCATGCCAATAAAGCCGTATTAAGACAGGAAATCAAAAAGGCAAAGAAATACTGGCTCGACTACATTGAGCTTCCAACGGGTTCGGTCGTGGACGCGTTCTTTCGTACGTCCAGGTGGGGCCAACGTGGCAACGGGCAACAGCAGGAAATGGTGATACTGAGCGCCATCGCAGTGCTAGACAAAACTGAAATCATGCGCTGGGATGAAGCTTTCCCCTATTTCAGCAGATTGGACGAACCATTCGTGCGGGAAGTCGTCATGTGGGCTAAGCCCACATGGACCAACGGATTCCTATTAGGCCAATTGAAAAAAAACGATTGGTCCACACTTGACTATTTTCATTTGAAGCTGCTCGAAGAGCATGGGCTGGTGGAATACGAACCGGAGTTGTTTGTTCTGTCGATGACCAAGTTCCCGTTCCGGTTTTATCGGGATAATAGCCTCCTGACTGCTTACATGGAGAAAATAGTGAATGATCCGCTGGCCTGGCAACGTGAACTTCCGCTATTGTTTCAATATGAAACGGGGATTCAGAACCAGAGCATGCCGATTGCGTCGAACGAGCCGTTCAAAAATGTTTGGGAAATGATACTGGGCTCCTGGCTGGACCAGGGAAGGTTCGACCGTGCCTGGTTTGTTGAAAACTGCATACTCGTACAAACGAAAGAATGGAATGGCGGCCTCCGGGCGTTTTTTCGGAAACGGCTGGCCGATGCCTTGCCCACTACCGCAGAGTTGCTGGCCGCACAATACCCGCTTTTTGCATGCCTTCATGCACCACTTAATACGGTGGTGAGTTTTGCTGTGGACCTGATCCGTAAAATATGGAATGATGTAAATTTCAAATTCCAATCGTTTATCGAGTTTGTAGAGCCGGTGATGATGCGCGCCGACTGCAAAGGGGCAATTCGTCATACTTTAACCATTCTTGACAAAGCAGCGCAGCAATCGCCCGACTACCGCCCGGCAGTCAGCTACCTCGCCGCCGATGTGCTGGTCATCCCCGACTTATCCTTGCAGGAACGGGCAGTTAAAACTTTGAAAAAGACAGGTAATCCTACCGACTCGGTGCTCACCGACAAACTGAACATGTATGCCCCTCAATTGCAGGGGAACATCATGGAAATGCTGGGACCATTGCTTACAGGCAATATTCCGGAGGTACCCAACCAGTACGAGGCATATGTAACCGAGACAAGTTCGCATTCCATCATCCATGACGCCTCCCGCTTTCCTGAATTCATGGATTGGAATGACCTGCTGTTCCATTTCGGAAAATTCATTCAATCCGAGGAGGTGATGCATGCCGAAATGCTGATCGACGCTTTCGTTACAAAGCGGCATTTGTTCCCCGTCGACGCATTGGAACAATTAAAAACTTATGCCGACCAGCTCAGTGGCCTTTACTTCAACGCTCCTTACCGACGCATGGTCGGCGGGTTATTGATCCACCTCATCCGTCAGGAGGAGGGATTTTACCAACCAGAACGCGACCATTTGGGACGGTCTGAGATAGGTAACCTTGCGAAGCACCTGGTTCATCAAATACAGGAAAAAATAGTATCCGGTTCTAAAAGGTCGCTTTTATGCTTCCCTACGCATACGCCGCATTGGATCGATCCCTCGATCCTTATTGACCGCCTGGTCGCATATGCTCATGCAGGCGAGGCTGTCGACCCGGTTGATTTTGCGATAGCTATCAGCAGGACCCGGCGCGAAAATATCCCCGAAGCTGTTGAAAAAGCCCATCGGCTGCCTCAGCAATACCAGCAGTTGATGGCTTTTGTTCTCGGAACTACCGCGGAAATCCCGGCGCCTGAAAAGCCATCGATCTGGAAAAAGCTGTTCGGTTCAGCCAAGAACATCGATTATGTTCCCTGGGCCGTAGCCGCTCGCACCTTTTATCCCAACCAGGAATTTCAGGAATTCGAACACACCGACTTGAAAGGTGTGGTTAATGTGGTGTCGCCTTTCGCGCCAGAGGTACGGATCGATGTGCGGAGGCATGAAACACGTCATGCATTCAGCAAAAAGGTTGACAAATCTACAACCCGTCGGCTGATAGCCACGCTACCGAAGTCAAGATGGACTGGTAAACAGCCCCTGCTGTATAGTATGGATATTCACGAGCACAAAGACAGTGTCTGGGGTATCAATTTATCCTTCGGGAGTGTGTTGTTCTGGCACAGCGTCATGCCTCAGAATGATCAGGCGCTGGCATCTTTCCTGCTGCGTTATTGCTGTGAATATTCCGAAGGCCTCGGCGAGGACGACCTGAGGGCATTTCTGCTTATAGTATCAGATACAAGTTTCGTTTTTACCGACACAATTTATTACGTGATAGCGTGCTGCTATTTATACAAGGACTCGGGGCTGCGCAACTACGCTGCGGAGGTATCATTATTACTCATCTGCGAAAGGAGAATCGACGTCCGGCAGTTGGGTGAGAAACTCGCCAGATTGATTTCCGAGGGCTATGCCCCGCTGCAACGTTTTCTGGACGTGGCGGCGGTGATCAGGGACCATTCGGCGTTGCATAATGGCGCGCTTCTGACCTTGCTCGAAACGATCCTCGAACGATTTGAGCTGAAAGAAAAGTTACCAGCCGGGTTTAAAAAACTGCTGGAGATATATTACGACCTGCTCACCAAAACCGGTCAGGCGCCAGGTGTTAGCACGTTGCAAAATCTGACCAAAATTCCGGAAAGTCCTTCGTTAAAACCAATCATCAAACAACTTCAAAGCATTCCCCACCAGTGAACTCAACCGATTTTCAATACCAATATGCTGCCAGTTCGACGCTCGCCCGGGAAGGCGCAGCGAGCCTGCTCAAACTCGCTCATCACTCGGAAATTAATGAGGTTAATAATGTGCCCTGCTTTTTCTGGGGATCATTGACCGAACCCTACCTGACTGCCAGATGTTGGATTACGCTCGCCAAGGTGGTCAGAAGCAGTTTTGGGCTAATGCCGGTGTCGCTTCGCGATCCTATCGTTTCAGTCGGTGCCGAAAAACTGCGCTTCGAGGGATTTTCTTCGTGCAACGGCGTATATGTACGCCTGGACATGCTACCGGAAGCCGTGGACGGTGAATACGTTGCCAGCGGCACCACCAACGTCGATTTCAACGAACCGATGATCCATGCGCTGAATTTGGTTCAAAAAAATGAGCGTGTCGTTCTGGGCGTTGGTCAACGCGACGTCAGTGTAACTACCGAAAAGGCGAAGGTGATCGAAAAGAAAGTGGCATTGCCAAATCGGTGGATCAAAGGCCTTACGAATGTGCAGGTCAGTCTGGCCCAAATGAACCAGCTGTTCGCACTGAACCGGGTACAATGCATCCAGCTCTTCCAGGCCGTGCCCAAGGGCAATGCGAAAGGAACATACTATATCATTTTCCGCGCCGGTAAATATAGCTTGTCTACGCTGGCCACACCAGAATCAGTAAGGATAGGCGGCATTCAAAGGCTAAGGTTGCTGGAAGGAATCCTGCCATGGGTGCAGCAAATGCATTTGTACGAATCAGAAGACCGCGAAACTTGCGCCGCGGTGGCCGATTTTGGTAAAATGCGGTTGATGATGGCTTTTTCACCGGATGCCACGCGCGGCTTTTCAGGCGAAGGGTCGGCGCTCGAAAGCCTCACCCAACAAGTTTCCGACGAATGGATTTATGGCCTGAACTACCTCCTCAAATCCAATGAAACATTTGACCCGACGCTGGTATCAATCGAAAACGATGTCGATTTCGGGACAATGGACAGCCTTGTCGCGCATTTGTCGGCCATGGGCCTGCTCGGCTACGATGTTTTTGAACGCCAACACTTCTATCGGCGCCTTCCCTTCAAAACCGAAAGGATACTCGGCCTGAATCCGCGATTGAAAAACGCGCAAAAGCTGGTCAGCAATGACGACATTGTCATTCTTGAAAACCGCGCTGGCCGTGTAGAGGCGCGTGTCAAAGGAACCGGGGTATTCCACACGGTGCTGCTGCACGGCAACGAAGCGAAATGCACCTGCCAATGGTTTACGAGCTACCAGGGAAAAAGAGGGCTTTGCAAACACGTGCTGGCCGTACAAATGGTACTTGATGCGGGGTAACCACTACTGCGTCTGCCGCGTGCCAAGTCCCTTTTCGGGCGGTATTCCACCCTATTCGCTTCGTAAACTCCGCACCGGATCCAGCATCGCCGCGCGGAGGCTCTGGAAGCTCACAGTGACCAATGCAATGACGGTCATCAGTGATCCTGCCACGGCGAAAAGCCACCAGGAAACTGAGATTTTAAATTCGAAATTCTGCAACCACTGGTTCATTAGGTACCAGGCAATGGGTGAAGCGATGAGGATCGCCAGCACGACGGGTTTCAGAAAATCGCGGGAAAGTAACGCTACCACGCTGCCGACGGAAGCGCCAAGCACTTTTCTCACCCCTATCTCCTTGGTCCGTTGCTCCGCGGTGAACGTGGCCAGACCGAAAAGTCCCATACTCGCGATCAATACCGCCAGGATAGTCGCTGCCTCGATCAGCCTTGCCGTGCGGGTTTCGGACTGGTACGCCTGCGCAAGCGTTTCGTCCAGGAAGCTGTATTCAAAAACCTGGTCGGGGAATGCCCCGGTCCAGGCTTTTTCAATATCTGCCAATGCGCTTTGGATAGACGCCGATGTTGGCTTTTCGCTTTGCAGCTTGATGCCTGCCTGATAAAAATTATTGGGGACAACTTGAATGATGGTCGGGTCGATTTTCTGATGCAGCGAGTTGACGTGGAAATTGCGGACGACACCCACAATCGTGGCAAACTCGTTTCCATCGCCGTAATACACCCTTTGCCCGACAGCCGCTCGCGGATTGGCGATGCCGATCCGCCCGAGGAATATTTCATTGACAACAATCCTGAAATTCCGGGTGGTATCGCTGTCTTTCAACGGCTCGCCGGCCAGCATCCGGATGCCATAGGTATCGAAATAGTGTGAGTCGCCCATTTTCATCTGGGTTTTCACCTGAACCACCTTCGGTCCCTCCCGGTATTCCATCGCCTGCATCCAGTTGCTTTCCGCGGAGGCGCTGTTGAATGAAAAGCTCACGCCCCTGATTTGCGCGGAACGGATCAGTTGCTCGCGGAGCGTGTGCAGTTTTTCAGGTTTATTGTCGGGTAAACCTACGGTAATGATGGCCGATTTGTCGAAACCCAGGTCCGCATTGCGGAAGAAATCCAGCTGCCGGTCGATCAGCATGGCGCAGCATATCAGCACGAGCGAAACAGCGAATTGCACCACTACCAACCCTTCCCGCATAGAAAACCACTGCCCGGCGCGCACTGTCGCATTGCTTTTGAGTGCCCAGATCGGCGCCATACCCGACAACCGTAAAGCAGGGTAAATACCGGCTAATAAGGTAGTCATCAACAACAAAAAACCTGTAAAAATCGCTGTTGAGCCGGTAAACAGGTCGTCGACCGCAAGCGGAATGGCAAGTGCCGCCGCCAGAACCGGCAACAACAATACACTGAGTACCAGGGCCACCGTGCCCGCGAAAAACGTGATAAGCCCGGCTTCTGTCAGAAACTGGTATATCAGCGCTTTGCGGTTGCTGCCTATTGCCTTGCGTATGCCCACTTCTTTAGCGCGCTTGAATGCGCGCGCTGTGCTGAGGTTGATGAAATTGAAGCAGGCGATCAACAGAACGAGCGCGCCGATTACGGAGAGTGTTTTCAGCAAGCCTACATTCGCGCTCCTGCCGCCAAAGTTTCCTGCATAGTGGATTTCAGACAGGTGATTGAGCTTGAAACGCTTGTCCGAAAGCGCCTCCTTACCCATATATTTCACTACTACGGATTCCAAACGCCCGATGAGTTGCTCCGGGGCAACATCATTTTTCAATACGACAAACACCTGAAAATTGTCATTCCAGCCATTCCATTTGTTCTCCTCAAAACCGGGGTCAACCTGCTTCACCGTCGCGAACGATACAAGCATATTGAACGGGAAGCTCGTGGTAGCCGGGTAGTCCTCCACAACGCCGGTAACTGTCAAATCCTGTTTGTTATCCATCCGAATCGTATTTCCGAGCACATCCACAGTCCCGAAATACTTTTCCGCGTAACCGCGCGTGAGCACGATCGCGTTCGGCTGCGACAATGCGCGTGCGGGATCGCCCGCTACCCAGGTATAGTCGAGCGTGCGGAAGAGGGCATTATCCGCAAACACGACCGATTCCCTGAACGCCGGAACGCCGGCCGCCGGAACGCCGGTGGCCGGCATTCCGGTGGCCGGCATTCCGGCGACCATGGTCTTGCCTCCCCTTTGCATAATGGGTGCGACGGTTTCGGCTTCGGGCAGATCGGCACGTAATGCATTGGCCATGCCGGTGTAGGTGCCCGGATAGGTGTGATTTTCCTTGATATTCTCAGTTTCGACCCGGTAAATGCGGTCCAGCCGCGATTGAGCAAGGTCGTAGCTCGTCTCGTGCCGTATCACCAGAAAGAGCAGTATCGCACAGGCCATACCCACAGCGAGACCTGTCACATTGATGAACGAATAGCCTTTGCCATTTAAAAAACTCCTGAAAGCGATGGTTAAGTGGTTTTTGATCATGACCGGGTGCGAAGTTTAGATTCGCCTCGCGCAACACTAATGGCGTGCCGGTTTTGACAAAACCTTCAAATGAGCCTTACAGCCTTCTTTTCATCAAAAAAACCTTCACAAAACTGTCCGCTTCCGAACGCCGAACGTACCAAAACGGACAGGAATGCCTGCATCCAAAAAAGCGGAACACATCATCGGAACGAGCTTTTTTTGACCGTTTAATAACTAATTCTACAAACAACTAGAACTAATAAGTAAAAATAAAAGACGCGGTTACTTCCCCTTCAAACAAGCTTTATTCCCATGAATTCAGACAACGACAGACAACAAATTGAAAAACTGCGGCTGATCGTCCAGGAAGCGGAAAACACCGGCAACCTGGAAATGATGACCGCCATCCTCGCCGATGACATCACGGTCATCGCTCCCGGCTCGCCGGTTATTAACACCAAAGCCGGCGGCGTCGACTTCCTGCGCTCCTGGTTCGATGCCTTTTACATTGAGATATCCTACGAATCACAGGATATCGAGATCCGGGAAGACCTTGCCTATGAATGGGCGATCTACCAGCAGACAACCACCGACAAACAAACCGGTGAAAAAGCATCGGAAACCGGCAGGATGCTCTGGATTTACAAAAAGTACAATGGAACATGGCTGCAACATTTTATCATCTGGAATACAGCCGCTTAAAGAATATTATCCTCACAATAAATTAAAACACCATGTCTTATCTTCATGCCCCAAGGCTCGTGTTCACGGGCGACTTTTTGTCCGATGTCAGCACAGTCAACAACGACACGGCCCATTACAACAATGCCACTTTCCAACCCAATTTCCAGGATCCCGGCCAGGGAGCTACCAACGGCTGGTGGAATCCTGAGGGAGGTGCGGTTTTCGATTTTCAGAACTGCGCGGTGAAGCAGATTTTCCTGCCCGACGGCACCACGCAGAGCTCCCCAGCCGACGATATTATCATTGGCCAGGCCGTAGTGGGCGCCGAAGGCCGTCCGACGGGTAAAATGGTGGACCTCGACCCCGACGCGCAGATGTTTTCCGCATTGTGGTGCGTCCAGCTCCGTATTTGTACAGCCAATGGCGACCTGCTTTTTAAAGGTGATATTACCACCACCTCCTTCCGCGATCTTCAAATGCGACAGCTCGATGGCGGCAAAAGCAACGGGCAGCCGCTGGGCGCCAGCTGGACGTCGGTGATTACCAATGTCGAATGGGGTGCGCTGGCGGAGCAATCTGCTTTCCTGAAAACACTGCGTACGACCACACAGAACAACACCCTGGCCATTAACATGAACCCGTTCGGCTATTATTACAGCCACAACGACGGTCGGTTTTCGCTGGGAAGGATCATCGGTTCCATCGGTCCGTATTTCGAAAACGAGCCGTTCACGTTCGCAGCCGCGCGCAGGCTGTACGGTATCAACTATACCCCGAGCGCCCGTGGTACCTTTTTCAGCATCTCGAATTTCCTGGTGGAGCCCGACGCCAAACGGGTAAGTGTCGATTTCGGGGCGAGCTTTCCGGTGGCCGACTCTATCGGTACGGTCAACTACAAACAGGATCTTCGCCTGGCCGTCAGTAAAATACCACAAGCGGGCGTAGCGAGTCGTCAGACACCGACTTTCTACATTAATCCGAATGATTTTATCGAAATTGGGGCATTGGATTACCAATCCGACCCCAATTGGCTGAACCAGACAGGCGGGATCGTTTCTTTCAACAATTTGCCTGACACAACCGTGTCGGCGTTGGCTGCCAACCAGTTGATCCTGGTATCGCCATCGACAAGCCAGCCGGGTCAGTTTGCGATCATCGCACGTGAAGCCATCGACGGGCTCGTGGCGCGGGCCGATAATTTCATCCAGCGCCTGGACGACGGTCAGTCGGTGAACATCGATTTTTATGCCTACCAGTGGGGAAAACTGCTTCCGAATGCCAGCATCAGTGTAACGCTTGACCCACCTACCCCGGATACGCCGGTCGGTCCGCAGAACCCGATCTCGGAAATTTACGGCAACAATTTCCCTGCGGAAGGACTGACATTCAACGGGCAGATCTCGACCAACCCGCAAGGCAAAGCACAAATGCAGCTCACCGGCAACGCCATTTACAGCCCAAGGGTTTACATCGACGGGCAGATCTACTTCATTACTTACCAAACCCCGACGGTCGATCAGGCATTCGGTACGGAACAAGTTGTGGTGCACCTGCGCGACTATTTCGAGGAAATCGCCAACCCTGTTTGGGGAGATATTTCGGAGATGATGATCCAGTACAGCAACCTGTACCCCATCATGAGCAAGTACGTGGTGAACCTGGCCGATCCGGAGGCGCTCGCGGAGAAAAAGAAGATCCTGATTTTTGCCTTCTCCCGTGATATGAACGACACGATGCACATGCCTGTGACGCGCGATCTGTCTTCTACCAAGCGTAATACCATCCTGAACTGGCTTCACAACCCGCAAATCGCTCCGAAACCCGTGGTAAGGTCCGAAGCCCGGGAGGCTAAGGCTGCCAATCCGGTTGCACCCGGCACTGCGCTGACCGACAAACAAGCCAGTTACAAGGAAGCGGTGAAAGCCAAAAACGGGTCTTTTCCGGGCTTCGCCGCCACCAACGATTTGTTTGAAAATCTGTGATTTACGATCTAAAATTCCTTCACCATGTTACAAATAGATTCAAGATATATTGAGAAGGCATTGACCGCCAATGCCCTGGAAGAACTCTATCCGCTTCTTCAAAATGCTATCGAACTGGAACATTCGACAATTCCGCCCTACCTCACCGCGATGTTCTCCCTGAACCCCGGCACCAACCCCGTGCAGCGGCAGATCATTCATTCGATCGTGATCGAGGAAATGCTGCACATGACTATCGCGGCGAATATCCTGAATGCCCTTGGCGGGAAGCCGGTGATCAACAGCGCCGATTTTGTACCGGAATACCCTGGTCCATTGCCGATGGGCATTGGCAACGGCCTCATCGTCGGATTGGAAAAATACTCGACGGATGTCGTCAAAAATGTGTTTATGGAGATTGAAGAACCCGAGAATCCAATCGTTTTCAAATCGGTGAGTCTGGCTGAAATGCCTACATACAGTACCATCGGGGCTTTTTACCAGGCTATTCAGCAAAAGATAGAAGAACTGGCACCGGACGAGCTGCCGGGCGACAAAAGCAAACAGGTCACCTCGTCGTTTTTCCCAGCCGACGAGCTTTTTCCTATTTATACCAAACAAAACGCGATCGACGCGATTAACATCATCATCGAACAGGGCGAAGGAACTTCCACCTCCCCGCTCGACCAGGAAGATGAACTCGCACATTACTACCGTTTTGAAGAACTTTACAAGGGAAAAAGACTGGTAAAAGACGATACCGCGCCTAACGGCTATTCTTTCTCGGGACCGCCAATACCATTTTCTCCCGACGGCGTTTTTCCCTTGTTTCCCAATACCAAAACCAGCATGCTTCCGGTCGGCAGCGAAGAATGGAACCGGATGAACGAGTTCAACACGAGCTATTACTCATTGCTGTCGGGACTTCATACGACATTCAACGGCCAGCCCGGAATGCTCGACAATACCGTGGGTGTGATGTATGACCTCAAACTGACCGCCCAGAAATTGTGCGCCACGCCTTTCCCCGGCAAACCCGGCTATAACATCGGGCCATCGTTCGAATTTATCGTTCCCGCGGGAAGTTAGGTAGGTCTGTCACGCTGAGCGAAGTCGAAGCGCATGCAAGATGCGCTTCGACTTCGCTCAGCGTGACAACAAAATGCCTCACTTTCCTTCAAATGCACGTTTCAGCGCGGCAATTTCAAGCCTTTTCATAGGCAGTAATGCCTGCGTAACCCGGTTGAGCTGCTCCCGGGTACCATTCACCATCATGTCTTCCAGCTCTATGGGCGAGATTTGCCACGACACGCCGAATTTGTCTTTAATCCAGCCGCATTGCTCCGCTTCGGGTACCGCCGATAATTTTTGGGTAAAATAATCGAGCTCCTCCTGGTCTTCACAGTTCACAACAATTGAAATGCCTTCATTGAAACCGAATTTGTGTTCATGGGCGCTATCCATTGCTGTGAACCAGGAATCTTCCAGCTTGAAGTCCGCAAACATGACGCTACCGGGCTTGTCGGGTGCGTGGCCTTCGGGATAGCGATGCAGAGATCCCAGTTTGGAATGCTCGAAAACAGAACAGTAAAAATTAATCGCCTCCTCGGCCCTGCCGCATTGGTCGCCGACAAAGAGTAACGACGTGATAATCGGCGGCCTGGGCTCTCCTTCCGGATTGGTGAGGATCAGCTGCCAGGAAACGCCGTACCTATCCTGCACCCAGCCATACCGTTTGCTGAACGGGTATTCGTCGATCGGCATCAGGGCGTTTCCGCCGTCGGCCAGTTTGTTCCATACCTCATCCATTTTCGCGCGGGCCGACTCTTCCGAACCACCGAACAGCAGCGGGTCGAAATTGACCATGAAAGAAATGGAGGGATTGGGCTTGAAAATCGGGCCGGCACTAATGGCCATGAATTTCTGGCCCCAGAGCTCGAATATGACCATATCGGCGTCGCCCGAGGGAGTATCTTCCATACGCGTGACGCTCGTAACCCGGGATTCCGGAAACACCGATGCGTAAAACTCCGCCGCTTCCGCAGCTTCCTTGTCAAACCATAAATGCGGGACGATTTTCTGCATGACCTTTTCGTTTTTGATGGATACCTTAACGAGCGTACTGACAGCGGTTGCTAAAAATAGCTAATTTCCGTGCCACACGGCTACATGCGCCCGCACAAAAAAACGCTGTTCCCCAACCGGAAAGGTCGGAGAACAGCGTTTTTCGAATGCCTGCAAATTCCGGAATCAGACCGCTTCCAGTGCTTTCTGCGCAGCCTGGATCGCCAGCTTCGCCAATTCGGGCGCTAGCTCTTCGAAGAAATCCTTCAACTTTTGCCCGAACACATAAGCCTGCCATTCCGACGATGTCTTGGCCTCTTTAATGTCGAGGTAAATACCGTCCGCGTCGATCCTGAGGATAATGTTCTGTTCCATGCCGCGCGGGAAGATGATCTCGGCGAGCTGTTTGGTCGTATAATGGTCGCGGTACACGATCTTGTCCTGATCGTTGTCGCCCATTACCCGGTTGATCCGCAAGCCCGCGCCCGGGTCGCCGCTATGACGCTGTGCCGCCGAATAGGCGCAAATCACACGGGCTTTCGGTTTCCCGTCCTTGTCGCCGCCGTCGGGAATCCCGCAGCCACCCGCCACAAGATGCGCGCCGGCCTTGATAATGACCTGCTTTCCACCGTCATTTTTGCCTACCGGCTCGTCGGTAACGAAATCCCGGTACTCACCCTCGTTATCCGTATCGTGGCACCAGATAATGTAGTCTTCCTCGGTGTTGTTCTTGATTTCATTGATCCAAGAAATGTCCCTGCTCATAAGTTTGATGGTTTAAAGTTGTGGAATTTTGTAACCGCTAACGGAGGTAAAAGTGAATTTTGATTTGAGGAAACTCAAAAAAATGGGACGGACGCCGCCGTGCAGGGATGAATGCAAGGAAGTTTGGGAAACAAAGGTGAAGTCAAAGTACTACATTTAATCAATTTATTTCTACAATTTGAGCAACCTGGGTAACTTGTGGGATATCGATGGGTGCACTAAATTTCCGCATCCAATGGCAAATCTGACTACCTGAACGATGATCAACTTGAAACGCATGCAAAAATGGGCGATGGTCGGCTGCTTCGGCCTTGCATCCTGCGCCGGTTACCAGCGCACCGACCTCTATTTCGGGAGAGACATCCCAGGCGGCGGCACCGTGAGCGAGCAGCAATGGAAGAATTTCAGCGATAGCGTCATCAGCAGCTACTTCCCCGAAGGCTACACCGAATGGGACGCCAACGGCCGCTGGAAAGATACCGACACCAAACAAACTATCACCGAGCCAACCAAAGTGGTGACGTTTTTCGGCAAGAAAACCAAAGAAAGAAGCGCCTCGCTCGACAGCATTGCCCAGCGCTACCTGCGCCGTTTCCGCCAGCAAAGTGTACTCCGGACTGATATTAAATCCAAAGTGAAGTTTATCAATAAAAAGCCCTGATGGGGCAACTGTTTCAGCCTGTTACTCAAAATAATGGTAAAAAACCTCCGGCAGCTTGTTTCCGAGTGAAATCCAGTCGGCGGCAAGAGGCGCTTTATTAAGGCCTTTGATCCACTCGTAGTTCAATTCGTAGACGGCGGCATAAATACCGAACCGCGTCAGGAATCCCTCTCCCAATGTGCCCGGGTTTCTGAAACTCGCCTTGGTAGCACCTTCCGTAAACCAGGTATGCTTACGCAGGAGCGATTCCAGCTTGTCCATACTGGCCAGGTAATCGGCAATGTCGCCGTCGGGTCGGCTTATATGGAGGTTTCCGCCGGCATCGTTGTGAATGTCCAGTGCAAGATCTGGCTTCTTGTTTGCCCTGATCATCTGTTGCAGCCACTGTTCGAGGTAGTAGTTTTCAGGCGCAATGAGCTCGTCTGCGGGCTTGTCCCACTTACGGTTCAGGTCGTAACCGTTGGCGTTGAACCGCGTTTTGCCCCGCGCCACACCGTCCTTATTGGCCATGGGCAGGATGTACACGCAGTACCGCTTCAAATGCCGTTTGACATCATCGTCGTTGCTGAGGAGTTTTTGCACCAGCCCCTCCACGGTCCAGTTTCCGCCAGCCTCGAACGCATGAGCCCTCGCACGCAGAAAGAGCCGTTTGGGGGCATTTTCGTGACCGATCCGGATGATTTCCAGCGACCTCCCTTCCGAAGTTTTCCCGATGGTGGTAATGCCCACCAGTTTGTTCGTCCTGATCTTGGCCAGCATTTTATCCAGATCGCTGATCCGGTACGGTTCCACGCTCGCAATGTACGCAAATGGCGCCTCCATCCTAAACTTGAACTGCATCCTTCGCCCCGGCGATGCCGCACCGCCCGACGGCCCGCCGCCCGGCAATACCTGTATGGAGCGGCTTTCCCATTTTTGGTTATCAAAAGAAATCACGAACCGGGATCGCTCGGAAAGGTCGCTGGCGAACCGGTTGTTCCAGATATTGTCAAAATTTTCCAGGATCACGGTCACCTCGGTGCCCGTCGCCGCCTCCACCCTGAAATGGAAGTGGTTCACAGCCCTGTTCCGCGAGAAGCGTTCGTGATCGTACACCAGGCTACCCACCACCCTGCCTGCCGAATCGATCCGCCAGTTCATGGGCGAGGCATTCTCAAATCCGGTATGAACAAAGATTCTGGATGCGGCGATGCTGTCGGCCTTCTCGCCGGAGCTTTGCGCACGTACATCCATGCCCAGGCTGATGCCTGCAAGCAGCCAGCCGGCCATCAGTCCCATCAAATGCATTCTTGATTTCATCATTCGGTCGAATCTCTGATTTTATTATCTCAAAGCACTCCTGTGCACGTGCACGTTCCCACAAAAGCGACTTGTAACCTTGTTCTACTTTCAAAAAGCTGGCCTGCTCCGAGACCGCAATCGCTGGCACAGTTTTTGGCCTTTTTAACTGTACGAAATCAACAAATAACACATATGACTATGAAGAAGATAATGATCACAGCTGCTATGGTATTACTGTGCGCGACAACGGCAGCATTTGCACAAAGTACTACCAGTTCTACCGACAAGTCGAAAACAACGAAGGCTACGGGCCAAGGCCTGAAAACGCCCGCGCCGGAGAACGAGCAAAAGAGTGCCGACCAATCGGGCAAGCCTATTCCCACCGACCAGGTAGCCCAGAAAAGCAGCGAAAACGACGGCAGTAACCGCCCCGGCGGTGCCACCCATGAAAACGCGAACGATGTAGGCAGGTACTCCGATCGTGAGGACAACAATTCGATGTTGTTTTCCAGAGAAGCAATCGCAACACGCCGTAAAAATCTTACAGAACCGGATGTGACCGTGAAGGAAGGCAGCGGCTCAGCCCCAAAGAACACGAAAAACCACACAGGCACCACCGGCAACTACCGGAACCTGGCCACACAAACCAGCGGCGTGCCGTCCCGGGAATAGAACCGCGGTTATCGGCACAAAGCAAAGCCCCGAGATATCTCCCGGGGCTTTGCTTTGACAAATTCAGTTGCTTTGCTGCGCTTTCAATTTGTCTAAAATCTTTAAAATCGTCGTGTCCTCCACCGCATTGGACTCGCTGTCGTGGTAATGGAATTCTTCCATTTTTCGTTTGCGTTTCGTGTCACTGATACCCCTCTCCACTTTTTGCCGGTATTCTTCCAGCGACCGGCAATAGTAATGATTTAGTTGAATGGTGTCTACACTCACATCTGCAAACGCCCCGTCAATAGGCACAAAATGCTCATTCACACAGGAATATCCTGACTTGAATTTGAAACAATGCGATTTGAAAGCCGATTGCACAAACCGTGGCTGGACAATACTTTTAATATGGCGGTTGGGCGGGAAAGAAACCTCCGATCGTCTGGTAAAATTTTCCAGTTGGCTACCGGCCGGTTTTTCAATGTGGTTATTCGAGCCAAATATCAACCACGACAGTCCAAGGCCACCGTAACCCTCGTATTTTTCAAGCAATTGGGGCAGGTTTGCATCTTCATTTTTGGGTACGATAAACTCGTCCATATCAATGAATCCGATCCACCTGGAATTATAACCGAAGTTATCAATGCAATGCTGATACGCCTTCACGTGCATATTCTGCCCGGGAATACGCGTAACCGTTACCCACTCGCTGTATCCAATGGCAGCCATGACATCCTTAACCGGACGCTTACTGCCATTATCATAAATATAAAAATGCTCCACCCCGATTTTCCGGTGATAATCCAGCCATTCGGCCAGGTAATCATTTTCATCTTTGACAATACAGCAAATGGATAAATAATACTGAGATTCAACAGATTGATCCGTACGGGAGCTGCGGAATTTGGAAAGCAGATTTTTGAAAGAAAACATAAATGGCTAATAAGATTTTGTCGATGACATGCGCCAAAGTTATGGCTTATTGATGGGAATACTCAGCCCGGCTTTTACAATATCCAGCACGATACTGGTTTTAAAGCTTTTAACATTGTTATTCCCAAAAAACAATTGCTGGGTCAGTTCTTCATACTCTTTCATACTGTAAACGACCAGTATCAGAATGAAATCCACGTCACCCGTCACGTAATAGCATTGCTGCACCTGCGGGGTGCTGCTGAAAATCGCCTTGGCCTGTTTGATGATCTCCACCTTTTCCACTTCCATCTTCACCTCGGCAAAGACAGTGATCGGTCGGCCCAGTTTTTCGGGGTCGAGTACGGAAATATCCGCTCTGATCACCCCCGTTTCCCGAAGCCTTTTGATACGCCGCTGCACCGCGGGCGCCGACAGGCCGATCTGCTCCCCGATATCGCGCTGGGGCGTGGTATTATCGGCTTGGAGGATCGCCAGAATGGAAATGTCGAATGCGTCGAGTGGTATCATAAGGTCAGTGCAACGAAACAAAATTGCAAATTTGCCCTCAAAATCGAGGAAAAATTACGCCTGACCAAAATTAATTTTGCGCAACAATTTAATTCGATCAAAGTCAAATGCAGAATCAGGCGGGGAAGGGAATCGCTATGGTGCTGATGGCCGCCAGTTTGTGGGGTGTATCAGGCACATTCAGTCAGTTTTTATTTCAACAACAGCACATCAGCGTCGAATGGCTGATGTCGGTGCGGATGCTCATTTCCGGGATAGTCCTTGTGGCCATCAGCAGAGCCCGCAAAAATGCGGACACATTCGCACCGTGGAAGGACAAACGCGATGCGATCCGTCTGCTGTCATTCGGTATCCTGGGCATGCTCACCGTCCAGTATACCTATTTCGCGGCCATTAAACATTCCAATGCCGCCACCGCAACCATATTGCAGTTTACGAGCCCCATTATCATCGCCGTTTACCTGGCCGTGAAGTTCAAAAAGCCGTTGCGACCGCTCAATCTGGTGGCTATTGCCGTCGCCATGCTGGGCACATTCCTGCTGGTCACACACGGCAAACCGGGCGAACTGGCCATTTCGGGCACGGCGCTGGCCTGGGGCCTCGCCTCCGCCGTGAGCCTGGCGATGTACACCATCCAACCGGAATCGCTGCTCAAAAGATACCACGAAACCACCATCATCGGCTGGGGCCTCCTCATCGGCGGCATCGGCATCTCACTCGTTCGCGCGCCCTGGCACACCGACGGCATCTGGGACATGCACACCTACGCCTACACCACATTCGTAGTCCTTTTCGGCACGCTCATCCCCTTTTACGCCTACCTCACCGGCGTAAAGCTGATCGGCGGCCAGAAAGCCAGCCTCCTCACCTCCGCAGAACCACTCTCCGCCGCGCTGCTATCCGTAAGCTGGCTCGGCGTGCCCTTTCTTTTGATGGACTACATCGGCGCGGGGCTGATTATCTCGACCGTGTTTTTGCTCGCCATGGAGCGGGGTGTGGCATTGGAACCGCCTGCGGTGTGAGGATTGAGCAGTATTATCGCATCCTAATGAAAGGGAATATCAAGTAATTGAAGAGACGATAACTGTCTATGTCATCGCTGCAAAAGGGCATTACGACGATAAGTGAAATGTTATTGGTAGACCATCGCCAAAATTATCTTTTTCACAATTGCAGTGCGATTAGTAATCCTTTGGCGATTCATTATCGATAATCTATCACCCATGGCAATGATGGTCACTTTATATCCCGCACTTAATAGCAAGTATAGGGACTATATTAAAATAAATTACGGCAATATCTTCCTCAGAGATCCGGTCATTTTTACATTACCATCCTACCTTTACAGCTACTGGCTCTGCAAAAGGAAGGTAAAAATCAAAGGCGCCAGGAAAATATCCATGGAATTATCAGAGTTTGAAGAACGGCTAATGCCTATTCCGCGGATTGTTTCCACCAGCATAGTTGGATATAATTGTAAGTTCGACTTCGAAAAGCTGATTTCAATTGAAGATAAAATGGATCAGCAATTGATGGTATTAGATAAAATGCATTTGTCCGTGCTTAACATCGCAAAAGAATATGGTTGGGATAAGCGTGTTTTTGAAGATGTTTACAGCCAGACCTATGAAAATATCAAAAATGGGTCAATACCGGAGGAATTTTGGAATGTAAAAATATAATAGGGAAAACTGACGGTTAGATAGCCGGTGTCAATACCTACTTCACTCAATTTGCAAGGCAGTTTCCCCACATCAGCCCACAACACCCTACCCTTCAAACGCCCTCCGCCCACACCATCGGCCACAAGGTAATGCTGCGCGGAGGTCTGCACGTAAAGAAGCAGCAGTGCCACGAATATCACAAAGTTCTCGACCGGGGTCTGTTTCATCGATTTTCAGGTGAGAATAATGCCGGGATTATTTTCTGGATGCGCTGGTTTGCAGCTGTTCCGTCGGGAAGCCGTCGGCTTTCAGCTGCTCAAAACCGCCGATGTTGTAATAGGAATGAAAACCCAGTGTTTTCAGGGTATCGGCCGCCTTCCCGCTGCGGTTGCCCGAACGGCAGTAGAGGTATACCGGTTTGCTTTTATCGAGTTTGGCAATCTGCGCCTTAAAGTCGGGGCTGTTGAAATTGATATTGTGCGAGTATTGCAAATGCCCTCCGTCAAATTCCTCGGGCGTGCGTACATCCACGAGGTAGGCCTTTCCGGCCTTGATTTGCGCCAACGCTTGTGGGTCGGGTTTGACAATGTTTTTAGGTGCAGGTTGCTGCGCCTGCACGGCGGCGATTGTTACCAGGAACAAGATGATCAGGAATGACAGCTTTCTCATTGGAATATAAAAGTCTATTATTTTCATAGATTTAATATACAAAACTAGGACGTTAAAGCACCTAAAAACACCCTTTGCCCGCGACACACCCGGAAAATCCGGCATTGTACCACAAGCGTATCATCCGACGAAGACGACGATCAACTATCAAGTGGCTAACTTGGGTGGACAAAAGCATAGCGAACGATCATCAATATACGAAACCTGTTATTCCAAAACTCATGCATCAGAGCGGCCGCTGTTTTCGCACAATGTTGAGCTTGACGCCTGCCAGTTCCGTCACCACACGCACGCAATGCCCGTGCTCGTAGCTGTAAACACTCTCCTTCCCGTTGGGTAGCTCCACGCTGTAACTACCGTTCCCCAGTTTTCTGACCTTACACATGGCCCCGAACTTCTCGGAATACACGGCCTGTACCTGCGCCGGCTCCTTGTAATACAGGCCCGTGATCGTGTGTGCAATGGGCGCCACAACCTCCCATTTACGGTTACGGTCGGCCTTTTCCGACAAATCGAAACGGTAATGCTGTGCTGCGAGCTTCGTGGTAACGGTCTGCTCGCGCCGTTTGCCATTCACCGTTTGTTCGGTCAGTGAACTGTGCAGAGTACCCTCCGAAAACTGGTTTTCAGCCACAAAACTACCCGAGTAAAACGGTACGCTGAATTCCGCTTCGATCCGCTTACGCAGCCGTGCGCCGTCATCCTGCGGCAATACCCTCACCGAACCGATGGTATGCCCGGCCATGACCACATCAAACGTCGCCATTTGCGCATGCGCGACGAGCGAAGCCGACAGCAATAGTATTAGTAACATTTTTAGCATAACGGTCAATTTTAAAAATATAGAATGACCTACTCGCGTGGCGGTGTAATGTCGTTAGTAATCAAGAGACTGTGTATCGAAAATCCCTTCTGGGATGCAACAACCGAATACGCGATGCACTGTTGTTACATGCCCAAGGGCATTTTGAAACAGGTCCACCCGGCATTAAGCTACCAATATTACATGCCTCACGGCATTTAAACCGCGGCTCATCGCGACGCCCGTTCTCTATTCCGCAGAAATACATCTCCCGGATCAGTCATTCGGTCATTCACTCATTCACTCATTCACTCATTCACTCATTCACTCATTTAGACAGCTCGCTCCTCGCATCCTTCGACTTAAACAACGGATACCCCAGCTGCACATACCATGGCTCTTCCTGGTAATCTTCGAGGCCGATGTGCTCGGAAAACCGCCGGGTGATTTTGGCCGTACCAAAGAGCATATCCCAGATAAAGAACATGTTACCATAGTTTCCGTTAATCACGCCGATGCCATCGGCGTCGGTGGCGGCGTGGTGTGCGTGGTGCGTCGCAGGGGTGGAAATGGTGCGTTCGAGTACCCACATGACCGGGTGCAGCCATTTGATCGCGTAAAGCGGTTTGTCCCAGCGGACGCTCGAATGCGCCGAAATACCGATTAATGCTTTGAAAAAATAACCTATCAAAAACGCCTGGCCGAAACCGAGGAATATCAGGATCGTCGAAACAATGCGCGGCGGGAACAGCAGCAGGTACACCCACGAGTTGCGGCCGGTGAGGAACACGCTCATTTCGGGTGCGCTATGGTGCACGCGATGGCCCTTCCATAGCCACGTATACGTATGCGCGGCACGATGCCACCAGTATTGCGTGAAGTCTTCGAGCAATGCAGTAATGAGTACGCCTGCCCATAGCGGCACGTTTTCAAATACATTATAATAGTCGGCGAAGAAATAGTTGAGCACGTAGGCCGAGAGCAGGAAACTGAGCGGCCGCGTGATAACGCTCGACAGAAAGAGTCCCGCGAAATTGATATACCACTCATTTTTAGACCATTTCTCACTTTTATAAAGGCCTGTAAATGCTTCCGCAAAGCTGATCACCGCGAAAAGAATGAGGATTTCGTAATAAATATGGCTGTCTGTGAATTTCATGTTGCATAGAAAGTCTACGTCGCCTGGCTGACGGGCGACAAATGGAAAATGAAAAAAAGGGGAGCTTACCGGAGCTCTCCGGCATGTAGGGACTTAGCTAGCAACAACAACAACCTGCTCCATAAGAAGCAAACGACACAGCGACAGGCGCCGCTGCGGCGCGATGGCCGGATAAAGGGATACTATGGGTAGTTTTAATCGAACGCATATGCGATGTCGTTAATAAAATGGACACAGCTTCGGGTGGTTCTCAGCTCGATTGAATATCAGATTGCGTGCAAAGTTAATGCAACAGCCACTTAACTTCCAAGCATTTGAATAAAAAAGCATTTAAACTCTATGGACTTAATAGATTTATATCAGAACCGTCTCCGTCAGCGCCTCCGAAAATGCCCATAACTCACGTGCGAGTGCGCGGTTTTTCGCTTTGGCGGAAGATCTCGCCGGCTTTCCATTGGCGAAGTACTGCCCGGTTACGTCGTTCAGCTCCGGTGCCGTGGCCACGTGTACAATGCCTGCGGCGGCCTGTTCCGGCGTGCGGAAAAACGGTTTGAAAACCTTCATAAACCACGCGGTAGCCCCGTTGCCATTGCCGCCGAAACTGCTTGAAACCGTACCAGGGTGCACGGCGTTGGAAGTGATGCCGAATGGCGCCAGCCGCTCCGAAAGCTCATTGGAAAAGAGGATATTGGCCAGTTTGGAGCGCCCGTAAATCACCAGATCGTGGTAATGCGGCGGGTTGGCCAGCTTGGCCGTCTGGTACCTGAATGCGAAGAAATGCGCCTCGGACGCCAGGTTCACGACTTTCGCGGATTCTGCCGCTTTAAGCAAATCGATCAGCCCGGTTGTGAGCACAAAAGGCCCGATGTGATTGGTAGCAAAGGTCATTTCGATACCATCCTCAGTCGTTTGGCGGTGCTGGACAATGAGCCCGGCGTTGTTGATCAACAAATCAATCTGCTGATAATTGGCCCGGATCTCTTCCACGGCTTGCTTGACGGACGCAATGCTGGAAAGGTCGCATGGCACAAAGCCGGTGCTCACCGTATAGCCTATCTCCCGTTGCAGCTCACGGGCCTTTGCCTCGTTCCGGGCTACTAATATCAGATCATAGCCCCGTCGTGCGAGTTCGAGGGCGGTAAAGCGGCCGATGCCCGAAGTGGGCCCGGTAATCAGTGCTGTTTTACGCATTGAATTAAATGAAAATGTAGCAACTAATGCAATCGGGAATAACGGTGGCTCTGGCGCCTAAGGTAAGAAGGGAACCGGAGCAAAACCACAAATACCAGCCGCTTTATTTTAAAATAGAGCGCTTTCGACCGTTAAATCATTCGCATTCAGGCACGAAGGTAGGTTTTAGCACTAAACTACTTGTACAAATAATTTCTACAAATCTTTCCTTTCTATTTCAACATTTCAAACAAACTTTACAATGGACTTTATTCTTTGGAACAACAATAACGAGGGCGGCGGCAGCGATTCATACGCCGGTGCCCAGGGCCAGGAAAACATCGACGCCAACAATGATTCGCTGCAAACTTCCAGCGGTACATGGGTGATCGTCTTTGACGGAACGGAATACACCGGCAATGTCTGGAAAATAAATCCCGGTACGACCGAGGACGATCTCAACCATGTCAACCGGTACGATTCCTCCGGTAACAAGGTGGGCGTCTGGAAAAATGCGATCCAGAGCTTCATTATCTATAAACAAGAGCCGGCTTTCTGGAACAATTCGGCGTGGCCGAGTAAAAGTCAACTGATCCAGTTGCAGGAATACCAGGCGCTGTTTACCGAAAATGAAGATTTTGAAGGCGACAATCGCGTCTTTAACGGTCCGGACAACGAGGGATCACTCAGCGACATCGGCTATGCGAACGACAGCGACAAGATGAGCGGTACCGGAAGTGTGTCAGCGCTCAGAACGGGTAGCGGATCCTGGCTGATCATTTTCGACGACACCGATTTCAACGGGGATTTCCTCAAAATACCGCCGAGTATTACCTACTCCAATCTGAACGACGTGGAACGCTGCGACATCAACGGCACGAAGGATGGCGATTGGCAGGACCAGATCCGCTCCTTCCTCCTCTACAACTACCAGCCGGAATTCTGGAATACCCCCTACTCCCGCGCCTATGTCGACTTTTCGACGTTCTACGGCCTTTACCCCTACCCGACAAGCAGCGAGTCGGATAACAAGGTCGTTTACATGGTCGAAGACTCGACCTACACCGTGGATTGTCCTGACTTCACCGAGCAATCGGCCAAGCAGTCGCTTTCCAGCTATGACGACGACAATACGGCGAACCTGCCGGTCACCGGCTGGACAAAATACGGCATGAGCCTGACCCACGAAAACCCGGCACTAACCAGTGACGATACCTGCACATTCGATGCCTATTTTGACAACACGGGTACGCTTGTGTCCATCCAGCACTTCGATATGCAGCTGAACGGAGCCTACCAGATTTCCCAGGCGGTGATCGACACCGTCGATTTTGTGGCCTGGTACTACGGCACCACAGGAGCCCTGGAAACACTCGGCATCTCGGAGGAAGCCGCCGATGCATTTGTGGATGTGTTCGATTTTGTGACGGCCGCATTCAACAAGTTCTCGGCCGCTATTTATAAAGTATCCGACAACGGAGGCCAGTTCTACTTCCTGCCGGTGGTTTGCCACACGCTCAACCGTTTGTGTACGACCGTAGCCAAGCCATTCAATGCTTCCGTCTACACCAATTCGAACGATTCGCGCAAAAACTACTCGATGGCCTTCGACAATGACAGCTTCCCGGGCAGCCTGAGTTCCGTCATTTCGGGGTACGGCTCGGTACAAGGCTGGCAGCAGGAAAACAGCCTGGACGGCGGCACCTATCCGTTCGACCAGGCGGCAGAATACACCTACGAGTCGTACCCGTTCCGCACATGGTACCAGGAATCCTCCGTTTCGGCCCAGCTAGGCATATTCGTTTCCTGCAAACTCGACTACGAGATCGGGGACAATTCCAAAGACGACCACGTGATCCTGCTTCTCGGCTTCAAAATACCGGACACCACCGGCGACAAGCCGACGCTGACGTTCGCGCAAGCCACCGTTCAGTTCACCGACGGTTCCAACACGAACATCATGACACCGCCCTATAATAATGTTTCGTCGGGCACATCCTATTATACCTCGGATGTGATCGACTCCGTGTATAACTATATCCAGGGCCAGCTCTCGGGCGTGACCATGAGCAGCTCGCAGCAGGGCCGAAAATACCTTGCCGATGTTACCAAAGCCAATATGCAGGCGATCTGTGATTGCGTAAGTTTTAACTGATCATACCTCAATGCAGGAACCGGTCCCGGTTCGACCATGTCGAATCAGGACCGGTTTTTTCTATATTTGGTATATGCATACCGATTTTGAACATTACATGGCCTCCCAATCCGGCCTGCCGGGCGAAACGATCAGGCATATCAGCAGCCTGGCCACTTTGCGGCGCCTGCGCAAAGGAGAGGCCCTGCATTCCGCCGGGGACATATGCCGGCATAAGACTTTCATCGTCAACGGGCTGCTCCGGACCTATCATATCAAGCCGGACGGCAACGAGCATATTCTCCATTTCTCCCCGCAGCACACCTGGACGCTGGATGTGGAAAGTTACGACAAGCAGGCGCCGTCGCTGGTGAATATCGAAGCCGTGGAACGAAGCGAAGTATTGCTCTGGGCCAAGCCTGATTTTGACAAATTATTAAAAGACATTCCCGAGCTCAAAAGGTTTTCGGAACGACTCATTGCCGGCACGATTTACCATAACCGTAACCGCATCCTCACCATCCTGAGTGCCACGCCCGAAGAACGCTACGCCGATTTTATAAATACCCATCCCGATTACCTCGGGCGCCTGCCGCTACGGATGGTGGCTGCGTACCTCGGCATTTCCCTGAAAACCCTCACACGCATACGCCACGCACAGCTGCAACGCGAGGCAGGAAGTATGGTCAAATGACCTTGTTTGCCCATTAGCGGTATGTCAATTTTGCATCAAACAAAATTGAAACCAACATGCGTGTATTTGTAACAGGGGCCTCCGGATTTGTAGGCTCCGCCATTGTCAGGAAATGGTCATGAAGTGCTAGGGCTTGTACGCTCTGAAAAATCGGCCGAGTTACTGGCCGCCGCCGGCGCGACGCCGCTCCTCGGCGATGTGAATGATCCTGAAATGCTCCGCCGCGGCGTGGCGGAATCCGAGGCTATCATCCACACTGCCTTCAATCACGATTTTTCGCAGTTCAAAGCGAGCTGCGAGGCCGACCGGAAGGTCATTGAAACGCTGGGCCAGGCTTTGGCCGGTTCGGGAAAGCCGCTCGTTATCACTACCGGCATGGGTCTTTTGCGCTACGACCGGCCCGTCACCGAGGACGATGTACTGAATGCAAAGTCGGACGAAATCCCGCGTGCCGCCACCGACGAGGCGGCGAACGCCGTAGCTGCCCAGAGCGTGGATGTGTACCTCGTGCGCCTGCCTCCGAGCGTGCATGGCGCAGGCGACCATGGCTTTGTACCGATGATTATTGACATTACCAAAGAAAAAGGCGAGTCGGCCTACATCGGGGATGGCAGCAACCGATGGCCGGCTGTGCACAGACACGACGCCGCGGTGCTATACCGGCTGGTTGTGGAGCAGCGCCCGGCATTGAAAGTGCTGCATGCGGTGGCCGAAGAGGGCATTCTGTTCCGCGAAATCGCCGGGGCGATCGGTACCGGCCTGGACCTGCCCGTGGTAAGCAAAACGGGTGATGCCGCAGCAGCCCATTTTGGCTGGTTCCAGCATTTTGCAGGCATCGGTTGCATCGCATCCAGTGAAAAAACCCGCGCGGTGCTGGGCTGGAAACCCGGCGCACCAGGGCTACTGGAAGACATTGCTGTTGCCGGCTACCTGACCGTTTCGTAACGCCGCGCACATTCCGGAAATAGCTTTCGAAAAGTTCATGTGTGATCCGCCGCCTGCCTGGCAACCGCAACGGGCTGACACTGCGACGAAATAGATTTTCACTATCGAATCATAGAATTAATCGATTTTGACAATCAATTTCAGTATTATACCTTTATCCCGCTGCACAAATACCAGAGGCAGGCAATATGGTTTAACACATGAACTTATCGTAATGGAAAACGGATCAAACGACATTAGCAAATGTCCATTTCACAACGGGACACTGAATCACAATGTAGGCGGCGGCGGTACCAGGAACCGCGACTGGTGGCCAAACCAGTTGAAACTGAACATCCTGCGCCAGCATTCGTCCCTCTCCAATCCGATGGGAGAACAATTTGACTACGCCGAAGCGTTCAAAAGCCTCGATCTGGAAGCAGTTAAAGCAGACCTTCATGCACTGATGACCGATTCGCAGGATTGGTGGCCGGCCGACTTCGGCCATTACGGGCCGCTGTTTATCCGCATGGCATGGCATAGCGCAGGTACATACCGCGTATTCGACGGCCGGGGCGGCGGCGGCTCGGGCCAGCAGCGCTTCGCACCGCTGAACAGCTGGCCGGACAACGTCAGCCTCGACAAGGCCCGTCGATTGCTTTGGCCTATCAAACAAAAATATGGCAACAAAATTTCCTGGGCCGATTTGCTGATCCTCGCGGGGAACATCGCACTCGAATCCATGGGCTTCAAGACATTCGGTTTCGCCGGTGGACGTGCGGACGTTTGGGAAGCCGACGAAGACGTATATTGGGGATCGGAAAATACCTGGCTCGGCAACGACCGCCGTTATGCGCATGGCAAACCAGGCCTGGATGAGCAGGGCGTGGTATCAAGCGACGAGAATGCGAATGGCCAGACCCACTCGCGCCACCTCGAAGAGCCGCTTGGTGCGGCACATATGGGTTTGATTTATGTTAACCCGGAAGGCCCCGATGGTAACCCCGACCCGATTGCCGCTGCACATGACATCCGCGACACGTTCGGACGGATGGCGATGAACGACGAAGAAACCGTCGCATTGATCGCCGGTGGCCACAGTTTCGGTAAAACCCACGGTGCGGCTCCTTCCGATCACGTTGGAGCGGAGCCAGAAGGTGCCGATTTGGAACACCAGGGATTGGGTTGGAACAACAGCTTCGGTTCCGGAAAAGGTGCCGACACCATCACCAGCGGTCTGGAAGTGATCTGGACCACCACGCCTACCCAATGGAGCAACAATTTCTTCGAAAACCTGTTTGCATTCGAATGGGAGCTTACCAAAAGCCCCGGCGGCGCGCACCAATGGGTAGCCAAAGACGCTGGCGACATTATCCCGGATGCGTACGACAGCGCCAAAAAGCACCGTCCTACCATGCTGACCACCGACCTTTCGCTCCGCCTCGACCCTGCTTATGAGAAAATTTCAAGACATTTCCTTGAAAACCCGGACGCGTTCGCCGACGCATTTGCACGTGCGTGGTTCAAACTCACGCACCGTGATATGGGCCCGCGTGCCCGCTACCTGGGTGCGGACGTACCTGCGGAAGTGCTGATCTGGCAAGATCCGATCCCGGCGGTAGACCACGAACTGGTAAACGACAGCGATATCGCCGGCCTGAAAGCCAACATCCTGGCATCCGGCCTGAGCGTATCCGAGCTGGTTTCCACAGCCTGGGCCTCGGCATCGACATTCCGCGGATCCGACAAACGCGGTGGTGCAAACGGCGCACGTATTCGCCTAGCTCCGCAAAAAGACTGGAAAGTGAACAACCCCGCACAACTGCAAAAGGTACTCGGCACGCTGGAAAGCATTCAGCAGGAGTTCAACAGCACGCAGGCAACGGGTAAGAAGATTTCACTCGCCGACCTGATCGTGTTGGCTGGCGCAGCTGGCGTAGAGAAGGCCGCACAAGATGCCGGCCATGCCATTACCGTTCCATTCACGCCTGGCCGGGCGGATGCAACGCAGGAGCAAACCGACGTTGAATCAGTAGGTTACCTCGAACCGATCGCCGATGGCTTCCGCAGCTACCGCGGTGCGAAATTCAGCGCGATGACCGAAGAGTTACTGGTAGATAAAGCCCAGTTGCTGACGCTTACCGCCCCTGAAATGACAGTACTGCTGGGAGGTTTGCGGGTATTGAACACGAACTTTGACGGTTCCAAAAACGGGGTATTCACGCAGCGTCCGGGTGTGCTCACCAACGATTTCTTCGTGAACCTGCTGGATATGAACACGTCATGGAAAGCGATGGGGCAAGACAGAGAAACCTACCTGGGAACCGACCGCGCCAGCGGCCAACCCAAATGGACAGCAACCCGTGCCGACCTCGTATTCGGATCGCACGCCGAGCTCCGGGCAATCGCCGAAATATACGGCAGCTCCGATTCCGGCGAGAAGTTCGTGAAAGACTTCGTGACGGCATGGAACAAGGTCATGAATCTGGACCGGTTCGATCCGGCCTGATTGATTAATTCACCGTGAACAAAAAGCCGGCTGGGAGGTATCTCAGTCGGCTTTTTTAATGCCTGTGCGACAGAGAAAGTCTCAGCTTTTCGTAATCAATTTTAGAATTGTGCCGCGGGTCTCTCGGAATTTTAGGAATAAAAATAACATCCCCGAATGCCTCCGGCAACGACTTGATCGCTGACGCGACAGCATCCCGCTGAGTGTTGTCATTGAGCTCAACAACCGCTGTAAGCTCGCCGTCGACCTGCATCACCGTCCCCATTTCCACTCCATTGATCGACTGAAAGTGGTTTTCAAACAAAAATGTGGATAGCAGCCCGTTCGGTGTGCGGATAAGTGACGCGCACCTGCCGGTAAGGAACAGGTTGCCATCCAGGAAACCGCTGTCGCCCGTGCGGTGCCAGCATTGGTTTCCCACGAAAATCTTGTTACGCTTTAATGCCTCCGCGTTATTCAGGTAATCCCGCAGCACATGCTTTCCCGCAACGATAATCTCCCCGATCTCGCCCAGTGCAACTTCCAGCCTCGAAAGCGCTTCCTCATCGGTCGCGGTAATGCGATCATCGGTGATCGCGATGATTTTCACCGTCGCCGCCGACTCTACTTTCCCTACATTCAATCCCCTGGCTGTTTCGGAGGCAATCAGCTCGTCGACAGCTATCATGCTCATCGGTTCCGCTTCGGTTGAACCGTACACAATGCCGATATGTGCCTGCGGGAATGCCTCCCGGTAAGCGCGGGCCTCGGCTGGAAATACCGGCGCACCGCCAGTGAGTATTTTTTGTATTGTATTTAAAAACAATGCATTACCCTTTAAATACCGCGACAGTTGCTTGACAAAAAATGGCGATGCAATGATAGACGTGACGCCTAATCGGCTGATCTGGCCCGCGATGCGCTCCGGCTTCATGGTGTCGGGCTTACGCGGATTAAAATCGGCGATTACCGACGTAATGCCGGCGCCGAGGTTAATCAGTAAGACAATCGGTAAAACCGGCATGCAAATATCTGCCGGAGCGGGATCGATGAGCGGGATCAGCGCCTGGAATTGCTCAAAAAGCAAACCATGCGTCCGGATAGCCGCTTTGGGCGTGCCTGTGCTGCCGGTTGTAAAGGTAATGAGGGCAGTGTCCTCCCGAACGGTCTCAGGAAACGGCGGAAGAGCCTGGTCTGTATCGTATTTCAAACCCAAATGCAGCGGAATTGACCGCAGACCAGGCAAAAGCCGGGCCAGTACACGCCCCTTGAACGTCCCGATAAATGCAGCGCATTGCGCCAGCCGGCAGCATTCGACGAGTCGCTTCACGCTCACCCATTCGTCCAGGAAAACCGCCACCGCACCGATCCGGAACAGTGCCAGTACGGTCCGGTATAGGTCGTCGCTCATGGGCACGAATACGAGCACGCGGTCGCCCTTGCGGATACCCTTGCGCAGGAAATGGGCGGCGGTCTGCGTTACGGCCGTTTCGAGCTCGCCGAATGCGATACGCTTTTCACGGTAAATGATCGCGGGTTTACCGGCGTTTACACGCGCCGCCAGATGAAAAAGATCGACGATATTGAACCGGTCAGGCGAGGTGTTTTCCATACAAAACGTAGTTCCTGTAATGGGTACCGGAGAAATGCGTAGATAATTTCGTGGAAGTACCCTGCTCATAAATGAACGAATGAATGGCACTGGTATAGCCCAATTCCACGGCTTTGTGGTAAATCAGATTACCGATCACATGCCCCAGCCCTTTCCATTCCGGTGCCGGATGCCGGGCAAGCGTCTTGACAATCAGCGTTTTGTTCTGTGTGTTGCAAAAATCGTGGATACAGAAAAAGTAGCCGACCAGGTTACCCGCTTTATCCTCGGCCAGCAGCGTGAGGTCGGGATTGATATAGGCTTTCGTTTGCAGATATTTCTTCAAAAAGGTCTCCCGGCTGATGGGTGTGTAAAGAAAATTAGTCTTGAAAGCCAGCAGATTAAACTCATAAACCCGGCTGATTTCCGCCTCAAAATCGGACAGGTCAATCGATCGGATCGTCACCCCCTCGGCCATTAGCTCCTCCGCACGGGCTACGATTTCCGGATTATCCAGCTCCATTCCGCGGTCGATGTTGCTGTAATACTGCGCTATCGGCGCTAAACCAGCATCTTTGAATTGCTGGTTGTAATATAAATGATGGTGCGGCTCCGTAAAGAACAAAGGATTTTCATGATCGGCCAGGAAGCGGTAACCCTCCCAGGTACTGCCGTTCATGGGGCCTATCACGTACGTACCGCCCCAATTTTTGACGGAATCCATAATATGCGTCAGCAACGCCGAAGCATACTCGTCACGATCAGCACATTCGTAATTCCCGACAGAAAACGCACGCTGCCCGGCATACTGCATCAGCGGATTATCGTAAATACTCGCCCGTGCAACGACATTCCCGCCATCTTTTACCAAAAAACAGGCTCTCAGGAAGTCGGTCGGAATAGTTTCGGGTATTTTGAGTCGGATGCTGTCGGGCGGATAAATGCGTCCGGGCAGATCCGTAAACAAATGAAAATCGGGACGGCCGGGGCCGGTTTCTGTGATCGCGATCGTCATAACAGGCAAAGGGTTGATACTACACTTGCGGGAATCGTGAGGTTATCCATTCCTTTGACACCCAGCGCTTCCGCGACCGTTGCGATGGCAGGCACCAGCAGAATCAGCAGCATGCCGGAATGTGCATCGTTGAATGCCGAAACGGTAAGGGCCGTTACCAGCAACGCCGTCGCAAAAAATGCCAGCGAACCAGCTACCGATTTACCGCCCCCCATCACCTGGTATTTCCCAAAAGGAAACCGCTTCCCGACCAGCGCCGCAACCGGATCGCAAATGGCGAGGACCAGGATAGGCAGGTAGAAAACGATGAGGCCCCTGCTCGCCATTTGAAATACCCAAAAAAGCAGGTAAACGATAATGGGAAACAGAATGCTGCCGTACGAAAAACGATCAATGGCATTGATGGATGGCAGCCAGCCGAACTTCAAACTGGCCAGCAGAATCACGAGAAAACTGGCGCACAGAAACAACACCTGCCAATGACTGACCAGTACCACGGGAAAAAGCAATGTGAGCAGCCCGGTACCAATGTGTACGATCTTGCGCGTCCATTCAGCCCGGACCTTCCCGAAATGATACAGTAATTCGGCCAGGCCAAAGAGTGCGAGGAAACAGCATGCGAGAATAAGCGGAGGAATGATTTCTTTCATAGCTATGCATTGGGGCACATTACCGAACAACCTGGTCAACAATGAAGCCCTTGTAAAAGAAGCCTTTATCCATGGCCGTCAGGCGTTCGGATTCGGTGTGTAAGTATTCGACGTTTTCAGGTAAAATCTGCGAAATCCGGCGCGGTACCATCAGGTTCCAGTAGCCCAGCCTGCCGTCCTGTTCCGTGCCGGCGATGAGTGTACGTGCCGTTTCCCGGAACAAACCGGCATCCATATATTCAAAAATATCGGATAGGTTCATGCAGTGAAACTTCCCGTAATGCGCAATGGCCCCCTGGGCGTAGCATTCCTTCAAATGCAGGCGGTCGATGTTCGCACGTACCCTCGGATAATGCTCTTTTTGCAGGTAATGCGGTAAAAGGCCGTCAAAGCCGCCGGTAAGCGTGTATCTCAAAATGTAATTGTCCTGCGCGGCCACCGAGGCAAGCTGGGCCGCGGCCTTCTCAAAAATAAACTTCGAAACCGACCCCTGAACCTGTTTCTGAAACTCGGGATCACGCCCGTATTTCCCCATCACATACCTGCTGAAAAAAATACGGAACAGCAGCCGCCAGCGCCAGGTATTCCATTTGTTTTGATAAAAATAAACCTGTTCCTCTGCCGTTTTGGCTTCAAAAAGCGCTTCCACCACGCGCCGTGAATGGATCCAGGGCAATATCCGCCCGCTGAAAAGTTGAAAATACCGTTCGAACTTCCCCTGGTGAATGACGCCGTTGGCAATCAGCGCCAGATTCGACTCCCAATAGGCCCGGGTGGCGCTGCTCAGTTGACTTTTCAAACCCTGAAAGTATTGCAAACGCCTCTCCGACGGCCTGAATCCGAGAAAGCCCAGCACCTCCTCCCATTCCAGGTTTTGAATGCAAACCTTCTTCAATTCAATCAAAAACAGCTGCGTGGGGTTAATATCGACCGCCGCGACCAGTTCGGGATCCGTAACCAGGAAAGAAAAGCTGTTGTCCCCCGCTGAACCGATCGAAAGCACCTTGCTGCCGGGCGCGGGCGAAAGGCCAGCCAGCAGAATGTCCGCATCCTCCCAGCAGTTGGCGTACCGGATAATATCAAAATTGACCCTCTTTGTTAAATCCTCTTTCGTCATCGGGAAATAGTCCTGATTATGCCCGTACTACCATCCATTTCAATTTCATCTCCTGTTTTAAGGCTTTTTAAAAGGCCGGTTACCCCCACAATGCACGGCTTGCCCATTTCGCGGGAAACGATCGCCGAATGGCTCAGCAGGCTTCCCCGCTCCACGATAATGCCCGATGCGCCCGGAAAGAGGGTAACCCAGCCGGGGTCGGTACTGGTGGTCACCAGGATGTCGCCGTTCAGTGAAGGCACTTCCGCGGGATCGGCCACTACCCTCACCCGCCCTGTTACCCGCCCAGGGGAACATCCTATGCCTTTCAAATCGCCCTCGGGCATTTCGACCCGGTCGATGTTGAAAAAATCGTTGCCGTTGTACGGCACGCCATAAGTGGCAAACCGTTCCGAAAGCGGGCCCAGCTCCCGATAACCCTGAAAAGCCTTTTGCCGCAATGCCACGAGCGCTTTGACGTCCTGCGTCACCGCCGTGCCTTCGATCTGGCTGAAAATCTCTTCTTTCGTGAGGTAAAAAACGTCCCTCGCATTGGTGAGGAGCCCATCGGCATAAAACCGCTTCCCTATGAAGGTAAAAATCTCCCGCACGATCCCGAATGCGCGCGTACGCTCGTAGCGTAGGTTTTCGCGGGCGCTCACGAGCTCGCGCGTGTAGTGGAGCGTGAGCCGCATTTTCAACCTGCCTATGGTTTTACCTTTCAAATGCGTGGCTATTTCCCGCTGGGCGTTCGTGCGGATCATGCCTTCCCGCTCACCTGAAAACTGTGCGTTGGTAATGCCCGTTTCCACGTAGGATTTCAGCACTTTTATAAACCGAGCCGGCTCCTGACCGTACGAGATTGTTTCTAGTTTCAACTCCCCTACGCAGCGCTCGCCGAAATCGGCGATGTAGCGGTCGATATCGGCTCTTAGGCCAACGAACTCCGGATCGTTGCTCAGGCTCAGCATTTCGTGGATAGCCTGCTCATTTTTTGTCATAAACAAATCCTTCAACGCCGGAACCGCTGCAATGCGGGCCGCAATGGCAATGCTCCGATGCACAGGCTGCACGGAAATAATGTCGTTGCTGCCGCACAGGAGGTCGTTATGGAGATTCGGGTTGGCACTGCCGGAAAGCTGCCCGCATTGCTTTTGCAGCATTCCGAACCAGATCATCGCAAAAAAGTCGTTCAGCAGGGGCGCCTTCCATTCGAGCAGGAGTTTGCGTTCGAAGTTGAGGTACAAATGCATGAGTTCATCGGCGCTTTTCTCCGCGAAAGGGATTGCCTTGTATTCGTTGATCGTCCCCTCGACGAGCTGCATAAACTCCCGTCGCTTCCCGGGCAAGGCTCTGAACCGGAATAGCATTTGTACCGCCATTTTCAAAATGCTCCACCAGGCCTTCCCTTTTGGCAAGCGGTAGGAATCCGGGATATCGAATTGCTCCTTCACCCCCATCATTTTCTCCATGTACCGGGCATTGATACTGTAACCCGGCAGCATGGCCAGCATATGATACCAGGTTTTGAGGTTATAGTAAACCCGGCCGTTCAGAAAACCGAGCGTATTGGCAAACACCCTTTCATTTTTTTTGATAACCAACTCACTAACACCCAGATAGGCACTAAAAAGCTTATAGGCCGTTTCGTAGGATTTGCTGATAAAAGAAAAGGTCAGCGGAGTGGTTACGCCTGGATACGATTCGATGATATTACTGTTATCCCAAAGAATGTAGTTCCCCTCGGGCTTTGCTTTCAATGTCGTAATGGGCCTGGTTTGAAGCAAAAATATCTGATCATTTCTAACTGCAAACTCGATGTCCTGCGGGTGGCCCAGCTCCTTTTCGAGCGATTCCAGTATCTGACCGAGCCGGTAAATCTGCTCATTGGTAAGCGCTGGCCCGGCTTGCTTTCCATCCGCCAGATTAGACTGTATTTCAGCACCTTCCAACAAAAACTCATCGGCATTCACCTCACCTGAAACCAGGCGATCGCCCAGGCCGGGCACCGCATTAATGACCTTCTGCTGCCGGTTGCCGGTCAGTGGATTAGCCCCGAATGCCACACCGGCCGCATCCGCGTCGACCATCTCCTGCACAATCACCGCCACGCCACCGGCATCGGAAAGCCCATGATGCTTCCGGTAGGCCATTACCCGTTTCGAAAATGCCGATTGCCGGACATCCGCAATCCGCGCAGCCAGTTCATCCGGCGTCACGCCGAGGTAACTTTCAAACTGCCCCGCAAACGAAAACGCCGCACCGTCTTCCCCGGCCGCTGACGAGCGCACCGCGAAATAGCGCGTTCCTTCAAAGGCGCTCAGCAGCCCGGTAACCAGTTCAGGCCCGGAAATATCCGCCCGCAAAGTTTCCCACGGGATCACCACAAAGTGCGGTACCGGCAAGCCGAGTTGCTTCAAACGAAACAGGTTTCCTGCCTTGCCGCCAATGGTGACGCCGGTCGTTTTGTGGGGTTCTGTGTCAGAAATGAAATGCATCAATGGAATAGCAATTTTGAGATCATCGGCCCGGCACCCAGCGTAAGGTACATAGCGATCGTCCAAAGCGCCGACGCATATTCGATCATTTTTGATTGTTTTGTCGTCCTGGCCTTCCAAAACAGTATGGCCGGCAAGGCGCAAACGAGAAATACAACACCCAAAACCGCCAGCACCACGTACCCATAACCTGCAAATACCGAAGCGGCCATGCTGAGCAACAGGGTTACCGCTAACACGGCAAGCCACAAACCAATGGCCCTGGGCACCCCCAGCATGGAAGTGTAGGTAAGCACTCCTTCCGATTCCTGTTGCGGGGCGCGGATCTTGCGGCCTACTTCCAGCACAATACCATTCATATAAGATACGGCAAAAAAGAAAAACAGGCCTTCGGGCGCCTTCTGGCCGGCCAGGAGCCAATCGAGGCCGCTGGCATAAATATCAACGAGCGGGATAATGAACATATGGGATGTGACATACCAGAACTGATGCTTTTTGAGCCACTCGGCCACAAAAAACTCTTTCCCCATCAGCGACAGGTACCCGATGACCACCGCATAGATCCAAAGCATTTTGGGGAAGAAAACCAGGTTCACGAGGATTTGCGCAATAGCGACCACGATACCCGTTACCGCCAACTCGCGGAATGTGACGAGTCCGCGGGGAATGGGCAGCTCTTTACGGAAACGGGCGTCATCTTCCGCGTCCTTGAACTCGTCGAATATCCTGACCAGCAGGAAAAGGGATATGGTCGTAAAAATCCCGACTGCGAATGTTTTAATATCTACAAATCCCTCAGCGCCCCGGCATATCCGCGAATAGGAAATCGCCGAGAAGCTGAATGCCGCCACGAGCAAGCCATGCCCCAGCAGCGGAAACCGCTCTTTTTGGTAAATATAAAACCGGCGGAAAAACGGTGCGTTGTTCTCCCCGGCATTGCTGAATGCATTTCCCTGGGCCGGTAGATTCATCTTTTACGGCCGAATTTCTGGTGTGCGGCTGTGAACCGGCCCGCCGAAAGCGCCGCCGCAATGGATATTTCGCCCGCGAGTACCAATGCGCCGCATATTTCGGCAAACTTCCGGGTTTTGCCGGCACCGGCGCAGCCGATCAGTTCGAGGCATTCTTTTTGAGTGGGGAGTGCAGTTCCGCCGCCGACCGTCCCGACGATCAGATTGGGCAGCGTGACCGACACATACAGGTCGCCGTCTGCCGTAAGTTCCATGCGTGTAATGCCGACCGAAGCCTCCGAAACGCAGGCCACATCCTGACCGGTGGCAATGAACAATGCCGTGAGGCCGTTGGCATAATGCCCCTGCGCACCGATGGAGCCGCTTTGAATGGTGCCGATCGTCGACGATCGCCAGTATTCCGCCATGTGTTCCGGACTCGTTTTGAGTACGTCGTGTACGATTTTTTGCGAGAGTGTGATTTCGGCAGTGACCTTCTTGCCCCGCACATTTGCGAACGACTGCGAAGTCGCCTTTTTATCGCCTGAAAAATTGCTTTCGATAAACCAGAACTTCGGCTGTACCGGTGCATTTTGAATGATGTACCGGCAAATGGCGTCGGTACAGATCGTCACCATGTTCTGCCCGGATGCATCGCCCGTATGATATTCGAATGTGAGAATAAGGTGGTTGCCTTCAATATTGGATTTCATGTCGATCAGCTTCGCGTAGCGGCTGGCCGACTCGGTAATGCGGCGGAATTCTTCGAGCTGACTAATGATCCAGACCAGAAAAGTGCCGAGGTTGCCCAGGTTATCAAACTTAAAAACCGGCGAGCGCTGCACTCCGTCGATCAGACACACCGACGTTGCGCCTCCTGCCAGGTAACATGCGCGCGCACCGCGGTGGTACGACGCGAGCAAGCTGCCCTCGCTCGTTGCCAGCGGTATGTAAAAGTCGCCTTTCGCCATGGACCCGAGCACCGACACCGGGCCGATCACTCCAGTGGGTACCATCGACATTCCGATATAGTTCTCGATATTCCCTTCCAGCCTTGAAACATCCGAAAACTGCTGCTTTCCGCTCAGATAGGGGAAATCATGGTCCGTTTTTTCCAGAAGAAATGCCAGCCGCTTCCTGATCCCCTCGACCGATACCGGTATTTCGGAGGGTAAAGTTTCGGGCAGCGATTTACTTAACGGCTTATTTTTGATCTCGTCCAGAAGCTGTTCAAGGTCTTGCAGGGCGCTCATTGCGTGGAGCGCCTTTTTCGTAGTTTCACTGGTTGAAGACATAGGATAGACAAGTAATTGATAGCAAAGGGCTTGCACCAACAGGCATATCCATTGGCAACCGCTAACATACTAAATTTCACATACCTATCATACCCTCACTTAGTAAACAGATACGCTTGTCCAGCCTGTGTAATAGTCGCTTCTTTTTGCTCCGGCCGAAACTCCATCGTTACACCGACCGCATCGATCTTAAATGTATCCTTTTTGACGGGCGACAGGAGAAATGTAGGCTGACCGGTGGGTTGAAAGAACAGCTTATTGTCCTTATGGGTGATCGTCACTTTCAACGGGATCTGCTTGCTCTCGTAAACGCCCAGGTACTGCTCGGCCTCCTCCGCGCTCACCTGCATGGCATTGAAGTCGGGGATAACAACCGGTACTTTATAATAGGCGCTAAGCATGGCGATCAGGATATCGTTTAATGGATAATCAACCCCATTCGAGAAAACAGCACCCGCCAGGCTATCACCGGGAAAGTAAGCCACAACTGTCTGAAAACCGTCCAGGCCGCCGGTATGGCCATATCCCTTTTTCTGATAAAAAGGGGTCGGAACCAGTCCTATTCCAAATATGTCGACGATCTTCGTCATCTGGATCAGGCTCTGCTGCGACACCAGCTTACCATTGAAAAGTGCATCCATGAACGTTAACACATCGCCTGGGGTAGAAACAATGGCCCCTGCACCTGCCGGTTGACTCAAATCGGTTTCTTCCCGCTTTTCCCAGCGCTTCGCAAACGAATAGGAATAGGCATCGCCACGGGCCGGGTCGACCTTCCCACCAAAACTGGTGTTTTTCAAGCCAATACGTGAAAGAATCCGCTCCTGAAGGTTCTTTTCGTAGGACTTTTTAGTCACATCCTCAATGATGTATCCCAGAAGAATATAACCGGTATTGCTGTACTTTGCCTCTGCGTCGGGAACGAAGTCGGGTTTATATTTGCCAAAAACAGCCAGCATTTCAGCTCGCGTCCTGGGCTGTGTCTGCTGTTTCCAGTAAGCCTCGTCATCGGTAAAATTGTGGATGCCGCTCCGGTGGCGCAGCATCATTTCGATCGTGATCTGGCTTGCATTCGGGATGGTTGGGAAATATTTATCCAAATGCGTATCCAGCGCAAGCTTTTTCTCTTCGACCAACTGCATGATCATTGTTGCGGTGAAGGTCTTGGTAATGGAGCCGATCCGGTAGCGGGTTTGTGGTGTCGCATTGATGCTCCGTGTGCTATCGACCACCGCATAACCGATCGCCCGCTCGTACACTTTCTGCCCCTTGTGCGTCAGCAGCACGCTCGCCATCGATTTATTGTGCGTAGCGAGGGTGTCAAAAAGCCGGTCGAGATCGGTGGTATTAATTTGCTGGGCCGATGCGGAAAATGCGAAAAGTAATGCGACGATCGGGATCAGTTTGATTTTCATGAGAGGATATGGTCTTTTTTGCAAATAAACCATATGCCGGGAATCTCAGGTAACCGATCGTCACATTTTTGTTAATCTATCTTAATGCACGATCACAATCTTGTGGCTGCTTTGCGAACCATCGGCATAATGAATGGTAACCCAATGCACTCCGGAAGTCAGCCTGCCGACATCCACCACCGACTGATTTTCAGCGGAAGTATACAGCTGCACTCCTGAAAGTGAATGCAATTGAACTTTCGAAAATCGCCTGTTGCCGCTCCGGATGTACAGCTTATCCGTCACAGGATTTGGGAACAGCACCACCGGATTGTTTCCCGTGCCGGCAAAATCGACCGAAACGATCTGACTGTAAGCGAAAGTCTGGTCCAGGTCGACCATTTTCAGCCGGTAGTAAGCGACTCCTGCCAATGGCGAGGCGTCGATGGCCTCGTAAATGTGTCCGCCCTCGCCTATCGCCGGCGTGTTCACGGGCAGCGAAGTCCAGGCGCGCGCGTCCGGGCTTCTTTGTATTTCAAAATGGCTTACATTTTCCTCTTCCGCTGTACGCCATTCGAGATGCGTGCTATTTTCGACCTGTGTGGCCGAAAAGCTGGCAAGCCGCACCGGCAACGGTGTCCCGAACCCGATAAAATCCTTCGCAAACCAGAACTCGGAAAAGCTTTTCACCGTAAATTCCAGATAGTACCCCTGCGCATAAGGCACTTTTCTCACGGCGTTTTTAGGATAGAAAGTCCAGGCCACACTACCGTCATTCGTCAAATCGCCGTCCTCATTGCTCCCCGAGTACTTGGTTACCGTCAGGTCATAGGCCGAAGCAGGTTTGACAATGCCTTCTTTCCCGGGTGCCGAAATGAGCCTTTCACTTTCTTCATCCGTAATGTAAAGGCGTACGCCCACCGGCCGGGCAAAGTCGGGCTGAGATGCCGAAATTGTAAAACTCCTGCCCAGATAGTAAAGCTTGTTTTCAATTCGCATGGGCCCATTGTCCTGGTAAGCCTTCACCGAAACCTGCCCGAGCGACTGTCCGTGTGGATGAACCGCCGCCACCAGAGAATTATGCAGCTTGAAGGGGACCCAATCATCTCCCTGCACATTTGCAGATGCGTCCGGGTTATCCTGCAACGCATTGACATATACGATTGCCTGCGAATCATAAATATGAATATCGTCAATCGCGATACCAGCCCGGCCGGCAGCCGATTTGCTCTTGATCACAAAGCGGAAACGGACATAGCCGCCCGGAAAATAATTCGGTATCGGCACTGTGGCTACATGCCATCTGGTATAGTCCTGCACGTTCCACACGTCCGAACCCTCCGGCTGCACGTTATACCAGTTGGTACCGCTATTGATCGCCCCCAGGCGCATCCAGGTATTTCCGCTTACATTGTATTCCACATAGGCCACGTCACAAGCACCGCCCGCACAAGCTGCAAGATCGATCGACGTGCTGAAACTCAACGAAGGCTGGCCCATGCCGCTCATGGCAAAGCAAGGCGAATACAAATAGGATATGGTCTCGCCGGAACGCGCACCGCCGAGGTTAGTCGTCCACGCATTGCTGCCACTCGCGGCGGCCGTCACCTTGCCGGAATTAGGCGTACCGAATACCCACAAGGGGCTCGTTTCGGTCAGGTACCACCCGCCAGCGCCATTTTCAAAATCTTCGAGGTAGGGAAAGCTGGAAATAACCTGGGCAGCTTTCGCTGTTGTGCCCGCAATATCATTCCCTGCATTCTTGTCAAATGCCTTTCTGGCTCTGACTTTTATATTCCGGTCGGTGTTCATGAACAGCGTCGAAGAAAAATTGAAGGTAAAAAGCGTATCGGCGCCAGCCCTCACCACCGGCACATATCCCTGATAGGCCAACTGGTCGTTGATCAATGCATCGAAAGGCACCCGGTAGCTATCTTCGCTGCCGTTGTTTTTGATGAGCATGCTATATTCCTGATACCCATTGGCATCGCAGGAAGGGATAGCCAATGCACTCACCCGCGTGACCTGCATATCGCTGTTGGTCGTGTAGAGGCGGATATCGTCGATCGTCGAACCGTCTGTCTGCGCGGGATACCTGAAACTCTGCTCCCACCTCACCTGAAAACTGGTACTGAAATCCTTTGCATTCCTTTTCAACAAATCGCTCACCCCGATCGACATGAGCCAGTAGTTGTTGTTTTTGGTGAAATACGGAACAACCGTGCTTTCCAGCGCCTCTATCCAGGGATCGGTATCTTTCGCACGAATGAATACGCGCAAAGGCCAGGCGGGCCAGGTAGCGGCGTAGAGCCGATACCGGAACGACAACATGATTTCATCGCTTTCGGCGTGGTAACCCGCAAGGTTATAGGTCGCGTCCAGGTAAGTCGGATATTGGGAATTGTTGCCGCTGTTCGCATCAACCGTAAATGCTTTGGTACCCGAGTAGGCCAAACCGGGATCGACCATTGTCCGTAACCGCCCCAGATCGCGCTCCTGCGAGAAATCGTAGCGATCGGCTCCGCCGATCCCCATTGCAGCTACATTCATTTCTGCGCTTTGCAGCGATTCAAGATCATCCGTGAACGGCAGACTTACCGGCGCATTGGCCAACTGCCTGATCAATACCGATTTCTGATTGTTGCCCGCGACCTGGTCTCCATCCATCTTCACCGTCACCGTCAGCGGATACGAGCCTGCATTACGCATATCGATGGATTCAATAAAAGTGTAATCCAGGTAGCCATTGGCGGTAACGTCCAAGGAGACCGTCTCCCAATGAACCGCTCCGCTGCCCACCGCATACCCTACCTGAAACGATTGTATCACGGGTTGATCGTCGAAGTTCCTGAGCCGTATTTTCACCAGCTGGAACTCGCCAAGGCTGGTGGAAGTGAGCATTCTGCCCGATCCGGAAGGTGAAACGATGGCATCCACCGCCAGATCGCCATCCGAAATGATCCCCTCGCACGTTCCCGAATCCGGCTTTCGACTGATAGCAACCGCCCTTCGACCAGGTACACCGTTCTTGCGGGCCCTTACAGAAATATAATAGGTAGAATCGCGGGAAAGGCCACTCAGTACATATTTGAGTTCAGTAGTTGTGGCCACCGGCCGCATTTCATTTCCCCGCAAGCGCATGACTTCGTAATCGGTCGCACCGCTTACGGCCGTCCATTGCACGGCCGCGTAACTTTCGCACTGGTTCGTCGATAACGTGATTACCGGAATACCCATAATCGTAAACGCGGCACTCTCTTTAACGACCCCGGTGCTGTTTTGGGTAATGCGTACTTTGGCGGTAGTGGTGAATGCATCGGGCACGGTCCAGCTGAGCTGGTTGGTACCTGCCGGTACGGATGTGTTCAGATTCGTCCACGACGCGCCGTCGTTGAGCGAATAGGCTACCGAAAATGTGCTGCCTGCATGACCATAGCTATCCCAATAGATATCGATCACATCGCCTTTGGTAAAGCGCTCGCCACCGACGGGATACGTCAGAACAGCGGAAGTTTCGATGATGTCGTAAACGACGAAGTACTCTTGCGGGCCGCTGGGCACCTTTCTTCCCGCCACATTCACTACGTAAGTTCCTGCTGCCGGTCCTTCGAGGACGATCTGCTCTACATTATTAACGCTATCCACACCGGGCTCCGCCGCCGCGTTTGGATTGGCCGCCCTGGGAAATGACGGCTGTATGTCTTTGCCGCCCGACAGCGCTACTGTCAAATCGAGGTCATTGACCAGCGTTTTCCCGGTGAACACTGCCGGAGCAGGGTCATTCCAGTACAGCATGATTTTAACCAGCGCCGTGTTCGACGGCACCGATATTTCATAACCATTCTTGCCCTGGTTGACTACCGAGCCATTAAAATATTGCCCTTTTTCCAGCATTGAAACCGATCGGAGCAAGTTCATCATGCCAAAGCCGTAGGTAAAATCGGGCCCGGCCAATCCCTTTTCGGTGGCGCCATTGCACAGTAGCGCCTTCATGAGCGCATTTCTGGGATTATTTCCGCCATTCAGCTGCCGGTATCGCTGGTACAGCAATGCCAGCCCTCCGGTCACTGCCGGTGCTGCCATGCTCGTGCCGGAAGCTGCCTGATAGGCGTTTCCGGGAAGCGTTGACACAATGGACGTTCCCGGAGCAACGATCTCCGGCTTGATGCGCCCGTCCCTGGTAGGCCCTTTGCTTGAACTGGCAATGATAAGGCTGCCCACCCCCGTCCGCCCAATACTCAGCACATTTTTGGATGAAGCACTGCCTCCTATCACATTCCCAAAACCCGCGACAACTCCCTCGCAGGGAGCTTCCAACCCGCTGTTCCCTGCTGCGAATACATGCTGCAAGCTGGGTAAATCGGCCGCCTGGCGGTCGAGAATGTAGGAATCGAAGGTGTAGGAACCATAATCGGGGCAGACGCTCCCGCCATACGAGTTATTGGTCACCACCAAACCAAAATCCCTGACCAGATTAGACGCCTGCTTCCAGATTTCAGAGTTGCTGCGTTTAATCAGCGACGCCCCGGGCGCATATCCCTTATATTTTTCATTCATAATACCACCTCCCGCCGCGGTACCCGCCACGTGGACGCCATGCCAGTAGCTGCTCTCGGGGTTGTAACTAATGAGCTTTGTGGCCACGTCAATATGCTCCAACAGGTACCCGCTATCCCCTATCCCGATCACCACGCCCTCGCCGGTAAGCTGCCTCTGGCCGGGCAGCAATGAGGCCAGCACATTCGCCCGCGTCCCTGCTTCACTCTTGTCGTTCAGCGGCTCGTCCGGCGGCGGCACCACTTCTATATATTGTACCCACGGCTGCCCAGCCAATGCAAGCAGTCCATCCGCAGGCACCCTTGCCTCCACGATCTGGTAGGAGCTCAAAGCATCAGACAATAACGAGCTCCCCTGCTTGTCAAGGGCTGCCCGGACACTGTCGACACTCCACGTTCTTACATAGCTGATCCGCACATCCACTTTCCCACCCTCGTGAACCGCGTGAGGCGGCAGATTTGGCCCCAGCAATGCCGGCTGAACCTTCTGTTCGGGCTGCAATTCGAGGAGCGCCCTTACCCCGGCCGCCTGCAATACGTCGCGAGCGGGATCTCCGTGTACAAGGGCCGCATAGGCATTCTCGGGAATGTAGTCGAGCAAGGTGATCCCTACGTTCTTCAACTGGTCGATTACCGGATCAGAAGGAATTCCGAAAAATTGGATTATTACAAATTTATCCTCCTCATCAGCCGCAGCCCGAAGTACACTACTCGGTTGCTTTCGTACAAGCTCAATGACGGGCACCGGTGTGATTGTACCACTTTTGAGGTAAAGGTTGTAAGCCCTATTTTCCTGGGCCGTAACGTTAGTTAGGTGCTGTACCAGTAGTACTACTACGAGGACGCAGCGATACTTCAACGAACACATATAGAGGAGTATTGAAAGGGTCAATTTTCACTTCTGAACATTGAATGTAACCCTTTTTTCAATATTTCATACAATATGTAACTATTTGTTTTTCAATAGAAAAACTTTAAAAATTCGATTCAGAACCCAAAGTATTTATTGTTCTCTACAAACGAACCGGGGGACTATTCCGGGAATGCCGCCACGCTCTCTGGCTGCATCCCGGGAAAGCAAATCAACGGTTGAACAGCCCATCAGCAGAAGCCCATGCGCATCGATATCCGAACGCATTTTCCAAAAGGTGTTTTACTAAAATCGGGATGAAAATTTTGGCTAGCCATGCGGTCATCTTATCAGACGGCCCCCGAATTCACAAATCAGAATCCGGCAAAGTGAAGATTCAAAATATCAAATAAATACAATTTTACAAATTGAACTATTTAAGATAGACACTTTGATTTCCGGATGTCTGGCGGATGTGAAGAATATAATCGAAATCATTGATAAGAGCGCCGTCGAAAAACTGGTTATCGGCCAGACCGTAAGCCAGCAGCCTGTACCGGCCGGGCAAAAGAGTACCCTGTATTTGTTGCTTCAAAGCTCCGGTACCGAAAAAGAATACCGGCTGCGCGAGTTTCGAGAAATGATATTCCCAGGTGGTACTGTCACCGGCGAAGACATTGTTTTTATCCGTGATATGGCCCGCTTTCGGGTTAAATGCCGTGTAAAAACCATAGGAGGTTGTCAGCCCCACGCATTGATAGGAACCCGCCAATTTCCTAGCCAGATACGAGCCGGTACTTTTTGAAAAGATGTTGGGTGTGCGCTGCAAATGCGCATTATGCGCGAGAATCACCATCTTTTTGCCTGGCTCCATTTCCGCCAATACGTTCTCGGCCATCAGCGAATCCCTTATTTCCGATTGTACGTCCATCGCGTGGGCATATCGTGAATCGTTGAGCAGCAGGAATTGCCGGTAGTTACGAATGCTTTTCCTAACCAGCTCGCTGCCCTCAGCTTTGCCTGACATTTTGACCAGTACCTGATCGCTTAATGTTTTCAATTCAGCAAAATCTGTCGCACTGAAACTATGATTATAAACCTCATTATTAAGCAATTCATAATAATGCATGAGGTTTTTCAGCGAGTCTGAAATGTCGCTGGCAACGCCGGAATCCCGCAGGTTTTGTAGCGACCGAAACGGGCTTTGCATATCAAAACCAAAGAAACGAATGGCTTTTCCGCGTGCTTTACCGATACGACCGACGCTCTCCACCAAATCCACAAACTCCGTGCATTCATAGCTATACAACCTGAACGACCGCAAAATCACTTTCAAGTCCCCACGGCCTTCCAGCAGGTAGTCATTCAATTGATCGACTTCGGCCATCGGTGCTTCCAAACCGATTTTCGTAAATGCGGGATCAGCAGCCAGCGCCTTGATCAGCAGCAACCGGGCCGCGAAGAACTCCGAGGTACCATGCGACTGCTCCCCTATTCCCAAAACCTGAAATTTCGATGGCAATGCTTTGCTGATGGCATTTACATTATTTTCCCCTGCAAGGCTGACCGAATCCAGCGCCACAACCTGGCGCTTCAATTGGTTGATCAGTCGATCGCTCTGACCGTTGACCAAAACCGGAGTGCAGCAAATGCATAAGAAGAAAAAAATCAGTGCAGAAAATGACCAGTTTGACTTCATCACGAACAAGTTAAATTAAATTATATAATTAACTTTTATATAAAGAATAAATAACCTGCCGTTTACTTCTTCCTTTTCTGAAAATTACAGCTGCTTCGCAACCCGGTAAGTATTCGCGTGGGCTTCGATGATCGTTTTGATATGAGGGGAGTAACCGCCACCCATGCTGCACTGGACCGGTATACCCAGCCGGTACGCGGTTTGAAGGACGATTTCGTCGCGTTGGCGGCAGCCATCGATCGTGCATGAGAGCCTTCCAAGTTTGTCGGTTGCCAGGATATCGACACCGGCCTGGTAGAAGATAAAATCCGGCTTGACGCGTTCTATGAGATTGGGAAATGTTTCGCGGAGCAGGGCAAGGTAGGCATTGTCATCAATGCGATCCGGCAGCTCCACGTCGAGATCGCTCTTTTTCTTGCGGAATGGATAATTGTTCTTCGCGTGCATCGAGAATGTAAAAACACGCGGCTCGTTGGCAAAAATATCGGCCGTACCATTCCCCTGGTGCACATCCAGATCTGCGATGAGCACTTTTCCAGCCTTTCCATGATCCACCAGGTATTGAGCAGCAACAGCCTGATCGTTGATCATGCAAAAACCCTCGCCTGCGTCACGGGAAGCGTGGTGCGTGCCGCCGGCGATATTGAAGGCAATACCCGCTTCAAATGCTTTGAGTGCGCCATCCAGGGTCCCGCGGGCAATGCGCAGCTCCCGCTCCACGAGCGTGGGAGTCTGCTCGAATCCGATACGGCGCATCTCCTGACGACTGAGCATACCGGCCACGAAGCGGTCGGCGTATGCGCGATCGTGCGCAGCGTACACGGGGGGCATATCAATGGGTTCGGGGCTAAAAAAGTCGGACTCCTCCGCAATGCCCTCACGCAGGAGCTGCAAAGGCAGCAATTCATATTTATCCATCGGAAAGCGATGACCTTCCGGCACGGGGTATTTGAAAACGGGATGAAAAGCAATCGGGAACATTCAAAACGGCTTTGCTGACACGCAAATTAGCAAAAAAGAAAGCGACCCTCCGAAAAGGGCCGCTTTCAAAAACGGGTGCTGGATTATTCATTGTCACCGGCAATTACGCCAAACTCCGCGAATTCAGCATAATTAATTCGATAGTATGGGGCAAATAACCCTAGCCTTGGGGCGAACATCAGGAAACGTGGGATGAAATGTTTCACCCCACGTCCGAAAATTCATTCTACCACGGTTTGCCCGTTCCCTGCACTAGCCAGGGCTTCGACCATTGGCTGTTTTTCTTGCGCGGGCCGGAGAAATTGGTCTCTTCCAGCTTCTCGATCGCACTCCGGACGTTGTCGCCGTTGTTGTTCAATTCATTATTACTGTAAATGAAACGGAGCGGCAATGCGCGGGAAACCGGCGCAAGACCCGGCACGAGCACCGGCAGTGCGGTACGGCGATAATCGAACCATGCTTCGGTGGCCGTTGTCCAGCTGGCGATCCATTTCTGCTCCATAATCTGGGCCAATGTGCCCTTGTAAGCCACTGCTTTCACATAGGCATCGTATTGATCGGCCACACCCCAGGTTTGGAGCGATTGTTTGATACCATTATTATAATGTACTTCGGCACCGCCAGTAGCCCACCCCTTTTGCGCCGCTTCGGCGAGGATGAATGCGCTTTCCGCCGCAGACGCCAGGCGGGCTTTTAACAAACCACCTTTCGAGCCCTGGTAGGCATAGCTCAGCTGCGAAGCGTGCTGGTTCTGTACCTGCTGACCGGTCGTCGGGTTTTCATTATAGTAGGTCGGATCGATCATACCGGCCGGGACACCCACATATTCGCCGGTATTGAGCGGGCCGTTGAACAAATCGGGGCGGGCAGGCTTGTAAGTAGTAGGATTGAAATGGCGGGTAAACTTATGGCCAGCCGTAATTTCGGCACGCAGCTCCTGCTCCGTAAGCGACTTCACACCGGTCTGGATCACGCCATCTTTGCGGATGAACTCATCCACACCGGTTTTCAGGGTAGCATCGGATACCCAGCGTACGTGCACCGGCTGGAACCACACTTTCAGGCGCGGGTCACTGCTGGCCACCATAGTGTTCAGTAATGCAGCGGCAGGGCGTCTTCTACGCCAGTTCGACTGGCTTACGTCGAATGCAGTGGCAGTAGGCCATGAATCACCGGAAGCCGTGCCGATATAGTCCATTACCGCGTCGTCGGATGCCTCTTTCAGATAAATACCCGAAGTATAGATCTGCTCGATACCGGCTTTGGCAACGTCGGGCAACTTGGCCGACACCCGCATGTAGTAGCGCAGCAGCAGCGAGTTGGCAAACTTCTGCCATTTCAGCTTATCGCCATTGTAATACACATCATAACCCGGCGCGTACGTAGAAACGTCGGCGGTAGCGAGCAGTGACGAAGCCTGTTTCAAGTCCTCGATAATGCCTTTGTAAATCACCTCCTGGCTATCGAATGCAGGCAGCATTTCACCCGCATCGCCTTTCAATGCATTGGTATAGGGCGCATCACCCCACAAATCGGCAATGGTTCCGAAAATGAATGCTTTCATCGTGAGCGCCACACCCTGGTGGAAGGTATAACCCATTTCGACCGAGCGTTTGTAGAGCAGGTTGTTGTTTCGCAGGAAACCGTACCATGCTTTCCACTCATCATCCTCCTCGGTCCAGTTGTAATCATTGAAACCATCTTTCCAGGCGTCCTCCTGCGTGTGCTGCACCACACCCGCGATACGGCCGTAACCCAGTTTCAGGTATTGCGTACCCACACCCGACATGACGGTCGGCATGAGCAAATTAGGATTGGCGGTGTTCGGGTCGACGCCATTCGGGTTTTCATTGATTTCCGTGAGGCTTTCCTTACAGGACGAAGCAACCAGCACGGCCAACACGAAAACGACTTTGGGGATATATTTAAAAATTTTCATCGCTTTGAATTTTCAGGAATGAATCAGAAATCGAAATTGAGCTTGAAACCGAATGGAATCGTCCATGGCATCACGTTCTGACGTTCGATACCCTGGCGGAAACCACCTTTGCTGGGATCTGCCCAGAATGCACGCTCCGGATCGATACCGATCTTGGCCGCATTCCAGAGCATGATGTTCCGGGTGTACAGCGACAAGCTCGCATTGCGGATCGAATTGAAAAGCGTCGGGATCCGGTAGGTCAATGTAATTTCACGCAGCTTGACGAACGACGCGTCGAAAGTCACCTGCTGGTTGAAGCTCCAAGGGTACATGGCCGTGATCGGCATGTATTTGGTACCGGCACCGCCCAACCACTCGTGGTAGTTACCATCCTTATCTTCCCAAACACCCGGGATGAATGCACCGTCGCCGTCAGCTCCGAAACCACCGGTAGCGGCCGTGTGCCCTCCTACCCGCGGGAAGTTTCCATTTTGCGGGATAATGTATTTTTCAGGATCCGATTTTAGCAATGCCACCAGCTGATCAGGTGAATAAAGGCTGCCCGGGATCAGATTATCGATCTGGCGCTGCGATTTCCAGTCGGATTCGCCATAGCGGTAAGTGAACGACATGAATTCACCACCCTGGCGCCAGTCGAGGCTCAAACCGAGCGAGAAGCGCTTGTAAGAAAGGTTAACCTGACCGCCCACCATAAAATCGGGGTTATAGTTACCTACCTTCACGTTGTTATCACGGCCGCCGAGCGACTGCCAGTCCATATCGCCGCCTTCGCCATCATAGGCGATGATTGGCCAGCGGTAATAAGGCGAGTTCGGGTCGGTAACGGTTGCGAAGCCGCGGCTGTAAATGTTACCGATCTGCTCGCCCACGTAGGTATATGCACCCGCACCGTTTTCACCCCATTGTTCGAAATACGGGAAGTTAGGCGCCAGCTCTTTTACAGTCACTCGGTTGCGGCTGAAATTCGCATTCACATCGAGCGTCCAGCCGTTGAGATTACTGATTGGCGTACCACCGAGGCCAATCTCCCAGCCACGGCTTACAAGTTTACCGGCATTGATATTCTTGGACTCATAGCCCGTTGAAGGAGCCATTGGAACAGTGAAGATCTGGTTCGTGTTGGCGCGGTCGTAGTAAGTCAGGTCAAAGCGCAGGCGGTTGTTGAACATATTAAGGTCAACACCCCCTTCGCTGGAAGTAGCGATCTCGGGAAGCAATGTCGGGTTGAGCAGCGTTCCGCCCAGGTTCGCAGTCACGACGTTACCCCAGCTGCCGGTTCCCAGGTTTGGATACAGCTGATAAGGATCCGTATCATTACCCACCTGTGCCCAGCCTCCGCGGAATTTCAGCATGGTAATATACGACGGCATATTGAAGGTAGTACTAGCCAGCCAGCTGAGGGATGCCGAAGGATAGAAGTACGAACGGTTCGATTCAGGCAAAGTACTCGACCAGTCGTTACGCGCGGTAAGATCCAGGTAAAGCTGGTTCTTGAAACCGATAGAACCCGTCGCGTACAAGCTGTAAATCGACTTTTTATAGCTGCTGTTACCCACGAGGCGGTTGGCGACAGGAATGTTGGAGATGTTGTACAAACCAGGCACAGAAAGGTCGCGGCCTCCCAGGTTGGAGCTGTTTCCTTTTTGCTGCATGATGTTACCACCGCCCGAGATGCTGATGTCAAAATCACGTGTCTTGATCGTCTTCGTCACGAGGAAGTCGGCATTACCTTCGTTCCGGCCTACGTTTTCGAGGTAATATCCGCCTTTGGCCATGCTTTTGTAGCTCCATGGAATTTTGGTCTCACGGTCTTCGTCGTACATATCATGCGCATAGCGCACAAATGCCGTCAGGCCCGGAGCGATCGTCCAGTCGAGTTTAATGTTCCCGTACAGGCGGTCACGCGTGTAGGCATTCGTGAGGTGCTTTGCCAGAAAATAGGGGTTGTCGGTTTCACCCGGCGCCACAGTCAGCTGCTCGATTTCCTCGCGGCCGGGCTTCCATACGCCTTTCAGGTCGCGGACGTCGTAGCTTGGCGAGTAATACACCGCTTGCAACGGGTTACCGTCGCGCTCCGAGGTCTGCGGACGGCTGTTGGAGTTCGAACGAACGAAGTTGATGTTAGAGCTCAGTTTGAGGTTCTTTGACATATCGAACGTCAATGCCGAACTCAACGCATTCCGGTAAAGGTCCGAGTTCGGGATCAGGCCGCGGTTACTCATATTATTGTATGAAATCCGGTAGGTAGCCTTGTCGGTAGAACCCGAAACGGTCAGGTTATTGGTAGAAGTGATTCCTGTTTGAAGGAAGTTCTTCATATTATTCTTATACGATTTCAGCTCGGTGGGAATCTGCTTGCCATCGGCACCGACGGGCGAATTCCACTGCACTTCCTTGTTGCCGGCATCCAGCGGCAGACCGCCCCAGTAAGCCGACGACTCATCCAACTGGAACGGACGCTCGCCATTGGCATATTTATAATGCAGATCGAGGAAGCGGTAAGGCGTTTCGAACACGTTCGATGTCGAAAACGATACGCCGAGGCCCTTGCCCTTCTTGCCCGACTTGGTGGTGATCAGGATCACCCCGTTACCGGCGCGCGAGCCGTACAATGCCGCCGCGCTCGGGCCTTTCAATACCGACATGCTTTCAATATCGTCGGGGTTAATATCGGAAATCGCGTTACCGTAATCGACCTTGTTGCCGCTTCCTTTTTCACTGACGTTCGCCAGGCTGTTGGCCAGCGGCACGCCATCGACTACGAACAACGGCTGGTTGTTCTTCAAAGAAGCCGCACCGCGGATGACGATGCTGATCGACGAACCTACACCGCTGGTCTGGTTAATGGAAACACCCGAAACACGGCCGGAGAGCGACGTCAATACGTTTTCGTTGGCCACGTTAGCCACCTCGCGGCCTTCGATTTTACCCACATTGTAACCCAGCGAGCGGGTGTCACGCTTGATACCCAACGCGGTTACCACAGCTTCCTGCAAAGTGGCCACGTTTTCGGACAAGGTCACATCCACCACACTTTTGCCACCCACTGTCACCTCGGTAGTATTGAAGCCGATATAGGAGAATACGAGCACTGCGTTTTTAGCATCCACATCGAGTGAAAAATCGCCCGATGCATCGGTAGTAGTACCAATCTGGGTACCCTTCACGAGCACGTTCACGCCCGGAATCGGCGAACCGTCGACAGCCGAAGTAACTTTTCCTTTAATCCTGTCGGCCACAGGAAGGAGTGCATTTTTGCCCGGAACTTCTGCCCGGGCTGCCATATCCGGGGAGCCGGCCGCCGGGACGGACAGACAGAGTGCGGCCAACATACATCGTGCCGCCGTTTTCAGGGTAGCCTTTGATCTCATAGTATTAGTATTAGGCGAGTAGGTAATAAATACAGTTCTTTTATACCGCTTCTAGTCAGGCAGGCTGCGCCGTTTGTCCGACTCCTCAGCAAGCAATCGATTGAAGTACATTTCCAGCGCATCCGAATAGGCCTGCTGCACAGCCTCATCGTGTGTGCCGGCGAGCAATTCAGACAGTTCCTCCGCCGAAAGACGGTTGCTGATCAGCTTTTCAATCAATATTTGAGCCCTTGAAACTGACATCCTGTATGACTGTCGCGGTATGTAGAGGATACTTTACCACTGGCGTAACGGACTACTATGCCGATTATCTTTCGTGTTAAATAAATGTTACGGGGCAGTTGACGAACCGTATTTCCAAGGGAATGAATGGGTTCCGGAGCAAACACTCCGCCTTGGCTGCACCTATTCACCAGAAAAATCACCAGACTTGGAACAATCCAATTTTTACCTTTCTAATATTTTAATCTATTATTCCGATAGATATTAAGTGTTTTAATTCATTTTTAATACATTTACAAAATATTTAATAATACAAACTTTACAATAACTTCATTTTGATGGATTTTACGGAATTTAATTTCACAAAATCAGGTTTACAGAAAATCAATTTTAATATTATTTAGCCAAAAACAGGAGAAAATTTCAAAACAGCAAAATCAACGAATCCTCACCAAAATACAATTCATGAAAACGAGATTTATCTACTTCATCCTGGTGACTTTACTTGCGACCGGGCTCGCGCATGCGCAGCAGCGGACCGTCACCGGCACTGTCACCGACGCCAATGACGCAAGCGGTCTTCCCGGCGCGTCCGTCACCATCAAAGGATCATCCACCGGCACATTGACCGACGCGAACGGCACTTTCAGCCTCGACGTCAACGGCGAATCGCCTGTGCTCGTGATTTCATTTATCGGCTACGTTACCCAGGAAGTGGCCGTAGGTAACAGCGACAAAATCGCTATCGCCCTGAAACAGGACGCGAAGATCCTGAACGAAGTGGTGGTAACGGCATTGGGCATCTCACGCGAGAAGCGCGCGCTCGGATATGCGGTGCAGGAAGTAAAAGGCGAGGCATTGCAGACACGCCCTACCAATGCGCTGAGCGCATTATCCGGAAAAGTAGCCGGCTTGCAGGTGGTTACCTCGGGTGGTAACATGGGCGGTTCGTCGCGTGTGTTGCTGCGCGGGATCAACTCCATTTCGGGTAATAACCAGCCTTTGTACGTGATCGACGGCACGCCGATCGACAATGCCGACCTGAACAGCGCGGCAACCAGCGCAGGAAGCGGCGGGAAGGACGTGGGTAACATGATCCAGGACCTGAACCCCGATGATATCGAGAACATCTCCGTACTGAAAGGGCCATCCGCGGCCGCATTGTACGGTACCCGCGCTGCCAACGGTGTGATTTTGATCACCACCAAAAAGGGCAAGGAAAACAGCAAAGTGAATATCACGCTCAATACCGGCGTAGAGTTCGAAAACATCGTGCGCCTGCCGAAGCGTCAGAAGCTGTACGGCGGTGGCTTTTCGAGCACTTTCCAGAAAGCGACCATCAATGGCTCGGAGTATAACATCGCGGAATATGCGGTGGACGAAAGCTGGGGCCCGAAACTGGACGGTACACCCGTATTGCATTGGTATAACCTCGATCCCGAGAACACCGCCGAATACCTGAAACCGCAGCCGTGGGCTTATCCCAAAAACGACGTACATACTTTCTTCGAAACCGGCGTTTCCAATACCAACAGCCTGGCGGTGAGCGGCGGCAATGCGAACTCGACCTACCGCATTTCGTTTACCAATAAAAATGTAAAAGGTACTGTACCCAACTCGTCGCTGAAACGTAACTCGATCAACTTCTCGGGTTCGACGACAGCAGGCAAGTTCAAGTTTTACAATAACTTCAATTATATCAAAAACCAGTCGACCGGCCGGCCATGGACGGGTGCTACCAACCGGAATATCATCCTGGAAGCATTCCAGTGGGGACAGGTGCAGGTGGATTACGAGAAGCTGAAAAACTACAAACGTGCCGACGGCAGCCAGATCCTCTGGAACCGCTCGGGCTACCAGGACACCCCTGCCGGTGAGGCCGCGAAATTCATCGATAACCCGTACTGGTCGGCATACCAAAGCTATTTGGAAGAAAACCGCGACCGTTTCTACGGCAACGTGGGTGTAGTGTACGACGTGAACAGCTGGCTCAAACTGAGCGGAAAAGTCAATGCGGATGTGTACCAGTACCAATACCAGGACCGCATTGCCGTCTATTCGCGGACGCAGTCTCAGTACCAGGAATACAACAACAATTTCAGCGAATTCAACTACGAATTGCTCGCATCGGCGACCAAGAGCTGGGGAGATATTTCGTTGAATGTGAATGCGGGTGGGAACATCATGAGCCAGCGCCGCCGCATCAGCGACGCCGTTACGCAAGGCGGATTGATCATTCCTGAATACTACAACCTGAAAAATGCGAGCTCGGTGCTCGTGAACTCGAACGCTTACCGGAAGCAGATCAGCTCCATTTTCGGTAGCTTCTCGCTGGGCTGGAAAAGCCTGCTCTTCCTCGATGGAACGCTGCGTAATGACTGGTCCTCAACATTACCCTTGAACCGGAATTCATTTGCATATCCTTCATTGACAACAAGTTTGATCCTCAGCGAACTGAACGGCGTGAAGGACATCAGCTGGCTGGATTTTGCGAAAGTACGCCTCGGCTGGGCACAAGTGGGTAACGACACCGATCCTTACCAGCTGCAACGCGCCTACGAAGCGAGCCAGTCGTTCGACGGCCTGCCTTCCTACAAACTGCCGGCACAGCTGAACAACCAGTTCCTGAAACCGGAGATTACCAGCTCATGGGAAGCGGGTTTGAATATCCAGGCACTGAAAAACCGCGTCGGCCTCGACATTACCTATTATGACAACGTGAGCCGCAACCAGATCATCAATATTCCGGTGTCGTCGGCATTTGGTTATGATTCGAAAGTGATCAATGCAGGTAAGATCAATAATAAGGGTATCGAAATAACGCTTACCGGAACGCCGGTCCGCTCGAATGGTTTTGAATGGAATTCGAGCCTCAACTGGTCGAGAAACCGCAACAAGGTGATCGAGCTGGCGCCGGGTATCAACACGTTCCAGCTCGCCAACAGCCTTGTGACGCTCGTGGCGCGCGAGGGCCAACCTTACGGGCAAATCCTCGGCAATGACTTCGTATACGCGGCCGACGGCCAGAAGGTGATCAAAGCCGACGGAACTTACGAACGGGCTCAGCAGCTTACCCCGCTGGGAAGCGTGTTGCCGAAATACCTCTTTGGTTTCCAGAACAACTTTACTTACAAGCATTTCAACCTCGGCTTCCTCGTCGACGGACGCGTAGGCGGCAAGTTCTTCTCACAAACCTACAAAGTGGCGATGTATGCAGGTGTTTTGGACAAAACCGCCGCCAACAACGTGCGTGAAACCGGCGTGGTGCTCGACGGTGTGAAAGGAACCGTTACCTACAATGCCGATGGCACTTACCAGGTAACCAACACCACGCAGAACGACACCCGCATTACCGCGCAGGCATGGTCACGCGGGGAATACAGCGGCCCTACCCCGCAGACGATCTTCGACGCGACATTTGTGAAGCTCCGCGAAATCACATTCGGATATAACCTGGCGCTGAACAGCAAGGCGGTGAAGCAGGTGTACTTCGGCGTTTACGGTCGTAACCTGGCCAACATTTACACCGCCAGCAAGTACATCGACCCCGAGTTCACCAATGGCGGCGGTAACATCCAGGGCCTCGAAGGCGGTAACATTCCGGTGCCTGCCACGTATGGCCTGAATGTAAATGTGAAGTTCTAACCACCTCAAAATGAAAATCATGCAAAAGTTCATATATCAAAAAGGCATTCTGACCCTCGGCATCGGCGCATTGCTCGCCAGCTGCTCCGACAGCCATTTCGAGGACATCAATAAGGACCCGAACCGTCCTACCGCGGTCACTACGACCACCATCCTGCTCTCGGCCGAGAAACAGGTGATCGACAACATCCGCAACGAGAACAGCTCCCTGCGCGGCTCGCAGCTTTTTGCGCAGTATTACAGCCAGAACATTTACAGCGATCAGTCGCGGTATGACATTCCGCGTTCGTATTCGGATACTTATTGGAGCAATGCCTACAAGGCGCTGAACAATCTCAACGAGATCATCAAACTGAATACCGATCCTGCGACCAAAAGCATCGCTACCGCCGGAACAGCGGGTACCAATGCGAACCAGATCGCGATTGCGCGCATTCTGAAAGCCTATGCGTTCCAAAACCTGACCGATGTTTTTGGCAATATCCCCTACCAGTCGTACGGCAGCCAGGACCCTGATTTTCAGGCATTGCAGCAGGAACCGGAGAATCTGAGCCCTGCTTACGCGAGCCAGCAAAAGATTTACCTCGACATTCTGAACGAGCTGAAAGCGGCGGGTGACACGCTCACCAAATACAAAACCGCCACGACGTTCGGCACGTACGATGTGATCTACAAAGGCAAAAACGAGCTTTGGGCCAAATTTGCAAACTCCCTGCGCCTGCGTATCGCGACGCGCATCCGCAAGCAACAGCCTGCCGAATCGAAAACGCATTTCGACGATGCCCTGGCAAAAGGTGTTTTCACTTCGAATGCGGATAATGCAGTATTTAAATACCAGTCGCTTGCGCCCAACGAAGCGCCGCTCTACCGTGCCACGGTGACGGCCAACCGCAAAGATTTCGCCGTCTCGCACGTGATCGTCAACGTACTGAAAGGCGATTTGGGAACCGTGGAAGTGCAAGACCCTCGCTTGGCGGTGTATGCTTCCAAAAATGCGGCGGGTAATTATGTAGGTCAACCATACGGACTTCCGGTAGCAGCAGCGGGGCTGCTCACCGCCACTGACGTGAGCCTTCCAGGAACCGTGGTGAATGCGGCCAATTATGGAGAGGTTTTGCAGGAATATGCCGAGGTAGCATTCCTGATTTCGGAATACAAAAACTGGGACCAGCAGGAGTACATCAATGGCGTGACCGCATCTTTGCAAAAATGGGGCATTGCACAAGCTGATATCACTACCTACCTCGCCGCGCTCCCGAAAGCCGACAAGGCCAATGTATTGAACCAGAAATACCTGGCGCTATACACCCAGGGCGACGAAGCCTGGGCCGAAATCCGTCGCACCGGCTACCCTACTTTCCTCGTGAAGCCCGGCGATATCGTTTGGAGCCGCACAGCGGATGGCAAAACGACCGACTACAAGTTTCAGCCGTTGTTCGGCGAAGGCGTGCCGCAGCGCCTGTATTACCCGCCGAAAGAACAGAGTGTGAACCTGGCCAACTACCAGAACGCTGTGAAGGCGCAGGGCAACGACGATATTACCACTGCTTTGTGGTGGAATAAGTAAGTTCGAAGCATTAAATAGTGAAAAAAGCTGCTCATTTAACCGTGAGCAGCTTTTTTCGTGCCCAACACAGCGCCGGGGCTGTCCAGCCCGCCTGCGGATTTGTCCGGTTCGGCCAATTTCCCGTTCCTGCCCGGCGGAAGCGCAGCTAATTTTGAATCATCCAAACGGGAAATCGCCCGCCGGACATTCAAACCATCAATCTTAAACAGCACATAAAATGGAAATTAGCAATAAATACAGCCGCCGCAACTTCCTTGGCCTCGCCGCACTTACTTTCGCCGCCTCACAACTACTCCCTTCAAAAGCCCTGGCGAATGCGAAAGCCAATCCGCGGCCGGACAGCATCACCTACGCATTCGGGGAAATCAAACAAATAGAAGCGGGCGTGCTGAACGTCGGTTACGCAGAAACCGGTCCGGCAAACGGGCAGCCGGTGATATTGCTGCACGGCTGGCCTTACGACATCCACAGCTATGCCGAAACAGCAACATTGCTCGCCCAGGCCGGCTACCGGGTCATCGTACCGCACTTGCGCGGGCATGGCACTACCCGTTTCCTGTCCGACAAGACCTTCCGGAATGGACAGCAGGCGGCCGTAGCGCTGGACATTATCGCCCTTATGGACGCACTCCAAATCAAGCAGGCTATCCTCGGCGGCTTCGATTGGGGCGCACGTACGGCGAACATTATCGCCGCGCTCTGGCCTGAACGCGTGAAAGGAATGGTGTCCGTGAATGGGTACCTCATCAATAACCTCGAAAGAAACCAGCAGCCGTTGTCGCCCGCCGCCGAATGGGGCTGGTGGTACCAATACTATTTCGCCACCGACCGCGGCCAGAAAGGCTACACGGCCAACTGGTACGACTTCAACAAACTGATCTGGAAAAATGTATCGCCCAAATGGGCCTTCGACCAGGCTACTTACGACCGCTCGGCCGAATCGTTCAAAAATCCCGATTATGCGGATATCGTGATCCACAACTACCGCTGGCGGTTAAGTATCGAGCCAGGCGAGAAACAATACGATGATATCGAGCAAAAACTGGCAGCCGGACCGGCCATTTCAGTTCCGACGGTAACCCTCGACGGCGATTCGGACGGTGTGGTACCGGCAGGCGACGGTTCGGCATTCGCCCGCAAGTCTACCGGCAAGCATGTACACCACGTGGTGAAAGGTGCGGGGCATAACCTGCCGCAGGAAGCGCCGCGGGCATTCGCCGATGCCATTATCGAGGTGAACGGCCTGGCGAATTGACCAGGCTCAGTTCAATCCCTCGGGCTTATCCGGTACGCACCCGATGAACCGGATATTTCCGGAATTACGGCCCTGAATATCCATTGCCAGTTTTCTTCCCGGAATGTTGAAATACACTTTTTGAAAAAGCACATTCCGAACATCCAGCGCACGCATGAGGGTGTCCGTCACGGTAATCGACGCCGCGCGGATCGTGATCCCCTCGGCGTCGCTCGCCTTAAAAGCCGTTTTCGCATTGACCAATGCATTTTCGATCAATAGGTTCGAGGCCGGCGACTCGGGAATGCCGGTGATATCGATAAAAGTTCTGGCTTTCTCGACGATAATGAACCGGGCTGTGATATTGCGGTATGCCGGTGTGAGCTTGTCCACCGGCCGTGCAGGCAAGCGCTCGGCAAGCTCGCCCACATATTGCCGGCTGCCGAGCATATCGAATTTCACCGCATCGCCGCGCAGGATCATGCGGATGCGCTCGTACGTGAGGTTATCGCCGCCGCCAGCGCGCGAGCGGCGGGTTTTGAACCGCAGACCCGTGTCGGTATCATCAAAAACACAATCGTGCACATAGACATTGCGGATCATCCCGGCCGTTTCGCTCCCGCACGTAATGCCCCCGTGTCCCTCGCGTGCGAGGCAATGGCGGATCACGACATTCTCGGTCGGCTTGTTCACCCGGATACCGTCATCCCCACGCCCGGCTTTGATCGTAAAGCAATCGTCGCCGCAGCTGAGCGTACAGTACTCAATGAGCACATTCCGCGAAGATTCGATATCGATCCCGTCGCCGCGCGGAATACCTACCGAACGCACGGTAATGCCCCGGATAATCACATGGTCGCAATACACCGGCACCACATTCCAGAATGGCGTATTTTCGAGAGTAATGCCTTCTATATATACCTTTTTGCAATTAATGGGCGAGATAAACATCGGCGGAAATATAAAACCGCCGTCCTTCCCTTCATAAACACGCTCGTGAACAGGCTTATCGGCCGGTACCACTTTTTCGATCACATCCACATTCATATACCGCTTCCTGAGCGGACCATCGGGCGGCCCCACGAGCTTGCCCTTCCCGGTAACCGCGATATTCTCCTGCCCGTTGGCATATATAAGCGCCCCGAGCGACATCAGCTCCACGCCTTCGTTCCGCGTGAACACAGCGGGCAGGTAATCCTCGATTTCCGCACTGAAATGCAGCTCCGCTCCTTCGCTCAAATGCAGATTCACATTACTTTTCAAACTAATGCGGCCGGTTTTCCATACACCAGGCGGGACGATCACCGTCCCTCCCTTTTTCCGCGCAGCCTCATCAATTGCGGCTTGTATCGCCTTCGTCACCATAGCTCCCTGACGGGCACCTTTGTCGATAATGCTGATAGTTAATGCCGGAAAAACAGGCTTGCTGAACTCCGGCATCGGGAACGGCGCTTTTATCCGCGCTATCGTGTCCGGCAGGTTGGCGGCGCCCACGTCAGCCGCTTTCGGAATGGTCCCCGGGAGATTACCCGTGTCATTTTGCCCGCTCGCAATCCCCCAATGCAAGACTACCAAAAGAAAAACCCAGAATTTTAAATGCTTCATCATAGCTACGTACCAATGCCAAAATCTTCACCGGGAAGACGACGGCCCGATGTAACTACTCTTAAAAAGGAGCCATTTTATTGATCTGAAAATTGGCGGCGCATTGATATATTAGCTGACCAGCAAATTAATAACCATGGAAAAGGAGGAAATCAGATTTGTTCAGGCAAGATATCATCAGCTCAATCTCAGTCCCGAACAGGCGGAGAAGGTACTCAGCTACGAAAACATGAGAGATTCGTGCTCGCACACGCATATATTCTCGGCCTGGGAAGAGTGGGATTTTGAATATAGTGTGTTTCAAGATCTCCTGAATGAAGACCAAATGCTGCAATACCGGCTGCGAATGGAAGAAATGCGGAAGACGCATATCGAAAGTCTTGTTGAGCAAGATAATTCGAATAAAACCTGGCTCGAACGAACTCAGGAAAAAGTCGACTATCTGAAAGCGACGCTGATTCCCTCTATTGTGTTCGATCAGTCGCATATGATATTGTCAATCATGGCTGATCGCACCAAAATCGATTATCTCAGAGTCAATTACAGGGCTTTTTTACATGATCAAAGAAAGAGGATACTCGTTGACCATTTCCGCCACAAAAAAACCTACGCTCCCATTCAACTAAAATACAGATTATTAGAACATTACACCTCCTGTATCATTCCTGACTATATCGCGTTTGAGAACTGGATGGACGAACCCACGCGGGCCGTGGCAGCGTTTGTAAAGGCAAAGCTGCCCCAAAGGAGTTCCGAAGTCTACGAGTTTTATCGGGGCAAACTCCACGAATCCAAAGCGTTTTCTGAGCAAATTTTCGCGAAGTACTACCGGCATATCGACGGATGGTCGGTATGGACACGCGATCCATTGCCGGAAGAAGAGGAACGTACAAACTGGCTTATGTCAATGCTCCTGCTGGATAACAATGCATTTGGATTCGAAGAAATCCGCTGAGTCAACCAACATGCAGCTTCCGATATTCCGCCGGGCTTTGCGAGGTGTGCTTTTTGAAATAATTACTAAAATGGGGCGCTTCGAGAAAGCCTAACCGAATGGCGATTTCCTTGATGCTCAGGGCCGGGTTCTGCAACATCACCCTGGCTTCGGCGACGGTTTTATCGGCAATCCATGCGCTGACTGATTTGCCGGTTTTGTTGCTGATTACGCTCGACAAATAGTTGACGTGTAAGGATTGCAGGTCGGCATAATCCTGTACCCGTAACGGGATGTCGACTTTGCCGTTCACGAGGTCCCTGAAATGCAGTTCAAGATTTCGCTTGAATGTCTTCACGATCTGCGAGCTGCGGTTTCCTTCATAAATAGGGTTATAATCCTGAAAGAAGTGTTCCTTGATCTTTAAAAGCAATGCGACCATCAGGCTCCCGATGATCCTGTTCTTGTAAGGCGACACTCCGCGGTGCTCGCTGTGAATTTGCTGGTAAAGCTGCCTGACGACGGTAAACTGCTCGTCGGACAGGACACGCGGCTCGACCGTTTCGGTCAGCAGGAAGGAAAAATCGCGGTAAACATCTTCGTGCACGTTTTCCTTCAAATAAGCCTCATTAAAAGTGATCAGGCAGGTGTTGGTAATGCTATACCATTCGAAAATGCGGTAGTTGCCCGGGTTGGTGAAGTACACGGTGCCAGGCCGCACTTCGAAACACTGGTCGTCGATCGTGTACTTACCAAATGCTTCCTGAATAAACAGAAAGCTGAAATAATTCGGCCGGAATGGTACCGATGTAAACGGGAATTCGGTGAAGGTCTGTTGCAGGTAATGGACGGTCAGGCCCGACGACGCATCCACCGGGTCGACCGGCAGTCCCATCGTTTCATACAGTTCGGGAAGATCCTTGACAATCAGATTGCGCGCCATGCGTCAAAAATAGCGAAAACCGCTTAATAAGTTGAAGCATTAATAACAGGCACCCCGGCTAGAAATGTTTACACAACACGTAGAATTTATTACAAAACTAAGCTATTATTGCACCCTTGAATCCGACCTCACTTTGTCATTTTAATGACGGCACTTTCTCTTGACCCGGCTATGAAACTTGTGAAGATTATAACCCTTCTCATTTCTCTCACGGCCGTACTGCATACGTCGGGGCAGGATATCTCCGATTTCACGGCACAACATTATACGAGCGACAACGGCCTGCCGCAAAACAGCGTCATGCAGCTCCGGAAGGACAAAAACGGGTTCGTGTGGATGACCACTCAGGGCGGGCTCGTGCGATTTGACGGGACGCATTTTGCCACTTATAACCTCAGGAACATACCGCAGCTGGTCACCAACCGCATCATCGAGCTCGGGCACACGGGCGATAGCTCGATCTACTTCAAGGATACCAGTTTTAAAGTCATTTCTTTTGATCAGAACAACCAGCCCTATGTCCTGCATCCGCGACTCCGAAACACATCGGTGATCTTGCGATCGCTGAACGACCAGGTTGACGTGATCAAAAACCTGATACCGGCAGACCGCCGGGCCGTCGAATCGCTGTTTGGAACTTTCGCAGCGGACTCGAAATACTATCAGGTCGGAGCCCCGGGGGATGGCTTTTTATGTGTGGGCGATATCTTTGTGATGTACCTGCATCAAAAGAAGTTAAGATTTCGGAAAACCTTCGATACCGCCACCCTGGCCTACGACAAAGCGGGGATGCTGGACAACAGCATGTATTTTGTCGAGCCGAACGGGCATATCCTCCGCATTGATTCCACAGGAAAAGAGTCCACCGTGGTTACCAGAATAGCCGGCGGCGGCATCATCGATTTTGGGAAAGATGCGCATTTGTACCAGCAGGGCAAGCGCCTTTTCCTCCGCAACGCCTACACCTTTTATGAGTTGAGGGCAGACGAAAGTAAGGAATTGATATGCAAACCGATCCTGAAAACGGAAGATATTGGCGATATCACCAGCTACCTGAACATTCCCGAATCGGGTATTCAGGTGGTGGGCACGCACACCAACGGTGTATACATTTTCAGAAAGAAACAGTTTAAAACAGTAGGCATACCCGGGACGAGCAACAATTTTTACAGCCAGCATTTGTACAAAAATAATGGCATCCTCACCGACCATGGGGCCATTCTGACCACGGGCACCATCACGGGCGATCCGTTTCCGCTGTTTTCGAGAGCGGGCATTCTTGTGGACAGGGACGGTAATGTGTGGCTGCACAGAGCTTCCCGGTACGTAGAGCAGCATAGCCCCGATTTGAAATTGATCCGCAAATTTTACCTGGATATTCCATTTGGAAAATTCGCGCAAACCGCTGACGGGACTATCTGGCTCAATTCATCGTCCGGAAAACTGGGAAAAATCGACGGTGATTCGATCCGCTGGCTCAATCTACCTCCAAAGCAAGCCCAGACTTTCTTCCCTGCAAACAACACGGAGTTCTGGACTTCGGACGGGAAAGGTTTGTTTCTCACGAATGTAGCAAAACTCACCTCCCGGGAAATCCCGGGAACGGCAGGGAAGGAAGTAAGAGCCTATTACCTGGATAAAAGGAAGACACTCTGGGCCGGGACCTACGGCCAGGGTTTCTACGCAGTCCGCAATGGCAAAGCCACTGCCCTTCCGCTCGACCGCAACGGCTACCTGCTCGCCGTTCACACCTTTCTCGAAGATCGGAAGGGTTTCCTGTGGATGACCACCAATCACGGGCTTTTCAAATGCAAGGTCCAGGATTTGTACGACTTCCTCGACGGAAAAGCCAGGAGCGTGTTCTACTATTATTATGATAAAAGCAATGGCTTCGCCAACAATGAATTCAACGGAGGCTGCGACCCGCCTTCCGTGGCATTCCCGGATGGGAAATTCTCTTTTCCCTCGATGGAAGGCCTGGTGCAAGTATATCCCGACAGCGTCATCGATATCCTTCCCAATTCGCGGATATTGATCGATCAATTTGTTGTCGACGGCAAACAACAGCCATTCAGCAGCGATCTGCGGCTTCCGCCTTCTTTCAATCGCATTGAGGTCACGCTGGCCTCCCCTTATTTCGGGTTGCCGGAGAATCAGTATCTGGAATACAATATCAAAGGGCTGGACGATGAATGGTACCCGCTAAACAGCAACCTGACCATTACGCTCAACCGGCTGAGTTACGGCAACTATGCACTTCAAGTTAGAAAAAAGGCCGGTTTTGGACGTAACAACGTCAATCTGCTCGTCAAGAATTTAACAGTGAATCCATTCTGGTATCAGACGTGGTACGCCATACTTTTCGCAGTTTGCCTGCTGGCATTCTCCTTTTATGTGGTGGTAAAACTGCGTTACCATTACCTGACGCAACGAAAAAGACAGTTGGAAGCCCAGGTCCTCGAACGCACCCGCCAACTTGAATACAGCAACAAGCTGAAAGAGAAGATTACCCTGCTCCTCGCCCACGACCTGCAATCGCCGCTGCATTTTCTGAACCTGCTGTCCGATCACGTAACCGCCGCACTGGACAAAGAACGGTTCGAAGACGTGCGGAACGGAACCGCGGAAATCAAAAAGGCGGCTACCAACATCCACGCATTTGTGAAGGAGATTAACCTGTGGACCAAATCGCAGCAGGAAGGTTTCTTCCTGAGCAAGCGGCCGTTCCCGTTCGATGGCCTGGCGGACGAGCTGAGGGAATTCTTCAAAGAAATGCTCCTGTTAAAAAACAATACGCTGGAATTCGTCAATCCCGGCAACTGGGAGCTTTTTACCAACCGTGAGATCCTGAAAGCGGTGATCCGCAACCTGATCGACAATTCCAATAAATACACAACCGGGGGGCATATCAGGGTGGAACTCGATAAGCTTGACGAAAAACACCTGCGGCTTTCGGTGTCGGACAACGGGCGTGGTATGTCGCCGGCCGACCTGAGCAAGATCAACCGGCGCATCGAAAATGTACTCACGACCGAGGGTATCGAACAAAGCGGCCGCCTTGGCTACCAGATCATCATCGATTTCGTAGCGCGGCTTGAATGCGAACTGGAAGTAAACAGCATGGTCGGACAGGGTACCACTGTGACGATTTCCGGACTTTTACAAGGCCAACCTAACACAACAGACGCTATTTTGACGGACACCGCTCCGACGGACTTTACTACGTTATGAAAAAGATATTGATTGCCGACGACCATTCACTGGTTCGCTACGGACTGAAAGTTGCACTCATCAACCACCTCACCGACGTGGAGATCGACGAAAGCTGGGACGGCCAGTCGACGATGAGCCAGCTCAAAGGCAACACTTACGACCTGGTGCTGCTGGATTTGAGCATGCCGGACACCGACATCAGCACGATCCTGCACTGGATCAGAAATTTTCACCCTGATACGAAAGTGCTGATCGTTTCCATGAACAACGAAGTGGTTTTCGGAAAAAGGGCGCTGCAAATGGGTGCGCACGGCTACATTGAGAAGGACGCCTCGCCCGAGGAGCTGATCAAGGCTGTGGATGTCGTGCTCTCCGGAAAGAAATACATGAGTACCGATCTGGCCGATGCCATTGTAAACGATACGCTGAACGGGAAAGCATCGAACCCGTTCGACCAGCTGACGCCCCGGGAGTTTCAGGTAGCGATGTACATCGTTCAGGATTATAGCATTACGCAAATCAGCGAGCTTATGCAGCTTCAATACACCTCTGTAAGCACATTCCGGCGGCGTATCTTCGAAAAACTGAATATCGCCGACCGGAAAGGGCTCATGCAACTGGCCGACGCCTACAAACTCAATTGAAAAGCTTCCGGTGCTTTCCGCCCCATTCGCTGAGCTGCTGGAAGATCGGACCAAAGGCCGCTGCCATTTCGGTGAGCTCGTACTCCACGCGGGGCGGCACCTCCGCATACACCGTGCGCTTGACCAGCCCATCCTGTTCGAGCGCGCGCAATTGCAGTGTCAGCATGCGCTCTGTAATGTAGGGAAATTCCTTTTTCAGCTCTCCAAACCGCATTTTCCCTTTTTCCAGTTTACTGATTATCAAAATTTTCCACCTGCCTCCGATCTTGTTAACGGCATAGGTAAGGTCACATTCCACAATGTATTTCTCATTGCTGGTATAGGTCGAACTCTGTTTTCTGGCACCCATTACTTACACTTTTGTTAGTACCCCACAATTGGTTGTATAGCATCCAAAATTAGATGCTTCCCGTTACGTTTGCAACCAGTTTTTAACACATTCGAAACACAGTCATGGATTTGCATTTGAAAGGAAAAACAGCCGTAGTAACCGGGGCCAGCCAGGGAATCGGCCGGGCCATTGTAAAAGAACTGGCCAGAGAAGGCGTGCGTGTATTCGCCACCGCGCGGAATGAAGCGCTCCTGAATAACCTCAGGGAGGAAGTAGCCGCGGAAACAGGCATTGCACCGGTTGTTTTCGTGCAGGATTTTACCGCTCCGGACGGCCCGCAGCGCATCGCGCAAGCTGCTTTGGCTGCTTTGGGTGAAGTGGATATCCTCATCAACAATGCCGGACAAAGTCGCCCGGTAGCCATCACCGGCCCGGAGCAGCCCTGGAATGACTCGATGGCGCTGGACTTCGACCGGCCCCGCCAGCTCACGCAGGAATTACTTCCGCATATGATCGGGCGGCGGCAAGGTGCCATCCTAAACCTCACCAGCACTTATGAGCTGCGGAGCATTAACGTATCTGCCGTCGCCAAGGCCAGTATGGCAGTGTGGTCGAAACAACTGGCTGCGCAGGTTGGGAAGTACAACATCCGGGTGAATACGCTGCAACCCGGCCTGATCGACACCGCGAATATCCGCCCGTATTTTTCCGACGCAGAGCGCAAGACATTTGCTGAAACAGAAATCCCGCTGGGTGATTTCGGCCACCCGCAGGACATGGCCGATATGGCCGTGTTCCTTGTTTCTCCCCGTGCGAGTTACGTCACCGGGGCTTCGGTTGTTGTTGACGGGGGAATGCGGCATTATCCGTTTTAAAGTTACCACACGCCTCGCAGTTACTCCTTATCGACGGCTGCGGATCAGTCACAGGAAAATTAATCTGCCGTTTGAAAATTGGTTTGCATTACAATTTGGAATAAACACCAAATCATTTAAATATTGGTCATCAACCCGTTGGCCAATCCGAACGGATTGGCTACAACAGGTATCGATAACTGTATGACCCTTCCCAAATATCAAACCCAACAACTGAAAACTTCCGATTACGAAGCATACCTCCCATTTCTAGATGTCGCTTATGCCTGCAAATTTTTCAGTGCGGGCCGAAGCGGAAATTTTCAGCTAAGAGTTTTCATTACCCGGCCGAAGGATTACCCGGGCACCTATTACAATTTAGGATTTGGTGTCTGGGATTCTGACAAGCATATTATTGATGATGTCGCTGAGCTTAGAAATGGCGATTTTCAACATATACTCGCAACAATAGCCAATGTGTCACTGGATTTTCTCAAAACAAACCCCTCAGCTTCATTGTACGCCGAAGGAAGTACGCCCGCCAGGACACGTTTGTATCAACGTGAAATTGCCCGGCATCACCACCTGATTCCTGAAAATCTGCAAATATATGGGTTGATCAGAGACAATGAGGTTGGATTTATTGAATTCCGGCCAGGTATCAACTTTGATGCTTTTTTGTTGTCGGTGAAATAATCGATAAATTTGAATTTAACGCACTCAGTTTATGTCTTCGATTGTAACAAAACCCGCATCAAAAGACGCTTCTCTCCGCACAAAACGCGAGGGGGATCATGACGTCCCACAAAAGACGGATAGCATCGTTTTGAAGACGCTCCGCATGGCTGAAACCCTGAAAAAATATCCCAAGCCTGCTAAATAACGACGCCTTCGGCCCCAGAACCCCTTGTGCTACTCTTCCGCACCCACGATCGCCTTCTCATTCTTGGTCTGAGGCTTGCCCGTGGCATTCGGTTTGCCGGTACCGGTGGTGATGAGGTTGTAGAGACTGTCTTTAATGTAGAAGCTCCACGCGTCGCGGCAGATGTTGAAGCATTCGACCTCCGGAACGAGTCCCTGGTGCGTCATACGCAGCTGTGTTTGGCTGCCCTTGCGGGTAATCTCGAAAATAACATGCGTGCCGGTCCATTCCTTTTCATCTTCGGTGAATTTGAAGTAGTTGTCCAGAATGAGCCATAGCACTTTTTCCGAGGGAACGACTTCGACCAAACGGGCATGGCAGCGGTGCACATCCTCATAGTGGTATTTGAATTCGTCGTTCAGGGCTGCCGTATTTCCTTCAATTTCTTCGGACCACCATCCGCGAACGTTGGTCACTGCTTCGAAAACTGCTTCCGGTGTCTGATCCACGACGATCGTCGCGCTGAAATCTTGTGCTGACATAATCTGGTGACTTTAATTGTTGATTACTGACATTCAATGAACAACACAAATTTAAAGGCTCCATTTCCATCAAAGACGGTGTGAAACGGACATTATCGCGGGGGAATCCGGACAGATATCAATGCTTCGCCGTCGCTCTGATACAACGGACCGACGCCCCCTCTCGCTTTTCCATCCCGTCCTGGCAATGCAGCGCTTTGCCCCCGGCGCCGAAATTGAAATTCCAGGCCGTCAACACATCGATTTCCGTGCTTGTCCAATAGAAACCATGGGCGTTTAACCGGGCATACTTTCCTTCTGCCAGCTCCCGATTGCCCCCGAGCGTAGCATTGAAGCCCGATTCTCCTCCCGTTTGCAATGCTTTGTAGGCTGTTTTACCGCCGTCTTTCGATTTATTGCTGGCCCCTCCGTAATGGTCTGACAGAACTTCCCAATCCTTGCGTGATGGCAAATGCCATCCATTACCCAGCATCTCGCAGGCCTTCGCTGCCGAGGCATAGGTATACAACCGTCCGTACACCTTGCAATTGACAGGATCGTCCGCAAAGCACCAGGAACTATCCACTTGCACATTCAAATCCTGCGTCATCCATTGGTTTCCATCGGGCATGATCTTGACGGAATAGGTATTTCCGTCACTATCCGATATCGTTTCGCCCGTCTGGCATTTTGCCCCCTGGCTCACCAGGTGAATGCAGACACTCAACAGCAAAGTCAAAAACTTGTTTTGCATAGCAGAAGACGTTTTGAATGGAAAATTTAAACAAATGCCGGGGTCAAGCCCTTCCGTCCGGCTCAGTTTGCCGCCGGTACGAATATTTTAGCTACCCCTGGATAATATATTAATTTACAACATATTATCAATCAAACTTCAAAAAGTATGGCTGGTGCACTGATCATTTCGCTGTTCATTCTGACCTGGTACTGTGTGAAAGCATGCCGGGAAAACCCCGAACGCCCGAATTGGAGCAAGGCGCTCGTTACCGCCATTTTCTGGCCGTTATCATTGCTGATGAAGCGTTATCGCTGAATCCACTGCTGCTCAAAGCGTCTTTTCCATATAAATGGCATCTTCGTGCGGGTTATCGTAGTAAGCCGGTATGATTTCAAACCCAAATGATTCATACAGCTTGCGTGCACCCGTCATGCTCGCGAGCGTATCGAGCCGGAGTTTTTGATATCCCAAATCCGTTGCGATGGCAATGGAACGTTCCAGCAGCAACCTTCCCAACCGATGTCCGCGAAATTCCGGTTGGACGTACATCCGTTTCAGTTCAGCGATCCGCGCGCCCTTGCTGCGCACACCCGCGCAGCCCACGGCACGCTCGCCCGCATACGCAAGCACCAGCCCGCCCGACGGCGGCCCATACTGCTCCCGCACGGTATCGAGTTCTTCCTCGAAACGCTGGAAAGCGAGGTCAATCGGCAACGACGCGGCGTATTCGCGGAACAACTTCTTCCCGTCTTCGAAATGTGCTTCGCTGTTGGCGATAATCAATTCAATAGGCTCATTCATAACAAATAGTTGATTGCATTTCCGGCAAAGCTCATAAAATATGATCAATACAAACAGATACAGATACCGGATTATTATTGGGAACAGCCCTACCCGATCCTCGGCAACCACATCCCGGCTATCGCTCCGAAAATGCCGACGGCCATCAGGGCGGTCAGGATGAATATCAGCAGCGCAACGACTGTTATGACGCCCCGTTTCGCCGCTTTTTGCGCGTAGAAATACAATTCAAGGATTCCGAGCGAAGCTGGTAAAGCATAAGTGAACACCGCGAGCGCGGTGAGAAAAGGCCCGCTGAAAGTTTGGGGATCAAAGCCCACAGGGCCGCCGTTCAGTACCAGCCAGCACATCAGCCCAATCCTGAAAAACCATACACCGCTCACGACCATAAACAACCGTAATGCCCATTTACGGTGCTGATCAAACTGCCTCGCACGTGCACAACGCCACGCGAGCAAGGCAAAAAGTATAATGTAGATCGTCTGAATGCTGATACTGATATGCTGCACAAAGTCACCAACGGCTCCACGCGTCCATACCATAACAAAGCCGCCTGTGGCCACGATCAAGGCGGTAGTTACATAAATTCGCCCCAGCCACCGGTGAATCCGTGGCACTCTTCTTCGGATGAACGGCAGCAATTGCAACGGCCCGCCCAGCACGAGAATCGCTGCTAACAAAACATGCAGCCCCACAACGAGGTTACCCATCCAATCTCCCTTCACATAGCCGTGCGGCAGCACCTGGTTCCATTTTGCCAGGTCACCCGAGGCGGTACTTTTACCGTAAAACCCGATGACGTAGATGCCAAACGCCCATTGCCCGATCGTCGTCACCACATACCAGGTGGTTGCGGCCAGATTCAGTAGTTTTTGAGGGCGGAATTGAGCTTGAATGGAAGGAGTAGAAAGCTGTTCGGTCATGATATCGGACGTTTAAGTTTTGTCAAACTTAAAGCCGGTCATGCCCCGCCGCGTTAGACAAATGTCCAATGCGGATAAGCGGTTTTATTTTTGTGTGGAAGTATCCGGGGGGCTATCGCTCCGGAGCCGGCTGAGATGCCGCTGGGTAATGCCAAGGTAGGAAGCTATGTATTTCAAGGGCACATTCCGGATAATATTGGGGTTCTCCCTGACAAACTTCGCATAACGCGCTTCCGCCGTCAGATTGGCCATGTCGGTGATCCGCTCTTTATCTTTCTGCAAATGCTCCTGCAAAATGCGGATGGTATAATCCTTCTGTGTAGAACTGCGCGCCGCCGTCATATCGACATCGTCCCGGCTGATCCGCAAGAGCTCACAATCCGTAATACAATGCAGATTTTCGTTCGAAACCGTGCGGTTCATAAAATGGAAATAGGATGTAAAGAACCGAGGCCCGTCGTTCAGATCCGTCGTGATTTCATTGTTATCCTCGTCCAAATGGAAATTCCGGAGAAATCCGGACACAATAAAATTATGATAACCAGGCACTTCACCCGCTTTTTCTATCACCGTATCCTTCGGAAAGAACACCGGTTTGAAAGACCTGCGTACCGACTGCTGGTCAGCCTCCGGCAATGTTATCATGCGGGAAATGTATTCGAAAAGCGTTTTGTAGTAATGTTCCATATCTGCTTAATTTCCGAAAACGCTACATCAACTTCCACTTTTTCAACTCCTTATCAAAGTCACTTTCAAAATTTTTGTCCTGATCCACGCGGAATTTTTCAAACTGCTCTTCCGCAAGCCGCATAGCTACTTCATGACTCACCTTCCCCGCGTCTTTCAGGATCTCGTACTCATTAAACTGCAAAAATGCGTCCAGCTTACCCGCCCAATCAGCCATTTTCATGGGAATCTGCCTTGCCGCCTGATTTTCGGCATAATCCAGGTACATCGAAACAATTCTTTCCAATTCCTTTATCTCCTTTTCAATGAGATAGTTTTTGGCGATACCGATATCCACTCTCTGCACCTTACCATAGGGCGCATTTTTGAAAGTTTGCAAACCCATATTGGGCTTTTCCGCGTCCGCCCTTTCCGCAATAATGGCCGCGGCTGTCTTTCCGGAAATGGCGTAGTGCAGCTTATTCTGAACGATTTTGAAGAATTTTTGAGTATCGGGCGAGTCCTTGACATAGTCGATACTGCATTGCTCGAAAATATCCGTGATTTTAAGGTAGAAACGTCGCTCGCTTGCCCTGATTTCCCGGATGCGAGCAAGCAGTTCGTCGAAATAGTCTTTCCCAAACTTTTTCCCTTGTTTCAAGCGCTCGTCATCGAGCACAAACCCTTTGATAATGAATTCTTTTATAGTCCGGGTCGCCCATATGCGAAACTGCGTCGCCTGGAAGCTGTTGACACGGTAACCCACCGCAATGGCGGCGTCAAGATTGTAGAAATCGACTTCGCGAGCCACGTTCCGGCTCCCTTCTTTTTGAACTATCCGGATTTTCCGGATAGTTGGGTCCCGTTCCAATTCACCGGAACTGAAAATATTTTGAAGATGCTCGTTTATCGTTCGAACGTCCACGCCAAAAAGCTCTGCCAACCGCTTTTGGTTTAGCCAAAAAGTCTCATCACTAAAAATAACCTCAACCTTAACGTTCCCCGCAGGTGAGTTGTAGAACAGGATGTTCGCTTGCAGATTTTCCATAGAAGGCGTGCGTGAATAGTGTTGTTGATGGATGATTGAATTACTAGTCGGCCGAATGTAAAAGGTTTTTGCAAAATAAGCCCATTCCAATGATCCACCGGCTGACACGTCAACCATCGATTTTTTTTGAAAAAATTACGCATTCTGCTGCTATTTGCGTATCCTATATTTGAAATACAATCGTTTATGAAAAAAAGGTATAGTTGAGTGAATATCGGCCATTTCAAACACCTGGAAACTCATGCTGCAAAGAATACCTCCACCGCTGTTTCCCCAATACATCACCCTCGCGATGCTCGCCGTTGCTGCAACCTGGGGTACGGTAGCAACCGCACACCCGGTTTCCGACAGCCTGGATATCCGGTCCGCTTTTTTCCAAACCGCCCGGATTACCGGCAAAATCACCGATGAATTGTCGCGCCCGGTTGCCAATGCAGCCATCCTGATTGCGGGATCAGAACGCGGTACCGTCACCAACCTCGCGGGCAGCTTCGAAATTGCCGACGCACCGTTGAACGGGACACTGGTTATCCAGCATCCGGATTTTGAATCGCGGCAAATTCCCATTGTAAAATCCACTACCGAATACCTCATTGCGCTGAAAACACGGCCGCAAGTGTTGGCCATGCGCTTGAAAGGGCAGTCGAAACTTTCGAAAAAAGAAGTGGAAACAAACCCGTCGAGCGAAAGCGGCTCTTCCCTGCGCCTCGACCGCTGGCCGTATTTCAGAGGCCTGACGAAATTTCTTGCCAACAATCTGAAATACCCCGAAGACGCACTGCAATCGGGTGTGCAGGGGCCAGTGCAGGTTTCTTTCCTGATCGACGAAGACGGTAATGTCAGTAGCGGGCGGATCATCAAAAGCCCCGGCATTGAGCTGGACGACGAAGCGCTGCGGCTCATCCGCATGATGCCTAAATGGACACCAGCCCAAAAAGACGGTAAACCGATTGCCGTCTGGTACACGATCAGCATTCAGTTTGACCCGGAACTGGACAAGCTCCCGCTCAAAGTGAAGGAGGAAGTGCCGAGGCTTTTCAGCAGGAAAATGAAACTGGAACCCTGGAAGGCGCCCGTCCTGATCAAAGACGAGCTCGAAAAGTTATTCCGGAACCGCAAAGTGAACTTGTCAGCTCACGAGCCGCCGCAAACGAAACTGTCGGTATACGGCTATGGCGTCAGCCCGGCCCCATTGTATGTTCCCCGTGCCAATTTCAAGGTGCTGCCCTGAAAAAACCGGCTGCATATTGTATTACCTATAAATAACCTTCATATATTTATAAAAATAATTCCTGCTTGTAAAATACGATTGTTCAACCTAACCGGAGATTGAATGAAAACTTTTACAACCATCCTGCTTTTATCCGTCATCTCGGGTTTTGCCGCGCACGGACAGCAACGGCCGGACCTCGCCCCGGACCAGCAAAAAATCATCCCGCAACGCTCGCGCGTATCCGTACGTGTTCTCGACAAATATACCCTGCGCCCCATCGAGGCCACGATCATGGTGGTGGGACAACGGCCGGAAGACCTCGTTGTTCCGCTTTACGAGGATGGCGCCTATCAATTTAAAATGTCGGCCAAGGATATGGGGGTTATCTCGATCCACGCCGATGGCTATGAAACGCATTCGGAAGTGATAGCAGCCCGTACGCTTCGCCCAACGAAGATTTTTTATTTAACACCGATAGAAAACAGCGATTCCTGCAAAGCGGAGCCAGTCGCCGTCTCAGAACTGGATTTAAAGGAGGAAATCGAAACCGTACTCCTTTTTACGCAAAGCGAGCCGGCGATGCTGCCTGAGAGCAACCAGGAACTGGAAATCCTGGCCGACTACCTCGTCAGGAACACCGCGCCGCGGATCGAACTATCCGGGCATACCGACGACGTGGGGGATCCCCGCAAAAACCTCCTGCTTTCGTACGACCGTGTGGACGAGGTCAAAAAGTTCCTGCTCTCGAAGCGCATTGAGCTGGGACGGATCCGCGGAAGGGCTTTCGGCAGCGGGCTGCCCGCCGCGCCGAACGATTGCGAAGCGAACCGCAGGCTCAACCGGCGTGTCGAAATACGCATTGTTCCGTAGAACTTCCTTTTCAAATTAACTTCCCAAAAAATCCATTGAAAGGTGGAGAAATGCGCACTTTTGTGATGCATATTTGTTGTTTAGGGCAAAAGAATCCCCAAACAGCGAAATTTACCAGTATTAGAATCGAATATGAAACAAGTAAAAGCCTCCATTTCAGGCATTGAAGGATATGTACCCGACTATATTCTCACAAACGCCGAATTGGAGACACTCGTTGATACCAGCGACGAATGGATCGTGAGCAGGACCGGCATCAAAGAACGCCGCATCCTGAAAGAACCCGGACTCGGAAGCTCGCATATGGGAGCCCGCGCCGTGAAGGGCCTCCTCGAAAAAACCAACACCGATCCCGCTGAAATAGACCTCCTCATTTGCGCTACCATTACCCCCGATTTCGTTTTCCCGAGTACCGCCAACCTCATTTGTGATCAGTTAGGCATCCGCAACATCGGTAGTTTTGATGTGAATGCCGCCTGTTCCGGCTTCGTTTACGGCCTCGAACTTGGGGCGCAGTTCATTGAAACCGGCAAATACAAAAAGGTGGTGGTGGTAGGAACCGACAAAATGTCGGCCGTGATGGATTACACCGACCGCCGTACCTGCATTCTCTTCGGCGACGGAGCCGGCGCGGTGTTGCTCGAACCGAACACCGAAGGCTACGGAGTGATTGATACGCTCATCCGGGCCGATGGCGTGGGTTACAACAACCTCATGCAGCGCGGAGGCGGAAGCAGGTTCCCGGCAACCCACGAAACCGTGGATGCCCGCATGCATTACCTGCACCAGGACGGCCAGCAGGTTTTCAAATCGGCTGTTCGCAATATGGCCGACGTTTCAGCGGAAATGATGGAAAGAAACAACCTTACCCACGACGACGTGGCGTGGCTGGTACCGCACCAGGCCAACCGCCGCATTATCGAGGCCACGGCCAACCGCATGGGTGTAGGAATGGACAAAGTGATGATGAACATCGCGCATTACGGCAATACCACCGCAGCTACGATTCCGCTTTGCTTGTGGGATTATGAAAAACAGCTCAAAAAAGGGGATAACCTGATATTCTCTGCCTTCGGAGCCGGTTTTACCTGGGCTTCGGCTTATGTAAAATGGGCGTATTAAGCAAAAACCGTCAGGATTTACGAGCGTTCATAAATCCTGACGGTGAATTATCTGCATAAATTGGTCTGCTACGCTGAAAGCGCCATTCTTCCCAATATCTCGTGTGTCTCACGAATGCGCCTGCGCGCAATAGGAATCACTTTGCCGCAGCTCAGGTGAATATAATCAGGCCAGCGGGACGTAATGTGGCGGGCGTTGATGCTGTATGATTTGTGAATGCGTAAGAAATCGCTGCTCAGCTCATCCTGAACCTCTTTCAGACACTTCGAAACCAGGTGCTTTTCGTGCCGGGTGTACACAAATGTGTAGTTACCAACACCTTCCAGGCAAGTAATATCGCTGGACTTCACGGAGATCGCTTTCCCAAACTTGTAAACGGTAATCGTAGGGACGTGTTTCATTTCGCCGGTGCTGCCCGACGGAGCGCCGCCCGACGACATGATGGACAGGTTCTGCATGGGTGAAAGGACGGATTGATTTTTCATGGATTGATCTGGCAATTGGTTATTTACTTTCATGGCTAAAATTTGATTGACTTTTATGGCTAACAGATGCTTGGCCTTGCTGTGATACAAAAGTGGTATAAGAAGAGGCGGCAGAAAACAGCGACCCGGTTGAATTGTAACTTTTACCTCATGAATACGCCAAATCGGGGGGTAAACTGAAACAGCCATTTACTCAATTAACAATGCCTTTTGCTGGATAAAATCAGATTAGGCAATGTTTTGCGACGATTTGGGCCGGAAATACGACGGTTAATTCGCACCTGCTTCCGAATGGACACTACCCGCTTTATTTTTGCATGAAATGAAAACGCGTGCAAATGATCCCTGAAAGTTATCTGGCAAAACTCGGCCGAAAGCCGGTTGGCATTACCACATCGCTGCTGGTATGGGTCGGGGTGACGTTGCTGGCCGGAATGGGACTTTGGCAGGAGCGCTATTTTTCCGATTCACACCTGTTTATCACCGGCAGCGCCATCAATATGGCTATCATAGGGGCGGCTTACCGGATTGATGTCGCACTTTCGCCGAAGGTGACCAGCCTGCTGCCCGATACCGACCAGTCCATTTACCGCGTTGCGCTGTGGTTCGGGGTTTATGGTGTGGTGAACGTGGCGTTTTTCTGGGTTGCATTGCCGGCATACCACCAAACCGGTCTTGTCGGCGCCGGTTTTGATCTCTTCTGGGCGCTGCGCGTGAGCTTTTTTATCCTGAGCGGGTCGCTCATCGCGGCGGGGCTTACCGAATTGACCTACGCCTTCCGGCAATGGCGGACCAACCAGAACGAAGTCGAGCAAATGCAGGAAAAGCAGCTGCAAACGGAACTGGAAGCCGTCAAACAGCAGGTTAACCCCCATTTCCTGTTCAATTGCCTCAATTCGCTCTCGGTTTTGATCACCGACGCGCCCGGTACAGCGGAAAAATTCGTGGATGAAATGGCGAAAGTGTATCGCTATCAACTGAGTGTGAACGGTCCCGACAAGGAGGATATTCTCGTGACGCTCGATTCGGAGCTGCGTTTTATCAAATCCTACATATACCTCCTCGAAACGCGGTTCGAGGCCGGGATCAGTATTTCACTGGATATGAAGGAAGTATTCCTGAGCGGGCAAATGGTACCGCTCACCTTCCAGATCCTGATCGACCATGCCATTCACTATAATATGGTGTCCTCCACCCGTCCGCTGCACATCAGCATTGCCACCACGGAAACCGGCCAGCTGGAATTCCGGCACAACCGCCAGGCTAAAACACTCACTATGCCGCCGGACACGCCGGGAATTCCGATGCTGATCAACCGGTACAAATTTCTCTTCAACCGCGCCGGCGCAGTCCAGCTGAAAGAAGACGACCACGAATTTGCGATCATCCTGCCCCTGATATTCACATGATCCCGAACGTCATTTACAACGGAATCGGCCGTCAGATATGGCTGAGCCTTTTCGGCAGGTGGATTTTCGCATTGCTCGTGCCGTGGTTTGTCCCTACAATCAGCTATCTGCTCATCGGCGAGCCGTATCTGGCCAGTCTGTACAACTTTATCGGCGGCACGCTGATGATCTTCCTCATGACGATCCTCGCATTCGTGCCGCACGACTGGGCAGCGCGGTACATTGCCATGAAATACCCCTCGTTCGACTCGTCGGTTAAACGGAGCGCGCTTACAGCCGTTGCATTCTGGATCCTAACGTTCGTCTTCGTGACTTCCTACATGGTTTTCATCATGCATTTCAGGCCGTTCGAAGCGCAGCTCGATGCCCGGATGATGGTCAATGTCTATATTTTCGAATTCGTGGCCGTGCTTCTGCTGACGGGCCTCTACGAAATCAATTACTCATTAAACAAATGGAAAACGCTGCAAATCAATAAGGAAGCGCTTCGCCGCGCGGGTATGCAGGGGCAGTTGCAGAGTTTAAAAAGCCAGGTTAACCCGCATTTTTTGTTCAACAGCCTCAATACCCTTTCCGCATTGATCGCGGATGAGCCCAAACGCGCCGAGCAGTTTGTGGATGAAATGGCCAAAGTTTACCGCTATCTGCTTCAAACCAACCAGAACGAACTAACGTCGCTTTCCGCCGAAATCCGTTTTATCAGCTCCTATTACCACCTGCTCCGTACCCGGTACGACATCGGTTTCGACCTCTTGATCGATGTCAATGATGAGGATTTGGATAAAAAAATACCGCCGCTCACCTTGCAGCTGCTGCTGGAAAACGCCGTCAAACACAACAGTATCCTCGAATCCAACCCGCTGCGGGTATCTATTCGCTCGGTGGGCGAAGACCTGCTCGAAATCAGCAACAACCGCCGCATCAAATCGACGCCGGTGAAGTCAACGCGCCTTGGGCTGGCCAACATTATGGCGAAATACGAACTGCTTTCCGAACGCGCACCCGTGATCGACGACGGCCCGCAGTTCTTTAAAGTCACCCTGCCGCTGATCACGCCGAAAACCACAAATGCATGAATATATTAATTGTTGAAGATGAAAAACTGGCCGTGCGCAAGCTGACCAAGCTGTTGGAAGAAACCGCACCGGAGTTCGAAGTACGCGGCATTACACCCAGCATTGCGGCGACCGTGGAATGGATTACCGAAAACCGGGCGAACGGCCAGCCGGAGCCGGATATCATCTTTATGGACATCGAGCTTGCCGACGGGCAGAGTTTCGAGATATTCAACCGTGTTCAGATCCAGAGCACGGTCATTTTCACCACTTCCTATGATGAATATGCCTTGCAGGCATTCAAAGTGAACAGCATCGACTACTTGTTGAAACCCGTGCAGCAGGAAGACCTCCAACGGGCGGTCCGCAAGTATTACGACCTTGTAGCTCCCGGTAAAGCCAATCCGGCGGCCACTCCGCAGCTCAACCTGGAAGCCATTTTGAAGAGCCTGCATCTGCAATCACCCGTACCTGGATACCGCAAGCGGTTCCTGGTTAAACAAGGCGCCCGCCTGCTATCGATCGAAACATCGGAAATAGCCTATTTCTATATAGACAATGGCCTGACATTCTTCAAAAACCACCTGGGGCACAAATTTGTAGTGGATTACAAAATGGATGAGCTCGACGAGTTCCTGGATCCCGACCGGTTTTTCCGGGTCAACCGCGCGCTGATCGTGACACACCAGGCTGTGGCCCAAATGCAGGCATATTATAACCACCGGCTGGCGCTTACGCTGCAACCGGCGCTCGATAAGGAAACAATCGTAAGCCGCGAACGCGCCCACGACTTCAAGGTTTGGATGGGGAAATAGGGAAATTTTAGAACGACAGCATCGCGTACTGGCCTGCGAGCTCCGGGTAATGTACCGTGATCACCTCCTGCAACTGCGCTCTCGCACGTGCGTACTGCGAGCGCACGGTAGCTTCGTTGATTTCCAGCATGGTGGCAATTTCCTTATGGCTGTAACCGTCCACAGCATACATCAGGAATACCGTTTTGTAGATTGGCTTCAACTCGTGAATGAGCTGCATGATCTCGCCCGCGGTGATTTCCGAAACCGCATCGTCGGCAATGCCCGGCTCGGGGATTTCGTCGAACGCCGTGCGTGCAGCATAGTGCTTTTTATTCCTGCGGAAATAGCTGATCGCGTTGTTGACCATCACCGTCCGCAGCCACGCCTTGAAGGGCTGCTCGGGGTCATATCTTTCCAGGTTATTAAAAACCTTGAAAAACCCCTCATTAAGCACTTCCTCCGCCTCTTCCGGCGAATAGGTATACCGGAGGCAAATGCTTTTGGCGTAACCAAAGTACTTTTTAAACAAAATATGCTGAGCCTGACTGTTCCCCGCAATGCACGCCGCGATGACCGAACGGAAGTCGTTCGGGTCGAAAATGATTTTATTCAGGAATTTGAGCATAGTTTCTTACTTTTCAATGGATCATTCAGCGGGTCTACCAATCACTTCCGGGACTGCCCGTCTGGGACTGCCCGTCCGGGACTGCCCGTCGGGGATTACCTAATACAAAGAGAATTAATGTAACCCGCGAATAAAAACCGGCTGGACGGAGAGCCCGAAAGTGTAGCTGAATGGGCTGTTTTACCCGACAAACCGGTCGGACAGAAAGGTATTCGGGCGGGTTTGTCGGCCTGTCGCCAAAGAGTGGCCCTTTAACCGGCAAAAACCGCGATACGTCGAAACACCCTTTCAGTATTGTCAAATACCGCGGTTTGCCTGCTATTTTTACGTCAATGACCAGAGAAAACACAAAAGGCGGCGTAGTGGTCGCGATGCATTTGCTTGCATGGGCTTTGCTCGGCTTTGTACTTGTATTTTACCAGCCGTTATCATGGGGTGTGAGTCTGCCCGCTGTATTTTGGGTAAAACAATTCCTGAATTTCGGGTTGCTCGTAGCCCTGTTCTATTTCAACTCCCACTATCTCGTCCCGAATTATCTGCTGAAAAACAGGATTTTCGTATTCATCCTGTGGGTGATTGCATTGGTTGTATTAATGCTGGCGGTTAGTAAAATAGCCGATCAGCAGCTGGAAATCCGTCGGCACATGGAGCATATTATGCCCCGTCCAAGGCACCGCGGAGGTCCTCCCAAGCCCCGGCACATCATTGATGGTATCCTCCTCATGACCACATTGCTGGTGATAGGCGTAAGTACCAGCATGGCTGTGATCCAGCGGTGGCAGGCCGACGCACGCCTGCGCGACGCCGTTGAAAAACAGAACATTACGTCGGAACTAGCACTTTTGAAGGCGCAGATCAACCCGCATTTCTTTTTTAACACACTCAACAATATATACGCGCTGTCGTACACCAATGTCGAGGAGTCGCGCGAGGCTACGCTTACGCTCTCGCGCATGATGCGCTATTTGCTCTATGAAACGCAGCAGGACGTCGCCCCGCTCAGCCGCGAATTCGCGTTCATCGACGACTACATCGAATTAATGAAACTGCGCGTGCAAAGCAGCAGCCATGTGCAATACACCCGCGACGAGCCTGTGCCCGATTTCCCCATCGCGCCGATGCTGCTGCTGCCTTTCATTGAAAATGCATTTAAACACGGCATTAACGCCTCCCAAGAGTCCGAAATCAGGATTCACGCGGGTTTACTAAATGGCGCATTGAAGCTCCATGTAGCAAACCATATTTTCCCGGCGCAGAATGTGGCTGGAACCGAAAGCGGCGGCATCGGCCTTACCAACACGCGCCGACGTCTCGACCTTTTGTACCCTGAAAAGCACCGCCTGGAAATCCATACCGACGAACGCGCGAACACTTATACCGTAGACCTGACCATCAACCTGACGTAAACCATACCAAGCATGACCCTGAATTGCATTACCGTTGACGACGAGCCGCTCGCATTGGGCCTGGTGAGCTCATTTGTGGAGCAAACGCCATTCCTGCATTTGCACGGCCGGTACATCAATGCGCTGGACGCGCTGGAAGTGATCACGAAGGAAAACATCCATTTGGTTTACCTGGATATTCAAATGCCTGAACTAACGGGCATGGAACTGGCCAAGGTGCTCAGCCAGAGCCCTGAGACCAAAACGCGGATTGTGTTTACGACGGCCTACAACCAGTTTGCCGTGCAAGGATATGAGGTCGACGCGCTGGGGTATCTGCTCAAACCGTTCGGTTATAACCAGTTCCTGGCGACGGCTATGAAAGCCAAAAAGTACTTCGAGAACCAGCGCGAAGGCTCCAACGAACCCGAATTGGATTCGAGCGAAAATTACCTGTTCGTCAAATCGGATTACAAGCTGGTGCGCATCGACTTCGACGCCATTCTCTTCATTGAGTCATTCAAGGATTACGTCAAAATCCACCAGGCCAACGGCAGCCCGGTGGTTTCGCACAGCAGTCTGAAAGCCATCGAAGAAAAGCTGCCGTCCGCCAAGTTCATCCGCATTCACCGCTCATTCGTCGTGGCCGTCGGCAAGGTAGACTCGATCAGCAAAAGTGCGGTACATATCGGCAGCGTGGATATTCCGGTGGGGGATTTGTATAAGGATGCGTTTAAGGAATTGCTGGCTAAATGGCAATGAAATTTTGAATGATTGAATGAGTGAATGAGCGAATGATTGAATGAGTGAATAGTCAAAAAATGGTCAGGGGTAGTCATGGGTTGCTTTAATATGTAATCAAACAACACCTGACTAAAAATGACCTCCTGACCGAGCTCCATTCAGTCATTCAAAATTCACTCATTCAGTCATTCACACATTCAGTCATTCAATCATTCAATCATTCAATCATTCTTCGCCACCGCCTCCACCAGCCCCCGCATGTACCCTATCGCGAACAGCGCGCCGTAGTTGCTGTAACCGGCATTCTGGTTGCTGTCGCCGGCGACGGTAGGAACGTGGTCGGGGCGCATGGGGCCGCGGAAGCCTATTTCGTAATAGGTTTTCATGGCCTCGTACATGTCGGTTTTGCCGTCGTCGTGGAAGGTTTCCTCGAAATTCGTTTTCGTGCCGCGAACGTCACGAAAGTGCACGAAGTGGATTTTTTTACGGCTGCCGAAGTATTTGATCACCGACGGGATGTCCTCTCCCATGGTTGCGAATGTGCCCTGGCATAACGTAATGCCATTGCTCGGGCTGGGGACGATCTCGATCAGGCGTTTGAATGCATTCGCGGAAGTCATAATACGTGGGATGCCCTGTATTTTGTCCACCGGCGGGTCGTCCGGGTGTAATGCGAGCTTCACGCCTACTTTTTCGGCTTCCGGCACCACGGCTTTGAGGAAGTATTCGAGGTTCTTCCACATGGTTTCATGGGTGAAGTCGCCGTATTTCGTGAGCGGCTTATCCTTTACGTCTTCGTAGTCGAACGAGCTCACGAGTGCGCCCCCGCGTGAGGGCTTATCGAGCTTTGTGCGCGCCCAGCTGATGACCGGCATCCAGTTGTAGCAAACCGTGTCGATACCGGCTTTCGCAAGGTTTTGGATAAACTTGATAAAAGTCTCTATCTCCTCGTCTTTGCCGTCGAGCCCCAGCTTGGTTTTTTCATACAGCGACGGCGGGCCTTCAACTACGCGGTAGATAATGCCGTGCTGCTTCCAGAAATCGCGCACGGCCACAATGGCCTCGTACTCCCAGTTTTTCACATTGCTGAGGCCCACGCTTTGCGGGTTGATCCCCCCTACCGCTCCCATTACCTGCATTTGCTTCGAAAGCGCGATGCGGGTGGGATCGATACCGAAGAAATGCGCCAGGCAGAACTGCATACCGCCGTCTTTGGCAAATGCGGCGGCCGCCGTCTGCGACGCTTGCGCGGCCAGGGCTTGCGCCCCCGTTCCAACGATCGGGGCGGCAAGGGCAGCTGTGACTGCCGCGCTATTTTTAATAAACTTCCTGCGTGAATTTTCCATCTGATCCTATTGCTTGTCCCACCAGATACGCGTCATAAACACATCCGCCCCCTGCCGTTCGATCGCCGTTTTGAAGTTCGGGTTAATACCCTCTTCGCTGAGCGGGTAGCGCAGGCGGCGAGGGATCTGGCCGTTGGTATCGTTGCCGAGGTAATTCACCGGCGTCAGCACCGGGTAACCCGTTCTGCGCCAGTTGGCCCAGCCCTCAATATGGTTAAAAGTACTGGCCGACAGCAAATATACCTCCGTGTGGATCGCATTCATTTTCGCAGCCAGTGTTCCGGCTTCCGGATAAGGATTTTTGGCCGCATAGGCAGCGATATCCGTACCCGAAATAGTCGCATTAGCCCATGACATTTGCCCCAGTGCGGCCGACTGCCCTTCCTGAAAAGCAGCTTTGGCATTGCCCGTCACCCAGCCACGCTCGATCGCCTCCGCTTTGAGCAGCTGCGTTTCGGCATAGCTCATGTAAATCCACGGCAATGCGATACCGATCACGCCGGTTGCGGGACGCGAGTAGTTATCGAGGTTCTTTTCATCGAGTTTTGATAATCCGGTTGCATCGGTCGCATTCGGCAGGCCGCGCTGTTTGGCAATGCTGTTATCACCGCCTTTGATCATCGAGATCACGGGCAGACGCGGGTCCTGCCGCTCCTTCATCATATCGATCAGCGTTTTGGCCCATTGCACACCCGCGTTCGGGATATTGGTAATGTTCGAACCGCTTGGGCCGAGGATCCACGAGTTCGGATTCGAGTTGATCTCCGCGCCGGTGTTCGCAAATTTCACCGCGATGGTTTCCGTATTGCCGGCGATCAGCCCGCCATCGATGGCCCTTTTGGCCCAAAGTTCCGCATTCGCCGGATCCACCTTTTGCATCCGCATCGCCAGGCGCAGCATGAGCGAGTTGGCCGCACGTTTCCATTTGTCGAGGTCGCCGCCGTAGATGTAGTCGGCCGCTTTGGGAATGTACTGGGCCGCATCGAATGCCTTGCCCGCTTCTTCGAGCTCTTTCAGCATATCCATGTAAATAGCCTGCTGAGCATCGTACTTTGGAGAGAAATTGCCGTCTATAAAGCCTTTACCCGCTTCGAAATAAGGGATATCACCATACAAATCGGTGGTGCGGGAGAACTCCATTACTTTAATAATGCGCGCCATTGAAAGCACATTCACATTCTTAGGGTCCTGCTTAGCAACCTCGATCAGGTTCACCATGCTTTTTACAGCATAGGTATAGGAGTTATCAAAAAACGCGGAGTTGATTTCTCCCAAAAATGTATAAAAACTGCCTTTATAAAACGTCGCGTCGATGGACGACATTTGCTGGATCAGGCAAGCCGCGTACCCGAAATTGGCCCGCCAAGCTTTCGACGCAGGGCCGCTCGCGGAGCCTGTCAGCAGCAATTGCGACTGCCCCAGCAAGTAATCCACCGGCACATTGCTCGGTGCATTCGGGTTGACATTGATTTCCTCAAAATCATTGGTACAAGCACCCGCTCCGGCAAGCAATGCGAGGCATATGGTTAATTTTTTAAGCATGATTTCTCTTTTTGAAGGATCAGAATTTCAGGTTCAGGTTAACACCATAAGAGCGCGTCGGCGGCGTTCCGGCAAACTCTACACCCTGCGCGTTGCCGTTGTTGTAAGTCGCTTCCGGGTCGATGACCGGCACTTTCTTCATCAGCACGGCCAGGTTGCGTCCCACAATCGAAACCGAAGCGCCTTTGAATGGCAGCTTGCCCAGGTAGCGGCTTGGAATCGAGTATTGAAGGATGATCTGGCGGAGTTTGATAAAGTCTGATTTATACACAAATGGCGTGGCAATGGCCGAGTACCAGTTGCTGTAATACGCCTGCGCAGGCGCTTTGGCGGTGTTGGGTTCGCCGCTTTCGGTCACGCCCACGCCCGTAACGCCGCCCTCGCGGCCCACGAGCGTAGCCTCATGCAGACCAAAACGGTAAGCCAATGCATTGGTACCGGAATAAATGTATCCGCCGAACTTACCATCCACCAACACGCTCAGACTGATGCCCTTGTAGTTAAATGTATTATTCAAACCCAATGTGTAAGGCGACACGCCTGAGCCGAAGGTCTTGATATCTCCCGCCATAGCCAATCCCTGCGAATTATACACGATACTACCGTTTGCATCGCGTTTAAAATCGTAGCCCTTGATCTGGCTGTAAGGCTTGCCCACGTCCTGGTGAATGAATGCCGAGCCCGGCCGCGACTGGTCTACACGCAGCGTCTGGAGATCACCGTAAAGGCTCAGCACCTCGCTCGCATTGTACCCCATATTGAAAGAGGCATCCCAGGTAAATTGCTTGCCATTGACAATAGTTGCCCCTAAAAGCAACTCGATCCCGCGGTTGCGGATCGCTCCCACGTTGAACAACGCGCTGGTATAGCCGGATGTCTCCGAGATCGTAGCACTGACAATATCGTCTGTCGTTTTACGATCGTACACAGCAAAATCGACGTTCAAGAGGTTATTGAACAATTTAGCTTCCAAACCCAATTCCGACACCGTCGAGGTCAATGGCTGCAAACCGCCATTCGGTACGCGGGTACCGTTGATCTGCGCCAATGCAGAGCCCAAATGCGCGCCGCTCAGCGAGTAGTACAGCGACAAATTGTAGGGGTCGGTATCCCCACCGGCTTGCGCCCACGATCCGCGGAATTTCAGGTAATTGATCGCCGAGGGCATTTTCAAAGCCTCCGAAGCCACGAAACTTACACCAAACGATGGATAGAAAATGCTGTTTTTGCCCTTCGCCAGCGTTGAAAACCAGTCGTTGCGGGCGGTAGCCGTCACGAAAAGGTAATTGTTATACGAAAACTCCGCCGATCCATACACCGAGTTAATGCGTTTTTCGATGTATGCCTCAGTGACGGTGCGCGCTGCCGGATCGATGTTCGACACGTCGTAGAAAAACGGGATATTGAAGCTGTTGTTGGCGGAAACCTCGTTCAGGTTCGTTACCTGCTTCATCATATTCCCTCCGAAAAGACCATTGAATGCAAACTTCTCCCCGATCTTCCGGTTCACACCCACCAGAAGCTCCTTGTTGGTTTCGGTAAACTCGCGCAGTGACGACGTGTAGCTTCCTCTTAGCACATAGCCCGTTCCGTAAGGCTCGATACTCTTGTAACGATAATTGAAATTATCGAAACCAATGCGGCCTTTCACATAAAGCCAGTCGGTAACCGTGTATTTCGGTTCAAAAGAGGCGATTACCCGCTTTTTGTTATCATCCTGCTGGTATTGCTCCGTGGCGAAATACGGGTTCTGGGTGTACTGGTTGTCAGACCATACCTTTTCGTTCCCATTCGCATCGAACTGGGCATTTTTGAGTACATCCACATCGAGCGAAGTCGGCAGCACGTACATGGCGAAGTTCGCATTCCCGGGCGAGTCGTTCACACGCGGGCGGTTGTGGTTTTTCTCGATGATGTATTTCGCATTTGCCACGAACGAAATGCGCTTGCCAAGGTTACCATTGGTATTCAGGGCAAAGTTGTTGCGGCGGAGCGTGTTGTTCGGCAGCACACCCTTGTTGTTCAGATCATTCATCGAAAGGCGGTAGGTTACCTTTTCGGTAGCGCCGGTCAATGCCACCGAGTTGGTAAATGTGGTCCCGACGTTGTAAAACTTGTGCAGGTTATCTTTCGCGGCCACGTACGGGCGCTCGACGCCGTCGTAGTTCATCGAATTGCTCCCATCCAGGCGTCCGCCCCAGCTGTTGCGCGTGGCAGTTTCGGCTACGGTAGTCGGTTTAACACCATTACTTCCGAGGCCGTATTCGTATTGATAATCTTTGTAGGATTTAAACAAAAGATCCTCCGCGAGGAAGTTGCTATTCACTTCCACGCCGATGCCCTTATCGGCCTTGCCGCCTTTGGTCGTAACCAAAATAGCACCATTTGAAGCCCTCGAACCGTACAATGCGGCGGCGGTAGCACCTTTCAATACACTAATGCTCTCGATTTCGTCGGGGTTCAGACTCGAAATACCGTCACCGCGGTCGGAACCGGTCCAGGAGCCTTCCCGGTTGGCTCCGATGGCCACCGATCCGAGGTTATCGTTGTTGATCGGGATACCATCGACGATGATCAAAGGCTGGTTGTTGCCCGAAATGGAGCCGTTACCGCGTATCACTATACGCGACGATCCGCTTGGGCCGGTAGCCGTGCTGGAAATATTCAGGCCTGCAACCTTACCCACGAGGCTGTTCGCAATGTTGGTCGATCGCGCTTGCGTGAGGTCCTCGCCTTTCACTTCTGAAATGGCGTAACCCAATGCCTTCTTTTCCTTCTTAATACCCAAAGCGGTCACCACTACTTCATCGAGCGTCTGCGTTTCCACCGCCATTTTCACATCCACAACCGAGCGCTGGCCCACCGCAATTTCCTGTTTCTGAAAACCGATTGAAGTAAATACCAGCACCGATTCCGCGGAAGGCACATCCAGCTCATATTTCCCGTTCACGTCGGTGTTGGTACCATTGATCGTCCCCTTCACCAGCACGTTCACCCCGGGCAAACCTTCCCCATTCGCATCCGTAACCGTTCCGCTGACTTTGATTTCGGCTACCACCGACCGACTTCCCGCCAGCACCTGCACAGCGCCCGTCGAAGGCCGGCTGCCGATAGCCGAAGTTTCGATCCTGCGCGGCAAAATCATGTATGCGTTTTTCCGCACCTTTTTCAGCGTCAGGTTCGTCGATTTCAGCAATGCTTCCATGTTCTTTTCGGCCGACAGGTTCTTGTCGAACACGAAATCGGGCACGGTAATGCCGCTCATTTGGCTCTCTTCGAAGAGGATATCGGCATTGTAATATTTTTTGAGTTGCAAAAGCACGTCGAGCAGCTTCACCTGGTTGGTGGTTTGCTCCGGTGGGAGCATGCGGTTTTTATGGACATTGAAGGCCAGCACCTGGGCGTCCAAAGGCGGCGCGGCGGTGAGCATCAGGCCACAGCAAACAAATGACAGTAATGATCTTTGTTTCATACGGGGATCTGGATAGGGATATATTAAGGTCTTTATTTCTGCAAAATCAGGTAGGCCTCGCCATCGCGTGCCAGTCGGAAATCGAAAAGTTCGGAAAGCAATGTGAGCAGCTCCTCCCCGCTCTCGGGCTGAAATGTGCCGCTCACGGTGCGGTTGGCAAACCGGTTATCCTTGATTTCCACCCGGATACCATAATGCTCCTGCAACTGGGCGGCTACTTCCGACAATGGAGTCTTGTCGAAAACGAAGCGGTTACCGGTCCAGGCGATCAGCTTCTGCGTATCGGCATTGGGTTTCACAATCGGTTTGGCAGCGGATTTTGCCATGGTAACCAGGTCGCCTGGCTTCATCACGAGCTCTTTTTTCTGGCTACCTTCCGAAAACAGCACATGCACTTTGCCTTTTTTCAGCAATACCTTCCCGCCTTTCCGCCGCGTGTACACCGAAAATTCCGTCCCGAGCACCATTACTTCGAAATTATCCTCGGTTTTAACCATAAACCGCTTGTTATCAATGGTGTGGGTTACGTTAAAAAACGCCTCGCCGTTCAACTTTACCTCGCGGGTATCTTCTCCGAAACCAAACCGCGGGACTTTCATCGACGTGTTGGCATTCAGTATCACTTTGGTACCGTCCGATAGCTCCACTGAACGCGTCTCGCCAAACTCGGTTGCATAGGTTTTGTACAAAATCTGCTCACGGCCCAGCCAGGCGGTCATACCCAGCACGAGTACCGACGCCGCGGCCATTAACCACGAGCGACGCCCGATTCGCCTGCCTTCCACCACCGGAAACTGCCCCTGTGCTTTGTTTTCGGCCGTCGCTTCCGCATTCGCATTCTCACGCATGTAGCGCACGTAAGCCTCGTAACGCTCCTGGCCATCCGGGAGAAACTGCGGCGACTGCGATTGCCATTCGGCGAGCCATTCAAAATACAATTCCTGATGGTCGGCATGGGCGAGCCATTCGGCGATCAGCCGCTTTTGAGCCGGGCTTGCATTACCGGCAAAATACTGGAACAGGAGTGCTTTGTTTACTGACAATGTGTTCATATCAGTGATTTTAAATATCGAATAGTGTTAAGGATGTTTCAGGATCAGCAGAAAAGGGACGACAACGCCAGCAGCCACGTCCAATGGTCTTTCAAACCCTGCCGTAATGCGCTCAATGCCTTGCTGATATGTCCCTCGACCGTCCGGCTCGACAGGTTCATCTCGGCAGCGATCTCCTGTATTTTTTTGTTTTCAAACCGGTTGAGCATGAATACCTTCTGGCATTGCGGCGGCAGCTGTTCGACGAGCTGGTCGATGCGGCTGGCCAGTTCTTCAAAATACATCAGGGCTTCCGGGCGCTCGGGCGAAGCGACGTCGTAATGCGGCATTACTTCAAAAGAATCGGTGTTTTTCAACTCGCTGGCGAGATAGTTATAGGCCCTGTTCTGCACCGATTTAAAAAGGTAAGCCCTGTACGACGACTTCACCGATTCATACGACCGGTTTTTCCAGAATGCATAAAACATTTCGGAAACCAAGTCCGCAGCCGCGTCTTTGGAATACAGAAAACGCACAGCATAAGAACACAACGGGCTGTAATACAGCCTGAAAAGCAGTGCACATCCTTCCTCGGGGCTTTGCTCAAATGTCTTACGGATAAAGAGCTCACGGTCGGCCGAGACCCGGTCTGGCGAGACCCCGTCCGCACCCGGCCCCTCCTTGGACTTCTCCCCGCCTATTTCCCAGGAAGCACCCTTCTCATTATACTCCGAACCCGGCGATGAAAGCATTGGTAAACTTTAAAAATAAATGGGTATACTTCTAAAACAGGCTTTTAGTAGTAAGACAGGAAAGGAAGGGAGGACACGCGGTCGATTGATCTATTATTTTAAAAAATTGCATTATTCGATACTGTTTGTGTCGGAGCGACAGGATTCCATAGGCATGATTGCCAGTATCTTATAATGTCCGGTTTGACGGTTGGGATAACCGAAAAAAGTGCAGAAAATTTTGAAGTGGTACAAATTGACCGCCGACAACTGACCGCCGACCGCCGTCAGAAAGTCACGCCGGCCGTCAGTTGTAACACCCGCGCTTTGGGGAACTTATAGTCTACGCCCGCGATGTTGTAAGTTTCGAGCTTCTTTACGTTCTCGATCAGGCGAACCGTGATGGGAATAGTGACTTTCCCTGCATCTATCACTACACCGGCACTTGCCAATGCAGTCACACGGGGAGCGCCTGTTTTCTGATTACTCTGTTCATCGCTGACCGGGTCGCAGGGTACGCCTTCCGGGCACATCAGGCCTGATATTTTGTATGAGCCCCTGCTGCTCACCATGAATTGCGCTCCCAGCTCGGCAAACGGCCGTATTTTACCATCGGAGAAAGTGTACCTTGCCAATAAGGGCGCGTTGACCGACCGTAGTTTCGACGTTAATTTTAAATAGAAATTGGTGTTTTCAGCACCGGACGTGCCTTTGCTGCGGGACCCGGCGAAGTAGGGTTGCAAATGCACGGACCAGCCTTTTGCAGCGTCCTGAAAGCGATACCCGACGTCCAACCCTGTTACAATACCCTTTACCGGCTTCGCCCAGCCCTCCCTTGGTACAGAGAAAGAAAGCTGCGTGCCCAGGATCGCGCCAAATTCCCAGCGCCGAGGCTCCATCGACGACTGCGCAAAGGCGACCGTTTCGGCCATCGTTATGATCATCATCAGGGTAAAGAAATGCTTCATGGCGATGCAGGGCTAAGTTGTAACCTATTGATACATAAATGTAAATATTTACTCCATTAGAACAGAGCATATTATACTTTATTAATAAAAAATATCATTATGAATTTTAGAATCAATCAAATCACCCCGCTTCTCCTCGTCTCGAACCTCGAACATGCTATTGCATTCTATGTGCGGCAACTAGGTTTCGCGCTCGCGTTTACTTACGAAGGTTTTTATGCAGGAATCGAAAAGGACGGACATTCGATCCATTTAAAAACGGACTATAATGCGGCGAGAGGCGGCGCCCAAAAAAGCAACGACGAAGAGCTCGACCTCTTGTTTTCCGTCGATAATGTGGCGATGCTGTTCGAAGAAATTTCGAAAAAGGATATTGAAATCGTCCAGCCGCTGCGGGAAATGCCTTATGGGAGCGAGTTTTACATCACCGACCCGGACGGGCATTTGATTGCGTTTGTAGGTGTATGAGTCAGAAAGTAATCCCGGCTGTCACCTGGATCAGCTTCGTCTTCGCGCTGAGTTGAGGCGTTCCGGGAGCCAGGTCGTCGTATTTCTTTTTAATGATGCTGTCGACAAGCCGGATAGTTAACGGGACCGTGAATTTTCCAGCGTCCACTTCCACACCCGCGCTTGCGAGAACCCCCAACTTGTCTTTATCGGTGACATTCTGAATACTTCCGCCGGAAGACACCGGGGTACATCCGGCAATGCCACACATGGAACCGGATCCGCAGAGGGTAAAGGCGGTTCTAACCCTGAAATTAACCCCCAATTCTACAAACGGCCGCACCACACCCATGGGCAACGTGTACCGGAAAAACAAAGGCAAATGAACTGCTTCCCATTTCCACCGTGATTCAACATAGTACTGGCTATTTTTTTCACCGGTCACTTCTGTCTTTTTAAACGTGACAAAAGCCGGTTGAAAATGAATGGATGCCCTGGATTTTACCTTTTCAAAATCATAGCTAAAATCAAGCCCGGCAATCACTCCGGAAGCCCACTCCGTATTGCCGCCCTCATATATTCTCCCTGCAACCGGACTGCCCGCCAATATTCCGAATCGCCACTGCCTATCTTCGGAAGGCTGCTGCGCATAGGCTAAATGGCTAAGGAGTACCAAAACGAAAATACTGACAAATGCCTTCATAGGAAGAATGCTTTTTTTGTAACCAAATGACTTCTAAATATAAATTTTAGTTTGGTACATTTAAACAAATTGGAAAAGTGCAACGGGGCGATTTTTCGAAAAATCGCCCCGTTTAAATCCTTGATTTTCCAAGTACCGACTAACCTACTTCGCCCAACAAGGATTTCAATTTAAGATAATCACCCGCACCCAGCGGCGCCAGCGGACTCCTGAGCAAACCGCTCTCAATCCCCTGAATCTGTAACCCGGCGGCAATGGTGCGGGGCAATCCGTTGGCGGTGATAAAAGTGAGCAACTCCGACTGAGCATCAAAGACTTCGCGGGCGCCGGCGAGGTCGTTCGCCAGGATAGCGTCGTAGAGGCGGTGGTTCAGCTCCGGGATCAGGTTCGGGGCGGCGGTGCACCAGCCCACAGCACCAGCAGAGAACGCTGCAAGGGCCAGCGGATTGGAACCGTTGAAAAACGCGACCTCCTCCCCCAGCACGCGGCGCAGGTAATGCATCCGCTGCACGTCGCCCGTACTTTCCTTGATCATCGTTACATTCGGGATTTCAAGCAGGCGTTTCAGCAATGCCGGCGACATGTCGATACCGCCCGTGGCCGGGTTGTTATAGGCCATAATCGGAATAGAAATGGCTTCGGCCACTTTGCGGTAATGTGCGAAGATCTCGTCGTCGGTCAGTTTCCAGTAGCTCATCGGGATGATCATCACCGCAGCCGCTCCGGCAGTTTCGGCGAAGCGTGCGTGGTAAATGGTACGTTCGGTGGTGAGATTGGAGACACCTGCCACGATGGGTACCCGGCCGGCTACCACTTCAACCGTCGCTTCAACGACAGCTTCTTTCTCCTGGTCGTTCAGGTATGGCAGCACACCGGTGCTTCCCAGAGGGGCTATGGCATGTGACCCGGATGTTACGAGCCTGTCCGTAAGTTTTTTAAACAAATGAATATCCACTTTTTCTTCCGCATCGAACGGGGTAATGGGATAAGCAATGATGCCTCTTAAAGTTTTCAATTTGCTCATTCAGTTTATAATAATTTGTATTTCAAATATTTAAGGCAAATACATTAAACTACTTAAAGGTCTCGCCCCTCCTCCTCACGAAGTGCTACGCCCAGATTTTGAAGTTGCGGCGCATTCTCGCAAGCCAGGTAGCGGGCGGGCTCGGCGTCGCTCAGGTTCTGGTGACGGTGCCATGCCCAGCTCGGAATGTAAACCGCGTCGCCAGCCTGCCATTCCACGCGTTCGCCTTCCACTTCGGTGTAGCCCTTTCCTTCGAGCACGTACAAAACCGTCTCATAGGTATGGCGGTGACGATTGGTAAGCTGGCCGGGCAGCAGACCGCCGACGGTCATGCTGACATTTTTGGTAGGCAGGTCGACGAAGAATACCGGGTGCTTTCTTTCGGTCGAAAACTGGCTGTGCTCGCCTGCCTGCTCCACATTGCGGTGAATGAGTTTTTCGGGCTTCACATACACGGGACGTGCGAAGGTCTGGTGAAAATCTTTGGAACTGAATTGTTGCTTTGTTACTTCCATGGTTCAATGAATTTTGAGTGTTGCTGCATGATTGCGATACAAAACAATCGTATCTTTGGACCAGCTTACTGGTTCAGAATTTACAAAAACAAGTAGTCCAGATGTTGAGACCCTGGGAGCTCGTCATACCGCTCGACCGCGGGGAGGAAAAGGCTGTTTACATGCAGATTGCCGATGCCGTGATTGCCGCCATTCAGAGCGGAAAGCTCGTTGCGGGCAGCATTTTGCCCGGCAGCCGCCAACTCGCAGCGCAACTCAATGTGAATCGCAATACGATCGTTGAGGCGCTGGATGTGCTGACGGCGGAAGGCTGGCTGGTGTCGAAAGAACGGCGCGGGATATTCGTGGCAGATGTGAAACCGGCGGCTTCTCTTGCGACGTCATTGGTCAGGGGGGCAGGTGTGGTCAGAGAGTTGGATGTGAAGCCTTCGGTTGTATTCGATGACGGCCTGCCCGATAGCGCTTTGGCGCCGATCGACGAGCTGGCGCGGGCTTACCGGCAGATTTTCGCGCGAAAAGGGCGCTGGCAAATGATGGGTTACCGGCACGAAGCGGGTGATCCCGAATTCCGGGAGGCTATTGCGCAAATGCTGAACTACAAAAGGAGCATGCGCCTCTCCGCCGACCAGGTATTCATCACCCGCGGCAGCCAGATGGCCATGTTCCTGACCGCCCATGCGTTGCTGAAACCAGGAGATCACGTATTGATCGAAAATCCGGGATACAAGCCAGCCTGGGATGCCTTCACACACGCAGGTGCGAGCCTGTTGCCCGTGAATGTGGATGCACACGGGATCGTGATCGATGAAATCCGTGATTACCTGAAACAATACCCCGGCATCAAGGCGGTGTACATCACTCCGCACCACCAGTTTCCCACGACGGTCACGCTCAGCTTGCGGAGGCGCATGGAGCTCGTTGCATTGTCCAACGAGCATGGTTTCACGATCATCGAGGACGATTACGACCATGAATTCCATTTCAGTCCGCGGCCGGTCATGCCCGTAAGCAGCCTCGAACAGGCGCGGAACTACGTGTACATCGGCACGATGAGCAAGATTGTCGCGCCTGCACTGCGGATCGGCTACCTGGCATCCTGTGTCTCGGTGGTGGATAAGGTCACCAATCTCCGCAAGATCATCGACGTGCAAGGCGATTATATGATGGAACAAGCTGTTTTTCAACTCATTCAGGAAGGAGAAATCCGCCGGCATTTGAAACGGACTACGTCGCTTTACAAATCCAAAAGGGATAACTTTGAGAAACTGCTCCTGCAATATCTGGCTGATAAAGTGGATTTCACGAAACCGGAAGGCGGGCTGGCATTCTGGGTCACGCCTAAACAACCGGTTGATCTGGTAGAACTTGCAGCGGTATTGAAACAAAAAGGCATTGCATTGATTTCACCCGACACATTTTGTTACAAAGGCTTTGCCAATGGGTTCCGGCTCGGATACGCGTCGCTTTCGGAAGAACAAATGCAGGAAGGCATCCAGGCCATCGCCACCAACTGGCCCCCCGACCAAGCTTGACCAAAGACTATCTCTGACCACCTGACAACACCTGACCACACTTGACCATTTCCAACAAACAGCTACGATCCTCAAAACTCCAACACACGCCAATATGATCAGACAAATATTCGAATTCAAGAAGACAGACCGCAAATGGCACATCCCCGTACTGGCGGGCCTGTGTGTGGGCATCCCGATCCTGGGCGGGTACTTCACGGGTACGATGGCGGGCGGAAAACTGGCATCGATGTCGGCGCTGGTGATCCTTTACGTGCACACTTTCAGCATATCGGGCGGGATGGTAACGCTCATGACCTGCTCGTTCGGCATGATGCTTTCATTTCTGGTAGGCGCAATTTTCGGGTTCAATCCGTACGTCGGCGCTTTGGCGCTGGGGCTGTTCGCGATGGGTGTTCACCTGGCGTTGTTCTACCTGAAAATGAACCGACCGCCCGGCAATTTCTTCTTTATCATGATTGCGTCCGTGGCACTGTGTATGCCCTTTGACTGGCAGAAAATCCCTGCCAATATCGGCTATATCGGTATCGGAACCGTTATTTCCTGCCTTTTGGGCCTGGGTTACACCTTGTTGGTAGTCAGGAACAATACCGACGCCCCGTCGCATTCGAAAAGCAAATATGTGAACCTGGTCGAATCGGCTACATTCGGGTTTATGGTCGGATTTTCGTTGCTGATCGCCCATTTGCTGAAACTGGAAAACCCTTATTGGGTTCCTACCTCGTGCGCGGCGGTGATGCAGGGCGCGAGTACCCAGCACGTGTGGCAAAGGGGCTTGCAGCGCGTGCTGGGTACATTAATCGGCCTTGGGGTGGCATGGATGCTGCTTTTAATGCACCCTACCCCGCTGATGATGTGCGTGAGCATCATCATTTTGCAGGTAATCGTTGAATTTCTCGTGGTCAGGAACTACGCGGTAGCAGCCATTTTCATCACGGTACTCACCATTTTCCTCGCCGAATCGGGCAGCAACCTGTCCGTAAGCCCCACCGGGCTCATTGCTGCCCGTTTCGTCGACATCCTGATCGGAAGCGTCATCGGCGGGCTCGGCGGCTGGATCCTGTACAACGAACACGTTCACTGGATGGCTACCCGGCAGATACGGAAAACGAAGATCGCTATTTTGAAAAGGAAGTAGTTTTGACGGCCGACCGCTGACCGCCGATCTTTTGCTGCAACAGTCCCGGATAGTCTTCGGACCACCCGAAAAAAATCCGTGGTCCATGGTCGGCGGTCAGCCGTCGGCGGTCAGCCGTCAGCCGCAGGCCCCCTACCCCAACTCCTCCAACACCTTCTCCAACAACGCCTTCGTCTGGCGGATGCCTTCGTCGTTGGTGGGCTTTGTCGTATCCCCGCCCATTTCGCGCATGAGCCCTCCTTCGTATTCAATGCCGACGATGCCATTGTTCCAGCCGGAATCTTTAATGATTTTGAAGATCTTGATGAAATCCGTCTCCGGATCATTGCCATTCGCGTCGAACTGGTGCGTTTTGGCGCTGATACCTCTGGCATAAGGCATCATTTTACGCACACCATCGTATTTATCGTGCTCTTTCACGCATTTGGTAGCCATAAAACCCTTGATATCCAGCGTTTCGGGCTTGCTTCTTTCCGCGCAGAAATTTCCAAAATCGGGCAATAATCCCTTGTTTGGCGCTTTCAGCTGTTTCATCACGCCTACCAGCCAGTCGGGATCGGTAGAAACGCCGAAGTGGTTCTCGACAATCACATTCAAACCGGCCTTACCGGCATATTCAAGCAGCTTGCCATAGCCATCGACAGCCGCGGTAGCAAGTTGCGCGGGCGTTCCTTCCTCCTTTTTGCCCGAAAGCATGGCCATCGCATCGCCCAGGTTAACGCGTATCGCCGAGCAACCCAGAAATTTGGCCGCATCCACCCAGGGATAATGCGCCTCGACGGCCTTCATACGTGCCGCATCGTCCAGGGCGGTCAGATTCTCGCCATCGACCATAATGAGGTGGTTTTTCATCCCAAGGTCATCGCAGCGCTTTTTCAATTCATTGAGGTAAGCCTGATCCTTCTGTTTGTTATTGAAAAAACCGGAGACATATTCCAATATCGTAATGTCGTAATCATTCTTCGCGCGGGCTGGGAAATCCATATTGGTCATCTTTCCGCTGAAAAGCTCGGACGCGAACGAAAATTCAGCCAGCGAGATGTCAAAACTAAATTTTGCGGCCATTAAAGTATCCATTGAAACAAGGCCCAAACCGGCGGAAGCAAACCCCAGCTGACCCAAAAATTGACGACGTGAATGATTCATGAGTAGATTAGTTAGAATGGGAAATCATTTTGAAACAAATGTGACCGAGAACGGGACAAACAAAGCCCCTTTGGCATTGTCGTTTTTAAAAACAAAATACAGATCACGGGCACCGCTTTGAGGAGAGATAGGTACGCGGAATGGCTTGGGTGGGGTTTTGGAGGAAAATGCGCTGGCATCGTCAGTGGGCGGTATCCATTCGGTTTTCCCGAGCAATGCACCGTCGGGCGAGCCGTCGTGTACTTCCACCATGCCGCCTTGCGCATTCAACTGGTCCTTCGGTGCGGCGACTACCATATCCAACGCGGTAATGTCGGTCAGATCCACACTTTTGAAAATAGCATGGGTATTAGGCTGTGTGACGATCAGCAGGTTATTCTCACCCATTTTGAAACGCATAATGTTCTTGGAAGCATCGTCGGCATTGCCGAAAAGTAGCGTGGGGTTCTTTAAAACGAGCGTTTTCTCCGTAGTCTGGGCGGGCATTCCGTTAGCTCCTTTGTCGGTGTAGCTGGCTATGAATTTGTAAATACCCTTGGCCGCATCGCCGCCCTCGGGGATCTTCGCAACCACCTCACCGGCCGGCGGCAGCATTTGCGTCGCTTGTTTTTCATTCGCAAGGCTTAGAATATACTTCACCATCTGCCCCGCCTCCGGCAAGCCGATCGACGGGTGGGCCGACATCGCCGTCTCGCCCCAAACGCCCGCGCCGCCTTTGATGATCTTGTCTGAAAGCGACGCCACCGCATTGGCATCGGCACGGTATTTGGCTGCAACGTCTTTAAATGCAGGGCCTATCGACTTTTTATCCGTGAAATGGCAGGCCTTGCAATCACTTTTTTCGATCAATGTCTTTCCGGCTGTGAAAGTAACCGGCGCTTCCTGATGCCCTCCCGCATTGGACGGTTGTTTATCCTCGGAATCCTGGTATGCGGCGGTAATCCTCACTTTCGAGGCAGCGATCGTATTTTTCTCCAAACTTCCATCCTCATGGTCCGACACACCGACTTTGTAATGAATAGGTTTGTCCGGGAAGAAAAATGTCTTGTTTCCGCCCGTAAGTTCCAGCGAAACCTGGGGCGGTTCATTGCCCGCCTGGACCGTCAGCGTTTGCGAATCTTTAAGGCCCTTGGAATCGGTCACTGTGAGCAAAACTTTGTAAATACCTTTCTTTTTGAATGTATATGCGGGGTTTGGCTCATTTAAAACTACCGGTGCGCCGCCGCTCGCCGACGTAATTTTCCATTGATATTGTAAGGAATCTCTATCAAAATCTTCGGTGCCCGCCGACGAGAACTGCGCCTGGAATGGCACCGCACCCGCCTTTTTATCGACTGACGCTACCACTGCCGGTTTACGGTTACCGCCATTGTATTCGATCCGCACCAGCTTCGACTCCGGATTACCCATAAACCAGCCCCGACCATATTCGAGGATGTACAAATCGCCATTCGGCCCGAACGCCATATCGATCGGATGTTCCAGTTTCAGGTTCGGCAGGAAGCGCTCCATTTTTACATAATCTCCTTTCGGACTGAGCGTTACAGCCATAATCCAGTCACGCATCCACTCGTAGATGAACAACTTCTTGTCATAATAGGCAGGAAACGCCCGCTTTGCTTCTTTGAACTGGTCTGCGTAATACACCGGCCCGGCCATAGCACTGCGCCCGCCCGAACCGAGCAATGGAAAGCGCTTCGTCTCCGCAGCAGTGTACCAGATCAGCGCCTTCTGTGCGGGAGGCAGCTCCGTCAGCCCCGTATTGTTCGGTGAGTTGTTGACCGGCTTTTCCGGGTTGAACTTCTCTCCTGACTGCTTCGTCTCGAAATTGAAGTCCCAGTAAGCCTTGTTATCGCCCACGAAATAGGGCCAGCCATAATTTCCCGCCTTTCGCGCCTGCCCGAACTCATCCTCCGCAGCGGGCCCCAAGCCGGTGGAATCCTTGCCCGCATCCGGCCCCACATCACCCCAGTACAGGTAGCCATTCTTTTTATCCACCGAAATGCGGTAGGGATTGCGGTGCCCCATCGTGTAAATCTCCGGCCTTGTTTTCGGATCATATGCCCCCGAAGCATTCTTCGGAAAGAGGTTACCTTGCGGGATTGTGTAGGTACCATCCGCCTCCGGGTGAATGCGAATGATCTTCCCGCGTAAATCGGCCGTATTCGCCGACGACTTTTGCGCGTCGAACGGGCTCCTTCCCGGCCGCTCGTCAATAGGCGCATACCCGTCCGATGCGCGCGGACTGGTATTGTCGCCGGTCGAGAGGTACAGGTTACCCTGCGCATCCCAGTCGATCGAGCCGCCGGTATGGCAGCAATTATCACGCTGCACGGGAATGCGCAGGATCACCTTTTTGGAAGCAAGGTCGAGCGCATTGCCTTTCAGTTCGTAACGTGCCAGGATGTTCTCAGGCGTGCTACCGGCGGGGGAATAGTAGAAGTATATCCAATGATTGCGGGCAAAATCGGGATCGATATTAACACCCAGCAGCCCATCCTCGGCCTCGGAATCATCGTTATACTTCGTGCTCACGGGTATGGTGGCGATCACCGTCGACTTTTTAGACACAGGACTGTACAACTTCACCGTACCGTGCCGCTCGATAAACAGCACGCGCTCATCGGGAAGTACCGTCAGTTCCAGTGGTTCGTTGAGGTTCTCCGTCAGGACGACCTTCCGGAACCGGTTTTCCTCCGGCACCTGCGCGTGAGCGAGTGTAGCGCAAAAGAGCAGGGAGAAAAGTGTAGAGGTTTTGTTCATGAAGCAGTTGTTGTTAATTAGGTTTGTTATGTTAAAAGCGTCAGCCTCGGCCGACAGTTGGTAATTATTTTCTAAAAAATTGAATTTTATCAATCCAAAATATGGATACAATGATAAAGAAAATTTTCTTTGTGTAAAATTTACGCATTGAAAATTTTTCTCATTGTCAGCTTATTACCGATGGAGCACAATTTGAAGGAGTTTTTTGACAAGGCATTGAAAGAGGTTTCACTCGACTGCACCGTGTTCGGGTTTCACGAGGGCGAGCTGAAAGTGCTATTGCTCCGCTGGAAAGGCACCGACGGGTGGAGCCTGCCAGGGGGGCATATCCTGCTCGACGAGTCGGCCGACGACGCCGCGAACCGCATTCTCACCCAACGCACGGGCCTGAGCGATGTGTACCTGCAACAGTTCCACACATTCGGAAATGTGAACCGCTATATATACCATCCTGAAAAAGAGCTGCTTGAAAAACTGGAAGCGACATTTGGAAAAGGCTTTTTCGATGGCATTATCTTCCGTCGGGTCGTTTCCATCGGCTATTTCGCCCTGGTGGAATTCGATCAGGTACAGCCTACGCCCGACTGGTTCACCGACGAATGCCGCTGGTGGTCGCTCGCCGAGGTTCCCAACCTCCTTTTCGACCACAACGAAATGATCGAACGCGCATTAAAGGCCCTCCGCCAGCGCGCCCGCAACTACCCGATCGGCTACAATCTGCTTCCCGAGAAATTCACCATGCCGGAACTTCAACGGCTATACGAAACCATCCTCGACCGGCAATTCGACCGACGCAATTTCCAGAAACTGATCATGAGCTACGACATCCTCGAACGCCTGGACGAAAAGCGCATCGGGGCCGCCAACAAATCGCCGTATTTGTATCGGTTTGTGAAAGAGAAATATGACGAGGCCGGGGCGACGGGGATTTCGTTTTCGATGTGAGTTTTTTTTTTTTGGAGAAAGGAGGATGGAGGAAAGGGCGGCCCGCGTAGGGCGGCCCGCGCAGGGACCAGCCAAATCCCGTTAGGGATGCAATATTGGTAGAACAGAATCCAAAAACTCCGTCCGCAAGTGCCGTAGGTACGCAACTCGATAAACGCCACTTCCTCCCAACTCCCCACGCGGGCCGCCCTTTCCTACCTACTGCCAATCTCCAACTTCTGAAAGAAAAACACCAACTCCCGGAACGAGAGAAAGATTTCGCCGATGCGGGGATTGCAACCTGCTTCTTTTTGAAATGCCATGTGGTCACTGTAAATGATCCAAAGGTCCTCGATCCACTCGGATGCGGTGCTTTGGCTTAATAGTTCTTTGACGCCCCGGCCATAGGCGAGGCAGATGGCTTCGTCGGACTCGACGTTTTTAATTGAAGCATTCATAATATGATTGATGGAAGTGTAATGCCTTGTCTTAGGTGTCCAAACGTTCATAGTGACGTTTAGGGGGCTTTCGCCTACCCTCACCATAACAAGGCAGTTCCTGAATTTCTTTAATACTATGTTTTTGGAATCCGCAAATTTGAAACATGCTTTAATTATTCCAAGGAGTCGAACGCAACGATGCACGAACGGCAACCAATGAATTATCAAGCGCCTGAAATTCCTCCATTTCTCTGTTGTTTCGTACCTACGGCACTCCCGAATATGCCCGCCATTTATCTTCTACCAATATTACGTCCCTAACGGGACTTGTTTTCCTCCCTACGCGGGCCGCCCTACGCGGGCCACCCCTTCCTCCTTCCTCCCTTTCCTCCCTTTCCTCCCTTTCCTCCCCTTCCTCCCTCCCACAAAAACCAGTAACATTCCCCCATCCCCACCTTTTAAAAACAACAACTTCCTAAACCAACCACCAATGACCCAATCTACTAACCGCCGCGATTTCCTAAAAACTGCCGGGCTTACGACACTCGGCCTTACGGTTTTACCCAATCTGATCACGCGTGCTACGCCGAGCGATCGGGTGCGTATAGCGCATATCGGCTTGGGCGGGATGGGGAATAACCATATGAAATGGTTTGCAGATCTGCCTGATGCAGAGATCGTAGCGCTTTGCGATGTGGATGAGCTGCATCTCGGCGAAACGAAGCAGCGGCTGGAAGCGATGAAACCGGGCATCAAGGTGGATACCTATGGCGATTTCCGCCGCATTCTCGAAAGAAAGGATATCGATGCCATTACCGTGGCGACGCCCGACCATTGGCACGCGCAGATAGCCACGCTGGCGTTTCAGGCGGGTAAGGATGTGTATGGCGAGAAGCCGCTATCCTATTGTTTGAAAGAGGGTAAAATGATGCTCAAACAGCTCGAAAAGCATGATCGTGTGTTCCAGATGGGCAATCAGATCCATGCGGGCGATAACTTCCACCGGGTGGTGGAGCTGATCCAGTCGGGGTCCATCGGCAAGGTGCATACGGTGCGGCTTTGGAAAAAACCGAGTACCAAAGAGCTCGGCTCGCCGACGGTCCAGCCGGTTCCCAAGACACTGAACTGGGATATGTGGCTTGGCCCCGCGCCATTTACCGAATATATCCCGGAGAAATGCCACTTCACTTACCGCTATTTTCTCGACTATTCGGGCGGTGAATTTGCGGATTTCTGGTGCCATATCGCCGATGTGATGTATTCGGCGATCCATCCGACGGGTTTAAGGAAAATCAACGCACGGGGTACTGCATACGCAGGCATCGCTGACGCGCCGAAAACGCTGGACGTGGATTATGAATTCGACGGCTTAAAAGTGTATTGGTCGTCCAACCCGCCCGACGTACCCGGCGCCGCCGACCGCGGCATCGGAGCATTCTTCGAGGGCGATAAAGGAACGCTTATCTGCGATTACAACACCCGCGAACTGACTATTAACGGCGAAAAAATGACCGATATCGCATCGGTACCGATTACCAACCCGCGCTCACCCGGGCATCAGCAGAACTTCATCGACTGCGTCAAATCCCGCAAACAGCCCGAATCCAACCTCGCCTATGCACGCGAGATGACCATCCCTATGCATTTGGGGTTGATTTCCTATCGATTGAAACGCGAACTGACCTGGAATGCCAAAAAGGAGAAGTTCAGCGGCGATAAGGAAGCGAACCGGCTGCTATCCCGCAAGCCGAGAAAAGAATGGGATTTGACCTGATGTAACCATAGTTAGCTTTTTTGTATATTCACAAGAAACAACCAGCTAACGCCATGAAACACATCTTGTTGACAACACTCATTGCCGGCAGTTTGCTGCCCGGCTGCAAGGATTCGCCCGCCCCAATGAGCGACGTGCCTGCCATTCGAAGCATTGCCTTCGAGGGCCTGCCCGATGAAAATGTGACTTTCGACGATGCCAATTCGGTGATTACCGTCAGAATGCCTGCGGTGCTGGAAGGTGGTTTGAAACCTGTTTTGAAACTCACGGAAGGAGCGGAGCCAATCGGCCTGCTTCCGGACGGGACGATTGATATTTCTGCTTTTTGCTATTGTAGTAAACCGGCGCAAGACGTCTTTTTCAGGATTGGTAACAAAACGAAAACCGCCACCTACCGGTTAAACATTGTTGCTACCGGCCTGCTTGCGCCGCAGGATGTTTATGAGGAAACAACTTTTTCGCTCAAAACCGGCGTCTTAAAACTGAGCCTGCCGGTTCAAAATCTCTACGACAACCACCGGATCGATCAAATTTCTTTCAAGGGTGAGGATGGCAAAAGCGGCGCCTGGGTGTATGCCGACGGTGCCTGCCTCACGGGTTGCCGTGGCGAAGAGCCCAATCGCATCGCTATTACATTGTATTCTCCCATTGACCGGGAACTCAAACCCGGAAAGTACCAAATAGAGATGAAGGGTTTGAAATTTCCGCAGAAATTGATTGTCGTGGAATAGCCGCTTCTGCCTTTCATATGATGATGAGTGCTCAGGATTGGCCCGAATATGCATTTATTTAATGCGTTAACAGGAATTTAATGCTTTTGGTAGGGGTTGTAGAAGTCTGGTTGTCATGCTTAAAATCAAGCTGTACGACCGATCCCTACTTCATCCAACAAATGCAGAAATTCATCCTATTGCTCGTTATCATTGGAACGTCCCTTTCCGCATCAGCCCAGGTCAAATGGAAGCTGATCGCCGAAGAGGAGCAAATCCGTATTTTTTCTTCCGCAGTACCTGAGTCTAAAATCAAAGCGATTAAAGTCGATTGCGTGGTGGACGCGTCACTTGCCCAAATGGTATCGCTCGTGCTGGATGTGGAGGCCGGGACGGAATGGGTTTACAAAACCAAGTCGTGCACGCTTGTCAGGCGGGTTTCTCCTACCGACCTGTATTATCATTCCGAAATAAGCCTGCCATGGCCGCTCGATAACCGCGATTTCGTGGCACATCTTGTGGCACGGCAAGATCCGGCCACCAAAGCCGTGACGATCGACGGTCCGGTAGTAGGCGGTATGGTACCTAAAAAGAAGAACGTGGTCAGGGTAAGCGATTCGAAAGGCCGGTGGGTACTTACACCGATCGCGGGCAAGGTACGTATCGAGTACATGCTGCATACGGACCCGGGCGGGTATCTCCCGGCCTGGGCAGTGAATGCATTTGCGGCGGAAGGGCCTATGGAGACATTTAAAAGTATGAAACAGCAGCTCAAATTGCCGAAATATAGGAATGCCTCCCTTACATTTATAGCCAATTAGCAGGGTTATACAATGTAAAAGAAAAATAGAATGAAAATCAGAAGTTACGAGCTGTTCCAGGTACCTCCCAGATGGTTGTTTTTGAAGATTGAAACCGATGAAGGCATTGTCGGATGGGGCGAGCCGGTAATCGAGGGCAAAGCTGCGACGGTAGCCGCCGCGGTGCACGAATTGATGGAAGCATTGATCGGCAAAGATCCCCTCGACATTGAAGGACACTGGAATACGATGTACCGCGGTGGTTTTTACCGCGGAGGACCGATTCTGATGAGCGCTATTGCCGGTATCGACCAGGCATTATGGGATATCAAAGGCAAGTTCTTCAATGCGCCCGTTTATCAACTGCTTGGCGGTAAATGCCGCGACAAGATCAAGGTATACTCATGGATCGGCGGCGACAGGCCGGATGAAGTGGCCGGAGCAGCGAAAGAATGCTTCGAGCGCGGTTTCAAGGCCATTAAAATGAATGCGACCAATGAAGTGCAATACATCGATTCTTTTGAAAAAATCGATCTCGCGGTGAAACGGGTGGCCTCCATCCGCGAGGCACTCGGCTACGGACTCGAAATCGGCGTAGATTTCCACGGACGGCTGCATAAACCGATGGCCAAAGTGCTCGCCAAAGAATTGGAGCCGTTCCGCCCGATGTTCATCGAGGAACCGGTATTGTCCGAAAACAATGAGGCATTACGTGAAATCGCCGCGCATACCTCCATCCCTATCGCAACCGGCGAGCGGATGTTCAGCCGCTGGGATTTCAAAAACCTGCTCATGGATGGGTATGTAGACATTATCCAGCCCGATCTATCCCACGCAGGCGGTATCACCGAATGCAAGAAAATACTTTCCATGGCAGAGGCATTCGACGTAGCTGCGGCACCGCATTGCCCGCTGGGCCCTATTGCGCTGGCGGCGTGTTTGCAGGTGGATGCCACTGCCCATAATGCGTTCATCCAGGAACAAAGCCTGGGCATCCACTACAACCAGGGCAGCGACCTGATGGATTACCTGAGCGACAGAACGGTGTTTGACTACAAGGACGGTTACGTCAATATCCCATCCGGTCCCGGCCTGGGCATTGAAATAGACGAAGAGCAGGTCCGGAGAATGGCCGCAATCGGCCACAACTGGAAAAACCCGCTCTGGTCGCACGAAGACGGCAGCGCTGCGGAGTGGTAGGAATTAGGGAAGAAAGGGAGGAAAGGGAGGAAGGAGGAAAGGACTCTCCATCCTCCCTTTCCTCCCTTTCCTCCCCTTCCTCCCTTTCCTCCCTCTAACCCAACGCTGCTTTAATAGCCCTCTCCACAGGCGAAGCGCCGTCCATAGATAAATCTTCCCGCAGCAACAACGGCGGCTGGGCCATGAATTTCGGTTTGGTACCGTGGTGTGCTTGCGCCGCGTGGACGATGAACGGATGACAGAGATAAACGGTGCCTGCCTTGCCGGTTGCGTATACGACCTCCCTTTCCGGCATGGCATCCAGCTTGCCCGCGATTTCCATAAATGAAAGCCCGGTTTCTCCTTCGTGTGCCAGCGCACGCGCCACATCCGCGTGCGACCCTGCACGTATACGCGTGGGCGCGTCATGCTCGCTGACGTCCGAGTGCAGGAAGAGCATCAGCAGTCCGCGACCCTTTGAATGGATATTCACACGCCAGTCGAGATAGTTGGCCGGGTCGTTGCCGGGAAAGCTGGCATCCACGTGCCAACCCGCGTCGCCGGGATCCTCGTTGGAGGGGAATCGTACGGGAAACGTGCCCATGCTGCGGCAAGGCAGCCATTTGCCGGCACCTACCAACTGATCGAAAGCGGCATGCAACGCGGGCGTGTTCGCCGATGTGATGAATGGTTCCTGGTGGTACATTCCGAGTCGGATTACAGGCTTCGTCCAGGTTGAGGGATCGTATCGGTCGAGACCGAGATCATTCCACAAAATATCCCTTACCTGTACCGCTATTTCGGCCGAAAACGCGTGGTCTATGCGAATGAAGCCATGAGTAATGAATTGATCTATCTGCTGAGAATTCAGTATTCCTTCCATGAGATTTCAATAATTAAGGATTGAAAAAATCGGGATAATAAAATCCTGGTCCCCGAAAACCGGGGACGATGTGCAACGGCTGCACGGGAAGGAGTGTCAGAGTGTTGGTGCGAATCTCATGGTTACAAATTTAGGCATTTTGCATTCTGTTTTGCCAGATATTGTCCCGAATTCAAATCAAAAAGCACCATATTCAGTTTTGGCCGGGTTGCTGTCGAGCGTGGTCGCGTATTTGCGGCAGAATCAGACCATTTCACAAATATGAAAAACCTAGCCGTGTTTCTCCTTTTGCTCGTTTCCGTGACCTGCGCGCGCGGACAATATGCCGCGAACAGCCTTCTCGCCATCAAGGAAATACACGATGGTGTCGTGTGTGACTCCTGCATTGTTACCATGGCGGGCAACATTACGGCCATGGCGGACAAAATTTCATTCCTCACACCCAACTATGACAACCAGTTTCTTTACACCGATGCCTCATTGACAAGAGAGCTTTCGACCGTCGATCCCTCCAAATTCTTCGTTTCCATGGGCCGGTTTTCGCTAGACTTTTATCCATTTGGCGAAGTACTGGCCCGGAAAGGGGAGCAAATTCCGTATATCGATTTCAAAGACCTGCAATTTCGAACGGCCACTAACGGGGTATTGAAAAATGACTGGACCGATGTGATGTCACTCAAAAATGACCCGGATTTTTACATTGGGCACGCGAGCGTCGATGTTCGTCACGAGATCAAGGATGTGGAAACGACGCCAGCCGAACATTATCACGCGGGAAAATTCGAGCTGCGGCTTGGCGATTCACTGAATGTTGCTTTCAGGAACAAAAACACTTTGGCCAATGTGTACCACTTCTCTGTCACCCGCGTACGAAGTGTGCCCGACTATTTCAATTTCGTCGAGTTTTCATCGGAAAAGAACTTTCAGGACATTCTGAATACCGAAATCAACAAAGTCAGGAAAGAACAGGGACCGCAGGCTAACCATTTCGAAATCGAAGGAGGGCATTCTGCTTTTCTACGGTTTTCGAATCATGACCAATACTATTTCTTTGGCAAAATGCCTCGCACCAGCGGTATTGAATATGCGATCGGAAAACCGGAAAACTGGCAGCGGCTGGGCGGCCAGGAGGATATTAAGTTTAGCCAGGGCTATTCCTACATTTACCTCGACAAGCCCGAGCCCGGCGAAACCGTAAAGGTATTCCTCCGGTACAGGCACCAGCCCGAGAGCATTCACCAGGTAACGATTGACGTCAAGCCGCTCCCTAAGCGTCCGGGGTGGATCGACGTGGCACAGCTGATATTGACCGTAATTATCCTCGCCCTACTAGCCATTTTCATCCAAAAACGACGCCACAAAAGGCAACTTGCACGCCTCGATCGCAAGAAAAACGAGATCGAAAACCAGCTTCAATTGCTCAGCGGCCAGTTGAACCCGCATTTTCTCTTCAATTCGCTGAATGCCGTGCAATCGCTGATCCGCCAGAACGCCCCGGAAGCGGCCAATCAATACATTACCGAAGTGGCTACTTTCATGCGTACGATCATGGACAACAGCCGTAAGGAGTTCGTTTCGCTCGCCGAGGAAATCGGTATCGAGGACAAGTATATCGCGTTGGAACAAAAACGAAAAGCATTTACGTACACCTTCCGGATCGAGTGCGGAAATGAGCTCTCTTCGATCGATTTCCCGCCACTTCTCTTGCAGCCCATTATCGAAAACAGCATCCGCCACGGGCTGGCCGAAACGGTAAGCAATCCTACACTGACGATTACGATCCGCTGTGACGCCACCGACCTCGTGGTCGCCATCGCCGACAACGGCATCGGATACGACCCATCGGCAAAAGTGCCGGGGCACGGCCTTTCACTAACCGGCAAACGCATTACGCTGATCAACGAAAAGCTGCCGGCGATGCGCATTGTCCTTCAAACCAAATCCAGCCCGGGCGCCGGGACTACCACCGAAATCAGACTTTTGAAATGGCTCTCATGAACCCCATCCGCTGCTTTATACTCGACGACGAGATCCAGGCGGTGCATAACCTGCGCCTCGCGCTGGAAATGCATTGCCCGCAGGTGGAAGTCGCGGGTTATGCGCATAACGTAGGCGACGCGTACGATTTTCTGACCAAAGAGCAAACCGATATCCTTTTCCTGGATATCCGTTTGCAGAATGAAACGGGTTTCGACTTGTTAAAACGGATCCATCATTTTCAGGGGAGCATCATTTTCACGACGGCCTACGACCTGTACGGTATTCAGGCCATTAAATTTTCGGCAACCGATTACCTGCTCAAACCGCTCGACCACCTGGAACTCATCGGGGCCGTCAGAAAAGCGGCCGACAAAAAGAAGGAACGCGACCAAAGCGCACAGATTTCGATGCTGATCCAGTCGTTTGAAAACCTGCCGGCTCAACGACAAAAAAAGATCGCATTGGCCGAGGCTAATGAAATTCATTATGTATTGATTGATGATATTATTTTCTGCAAGTCGGACAACAGTTATACGACCTTTTATTTAACAGGAAACAAAAATATAACCGTCAGCAAATCCATTTCAGAATACGAAAATATACTTGAATCGTACGGTTTTGTTAGGACCCATCAATCCTATTTGATTAACAAAAACAGGATCGTATCTTTCAGAAAGGAAGAAGGCGGATATTTACTGATGGAGGAAAATCACCAGGCCATTGTCAGTAAGCAGCGAAAACACCTTTTAAAGAAATTGTTTACCTAAATATTAAATCAAACATCAACAATTAGCCATGAAAAATCATCTCTACTTCCTGTATTTCCTGCTATTAAGTGCTGGCTGCTGTATTGCACAAAAGCAAATTACCCAATTCAATAACAGCGAAGACAAACAAGCCTTAAATCCGGTCTACTGGTCGCAGATCGGCAACAAGATGATCTTTTCGTCTTTTGCCCCCGCTACGGGAAATGAACTTTGGGTTTCGGAAGGTGCAAAGTCCAATACGAAGCTGCTGAAAGATATTACGCCGGGGTATCAGGGCACTTATCCTTCCGATTTCAGCCAATATGGTAACCTGGTTTATTTCGTTGTAAATGGATATGAAATCTGGAAAACCGATGGCACTCCTGCTGGTACGCAAAAGCTGCTGCATTCCGATAGTACACTGAATCTGAATATTGTTGCGGGAAAGCCGCTCGTCACGTTTCGAAATGTGCAAACCCAGCGGTACGTTTTCGCCTGGCTCGACGCAAATGGAAAAACCGATTTTCTGCGCGATGAAGCGACCACTTTCAAGTATGCGGGCGGAAATCTCTATTATGGCTCTTACGATTCGACGTCAAAAAAATGGACATTGAAAGTGCAGGACAGCGGATTACACACCCTGGCCAGCGAGTTGGGGCCAGCGCTGAACGATATTGTTGTGGAGCAACAAAACGGATATGAATACATAGCCGTCGACGCGGGCTATATTGAAAAGAAACTGGTAGTAGCCGCATCTAAACGGACTGAACCTGCCAAAACCTATCCATGGAATCGGGGTGCCGCACCGGTGATGCTGAGGGATAAGGCGGGATCACTTTTTTTAATTGATGACGCTATTTATTCCGGCAAAGACATCACATTGAAAATATTCAAAGTGATTGAAGGTCAGAATTGGGAAACAATAGCCGATGCGAAAACGAGCATGTTATATGCCGACACGCCAACGGGATCTACCGAAGGTCCATTCCATACCAATTTTATTATAGAAGGAGATCAGCTTACATTCACCTCAATTTTTGGATACGAAACCGTTCACACGGCATACCTGGGTGTATTTGATTTTAAAAAGAATACCAAACGTATTTCTGCACGCCTTCCGAAAGAGGTAACGGGACGCCAGGTAAAGCTTGCTTCGCAGTCGCGCGATGTATTTGAAATCCGGTACGGCTACAACAAATGCGTCTACAATATCGCTGAAAACAAACCCATTTCAGTGGAGCAACTCCCTTATCAGGTTCAGAAAGTGAAAGTTGGGAATACAGAATATGAACTCTCGGATAATGTGTATGCTGCTGGCAACACGCTCCGTTTGCCACTGATAAACCGCCGGACTGTTTACAGAGAAAACGCGCTCGCTTTCAGAACTGTCCTCAACAATAAGTTACTGTTCTGGACCTATGATGACCAGGACAAAGGAAAGCTTTGGGCAAGCGACGGCAAAACAACCTCCGAATTGTTGTCGTTCAGCGGCACAGTAATATCGTGGAGAATGAGCATCGATTCGCTCAGGGTTGGTAACCAGATCGTGTTTACCTCGACCAGTCAGCAGGGGGTCAGGATATTCAAAACAGATGGTACCGGGGCCGGAACCCGCGAGCTGTATCACTACCCTACCACCGATTGGGCCTACGTGGACAAGGTCCTCACCAACAACCGACTGGCTTCATTTGACCTGAACATGCCCGGGAAGAAGGTAACCCTTGTTACCGACCTGGAACAGGTTTGGGAAATCGATGATTCCCAATTCGCGCAACGGGAGTTTCGTGCCACTTCCAATGATCTTTTCATGATTCATTCGTCGGTCAAAAACGGATTCGGTTACAATACGGTTTACAAATTTGAGAACGGGGACCTGAAACTAATTGACCTGAACAAGGGTGGCGAAGACGCAATCGAGCATCAGATTTATGACAACCGGGTCTACTATATGCTCCGCAGCAGCGCCGGTCATCTCCATGATATTTGCTACACCGATATGGGTTCGGACAAGGTCAACCGGCTTTTCTCCGGCCCCATGAGTTACCTGCTCCGCCGTGGCGATTACCTCATTGCGGGCACCATGAGCGGACCGGATGTAAAAATCTACAAGGCCAGCACGGCAGAGCTGCTTGGCGAGTTCACAGATATACACCCTGTCGACGCCACGACATCCAATGCGGTGGGGCTTTGGGGCAATAGGGAGGCGGTAATCATACACAACGACCGCATTGTCAGCCAGAAATTTACAGAGGACATCGAACTTTCAATCCCGGTTCCCCAGGGAATTTTGATCAAGGTCAAAAGCAATGCGGGCAGCTCCTGGTACATCTATGAATTGAAACGCGGGCAGATCACCGAGCTTACCAAAGACCAGACGATCGATTTCACCAGCGCCGGAGCAGGAGATCAGCTGTTGTTCTACGGCGGTGGAAATGACCGGCACCAGGTTCTGTTGGATTTGGGCAAACAGAAACGGTTGGATTTTCCAGTCGGACTCCAGGTGGTTAAAACGATGTCTGGCGACCTCGCCGTAGCGTACGACATTTTCAAAAACACGGCTCCGGCCGTTTATGCGCTGGACGGAACCGCTCCGGTCAAAATGTACGACCTCACCAATTGGTATGACTCACCGTCCTTCGGTCAGGTAAATTATACGCCGTTCAGCACAACCACGAGGGGCTTCGAGCTTGCCAGGATCGATCGTGACTCATTATACCATTTCCCCGAAATCATCAAAGGCCCCGAAGGCGCCACAATTCACGAGGTTTTCCATTTCAAAGGCAGTGTGTATGCGACGGCATTAACGTACTCGAAAGGTTTGCAGGTGTGGAAAATGGACGAACTGAACCTCATTCCGGACGATGACGACGAACTGATGGTTACCCGCCCCGAAATCCCCGACCGCATAGGCAACCTGCCCGACAACATGCAATTGAATGTGTATCCGAATCCGGTGACCAGCGAACTTAACATCGATTTGAAAGAAGGCGGCGTGATACGCATCCTGGATCCGAGGGGTTACGAGCAGCTCAAAGTCACCGTCGGAAAAAGTAAGCAACTGGACATGAGGAACTTTCCCCCTGGTCAGTACATGATCATCTATTCCGGCGCCAACGGGCAATCCGTGAAGAAAGTCGTGAAATTCTAATGCTGCCCTTTCTTCCAGATGAAGCCGTCGATCACATAATGCGTGATTTGCGGCACGGCCAGCAGGGGTACAATCAATGCGAGCGCCGGCTTGCCTAATGCGACCGGAAATTGATGAAACAGAGAGAAGAGGTTCGGGTGCTCTTGCCAGACGGTCCAGTCCCACAAGCCTTCTTCGAACCAGGCCAGCAGAAAGATCAGCCCCAGGAAGAGCACGACCCCGTATTGCCCGAAGAAAAGCGGCAGCCACCTCCCCGATTCCGGGCGCGCCGATTCCTTTTGCCCGAATATCCAGATCAGCGCCATGTAGGGGATACCGTGACTGACGACGTTCAACAGCGTAAATGCGAGGTCGCCATTGAAATACACAATCCCAAAATACCACGATACCAGCGTGCCGGTAATCACGCCCACACGGGGAACGTTGATACTTCTGAAATGCAGCCAGTAGTGAACCTCTTTGAATACATAAACCACGAGCATAGCGCAGTACACGGCCGTGGCTACGTTCAGGGCTGGCCGGGAGGCAGTAATCAGGAATTCGTTTTCGACAAACCAGTTGAAATTACGACCGCCGTGCAGGTGCCAGTACAACAGCGGATAAATGGCCGCATAGTAAATCACGAACTGATCGACCTGCCGGTACCAGGCGGGCGTTTTTTCAAAACGGCTGTATAGCCGCATGAATCCATATTGCTGCCGCACAAAATGGTACACTGCCAGGTAAGCAAGCACCCGCCAGAACCACAGCCCGCTTAGTAAATAAATACCCGACCCGACCATCAGCGCCAGCACCGGTATGCCGATTAATAACGGCTTGAAACGGTTGTAGAGTTGCTTGTTCAGGTAGGTGCGGTAGAGCGTGCTATACACATGCGCGACATCGATGAGCAATATCAACACAACCCACCAGGCGTCGGGCATATGCGCATTGTTCTGGAAGATAGCGGGGAAACATACCACCACCGCCAGGCTCAGGAACGGCGGAGCGAGTATGAAAAAAATATCGGTTAGCGGCTTGCCCAGCCACGGCTGCGGTTTTTCCATGGCTGTCAGGTTTGCAGAATCTTTTGGGCGGCTTTGAGACCCTGGTAGAAGCCTTCTTCGAATATGCTCACGCCGGCCAGGTCGGTGTGCGCGAAGTGAATAGCCCCGCCAATGCTTTCGGAAAGGGATTTTCGCGCTTCGCCATGAACCATACCAGGCCGCGGCTGCACCATGGCATGCCCCCAGAGCATGATATCGATCTGTTCCGTCTGCTCCCGGATGTCGGGATGCACGCGTTGCAGGTCGGCAAGCACTTTTTCCGCCCAAAATGCATGCTCGGCGCGGTATGCTTCCTTGCGCGCGGCTTCGGGCGACGTATGCGTGAGGGGGAGATAATAGGTAAGGTTTCTCCGATCCTTACGCTGCTGCACCTGCTGGTGGGTAGCATCCACATAGCCCAGCGAAGCACTTCCGTAAATCACATTATCCCAGCTGGTCGGCTGCCCGCCACGTTCATGCAGGTCTTTGACGGTGAGATTGGCCACCATCCAGGGCACGTAATGGAAATGATCCGTTACCACTTTTCCGCGTTCGGTATCTCCCAAAAGTCGGGCAGCTACAAATTGCGGCACCGCCACAATGCAATGCTTTGCTTCCAGACCTTTGAGCTGGCGCGAAGCGACATCGAGATAACTGATCTTCACGCCATTGCCGGTCGCTTTGATGGACGTCGCCAGCGCGCCGGTAGCGATTTTGCCGTCGAGCTGCTTCCGCAATGCTTCGATGAGGAAGCCGTTTCCCTGCTCCCAGGTAAGCACGTCGTTGTGTGCCGCATTAGCGGCTTTTCCTTTTCGGGAGGCAAAGTAATGGATGCCCGCCCAGGCGCTCACCATGTCGTAAGGGGTACCAAAATCGTCGCGGGTGCAGTAATCGACATACCAGCGGATGTATTCGCTGGTGAGGTGCTGGCTGTCCATCCAGGCTTTCATCGTGATACGGTCGAGCGCGCGCAGCGATTCGTCATGGCTCGAAGTATCCACCGGAATATTGAATGCGTCCAGGCCATCGGAGCCTTTCAGTTTTTTGAAATGATCAATGAGCGTAAAAAACTGCTTGAATTCTGCCAGCTCAGCTGCATTCAGCCCAAAATTGGGCACCAGCCCTTCCTGCCAATGACCATTGATATACAACCGTTCTTCGGGATCGTGGCAGAGGTGAAACTCGTTGTACACCGGCAACCCTGCCTGATCATAACCCGTTATCACCCCGGCTTCCTCCAAAAACGAGAGATATTCAGAAAGGTTATTGTTCGGTACAGGTACATAGTGCGCCCCCCAGGGGTATTTGGAAAACGCATTACCGCCCGAAGCCGCATTACCGCCGGGCTGCTGTTCCAAATCGAGCACGATAATGTCCTTTACACCGTGCTGTACCAGATGCCTCGCGGCCGACAATCCACTTACGCCGGCACCGACAATCACCACTTCTTTCGCTTCAAATGCGGCAGGCGGGTTAAAAGTGTGGTCGCGCAGCAAATGCCCGGTCGCCGCGGACGCGCCCACGATCTTTCCGGGAATAGCTGCGGCACCGGTCTTTTTCTCCCCGCAAGCGTGTAGGAGCGGCGCGGCAACGGCCATTCCAGTCGTTAATCTGATGAATTCGCCTCTTTTCATTGATCCAGGAATTTACCCCACTCCTTTTCGAAATAATTCACCAAAGCCTGGTTATTCAGCTTGTTCACTTCCAACGGCTCATGGGCCAGCATATCCTCGGGGAATTGCAGCATTTGCTCCATCACCGCGTGGCTGATGTACTTTTTCTCGATTGCGAAGGTATCAGGCAACTGATAACCGCCGGATTTCCGGGCCATCACATATCCCCACTCCCCGAATGACGGCACGTAATTATGATAAGGGATTGTCTGAAAACCAGATGCTTTCAGCGTTTCGTTGACACACCAGTAACTCTTCGGCGCCACATAGGGCGACGTGCTCTGCACCACCGCCACCGCTTGCGGCGCCATGGCAGTTTTCAGCAGGCGGTAAAAAGCGGTTGTATAAAGTTTCCCGACCGAAAAGCCGGATGGATCCGGGAAATCGATGATCACGCAATCAAACTGCTTTCTGTTCTCTTTCAGCCAGATAAATGCATCTGCATTGGTAACAGTCACGCGGGGATCTTTCAGCGAATGCCGGTTGATTTCGGCCAGAATGTCCTGCCCTGTAAACAGTTTGGTCATGACCGGGTCGAGGTCCACGAGCTGAATATGCCGCACTGATGGGTATTTCAATATCTCTCTGGCTGCCAGTCCGTCGCCCCCGCCGAGAATGAGCACATTGCGCGGCTCTGCGGCGGCCGTCATTGCCGGATGCACAAGCGCCTCGTGGTAGCGGTATTCGTCGGCCGAGCTGAATTGAAGATTATTGTTCAGATAAAGCCGCAGGTCGTGCTTGTTCTTCGTGATCACGATCCGCTGGTAAGGTGTGGAGGTGGAATAAACGACGTGATCGTTGTAAGCGAGCGTCTCGCTGAAACTCATGATCTGCTCGGAGAAAATGAAGGCTGCCACCTCTGCCAGCAGGATCACAATGCCCCCGAAACGGATCGCCGCCACGCCTCTCACCTCCCCCGCGAAATACCGGCACAAATACAGCCCGACGCCCACATTGAGCAATCCGAAGAACAGACTTGTACGGATCAGCCCAAGGTAAGGCACAAAAATCAACGGAAAAATGAGCGACGCCAGCAATGCGCCGATGTAATCATAGGTAAAAACCCTGCTCACCAGCTCGGCGAATTCCACTTTGTCCTTCAAAATCCGAAGTAAAAGCGGTATTTCGATCCCTACCAGAATACCGGTCACTCCTACGAGCGCATACAGCACAGGCTGGAAGCTGACCGCCAGCGGAAACACGAGAAACAGCAGAATCGCGCTGAAACCGCCCACGAGCCCCACCAGCAGCTCAATCCGGATAAACCATTCGAGCAGATGGTCGTTGAAAAACCGGGAGAGGTACGACCCTATCCCCATTGAAAAAAGGTACACGCCGATGATGATACTGAACTGCGTGACGCTGTCGCCCAGCAGGTAACTCGCCAGCGTGCCCGCAACCAGCTCGTAAATCAACCCGCACGTAGCGATGATGAACACCGCCACGAGCAGCACCCACTGCGCACTGTTCCTGCCTGCCGTGTTTTTCATTTACCCGTGAATTGCCGACGCTATGATAATGGCGATCGCCAGCATGAAAAAACCCGCGAAAATGGCCAGGGCCACATTCTTGTTTTCCATGATTTCGCGCCGCAGGTTGTGCTTCGGAGTAAGTATTTCAATGGCCGCAAATGTGACAAACAGGACCAATATCCCAATGCCCGAGTACACGAGCGAACTGATGATGTATTGTTGCATCGATATGTGTTTAGGTTTTAATGACTATTTATGGTGCATGATGCCGCTTCTGTGCGATGACCTTCCATCGGAATGCCATTGTTCCTGGTTATCAAACGATAAAATCCGGTCGCCGTACAGGTTGGCATATGCCAGCCAGGCCAACAGTGCCGCCACGTACACAAAGTACCATTTCATCGGCAGGAGTTCTTTCAAAAGTTCTTTCATGTCCGTAATGTTTCAGGAATTGGCAAACTCGCTGTTGCCCCAGCGCACTTTTTCGGTATAATATCTAATAATTCCCATGATCGTCGGCCATATCAAAAGCAATATGACCACAATCCAGATGTTCCGGTAGGTGCTGGCGTCGTACACCAGCTTCCCGGTGAACAGCCCCGCCCGGGTATACATATTCGAATCCCGGCTGGCCGTCATTTGCAGGAAGTAAGTCCCGGCCGGTATTTTGGTAAAATGGATGGTTTGGCTTTGGGAACCTTCCGTCCAGCGTTCCCCGTCGTCGGTACCCGAGTAATATTCGATCCCTTCTTCGGCGCTGTATTCATTGCCATTCACCGCATTAATCAGTGTCGCATTAAGCTCCAACCAGGTATTATCCAACGGCGCGTTAAAGTCCAGTTCCAGGTTACTGCTCTTCTTTTCGAGATCGAATTTGGGAGAAATAAATAGCTGGGTATTAAGCGAATCCGAAAAAATATAATTTGAATCAAAAATAAGACGGTTGGTATGCATGCTACCCGTCAGGATCTGTATCAGCATTGCGAGCAACAGTGCAATTCCACCCGATTTCACGATCGCCTCTGTACTGACACTGATGCGCGACGGCTGTGCAGGCGCAACGCCCTCTACCTGCGGGAGCGAGGCGGTGGTTTGTTCGGCAATCACTCCGCGCGGCACATATTTTCCCCTGAACCAAGTGACCCGCTTTTTGTGATCTTTCTCGATGCTCAGTATTTCCGGTGGAGCAATGTAGTCCATCGACTCCGTCTTCTCATGGTTCGAAAATGCATTCCCCGGAAACTCGCCCAATGCGTAGAGAATGCGGTAATGGTATTTGGAATAGCGCCTGAACTCCCGCTTATCAAAAATAATGCGGTGTAGCCTTGCGTCTGTCGGCTTTAGAGCGTTTCGGGTTTCTTTCAGGTAAGTCCAATGCCCGGCCGATTCCGTCAGAAACATAAATCCGCGCAGCCTGCTGTACAGGGTATATTCATGCCAGTAATCGGTCCGCGAATCGGTATCGTATTTATGGGCAAGGCCCACCACCTGGTAGTCTCCGCATTCAATGGTAATGCTGTCGCCGATATCGAAGCAAAATTCCTGCTCATAGGTATGCTGGGCTCCGTGCGTGGCATATTTTCCGTCGGCGTACGAATGCCGCGTTTCGCATTTGCCACAAACCCAGCTCTGAGCGTACGGATAGGTGAGCACACGGTTTTCAGCATTGCAAGTGCGACATTGAAAAACCTTCCCCTCCGGCTCGGCCTCCCGTGTATTGGTCAGGAAAAGTAATTCCGGTTCTACGTCGTGACAAGCGAACGCCACGGCTACCTCTCCATTATATGCCACCAGCTCTACGCCTTCAGTGTCGGAAGCTGCTTCAATGCTGTTATGCCGATCGGGCAAACCATGCACAAATACAGTGCCCTCCACCTCAATCCGGCTACTTTCGTTCCGGGCCGTTATCCAAAACTCGCGGTCGTCGGGCAGGGTCAGCATCTGCGCGTCCGACCTGAATTTCCGGGCGATCGTCGCGTCGTTGAATGGCAATGCCTCGCAGACCGTGTACAAGCCGTAGCCCTCCGCCAAATGGCGCGTCATGCCATCGTTACAATCGAGCGTCCAGTAATTGTAAGCCTGATCTTCGAAAAGCACCCGCAGCCTGCCGGTAACGGTAAACGCAACGTCCTTCCAGTTCCCGGTGGTGCCTGGCTGAATCAGGTCTGCCGGGCCCTGTATCAGCTCCATTTTCACTTCCGCCAACGCCTCTCCCGTGCGGTGCCACACCTTCCCGCAGGCACACGCCGCCAGGTTATTACCGCCCTGAAAATACACCGGTTTGCCGCAGGACGGGCAAATAGCCAATTTGCTGGTTCCCATGGTTATCGGATAATTTGATTTTCAGAAATAACATTTGCCTCGAAATAGGCCGTAATCCGGTCGAAAATTGCCCGCACGGTGCCATTATTCACCCGCTGGAAATTGCTGAGGTAAATATCCAGATTAACTTTGCCAAACTCCGGCCAGGTATGCACCGACAGGTGGCTTTCGCTGAGACAGATCATGCCTGTGAAACCGCCCGGTTCGAAATCATGGTAAACTTCGCCCAATTTTTGCAGGTTAAACGTGCCGGTAAGGTCGTCGGCAAGGTCCTTAAAACCCGCATAACCGGCCAGTAGCGCCGTATTATCGGAATGGAGGGTGGCAATAAGGTGCAGTCCGGGGGTATAAGTTTCCAATAGCGTCAGGTCTTTGATAACAAGCAATTTTATAAAAAACCCGGCAATGCGCAAGGTGTAATTTATTTAAATGGTTACTTGCGTGAAACCATCGGATACATAGCGTGACGGGATCATTCGGCGTCCCCTATACGGGCATTCGCAACATTGGCATATGAAACAACACATTACGCATTTCAACCGAGTGATTTGGGGCTGGTTTATAGCCCTTCTGTTTGTAGCAGCCACCGCAACCGCCCAAACGGCCACCTATGCCGATGCAAAGGAACTGGCGCTCTTCGATGAACCCTATGGACCACACACCCTGCACAAAATGGATGTGTACCTGCATCCGAAGCGCACACGCGAAACACCGCTGGTGATCCTCGTGCACGGCGGCGGCTGGATGAATGGCGACAAGGAAGCGTGCAATTTCATGAAGGACTTTCTTTATCCGCAGGGCTTCAACATCATCAATATCAACTATCGCCTCGCGAATCAAACCGACCTGCATTACCAGGAAATCATGGACGATATTGACCTGGCCATATCGCATATTCTTACCAACGCCGATGAATGGCTCGTGCGCAAGGACAAATACATTCTCTGGGGCGGCAGTGCCGGCGGCCATCTGGCAATGCTGTACGCCTACAAATACGACCGCAACGATGTTGTCGGCGCTGTGACCACGCTGGGTGGCCCCACCCGGCTGGACGATCCCGAAACGCTCAAAGGAGCCAGGCAGTCCGACCTCGAAGGCTTGCTGCCCATTATCACCGGTGATCCGTGGAAGCCCGGCGCATTCGCTCCCTCGTACCGCGCTGCGAGCCCATATTACGCAAAAACCTTCAAACCCACCCTGCTCATGCACGGCGAAGCCGACGTAATCGTACCCGTGGCGCAAGCCCGCACGATGTATGCGCATTTGCAGGAATTGAAAGTCCCCTCCGAGCTCATCACCCTCCCCAACGGCGGTCACGGCGGCGAAGGTACCCCGCCAGATATGGCCCGGCACATGGCAGGAAGGATTCTCGAATGGGTGAAGAAGTACGGGAAGTAAGTGTCTTGTTAGATTGAAGGCATATCTTTACGATTTTTGAGTCAAATGCGCACATTCCTGAAATTACTTGTTATCACGCTTACGTTTTTGCCCGGTTTTACTGTCCAAGGGCAATCCTTATATTCCCGGGCTTTCGGAAATGCGGGTAACGAGCCGATCATATTTCTGCACGGCGGCCCCGGTAGCAGCGCCGTATACTTTGAAGCCACGACCGCTCAAAAACTCGCGGATGTCGGGTTTTATGTAATTATTTACGACCGACGGGGTGAAGGCAGGTCCAGGGATAGCACGGCCAGCATGAACTATGAAGAATTTTTTGAAGATTTAAACAGCATTTATGAAAAGTACCACCTTAGCCGCGCGCATTTAATCGGTTTCAGTTTCGGCGGACTTGTTACTACACTTTACGCCGAAAAACATCCGGAAAAAGTCAAATCCATTATCCTCGCAAGTGCATTGGTTTCCCAGCAGGCATCGTACAACACCATTCTACGATCCGTCGAACGTATTTACGAAGATCAAAAAGACCCGGCAAATCTGGTACAGATCCGTGCCATCAGGGAAATGGATACCAATTCCCTTCTCTACCGAACGGCCGTTTTTGCCCATGCTTCCAAAAATGGTTTTTTCAGCCTTCCAAAACCCGATTGGGAAGCCCGGCAAATCTACTCGACCTATCCAACCGACACATTGATTACCCGATACGTAAAAAACGACCGGGCCGTAGAAACGCTTTGGAGAAATGAAAAAAGCAAAAACATCGATGTCACGCCGGTCTTGAAAAAACTGAGAAACAAGAAGATCCCGGTATACGCTATTTACGGAAAACAGGATGGACTCTACTCAAAGGAACAGATAGCAGATTTGTCTCATATAACAGGTAAGTCGAGATTGGTTTACCTCGATAACTGCTCGCACACCTGCTTTGTGGATCAGCAAGCAAAGTTTATTAAAGCATTGAAGTTCTGGCTTCAATGAATTTCCGATTGGGCACTCCTGTCCTTTCCTGTTCCGGCCCAAAAGCAAAAGGAGGCAACTATCTGGGTATTTGCCTCCTTGTTGAACGTTGGATAAAACGAATGCTATTTCGTCGTCGTTTCCGTCAGTTTCACTTTCACGGAAGTGTAATACAAGGTAGTGGTTGCCTCGAAGCCGGAATCGGTTCCGAAGATGAGCCACAGGTTGCCGCTGGCGTCGGTTTTTCCCTTGAATGCGCCGGTTTTCGTGAGCAACTTGTAGCCGACCTTATCCGTGCCGTTCCCGACGTCGCCGATGATTTTCATATCCTTACCGTCGTTTTTCTGCTGGATCTTATCGATGTTCATACGGTAATGATCCAGGTTGTCGACCGTCGTTTTCGGCTCGACAGGCACCGCGCCGATGCCCACGCTTACCGCATTAGGCGCACCGCCCACGCCCGCCCAGCCTTCCGAAGGCGCGTCCGAAGCGAATTCCAACGTAAAAGCCGCATTGTATTCCTGGTTCGGTTTTAGTCCTGTAACTTTCTTTTTGAAATACATAAACAGGTCGTCGCTATGGTTGTTGCCCGAAATGCGGAAGCCCTTTTTCTGCGTGTCGAGCGGTGCGGGCAGATTCGCGATCCCCTCTTCGAGTTTCCAATCCGTTTCCATCTTCACCGGGTAATCGGCAAAGCCTGCGGTCCATCCCTTTTTGTCACCGTTGAACTGGTCGTTAATCTCCACTTCCGGAGGCAATCCCGGGCCGCTGTCATCATCATTGCAAGCAAGGAACAGGAATGGCAGGCCGAGCATTAAAACTAACTTTTTCATGAGCTGTTATTTGGTTTTTAAATCAGCTAAGTGATGCAAAACCGCGTCGGTTTGGTTGGAACAAATGCACAAAAGTTATTCCCGCCCGGCCATGTCTTCCTGAAAATGAGCGACCTGAATCATATTAAATTTTTAAGTAACCCAATCCAAATGCCGGGTTACGAAGCCGCGTACCGGGATGTCCTGCCCTGTTTTTTGCGATTGAAAAACGTGTAAATAATCGGGAAAACGAGCAGCGTGAGGATCGTCGCCGTGATGAGCCCGCCGATGACCACAATGGCCAGGGGCTTCTGTGTTTCGGAGCCGATACCGGTCGACATGGCCGCTGGCAGCAAACCTATGGCTGCCATCAGTGCGGTCATCACCACCGGCCTGATCCTCGATTTCACCCCTTGCCGCACCGCTTCTTCCAGCGGCATCCGGGCCGCCAGGTTTTTGTTGAATACCGAAATCAATATCACCCCATTCTGCACGCATAACCCGAACAAGGCAATGAAGCCCACACCGGCCGAAATACCGAAGTTCATATGCGTAACGTGCAGCGCGAGGATCCCCCCAACCAATGCAAAAGGTACATTGGCAAGCACGAGCCCGGCATCTTTGGCATTGCTGAACATGATAAAGAGCAGAATGAAAATACCAATGAGGCTCACCGGCACCACTTGGGCCAGGCGGTCGGTGGCGCGCACCTGGTTTTCGAATTCCCCCACCCATTCCACCGAATAACCTTTCGGCAAATCGGTCAGTTTTTCCTTCACGCGCTGCTGCGCCTCCGCGATGGTCCCGCCCAGATCCCTGCCGCGGACAGAAAACTTAACACCGATAAATCGCTTGTTATTATCCCTGTAAACGAAGGCCGGACCGGTAATTTTGCGGATCGTGGCGATCTCCTTCAATGGTATTTTGCTGCCTGTGAGCGTCGGTACCATCAGCTGCTGAATGCTTTGCTCGTCGGCGCGGTATTCCTCTTTGTAGCGCAGGCGGATATCGAATTTGCGCTCGCCTTCGTACAAAATAGAGGCAGTCTTCCCACCGATCGCCATTTCGATCACGGCCTGCGCATCGGCAGTACTCACGCCGTATTGCGCCATTTTGTGGTCATGCAGGATCACGCTGATCTCCGGCTGGCCGATGTTACGGATCAGGCCGAGGTCTTTGATACCATCCACATTCCGCACGGCGTCCATGGCGATGTTGGCGTACTTTTCCAGTTCCTGCAAATCGGAACCGAAGATCTTGATACCGTTGCTCGCCTTGTAACCGGCCACGGCCTCAGCCACGTTGTCGACGATCGGCTGCGAGTAGTTGTACAAAACACCCGGATAGTTGCTCAGGAGCTTGTTCATTTCATCGGTCAGCTGCTCGACGTTGATCTTCCGTTTCCATTCTTTCTGAGGCACCAGATCCACCTGAAACTGACAGAAATAGAAGCCGTTAGGATCCGTACCGTCATTGGAGCGGCCCACCTGGGACAGTACCTGCTTCACTTCCGGGAAGGTTTTCAGGTCGCGGCGGATCTTTTGCGACATTTTCACGCTTTCGGGCAGAGACATGCTCATAGGCAGTTCGGCCGTAACCCAAAGCGCACCCTCATTTAATTGAGGTAAAAACTCGGTCCCCAGCATCGTGGCGGAGAAAAGCGATATGCCCAGGAATGCCGTCGCGGCGATCATACTGATCTTTTTATGCCCGTAACACCATTCAAAACCCCTCGAAACCGTCTTATCAAAGAAATTAACTACCGGGTTATTCTTCTCCCGTACATTCTTGTTCAGCAAAAACGAGCACAGCACCGGCACGAGCGTGAGCGTGTAAAACAATGCCCCAAGCAATGCAAAGCCAAGCGTGTAGGCCAGCGGGCTGAACATTTTACCTTCCACTTTCTGGAAACTGAAAATGGGGATCAACGCCGTGATAATGATGAGTTTGGAAAAGAAAATAGCCTTACCGAGCTCACCGCCCGTCTTTTTGATCAAACCCAGTTTCGACAACCGGTTGAACCGGTCCATCCCCCGCTTGTGCGCCATATGATCGAGCGCAACGAACACCCCCTCGACCATTACCACGGCCCCGTCGATGATGATACCGAAGTCTATCGCCCCCATCGATAGCAAGTTGGCCGACATGCCTTTCAAATACAAACACATGAATGCAAAAAGCAATGCGAGCGGGATAATGATCGACACGATAACCGTAGTGCGCCAATCGGCCATGAACAAAAACACGATAACCGTCACAAACACAATACCTTCCACCAGGTTATGCTTTACCGTATCGGCGCAGAACTCGATCAGGTTGTCGCGGTCGTAGAAGGTCACCATCTTCACATCCGGCGGCAATATCTTGGTATTCAGCTCCGTGATTTTCTCCTTGATACGCGCCAGTACCTCGCTGGGATTCTCGCCCTTCCGCTGCACCACAATGCCTTCCACGACGTCGTCCTTACCGTCGAGTCCAACCTGTCCCACGCGCGGTAAATCCGACTCTTTCACATCCGCCACATGCTTCACCAGTACCGGGTAATCCTTCACATACTCGACAATGATATTCTCGATATCCTGCGCCGATTCCAGCAGTCCGATCCCGCGTACAACGTACGCCTGACCATTTTTCTCGATCACATCGCCGCCCACATTGATATTGCTCTTGGTAACGGCCTCATAGACATCCGCCGGGGTAATATTGTATTTTGCCAAAGCGGTAGGATTCACCTGCACTTCGTAGATCTTCTCTCTCCCGCCAAAAGCCACCACATCGGCCACACCCGGCACACTGCGTAACTGACGGTCGATCACCCAGTTCTGTAATGTAAGCAGCTCGCGGCTGTCGCGGTCCTTACTTTCGAGGGTGTACCGGAAAATCTCTCCCGTGGGGCCATATGGCGGCTGCACTTCGGGATCCACGCCATCCGGTAACGACACCGTCCGGAGCTGGTTGTTCACCTGTTGCCTGGCAAAGAAGTCCTCGACCCCGTCGTCGAATATGATTTTGATAACCGATAGCCCGAACATCGTCACGCTCCGCACATTGGCCTTCTTCTGCACAGAGTTCATCGCGATCTCGATCGGCTGCGTCACAAACCGCTCGATCTCCTCGGCGCTGCGGCCGTTCCATTGCGAAACGATGATGATCTGCGTATTGGTAATGTCCGGAAATGCTTCCAGCGGCGTCGCGCGATAACTCGCAACGCCCGCCACCACAAGCAGCCCGGTCAGGAAAAATATAAAAAAGCGGTTCCTGAGCGAGAAGCCCACGATTCCCCGAATGAATTTGTTCATGGTTCAATTTTGAATGATTGAATGATTGAATGAGCCGCCGTGGAACGGGGAATGAATGAGTGAATGAGTGAATGAGTGAATGAGTGAATGAGTGAATGAGTGAATGAATGAATGGGTAAATGGGTAAGTTATGTTCTCAGGTAAATGTTTTCTGGCTCACTATCGGGTCATATCTGGCCACATCTTACTATTCTTGACTATCCCTGACTATTCATTCAGTCATTCAATCATTCGGTCATTCAAAATTTATCCAAATTCATTCACTCATTGATTCAGCGCATTATAGATAAGCAACTGGTTCTTAGACACGACCGCCTCTCCATCTGCCAGTCCGCTGCTGATGTACGCACGTTTGGAAAGATTACGGAAAACCTCAACAGGCCTCGCCTCTATTTTGCTTTTGCTCGTGAAAACCAGTACCCAGTTCTTGCTTCTGTCAAAAATCACCGCCTTGGACGGTATCGACTGCATCCGGGTGTTTTCCTCGAAATTGAGGCCCACGGTGGCGTGCATTTCGGGTTTCAGCCGGTAACCGGCGTTCGAAAGCTGAATGCGGATCTTCATCGCCCGCGTTTCCGGGTCAAGAACATTGTAAATTTTATCCACCTTGCCTTTAAAAACCTCGTCGGGAAAGCTGATGGTCTTGATATCGGCTGGCATACCGAGCTGAATTTTGGGAATATCGCTCTCGTTTACATTCGCCATCACCCACACGTCCGAGATCTGGCCTACTGTGAAGAGGCTTTCCGCATTATCCGAACGGAGTTGCGTGCCGCGGTTTACATTCTTGTCCACGATAAACCCGTCGATCGGCGAACGCACGATGTAACTGGCTGATTTTGAAATACCGTAAATAGCGAATACTGCCTTTACCCGGTCCAGCTCCGCCTGCGATTTATCGACCATCTGCCGGGCCGTAATCACCTCGCGCTCGGGTACTAGCTTGCTTTCAAAGAGGTCTTCGGTCGACGACAGGTTTTTCCGCGCAATGAGCAAATCCGACTGTGCTTCAATCATTTGCCGTTCCAGGTCGGCCACTTCGCCCGAGCGGATCGTTGCCAGCTCCTGCCCTTTGCGCACGTGGTCGCCAAGCTCCACTTTCACATCCTCCACATTCCCCCCTACCAGCGGAAACACCCTGATCACCCGGTTTTCGTCCGGTACGACCTTCCCTACCAGCGTCAGCTCATTGCGCACGGTTTCCGTCCTTACGGTGTCGAGCACGATCTGCCGCATCATCGAATCCGACAACATGAATGCCTTGGATTCTTCCTGAGGGCTGTTTTGATTCCGACAGGACACAGCCGAGACGGCCACCATTCCGCCCAGAATGGCAATAGCTATTTTTTGCATTGTGTTTTTGATGGTTTAAAAGGCAAATAATTCCTCCCCTACGATAAAATTCAGCTCTTCATACACTTTGATACGGTCGGATTGCAGCCGGTTAAACTCCCGGACGCTCTCGTTATAAGTTTCGATGAAATCAATGAATTCGAGGAGGGTTATATTTCTTTTTTGAAAATTATCGTACATGCCCCGGCTGAGCTGCGAAAACTGGTCGGTAAAGCGGTCTTCCACGCTTCGAAACGTGTTTTCCGCCACAATCACCTTGTTCCATGCCGCATTCACTTCGTTGGCAATGCTGTTTCTCTTCGCAGTTTCCTGGGTTTTGAAATAGCTGATCCCGCTTTTGGCAGCCCGGATATTGCCCTGATTTCGGTTGAAAAACGGCAGATCCATGGCGGCCGAGATACCGAAATAGTGGTTCTGGTAGTTACTCGCCTGATCATACACCGCGCCTAGCTGCACATTGGGTTTTGCCAATGCCTTTTGTAGGTTATAGTTCAATTCCGCCTGTTTCACCGACGATTCAGCCACTTTCAGGTCGGTACGGCGCATTAATGCAAGTTCCCGCAGCTGTTCCGACGTCTGGGCGTCGATATGGTACCGCGCCATTTCCAGGCTATCGACCACCGGCACTACATAGGCTTCGGTATTGCAGTAAATCCGCATATCGCGCTGGTTTTCTGTTAATTCAAAAAGAATGTCCGCCCTGTTGTTCCGCAATTGAAAAAGCAGCGCCTTCAAGCGTACCACTTCTTTGAGCGACACGTTATTCCGGCCATACTCCTTATCGAATGCCTCCACGGTCGTTGCCAGCGTACCGATCTGATTATCCAGCAACTGTAATGTCTGCCGCAGGAAATAGGTTTCGAAAAAGAGCTGCCGCAGGTCGAATTTCAGCGTCCGGGCCAGGTCGAAAAATTCCAGTTCGGTTTTCCGCGTCGTTTCCACGTCGAGCGCCACTTGCTTCGTGCGCTTGCCGGCGCGGGTGATGACCTGTTGCAGGCTGATGAACTTCTGCCCTCCCTTGCCCACATCCAGCCAGCCCCGCGAAGGATTATAGGCGCTCAGTTCCACATTCAGATTGGGATTATCCCAGAGTTTGTCCTGGATTTCAGCCGCCTTGGCGATGTCTATCTGGTAACGCTCCGCGAGCAGGGTCAGGTTGTTTTTCAAAAAGAGACTGTCCGCCTGCCGAACGGTCACTTTCAGGGTATCCTGGGCCCGCGCAGCAAAGCACACACAGGCCAGTAACCCGATCAGGTAAAATCGCATAACTCTTGTTTTTGACAATGCAAAGATTGGGAAACGGTATGTTCCTGTCACCATTTTTGCATTTAGAAAATCCTTAAAAGTAAATTAGAAGAAAATTAAAAACGGCACTTGGAAGCAACCAGGGCGCATTTTACCATTAAACCAGCCATGGTACCGCGGCATAATACCTTACTCCGCCATCAATATATAGCCCAGTCCCGGCCTGGTCTGGATCAGCTTTACATCATAGTCCTTGTCTATCTTCTTGCGCAGGTAATTGATATACACCTCCACAAAATTGGTACCGGGGTCGAAAGTCAGATGCCAGATGTTCTTCGCCAGGTCCATCTTCGAAATGATCGTGCCCGGATGCAGCAGGAAGTATTCGAGCAAAGCAAACTCCTTGGCTGTCAGCCCGATAAACTTACCGGCCCGCGTCACGACCTTCGTATCCACATTCAGCTGTAAATCCGCGATGCCGAGTACCCGCTTACCCCCATCGGATTTCCCGAGGCCCGAAAGCCGCAACGCCGCATTCACCCTGGCTATCAACTCCCTGAAATCAAACGGCTTAACAATGTAGTCCGTAGCGCCGCGCCCCAGGCCTTCGACCTTGTCCTCCACCTCTCCATAGGCTGTGAGCATAATGACAGGCATCACCGGCTTGAACTGCCTGATTTGCCGGCACACGTCGAAACCATTCATCCCCGGCAGGTTAATATCCAGCAGAACAAGGTCATAACGCCCTTCCAACGCCATTTTTTTACCGACCAGCCCATCGCGGGCGATCTCGGCGTCGAAATCTTCCGATTGTAAAACCCTGTAAATATTCTGCGCAATCCGCAGGTCGTCCTCGATAATGAGTATCGTTTTCTTCATCTTCATACATATTCCGATCAGGTTTGCGTCAAAAAGAAGAGTCAGGAGTGATGCAAAGATCATAGTCGGGATTTGGAACGCCCGCTGAAAGTGATTAGATTTTAATTAAATATCGCGCAAATACCTATTACCACATTGACCGTCAGACGATAACAAAAAGAACAGTCATTCCCTCGCCAAAATCACCGCATTAGTATATACGTAAACCAGAAACCATTGAAAAATCCGATTACCATCCGTCAAATGCTTCCTACCGACATCCCGTTTGGCATGCAGCTGGTACAACAAGCAGGCTGGAATCAGCTGGAAGCCGACTGGCACCGCGCGCTCGCACTCCATCCGGAAGGCTGCTTCCTCGCCGAGCAGGTCGGCGGGTCCGCCGCCGGTACTGTTACCACCTGCATTTTGGATGGCCGGCAGCCCGGTGGCCGGCACTCCGGTGACCGGCAGCCTGGGGCGGTTGCCTGGATTGCGATGGTACTGGTGGATGCCTCCATGCGGAACCAGGGCATTGGTCAGCAGCTGATGGAACGCGCGATCGCGCATTTGGATGGCATGGGCATAGAAACGGTACGACTGGACGCTACGGTTTTCGGCAAAGGATTATATGAAAAACTTGGCTTCCAGGAGGAATACGAGGTGGTGCGCATGAAAGGTGTTTCCAAGATGCACGAGCGCCTGGACGACGAAGCCATGCCGTGGACGCCGGAGACGTCGGTTCCCCCTGTTCTCAATCTCGATTTCCGCATAACGGGCACCCATCGGGAGGCGTTCCTGCATTCATTGCTCCGCTCAAACACATTTTACTATTCGATGTTCGAAGACGACCTCGCCTACGCGGGCTCGCGTAAGGGGCGCAATGCGGTCCAGCTCGGTCCGGCCGTCGCGTCAACACCCGAAGCCGGCCGGCAGATCTGCGATGCGATGCTGCATCATTTCCATGGTCTGCCCGTTTTTATCGACATTCCGGTTCCTAACAAAGCGGCATTGCGTTGGGCAAAAGCCAATGGCTTGGAAGAACAGCGGCGGTTTATCAGAATGTACAGAGGTAAAAAAATAGATGATAAACCGGAACTGATCTGGGCCAGTTCGGGCCCTGAAAAAGGTTAGGAAACAGGCTTTGCAAAGAGCCAATAATCATTGTTGGTAACCGATCCAAACCGTTCGATAATATTCCATTTGTATTCGGACAATTGGCAAAAAATAGTCACGAGGTTTCACTTACTTTAAGCAAATCCATGTTTATTTGTTGACCTCAAATTAGTTTGATGCAGCATTCATGATGAAGTTTAAATCCTCTGTGAAAGACCTGTTCCAAAACCCGGCGCAATGATTTATTTTCCAACATTCCGTTTTCTTCGCAGTGGACTACTGGCTATTATACTATTGATCAGCCAATTATCCAAGGCTCAATCATTTTACGCGGTGCTCGTTGCGGATACCAAAGATCCTTCATTAGGTGCGAGTTGCGAAAAAGACCTGGAAGAAATGTCGGGGATGCTGCGGAACATTTCCAAAAAAATCGAATACAATTACCAGGAGCTGATTTGCAATCAGGACAAATTCGGGAAAGGCGGCATTCAGGAAGCTATTTCCAAAATACAATGCAAACCGGAGGACATCATTTTCTTTTATTATACCGGCCACGGAATCAATACCAGCACCGAAAAAAGCAACTTCCCTATTCTTTATCTGAAAGACGAAAATATGGAACTGGAAACGGTTCACCGGTTGCTAAAAAACAAAAAACCACGCTTTTGCCTGACCCTGGGCGATTGCTGCAATAACCTGTTTCCGGGCAGGCGCGGAATGCGTTCGGCCACGCCCGTTCTGAAAGGGATCAGCGTGACGCAGGATACCAAAATCCTCCGCAAGCTCTTCGTGGAAGCCAACGGCGATTTGCTCATCAGCAGTGCAAAAAAAGGCGAAAGAGCCACCGCACATCCCAATGAAGGCAGTTTTTACAGTAATACATGGATGCAGGCGATGGCCTATGCCGAAAACCACAATACGCATGTGTCGTGGGAAACCCTCCTCGCCGATGCCGAAAACCGTTTACAGGAAAGCCTGAAAAGCCTGCCGGATTCCCTGAAACACCATTCGCAATGGGTGCGCAGCTTTCCCGAAACGGTATTGCCGTGCCCGGAATCCAGCTTTACGGAAATCAATCGGTTCCTGAATGTACTTGCCGACGAAAAACTGGGCTTCAATGAACGTAACAAATTGCGGGCTCTGGGGCAAAAGGGCTTTTTCGGCCCTTCGGCACAGGTAAGCATCTACATGAGCGACCCTGAGAAGCCGGTGGAAACCCAGCCTATCGACCTCTTTCTGAAAAGGATCGTGAACACCGCCCCGCTGATCGACGAGTTCAATTTCGTGGAGCGGCTTTCGACCCTGGGAAGTGGGTGTACCTACGACCTGGTGACATTGCAGGAGATCCGTAAAACGAAGTAACCCATTTACCCGCCCCTACCATGATGAAATACATTTACATTTTCCTGCTTCTTTTTTCCGGCATCGGGCGACTGCATGCGCAACCCGAAATGGATCAGAAAAGATTGGCAGAGTTTCAGAAACTCACTCAGCAGCGCGTCAACGACCTGCAACTTTATATTTCCCTCATTGCTGACAAAAGTCTCTCGATCGAGCAACGCGAACAAGCCGTGGAGCTGGCGGTAAGCCTTTTCGAAAAAGATTATATGGTGAATGGGAAAAGGCGCACACCTTACGTGCAGGTATCCCGCCGGAATGGCACGATATCGTCCGTACCCGTGCGGATCTACTTCAAAAATCTGATGAATGTGAAGTTCGACAAGGTGGAAATCACCTATTACGACGCTGCGGTCGTGTCGGAGTTTGAGAAAGGTACCGACGGTAATTACCACGCTACCGCGACGTACTACCAGCAGTTTAAGGGGATGGACAAAAAGGGCAACCTCATTTACGGTAGCCGCGACCGCAAGGACATCCGCGTGACCGCGCAAAGCGCCGCCGTATACGCACAGGCGGGTAAGGAGGATTTGAAGATATTCTTCGGCGATATCACCGTGAGGGATACCGTCCCGATTCCGGGTTTCTGATGGCAACCAGCATGACCAACCTTTGGCTATTTACCCTGCTCGTTCCCCTTTCGGAACTGCATGCACAGGTCGCTGCTCCGCGGGCTGATACGATAAAAATCAACGTGCGGAAAGGGCTATCAGAAAGTTATATGAATGGGCAAATCAAACATGTAAGCGATTTTATAAATCGTTTCAATGCGTCGACAAGTGATAATGCAGGAGGAATGCGCATGTTTGAATTGTTTAATGAAGATGACCAGCGGCTATCTGTCTCAGGAAGAATCCACGATGCGTATGGCTACAAAGTCAACCTATTCATTCAAACAGTAACCGAGAAACACACAAAGATGCCGAAACGCGGGCCTGTAACTGCGAAAATCGGACTCAAAGTGGGCTACAATGGCACGTTGGATACGCTTACCGTGCATTTACGCAAGGATTATACCGCCGACAGCGCCGCCTATTGGCACGTAACCAGGGTAATAGCCCCTGCCCAATTACCAGAAGAGAAACTGAATACACGCAAAAGCCACTCAGCAGAAAACAAGGTGGAGCTGCCGCCCAATGCCCACGAGGTGAGTTTCGTGCCGCTGCTGCGCGGGTTGGACGATTACCAGAGCCTCGCGCCTTTTACACCCTGCCTGGAATGCCGCGATGCTGCATGGCGGAAAGTCGAAAACGCATTGCAAAGCGGCCGCATGACTGCCGAAGCGGTGGTATCCAACAAAATTTACCTGGCTGCCGGAGATTGGGAAATCGAACTGAGCGAGTTTATACGGGAAAAGGAGAATTCAGGCTGGCTGATCAGCGACCTCATCGAAAAAAATGCAGTTATGAAGTGATAAGGTTTTGTATGCCGGGAGGATTAAGTTACAAAACCTTTAAAATAAACGCTGATGAAAAATAGTCCGATTTTAAACCTGATGTTCAGAACCTTGTTCGTAGCGATGTTCGCGTGGTCTGCGGCGGCTGGAAGCCCGGCGGCCGAAGCATCGGAACGCCTGGGCTCGTTAATCGACCTTTCGGCCAGAGCGAAAATCGACACGGCACTGGCATTCATCGGCAAGCTGCAACATCGTGTATCAGACAGCGAATTCATACGGCTCCGCGACCAGAGCGATTCCCTTTTTACAACAAGCGGATATATCAATCTCGAAACCTCCGACGGCCAGCACCTGCGCCTCACCCGCGGCGAATTCCTCACCCGCGCCCGCGACCGCCAGGCTACCTACAAACTCAAAAAAGCCACATTGGTATTGAACGACCTGTTCCGCAAAGGCCCGAACGACCGCTGGTATTGCCGCAGCACCACTTTCCACGAAGTAAGCCGGTTTGACGGCGACTATCCGATCCCCGAAAAAGTCACGTCGGTGAAACGAAAACCGGTACGTGAACGGGCAGCGTCCGAAAGCTACTGGCAGATCATCGAGCTCACATTAACCGAAAAGTAACCTGACTAAATCCATATTTACCGTAATCCAACTATCAGAAATGAGATCCTCCATTAAAATTGCCGCTTTATCCATGCTCGCATGGGCCGCTGTTTTCCCAGCATCCGAATCCCTGGCCCAAACCCGCCGGATGGGATTAAAAATGGACGACGCCAAATACCTGCGCCTCCCGCGCAAATCGTCCAATGTCAGACTCAAAGGCGCTATGCCCGCATCGTACAGCATCCGCGAGTTCCTGCCGGAAATTGCCGACCAGGGAGCGGACGGAACCTGCGTGGGATGGTCGGCCGCGTATTACATGCGCACGGCCATGGAAGCCGGCAAGCAGGGACTGAGCAATCAACCGGCCAAAATCGCGACAACGGCATTCTCCCCCAGCTGGTTGTACGGACAGGTCAAATCCGGCCTTGACAATGGCTGTGCAGAAGGCGTTTTCCTGGAAGACGCCCTGGAAGTGATGAAAACCAAGGGTACCGCACTCCTGAGTTGTGCACCCGCGGATTGCGACGCCAAGTACGACCAGTGCGATGAAAAAGCGGCTAACTACAAAATCGCCGATTATGCGACGCTCTTCAATCCGAAAGACAAGGATGCGACGCCTGAGCAGCGTATCAATGCGATCAAGTCCGCACTCGTGGAAGGTAAAAACGCCGTACTGATCGGGATGATGGTGCCGCCTTCGTTCATCGAGGAGGCTACCGAACACTGGCAGGCAGCACCCGGCGAGAGCGTCGACAATACCGCAGGCGGCCACGCTATGGCCATCGTAGGCTATGACGACAGCGTGAAAGGCGGCTCGTTCCTCATTGCCAACAGCTGGGGAAAAAACTGGGGAAGCAACGGCTACACCTGGGCCAAATACGACGACCTCGTCCGTTTTACCAGAAATGCCTACCAGATCTTCCCCGAACCACCAGCCAAACCTCAGCCACAGACCATTACATTGAAAGGCAATGTCGACTTCTCGATCGGAAGCGGCGGCATGGCTGTGCATTCCATGGTTTACAAGGGAATCCAGGTAACACCCGACCAACCAAACAGCAAAACCGAAATGATCACTTATAATATGAGCCAGCCGTATGCATCGGGCACGCGCTTCAAAATGATGATCAGCAATACAAAACAATCCTACGTGTACATCCTCGGCTCCGACCAGGAAAATCGTGTGTCGGCGCTGTTCCCCTACAACTCCGAGGAAGTGGTAACCAGCGCCATGGTACCCGCTAACAGCACCGTACTGATGCCATCGGCCAATACCTCGTTCACGCTCGACGAAGTGAAAGGGGAAGATTATTTCGTGGTATTCATATCTCAAAACGAGCTGAACCTCGACGAGCTGGCCAACAAAGTCAAAAAGGCGGAGGGTACCATCGTACAAAAGGCTTATGCGGCATTGGGTGAAGAATTTATATCTCCCAAAGAAATCGCCTACGAATCGGGTAAAATCGCTTACGAAGTAAAAGGAGATCCCAAAGGAAGTGTGGTACCTATTCTTGTGAAAATAGTACACCAATAATAAATGATTGATTATTTTTAAATCAAATTCTCACTATCAATCCCCTTCGTTTTGGACAAGTCATTCTCTACCAGTCAAAATAAAGGCAAAAAGACAGGCAACGACGGAAATACTTTCTTCCTGAAAGCAATTGCAATGCCCGCTTTGACGGTACTTTTTTGCGTTTTCTTTTCCTTCACAGCCAACGCACAGGACAAAATCATTCAAAAAAACGGAAAGGAAATCAAAGCAAAAGTTTTGGGCACCGATTCCCAATACATCCGCTTTAAAAGGTATGACAATCCCGGCGGTCCCGACTATTTTCTTTTTCGAACCGATGTACTGCGAATCGAATATGAGAATGGAAAAACGGAGCCCAAAACCGAACCGGAAAAAGTAACGCAGGAGCCGGCAAGAAACACGCCGGTGAATACGGAGGCGCTGGAACGCAAAATTGCAAAATACCAGAAAAGAAGCATGACGTTCCTCACCGCGGGCAGCGTGGCCATTGTAGCCGGAGCCATTACGATACTAAAATTGACAGGCGACTATAACAAATACAAAACGGCCGTTCAGGGCACCAACGACTCGTACACAACGTGGTACCAGACGAATTACAAAACCGCACCGCCTGCCGCCGACCTCCAAAAACAGGAAAGCTTCTCTGCATTTGCCTCGCCCGGTATTTACGGCGGGGCAGCCGCGTTGATCGGCGGCCTTGCGCTGGACTTGATCGGGCTTAGAAATATGCAATTAGCTCAAAAAACCCGGACGGAGCTCGCCGGAAAACAGAAAGAGCTTTCATTGCAGCCATTCTACGATGCATCCTACCAGACGACCGGTCTGAAAATCGCGCTTTCGTTTTAGCCCTGCCCTGTATTACCTTTTACAACGTTCCATGAAACACATTTTTACCCTTTTTGCCCTCACCTGTTCGGCGTTATGCCATTGGGAGCCGGCCGTTGCGGGCGACGCCGACACACTTTACTTGCGCACGCGTGAAAAGAAAGTGGTGGAAATCAAGGAGGTTTATCCCGACCAGGTAAAGTACAAATCTGCGAATGGAAAGGGCCTCGTAACCGTGCCCGTCAGGGATATTGCCGAAATTGTGTACAACAATGGCATCAAGGATGTTTTCAACGCCTTCCATGCCGCTGGAAAGCCGGAGATCAAATGGCTGAGCAATATTGCTTACAGCGACAAGCCCGAGGTTAGGCTGAGTGCCTGTGTAGCCAACGAGCCCGAAAAAATACAGATCGAAGTAAATGGCGCACTGGCCCCGGTTGCCACGCGGTCATTCAAAACGGTGAAAGAAGAGGGCTGCTCCGGCGGCGTGCAGATTTCACAGCAAATCGCATTGAAAGAAGGGAAAAACAACATCAGACTGATCGCCAGCAATGGATCGGGTGCCGGCCAATCCGAAACCCTTTCCATCTTATATGAAAAAGCCAAAAAACGCATTGCGCTGGTGGTGGGCAATTCGAAATACCAGTCGGGCAGCAAATTACAGAACCCTGAAAATGATGCGAAAGCCATCTCCCAAAAGCTAACCGGGCTCGGTTTCACGGTCATCGAGCGGATCGATGCCAACCAGGGCGACCTCCGGGCTGCCGTAGCGCAGTTCGGCAGCAGCGTGCAAAGCCAGGATTTCGAAGTGGCGCTGTTCTATTATGCCGGCCATGGTATTCAGGTGGCTGGAAAAAATTACCTGATGCCGGTGGACATCAGCCCGCAATCCGAAATGGAGCTGAAAGTGCTGGCCGTTGCCGCCGACGAGATCCTCGACCAGATGTCCGCCAGCGACGAAAACTCGCAAAGAACGAACATTATGATCCTGGACGCCTGCCGCGATAACCCGCTGAGCCGCACCTGGACACGCAGCTCGGGCACGAAAGGGCTCGCAAGCATGAGCGCGCCTCCGGGCACACTCATTACGTTTTCGACCAAACCCGGGTCGACTGCATTGGATGGTGACGGCAAAAACAGTCCGTATACATCGGAGCTGTTGAAAGCCCTGGACGTGCCTGACCTGCGCCTGGAAGATATTTTCCGTACCGTGCGGGTGCGGGTCATGGAACTGACCAACCGGCAGCAGATCCCGATGGAAAACAGCCTGCTCACCCGTGAACTGATCCTTAACCGGACCAGGTAACATTTTCGTTCAGTATGCTATGAAACGGTTCCTGGCCGCCCTGTTCTTTGTTTTACCGCTGCATTGTTCGTTTGGGCAAGAGCTGAGCCCGTATTACAAGATCAAAGCGGCCGACCGGGTGAAGCAAGTCCTGAAAGACTTCGAATCGGCATTCGGGCTATTGACAAACCCATATATTATTGATTCCGAGGAGCGTGACGAGGCCACGTATCGCATGCGCGCAAGCCTGCGCGACGATGCCCGTTTCGAAAATGACCTCGTACCCGACAACAAGGGCACCAAAACCATTGACTTCAACGAATACCAGCGAATCGCGTTCATCAGCTACAAAAAAAGCGGACTCACCTACCATGCCGACTGGGAAGAGGCTGAGTTCAAGGCCATTCCCGAAGGTTATCTCGTACTGTTTTACGGTTCCAAAACGCTTTTCGGCAATTATCAGGGTGCGAAACGCCTGCAACTCGAAAACGTACCCTGCCGCGCCGGGGTGTTTATCAAAGTCGCCGAAAACCAGGTTACCGAAGCCCGGATCGGGTTCATGGACACCGATTGGAAAGATAAAGGCAAAGGGACCATTTCGCTCACCGACCAGCGTAACCCACTCGAATTCATAACCCTGCCCGAGGTGATCGACAAGCTATCGGGACAAGTGGCGCGTGCCATTCCCAAAAGCGGCGTCACCAGGCTGGTGATCGAGGAGATCACGTTCCAGGGCCTGGGCGTGTCCAATGATTTTTCCAAACAACTCACCGGCACATTGAAATCGGCCCTGACGCGCGCGAACAGCGACATTCAGATCGGCCTGGGCACAACACGAAGCCTCGATGCATTGCTGAAACTGAAAGGCGGTTATCAGAAGGCCGGCAACTTCCTGAAAATCGGGGTGCAGCTGTTTGACGGGCACGACCAGCCGGTGGGCAATGAATTATTGGCCGAAATTCTGCTGCTCAACATCCCGAATGCGGAAATCGAGCCAGCCGAACAGCTCGTACGCGAGGCGCAGCGCATGCGGGAGATCACCGATCAAAAAACGACAAACAGGGAAACAACAGCGCCCGAACTCGTGCTTGAAGTGAGTACCGACAAAGGGTATGGGCCTCAGTCCTACCGCGAGGGGGATATTATGCGTTTGAAAGTAAGGGCCAACAAACCCTGCACGGTTCGGATGATTTACCGTGATGCGGCCAAAAATATCGTGCGGCTGCGCAATGACGATTTCAGGATTGCTGCCGATGCCGTTGATAAATGGATTGAAATACCTGAAAAATTTGAATGCGCTGCGCCTTTTGGATTTGAAATGCTGCTCGCTTATGCCACCGAGGGGAATTTCAAGCCGATTGAAAAAACACAGGAGCAAAATGGTTTTACCTTTATCCTCGACGACCTGAAAAATGTGGTGGATATTACCGCTTCCGGTAATGAAAAAGAAAAGATTGCCAAATGCACGATTCCGATTACCACGCAGGCGAAAAGAAAAGTGTTTTGAATGAATTGAAATAAATAAGTTAATGTCGATTTGAATGACGGATTCCTGCAAACGCTATCGTGATTCTGACTTAGTATTTTACGAAGAACTGCTTCATGAAAAGCGCGAAGCATTTTCTTGTTTATACATGCAAACCTATCAGCAATGCATTCCCTATGTGCTGAAACGCGGTAGCAATCAGGAGCAGGCCGAGGATCTTTTGCAGGAATGCCTGGCCATTTTTGTGAGTAAGGTACGCGACGGCAGTTACGTACACCAGGAAGGCAGCCGGATCACGACCTATTTTCACCGGATTTATATTAATCAATGGAAAAAAAGCCTCGATCAGCTCACGCGCCGCGCCGAGGTTAGACTGGAAACCCGACTGGCGGCAGACGAAGACGACGAGGAAGCCTACAAAGGCGCCACCGGCGGAGCGTTCCGGATCGCGGGTGTGGACGACGAGGGAAATGCATTCAGCGCAGACCTTCCCGAAGCCATTTCCCAGGCCTACGACGAAGATGAACGCAGCTGGATATTCAAAAAGCTTGACCGGGCGTTTCAACTGCTGGCGGAAGACTGCCGGAAAGTACTGAAATGGTTTTACGTCGAAGATCGCTCCTTACGCGACATTGCCGGCGAATTGGGCATGACCGAAGCCTCCGCCACTGTAAAGCGTTTCAAATGTGCCAAGTACCTGAAAGAGAAATTTCATTTGTAATGATAAGAATCGGCGGAAACGCGTATCAATCTAAAAAGTACTACCAGCGAATCACGATTTGAGCATATGGAATTATCGGAAGAAACCTTTGATGAAATCCACCAATACCTGAGCGGCCGGGGTACGCCGGAAGGGCGCGCCGCATTCGAAAACCGGATGAATGCCGACGAGGCGTTGGCAAGTGAAGTCGCATCCCAGCGACGCATCCGAAATGGCTTGAAAGCGAATGAATACAAGGCGCTATTCAAGGACATCCATGCTCAATTGCAAAGCGAAGGGGCTCTACCTGCCAACTCACAAAACGAAAACGACGATACCAAAATCCTGCCGCTCACTCGGGATAATACGAGGACGAACGCGCGCTGGCCATACCTGGCTGCTGCCGCAAGTGTGTTGATTGCCGTCGGGCTGGTTTGGTATTTCAATTTCGGTCCGAAAGATACCCAGATAGCTTCCGATACGCCTCAAACACCGGTTATTAAAGATACCGTCACGCAAATCCAGCCTGAGAAAAAAACCGACACAGCAAAAACCACCGCACCGGTGCAGCCACCCGTCGAAAAGGCTCCGGCCAGTGTCAATACCAGTGAATTTTTCGCCGCCTATTTCGATTCGAATGCAGTGTTCGAGAGTCCTTTTTCCAAAGACAAGTTGGGTATAAGCCCCTCTGCCCTGGCACAATGGCGCTCGGATACGGCAAATGTGCAGCAGGGTATCCGCCATCTTGCCAAGCGTGAAACCGGGCAGGCTTTGGAAGCACTCGGGCAGGTTGAAGCAAGCCGGTACCAACAGCTGAAAGGCGTAGCCGACTGGTACAAAGCCCTCGCCTATTTGCAGCGTAATGACCTCAAAAACTGCAAAGAACAACTGAAAAAGGTCATTGCTGATCCTGAAAACACCTATAACAAACAGGCCGGGGAATTACTCGCCAAAATCCAGTAGTCTATATCTCACCTTCCACCGATATGCATTCAATGAAGCGATTTTTAGTTTACACACTCCTTGCAGCGACCACTTTCGGTTGCCACATCGACATGCCTCTGAAACCGGTGGCCAAGTTTAAATTCACACCGGAAAACGGCTGTCAGGCACCTTGTGAAGTTACATTTACGAGCGAGTCGGAGAATGCCGCTGGCTTGCAATGGGATTTCAACGACGGAAGTCCGTTGCAGACCGCATCAGGAAACGAAATTAAACACACATTTACATCGGGGAAAGTTTATGAGGTTAAACTGATGGTCAAAGGCGTCGACGGCGGCACGAGCGGGGAAACCCGGTCGGTTAAGATCGACGCCGCGGCAGCATCGGCACCGGAAGCTGATTTCAAATACACTATTACGAACGACAGCATCGCTCCCGCGACGGTTACATTCAATAACCAGTCGAAAAACGCTACGACTTATACCTGGGACTTTGGCGACACCGGTTCTGATACCAACACCAGCACGGCTCAAAATCCCGTCCACACCTACTCCAATGCAGGCAGCTACGTGGTTACTTTGACGGCCAAAAACGACGAAAATGCGACCGATACCCAATCTTATACGATCGTAATCAAAGCACAGGTACCGAGCACCAATGCGGTCAGCATTTCAAATGGAAGCAGCTTTACAACGGATATTTTCGTGGATGGCAGCGGTAACATCTACATCTGTGGTGAAGCCGCGGGCACGATCCAGTTGGGTAATGGTAAATCCTACACATCACAATCCGGCTCCCGGGACTTCTTTGTGGCCAAATACAACAGTGCCATGCAATGTCAATGGGTAACCGGCGGTGGAAGCATAACCGATGACCACGCTAACGGCCTCGCAGTGGATGCCAGCGGCAATGTGTTCGTAACAGGTTTCCTGGCAGGCGCACTCGTGGGGGAAAGCATAACCCCCAAAGGCGGCCTTGACGGCTTTGTCGCCAAATTTAACGGTTCGACTGGCCTCCGTCAGTGGATCAAAACATTTGGCGGCTCCGACAAAGACCAGGGACGCTCTATTGCCTATTTCAACAACAAAATATACCTGACAGGCTTCGTCACCGGCAATATTGATTTTGGCGGAGCCACGTCATCGGCAAACGGTACTGACGGCTTCCTCGTGTCAGTGGATCCATCCACCGGAGCATTCGCTCAGCCGACGATATTCGGAGGTAGCAATGAACAACAGGTTGAAGATATGGCTTTCGATACGGATGGCAATATCTATCTCACCGGGGCATTCGCGGGGTCGATAGCATTCCAGGGTATTGCGCAGCCTATTTCCGCGCCGGCAGGGTACGATGTATTTGTAACTAAATGGGCCCCAAATTCCGGTCAGTTCCAGTGGGCAAAGCGGGCAGGTTCCGGCGCCGACGATTTTACCTACGACATTGTGGTCGATGCTTCAAAGAATGTATACGTGACGGGCATGCACGATGGAAATATCACCGAACTGAGCTTGCCGGCCTCTACATTTAAAAATGTGTACCTGGGAAAATGGAATGCTAACGGAGAAGTACAAAAAGCAAAAAATGGTTTCAATGAATTGAAGGACGATTTCCACGGCGGCATTGCGCTCAGTACCAACGGCAATATCCTGCTCGCCGGCTCATTTGAAGACAAAGCTCGCTTCCCGATGGCGACAGGTCAGGAGAAAATTGGTATAGGGAACATTGACATCCTCATTACCGAAGTTGATCCCACGGAACTCAATGCTACCGGCCGGTTCATGGTGTCGGATGGCGGCACCGGGAACGACCGTGTGAACAGAATTTGCGTCGCCTCAGGTTATGTTTACGCGACTGGCTGGTTCAGAGGTACCGCTACCTTCAACAATGTCCAGTTAATCGGCGTCGCCGACATAGACAACACCTTCATCGTCCGCTACAAGCTGTAAAACACTTTCCGTTTTTGAAACACTAAAAAAGAGCAGACGAAACGCCTGCTCTTTTGTTTTTGGATGTGAAGCCGTTGCTTACACTTGACAATGCGTAGACGACCGGCTTGCGTTTTTGTTGCAATCCGGTTTAATTCAGATTGCATTGTCCCCGCCACGACAGCCCGGTCGTCATAGGGGAAATCAAACCAATAGCTATCATGAAAGAATTTGCATTGATCTTCCGGCTCGACAACCAGACCGACTTTCGCCCTACGCCCGAGCAGATACAGGAGCGTATGAACTGGCTCGCGGGCATTGCCGCGCAAAACAAGCTCGCCGACAAGGGTAACACGCTGTCCAATGAAAGCGCCAAAACGGTATACGCGGATAATGTGGTTACCGACGGCCCTTTTACCGAAATCAAGGAGTTTGTAAGCGGCTATGTGATCGTCAGAACCGAGACGATCGACGAGGCCGTGGAGCTTGCGAAGGCCAACCCGATATTCAAAATCGGGGGAAATATCGAGGTGAGGGAAATCGTACAGCGTAAATAGCTTTCGCAATGGCTGAAAACCCCGAAATACTGCCCGGCCTTTTCAGAAAAGAATACACCAAAATGACGGCGGTACTGTGCCGTCATTTTGGATTAAAACACATTGAAATCGCGGAAGATATCGTCAGTGAAACTTTCCTGAAAGCGAGCGAAACCTGGCCATTGCAAGGCGTACCGGACAATCCGACCGCCTGGCTATACACCGTGGCCAAAAACAAAACGAAGGATTATCTCAAACACACGCGGATCTTCGAAACGCAGGTCTCTCCTGCCCTGCTGCGCAGCACGGGCGAATCCGAGCCCGCATTCGACTTTACAGCCGAAACGATCGCAGATAGCCAGCTCGCCATGATATTCGCAGTTTGCAACCCGGCCAATTCCCCTGAAAGCCAGATTAGCCTGGCGTTGCAAATCCTCTGCGGTTTCAGCATTAGCGAAATCGCAGACGCGTTTCTTTCCAAACCCGAGGCCATCAAAAAGCGGCTCCTGCGGGCACGCGCCAACCTGCGGAACGATCAGTTCCGGATAGGCCCGCTATTGCCTGCCGATGTACAGGCGCGGATCGATGCCGTGCTGCGCACCCTGTACCTGCTTTTCAATGAAGGCTATTTTTCCAAATCCGGCAATATCCTCATACGCAGGGATCTGTGCGCGGAGGCCATGCGCCTTGCGCACATGCTGACCGAAAACCCGCTTACCAACTCACGCCAGGTGGAAGCTTTGCTTGCATTGATGTGTTACCAGAGTTCCCGGTTCGAGGCACGGCTGAACGATCATGGCCATACGGTTCTCTTCGAGGCGCAAGACCAACGCATGTGGGACAGGGAGCTGATCGACCGCGGCCATTACTACCTCGTCAATGCCTGTTCGGGGAATGCAGTATCCAAGTACCACATCGAGGCGGGCATTGCCTACTGGCACACCACGCCACCCGGCACACCGAAATGGGAGCACATTCTGCACCTATATAATCAGCTGATCATCATCGAGTATTCGGCTACGACGGCCCTCAACAGGACGTTCGCATATGCCAAAGTACATGGCCACGAGGCGGGGTTGACGGAAGCGCAAAAGCTCGGGCTGGAAAACAATACCTACTACCATTCATTGCTCGGCTACCTCTACGCCCCCATTTCCGCGAAGCAAGCCGCTGAACACTACCGCCGGGCCATCGACCTCTCCAAGTCACCGGCAGAAATACGGACGCTCGAATGCGAGTACGCAAAACTGACGGCCGCTACGCGATGATTTTCGCTTCCAGCACACCGTCGATCACCTCATCCAAAGCCTCATTCAATGCTTTGGGTGATTCGAGCATCGGGTAATGGCAGGTACCGGCGATTTCGATCAATGTGTAACCATTCACTGCATGCTTCTCCAACGCATCCACGTTCGTAGGCATGTAATTGACGTTGATCAGGTTCAGTTTGGGTTTGAGCAATGGTAGAGCCGCCCGCTCGATCCGGTCCATCACGAAAAATTGCGGCAGAGTTTGCTGGCCCATGGGCTCGTAAGAATTCCGGAATGCATTTACGACCTTATCAGTAATCCATAGCGGTGTTGCAGCTGACACGAGTACCATCCGGGCGTATTGCTCATTGGTGTCGGCATAGGCAGTTTTGGAGCTTTCAATGATTGCCTCCACCTGACTGTCGTATTCAGCGGGGAGCGGCGTGGCGAGATTTTTAAAATTGTCGATGGCGATAAAACCGATAATCGGGCCAGGATAAGCGGCCGCCGCCATCAGGCTCAGGTTCGCGCCGAGGGAATGCCCAATCAGGATCACGTCGTCGAGGTGCAGCTCCTTGATGAGGTTGACCACGTCGTCGGCCATGCTTTGGAGCGTCCATTCGTCGCGGTTCGTTCCCGACTCGCCGTGCCCGGCCAGGTCCATCGTCACGACCTTGTATTTTTCTTTGAAAAAAGAAACCTGTTCTTTCCAGTAACGCTGGTCGATGAATGAGCCGTGGACAAAAAGCAACGTAGCCGGGCCGTTGCCGTACAGGTTATAACTAATTGGGGTCCCATTGCTGATGATCGTGTTCATAGGGTTGTTGTTTGAAGTGAATATTAATTTACTTCAAATAAACCACACCCGATTGACAACCTATTGTCAGGAAGGGTTCAGAAAATTCGATTATGTTGATCGTCAGAATTGGTGTTACATGCCTCCGGCATTTTTAATGATTTTGGAAATGCCGCAAGCTACCCATATTACATCGCTAACGCGATTGGGCGTCCATGATAGTAGTGCCGTCAGGCACGCAACATGGGTAGAAGATAACGGCAGGGGTGCATTGTAAAAATCCCGTAGAGATGTAACAACAATCACAATACGCTACAAAATCTTCATAAACGCAACCAGCGCTTTCTTCTCGGAGTCGGACAAACTCAGTTTATCAAAAGGTAATGTCTGGTTTTCCAGATTAAACCCCAATCCATTCCCGCCGCCGCGATCGTAGAAATCCACCACCTCTTCCAATGTCTTGAAAACACCATTGTGCATGTAAGGCGCGGTGAGCGCCACGTGACGGACGGTGGGTGTTTTGAATGCGTAACGATGCGGCTCGCGTTTCGTAAGGACAAATTTGCCGACGTCCGGATCGACGATTTTGCCCTCGGCGGTAGCAGGCGTGCCAAGCACCTCACTCTCCGTTTCAAGATAAGCAGGCGGCACCGTCCCGTTGAATAGCGGAAAGAAATGGCAGGTAGCGCATTTAGCCTTCCCCATAAAAAGGTTAAAACCGGCTTTTTCCTCGATAGTCAATGCATTTTCCGAACCACGGAAATGGCGGTCGAGGCGTGAATCGAGCGACGACAGCGAGCGGATGTAGCTGGCGATCGCGTTTTTGAGGTTGCTTTCTGTCACCCCATCAGTATAGGCCTCTTCGAAAAGCTTGCGCGACGCATCCTGCTTCCGCAATGCCGCCACGGCGTCGGGTAAAGAGCCGTGCATTTCATCGGGGTTGCGGATCACGTCGCTCGCCTGGTCTTCGAGGAAAGTTACGCGGGAATCGGCAAACTGGGCGGCCTGGAAAGAGGCATTCAGTAAGGTAGGCGCATTGCGGCTGATCCGCTGGCCATTGAAACCAACCGCAAAGCTCTTGGGCTCACCATCGGTAAACGCTCTGTCGGGCTGGTGGCACGTGGCGCACGTACGGCCGGAGTTCCTGGATAGTACCGGACTGAAAAACAGCATTTTACCCAATGCAATGCGCTGGGTAGTCATGGCTTGTTCTTCAAAGTTGATGAAGTAATTGGCATTGAATGCTCCGGAGTCCGTAAGCGTGCGTGCCGACGGAGATAGCAATCTTTTGTCTGTAAAAACGGGGATTCCCAGCGCCTTTTGCGCATCGAGCAACCTGCCGCTGAGCGGATTGGCATATTCCCGGATAAAAACCAACCTGTCGAACGCATTGAAGTCCCGCGCGTTGCGTACGTAGGCGATGGCAACATTGAATGCGCTGTCAAGCTGTGCTGCTAGTGCATTGTCAGCATTTTGGGAAGTATAATGTACCAACTGCGCCTGCACGCCCGCGAGCGCCGAGACTACTTCGGGCAGGGAGTGAAATGCAACGGGCGAATCGAAACCGGTGATGCCCATTGATACAACCCGGAAAATTTCCAGCCGCATGGCATCGAATACATGGCTGTCTGTCAGCTCGTTGGTTTCTGAAATCTTGCGCAGGCGGTTCACGTTGGCACGAATCACATTAGCGGCATGCAGCATGTCGGGGTAAGCATCCGCCGCGACTTCGGGAAATACCATTTCTTCCAAAACCTGAAAACCCTGCGGCTCATTGATGCGCAGATCGTCATCGACTTCGGGGATATTGGGGCCGTTGAGGGCCCGGGTGGTTTCGGGGCTGTAATAGGCCGAGATGAATTCGACCCGCTTGTAAGCAATGCGGGCACGTTTGAAAGATTCCTGAACGTCCGCGGGACGTTTTCCGCGGATATCGGCCTGCAAGCGGCTCACGGCGCTGTCGAGTGCCGTGATGTTTTGCATAAAAGTATGTTTCACCGCCTTCGCAGGCGCTTGTTTCGACACCGGGCCTATCAGCCACCAGATCAGGCACACGATCAGCGGAATGACGATGATCAGGAATAGGGAAAAGAGCAGCCTCCTGTGGCGGTAGATCAATGAATTGGGGTTACGCTCGAATTTCAGCATGTTGCAGGAGTGGGTATTAATGCAAAAGGAAAACTCCTGACCCGAAAATTCCGGCCAGGAGTCTGAAAACTATGTAATTAACGAGGCAGACCTTCAATGAGGATGAGCTGGCTGGCCTGGTTCTCCGATTTACGGATAGAACCGCCGTCGACACCTTTATATTTATCACCGCGCCATGTGTGCGCCTGAATGCCGAGCATGAATGTGTTCGGACGGCCTGTGACATCCGACACGTCGATCATCCCGCTGCTTTCCCATGAACCGAATGCAGAAGTACCGCCTACATTGTATTTGGCCGCATCCGCCTCCGTGCGACGGTGGTCGATTTCGAGAACCGGGGTCAGTTGTTTGGTATTCAGATTGTATTGGTACACATAACCGTCGTGTTTTTCGTCACCATAACCATTCGGGTCTTCCATGATATACACGTAATCGAAAGTGGCGCAAACATTGTCCGGGTTCTGGAAAGTTTTGGCGATACCGTTGCGGTCGTCACCGTCGAGCAATACTTCCAGTTTACCTTTAAGCGGATCGTTCGCATCGAGTGTAACACGGTAAATGCGGCCATATTTTGAGCGCACATAATCCGCATTCACACCTTTGTCTTCCTGGCCTGTTACCGCAAAAATCACCTCACGGCCTTGCGCGGCTCCGCCCTTGCGGTAATCCACGTCTTCCACGCGTCCGAATTTGATGGCTTTCAGATCATTCACCTTTCCGTTGATCTGCGCACCGGTCAAAGTTTTGTGGTTATCGATTTTCACAAACTCCACATCATAGGTAGAGCCGGTTTTCATATCCATTTCCTTCTGATTATCGTCAGCGCGTTTCAGCATGTAAAGCGACCCGTTGTCGAGGTCGCCCACGGTATTCGACAAATACATCGCCACCTGGCCGCCGTTCACATCCGAATCGTCGTCACCGATCACGATCACGGTTTTACCCGGATAGGCCGTTTTAGGAAGCGGGACAGCATTTTCCGCGCTCCAACGGCCAAGGCCGGCTACTTCGCGGGAGATATTCGCCTGGCTTACGTTCGCATCCACGTTGAGCGCATGCGTGCGGGACTCCTGGCCGCTTTCACCGGAAGTCAGGAACACCGGACCGAAGCCATGCTCGGCGGGTGTTACCAGCGTAGCAGAGCACAAACGCCACGTTCCACCATCTGAATTGAGCACATACTCCCCTTTTACCGGCTTGAAGCCCTTGTCGAGCGTAATGCGCGATACGGAGAAGTTATCTTCATTATTCACCAGGATTGTGTAGTTGCCATCAGCATTCTGGAAAAGTCCCGCACCATCAGCCGATCCGCCGAAAACGTAGGCAGGTGATTGTTCAAGCTGGTCGTCACTGCTCAGGAGTGAAAAAAGCTTCACATTGCTTGCCGCAACGCGTCCGGAAGTAGCGCCGGGGAGCAATTTGGCCAACACGGGTGTTACCGAGCGGTTTTGCAGGGTAATGTCCGGGCTGTTAGGATCGCGGTGGTCGGTACACGCACCGAGCGCAAGCAAGCCTGCCAACGCAGAATAAGTAAATAAAGGCTTCATGGTGAACATAAACTGATTAAGTGAAATAGTAGCACAAAGAACAGCCATTCACTTTTCGCGGAGTTTATGCATTTATTATGAGTTTGTTAAGAAGGGCCTGCGGTCGGCGGTCAAAAACCCTCGCCACGCCATTGCATACCCGCCTCACCGCCCATATCTTTGCGCGCTTACCATCAATCCTATGCCGACACTTCAAAAAACAATTGTCACAACACTCATCGCGGGAGCGCTTCTCACTCCATTTGCCACGCAGGCGCAAAATAAACCGAGAAAACTACCATTCGTTCAGCAGGAATGGTCGAAAGACTACCGGCCGTTCCGCATTGCCGGAAACCTTTATTACGTAGGGACTTACGACCTGGCTTGCTACCTCATCGCCACGCCGAAAGGGCACATCCTGATCAACACCGGCCTCGAAGAATCGGTACCGCTCATCCGCAAGCACGTGCAGGCGCTGGGCTTCAAGTTTGAGGATATCAAAATCTTGCTGGCCACACACGCACATTACGACCACGTTGCCGGTATCGCGGCGATCAAGAAGGCTACCGGGGCCAAATTCATGATCCAGGAAAAAGACGCCAAAGCCATGATCGACGGCGGTGCTTCCGACTACGCATTAGGCAGCCATGGCGCTACTTTCGAACCGGTCCAGCCCGATCAACTGCTGAAAAACGGAGAAATCATAAAGCTCGGCACCATGCAGGTGAAGTTGCTGCACCACCCCGGCCATACGCCCGGTGCCAGCAGTTTTTCATTTACGGTAAGGGACGAAAAACGTGCCTACAAGGTACTGATTGCCAATATGCCGAGCATTCTCGACGAAACCAAGCTCTCCGGGATGCCCGGCTATCCCGAGGTGGGCAAAGATTACGCAAAAACGTTGGCTGTGATGAAAAACGAGCAGTTCGACATCTGGCTGTCGTCCCATGCGAGCCAGTTTTCGCTGCACGAAAAACACAAGCCGGCTGACCCGTACCGCCCCGAAGCATTTTTTGACAAAGCAGGTTACGATAAATCCCTGGCCGGATTAAAAAAACGTTACGACGAGAAGTTGAAACAGAAATAATGAATACGCCTGCTCAGGCCGGAGAGAGTGAATCGACATTCTCTCCGGGCAGGAAAATGTAGAATGTAGTGCCGCTCCCCTCCTCAGTTTTAAACCAAAGCTTGCCGCCGTGCGCTTCCACGATCTGTTTGGAAATATATAATCCCAAACCAAAAGCCTGTTCCCCGGCCGTACCAGGTCGCCTGGAAGCCGTAAAAGGATCGAAGAGGTTGGGAATGGCCTCTTTGGGAATGCCCAGCCCGTGATCCTCCACGGAAATCGTGATACCCTTATCAGACTCCGTCATTTTGACCCGGATTGTCTCTCCATCCGGACTGAACTTGATGGCATTCACGATGAGGTTATTCAAAACCCGCAACAGCTTGTCGGGATCAGCATTTACGACCGCCTGCGAGGGATCGTCCAGAATGAGCTTCTGGTTCTTTTCGGCGGCGCGAAATGTCAGCAAGGTCACGGCGTGGTCCAGGAAAACTGGTAAATCGACCGGCTTTTTGTGCAATTCGGTTTCTTTGAAATCAAAATCCGTTTGCAACAAGTCGCTGATCATGTGCAGACACGTCGTGCTCGATTCCCGGATCAGCTCTACATACTGTTGCGCCTCCCCGGCCGTAGTGTCCTCGTCTTGCAGCAGCGAACACAATGCATTAATGCCCCCGATCGGGTTGCGGAGGTCATGCGCCAGAATCTTGATCAGCCGCGCGTAGTTCTGGTTGCTTTGTTCCAAAGCGTCGGTGGTCGATTCCAGTTGCCGGAACTGCATGGTCAGCACGCGGTTGGTCTTCTTGCTCAGCTTCCAGTTTCGCCAGAGCACTACAATGCTCAGCAAGGTCAGCACACACACCGCCACGGCCAGCGTCAGCATCTGCGCATTGTACTGCGATTTCAACTCTGCCGAAGCCAGCTGCTGATCCTTGACGGCATATTCGATGTAATCGATACCCGATACCCGGTCGATCTCCGCCTGCTCTTCGAACAGTTTCAGGAGTTTCTGGCTGTAAATGAATGCTTCCGCATTCTCCTTCCGGCTCGCATAATAGTCGTACAGCTTTTTGCATACATCGCGCGCGTACAGGCGATAGTTTTTCTGTTCGGCGAGTTCCAGTGCTTTGTTGTAAAACTGAATAGCCCGGTTCCGGTCTTCCGCTATATAATGATCGCCGAGATCGAGTAAAAGGTCCATACTGAGGTAATTCAGCTCCAATGCCAGGGCTTTGTTGAGCGTTTCCTCCAAAAATGCCAGTCCTTTTCCCCGTTGCCCGGTGTCGATGAGTTCCGCCGCTCTCAGCTGGTCGATCGCCAGTTCGAGGCGTACGTCCCGGTACTTTTCGGCAATCGTGTATGCGCGGTCGATAAGCGCCCGGCGGCGGGTGCTGCTGAATTTCTGAGGGTACAGCAGCATGTAATTGTAAATCACCAACGCCGTAATGGAATCGTGCTCGATGCGATCGCCCAACGCCATTGCCCGGTCATAATTGGCCTGCGCCTTATCATGCCGCCCGCTGATATTGTAAACCGAACCGATATTCATGAGCGTCTGCACGATATTCGAAGAATCGCGCAGTGTAACATACTGGTTATACGCATCATTATAATAGCGCAGCGCCAGCTGGATATTACCTTTGATATCAAAAACCACTCCCAGGTTATTGGTAGCGTCCGCCCGGCCTCTTTCATAGTCGTTGCGGTAGGCTATTTGACGCGCTTTCAACGCATAATAGAGCGTGCTATCCGCATTTTGTTCATAAAAAAGTAGGGAAATCCGGTTTACAACATCCACGTAGTTCGAACTATCACGGATGGCTGGCAGGCTCATTTGCAGCTCGCGGATCTTGCTAACCTGCCCCCGAACGGAACAGGACGGTCCCAGGAACGCCATCAAGCAAATGAAAACACCTCTGATGTAACAAGTTAGCGTCATAATTAGTCCTGAATCACTCCGAATAAATATTACAAAGTTTCGATATAAATGCAAGAAAAATAAAAAATGCGCCCTCGGGAGGCGCATCCACCGTCTGGGGCGCAGGATTGATCCTGCCGCCCCTTGTAACGGTGTTCTGTCATCGGTTTTAGTTAAGATCTGATCATCAATCTTGTCTGTCGATTCAAATCGACGGGATTGATTCATATTTCTAATCGTCTATTCATATCCGTCGACTCAAGTCGACGGGAATTGATTAAAAGTCAATCGTTTAATTTCTTATCCGTCGACTCAAGTCGACGGGAATTGATTAAAATTCAATCGTTTAATTTCTAGCCGTCGACTCAAGTCTACGGGAATTGATTAAAATTCAATCGTTTAATTTCTAGCCGTCGACTTAAGTCGACGGGAATCGATTGGTTGATTAATAGCCGGGGTTTTGTTTGAGCTGCGGCGACGAGTTCAGTACCGTTTGCCCGATCGGGAATATCTCAGTATGGTTGTCGGCATCGGATGTTTTGTCCCACCAGGTACCCTTATTGAATACGCCCCAGCGGATCATGTCGGTACGCCTGCGGCCTTCCACGAGGAACTCCCTGCCCCATTCGTCGAGCATTTCCTGGTCGGTAAGCTGGCTTCCGTCGGCTTTGTAAAGGCTTGGCGAGCCGGTCGGGTAGTTGCGCTTGCGGACTGCATTCAGCAATGCGGCTGCACCAGCCTTATCACCCGCACGGTACTTGCATTCAGCCAGTGAATAGTAGATTTCCGCGAAACGGATCTCTGCATAGGCCGAAGCAATCTTGTTCAGGTCGTCGCTTGGGTAGAACGGATACTTCACCGGGAAAATCCCCGAGTTGTTATCGGCATTGTTCATGTTAGAAGTCTTGTCGGCAATCGGAGTGCCCGGTTTTGCATCAAGAAACTTGCCTACCTGGTCGCGGAAATACAATGCATATGGCCCTTTGAAACCACGGACGGTGTCGGGCTTGCCTGCCGAATTGGTGTAAGTCAGGTAGCCGTGCAGGAACATTCCCTCGCGCTTACTGTTACCCAGGTTTTTGTATTTTTTCAAGCGGACATCATCCGGGTATTTCCGGAATTTCACGAATGGCTTGCCCAATGCATGCGGATACTCCTTTCCGTCCACATCAAGGCCCGGCTGCATGGCATATTTAGGGTTGGCATTACCAAAATCGGTGAAGCCAAAATAGTTCGGCGCCAGGTTGGGCAGCATCCAGAAGTACATTCCGCCATCATATTGCCAGTGGGTAAGCCCGAAACTACCCGGGAAACCGAATACCGTTTCTTTGGAAGTGGCATTGTTATAGTCAAACGGCGCATCCCAGCGCGATTCGAGGGCATAAGTACCATATTTGCCGTCGATCATTTCCTGGGAGAGCTTGGCGCAATCAGCAAAACGGTCGGTACCGGTATATACTTTCGAATTGAGATATAACCGCACCAGCAACGATGCCGCGCCGCCCTGCGTCCAGCGACCTACCGCATTGGCGCCGAGGCTTTGTACCGTCGGCAGTTTCGGCAGCGACTCTTTCAGCTCCTGCTCAATGAATGCAAATGCCTCCTGGGGCGTCACTTGCGGTCCGCCGGTGGTTTCGCCTTTCACCTTCGTCACGATTACGATATTGCGGTAGAAGTCGAGCAGGCGGATGTTCAGCCATGCACGAAGCGTGCGCAGCTCGGCGATCATCCCGTCGAGCTCCGCCTGAGTCATGTCGAATTTGGAAGGATCGGTGATCCCCTGCAAATCTTCGAGGGAGTTGGTAGCGAGGGTCACACCTCCGTACAATGCATTCCAGGGATCGGCGGTGAAGCCGTCGTTGGGCGTCCAGGTGTGGTAATGCACGCGCTGGAACTGCCCGCCGTCGAACCAGTCGCCCTGGCGGTTGGGAGTCATGATCTCGTCGGAGCTGTTTTCCTGCAACATGAACGTGTTACCGCCCTGAATGCTCCAATAGCTGTGCTCGAATGCGCGCAGGAAATCGCGGGTTACATCTTCACGGGTTTGGAGGAAATTGCCGGACGTGATCCGGTCGTACAGTTCCTCATCGAGGTTGGTACAGCCTACCGTGGCCAGCATCAGCACGCCTGCTCCGATAAGCGACCATCCGGTCCGGGTTTTATGTTTGAATATATTAATGCTTTTCATTGTATTTCAAAATGTTAGAAGGTAAGCTGAACGCCCAGCAGCAACTGGGTTGTCGACGGATAATAGTTGAGCGTACCGTTGTTGTCGCTGTTTTTGTTCACGCCGGGGTAAAGGCCGTTCACGTTGATCAGGTCGGGGTCCCCGCCGGTAAACTTCGTGAAAGTGGCCAGGTTACGGGTCGTCGCATAAATCCGCACCGATTGCAGGAATTTCGTCTGAACCGGCTGGGTATAACTCAGCGTCACATTGTCCACTTTCAGGAAGCCGCCCGGTTCGAGGAAGTAATCCGACAGGGACGAATAGGTCGCAGGGCTCGTCAGTTTCGAATATTTGCTGCCGTCGTAAGCCGATTTCAGCACATTGGCATTCTCCTGCGTCGCAGGCGTTCCCAGGTAAAATGCATACGTATTGAACAGCTTATAGCCGAACGCACCGCGCAGGAATACGCTCAGGTCCCATTTTTTGTATTTGAAATTATTGGAAAGACCCATCGTAAACTTCGGCAGACCGTTTCCTACAAACTGCTTATCGTCGTTCGTCGCCTGGTTGCCAGGGATCACTTCACCCTTTTTGTCGTACACCAGCAACACGCCCTGCTCGTTTACGCCAGCCGATTTGAGCGCGTAGAAGCTCCCGATGCGGGTGTCTTCCTGCAAGCGCTGCAACGTACCCGGGCTACCCGGAGCCGGCATGCCTACGACATCGATGTACTTTTGCCCTTGGAAAAGCGCGTTGGAAAACGATACGAATTTGTTGTTGTTGTAAGCGCCGGTGAAGCCCAGGTCATAAGAGAAAGCGCCTTTGTGGAGTACCGAGGCATTCAACTGCAACTCGATACCGGTGTTACGCATGGTACCCACGTTTGCGAAGGTCTGCCCCTGAATGTTCGGCGGGTTGGATACATTGTAATTGCCCAACAAGTCGCGGTTGGTACGGATATAGTAGTTCAAGCTACCGGAAACCTTGCTGCCGAAGAGCTCAAAATCCAGACCGGCATTGAAGTTCGCCGCCTTTTCCCACCGCAAATCGTAGTTGGTGTTCTGGCTAGGGCCCCAAACCTGGTAGTTGATGCCGTTGTACAGATAGTAGCCGTAGCCACCGTAGGTATCGAGCGAAAGATAGTTACCGAAATCCTGGTTACCCGTCTCCCCGTAATCCGCACGCACTTTCAGTTCGTTCAGCCAGGGAATATCTTTCAGGAACCCCTCCTGGGTAGCACGCCAGGCTATGGATGCCGCCGGAAAGTAGCCCCACTTGTTGGAATAGCCGAATTTCGAAGAACCCTCGCGGCGCAAGCTGGCCGACAGGTAATATTTCTGGTCGAAATCGTAGTTCAAACGACCGAAGAACGCGATCAGCTTAGAAGAGTTTTTATAAGAACCTACATTATTAATGCCCTGCTGCAAGTTCCACAATCCACTACCCAGGTTATTGTAGGTCAATACATTGGAAGGGAAATTTTCGTTTTTCGCATTAAAACCCGAAGATGTGAAATACTGGAACGAATACCCGCCGAGCAACTTCACGGAATGCTTGTTGAGGTCAAGGTAATAGTTGCCGATCCATTCGAAGCTCTTCTGGTCGTTTTCCTCCAAAATCTGCTCCCCCGTGTTGCGTTTGCTGCCATTGATAACGGTTGTCAGCGTCGAAGGCGTAAACAAATACCTTCTCATCGAAGAATTCACTTCACCGATCGTCACCACGGTGTTCAGGTTTTCGAGGATATTGATTTTCGCGGAACCGTTCATATCCAGGAGCTTGTACTCGCGGTCCGATTTGACGCCCTTTGCGACTTCAACCGGGTTGTTGGCAAAAAATCCGGATGTCAGATAAGCATACTTGCCGGCTGAGTCGCGTACGGAGAGCGTCGGGTTCAGGGTCAGTGCGTAATTGAAACCGCTGTAATCGGCATCGCTGTTTTTGGTATAGCGTGGCGCAGCAGTAAATGCCAGCTCGACGAGGTTATTGGCCGTCTTGTGGTTGATATTGATCCTTCCGCCGTACTCGCGCTTGCTCGAACGGAGGTCGAGGCCGTTCGCATCGCGGTAATCGAGGGAAGTGAAGTAGTTCGTTTTGCCATTACCGCCCGAGAATTGGAGGGTATGCTTGTGCGAAAACGACGGGTTTCGCTTTACTTCGTTCATCCAGTTGGTGTTACCCCCGAAATCTACGCCGCGCTTGTGGGCCAGGAAATCGTCTTTCGAAAGTACTTCCAGCTGGTTGGTAGCCCAGTCGAAAGTGGTATAACCGTCATAGAATATACGCGAGCTTTCCGAACCCTTTTTGGTCGTGATCACGATCACACCGTTGCTGCCGCGTGTACCGTAAATGGCCGATGCCGCGCCGCCTTTCAGGACGTCGATCGACTCGATCTCGTTCTGGTTGATGTTGTCGATATTACCGCCCGGAACGCCGTTGATCACAAACAATGGCCCCAGACCCGCACTGCGCGACGAAGCCCCGCGTAACTGGATGTTAGGCGAAGAATTCGGATCGGCAGCCGCCGTATTGGTCACCGAAAGCCCCGCTACCTTACCCTGAATGGCCATCAACGGGTTATTGCCGCCCACACGCAGCAAATCCTTGCCCGAAAGGTGCGTAATGGCGCTGGAAACCTCCTTTTTATTCAAAGAGCCATAGCCGATCACGACTACTTCGTTCAGGGTTTTCTGGTCCTCGGCGAGATTTACTTCCAGGTAAGTCTTGCCCGCGAGGGCTATTTCCTGGGTTACATAACCTACATTGGAGATCACCAGCGTAGCATTCGCATTGCTCACTTCCAGCTTAAATGTTCCGTTGGCTTCGGAGACGGTCCCGTTGTTGGTACCCTTCTCCAAAATAGCCACGCCGGGCAAAACGTCCTTGGAATCCAAAATTTTACCCGAAATTTGCACGGTGTTCTGTGCGCTGGCTTGCCAGGCCGAAAGTATCAGCAGCAGACAGCCCAGCCATGCGGTTGCCCGCGCCAGGGAATGCCCGACCGGCAGCAGGCGTCTGCCCTGGCCGGTAGATTTGTATAATTTCATTTTCATGAAGGATAGTTAGGTGAAAGGCTCCGCAGCGTTGTTACTTTTTAATTATAATATTGGATTAATTAAGACCGCTGCGAAGTTCCGGGTTTAGCAGATAACGGAATGATCGTTTTGTCTCAATTTTGAATCAAAATGTCTCACCCCTGATTTTTATGATTTAACTAAGATTTTAGTGGATATCTTTACATATTGGTTGTGTCGGGTCGTGTGTTTATATGTAGCTTAAATTGGTGAGAATACTTATTTCCATCCTGCTGTTCCTCTCCGTGGCCACGCAGGCCATCGCGCAGGATATTCCGTTCTATTTCAGGAATTACCAGGTCTCCGACGGCCTTTCGGGCAATGCCGTGGGCAAGATGGTGCAGGACAAAAAAGGCTTCATGTGGTTTGCGAGCCGCAATGGCCTCAACCGCTTCGACGGCCATAATTTCCGGATTTTCCAGAGCATTGCAGGGGATTCCCTGAGTATCGGCAGCAACTCCATTTTTGCATTATATGAAGATGCCTCCGAAAAACTCTGGGTAGGCACGCACCGAGGCGTATACCGCTACGATCCAGTAGCCGACCGCTTCGACGCCTTCAAACTGATCCCTGCGGGAGAAGTGCTCGAAATCCGGGGCGACCGCAACGGCAACATCTGGATCGTCTCCGATCGCACATTGTACCGCTATCACATACGCACAGGCCGCGTCGCGCGCATTGACCTCGGTGGCGACCAGCCTGTTTCTCTGCATATATCGCCTGCCGGAGCGGTGTGGGTGGCATGCAGCAATGGCGTTCTGCGGCATTACCACCAGGATACCGGGCGTTTCGAGGCGTTCAACCTGGAAGAAATGTCGGGCATCAGGGATGTCTACGGTTCCACCACTGTGCATGCCGTGGGCGACACCGCGCTGCTGATCGGCACGATGAAGAAAGTCCTGCTGCTGAATTTTGCCAAAAAACAGGTCCGTAACCTTTCAGCTGCCGGTTTGCCGGACGGCGACGTGCAGGTGCATACCATTTTCCAAAAAAACGACCGCGAGTTCTGGCTCGGTACCGAATCGGGACTGCACATTCTCGACCTGATCTCCGGCCGCTCCCAGCACATCGTGCGTGAGCAATTCAACCGCTACTCCATTACCGACAATATCGTCAACTCCATCCTGCGCGACCGCGAGGGCGGAATATGGATTACGACGCAGTTTGGCGGCATCAATTACTATTCGACCCAGTTCAACAACTTCCGCAAGTTTTTCCCAAAACCCGGCAACAGCATCAGCGGGAGCATTGTGCACGAGATCACCAAGGATCAAAACGGCCATTTATGGATCGGTACCGAGGATGCGGGACTCAACCGCCTCGATGTTCGCACGGGGCAGTTCAAAGCATTCCTGCCCGATGGTCGGCCGGGAAGCATTGCCTACCGCAACCTGCACGGAATGGTGGTCGACGGCGACGAGCTTTGGATAGGCACCTACGAACACGGGCTCGACGTAATGGACCTGCGCACCGGGCGGGTGGTACGGCATTATAATTTGACGTCCAGCCCGCGGTCATTGAGCAGTAATTTTATAGTGACCATCTACAAAACACGCTCCGGCGACATTCTCGTGGGCACCTGGGGGGGCCTATGCCAATACAACCGCGATACCGACGATTTTACACGGCTGCCGTTCTTCAACACACAGGTTCAGAGTATTCACGAGGACGACGAAGCGACGATCTGGACGGCGAGCTACGGAGGCGGGGTTCGGTATTTCAACCCCAAAACACTGAAAAAGGGGTATTTGCGATACAGTGCCGATCAGCCCGGCGGCCTGCCCGACAACTACGTCAACAGCATTTACCAAAGCTCCGACAAGAGCATCTGGCTTTGCACCGAGCACGGCCTATCGCGCTATAACCCCGCTACCGGGCAATTCCGGAACTACCGCAAGACCAACGGCCTGCCCGATAACCAGGTTTTCCGCATCCTGGAAGACAATGGAGGTAATTTTTGGATCACTACCTCACGCGGGCTCGCGAAGCTCGACGGTCGCACCGACCACTTCACCAATTTCCACATGGGCAACGGCCTGCCTACCGACCAGTTCAACTACAACTCGTCGTACAAGGACCCGGACGGCACCCTGTATTTCGGCACCGTGGCGGGAATGGTGGGCTTCAAGCCGTCGGAGTTGCTGCGGAATGCATTCGTCCCACCGGTTTACATTACCCGGTTGCAGGTCAATAACCGCGATGTCGACGTACGGCAGGAGGATGCGCCGCTGAAACAGTCGATCATGTATGCCAGCGAGCTCACCCTGCCTTACCAGAGTTCGAGCCTGAGTTTCGATGTGGCCGTGCTGAGCTACGTTATCCCCGGGGAGAATTCTTACCAATACCAGCTCGAAGGCCTTACCAAAGAATGGGTGCCGTTTCACGGCAGCCGACGCATCCATTTTTCAAAGCTGCCTCCGGGCGATTATACCTTAAAAATCCGCGGCGCCAACAATGACGGCCTTTGGAATAACCGCGAAACCAGGCTGCGCATTACCATTCTGCCGCCCGTTTGGGCGACTGGCTGGGCCTACCTTTTTTATGTGGTGCTGGTTGTGAGTATTATTGTAGTGATTTTCCGTTATTATTTCCTCGCCCTCCATGAGAAGAGCCGGCGACAGATCGAGACAATCGAAATGGGTAAAGAGCGGGAGATTTATAATGCCAAGATCGACTTTTTTACCAATGTGGCGCACGAGATCCGCACGCCGCTCACGCTGATCAAAATGCCGCTCGACAAGCTGCTGGCGACCAGGAAGTCGGATCCCGAAATGATTGAGAGTCTGAATATGATTGATAAAAACACCTCCCGACTGATTGACCTGACCAACCAGCTTCTCGACTTCCGCAAAGCCGAGGCCAACAATTACAGCCTTAATTTTACCAAAACCGACATTAACGACCTGCTGAGCGACGTTTTCTCGACGTTCCGTCCGGCGGCCGAGCAAAAGCAATTGCAATACAAACTCGAACTGCCGCGCATTACCTTACAGGCATTCGTGGATGAAGAAGCCTGCAAAAAGATCACCAGCAACCTGGTGAATAATGCGATCAAATATGCCGAGAGCAACGTCAAAGTGAAGCTTTCGCCGTTCAACAGCGACGATTTGCTCTTCCACATCGAGTTCACCAACGATGGCCCGCTCATCGGCTACGACGACCGCGACCGTATTTTCGAGCCATTTTACCGTGCCGAGGGCAACAGCAAGGAGCAAGGAACCGGCATAGGCCTCCCGCTCGCACGCTCCCTCGCGGAGTTGCACAAGGGTACGCTCGAACTGAAACGCTCTGAGCTCGACCAAAACACTTTCCTGCTTTCGATACCCATTCACCAGGATTACGAGCTGGATTTGAACAGGGAATCCGACGAACCCGCTGACGCCGATAACGCTCAAATGGCCGAACAAGCGCCAGCCAGTCCCAACAAACCCAATGTGCTGCTGGTAGAAGACAATACTGAAATCCTGGGCTATCTGGGGCGGGAGCTGGCCTTGGAATACAACATTTTCAGGGCCGGGGACGGACGGCAGGCCATCGACCTGTTGCAGGAAGAGAATATCCACCTCGTGATCAGCGATATTATGATGCCGGTAATGGACGGCATTGCGTTGTGCCGGGAGATGAAAAACGACGTCCGTTTCAGCCACATTCCTATTATTTTACTGACAGCCAAAAACTCGATCAGCTCGAAAATCGAGGGCCTGGAAGTGGGTGCGGATGCCTATATCGAAAAGCCGTTCTCGCTCGATCATTTGTCGGCGCAGATATCCAACCTGCTGCAAAACCGCGATATCATCAAGGATTACTTCGCACGCTCGCCGCTTACGCATATCAAGGGTATTGCATTCTCCCGGGCAGACAAGGATTTTCTAGAACAGCTCAATGCGATTATCACGGCTCACATCGCCGACAGCGACCTGGACGTGGATATGCTTTCTTCCAAAATGAATATGAGCCGCCCTACTCTTTACCGGAAGATCAAGGGTATTTCCGACATGACGCCCAATGAGCTGATCAACCTTTCACGCCTCAAAAAAGCGGCCGAGCTGCTGGCAGAGAAGAATTACAAGATCAACGAGGTGGCGGATATGGTGGGATACAGCGTGCCGACCAACTTCTCCCGCGATTTTCAGAAACAGTTCGGTGTAAGCCCGTCGGGTTACGTGAATGCGTTGTAAGTTATCCGATTTGTGATACATTTGTGTATTATTTGAATTAAGTCTAAATAGTGATCAAATGAATCATCACTCCTCTCCGGACGATGAGCAGCCTTTGCGGGAATACTTTTGCAACCTTTATGAGCGGTTCTGGCAGCGGATTTACCGCTATTGCCTCTCGCACCTCCGCGATGAGGAACTGGCCAAAGAAGTAACGCAGGAGATTTTCTTCGCGCTCTGGGAAAGGAGGCATTCACTTGCAATACGCGGGCAGGAGGAAAACTACCTCATCCGCGCCGCCAAATACAAGGTCTTCGATCACTACCGCCAGCAGGCCCACGAGGCCCCGCACGAAACAGCTACCGAAACGGCATACGCCGAAAATCTCACGGAGAATCAGGTGTATTTCAATGCATTGGTCAGTAAAATCAACGAACTGGTGCTGTTTCTGCCCGGCCAATGCAGGAAAGTGTATGAGCTAAGCCGTGAAAACGGGCTCAGCAACAAGGAAATAGCTTCTTCCTTACAAATATCCACCAAAGCCGTAGAGTACCACATTACCCGAGCGCTCCGTCACCTGCGCGCGCATCTGCCCGAATATTCCGAACATTTTTCCAACCGGACTTAGGGTAACGCCCTTCCCTCCCGACTATCTCAGTGAAAAGCATTCACTGAATCATGGAAATCACTCCCGAACTGCTTCGGAAATACCACCGGGGCCTGTGCAATGCCGCCGAACAGGCGGCCGTCAGGCAATGGCTCGAAAGCTCCGAATTCGAACCGCACGACGACCAGCCGTCCGAAAACGAGCCGATCGCCGGTTTTGAAATATGGACACGGCTGGATAGTCAGATCGATGAACGTACCGAGACAGGCGGGCAGGAAACCGCCCAAAGTGGTCGCCTGCTTTCCTACCTGAGCGCCGCACTCGTGGTACTGGCCATTGGCGCCGCGTTGTATTTCTTAAACCAGAAACGGGCGGTCAGGGCAGTAGCGCAGCACAAGACAGCGCTCCAACCGACGCTCATCACCATTCGTACCCGCGCGGGCGAGATCAGGAAGCACCACCTCCCCGATGGCTCTACCGTTACGCTGAATGCATCGAGCCAGCTCACCTACCCGGCACTTTTCCCGGATTCAATCCGCAGTGTGCGGCTGAGCGGCCAGGCATTTTTTGAAGTCGAGCGCGACACGGCAAAGCCATTTGAAATAGAATCCTCCGGCTACATTACCCGGGTACTCGGGACCGCATTCGATTTGAAGGCTTACGCGGGTGAACCTGCGAGCCTGCTCGTGCGCGAGGGGAAAGTGCGCTTTTCCACTTCTTCCCAAAAGGTGTTTCTGACTGGCGGCGAAGCGGTGTTGGCCGTTGGCAAGAAACTGAGAAAAACCGAAGTTCAAAACGGCACGGCCGGTGCCTGGATGGCACAAAAGCTGATTTTCGACAACGAGCCGCTCGGTGAGATTGCCCGCGACATCAGCCGGCGGTACGGCGTAAAAGTCGAGGTGCGCGACCCGGAAATAGCTGCGCAGCTGTTCAAAGGAAAGTTTCAGAATCCTTCCTTAAAAGTGCTGTTAGACGACCTCGGCTATGTCCTGAATTTCAGGTACACAATCAATGGCAATACCGTGGTGATCTACTGACGAGTGCCCTGTTCCAAGCATTACCTATCCATGTACATAAAAAACCCGATGCGCAGTCGCCAAACCTGCATCGGGAAAATTTAACCGCTTACACAAAACGATTAACGCTTTTAACAAAAGTATGAAACATTTACGAAGACGCTCCCTCCTGTTGCGCGCCTGGTTGCCCCTCCCGGCATTACTGACTGCCTCGCTGCTATTCCTGGGGCACATTGCATTCGGCCAACAATCCGTACTTGACAAAAAGGTGAGCCTCCATTACCAACAAACCAGCCTGAGTTCCATCCTGGAAAGCATTGAAAAACAAACCGGTTGCAGCTTCTCCTATTCCGCAGACCAGCTCGATACGCGCAAGAGATACAGCATTGACGCCGAGGGTAAAACGCTTGGCGCCGTGCTGGAAGAGTTACTCGGCACCACCGCCCGTGCCATGAAGGTACGCGGTGAGCAGATCATGATCCAGTCGCTGCCCAAAACCGGCAAAGGCTCCGTAAAAGGCAAGGTGCAGACACCGGACGGCAAACCTGTGGAATTCGCCAGCGTGGTGATTAAAGGAACCGGAAAAGGTGCCCAAACCGACGAAAACGGCTTCTTTACCATTACCGACGTTCCCGAAGGTGCACACAGCCTGTTGGTAGAGCACATGGGTTTCAGTTCTGCCGAGCAGCCGTTCACGGTGCGGGCCAATGAACAGACCGCGTTGCAGACGGTGACCATGCAGGAAGGCGATAAAAACCTGGCCGAAGTGGTCGTTTCGGCGGGGCGCGTACGTGAGAGTCTCAACTCTGTACCGGCCTCGATTGCCGTCCTGAAAGCCAAGGAAATTCAGGAGCAGGCTACAATCAACAATTCCATCGCCGCGATCCTCGGCAATACCATTCCCGGCCTGGGTATGCCGAACAACAAAGCGACCAACACCGGCCAGACCCTCCGCGGACGCAGCCTGCTCGTGCTCGTGGACGGTATCCCGCAATCCACCCCGCTCATGAACGGTAACCGCGATATTCGTTCCATTGATCCGGCCGTACTCGAACGCGTCGAGGTCGTGAAAGGTGCAACGGCCATTTACGGCAACGGCGCCGGCGGCGGGCTGATCAACTACATCACCCGAAAACCTACTGAGAACAAGGCCATTGGCGGCATTACGCAACTGGGTACGCATGGCAATGTCTTTCATATGGCCGACACGCCCGGCTACCGCATTTCGCAAATGCTGCAAGGAAAAATCAACAAATTCTCGTACGTCGTGAGCGGCCTGCTCGACCGCACGGGTGTGTACAAAGACGGCGAAGGAGACGTAATTTCGACCTCCAACGGCCTGGGTGAAACGCGGCTCTACAATGCCTATACCAAGCTTTTTTATGATTTCAATGCCCGCAACGAGCTCGAATTTTCCTTCAACCTGTTCAGCAGCAGGCAGTATACCAAATATGTGAATAAGGCGGGCGTCTACGGTGAAACCCCTACCATTGCTGTGCCTGGCGAAAGCCCCGGTGACGCGGAAGGCACGCCGTTCAACTATAATCTTTCCCTGCGGTACCTCCGCCGCGAACTCTGGGGTAAAACGAGCATGGACGTAACGGCTTATATGAACGGTTTCGAATCGATGAATGCCTACACGGCCTCCACCACCGGATGGTACGGTCCGGGGCAAACGCAGATCACCTCGCGCAAAAAAGGGCTGCGGGCCAATTTTTATACTCCATTTAATGTAAACCCCAATTTCGGCGGGGGCGTAACCTACGGAATCGACATACTGGGCGATGTGACCAACCAGGTTCTCACGGACGGCCGCGTGTATGTGCCCGACATGAATATGACCAGCATTGCGCCCTACGTGCAGGTAAAGCTTGATATTGTGAAAGACCTGACGCTGAAAACCGGTGCGCGTTTTGAGAATATCGGCATCGACGTGAACGATTACAGCACGCTCGCCAAAGGCCCGAACGGCGAAGGCGCCGTGGCCGTAAAAGGCGGCAAGCTGGATTACAAGGCATTAAATATGAATGCCGGTGTCCGCTATTCGAAATACAGCCTTTTCAATCCGTTCTTCAACTTTTCACAGGCATTCGGAATCAGCGAGCTGGGGCGCATTCTGCGCTCAGCGACTACCAATACCATTGCCAACCTGAATACAAAACCCATTATCGTGAACAACTACGAAGCCGGGTTCAGCAGCCAGTACAAGTTTGTTCAATTTACAGCGGCCTATTTCATCAGCACTTCCAAACTGGGTGCGGACATGGTGACCGTTAATGGCGTCATGACGCCGCTTCGTTTGCCGGAGGAAATCAAAGGCTATGAATTCACCCTCGATTTTCAACCGACGGATAAATTGTCATTCGGAGGAAGTTACTCTTACGTAGAGGGCAAAGCCGACCAGAACGACAACGGCCATTTCGACGACGCTGAAGACCGCTACCTCACCGGAGCGCGCATTACTCCGCCCAAAGCCACGGCATTTGTCAAATACCAGCCCACCGACAAGCTGAACCTGAACCTTTTCTGGGTTTACTCCGGCAGCCGGAAGCGTTTCAACAAACAGGCCAACGGCAGATACGGCAACGGCGAAGGCCCGGTAGATGCCTACGATCTGATCAACCTGAATGCTTCCTACGAGTTCAGCAAGCACATCCGCGCCGCCGTCGGGATAGAAAACGTGCTCAACAAGACTTATTTCAACACCGTGAACCTGTTCAGCGGGCAAGATCTGGAATATACCCGCGGCAACGGGTCGCGGTTCAGTCTGAATTTGTATTACAATTTTTAGAATTACGGGAATGTATTGGGGAAAAGGCCTGCCGGTTGAGCAGGCCTTTTTTTGTGCGACCGGCTTCGGTTGAAGTCACCCTCGCGCTACTTAGGGGTATGATTTGAAAATTGCTTTCTATCCGTTCATCAACGATCCTATGTCCCTATCCGACCTGCTCCTTCGCTATTGCAGCCAGAACAACATCCGCTACGCCGGCAAGCGCATTGTAGTGGCCCTCCACCTCGACCAGCACAACGACTACACCGACGGCGACAGCCTCTGGCGCTCGCTACGCACCAGCGGCGTGAAGATCAGCCCGGCTACGGTGTACGAGGCATTGAATTGGTTGGAGAATGCAGGGTTTGCGGAACGGAAGATGGTAGATGGGAGGAAGAGTTTGTTTCGGGTCAAAATTTTAGGTACGTCCCTTTCATAGAACGAGTCGTTCAGCGACCAGGTTACGACAGCCGTGTAAAGTTCCATGGCCGGATCAAGCTTATAAGCTTTTGCTCATTACCTGTCCAGCTCCATGGGACGCCGACTGAATGGACGATGCTTCGCCCTTGCCCCTTACCACAAACCCCGGCGTACTCATCGAACCCGGAATGATGCCTAAAACACCCTCTCCGGCCGGAGTTGCGCCTTTTCGATGGACCATCACCTCAGTACCATCCGCAAGTCGCTCTTTCCAGGCAAAATTGTGGTGGTTCTCGATCCGCATCGCAGGCGCGACGTTCAGCGCCTCGGCGATCTTGTTATGGATTTCGTGGTGATTTGCCGAGGCATAGTCTCCTGCCAGATTCATTGCGAGCCAATATTCCTGCCCTTACGGGTCGTGCTCAATTTCGAGCTCGAACGCGAGTTGCTGGGCTTCGGAGCGAAAATCACCGTATTGGGCCCAAGGATTCTCAAAAAGCAGATGCAAAAAGAACTCACGCGGGCGGCGGAACAATATAGTGTACCAGTTTTCACAATTAAAGAAACATGCAGGGTAATATAACCGCACGATTCCAACATTAAAAATGGTTTATGCAGGCTGTAAAAACCGTCCAATGAATAAGTAGGAAACGGGCATATCCGCCTTTAAAATCCATACCGCTCTATCCAACATAATGTTCCGCTATCTCGAAAAACTCGCCTCGTACCATTCTGAACTCGGTGTCATAAAAGGCACTTCCTTTTTTATTGGCCGTGTTTTGCAGAGCAACCGGCGGATAAACCATCCGAAAGTCAAATTTCCGATTCATTTAAGACCTAAAACAACGGACGAAAAGGTATTTGTGCAGGTTTTCATTAAAAATGAATACGACGTCCCTCTGGGTTTTGTTCCGGAAACAATTATTGACGGCGGGGCCAATATCGGCCTGGCCAGCATTTTTTTCACTACAAAATTTCCGAAAGCACAAATCGTAGCCATCGAGCCGGATCCTGAAAATGCGGCAGCGGTAATCGGTAATACGAAACATTACCCCAATATTCACGTAAAACAGGCAGCTATATGGCCCCGCCAAACGGTTGCGAAAATTTCCGATAAATTCGGTGTCGGGAAATGGGGAATAGTCGTCGAAGAAATGGATGATTCCGATGGAGAAGAGGCTGGCGAACCCAATACCTGTACGATCGACTCGATTATGAAAGAATTTGGTTGGAACCAGATCGATTTACTCAAACTCGATATCGAAACCGCAGAGAAACAACTCTTTTCGGAGAATTATATGACCTGGCTACCCAAAGTAAAGGTCATTGTGATCGAGCTGCACGACTGGATGGTACCGGGCTGCTCAAAACCGTTTTTCACGGCAATTAACGAAGCATTTACACGCTATCGTTTCGCGCAGACCGGCGAAAATATCATGATCCATAATCTGGACCTTTTTTAGGCATTTGCATTGGGTCAATCAAGGAATTTATCCGGGATTGACCTTTGCAATGAGCAATATGCAGCCCGGGAGCTGCGATACCTATCCGATTACACCGGCTTCATGGGTAACCAGCTCTGCCACTTCGTGTTCACGCGTGGTAACGGTAATATCGGGTGTATGCTTCCACAGATTAGATAAATACCTCTTGTAAATCATGTACTTAACAATTTTACCACTCAAAATTGTATCCAATACCCGTTTTCTGACCAAGCCGTTGAACATTTGTTTGTAGCGCAGATCAAATCGCTCTTTCAGTCTTGAATCGCTGAAAAAATCGGACAGATTTACCTCCCTTGTTTTTTGATAGATACCATTTGGCGTGATCATAAAATCGCCGGTAACCCTGTTGAGAATCTCGATATCGCGCTTTTGAAGATGGATATACATAAATTCATCACGGTGTATATGCCCTTCATTTAAAAAATAGCGGTAAAGAACGCCATTTTCCCAGGCAAATATTTGGGAAGTATAATTATTATCTCCCAGGCGATCCATGCGGTATTGGAACGTATGAGGAGCCACATCCGCCATCCACGTTTGATTGAAATAGCATCTTAAACCGGCATTCTGACCTACGTAAGGCATGATGCGCTCGTCGGTACCCTGGTTCATATTCCAGTTAAGAACATCCCCTATTGTGGAATAATCAAAACATTTTTCATAAAGCCGGTTGCATGTTTCATTATTCCGGACCAGCGTAAGATGGCCCCAACGCTGAATAATATCATGTCCGTTCAGAATCTCAGGGGTAAGGAAGTTCGATAGTCTGCCAAAAAAGACATCCATATCGCAAAACCCCCAAAAATCGTATCCATCCAGGTAGTCCTCGAATATTGCACCGTACAATGGCCGGAAATCGCAAAATTTGTAAGCGCTGTTGATTTTTATTTTCAGATTCAGCTTAGCCTGAATGAATTTCGCCAATGCCGGAATGTCTTCAAAGTAAAAACAGCTTACGTTATCGGCGAGATTAGCAGGAAGATCATTATCGCCTACAATCAACCAATCAAATTCTGGGTTGGCTTGGCAGGTTTTCAGCCATAGATCGAAGTTGGAAGGTAGCTTACCGAAGTAAGGTAATATAAATACAATTTTCACGATAGCAGGGTTTATAGAGGATGAGTAGTTATTCTCTTAAAGAATATATTTGGGTAATATTATTGATAACCACAATTATATTTTCGAAAAGAATTAATGCTTGAAAAGTAGCTATTTTTTTCTAAATAAAATACTCACTTTCATATATAAGTTTTACAATTCCATGACGAATAATCAAACAACTTATTATACGGTATTGCGAAAGTGAATCCACATTTCAGCTCATCCATTTTGGCATGTTCCGGCACTTCCTGTAACCATCCCATAATTATGTAATACGGACTAAAAATTATGTAGCAAAACTGGCGGACAAACAATGATCTTTGTAGCGTTAAAAGCTGTCCGTCCCGCCCATGAAAGGTTGCATACTACTGGTAATCACGGTGTTTTGCCTGCTCGTTTCAGGCCGGCAGGGTTACGCATGCGGTAGCAAACACGCCTTCATTAAAAAAGAGACAAGGCATATACAACCTCCCAGGAACACCTGCCGTACCCACCATAAATCAGAAGATTGCAAGCAATGCATGCATCACTGCGGCGAATCCGGTTGCGATTGCGCACATCCTGCTACCGCTTTTGCGGTGAAAACGCAGCCTGTCCATCTCTTAGAAAAACCTTTTAACGGAGTGGAAAATAATATCTCCTGGTTTTTCCGGCAAGTCGCTCCAAAGCCCGTCTATCTCGCGCTTTGGATGCCTCCCAATATAAGCTGCTAGGCGCCTGACAGCCACAGGTGCGCCTGTTCGGGAATGGTCTCCGTTCCCACATCATTTTATTTTAACAGCTTAAACTCATTCCGATGAAATCAATAAAAATATTGATGGCAATGGTGCTATTGCTATCCGCCGTATTGTCACAAGCGGCAATCAAAAACGCAGTAACTGAAAATGTAAAAGTGAGTGGTTCCTGTGCGCTATGCGAAACGCGTATCGAATCGGCCGCATTTGAAAAGAACGTTTCCGAAGCAAGCTGGAATAAGGAAACAAATGTTGCCTCGGTAACCTACGATAGCAAAAAGACCTCGCTGGACGCGATTCTGAAAAAAATCGCATTAGCCGGCTTCGATAACCAGAGCTACCTCGCACCCGACAAGGCCTATGCAGAGCTGGAAGCATGCTGCCGGTACGAGCGCACGGGCAAAAGCGAACCCGCAGAGGCAAAACCAGCTGCGCATGCGCATCATGCCAGTACAACGGGCGACGCGGCACCCAAACCGGCAGAAGCCGATCCCCTGAAATCGGTATTGGACGCTTACTACGGAATCAAAGATGCCCTGGTGGCATCCGACGGCAATACGGCATCCTCGAAAGCCGCCACTCTGGTAAAGGCGATCAAAGAGGTGAAAATGAATGAGCTCGGCCAGGAACAGCATAATGTGTGGATGAAAGTGATGAAGGACCTGGATTTCGATGCCGACCACATTTCTGAAACCAAAGATGTAGGCCACCAGAGAGACCATTTCTCCTCGCTTTCGGAGAATATGTATAAAGTCATCAAAGCGGCGAAGCCTTCGCAGCCGGTGTACTACCAGCATTGCCCGATGGCGAAAGAAGGGAAAGGGGCAAACTGGCTGAGCCAGATACCCGCCATCAAAAACCCGTACTATGGCGCCCAGATGCTGAACTGCGGCAAAACCACCGAAACGCTCAAATAGTCAACGGCTGTTCCGGTAAGCATTGCCCGCCGACGCTTCCGGGACGGCTTTCTCTTCTTTAATCAACGCACCTGTTTATGAAGGATTTTCAAAAAATCCCGCGGATAGCGCCTGTATTGCTGTGGGCGGTTTTGCTGTCTGCTTTTTCCCACGCCTTGTTTGCCCAGAAAGTGGTACGATACGATTTATACGTAAAAGACACCACGGTCAACTTTACGGGCACGCCCAAACGCGCAATCGCGGTGAATGGCCAGATACCCATGCCTACGCTGACGTTTACGGAAGGCGATACCGCAGAAATTTACGTACACAACGAGCTCGACGAGGAAACCTCGCTGCATTGGCACGGATTGTTCCTGCCCAACAAATACGACGGCGTACCCAACCTCACGCAAATGCCCATCAAGCCGCACACGACGCATCTGTACCGCTTCGCCATTATCCAGAACGGAACGCACTGGTACCACAGCCACACCGAATTGCAGGAGCAGATCGGCATGTACGGTTCCATGATCCTGAACAAGAAGAAAGAACCCGACATACCGACCGTGCCCATTATCCTCAGCGAATGGACCGATATGAACCCGAACAACGTGCACCGGATGCTGCACAATGCCAGCGACTGGTTCGCTATTAAAAAGGGCGCAACGCAAAGCTATTCGGAAGCCATCGCACAGGGTTATTTCAAAACCAAAATAGGGAACGAGTGGAAGCGGATGACGGCAATGGACGTGAGCGATGTGTATTACGACCGCTTTCTGATCAACGGGAAGAACGAAAGCCAGCTTTCCCAGTTCAAACCGGGGGATAAGGTGCGGCTGAGGATTTCCAACGGTGGGGCCTCCACTTATTTCTGGCTGACTTACGCCGGCGGCAAGATAACCGTGGTCGCCAATGACGGCAACGACGTCGAACCGGTGGAAGTGGACAGGCTGATTATCGCCGTTTCGGAAACCTACGACGTAATAGTCACCATTCCGGATGTGAAACCCGGTGCTGCGCCAGTCGCGTACGAATTTCTGGCTACGTCGGAAGACCGCACGAAATCGGCCTCGCTTTTTCTGGGAGAAGGAGTAAAACAACTCGCGTCGCCGCTGCCCCGGCTCAAATATTTCGAAGGGATGAAAATGATGAACGGGATGATGAAAATGGACGGCAACCTGGACGATATGGGCATGAAAATGAGCCTGAACCAGATGGATATGAATGTGGTAATGTACCCGGAAATCACAGGCCCTCAGAAAAGCCGGAAAAAGGACGCCGAAATGGACCAAATGCAAATGGACAAGCCGGAAACGAACGGCGGCCACGACCATGCCAACATGTACAACAGCAATGCATTGTCGTCGATCACCACACTGAACTACGCCATGCTCAAATCACCGGAAAACACCTCGATCCCGAAAGACGCACCCGTGAAAGAGCTGCGCTTTACGCTCACGGGGAACATGAACCGCTACGTGTGGAGCATGGATAACAAGGTAGTTTCGGAACGGGATAAGATCCTGATCAAAAAAGGTGAGAACGTACGGATGATCATCTACAACAATTCGATGATGCGGCACCCTATGCACCTTCACGGGCACGATTTCAGGGTGCTCAACGGCCAGGGAGCCCATGCGCCGTTGAAAAATGTGATCGACATTATGCCTATGGAAACCGACACCCTGGAATTTGCGGCTACGGAAAGCGGAGACTGGTTTTTTCATTGTCATATTCTGTACCACATGATGAGCGGAATGGGCGGAATATTTTCCTACGAAAATTCACCTGCCAACCCCGAAATACCGAACCCTAAGCTCGCGCAACGCAAACTGTTCGCCGACGACCGGATGTTTCACTTCATGGCCGAAAACGACATCGCTACCAACGGGAATGACGGCCAGGCAATGGTGCAAAATACCCGGTGGAGCATCGGCTCCGAATGGCGACTGGGTTATAACGATCACCACGGTTACGAGGTGGAAACCCACCTGGGCAGGTACATCGGCAGAATGCAGTGGCTGATGCCCTTCATAGGCTTCGACTGGCGGTACCGGAAAATGGGGATGGATGAAGTGGAGAGCAACCTTTTCGGCCAGCGAAATACCAAAGACCGCAGAGCGCTGTTCAGCGCCGGTGTCAATTACGTGCTACCCATGCTGGTGACGGCCCAGGCAGAGATATTCACCGATGGCAATGTCCGTTTTCAGCTTGAAAGAATGGACATCCCCGTATCGCGGCGCCTGCGGATGAACCTGATGGTCAATACCGATAAGGAATACATGGCAGCGCTTCGGTATATTTTCACCCGGAACATCGGCGCCACGGCGCATTATGACAGCGACATGGGATTCGGCCTCGGGCTTACTTTGAACTATTAATATCCCGGTTCCGCAAAAAGCGCCGCGCCCTGCTCTCCGGTAACATCCGGAAAGCAGGGCGCGGCGCTTTTACTTTCCATGTTATCCCACAGATACGACACGCTGGGCTTCCACCGAACGGGTATTCAATTCGATGTTTTTCACCTCTTTGTGCTTTCCGTCAATCAGGACCACTTTATAGGAGCCGTCGGGTAATTGGCTCAGGTCAAATTTTGTACGGGTAGCCGCGTCTTCTTTGTCGATGACCTTGGATGCCAAGGTATGTCCGAATTGATCCAGGACATTTACGGAAACTTCTTTTTCAGCCTTGATGACATTGACCTCGATTTTACCATTGGCTGTGATTACGACCCAAAACCGGGTTTCAACCCCTTCTGCGGTGAGGTTGGAAGCCGCTGTCCCGGACTGCGCAAATCCTGTTGAAGAAAAGGCCAGAGAGGCGGTCAAAAATAGCGAGGCGATGAACGTTTTCATGGTTGCTTATATTTAAATGTGATTGTTTAACAGTGTCAGGGGCAACGCCGCTCCCGACTTCCGATACAATGTTAAGCACCCTGTTTTCCCCTCCAAAACGGATTCGACAGATAGACACAGAACAACGACAAACCAGCCTTATATGGCTTTAAATGACAGAAAATAAGACACTTAACGACAAAAATCCCAATTCATAGAGCAAAACAGGGAGTTTGTAGAGCAGCAGCGGGAGTTCATTGAGTGAGATGGATTTTGGTTACATAACGAAGCAAGAAAATAATTCTAACAATGGCATAATTATTAGGTATTGTATGTTGGAATCACGGCAGATTGTAGATACATTCAATTAACCATTACTATTCCGCCTCCTCAGTGGTGAGTCAGACAGATATTACTCATTCATGTAAACATCAACTGATCATGGAAAACGTGAAAGCGATTGTGAAACAGGTTGTAAAGATCTGGCGTCTTTATAAAACCCAGCAACTGGTACTGACAGCTGCGATGCGCGAGGAAATTCCTTTCCAACTAAGAACATTGCTGAGTCGGGATTATATGATCTGCTCACTGCTGAAAAAGGAGATGGCCAATTTTTATGATGGCCTGCGATGTTGCATGGGCGATATGTTCCGTCCCGACAGCGCCGGAAGCATTACGACGGCCAGGGAACGGGACATTCACGCGACCCTCGAAAGCATTGCTACTGCTCACCGGCAAATTATCGCCGAATACGATGTACTGCTCGATCTGGTCGAAGACTCGAATATCAACACTCAAATCATACACCAACATCGTAAACAAATAAGCAAAATGACCGATGAACTCCTGATGCATTTGGAAAAAATGCAGCCGGAAGTGAAGGAGCATGGCTATGTTTCTTTTTAAGCAACGGGCGCTAATAAAAATCGGGTGCGGATTCAAATGCATTTTGGTTTCCGGTTAATTTGCGGTAAAAAACCAGCATGCATCTCGATCTTCATCATCAAACTATCCTGAATTACCTGACGCAAACCGACAAGCCGATTTTCCTCACCGGAAGGGCGGGCACAGGTAAAACCACTTTTCTGCAACATATCCGCCAGCACCTGCCCAAAGAAATGGTCGTCGTCGCCCCGACGGCCGTAGCGGCCATTAATGCAGGCGGGGTTACGATTCACTCATTTTTCCAGGTTCCGTTGGGCCCTTTAATGCCCGGCATCCGTGGAAAGTTCCGGCCCCAGCCGGCAATCCGCTCTGTGAGCCCTGAGAAAGAAAAAATGCTGCGGCGCATGCAGCTGCTCATTATCGATGAAATCAGCATGGTGCGCGCAGACACGCTCGATTACCTCGACGCGCTGCTCCGGCTTGTGCGGGCATCTGCAAGGCCCTTCGGTGGGGTTCAGCTGCTGATGATCGGCGACCCTTACCAGTTGCCGCCCGTCACCAACAACGACTGGGACATATTAAGCTCTTTTTATAAAAGTCCCTATTTCTTCGACGCCCTGATTTGGGGCTATTCGGGTTTTCTCACCTTCGAACTGGCGCATGTTTACCGTCAGAGCGACCCGGTTTTCATTGATATTCTCAATAGCGTCAGGGATGGCAGGGTTACGGAAAATACGCTGTCTGCCCTGAACAAGCGGTATATTACGCAGCCGGATTTCGACCTGTCCGACTACGTCACCCTTTCTACCCACAACAACAAGGTTAAAGAGATCAACCAGCAGCGCCTCAATGACCTGCCAACGCCCGAGTACGTTTTCAGCGCATCGATTTCCGTGGATTTCCCTTCGGAGGCCTATCCCGCCGAACGGGAACTGGTCCTCAAAGAGGGGGCCTATGTGATGTTTATCAAAAATGACAGCTCCGGAAAAAAACAATATTACAACGGGCGTGCCGCGCGGGTCGCGAGTATCGAGAGCGGGCGTGTACACGTCAGATTTTTGGATGATGGGTCAGATTTTATTGTAAGCCCTGAAATCTGGCAAAATGTAAAATACGCTTTGTCTGAAACCGAAGGTAAAATCAGTGAATCGACTGCGGGAACCTTTACCCAGTTGCCTTTGCGGCTGTCGTGGGCCGTTACCATTCATAAAAGCCAGGGCCTGACCTTCGACAAACTCGTAGTTGACGTACGCACTGCGTTTGCACCCGGGCAGGTATACGTGGCCCTGAGTCGTTGCCGCTCGCTGGAAGGCCTGGTACTTCTTCAACCTGTGAATGCAGCCAATGTGATGGTAGCATCCGCTGTGAAAGCATTTATGCAAAACGCCTCGATAAATGCCTGCGACGATGCGGGCCTGGATGCCTTGCGGCACGATAGCGTGCGGGAAGCGGTTCTGGACCTGTTTGATTTTACTATTCTGGCAGAATGCTGGGAGCATGTGTTAGGATTTATCAGCCAACACGATCCGCTCAATGGCTCTCTGGGACAGGGTGCCGGTGCCATATCCAGGCTGATTCATACCGATCTGGTCAAGGTGGCGGTCAACTTTCGCAGGCAAGAACTATTGACGCTCCTCGATTCACCGGCAGAGCGGAGATCCGAAGACCTGCCTGAAAGATTAACCAAAGCTATTTCCTATTTCTTTTCCAAACTCAATGAAGCTGTGCGCGAGGCCGGCAATCTGCTTTCCCAATGGGATCAGCGCGCTCCGGATCCCGACTTTCATTTGCCGGCGGCTCGGCTAAGGTATTGTCTCGCGTTGAAAGCGGGCATCTTTTTAAAACTGTCGGAGGCCAAAAGCCTGGCCGAACTTGCTCCCGCGGCCGGAAGGGCGCTCAGTCAGCATCAAACAGACAAAGGAGAATCGAAATCAGACACGGGCCGCAAGAAGCAGCCGGTCAATGCGGCACTCTTCGACAAGCTTATCGAATGGCGGGCTAACATCGCCGAGCAGCGAAACACGCAGCCGTACACGATCGTGTCGGATAACGTGCTGACCCAGGTGGCCGTGAAAATGCCTCACACCTTAACCCAGTTGTCCCAAATCAAAAATTTCGGACAAGCCAGGGCTTCCGATTTCGGCCGGGACATTATCGGTATTATTCTGGCTAACAGCGGGGCTACCCAGCTTTTCTAGGAGTTGGTTCACAAGCTCATTCCGCCATCAACGAAGATATTCTGGCCGGTAATAAACTTTCCTGCCTCCGAAGCTAAAAGGAGGGCCATTGCGGCGCAGTCCAGTGGCTCTCCTACTTTTCCCAATGGCGTTTCCTGCCTTTTTATGATACGGTCTTCCACCTCCGGCACCGGCTCCTGGATCCGGGGCGTGTCGATCACGCCCGGCGCGAGGTTGTTCACGGTCACCCCCTTGTCGGCCAGTTGCATAGCCAGATTCTGGACCATATTGAGCACAGCGGCTTTGCTGGCCGCATACACCAGCATAGCGGGATGGGGCTTTACCTGTTGCACGCTCCCGATCGTGACGATCCGACCCCAGCCCTTTTCGACCATCGAAGGTGAAAAACGCTGTATCAGCAGCATCGTCGATTTCACATTTACATTCATCTGGATATCAAAGTCGCGCTGTGTAATTCGCTCCCAGGGTTTTGCAATCTGCAACGATGCGTTGATGACCAGGATATCGGGCCTTACTTTGCCCAGCTGCTTTTCGACGGATGCTACGCTGCCGGTTTTGGAAAAATCAGCGCGGATCACCGAGCTTTTCACGCCAAACTGCCTGATCTCGGCCAGCACGTCTTCCACCTGGTCCCGGTCCTCGCGGTAATGCAGGATTACATCAGCGCCATATTCAGCGAAAGCAAGCGCTATCCCCTCGCCTATCCCCTGGCTGGATCCGGTAATGAGGGCCGTCTTTCCTTTTAAACTGAGGTTTTCAGCAAGTTTCTTACTCATATTCATTGCCTGGTTTAAAGTCTTTCAGATCAAAAACGACAGAGTTCCTGAAATTGCAAACACATCGATTGACGAAGGAGCAATCTGTGACACGCTATTATTTATGGAGGATGATGGCACATTTTTTATGGTTTGACAACTCTCGCGCTGCCTGCACTAAAACCACGCCAGGCATTTGAGCTAACCTAAACATGCCCGACTATGCCCTCAAAGCTGATACACGATTGCGGTAGAATCTTAAAAGACCATGGGCTGACCATCGCGTTCGCCGAAAGCGCCACTGCCGGACGTCTTGCATCTGAATTTTCATTGTGTGCGGACTCGGGCGGGGTCCTGAAAGGCGGGCTGGTGTGCTATGATGCACAGGTAAAAGAAAATGTGTTAGGAATAGATCCGGACCTGATTCAGCAATTTACACCTGAATCCGAAGAGGTGACGAGGGAGCTGGCCTTCCGCCTGCGCAGCCTGATCACCTCGGATGTCCAGGTTGCCGTCACGGGCCTTACCACACCGGGGGGAAGTGAAACACCCCAAAAGCCCGTCGGGACCATCTTCATTCATATTCTCATCAAAGAGCGATCGATTGCCGTCCGAAACGTATTCTACGGAACTCCCGAACAGATCGTCTTGCTGGCCGCGGATTTAGCTGCGAAGACGATCATCAATGAGTTGGAATCCTCTGAAAGCGAGTGAAGCCATGTACTACTTAAAGCTGTACAAGTAAGGAGCCATATGCGCCTTTCCGGAGAAATGCTTCTCATGGCGGGTTAGTACCTCCGCCGCAAGCATCTTTCGCTGGAAGGTTGTCCTTCTAAGTTTGGTACCTAATATGGCTTCATATACATTTTGAAGCTCATTCATGGTGAACTTTTTGGGAAGCAAGTTCCCTCCCACCAATTTTCTGTCCAGATTATCCCGTAAAGTCTGAATAGCTCTCTCAACAATCTGCCTGTGATCCAGGATAAGCTCAGGCAGTTCGTTAACCGGGTACCATTCACAGGAATCCGAAAGCGCGTCGGGCCTTGGTGTCACATCTTCGTAGTTGATCAGCGCGTAATAAGCCACCGAAATAAACCGGTCCAGCATCCATTGGTACCCGTCATCGGGCCGGATACCGTTGGCTTCCAGCAAGGTGCGCATGACTTCCGGGTCAAAACGGCTGAAATCACCAAACGTATAGAACTGTTCGAGATAGATGTCCGTCAGGCCTGTCCGTTCATTCAAACCGCGAAGCACCGCGTCGTTCAGATTTTCCTGCAACTGCACAAACCCGCCCGGTAGTGCAAACAGACCGGTGTTGTGATACTCCATAATCAGGATTTTCAAGTCACCTTCTGAAAATCCAAAGATCACGGAATCGTAAGCAATATGAGGTAAATAGGCCGTTTGGGGCATTTCAAAAATTTTCCTCAAAAATAGTTAGCACTTCTGATAATTACCAATTACTATTGTCACAAACTGAGACAATGATGATGAAAACTTTCCTCTTCCTGGCGGCCCTGCTGTCGTGCATCATGAATAACACCAGCGTGTTCGCGCAGGGCAACAATGGATTTGCCGTACAAGCAAAAGTTGAAAACGGCACTATCGAGGGTCTGTATGACACCAAAACCGGCCTTCAATACTACCTGGGCGTTCCTTTCGCCAAACCGCCGGTTGGAGACCTGCGCTGGAAAGCGCCGCAAGCGCTCGGCAACTGGACGGGCGTAAAACAGACGAAGGCGTTCGGCCCGCGTGCCATACAAGCCCCCGTATTCGGCGACATGGGCTTCCGTTCAAATGGAATCAGCGAGGATTGCCTGTACCTGAACGTATGGACTCCCGCTAAACGCAACACGACCGGCCTTCCCGTTTTGGTGTATTTCTATGGCGGCGGATTCGTTGCCGGGGATGGCTCCGAACCTCGTTATGACGGTGCGGCGATGGCCAAAAAGGGCATTGTGGTGGTGACGGTTAACTACCGATTGGGCTTGTTCGGCTTCTTTGCCCACCCCGGGTTGAGCAAAGAAGCATCCTACAAAGCGTCGGGCAACTACGGATTGCTCGATCAGGCATTTGCCCTGAAATGGGTAAACAAGAACATTGCGGCATTTGGCGGTGATCCGAAGAAAGTGACCATCGCGGGCGAATCGGCCGGATCGGTTTCCGTGAGTGCGCAAATGGCGTCTCCGTTGTCGAGGAGTCTGATCGCCGGCGCGATTGGCGAAAGCGGCTCGGGAATGGGCGCACTATCGGCCGTGTCGCTGGCAGAAGCTGAAAAAATAGGGGCAGATTTTGCCCAAAAAGCTGGCTACACATCCCTGGCCCAGCTCAGGGCGGCCAGTACCCGCGAGCTGTACGAGGCATACACCGAATCCAAGCGTTTCGGCTTTCCTCCTGTAATTGATGGGTATTTTCTTCCCAAGCCTATGCTGGAAATTTTTAAAGCCAAAGAACAAGCGCAGGTTCCTTTGCTCGTGGGCTGGAATTCGGCTGAAATTCCGGGAACCGCATTTACCCAAGGTCCCATCAATGACGAGAATTTGGTCAAAAAGGTAAAAGAGGCGTATCCGAATGATTGGGAAGAGGTATTGAAAGTGTATCCTCACGGCAATGCTAAAGAAGTTGAATGGGCTGCTACGAACCTGGCCTCTGACCGGTTCATCGTTTACAGCACCTGGAAGTGGTTCGACGCACATCGCAAAAACAGCAGTCAGGCTGTGTACCGTTACCTTTACAGCAAATTACGCCCGCCTTTGGTTGATAAAAACCTGACATCCGGCCTTGCGGGCGGTGTGCAGCAAGGAGGTAATAAAATGCCGGCGCCCATCGGAGCTCCCCACGCTTGCGAAATTGAATATTGCATGGGAAACCTGGATTTGGTGAAAGATTACGCCTGGACCCCGGATGATTACAAGGTATCAGAAACCATGCTGAATTACTTCGCAAACTTCGTTATTAACGGAAATCCCAATGGCGATAAACTTCCCGAATGGCAGGCTGCGCAACCCAACGACGCAATGCCCCCAGTGATGATACTGGACACAGAATCGAAAGCAGTCAAATTCGATGATGCCCGGTATTTGTTTCTGGATCGTAGTAATAGGAGTAACTAGGCTTGTGCCATTTCGATCATGCCGAGCTGTTTCAGTAACAGCTCGGCATGATCGTCAAAAACCAGCAAATCCCATGCGATAAGACTCCCGGATGAGGTGCCCGTATTTCTCATACAATTTCCAGGAAATCTGAATGGTGCTTCCTTTCGGCTCTACCGGAAAATCCTTGTGCGCAGTTACCCATTGCCATTCCCATTGCACGATCGACTTTTCGAACGCCTGCCAGTCGGGCGTGCTGCCGGCTTGCAGGGCGCTTTCGAGCATGAAAAAGAACTTCTCCCAGCGTACCTTGTAAAAATCATTCAACAAACCACTCCACTGGCGATTGGAATACTCATGCAGCGGACTGTCCGCGTCGCCCCAGAGCGTGATCAGGTCGCGGGCGTTTTGTTCATAAAGCGCTTTCTCGGCAGGACTACTCCCCCATTTGCGCGCGGAGGCGATCCACGGGCCCAGCAAAAAGTCCTTTCGGGTTGCCAGCAGCATGTCCATATCGGAGATCAGTTCCAGAAATTCACGGCTGCGCTTTTGGAATGCGACCCGGTCGCCATTGCGAAATGCCTGCACCCATTGCTTCTGAACTACCAATGCATAATTGGCCAGTACTTGCCGGGAAATGTCTGTCAAGTCGTACAGGAAACCGTCTGTATGCGGCCCCTTCGACGCCGACAGCATAAAGAGATCCCAAGCGGGCATTAAGTCTGCGGGCGGATAGTTCAGTTTTGTCCGGGTCCACACGGTAGTCGAATCGAGCGTAGGCCGTCCCGTAATAATAGACTCGGCGCCGTCGCGAATCTCTTTGCCGTTGTAAACCGTCCTCCGCAGGATTTGCCATGCTTTAACCAATTGCAAATCATCCTTCCCGTAACGGTTCCTTGCGTATTTCGGCAGCCAGTCATCGAGGTCAATGGGCGTTGTGCGCCAGGTATGGTCCATCATTAATTCATAAATCACCGGGTTCTGCTCAATGGCCTCCATCGTTAGGCCAATGCCCTCCATCCGTTTTTTCGCGGGGTCGTTCCACGCAGCTGCCGGCCCCTGGGCCACGCCATCCATCCTGCCGAACAAGTTTACATTACCACCGAAGTTGTTGAGCATATTCCATATCCAGGGCTTTCCGTAAAATGCGCGGGTTCGCTTCCAGACAGGTTCGATTTCCGCAGCCAGGTCAAGCAAAATCATTTTATCATCGGGTACCGCTTTGAGCAATGCTTCGATCTGCGGCGCTTTCCAGAACTTCCGGTCACTGTAAAAAAGCCAGCCTTGCATTACCCAAACGGCGTCAGGATCAGCCTGGTGCATGCCTTCGTAAATGCGTTCGCTGAGTTTGGAAAGATAGGCCGGATCATCTGTCGGTGGCTCGTTTTCATTGAATGTGTCGGCGGAGTAGAGATGGTCGGTGCCATAGAGTTCCTTCTGTTTGTCCAAAAAACGCCTTCCGATGTCTGCAAACAGCGGGTCTTGCGAATCCAGGATGTAAGTATCACCGAAGCCATTAGTCCAGTTGGTCGCTTTCAGCTGCGCATTCGGGTATTTTTTACGGAATGCCGCCGGCACGTGACCGGTGAATGCGGGCAGCACCGGTTTCATGCCCAGCTCCCGCTGGCGGCGCAGGATCTGTTGCTGCAATGTTTTATGGCTCTCCATCCAGCTCAGCGGCAGCGGCCCGCCCCAGCCGTCGAGGTTACCCATCCAGAACCAGCCGAAATAGGCCGGACCGCTGAAAAAATCTTTGAGATCGTCTGCCGAGAAACCCATGTCCTGATAAACTTGCAGCCAGACATATTCCTCGCCGGTGATCGCCAGCGGCATGTTGATGCCGTGCAGAGCCATCCAGTCGATCTCCTTCTGCCAACGGTCCCAATCCCACCAGCTCATACTGTAATTGAATGTGCAATAGTTGAGGTTATAACGGTACGGATATACGGTCTGCCTCTGCACTTTGGCCGGAACAACGGGCAGTTTCGCGGGTAGCATCAGGTTCGTGCCGTTCCAGGTAATCTGGCAATGCGCATACTCGGTAAGGTAATGGTACAAGGCGGAAGCCACCGCCACGCCGCTCGTTCCGCGGAGGATGATTTTACCCGCTTTGCTTTCGATTTCAAATTCATCTTTGCCCGACTTCGAATGCAGCTCTTCTACCTGAAAATGAGAAGCGTGCGTTGGGATTACTCTCTTTATCAAGGAGTTTGATGAGCTAACAACTGTCTGCGCGACAGAAATCTTCGCGAGGACACTCATCAAAAAAATAAGACAAAACCGGTTGACTCTTCTCAGCCATCGGGGAGAAGAACCACCATTGTGGAAATGATTCATTTTAAAATACGGAATGATTGGCCTGTCACCAGCTGAATGCTGTGACCGGAACGATGTGAATAAAGACATTCTCCGCAGCCGAAATGCGGATACGGAGAATGTTATAAATCAATAGCCCGGATTCTGGACCAGAGCAGGATTGAGTTGCAGCGCCACCCTTGGTATCGGGAAGATGCGGCGAGTGATATCCGAATTGGTTTTGTAGCCCCATTTGCCCTCAAACTTCCCAAAACGGATCATGTCATTCCGGTGCCAGCCCTCCGAGGCAAACTCACGCGCTCTTTCCGCGTAGATAAATTCAAGATTAACACTCGTCAAAGCCGGCGACGTGGTCCGCTGCGCCCGCAACTCATTCACCAGCGAAAGTGCCGTATGGCCGAGCGTCGGACTTCCGCCGCGCAGTATCGCCTCGGCCTTCATCAGAACAATATCCGAATATCTGAACACGGGGATATCATTGTTTTGGTTCCGGTTGAGCGAACTTGCATCGGGGTAAAACTTCATGTTGCGGTATCCCATGTGCCAGGCAATTTCGTCGTTACCCGCGTCAAAAGATCCCACATCCTGGCGAAGTACCACCTCGGGCGTCAGTTTCACCTGGTAAGTGTACGGGCCCGACGGATTGTCCCCTTTGTAAAACTGGTCGTACCCGATGTTCGTAGTGGTAACGGTGAGCGGCGTGACGCCGTCGTTCATATACTGCAATCCGGTCAGCCATTGTTTGTTTCTGATATCCCCCTCATCATTGAAATTGGCATAAAACTCCGGCAATGTACTAGCACTTCCGGCAGGCGTGTAAGGCAGACTGAACTTCTTGACCATGCTTCTCGGAATGTCGTACCGCGCGCGAATGTTTACGCTTCTGAATGGGAAGGTATTGGTTTGCGCCGGATCGTAGGGAATCGCGAAAATAAACTCCTTCATCTGCGGCCCGTTCGTCGGATAAAACATATTCAGATAGCTGCTTCTGGGCTCCAATGCATACAATCCTGAACCGATCACCTTGTCGCAGGCGGCGATGCAGTCGTTATACCGGTTTGTACCGGTGTAATACTCGGCGTTCAGGTACATTTTCGCCAGCAAGGCATAGGCAGTCCATTTGTTGGGCCTTCCGTAGGTAGTCATGCCCGATACTTCGCTCAGATTCGGGATTGCTTCGAGGATTTCCTTTTCAATAAAACTGAAAACTTCTGCCCTCGGCGAGTTGGTTTTGGGTGCGAAATCACCGTAAGTCGTATAGATTGGCACATTTCCAAAACTATCCATCATCATGAAATAGGCCAATGCACGTACCATCTTAATCTCCGCAAGGCTCGTTTGCTTCGCTGCGCCGTCCGGCATTTTCTGTTCCAGAATGGAGAGCGTCTGGTTGGCGACGCCGATAATGGTCGATAACCACGTCCAGTGGCCGTTTACATAACCATTGTCCACCGTCCAGGTGTGCAGGTGCAGTGTCTGGTTTTGACCGCCGTCGTACCAGTTACCTCCCCGGGCAGGCATAATGCCCTCATCCGTGCTATATGCCGCGATCTGATAGGCTTCCGCTCCGAAATTGCCTCTCAATGCCACATAAACAGGCCCGGCTGCGGAAATGAATTGTTCATCCGTACTCGGGAATACGTCGGTCGTCAGTGCGGTCGTGACCGGCACGTCCAAGTCGTGGCAGGCAAACAGCGCGGTTGCCGCCAGCGTTGAGAAAAATAGTTTTATATATGAATTCTTCATGATTCTCCTTCGATGTTAGATGGATATGTTCAGACCGAATAGAAACGTACGGGTCTTCGGATAGAAGTTGTTGTAGTCAACACCCGGCGCAATCCCGCCCTGGTTCACCTCCGGATCAACACCCGTGTATTTGGTGATGACAAACAAATTGTTGACCGAAGTATAAACCCTCAGATTTTTGACAAATGGCCCCAGCTTCTTGAAGTTGTAGCCCAGCGTAGCATTGTCGAGCCTCACAAAACTTCCGCTTTCCATGAAACGCGACGAGTAAACGTAGGCATTGAAATCACTCACCGGTTCGTTGGCCACTTCCGCAAGAATATTGGCATACTGCGCAGTACTTGGCCTGAACAGGTCGGCGCGGGTCGCATTGAAGATTTTGTTTCCGAAGACACCTCTTACGAACACGTTCAGATCAAAGTTTTTATACCTCACGCTGTTCGTCCAGCCCATCATCAGCTTGGGTTGTGAGCTGCCCAGGTAGTGATAGTCTTTTCCAACCACCGGCGTGGTCGTCAGGCTGCCGTCCGCTGCCACGAATTGCGAAACCCCCGCTTCATTTTTTCCGGCATACTGGAAGGAAAAGAATTGTCCCAATGGGCGGCCCGCTTTCAGGATCTGGAGTGATCTTCCCGACTGACCGCCGCCCTCAGGACGCGACAACAATACGGAGTCGCCGCCCGCAAACAGAGGATTGGTAAGGCTGGTGATGACGTTTTTGTTGTGCGCAAGATTGATTCCGCTCGTCCAGCTGAAATTGGCCCGATCCACCACTTTTGCACTAAGGTTAAACTCAACGCCCTTATTGTTCACGCTTCCGCCATTCGCTACAATACTTCCGGATGGCACCAGGATCGGGTCCACCGTGTAGGAATAGATCATGCCCGTGGTATTCTTCTCATATACTTCCAGCGAGCCGTTCACACGGTTTCCCAGCACAGCAAAGTCGAGACCGACGTTGGTCGTAGCCGTTTTCTCCCATTTCAGGTCGGCGTTTTCAGATTTCGTAGGGCCATAAGCACCTGTGAGTGAGCCATTGTAATAATAGGTACCCAACGCTCCGGAGATAAATTGTGCCGTGTAGGCATTGAATCCGGTTGCATTACCAGTAACGCCATAGCTGGCCCTCAGTTTCAGGTCGCTGAATACATGCTGGTGCTCCATGAAACTTTCCTGGCTTACTCTCCACGCGGCGCCTACCGATGGGAAGTAGCCCCATTGATTATTGGCACCAAATACCGAGCTGCCGTCTCTTCTGACCGACCCTTGCAGCAGATACTTGCTTTTGTAGTTATAGTTAAATCTCGCGAAATCGGAAATCAGCTGTGTTTCCTGATAAACCCCATCCGGACCAAAGCCGATCTGGTAGCCTGCCGTCCCGTACGGATTGCTCAAAGCGAGGTTATTGTAGGTAATGTTATCGACCGGGAAATTGCTGGTGGTCACCTGAAAGCCTTGCCCTGTCTTGTTATTCTGCCACGAGTAACCCACTACCGCGTTGAGGGAATGATCGCCGAACTCCTTGTTCCAGGTCAGGTAAGTTTCCAGGATTTTACTGGTACTCTGGTACGAACTTCTGTTTGCCTGCCCGTTCTTCCCGAATGATTGAACCGCATGGAAACCCAAGCCCGGATCGGGATTGTCGTACATGTTGTTGTAATTATTCGTAAAATATTTGTTGTAGTACGTGCCCTGCAAAGAATTGGTGTTCAGGTAAGAAATATCCAGGTTATAAGTCAATCCGAAAGGCAGTTCCACCTGCGTTTTAAAACTTCCGATGAGATTGTTCGATTTCGTATTCATCTCACTGTTATTGATCATCGCCACCGGATTGTAGTAGTTGGTATTCTGAAAATTTTCAAAATAGGAACCGTCCTCTTTTCTGATCGGTGAAACAGGCAGGTAAGAAGTCGATTGCAGCAACACGGTGTTCCGGTATGGAATATCGTTGGCATTGCTATGGGAGTTCGTTACCGAGAAGCCGAATTTCAATTTGTCCTTCAAGGCACGCTGCTCAATCGAAAGGCGGCCGATTACGCGGGTCAGATCACTGTTCAACAGGATGCCGTCTTTCTTCACGTAGTTCAAACTTGCGGCGTAAGTTGTGTGCTCGCCGCCGCCATTGAAAGACAGGTTATGATTGGTGGACACCGCCGTCTTTTTCTGGATAGACGACTGCCAGTCTGTATCGGCCCCCTTGTCATCCGCCGGCGTGAAGCCGATGCCGTTTTTTTCCAGAAAAGCTCTCAGCTGGTTCGCGGTCATCATATCCAGCTTGTTCGAAACCTTCTCGATACCCACATAACCGTTGTAGGAAATCTGCATCGTCCCTGCTTTTCCTTTTTTGGTGGTGACCATAATGACACCATTGGCGGCACGGTTCCCGTAAATGGCCGTTGCAGCAGCGTCTTTCAACACATCGATGGAAGCGATATCATCCGGCGCAATAGTGGCGATATCGGCCCCCGGCACACCGTCGATCACGTAAAACGGCCCCTGCGCGCTGTTGATCGTGGACGCACCCCGCATCACCACCGCCGCCGGCTTGTTAGGATCCCCGCTGGCTGTGATGTTCAGTCCAGGCACTTTCCCTTGAAGTAACTGTCCCACATCGGTAATCGCGCCGGTATTGAGCTCCTCTCTTTTGACCGTACTAACCGCACTCGTCAGATTTTTCCGCGACTGCTGGCCGTATCCAACGACTGCCACCTCATTCAATGTCGTGTTACTTTCCGTTAATGAAACCGAAATGTTGGTTTGTTTGCCGACCAGGACCTCTCTTGAGTCAAACCCGATGTAGGAAAAAACAAGTACGTCTGTATCCGTTACATCGATCGAAAAATTCCCGTCGACATCCGTCACGGTCCCGAGCTTGCTGGCCTTCACAACGACGGTCACACCTACGAGCGGCTTTCCGTCCGAGCCCATTACCTGTCCCTTGATCAGCTGCACGGCTTTGGGGGCCGGGGGGGCTATCTTCAACTGCTTTTTGGGCTGCAAAACCACCGTTTTGTCCACGATGGAATATTCCAGCGGCTGGTTCGCCAGGCATTGGGCCAGCACATCTTCGAGCGAACGCTCACGGAGCGACACCGTCACACGGTCGGATTTCCGGATAAGCTCCGTTTTGTACCAGAATGAATAGCCGCTTTGCTTTTCAATTTCCTTTAATACCTTTTCCAGCGGCGCATTCTTCGCCAGGATGGTGATCTTCTGCGAAAAGCTGCTGGCGCTTACCTGCATACAGAATGCGAGCGATATCATAAAGATCAGTTTCATAATCCGGATGGCCCTGATAAAGGGAGAGCAGGGAGGTTCTTCATGGGCATATGAAGGCCCTATCCCCTTTTGGATAAAAGAGTTGTGGTTCATACTTTTGTCTTGAGAGTTGGTACTAAACAGTTGGACAATTGTTTACAAGTGCCGGGCTCTTGCCGGATCGGGAGCGGTTGCAACGTTCCCGTTCTTTTTTACCAGAGGCCGGTGAGAGAGTCGCTATTCGGTCATAGGCAGAGAGGGGGGTTATGGTGTTACAATAATGGTCTTATCTTCAATCCTGAATTTCACGCCGCTTAGGGAAAGGATTTTCAGGACACTCGATACATTGGAGTTACGGGTAAGCCGTCCGGTGAAGTTCTCCCCCTTGCTATTGCCCTCATACCTAACCTCCACATCATACCAGCGCGAAACCTGCCGCATAATGCTTTCCAGGCTCTCGTCTTCAAACTGGAAATAGCCATTTTTCCAGGAAAGCTCTTTTCCGGTATCCACGTCATCGACCACACGCAAACTACCCGTCGCCGGGCTGATCCGCGCCTGTTGCCCGGGCGCAAGCAATGCCTGCCTCCCGCCCCGGGTCACTTTCACCGCTCCTTCGAGCAACGTCGTCCGCATGATCTTCTCGTCGTCGTAGGCCATTACATTGAAATGCGTTCCGAGCACGGTAATCTCCGTCGGCCCGTTCTTCACGACAAAAGGCATCTGCCGATTGTGCGCCACTTCGAAGTACACCTCGCCGGTAATCTCCACGCTGCGCTGCTTGCCGGTGAATGCCGTTGGGAAGCGAAGGCTTGAAGCCGCATTGAGCCAGACGCCCGTCCCGTCGGGCAGTACAATGTGAAACTGGCCGCCTTTGGGTGTCGAGACCGTATTAAAAACCGGAACGATTTCGTCTTTCCCACCCGATTTGTAAACGAGCTGCCCTTTGCCCGACTGGGTCACGCTCGTGCCGCCCTGGCTTGCAAGCACGCCGTTACCGGCACTATCGAGGGTAATGCTTGATCCGTCGCCAAGGGTAAGTATGGCCTTGTTACCACCTGGTGGGATGTCGGCCAACTGCACTTTTACAGCTCTCTCCTGCTGCGCCACATCGCGACTGCCGCGATAGCTCGCCCACCAATACACGCCCAACCCAATCACCAACGCTGCCGCGACAAGCTTCGGCCAAAGCCAGGCAATACCTCCACTTTCTTCGGGCTCGTCTTCGGAAACCGTTGCCGGAAAGATGTTGCCCAGAATACGGTCGGAAATGACTTCGGGCATCGGTTGCTCCGGCTCGAACCGCTCCCACGCACGTTCCAGCGCCTGCGGGAAACGTGCGTCGTCGGGATTGAGCTGTACCCATTCGGCCAGCTCGCGTCTCTCCGTCGCATTCAGCGTTCCGCCGATCAGTTTTCCTATTAAAATTTCGATCCGTTCGTCAGGCATAAAATATCTCCATTCCAGCAATCACCATCATTTAAATTTGGCTATTCCCTATATTTTTAGCTCAATAGCAAGCGATTCTTTCCGGTTGCCAAATGAAAGACAACCGGCAAAAGGCCAGGGACTAGTCGGACGAAAAATTTTTTGAATTATTTTTTCAGAGAGATCAGCATGGCCGCCACAAGCAGCGAATCGGCATGACGGCGAAGCTGCGTACGAATGGTAGCCATCGCCTGCACAATGTGGTTTTTAACCGTATTGGGAGATATTTTGAGAAGATCAGCGATTTCTTCATGGGTTTTCCCCTCTTCCCGGCTAAGGCGGTATACGGCGCGTTGTTGGGGCGGCAACGTATCCACCACCGACTGCAAAACTTCTTCCACCTCCCTCACAGCCAGCATATCCTGCGCATTGTTGTTACCTGGCTCACCCTCCCGAAACATCTCCGCTACGATGGCCGTCTCGTGTGCCATGCGCTTAAAGTGGTTGAGTACATGGTTCCGGGACATGCGAAAAAGGTATCCGGAGAAATTATCGACCGAGCCCAGCGAGGCATGATCTGCCCAGAGTTTCGTGAAAACATCCTGCACAATGTCCTCCGCCAGCATTTCCGAACCGGTCAGGCGGAGGGTGTAGCCATAAAGTTTGCTTTTGTAGCGATGAAAAAGTGCAACAAAAGCAGCCTGACTGCCCTGTGCGGCAGAGAGTACCAGGTGTTTGTCGCTATTCAAATATGCCTCGCCCAATTATCAAACAGAACTAATAATCAATAAGTAACCACTCAACAATATATTATTTGGAAAATTACAAAAATTAAAGCAGAAATTTTCCGCAAAATATCAAAAACCAAACAAAAGAATGGCTACCCCTGCACGATGGAGTAGCCATTCCGTACCGTTCCTTCAAGACGGTGTTACTGCGGACGAACCATTACTGAGCTCCAAGCCGGCGCTCAGGTACCGATCAAATAATTGCTATCCTGATTTTAACACCTCGTTCAGGTCTATCCATTCATAGGCAGCTGAATCGTTTTTCCGCCCTTTTTGCGGCTCAAATCCGCAGCTTCAATAAAACTGAAAATTTCCAGCGTCTCGGCCGGGCTTACGGGGACCTTGCCGGTCTCGAAAAACGTGACAATCTGTTTTACCAGCGGCTCGTAACCGGAAAAAGGGCCCAAAGGTGCAATGCCCTTTGTTCCGAAAGCCGTTCCGGCGATATTCGAAGCGCCTGTCCGGATGCCACGTACGGTTCCGATGCGGCCATCGCTCCAAACACCCACCGTCAGGTCCGTGCCATCGCGGTAGGTGCGCGAAACGCTTTTACAACCCGGCCCCATCACGGTAAACAGCATTTCGACGCCGTGAATGGCATACCAGGCCAGGTCGCTGTGATGTGGCTCCATTTCGGCAGGCGTATAAACATCCGCACCCGTGACATTACCGATGCTGCCCCCTACGACTTGCCGGACGTTGGCGTCAAAACGCAAAGCAGATGAGGTAAATACCGGTGTGTTGTGCTGCGCGGCAGCCTTGAAAATCGCTTTGGCGCCGTCCAGGGACGCAGCCACCGGCTTATCGATGAAAATACGCTTCCCAGCTTTGAAAACCGGCAGCGCCTGTTCCAGGTGCGGCCTACCATCGTTGGATTCGAGCAGCACTACATCCACTTTGCCCAGCAGCGCCTCAATGGAATCGACGATTTCGACTCCCATTTCCCTGACCTTCGCGGTTACGCCCGGACGAAGGTTTAATGCGGACGCAATATCTTTGCTGCCCAGCTCGTAAGCCGCAATTACCCGGTACCCATTCATATCCGGGGAACCGCTGTTGATCATCCTCGTGAAAACCTCGCTATGGCTGGTATCCAGCCCGATTATTCCTACCCTTTTGCCATTTTCAACTTCACGGCTAAACGACAAGTCACGGGCGGCCACCACCAGGCCGGTCGACGACAGGACCGAACTGTAAATGAAACTTCTGCGGTTCATATTTGATTAAGGTTTAGAATTTTCTGAAAAATACATCCAATCGATGTGAAAGAGCGGCCCCGCGGCTTGCTCATTTTTAAAAACCAGGTAAATATCATGCATTCCGGCTCCGCGCTCCACGGGTAACGAGATCTCCTTCCAGCCTTCTTTAAGGTCAGCAAGTTTGCCTCCGGGAATTTGCACCTTACCGGCCAGCGGCCCGTCCCGGCTATCCAGCCTGAGCTCCACCGTTCCACCGGCACCATGCTCCTGAATGCGCAGGCGGATGTTTTGGATATGTGTCAAATCGATCCCATTGAAGCGGGTATATTTCCCATCGGTGATATTGGCAATGTAAGACACAAAGCCCGTTTGCTGCGTCGCGATCACGACGCCTACATTCCCTTCCTGGTAATCCTCCATCTGAACCAACGGGTTGCGCATTACAATGCGGCTTTCGCTTTTAATCGGCGCTATTCCGTTCGCACCTTTATCGGTATACATGGCTTGCAATACATATGCACCCTCGCTGCCCTGGCCGATATGTTCCGTGAGTTTCAGCGTGGATTTTAATGGCAGCTGTGATGCCGGCTTTCCCAATGACAGAATGTACCCGGCCAACTCCCTGGCACTCTTTTCGGGCAAATCAGGGTGAGGCGGCATCGGATATGACCCCCATTGCCCGCTTCCGCCGCTGATGATCTTCCGGGCCAGCATATCGGCAGCACCCGGTTTCCCGTCGTATCGTTTTGCAACCTCCCGTAACGGCGGTCCAATCGATTTCGCATTCATCGTATGGCATGCGCTGCAATCCAGCGATGCGTACAGTTTGGCTGTCGCAGCGTAGCGGATGTTTTCCTCCCCTCCCGACAATGCCCCTGCCAGGTCCTTCCCGAATGCGATGTAGTTGAACGAGGCATGGATTTTCGAAGGCGCGATCTTCCCGTCCTCCCGGTCGGTAGCATTGATTTCGTAGTCGAACGCAGCATTGTCCCAGTAGAAGCTGCGGTTAGCGCCGGTTTTAATCTGCACAACCGGCGGGGTATTCCCAATTTTAAATTCGGTCGTGGCTGTACCCCTGCCCCCATGCTGGTCCGTGACGGTGAGCACCACATTATACACGCCCGGTTTTGTGAATGTGTGTTTCAAAGTTTCGCCGGTGAATTTTCGGGCGCCGATTTTCCACTCGTAAGTAAGCTTGTCTCCGGCGTCATAATCTTTCGAACCTTTGGCAGAAAGCGTGGCCGTAAATGGAGCCCCACCCGTCGTGTTGCCTGCATTCAGTATGGCCACGGGATTCCGGTTGCCCTCTGCGTATTCCACGCGGATAATGCCGGAATCGGTGTTGCGGGCAAACCAGTTGGTACCGTAGGCGAGCAGGTAAATGGCGCCGTCGGGCGCAATCTGCATGTCGATAGGCGCCACCACTTTCAGCTGCGGCAGGAAAGGTTCCATACCTGAGTAATTCCCGTCCTTATCGATGGTGACCGCCATTATCCACTTCCGTATCCATTCAAAAATGAAAAGCTTACCATCGTAATACCCGGGCAGTTTATAGGGAGCATTAGGGTATCGGTCGCTGTGATATACCGGGCCTGCCATGGCGCTGGCGCCGCCTTTGCCCACTAACGGGTATTTTTTTGAAGGGCCTTTCCCATACCAGATAAAAGCCGGTTGTGCCGGAGGCAACTCACGGATGCCCGTATTATGCGGCGAGTCGTTGACCGGCCGGAGCGGATCCTTACCCGGACCTTCTTTCTTGGTCGCAAAATCGTAGTCGGGAAATACCTGGTTATCTGCCAGAAAATAGGGATACCCGAAAAAACCGGGCTTGCGGGCCTGGTTGATCTCGTCATAACTCATTTTACCCTCGCTTCCCGGCACCTCGGTATCGGGTCCCACATCGCCCCAGTAGAGAAAGTCCGTTTTAGGGTCGACAGAGATGCGAAATGGATTCCTCACCCCCATGACGTAGATTTCCGGCCTCCCCTGCGAACCATCTTTGGGAAAGAGATTGCCATCCGGAATGCTGTAAGTACCGTCCGGCTCGGGCTTGATCCGTAAAATCTTGCCCCGGAGATCATTGCTGTTTGCCGTGGATGCCTGGTCGTCGGAAAGCTCACGTCCGGGACGTTCGTCTATGGGCGTATGCCCTTCGATCTCCTCTGCATTGGTATTGTCGCCGATGGAAAGATAAAGCAGCCCGTTCGCGAAGGTGATGTAACCCGCGGAGTGGCAGCAGTATTTACGCTGCGTCGGCACTTCCAGCAGTACTCTGGCAGATTCCTGCACCAGTTTCCTGCCTTTCAGCTCAAAACGCGTCAGCTGACTGACACTTTTTTCGCCTCCGACTCCGTAATAGAGGTAAACCCAATGATTTGTCTTAAAATCCGGGTCTGCGGCTACTCCCAGCAAACCGTCCTCGATGCCACTGAACACATTGAGTTGTGCGATAGTCGAAAGCTCTTTGGTTGCATTGTCGAAATACCGGACGGCACCTTTTCGCTCGGCGACCACCAGGTCATAGTTAGGCAAAATAGCCATTTGCATCGGCTCGTCCAGTCCGGATACGAGCGTGGAATAGGTAAATCGGCTTGAATCCGGCTCATTTTGCGGTACGCTGATCGAAATCGGTAGCCTGTCAGGCAAATCGGCAAACAATTGCGTGGGCTGCTTCGTAGTAGCGCCGGCACAAAGCAGGCAGCCCAGGAAGAGCGCTATGGAGGATCTTACTTTTTTCACGAAAAATTAGTTATTGATAAACAACTGCTTCCCGGGCCACGATCTCATAGTCCGGATTGGGTGCCACCGCTTTCAGTGTAACCCTGTGTGCTCCCGGTGCGAGGCTATATTTCCAACAAAGCTCGGTGCGCCGGTGCGCTGCGATCAATGGCAGGTCAAACTCTTCCAGAAACTGATCGTCGATGTATAGTGCCACGCGGACAGGCTTGTCGGAAGCACTACGGGACAGCTTTTGGACAAATCCCCTCAACACGAAGCCCTTACCATCAAATCGAAAGGAAACTGAGTCGCTGCGGGTGCTATTGACCTGCACTTTCCCCGCCGGAAAATGCCCCGGAAAACTCTCTTCAAACCGCACGGGGCTCACCGGCTCCTGAGGGATTTCTATTATATTGCCTGAAATGCGCCCCCCGTTTTCGGCAACGTGCTGTAATGCATGCTTAACCCCTAGCTCGTACACATCCCGCAATGCCAGGGTGGTATGACTGAACGGCAGCCGCTCGGCCTTTTTGAGCGGGTCCAGCCAGTAAGCAGGGATCTTGGAATACCCGAGCATTGTCCCCAGTACTCCTCCCGCCGTCGACGGATTGCAGTCCGAATCCTGCCCCGCCCGTGTCGATATTTCCATGGTTTTGGTAAAATCGCCATTTCCGTAGAGCAGCCCCAGCACCACATAAGCGGCATTCAGCTTCGCATCGATATTGAGCGGATGAAATACGCCGTCGGGACAACCGGCCTCCGCACTCCATTTCCGCTGGATCTCAAACCAGGTACGTTTCCAATCGGACGGGTACCGCCGGTGCCAGCGGATAACGTCGGCAATGCATTGATAAAACTTGCTTTGCACGGGAACAGCCCGCAATGCCTGCCCGACAACGGTTTTTACGTCGTTGCTCTTAAATGCCTGGGCGTACATATTCGCCACAAAAACACCGCCATACCAGCCGTCGCCGTAATTCATAATATGCCCTACCCGGTCGCACAGGGCAGATGCCGCGCCGGGCATGGCCGGGCTCATCAGCCCTGCAAAGTCGGCCTCGATCTGGAAATCGATATCGTCGGCGTGCGGGTTATGCTCCCAGTGCCCCGATCGAGCCGCCGGGATTCCCTGCAGAACATTGTACCGTCCCGCCTGATTGGCATGCCAGAGCTCATAACCCGCACTCGCGTAGGCACGGGCGAATGAAGCCGCAGGCGCGTGGACACCCAGCCGTTCGATGACCTCCACGAAAGTCAGGTCCATGTAAATGTCGTCGAACAAACCCGGGAAGGTGTGCATTGCTTCGGAAACGTAGTCGGCATGCCATGGGATCGGTTGATAATCCTGGATAAAAGTGCCCTGATAAACGAATTCCGTTGGCCAGCCGAATGTTACGCCGATCGTCTGACCAGCCCATCCCCCTTTGATTTTATCCTGCAAAGTTTCCTTGCTGATGCGGAAAAGGGGCCCTTTTCGCTGCGCCGGAGCCTGCCAGCCCGTCAGCAGCAGTAACAGGGTCAAATTTATTTTGATAAGGTATTTCATGAAGTTGCCTGACATTAGTGGTTCATAGTTAGCTCCATCACCAGCGGAAAATGATCGGAAGCGTAGTGTTCGGCTACCGCGTGATAGTTGTGTCGTTCAAATGCTTTCCCGGCGCGCTGGTTGAGCATCAGGTAATCGAGCGTGCGGTCGGGATGATCCGCGGGGAAAGTAAGCGGGCAACGGGTGCAAGGCATCGCCAGCTTCAATTGCGAAATGACCGGGTTGTTGGGTACCGCATTCAAATCCGCGCCCAGAATGACCGGCCGCTTCCGGTAGCGATGCAGAATGTTATTCAATTGACCTATCTGATGCGACCGGTCCGCATCGCTCAAATGATCCAGGTGCGCCGAAATGAAAACCACCCGGCCCATCGGCGTACGAACCGTAACGACAGCCGCCGCCCGCGTTTCGGCCTCCGGGTGACCAGAAACAGTACTCAGCCGGAAACTTTCGGCCTTCTCGATCGGATAGCGCGACAGCACCGCTACGCCGTAGTCACCATTGCTGCGGTCGATAGCTTTGGCAAAATGATATTCCATTCCTGTGAGTTTACCCAACTCACGGGCCTGGTGCGATTGCTTACCGGATCGGTCTGTAAATGCGTCTACCTCCTGCAATGCCACCAGGTCGGGCTGCTCCCGGTTAATCACCGCCGCTATCGCCGGCAAATCCGTATAACCCCAGCCTTTTGAAGGCGGACTGGCAATACGGATGTTGTAGGTCATTACTTTCAGGCGCTGCGCGGCTGCTCCGCCAGACTGCGCAAAAGCAGTTGTATGGAGCAGCACGGCCATCAGCGCCGGGAGGAAAAGGTTTAGGTATAATCGGTGTAGGGAAAAGGTCATGATAATCTGTTAGCAAATGCGTTGGAACAATGGGTCAGTACAGCGAAAACTCGAACTGGTCGAACGGCTCGGTACGCCAGGCCAGGTGCTGCGTGGAAGGCGACATCGCGAACAGCGGCGAAAAGGTTTTCACCTTTACGGTTTTGCCATCGGGCAAAAATTCGAGGATGCGCAGCCAGCCGTCGCCGCCGTTGCCTTTCCAGTTACCGCCTTCGTTTTGCGCATTGAATAGCATCTGGTGTACTTTTTGTCCCGCTGCATTCAGGTCCGTGCGAAAACCCACGTGCCCCGCATGGGACGCCACATCGATGATATGTCCGCAAAAGACCATTCTGATATTGCCCGCCGGCTTTACGAGCTGCTGCCACAATGTTTCGCCGAGCGTGTAATCACTGAAACCCGGCGGATAATCTTCCTTCACAATCCGCTGGTTATCGCGCACTCCGGAACGCATGTAGCTGTGTGTCAGCACCACACCGGTATGTTTTTGGTATTCGGGCCTTGCAGCCAGCGCTTTCGCCCATTCCACCACGGCCTTCCGCGGCGCATATTCGAGCGAGAATACGAGCATCGGTGGTCCGAATGGCGGTTTGAACACGTAACAGGCATTTTCCAGGGTTCTGACACCGGAAGCATTGGGTGCCATTTCGACGAGTATCCGCCGGTTCAGCGGGTTTCTGTCCGGCGGGAAATAGCTGTTGAACTGTGAGTAGCGATTCTCGGTCGCGTTGGTGCCGTAATCGTGGTTACCGGTGCAGAGTATATAGGGAAGTTTCCCGTCGAGCCGCCCGAATGCCCCGCTCACGCATTGCCATTGCGAGCTGCTGAGCTGATCGCCATTCTCTTTGGGAAGTTCCGTAATGTAGTTTTGCTCCACGAGGTCGCCGGTGCAAAGCACCAGCCCGATGTTCAGGCGTGCACGGTTATCTTCGATCCAGTTGGTCATCAGATCCAGCAAAGGCTGGTTTCTTTTGAACTTGGTATAACCCTGCGGGTCGGGCACAATCACTATCGACCACGATTTCGGGTCCGACAGGCGGGGTGCTTCGTAATGCTGCCCCGCCGCCGGTTTCGCAGCAAGCAAAGCAAGCATCACTATCGCTGCCCGGCAGCGAAGTATGTTCCTGAAAATAAAAGATGACATGTTGGGAATAGGAATGCGGCGAGGAGCATCGCCTTGAAAATAGCCTGGCGACGCTCCTGACGCACATTTGTTTATTGCTTGTTATACTTCATTTTGTAAACCATAATACCCGAAGTGTTGGCTGCATTCGTGGCCATGGTCGCATAGAAATAGATTTCGTTGCCACGCACATCGGCCACAATGTCGCCATAACGGTTGTAGTTGGTACCGCCATAGGCTTCGGACTCAAAGAGCATGAAATCGGAATAACCCGCCGCACCCGGCACCTGGCCGAACTTGCCCGCATCGGTTGTTTCAAACACTTTCACGTGGGTAGCATCCCAGGCGTAGTAACCCTGCGTAAGCATCGCGGTGTATTCGCTGCCATCGAGTTTGAACACATCGAAACCGAGTACCTTATAATAGTGATTCTGCTTTGCAAAAGGCGTGACTTCCATGTCATTGGTAAAAGACACAAACCGGCTTCCCTGTGTAAGGTTAGGATCGGACGCATTGTAATTGCAATAGGTAAAATAATGCCCGGAGGTTGGATCGAGCGACTTGCGCTGCACGTGTGCGAAAGTCCACGCCTCGGCGGCTGCATAGCGGATCACAGTCGGTTCGTTGGAAGCCGGGACGCCGTCCTGCAACTCCCAGTAGTAAATGCTGTTGTTGCCGTTGGTGGTAGCATAAATGTACGCCTTACCCGATTTCAGGTTCCCGATCACACTCACCTTCCGGCCGAGGTTGACAGGACAACCCATGGCTGCCGTATAGTTCAGCAACAGCTTCGGCTCGCTATGGATGTTTTCATAATAATACACCATAAAACCCGCCGAGTACACATTATAGCGGTTGATCGCGAAATGATTGGCATCGTCGGCGACAACCTGCATACAGAACGTAGTCGGCGGAGCGATGGACTTGACCAGCTCGCCGGTCGTTTTGTTGAACACGCGCACGCCATTGTCTTCGCCGGTATTACCACCGTTGAAATCCGCCACGAGCAAGTGTTCACCCACAATCGCAAGGCCTGAGATATTGGTCCGTTTGATCCCCATCGCTTCCGCGGTTTTAAACCAGGATTTTGAAAAAACGGTCTTGGGTAACGTGGGCACCACTTTGATCACATGCCTGCTCACCACACCCCCGCCGTCGGTCACCTCCACCTGCACAGGCTTGCTGAAATCCATAATGCTGCCCAATGCCGGGTGCATAACCGCATTATGCCCAAGACTGGCGAAGGGTTTCAGATGTGCGAGGTCGAGTGGTGCTTCTTCCGTGGAAGGCACCCGCACGAAAATCGTGTCGCCCGCCGCGTACGGCCCTGCCTGCGTCGCGGGATATTCGATGGTTTGGCCCGGGATGGAAACGGAGAAATTCAGCAGCCCCTGCCGCGAGGTCACGCCTTTGTTCAAGTCTACCTGCTCGCATCCGAACAGGCCCAGCAGTGCCAATAGCCAGCATCCTGCCTGATAAATATATGTTCTTTTCATTTCGAGAGTCTTTGACGGTTGCAATTGGGACTATTTCCACTCGTCGAACTGCTCCATTTGCGCATTGCGCTGGAGTTCCACCGACGGGATCGGAAAACGGTTGTATTTTGCCTGATACACACGCTTCTTGCCGTTGTCTGCATCCACCTCGCGGTAGCTGGCCACGGTATCCGCCACGATCACCGGCACGCGACCGGTGCAATTGATGCCATTCAAAACGGTGCGGGCGAGGTCCCAGCGGCGCAGGTCCCAGTAACGGTGGCCTTCAAACGCAAGCTCGACCATCCGCTCATGCCGCAGCAGGCGCATGAAATCGCCCTTGCTGCCTGCCGTCACATCCTGCCTGAACCCAGCACGCTTCCGGACGCGGTTCAATGCCTGCAACGCCTGTTCGATATTCCCCTGCTCGGCCATCGCCTCGGCTTTGATGAGCAGTACCTCGGCATAGCGCATGAAATAGAAAGTCAGCTCGCCCGGCTGAAATCCCAGGTCCTGTGTTTTGACAGAACCATCGAAAAACTTGCGCATGTAATAACCCGTGCTCGTCGTGCCGCCGCCGATCGCATAACCATCCACACCGCCCTCGCGGGTATCCAGCGTGCGGCCCTTCCACGAAGCACCGTGGTACAGGATCGAAGCATAAAACCGCGGCTCCCGGCCCGTGTAAGGTCTGGCTGCGTGTGCCGGGTTAGTCCAACTGAAATCGGTACCATCGGCCATTTGATAAGCCGAAACCAGGTTTTCGGTCGGGCTGACCTGCGAATAGCCCTTATCCCCCGGCGGGCAAAAGAAGTAATCGAAAGAATAGCCGAAATTGGGCGACGAATAACCAAATTCCAGAATGCTCTCCTTATTCTCCTGATGCAGCGCCCGGCGCATCTGGAACAGTTTGTCATAATCCGGATGAAGGTCGTACAAGCCCAGCGCATCCAGTGCATCCACGGCGTCGGAGGCTGCTTTCCAGCGTTGCGCGTACAGCATAGCCCGTGCTTTCAGGCCCAGCGCTGCACCTTTGGTGAGCTTCCCTGTGAGCGTAGCGGGAACGGTAGCCGGCAAATGCAAAGCGCCGAAATCCAGGTCGCTGGCGATGAAGTCCCACACTTCCTCGGGCGTGCTGCGGGCGCCGGAAGGGCCGTCAGGCAGCTGATCGAAGAGGATGATGCTCGCTCCATAGCGTTTGGCCATTTCGAAATTGACATACGCCCTGAAAAAACGCACTTCGGCCTCGGCACGCATGCGAAGCTCCTCGGGGAATTTGCCGCCGTGCTGCCGCATTCCATCGAGGAACTCGTTACAGGTACGCACCCAGGTGTAGCCCCAGTCCCAGTTGCCCAGCGGGTTTTCGCCCGGCGTGATCATCGACGAGCCCAATGTAAACAGGTTGGAACTTGCCGATGGCGTGTTCATTTTCAGAATGTCCGAAAATGCATCCTGGTTCACGTGGGGCGTATAATATGTCTGCCCGATGAGCGGATAGAATTTATTGAGTGACAGTTCCAGATTGGCTTCGCTCGACCAGGCAACCTCTTCGCTATACACGTCTGTAAGCTCCGGGTCGATGTTGCAGCCCGACAGCAGGACAATGCAACAGGAGACCATCAGGTTTATTTTTGAAAAGACTTTCATGTTGTTAAGATTAATGGGATAGACAACAGGTTCTCAGAACGACAGGCTTAGCCCTGCTTCAAACAGCTTCTGCTGCGGGTAATAGCCCTGGTTCACATCCGGCATTTCGGGATCGAGGTAGTCCAGGCCGGTCAGGGTAAACAGGTTGCTACCTGAAACGTGGATGCGCAGGTTCTCGATCTTCAATTTGCGGGTTAGTGCAGCAGGCAGCGTGTAGCCGATCTGCGCGCTTTTCAACCGCAAATAAGAAGCGTCGCGAATCCACCAGGAGGAAAACTTCCCTCCGCTCTGCGCGGGCAGCGTGCTCAAACGCGGGTATTTCGCATTTGTGTTCTCCGGCGTCCAGGCCCCTTCGGCGAGGTATTTCGGCGAGTTGCCGTCCTGGTAAAAGGCCATGGTGTAAAAGGTATTGTCATAAACTCCCGAACTCGAATACAACCCCGACAACGCTACGTCCGCGATGGCCGCGCCCTGAAAGAACAGGTTGAAATCGAAAGCCTTATAGCCACCGCCTACGTTCAGACCGAACATCATTTCGGGTGTGCTGCTGCGGCCAATGGCCGTCCAGTCCTGGTCCCAGGTAATGCGGCCATCGCCATTGAGATCTTTTAACTTCACCTCCCCTACTTTACTCGGGCCGAAGAGGGCGCTGTTGGCGATCTCCTCTTCGCTCTGGAAAAGCCCGTCCGCCACAAATCCGTACTTCATACCGATCTGGCGTCCGGTACGGCGCAAGTGATCGGGCACATTTACGTTCTCCGTGGTTTCGATGACGCGGTTGCGGGCCCAGCTCACATTTCCCCTTACATTATAATAGAAATCGCCCACGCTCTTGCGATGCGTCAGGATGAGTTCGAAACCGCGGTTATCGACCACCCCGGAATTGACCGTAGCAGGATAATAGCCCCCCATCGAAGGTGGCATCAGGCCGCTCTGCGGTTGCAGAATGTCTTTGGTCACGTTATAAAAAACATCCGCTTCGACGCCCAGCAGGCCATTCCAGAGCGTACTCTCGAAACCCGCATTGTAAGTAGTGGTTGTCTCCCATTTGATATCCTTGTTCGGCACATTGTTCACGCCCAGCGAGCGAACGATCTTGTCGCCGATCAATGCCACCGGGTCAGCGCCCATGGCCATTGTGCGGATGTAAGCGTAATCGCCCACGGCGTCGTTACCCAGGCGCCCCGACGATACGCGGAGTTTCAGGTCGTTGACAAAATGAACGTTCTGCTTGAAAAAGTTTTCATCCGAAATCCGCCAGCCCAATGCCACAGCCGGAAAGAGCCCCCAGCGGTTTCGGGAAGGAAGACGCGTCGAGCCGTCATAGCGGCCTGTGAACTCGGCCAGGTATTTGCCTTTGTAATCGTAGGTAAGCCGCGATACATAGCCCGCGCGATGGAACATGGAGTGACCGCCCTTTACAAGGTCGTTGATCACCTCTTCCCCGTAATTCAGGTCCATGATATCGGTAATAGGAAAGCCCCTGCGGCCAGCCGACATGGAAGTGCCATTGTTGCGGATGTATTCATACAGAAACATCCCGCCCACCTTATGCGCACCAAATGTTCTGTTGAAATTAATGGACGGCTGCACGGTCGTCTGCCACGAATCGGCAAACCACTGATTGATAGTCGCATTGCCTGTGAGCGCGTGGCGTGCGTACGTCTCCGTAAATGTGCGGGTGGCATTGTTGTACACCGAAAGCAGGTATGGTAAAACCGCCGCTTTGCGCATGCTGTAACCTTTGTCGAATGCGCCATTCACTTTCAGGTTAAGGCCTTCTATAAATGGCAGGTCGTATTGCAGTGTAATGTTTCCCTGCATGTTGTTGGCGCGGGTGTCCTGCTTACCCGAAAGGTCGCGCGCTGCGAGCGGGTTCTGATTACCATTGCCCGCGTTGAAGCTTCCGACCGGCATTCCCTCCGCATTGGTTGGGCGGAGGAACGGGTAAGACATCATGGCCTGGCTGAAAATAGATGCATACGTGTTGCCCAGACCTGCCGAAAGACCTGGCTGGGTGGTTGTTTCGTCCCGCACAGCGATCCCGAAAGCTGCCTTGAAACGATCTGAAACCTGCGCGTCGATGTTGGCGCGGAAGTTGTAGCGGTTGTTGCTCGTCCGCGCAATGGCGCCCTGCTGGTTGTAGGAGCCCACAGACACGAAGTATTTGAACTTATCGGAACCGCCGTTCAGGGAAAGGTTATTGGTATAAATCGGAGCTGATTTGCGGAAAAGCAGGTCAAACCAGTCGGTGTTACCGAAGACGCCCTTCTCGGGATCGCCGTTGTTGATCCGCCCGATTTCCTCGGCTGTGAACCGGCGCGCTGTTTCCGCCACACCGTCCATTTCCTGCGCTTTGTTATACCATTGGGCATATTCGGGCCCGTTCAGGAATTTGGGAAAACGCGTGTTGGAACTGAGCGCGAGGGAAGAATTGAATGTGATGGTCGGCTTTTGCACCGTACCTCTTTTGGTCGTGACCAGAATAACGCCATTGGCAGCCCGCGCACCATACACCGCCGCAGAAGCCGCATCTTTGAGCACAGTTACGGATTCCACCTCGTCGGGGTTGATCTGCGGAAAACCCCGCTCGATGCCGTCGACGATGATCAGCGGGCTCGAACCGCTCAACGTGTTCATACCACGTACCAAAAGCGACGCGCCGTCCGAACCGGGCTGGCCGCTCGCCTGGCGCGTGACCAACCCCGGCAGGCGCCCCTGCAACATGGAAGACAAGTTGGCAGTCGGGGCCGTTTTCAACTCCGCCGAACTGACCTGCACCACCGAGGACACAATGCTCTGCTTTGTGGTAGCCCCATATCCCAGCACGATCACGTCGCCCAGCGATTTGTTTTCGACTTCCAGCACCACCTTAATGTCGCCATCGCCTTTGACAACCACTTCTTTGGAAATGTATCCGATGAACGAAATCACCAATACATCGCCCTTTTCGGCGGGTACTGAAAAAATTCCGCTGGCGTCCGTGGCTGTACCAATCCCGTTGCTGTTTTTGACCACTACCGATGCCCCTACCAGCGGCGTGCCGTCGGTATCAAGCACTTTACCGGTAATGGGCGCTTTCTGGACCTGCTCTTTCGGCGCTTCGGCTTCCGGCTGGCGAACCGTAACCGGCTTCCTGCGCACAAGCACGGTGGCCTTGTCAACGGTATAATAAAGCGGCTGACCTTCCATACAGGCGTCGAGGATCTTGTCCAGCGACACGTTGCTGACGTTGATCGTCACCGGCCGGGTGTCTTTCAGGTCGTCGGAGACGTACAGGAAATCGACGCCAGTCTGCTTTTTGAGCATCCTGAACACTTCCCGGATCGGCGCATTTTTGACGCGTATTGTGGCATTTTGGCCATAAACCGTCGCCGCGGCGACTTCCAGCACGCCGCACAGCACCATAATGAGGCACAGTTTCATAATGAGAATTAATTTCCTCCACGCCGAAATCCCGTTCCGGCGCAAGGGTACCACCCTTTCTTCGTACATTTGTTTGCTATAAGGTTATCCTTGAAATTGAAAATGTTCACTGCATTTCGAATCGGGGCCTAGCACAGCTTTCCCAAGCTGTCGTGCCGGAGGTGTTCCACCACTTCCGGCTTTTTTCGGCCAGGGTCATAGTCGCCTATTGTTTTACCATAATTTTCTTTCCCTGTTGTTTAAAGTGAATATTACTCAGCTGCCCGAGATAACTCAGCAGGCCGCCAAGGTCTTTGGACTTTGAAAAAGTACCTCCGAAACGCCGGGGCGGAATATCTCCCTCATACACCACCTCCACGTCGTACCAGCGCGCGATCATCTTCATCACCGACCGGAGCTCCATGTCATCGAACACAAAATACCCTTCCTTCCACGCCAGCGTGCCCTCCACATCGACCTCGCGGACAGTTAGCTTGCCCGAGTCGTTGCTTAGCGCCTGCTGGCCGGGTTTCAGCACAGCCTGCTTTCCTTCCCTTCCCACCAGCACTTGCCCTTCGGCGAGTGTTGTGATTACATCCTTTTCATCTTCGTAGGCATTTACATTGAAATGCGTCCCCGTTACCGTGATTTCCGTTCCGCCGGAAAGCACCCTGAATGGCCGTTTTTTGTCCGGCCTTACTTCAAAATAGGCTTCGCCGCTGAGCTCCACCAATCGTTCACTTCCCGTATTGCCTGCCGGGTAAGTCATGCGCGTCGCCGAGTTGATCCAGGCAACCGTGCCGTCTGGCAAGGTCACCTTAAAAGTGCTCCCGCGCGGCACCAATAGCGTATTCCGGCCATCGGACGCCTGGCCGTCGGAATCCTTCCGGTATTCCAGGTTGCCCTGATCCGTTTTGAGCACGGTCATGTCGCCGTCTTTGGAAAGCACACCCCGCGCCGCGCCGTCCACCAGCACCGACGAGCCATCGCTGAGCGTGAGCATTGCCTGCTGCGTGCCGGGCTTCACGGCCGTTTGGCTGTAATCCGCCGCCCTGTCCCGGCCATTGCCGGAGTAGATGAACCACCATGCGCCCGCTACCAGCAACAACGCCACGGAGGCCGCCGCACTCAGGTAAGGCCATAGTCGTCTGGGCTTGCGATCCGTTTCTCTGATCTGCATTTGAATACTGTTCAGCATTTGCTGCCGTGTGTGCTCCCGTGCCTGCGTGTCCGTCCATTTCCAGTCCGACCGCACGGAAGTCTGGTCGAACCAAAGTTCGAGCAGTTCTTTTTCCTCTTCTGTGCAAGTCCCTTCCCGGAACCGCCGCAACAGGTCTGTCAATTCTGATTCACTCATAGTCGTGTTGATATCGCGTGCAGAATGCCCGCCAGGGATAAGTGCATCAAAAAGGGCGCAGGTAGTATCTGCGCCCCGAAAATTTTTGAAATATTTTTGGAATCAGTGTACGGTGGCCATACCGAGCAGGATTGTAGCCCACATGTGCTGCTCGTCGAGCACGCTGCGCAGGTGCTTCAATGCATTGTGGATCTGCTTCTTAACGGTTTTATCGGAGATTTGAAGCCGCTCCGCGATCTCCGCATAGGAAAGATGCTCGCGGCGGCTCAGCAAGAAAACTTCCCGCATGCGGTCGGGCAGCCTGTCGATGTGTTCATTCAAAACACGCTCCATCTCCCCGGCCATCAGCTCTGCCTCCGGCGACCGCTGGGTATCCGCAAAAAAATGAAGCAGTGAAGCGCGATGCCGCTCCTCGGAAAGGCTGAGATTAATGGTGCGCAAAGCCTTGTACCGGGCAATACCGATCAGAAACGCCTTGACCGAATGGATTTCCGGCAGTTCGGCGCGTCGTTGCCATAATGCGATGAAAGTCTCCTGAACCACATCCCGCGCCTCGTCCTCGTCCCGCAGCACACGAACTACGTAAAGGAATACCTGCTCCCAATAGCGATCGTAAAGTTCGGTTAACACGGCCTGACCGTCGACTTGCATTTGAGCGAGCAACCCGGCGTCTGTTACCTGGCGAAGTTGGTCCATAAATTAGTCACTGTGAGGCGGATATTATGAGTCAGCAGAAGAGGTCGCAATGTAGCACAAAATTTTTCATCAGCGTGGTTAAGTAAATGTTAATTTAATAACATGCGTGATCCGCTGCAAGCAGAATACTGAGCGCCGATCCGACAAAACGAGCGCGGGCAGCTCCCATGAAATGTGAGCTGCCCGCTGTGAAAATCTTACCTGGTTAAAGCATTAATACTATTTATCACCAGCGACCAACAGGCGAACGGGTCCTAAAAGGCCGGATGGCGTCAGCTGCCAGCTATCCAGTACTTTGACGTTGGTTTTGGTCAGCTTCTTTTCGGCTGGTTTTGTCCGGTCGCCGATGAGCCGGTTCCGCCAGGTATTGGTGACCTCCACTTTCAGCTCATTGTCCTTTTCCTGCAAAACACCGCTGACATTCACGCGCAATGGCGGCGCCCAGAGAATACCCAGGTCCTGACCGTTCAAAATAACCCGTGCAATGCCGATATCCTTCACATCCCCCAAATCGAGATAGACCGGCATGCCTGCACTTACAACCGTTTCCGCATCGAACTTTTTGGAATAAACCGCTTTGCCTGAATAGAATTTGATGCCCTCTTCATTGCGATCGGACCAACTGGTCAACTCGTTAAAAACAGCATTGGAAGGGCCGCCCCAATTCGTATCGAAGGCCACATTCCAGGCGCCGTGGAGCGTAGTTTTGTGCTTATACTCCGGATAATTCATACTAGCGGTACCATTCTGATCCTTACTGATGTCGCTTTGAAAAACAACGAATACGGAACCATAGGGATCAAATTGGAGCGGCACATAGGTAATGCCATCCTTTTGGGTAAATGATGCGGCCGGTTTCACTTCACCTGTTACCGCATTCCAAAGCTCAGGTTGTTTGCCGGAAATACGGAATGCAGCGGTCATTTTCGAAGCGGCGCGATTCTGGCTGCTGATAAAGTAGAAATCGGTATTCTCAACATTGCGGTGAATGTAATCATATCGACTGCCTGTTTCCTTTTCCACAATCTCCATATCAAATGCTACACCCGCTGATCTCAAATAGTCCGCCGCAGTTTTGCCCCACACCACCAATCCTTTTCCGACTTTTCTCGAACCAGCCGGTTGGCCTTCATTTCCCCAAAGCGCGTCGGCGATCTTCTTCACACTTAGCTCCGAAGCCGGATATTTCACCAGACTGGCCGTAGTCGCAGTTTTGTTGCCGATCACCACGGCACCTGCATTCACCAATGCTTCAATCTTGGTGAGAGCAGCCAGCGACAAGGTTTTATGGTCGGGCAAGGCCAGCACACGGTAGGAAACGCCATGTGGGAGGAAAAGCTTTCCATCTTTTACTTCCAGCGCCAGAAGCCGGTCTTCGTTGATCAGATCGTAGTCAAATCCCGGCAAAGCGCCCGCCGGATCGTCCTCTTTCAGCCTCCCTATATTGGGCGAGTGATCACCGTAGTAATACAGCACGTCGGCCACCGAAGTCCCTTGCTGGAGTAAATACTGGCACCGGGTGAGGTATTTGATAAACTCGGTAGATTGGTTCCACCAGGTCACATTGGGATTAAAATGCGTTCCGGCAAAATACTCCTGCCCCGGCAACCCCATCGCCTTGGGCGAAGCGGTGAAAGTGTGCAGGTATACCAGATTCAGCCCGGCACAAAACTCGTGGTCTGCGCTGGGTTTCATATCCGACCACATTACATCGTTCCAATGCGGACCGATGGTGGTAAACGATTCGGCCCCAACCAGTTTTTTATTGAATATTTTGGCGGCACTTCCCGCCTGTTTCACAAAAAAACGATCGACAGGCCTGGCGCGGTGCGGCGACGGCGACCAGAACTCGCTCATCATGATCTCGCTATGGCCGTAGTTTTTCAACCCGTCAAATGGCCCTGCATGCGGCCCGGCCGATTCCGGTTGAAGGCCGATTCCATATGCACTGGCGCGTTTGGCAAATGTGCCATAGTGTTTCTCCGAGATCAGATCGCCCAGTGTTTTGCGAAGATCGGCGAGGAAACGATTGCTTACCTCGCGGTCTCCGATGATTTTGCCGGCCAGTACCGGGAGATACGGGACAGGATCGTATCCTCTGAGTCTGATAAATTCCTTTTCAAACCCGTCCGACCAGTTCAAACCGCCTGCCTCGAAACTATCTGTCTGAAGGTATCGCAACGTTTTGCCGGCCATAGGCCCGATGGCTTTCAACAGGGGCTCCACGTGGGTGTCCCAGTAACGGTTAAAATGCTTATCACTCAGATAATCGATCACATGTCCCTGCCATTTTCCGCTGGACGTCGAAACTTCCGCATCCGTGGGTGTGAAACCCATGCGCAGGACGGTCCATTCCCCGGCTGGTGCCTTCCAGCTGAGTTTTCCGTTTGTTACAAATCGGGTAATGTTCAATACTTGCTTAACACTGGCATCTTCCTCGCCCGGAGTGCCGGGGATATCGGTCAGCAAAGGGCGGGTTTCCGGGGCAGAGCCGCCCACTTCGCGGGTAGCTGCCTTATTTTTAAAATCGCTGATAGGCGCCCGGTTCGTGAAGGTCCTGGAAGGAATGGCCAGCACAACGATGTCACGGTAATAATCGTAGCGAACCTCCGGCAAGGGCAATTCAATAGTGACTGCCGAACCGCCTTTGACTTTCGTTTCCGTGAAGACGACCTGCTTGGCGGTTTCTGCCGGTGTGACGTCCGGGCCGCCGAGGTTCCAGCCGCTCTGGATGCTCATCGACATCACCAGCCCGAGGCGGTCGGCTTCCCTGATCGCGTGCACATACAGCTCACGCCATGCGGGCGAGCCGAACATCGGCCCTTCCGGGACCTGATCATTTCCCCGCTGTTCCGCCCCGCCCGCATCAAAAATACAGGCGCCGCTGAATCCTTTCGCTTTCATTTCTTCCAGATCACGTGTGATGGTCTCTTTATCAATATTACCATTCAACCACCACCACCAGCAGCGGATACCATAGTTAGAGGAGGGATTCTTAAATACCGATGGTTCCAGTATCCTTGTACTTTTTTGGGCATATGCGTTTGCAATTGATACCAGCGCCAAGGCCAGAATCAGGCGAAACGGGATTAATTTTCTAAGCATTGGAAAAAAAGTTAATGAATGTCGGCTTGCAAATAGCCCGAACCGAAATCCGGGCTATTTTTAAAACAATCCAAATGAATACCGGTAACTACCGCTGCCAGCCCGGGTTTTGTTCCCAAATCACGTCCTTGTTAGTGTCCAGGATGGTTTGAGGAATAGGCCAAAGGTTGTAATTAAAAGTCAGCGTAGCCTTAGCCTCGGGCCAGTAAGCGTATTTTTTGATACGGTCTACGGCAATGGTTCCGCCCATCCGGAGCAATGTGTTCCATCTTGCCTCTTCATAAATCAGTTCACGCGCCCGTTCGTCGAGAATCAGGTTGAAACTGTCGTCCATATCGGCCGCGGTCACTTTGTAGGTGGCCTTGGCGCGTTCCCTCAGCAGATTGACATCCGCTGCGGCTCCCGCTTTGTCGCCTGTACGCTGTTTGGCTTCTGCCCGCAAAAGAATCGTTTCGGAGAGGCGGATAAAGTAATCATCCCGGAACAGGTTGCTCATGTTTTCCCCGTCGGCAAGACCAGTATATTTGTCCGTCGCGATTTTGCAGGAAACAGGGTATACCAGGCTGGTATTGTTCAGGTTGGTCGTGGCATCCCCGCTTCCATTGTACAGCACTTCCCAGGGTACAGGTTTCTTGAAATAAGGTGACGTGCTCACATTCCCGTAGAACACCCGGCGGAACACGATTTCCGAATTCCGAAGATCCGCTCCAAATTTATCCGCGTACACACCGTCCCTTACGTACATGGTAGGGATGATCTGCGCAATACCGCGGCCGCCCACATCTTCCAGTGTGCCGGTCAGGTGATCTTTCGCACCATCGCGAAAAACCGGGCCATAGGTACGGGAATAGGGCAATTTGGACCGGCCGTCCTCCGCGCGGTAGGCCGCGTAGTCAACCTGCAACGCCCAAACGCATTCCCTGTTCCCATCCTGGTAATTCACGTTTTTCTCCTGAAACAGGTCCCAATACACATTACCCTGTGCCTCTGTGCTTCTCGACCCAAACCTTGAGGTCATCAGGCCGTAGGTTCCTCCATCGATAACCTTGCCGGCGTAAGCGATCGACTGCGCAAAAGCGGCCTGACCTTCCGCAGACTTACCGTCCGCGACGAGCTGAGTGCCCATTGCCAGGTACAACTCCGCCAGGTAATGCTGTGCAGCGCCTTTCACGACACGTCCCCCGCTCACCGTGGTTTCGGGTAAATCCTTTTCAGCTTCGAGAAGGTCGTTAATAGCGAACTGATAGGTTTCCACACGGGTGGCTCTTTCGAAATTGTACTGCGGAGCTTTGGAAACCTTGGTAACAATGGACACGCCGCCAAAAAGCTCGGCCAGGTTGCGGTAGCCATATGCCCTGAAAAATTTCGCCTGTGCTACGATGTACGCCTTTTCTGCCGGCGACGAAAACGATATATGCGGAAGCTCCGCGGCTTCCAAAGCAAGGTTCGCCTTCGAGATCAGCTGATAGTAGGTGCTGTAAATGTTGTAAAACGTGTTGTTATCCGCGTTGATCAACCCGTAGTTGTTGAAAGTAGAACCTTTGCGGATACTGGCCACATCGTACATATCGGTACCATTGCCGCGCAAAACAAAAATCCAGCCCTCCTCCGCGGGATTTGCCCATAAATCCCTCACCTGGGCGTAGGCGCCCACCAGCACCTGATCTACCTGCGCGGAAGTGGAAAACGCATTATCGACTGTATAAAAAGTGGTTGGATTCTCCTTCAAAAAACCGTCATTGTCGCAGCTGGTGAGGTTAACCAGCAGCATCAACGCCCAAAAGGATTTTCTGGAAAGTATATTTTTCATGTGGATTGGTGTTTTTAGAAACTGATATTAGCGCCAATGGAATACGAAGTCGGGACGGGGAAAGTATTGTCGCGCACGGTAGTACCTGTTTCGGGATCGCCCCCCTCCCATTTGGTGAAGGTGGCCAGGTTCCTGGCACTCACAAACAGCTTGGCCGAATTCATACGTATTTTCGAGATCCATTCGGGTTTCAGGCGATACGAAAGCGTCACGTCCTGTACACGCACAAAGGCACGCGACTGCAAGCCCAGAAAGCGGCCGTCACCGGTGAAATAGGCCGATGGATATACATTGCTGGGGTTTTCCGGTGTCCAGTACGGCTTGGAGGTCATGTTATCATTGAATCTGCCTGTACCCGCCGTCATATATGCCTGCTGGTTGCTTCTCAGAAACCGGTTGCCTCCGCCGAATGTACCCGTCAGCATGACGTACAGTTCGAAGTTTTTGTATGTCAGGGTATTGCTCATATTCAGCCTGAAATTTTCCTGCGCATAGCCGAGCACCTTCCTGTCCGCAGGCGTGATTCCGGCCTGCCCGTCGATATCCTTGTACTTCGGAGCCCCCGGAGCCGCGCCCGTTTGCGCAATGTACTCCGCGTCGCCCACCTGAACGATCCCGATCTGCTCATAGCCGAAAATGGTACCCAGCGGCTGTCCTATGAAGAGGTTGTTGGCAATGTCATCATCCTCCCTGCCGTCGCCGTCATTGTCTTCTCCGTAGAGCTTCGCCAGCTTATTCCTGTTTTGCCAGAAAGTCAAAGATGTATTCCAGCTGAGGTCCCTGCTTTTGAGGTTCACCGATCGTACCGTGATCTCCACGCCCCGGTTGTTCACCTGTCCCATGGAAGTCCGGATTGTTTTGAAACCGGTCATTACAGGAATATTGCGGACAAAAATCTGATCGGTGGTTTTGCCGTAATACACATCCAGATCCAAAAACAGGCGGTTATTCAACCAGGCCGACTCGAATCCGGCGTTCCAGGAAGTTGTCGTTTCCCATCCCAGGCCAGCATTACCCAATGCATCCTGGTACAGCCCGTAGTTGATTATGCCCGGCGTATTCGAAAACTCATACCTCGATCCGCCGCTTGCCGCATTGGCAATGGTGGATAATGTAGCAAAAGGAGCGACGCCCTGGTTACCGTTCTGTCCGTAGGAGAATTTAACTTTCAGATTGTTCAGCGGGGCAAAGCTTTTGAGAAACTCCTCACTGCTTATCTTCCACGCAACACCCGCTGCGAGGAAATTAGCCCACTTGTTATTGGCCCCAAACACACTCGCACCGTCGCGGCGGTAGGAACCCGTCAGGAAATACTTGTCATCAAAAGCGTAGCTGGCGCGGGCCAGGTAGCCAATGTTCGAGCGCTCGTTTGCATCCTGATTAACCCGCTGCACCGTCGCTTTGTGCAATCCCCACATCCCGAGGGTGGTGTTGCCGTTAGCCGCAAAGTTGTTGCCCGACGAGGCAACCAGCTGGTATTGCTGATGGTCGCGCGTGGCAACCAGCGTCACATCGATACCGTGTTTTCCGAATGCGTTTTTGTAATTGATAATGTTGTCAAAAACATAGCTTTTGGTACCATAAGTATTGATTACGCCATTTGCATTGGTCAGAAAGCCCTGGACCGTAGACGGCAGGTAACGATTAGGTCCTTCTCCCTCCTGCACATAATAGCGCTCATTCGTAAAATTCCCGGATTCGTTGCTGGTAGTGTTGTAAAGGAGGTTAACCCGGTATGTCAGCCCTTCTACCCAGGGAACGGATACCACTGCATTGGAATTGAGACGGTAGTTAAGCCGCACATCCTGATTGCTCCTGGTACCGTCATTAACGCCCCAAAGCGGGTTGATCGCGGACTGCGTGTACGGATATTTTTCAAGATTACCGGCCTCATCCCGGTACATCACACCATAAGGCGACATCGTCTGTGCCTCATTGATATTAGCCGCAAAGCGTGTTTCCGGCTGTGCCGAGTTCCGGTTGCTGCTCCTTTGCAATAGAGGATCCGTGCCGGTGTAGGTCCTTTTGGAATATCCCGCATCGACCCCCACTTCAAGCCAGTCGGTGATATTGGTTTTCACTTTTCCCGAAAGAGAAATCCGGTCGAAACCATCGCCGATAACGATGCCCTTATTTTTATCATAAGCCGTTGACATATAGTAGCTCACACGCTCGCTGGCGCCTGACACCGCCGCCTGGTAGGTTTGGATTACCCCTGTCTGCGTAACCTGATCCAGCCAGTTGGTTTCTCTTCCGGCGGCCAGATTCGCCAGCTCGCCGGGTTTCATCCAGTTGGTCGAACCTTCCGCATATTTGTTCCTGGCATTCACTACTTTGATCCACTCCTCGCCTCTCATCATTTCGGGCCTGTTCTGCCAGGTTTGAAAACCCGTCGAAGAGTTTAATGTAATCACAGGTTTACCCACTTTTCCCCTTTTGGTAGTAATCGCAATGACGCCGTTCGCCGAGCGGGAACCGTAGGCCGCAGCCGATGTGGCGTCTTTCAGCACGTCAAAAGAAGCGATGTCATTGGGATTAATATCGGCCAGATTGCCGAGAAAAACGACTCCGTCCAGTACGATCAGCGGGTCGTTGGAACCATTGATCGAATTCTGCCCGCGGACGTCCACACTGGGCTGCCCGCCGGCGGTATTCGATGCGCCGATGTTAAGCCCCGGCAGGCTTCCTTTCAATGCTTCGAGCGCGTTCATATTGGGCATCAGCGCAATAGACGAGCCCTCCATTTTCAACGAGCTCACCGATCCCGTAAAATCCTGACGCTTAACGGTACCATACCCGATCACGACTACCTCTTCCAGGGCTTTGGTATCAGGTTTCAGTTCAATCTGCAGGGATGTCTGAGCGCCCGGCTGTATCTCTTGCGCAATGTAGCCTACGAAGGAAAAAACCAGGGTGACATTGTTGTCGGGAATGGATAAGGAAAATTTCCCTTCCACATCCGTGGACGTGCCGGACGTGGTTCCCTTAACGGTAATGCTGACACCCGGAAGCGGTTCGCCCGTATTGTCTTTAACCACACCGGTCAAAACGCGGTCAGCGACCCGGGTCATTGCCATCACCGGACTGATCGGGGCCATTTCAGGAAAGTCCGAGAGCGTGCGGTCCACCTTTTTAAGCACGATCTTGTTTCTGATTTGCTTATAAGAAATATGGTCGGGCTGAAACATTTTTTCAAGCACTTCACTCAACTGCTTGTCTTCCATATGAAGTGTAATCTTACGGTCGGCCGGAAGTAACTGTACACTATATACGAACTTCACATCCACATTTTTTTCCAGGATCGCCAGCACCTCCCGGATCGCCTTCTGCTCCACTTTAACGGATACTTTCTGCGAAAGGAGTTGCTGCGCTTCCGATGTGTAGGCATGCCCGTACGCGGTAGCGATCAGCATCAGCACGATTTGTAAAGTTGACGCCTTCATAATTGTCCACAAGGGATTTATGATCTTTTGTTTTTTTTTCATTGCTTTGTAGGTGATAGATCTCTTAACACGATGATTTACAACTCCCAAGCGCTCGTTTCCAGACGAACGCTACGATTATTTCCAGTAATCGGGGCGGGAGAAGCCGAAGCATGTTTCCAGCATCTTCGGCTTTTTATTTTGAGGGTAATCTGCTTACTGCATAGGTTTATAGGGTTTACGGTTTACAATCTTATTTAGTCGCCTCGCAGCCCTGGCCCGAAAGGGCAACGGTGTCGCCTACCAACTGGTATTCTGCACTGATGCTCTCACAAAGAATTTCCAGCTGCGAGAAAAGTGTCTTTTCCTGCGACAAGTCTGCATTGATGATACAATTGCGTAGTTTTTCATTGGCGATTACAATCCTTACGCCGTAGGCGTTTTCCAAGACCGACACGATCTCCGGCAATGATTTTTCCGCATAGTTAAAATCAAATCTATGGGGCTGCTCCGTCTTGGTTTGGATCAACGTGGGCGTTTCGACCAGACCGGTGACCAGCTTTTCTTCCTCGTTGAAAAAAGTGACCTTTTTATTCTGCGTCAATATCACCTTATCACCTTCCATCGTGCTTTCCTGAGGGTCCTCGGCTTTCCGTACCTCGACCACACCCGTCATCACTGCTACCTCAATGCTTTCGGTTTTAGCATTCTCGCGTATAGTGAAACTGGTACCGAGCACTTTTGTGACGATGTTGTTGGCATGCACGAAGAACGGCCGGGAAGAATCGTGAGCGATTTCAAAAAACACATTTCCTTTCAGAAATACGTTTCGCTCGTGCCGCTCAAACCGAACCGGATAATACAATGTAGCTCCCGGCTCCAACACAACCTTGCTTCCATCCGACAATGTAAATGCCATGCTGCCGGATCCGGAATTCTGAATGCGGCGCATATTTTCCAACACTTCATTCTTCACACCCGATATCACCTCTCCTCCCCGTACGAATGTCCGGTAGGAAAAGAAACCGGCCACCAGCAGCACGCAGGCTGCGGCCAGTTTGAAGTAAAGCCGTCGCACGCTGCGGCGGGATATTTCCTGCCTGTCCGATGCTTCCATCCGGCTCTCCATAGCCGCCCACATTACCTTCCCAGCCTGATCTTCACTGAGCCGGTTTTGATTTTCATCCGAATGGTCGATCGATTCATACCAGATATCCATGATCCTCTTTTCCTTGGGATCAAGTTCATTGCGCTGGTAGCGCTCCAGTAGTTTAAGAAAACCTCGTAAATTTTTGATCATCACGTGATGGATATGCGTCCCTGGTAACAGCCCATGGGAGCTTTCGTGATGTAAGTCGATCAAAGATTGAACGACCGCAAATGGTTTTAAATATTCTTTGAAAATTTATATAATACCCACCAAATTGCTTGAAAATTATTGGATTTGTAACGATCACACGACCTTACCACCAGGTCCAAAATGTGAGCATAAGAAGCAGAATGTAGTCTTTCAGGTTTGACCGCAATGCTTTCAGCCCCTGGCTGATGTGGTATTCCACGGTCCGAAGCGGGATATTGAGAAGTGTCGAAATCTCGTCCGAGCTCGTATGCTGAATCCGGCTGAGCTCGAAAATTTTCCTGGTTTTCTCGGGGAGTTTATCAATGCATTCCAGGACAGAGCGGGTCAGCTCGTTAAATGCCAGCGTCTCTTCCGTACTGGACGATTGGTCCAGATTGCCGAGCTGGGCAAACTGCATATAACGTTTACGATGAAATTCCTTCTTAAAATGGTCCAGCACTTTGTATTTAATGGCGGAGCACAAGTATCGTTCGAGATCGGTGATTTCTACCTCCCCGCGCCTGACCCACAAGTCCAAAAAAACGTCCTGGACAAGCTCCATGGCATTTTCCTGCGTCCGGACTTTGCTGAGCGCAATTCTATACAATTTAGGATGGTAACGGTTGTAGATTTCTTCGAAACCAGCCTTATCTCCCTGCACTAAAAGCTGCACTAATCGGATGTCATCGCTAACTATCGGCTGCATTCGTCGCCAGTATCATAGAATAAATCCTAAAGAGCATTCTAAACGGATCTTTTACTCACTAACGGACACATATTAAAGCGTATCAACTTTGCATTACGAGACCGCTACCAGCTCGTCCAGCCGCCATCGACCAGCAGGTTCTGCCCGGTTATGAATGCCGACGCGTCCGAGGCCATAAATACGACCGGGCCTTTGATATCCGCGTCATCGGCGAACCGCCCCAACGGGGTAAGTCTTTTGTAATTTTCAATGAACTCCTCCTTCCCTTCCAGCTGGGCAACCCCGGGCCCGTACCCACCCGGACTAATGCAGTTGGCCCGGATGTTGTACCGGCCGTAAAAATTGGCCAGCCATTTGGTGAAACCCACCATGCCCCATTTGTCGTAGGTATAGTTGACCGGACTTGTCATCCCCGTCTCTCCATAAACCGGGAAATGCGGCCCTACCGCTCCCTGGATCGATCCTATGTTGATGATGCTTCCCCCGCCCGCTGCCTTCATCGGCCCGATAACAGCCCGGGTCATCAACATGAGCCCGGTAGCATTGACGCGCTGGGCTGCTTCCCAGCCTTCAATTTCGATTTCTTCCAGGTTTTGAAAACCCTGCCTCGAAACAGCGTTATTGACAAGAATATCGATGCGTCCGAACATGGCCATCACCGCTTCAACAAGTGCCCGGATGGAAGATTCATCTTCCAGGTCTACCGACATGGCTGTGGCAAGCAGCCCCCGGGCCGACAACCCGGACGCTAAATGCTCGCATGTGCTGACGTTGCGCGAGGCGATGACCACCTGAGCGCCAGCCTCCGCCAAAGCTGTGGATATGGGTGTCCCAAAAAAGCCGGCTCCTCCCGTGACGATCGCCACTTTGTCGGTCAAGCTAAATAACTGGTTCATCATTGATTAAATTTTCCATCTTCCCGGCGTAAGGATTTCGTCGGGGACAGCTGTAAATACTTTGATAAATTCATCCCGAAGCGCCGGGGGAATCTCCGGGGCATCAAGCAATCTCACATTCTCGGCCAGTTGTGCCGAAGTAACCGCCCCTATGACGACACTATCGATCCCCGGCAGGTCTCTGACGTAAGCAAAGGCCATTCCCGCTACATCGAGGTGGTATTCGCTGGCGAATGCATGAAGCTGCCTCAAAAACGGTATGGCTGGTTTAAGGTTACCACTGATTTGCCCGGGATCCATGAAAAACAGCCCTTGCAGGAAGACACTGCGCGCAAAAACCAGCTTCCGCGCTCCTGCAAGGCGTTGCAATGCCCCCGAAACGACCAGCCGCTGATCGAAGATATTGACCGGCACCTGCACCGCTTCAACAAGGGGCTCCGACAGGCAAAAAGCAACGTCCACCGGTTCATACACGGACACTCCGCCAATATCGATCAACCCCTGTTCCCTGAGCCTCGAAATGATTTCAGGCAGTACGCCCGCCACTGTTTCCATGGGTTCCTCTCCCTTGTGCAGCAGGCATACAGGCAGTTTACTGATTCCCAGGCATTCAATGGACGCCCTGACACTGGCTTCTACCGATTTCCAGGCCCGCTCCAATGAACCGGCTTCTTGAGGCGCAATCTTAAACTTGGAAACCATATTCAGGCCTTTTCCCATATGGCCTTCTAAAAAGCGGCCCAGGAGCGCCTCGGAAGCCCCATACTGCCGTGCGGTATCGAAAGTGGTAATCCCTGCACCCGCCGCCATATGTAGCATATCCAATGCATCCTGGTCGTTGGGCATACCTTGCGAATTGGATATCCCGTAGGGCATCCCCAGCTGCACGGTTCCCAACGTAAGCTGGGAAAAGCGGTATCCTTTGAATGTGATTGTTTTCATAAGGTGTTAATTAACTCCCGTAATGGCGGGCGTTCTGATGCCGGGTTTGATCTCTCCGCTAATATAAAGCCACTGGTTTTGCCAATGCACCACCGGCAATGTCACACGGGCCGGAAAACGCTGCTGCCGGCCCACAAACTCCCAGGAATCCGTGTGGGGGAAGTAATACAACAGGTCGTTGGTAATCCCCGGATGCGAGGAGGGTGTCTTATGTTGTGCCGTCACGGCATCTACGCCGCCCCAGAACAAAAATCGGTCGCCCTTTACCACCGGCAGCACCGCGCCACCCGCCGACATGCCCCTTGGCATCGCTGCCAGTTTTTCCCAATGCGCACTTCGCCGTCCGGCCAAATACTGAATGCTCAGCCGGTAGCCGTCCTGGTGAATCAGCCTGTACGAATTACCCTTGGAATTGATCGCGGTCGTCTCGCCGCTGAACATATAAAACGCCCCGTCGAATATCGCGCAAACAGGGAAAACACGTCCGGGACCTGGCCATGCTTCCATTTCAGTCCAGCCTGATTGAACATCCTTCAAATCCAGCACCAAACATTTAGTAAGTCCTGCGCCTATGGGCGAAACATTTCCCCCGACCACAATCAGAAGGTCTTCGAGCACCGCACCGGACATATTAGCCAGCGGAAAGGGCAGCGCAGGATAGTGATGCCGCGCAAGCGCGTGCCCGTCCCATTCATAGCCGATTACCCGGCTCAAATGTTCACGCGCATTGCTGCCACCGACCAGAATTACTTTATCCTGATAGGAAACCGAAACGCCATAGCCGGCGGCGGTTTCCATTGTTTGGGGCAGCTTTCTCCATTTACCGCCCTGTTCGAGCAGATAAATCCCGTCATACCATTTCTTGACACCTCCTTCCCAGGGATACCCGTCGGGAAAATTCGCACCACCCAGACACAGGAGCGCGCCGTGGCTTACGCCCGCATACATGCCTGCAAACCCGCGTTCATCAGGCAAATCGGGGAATGTCTTCCATTCCAATGCGGTTTGTGCAACAGCCGCTTCAACTACCATCATCATCACTATAATTAAAAAATATTTCATAAAATCATTCATATCACATCGACGGTCATCATCAGTACAGCTCCCGGACCGGGCTCAGCGTACCCACCGGTGATCAAAACGGTTTTCCGATGCGGTTGGTCGGAAACAAAGCACAGGTTGCTGGTAAGGGGTAATTTGGTATCCAGGCTGGCCAGCAATGTGCCTTCAGGCGAAAATACCTGAATAGCCTGCATGCCGTAATGGGCTACCCAAACACGCCCCTGTGCATCGGTTGCCAGTCCGTCCGGCAGGTTATCAGCGGGCCTGCCGGATCGATGCCCGGGCAACACGGCCCAGACAAATACCGACGGGCCCGGCTTCCCATTCAGCGAAATAGCCAGTATCCTGTTCCGATAACTCTCCGCGACATAGAGCAGCGATTCGTCCGGCGACAGCGCCAATCCGTTCGGATAGTCTACGCCGGCGGCAATGCATTCCCCCGACCCGTCTTTTCCCACTTTGAAAACCCTGCCGCTGTCGCGTACCGAATCGGTAAAAAACACATTTCCGTCACGGTCTTCGATCAGGTCGTTCGGGCAATAAACAGTATGCCCGGCGTATTGCTTGTTTAACAGCGCTCCCGTTCGATTGCCTTCACGATCAAACTGCACAATGCTACCCGCCCCACTGTCGCACACCAGATGCGTCCCCCCTGAGGTGATCAGCTGACCATTCGGACAACCGGCTTCGGCCCATCTTACCGGGGCTTCGCCCGGCCGCATGTGCAGGAGCTGGCCACCGCTCAATGTGGTAAAAAAACAATTGCCCGCATCATCCGCACAGGGGCCCTCCGTGTAAAAAGGCAGATCCAGAAGTTTTACTATGGTGCTTTGCAGGTTCATAAACGGTCAAACAGATTCTTCAAAAGGGAACAGAGGTACTTTTCGGTTCTGGTATGTAAATAGGGTCATATCGGCTTGGGTCACTCCGGGCGTATCGACCTGAATAATCGACGGGCAAACATCGCTGTAAGCAGCAATGGGCGCGTTGACCCCTTTGGCTACAATCCCCCGGAAGCCACGCGGATCCAGTCCAAAAGCCGTGAGCTGCCGCAGACTGTACGGTGGCGTGCGCCTCGTCGTAAGCATGACCGTATTGCCGCTCGGGGTACGGACCACCGCCGTAGCGCCCATATCATAATGAACAAACCCTCCGTGCCGCGGCGTATCCTCCGTGAAGCGGCCATCTTGTAACGCAAGCACCTCCACGCTCGTTTGAAAACCGTTTTTCCCGCCAAGAAAAAGAGGAACAACTGCCCCGGCGCTCACGTCCTGGCATTTTTCCACGCTTTCCGGATCGTACAGGCAAACAAAAAAGCCTGACAATCCGCCTGCTTCAAGTTGTTCGAGAATCAAAGTGCTGTTGCCCGGCGCTCCGCCTCCGATGTTGTCGCCCATATCCAGCAGCAGTACCGGTTGCAGGTGATTTACCAAGTCATCGAGCACTGCATCAATGCCCGATTTCTTCCCATTGAATGCCCGCTTGCGGTCCAGTAAAAAGGCTGAAAGTATAGATCCAGCTTCCTCCGCCTGGCCGACCGCAGCCAGTGACTGATTGCGGTCCGCGATCACGATGAACCCCGACCCCATTTCATGTACATCCGCATAGGGAAAGCCAAGCAGTACGCTCACCGAAACCAGAGCCATACGCTGTTCCAGCTCTTGCGCAAGCGCATAAAGCCCCAGGCAAGGCTGATTTGAAGTAAACTGCTGCTCGATACTAATGGCTACGGGCGGTTTGACGAGCAGCTGCACAGGCGAAATCTCACCGCGCAAGGTATTCACCAGCAGCCGGGCAGCCGCAATACCGGTCTGTTTCTGATCAATATGCGGATTGGTAGCATAGGCGATCAGGCCATCGGTGGCATCGGCCATCGCCTGGCTTACATTGGCATGCGGGTCCAGCGTGCCGATGATCGGTACATCAATTCCCAACTTCTGTCTCAGCAGCAACAACCAATGCCCGTCCATATCCAGGCACCCCTCGGCCACACCGGCACCATGCGGCGCGACCAAGCAGGCATCCAATGGCCCCGCCTGGTCCAGAAGCTGCATCATACGATCCAGCAATGCCAGGTAGCAATCTCTCGTGATCAGTCCTCCCGGCGTGGCCATCGCATAAAATACCGGCACCAGTTCCATATCCGGAGCGCTGTCTATCACCTCGATCAGCCCGCTGATCTCATGGTTGGCTCCCTGATACTCGTCTCTGATCTGGCTTGCTTCCAGCCAATATCCATTCCGAAAATCAGCGAGGGTCGTTGCGGATTCGATAAATGTGTTGGTCTCATGGTAGATTCCCAGCAATCCCACACGCCGGGGTGCGCCCTGCAAACCAGACATCGGTGGTGTTAATTCAGCCATGCCGGACTATTTACCTAAATGAATGACCGCGTCGACTTCGAATTTGAGCAGATCCCCGAGACATCCAATCAGCGTTGTACGTGCAGGAAACGGCTCCCGGAAGTATTCCCGGTAAATGGCATTGAAACTGGCCAGATCCTGCTGGCGACCAACGTAATTCCTGACCTGCACGGCATCGTCCAGTGTTGCCCCGGCGGCCTCGACGATCCTTTTCAGATTATCAAACGACCTGCGGCATTCGCCCTCGAAAGTGTCGTCGACAATCTGGCCCTGATCGTCGACGCTCGCTTGTCCGGACACAAAAAGATATTCACCCGATACGATTCCGGGAGAAAAAGGTAAATGGCTCTGCGGGACCGGGCCGGTCACAACATGTTTTGTTTTCATAATACACCGAATTTCTGATATGCCTCCGCCGCCTTCATGCCGTTCCTGATCGCATCGCGAGTGACGTTCTCCGCCGAAACCTTTTCGAGTGCTGCGGCCAGCACCTGTGCTTCCACCTGCTGCGGTACTACCACAATACCATCCTGGTCGGCCATGACCAGATCGCCGGGCGCAAATTTCACCCCGTCGATTTCCACAACCACATCCAGGTCCACCACCTTTTGACGGTTCTGGCTGTCATAGGGGTTTTTACCGGTCGCAAATACAGGAAATCCCATCGCAGTCATTTTATCGATGTCACGCACCGAACCATGCACCAATACTCCCACACAGCCCGCATTGCTTGCTGCGGTAGAAAGCAGCTCGCCCCAGATACCCGACCGGTTGGAGCCGCCCGCCGCGCAGATCAGCAAATCGCCGGGCTGGCATGAATCGACCGCCTTCAATTCGAGCTCATAAGGGTTGGGATCCTGATGGTACATATCCACCCAAAGCGTGGTCTTGCAGCGGCCCATCAGCTTATTGGTACCCGTGTAGGCGAAAAAAGGCGTTCGGGTAGCCTGTTGGGTAAACCCCAGCTGATCGAGCACGTCAGCAAGCACGGCCACATATAATTTGTCTTTTAGTTCTTCAATATTCATTTTTCTATTTGATTTAATACCTGATTCTCAACAGGCTCCGTCCTGATATATCTTAAAACCACCACGCAGACCAGCATCAAGCCTGCCGCAACTTTGAACATGGCAGAAAGCGCCACATCCGCGTCACGGAGCATCCCTCCCGCGTAAATCCCCAAACCGCCGACAATGCAGCTGAACATATTGAGAATACCATATGCCGTGGCCCGGTAGCGCGCATCGACGATCATGCTCAGAATGGGCATCATGTTCGCATCCGTGAACGTGCGTGTGAGCGCATACAACATGAAACAGCCGATTGCCACAGACAGTACCGCCGTATTACTGGCCAGAAAGATCGCGGGCGCTCCGATCAGCAAACCGTAGAGGGGTACCAGCACCCGCGCGCGGGGATTATGCCTGCTCCACCGGTCGGCCAGAAAACCACCCAGCAGTACACCCGCCAGCGATGCGCTATGAAAATACCCCGTCGAATACACCCCTGCCATACTCTGCGACAGGGCAAAATGCTCCTTAAAATACGTCGGCAGCCATGCCACCACCAGCCAGCCGACAATGCTGATCAATCCCCAGTACAGGATCGCAAACAGGTAGGAACGTGTCCTGAGCAGCTTGCGTATTGCTCCCGCAAAACCCCCGGGTTTATTGATATCCCCGCTTGATTTTTGAATGGCTGATTGAGAATCACGCAGCGTAAGTGCCAGCACCATGGCATACACGATGCCGAAACCTCCGAATACCTTGAATGCGAAATTCCAGGAGTGGTTTTCGGCAAGCCATCCGCCGATAAAGCCCAGGCTCTGCCCAAACATTACGCCGCCCATGTGGATACCCGTGGCCAGCGATTTGGTCTTTTCCGGGTGGTAGTCCATGATCAGGGCCAGGGCAGCCGGAATGTAACATGCCTCGCTGATGCCCATCAATGCCCTGGTAGCGAGCAGTTGCTCGAAGGTGACCGCATGCGAGGTGAGCCAGGTTACGAGTGACCACACCAGCAAGCTGATGATAATCACTTTGCTGCGGCTGAAACGATCGGCCAAAAAACCCGCGACGGGGCTAAGCAGTCCGTAAACCCAAAGGAAGACGGAAGTTAGCAACCCGAACTGCGTCTCCGACATCGGAATCGCAGCCACAATGGAACTGCGCATGGTGGTAATCATCATCCTGTCGAGGTAGTTGAGACAGCCCACCAGGCAGAGCATTACAACCACCAGCCAGGCATACAAGGCCGGCCGGCCTTCCGAAAAGGGTTTTGCGATCTTCATGAACCGTGGGTTTTGCAGGATATTTTGGTAAAATCAGGCGGTGCCGCCGCTTAATTAGCTGACAGGCGTATAGAAATTCTCTATTTCTTCCATCATGGCGATAATCTGCTCATCCGTCCAGGGAAGTTGCTTGGCCAGCAATGGCGGCTTGGGTTCTCCAATGACGATGTTATAGCGTAAATACATTGCACGGTTAAAAAAGGACCAGATAACCGGAATGATCGTCTCGATAAACTTCTGGAAAGTAAGCATATACTCCATGGCATGCATTGTTTCTCCTGCCAGGAACGATTCTCTGATGAATTTACAGGTCGGGCCAAACAGGTTGTAACTCGTGCCGATCGCCCCCACAGTACCGCAAAGCGCCGCCTGGCACATCAGCTCATCGGCCCCGCTAAATAGCTTCCATTGCTCCCCTGCCCTATTTTTAATCGTACTGATCTCCAACATCTTGTCGGTTGTCAGTTTCATCCCATGGACCTGCGGCAAGGTCAGAAGCCGGTCGATCACCTGCATATTGGCTGCATTGCCGATCTGGTAAGGGAAAAAAGGTACGTCGGTAGCCTGCGCGATGCGCCGGTAATGCTCAAAGGCCATGTCGGCCGAAGCGCCATAATAGATCGGGCCAACAGCCGAAATACCGTCGGCGCCATGTTCGGCGGCGTGCCGTGCCAGACGTATGGATTCTTCCGTATTAAGGGCTCCAACCTGTACCATTACCGGAATACGTTTTGCGGCAATTTCCAGCGTCAGCCGGGTAATCTGCTTACGCTCCTCTTCTGAAAAAAGGAAGCCCTGGCCCGTCGAGCCCAGCAAATACAACCCGTCCACCTTTTGGGCGATCAGCAGTTCGATGAGCTTTTCGAGCTCTTTGGGATTTAGGCTTCCATCGGGGTTTACCGGTGTAAAAAGCGCCGGCCACAGGCCCTGAAAAATAGAACTTTGCTCACGCATAATCTTGATTAAAAAGAGTTTGAATTGTTTTTATCCATTGATGTGACGGCATTGCGTCGGTCGGAGGGAGTTGAAAACGCTGGTCCACCGCGTTCATATCTTTAAAACCGCTGCCGGTAACGAGGCACACTACCGGGCGGCTTTTATCCAGTTCATTTCGCCGAAGGGCATTTTCCAGCCCTGCCAATGCTACCGCACCGGCAGGCTCGCAAAAAATACCTTCTTTTTGCGCCAGCGCTCTTTGCCAGCCAAACACCTGCTCGTCGCTGACGCTGTACCCATTGCCGCCCGACCGCCGGCAATGCCCGATCACCGCATCGCCGTCGATCACGCTCGCTACCTGCAACCCGCTGACCGCCGTGGTGGACGCATTCACCGGAACAGCCGCAACGTCGCCGTTTCGCAGCGCGCTCACGATCGTATCATTCCCCCCGGGCTGAACGCAATGGACTGTAAAATCGGCTCCGGACTGCGCTGCTCCGCGGCATACCGCCAATGAGAGGCCTCCGCCGCCGGCCGGTGCAAAAATCTGCACACCGCTCGGTAGCACCTCTGCTATTTCGGCGGCAATCGTTTCCACGCCCCTCATGGCCGACGGGCAATACCGGTACGCACTAATCGGAAGCGGAAGGTTATGCGAATCGCAAAGCGCTTCCAGCTGATCGAAAACAAAGGTGGTAGTCTGCGGATCCTTGCCAAAGTCTTTCACCATGATCACCTCCGCCCCATAAAGCTGCATTTGCCGTACCTTCTGCACCGGCGCTCCGTCCACCGCGACGATCACACAACGAATGCCCGCCGCCGCGCAATAGGCGCTCAGCGCTGCGCCGGTATTTCCGCTGGACGTGGCAATGCAAATTTTCTGTCCGCGCATATGCATTTCCGAAACAAGCACTGCTGCAAAGCGGTCCTTGTACGAACCGGTCGGATTCAGGTTTTCCAGTTTGAAATACAGTGCATCCAGGCCCAGCGCGGCTGCTATACTTCGTGAACGCACCAATGGGGTCTCGGCCTCACCGAGCAAAATCCGGTATTCTGCCGCCACCTGCGGCAATAGTGAAGAATGTCTCCAGATATTTTTCAAAACTGATCAGGGAATTGATTTCTTTTAACACTGTACCCGCTGAAATTATGTTTGAAGCCGCCGTCGATAACCAATGTGGTCCCGGTAATGTAGGAGGCTCCTTCCGAGCTCAGCCAGCATATTGCCGAAGCGATTTCCTCCGGGCCCGCCCCTCTTCCAAGCGGTACGTTGTCATTTACCGCGTCGATCAGGCGTGCGCTTACATTATCTCCGTCAGCATCCCGGTAGTCGCGGCTCAATGCGGTCTCTACATAACCCGGGCTCACGCCTACCACCCTGATCCCGCTGCGCCCGTAGGTGACCGCCAGCTCGGCCGTCAGGCTGTCGAGTGCGCCCTTCGAGGCAATGTAGGCCGGGGAAGTGCCGGCAGGCCGGTCGGCCATCATACTCGACACATTCACAATCACAGCCGGGCGCTTCAATGCCTCCATCCGCGCCGCTACCGCCCGTGAAAGGAAAGCCGGTGCCGTCAGGCAAATGCGCAGGGTTTTCTCCCAAGTCTCAACCGGGATTGTCCGCATGGTTTCGATCGCCCGCCAGGCTGCATTGTTGACCAGGACATCGACAGTTCCCCATTTTGCAAAAGCGTTGCCTATCAGTTCATCCCAAAAACCGGTTTCTGCCAAATCGCCCGGCAGGGATAAAACCTGCTGATAATGCCCTGCTTTCAACTCCTCTTCCAATGCCGACAATTGCGATGGGCCTGTGTCGGTTAACACCAGCTTGCAGCCCACCGAGGCAAATGCCCAGGCTGTGGCGCGGCCAATGCCTCCGGTAGCACCGGTAATCAATACCACATGGTCTCTATTCATAAATCGTATGTTTTCCTTTTTGCGTAATGGGCAGAATGCCCCCCAGTGCGTCGCCGGATTGCACTTTCACGATTGCCCTTTTGAGAAAAACCATTCCCCCGAGCTCCGCATAAACCGAATGGCTGACGCCCGACACCGGATCAAAAATGCGTCCGAAACATTGGCCAGCGCTAACCATTTCCCCCAATGCTACCTGGGTCATCAGGATACCTTCTGCGGGCGAAGGCATTTTTCCCTGAAGATAACCGCTGTCGGGGCGGTGATCTTCCAACCAATAGGACTCAGACGACTTGATTGCCTCTCCGGTAATCATCCCCAAAAACCTGAGCATATTGATCACCCCGGCCACATAGGTATCGACCACTTCCCGGCGAAAACCGGCCCCGCCGCCGAATTCCAGGTACACGGCCGGAACATTTGCATCTCTTGCGACCGATAAGGTCCGCCCCTGCGGCCGGCAATCGGTGCCCCAAATCACCGGCACATCGAAGCAGCGTGCCATTTGCCGCTGTACATCCAGAACAGCCTCATTGGGATGAAGCATATATCCTGCCAACGGGTGGATTTCGTAGGTCAAACCGCCGGTGTGCATATCCACATAGTAATCGGCCTGTTTTATCATCGAACTGATCCGGGCCGCATAGGCCTCGGAAACCGACCCACCAAGGTCACCCGGGCAAATCCGGGCCAGATCCAGCCCATCACTGCCTTGCCGCGTCCCATGCCCATAGGCGTCGGGATTTACAACTTTGACGATCGTGACCTGGCCGTGTGTAAGCATCTCAGGCAAAGTTGCCGCAAGCTCCGCCGCCGCAACCATGGGCTCGTATTCGTCGCCATGCACGCCTGCGGAAATCAGCACGGCGGGGCCCCGCTGCGTCGCGGTAATGACGCTGGTTTGTTCGTTCTCAGTGTTCTCCTTCATAATAGGCTCCTCCGCAAGTGGGTTGGGCTGGGTCAAAAATGTTCAGCGTTTTAAATAGCGCTGCAGCAAGCTGCTGGTGCCCGCGTTGGTTGGGATGCAGCGGATCGTTCAGCCACTCACGGTACACTGTCTCAGCAGTCCGGTTCTGCATCTCGGTATTCCATCCGGCGTCATGATCCACCAGGATTGTATTTTCCGCACCGGCCACTTTTCTGATCACCGTTACGTATTCGGGGAGGGACGCACGCTCGGGAGCTTTACCGGCGATAATCGGGTTGGGCGTATGCAGGATCGGCACGGCATTCATCGCCCTGATCTGCGCCACGATGGACCGCAGGTTAGCTTCAAAATCCGCCAGAGTTACCTGATTGCGTGCGCAGTCATTCGTTCCCAGCATCGCCGATACCACCCCGGGTCTGAATTGCCCCACACGCCAATCCATGTCATTCAGCATGTGCCGGGTAGTGTGTCCGCTCATTCCCGTGTTGACCACAATGTCGCCTACCCGTGCCAGCTCCCACCGGAGCCGCTCCGCGAAAATTTCGGGATAACTCCGATGCCCGTGGGTATGCTTGGCTCCCTGGGTAATGCTGTCTCCGGCAAAAACCCAGGTGCTGCGTGTCTTGCCGCTCAGCAAAGCCGCAATCTTTTCCAGATCCCCTTCTGCCGAGCCTGCTTTCCTGCCCGCAGTTACATTCGCGGTTGCCCATGCGGGCAGCACTCCCGCGAGCGTACCTGCCAGCGCACGCAGCAGAAAAGATCTCCGTGACCGACGATGACGCTCTTTCATGTGACCGCTTATTGGTACAGCCATTTTTGCGAAAACCGCTTCACGTTCGTTACCGACAGATGCGTCTTTTTTGCCTGGCTTCCCGCGCAATACCCCAGCAGCACGTCATTTTTCGTAAAATGAATCGCGATGTAACAGTACCAGCCATCCGGGTCGGTTTCGATGTTCCGGGTGTTGATCCAGGTTTTACCGTCGTCTTTGGAAATGGCCACGGTCAGCGGCGTGCGTTTGTCTTTGGTTTGGGGCTGGCTGCCGTCGTTGTTATTCCAAACCAGCAGCAGATCGGACGTACCCGGAATTCTTTTAATAGAAGCCGGCGACAATGGCGAAGCAATGTTACTCGGCTCGATGTGCGACCAGCTGGCTCCCTTGTCCGACGAATAGGACAATTGCTGCACACCACCGCTGGCGCGAATGAACATCATAATCCGGCCGTCTTTCAATTCGATCAAGCCTGGCTCCTGAGTGATGATTTGAGAATTGTTAGGGATGGCCGAAGACGACTTCCAACTGGCACCCTGGTCGTCGGAATAGTAGCTGTACAGCGTGGCCTGGTTCTGCCATTTGCCATCCACAGCCCGATGCAGCGCAACAGCCATCATCAGCCGGCCATCCGACAACTGGATCACCCGACTGTTGTTCAGCACGAAATACCCTTTCTTGTCGGTAATGCAGGGCACCGGCTCACTCCACGTCTTGCCTTCGTCGGCTGAGGTCCGCATCTGAGGGATACAGTCGGTTTCCGAATTCTTTTTCAGGTAAAACAGGGCTATCTTCCCATTTTTCAACCGGAGCAGGGATACCGACATCACGTTCATATCCCCTTCCTGCTTCACGATCAATCTATCAGCAGTTGTCCATGTTTTACCACCGTCGCGGGACAGTCTTCCAGCCAGGTAGGCAGGCGCGTGATCGCTCGTGGAAATGCCTGTATAGCGGCTATATATAAAAAGGATATCGCCGTTTTTGAGTGTGATAAAATCCCCTTCACTGTTTCGCGGATTGTCCGGACCGGGATTGAGCTGCAATGCAAGCTGCGGCCCGCCGGCTGGCAGCTTTTGAGCGTGTGTACAAATACCGGACGCGACAAGCAGCGAGAGAAAAGCAGTAAGGATTAGATGTTTCATGAGGTTAAGAGTTTAATTCAGTAATGATCTGATCAGTAGCCCGGGTTTTGTTTAACCTGGGGTTCGAGGCTCAATGTAGCCTCTGAAATCGGGAAAAGCAGCAGATAATCCTTGCCTGCGCGGTCCTTCAATGAGGGTATTTTTTCGAATGCTTTTCCAAAACGCACCAGGTCCCACCACCTTTTTCCTTCAAAAACGAGTTCGAAAAGACGCTCCTGAAGAATGGCTTCGTCGTTGGCCTGCTTGCTGCCGCTTACGAATACATGCTGCTTATACGCTGCGCCGTAGGCCCGCTCCCGCACCTTGTTGATTTCGGCGGAAGCGTCCTGCCCCAGCGCATTTTTTGCCTCCGCTTTCATTAGTAGTACATCCGCATACCGATACAGGATCACATCATCCAGGAACAGCCTAATGCCGGAGTTGACAAAACCATTGAACTTCACAGCAAGCGACCCGACGAACTTTTGGGTACCTGACGCAGCAGTGTATACTTCAATAAAAGAAGCATTCTTCCGGGTATCGTCCGCTGTAAACTGGCTCCGGATCGTTGCAGACGGCGCCCAGTAATTCTGCCCTGCCGGGAGACCGATCGCCGCTTTGGTGGCCGCATCCAGGTCGGACGGTAAGAATGCCTGCGGGAAGTACATCAGGCTGTAATGGTTGTCGGTCACTTCGATATCCTTGAAACGCACCGCCATCAGAATCTCCTTGTTGCCTTTGTTGGTATAGTCGAAAACGTCCTCGAATTTGGGCAGGAGACTCACATCCGCTTTCTCAGCCTCGGTAATGGCGGCCAGCGCGATGTTAAAATCGGCCTCGCCGCCGCCGAGTCTTTTGGCAGTCCAGAGAAACACATCCGCTTTCAGGGCATTCAGAGCGGGTTTCGACCAGAACTGCCGTCCCTGCGCCAGGGCATTGGATTCACCAAAAAGCTGGGCGGCCTTGGCGATGTCCTCCTTGACAAAAGAGAAAATCCCGGCTACCGGTGTGCGGGGTTTTTGAATGGTGGCCGGGTCGTAGCCCTCGGTCGGTTCGGTCACCAATGGCAAGTCTCCCCAGGTTTTGGCCATGGTGAAGTAGGTGTATGCCCGCATGGTGTACGCCTGGGCGAGGATATTGTTTTTACTAGCCTCGGAAGTAAAGGTGATTTGCGGCACATATTTCAGGATCAGGTTGGCCTGATGAACAATGTAATACATCCCTAGCCAGTTAGGTCCCGCCGTGGTCACATCCAGGCTGTTGTCGTGATACCGCTCCCGGCCGCCCGAACCCTGCACGCCCAGGCCCATTACCTCGCTCCGGCCTTCGCCCCACAGGTACAGGTTTTCCGATGCCTGTCTTCTTAGAAGCACGTACAGGCCGTTTAAAGCGCCATTCGCGTCGTTTTCCGATTTCCAGTAAGAGGCCTCCGTGATCACGCTCACCGGCGCGACATCGAGGTTATCGGTGCAGGACTGATTTACCCCGGCACAGAAGAATGCCAGGCAGGTCAGCATTTTATATTTTGTCTTCATCTGAATCGTCGTGATGGTTTTACAATGAAATATTCAAGCCCAGGATAATCGAGCGGGGTATCGGATACCTTCCCCTGTCGACTCCGCCCTCCTCGGGGTTCAAACCCTTGTAGCCGGTGAAGTAATGCAGGTTGTTTGCCGTCACGTTAAGCCGTAAGCCGTTGATTTTCGCCCTGTTCAAGATCGATTTGGGGATGCTGTACGCCAGGGTAAGCTCTCGCACGGCGAGGTAATCCCCCTTTTCGTAGTACATCGAGTTCCCGCCGCCGATACCTCCGCGGTACAGGTTATTCTGCACCTGCTGATCAGCCCAGTAGAACCGGGGAATATCGGTAATGTCGCCGGGCTTCTGCCAGGATCTCTTCACGTCCGAAAGCAGCCCTATTTCTCCCTGAAACTGGCCGATCATCTGCGCCCTGGGATAATTCTGGATCGTGTGACCGGTCGTGTAATCCATCCGCAGCAGCAAGCTGATCCCTTTGTATTCCAATGAATTTGTAAAACCGCCCGTCCAGACCGGGTAGGGATTTCCCACATACACCCTGTCCTTCTCATCGATCACATTGTTTTGATCCGCATCCTGCCAGTTCACATCCCCGCCATACTTCGTCTTGTTGGCACCCGTAACCAGGTTGTCCACAGGGCCTGCGGCGGCTTCCTCGTCGGTGGCGTAAATGCTCAACTGCTTGTAAGTATACATGTCGCCGATCCGGCCGCCCTCTTGCAAGCCGCCCATCCAGGCATAGCCATTCGTAGCCGGGTTCCAGACGTAGACGCCGCCGATACGGTTGTTCTCAATGCCATTGTAAGGCAGGCTGAGGATTTTATGCTTGGTCTGCGCTGCATTGAAAGAGACATTCCAATTGACGGCGCTGCTCGCCGGAAGCACGCGGGCGCTCAATTCAAGCTCCACGCCTTTGTTTTCCAGGCTTCCCAAATTGGTGAGCACGCTCGAAAAGCCGGTCGACATCGGAAGACTTAGCGAGGTCAGCAGGTTATCGGTGACCCTGCGGTAATAGTCAAAGAGCAAACTGATCCTGTTTCCAAACAAACCTACATCGGCACCGAGATCAAATGTCTTCGAACGCTCCCATTTCAGATCCGAATTGGAAATAGTCGTATTCAGCACGGCAGCATTGGTCGAGTACTGGTTGCCAACGCTGTAATTTCCCTGCGCGGTAAAGTCGCCCAGGCCGCTGATGTTACCATTCACGCCATAGCTTGCCCGCAATTTCACGCGCAGCAGATTTTCGGGCAGTACCTTCCAGAATTCCTCCCGATGCAGGTTCCAGCCGACCGACACACCCGGGAAAACGCCCCATTGGTTGTTACGCCCCAGGTTGGAAGCGCCGTCGTAGCGCGCGCTGAGCGATACCAGGTATTTCTGGTCAAAATCATAGTTGATCCGCGAAAAATAGCCGATCAATACCTGGCTGCTCTCCGATCCGCCCACGGCAACCGGCTCAGCCGATGCATTCAGGGTTGGTACCAGGTCGGACGCGGCCTTTCTACCCGTCGCACTCAACCCGGTGCTGATCCGATTAAAGTAGGAAATACCTGCCTTCACTTCCAGATTGTGCTTTCCCGCCAACGTTTTGGCGTAAGTCAGCACACCATCGGCCTGGTATTGTTCGGTTTTATCAAAAGATCCCGTCGCGTTGCGCGTATCCACGTACAAACCCGGCCCGTTATAAAATGCTTCCTGGAAGGACCGCGCTTCGAGCGTAGATTTGAACAGAGACAGCTGGGGATCGAAAGAGAGACCCGGCAAAATGTCCCAATGCGAGCCGATTGCCAGCGTCAGGTTATCCCGGTTGTTCTTAGCCTTGATTTTATTGAGATGATACACCGGATTACCGATGCTCTGCCCGGTCCCGGGCGCCAGCGTGCCATCCTCGTAGGCGTATTTGGCCGTCGGGGCGAGTCCGCTGGACCGCTCGAAAAGGGCATTGTCGGAAATGCCCTGATTATTACCCGAGCTGGAAAACATCAACCTGCTGTAAAAACGAAGCTTGTTACTCACGGTCAGGTCACCATTCAGGTCAAAGTTCAGCCTCCGGTATTTGGTGGTGATGGCAATGCCCTCGGCATCCATATAACCGAGCCCGGCGCTATAAGTCGCCTTTTCTGTGCCGCCGCTGACCGAAACATGATGGTTTTGAGACAATGCCGTTCTAAAAAGAAGGTCCTGGTAGTCGGTACCTTTAAAAAGCAGCGTTTTGCTCGGATCGACCGGATCGGGCATGCTTTCCCATCCTTCTTTGAGTTTATACTCGTTGGCGGGCGTCAGATACTGAGTCGTATAAGCGGTGTTGTTTGTCAGATCGTTCCCGGTGCCGGAGCTGTTGGGCAACGTCAGCTTGTTAAGGTTGGCGGGGTTCTTGACCGACGATGCTACCGTGCCCAGCCGCTGAAAATAGAGCCAGTCGCGCGCGGAAAGCAGGTCGTACCCTTTGGCAAGGCTCGACATCGTGGCATCGTACTGATACGAAACCCGCACCTTGCCCGCCTTCCCCGACCGCGTGGTGATGATTACCACACCGTTAGAAGCCCTGGCCCCGTAAATGGCCGTAGCAGCCGCATCCTTCAACACCTGCATGGTTTCAATCTCTTCCGAGCTGATGTCATTCATATTGGAGCGGATAACGCCGTCGATGATGAAAAGCGGCGCCGAGCCGTCCGGGTTGTTGATCGACGTCCCTCCCCGCAGGATAATGCGCGGCGCATTGCCGGGTAATCCCGACGTACTCTGCACCCGCAAGCCGGCGATAGAGCCTTGCAGGGCCGAAGCGGCATTGGCGAAAGGGATATTCTCAAGAACCTTGCTGTCGAGCTTGGAAATGGAAGAAGTGATGTTTTCGCGTTCCTGCTTTCCATAACCCACCACTACCACTTCATTCAGGTTGTTCTGGTCGGGTTCCAGGACCACGTTCATCTCGCTCCTGCTTCCAACCCGTTCTTCATGCGTACGATAACCTACGAAACTAAAGATCAAAATGCTTTCACTGGCCACGCTGATCTTGTATTTCCCTTCGGCGTCCGTATTCACTCCCTGCTGGCTGCCTTTTACCAGGACAGTCACAAAGGGCAACGGCTGGTTGTCCTGCCCGGACTTCACCTGCCCGGAAACTACCAGATCCTGCGCATACACCGCCGAAACCGCAGACCACAAGCCTGCGAAAATCATCAGTGTTTTGATCGTTTTGCTTTTAATGTACCGCATAAAATTTCAAATCATAAAGGTTTATATCGGGAATTGTCAGAAATACGAAAGAATGATTGGTTGTTTATTTGTCCTACAAATATAATTATAGGATTTTAATATAAAAGTGTTTGTCTGAAAATATTATAAAACTTGTCGATGTAGCCATCTTTGACTTACCTTTGCCCGCAAAAGGAAACTGAGATCAATGAAAGCGAGCGCACTAGGGCCCATGGAGAGCCTGTCGATGACCGACAGGGTGGAAAACATTCTGAGGGAATATCTGATGGACAATGGTTTCAAACCGGGCGATTCGTTGCCCAACGAAACCGAGATTGCACAAAAACTGAATGTGAGTCGTAATGTAGTCCGCGAAGCGCTGAGTCGGCTAAGGATGCTGGGCCTGATCGAGAGCCGCACGCGGCGCGGGATGATTATGGCGCAACCCGATCTTTTCGCGGGTATTGAGAAGGTAATGAGCCCATCGATCCTGAGCCACGACAACCAGAAAGACCTTTTCGAGCTACGATTGATTCTCGAAATGGGGATCGCCGAGTTCCTGTTCGCCCGCAAAACCGACAAGGACCTCGCAGAGCTTGAAGCGATCGTCAATAAGCAGAAAGGCCTGAAATCGCTCTCGCGCGAAGACGAGATCGAGTTTCATGGCAAACTATACGAAATGACCGGCAACGATACATTCAGGCGTTTTCAGACGCTGTTGTTCCCGGTATTCGATCATGTATTCAAGGAGTATCTGGATAAGGGCGTTCATATGGATTTGCCCAATCCCGTTTCGCACGCCGATCTTTTCGAGGTCCTGAAAAACGGCACCGCCGGGCAGTTCCGCAACGCAATGTACGTGCATCTGACGCCCTATTTTACGACAACGCTTAAAAACGGGGGGCTTTCGCCTTCATAGCCGTGCCTGGCATTAAAAATTTACCCCAAAATGCAGGCCCGGCTGCCAGAAGAAGACTCTTGGCCATCTGTCGTCAACCTGTTTGAACGAATCAGGCATAGTTGATTGATATGGCCGATGGGTCATTGCTATGGAAGGTTGAAAAAAAAGCCTGTCCTTGAAAAGCTTAATGTGATATCCAATGGAGTAAGTATTAAATATCTGAAAGCCTTTATCAATCTTCTTACCATTATCATTTACAAAAGTTTGAAAAGCAGGCATCACATCAACCTGGGCAAAAAGACCATTCCATAAAAATCTTTGATAATTAAGTGAAACCCCATGCTCACGAATATACCCTGGAAACCCCTCACCTTCCGCTTCAAATGATTTTCCATAGGGAATCCCGATAGGCCACGCATATTTCCAAGTTTTAAATTCAAGCGAAATTACATCCCTTCCCGTGATACGATATCCTAGATTCAGATAAACCATTTCAGGCGGGTTATTATCAGGTATCACGTTGGCTATCATAAATAAGGTACTTCCTATAAAGTACTTTCTATATGTGGTGTCTTGTTTGGAATACTGAGCTTTAAGTTGCAGACTGCCTGCCATCATTAAAATGAAGGCATAATATAGAACGTTCTTTTGCATATCCTTCCGCTATGGTTAAGTGATAGCGCAAAATTAAGTCGGCAGGTAGCTTAAAAACGTTCACTTAAGTTAAGAAACGCCTCTTAACCCCTATTTTTCTCAAAAATCCTCGCCCTTAGCCTGCTTAGTGATTGTGGCTTTATACCAAGGTAACTTGCCAACTGATGCTGCGGAACGCGTTGAATCAAGTCCGGTCTTTTGTGAAGCAGATTCAAATATCGTTGTTCGGGTGACGACGTCTTAAACTCGTCAAAATTAATTTGTTGTTTAGCTAAAAGTTCTTCTGCCAGTATTCTGCAAAGGGTTTCAAACTTTGGAAATTTACTAAACATTTCAGCTTCCATATCAGGATTTGAAACTAGCAGAATTGCATCACTCACGCATGATACATAATATTCAGAAGGGGCTTTATTGATAACACAATGCGGTGTCAAGGCTTCCATTTCGGTGTAGAAAGCGGTTGTTTTTTCTTCTCCTTCTATCATATAATATGTCCGAATGCACCCTTTAAGAACAAAGTAACCATCATCGGACTTTTCGCCTGCGCTGAGCAAAACCGTTCCTTTTTTTGCTGTGCGAAATATAGCTAATGAAAGGATTGCTTCCTTTTCATCGTCTGTCAGTGGAATGTATTTTGATATGAAGTCAAATAGTAAATCCTGCATTGTTTTGGTTGTTAATTTTGAGGCTCTCTTCACTTACTTGCACATAGTGCAGGGCCTTTTGATGTCGCTATGCTCTACCAATCGAAAAATCAATTTAATATACTAAAAATCAATAACTTAAATAGTATTTAAAACTCTCCTGGCAACGCATAATCCCGACACCAATTTCAATAAATTTCGTGCTACTACCAAATCGGCTTTTCGGTATAAAATCAGAATTTACCGCAATTTCAAATTCAACCTGTATGCGATTGACGTTTGTTTCAGCCCTTCCATTGAAGAATCCGTTATAGCAACCCCGCTAAGTCCATTACCGAACAAAATATGTCCAAAACCGCACATCTTATTTTGTCGTAAGTGGTTACAAATGGCCCAAAAGCGGTTTTGCCTTCATGGTACGGAAATTGGACTACGCTAATCCGGCGGCCATTACCGACCCGCCTCAACGTCCTAACTCCCCATTATGCTCTATAATTATATCAAAATAGCATGGCGTAATTTGCGTAAGAATCAGGCTTACGCGGTTATCAACATCAGCGGACTCGGACTAGGCCTGGGTTGCGCTTTACTGATCTTCGCGCTGGTCCGTTTTCACTACCAGATTGACCGCCATCACCGCAATTACGACCGGATATATCAGATCACTTCCCGCTTCACATCGTCGTCGGGCGCATTCAACATCCAGGGCATTCCTTACCCGCTAGGTCAGGCCGTCCGGAACGAATACCCTGACATCGAACATGTGGCGATGCTGGAAGAATGGTATTCGCCGATGGTAGCCGTGCCGGCTGTGAACCAGGCTGACAAGAAAATCAAGGACAAAACACACCACGGCGCATTCGTGGAGCCCGCCTTTTTCAATATTTTCGACTATACCTGGATAGCCGGCGGCCCCGACGAACTGAGCCAGCCGGGCACCGTGGTGATGAGTGCTGAAATGGCCCGTAAATGCTTCGGTTCCACAGCCCATGCCATAGGCCGGCTCGTACGACTGGATGCGCGCATTCCCGCACGTGTGGTGGGCGTATTTGCCGACTACCGCGACGACACCGACCTTGCTTATTCGGTGATGGCTTCCTGGCCATTGGTGAAAGAACAGCTCAATGGTCGCCCCGAAGATCAGCCTTTCGACAATACCAATGGCAGTACCCATTGTTTCGCCCTTTTCAATGATCGGTTTACAGTCGCGGACTGGAACCGCGAACTGCCGTCATTTGTCAAAAAATACAATCCTGCGAAGGCGAAAGAAACGTCCTACCCGGCGGTGCTGTTCAGCAGTATGCATTTATCGCCCGAATTTGGGGGCGTGAGCCGCGGGCTGCTATGGTCGCTAGCACTGATCGGCATACTTTTGATTGCTACGGCAAGCATCAACTTTGTAAACCTGGCCACCGCACAGGCGCTCAACCGAGCACGGGAGGTAGGCGTGCGCAAAGTGTTGGGCAGCACCAAGACGCAGCTTTTCTGGCAGTTCATCGGCGAAACGACGCTGATTGTACTGACGGCATTGGTGCTTGGGATGGTAGTTTTCAATTATGGTCAGATATTGGCGCAAACTTATCTGCACGGGCCGTTCCGGTTTACCTTCTATTTCTCACCGGAGGTCGCCGGCGGGCTGGTTTTGCTGGTATTGGCAGTTATCTTGCTGGCGGGCTTGTACCCGGCGTTAGTGGTGGCGGGTTTTCGTCCGGTGGTAGCACTGGCCGGACGGCTTACCACGCAGCAAGCTGGCAGGTTTTCGCTAAGGCACGGGCTGGTGGTCATGCAGTTCGCCATTTCACAAATGCTCATCATCGGGCTCATTGTGGTTGCCAACCAGCTGCACTACGTACAGACCAAGGATCTCGGCTTTCGAAAAGATGCCATCCTAACGGTAGGCCTACCCAACGTACCTTCTCAGGATGTCGGAAAAATGCGCGCTTTCCGCAACCTTGCCAATGCACTTCCCGACGTCGCCAATGTGAGCTATTCGATGGGTGGCCCTCCCCAGTCGGGCTGGATGAGCCAGACGAGAATACGCTTTGACAACCGCCCGGAGGAGGAGCCATATGGCCCCCAACAGGCCTGGATCGATGCCGATTATGTGGGCTTGTATGGTTTGAAATTGGTGGCTGGCCGTAACCTGCAACCGTCCGACACTGCCCGCGAAACACTCATCAACGAAACGCTTATGAGGCGCCTGGGCTTCACCCAACCTGCCGATGTAGTGGGAAAACACCTGCATAAGGCTGGCTTTGCGCCGCTAGAAATTGTAGGCGTATTAAAAGATTACAACCAGTTGGACCTCCGCCAGCGCATTAACCCGATGTTCCTGACTACCCTAGCCACCGGTTATTATTCGGCCAACATTCAGCTCCGGTCTGCTGATTATGGCCGCGCATTGAAACAGTTGGAGAAAGTCTACAACCAGGTATATGCCGACAGCTTTTTCGAGCCGAAGTTTGTGGACGACCAGATCCGGGAGAATTATGAGCAAGAACAAACAATGGGCCGTTTAATCAACTTTTTTGCCGGCATAGCGCTACTTATTGGGTGTATGGGTTTGTACGGCCTCATCCTGTTTATGGTTGTGCGGCGCACCAAGGAGGTGGGTGTACGCAAAGTGCTGGGTGCGAGCGTAGGCAGCATTCTCTGGCTATTCAACCGCGAGTTGCTGCAACTCGTTGGCATTGCATTTCTGGTCTCCGGGCCGGTGGCATGGTGGGTGATGAAGGACTGGCTGAGCAACTTCGAATACCGCATTTCCCTTAGTCCTGCCATCTTTCTGCTGGCATTGCTGGTAACGCTCATTATCGCATTGATCACCGTGAGTTTCCAAAGTGTGAAAGCGGCGGTAATGAATCCGGTAAAGTCGTTGCGAAGTGAGTGATATCAGGTGAAAGGAACTTTACTGTCAGAGTAATTTTGTGGCTTGATAAGCTAGCAAAACCAAACTCGTGTGGCAAGGCTGGTAACCGAAAGGGTTGCCAGATGTTTCGATGTGAATCGATAGAAATTCTGAAACAAGCTGATTTTCAGAACAATTTAAAACAAAAAAGCGCCCTCAAAGGGCGCTTTCAGTGATCCCGCTGGAATCATTTTTATCGCCTAACTGTCTCAAAAACAGCAATCTTTTAGTCTCTAATTTCCAGGTTACCGGATAGGTTACCAGATGAAATGATCAATTATGAGCAGACTTGACAGATTTCTTACTACAAATCTACAAAAAATCAGAGCTAGTTAATGAAATTTATTGCGCACAACGAATCGCAAGATTACCAATGCCGAACATTCTGTATCCGCCACCGCACCGACACAGTGTAGGCTCATCAATGAAGTTGTACCAACTGTCTACCTGGAGCTGCGAAGTGATAATGGTCGAACTGTTCCCATAGCGGTCTTCAAGTATGTCCAGCCTTTGATATCCTTCGCCATGATCAACAGATCGCTATTTAACTGATGTCCACCGGTAGTTACTTCCGGCGCGGAACCGAGGAATACGTGTTCCGAGATCTTCGTTTAAAAAGAAGGGTCTGCCCCGACCTTGCGCTGACTCAGAAAATATTTTTTGCAAAAATAAACTTTTTAGTATATTTTTGTCCCGAAGTAACAACAAAACGATCATGCTTACAAAGGCAGAAAGAACAAAACAATTTATTTTGGAAACAGCCGCGCCGCTGTACAATGAGAAAGGTATATCCGGTGTCAACATCGATGATGTCCTTGCTGCTGCAAAGGTCACCAAAGGGTGCCTTTATGGCCATTTTGAAAGCAAAGACGATCTTTCCGCGCAGGTCATTGACCTTTTACTGAAAAAGGTTTCTGACAAAATACGAATGGCCGTCTATCCGCATAAAACGGCAAAAGCAAGAGTATTTGCTTTTATGGACTTTTATAAGGACCCGATCCAGACTTATATACCGGGGGGGTGCCCCATCTTCAATACAGCGGTAGAGGCCGATGATAACCATCCTGCGGTTAAGCAAAAGGTGAGCGCAATCATCAGGGCGGGTCAGCAGGAAATCACCGCTGTTCTTCAGGAAGGGATACGGAATGGGGAATTTTCAGATAAACTCGACCCGGCCGTCTTTGCTTTTAAAATGGTAGCCGCCATAGAGGGGGGAGTGGTGATGTGCAGGGCGATGGACACCGTCAAGCCGATGTACACGCTGATCAAAAGCCTGAAATCCGAATTGGAACAATATGAACCGTAATTTTTTTTGCAAAAAAAAATAAACTAAAAAGTATTTTTTTGAATAAGAATAAACTAAAAAGTCTAAAACCAAACATCATCATTATGAATAACAACCAAATTTTAGCCCTTACCAAAAACAGTTTAACCTTCGGGTTGGTGAGTCTAAAAATCTACGCGCTTGCAAAAATATTTCAGAGAAAGCACCCCATTAATTAATCCCTAACAACAGCTGAATTAAATCGATATGAAACTAAGTGCAAAAACAATACTGATCACCGGAGGGGCCTCGGGCATAGGGCTTGAAGCGGCAAGGCAATTTTTGGATCTGGGAGCCAAGGTAATTGTAACGGGCAGAAACCAGCAGAAACTGGATACGGTTAAAAAGTTGTACCCGCAATTAATTGCCATCAGAAGTGATGTAGCTAATGCCGGAGATGCGATGCTCCTTTTCAACCGGGTTAAAGAGCTGGGAGGTATTGATATCCTTTACAATAACGCAGCCGTGCTCGTACCACCATCAAATTTGGGTATCGCAAATGACAAACATGCAGAGGCGGCTGCCTATGAAATGGAAGTCAATTATCTCGGTGTGATAAGGCTAAATAATCTCTTTCTGGAAATGTTGCAATCAAGGAAAGATGCTGCGATAATCAACACAACATCGATACTGAGCCAGGCTCCCTCCTTGATTGAGGCCACCTATTCGTCGTCTAAAACTGCACTGGCCTTCTATACTGTCTCGCTCCGTGAACACTTAAAGATTATTGGCAGTAATGTAAAAATATTTGAACTAATCCCGCCACTTGTCGCCACTGAAATGACCCAGGACAGGAATGACAAAAAAATATCTGCGGAAGAAATGGTAAAAGGCCTTATCGACGGTTTACGAAAAGAGCACGAAACTATCCGTGTAGGAGACGCAAAACTATTTAATCTGGTTAACAGGTTTTTCCCAAAAATTGCCTTTGGATTGCTTAACCCGAAGAAGACCCATCAACTTTTAAAGAATTGAAGCAAAAATTAAAAGATCACTTTTCTAATACAAATAACATGAAACAAACAATCTTAATAACAGGTGCGTCATCAGGTTTTGGACTTCTGTTGGCTAATAAGCTACATGAAAGTGGCTATAAGATAATTGGTACAAGCCGAAATCCGGAAAAATATCAGTCTCAGGTCCCGTTTAAATTGCTCAAATTGGATATTAATGATGATAAATCAATTCATTCTTTCAGTAAAGACCTGTTCAGTCAGATTAATCAGTTAGACATATTGATTAACAATGCAGGTTTCTATTTGTCCGGACTTGCCGAAGAAACTACTATTGAGCAAGGCAGGAAACAACTAGAGACCAACTTTTGGGGAACTGTAAAACTTACAAACGAGTTGCTGCCTTATTTTAGAAAACAACGTTTTGGCAAAATAATCACATTAAGTTCGATTATGGGATTAATCAGTCTTCCGGGTGGTGCTTATTACGCCGCTTCCAAGCATGCCCTTGAAGGTTATTTCAGGGCGTTGCGTTTTGAAGTAAATGAATTTAATATAAAAGTGAGCATGGTTGAGCCAGTTGGTTTTAAAACCAATATAGTCTCTAACTCTATGGTTGCGGAAAATAGAATTGGCGACTATGACGTATATCGCAAAACTCTTGAAGATTATACAAAAGATTTATTTTCAAAATCAGAAGAGCCTATTGCTGTTATAGAAACTCTTTTAAAACTCGTTGAAAGTAAAAATCCGAAATTTAACCACCCTGTAGGTAAAGGCTCTACTTTATTCCCTGCAGTACAGTTTCTCTCTTTTAAAACCTTTGAAAATTCGATAATCAAAACAATCAATAAATTTAAAAAATAGCTAAACGCCTTCCCATGCACAGCTGCATATCTATCGATAAACCGCGCACGAGATGTGTTCCAACAATCCAATGATTTTGTAAACAGGCCCCGGCTTTTTAGCTTCCTGACTGAGACAAATAAAATAATATATCCAAAATGAAAAAGATAATAGCCATCCTCTTACTAGCCTTCGTTGCAGGCCGAGCTACGTTTGCACAAAACGCGGCATCAAAACCTGAAAAGGTGAATACCGATGTCCGATCAGAAAAGCACCTGTCCTCTTCGATACTCCTCTGGATGCGCATTGACAAAGCTCGTCAGCAGGGAATGGACCGCTGGAAAGGGCCACATGCTAAAATAATTTCTGCCAACAAAGGGTTGTGGGAGTACCGCCAGATCCACCTAAGTGAAAACAATCCTGGCCTGTGGCCAGGGGTCGAAGGCGTGCAAACCGCGATACCTTCAGACCGTAAAATAGACGGGGTAGCAGATGTTACTCTGAAAAATTTCTTTTCGCTCTTCCGGGGCAAAAAACAAAACAAGCTCGCCTACAAAGATGAAGTAAACCTGTTTAAGCGTACCATACTCTACGCAGCAATGCCTAAATCATCCCGCTGGTATGAGGTGGCCCAGCCAAACCAAAAACCTGATGCCCGAAGCATTGTTTTCCTCCGGATAAAAGAAGGCGTGAAAGAAGATGATTTTAAAAAATTTATCGGTGAAGAGCTTACCCCTGCGTTGGCCAATACCGGCGCATTAGCGGAATTAAGAAGCAAGATATACATGCCCTGGAAACAAAAACAATGGAATACCCCCGATGTCGCACATGACAACGCACAAGCAGTGCAATTTCAGGCTTCATTGATGCTGGGTTTCACCGATAAAAACGCCATGGAGAAATTCTTTAAGAGCGAGGATGTCAAAAAACTTTCAGGGCGGTTATTTGTTTTCTGCTCGGCGGTCCACGCTTATGAAATAGATGAGACGCTGACCTTTGTGAAAGACGGAAAAGAACTTTCCCAAGGTCAAAAATAGCAAGGTAACACCTGTCAACCTGTTGACCGCTATTCGGACTGCTCAAGACGGCACACTGCCAGAGGCATAACTAGTTCAAACATTCAAAGAAACAACATGAAAGCATTCATCATTGATCGTTACAAGCCCAAAGACGGCATGCATATGGCGGAGGTTGCCGACCCGGTGGCGGGGGAAAACTATGTCCTCATCCGGGTACATGCTGCCGGTGTTAACCTGCTTGACTCCAAAATCAAAACGGGCGAGTTCAAAGCCATGTTACCTTATAAATTCCCCCTGATCATGGGGCATGACGTGGCAGGCGTCGTGGTCAAGACCGGCGCCCGGGTTAAAAAGTTCAGGGCAGGTGACCAGGTATATGCGAGACCGGCCGATTACCGGACCGGAACATTTGCCCAGCTGATAGCCGTCCATGAAGCTGACCTGGCCCTGATGCCAGACTCGCTTTCCATGGAAGAGGCCGCATCAATCCCACTGGTGGGCCTCACTGCATGGCAGGCGCTGGTTGAAAAGGCTAACCTGAAAAAAGGCCAGAAAGTGTTTATCCAGGCGGGCTCGGGCGGCGTGGGCACGTTCGCGATACAACTGGCCAAACATCTTGGTGCTACGGTAGCGACAACTACCAGTGCCGCCAACATCGAACTGGTAAAAAGCCTGGGTGCCGATGTGGTGATCGACTATCGGACACAAGATTTTGAAACGATTCTTAATGATTACGATGTGGTCCTGAACAGCCAGGATGCCAAGACCCTGGAAAAATCGCTTCGCATATTAAAACCTGGTGGAAAACTAATTTCTATATCCGGCCCTCCGGACGTGGAATTCGCCAGGAAAACCGGGTTGAATCCATTGCTAAAAATCCTCATGTTCCTGCTAAGCTTTACAACAAAAAGAAAAGCCAGGCGGCTTGGCGTGGACTACTCGTTCCTCTTTATGTGGGCCGACGGAAGTCAACTGAGCAAGATCACTGATTTGATCAATTCAGGATTCATACGGCCGGTAATCGACAAGGTCTTTCCCTTCGCGCGGGCAAATGATGCCTTGGCATATGTAGAAAACGGGCACGCCAAAGGCAAGGTGATCATTAAGGTAACATAATATCACGGCCGGCCAGTTACCGGCTGATGAAGGCTTATAGTTCCCAATCATACCGTCAAAAGTTTTACATTGGCGCATATGGCCAATTTTGAACTAATTCAGTCAACGCCACCCAAAATCAACCCTTTTCTTTTGAGCAAACTAATCCCTCAGACTGGACTGCCTCTTTCAGTTGTAGCCGATCGCACTTGCTCTTAGAGCCGTAAGACTACAGGAGAAGTCTTATTGCAGCCTTGAGCTCATGCACAGGCCGTAAGCATTACTCGCAGGATGATATCAATCGTATGGATACCCTGATACATGTGCTCCATGCGAGATCGCGTAATTTATCGTAAAAATCAGGGGACGCTGCCTTCATGTAATATGAGGCGGCCTCTCCTGTTTCGGGAAAGCAAGAGTAAGGCTGCAGGCCCATCTTAGGTTCATGCGGTTGACATGTAGCGCAGCTATTGCGCCGTATTTTGAGGGTTAGTGCGGCTATTACCTAGTCCTGGGTGGAAAATTCGGTGAAATTGACCACCTCAATACGGTTTAAACTGACCACCTGTTCCGGCTGAAATTGACCGCCTTGTTTCGGAGCAAATTGACCA
>NZ_PYAS01000002.1 GCF_003014695.1 Dyadobacter jiangsuensis | reverse complement strand
ATCTTGCCCATGTATTTCTAATGTCGTAATTAAAAATACAAAAAAGCCCTCGTTCTACATAGTAGAAAAAGGGCTTTTGCTTTTGGGTCACCCTCACTTCGCTCAGGCTGACAATCGTTTTAAACCATTCTATTTCTTCCGCTGATTCCAATACACTACCAGGTTATGCGTCGCACGGCCTGCCGCGATAATATCCAGGTCTCCATCGCCATCCAGGTCGGCAGGCAACAGGTCCTCGCATGCGATTTTGATGCTCTCATCCAAAGTGTATTCCGTCCATTTCTTGCCTTCGGGATCGGAGCCCACGTAAATGCGCACGCCGGTTTCGCCGGTCACGTTCGGGTTACGCCAGCCCATTACCACCTGGTCGCGGCCTTGCCCGAAGAAATCGGCGCAGGCCAATGCGTGGCCTTCTTTAATACGGTCGGTGAGCACGGTGCGGCTATCTTTGGTATAAACTACCAATGCAGTACCGTGCATGGGTTCAATGGTGGCGGTAAACAATTGCTTTTTACCCAAACTTCCCGTTCTGATCTCTCCTACCCCACGCTCCGGTACCATCCAGTTGCCCGAAGGCGCCCAGCCATCTGCTCCGTTCAGGAACACCTGCACCCCCTCTTTGCTCGCAATGGACAATCCGGCCATTCTACCGGGGATTTCCATGGGCTGGAAGTTGTGGGTCATATGCATGTTGGTTTCGATCAAATTGTAAGTCCAGATTCCCTTTTTATTTTCAGGAACGTCAAAAACGATCAGCTTCACGCCCACCCCGTTTCCTCCGGTATTTCCCTCGCCATGCAATGGCAATACGGCCAATTGGAACGGACCGTCGGCCGTTTTAACCCAATGCATCCGGTGAATGGTTACCTCGTGATGCAGGCGCACCGGCTCCCAGGGTTTCGTGCGATCGTCCGGGGCTACCATATAGAATACGGCGCCCGAGGTTTTCAAATCCTTGGTCTCGGACGGGTTCCAACCTGCCCCAACGGCCACTTCCACCTTGCCGTCGCCGTCGATATCACGGGCAGCAATGCAGACGTTATCCTGCTCGGTGAGATCCTTCGCGATCACGTAGCGCGTCCATGCGCCGTCCTTTTTCCCGGGATTTTTATACCATACAATTTCCTTTTTGTCGGCCATGAGAATATCCAGTTTCCCGTCGCCATCCACATCGCCGGAAGCTACCCCGTAGCCGATACTCACCTTATCGTCGATCGTCTCGCCTTTGAAAGTGGCCGTTTGCGCAAATGCACTGCCCGCTATTGAAAATGCCATCGAGAACAATAGTCGTTTATTCATATTCCTGAAAACCGGCAGCCGCCGATGGATAAAAGTTTTGACCTATTTTTTAACAATATACTTCAAAATGCACTCTACGGACATTGAAAAAACAGTTTTTTGTGTCGCTTTGACCTGCATTCCCTACTTTTGTGAATTATTGTAAAACCAAATATCCTTCATGAAAACAGTCCCTTTACATCAGCTCCACATCCGTTTAGGTGCAAAAATGGTCCCGTTTGCAGGTTTTGAAATGCCTGTCCGCTACTCGTCGGATCTGGATGAACATCACACCGTAAGAAATGCCGTGGGTGTTTTTGATGTATCGCACATGGGCGAATTCAGCGTAAAAGGGCCTGGTGCGCTCGCATTGATCCAGAAAGTATCCGCAAATGACGCTACTGCTTTGTATGACGGAAAAGTGCAATACAGTTACCTGCCGAACGCTACCGGAGGTGTGGTGGACGACCTGCTCGTGTACCGCATTGCCGAGGATGATTATTTCCTGGTCGTGAATGCATCGAACATCGAAAAGGACTGGAACTGGATCCAGAGCCACAATACCGAAGGCGTGGCAATGGAAAACCTGTCGGATTCGCTTTGCCTGCTGGCAGTGCAAGGACCTGGTGCTACTGCGGCGTTACAGAAATTAACCCATGTCGACCTCGCTTCAATGGAGTACTATACCTTCAAAATCGGCGAAATGGCGGGTATTAAAGACATTATCATTTCCGCAACCGGCTACACCGGTGCGGGAGGTTTTGAAATATATGTAAAGAATGAGGATGCCGAGAAAATGTGGGACGCCATTTTCGAAGCAGGTGCCGAGTTCGGTATCAAGCCGGTTGGCCTCGGCGCACGCGATACGCTGCGACTGGAAAAGGCATTCTGCCTCTACGGTAACGATATCGACGACGAAACGTCGCCTTTGGAAGCCGGCCTCGGTTGGGTAACCAAATTCACCAAAGATTTTATCAATTCCGAAGCATTGAAGACGCAGAAAGAAGCCGGATTGAAAAGGAAATTGATCGGTTTCGAAATGATCGACCGCGGCATTCCACGCGGGCATTATGAGCTGTGCGATGCAGCGGGTAACAAACTCGGCGAGGTCACGTCCGGTACCCAGTCGCCTACTTTGCAGAAAGGCATCGGATTGGGCTACGTTCCGACCGAATTCAGCAAAGCCGGCACCGAAATTTTCGTAAAAGTCCGCGACAGACTGTTAAAAGCGCAGGTTGTGAAAACGCCTTTTGTAAAAAACTAATCCCTCCTATTCAAGTCCGATTGCATTTTTATGAAACAACTTGACGTTTGTCTTACTCCGGATTTACTTCATTTACACAAACTCGATAATTCAATAGTGGTAGTGGCCGATATTTTCAGGGCCACTTCCTGCATGGTAACCGGCCTCGCTTACGGGGTAAAAAGCATTACTCCGGTGGCGAGTGTAGAGGAATGTAAATTCCTGCAAGACAAAGGATATATAGCCGCTGCCGAGCGTGATGCACGGAAAGTAGAAGGTTTCGACCTGGATAACTCGCCGTTCAGCTACATGCATGAAAGCCTCATCGGCGCGCAGATCGCGATGACGACCACCAATGGGACATTATCTATTTCCAAAGCGAAATCTGCCGCGGTGAAAGTGATGATCGGCTCGTTCCTGAACCTGGGTGCATTGGCCAATCATTTGAAAACTGAACCTTATGATGTGCTTGTACTATGCGCGGGCTGGAAAGGCCGTCCCAACCTCGAAGATACTTTGTTTGCCGGGGCATTAGCAGAAGCGTTGAAGGACCAATTTATGCTGCTAGAAGACGGAACGCTGATGGCGCAGCGTTTATACCTGCAAAGCCGCGACAACCTGCTGGCGAGTGTTTCTAACTCCTCGCACGTAAGACGCCTGCAACGGCTGGGCATTCAGAAAGACATTTCCTACTGCCTGCAAACCGACCTGTACGACGTTGTTCCCGTCCTCAGAGGCAGCACGCTGGTTTCCATGAATTAATATTTACTCAATCCCATTTGCATGTTCCGATTCGTCTTTGTCATTTTTCTAGGGTTATTTCTAATGGCTGGTCACGCAGAGGCCCAGCGCAGGACAACTTCTCCAAGGAAACAGCTCATTGCTCCCAAGAAAAAAGCCCCCGAACCAGCCAGACCGCAGGCACCGGCTGCCAAGGACACGACAAAGGCGCAGATTCCCGTGGTTCCTGCCGGCGACGCTGCTGTGGCCGATACCACCATGCCCAGCGGGATCTCTGCCACCGGCGACACACTCACCGAAGCCGCGAACGAGGCCAAGCTCCCGGTGGAAAAAGCCGACAGCATGCATGCCTACAAGATCACCATCGAAGATATTTCATACCTCTCGGTCTGCCCGGGCACTAATGTCACCATCCCATTCAAAACCGATGGCCCGTTCGACGAGGACAATACTTTTATTGTACATATTATAGATGCTACCGGCAAATCGGTGCCTATTTCGCTTCCTGTGAAGAAAAGCCCTGCCAAAGCGGTGATACCTTCTTATAAAGTGGGCGGCGAAGTGTACCGACTTCAAATCATCTCCTCTATTCCGGTTATCAAAAGTCAGGAAGTACCGCTAAGGCTGCTGCAAGCGCCCGCAGCGAAGATCGACCTGATCGACGGAACACAAACCGTACGCATTATGCCCGGGCAGGAAGCGCATTTGCGCATAAACCTCACAGGCGCGGCACCGTGGTCGTTCCGACTCTCGGACAGCACTACGGTATTGCAAACGCTTTCGAACCCGCACTACATTACTGTTAAGCCGACAGACGTAAAGGCTTATCGCGTAACGGCCGTTTCTAATGCCTGCGGAAGCGGTACGACTTCCGGCGAAGCTATTGTGAATGTGAATAACAACCCCGAGCCAAAACTCGAACTGAAAGAGGTGGAGAAAATCGCGAAGCTTTGCGCGGGTGTGCCATTTCAAGTGCCTTTCAATGCGACCGGCAAGTATAAAGAGGGGAATAAATTCGTAGTTCAAATCGCGGAGCGCAGCGGTGCCTTTAAAAGCATTTCAACCCCTGACTCGTCGGGCTATATTACCACACAAATTCCCGACAGCTACAAACCCGGTGAATATCGCCTGCGTGTGACTTCCACGGCACCTTATCTCGTGAGCCAGACGACCAACGTTTCGATCGTTTCGCCTACCGTGGCAACCCTTCAAAAGGATTCATTGCGATTGGGCGAAAACGAATCGGGTGAGCTCACAGTAAAATTCACAGGCGGCGGGCCCTGGTTCGTGCTGCTTTCGGACGGAACCTATGAAAACAACATTCAGGAATCCCCGCACAAGATCAAGGTGAAACCATTTTATGATACGAACTACCAGATCAGCTCAGCTGGTGGTTTGTGTGGTGTAGGCAAATTCTCGGGCTCAGCGAAAGTTACCGTAAAAGCCCCTCCGGCAAGCATTACGCTCGACAAGCTGCCGCAGAATATGGTTTGCGCAGGCTCAACCATTGACATTCCCTACAAAACGGAAGGGCGCTATAACCCGAACAACAAATTTACAGTCCAAATGACCGATAAATCCGGTCGTTTTGTGACGTTGCCCACGACGGTAACCCCTACCGCGATGCAGGTTAAAATCGCCGCGGCAGCACCGGGAGATACGACCAAGATCCAGAAGATTCGTATTGTTTCATCCTCTCCGGCCGTTTCCAGCGCGATTGAAGAACTGGAAGTGGTTGCCCCTGACAAGGCTGTCGCAGAGGTTTCCGGACGCGGTACGGTCTCGGCCGGACGTTCTACCCGCATTCAGTTGCGTTTCAAAAACGGGCTTCCTCCATGGTCATTCACACTTTCTGACGGCACGGCGATCAACGGTACATTCCTTAACCCGTACCTGATTTCCGTTTCGCCTTCCTCTACCACGGAATATACCATCAGTTCACTGAAAAGTGGGTGCGGAACCGGAACCGGGCGGGGCTCCGCCGTTGTGACGGTAGAAAACTAACATATAGCCATGCGCAAAGGGAGGATACTTATTTTCTTATTGGCTGCCGTATTCGGTCCCACGCGCATACTAGGGCAGGCTTTACCATTGGGTCAATGGCAAAGCCATTTCAATTACTTCTCTGCCAGGCAGGTAATTGATGCCGACCCATTAGTCTATTGCGCCTCCTACAATGGCCTTTTCTCTGTCAATCCTGGAAACGGAGAGACCCGCGCTCTGTCCAAAGCCGACGGCCTCAGCCATACGGGTATCAGTGCAATGGGTTACCTCCCGGAAGCCAAGCTTCTCATGTTGGCTTACCGCAACGGCACAATCGATTTTGTATATCTTAATGAACAGGCCCAGCCTGACCAGATCGACACGTGGGATCTTTTGAACGAAACCCAGGGACTACCCGCCGATAAGGCGATTCGACGCATTGTTTTCAAGGAAAAACTGGCCTACCTGGCAACCAGCTTCGGGGTGCTCGTTGTGGACACCCAACTTCGGCAGGTAGAAGAAACTTATCGCTACATTGGTCCAAATGGCTCGCAGCTTGCCGTGAGCGACCTCGCATTTTCGGGAGATTCGCTTTATCTGGTAACCTCCCAGGGCATGCTGGCCACCTCTATGAACGGGGATGTAAACAGGCAATATTTCGGCAATTGGAAACCGGTAACAAGCCCCGGCAGCATTTCCGGAATGGCATTTTTTGCGGGAGCAATTCACGCAGCTGTTCCCGGAAAAGGCCTTTTTAAATATGAGAAGGGAGCTTGGAAACTGGTTTACGCATCCAGTGCTTCTGCCATGCGAATTCTCGACACGGGCGACTTTCTGACCATCTCGGCCCAAAACACGGTTATTACACTCGATACCGGCTACAAGGCCCAGACTTTCAGCAGTCCATTTTGGGTAAATATCCGGTCGGGGGTTCGCACAAGCTCGACAACACTTTGGGTCGCCGATCACAAAAATGGTTTGATCACCAATCAATTCTCTGATTTCAAACAGGTTTCGCCCGTGCAAGGGGATACAACCATTTCACCTCGCTCCGATTCGACGATCACCGACCTCAACGGGTTATCATGGACCCGCCTGCCCGAGACGCTAGGCGGAGGCATTTTGGTCAGTAACAAGGATGGTTCTCGAAAAAAAGTCCTTTCAACATCGATAGGCACCGGTACACTGCCCGCCTCAAAGATCAACAGCCTCGCACTAGATCAGGACGGATTTGTCTGGTTTGCCGGAGCAAGAGGAGTTGGCTATTTTATCCCTGACGGCGTTCTGGAGGCAACCCGTGTGGATGCTATCTTACCCATTTACGGCCAGCGAAGGCTCTTTAACAATGAAGAATGTACCGCATTGGCGGTTGAACCGGGAAACCGAAAATGGATCGGCACACGGACCGGACTTTACCTTTTTAATGCAGATGGTACCGAGCTGATCCGCAAATTCACATCAGCCGACAGCCCGCTACCTTCGGATGTAATCAACGCGCTCCGGTTTGAAGCCGAAACCGGCCTGCTGTTCGTCGATACACCAGCGGGTATGGTTTCCTATCAAAGCGACGCCAAGGCTGCGTCCGAACACATCAGCCGTGTTACCATTTTTCCCAACCCCATCCGGCCGGGCTATTCGGGTAATGTAGGTATCAGCGGCCTGAGCAGCCAGTCAACCGTTAAGATCACCGATTTGGCAGGCAGGCTCGTATTCGAAACACGTTCGGAAGGAGGCCTTGCCTCGTGGAACCTCAACGACTATACCGGTCGCCGGGCGCGGGCCGGAATATATATGGTGCTCATCGTATCGGCCGACGGCACTGAGCAACAGGCCGGTAAATTGGCAATTATTAATTAAAATCATAAATTAATCCAGGCGTTCAGACTAGCGGGCGCCGCAGACTGTATGATGTCGAATCAGGAAAAAGCACCCTACATTGTAGGTATCACCGGCGGAAGTGCGTCGGGCAAGACCTATTTTATGAAAAACCTCATCGACGCGTTTGGTAAGGACGAAGTAACGCGGATCTCGCAAGACAATTATTACCGGCCGATTCACGAAATCCCTCGCGACGAAAATGGGGTAGAGAATTTCGACTTGCCGGAGACGATAGATCACCACCTCTTCGCGGAACATATTGCCGTACTCCGGGCCGGCCGATCCGTGCAGCAAAAGGAATATACGTTCAACAATCCGCTGATCAAACCCGAGATATTACATTTCGAGCCGAAGCCCATCATTATCGTGGAAGGGATTTTTGTCTTTTATTTTCCCGAAATTGCCCGGCTCATTGATTTGAAAATTTTTGTAGATGCCAAGGAGCACGTTAAAATAAAACGGCGGATTATTCGTGATAATAACGAGCGCGGCTACGATCTGGACGATGTCCTTTACCGTTGGGAGCATCACGTCGCCCCGACTTACGATAAATTTATACTTCCATTGCGCGCAGAAGCGGATATGATCATCAACAACAATTCCCGGTTTGACACTGGTTTACAGGTGCTGATTGGTTTTTTGAAAGGGAAATTGGAAGAACAATACAAACATTCGTCATAGTCATCAAAATTTAACCGAGTTAATGAAGAATTCTTTACGGACAATTTGCGGGACTTTCGCTAAACACATTACTATTCTTGCAATTGCTTCAATCGCTTTTTCCGCGTGCGAAGACACTACCGAATCACTTGATCCCTACGAGTATTATCCGCTGGAAATCGGCCACTATACCGTCTATGATGTCAATCAGGAGGTTTATTCGGCCGGTCAGACGGCACCCGTGGTCACTCAGTGGCAGGAAAAGGATGAAGTAGATCGGATTGCTTCCGACTCGGCCGGGATCGCCACATACATTATTGCAAGATCTACACGCAGCTCTTCGACGGATTATTGGCAAAAGGTGAAAGAGTACACCATTCATAAATACCCCGATAAGCTGCTGACCAACATTGACAATCAACCATTCGTGTCTCTTACGTTTCCGATCGATTCACGTACAACGTGGAACGGTAACAGTTATAACAATCTGGACAAGCAGGACTGTTATTATGAACCTGGATTTAAGTCGGTGAAAATCGGGGAGCAATTGTTCGACAACGTGCTGACTGTCGTTGAACGAAGCGACACCTCGATCATCAACAAATATGTAACCATCAAACAATATAGTGTGGGCGTGGGGCTAATCTCTGACGATGAGACTGCCTTTGAATTTTGCCAAAACGACGATTGCATTGGATCGGGGAAAGTAGAATCCGGCATTTACAAAACGCGCAAAATCATAGAATTTGGCAGCCGGTAATCGTCGAAACCTGCTTGGTTCAGCCAGCCAAAACTTGATTTTTTCATATTCGTTTACAATAATGTTTGCAAATTCAATTTATCTGTATAAATTTACGACGGATACTGGTATTAATCATTCATTAACCGATAAACAATGAAAACATTGACATCGCACTCTACACAGACAAAAAAGTCTTACCGCAAGCCGGTTCTCGTTCAACACGGAAGTGTTAGCAAGTTGACTAAAGGTAAATTGGGTAGCCAATTCGACGACGATACTAGCGAAATGAACTATTCGCCAGATGCTTGATTTAGAGCTATCTGAGGTATTCCCTCTCTGAATTTGTACCAATGCTGATTCAAGGTGTTATTTTCTTGGGAGCAGCGTTTAGGAAAAAAAAATCAAATTCAGACCAGTCAATTAACTGGAATACAGGCACCTTAGAGTATTCAAGCTTTTCTAAGCATTCATCTTACGAGACCACAGTTCTTGGTTTCGAGGGATATCATCAGAACGATGTCAAAATATGGAGTTCAGACTCTCTTATTTTGACATCGTTTTTTGATTTCAAAGCCTATCTTAAATCATCAGGAAACAGACTCGGCGTAGGGGTTTGGTATCAAGAGGCGGAGAAAACCCTACATCTTGCCAGAAGCCTTTTTGGTACTCATCCATTGTACTATCTATTTGTTCCCGGCCAATTCTGTCTATTTTCTACTGATTTACATACCCTTCTGAAATCCGCGAAGGATGGAGGGATAAGCCTTACGACTAACGAAAGTCGTCTTCGCTCTTTTTTAACTTTTGGGCGCGATCAGTTTGTCGACTACGATGGGCAAACATTTTACCAGGAAGTGAAATGTGTATTACCCGGACATATCCTGTCGATAACGCCTCATGAATGTTCTTCTACACCGTATACTAAATTTCAGCTTTCGCAAAGTGCTGACACGTTACCGGGATATGCACAGCATTTCAAGGCACTTCTTGAGAATTCCGTTCGCTGCTCCCTGCCATGCGACACTTCTCCGATCGGTTCTCATTTAAGTGGAGGTCTGGATTCTTCGTCGGTTAGTACTTTTGCCAGAATATTAGCTCCCGAAAACCCCTTTTATACGTTTTACTACGATACCCAGGGCGCAGGTTCCGATGACAAAAATTATGCCCTGGAAGTCGCCCGGAATATCGCTTCGTGTCATCAGGAAATTGTGGTATCGAACGAGCCTCTTAGCACAGTCGCATCGCATACCAACATACTAGGATTTCCTCAACCCGCATTTATAGCACCCACATTTTATGACGGAGTTTTGAAGCGTGCAACACAACTCGGATGCCAGACACTTTTGAATGGAAATGGGGGCGACTCTATCGTGGGCAGTGGTTTTGAATACCTAACGGTGCTTTTCCAAGAAAAAAAATGGCCGCTTTTGAAAGAGCTACTTTCCAAACGAACCCAGTACTATGCCAAAGCGGATCAACATAAAAACTGGGATCAGCTCAATTTTGAACTACAGAATAAGATAGTAGAACAAAACTTTCTTTACGGCAGGCTTTCCAGCTCCATCAGAACAATGAGCTTTCGCCAGCTGAGTGCTATGTACCGGGAAATTTCAGATCATTTTGAGCTAACTCCTGGCTATTTCGCTACCCGCGCCTTAGCATCCTTTATTAAAAAATTGAAAGGATATGCCCTTCCGCCTAAATCCCTGTTGAAGCGAGATTTTCTGGAAATCGGCAATGCCGATCTCCATGACTCAAAACTACTTTCTGCTTCTTTGCACAGTAATCTTTCACCTGCTTTCCGTCAATCGTTTGAGGAAATTTTTAGTCAACATAGTATATCCCAGAACGAGAGCAGGTTTATTTTTGGGCGCCATTACGGGTTTACGAACCGTTCTCCTTTCTTAGATAAAGAGCTGTTCGAATTGTGCCTCTCGATTCCAGAGGTCATCAAGTTTGGCGACGGTTCGGGACGAATGCATTTCCGCGAGGCTATGAAGGACATATTACCTGATAATGTAAGACTTAGGTCACAGAAAGCACACGTGGGACGGCGGGGGAAGAGCGCTACGCTTCAACTTTACGCGCAGGCGAAGGAAATGCTTTACGATACCGACGAAATCTGGCAATACATTGATAGAAGAAAATTTGACGACACAATCAAATTCCTCCAAACAGATCATTTACCTGTTGAAGACTACAACCGAAGCCTCTTCCATGTAACAAGAACGGTTTCGGTTGCAGTTTGGCTAGAATGGCTTAAATCAGAAAAAATCCTGCAATAAATGCTGGAAAATTCCGCTAGCGAAGAATATTCACTCTCCCGGTGATTATTTGCTCCGAACCATCGTTCTTGCTTACAATTGCCTTATAAACGTACATTCCCGAACCTATACCGGGCGTCCAATACCAGTCGGAGAGAGTCGAAACCGGCTTGAAGCTATGATCCAGGAGCTTAATACCCCGTGAGTCGTATATGACGTACTGAACCTGCTGAACAGCTTCCAGCTTAATACCCTTAATACGGAACCGAACATAATCGGTAGCCGGATTAGGCGAAGCTATCAGCGCTATTCCCTCCCCTCCCTCACCTATTCTGAACTTAATCTGATAAGGATTTGCGGCCGCATTGCCCGAATCGTCCTGCGTGTTAACTAGCAGTTCGTAGTCACCGACTGTTGAAAAGTCTGTGCGATATTCTACCTGAACCACACGATCTCCCAATTTTGTAACTGTCAGATTCTTGTAAGCCAATTTCCGAAAATCGCAAGTATTGTCGAGGCACGGTTTAATGAAGATATCCATGAGATTCGTGTCTGCCGTCATCAGACGGTCATCGGTCAGAATAAACTTGATCGTCGGCTTAGCGCCCACATCTTCACCATCTTCTATAACCCGCTCATTGAAGGTTACATTCAGTACCGGCGCAATAATATCCTTCACTCTCTCCGCGGGGTAAATATGCTGCGTTTTCGCTACTTCCCAATCGACAACGAGTTCGGCTATGTTATTGGATTCGTTTAATTCCTGAATCACATTCGCCCTATCCAACCTCACCTGTACAAATTTCAACGCTCCCTTACTCGGGAACGTAATCTTAATTGTATCAGCATAAGGCATCGCGGATACAATCTGGCTCTTCACCTCAGTGGTACCGTCCTGAAAGCCATAAGTGAGCTCCACTGGTAGTTTCTCGCCAACGTTGTATTTACCCTGGTTCTTGATCGCGATGGCGGCCGTCAACGTCGCAGATTTTTCTATGGTCTTATCAGAAGATTCGGAATAGATCAGGATACTTTCGTCGGGGTCAACTGAGTAGTCAGGTGAAGCGACGTAGATCATTTTTAATGCCGGATCTCCTTGCAACAATGCTTGGTGAACATTAGCAACATCATATCCATTGTAGCCTTCTGCAAAAATGCGTTTTGCGACTTCCTGCTGAATTTTTCCAATAGACTGTTTTGAAGTGTTTGCATCAAGAAACAGTGTCGTGTAGAGCTTATCGAGATAGTTACTGGTTGAAGAGACGTATGTATCAAATGTATTTGCGATCAGGGCTACCGTCCCTCTCTTTGGAGCCAATATCCAATCTAGCGACAATGCTATCCTGTCCGAAGATGACGGGCTCATGTTAAAACGCGCACTAAACACGTTCCCCACCCCACAACCATTGAAATACAGCAACGGGTATTTACCTTGGTTGTTATAAGCCCGTGCCGCGTCCGTGATGTAACCAATGTCCAGGTCCGTGACAGTAGTGGAACCATGTCCGAAGTAGGTCAAAAGCCCCACTCCTGCATTAATTTCCGGTGTAATATTAACGGACTCTACTTCACTTATTCCTTGTTGCTTTACGAAAGGCTTAACTTTTGCTCCGATGTATCCTTGCTCAGCCTGTGGCGCCAGACCCGCGAGGATATTCTTCAGCTGAGTAATTTCTGACGACGATTTACCCCCATTCAAATGGAGAATATTCTTCTTCCAGCTTACATCCTGGACATTGCTATGTTCGTACTCCTTTACCTTGGCCAGGTAGTCGTACACGTGCTGATTCGTTAACGCAGAAAGTCTTCCGACCGGAATGGCAGGCACTTCCTTCGGAGCTCCTGCAAGCCCCTCCACCAATAATATGTCAGATCCGGGAAATCCGATTGTTGGAACTTCATCGGGAAGCTCACGCACCATTCTTTCATTGAACGTGATCGATTTGCCTAGCAGGAACAGGTACTTTTCACGGTTACCATCCGAAAGCATATAATCTACAAAGCGCCGTATCGCGACAGGACTCGGTTCCCCGTAGTTGAATTGATCATAGATGTCAGTGATCTTAATAACCAGAGGAACAAATGTCCCACCCTCCGCCGAGGCACGATAGGTCGCATACGTTTTTGCGCCTTCTTCCAGGGTCTGGTTCGTAATGATCAGGTAATTATATTTCTTAGCATCCGGCTTAGAGAGCGTGACTGAACTGATCTTAGCAGCAGCAATCGCCAGCGCTTCGTTCGTAAGGAGCAATTTAAGTGCCTTATCTTTAATACGGGGCGCTGTGAAATCCGCTCCCGTACCAGGAATGATTCTTGGAATATCCGGATTAGAAATGTCGTAAAGCTTGCTGGTGGCCGAAGTCCCGGCAATTTTGGCGTGTGTACTTGCATCCGACGTTTTCGGAAAATTAAATTCAAGGCTCTTTTCAGTGCCAATGCTTGTTGCTTGATTGTAAGTGATAGTATAGTAGGCCAGAGAAAATCTATCACGTGAGTCTGATGCCACAGATTTTAACAAAAGTACTCCGTTACCGTCTGCCGCAAGATCAGCCTCTTCCAGTTCAAATGAATATATTGAAGCTACAAAGTTCGCATTGGGAATGGCTCCAACTTTCCGAACGGTACTTTCCGTTTTCCCCGCATACACTTCTATCGATCGCGAGTTGTTGCTGCGACCATGCACCATCATTTTTACCTGCGGTTTTGTTCCCGGCACACGTTTCGTCAATTGAAAGTTGTAGGTGACAGATTTCCCGGGCAACACAGTAACACCGGTTTTACTTGCGCCATTTTCGAAAAAACTGTTAAAAAAATTAGCTCTGATGGCACTGAGAGTACTAAGGGAGTATTCGTTGGCAAAAGCCTTTACCTCCGTCCGCACATGCGACTCAATCGCCGAACCACTTCCTGACGCTGCCCCGACTGTTTCAGCACGCAACCCATTGACCTTTCCTACGGTAAGGAAATACGAACTTTCATCGGAATAAAGGCTCGTGTACGGATTCATCCGGCTACTCATCGGCCGATACAAAAGGGAATCGATGGCACCATCGTTTGGGACCCCGTAAAACAGAATTTCATTGTTTGCTACGCTGAGAATCGCAACTTGAGTGCCCCGATGCCAAAGTTGAAGCTTCTCAGGCTGGTTCACCGGAAAACCCGCTGGCAACGCCGAAAACGGCACCTTGTAGATTCCCTTCTGGGACACTTTCAACTTAACGTAAGGCTGGTCGTACGTGATCCAAGAATTAGTGTATGGCGCTCCCCATTGAGCAAAGGCTTCACTACACAATCCTATCACAAGCAACACAACAAGTTGCAAATACCGTAAAACTCTCAGTGACATAGCTCAGATAAAAAAATAGGGCATGAGTATTCAACCCATGCCCCCAAATATTACAATTTGATTACTTTCTTGATGTATTTATCGCCATTGGCAGTAACAACCTCGACGAGATATTCACCCGGAGAAAGGTTTGAAAGATTCACCCGGATGCCAGTCCCATTGTCTTTCACCACACGACCGTTGATATCCACCAGTCTCCACTTACTGATTTTGGTGGGAACATCGAGCTTGATTTCAAAATATTCTGTCGAAGGATTCGGAGAAACCGACATTGCCGAAGTTCTGTCGAACTCCACCGAAACGATTCTTGACAACGTCTCTTCTCCTTTTTGAACAGAGCCCTCTACCACCGAATCAAAATCAACCTGCTTCAAACGATAGTAGCTCGTACCTGCCAAAGGTTTAGAGTCCATAAACGAGTAGGTAACTTCCGAATTAGAATCACCTTTACCTTCAACTCTGCCGATTTCCTCAAAATTGCGGGCATTATAGCTTCTTTCGATGATAAAGTGGCTGTTATTCCTTTCGGAAGCAGTCTTCCACGTAACCTCGACCTTGGTTCCCGCAACTTTCGCGTTGAAAGAGATCAGATTAACCGGCAGCGGAGCTTCATTAATCAGAATTTTAAGAGCCGGGTCGCCTTGCAAAAGCACCTGGTGAATATTCGCACGATCTGCATCGTAGAACGCCGCTACACGACTATTTTGGCCAGGATTATACGTATAGCCCTTAGCGAGTTTAGTTTGAAGTGCAACTTCCTGCAGAATCTTTCCGATCGTCCCACGATCTTTATCCGATTTCGAGAAAATCAGCGGATATAGCCGATCCAGATAGTCGTTCGAAGTGCTTGCATAAGCATCCCAGGTGTTTCCAAAAACAACGATTGCTCCTTTGCCCGGTGCGATGAGCCAGTCCAATGAAAGTGGCCGTGAAGTACTCGCATTGGGTGCCGCACCAAAAAGGTTACTGAAAATATTATTCACGCCGCAGCCATTGTAAAAGAGCACGGGGAACTTTGTCGTGTTATTATAGTTTTTCGCAGCATCCGTCACATAACCGGGGTTAAGGTCAGTCCGAAAAGTTGAACCATGACCAAAATAGCTGATCATACCGAGGCCCGCTCCATTCAATTCAGTGCCAATATTCACCTCTTCAATGACATCCGCAGCTTGTGTCTTGATTTTCTGGGTTACAGATCCATTAAAAGGTGAAGTATTAATGGTGCTACCGATAGTCGAAAGATAACTCGCGAATTGATTGATCTCTCCTGCATCTTTACCCCCGCTTACATGCATCACATTTTTTCTCCATGCAATGTCTTTTTGCGCTTCATAATCTTTTATTTTCTGAAGATAGCCATTTACCTCGGCGTCGGTTAGGCCCGAAATACGACCTACCGGAATCGCAGGAACGTCATCCGGAGTTCCGCGGAGACCATCTACGAGCAGAAGATCAGAGCCAGGAAAACCTATCGTTGGAACTTCGTCCGGCAATTCTTTCACAATTTTGTCAGGACGGGTAATTGATTTCCCGATCAGCAACAGATACTTTTCCTTGTTGCCATCCGAAATCATATAATCCACAAAGCGTCTGATGGCGACAGGACTTGGCTCCCCGTAATTAAACTGGTTGTAAAGGTCTTTGACCTTGATAACAAATGGGGAATACTTGACACCAGGAGAGTCGTTTTGACGATAAGTAGCAAAAGCCTGTGCCGAACCAACAAGATTATCAGCCGTTAAGATCAGGTAATTATAGGACGTTGGATTAATATCCTGAAATGTCACAGTCGATATGTTCCCAGCCTGAACATTGATGTTCTGGCTATCGTTCGTCGTCAGCAATTTCAAAGCATTACCGTTGCGGCTCACCATCAGGTTCGCAGCAGCCCCCTGGATAATACGCGGAGCGTCAACACTTGAAATGTCATAGAATAGTGCATTGGCCGGTGGGTTCGCAATCGGAATTCTCGATTTTGTCCCGTTAGCGGCAGATGGGAAATTGAACTCATAGGAGTTTAATCCCTGTGCATCGACTGTCTGGTTATACGAAACGGTGAAATAGCTTACCGAAAACCAGGACGAAGGAATAACGCTTTGGAATCCGAGGGTACCCCCATTTGCATCATAATCTTGGGCAGGATCGAGGTCAAAATTCACTTCCAACGGACCGAAGTCAAATGTATTGGCGGTAGTGACTTGTCTAAGCGCCGATGAATTTTTACCCGCCTTGATCTGCACCTGGGCACTTCCTGCCCGGCCGCTCAGCAATATTTTAACCTTTGGAATAAAGCCTCCGTGGACATTCTTGGCTGCAAAATTGAAATTGGAGGCAGGCGTAGCTGGTTGCGCATTTGACACCGGGTTAGCCGTATAGACCGGGCTTGTAGCCTGAGCACCAACCGGAAGGCGTGTTCCAGTTCCTGTTTTCCCATCTTCAAAAAAGCTGTTTAAGGTAGCCGGACGCGTCGAATAGAAAGTGAAGTGAGTGTACTCAGTCTGGAAAGTCTTCAGTTCAACCTGATTGTGAAATTCAGACGCAGGTACTCCGTTATCCACGGCGGTGTTTTCCACTTCAGCACGTAAACCATTATCGGCACCGATAGTTAAAAAATAGGCACTTACATTGGAATAGGTACTGAAATATGGGTTCTTACGTGAAGTCGGCAACCGATACAACAATTCATCGGACGCCCCGTCATTAGGGACCCCGTAAAAAAGTATTTCCGTATTATCTGCTTTCAGAATGCTTACCTGATTTCCGCGATGCCACAGTTGTAGCTTTGCTTTATCGGCCGACTGAAACGCCGCGGGTAGTGAGGAAATGGCAATGCGATGAATACCCTTCGCGGACACGCCTATGCGCACCCACTGTTGTCCGTATTTGCCCGCAAGCCATTCATTCCCATTAACTCCGCTCCATTTTTGGGAAAATACATTGGATATGCCAAGACCAAAAACCAGTAAAAGCACACCAAAAAGAGAAGTAAAATTTTTTAACCTCATAAGTTCAAATTTAATAGTGCATACATTACACCGTTAGTGTATATAATAAACGATAAACTCTTTAATGATTGCAACGTGAGAATTGAAACAGTATTATAACTAAACAAAAATACAATAATTTCAAAACAGAACAATGAACTGCAAACCCGCACATTTAAAGAATGAATCATTTCGACAAAAGCGGAATGATGTTACCGCAGGCATGATTTTTTCAACCGACAAATAATTTCATCCTTATATTTGTCCGCAACAAGTACTCTAATATTCTAACCAAACCAACGATCAGTATGTTGAAACGACTAATTTTCTTTGCTTCGGTTGTCTTAATCGGCGTGACACTCGTAAACTGTGACGGCGATAAAGGCGATGTAGGACCAGCAGGTAAAGATGGGGCCACTGGGCCCGCAGGACCTCAAGGCCCGAAAGGTGATACGGGCGTAGCAGGTAAGGACGCGCTCGGTGCGAGAATCATTACAACCGGTGCACTGAAAACAGACGCAGACGGAGGTTACGCATTCGGTATCAGCAACTTAACGCCTGCCGACACAACGATGCTTACAAACGCAGGGGTGTTCGTGTACATCAAAAGCCAGAACTATTGGTGGTCTATTCCAGGTCCGGTGGGCTTTACGGCAACAGATACTACCACGTTCCACTTCCGCTACGCTCTTCGCAATGGACGGACCTTCTTCGTTCAAATCAAGCCGGTTAGCTGGACAGGCGGCTCACCTACAGCACCTACGAGAGACCTTGAATCTGTAAGGGTAATCCTCGTTCCGACAGAAAAATTCAGACGCAGTGCAGCAATCGATTGGAAGAATTACGATGCAGTTGTCAAAGCCCTGAACCTTAACGAATCTGACGCGATCAAAGCAGACTAACAAAGCTCTGCCGCCGACAGCACAAAAAGCTGCCTTCACCAGGCAGCTTTTTGTTTTCCCCAACCTGAGTTTTGCAACAAAGAAAGTTTTAATTGCCCCCTGCCAAGAACTTACTGCCCGTCATAACTTTTATTTTTGAAATTATACTATTTTCGAAACAAATATTGTTAGGACGATTGTTACCTAACAGTGATTTGTACTTTTCCGGGCTTAGGCCTTCTTACCATATTTCTTTTTTTCGTGATGAATACCAAAAAGTCTTCAAAAACGAGCTCACCTGACGTGGTTTTGATTGGGGCAGGCATTATGAGCGCTACGCTCGGGGTTCTACTGAAAAAGCTTAATCCATCCATTACCATCTCCGTTTTCGAACGTCTTGACCGCGTAACGGCGGAGAGCTCAGATCCGTGGAATAATGCCGGTACCGGCCATTCCGCTTTCTGCGAGTTGAACTACACGCCACAGCTGGCCGACGGTTCCATTGAAACCAAAAAGGCTGTCAAAATCGCCGAATCATTCGAGGTATCGAAAGAGTTTTGGGCCTACCTGGTTGAAAACGGTGTGATTGATTCACCTGACGAATTTATCCACAATATTCCTCACCTGAGCTTTGTATGGGGCGAGGAAAACGTGGAGTATCTCCGCAAACGCTACAAGGCCTTGACCAGCCACCATTTGTTCCACGGAATGGAATACACCGAGGACAAGGAAACGATCGAGAGCTGGATACCTTTGGTCATGAACGGCAGAGATGCGGATGAAAAGGTAGCTGCAACCCGCATGGAGCTCGGTACCGACGTTAACTTCGGCGCATTAACGAAAGCGATGTTCAGCTACCTGGAAAAGCAGGACGGTGTAAATCTTTTCCTTAACTACGAGGTAGACGACATTTCACGCAAGAAGGATAACTCATGGCTTATCGAGGTCAAGGATCGGGCTTCGAAAAAAGGAAGCAAGATCAACACTAAGTTCGTGTTCATCGGTGCAGGCGGCGGCTCTTTACCATTGCTCGAAAAATCGAGTATCCCCGAAGGCAAGGGATTCGGTGGTTTCCCTGTAAGCGGACAATGGCTGGTGTGCAACAAGCCCGAAATTATTGAAAAACACCAGGCGAAGGTGTATGGCAAAGCGTCTGTGGGCTCACCGCCGATGTCGGTTCCCCACCTCGATACCCGTATTATCGACGGTAAGAAAGCATTGCTTTTCGGACCATATGCCGGTTTTTCAACCAAGTTTCTGAAAAACGGCTCCTATTTGGATCTCCCGCTTTCCATTAAGCTGAACAATATCAAACCCATGCTGGCCGCGGGATTGCACAACATTCCACTGACCAAATATCTGATCGATCAGGTTCGGCAATCACCACAAGACCGACTGGAAGCATTGAAAGACTATTTCCCGGAAGCGAAACTCGAAGATTGGGACCTCGAAACCGCCGGACAGCGTGTTCAGGTGATCAAAAAAGATAAAAAAGCAGGCGGTGTGCTCGAATTTGGTACCGAAATGGTTACCGCCGCGGACGGTTCACTGGCAGCATTGCTGGGTGCGTCCCCGGGAGCTTCTACTGCCGTATCGATCATGCTGGAATTGATTCACAAATGTTTCGCCGAAGCCAAATCCCCGGAATGGCAGCGCGAATTCAAGAAGATCATCCCTTCATTCGGCAAATCTCTTTCCAAAGAAAAAGATCTGGCCGCCAAAACCCGCGCCTGGACTACAGAGGTACTACATCTGAGTGCCTCTCATTTGGAAGAAGAAGTGACTGCCTGATTTCGTTAGTATTAAAATAGTAAAGCCCCGGAACGTTCCGGGGCTTTACTATTTTAATATACAAAAACCTCGGAAAGATCAATGGAAAGACCGGGGAAGACTGCTGACTGTAATATCTCTCCGTTTATTTTGGGATGCTGTCCCACGAACTTGCCAAGTTCGTTCAACAAAAAGATATTCACATGACCATACTCCGGGTACACGATCCAATATTCCCGGACGCCACTCTCTTCGTAGATAGTGAATTTCTGGCTCATTTCGCTTGATGTATTTCCGGGCGAAAGCACCTCAATCACAAGGTCTGGCGCACCCAAACAGCCTCGGTCATCTATTTTTCCCAAGTCACATATCACACAGATATCTGGCTGTAAGACCGTTGTAATTTCCTGATTACTCTTCTTATCCGTGATAGGTAACCTTACATCGAATGGTGCCGGAAAGACCCGGCAGCGGGTGTCTTTCAACTGTGTCCAAATCATACCACTTATATTCATGACAGCAGTTTGATGCTGGCTTGACGGAGCCGGAGACATTTCATAAATATGTCCCTTAATCAGCTCCAAACGCTCCTTGAACTGCCATTTCAGGTAATCAGCGTAAGTATACTGCTTGGTAAGGTCCAGTTGGTCAAAACTTGTGATCATGAGCCGATTCGTTTTTACAATATTACCAAATCCCTGCGCCTATTCCCACCAATGTAAGTCAATCGAGCGGCTGCAATGTGCAAAAACATCGGCTGAATAATCAAACGTTCAAAACGCCAGCGACCTCAAAAACCGCAACCCGTCTACCGCGATAGCCTCGCGCGACGGCTCTACTTGCCGCCATATCGAAGCTGCTTTGGCAATGACCTTCACATCCGGCGTGAATGATTCGATCACAATGTCGCCCTGATAATGTATATGGTCCAACGCGGCGAAAATGCGGTCCCAGTTGATCTGGTCGCCGCCCGGAGTGCCGCGGTCGCTGCCGGAAGCATGCAGAAGCCCCAACCAATCTCCTGCCTTCCTGATAGCCAGTGCCGGGTCCTTTTCTTCCAGGTTCATGTGAAAAGTATCGAGGTGCACTTGTAATGCATCGCTGCCTACGGTTTCGATCATCCGCAACGCCTGTTCGCAGGTGTTGATAAAATCGGTCTCGTAGCGGTTCAACGGCTCGATGGCCAGCTTAACATCGTGCCTACTGGCAAAATCTGCCAATATTGTCAGGTTACCGGCAACGAGGTCCCACTGTTTGCGTTTCTGATCATCGGGTACCATCTCCGCCCGGCCTACCGCAGAATAAATAGGCCCGGCGACGAGCTTGCTTCCCAATACCGGCGCAATGCGGATCAATGCTTCCACATATTCAATGGCTGTCACCTGATCTTTACGCGTACCGCGCAGGTCGCGCCCGGGGCCCGTAGCCGCGCATACGGACCTGCATTCGAGCCCGCTATCGTCCAATGCTTTCCGGACAAAATCCGGATCAATATTGCCCGGGTCTTCCAAAGCTATTTCAACAAAATCAAATCCCCAATCCTTGAATTGTGGGAAAAACGTGGTGCTCTCGTTCGTGAACGGTGAAGAAAACAGGTAGGTATTGATACCAAACTTCATCAGTGATTACTTCCCTTTTTGCTGTGTGAAAATGCGCACGCCCTTTTTGTTACCGGTGACGATGTCGAGCAACCCGTCGCCATTCAGGTCTTCGACGGTCACGTGCAGGCCCACGCCAGAATTGTCATCAATATCATGCCTGATCCACGTCGGAACTTTACCGGGCTTATATTCAAACCATGAGATAAATGCAGGCTCGAATTCACCAGGGTCGTTTCCATTGTGCGCGAAGTAGCGTTTGCCGGTGATAAAGTCGGGGTGACCATCGCCATTCATATCTTTCAGCGCCAGACCGTGCGTCTGCGAAATAGTTTTGTCAATGTCATGGTGAATCCAGACGGTTTCGTTGCCCTCCTTCCGCTGTTCGTGCCACCAGATGCCGTAGTTATGCGCGGAGGCACTGAGTACGTCGTTCAGGCCATCGCCATTCAAATCCAGCACATACATTTGGGAACAATCCTGTCCCAGGTCTGCCGGATGGAACTTCCAATCCTTGTCTTTGGGGTATTTGGCAGGTCCTTCCGCCGGTCCCTCCCACCATCCGCTTCTTACGAGCACATCCTTACGGCCATCGCCGTTAATATCGCCATAGCCGATCCCGTGCGTGTACATATGTGTGGAGTTGTTGGGATCGTTGCTGATCACATATTTCTCCCAGGTCGTGTCACCTTTTTTGGACGGGCATTTCAGCCAGATCACCTTCTTACCCGTCGGATCGTTGCAAAGCAAATCCAGCCGTCCGTCACCATCGATATCCACGAGCTGCGGCGATTCGTTTCCAACCGAAGAATAAACGGTATGCACCGGCCAATGCCCGGGTTTGTTTTGCGGATTCTCGTGCCAGGCGGCAGCCTTTCCGGGCCAATCGATGCGGATGAGGTCTATCCAGCCATCCTGGTTCACGTCCATGGCAAAATCCAGGAAAGAATCGCTGTAACTGCCATTCACAATAAACTCTTGCGGCTTGGCGAGTTCATGCTCCTTCCAGTCGGGCGCTTCGAACCAATAGGCACCCGAGAGAATGTCCTTTTTCCCATCTTTATTCACATCGCCCATCGCGGCACCTTCGGCGATGAATCGTTTGGTAAGTTCCGTTTTCTTAAACACGAGCGCTGATCCGCTCTTCCCTTTCTTCTGCGCTGACGCATTGGTCCAGGCAAAAGCAATTATATTGATCAAACAAAACCATTTCAAAACTCTTCCGGTTAACAGCATCGGATTTATGGGTTAGGATTAACACTCAAATATCATTTTACCCCTAAGAGGTAGTCGAGCAAGGCGTAAAAGTCGTTTTCAGGAATGATGTTCCGGAACTGGTCGGGCATTAGCGTGTATTTGGATGCCCGGTACTCTTTCATATCGCCTTTCGCCACCGAAAACTCCTGCCCCGTCATGTCCGCGAACACGATCGTCTCGCCTTCTGTCCTGCGGTACAGGCCCGTGAGGGTCTTTTCATTTTTCAATGTGATATTATAAGTACGAAATGCCTCAGTTATATTCCTGTTGGGGTCAAGGATTTTTTGAGTCAATGCCTTGTGGCCCCAGTTTCCGATACCGTCGAGCTGCGGCCCCACGAGCCCTCCTGAACCCTGGATCTGATGGCAACCGCTGCAATTTTGCACGAAAATGACCTTTCCCGCATCCGAAAACGTAGTCGCCGGTTTGAAATTCGCAATACGCGTATCGATCAGTTTCTGGCGTTCCGCGCGCTCGGATGCGCCGGCCATGAGCAGCTGCCGCATTTGTGTTTGCTGGGAAGCATCTGCATTGTTGGTAAGCCGTTCCTGCACGGGCACCTCGGTAGCAATGTCTGCTCCAAGCTCCTCGTCTTTGAATGCATTCAGCAAATAACCGATACCTTCGGAGGTATTGGCCAATACACTCGCAATCACGATCTGGAGGTTGCGCGCGCCACTTGCCAGTTGCTTTTTCAATGTCTCGTAAACGGAAGGAGCTGCCGCTTGCCCCATCGACACAGCCAGTTTCTCGCGTAAAGCTGGCAATTCCGACGGATCATTAAATACCTCCGAAAGTACATTCACATTTCCCTTCGGATCTATATTCATCAAGGCGCCCGCGGCAGCACTCCTCACTGTATGATCCATCCATTTGGTTTGCAAAATAGTTCTTAATGCAGGTTGAAGAGATTGAATACGATACGCTCCAGCTATTTCCACTGCCGCAATCCTTTGTTCCGAAATAATGGATGGCCCCTTCTCAGGATTAGTAATCACTGCCGGTTCAAACTGCCCGACCCCTACGGACCCCGTCTGTGAACTATCCACCGCCTCGATATACCCCATTTGCCCTTCATACCCCGCCAGATTGAAGGTCGCACTACGAATCAACTCCTTGAACTGCATAGGTTCCACTTGATTAACCCGATATTCCGCGACAACCTTTCCGCTGTCGGCCAACCGGATTTTGACCGAGTTTTTTGAAATACCCTTTTTCTCCGCGCGGTTATGGACATCATTATCAAACACATTCATTTTCAATGTCGCCGGTAGCCGGAACGGCACCGAGTACAATGCCGATTGGGGGCCATAACCTCCTTTTTCACTCAAAACGATTCGGAATGCAGGCATTATATCCACAAGAAAATGATCCGACACCGTCCAGGAATTCACCGGATCGACATGCTTGCCAACCTTCCTGATTTTCCACGTTTCGGCTCCGGCGGATATATTGTTCAAAAACTTTCCGGCCAATTCGGCACCCCAGGCAACCATTTTCGCGCTTGGAGCTGCCCCGCTTTGCCGAATCCCAGCCTGAATCGTCCGGTACAACGAAAGTTGCTTTTCCGGTTCATTCGTGAATTTCGTATTGATCAGGCCGATAGCCTTTTCGATCTGGTAGGGCGCTGCGAGCCGGCCAATGTATTCGAGGTTGTTCAAAAGATCTTGGGAATCGAGCTCGTGCGTAAGCGTGTAGTCGAGCACGAATGCGGCGCCCGCGGACGAGGGTATGTCGAGCAATGCCTTGTTCAGCAATGCCAGTTGTGCATCCGTCCACCGCATGGCGGGAACACGCCACATCACGCTGGCATTTTTCAAGTTGTTTCGAACACCCAGCATGGCGGTATAGCGCAAATGCGTATCCTCAGCCGGCGTTTTTTCATACAAATCCATCAACAGCGCCAGGTTTTCCGGCTTCGGAAAGCGCGTCAAAACTTCCGCTGCCCCTCGCCGTATAAACGGATCATCGGCTTTTAATGCTTCCATAACCCTACGGTAATGGGTATCAACAATGGTGTTTCGTTCACCCAGAATACGTAATGCGTGAATTTTCACTACCTGTTCACTGCTAATGAGTGCATCATCGAGCACCCGATCATCGAGCGCGCCGAGGCGGTGCAATATCCACAATGCGTGCACCTGAACAACTGCATCGGCAGTGCTCAAAAGACCCTTTACCGGTGCAATCGCCTGGCCTTTCCAGCTATCAACAAGGCGGTCGGCCACTTTGAGGCGCGTATTCAGCTGCGGGTGTCTCAGCCCTTCCAGCAATTGTATGATCGATGCTTTCGACCAGTCGGTAACCGGCAAATTCTCATGCGGCTCATTGCCTTTGTAAGTCACTTTCCAAATCCGTCCGCTAATCCGGTCGCGCCCGGGGTGGTTCAGCGCAACTTCATAATGCCCGATAATCCGGTTATAAAAATCGGCGATATATAGGGCTCCATCCGGCCCGACTTTGATATCCACCGGCCTGAACCAAGGATCCTTGCTGACCAGAAGCGGCTCTTCCTTTTTAGAAGATGGCGTCGAGCCATTGAACGTAACCGTATTCCGGTCAATGCGGCAGGTGACCACGTCGCCGGTAAAGAAACTCCCGCGGTACTTTTCCGGAAACTGTTTCCCCGTGTAGTAAACAAGCCCCGCCAATGCGGTCGAACCCAAGTCGTACGTCATCATCGCCGGGGCGAAACCCAGTCCGACGGGCGCCTTCTTGCCAAAATGCGGGTAATCCCCGCCAAAAATCAGCTGGGTAATGGGTTTGGTATGACAATCTACCGAATACAGATACCCTTTCTCGTCATAGGCGTAACCAAACGGGTTCACGCGACCGAACGTCGTCTGCTCCACATGACTCCCGTCCAATTTCACTCTGAAAGTATTGCCCGAATTCATGCGTATCGAATCGCCATCCGTTCCTGCAACATTCGAAACATTGGAAAAACCGTGGCATACATGCAGCCAGCCGTCGAATCCGCGCATGAGGTTGTTCACCATCCCGTGCGTGTCCTTATGCCCGAAGCCGCCGAGCAGTATCTCCCGGCTGTCAGCCTTGCCATCGTTGTTGGTGTCTTTGAAATGATAAAGATTTGGGATACTGTACCCGATTGCCCCGTCTGCAACCGGCATAATGCCGATCGGGATATTGAGATTATCGTCAAAATGCGTGAAAGTGTCCGCGCGGCCATCGCCGTTTTTGTCTTCCAGAATCGTAATACGGTCCTTTCCGTCGCTTTCTCCCGCCGCCACCGGATATTCCGACGACTGCGTCACCCACAACCGGCCACGGTCGTCGAACTCCATATTCATTGGCTTGGTAATGTCAGGTTCGGAAGCAAAAAGCGTTACTTCAAAACCTTCGGGCAGCACAAAACTGAGGCGTTCTTCTTCCGGCGTTTGGAAACCGGTTGTCCGGATATGTTCCGCATAAATGTCCGTCTCAACCTTTTGAGCAGTGTGAGCCACTGTCACATTCTGGCCCGACTTGTTTTGGGGAGGTTTACAACTTTGTGTGTTAAACAGCAGGGAGGCGGTCAGCAATGGCAGACCGATTCTGAAACTACTTCGGAATGGCAGCATACGATCGAACAGGAAAGCTAGGGTTAAGGAATCTCGTTGAATATGTACTCGTACTAAACCCGGCAAGCCGGTAATTTTACTATGATAATTTGGATTAAAATAAGAATCCGGGCCACTGTGTGCGTTAACGGCATCACCATAGCCCGGACCGGGTAAATATCAATACTTGACAAAATGCGAACGTTCAGAACTTCCGTCGCGGTACTCAATTTGCAGCATGTAGCTGCCCGGTTGGATGCCGGTTAGCGGAACATATTGCTCTTTTGAACCTGTTGCTCCCGCAGTTTCTCTCACAATGCTACCACCGGCATTCAATACCGTTACCTTCGTTACCTTTGACCAGTCTTTCACGTCAATTTCGAGCCGGTCGCCCGCCGGGTTCGGAAAAACAACCAGATCCGCCCCATCCCACGACACCTTCCTGATCTGGCTGAATGCAAAAGTGCCGTCACGGTCAATCATTTTTAACCGATAATAGGCTATATCGGCAATCGGATCCGTGTCAGTATAGGCGTAGTCTACCTGCTGACTACTTTCCCCTGCCGAGCCCACACGATCCAATACCTTCCAATTCTTCGTATCCCGGCTTCGCTGGATTTCAAAGAAATCGCTGTTAGCCTCAAAAGAGGTTCTCCATGTCAGCTTTACACGCTTTTCATCCTTTTCGGCATCGAATGCAGCGAGCGTTACGGGCAGCGCGCTTTGTGCATTCACGAGCGTGAGCAACCTGATATCCAGGTCGGCTACATCTTTGGATACATAATGCAAACCTAAGTCGCGCGTCGAACTAGACATTGTCGTAAACCCCGATTCGTCCGACCACGAATTCGCCAATTCCAACAATGATTCCGTGTTGCCGTTCAGCTCCGCCGGATCATAGATAATGCCCAGGGTACCATGAAAATTGACCGGATTGTTGAAAACGTACTTCTTTTTAATACTCGCATTCGGGTTACCCGGCACTGCGGTGTGCGATACTGTGAGGGAATAGTTGTTGCCTAGGTTGAGATCTTCGGTGGGGACGAGTACGAGGCTATCCACGGAGAATACCGTTCCTATTTTTACATACAAATCGCTACCCGTAACAAACTGACAACGCCCCTCCATCGCCCACATGCAACACAGTGCCAATGCAATTGATGTTTTGATTCTCATTTGAAAAAGTTTTGTGTGTGAATTATCTGTTCGCTATAACACCCTTCCGTTTGCCTGTGCCCCGTGTCCGTGCATTCCCTGCCAATTGAGCTTTTATTTCCGCCAGCTCTACCAGCAGATCACTGTTTTGCTTTTCCAATTGCTCAGTTCTTTTAGCCAACGCCTGAATCGCAATCAGATTAATGCCATCGAAATCAGCCTGGTTAATCGTCGTATCCGTCCCGATCGTTCCATACGAATCCCGCCCGAAAGCCTTGTAGAAATCCTGCGCCATCGGGCCATAATGCCGAAGCGTCTTTGGGTCCTGCCCTTTATAATTCCAGGACGTGAGGTTCATCCTGGCGATTTTATTTAAAACGTCCTCGCCGTTGACGGGAGCGAAGTTTTCCTTTTTGTTGACGTCGGAAGTAACCTGCCAGGCGTTTCCGTTGGATGGAAGTAAAACCCCGACAGTGGCCATGGCGTCGGTATACAAACGGTATCCTCCTGTAAATGCCATCGCCATTTCATTATTGCCATTACTTTTGACTGTGGTCGTTCCATAGCCCAAAACAAAGGATCCGGTTTTGCTGTTAGTCGAGCCATTGCCTATCGCAACGGAATTACTCCCGCTTGCAACCGCACCATTTCCCATCGCAACAGAATTATTCCCATCCGCAACCGCACCATTTCCCATCGCAACAGCATTTAGTCCGCTTGCCTTCGATTGATTTCCATGTACAAATGAATAGCTACCGAAGGCTTTACACGCGAACCCGACGGCAAACGATCCCGTAGCAGTCGACATGCTTTGCAGGCCGATCGCGGTTGCGGCCCGCCCGGTAGCAGAATTCTCGTAACCGGAAGCGAAAGAGTACAATCCTACATCTGGTGCATCGAAATCGCTTTTACCTTCCCTGAATCCGCCTGCTCTTAAAGCTCCTTTGTCGTAAATCCACTTTAGCCCAAACTGAATTGAATCTCCTGGTAGCTGAGGATCATAGAACGGATCAAATGCGGGATCGAAATTTTTGGTCGTGGACATGATTGCCCCGTGATGCACATGCAACTTAGCCTGCGGAGTAGTAGTCCCAATCCCAACCTGGGCCTTAGAAAAGTGTGTAATCAAACTCAGAGCTATTGCACCCAATGCAATGCGACCTGCATTCTTTAAATGTTTCATCGTGCGTGATTGTAAAAGTTTAACATTTGACATTTTGATGCCGAATGTCAGCCAATTGCCTCACAGTCACACTGATTGATACCCAAGTGGTACTTCACGTTTATTTGCCGGAATGTAGAGGCATCTACCGCACTACTTTTGAATCGCCATTATACGTTTCTTCTTCCTTCCCTGCTCAGATCGAGCCTCCGCCAACTCCGCCCTGATGGTGGCAATCTCGACGCTCATTTCTTCCATTCTCCGGATCAGCGCCTGGACTGCGATCAGGTTCACACCATCGAAATCAGCCTGATTAATGGTCGTATCCGACCCAATCGTGCCATAAGCATCCTGCCCGAATGCCTTATAGAAATCCTGCGCCATAGGGCCGTAGTGCCGGTATTGTTTAGGATCCTGGCCTTTGTAGTTCCAGGAAGTCAGGTTCATTTTGCTGATTTTTTGGAGGAAGTCTTCGCCATTGACCGGGGCGAAGTTTTCTTTTTTGTTGACGTCGGAGATGACTGACCAGGCATTACTTCCCGACTGCAATTGAACTCCTATTGTTTGCGCACTATTTGTAAACAATTTGTACCCTCCCGAAAAGCCCATGACCATTTGATAGCTTTTGTCGTTCTTCAAACTCGAATTACCTCCCGATCCAAAGACGAACGACGAGTATTGGCCATTTGTTGATACCTGATCACCCATCGCAACCGAATGCCCTCCGCTTGCAACCGCACCCGTACCAAAAGCAAAGTCAAATGAGCCCGAAGCATAGGACTTTTCACCACCGGCAAAGGATGCCGTTCCTGCGGCCGAAGAACGCAATCCGAAGGAAACCGCACCCAACCCACTGGCCAAATTTTCATATCCTGCGGCAAACGAAAATTGACCTATCCCCTGTTTGTCAAGGGTCCCCGTACCCGATCTTTCGCCAACGGCTCGCAAGGCACTTTTATCATGCAGCCACATGAAGCCATAATGCAATGGTATTGCGAAGTCAGGATCATAATACGGATCGTTTTCAGCCGGCAATTCAGGAGTAGTACCAATTATTGACCCATCATAAACATGCAACTTCTCCTGCGGAGTTGTAGTCCCAATCCCAACCTGAGCCTCGGAAAAGTGTGTAATCAAATTCAAAGCCATTGCACCCAATGCAATGCACCCTGCATTCTTTAAATGTTTCATCGTGCGTGATTGTAAAAGTTTAACATTTTGACAACAAATACCCCAATGTCAACCAATTGATTTACAATCACATTCATCGATACCCAAGTGGTACTGACCGTTTATTTATCGGAATTACGGCTTGTAATGATAGTTCCCCCGCCCCGCCGGTGCGGCGTCCCCGTTCAGCCAAAAGTCCGTCACCTCGCCATCTTGCTGCATATGATCACTCCATTTAAACTCAAAATCGGGTTCGCCGGAAATGCCCAGGAGTGATTTCAGGACTTTGATTTCCAGCTTGTTCCCCGACACCGAATATTCCGCTTCCCCGGCTTTCTGCCAGTTCCAGGAGGCGTCCGTTTTTTCAACCATGGCTTTCTGTGTTGGATTAATGCGGTTAATCACGACGTCGTAGCCTTCCCAGCCGGTATTCTTGTCGCGATCCGTGTTTATAAAAAGCCGCATCCAGCCCGGGTCGGTGGTCGGGCTGAGCGGTTTGGCGGTTTCTACATAAAAATAGATGTGGTCCTGATCGCGGGCGACTTTGGAAAGGACAATATCGTTGCGCCCTGTGGTATTGCGGTAGACCATACTTCCCCAACCCGGGCTGTTGCGATGGAGCGTGCTGCCTTTGTGAGCCTTGAATGCCGGTAAAATGTTCTCCCATTCCTTAAACTGCCCGTCCACTTTAATCGTAACCGATGCCGAGGCCCGCTGCGGCGCAGACAAGCCTTTGAAGCGCCGGATATTGGCGGCCATCTGATAATAATAATTATCGCCATGCCCGCCTTTCATCGGCTCGATGTCGCGGCTGCCTTCCTGGTCGAACTCGTCGGGGAACGCGTTGGTTTGTTGCTGCCATACGTCGTAACGGCCAGCAATCCATTCGTTCCAGCCTGTGATGAATATCAACTCGGGATTGATTTCCCTGGCGCGATCCCATTGTTCCTGAAAGTTATGGCCGTAGTTCACCGCGCCCACCTCGGTAATGTGCCCCTTCGCGTGCGTGTAACTGCGCCCGAACGAGCCCGTTGCATTCAATGCGGTGAGGCCACGTTCTTTCGTCCAGTTTTGTGCAACACCTACGGTAGCCTGCTCGAAACTACCGTCTGCATTCTTTTTAAAACCATGCTGCGGGTAAATTTCCAGCCAGCCCCAATGATCTGCTTTTTCGGGGCCCTTGTTGTACACCGGCTGACCGGGCCTGAATGTGAAGAACTCCCGCATTTCCTTTTCCAGCTCCGGTTGCGCCGATTGCCCTTTGATCGTCTCGGTGAATGCCGGGTCCGCCATAATGAACGGCTTCCCTTTCCATTGAAACCACAGGTCCTTGTATTTGCCGGGTTTGTACAGGTCTCGGTAGATTTCCCGGATGATCTCTTTCCCGCCGTCGGTCACCCAAAACGGCAGCATAAATGCAATTTGCGGGGTATTCACACCATCTTTTCTTGCCTGCGTGAACACCTCGCAAAGCTTCATGTACGACTCTTTCCAGGTAATATTCCCGTTGGTACAATCAAAAATGATCATATCCACCCCAGCGTCGGCTAACATTTCGGCATGTTTGCGCAGCACCCATTCGTCGGTATCGATGTAATACCCAAACAACGGCTCGGCCCAGAACCATGGACTATTGCGCTTCGGCCAGACCGGGTTCTTGAAATCGTGGACTGCCTTTGGATCCCGTGCGAGGTATTCCATCACATTCAGCGGAGGATTGTTCTTGGCCTGCTGCGTGTGCCAGGTCCAGTAGAAAAGGCCTACGAACTTGTCCTTTTTCAAATCGCCGACTTCATCATGGCCCGGCAGCTTACGCCCCACGGCGTCGGTAGCGGTGACGTCGGCGGTGTAGTTTTGGGCAAATGTATTTACCCGAAAATGCCCGAAAAAAACAATTAGAAATATACAGACGTATTTTGCATCCATAACCTGGAATTTTGTTCAACACTAACTCGGACTGTTGCGACAAATCTTGCGGTGCGCTGCACCTTTGGCTGAATTCTGATTCGCCGTTCTACAAATCTTGCGGTGCGCTGCACCTTCGCTGAATTCTGATTCGCCGTTCTACAAATCTTGCGGTGCGCTGCACCGACCGTTGCAACTTTCCCGAATGTAAAGGGGCAGAGCCCCGCAATACTTGTAGATTGAAATGGCATATGAAATTCAGGTGCATCGCACCGCAAGAAATCATTAATAAAATCATTGATTTGCTATAAAATTAAATCTCCCTCCCGGCGCTACATCCCCATTGACGTACCAATCGAGCGGGTTGCCATCCTCCTGCATATTGTCCGACCATTTGAATTCCAGATTTAGGGGGATTTTCAAATTCGCCAGGTAGCCTTTTGGAATAATTACCATCATACGGTTACCCTGTACTTGATAGGCCACTTTCTTCACATCGTGCCAGTTGCCGGCGCGGTATTGCTGTAAAGTGTTACCCGCCACAATTCGGTAGTCATAACCTTTCCAGCCGGTATTCGGCCGACGGTCGGTGTCGAGATAGAGGCGCATCCAATTGTCGCCGGAGTTAGGGGTTATTTCAGCGGTAGTCTGGGCGTAGAAATAGAGGTTTTTGGCATCTTGCACCACTTTTAACTGGTCAAAATCATTCCGGCCTGTTTTGTTCACGTACGTATGCGCGGGCTCGGTTTGCGCGCCCGGATGGTTACGCGCCTGCGTGTCGCCGGTGTAGTCGTGGTAGGTGAGCGCCACGTCATTCCAATCTTCGAGCGTTTTGATGGTTTTGGCAGGCCCCAATGCCGCATTAGCTTCCACACCTTTGTAACGGCGGACATTACTTACGAGCTGCATATAGTAATGATCTTTCAAACCAGCCGTCAGCGAGGGCTCGATATCGCGGCTGTATTCGGGGCTGGCCTGGTCGCAGAACCATGAGTGCTCCGGGTTCTTGTCGTGGCTCGGGAATTTACCGGCGATCCATTCATTCCAGCCTGTTACATATATAAATGGTGTGTTTTGTTTAATGGCGTAATCCCATTGCTCTTGCACATTGTAACCATAAGCGATGTCCTTTTTGGGATCGCCGTGCGAGCCGTTACGATAGCTGCGACCCCAGTTATCCATATTACCGTAAAACGCCGAGCCCCCCATTCCTGCCGTCGGGTTCGGATGCTGAGCCACGGAGATGTTGATGATTTCCCCCTCACCTTTTGTATTATAATGTACTTTCTGCGGACGCGTGAAAGAAATCCACGGCCAGCCATTCACTTTCTGTTTTTCGGTAGGCCACTGCGACTCGCGGAATGTAAAAAAGGGCTCGAAATTTTTGCCTTTGGCTTCACTGCTAATGCCGATGATCAGCGGCTTGCCGTCGAGCAGGTACCAGCAATCGGGATGTCGATAGGGAGCACCTTCCTTGTAAAACATATCATAGGCTTCCTGCATGGTTTCCCCGGATTGTGTGTTGGTATAAAACACAATTTTAGGTGCGTTACGCCCCTGCGCGCGCACGGCGTCCATGGCTTTCATGAGCACGTCGGCCTGTTTGGGATAAGTAAGCCGGTTGGTAGCATCGATAACCAGGAAATCCACCCCGGCATCCGTGAGCAGCTGAATGCTGCGGAGGTGTACCCAATAATCATCGGCCTTATAATATCCGTAAATAGGCTGTCCCCAGTAATACATCCCCACATTATGCTTCGGGTCGCCGCCCCAGCTGGGGTGATCGAAATCTTCAAGCACTTCGGGGTGCCTGGAAACAATTTCATTAAGGTCCCAGGCTTTGGCCGGGGCCACATCATGCCATAAAAAATAGAACATGCCTACCTGCCGGTTGGCTTTCGGATTGCCCACCGCGTCGTTTTGCGGCAATGTACGCCCAAGGTCGTCCGTACCGGCAAGCGGCTGCGCCAGCACGGTACGGGTCATGGCTGCCAGAATAATGAGGAAAGATAGCGTTATGTGTTTTTGCATTGATGTAAGCCTTTTGGTGAACGTCTGAGACATTACTGCGGCGTCTGGTATTATGACCATCTTAGACCGCCGACCACTGACGGCCGACGGCCGGAGGCTTTATGAATGAGCCCTACCCATCGGCGGTCCGCGGTCGGTGGTCGGCCTTCAGTGGTCAATCCAGCCAGCCGGGATTTTGCCAGTCGCTGCCCGAGAGGCCGATGATCTTGTCTACCTCGCTCTGGTCGATCGGGTACATGAGGTATTTATCCGAAAATGCATTGCGGTTCTGGAATTTAAAACGCTTGTAGACAAAGTTGGAACCGTTTTTCGTAATGCGCATGCCCGTCACGAAACGATCGGTCTGGTCGAGGATTTTCCAGCGGCGCACGTCGAAAAAGCGGTGTTCTTCAAACGCCAGCTCAATGCGGCGCTCATTACGGTACTTCTTCTCAAATGCCTCCTTGGTCATGCCCAGCGGAAAGCCCGGCATCCCGGCACGGGTGCGCACGGCGTTCACCGCGTCGCGGGCCGACATGGAGAATGCACCCGACTTCACAGCCACATCCGGCCCGGCCGACTGGTAAGCCGATTCCGCGAAATTCAGGTATAGCTCCGCCAGCCTCAGCAAACGCACTGCGCCATCGGCATCATTATTCTGTCCCGAGCGGAAGTTGTTGAATTTCCTCAAATAGTAGCCCGTGCGGGTATGTTTCCGGTTGATATCCGAAATCTCCTCGGCACCGCCTGCAAAAGTTTCCACTTTCCTGCCATTCGGCTGATCCAGGTTACGGACAGCGCCATTGTAATAAATAGAAGCATAAAAACGCGGGTCACGGCCTGCATAAGGATCATCTTCCTTATACCCTGATTTCGCATTGACGATCGGAACCGTCCGGCTATCGTCGGAATAACCGGTAACAGGCGCTTCGCCGTTCGCCATTTCGTAGGCGTCCACCAGGTCCTGGGTCGGGCACGGGCCGGTACGCTCCATACCCGCGTTGGTAGGCATGCCCGCGTAGCGCCACACCTGCATTTTATCGCCCACGTGGTAAATGGTTTCCTTGTCGGTAGCGCGCTGGTCGTTGGAACTGGTAAAGAAAAACAGTGCGTAGGCATTCTGGGCAATGTTGGCCGCCGGTTTCTCATCGAACAGGCGATAGCCATTGGCGAGGCATTGCGCCAGTGCCTCCGCATTGATCTCCGTCGCCTTCGCCCAGGTGTAAGTCCCGTCGCTCCACAATGGGGAAGCCGCATAGGTCACTGCCTGGCTTTTGATAGCATAGGCCACCGCCCGCGTCATAATGCCATATTGGTTGTCGTAAATCTCCCAAGGCAGTCCTTCGCGGGTGGCCGGGTACGACAATGCTTTGTCACAATCCGACAAAATGAATGTCACCACTTCTGAAAACTTCGCGCGTTTGTCAGTCGAAAAGTCGTGGTCGATGCCCAACGGCTTGTCAAAAATCGGTACGCCGCCGTAGCGTTTGATCAGTTGCAGGTAATACAATGCCCGGAGCGTGTACGCCTGCGCTGTCCAGGCATTCTTTTCCCCCTCGCTCGCATACACGGGGGCAGTTTTGATGTTCTCAATAAATACATTGCATTTACGGATGCCTTCGTACAAATCTCCCCACGGGCTTTTGTCGGCGGAATTCTGGGCGTAGGTATTGGAAGTCACATTGCCGCCATACCACACGATGTAGCGTGAGCCGGGCGTAATGTCGTCGGCGTCCTGGGCTTCATCGGTGAATGACGCGCGATCCATGTAGGGTTTGGGCACGAAACCGTAGCACGAATTGAGGTAGCCGCGCGTCCGGTTGTAATCACTGAAAACCTGGTCCATGGTAATACGACCGTCGGTGGGCAGGTCGAGCTGCTCGTTGCAACCGGCCAGCAGGCCCGCAATCGCCGAAGTGAGCAGAAGTAGTTTATATTTTTTCATATCCAAAAACCTGATTTAGAAAGTCACACTGATACCCGCATTGTAGACCCGGTACACCGGAAAGGCCAGGTAGCCATTGCCTTCGGGACCGAAATCGCCGGATTTCATTTTGTCCCAGGTAATGAGGTTCTGCCCGCTTACCAGCACACGCAGTTTATCCGCCCGGATCAATTTGGAGACGGAAAGCGGCAGCGTGTAGGAAAGCTCCACGTTTTTGAGCCGCACATACGAGCGGTCGTACAGGTAGTAATCGCTTGCCTCGTGGTTCACGGTCCGCGCCAGCGACAATGCGGGCGAAGTGATGTTCTCTCCCGCCGCATAGCGCTCGGCCGTCCACGCATTGCGGTGCAGCGAGCCGAACACGCCGTCGTAATCGGTTTCGAAAACGCCGGTTCCGCCGTAAATGGTCGAATAATTCCCAACGCCCTGGAAGAGTACGCTCAGGTCAAAATTCTTATAGGTAATGCCTGCGGAAATGCCGTAAATCGCGCTGGGGAGCGTACCGGTGCCGATCGGCGCCTTGTCGCGCTCGTCGATCTTACCGTCGGCATTGAGGTCCTGGTATTTCAAATCACCGGGCCGCGGCGTTCCGAAACTATATGCGAGCTTGCTGTTATCGATTTCCTGCTGCGAGTTAAAAAAACCGTTGCCATTGCTGTAATCCACCCGGTAGCCGAATGCCTGCCCGAATGCATAACCTTCTTCCCACTTACGATAGGCATAATCCTCGGTTTTACGTGCCTCATTCCAGCTGATAATCTTGTTTTTCGCATAGCTCAGCATCAGCCCCGCGTGAACGGAAATGTCTTTATTAAACCTTTTGACATAACTTACATTGATATCCACGCCCTTGTTTTCGAAAATTCCCGCATTGATTTTAGGATAATTTTCTAATGGAATACCCTGATAAAGCGGGATCGTCGACAGCGCCCCGACTACCATGTTGTCCATCCGTTCTTTGAACACATCCACCGAAACCGTGAGCGCATTCAGCAAACCGATATCAATACCGAAGTTCTGCTTTTTGGAAACCTCCGCGCGGATATTCGGATTACCCACTTGTCCTTCTTCCACCAGATATTGCAGGGAACCGATCGGCCCGCCACCCTTGACGGTCACATTATCGAGATAGGCAAAGCGCATCAGCCCGCTTTGGTCATTGGCGGTTTTGCCGTAGGAAGCACGGAGTTTCAGGTTGGTCAGGAACGCATTGTTCTTCAAAAACGGCTCGTTGGACACCACCCACGCCGCCGAAACCGCCGGCGTGCTCGTATATCGCACATTCCGGGCATATTGCTCCGAGCCCGAATAGCCGAGGTCGAGCTTCAACAGGTAACGGTTATCAAATCCGTAAGAAACCTCAAACCCGGAGCTTACGCGATTGTAAGGCAGCAAGTTGGGCGATGAATTATCGGCTTTCGTCAGGTTTTGATAAAACATATAAGCCATTCCGCCCACCCGGTGCCGACCGAAATCACGTTTATAGTTCATCGCGATGTTGTAGGTGAGGTGGTAATAGTAGGAATGTGACTTGGAATAGGCTAGCGGCGTGTTATTCTGTGCCCCTTTTTTGGTAAATGCCAATGCAGAGTCACTGGTTTGCACCCATCGCTCATATTCCTGCTTGGTGGAGAGGCTGCCTACGGAATTGGTCTGGTAAGCCATGGTACCCGTCAGGTTGAGGCCTTTGGTGAGAAAACCCATGTCGAGGTCGAGACCGAATTGAGACACGATATTGGTGACGGTATGCCTCGTGTAGCCCGTGCGGTTGAGCATGCCATAGGTAGGCGACTCTACACGCTCGGTCGTAATCACTTTTCCTCCGGCGTCGAGCACTTCGCCCGATGCGCTGGTTACCTCCGGCGTTACCGGGCCATACACGGTCGGCGGAATCTGGAAAATGCTTTTGTACACATCTGCATTGCTCGCGCCGCCAGGGGTGCGCTCGCGCTTCACGTTACCCGCGAGGCGGATGAATGCTTTCAGATACCGGTTCAGGCTCATATCGATATTCGAGCGGTAATTGACCCAGATATTATTCGCATTCGGATCGTAGCGCGGCTGGTCGGTTTTAAAATAGCCTCCCTGGTGCATGAAGTTGATATTCGAGAAAAACTGGACTTTATCATTACCGCCCGTCACGTTCACGCTCGCCCGCTGCATGGCCGCGAAGTTTTTGAGATAGCGGTCATACCAGTTGTTATTGGGATACAAATCGCGGTTTTCCCCCGAGCGGTAGCCATCGATTTGTTGCTGACTGAACAGGTAATTCGCGCCCAGGCCATCGTTGAATGCGGCCTGGTTACGCATTTCGGCGTATTCGGCGGCATTATAAAAAGCGGGCTTCGTGGTGACCTGCTGCATGGATTGGTCGAAGCGTGTTTTGATTTGCAAAGGACCTCTTCGGCCCCGTTTCGTGGTAATCACCAAAAGGCCATTCGCACCCTGAATACCGTACAATACCTGCGTGGAAGCATCTTTCAGTACGGTAATGGACTCGATTTCATTGGCGGTAATGTATTCCAACGTCTGGTTACTGTTGTAGGCATTGATAATGCCGTCGATGATGACCAGCGGGCCATTGGTGCGCGCTGCGGAAAGGCCTCGAATCGAAAGGTTTGTCGTGGCGCGGGAAAGCTCCGAGAATGCTTCTTGCGTCATCAGGCCGGAAAGCCGGCCCGCGAGCGTCTGAGTGAGATTGGCGACGGGCGATTTTTCCAGTTCCTCCCCTTTCACGGTCGATACCGCCCCCGAGAGTTCGCTGCGGAGCTGGGAGGTATAACCAAGCTGCACCACCTCATCTTTCAAATGCGCATCCCATTTCAGGCGCACGTCGATTTCCTGCTTTTCCGAAAGGGCTACTTTCTCGTTGCCGTAGCCGTATAGCGAGAACACCAGCACCCGGCTGCCGTCGTCGACGGTCATGGTAAATTCACCTTTGATATTGGTAGAGGTTCCGTTTTTGCCGTTTTCGGAAAGGATGGTCACGCCTGCAAGCGGCTGGCCGTACTCGTTCAGCACCGTACCCGCCACCGACCCGGCAAGCTCCTGCGCGTAAAGCGGCACACCTGCCAGCAGGCAAGCCAGTGCCACAGTTAATTTCGATTTGATATAATGTATCATATTCTTGGATCTAGTCTTTGAAGCCATTGATTACCAACCTGCATTTTGCCAGTCGGCCCCGGTAATGGAGCGAAGGCGGTTTGCTTCGTTCAGCGGAATGGGTACCCACAGAAACTTGTTGGTGTAGTTCTTGCGTTCGGTCGCGCGGACGGTCCTGCGGGCGTATGCGAAGGAACCGTCGGCATTGCGGCTAATTTCCATGGCAGTTACCCAGCGGTCCGTTTTCGACAGATCATCGGTTGGCTTCGACCAGCGGCGGAGATCGAAATAGCGATTTTCCTCCATGGCCAGCTCCACCCGTCTTTCCGCGTGAACGCGTTTGATCAGATCCGCTTTCGAAAGCGAGGCAGGTAATGCAGGCATTCCTGCCCGGGCGCGGATTTCGTTCACGGCCTTGGCGGCATCGGCCAGCTGACCGGCCTCTGCGGCGGCCTCCGCAAAATTGAGAATTACCTCGCCCAGGCGGAAGAGCTTCCAGTTGGCACCGGCAATGGGATTGTCCCCGCCCGAGTTGGGGTGCAGGAACTTCCGTTCGTAGTAGCCGGTTCGGGTAGCCTTGCGCGTGCTCGGGTGAATGCCCGTTTGCGGCTCGTTTTTATAAGTAGCTATCACACGGGTTCGGTTACCGATCGGTGCAGGGTAGTTTTCGAACGATTCCGGCGCTTCGGCAAAATTCCACATCGCTTTTCTCTTCGAGCCATTGTAATAAATAGAGGCATAAAAGCGCGGGTCGCGTTTGGCATAGGGGTTTTTCGGATCGTAGGTTTTGTTGGCGGTGTTATAATTCGGCTGTAAATGCTGGTCGTCGAGGTAGGGCTTGTCCAGGTCGAGCACGGGCTGACCGTCGGCCGTTTCGTAAGCATCCACGAGCTCCTGCGTGGGGCAAGTGCCCGATTTGTAGCCGTCCTGCGAGCCTATTCCATCGATATTCCAGATATTCCCCTGGTTCTCGCGGCTCTGGAAAATCGTTTCACGATCCACAGGATTGGGCGCATACTTCATAGTTTGGGTGAAATACTCGTTATAGAGCGCCGTTTTCTCGTTCTTGTCGGGTCCGAGGAATGCTACATCCGACAAATAGGTCTGCGGCAGATTCACTTTGTTATACAGCTCATAGCCGTTGGTCCGCAGGTTTTCCAGCGAAGTTTTATTCACCTGATAGGCTTCCTGCCAGTAGTCCTTCCCTGCATTATTCAACGGGCTCGCCGCGAAAAGGATCATTTTAGACTTGATCGCCTCGGCCATCGCCTTGTGCACCCGGCCGCCTTCACTGTCGGTGGTAATACGCCAGGGCAGTTCGGCAGTGCCTAATGCCACGTCGCAATCTTCCATGATAAACTTGACCACTTCGTAATAACCGGCTTTGGTAACATTCGAAAAGTCTTGCTGAAAGTCATACGGCTCACGCTCGATCGGCAGCACGGCGCCGAACCATTTCAGCAGTTCGGAATAATAATAGGCCCGGAGCAAATGCGCCTCGGCTTTCCAGCGGGCGCGGTCGGCCGGGTTACGGACGGTGGCCTTGTCGATGCGGCTGATGAACAGCGTACAATTGCGAATGGCGTTCCAGTAGCGGGCCCAGTACTCGCCATTGCCGGCATCCGCGCTGATGTTGGTGATCGGGTGGTTGCCGGCGGAAGCATCGCCGTTGTACATCCGTCCCGACATAATCCACGATTCGGCCTCCGCGTCGGTATCCCAGCTCTCGTCGCTCCAATTCACCGGCCCGCGGCTCCAAAAGAAGTAGCGCGTGCCTTTGACGGGAATATTGGCATAGCAGCTGTTCAGAAATGCGCCGGTTTTGTCGTTGTCCGCGAAAATCTCGTCCATTGTCAGCTTGCCATCCGGGGCCATGTCCAGTACGTCCTTGCAGGAGGTGACCATGAGCATCGCCAGTATCAATGCATATCGTAAAGCTTTCATTTTCATATTGCGGCGCTGTTAGAAAGTGATATTCAAACCGAAATTGGCCATTTTGGTAACGGGGTAACCGAGCGAAGCATCGTTCTCGGGGTCGAGGTGGCCCATTTTCAAATGCGCCCAGGTGAAGTAGTTCTGCGCGCTCACGTACACCCGCATTTTGCTCACGCCTACGGCCTTCAATACGCCCGCAGGCAGCGTGTAGCCGAGTACCAGGTTTTTCAGGCGCGTGAAAGAGCGGTTCATCACGAAAAAGTCGTTCGCGGTGTGGTTGGTATTGCTGTGGGTGCTGAGGGCCGGATAAGTGATCTTCTCGCCGGCGGCATACCGTTCAGGTGTCCAGGCGGTTTTGTGGTAATCGAAATAGGTTCCCCGGATAATGTACTCATACACGCCCTGCTGGGAATAGTTACTGGAATACTTACCTACCCCTTGAAGGAATGTCGTAAGATCGAAGCCCTTGTATTCGAAAGTGAGCGAGAGGCCGTAGATCACACGTGGAATGTTGGAATAGCCGATCGGCGCCTGGTCCTTGTCGTCGATCACGCCATCCTTGTTCAGGTCGATGTATTTGAAATCACCTATCCTCGGTTCACCGAAACCATAAGTGGTGGTTTTGAGGTAGCTATCCAGCTCTTCTTTGGAATTGAAATATCCGTTTCCATTGCTATAATCGATTTTATAACCCCACGACTGATTGAGCGAAAAGCCCGTGGAACGATAGCGGTAAGCATAACTTTCGTCCCGCACCGACTCGTCGAGGAACTTCACGGTATTGCGGTTGTAGCCGTAATTTCCGGAAATCATGATTTTAAAATCTTTCGAAAGCGCCTTGTTGTAGGACAATTCCAGTTCAAAACCTTTGTTATCCACCAATCCCATATTCACTTTCGGGATATTGCCCAGCGGCACGCCCTGAAACTCCGGCACTGTTCCCCGGGAGATCAGGATATTGCTGCGGCGCTCTTTGAATACATCCACTGAGAGATTGAGGTCCCGCAAAATCTGCAAATCGAGGCCATAGTTTTGCTTTTTGGCGATTTCCCAGGTGATATTCGGATTGCCGAGCAACCCTTGGTTGATTGTCTGCCCCAACCCCAGGCTACCCAACGGCCCGTCGCCGCCAAGCGTAATGTTGCTCTGGTAAAGAAACCGCGCACTCCCCATTTTGTCATTTCCCACTTTGCCATAGGAAGCCCGCAATTTCAGATTGGTGATATAGCGGTTGTTTTTGAGAAAATTCTCATTGCTGATGATCCAGCCGGCCGAAAATGCAGGAAAGAAGCCGTAACGATGCCCCGGAGCAAACTGCTCGGAGCCATTGTAGCCCATATTGACCTCCGCCAGATAGCGCTCGTCGTAACCATAAGTAGCTCTGGCAGCCACACCTAATACATTGAATGGGATTTCACCGCCGGTGGATTCCCAGGTATCGCGCTGGCCGAGGATCATGCCCGTCACGTCGTGCTTGCCGAAAGCCCGGGCGTAGTTAATGGAGCCCTGCACATTGATATTGTAGCGCGAATCGGCGCCTTTCGTGAGCGTCAGCAGCGATTCGTCGGAGCGTTTCACGGCATAGCTCAGTTTGTCGTTCACCATATCCACCTCGGCCAGGTAAAGCCTTTCGGATTTTTTGCCCTGCATGGCCGTGGTGGCCTTGGAATCGTATGAAAGCATTCCTTTCAGGCTCAAACCTTTTGTGACCACATTACTCAAATCCCATTCGGCACCGAACGACGCATTCAGGTTCGAGCGGACTTCGTTGCGTGCTCCCATGCGGTTCATGATCTCGAATGCGGAACGGTCCATATAACCCGGATCCACAATCTGGCCGGGAGCCACGCCGAAGCCGTCGATGGTCGTGGGGCCGGGCGTAATGGGTAATATCGTTTGCGCCTGGTAAATGAGGTCGCTCATCATCCAGCCGGTATCACTGTTGCCGTAGAGCCACGCGGCAGGCATATTCACCTGCTCAATGTAGCTGCCGATGTTCAGGAACGATTTCAATGAGTTGGTAACCTTGTAATCGAGGTTCGCGCGGAAGTTGTAGCGATCCATTTTGGCAGCGGGGTCATAGCCCAGGACCGATTTCGGTTCGGTATTGAGATTACCTCCCTGGTGCAAATAGCCGCCATTCACGAAATAGGAAACCTTGTCGGTGCCGCCGGTTACGTTCATGTTCACGCGTGTTTGCGGCGCGTAACGGGAAATGTATTCGCGGTAATAGTCGTGGTCGGGATACATATATTTCCGCACCATCGCCTTTCTGGCATAGTCCGGGTCGCTCGGATCGAGTCCGGCTAACGGATTGGCATATTTCGCCATAACCTCTTCGGAAAAAGGTAAAGGTGTAATGCCATCGTTTTTGGAAGCCTCGTTACGCAGGGCCATGTATTCGAGCGAATGCAGGCGCTCGGGTTCCCGTGTGAAGGATGTGAAGCTTTGCTCGGCGTTGATCGTCAGCTCATTCTTGCCTGCGCTGCCGCGCTTGGTGGTGATCAGGATTACCCCGTTGGCTCCCCTCACGCCGAAAACGGCCGTCGCGGAAGCATCTTTCAAAATGGATACAGAGGCTACCTCGTTGGCGTCGAGCGTGCGGATGTTGTCGCGCGGCACACCGTCGATGAGGATCAGCGGGCTGCGGCCGTTGGTCGTGGCTGCGCCGCGGAGGTACATCGTGGCGTCATCGCGTCCCGGCTGGCCCCCACCCGATTGAATGGAGGTCAGGCCCGGTAAGCGTCCCGACAAAGAATTGGCCAAGCTTGCTGATGAACTCTGCTGCAGTACTTCCGACGTGACCGACGATACCGAGCCGGTCACTGATACCTTTTTCTGCTCGCCAAAACCTACCACGACAACTTCCTCCAATGCTTTTTCATCGACTTTCAGGGTAACGTCCAGGTTCGCCGCATTGCCGATGCGGATTTCCTGGCTGATATAACCCACAAAACTGAATATCACAATATCCTTATCCTCGGGCACGGAAAGCTGATAAATGCCCTCGATATTGGTGGAAGTACCCACCGTTGTTCCTTTCACCACCACACTCGCACCGGGAATGGGCTCTCCCTTTTCGTCAAGCACTTTGCCCGTAATATCCCGGTCGGCCTGTGCTCCCGGGATGCTATTTTCGAAGGTTTCTGTTTTCAAAGACGTTTTCTTCTCCGCCGCTTTACGCAGGAGAATGGTCTTTTTGGATACCTTGTATTCGATGCCCAGCGGGCCAAGCAGCGTTTCCAGCACGGTATCCAGGCGTTGGTTCTGGTAATCGAGCGTTACTTTTCGTTCGGCGTGGATTACCTCGGCGCTATAAATGAACCGGACCTTGGTCTGGCCTTCTATTTTTTCAAGCACTTTTTCCATATCCATATCGGTAACGGATATTGATATACGCTGACTCAAAATCTCCTGTGCACGCAGGTCTTTCGCCAGCGAGAGCTGCGCACAGAGCATCCAGAGCAAACACGGGACAATGCTGATTTTCATGATCTGCCAAATGATCTCCTTGTAATGTTTTCCCATAAGTAAAAAGGTTAAGTAATGCTATTCGCAGCCTTCCGAGGCGACTACCACCTCGTTGCCTTGTGCCTGGTAACGCGCATTGACGACCGTACAAATCAAGTCGAGCTTTTCGTGCACGGGCTCGTCACCGAGCCGGGCCGTGAGCGTACAATGCGCAATGGCGCGCGCGTCAAACTGAATGCGGATTCCGTATGTTGTTTCCAGCTCGGCAAACACCTCGGCCAGGGGCGTTCGTTTGAATTCGAAATTCTGACTTTCCGCCGGCAGATTGAGCAGGACCGGCTTCTGTACTGTTTTCGTAACCATATTCAGGCTTTTTCGATTGAAAGTAACCTGCTCGTTCGGTTTCAAAATCAGCTTTTTACCGGCATTAACCTCGCTTTTTCCGTCCTCTTCCAGCGCCGACACTTCCACTACCCCCGTTTTTACGACCAGCTGCACATCCTCCTCATCGTCATTGGCCTTGATACTGAAACTTGTGCCTTTGACCTTCGTTACCATCGAGCCAGCGTACACTAGAAACGGCTTCTCCGGGTTTTTCACTACTTCAAAAAATGCTTCGCCTCGCAGCCTGACTTCCCGGCGATCGGCTGCAAATGCGGCCGGATAGCTGATCCTGGCGTGTTTTTTCAGGATTACCGAACTACCGTCGGGCAGGGTTACGAGCTGTATGGCGTTGGTTTCGTTGTGAATTTCCAACTGCCCCGGCTGGTCGCCATCGCCGAGACCGGCTACCAACGATTGCAGGTTTTGAAGGTTTTCTTTTTCCCTGAATAATGCGGTGGCAATACCTAACGTCAGCAGCAGCACAGCCGCTATTTTAAGCCAATTACTTCTCCACCAAGGCAATGCGCGCAGCTTTTCTTCCGGAATAGCATTCAGGATCTCGCTCACACGCGCCTTCACTTCCGAATCGGGCAACGCGTCGAGCTCGCCGCGAACAGCCAACAATAGCTCGCGGGCTTGCTCGATATTAGAAAGCTGGCCGGGATTGTCCTGGATAAATTCTTTCCAAAATGCATCCTGCTCGCCATGATAGACCCAGCGCTGAAATGCCGGATCGTCGAGCCAATCCTTCACCTGGAAATAACTATAATTATTCATGGATTTTCTTTAACTATTTGCTTTGATACGATGAGTAGCAAGGCTGCAAATAGTACCCATGAGTTTCAAAAAAATTTCAGATTTTTTCAGTGCCAGGCAATTTCTGAGCATAATGCGAGGAAAATAGTGGCGTGCTGCCAGTATTCGCGCAATTTCTGGATGCCGTATTGCAGGTAATTCGCCACGGCCTGTCGTTGCAGCCCCATTACGGTCGCGATTTCTTCGTAGGACAGGTTTTCGTAATATTTGAGGTAGAGGGCTTCTTTCTGGCGTTTGGGCAATGCGTCAATGGCTTGTTTCAGGCGGTGGCTCGTAAGCTGGTCCGTTTCCTGAATGATCCAGTCCGATTCGGGTGAAATGTCGTCCTGCACGTCGTCGTCGCGGATGTCGGAGAAAACCGATTGCCTGCGGATGCGGCGGATGAGATTGTTCCTTAACGATTGGAAGAGGTAGGGCTTAATAGCCGCGATGTAGGAGAGCGTCTCACGTTTTTCCCAGATTTCGAGAAAAAGGTCCTGCAAGCAATCCTTGATCAGGTCGCCGTCGGGCGTGAAACGTGTGCCGTAGTGGTAAAGCGCGGCATAGTTCAGCTCGGTGAGCTCACCGAACGCACTTTTATCCCCTGCACAAAACTGCTGCCAGCGTGTGATCAGATAGGTTTCTGGTGAACGTTCTGAATTTTTCACAGGATCAGGAATAGTCAGCGGTCTGAAATACGCTCCTTGATGTCGGGGAAACTCCCTTCATCGATACGTAAATATCTGTACTGACTATTCCTCAACTATCCTGCCCTGTCATGTTTTATTTAAAAAATTTCTCCGATTTGGTCAATATTTACTCCAAGCACCTTTTGCGCGATGGCATTCAACGCTGCTTTGTCGCCCTCGAAGTGGAACGTGCTCTGCCTGTGCTTAATGGCTTCGCCTTCTTTCAACGCCTTCACCGATGAGTTCGATTCGAGCTCATAGAACGGCCCCATTTGCGTACCGTCGGCCAGTTTACCGTCGTTGTAGGCATTTAAAGCATCGCCATTGTAAGGATCTTTGTGTAGCTCCCAGGTCGATTTCATGTATTGGCCTTGGGGGTCGAGATCGTATTGAATGATGGTGAGCATGCCTTTTTCGGCATCATAGCTCCCGGCCACATTTCGGGCCGATTTCGGGGCGATACCAATTTTGCTGCGGTGTTTGCCGTCGGCTTTGAGGAACAACACCGAGTCTTTGACAACGAGCCTGTCGGCCGGTATCTGTCCAAAATAATCGTCGGTAATGAGCGGCTTTGCGGATAATGCTTTCGAAAAGGGCGCGATGATGGTCGTCTGGTCCGACGGCCGGAACATCCCCAGCAGCCAGATACCCAGCATTCCCGTTTCAGGCTTCCAGGTTTCGTCCTGATTGGTCACGACATTGGTGGAACGGTACGCCACCGCTTTGACGCCGCTTAATGCAGGCAAATCGAGGAGGTTGGCAATATCTTCCTTTGTCAGCATCTGAATTTTCCGGCTGATGTCGATCACGAACATTTTGCCCGAATAGTTCTCGATCATCGCATTGATCTGGAATTTCACCGAATGCGCATCCGATTCGACCACTTTATAGGCAACCGTATCGATCAGCGCCGGCGTCTGCCAGTTTTCGAAATCGAAGCTTTGTCCTTTTTTGAAATACACCGAAAACTGCCCGCCCTCGGGAGAAAGCCAGAAACGCTCTTCTCCACCAAAACCATTCATATGCGGCTGGTGCTGGCCGCTTTCGATGAGCTTGTAGTTGATCCAGCCATAGCTGTTTCCGCCATCGCCATTGGCCGTACTGGTCATCACCCGGCCCTGATATGCCGGAATAATGATAGCTTGTGCCTCTGCATTATCTGGCGCAGCGAGCACGACAGCTTCTTTATATTTCTTCAAAAATGCCAGGTCGTAGCCGAAAGTACCGGCTGCCTGTGTTTGCTGTGTTTCCAATTTTTTCTGATCACTTTTATGGTCCGACGAACAGCCCGTAGCCGCCACCATCATCACCAAAACGGCAGTATAATGCGCTTTCATGGCTATTCCTTCAAATAGTTACCATAACCGACGATCAGCACCGAGAGCACGATCACCAGGATACCGATGATGATCGAGGAAATGGTCTTTTTAGATACGCCTTTCCACTCTTTCAGGACTAGTCCCCACGAGTTGGCTACCAGGATAATGAACGCCATGTGGAGGATCCACGAGCTCGGCCCATTGCCTAACTTGCTCTCGCCCATGCCGTAAAAGAAGAATTGCAGGAACCACGTCGTACCGGCCAATGCGGAAAAAATATAGTTCGAAAGCAGCGGCGTGGATGAATCGGTATAGTTGCCGAAGGTTTTGTTGCGTGCATTGAGAAGCATACACCAGATGAAATTCGTAGTAAGCCCGCCCCAGAGGATCACGACGTAAGTGACATTGTTTTGGAATAAAAACTCGCCCTGCCCCGGATTGGCCGCTTTCCAGATCTCGTTCGCCTCCTGCGCCATGATCTTGCCGGCGTCGATCCCGAATGCGAAACAGGCGCTGAGAATACCCGAAATAATCGATACTGTGAGCCCAAGGCCGATTTTGAACTCGGTATTATCTGCTGCTACGTGGCCGGTTTTGCGCAAATCGGCGTCTTTCATCGCGCCCGCCTTACCACAGATCACGATACCGATCACACAAACGAGCAAGCCGATAAGCACCCATTGCCCCCAGGCATTGCTGAAAAGCATTGAAATGGTATCCTTGCCCGGCTGCGGGTTGAATTCGTAGTAAACCGAGGGGATCAATGCGCCGAAGACTGAGCAAAGCCCGAGGATAATCGAGCTCCCGAGCGCGACACCCAAGTAGCGCACGCCCAGCCCGTAGGTAAGGCCGCCTATGCCCCAGAGCACGCCGAAGAAATAGGTCAGGAAGAGAATGCCGCCGTTGGTGTGGGCGATGATTTCGGTGTAACCGGGGATTGTGAGATAAGCCGCGAGCGGCGGAACGATCAGCCAGGAGAAAAGCCCTCCGACGATCCAGTAAGACTCCCAGGCCCAGCCTTTGACCTGCTTGTAAGGAATATAAAAACTGCCGGAGGCGAAGCCACCGATGAAATGGAAGATAACACCCAGAAGAGCTTGCATGAATATTTTTTGGATTTTATCATGTAAGAGCGTTCTTCCGGGTATCTACTGGCAAGCCAGGTAAGTCTTTAAAATTGATGGGACACTCAATCGCCCACAACAACCTTCCTGACAACCCGGCTGTTACCGGCTTTCAGTTCCACCAGATACAACCCTGCGGGCCATTGCGCAGTCGATATTTGCTGAGGTTCGTTGGCTCTGATGCTGCGGTTCCGAAGCATGCGCACACCGCCCGCAGTAAGTACATCGAAAGTACCCGTTTTGGAAGATTGAATCCTGAAATAATCGACCGATGGATTGGGAAAAACCTTTACCTCCGCAGGATCGCCCGGTTCTACCCCCGTAATGGAAACGGGTAAAATGTTGGTCAGCAACCGCACGCCACCGGCATTGTTCCCAATCGCCACGTCCGGCTTTTTATCGCCATTCAAATCGGCAACGGCCAGCGAAAGGTAGTTCCCCAGGTACGGATTACCTGCCTTGCCGTTCACGCTGATGATGGAACTGGCGCGGTCGGTCCATTTGCCCCAGTCGGCATTATTGAAGACACGAATCGTGCCGGTGTGATCCACCGTCGCGAGGTCGGGCTTGCCGTCGAGGTCGAAATCCGCCACGGCTACCTGCGAGAAGCGGCCTGCGAAATTGATGCCCACACCGGCGAAGGAGTCGGTTTCGAGCTTGAACGTATACTGCTTGCTGCTGCCGGTATTGGTATAGTAGTAAATATTGCCCTGCGTTTTCCCTATGAGCATGTCGAGATCGCCATCGCCGTCGGCATCGTAGAAATAGGGTGAATCGCCGATTTGCAGATCTGATGGCAATGCAATGGTGACGGCATCGGCGAGGTTCAGCTGCGCAGCACCGCCATTTGTACCTTTGTTGGGTATATAGCGGTATTCAAGTTTCAGGGTGGAAGAAGCCGTGGCTGCAAAACCGAGGTCGGGAACACCATCTCCATTAAAATCGGCCCACTGAGGTTTAATGTTATAAACCGAAAGTTTCGGGAGCAGTTCGAGATAATCCTGCGACTCGAATGTAAAATTCGGCTCCGTAGCCGTTCCGGTGTTTTTCAAAAGCCAGAAACTTCCCTTGAATCCGCCCGCATAAGGCATTCCGCCCGTACCGATGAGCATATCGAGGTCGCCGTCTCCGTCAATATCAAAAAAGGACGGCACGGCATTCTCGCCGACGTCGATCATCTGATCCTGCAAAAAATTTTTCCGCACCAGTTTGAAAACAGGTTTATCGCTTGTGCCTTCATTGTGGTAGTACCAGCCCGAGGATTTGAAATCGGTCATATTCGCATCGTTGGCCGGAATACTCGGCGCGATGAGTAAATCTTTGACGCCATCGAAATCCACATCTTCGTAAAAACCAGCAGGGAAAATATGCAGCGCTACCGGATCTACCGCCGGATAACTGTTGCTGAAACCTGTAAAGTTGGCGATAATGCCTTTGACGGAGTTCGGCAGGAATGAAATATGGTCGTTACTCACGTGGCCGGCGAGGAGGTCTTTGCTACCATCGCCATTCAGGTCGTGGAGGAGGATCGAGTTCCCCGCGTGCCGGATCCCCATGGGCGAGGCCTCCCGCTTCGAAGGATCCGTTACCACGCCGCAATCCACCCCGACTACGAAATCTTCGGCATCGCCTTTGTGAAAATTCCCCCAGCAATCGCCATTGCGCTGAAAAACCGGGCTTGCCTGCGTACCAAGACTGTCGCGCACGCCGAATTTCTCGACACTCAGATTCTGGTGGAGTTCAATGTAATTTCCTGAAAAATCGAAGGTTAGCAGGTCGAGGTCGCCGTCGTCGTCGATATCGGTAATGGCCGGTATATCGGTACCGGACACCTGCATATTGATATTACCCGAGAAGCCTTTGGTATACAAAACATCACGCATTTTTTTCCACGACCAGGCATTGCCCGTTTTGACCTGCTGATAAACCACAATACCCAGTGACGTGCTCGCGAAAAGGTCTTTCAGGCCATCGCCGTTGTAGTCGGCGAGGATCATCCAGTTATCCACCTGCGGGAATAGCGTTTCGTAGTACGGCGCATGGATGAAGGTCTTTTTACCCGCATTCACTGGATCGGGTGCTGCCACGAAAGTAGTAACCTTGCTGTTGGTACGATCGTAAACGACCAGGTCCTCATCGGCGTCGTTATTCAGATGCATTTTCAGGAACTGCGACGCATTGAGGCCCCCGCCCCAGGGATTCGTCATTTTCACGCCGCCGGACGTTACGCTTGCGAGCGTATCGAGCTTGAACCAGGCTTGCTGGGCCAGCAGTTGGGAAGGGTTGCAAAAGCAGATGAGGCAGAGAATAAAGGAGGTAAATTTGGTTCGCATCGTTGAGGAATAATCTATTAGTTTTGCAGGTTTCCGGCTTAGTTTGTCCTAAACCTAACGAAATAAGCCTGCATTACTTTATAACGATCGGTCAATTCATGTATACTTCCATAGAAACACTTTACGATATCTTCCGCAAGGGCGCCAAAGTTTCCACCGACACCCGTCAGATCACCGAGGGCTGCATTTTCTTCGCATTGAAAGGCGATAAATTCGATGGTAACCAGTACGCCGCGGAAGCATTGCAAAAAGGTGCGGCCTATGCCGTAGTCGACGACGCGAACGTGGCTGTCAGTGATCGTTTTTTGCTGTTCGAAGACGGCCTTACCGCCTTGCAGGACCTGGCTCGGCACCACCGCAAGACCTTCGAATTCCCGGTGGTTGCATTGACCGGCTCGAATGGCAAAACCACCACCAAGGAGCTGATCGCAAAAGTGCTTTCGATGAAGTTCAACACCTACGCTACGCGCGGGAACCTGAACAACCACATTGGCGTGCCGCTCACGATCCTGAGCATCGACGCTGCGAAGCATGAAATGGCGGTGATCGAAATGGGTGCTAACCACCAGCAGGAGATTGCCTTGCTCGCCAGCATCGCCCAGCCTACCCACGGGCTCATTACCAACATCGGCAAGGCGCATTTGGAAGGCTTTGGAGGCGTTGCAGGCATTATCAAAGGCAAGGGCGAGTTGTTCGACTACCTTTCCAAAAAGAAAGGGACCGTGTTTGTGAACTCCACGCAGGATGTGATCATGGACATGGTGAGCAAGCGCCGGGCATTTGGTGAGATCGTATTCTATTGCTCCGAAAACAGCCCGGTGAACCCGACGCTGGTCGAAGAGAATCCGAACGTCGTTTTCAGCAACCGCGGCAAGACCGTGACTACACATCTACCGGGAAGGTACAATTTCGATAACATCTGCGCCGCGCTGGCCGTCGGGAAGCATTTCGGTGTGGAGGATGCGGATGCCTATGAGGCCGTTGCGACGTACGAGCCCGACAACAACCGCTCACAGATCGTCAAAAAAGGTTCGAATACGGTGATTATGGACGCTTACAATGCGAATCCGTCGTCGATGGCGGCTGCCGTGGCGAACTTCGCACGCATGGAGGCGCCGCGCAAGATTCTCATTCTGGGCGATATGTTCGAGCTGGGCGAAGCCGCGCCGGAGGAACATTTGGCCTTGGGAAAACAAATCGCCGGTGAGAAGTTCGACGTCGTAATACTTGCAGGAAAACTCATGCAGCACGCGCTGCCCGCATTGCCAAAAGCGTACTATTTTCCCGATAAATTCTCGCTGCACAACTGGATTATGGATAATCCGCAAGAAAATACATATTTCCTCATCAAGGGCTCTCGCGGGATGTCGCTGGAAACGGTACTTAGCGTGATGCCCGATAAATAATTTATAATTACAGTTATTATTAGTATAATTATATTGCAGAAATTGATGGCAATATAAATACCATCTATAATAACTCCGTTCCTATAAATAAAACTAAATTCATTTGATTAAATCAACTCTTTCCTGGCATAGTACCAGGCCAGGGTTTGTCCCATGTACTCACCGTTCGTAGTTTTGTAACACCAAAAAATACAATTTATAAACAAACGAGCAATCATGGCTAATAGACTGTTATCAGTGGGATCGGTTTTCCCGGAATTCAAAAAGACATCCGTAGTATCGCTTGAAAAAGGAAACGAATTCTACGATATTACCTCAGAAGACCACAAAAACGCTGAGAAATGGATGGTAATGTTCTGGTGGCCAAAAGACTTCACTTTTGTGTGCCCTACCGAGATTGCAGAATTCAACAAACACACTGGAGACTTCGCTGACCGTGACACGATCCTGATCGGTGCTTCTACCGACAGCGAATACGTGCACCTGGCATGGCGCAAAAACCACGACGACCTGCGCGACCTGCAATTCCCGATGCTGGCCGATACTTCTAAATCTTTGGCAGAAGAGCTGGGTATCCTCGAAGCAAACGAGAAAATCGCTTACCGCGTAACTTACATCGTGGATCCACAAGGTATCATCCGTTGGGTATCTGTAAACGACCTTTCAGTAGGCCGTAACGTACCGGAAGTATTGCGCGTACTCGATGCGTTGCAAACCGACGAACTTTGCCCTTGCAACTGGCAAAAAGGCGAAGCGACTATCGCCTAATCAGTCAATCCAAAGCAGTTCACAGCGGTAAGTCATTCGTACGCCGGTTCTGTGAACTGCTTTTTTACCACCCACGGGAAAGCCTTCCCGACCAAAATTCAAACCAACATGTATCCATTTGCAGCCACAGGGAACACGAAAGAGTCCCTGTATAAAGAGGTCAATTTGCCTGCGGAATTCGAAAGCGTGCTGATCAACAAGCTCGCAGCGCTTGACCACCGTTACCTCAAAGATCTGAAAATCAATGTAGGTAATGTTTTGAAATCACAGACATTGAACCGCAAGGAAGCATTGCTGCTCGCATTGTCGGTGGCAGTGAACGAAAAGAATGCGGCGCTGATCGCGGCCCTGGAAGAGCTCGCGGCGCAGGAAGGTGCGGACGAGAAGGAAATCGCGGAGGTAACAGCCTGTGTTTCATTGATGAATGCGAACAACGTGTTCTACCGTTTCCGCCACTTCATGCACAAGGAGTTTTACGATAATGCACCTGCGGGCATCAAAATGAGCATTATGGTGAACCCCGTGCTTGGCAAGGAGTTCTTCGAATTGCTGAGCCTCGTCGTATCGGCATTGAACGGCTGCGAAATGTGCGTGACTTCGCACGAGCAATCGGTGCTGAACCACGGCGGCACTCAGGCGCGTATATTCGATGCAGTTAGGCTCGGAGCGATTTTCAAGAGCTTTTCTGTTTTGATATAAAACAAAACTAGCCAGGTCTTTAAGATCTGGCTAGTCCCAAATTATCCATCCTATTTCTCTATTGTTTCTCTTTTTTGAATGCCGCGGTTCGCACGTCAGCATGCACGAAGGCCGCGTTAAATCCTGCGTTACTCTACTTTACGCAGTTCCGTTGTAGAAGAGCCATCCTCCCCTTTCTCGATCGTTTTGACGATACCTACGCCCGGAGCAGTCCAAAGCGTCACCTGAATGGTTTCCGTAGAGATTTCCGGAGCAGTCACCTCTGTTTCAAACTTGGTATAAACATCGTACGAATATTCCCATTTGGTGCATTTGAATTCGCCCGCCGGGGTGGTGATTGATTCTTCGGCCACCGCCTTGCCATTTTTGTTGGTCATGCGGGCTTCCAGTTTACCCAGCACCGAACCTTCGTCGCCGACAGGGATTTCAAGCTCCATAAGTACCTTGATCGGGTCCCCCTGGAACGTAAGTGCGCTGTTGACCTTACCATTGTTTTCCAGGAATTGATACTGCGGGAAGCCGGTCACCTCGAATTTTGAAATATAGGCGATGTCGTTGATCTGGTTTTGAAGCTCTTTGAGCACAACGGGATATGGCAGCACATTGGTGGTGGTACCGCCCTTGGCATATGCCTTGGACAAGTATGTTCTTTGTTCTTCGTTTTCACGAACGAAATTTTCGATCGTATGAACGGTCAGTCCGGCCGAATCTTTGGTACTTGCTACCTTGGTGATAATGTCGCCGGTTTCACCGTCCGAGTCGGTGATCTTGTAGCTGTAAGTCTTGCCTTTCGTAGGGATAAATACTTTCTCGGTTTCGCCGCCGTCCCCGCCGTCGGGCTTTGGATCGTCGTCGTCTTTACAAGCAGTAAACGACATGGCCAGAACGGCCAGGGCCAATGCCGATTTGGCAAATCGGCTGATGACCATTGAGGGTGCAATTTTAGTTTTCATGGCAAATTTCAGATTATTTAGATTTCAATTGATTTCATAAAGCTTGATGGCCGACTGGCCTGTCGTGTCCTTTTCCAGCTCCTTCCGAAGCTTTGCATTCAGGTATTTTCTTACCGAGAGCTTCCGGATGTCGAGCACCTCCTGCTCCGTCGTTTCCGACACCAGGTGATTGCTATGGGCGTAATACCTGACGACCGTCGATTTCTTATCCGGAGCAGTTTCCGCCACCCAAAACCCCCTTTCGGGAAATGGCTGCCGGGCAGAGCGGGTACCCTTGCTCACAGCCTGATACTGGAGGCCCGCTGCGACCAGGAAGCCTGCCAACAGATATTGTGTGATGCTATTCATGACAACATTTCATTTCAACTGAAAAAAATGATTGATCACCGCCCGGCCTGAGCTCATAAACTTCGGCTCCTGCCAATGCGCTTTCACGAGGTTGCGTATCACGACCATGTGCGCGCACAGGAGGATCGGCATCACTACGCCGGGCAAAAGCACAAACGGAAACTGCAATAACAGCACATTAGGCTGGTCGAGACCGATCGACTGGAACACGAACGGTACAGACAATACGGCACGAAACATTTCATTGAGCAGCAATCCCAGGCACAGGAAGTTCCAGAGCACCATCAGCCGCCATTTCATTCCGCTGCGCATCACACCGATGTAGTAAATGCAAGGCGTCGAAAGTCCGGCCAGGATATCGGGGTTACCGCCGCTGAAAGTCATTTCGTGCGGCACCATTTTGTCGATGAACGCCCAATACAGCACCACCTCCACAGGAGCCCTCACCACGTGGATCATCGTGAGCAGGTCAACGTTCATGCGGTCGATGAGCGCTTTCCCGGACCCACTCAGAAAGAGCCAGGCCATCAGGAGAGCGGGTGGGACCACCAGTAATAGCAGCCTTGGGAAAATGGTAACTTTGAAATATCCCGCCAGGGCGGTCCCGCATTGTATCGCTATCCAGAGGGCGACCAGTGCGGCGAAGAGCCGGGAGCCTCTCACAGCCTGGTGGAAGGTAAATACCACCAGGAGTGTGATCAGGCCGAATATGATACTGGTACAATACGTGGAACTGTCCATTACAACTCCCTACTCTTTCAGCAGCTTCGCTTGTGCGTTGTCTTTGAAAGTATTCACGGTTTCTACGTCGGCATTGACAGTGCCCTGGTAGTTGACGAAGATTCCGTAACCGCCGCTGTTGGAGATCACCGATTTCTTGATCGTCATGCGCGACTGACCACCGTAGATCGCGATGTTGGCTTTCTTACCCGATACGATCGCGATGTTGCCGCCGCCGGATACCTCCGCATTTTCGATCACGTTCTTGTCGCTGGTAGAGAAGCATAGCAACCCTTTCCAGTAAGCGGCTGTGTTCTCAGCGCCGCGGATGATGATTTTGTTGGTTTCGGTACCCACTGCATTGAAATAGCCATCCTCGATGGTGATGAAGCCTGCGCGGCCTACTTCGATGATCACGCCTGGCAAAAGCTTCCAGTTGGCGTCCGAAGCGATATTTTCAAGAATGCGGTAAGGGGTTTTGTCTTTGAATCCTTTCCAAACCACTTCTGTCGTAGTGTTTTTAGGCAGCGACGACCCGAAGATCTCAACCACATTGCGGCCATTGCCGTTGGTGAATTTGGAATCCGTATCCAGGTTCTTCACGTTTTCGGCGCCCATCAGGATGCCCGCTTCGGTATTGTCTTTAAAATTGTTCTTTTCAAATGAGCCCAGGATCACTGAATATTCGAGATACAAGCCATAGCCCGCATTCTGTTCGAAAAGACAGTTTTTGATATTTACTTCCGCACGACCCGCTCCGAGAACCGCCATACCGGCTTTGGTAGTGGCGTAAAGCGGCTTGCTGCCCGCGTGCATTACCTGCACGTATTCGAGGGTATTCGCGCTGCTTGACGAGCGGAATACGATACCTGCCCAGAAACCTTTGGTAGTTTCCTTACCGATAAAACGGATCGGTTTCGCTGAATCGCCTTTCGCGAGCAATACACCACCGCCGTCGTTGATTTCGATGCGGGTATCCCGTGCAAACGCGATCACCACGCCCGGTTTGATTTCGAGCTCCGCATTCACCGACACGTTCGCATTCACGATGTAATCAGGAATAGCCGGGTTGTTGATACGGTCGGTCAAAGTGAGTTTAGTGCGGATGTTGGCGTCGATCACGATTGGTTCAATGACCGTCGCGGTAATCACGACTTTGTCTTTGCTCTGGCCGTTCGCATTGCTGACGGTCAGCTCCACTTCGTACTCACCGGGAAGATCGGCCGTGAAAGCAGGTTTCGCAGTGGTCGCCGAAGCGAGGTTGGCGGCACTACCGGCCGGCTTTTTGCTGAATGCCCAGCTGAATTCGAAAGGCTTACCCTCGCTGTCGCTGGAAGCGCTACCGTCGAGGTTCACAACAGAGCCTGCATTTACATTCTGGTCCGCGCCTGCTTTGGCGGTCAATGTGTTGGATGGTTTTACATCTTCGTCCTCCTTGCAGCTACCCAGCAACAGGGCAAAGGACAAGGCTGCCCAAAGAATTCTTCTTGTTTTTAACATGGCTAATAATCCAAATGATTTAAATGAATTTCACTTCCATTTTTCAATGGCGGTGCAATGTTAAACCGATTTGGTGAGCCTGGGAAGGGTTAGGGAAGGGCTGTCGATCAACAGCGGGTTTTGTCGACAAACGCCATTTGCAGTGCCATTTAAAAGGTCAGCTTGAAGCGGCGCTGACAGTCATTACGGAAGTTACGGCCAATAGGCAACTCTTTTCCCGCGATTTCGAGCTTGTGGGAATGATAGCTCTCAACCTTGTCCACCGACACGATGAAAGACCGGTGAATGCGGATGAAACCATCCTCGGGCAGCAGTTCTTCCAACAGGCTGATTTTCTGTTTGGAGATGAGGGCTTTGTCTTTCAAAACGACCTTGATATAGTCACGCAAACTTTCGATCCAGTAAATATCGTTGACGTTCACCTTCACCATTTTGCGATCTACTTTTAAATACAAAAACACATCCTGGCTGGCCGGCGCAGCCTTTTGCGCGACGGAAACAGATTGATTGGAAATGTTCAAACCCGTAAACACCTTATCCATCGCCCGCAGGAAACGTTCGAATGGAATGGGTTTCAAAAGGTAATCCACCGCATTGAGGTCGAAACCTTCGACGGCGTAGTCCTGATAGGCCGTGGTAAAAACGACTTTTGGCGGATTTTTAAGGCTTCTGAGCAGGTCGGTCCCTTTCAGGCCGGGCATTTTCACGTCGAGGAACATCAGGTCGATCTTTTGCTGCTGCAATACCTGAAACGCCTGGATCGCATCCTGGCAGCGTGCCGCGACCTCTATTTCCGTAAAATTGGCGAGGTAGTTGTCCAGTACTTCAATCGCGTGGGGTTCGTCGTCCACCAGAATGGCTTTCAGCTTCATAATATCAGATTTCCAGTCGTTTGTCAAGGTCAATTTCCAGGATCACCGCGAACACATCTTCTTCATCCATGATTTTCAGGTTATGCGCCGAAGGGTACAGGATTTCCAGCCGTTTGCGCACGTTCGCAAGACCTATGCTCACGTGGTGCGGGCGATCGTCGGGCGTGGCCGTTTCGGGTTTGCTGTTTGATATCTTGAATTTCAGCGCATTACTCTTCACCCGCAAATCCATATTGATCCATGCCTGCCCGATCTGCTCACTGGCGCCGTGCTTGAATGCATTTTCTACCAACGGCAATATCAGCAGCGGCGCAATGCGGTATTCCGGCGCCATCCCATTGATACTGAAATGAATATCCAGCCGCTCCTCGTACCGGATCTTTTCGAGCTCAATATAACTTTTAAGTATACTAATATCCCTTTCCAGCTGCACAACCTCGGTATTGGCCTCATAAAGCATATACCGCAATATTTCCGCCAGCCCCATCACCACACCGGGCGATTGCGGTGACTGTTTGAGGGTCAGTGCATAGAGGTTATTCAGTGTATTGAACAAAAAATGCGGGTGCAGCTGCCCTTTGAGGAAGTTCAGCTCGGCCTCCATCGCCGCCTGCCGCCTGTCGAACCACATTTTGAAAAACTTCACCGACAATGCGATCCAGACGAAAATGTTGGTCTGCTCGAACGCGCTGATCAGGTACGTCGGCTTGGCAAGCTGCTCCCGGAAAGTCCCTTCGAGCTTCCGCCAGACAAAAGTGGGGTCGTTTTTCTTTACCGCGTTGTAAATGATCGGGTCGGCCACGAGTATTTCCATCAACCGGAATGCCAGCGTAGAACCGAGCACAATCAGCAGAAAAAGCAGCACGAACTGTACGTATTTCTTGCGATCGAAATACCGCGGAATGATCACGTAGGCGATCAGGTAGAAATAGCCGATGTGTATAGGCATGAAAAGGGCAACAATTCCGATCGTAAGCCAGTAATCGGGCATTCCTGCGCCGTAAATGATCGTCAGGATCGTCAGCACGGAGATCCAAAACAGGATATGCAAGAAAACTCTTTGATATTTACTTTTTTTCAAGACCGGGAAAACAGGGCGCATAGAAACAAAGATAACGATTTCGGAGGCCAATACCGGCTTTGAAAAGCATTGTCGACCAATGTCATACTATTGTCGACGAACGACTCATTTGGGATAATTCTTTGGTGTACAGACAAAATATCTTCCTTAACCGGTGAATCACAGGGTGCTCACTTCATAACACGGCCATATGCAGCCTTTGAAAGATAAAATATCCAAATTAGGCCCCTAAATCAGAATTTGTATCTGCATTTATTCCCTACGGTGGTTTTTCTACTTAGTTTTGTGGTAAAATCAAGATATTAACTAAACTGTAAAATAATGGCAACGTCAACCGAAACGTACATTCCGTACAAGGTAAAAGACATCTCGCTGGCCGAATGGGGCCGTAAAGAAATCACATTGGCAGAAGCTGAAATGCCTGGTTTGATGGCGATCCGTGCCGAGTACGGTCCGTCGCAGCCCCTGGCAGGTGCACGTGTTGCAGGTTGCTTGCACATGACGATCCAAACTGCGGTTTTGATCGAAACCCTTACAGCGCTGGGCGCAGAAGTTACCTGGTCATCGTGTAACATCTTCTCTACGCAAGACCACGCAGCAGCAGCTATCGCAGCAGCGGGTATCCCTGTTTACGCTTGGAAAGGAATGAACGAAGAGGAGTTCAACTGGTGTATCGAGCAGACTTTGTTCTTCGGTGAAGAGCGCAAGCCGCTTAACATGATCCTCGACGACGGTGGTGACCTTACCAACATGGTATTCGACGAGTATCCTGAGCTGATCGACGGCATCAAAGGTCTTTCCGAAGAAACTACAACCGGTGTTCACCGCTTGTACGAGCGCTACAAAAACGGAACGCTTCACCTGCCTTCCATCAACGTAAACGACTCAGTTACAAAGTCTAAATTCGACAACAAATACGGCTGCCGCGAGTCATTGGTTGACTCTATCCGCCGCGCAACCGACCTCATGCTGGCTGGTAAAGTAGCAGTAGTAGCTGGTTACGGCGACGTAGGTAAAGGTTCTGCCGAATCACTTCGTGGTGCAGGCTGCCGCGTACTCGTTACTGAAATCGACCCGATCTGCGCATTGCAGGCTGCTATGGACGGTTTCGAAGTAGTAACGATGGACGAAGCTGCTGATCGCGCTAACATCTTCGTTACTGCAACCGGTAACTATAAAATCATCACCGACCGTCACTTCCTCGCGATGCGTGACAAAGCGGTAGTTTGTAACATCGGCCACTTCGATAACGAAATCGATATGGCTTGGTTGAACAAAACTTACGGCAATACCAAATCGCAGATCAAACCACAGGTTGACATCTACAACGTGGAAGGCAAAGACATCATCGTGCTGGCAGAAGGCCGTTTGGTGAACCTGGGCTGCGCAATGGGCCACCCGTCGTTCGTAATGTCATGCTCATTCTCTAACCAGACTTTGGCGCAGATCGAGCTTTGGACTAACACCGCTGCTTACGAGAAGAAAGTATACGTTCTTCCAAAAGCATTGGATGAGAAAGTGGCTGCATTGCACCTCGCACACGTAGGCGCGAACCTCGACAAACTGACCGAAGAGCAAGCTGCTTACATCGGTGTGACAGTTGCAGGTCCTTTCAAAGCGGAGACTTACCGTTATTAATAATAGGATTGATATTGAAAAGACCGGCCTGCTTTGAGCGGGCCGGTCTTTTTTTTGTGCCAATGCAGCTTATCAGTCATATTTTGACTGCATTATGCTTCTGATTTTCCAGGCGCTGGCGGCGTAAGATCTATCGGCCGCGCGGGCGTAGGGAAAGAAATATTGTTTTCGTCAAAAACCCGCTTCACCACTTTCATAGCCGCGCTTTTCGCCGGGCCGGGCCCTGTTTTGTCCTGCCGGATCCAGAACAGTATTTCAAAATCGATACTCTTTTCAGTGAAACGTGTGAAGTTGAATTCGATCACTTTTAGCGGGTCGATAAAGTCCAGTTTTTTCACAACGCTCACCGCAAGGTTTTCCACCAATACGAGATCGTCCTTGTAGCCAATGCTGCCTTCCATCCTTACACGTCTTTCACCCGAATGTGTGAAGTTGACGATCGGTTTCTGGAAAATATCCTTGCTGGGCAATTCCACTTGCTGTCCTTCGAAGTTATCCAGCTTCACAGAGCGCAACCCGATCGACAAAACCTTGCCAGTAAAGCCATTTGTCTCTATCACATCCCCTACCTGAATGGGTCGCTGAATGGCAATGAATGCGCCGGAAATGAAGTTGGTCGTGAGATCCTGGAATGCAAAACCGAGCGCCAGCGCAAGCACGCCCGCGCCTGCGAGAAGTGACGTTACCGTTTTATCCAGTCCCAAAACACCTAATGCAAAAAAGAAGCCGGTTGTGATAATCGCAATGCGGGTAATAGTTGAAATCAAACCAACCAGCGCCACATTCTGCGACGCGTGACCCAATATCCTTTCTATAAACTTCCCGCCCAGCCGGGACAGAAACCTGAAAATAACGAGGATAATAATGGCTATCAACAGGTTAGGCAACAGACGGTAAGCGTCCACCGTCCAGCGGTCGACCTTGACGGCAATGGGATCTACTATTTTGGAAATTTGTGCAAAAATCATGAGTGCTATTAATACGCCCGGTCAATCGAATTAATATGGAGCCGGCCACTTATAAACAAGGCAAAACTCGCAAATGTTGTGTGGTTTGCAAAAATACCTCCTGCGAAATCCACGGCTCCCGTCGACAACGATTTGACCGAAGGTTTTTCAAGCCCCGCCATTTGCCCATCGCTTTTCCCGGAATTTCGAAGGCGTCTTATGTTTGGACCCGTTCAAAATCAGTTCATTCACACTTAAAAGGAAATTTATGAAACTAATTCGAAACATGGCCATTGCAGCCAATGGACTTCTATTCGCGGGAATACTGGGAGCTTGCCAGCCTGAAAACGATGCGATACCCGTAACGCAGACGCCGCAGGCAACCAACGACCGCAACGCGAGAACTACGCAGGCAGCAGGTCTTTTAATTAAGGATGGTGTGGTTGATCTGTCTTATCAGGGGTCAGGCGCTCTATGGAAAGAGATTTACACGAACGCTTACTCCGAATTCATCTACGCACCCCAACTGATTACGGCCAAAGGGTATAAATATGGTAACCTGTCATCAGAAACCAAATACACGCTCGACGCGTTCGGACGTTGCGTTCAGTCTTTCACAAACAAGACTTACATCTACGAATACAATGCCAGCGGGCAGCTCACCAAATGGTACAACAAGGATAATCCGAATGAGCAAAGACTATTTAAGTATGCAGTGGATGCCGGTGGCTGGAAAAAATCCCTGAGCACGGTAACATTCTATGATGGGTCGGGCACAAAAACCAAGGAATTAAAATTCACCTACGGCGCACCAGGAGCTCTAATCCCGGACAAATATCCTGTAACTCCGGATCTACTCCCGAGCGGAATCAGCAGGTATCTGCCGATTTTCGGGATTTTCAGTACCAATCTTGTTCAAACGATGACCGAAGATAAATACCTTTTGAACGGTCAGAAATTATCCAGTACTCAATACCTGTATAGCTATACGCTGGACTATGCAGGTAAGGCCAAAAATATTACCGTGAAGAAAATCTATGGCACACAGGTCTCCTCGACCGACAGAACATACTCTGCTCCAACGTATAACTTTTAGCAGCGATGCACTTGTACGACCCGTATAATCGCGGGCCGTACAAGTGCATCAAGGTTTCCTATATTCTTTCCAGCAACTCTTTCTTCTTCGCCTTAAATTCCTCCTCGGTAATCTGCCCTCGTTCAAAAAGTACATTCAACTTTTCAATCGTTGCAAGGATTATATCTTCGGGACTTTTATCCTGTGATCGGAGGTTCGCATTCTCCGTCAGATCATACAAAATTTCGGGCGTTGGCTGTTGCCGATCCGGGTCCGAAACCTTTTCCAGGGAGTTTAAATCAACAACGCCCTCCTGGCTTGTAAAACGGTACAGACTATCGGAACCTTGCTGCTGTGAGACGCCGGTAATCTGATGGTGTTTGGTATCGTAGATCGTCCTTTTGCCACCATCCTCGATCACCAGCCGGTGCACCGGCGCGAAATAGGCATACCGAAAATTATTCTGCGAACCGCTCGAAGTAGGCTCGCCGAAAATCGCCGGCCAGGAACTGCTGGGTTTGCTAAAAAAACTGGCGCCCGTGCCGGCAGACACATCCCCGCGTGCGGGAATGACGTTCGCAGGATCATCATTGTGCTCGAAAAGCACCGTGCTGGTCGCCAGTTTCGCGAGTTCGTTGCATAGTTTGTCGACGGTGCCGCGGAGCGAGCTGTTGAACATATCGCCCACCATTGTCATGCCCCCGCTCATCCATTGCCCCTGTCCCCCGAGTTCCGGCAGGTTGAACTGGGCCATCGTACCATTGCCACGGATAATCGCCTTCAAAAGCGACTCCACCGTCTCGGCCTTCAAGTTATATCGGGCAGCGATCTCATCCACTTTCTGCTGCCCGTCAGCGCTTAGTGTTTTCATAGGATTAAGTTTTGAAAGAACGCCACAAAAACGATGCCATAAGCAAGCTCTAAACCGGCTACACATTCAACACTGCCATTCACGCATCGGATTTCCGGCGACTTCTACAAGCAAATTAAGTTTGAATCGACATAATCAATTTGTCTACCATTTAATCACGAAACGTTATGAAAAGAATTACGTTAAACGGAAATCTGCTGAAAGGATTAGCATTAATTGCTATGCTTTCCAACTGCCAAAATGAAGAACTGGCAACACAAAATATACAAACTGTTATTACATCAGAGGATCGAAATGCTAAAACTATTTTTACACCTCAATTATTAAAAGAAGGTGCAAATGAATTGGAGTATTACGGAGACTATGATGTAAATCGAGGAAAGCTTAAAAAGCTAACAAATACAATCGAGAATGTATACACAGATTACAAATACGACGGATCAACAATCATCGCACAACGAAGAAATAGTTTCACGAATGCGATGATTTATCAGGTCACCTATCAACTCGATGGTTTGGGACGCTGCATGGAAAGTCTAAGCACCGAAACTAATAAATCCTTTAAATACGAGTATGGGCAACTCAGCAGATTGATAAAAGCTTATAACAAAGCGAATCCGAATGAGCGAATGGAGTTTGGATACGAACAGGGCACCACAACAGCATTAAAAAGCGTCAATTTCTTCAATCAGTCGAATGCAGCTACAAAAGAAGTTATTTTCAGCTATATAGTCCAAGGTGGAAATCCCATGCAAAACAAGTACCCAACCAATCCGGACGCGCTTGGAGTAACCAGCAAATACCTGCCTATTTTCGGAACATTTCACTCCTATTTACCCACCTTTGAGTCTACAAAAAATTTACCGTGGAATGGGGATCCATTCCCAGGATACAGTTTGACATATCTCTTCAATGCCGACGGGTATGCCAAGACAATCAACTCAACAAACAGTATGAACGGTATGACTACTGTCACCAGCCGCACATATACCACTCCCAAGTTGTAACAAAGGCCTAATGACTTCCGTCTAATCGCCAATTATCCGTTTCAGCCACTCACTATCCAATTTCCAAGGTGTTCGCCACGACTATCTATTTCCAATCGAGTTCTATCAATTTCACACATTTAATAAAAACGTTATGAAAAAATTACACATCCCTGGAAATTTATTAAAGGTATTACTGCTCGGCACACTATTAACCGGCTGCCAGAACGACGACCTACTGTCGCCTCAGGAAACCATCGGAGTGACCGCCGACGATCAGAATGCAAAAATTAATGCTGAGTTAAAGCTCGTCAAAGACGGCACGACCATAGTGCAATATGTCAAACAAGGGCGCTTTACCGGCAAACTTTCCAAAGTTTCGGAAACCGCCTATTATACCCAGTATTCCTACGACGACAGCACCGGCGACCTTTGGGTTACCAGCAAACGGTACAACAAAAACACTAACGCATTGGTAGAAGAGATAAAATACAAGATTGTGAACGGGCGCTGTATCACCAGCATTAATGTCAGCACCAATTGGACATCACAGTTTGTATACAATGAAGTTGGCCGGTTGAACGAGATCAATTTGTCATCCGGGGCACTTACGCAGAAACGGGTATTCACATACGATTATAATTCAGCCACAGGTACCGAGCGTCTAAAACAAGTTGTATTCTCCACGCCGACCGGAGCATATCAGCAAGTCAATTTCACTTATACTTACGGTCTCATCGCAGAAAAGAAAGACAAGTATCACTTGAACAGCGAACACCTTGGATTGGATAGATACTTACCCTATTTTACCAAGTTTAGCGATGTCCTTATCCAACAAGTACAGATAACGCCTCTTCCTTACACCAATCAGGCCAAGCCATATTATCGATATTTTTATAGCCTTAATGCGGATGGATATGCAATTGGAAGAAATAAAGAGTTTTTTCCACTTGGCTATGGATATGAAGCAGGAAAACAGAGTTTTTACAGTGGGCTAGATTATTCCACAAACTGGGGTGGAATTTAGTATAGTGTTGATTCACTTAAAACCGGCAGTCTATCTGACTGCCGGTTTTTTATTTCCAAAGGCCACAATAGCTCCAAGTCTTCAACCAAATACTTATCAATCCACGCCGTTAGGCAATCGAATTTTCAGCGCTTTACACTTCCTGCTAAGTTTGAAATGATTTTATTTTCATTCAACCTATTAATAGCTAAAATCATGAATTCATTTCAAACAGCAGGTAAGGCACTGAAAGGGTTAGCATTGGACGCATTATTAACCGGGTGCCAAAATGATCCTCTCGCTCCTTCTCCCAACGCCGCAAGTAGCATAAACAATAATAAAAATGCAAAAATAACGGCGGATGTGTTTTTAGTAAAAGATGGAGAGAATTCGTTGCAATATTTAAAATTCGGAAAATTCGCGGGTAAATTATGGAAGGTATATGGTTCTTACGATTACACTGAATACTCCTACGATGATGGTTCGGGCGACTTGTGGATTACAAGCAAGAAATACGCCAAAGTAAACAACAAGCTCACAAACCATAAAACATATCACATAGTAAATGGGCGATGTGTGGCAAGCAAGGATTTGACTTCTAAATTTACTTATGAATACAAATACAATTCACAAGGATCATTGATTGAAATTAAAAGGCACTTCGGGGCGCACGTTCTCACACAACAGTTTTCCTACAAGACAACCTTACCAAACACCCAACGGCTTGATAAGATCACATATATCGGCGAGTCAGGCCCGTTTATGGAATACAAGTTCAGCTATTCTGCATTTCAGGACAAATACTTTCTGAATCCCTATCACACTCAGCTGGATAAATATCTACGAATCTTTGGAACATTAAGCGACAAGCTGGTCCAGACAGTTATTACGGATTATTTAGATGGAACGGCATCTTCCAACAACTATACCTACACCCTGAATGCTGACGGATACGTAACAACAAGGACTGACACATATTATGCCAGCATATATGAGCCTGCTTTTGACATCTCAACGGACAGTCTAAGCTACGTGACCGCCTGGCCTGGGCTGTAAGACCCTTATCTTAAAATCGGGCCGTCTCACCAACGGCCCGATTTCATTTCAACTCATTCTCAATCACCTCCCACTTCCTCTCCAAATCACCATCGTCCCTCACAGCCCCCTGCCCCTTCACCATCGCCGCCGCCGCCCGCAGCCGATCTTCCGTCAACGGGTGCGTACTCAGCAACTTCAAAGCCTCCACATCTCCATGTTCACCTTTAAGCACGGTAAACAAATCCACAAATCCTTTCAAATCCAGCCCGTTTGCCTTGAAAATCGCCATTCCTTTGCTGTCGGCTTCGGTTTCCAGCTCGCGTGAGTAGGTCAGGTTTGCAAGGGTGTTGGAGTTGTCGGCCAGGACGGTGACGACGCCGTTGACATCGTTTAACAACAGCGAAATGAACAAGTAGCCGCCCAGGCTTCGGAAAATGTTACGCAGCGAGTGCCGGTAATGCACATGCGAGACTTCGTGCGCCAGCAATGCGGCAAGCTCTTCCTTCGTATGCATTTTCCGGAGAATGCCGTCGAATACCACAATGCGCCCGCCAGGCAAGGCAAATGCATTGACTTCCTTGTTCTTTACGACGGTGATACGTATAGGGTAATGCGTTTTAAAATCAATAGCTTTCGCAAAGTCACTGGTGACGGCCGTCAAGCGCTCATCCACGTCATAAGCCCGGATCATGTTCTCGTACATCGTGTCGCCCATCTGCACTTCCGTACTGACAGGAAAACGCGACGCAACAGCCCCTGCCAACCACGGAAGCCCGAACCAGTACCCCAGACCCATCAACGCGAGTACTGCCAAAGCCACGCCTACGATGGTGGTATTATTCAGCTTGAAAATATCCGTGATACGCCTTTTAAAAAATACCTTTTCCGAGTAACGCTTTTTTAACGTTTCGGGTAAACGATCGTCCTTGCATTCAATGGTTTGCTGCGGGAATTCGCCGTACCGGAAGATGAAGAGGTTACTGAAATTCTCGTCTGTCACGATGCTGTGCAATGCCCACCGCGCCGAAACGAGCTCGCCCGAGGGATCACGATAATGGATAAGCCAGTGATCCGGCATGAGCGTAAGCGTCGCGTCGTGCGCGATGGACAGCCGACCGTCGTGATAACGGACACTAAAATTGTACATGAAGGCCTAAAGGTCAGTTAAACAATCCCAATATCGATCATATCCGCGAGATCTTCACCGGTTGCATCGGTATAGTCGGCCTCGGTTTGAATGATCGCATCGACATCCAGTGGTCCGTCGATATGGATATTTGAGAATACAAATTGCATCGTGCGCACAATCGCCCAGGGCGTGGCCAGACCAAGGCTCAACACGACAATGAGTACATTAACGATCAGGAGCTTGAAATATCCACCGGCAGTGGCCGTCGAGCGGAAAGCCAGCCGCGTTTCTCCCTGATACATCCGGATATTATTCACGTAATAGTTGAAAAGGTCCTTTACCCACCAGAAACCATAAATTCCAAAAGTGATGATCGTCAGGAAATACCCCTTTATATTGAGCCAGAAAAAAGCCCCGCCCTCTCCTTCGTATGAAAATGTAATATTACCGAACCGCAGGTTTTTGAAAATATACTTTCTCAGCTCAATAATAAGCCATGCACCGTAGATGCCGAAGGTAACGAGGGTAATGATGCTGCCGATTATAAACGTATTCAACAGTTCTTTTCTATCGCCACGGTAGCCAAAATGAATACCCCGCCAGGACGACCGCGAGGCTCTGTATCGAAGTGCACCATGAATGGCGATCGGGATCAACAACAGTAATCCAATATAGAAAACAGCGAGGCCCAGCATCATAAGGGTCGCATTTTGCGACAATATCCCTCCAAAAAGAATGGCATAGAGCCCCAAGAAAATCCCGATCGCTTTAATGAAACCGATAAACATTTCCTTGCCCGTGCCATGGAATGTAAAACGGCTTCCTTCGAACTCGGATTCTTCATACATGTATTTCAACAATGCGGCCCTTGCCCAAGGGTAATAAAGCCCGAACGTCACGATAGTCAAAAGAATATTGACGATGTAAATTCCGAAGAGTTTAGCCCCTTCCCCATGAAAGGTAAGCTGGCGGGTTTCTTGCTGTTCCATTTAGTTAGATTTGAATTTGGAGAAGGTCAAATATAAAAATTTCAACGTGCTATTATATGAATTGTACATTATCAGGCACAAAAAACAGCGAGTCATTTACCTTCCGGCATAGTTATTTTAGTAATGGATTGACAATCATTTCATCAAAAAAACTGGAAATCATGGATATTTATCAATTGGCAAACGAATTCCTGGGCGCTATGGATGGCGGCGGCGATCCCGGTGATCCGCGCGAAACACCTCCATTCGATCCCCGGCCGGAGGTACCTTCTCCCGATATACCGGAGGAAACCCCGCCTTATGAGAAGGAACCGGAGACTCCGCCGGTAGAGCCGCAGCCAGAGCTGCCGCCGGTAGAGCCCGTGGTCCCCGAAGTAGAACCACTGCCGGGGGAAGAGCCTGGTATACCGGCATTTAAGTAACCGATTTTTGCAAAGTGTATTATTTTAAAGTTTTTCATAACAAAGCAGTTATCTTTCATATTGCCGTCACAAAAACTACTACAAAAATTGTAGCCGAAATTAAATTCGTTGTATCTTCACTCAAATTTCTTTGTAGACCCGACGAATGGCTAAAATTTTTACACTCTGTTTTTTACTCCTCTCCTTCTCTATTCAGGCACAGTCAAGTAAGCTACTCCCCGGAAAGATCGAAGCAGAGGAATTCACGGCAATGAACGCCGTTGGCACTGAAAACACTTCTGACGTCGACGGAGGCCAGAATGTTGGCTGGATTCAGGATGGAAGCTGGATGGACTATGCTGTCCAGGCGCCGTCGGCGGGCTACTACACGTTCAGGTTCCGCATTGCGAACGGTTACAGTCCCGAAGCAACGCTGGTTCTGAAATCGGCGAGCGGCGCCTCACTCGGCCGGGTCGTGCTTCCGCAAACCGGCGGAATGCAAGGCTGGCAAACGGTGTCGTTCATCGCATTACTTCCACAAGGAAACCAAGTAATTCGCATTTTTGCCGAAAAAGGCGGCTGGAACTTCAACTGGTTCGAGGTAAACATCTCACGCTCAATATCGGCGGGAAAAGTTGAAGCAGAAAGCTTTGATGCCATGTACGAGGTGCGTACCGAAGCCACGGGTGACGAGGGAGGTGGTCTGAATGTCGGCTATATCGACGATAATGACTGGATGGACTATAACATCAGCCTCCCGAATGCGCGGGATTATGAAATGCAATTCCGGGTTGCCAATGCATATGGAAACGGCGTTATCGAAATACAGAATGCGGCAGGTACTGTGCTGGGCCAGGTAAATGTACCCCAAACAGGTGGCTGGCAAAACTGGGTGACGATCAATGCTACCGTTCCCCTGCCGGCTGGAAGCCAGGTCATCCGGCTTTTTGCGAGAAGCGGTGCATTCAATTTCAACTGGTTTTCATTTGTTTCGGCGAGCGCGCGCATTACGGGCACAATCCTGCCTGCGAAAGTCGAAGCGGAAAGTTTTAACGATTCTTACAGCGTACAGCTTCAAAATACGGAGGATACCGACGGTGGCCAGAACGTAGAGTGGATCCAGGACAACAGCTGGATGGAGTATGATGTACATGTTCCTGCGGCTGGCATTTTCACATTCAACTACCGCATTGCAAACGGATACAGCCCCGAAGCCACGCTCGCCCTAAAAAACAGCGACGGCGCAGAGCTAGGCAGTATTTTGCTGCCACAAACAGGTGGTATGCAGGGCTGGAAGACTGTCAGCATGCTGGCGTCGCTCCCCGCCGGAAACCAGAGACTAAGGGTCTTCGCCACAAAGGGCGGCTGGAATTTCAACTGGTTTGAAGCCAAAGAATCCCGCGCATTGACAAGCCGGATCGAAGCAGAAACATTCGATGTTGCATCGGACGTACGTACGGAAACTACGGGCGATGTAGATGGAAACATCAATGTGAATTACATCGACGACAACGACTGGATGGATTACAACGTGAATGTACCAACGGCCGGCACTTACACAATCAATTTCAGGGTGGCCAACCAATGGGGCAATGGAAATATTCAGTTCAAAAATACAAACGGCACCGTGCTCGGCAGCGTGGACGTACCGCAAACGGGTGGCTGGCAGAACTACACCACCGTCCGCAAAACCGTGCAGCTGGAAGCCGGTAGCCAAGTGTTTCGCATCTTCGCCAACCGCGGCGCATTCAATTTCAACTGGTTTGAGGTAATACCCGGCTCTGTTCAGGGACAATCGGTGATTACGTTTGAAGCGATTTCAGACAAAAACCTGACCGATGCTTCATTCAACCTAACCGCCAGCAGCACAAACCCGGAAACACCCGTTCAGTTTACCTCCTCCAATTCGTCGATTGTATCCGTTTCGAACGCGACCGGCATCTGGAAAGCAACCATTCACACTGCTGGCCAGGTGACCATCACAGCCTCGCAAGCTGGCAATAACAATTATCTAACGGCCGACAACGTAGCCAGGACATTTACTGTTTCCGACAACTCGAACCCCAACAACCCGGCCCTCGGCACCAAAATCCCGATCGATCCGAAACGCTGGTACCAGCTCACCAATGCGGCCAATGGCCTCGACGGACTGTTCGACGGCAATACACAGGAGAACGTACTTACCGGCTGGGGTAAGGTGATCAACAACTATGAGGCCTATTACCCATTGAAAGAAGGGGAGCAGATTACGCTCAACGGCGTCAAATTCTTTGACTTCACAGGTACCGCGCAGGATTTTCCGTTGGTACTTTCCGTCATCAACGATCAATGGGAGCGCATTCCTGTCGCCACATTTACCGGCGAAATATACAATGGATGGGTAGGCCCCTACCCCGATCGCCAGCTATCCGGCGACGCGCAGTTCAAGCTTGATCAGCCGATGAGCAATATCCGGTATCTGGTCATGACGATGTCCAACACATTACCGACCGAAATTGAGTTCTACGGAAGCTACACCCCCGGAACCGAAACTCAGAAACCTGCCCGGACCAAGCATATCACCTTGAATGACATGCTCGGCGTGAATGGTTATGAGTGGTATTTCCAGGATGGCGCACATACCGAGTCGCTGGTGGAGTCGAAGGTGCAGGTTGCCAAAAGCTTTACGGGCTTGCGGCATTATATGGACTGGGAAAAGCTCGAATCTTCGGAGGGCGTTTATTCCTACAACCCTACACTAAGCGGAAGCTGGAATTATGACCTGATTTACCAACGCTGCAAACAGGAAGGCATTGAAGTACTGGCTTGCCTCAAAACACAGCCCGCCTGGATGCGCGAGACATATCCCGAAGACCAGCGCGACCCCGAAAACGTGCCCGTACGCTTTGGTAAGAATTTCGCTGATCCCCTTTCTTACATTGAACAAGCTAAGGTTGCATTTCAATATGCAGCGCGTTATGGAAGCAATACCAATGTGAATCCTTCGCTGCTGAGCGTTTCAACGACTCCGAGATGGACCAACGACCCGGTTAACGAGGTAAAGATCGGCTTGAACCTGATCAAATACATCGAATGCGACAATGAGCGCGACAAATGGTGGAAAGGCCGCAAAGGCTACCAGACTGCCCGTGAATATGCAGCTAATATGTCGGCATTTTACGATGGCCACAAGAATACGATGGGCGCAGGCGTAGGTGTTAAAAATGCAGATCCTAACATGAAAGTGGTCATCGCCGGACTCGTTACCGGCCCCGATTTCGTAAAAGGAATGGTAGACTGGTGCAAGGAGTTTCGTGGATATAATGCCGACGGCACGGTGAATCTCTGCTGGGATGTGGTGAACTTCCACCTTTATACCGACAATGCATCATCGAGCCAGAGCGGTACCTCCACGCGCGGCGCGGCCCCGGAGGTTACCAATGCAAAACAAATCCTCGAAAACTTTGTCAAAGTAACCCGCGAGTTATCGAACGACCTTCCAATCTGGAACACCGAGGCCGGCTACGATGTACATCAGGACAGCCCGTTGAAAGCGATTCCTATCGGCAACAAATCTGCATTGCAAACGCAGGCCGACTGGATCTTGCGCACCTCGCTATTCACGGCCCGCAATGGTGTTGAGAAATTGTTTTTCTATCAAATGTATGACGACAATGGTGGCGGCGGCATGTTCGCATCCGCTGGGTTTGTCAATAACGATCAAACCCGCCGGCCATCTGCCGACTATTTCCTGCAAACACAGAAGCTGTTCGGCCAGTACGAATACAAGGAAACGATCCACAACGACCCGATCGTCGACCGGTATGAGCTGAATGGCAAATCTCTGTTCATTCTGACCGTGCCTGATGAAGTGGGAAGAACGGCGGAGTATACCGTCAATCTGAACCAGGCAGGCGTTGCGCGGATTTACACGCCGACCGCAGGTGCAGACAATATGGCGATGACCGAGTTACCGATCGTGGATGGCAAAGTGACCGTTACAGCCGGAGAAACGCCGATTTTCGTTCTCGCTGCCGACGGCCAGAATGCGAGACAGGCAGCCGTAGAAATGGCGGTACCAGTTGCAAAAGAGGAGGTATCACTTCATGCCGAAGCAAAAGTCTACCCTAACCCCACTTCCGACTTCGTCAGCATCGATCTTGCCAACGAGAAAACCGGTCAAATTGAAATCCGCATTTTTGACGCGAAGTCAGGAACGCTTTACAAGAATACGCAGGTGAATAAAACGGCTACCAAATTCTCGCATCAACTGAACATTATGCACCTGCCTGCAAGTGTTTGCATTGTCGAAATCAAACAAGGCAACGAGCGGGCATTCCGCAAGATTGCCAAGCTTAACTAACGTCGGAATGGCATTAAAATCAAAAGCCCGGATCGTTAAGGTCCGGGCTTTTGATTTTAATCGAGATAAGAGGCTCCGCTCATGCGTCGGTTCCAGCGCCCTCCTGTTTCCAGCCTGGCGATATTAAACTTGTCGCGATACTCTTTCGGCGTCACGCCCGTACTTTTCTTGAACAGCTGCCGGAATGATTTTAAATCGTTATAACCCGAATTAAGCATGACTTCGAGCACGCTCTGATCCGTTTGAGCCAACAACTTCTTAGCCGCTTCAATGCGCGTCCGTTGCAAGTACTCGATGGGTGTCACGCCGATTGCCTGTTTGAACCGCCGCACCACATTTCTCCGGCTTGCCGGAATGTCCTGAATGAGTACTTCGATCGTACTGCCTTCCTGATATTCCTTTTCGATCTTCTGCTGTGCCATATTCACCAGCCCGTCGCCGTGGTTCTGGGGCGGAGCAAAAGTGCCGAAATAGGTCTGCTGCTCGCGGTCCATATCAATGGCAAACATTTTAGCGGTCCGTAAGGTGAGGTCCTTTCCGCAAAAACGCTGTATCAGGTACAGCATCAGGTGGAAGCTGCTCGTAGCGCCTCCGCTCGTGAAAATGCCCTTATCTTCCGTTACTACCGCATCGCTTTTCATGATAATATCCGGAAAATTGGAAGCCAATGCCTCTGCTGCATCTATGTGCGTAGTGGCGTGCTTGCCATTCAGCAGGCCCCCGGCAGCGAGCAGGAATGCCCCCGTACAGAAGCTGGCCAGTTCGGCACCATTTTTATATTGCTCCCAAAGCCACGGAATGCAGCATTGGTTGCTCATAATCGAAAGCTGGACGTCCCCCGAGCCGAATGCCGGAATAAGTATGAGGTCCTGCTTGGTAAATTCATGAATCGATTGCATCGGGTAAGCTCCGTAAAACTTTCCCGGTTCTGCGTCCGGTGAGAACAGCGTGATGTTAAAAAAATGCGGCTGATTTGCCCGCTCATAGAAGCTGTTCACCGATTCGAACACGTCGAGAATCGCCGCGACGCTCAATAAGCGGTGCCGGTTGGTAATTAATAGTCCTAGTTGTAACATGTTGTTGATGGTTTAATCTTTGACATTCAGGCCAAAGCGGGCACCAATATAGAAATTTTGTCCCAAATACCCCTTCCTATTGGCGTTTTAAGCAGTTGTCTCATATCCCATTTTTATTAAATTTTGAATTATTATATTCACAAAAATTGCCTGCCGCAACTACCGCGACTGAGAGCCCCGGCAAACTAAATCTAAATCCTATGTCTAAATCGAAATTTGAAACCTCGCTGGAATCCGGAGTACATCACCAATTGCAGGCGTTGACCGGCAATTGGCAAGGCATTACCAAAACCTGGTTCGAACCCGACGTCCTCGCCGACGAGTCCGAAATGAAGGGGACTATCAAAGCCATCCTCGGCGGCAGTTTCCTTTTGCACGAATATCAGGGCAGCCTCAACGGCAAACCATTCCAGGGCATAGCCATTTACGGTTTCGACATTCCCAACAGCAACGCACAGGCATTCTGGATCGACAGCTTTCATATGGGTACCGGCATGATGCTTTCCAACGGCACGCCTACGGGAAATGGCTTTTCGGTCCTGGGACAATACAGCGTCCCCGAATACCCCGCTCCCTGGAACTGGCGCACCGTTGCAGAACTGACGGATCCGGACACATTGATCATCACGGCTTACAACATTTCGCCGGAAGGCCAGGAAGACAAGGCGACAGAAACGGTTTATAAACGCATTGGTTGACCATGCATTTGTGCCAGTTCATTCTGCTACGTTCCTCGCGGGTATCGTAATCAGTTTTACCAATCGGCCCGGGGAGCTTATCCGAAGTTGCCAGTTTTAAACCGTTCAATTGTGCAGACGCTGTCTGCACAATTTGAGGATATGTAAAATAGAACTGCCTGAGCAGTTTCAGGCTCCTTACGCTTAGCCCAACGGCATCCAAGGCTTTTGCCATCTCTTCAACCAATCTCTGTCCATACCGCGCACTGTATTCGCCATTCTGTTCAAATTCTACAATGTGAAAGTCGATCAGCCAATTACGAATGGTTAGATACCTGTTGATTGCCTTAGAAGCACTGTGTTGCAGGCGTGTTGTACAAACCATCCGCCACCGCCGCATAATAACCGAGAGGAACCTCATGCATACTAGCTGAAAGACATCTGGTCATCATTGCTCTAAATTGAATTTTAGTGATTTGCTCCCCAAACCGGAAAACGGCAAAATTCTCAAAACGACAATGTAAGATGGCACGATTCACCACACTGATCATCATTTCTATCTATTACTGGGCTTTCGGCACCGCATACGCTCAGAACCCCGTGCTACGATCAAGCAGAAATTTGATCAGCATCAGGGATGGTAAGGTTTACCAATCGGACTATTGGCAAGTAGACCCGAAAATAAAGCAGGACATATATGAAACTTATGTCAAAACAGGCGAAACAAAAAAGGTCTCGTTCATCAGCGACACCGACTCCCTGGAATTCAATGTTGGGCCTGGACAAACCGTTAGATTTTCCATTCTCCTGAACGGCAAGGATACTGCTCAAACACTAATTGTGGCACAAACTGAAATCCCAAGCGCAAATTTCGACGTCAACTACATCGCCCTCAATAACGACAAAATATCCATTGAAATACCGAAGGTCTGCGAACTGATGAACCTGGTGTTGGCAATAACGCCTCTGGTTTACAAAGAAAACGGACTGGTTTACAAAAGCACAAACTACTATCAAACCATTCTGGCCCGTCTCCCTAAAAACACGCGAAGCAAGATTGTTGACATCGCGGACTCCCTGATTAACATAAATCGAAGAGCATACTTCAATCTCAAAATGGACGCCTACTCTTTTCAGTTTGATCAAACGGGAAAAATAGTACCTACCAAAACGTATGACAGAACAGGATGGGAAAGGACAAACACCCTCCGTCCTTACATTCATCACCTGCAAAATTTTGCAGATAGTATCAGATTTTGGACTTGTACGATGCGAACCAACATTATTATGATTCGCTGATCCATAATTACAGTGAGTATATTGACATCGCTCAAATCAAAACCTGGCTGACTTCGCGATTGCCGGGTATCGCTTTTAATTCATATAAAATCATCCTGTCGCCCCTGACCGGCTATGCCCAGAGCGTCAACTGGCTCGAAAGTGATACATTCAAAGAAATTCATGCACATGTTAATTTTCCTTTCCGGGAAATCGGTGACAGCACATCGTCGCACCTCACTTATAAAAAGCTAAGGTCCGCAACAACGGCATTCACGGAGCTCAATCACGCCTTCATTAATCCAATTTCCGAAAAGGATTTATATGCATTGAAAATTAAAAGGGCTTTCAATAACGTCCCAGCCTGGGTAGACATGTCCAAGCCCGGAGCCAGGAGTATGGATCCGGCCTCATGCTTCAATGAATACATGAATTGGGCATTGGTATCCCTCTGGTATCTTGACAATGCGCCTGACGTAGATTTCTCCCCTCTTGTGAACTCGGTAGAGAAGAAAATGGCCGAAAGAGGATTCAAAAAATTTAATAGCTTTAATCAATTCCTGATTGAATTGTATCGTCGCAGGCCTCCACAAGCACCCATCACGGATTTGTATCCCCAAATTATTGATTGGTGCCTCGCCAATTCTTCCGAAAACAGATAATCCTGTAAAATCAGGATAAAAAAAGATGACCACCGGTCGGGCCAATGGTCATCTGGGAATTTTAAGCGACTGCCGTAGTAGTTGTAAGTTCAGATTTAAGCGCAATGGGTTCCGGCGTGTCCGGTACCGCGTCGCCAACAACCGGCCCATTGTGCGATAATTCGCTGCCTTCCTTCCTGGATTTAAAAATGGGCCACATAAACTGGGCGTACCATTCCTCCTCCTGGTAATGCTTGATGCCGTAAGACGACGGGTATTTGCGGGTAATGATGCCGGTCCCGAAGATGATATCCCAGAGGAAGAACATATTACCGAAGTTTCCTTTGTAATAGCCTATCCCGTCGTCGGTCGTGTCGGCGTGGTGTGCATGGTGTGTGGCCGGAGTGGAAATCAGTCTCTCCAACACCCAACCGATCGGTTTCAGCCATTTGATTTCGTAGAAAGGCTTATCCCAGGGAATGCTCGAATGCGCGCCGGTGGTGATGAACGATTTGATGACTTTCACAAACAAGGCGGCGTAGCCCAGGCCAAGGTACGTCAATGCGATGGTCAGGTAGGTTTGCGAGAAAAACAACGTGTAAATCACGTTCTGCCTGCTTGCCATGGCCATTCCCATGTAATTAGCGGAATGGTGCGTGCGGTGAAAGCGCCAGAGCCAGGGGACCTGGTGGTGCAGGCGGTGATACCAGTATTGTGTGAGGTCATCGGCCACCGCTATGATCAGGAATGCCCACCAGAATGGCACCCATTCAAATGCATTTTTTGCTTCGGGCAGGACCAGCGGCAGGAATTTCAATCCGAAATAAGCCACAAACGGCCGGATAATCAGCTTAGGAACTACAAAGCAGACAATGTCCAGAATCCGCTCGTTCTTGGTCCATTTGTTTTCGTACAAGCCGGCTGCAAATTCGATCACACCCAGCACGAGCACAATCACCGGCAACCCCCAGCTACTCAGGTTTTTGAAAACCGCCTCAACAAATGCAGGTGCTTTGAAAGGAAACTCGTTGCTTCCCTCCCATGGGCGGTAACCGAATACCTGGAAGCTGGCAAACATCAAAACGATGGGCGCGAGGTAAAGCACCACGCTGATCAGGCCGTCTCGGGTAATCTTCCGGGCCAATGCATTATCCACTTTCATGCGTGATTTGATTTTTTATGGTGAAATGAGCAATCAGATAAAGAATTTCCACGCCAGCCAAATGCCTCCGGCGATCAGTACAAAGGGAATTAATGTAAGCAGAATGCCGACGGCGATCTTCCTCGCGAGCAGCACCACGTCTGAGAATGTAAACATATTACAAGTAGTGTAGTAGTACCGGTTTAGTATAAACGCAGCATGAGATATGGATACGGAAATACCCCGGGACAGCACAACCGGCAACTGAAATCGCCAACCACCGAAAATTTCAGATGATCGGCCATGACTGTCAGGCGGGATATTTCCGTGAAATGTCAGGTATGGGTCGCCGTTTCAACAACAGCAATTGGAATGAAAACAAAGCTTGAAGGTATGCCCTACCACATCCCCCACGGGGGCCTTACAAAGTAAATTAACCGCGCTCATATCTAAGATGCCTGGATTAATACTCAGCTCAGGGTGGTTCAGGAGCTTTGTTTTTAATAGTATACTTATTTGATAGACAAAGTAAGTTTAATGTTTTTTAAAATGCAATAGCTTCCCTCAATTTTCTTGAAAATAAAAAAATCCGTGGCGACAGTAACGCGCTGCCGGCCACGGATCAGACAGAAAAGGAGCCAGTAGCGCCTCTCTGTACATCCTTATATAAACCAATTTATTTCAACTCGGTAAGCCACTGCTGCGCGAATGCACGGGCAGTATTGGTAGGCGTCGCGCCCATTCGGTAACAGAACTTCCACACATCACTTTTGCCTTCGTAGGCCGCGTTCACGAACTTCTTGCGACCGTTCATTTCTTTCGTCTGCGCCGCGAAATCCACGCCTTTGCTCTGGTTCAGGAAGTCGGTAAGGCGCGCCGTGAGTACCTTTTTCGGATCTTTTAATTTCTCGTACTCGTCTGTATTACTTTTCGCATTGCGCGCCAGGGTCTGCTCCGACTGCCGGATCTCGTCGGCCGCCAGGTACTCGGCATATTGCTTTTTGAACTCCTCCATATTGGTTTTCAAAAGCGGTTTGATCTTTTTGAAGAACGCCGCATTGCGCTTCCCGTCCTCGATCTGCTTCTTGAAATCGGCCCGTTGGTCGGCGGGAATGCTGCTGAGCATGCTTTCCATCCCCACAAATGTCTCTGCCGACTGAATCTGAATATCCACCACCGGCTCCATATCTTTCGCTTGCAACCCTTGTACGCCTTTCAAGCGGTTTGCCCTGATTTCCGCTTTGCGTTGCTCGCTCACGGTGGTTTCCAGTTTCGGATACTTCTTCGCTATCGCGTCGGTGTAACGTTTCTGAAAATCCTCTGAGTTGAAATAGCTCTTCACAAACGCACCTGCTTTCTTGATCGCCGTCGACTGGGCCTCAGGTGCCAGCGAACGGCACGCCGATTTTACAGAACTGCCCAAATATGGCACACTTACCGACGGAGCCTGCAAAACGTTCCAGAGGCGATTCTGAATGTCCTTCTGGCTGATTCCGTATTCTTCAAACTCATCGCTGAAAGTGAAATTCAGGAATGCAATGCAAAACGCATAGAGGAAAAAGGGGATGATTTTATTTTTCATGGCTGTAATTGTAATCAAGGGTAATCTGTATGGGTAATGCTTATTGCTTTGTCGCGATCATCTCAACTTCCTGCCCTTCGAATACGACGAAAATGTTCAGTTTGTCATCTTTCAGGTTCCCAACTTTCTCGGTGTTTTCGTAAATATCAATGCCTGTGCTGCCGGCATTTTTCAGGTTCAGGGTTCCAAGGTCTTCATCCGGCTCACGGTCGCCGTCGATCGTTACTTTCATTTTTCCCGTCACCACTTCCGAAGAAAACTTGTCGAGCTGGATCGTAATGCTCGCCTTGGCTACATCGAGCGGATAGTCATCGCCGTCGACCGTCAACTTGGTCACTTTATAAGTTCCTGCCACTTTTGAGCTTAGTTCCGGGGATACGTCTTTGTCCTTGTCTTCACAAGCGAACATCAATGTGCTAAGCAGCAACAGAGCAAAAATGTTTTTCAGGAATGTAATTTTTTTCATGGCTGTATTGGATTTAAAAATGGATAATGGATGAGATAATTTTTTGCCTTTCGACATGACAAAGGTAGCCTGTCCGGAAGCCGCAGATCAATCCTATAAAAGCATGATTTTTCGAAAATCATATGTTTATAGGATATTATTAAAAGGTTTTATTTCAGACTTTTGCCACCGTAATTTTCCCATCCATTCTACTCTCCGGGTCCGATGAAATTATATTTACGAACACTTTTGATAGTCCTTTTATGCATTCCGGCGCTTGCCCAGAGCCCCGATCCTAATGCCATTCTGAAACGCATTCAGACGAGCAAGCAGGACACCAACCGCGTACTTGCGTATATTGAGTACGGGCAATACCTTGAAAACCAGAATCTCGATAGCGCCGCCAAATACTACCTGAAAGCGGATGCCCTCAGTGAGCAATTGAATTATGATATCGGCCGGTTCAAGTTCCGGTCGAACTACACCTATATCCTCAATTTGCAGGGAAAATTCGAAGAGGGACTGAAACTAAACCGCGAGAGTCTTGAAATAGCCAAAAGGATGAAGCACCAGGTGAATATCGGCAAGAGCTATGCCAATATCGCGGCCAGCTACACTTATATGGGTAATTTCACGGAGGCAATCAAATATTACCAGCAGTCGGCCAGCCAGTTTGATAAATTGGGGATGAAGGAATTTCTGCCACGGCTTTATATCAGTATCGGAACGGCCTTCGAGCATGCCAATCTTTTCAACAAATCGGTAGTTTATAAGCAAAAAGCATTACAGCTTGCCCGACCAATGAAGGACAGCCTGCAATTGACCGACATTTTGACCAATATCGGCGGATGTTATTTCAACCTCAAAAAATACAATGAGGCCCTCGCCCATTTCAAAGAAGGACTGGTTGTGGCTGAAAAAATCCATTCGGACATCTTCATCACACAAGCTTACGCGGGACTTTGCCGTACCAATCGCCTGCTTAAAAATCTGGACGAGGCATGGGTTTACGGCCAGAAAGGGCTTGACCTCGCACGAAAATCGGGCAATGTGTTTCTTGAACTCGACTGCCTGAGAGCGCTGATGTTCCTAGCCGAGGATGCCAAAAAAATCGACCTATCGGCCAAATACACCAAAGAAGCGCTCACCATTGCGGAGGCCAATAACATGACCGACCATTTGGTGGAGCTCTACGAAGACTACGCGACCGATCTCGCCCGCCAGAACAACTACAAAGGCGCTTACGACTACCTGATGAAGTACTCGATCCTGAACGACTCCATTCAGGGAATCGATATTCAAAAACAATTGCAGGAGCTCGACACCAAATACCTGACCGCGCAGAAGGAAAATCAGATCGTTACACTCGAAAAAGAAAAACAGACACGTAACACATTGATTTATGGACTCGTAGCCGGTCTTGTAGGGCTGCTTGTAATTGCCGTTCTCGCTTACAGGAACATTGCATTCCGCAAGCGCGTGGCCGAGCAGGAGGTGTTACAATTGCAGCAGGAAAAGCAATTGGTCGCCACCAATTCGATTTTGAAAGGACAGGAAGAAGAACGCACCCGCGTAGCCCGCGACCTGCACGACGGTCTGGGCGGACTATTATCAGGCATCAAACTAACTCTGAACTCAGTGAAAGGAAATGTAATCCTGCCCGAAGAAAGCGCCATGACGTTTACCAGGGCCCTAACCCAATTGGACGGCGCGATCAGCGAAATGCGCCGCGTCGCCCACAGTATGATGCCCGAATCGCTCGTACGGTTCGGATTAATCGACGCGCTGAGCGACTTTTGCGAAGGCATTAGCGCTTCCGGCCGATTGAAAGTACACATGCAGGCCTTCGGGTTCGACGACAAGCGCCTCGACTCGCAGGTGGAAGTTGTCCTTTACCGGATCATCCAGGAGCTGCTCAACAATGTACTCAAATACGCCGATGCCAGTGAAGCGCAGGTACAACTTACCTGGGTCGAAAACCATGTGAGTGTAACGGTGGAGGATAATGGCAAAGGTTTTGACATTAAAAACCTCGAACAGAATAAAGGTGCCGGCCTTCGCAACGTGCAGGCCCGCGTGGATTACCTGAACGGTACACTCGACATCCAGTCGAAACCGGGCGAAGGAACATCGGTACTGGTTGAAATTGTGCTTTAATGACCGATATCAATGCCAGAAATGGCTTTAACCTAAATAAACAAGAAATTATGAGTGTCAGAATCCTCATCGTGGACGATCATCCGCTGGTATTGGAAGGATTAAAATCGCTGCTCGCCGACGTGGAAGAGGTGCAGGTTGTCGGAACCGCTACCAACGCCATTGAGGCGATCGCATTCCTGAAAAACAACGAAGTAGACATCGCATTTCTCGATATCAACCTGCCGGACATCAGCGGTATCGACCTTTGCAAAAAGGTAAAAGACCAGTTCCCGGAGGTGAAAACACTCGCATTGAGCACATTCAACGAGCGCGCGTACGTATCACGTATGATCCAGAACGGCGCATCGGGCTATCTGATCAAAAGCTCGGGGAAGGAAGACATCCTCGAAGCCATTGCGCAGGTGCAGGCAGGCGGCTATTTTATGAATGTCCAATTCGACCAGGTAACCCCCGCTACCGCGCCGAAGACGGTACCGTTTCTGACCAGGCGCGAAAAAGAAGTACTGGTGTTAATCGCTGAGGGGCTTACCAATCCCCAGATTGCCGAACAACTGTTCATCAGCGTCACAACCGTGAACAGCCACCGCCAGAACCTCCTGATCAAATTCGAAGTATCGAACACCGCATCATTGATCAAGCTCGCTGCGGGATTGGGGTTAATATAATAGTGTTATTTCGAATAATGAAACCGGCATTGAACGACGATAACTTTATCATCCTTAATCGTGTATACTAATCGATGTTCGTCATTAATGCGACGTGACCAAAAACCTGAAAGTTGATGTTTCAGCGCCTCCGGTTTGCCTATTCCAGAAAAAGGAGAGTATGCTATTGATTCCAGCAGGGCACGGATCCTGCGCAGAATGGCCTCATTCCCTGTCTGTTTCCAATAATCAAGTTGAGATAGTGCCTTGGGAGTAAACTCTATTTCCATATATCATCGAGGCCAATTTTTCGGGTATTATTGTCCCGGGCCTCTTTGATAGAGTCTAATAATTCGGTTTTATTAGAAGAATTGCTGAGTAGGTAATCGGTGGCATCCTGTTCAGTCCGGAAACTGATCCCGACCGATTTCAAAAAAGCCTTGACGGTTGCGATCTGATCGTTGTCGCCTTCGATAATCAATGTTGCCATAGCGCATTCGATTGAAAATCAAATATACCAATTTTACCACAATCAAACTTAACGCAACAATGCCTGATCTATCCTGAATGGATCAGGCATTGTTGTACAAATCAGTTAGTAGCCAAACTCCCGAACGGAAAAATGGCCGATGACACATGCGCCCGGTTCATGATCTGGCCGAGCTCTTTGGCTTTATCAGGGAATTGCGGGGTCAGGTTAGTTTTTTCCTGCGGGTCTTTTGAAAGATCATAAAGCTCTACCAGGGCGTCGGGATTACCGGCTGCCTTCAACCGAACCGCTTTCCAGTTACCCTGCCGCACGGCTTGTCGGCCTCCCTGCTCATGGAATTCCCAATACAGGTAGTCATGTTTTTTCTGGGTAGGCTTGCCTTTCAATGCATCCGTAAATGAAATGCCATCAATATTGCGGGACGTCGGCGCATTGGCCAGCTCCGCGAAAGTGGGAAGTATATCCCAGAATGCGCCTATGTAGTCGCTTTTGGAACCGGGTTTGATAACCGCCGGCCAGCGGGCTGCGAATGGCTCCCGGATACCGCCTTCATACAAATCCCTTTTCACACCCCTGAAGCCTGCACTGCTGTTGAAGAAATTCGGATCAGCGCCGCCTTCGATATGCGGACCATTGTCGCTTGTGAAAATGATCAGTGTGTTTTTGTCGAGACCTTTTTCCTTCAATTTGTTTACTACCTGTCCTACGTACAAGTCCAGACGTGCCACCATTGCCGCGAAAGTCGCATGGGGAAATTCCTGTGATGCATAGCCGCCATCTGTGGCACCCTGGCCGTAATCGGCTCCTCTGTATGGTTTCTCCTCAAACTTGCCCTTGTAATATCTGAACAGGCTATCATCCGGCACCATCAGCTCGGCGTGGGGAAGAATGTAAGGTAAAAACAAAAAGAAAGGCTGCTTACCATCCTGCGCATCTACAAAGCTGAGTGCCTTTTTCTGGATCAGATCAGGAGCATATTCCTTATTATGGATGAGGCCTTTGTTTCCTTCCAGTAGTATTTTCTTACTGTTATCCCAAAGGTGCTCAGGATAGTAACGATGTGCCAGGCTCTGGCAATTATAACCATAAAAACGATCAAAGCCCTGCTTATTGGGATCACCTTCCGAGCCAACAGGCCCCAGCCCCCATTTCCCGAAAGCCGCGGTCACGTATCCCGATTTTTTAAGGACTTCTGCAACCGTTAAAACAGAATCAGCAATCGGTTGCTGCCCTTCCGGCTCAACGCTTTTGTTCCCGCGGATATACGTGTGACCCGTATGCTGGCCCGTCAGGAGCGACGATCGCGAAGGCGCGCACACGGAAGTACCGGCATAAAACTGGTTAAAAATCATCCCTTCCCTTGCAAGACGATCGATATTGGGTGTTTTAATGAGCTTTTGTCCATTGAAACCTACATCGCCGTAACCAAGGTCGTCGGCGAGAATGAACACAATATTCGGGCGCGCCGGTTTTGGCGCCTGTGCTTGGGAATGGTGGCAGAAGAACGATGTGGCAAGGAGGGAAACCAGAAAACGATACTTTTTCATTGTGGAGTAGATTAATACACTTCAGAAAGACATTGCAACCCTTGGATTACTTGAATTTAACGCGGGGGCCGTATCTTTGTTCCCGATACCCTACGACAGCCCGGACGACTGGCATGAATTGACAACCACCGAAAATTCCGGCAAGTCGCGCCTGGACTGTCTCTTAGGGTATCGGAAAACAGATACGTTCTGAAATATTGTGAAGCAGGAGCTATATATAATCTACTTGTTTGATAGACAAAGTAAGGATAAATACTTTGAACAAGCAAATGCTTCCAAAAAGAATTTGTGTTTTTTTGACGGTTAATCTTTGCCTATTTAAGCAATTTCACCGGGTAGTCGTCGAATTTACGATCGTCTGTCAGCAGCCACAAGTCTTCTACCTGCGATTGCGCGATCAACAACCTGTCAAAAGGATCTTTGTGGATCAGCGGAAGTTGCTGGTATGCGCCCAGGTGTGGAATCTTAATGTCAATCAACTGGACTTCCGCCGGCACGAGGCAATCGATAGGACTTGGAATTGAGAGTTTCAGCAAACCGGCTTTAATAGCAATTTCCCAAAGTGAACCGATACTGAAAAACAATTCGTTTTGACGATCCTCAATAAGATCGATTTGTGTTTGGCTCAACATGTCGTCGTCTGTCAAGAACCAGAGAAGAATGTGGGTATCAAGCAGTATTCTCATTCAAGTGCATTAAAATCCGTTAGCTCATCCGTGAAATTATCGGGAACGCGAGATATAATGCTTTTGCCAGAGCCTCTTTTCAATTCCAGTTTTGACGCATTCGAAGACTCCTGAAATAGGTGATATGCCCATTCCAGTTTATCTCTAAATTCTTTGTCGTGCAAGGCTTCCAATTGCTTTTTAAGCAATTCATTTTCCTTTTTCAACGCATCGAAATCTTTTCGAGAAATGACAGAAGTACCCATGGCTTGAATTTACATGTTAAGTAAATTTAAGATAAGTACTCCTGAAATCCAATCCCTATTTGCGAACGGTACGTCCTATCTCCCGAACGTTTTTCCCCGTCTTTTGCTGCAAATCATCTCCCATATCCTCACGCGCCGCGTCGGCGATTTTTTCGAGTTCCGCTACGATTTCCGGGTTCTGTTCCAGTACATCGTAACGCTCGCTTGGGTCGCGGGCGAGGTTGTAGAGCGCTTTCGGGAACTGATGGTCCTCCGGTGCCGGGCCAGGCTGGCCATTTTTTCCGGGTAATGAGCCTTCATAGGTACGGCCCGGGTGAGCGAACACGAGTTTCCAATCGCCTTTGCGGACGGCTTCGAGGCTGTTTTTGCGGTAATAATAAAGGAAACTTTCGCGCGGTGTCTGGCTTTCGTCGCCTTTGAGCAATGCGGTAAAATCGAGGCCGTCTATTTTCTCCTTCGGTAACTTGGCGCCCGTCAGCTTGGCGATGGTAGGAAGGACGTCGAGCGTCGAGAGGAGTTTATTGGAAACCCTTCCCGCCGGAATTACACCTGGCCAGCGCATGATGCATGGCTCGCGTTGGCCGCCTTCGAAAGAGGTTCCTTTGCCTTCGCGGAAACCGCCCGCAGAACCTGCGTGGTCGCCATAATTGAGCCACGGACCATTGTCGCTGGTGAAGATCACGAGCGTATTGTTATCCAGCCCCTGCGCTTTGAGTTCTTTCATAATCTCCCCTACCGACCAGTCGAGCTCCATCATCACATCGCCGAAAATGCCTCTTTCGCTTTTACCGCGGAATTTGGCCGAAGCAGCCAACGGCACGTGCGGAAGCGGGTGCGGCACGTAGAGGAAGAAAGGCTTGTTTTTGTTTCTTTTGATAAATGATATCGCCTTTTCGGTAATTACCGGTGTCAGTTCGCTGGCATCTTCCAGGTTCTTAATCTCCTTCACCTGCTTGTTTCCGTCGATCCAGTGCAGCGGCGGGTATTTGGCTCTCTCCTGCCACGGGTGTAGCGGCCACATATCGTGCGAATAAGGTACACCATAGTATTCATCGAAGCCCTGCTGCAAAGGCAAAAACTCCTGATCACTTCCCAAGTGCCATTTCCCGAAAATACCTGTCGCATAACCCTGTGCTTTCACGAGTTCGGCAATGGTTTCTTCTTTGGGATTGAGGCCCACACCAGCATTTGGCCCGAATGCCCCTGAAATGCCCAAGCGATTGGGATAGCAACCTGTGAGCAATGCGGCACGGGATGCGCTACACACGGCTTGTGCAGCCATAAAGTTGGTAAAACGCGTGCCTTCTGTGGCCATTTTGTCAAGATTAGGCGTTTTGTAGCCCAATGCGCCATTCACGGACAAATCGCCGTAACCGAGGTCGTCGATAAAAAACAGAACGATGTTGGGTGTTTTTGCTGCCGGTTTCCCGGATTGAAAGGCCATCAGCAGGCAAAGGCCTGTTGTTACCAGCAGCAGAGAGAGTACTCTAAACATATTTTTAAGGTGGTTTTAGGTAAAATGGCGCCAAGCTCCTGCTTGGTGCTTACTATTCGCAGGCCTCTGGCCGGAGTTGTGTCCGTCAGCCGGAGGCTGAATAATAGGCGGCACCAAGCTAAGCTTGGCGCCATATCCTCAAAAGTAATTACCAGTTCGGATTTTGTTTCAGGTTCGGATTCAAATCCCGCTCTTTTTGCGGCATTGGCCAGAGATAATGCCTGCCTGCATCGAAAACACGATCAGACGACGCAGCCTGTACGGTAACCAATTTACCGGTAGCATCCGGATAGGTAATACCGTATACCGGCCCGTTCATCACCTGCTCGCCAACCTTCCAGCGACGGATATCATACAAACGCTGCCCTTCAAATGCCAGCTCCACCGTCCGCTCGCGGCGCACGATCTCGCGCAATGCGGCTTGGGTGGTAGCCGTTACCGAAGGTTGCTTCACATCCGTACGGCCATTTCTAACCTGGTTAATCGCCGCCAGCACGGTCGCGTCGGTCTGCCCGAGCTCGATCTTCGCTTCGGCGTAAGTCAGCAGTACTTCGGCGTAGCGCAGCAGGATAATATTGATGCCACTGTTGGTCGGGTTCGCGAAATCTTCGGTATTGATATACTTTTTAATGTTAAAACCTGTCGTGGAAGCTATGTAAGTACTTCCGATCGCGTCCGCGGTGGAGCTCGTCGGGCGGGGCTGGAAGGTGATACCGCTTGGCAATGCGTCGCCTTCCAGAAATACCGAGAATTTCAGACGCGGATCACGGTTAGCATAGGGTTTTGCCGGATCATACCCGCTCGAAGGATCGGTGATTTTCTTGCCTTCGAGTGTTTCATAGGTATCTACCAATGCTTTTGTCGGAACATAGGTGCTCTGCGCATTCTTCTGGCTGTACGGTGCGAGCAAGTTAAAGACATTGTTTTGATAAACATCTTTCAAATATTGTTTATCCAGAAGCACTTCCTTGTTATTTTCCGCTGCATAACTGTACAACTTTTCGTAGGAGTCATACAAGTTATATATGCCCAGCTTGATCACCTGATCCGCGGCATCGGCGGCTTTTTGGTAACGTCCCGCATACAGGTCCGCACGCGCGAGCAGACCTAATGCAGCGCCTTTGGTAAAGCGGCCTTTGTCGGCAGCACCATAGGTTGTCGGCAATAATGCCGCAGCTTCTGTCAGTTCCTTTTCCACAAAATTCCAGATTTCCTCCACCGGCGTATTGGTCAATGCGCGGCCTTCATCGATGCTGATGGAAGAAGTAACAAGCGGTACCGGTCCAAACAATCCGACCAGTCTCAGGTAATGGTAAGCGCGTAATGCCTTCGCCTCGCCTTTGAGTTGATTAATCAATGCGGTATTGGTGCTGGGCACTTTATCCACATTTTCAAGAAAGTAATTCACACCACGAATACCGCGGTAGGCCCTTTTCCATTCGTCGTAAATCACTGAACTCGTGGCATCATAGCTCCCCGCCTCGATGTACGCAGCCACGTTGAAGCTCTGGTTGGTGTGCGCAAGGTCAGTAATACCGTCCCAGGTGACAGCCGTGGTGCTGTCGAGGTCAGTGTAAAGTGAGTTAACAGCCAGTTTGGCATCGCTTTCGGTTTTCCAGAACAGATCTTCGGAAAGGCGATCGTTGGGAACGGTTTCCAGCAGGCCGGAATCGCAGGAGGCAAGACCGAGCGTAAGCGCAGCGATACCTGCGTAAATGGTATGTTTGAATGTATTTGTTTTCATAAAATCAATGCGGTCAGAATGAGAGGTTCAACCCAAATGTGTACAAGGCTGTTTGCGGGAAGTATACCGCGCGGCCTGAGGGAACCTCGGGGTCGAGGTTCCATTCATTCAGTTTCGAGAATGTCAGCAGATTGGTAGCCGATGTGTAAACGCGAATGCGGCTCACACGCAGCTTGCTCACGATTTCCGCCGGAATGTTATAGGCCAGCTGCACGTTTTTAAGGCGCAGGTAAGAGCCGTCGATCACCAGCCGGTCCGAGGTCGCCACGTTGCGGAGGTCGAATTTCACCGGACGCGGGAAGCGTGCACCGGTATTTTCGGGCGTCCAGTAATCATTGGTGTAAATCTCGTGGGTAAAACCTTCCTGGTTCCCCATTTCGGCCAATGCGCCTGCGAGGCGCGCATCCACTTTCGCTGCGCCCTGGAAGAGAATGCTCAGGTCGAAACCCTTGTAGGAGAAATCGCCATTCAAGCCGAATGTGTATTTCGGGAACGAGTTACCGATCGCCGTCATATCGTCGGCATTGATCTTCTTATCTCCGTTGCGATCAACATATTTTACGTCGCCGGGCTTGGTATTGGCCGCATAAGTAGCCTTGTATTCGGTAATTTCCTGCTGGGTTTGGAACAGACCGTCGGTTTGGTACCCCCACAGCGTGTTGATCGGCAGCCCTTTCGCAATGATATAGCGAGGGTCGATATCCGAACCGGTGATATACGGCCCGGTCCCTTTCAGGTCCACCACTTTGTTTTCATTAATACTCAAATTCCCACCCAATGTGTAACGGAAGCCGGAAGCACTGGCTGCACCGCGGTAGTTCAAACTGAACTCCCAACCCTTGTTTTCTACCGATCCGGCATTCTGCGGCGGTGCTTTCAGACCGATCGTGGCAGGAATGTCGAGGTTCAGGAGAATGTCGTCGGTAAGCTTGCGGTAATAGTCGGCCGTAAATGTCAACCGCTTGTTCAGGAACGTCGCGTCGATACCCAGGTCAAGCTGGGTGGTCGATTCCCAGCCGAGATTGGTATTGGCCAATGTCGTCGGGCGGTAACCTTGCACGGGCGTACCGCCGAAGCTGTAACCGAGGGAGGTCAATGCGGAGTAGTAGCTGTACAAATCTACCGACTGGTTTCCGGTAATACCCCACGAGCCGCGGAGTTTCAGATCATTGACCGTCTTATCCAGTCCCTGCCAGAAGTTTTCCTTCGAGATACGCCATCCCGCCGAGAAGGAAGGGAAAAAGCTGTATTGCTTGGGACCGGTGAATTTGGAAGAGCCGTCATAGCGGCCATTCGCTTCAAACAGGTATTTCTCTTTGTAATCGTAGTTCACACGACCGAAATACGAACGCAGGCCATACTCGGCATCGTTACCGGTATTGCTTTTGGTACCATCGTTTGCTCCCTGGCCGATCGACCCGATATCATTATTATAGAATCGCTCACGGTAAGCAGAAAGGAACGTCTGCGTGTTCCCGATTTGCGAATACCCCACCAATGCTTTCAGACCATGATCGCCAAAGCTCTTTTCATAGGTAAGCAAGTTGTTGATCGTATACTCGCGCAGCGTGTTACGAACCTCTGTGAGTGAATTAATGGCGACGGTTTTGGTGATATTAGTGTTCTTATCAGTATTGGTATAGGCGTTGGTGTAGTTCTTCTGATTCGTGAATGTACCCCGGCCTGCGATTTGCGTGGAGAACGTCAGCCCCTCCGCAATATCGAATTCCGCTTTGACATAACCCGCCAGGTAATCGGTCACCTGCCGCGACTGCCCGCCGATTTCGTTAAACATCAAAGGGTTGTTTCCCTGTGTACTCAACCCGTACGTGCCATCCGCATACTTGGGAACCGCCCACAATGTACCGTGGAAGAAGTTGTTCAAAGGCTGCGGGTTGTTGCCGGTGTTGTTCACCGTCGGGTTTAATGCGCGGGCGTAACGGTAGTTGATATCTCCGCTCACCCGGATGCGTTTCGAAACCGTATAATCCGTATTCAAGCGAAACTCTCCGATTTTATTGGAATAACCTGCAATGACACCTTGCTGATCCTGGAAACGGGCGCTCAGACGGGTGCGGATCACGTCCGTTCCGCCCGCTACGGAAATGGTATGGTTCTGCTGGGGAGCCGAACGGAGCATGGTTTCAAACCAGGTGTTAGGCATCGGATACTTCTCGCGGTCGGTCGCGTTTACATATGCCTGAATGGATTCCTCGGTAAACCGCGCCGGAACCGCCAGGCCCGCATTCGTGTACGCAGCCACCTGCTCGCGCATGTAAGCCTCTATTCCCATCATTTTAGGCACATTATTCGACTTCTGAATGGCATAGTACCCATTGTAATCCACTTGCACTTTGCCTCCTTTGGCGCGTTTGGTCGTTACGAGGATAACCCCGTTTGTCGCACGCGAACCGTAAATGGCAGTCGAAGAAGCGTCTTTCAAAACCGAAACCGACTCGATATCGTCCGGGTTAATGTCGCTCAAACGCTGCTCGATACCATCCACGATCACCAATGCATCATTCTTACCCAGGTCATAACCGCTGGTGCTGCTGCCATTGATGTTGAATGTGGTAATACCTCGCACCCTGATGTTGGTATTCGACTTACCCGGCGAACCGCCCTGGTCGAGTACCGTTACCCCCGGCATGAGCCCCTGCATGGATTGCTGGATATTCGATACCGGCCGTTTGGTAATGGCTACTCCGCTGATCTGGGACACGGAATTGGTCATGCTGTTGCGTTTCTGAGTGCCGTAACCCACCACGACCACTTCTTCCAACTGCTTCGTATCCGCAGCCAGTTTGATGTCGATCGTAGCGCGGCCATTCACAGCCACTTCCTGGGTAACGTACCCGATTCCGGAGAAAACGAGGGTGCCATTCGACGGCGCATTGATCTCGAACTTACCATCGGCGTCGGTCGATGTGCCGGTAAGCGTATTTTTAACCACAATATTGACGCCCGGCAGCGAACCATTATCGGTTGCGGACGTAAAGGTGCCCTTCACGGTGAGGTTCTGGGCGACGGCGCTGAGGCCGAAGAGCAGCAAGGCCACAAGTAGCCGGCCTCTGCTCAAAAGAGAGTTTCTGGATAGATTTTGGAACATAGTAATTAGTAAAAATGGTGCCGGGATCTGGCAGCGGGGTTGGTGGTTGTAAATGGGTTCAGAATAAACTATAAATCCTATTAAATATATAGGCAAAGTAAAATACAGAATCAGCAACAAGCAACCTGTGTTAACTTATTCTGCACAAATCGGGCGATTTTTAAGGATTACTGCTACTTGTTATGTAAAAAATACAAGAATACCTATTTTACTCATCGGCCATAGATCGTTTGCAGATATTGCTTTTGGAGTGTCGAAAAGTACAGCACGCCTCCAATGAGTACAGCCCAGATCAGGAACAGCAGCGTGGGGTGCGGGAAATAATGGTAGGCGGTGATAAATACCAATGCGCCACGGGCGAATTCGAGGTAGAATACCCAGCGGCGCTGTTCGAGGATGGCCCCGCAGTTGATGAGGGTCACAAATATCACGAGCGCGACCATTACTTGCAGGAATGTTTCCTCTTGATGTTCGAAAAGCAGCAGGAAGAACAATGTGATAACCGTCACCGTAAACTGCACCAGCACGTAACGCCTGAACTTCTGCGAGCGTACGCGAACTTTGTTTTTAGATAAAAATCGCTTTTCGACAATCCGCCTCACGGTTGGGTCAAAATTTTCAGGGCTCCCGAAAATGACTTTCAGCTTCGCGATGATGCCTTTTTGCTGCTGTGCCGAATACCAGATTTCGACCAGGAAATGGAAATGCTGCCAAAGGAAACTGTAACTGTCGAGCTGCTTAGTAAGGCCAAAAACCGGCTGCTCCTTCTCCTCTGCGAATGTGCCGAAAAGCTTGTCCCAGATGATAAACATATCTCCGAAATTCTTGTCGAGGTAAGCTTCGTTACTCGCATGATGCACGCGGTGATGCGAGGGCGTTACCAATATGTATTCCAAAATGCCGAGCTTGCCGATCACCTGCGTGTGCGTGAAAAACGGGTAGAGGCCGTGCACGATGAGCATCGTCGTGATCATCGGCGCCGGGAAGCCGATCAGCGGCAGCACCGACCAAAAGGCCGTCCGCACAACCGCCTGGAAAATTGTAATGCGCGTGCCGGCTGTGTAGTTGAACTCTTCGCTCGTATGGTGCACGACGTGAAATCCCCAGAAGAGGTTGATTTTGTGCCCGGCACGGTGATACCAGTACCACACAAAATCGGTCGCCAGTATCAATGCGATCCAGACCAGTAACGTCGGACGGATCTCGAACAACCCATAATTCTTTTGGAGGTAATCGTAAAAAAAGAAGAACGACCCGGCCGTAAACATATCGATCAGCCGCTCGGCTACCCCCACATTCATATTGGCGATAGAACTGTTGAAATTGAACAATTGCCGCCCCAGCCGCTTTGATATCCAGTATTCTATACCGATCAGCAATAGGAACAATGGAACGGCCAATGCCATGTAGTTCAGCGCCATAACCGATTCTTTTACTATATTTAATTAATAGATTATATATACAAATATTGAATGCGCGATTGTATTTGCCAAAAATTTGAGGGAAAACCATTAAATAAAATCTAAAACCCTTTTATTCGTGCTTTTACAACGCAGGTACGTCAGCCTGCCGGACTAACCACTGATACCAAACCTCCCTTTTCCGGATGGAAAAAGAAAATACCTACTACGGCGTGAAGGAAATCGCCCGCCGTGCCAACGTCTCCATCGCGACGGTTGATCGCGTATTGCACAACCGCTCGGGCGTTTCGGAAAAGACGAAGAAGAAGATCAACGACATTATCAAGGAGCTCGACTACCAGCCCAATATCCTCGCCAGCCGCCTCGCTTCGAAGAAAATCATTTCGCTGGCCGTGCTCATACCACGCGTTTCGGAGGAAACCGATTTCTGGGAAGCGCCGATGAAAGGTATTTCCCGCGCCGATTCGGAGATCAAAAAGTATGGTGTACAGGTAAGCACTTTCTATTTCGACCTCAACGATCCCGCGACATTCAACGAACAGGCCGCAGCCATTCTCGACGGTCATTTCAAAGGGGTATTGCTGGCCCCGTCGTTCATCGAGGAGTCCCGGAAGTTTGTCCGTGCGTGCCGGGAGAAAAAAGTACCGTTCGTATTCATCGACTCCGACGTGCCCGACGAGGATAACCTTTGCTACATCGGCCCGCATTTGTTTCAGAGCGGTTATGTAGGAGCGAAACTGTCGACTTACCGCCTGAAAGAGAAGCACAAAGTGGCCGTCGTGAATATTTCCAAGGAGACCGACAGCTACAATTACCTGCAAATCGAGGAAGGTTTCCGGAGCTATTTCAAGGACCGCAACCTGCCGATCGAAATCATACGGATCGATATTAAAGATACCGACAGCCTGTCGGTCACCCGCGACCTCACGCGCGCATTGCACGAGCACGAGGATATTGAAGCGATTTTCGTCACCAACTCCCGCGTTTTCTCCGTCGCCGCATTCCTGGAAAAAAACAAGCGCTCCGACATTTCGCTGATTGGTTACGACTATTTAAAAGAAAACATCGCCTACCTGAACAAGGAGTTCATCGACTTCCTGATCTGTCACAAACCCGAGGAACAGGGCTACCGCGGCCTCATGGCGCTTTACCAGACGCTCGTCCTTGGCGCACCGGTGGAAAAGACGCATTTCATGCCGATCGATATTGTGACGAAAGAGAACCAGGCGTTTTATCAGAACTAGCAATGGCGCGAAGGTCACCTTCGTGCCAACTATTCGCAGGCCTCCGGCCGGTCAGCGCCGAAAAAACGATATGGCATCTCCGACCGCCCAGAGGCCTGCGAATAGTAGGTACAAATTCCTGAGATTTGTACCAAAGACCGGTTACCGTTATGCTGTTCCACCCCTACGGGATTTACGAATCGGGACTAATCCGGGTAACTACCAATGTTACATCGCTACGCGATTCCGTTGCTGTTGAAGTACAGAGGCAATGCCGTTAGGCATATAACATTGGTAGCAAACAATCATTCAGGGTCATTCCGGTAAATGCCGTCAGGCATGTCACAACAAAACAGCGAATCCCCTACCGCCCCACAAACATCGCAATTTGCACCCTCAACCATATTTACTTCCCCGCATTGTCCACATCACAAAATTTCCTGTAAACAATAACCCCGAATACTTGTAAATTAAAATATGTGTGTATATTTACGGGTACGTACCCGAAATCAAAAACGGGCTGGCTATTCCTGAACTCTTTTCCCTTTGTTTTATGCATTCGCTTAGCAGACGAAAGTTTATTTTTCAATCGGCAACAGCCGGTATCAGTCTGGGTTTGATTAATCAGTTGCCTGCACTGGCGCGGCCTGTGTTGGCCAGCGCGGCGGACGGTAAAAGAGTCGGAATTATCGGGCTGGATACCTCGCATGCCATCGCATTTGCGAAAGCACTGAATGCCGAACAGCCGAACCCGGTCTATGATGGCTATAAAGTGGTGGCCGCCTACCCTTACGGCAGCAAGGATATCGAATCGAGCGCGAAACGCATTCCCGGCTACATTGAGGAAGTAAAGAAAATGGGTGTCGAGATCGTCGGTTCGATCAAGGAGTTGTTGGGTAAAACGGATGTGATATTGCTTGAAACCAACGACGGCCGCCTGCATTTGGAGCAGGCGCTGGAAGTTTTCAAAGCGGGAAAACGGATGTTCATCGACAAGCCCGTAGCAGCTTCATTGTCGGACACCCTGAAAATTTACGAGGCATCTAAAAAATACAATATCCCCATTTTCACGGCATCCTCACTCCGCTACATTAAAGGCATCGAGAGTATTGATAAGAAAAAGGTCCTTGGCGCCGATACGTATAGCCCTGCCGTTCTCGAAAAAACACACCCTGATTTCTTCTGGTACGGCATCCACGGTGTCGAGACACTTTACACCGTGATGGGCACGGGCTGTAAAAGCGTAACGCGTGTGAATACGCCTAATACGGACATCGTCGTAGGCATCTGGGGCGACGGCCGCACGGGCACCTTCCGCGGCACCCGCACAGGCAAGCACGACTACGGCGGCACCGTTTTCACCGAAGACGGCAACAAAGTTTTAGGTCCTTATGGCGGTTATGAACCGCTTTTAGTCGATATTATCAAGTATTTCAAAACCGGCGAGGTACCGGTTACGCCCGAAGAAACCATTGAAATATTCGCTTTCATGGAAGCTGCCGATGAAAGCAAACGCCAGGGCGGTAAGAGCGTGACGCTGGAAAGTGTGCTCGCCAAAGCCAGTAAGAAATAAGCTCCCAAAATCAACCTTTTATCCATTGTCCCATGAAAGCATTCAGCTCCCGATTGTCGCGAAGAACGTTTTTGAAACAGAATTCACTGGCAGGGCTGGGTGTGGCCCTCGCTTCCTCATCCGTGGCGCTGCCGGTGATCGGGTCGAAGTCGGCGCAGTTGCCGGCAATACTCGGCGGGCCGTCGGCCTGGGCGGAAGATAAATGGCCCATATGGCCGCAATGGAACCCGGCGACGGACGAAAAGCAGCTGCTGGAAGTGGTAAGGAGCGGGGTTTGGTCGCGGGCGAATGTGGTAACACAATTTGAAAAGGAATGGGCGGCAGCTCTGAATGTCAAAAGAAGTCTTGCGGTGGTCAACGGCACCAATGCACTCGTGATCGCGATTAACCAACTCGGTATCGGGGCGGGCGATGAAGTATTGGTGCCACCCTACACGTTTATCGCATCGGTTTCCTCGATTTTGTCAAATGGCGCGATGCCGGTTTTTGTCGATATCGATGCCGAAACATTTCAGATTGACCCTGTGAAAATTGAGGCCAAAATCACGCCTCGTACCAAAGCTATTATGGCGGTGCACGTGCTCGGCTTGCCGGTAGATATGGATCGCATTATGGCTATTGCCAAAAAGCATAAGCTGCTGGTGATCGAAGATGCCTGCCAGGCGCATTTAGCCGAATATGATAAAAAGAAGGTAGGCACGATTGGCAACGTCGGCTGTTTCAGCTTTCAGAATTCCAAAAACCTTCCTATTGGCGAAGGTGGGTCTATTGTGAGCAATGATGAGCATTTCATGGACTTGTGCTATTCCTATCACAATTTCGGGAACCCGTATGGTACGGCTGTCGGCTCGGTGAGTACCGGCAGCGTGATGCCGGGTACCAAGCTGAGGTTTTCGGAATACCAGGCGGCCATTGGCCTTGCACAATTGAAACGGCTGGATGCACAAACGACTACGCGCAATGAAAATGCAGCATATTTAAAATCACTGATCAAAGACATTCCCGGCATTGTTCCTTATAAGTTATATGATAAGGTCAACCGCGGTGCTTTCCATTTATTTGCATTCCGGTACCATAAGGATGGGTTCAAAGGGCTTTCCCGTGAAAGCTTCATCAAAGCGGTAAAGGCCGAAGGTGTGCCTTGCATGAGTGGCTATTCAACTTTGAATACCCAGCCGTTTTTAGGAGAAACTTTCAAAACGGAGAACTACCGGAGAATGTACCCGAACGAAATGCTCGACATCAACCAATACAACGAGCATAACAAATGCCCCGTGAATGATACGATCTGTAACGAAGAGGCTGTTTGGCTTACCCAAAACATGCTCCTCGGCACGAAAGACGACATGAAAGCGATCGCCTCGGCTATTGAAAAAGTGCACCACAACGTCGACAAGATCAAAACGCTCGGACAGAAATGAGGATAGCCTTCACATTGTCGCTGCTGCTCTGGACGCTTCTCCCTGCATATGCGCAGGGCTGGAAAGCGGGCGTTGCCAAAGTAGCGATTACCCCGGCCGAACCGATGTGGATGGCGGGCTTCGCCGCGCGCACGCACGCGTCCGAGGGTAAGCTGCACGATATTTGGGCCAAAGCATTGGCCATTCAGGATGCCGGCGGCAAGCAGGCGGTATTGATCACGACCGATTTACTGGGTTTTCCGAAAGCGATGTCAGACGAGATTCGGACGAAAATCAATGACCGCTATAAATTGACCAAGGCGCAGATTATCCTCAACAGCTCGCATACGCATTCCGGGCCGGTGCTCGGGGCTGCGCTGTCGGATATTTACCCTATTAATGAAAGTGACCAGAAGAAGATCGATCAATACTCGGCCAGACTCATCGAGCAAATCGTAACGCTGACCGGCGATGCTTTGAAAGCATTGCAACCCGCGACTATCGAAACGCGCAATGGCGTGACGCGCTTCCAGGTGAACCGCCGGAACAACGACGCGGCCACATTGGAAAGGCTCACCGAAATCACCGGTCCTGGCGATCCGGCTGTGCCTGTGCTGAAAGTATCGGACGCAAAAGGAAAAATGATCGCCATTGCATTCGGCTATGCCTGCCATCCTACCGTTCTGGACGGTTACCAGTGGTCGGGAGATTACCCCGGCTGGGCGCAGATCGAGCTGGAAAAACTCTACCCGGGCGCTACCGCATTGTTTTTTCAGGGAGCAGGCGCCGACCAGAATCCATTACCGCGCCACACGGTTCCGCTCGCCATTCAATATGGGAAAACGCTCGCAGCGGCAGTGGAAAGGGTATTGAGTGAAGAAATGAAGCCTTTGGCACCGCAACTTTCGACAGCATATAACGAAGTGACGCTCTCATTAACCACCGCTCCCACCCGTGAGCAACTTTCAACAATGGCCGAAAAAGCAACCGGCTTCCAGCAAAGATGGGCCAAACGGATGATCGCGCAGATCGACTCAAAGAAGCCGTTTCAAACCACCTACCCTTTCCCCTTGCAAGTATGGAAGCTCGGCAATCAGGCTATTATGACGCTCGGCGGCGAATTGGTGGTGGATTACGCGATCAATCTGAAAAAGATATTCGGCCAGGACACGTTTGTAATGGGCTATTCCAATGATGTGATGACCTACATTCCCAGCACGACTATCCTCCGCGAGGGCGGGTATGAGGGCGAAGTAGCCGCCATTGTGTACGGCCTGCCCGCCACCTGGGCATCGGACGTCGAAATTGAAATATTAAATGGAATGGTGCAACTGGCCAAACAAGCCGGGGTCGTCAAACCGGAATCGAAGGTTATTAAAAATTAGTGTTTACCCAAAGTGTGCCTCTACCCGTGAACAGTATCGATTATTCCATAGCCTTCGAGCCCCTGACCGACCCGAAACCATTGATTGCCAAACATTACTACTCCGGCTTCTCACGCGCGCACGACACATATAACGCGCTCTCGGCCGCGAGCGACGGGAAGATTTACTACCTGCTGTCCTCCGACAACCATGAAATCGGCGGGCAAATGTTCGTCTACGACCCGGCGAGCGATGATATTACTTTCCTCGGCGACCTGACCGACATTTGTGGCGAAAAGGATCTGAAAGCCATTCCGCAAGGAAAAAGCCACGTGCGTTTTTATGAACGGAACGGAAAGCTCTATTTCTCGACCCACGTGGGCTATTACCAGCTCATCGACGGCATGGACCGCCTTCCCGAGCAGGCACCCGAGGGTTATGCATTGTATCCGGGCGGCCATTTCCTTTCCTATGACCTGCAAACCGGCGCATTCGAAGACCTGGCCATTGTTCCGAATGGAGAAGGCATGGTATCGATGACCATGGACCGTGACCGGGGGCATTTGTATGGCATTAGCTGGCCTTATGGCAATTTTGTCCATTATGATGTTGAAAACAATGTCCTGAAAAACCTCGGCCCCATTTCGCACAAAGGTGAAGCAGGTACGCCGGGCAGCGATTTCCGTTCGCTATGCCGGTCGTTGTTTGTCGACGCGGAGCTGGGCGATGTGTATTTCTCAACCGCCGACGGGGATATTTTCACCTATAATCCTGAAACCCAAATCCTGCACAAACTCGAAAACGTAGACCTGCGCCTGGATTATTTCGGCAAATATGACCCGACACGGCCGGGAAGCATGTGCTACAACTGGCGGAAGATATTCTGGCACCCCAAAGAGCAGGTTGCCTACGGCGTGCATGGTAATTCGGGATACCTGTTCCGTTTTGACCCGCGTCAGGAAAAAATCGAAATCGTGGAACGCATTACTTCCGAACCCTCACGCAAAAGCGGGATGTTCGATCAGTTCAGCTATGGTTACCTAGGTTTCCAGCTCGGTCCGGATGGGGAAACGATCTATTATCTTACTGGCGGACCCATTTATCAGGAAGGCAAACGCGTCAAAGGTGAGGATCAGATCGCCAAAGGGGCAGCGCGCGGACTGGAAAATCTGCATTTAATTACCTATCATTTGCCTACCCATACTTATAAAGACCACGGGGTGATCTTTTATGAAGACGGCGAGCGGCCTACTTATGTAAACTCTATTGCCGTCGGTGCCGATGGTACTGTTTATACACTCGCAAGGTTCGAGCATGAGGGCAAGATTATCCAGGACCTCGTCAGGATCCCAAGCCCGTTTTAATACTAAACCAGATATTAACCTTTTTCTCAATGGAAAATCTAAACTCAAATAACGACCGTAGTGGTAACGACGACCGCCGCGACTTTCTTAAAAAATCACTGGCCGGAAGCGCATTGCTCACATTCGGCGGCGTATTACCCGGTTTCAGTCCGAAAAGCTATGCCAAAATCATCGGCGCAAACGAGAAGGTACGCGTGGGCATGATGGGCGTGAATAGCCGCGGGCTCGCATTGGCGACCAACTATGCCTTGCAGCCGAACTGCGAAGTGGTGTCCATTTCGGACGTCGATACCCGCGCTGCGGAGAAATGCATTGGCGTTGTGAATGATACCCAAAAGTCAAAACCCGCTAACATCCCGGACTTCCGCAAGGCACTCGAAAACAAGGATATGGACGCATTGGTGGTGGCCGCACCGGATCACTGGCACGCACCGGCGGCTATTCTGGCTTCCAAAGCAGGCAAGCACGTTTACCTCGAAAAGCCTTGCAGCCATAACCCGCACGAGGGCGAACTGCTTGTGGCGGTAGCGAAAAAATACAAGAATGTGATCCAAATGGGTAACCAGCGCCGCTCCTGGCCGAATGTGGCTGCGGGTATTAAGGAGGTCCACGACGGCGTGATCGGCCGGGCGTATTTTGCCAAAGGCTGGTATACCAACAACCGCGCTTCCATTGGAATAGGCAAAGAAACCGCCGTTCCTTCCTGGCTGGACTACGAACTATGGCAGGGCCCTGCGCCGCGCCGCGCTTTCAAGGACAACGTGGTGCATTATAACTGGCACTGGTTCTGGAACTGGGGTACCGGTGAGGCACTCAACAACGGCACCCACATGCTCGACCTCATGCGCTGGGGCTTGCAGGTCGATTTTCCAACACGTGTAACTTCCTCAGGCGGCCGTTTTCGCTACAAAGACGACTGGGAAACGCCGGACACGCAAGTGATCAACCTCGAATTCGCGAATAACACCGGTATGACCTGGGAAGGCCGCAGCTGCAATGGCCGCACGATCGAAGGCAGCTCTGTGGGTGTGGTATTTTATGGTGAAAAAGGTTCGGTACAAATCGGCGAGGGTAATAATTACAAAATTTACGACCTCGATAACAAGCTGGTAAAAGAGGTAAAGAACGACCTGGTGATCGACCCGCGCAATAAGATGAATCCTTCGCAAAGCCTCGACGCATTCCATATCCAGAACTTCTTTGATGGTATCAAGAAAGGCACACCGCTGGCAGCGGAGATCGTAGGCGGGCACCAGAGCACATTGCTCGCCCAGCTGGGCAATATCGCGATCCGCTCCGGCGAGACGCTCAATATTGACCCGACGAACGGGCATATCAAGGGTAGCAAAGCGGCTGAGAAGTTCTGGAAACGAGAGTATCAGAAGGGCTGGGAACCGACGGTGTAGAAGGAGCAAGCCGCCTCCCGTCGACTAAGTCGACGGAAATAGATTAATCAGCAAAAATCAGTTACCGTCGACTTTAGCCGACGGAAAAGACTAGGAAATTAATTACCGTTGGCCTACCCGGCGGAAAAGACTAGAAAAGGCAACCCTATTTTTTAACCAGGGGTTTCAACCCCTGGTCCTAGCCAAACCCAAAAACCTTAATGAAAAGCGAAGCCATTGCCATCAAAGTAGAAAACCTGACGAAGCGGGAAACGACAATCTCGATCTTCCTGATCGGCCTGATGTTCTTTATTTTCGGTTTTGTGTCGTGGGTCAATTCGATATTGATCCCCTATTTCAAAATCGCTTGTGAACTGACGAGCTTTCAGGCTTACCTCGTCGCATTTGCCTTTTACATTGCCTACTTCGTGATGTCGGTGCCTTCGTCGTATTTGTTGAAGGCTGTGGGTTTCAAAAAGGGCATGATGATCGGCTTCTGGGCGATGGCTTTGGGGGCATTTATATTCGTACCCGCCGCCATGTCGCGGACCTACGAGATATTCCTGATGGGCCTTTTCACGATCGGGATCGGCCTGGCCATTCTCCAAACTGCTGCTAACCCGTACATTACCATTCTTGGCGCAAAAGAACGCGCGGCGCAGCGGATCAGCATGATGGGGATTTGCAACAAAGCCGCCGGTATCCTCTCCCCGATCGTCTTCGCAGCCGTGATATTGAAACCTACCGACACCGACCTGTTTGCCCAGCTCGGCACCATGAGCGACGCCGAACGCAGCGCGGCGTTGGACGAGCTGATCCGGCGGGTGATCAATCCTTATATCGGCCTCGGGACATTCCTTTTTGTTTTAGGTTATCTGGTATTCAAATCCCCATTACCTGAGATCGATACCGAGCACGAAAGCCAGGAAATAGCCTCGGCTAATGCGGGTAAGAAGAGCATTTTCGACTTCCCGCACCTTATTCTCGGTGCATTGGCGATCTTCCTGCACGTAGGTACCCAGGTAATCGCGATCGATACCATTATAGGTTATGCCAATTCCATGGGTATTGATTTGCTGGAAGCGAAGGTATTTCCTTCCTACACGCTGTTTTGCACCATTTGCGGGTATTTGATTGGCATCACTGTTATTCCAAAATTCATCAGCCAGGTGAATGCGCTGCGGATCTGCACATTGCTGGGGACCATTTTTACATTACTGATCATTTTCACGCACGGACAAGTCAACTTCCTCGGCCACACCACCGACATTTCCATCTGGTTCGTGGTGCTGCTCGGGCTCGCTAACTCGCTCGTATGGGCGGGCATATGGCCGCTCGCGCTCGACGATCTGGGCCGGTTTACCAAACTCGGCGCATCGGTGATGATCATGGGGCTTTGCGGAAATGCCATTATGCCGCTTTTCTATGGACATTTCGCCGATACGGTGAATGTTCGGGAGGCTTATTGGGTGTTGTTTCCTTGCTATTTGTATCTGGTTTTTTATGCGGTGAAGGGGCACAAGTTGCGGAAGTGGCGTATTTGAATTTGGGAGGAACGAGGATGGAGGAAAGGGAGGATAAAAGAATGAGAGGATGAATGCGAAGGATGTCAGTCTGAGCGCAGTCGAAGACGGGCCGTACGGTGACATGGTGCATGCGCTTCGACTTCGCTCAGCGTGACATTACTGCCAATTCAGCGAAGTAAAATATTTAGAAACAAATGAGACTTAAAATAACAAACGGAACCATTATCACCCCCTACCGCTACATCCGGAACGGAACGGTTCTGATTGAAAACGGGGTGATTGTGGGGATTGAAACGCGGGATGCCGATTTCCCGGGCGCGGAGGTGATAGACGCTGAGGGACATTATGTAGCGCCGGGCTTTATCGACCTGCATATCCACGGCGGCGGCGGGCATGATTTCATGGACGGAAGCGCAGAAGCATTTCTGAAAATTGCCGAAACACACGCCCAATATGGTACCACCGCTATGGTGCCGACCACCCTGACAGCCGAAAAAGAGGATTTACTGGAAACCCTGGATTTCTATGAAAAGGCCAATGCAGCCAATACAAATGGCGCCCAATTCCTCGGAATGCATTTGGAAGGCCCGTATTTCGCATTGAGCCAGCGGGGCGCACAGGACCCGAGGTACATCCGCAATCCCGATCCTGCCGAATATGAGGAAGTGTTGGCATACTCCAACTCCATTACCCGATGGAGCGCCGCACCGGAGCTGCCGGGGGCCATTGATTTTGGAAAAAGATTAAAACAAAAAGGCATTCTGGCGGCGGTAGCGCATACGGACGCTATTTATGAAGATGTGCTGGAAGCCTATGAAAACGGCTACACGCTCGCGACGCACCTGTACTCGGCCATGTCGGGCGTGACGCGCAGGAATGCCTTCCGGTACGCAGGCACGATCGAGAGCGCCTTTTTGCTCGATATGGACGTAGAAATCATCGCCGACGGCGTGCATTTGCCTGCGCCACTATTGAAACTCATTGTTAAAATCAAAGGTCCCGACCGCATTGCATTGATCACCGACGCCATGCGCGCCGCCGGGATGCCGGAAGGCGAAAGTACGCTCGGCTCGCTCAAAAATGGGTTGAAAGTGATCGTCGAAGACGGCGTAGCCAAGCTGCCCGACCGTACTTCCTTCGCCGGAAGCGTTTCCACGGCCGATCGCCTCGTGCGCACGATGGTGAATATGGCCGATGTGTCGCTGCTCGACGCCGTGCGTATGGCCAGCGCCACGCCCGCACGCATTATGGGCGTACACGACCGAAAGGGCACGCTCGTGGCAGGCAAAGACGCCGATATCGTCATTTTCGATGCCGATATCCGCATTCACAGGACCATTATTAAAGGAAAAACCATATACCTAAACGCGATACCCCAATCTTAACCTACCACAAAAAATGAAAGTCGACCAACTGGAAATCAATATCTCCGAAACCCGCCAGCAAATGGGCGAAGCCGCTGCCAAAGCCGTGGCGGACAAAATCCGGGAGATACAGGATACCAAAGAGTTTGTGAATATCATCTTCGCCTCCGCGCCTTCGCAGAACGAGTTTCTCGCAACGTTGAAGGACGAGCCGGGCATTCAATGGGAGAAAATCAATGCATTTCATATGGACGAGTACATCGGCATCGCCGCCGACGCGCCGCAGAACTTCGGGTACTTCCTGAAAGTACGGCTGTTCGATCACGTGCCCGTGCATTCAGTTTCCTATCTCGACGGTAACGCTACCGACCCTGCTGCGGAATGCGAACATTACGCAAAGCTGCTCCGCGATAACCCGATCGATATTGTATGCCTCGGTATCGGCGAGAATGGACATTTGGCATTCAACGACCCGCATGTGGCGTTTTTCGATGATCCGTTGGAAGTGAAAGTGGTGGAACTCGACGACGCCTGCCGCCAGCAGCAGGTAAATGATGAATGCTTCGACGCCTTCGACGAAGTACCGCAAACCGCATTGACCCTCACCATTCCGACCCTGATGAAGGCCAAATATGCCTTCTGCATCGTCCCCGGCGAGAAAAAGGCACAAGCCATTTACCACACCGTTGCCGAAGACATCCAGGAAGCCTACCCGTCGACCATCCTCCGCAAGCACCCGCACGCGATCCTGTTCATCGACCAGGCTAGTTCAGGGAAGCTCAAAGAAATTTCGTCATACTCGCAGGCATAGTTCCGCACCGGAGCTATCTTGCAATGTATTACCTCAACCCATTCAAATGAGAAAAGAACTCTTGACAATCGCTTTATTGAGCGCAATGGTATTCAATCAGGGATGTAATTCGAAGAAAGAGGAGGCCAAGAATGAGGAGAAGAAACCGCTGAGCCTGATCGTGGTGGAGCCCGGCCACTTCCATGCGGCGCTGGTTCAGAAATCCATGTATGCCGACGTTGATTCCGTCGTGCACGTGTACGCGTCCGAAGGCCCGGATGTGAAGGCCTACCTCGACAAGGTGGAGAAGTACAACACCCGCCCCGAGGACCCGACGCATTGGAAAGAAGAAGTGTACACCGGCACCGATTTCTTCGAAAAAATGATTTCGGAGAAAAAAGGTAACGTGGTGGTACTGGCCGGTAACAACCAGAAAAAGACCGATTTCATCAAAAAATCCGTCGACGCAGGTCTGAACGTATTGGCCGACAAACCAATGGCCATCGATGCAGCAGGCTTCGACAAGCTGAAAGAAGCATTCGCCAGCGCCGACAAGAACAAGGTGCTCCTGTACGACATCATGACCGAGCGTTACGAGATCACCAACACTCTGCAACGCGAGCTCGCATTGCTACCCGAGATCTTCGGCGAACTGCAAAAAGGCACGCCCGAGAACCCCGCGGTATCGAAAGAAAGCGTGCACCACTTCTTCAAATACATCTCCGGCGAACCGCTCGTGCGCCCTACCTGGTTTTTTGATGTAAACCAACAAGGCGAAGGAATGGTAGATGTGACGACCCACCTCGTGGACCTCGTGCAATGGAGCTGTTTCCCGAATGTATCCCTGGATTATCAAAAGGACATTCAACTGCTATCGACCAAGCGCACCGCTACCCAGCTCACGCCGTCGCAGTTCAAGCTCGTCACCAAAAGCGAAACCTATCCCGATTTCCTTAAAAAGGACATTAAGGACACTTTGCTGAATGTGTATTCCAATGGCGAAATGAACTATACCCTGAAAGGCGTCCACGCGAAAGTTTCCGTGATCTGGAACTTCCAGGCCCCCGAAGGCACCGGCGACACGCATTACTCGATCATGAAAGGCTCCAAAGCCAACCTGATCGTCCGCCAGGGCAAAGACCAGAAGTATAAGCCTGTCCTTTACATTGAAACTGCCGACAAGAGCAAGGCTTATGAAGACGCTGTTGCGGCTGCATTCAAAACCGTACAAGCCAAATTCCCCGGTGTGGAGCTGAAAAAGACTGCTGCTGGTTGGGAAGTGGTTATTGATGCCAAATACGATACCGGTCACGAATCTCACTTCGCGCAGGTGGCCAATAAATATATGGAGTATCTCAAAGCAGGCAAGTTGCCTGAATGGGAGGTGCCTAATATGATTGCCAAGTATTGGTTGACGACCGAGGCGTTGAAGCAGGCGAAGGGCGGGAAATAATCCCTTTAGCCGTCGTCTTAAGACGACGGAAATGGATTTTGGGGGACGAGCGGCGCATTGCTGCTCGTCCTTTTTTGTTGCGTGCCATTTTTGCAAAATGTAACATACCCTGTTACATTTGTGTTAATGATAAAAAGCTTCCGACACAAAGGGTTACGGTTGTTTTTTGAAGATGAAGACATTACCAAATTACCCGCTACACACATTATAAGAATTCGCAATGTTCTGACTCGGTTAGAATTTGCGAAATCGCTAGACGATATCGGCACGCCTGGATCGCGGCTGCACCCATTGTCGGGCAAACTGAAAGGATTCCACGCCGTAAACGTATCCGGCAACTGGCGGATCATATTCAGATTTGACGATGGCAACGTTTTCGATGTCGACTATCTGGATTATCATTAACAACAGTAGAATTATGAAAAGAGGAATGAGACCAGCACACCCTGGGGCATTGATAAAGGAAACTATCGAGGGACTAAAAGAGGAGACCGGTCACGACTACACCCAGGCTGAAATTGCAAAGGGCCTTGGAATCACTCGCAAAACACTCTCAAATATTTTGAATGAACACCAAGGGATCAGTTCCGAAATGTGTGTAAGGCTCTCAGAAGCTTTCGGCACCAGCGCGGAGTTCTGGCTGGATATTCAACGTAATTATGATCTATGGCATGCCGAGAGAGCCGTAGAGCGTAAAACGATTCAACACTTTCGGCCCTTGCAGAGCAATGCATTACAGCCGGCCTGACACATACTATATCAACTAGAAATTGCGGCCATGACGATCACAAACCTGAATCAGCTTGATTTAAATGCATCCTACTCCTACGCCGACTACCTGAAATGGCAGTTCGAGGAGCGCATTGAGTTGATCAGAGGCAAGATTTTCAAAATGTCGCCTGCACCTGCGACCAAGCACCAGCAATACGTCGGCGAGATATTCCGGCAGATTAGCAACCACGTGCATCGCAGCTCCTGCAAAGCATTCGTGGCACCTTTCGATGTGCGCCTGACACCCATTCACAAAGCCGAATCGGACAAGATTTACACCGTCGTGCAACCGGACGTATGCGTAGTATGCGACCCGGCCAAAATCGACGCAAAAGGCTGCATCGGCGCGCCGGACCTGATCGTGGAAGTGCTCTCTCCCGGAAACACGGACCGGGAGATGAACGAGAAGTTTGAAATCTACCAGGAAAATGGCGTGAAAGAATATTGGCTGGTGGAGCCGAATGACCGCATTGTGCTAGTGTACCTGCTCGATGAAACCGGCAAATACATTGGTTTGAAGCCTTTCACAGAATCGGAAACGCTCACTTCCCAATCGCTGGGGTCGTTTCAGCTGTTGGTGAGGGATATTTTTGATGTCTGATATTGTTATAACACTACTGTTCACTCAATTGTCATGCTGAGCAAACGGGGCCGCCCGGCGGTCGAAGCACATGCGCGATGTCAATTTACATACCTCGGCAAGGCCTGTCTTCGACTGCGCTCAGACTGACATTTTGCATCAGGCATTCACGCACTCCCCTCTCCCAATCCGCTCCACATTCTCAAAAAACGCAATCAGCTCCTTAAACGAAAAGTAAGTATCGCAAAGCTCCGGCGCGGGGCCTTGTTCTTTGAGGGAGATGATGTAGCCGGTGAAGATCGTCCAGAGTTCGTCGCGCCAGCTTTCGGCGCTGCTGCTGCTCAGGAGCTTGCCTACCTCGCGGCCATACGCCAGCAAGGCCTCATCCGTGGGTTCGATAGGGTGTGTTTGTGTGTGCATGGGATCGGTGTCGGAAGTGTGGTGTAAATCGTGCATTTACGTTTTCCGTAAAGCACGCATTCCTGCAACCCGTACCCAACCCGCGGGCCGCGTAACTTACGCCGAAATACCTGTAAATTACCGGAACACTTCCCGATGGATTTATATAAATTGCCTTTTCAACGAAATAGCCCCGGTATGACACATACTACCTCCAACCCGAAGATCCACGAAGGCCGCAACGTGAAACGGTTCCGCGAAATGCTCGGAATCAAACAGGACATGCTCGCCTTCGAGCTCGGCAGCGATTGGAACCAGCAAAGAATCTCCACGCTCGAACAGCGCGAAAAAATCGATTCCGACATTTTAGAACAAGTAGCAGCGATACTGAAAATACCGGTGGAAGCGATTCGGAATTTTGATGAGGAAAAGGCGGTGAATGTGATTTCAAGCACCTTCAACGACAATGCAGCCGTTTTTAACAACAACCCGACCTTCCATCCTATCGATAAACTCATGCAGCTTCATGAGGAGAAGATTGCTTTGTACGAGCGGATGTTGAAGGAGAAGGATGAGATGATGGAGCGGTTGGAGAAGTTGATAGGGAATAGGTAAATTATGTGAAATGGCTGCGAAAGTATCAAGCCGACATCGAAACGCTTTGTAGTACCTACAAAGTAAGGGCACTATATGCATTTGGGTCTATTCTGACCGCAAAACTTCACCGATGAAAGCGACATCCATTTAATAGTCGACTTCCTTGATATGGAAGTTGAAGACTACGCAGATCATTATTTTGACCTCAAATTTGCTTTGCAGGACTTGCTTGGGCGGCAGTTTGACCTGTTGGAAGAAAGGGGCATCCGAAATCCACATTTGAAGAAAAATATTGGATGCAAGAAGCAACTTGTATACTCGACTGAAATCTAAGCCCCGCCGTGCATCCATGTAACTTTCATCTTTCATAGTCAATTGAACTACCTCCACCGGGAAAATATGTATGCAATTGAATTATGAGCATTATTTTTTGTACTTTAACTAAAAATAAGCCATAACCGTAAACCTTCAAGCTCCTTTGATTCAATTATGACATTTTACGTATTAATAGTCTCCTTGATTCTGCTCGCTTTACTTGCAGCATCATCGTATCTACTTTATCAACATTTTCAATTAGTTGATCAACTTAACAATCTTTCATTGAACAAATTCACGGACGATAGATCTAAACAATCTAAATCTGTAATGTTTATCCTACTAGGGCTTGCGCTTCTTCAATAATAATAGCATTTATCGCACCCGTAGTCTTAACCGGGCCAGCTATCACCTCAGATTTTGATTTTAGCGACACAGGACAAATTGGAGACACTCTTGGAGGGATTATGAATCCGTTCATCGCAATTTCAGGAGTAATTGTAACGGGGTTAGCCTTCTACATTCAGTACAAAGCCAATGCTCAGCAAAGAGAATTATTCTACAAAGAGCAGGAGCTAAATAACAAGCAGCTTCAAGAACAAATAAACAGTCAGAGTTCTCAATATCGTCTACAACAATTTGACTCACAATTTTACGAACTACTCCGTCTTCACCGAGAAAATATTAATGAAATGATTATTACCGGGTATAACTATTGGGAAAAGAAAGAAGGACTTGAAAGATACAATGCAGCGACAAGAGGCAGAAAATTATTTGTCGTGATGAAAACCGAGTTCCATTGTATACTAAGAATCTATAAGGACGTAAGAAATATAGATAAAGAGGGATTCAAGGTATGCTATAACATATTTTTTTTCGGTCTTGATCAATTCAAGCGAAACTACCCGAACGAGACTAAACTTATAGAATTACTATCAAATGCGAGAAAAAAGCATGAAGAGCCTGATTTAGAAATAATAAAAAGCAATAAAGATAGAAAAATATATTCCGATGACACATCTCTGTATTTTAATTATAAACCATTTTCTGGACATGCGTCCAGGCTTAGCCATTATTTTAGACATCTATACTTGACCGCAAAAACTATCGCTACAACTGAAATTATTTCAGAATACGAAGAAAAAATGAAATACTTCCGAATGCTGCGAGCACAATTATCTGTTCATGAGCAAATACTTCTGTATTATAATTGGCTGAGTGAGTTTGGATCGGAATGGGAAAATAGTAAAAATTCATTATTTACTGAGTATTGCATGATCCGCAATTTATGGTTTAATGATCTATTCATAGACGCATTTATTAATAGCAATATAAACATCTTACGCAACAAAGAGACAAAGTTCAGGAAAGGGAAAATGTTTGAAAATGACAACTAACTATCAAACTTTTTATAGATTGACAATAGTTCTAATTTAAACCAATAGATTCATGGCTTTACCAGAGCAGTATTTGCTAACTACGAAAAACTTAGACGTGTTTTTCAATTCTCTTTTGAATGCAAAGGCTCCATCTAAGTTCACGATTAAATTTTTAGAACAACTCGAATTTAAGAGCACGAATGATCGATTGCTTATAGGTGTTTTAAAGCTCCTCAACTTCATTGATAGCAATGGAGCACCCCAAGAAAGATATTTTCAATTTTTGGATCAGACACAGTCGCGACAAGTGTTGGCAGAAGCAATTAGAACTGCTTATGATGATCTTTTCGCAGTTAATAAAAAAGCGAATGAAATGACGGCGAACGAGGTTAAGAATAAAATGAAGACTCTCACTCAGGGATCTAAGTCCGAAAAAGTAATTAGCTGGATGGCGAACACTTTTACTGCTCTCTGTAAATATGCAGATTTCACAAGGATTGATAACAACTTGATAAATGTGAGCAAAGAAGATCCAAGAGTAGAAGAGATTCATTTTGAAAAAAATTCTCCACCGTTAACTAGGGAACTCATAAGCAAAAATATTAATACTGAAATGCATTATAATATACAGATCCACTTACCAGAGACAAGAGACATCACGGTATATGATGCAATATTCAAAAGCCTAAAAGAGCATTTACTATAAATCCAATGAATAGAGATCCATTGTACTCTTTCGTTTTCAAAGGAATATTGACAGAAGAAGCCTTAGATAAGACAGGAAGGCTCAAAAAGTCAAGATTCAACAACGAAGAATTTAAGAAAATTTACGACACATTAGGAATTGAGGAACTTGATCAAGAACTCGTTCTGAAAGCGCAAAAAATGGCAATAGTTTATACAGCCATATGCGCATTTGAGAACATGGTAAGGCAATTTGTATCAAAAAAGCTCCTCGAAAATAAAGGTGAAAATTGGTGGTTAGAATGCGTTTCGGAGAAGATCAGGTCAAGAGCAGAATCTAGAAGAGAGGAAGAAAATAAGATTCGATGGCACACACCCAGAGGCGATAGTATTATTAACTATACTGAATTTGGGGATCTGCTATCCATCATCCGAAATGTTGATAATTGGCAGTTCTTCGAGCCGCACATTCATTCTGTTGAATGGGCCGATCAAATAATTAAGACCCTCGAACGTTCGCGAAACGTTATCATGCACAGCGGAGAGCTAGTTAACCAAGATATAGAACGGATAGGAATGTTCATTCGAGATTGGGTAAATCAGGTTGGATGACTTTCATATTCATTATGTACGTAGTATTCAGAAACGATACTGTTCATCCCTTCCACTCCGTCTCAACCCCCTCCCCTTTCACAAACTCCTGAAACCCCGCCAACAACCCCTTATCCTCCCTAACACCCCTCGGAAGCACATTCTTCGAAGAAGCATACCCCACCAACAACCCCACAGCCTCCCCAATACTCCACTCCACCGGATGCAGCCGGTAACACCCATTCGTAATATGCGTAGTGCCAATATTCTTATTAGCAGGCAAAATATTCTCCATCCGCACCGGCAGCAGCGCGCCCAAAGGAATCTGAAACGGCAACGACCCGAAATCAATGTAATTATCCCCGCCGGTGCTGGGATGCAAGTCAATATGGTAGTAGCCAATCCCAACGCTATCCTCAAAAGCAGCAGCCTTCACGCCCGCAGATTGCCCGGTGACAGCAGCCCGCTGCTCAGCGCCTACGTGTTCCTCCTTGATGGTAAATAGTGCCTTAATGCGCCGCGATTCGCGGACGTAGGGGTATTTGGCGAGGCCGTCTTCGGTGCCCATGACGTCTTTGCGGAGGCGGATGCCAGGCCAGCCTTTGCCGCCGTCGGGGCGTGGGGCCTCGGTTTGGAGCCAGTACAGGAGCGAGAGGCTGAGCTGCTTGCCGCGTTCGAAATGCTTGTCAAAGTCCTTTTCGCTGGCGCCGATGAGGTTGCCGAGGGTGTAGTCGTTTTGCGGCCAGTTGACGATGGTAATGTCGCCGGCGTAGGTGCCGGGGGCGAAGTTGGCCTTGTTGATAATGCGGCGGTAGAGCCAGAGGTTGAGGTTATTGCCGGTCGGGATGCCTTCCGGGTGGAAGCCGAGCTGCTTCGGTTCGAGCGTTTTGGGGTTGGAATATGAGAGGTCCAGCAGCCTGCCCGACCAGGGTTTGGCCATTTTGGGCACGTAGTTCTTCCAGAAATCGTATTCGCGCGGCTTTTCGATCACGTGGTTTTCGCCCGGGCGGTAGTCGATAGCGAAGCAGACGGTAAATGCCTGCACGTTGTTCGGGTCGGCTTTTTCGGGGGCATGGAATTCGCCGGTTTCGGCCTTGGATTCGGCGCCGGTGACGAACTCGGTGCCGGTCATGGGCAGCAGGTCACCGAGTTCGGTAGCATCCGCAAAATAGGGCGCGGCGAGGGTTACCTGGGTTTTGCTGCGGCGATTGAGGGCGGTGAGCGATTGTACTTTGTTGCCTTTTACGTCCGCAGATACAATTTTGTGTTCCAAAAGCAATGTCAGCTTGCCGGTGCTGAGGTACGGGTTCAGCATGTCGGTGAGCACGGCTACGGCTACACGCGGTTCGTGGCAGAGCTTGGATACGGACCCGTCGCCGGGGTTGAGGTTTTTGCGGCTTTTGGCCTCGGCGGTGAGCGGGTAGTTTTTCTGGTAATACTCGCGTACGGCGGTGCGGAAATCGCGGTAAGCCTTCGTGGCGCCATGCGTTTCGATCCACGGATGCTCGTCGGGCGGGACGCCCTGCTGCGAAATTTGCCCGCCAATCCAGTCGGTTTCTTCGGTGAGGATTACGGACAGACCATTGCGCAATGCGGCCAATGCGGCCGCGCATCCGCCCAGGCCGCCGCCCGCGATCACGAGGTCGGCGGACAATGTGGCTTTGGGCTTATTTTCTTGCGACAAAGGTCCGGACTGTGCTGCCGGACCTTTGTCGATATTGGTAACTAATGCACCGCCGAGTGCGATGCTTTTTAAAAAACTGCTACGCTTCATATAAATTGGTTTCTTGTGTGATGTCATGCTGAGCGGAGTCGAAGCATCTTGCAAGATGCTTCGACTCCGCTCAGCATGACAATAGTATTAACTATACCACTTTCCCCATCACATACATTTCCTCCATCGTTGGGGTTGGGTTGCCGCCTTCTTTTTCCAGGGTAATGGCAAATGCGGCGGAACCGGCTTTGGTGTTTTTCATTTTAAGGACTTTGCCTGTGAATGCATTGTCGAGCATACCAATGTCGACAGGCTTACCATCCACGATGCTCCAAAGCTGGTATTGCTTACCCTGGGGCGCGGCGGGCAGGTTTTGCACGTCGATCAGCACTTCGTTGGTCTGCGTGTTCCAGAATGCGGAAACGGCGCTTTCGGGCGACTTCTGCAATCCTGCTAAATGCACGTGTTTGTAGGTCGGGTTGCGGAACAATGCGGCCACGGCCTCGTTGTATTCAGTCTGCGCTTTCATTGCCGCCATATCGGCCTGCATACTTTCCACTTTCGCTACCGCCGCGTTGCTGGCATTTTTCATGTCGGTCATCTGCATGGCCGACCACCCCGCAAAAAGGGCGAGTAATACCGCGGCTGCCACGGCCAGTTTTGCCCAGCCAGGCGTTACTACCTGTGTTTCGACGCGGTCGAATGCATGGTCGATCACGCGTGCCTCCGGTTGTGCGGGCGTAACCGGCGTTGCCTGCGCGCCTGTGGCGGCGTCCGATAACGCAACGGTTTTGTCTTCGGCTATATCCGCGGCCCGGGATTCCTCCTCGGCCGGCGTTTCGAAATTCATTTGCGCAAAAATCGACTCTTTCAAAGCGGGCGGAGGTGTTGCCTGGTGTTTCAGTGCATATTCTTCCAATGCACTTTCGGTACGCAACAGCTCTTCCTTGATTTCAGGGTAAATATGCGACATACACTCCACCTCCTGTTTCTCCTGGGGAGTAACAGTGCCCAATACATATTCCTCCAATATACCGGACTCTATATAGGCTTGGATATTCATACTGCAAAGTAATGTTTTAACTCTTGTAAAGCGGTGCGGATCCGCGATTTCACGGTGCCCAACGGTATGCTCAGTTCTTCGGAAATCTCCTCATGCGTGTAACCCTGGAAATAGGCCATATCGATGAGTATCTTCCGCTCGGGCCGGAGCATGTCGACGATCGCCTTCATGTCCGAACTGATTGTTTGTGAATCTTCGTACGTATCCTTCTCATTCAGGACCACCGTGTTTTCAATATCATCCATTGCCGGCTTCCGGCCCTCCGCCCTGACTGCGTCTATCGCACCATTGCGCGCGATATTCATAATCCATGTAAACAATCGTCCTTTCTCGGGGTCATAGGAAGCGATATTCTTCCATATCTTCAGAAAGCATTCCTGCAATACATCCGCGGCTTTCTCCTCATCCTTCAACGTTTTTGAAATGATATTAAACAAAGCTCCTGAGTAATGATCGTACAGGAATTCGAAGGCGCTTCGCTCGTTTCTTTTAAGAGCTGACACCAATTCCTCTTCCGAGTATTTTACCTTGCTGGTCGCCAAGAGTCGCTTAACATTTAATTGTAAATTACTTACTGGCAATCTAGTAAATTTTCCTACACGCCTGGACGGGCCATACCAAATTATTGCCTCAGCGCCATTCAAGTAGGAAATTACCAAAGAGGGGTAGATTGCCTGCATTCGCGGTTGTCTGTCTAAGTTCACCATCGTAGTGTGCTTTTCTTCATATACGAAATATACGAACAGCACTCCCCGATGGATCGACAGCCCAGCTACTTATACAAAATACGTGCCTCACTTGCGGAGGCTTTCTACACGCCAGAGTGTGAGGAAGATAAAGAACATAATCAGGCTGAGGAGGTAGATCACATTGCGCGAATCGATGAGCCCTTTCCCCAACGCCTGGTACTGAACGTCCAGGGCTATACCGGAAAGGAGATTAGCCGCGAAACCATCGCCGAACATGCCCGAAACGGCCCCGAAACCCACATACCAGATGAATGCGAGGAAGACGCCGAGGATGAATGCGACGATCTGATTATCGTTCAACGAAGAAGCCCAGATCCCCATCGCTACCAGCACGCCGCTAAGCAGCAGCAGGCCGAGGTACGATCCGGCCACCGCAGCGGAATCGACGTCGCCGACAGGGTTGCCTAGTTTGTAAACACTGTAATAGTAAATGAGCGTCGGCAGTAAGGTGAGCACTACCAGCACCCAGTTCGCAAAGAACTTCCCGAGAACCAGATCGATATTACGAATAGGCTTGGTCAGGAGCAATTCGAGTGTGCCATTGCGCGATTCCTCGGCCAGCGAACGCATGGTAATAGCCGGAATGAGGAATATCAGCACATAAGGCGCCAGACCGAAAAACGAGCCGAGGTCGGCATAACCATAATCCAGGATATTGGAATCCGGGAAAACCCATACTATCAGGCCGATGGCCGTCAGGAAGACCGCCATCACGATGTAGGCGATCAATGAGTTGAAAAAACTGGCTACCTCTTTTCGGAAGATTGCTAACACTATTCGGGAATTTTAAAGAGTCTTTTCAGGAATCGGTTACTCGAAAACCGGCTTTTCCTTCCGCATGATGGCGGCGATGATCAGCGAGAAAATGAAGCCCATGATCAGGTATCCGAAAATGACCGTCACGAACATGATACCGGGCGACATGAATTTCTGGGACATTTCCAGCGCCTGTTCGATCTGCGCGTCGTCCATTCCCTTTCCTTCCAGCTCTTCGCGCATCTGGTCGAGGCTCTGCGTGAGCATATTCGAGTCGATAAACTGGATATAGAAAATCGTAAATGCCGAACTCAGCAGGCCCAGCACTCCGGAAGTAAGCGAACCCAATCCCAGCCCTTCGCCATAGCTGATAAAACCTCCATTCTTCTCGCGAAAATCCTTCATCGCCAAAACGATCGCGATGATCATGAAAGCGTACGTTACGGACGCCAGTAATCTGTTCGACCCGAGTCCGGCCACATACAGGACCGTCGAATACACCATCGTCACAACGGCGGCTAACAGGCCATATTTCAGGGCAACGCGAGCGGTAGAGGTTTTTTCTTCCATGAAGGTTTAAGATTTGTTGTTTTGCATGATGCTGTAATCCTGTTTTCTCAAAATCAATGAAATCACCAGGATCGGGATAATCGCCATGACTGTTTTCTTTCCTACTTCATCGGTGATGATTTCCGAGGTAGCCATATCTCCCACACCATTGTACATCTTCTGAAACTCGGCCTCCCCGATATTCTTGACGAGCTCGGCTTTGCCTTGCAGCATCAGGTCCTTCATCTGGGCAATATATGCGGTAAAAACAGCAGGGTCAACGTAAGTTACAAAAAAATAGATCAGCCAGCCGGCGATCAATGCACCAACGGTATTTACAACGTAACCGATGGTTAATGCTTCCCACAAATGCAAAAAGCCGTTTCCGACTTTCTTACGGTAGTACCAGCAAGCGCCCGCAATGAGGATAATATGGATACCGATATCCATCACTTTGTTATTCCCCAGCGGCACAATGCCCATCGCGTACAAGCCCAGGAAAAACGCAAAGACCAATATGCCCAGCGCCAGCCCGAACAGGAGCGACAGTTTTAAAATAGGTTTATTAAAATAGGCTATAATCGAATTCATTGGAACCACTCCTGTTTACCGTTGTTGATCACCCCTCTTACTTTCCCTCTCAAAGTCTGTCCCAGGAACGGTGTATTCTTGGATTTGGAGTAACTTCTGCCGAATAGCCACTCCGCATTCGGATCGAAGAAGGTGAGATTGGCCGCAGCGCCTTCCGCTACGTTCACCTCCGGCAGGCGCAGAATACGACGCGGCTGTGCGGTCAGTTTTTCTACGATATCGTCCACCACCAGGCCGCTATGCATTACGGACAATGCAAATGCCGTTTCCAAAGCGGTAATACCAAAATCGGCATGATCGAATTCTAGGTTCTTGCTTTCCTCGTCGTGCGGGTTATGGTCTGACACGATGGCGTCGATGGTACCGTCCGCCAAACCCTGGCGCAATGCCGCGTTGTCTTCCGGCGAGCGGAATGGCGGGTTCACTTTCAGGTTGGTATCAAACCCAATGAGGTCCTTATCTTCAAATGCCAACTGGTGCGCTGCGATATCTACCGAAACGGGTAATCCTTTTGCCTTCGCTTCACGGATCAGTTCTACACCACGCACGGTCGACAGCAGCGACACATGCAGTACCGGAGCAGTGGTGTCATAAGTATTTTTCTCTAATGCGTATTCGAGCAGTTTCAGGTCGCGGATAAGCATCATCTCTTCTGCCAGTGCCGGCATTCCTTTCATGCCTACGAGCGTACTCGTCACGCCCTCGTGCATCTGCCCGTAAAGCGTGAGCTCGCGATCCTCCGGACGGTTGATGAGCAATGCATTCAACGGACGCAGGTACAGGATGGTTTTCAGGAGCAAATCCGCATTCTGGACCGGGCTTTCACCGTCTGTAAATGCAATGGCCCCTGCCTTGTGCAAATCCATCATTTCGGTAAAATCGACGCCGTCGGCTTTCTTCGTTACTGCCGCCGCAGGGTGCAGCGTTACCAGTCCGCCGAAGCTGCTGTGCCGAATGTAATTGAGCGTGTCCTTCGTATCGACCACCGGCTGCGTATTCGGCAGCAATACAACTTCCGTAAACCCGCCATGTGCCGCAGCTTCGCGCACCGAATGCAAATCTTCCTTATGCTCGAAACCGGGGTCGCGCCCTTGCACGCGCATATCGACCCAGCCTGCGGATACGCAAAGGCCGGTGCCGTCCACCACCTGCGCATTGCCTGCACCAAGGTTGTCACCAATTTGTTTAATCTTCCCGTCCTCGATCAGGATGTCTTTCACCTGACCATTGAAGGGAGATTGCTTATCAATTACCCGAACCGAGCTAACTAACAATTTCATATTTATTTCAAACTAAACACCGGAATGCAACATCGAACCGGTTTCAAAAAAAAAGCTCCGAATGGAGCTTCAAACCTAATATCAGGCACCTATAAATTCTTTATACTGCTCTGCGGAAAGCAGCCCGTCTTCATCGCCGGGATTCGCCAGACTGATTTTCACCATCCATCCGCTGCCGTAAGGATCAGAGTTTACAAGTTCAGGCTCGCCGTCGAGGTCGGGGTTTACTTCAAGCACCGTACCTGCAACCGGGATAAAAAGGTCGGATACCGTTTTCACAGCTTCAACCGAACCAAAAACATCCCCTTTGCCCAACGCTTCTCCTACGGTGTTAATGTCCACATACACAATGTCACCTAATTCATTCTGGGCATGTTCGGTAATGCCAATAGTTGCCGTATCCCCTTCAATACGAATCCATTCGTGATCTTCTGTGTATTTCAGTTCTGATGGAAAATTCATGATAAAATCAGGTAAGTAGTGAACATCTTTGGAGCGCAAATTACATGATGTAAGCTGTATTTTCCAAATCAAAATGTTATTCAGCCAAATTGAACTTCAGCTGCACGCCACCGGCCGTACTGGCGCGGTAGAATGAGTTGGAAACCAGCGGGTCGTTGAACGTGCGATCGAAATAGAATTGTACGCTTAAACGGTTGTTGACCATGTAATTTACCGTCGGACGCAGCTGGAAGTTGATGTTTCCGGCGATCGGGATATTCTCGCCGTCGAACTTCCGCTGGATCGAGCGGGTATCACGGAACGTCATCGCTAGCTGCATTGTCATATCGTTTTTCAGCTTCTTCTTCACGCCATTGATCTTGAACGGCAGCGGCACATTGTTTTTGGTAAAGCCAATGTTAACCGTAATGTCCTGGTTGAAGAGCTCAGCCACCTGCGAGTTCGAGAGGTTCAATGCGATGGTGCGGTCGCGGTTGTATTCCACGCGCGCGGTTACCCGGCTCTGTGTGCGCATCTCCACGCCCACGAGCGGCTGGAATTTCTCCGAAAGCGTAATGGTGCTCATCGCAAACACCGGAATGTACTGTCCAAGGTCATTCAGCCTCGACGACAGCGGATAACCCGTCACGGCCAGGTTCACATAAAGCGCCTCATAGTCGAGCGACGACGTGAAGTTACCGACACTGTAATTGGACATATACTTATGCCGCAACGTAAACGAGCTGAACAACCGCTTGAACGCCGGGATCGACGAAAGGCCGGTATAGCTCAAATCCCAGTTAGGCATCGGGAATTTCAGGAACGGGTTCGTGCGCACCGTTTTCGGGTCCTTACCGGTATAGGCCGCGAAGAATGCCGAAATCAATACGTCTTGTGATGTTTCGTTGTATTCGCCGCCGCTGTTGTTCTCCGCATTCAGACGGTCGCGCAGGATAGCCCGGTAAGCACGGAACTTATCGAACACCGGCGAAGAGTTGTCTCTCCGCATTTTGGCAAATGCCGTCCTGAACGACATGAACGACATGCTGAACTGACCATTCCGCAGCGGGCTTTGCGATGCAAAATTCCCGGATGAATCGGGCCGGTAGAATTCCTGGTAAGCATCCTGCCGCGTCAACCGCGCCTCGATGATCAGCCTGAAATCCTTGAACGGCTCCAATGTGGTATTAGCCGAGAAGTTCTTCGCGATGGTTTGCTGGAACGGCATATTCTGCTGCTTGCTTTTGGTAATCCAGCCTTTTTCCGCCGCTTTCATTTGGAAATTCCTGTCCTGCTGGCCTAATACGAAGCCTAATCCCGGCGCATTGGCATTATCGAGACCGAAGTATTTAGGCGCTCTCAGATAGCCCGGCAACGCGGTTGTTTCCAAAACCGAATAGCTGACGTTGATACCGCGAACGGTCATTAAGGCCCTTGTAAGGCTCTTCACAATGTCGGTCGTGCGCATATCGATGTCCTCAATATCCCCCGGGCTACGTGCAAAATTCTTTCTCGCAGCAGATGGTGTGTTCGCGAATTTGAGGTAGCGCAGCTTGTTATAAAGCAACACAAAATCCACTTTCCCGGTAACGCCCCGCTCGCGGCTGTTACGGATAATGTCCCCAAACGGCAGCCCCGTCGTATCTTTCAGGTTCAATGCATTGGCCTGGTAATTATAGCCAATGGAATGCTTGTAATCTGCCGACATCCAGTCCAGAACCGGAATTTTGTCGAGCGGCAGACGGTATGTCAGGTCAATTTTCTGGTCAAAATTCTTGATACGCCCCAGCTTTTTGAAATTACTCCAAAGCGAGTCTTTCTTCGCGCCGGTGTTGATATCCCCCTCCGGCTCGTCGATAATCGAGTTGGCGGTAGCGGCATAGGTCAGCGTCATGTTACGCGTCAGGTTCCAGCCGAAATCGTAATAGCGGTTGAACCAGAAATACTTTTCATACAATGGCTGAATACCGTCGGTAGTCAGGTCCGCATTGCGTAGCTGCGTTTTCAGGAAGCGGCGATCCACGTCGGTACGCAACGACACCATATTCGGTAGGAGTGTTACATTGAATTCCTTGATAAACTCTGCCCAACGGCCGGTCGCTTTCCATTTTTTGAATGGCTCGATAGCCTTCGGCTGGCTGGCATACATGTACGAAATACCGGCCCGGTAAGCACGCTGATTGTATTCCTGCGTCAGGATATTCCTTCGCTTATCATCACTGAATGCATAACTGAATGCGAAGTTCTCGAAATCAAAGAAATGGTTTTTCGCCCCTGGTTTGGTCTTGATCTTTCGGACGTTCGAGAAGTTAAACCCTCGCTTGACGGCATTTTCTTCCACCATTCGCCTGTACCCGTCGCGTTCTTCGTCCGTTCGGAGGTTATCCAGCGAGGTACTCAACGGCGTATCCGGATCGAGCGGGTCGAAATGCGGTTTCACATTTCGCCGGTCATAACTCACAAATAGCGGTATCTGGAAGCCCCAGTTGGCGGGCAATAATTTATCCAATGCAATATTGGAAGAAAACCCATATTCCGAGGTGAAATTACGGGTCCGCTCACCGATGCGCTGCTGCACGGTCCCGAAACCGAACGTCTCGATCCGTCCGGATGCGGTTAATGTCGCAAAGTCGGCCAGTTTCGCATTCAGCTGAGCGATGGCCGCCATACCGCCGGTATCGTCGAAACCTTCTACGTGCATTTCATCCACCCAGATACAAAACGTCTTCGCGCGCTCATCGACCGACTTCGGATTGCGCATACCGATCATCATCACTTTCACGGCGCTCAAATCCGGGTTACCCACCACGGTCAGTTTGTACCTCCTGTCGGAGCTAAACACTGTGAAAGGCACACTCAGGTTTTTGTCGATTTGCCGGTTGCGTTGCGCCTTGGCATCGATCAGATCCGCCAATGCAATGTTGACCTCGTTGCTCTCCGGCCATACTTCTGAATCGGGGCGGTCTCCCGGCCTGGTAGCTTTCAGGGCCGAAAGGTCAATTTCGTAATAGTTTTGGGTGAGGTCGGTACCGATTCTCATAAATGCACCTACCATGTTGTCTTCGTCCTGCTCGTTCTGCATGTGTACGTACATGCGCAGGCGCTTGCGGAAAAGCAAGTCGAGGTTCACATTTTTGAACACTGCCCGTGAGTCCCCGTCACGAAGGCCCGTCACACAAAGGCTCATCGACTGCTCATTGAGCAACAACGGCGGGCGCTGGGTGTTGTCCTGATCCCGTTTCCAGGTAGGAGGAATTTTGTATACATACTTATTCGTGGCTCCATTGGCCTGGCCATTTTCCTCAATACTCACGGTACCGACCGTAAATTTCGCGTCATACGGCTCCGGCACTTCCTGCAAACCAGGCGAATCGAGGTTGTAGGTGTATTTGCGGTATTGCTGACCTACCATTTGGAGCTGTGCAAAACGCAGTACCACCGGCTGTTGGAAGTCGGTCAGATACATACGCATGAAGCGGATCGACTTGAAACCATTCATGCTTCCTACCATTCCCGAAAACTCCTTAATAGGAACGCGGAAAAGGTACCAGCTCTGGCCGTCGTCGGTATTCACCGTTTTATCAACAATATACCCATTACCCACAGCAAGCTGTCCCGGTTTCAGGTCTATCTCATATTCGTAATAGGATTCATTGTCGTTGATCGTGTTGTCGACGTTCATATCCTCGCCATCGGGGATGTTGGTCGATGCCGGTGTCACATCCACTGATCTCCCCTGGCTTTCGGGCGAGTTGTTCTCCATCCCGATGTAATTCTTGTAACGCTCCAGAACTTTCATTTCGGCAGCGTCAAGATCTGCGCCCAGGAAGAACTGGAAATCGTCGCCCGAAGGGTCTGCCAGGATTTTGGCCCGTGCTTCGGCGGTCAGGTTTGCGGGAAGACGGTCGATGAAGGTCTTGAAGAAAGCACGTTCTTCCTCGTTCGTTAATCCATCCAGACCGACGTCCTGCTTCTGGCGCGCACCATCCTCATTGCTGAATGCATTGATCAGGTACTGTGATTTGGTAGCATAGCCCCATGCCGTCGAGTCGACATTCACTCCCACCTGCTTGGGTACAAGCGGCAGCCCATTTTCAAAGTTGTAGCGCTCATCAGGAATTACATCTTCCGAAATATCCCCGAGGTTAAATACCAGCTTTCCGCCGGTGGTATTAGGCTGATTGGCAAAACCGTCCCTGATAGCACCTTTGGGGTCATTGATAAATGGATCGAGCATCCAGAACTCGATGCTTTCGATGTTGGCATTATCAAAATCGTTGTCGGAAGTAATCGCACGGCTCAATGCCCCGAAATTGTTTCTGGGGGTTTTCATGCGACCATCCGAGTTGAGATCGGTGTTATAGTTATACATTCCGCGCTCGCTTGGATAGTAGGCAATATCCAGCACTTGCTGCGGATACGTCACCAACCCGGCAATAGCTCGGTTCGGGAAGATCTGATTAGGCAGGTAGAGCCTCTCGTAATAGAACTTCCTGTCGTCGTCAGTGAAGTTGGTAGGTGGCTGATATCCTCCACCGAGCCCCTGCGCTCCGCCGAAGATATTATCGACGGTATAGGCCGAAATCTTGGCACGTTTGTAGCCGTAGTTCAGATCCTTACCTGTAAATCCATCCCTGAATTTGGTAGGTACTGCCGCCAGGCGCCATTTTTGAGGCTGGCGAGCCAAATCGTACACCGTACGAGCGGCTTCGAAATCGTCCACCAGCGAGCGGTTGTTCACATCCTTGGAAACACCTGGAAGTAATTTGGCAAATTCCCCCTTGAACTGGATCGACGACATTTCCTTCGTTTGTATCAGCGGTAATGCGTCCAGCCACTTGGTGAGGAACGGCGCATCCTTGCGGAAATTCACATCGAAGCCAAGCATCGTATTGTTCACAGGCTCGTTCCCGATGGATACCCTCGAAAGGAAGCCCGCGGTACGCTCTTTGTATTTCATGGCCGTCAGACCGACACTCAGATTGCGGTTAACCAGATAGTCGAGACGTGTACCAACCAAAGTCCTGATCTGGTTCTGGAACATGTCCGGGCGCTCGTACTCGATCACGATCTCGCGTCCGGAAGCCAGGACGCTGGAATTCAAAATCCGCACACGACCGATCTGCGCTTCCACGATGTAATCGGAGCCCGGAGAAAGCGGGACACCGCCGGAAGTCACGGTTACCGAAGTTTCCAGCACACCGAATGGCAGCTGCACCTCGGCTCCCCCACTCGATTGGTAAGCACCTTTGATGAAAAACTTGTTGCGCTCCGAAACCTGCTGCGCGTCGATCATCGTCGTGCGATACAGTTCGTTGAACACATATTTGTTGCGATAAACGTCCTCGCCGGGGCCGAATTTTTTGGAAAGGTTGCTACCAAATGGCTCCAAAACTGGGAATATGATACGCCCGGTTTTGCTGTCCATAGTAATACCGTCCACAAAGTCGAAGTTACCGTCGGGTTGCAAGTCATTAACCGGGTTCAGGCGATCGAGGCCGGAGAGGCGGATCAACGGGATGTTTGCAATGCTACTTTCCTGCAAGTTAGGGTTGTCGATACCGGTCTGGTCATCTTTATAAATCACCCTCAACTGGAAGCCCTGCTTGTCGATCTGGCTGGTACCGAGCGAATAGATGTTTTTCATCATCAGATCCCACATCGGCAACTTGGTGTTGTTGCGGATTGTCGATGATTTCAGCAATTTCAGCGCGATTACTTCATTGTCCTGCCTGGCCTGGTAATCCTCGGTAAGCTCTCCCACCTTGAATGCACGCCCATTCAGGGTATACTCATAAGAAACCGCAAGGACTTCGTCGTTGCGGAGCGCGTTCGTCAGCGAGATATAACCCAGCTGCGGGTGGAAAGTATAATCACGATCGAGGATCAGTCGCTTCGCGCCGCGCAGCAATTCATAATCGATGGTTTTTTCAAGGCCTAAACCAGCAATTGCCGAATTGGTATTGTCGACCTGGCGGAAAGCGGTGTTGTCCGATAGTTTCTTGTAAAGTCCGTTGGCGTCGTTGCTCGCCGGCGACGTTGAACGCACGGGCTGCAAGTTGGGGTTACCGGCACGGTACGGGGCAGGCTCGCCTAAATCAGCAAAACCGACAATGTTCCGCAGCGACTCGGTAGTGGTTGTCCGGTTGGTCACATAAACTTCAAGACGTGTCACGGTCACGCCGGAAGTAATCGTGGGCGTGTTTTGCAGCGAGCTTTCGTAAATATTCCGGAAATACTGAGAAAGGAAGAAGTTACGGTTCTCATCGTAAGTATCGGCGCGTAACTCGAAATCCCGGCTTTGCGCACCACCACGTAATGTGATCCGTTCTTTACTGGATTTCTGTTGAGACGCAACAAATGTTGCATTCAACCGTCCGAACTGGAATTCGGTCTTCAAACCAAACAGGTTCTGAACACCCGGGATCAGCTGACTGTTAATGGCCCAGTTGATGTTACCCGCCTCAATTTTCCGGATAAAGCTTTCTTCCGGATTCTTATAGTTCAGCTTGATCGCATTCTCGAAGTTGAAGTTGGCTTTGGTGTCGAAGTTGGTCTGAAACCCTAGCTGATCACCAAGCTTGGCATCAAAGTTGATGTTGATCTGCTCATTGAAAATAAACTGGGTATTCTTGCGCTGACGAATCGGAATGGCGGGGTTATCGAGGAACTGGTGCATCAACCCGAGGTCCAGCGACACGAAACCGGTGGGTTTGAAATTCACGAAATCATCCCCGAGCAATTTGGTAAGGCCCGGCGGCAGATCCAGCTTGGGCAGCAGGCCGCGCGCGCCCATGGCGCTGTTGCCGTCTTGCCTGCCCGCGTACTCGCGCAGGAGGCTTTTGAATGCACGATCTTCCTGGATCTTGTCGTACGTTTCGAGATCCATGCGCTCTGGGTAGCGATAGTTCAATGTACCTCCCGGCATAGCAATGCCTGGCGTAGGACCACCGGGTGCGGCGGTACCCGGAGTCTGAATTTTTTCAGTCACCGCAACTTTCCCTGCACTGTCGAGCGTAATGGTTGTCGAGATATTGCTCGGCTCCCGCAGATAGAATGGCGAACGCGGCCGCGGTTCTGTGATCCGGTTGGAATAGTAATCCTTCCATCGCATGATGAGCTGGGAGCCCGATCTGTCGATGTTTTTCTTGGTGGTATCTTCTTTAAGCGTGTCGGCAAGTAGGGCCCATTCCTGTGCCTGCTCCGAATATGGTTCGTCCTTGCCGCCGGAAACGTTTACGAGTAACGCTGCGCCGGCCGAAATGCTTAATACCTTAAAAAGAAATGAGTAAATCGTTGATGACAAGGTAATATACTTATTTAGAGAAGGTTGTATTTACAAACAAATCCATCAACACGATTTTACACTTGTAAAATTTTTCACCAAATATCATTGCAGTTCCGGTTAACGTAACGCCAGTTTGATCAGATTTTCAACACTAATGGATTGTCCCTCACGCTTGATGATGGCATCCAGACTTTTCTCCGCCGTTGGCTTTGGAATACCCAAAGTAACGAGCGCAGCCAACGCTTCACTCCGGAGAGTGCTTGACGACGGTTCAGCAGACTTGGCACCTGTTGAAACGAGTTCTTCCTTTCGAATTTTGTCTCTTAGTTCGAGGATTACGCGTTGAGCAGTCTTGGACCCTATACCCTTGATCGACTGGATCAGGCGCAGGTCTTCATCAATGATTCCCTGACGGATTTCCGAAGAGGAAAGCGAGGAGAGCATTACGAGCGCTGTTGACGGCCCGATTCCTGAAATGCTTGTCAGATCCAGGAACAGTTTCTTCTCATCATTTCCCCAAAAACCGTAAAGGACGTGGGCATCTTCCCGTATATTGAGAAACGTTACCAGCTTGCACCGGGCACCAATGTCGGGGAGCGAAGTGTAGGTCTGTAATGAGATCCTGACCTCGTAACCTACTCCGTTGACATCGATGATAGCGTACGCTGGGTCTTTATAAGTTACAATCCCGTTAACGTAGGCAATCATAAAAATAGTATGTGTATGTTGAAGCGTTAATTTCTAGGTAGAAATGATCAGTTTTTGACCAGGCTTGATCGAGTTGCCCCTGATCTTGTTCCGCTTTTTCAACTGACCGATTTCCAGACCGTATCGCTGCGAAATAATCCATAATGTATCTCCTTTTTGTACGGTATGATAACGTTTCCGGGTATGACGCTGCTGCTTTGCCACTTGCTCTTCATCCAGCTGTGGCCTTGCTTTGGCTGCGATACGGGTTGCTGGTACAGTTTCCTTCACCTCTTTGTAGATCACGAGGCGCTGTCCCCGACGGATATTATTGCGACGGATGTGGTTCCATTTGCGGACTGCCGCTACCGACACGCCGTATTTCCGCGCGATGCCGGCTACATTGTCGCCGCGGCGGACGGTATACGATACGCGTTTGGTACGGCTGCGCTGGATCGTTTCTACCTCACCGTCTTCTTCATAATCTTCATCGTCCGATACATTCTGCACGTTCGATGCGAGTACGTAAGGGAAAGATCCACTACCACCCAGCGAATCCGTTTTAGTGCTGTCGGCTTTCGCCACCATCACACCGGAGCGAAGATATTTCCGGGTACAGGAGTCCATAATCGATGCCCGGTTGCTCGTCAGGTAAGTGAAGCGTACGCTTGGCACTTTCAATACAAAGTCGCGCGTCTGGTCCGGAAGTATCGTCTTTGTGATCTGCGGATTCAGCTTTTTGAGGACTTCGAAATCGATGCTAGCGTTGTTGCAAAACGTTGCAAGGTCGATATAGCCGTTGATATGAATCGTGTCATTAGGGATCTGAAACTCAGTATTTTCAGGAAAAATGCCGTGATCGTACCCGTAATTCATCATGTAGTTCATCGCTACATACTGTGGTACGTAAGAGCGGGTTTCGCGGGGAAGGACGTTGTAGATCGTCCAGAAGGTAGTCCCGCGTGACCGGCGCATGGCGCGTTTTACATTGCCCGGTCCTGTGTTATACGAAGCCAACGCAAGCTCCCAGTCGCCGAAGATGTTATAAAGCTGTTTGAGATAAAGACAAGCTGCTTCCGTCGCCTTGGCCGGCTCGAAGCGTTCATCAATGTATTTATCCTGGTAAAGACCGAATTCCCGTCCCGTTGCCGGCATGAACTGCCAAAGGCCTCCTGCATGTGCGTGGGAAATTACTGTCGGGTTGAGTCCCGATTCGATCATCGAAAGGTATTTCAGTTCGGTAGGCAACCCGTGTTTGGCCAATGCCTTTTCGAACAGCGGAAAATAGAGCGGCATGCGCTCCATCATCGTCTGCGTGAATTTTGCTTTTTTGTAGATGAAGTATTCTACAAATTCGTGCGAAGATTTGTGGTAGGTAAGCGGAATCGATTTTTCAAGCTTCGCAAACCGCTCTTTCAAAAGCTCCTGAGGCACCGCCGGATTGGCTCCGATTTCCTCGACTTCCGGGAGTGATGGCATCAAATCATCTTCTTCCTGAGCAATAGTCTCAACCGTATCCTGCCCGGACGTCAAACTCACCTGTGGAACCATCGCCCCGACAGGCGCATTCCAGAACCCTGCACACATGGCTCCGAGCCACAATACTCTTTTCGAAATCCTCATTAATAAATGTTTTTTGAAGGTTAATCAATTCACGGTTTTCAATGGCTTGTACCTGTTGATGATTCACTTACAGATAGACGAGTCCTTTGGGGTTTGAATTAGCCAGATGAATCAGAATAATCTCTAATACATTTTTAAATATTCGCAACATCTTCTTTCAGAACAACGTAACCTATTTGCCCGTCATTCTGGCATGATAATTTTCCTTAAAACACTGGTGATCAGCACAGCGTTCACCTAGTATACTGATTCTACGCTACGGTCACTTCCTTATTCAATCCGGTAAGGTAGTTGGCAAATGCCAGCATTTTTTCCTCGCCGAAATAAGGGGCCATGATTTGAATCCCGATCGGCATTCCCTGGTCGTCCAGCCCGTTGGGAATGGATACCGCAGGATTGCCCACGACATTCGCCTGCACAGTGAAAATATCGGCCAGATACATTTGTAACGGATCTTCCGTCTTTTCACCAATCGTAAAAGCTGTGGTAGGTGTTACCGGTGAAATCAGGAAATCGAACTGCTCGAAAAACCGGCCCGTTTCCTCCCGCACCAATCTTCTAACGCGTTGCGCCTTGGTATAGTATGCATCGTAATAATTTGCACTTAATACGAAAGTACCCAATAGTATTCTTCTCCTTACCTCATCGCCAAAACCTTCTGTACGGGTCTTCTTATACATGCTCTCCAAATCCACGGATTCGGGGCTGCGGTAACCGTACCGCACACCATCGAAACGAGACAGGTTCGAGCTTGCCTCGGCGGTCGTCAGAATATAATAGGTTGGCAAAAGTGAATCCAGCAAAGGCATATCGATACCGGTCACCTCATGCCCTTCCGCCCGCAGGCGATCGAGTACTTCGGATGTTTGCCGGCGGATTTCCGGCGCTATCGCTTCATTCTCTACCGCGCTCCGAACATACCCGATTTTCGCTTTGCCTTTCCATTCCAGATTGGCCGTGTAAGCGGGCACCGGACGTTCCGAAACCGTGCTGTCGAAATCATCGGCACCGGACATCACTTCGAGAAGCAATGCCGAGTCCGCGACACTTTTGGTAATCGGGCCAATGCAGTCGAAAGACGAAGCATAGGCAATGAGCCCGTAGCGTGATACACGTCCATAGGAAGGCTTCACACCGATCACACCGCAGAATGCGGCCGGCTGCCGCACCGAACCTCCGGTATCGCTTCCCAGCGAAGCATGGCAAAGCCCGGCCTGGACGGCTACTGCCGAACCACCCGACGACCCTCCCGGAACTTTGGCATTGTTAACGGCATTCAGCACCGGCCCGAACGAGGAATTTTCATTCGAAGAACCCATCGCAAACTCGTCGCAGTTTTGCCGCCCGATGATGATCGCGTCCTCATCGATAAGCCGCTGCACGGCGGTTGCGGTATAGGGTGCTGTATAATTTTGAAGAATCTGGCTTCCGGCCTGCAAGCCGTGGCCAGTGAGCGAAAGTACATCTTTAAGACCGATCACCATCCCTGCCAGTTTTCCGGCAGTACCATTGGCGATCTTCGCATCTACGGCCAGAGCGGCCTTTTTTGCTTCCTCTGTATAAACTTCAACGAAAGCATTGAGATGCTTGTTAGCCTCTATTTTTTCCAAATAGTGGTCAACCAACTTGACGCACGTCAAACCTTCTTCACGTAGATCTCTCTGAATTTCGGCCAGCGTCAGATACTCTTTCAAGGTAATTTTTTTGTGGGGTTGTAAATAAAGAATCAGAGCCGTTAAGTGGTAGCTTAATGGCTCTGGATCAAACCTTCGATAAGATGGAAGCGTTATTTGGGGTCTTCCATGCTTTTTTCAATATTTTCCTTAACGTCTTTAGTAGCGTTCTTGAACTCATTGATACCCTGCCCCAAACCGCGCATAAGTTCTGGGATTTTCTTTGCTCCGAAGAAAAGCAACACGAACAGAGCAACCAGGAAGATCTCCTGTCCGCCCAACCCCATAATTCCTAAAACGGTTATTGATTCCATATCTGTTTCTTTTATTAATGTTTACAAAAATAACTATTCTTTTTAATAACAACCAGACCTGCCGTGACTTTTATCCGATATTAATTGTCTTGGTCACCTTCTCCCAATCGGCAAATTTCCGGATATCTTCACCCAGCGTCTTGATGAGCCACACCACCAGGGCCACGTCATCGGTGATACCGATAACCGGCAGGAAGTCAGGAATAAGGTCTATGGGAGATACGAAATAAATGAGCACAGCGACTATCGACACCAGACTTTTCCATGGAAGCTCCTTATATTCGCCGGAGGCGTAAGCCTTCACCATGCGGAGCAGCAGCTGCACACTCGACTGGAATTCGGAGAGGTTTCCTTTGAAACCCACCGTCTGGAGCTTTCCCAGCACCTCTTTGGCAAGTTCAAACAACCGGGTAGAATTTCTGGCGTAACGTCCTGCTTTCCCTTTGGCATTCTTAAAAAATATAGACTGTAAAATCCGCGAAATCATTGACTCATCCTTCATGGTACAAAGCAGGGAAAAGTGGTTTATAAAGCCATTATAACTATCAACTTACAGAAAAAATTGCGTTCCGGATGGCAGCCGGAGGTTTTGCGGCAAAAAATCAATTTCCGCTTGGTTTAAACAAATTATGTATCATACTTTTAGGAAAAAATATAAAAAGCATCAATTTCTATACAATTAACCATATTTCCCTATGAAGATTACTGTTGTAGGTGCGGGTGCAGTAGGCGCAACCACTGCCGATAATATCATTCGTCGTGAGCTGGCAGAAGAAGTGGTGTTGCTGGATATCAAAGAGGGTGTCAGCGAAGGTAAGTCACTGGATATGTACCAGACAGCAGCCTTGCTGGGATTCAACACCAAGCCCATCGGCTCGACCAATGATTACGAGAAAACCAAAGGCTCGGATGTGGTGGTGATCACTTCGGGGCTGCCTCGTAAGCCGGGTATGACCCGTGAAGAGCTGATCGGCATCAATGCAGGAATCGTAAAGGGAGTGACCGAAAACCTTCTGAAATATTCACCGAAAGCGATCGTGATCGTAGTGTCCAACCCGATGGATACCATGACGTACCTGGCTTTGAAAGAATCGGGTATTCCCAAGAAACGTCTGATCGGTATGGGCGGTGCATTGGATAGTGCACGCTTCAAAACCTATCTCGCATTGGCGATGGACGTTTCGCCGCTGGATATTCACGGTATGGTAATCGGCGGACACGGTGATACGACCATGATTCCATTGACTCGCCTGGCCACCTACAACGGTATTCCTGTAAGCCGCTTCCTTTCGGCCGACCAGCTCGAAAAAGTGGCTGCCGACACGATGGTAGGCGGCGCGACACTCACCAAACTCATCGGCACCTCAGCATGGTATGCACCGGGTGCTGCTACGATGATGCTCGTGGAAAGTATCGTCCGCAATCAGAAACGCATTGTGCCTTGCAGCGTTTACCTGAACGGCGAATACGGCCAGAAAGACATTTGCATGGGCGTGCCGGTCGTATTGGGTCGCGGAGGCTGGGAAAAGATCATCAACCTGCGCCTGGCCGATGCCGAAAAAGCGGCGTTTGAAAAGTCAGCGGAGGCCGTTCGGTCAATGAATGCGGCTTTGAACTTGTAAGCGAAAGTTAAATAGCTAAAATACAGGCCGGTCCGGATTTCCGGGCCGGCTTTTTCTTTGCCCGGATATTTGGTTTTGGCAGCCAGCTTGTTTAACTTTTGTATAAATAGTATAGTAATTTGATAATTTAATACTATTTATCAACAAACACTTGATCACTTAAACACACAGTCTATGAAAAAAAAGCTATTACTTCTGCTTCTCATTTCCGCTTCATTTCATGCTTTGGCGCAGTCCGTAAAAGGGAGAATTTCCGACGAAAAGAATGGAGCGCCGCTGCCCGGCGTATCGATCCTGGTACAGGGCACCAACACCGGAACCGTCACCGATGCAGATGGAAATTTCTCACTGAATATGGCCGATGGTACGTACAACATCGTGATTTCCTTCATCGGCTATACGCCTAAGATCGTCCCCGCAGTCGTTTCGGCGGGGCAGTCGGCTCCGTTGAATATCGCATTAGCCGAATCGTCGGAAGTACTCGGAGAGATTGTCGTAACGGGCTCGCGCAGCGGCGGACGCTCGCGTATTGACTCCCCTGTTCCGGTTGATATTATCCCGGTATCTCAGATCACCAATAGCGTCGGACAAGTGGATATCAATCAGATCCTTACCTACGTCGCACCTTCGTTCCAATCATCCCGGCAAACGATCTCCGATGGCACCGACCACATCGATCCCGCACAGCTCCGCGGCCTGGGGCCCGACCAGGTACTTGTACTCGTGAACGGCAAAAGGCGGCACCAATCGTCGCTGGTGAATGTAAATGGTACGGTGAATCGAGGCACGGTGGGAACCGATTTGAATGCGATCCCAGCCACGGCAGTGGAGAAAATCGAAATCCTGCGCGACGGCGCCACCGCGCAATATGGTTCGGATGCCATTGCAGGCGTGATCAACATCATATTGAAAAGCCGCACAGGGTTGAGTGGTAATGTGTCCTATGGAGAGAATGTCACGAGCTATGACAAGAACTACATTATCAACAACAATAAGGATGCTTCCGTGAACGTCTCGGACGGTGGTACCGCGCAGGTAGGCCTCAATTACGGGCTGAAAGTGGGCCAGAAAGGTTTCGTGAATATCACCGGCGAATATGTGAAACGCGGAGCGACCAACCGTACCGGCACCTACACAGGTCAGTTGTTCCCGGCGGTGGACGGTAAGGTAGTCGATGATGAGGTGCTCGCGCAAAGAGGCCTGACACGGAACGACTTCGACATGCGCATCGGTAACTCGGAAGTGAAAGGCGGCGGTGTGGTGGTCAATGCCGACATTCCGCTCAATGAGCAGCTGGATGTATATGCATTTGGCCAGTACAATAAAAAGAAAGGAAATGCGGCTGGCTTTTACAGGTATCCCAATGGCGTACCCGCAGCCGTGCGCACGAATGTATTCGCGGTGTATCCCAATGGCTTTTTACCGGAGATCAACAGCGACGTGACGGACATTTCGGCGGCGGCAGGTATCCGCGGAAAGCTGGGTGAATGGCGGTTCGATTTGAGCAACACATTCGGTAAAAACGACTTCGACTACCGCATTACCAACTCCGTGAACTATACCCAGGCGGTTTCCATCGCCAACTTTCAGCGGGAGTTCAATGCCGGAGGCAACGGATTTTCCCAAAATACCATTAACCTGGATTTCGGCAGGAAGTTCGATGTGCTGCACGGCCTGAACGTCGCGCTCGGAGCCGAGCAGCGAAGCGAGAAATACACGATCACCGCTGGTGAGGAGGCCTCCTATAAAAACTATGATGTCGCAGCAGGCGTGCCCGCCGGCGCACAGGTATTTTCGGGCTTCTTTCCACAGAATGCAGGATCGCATTCCAGGCATAGCGTGGCGGGCTACCTGGATCTCGAACAGGATATTACCAAATCATGGGTCCTCAGCGCGGCGCTCCGCTTTGAAAACTATTCCGACTTCGGGAATACCCTTAATTACAAAGTTGCGACCCGCTACAAAATCACCGACGGCATTGCACTGCGGGCTTCGGCCAGCAGCGGGTTCCGCGCGCCGTCGTTGCAGCAACGGTACTATGCCAAAACGAATACGCTTTTCGTAACCCAGAACGGCCAGCAAGTAGCGCAAGAAAGCGGCACATTCACCAACGACAGTAAACCGGCTGAAATCCTCGGCATACCGAAGCTCAAACAGGAAACCTCCCAAAGCTTCACCGTCGGGACGACGATCCAGATCAGCAATGCATTTGAACTGACCGTCGATGCCTACCAGATCGACATTGACGACCGCATTGTGTTAACAAACAACTTCAACGATGGCGGTAATGCCAACCTCAAAGCCCAGCTGGCCGCGGCGAATGCGACGACAGCCAATTTCTTTTCCAATGCGGTCGACACGCGTTCGCGCGGGATCGAAGGCGTGCTTTCCTACAATACCAGGTTTGGACGCAACCAATCACTGCGGGCAGTACTGGCGGGGACATTTATCCAAAACAAGGTCAAAAAAGGTGCGGACGGAAAACCTATTATCCATGCATCGGATATTCTGGTACAGACCAAGCAGGTCAACACCTATTTCAACCGGGAAGATTTGAGCAGGTTTGAGATCGCAAGCCCGCGGAACAAGCAGAGCCTGACCATCAACTATAAAGCAGGAAAATTTGGCGCAATGCTCCGTGGCGTGCGGTTCGGCGAGGCAACTTATTGGGACCCGACCATCGATCCCGACAAACCGGACGCATGGCCTGTCAATGCATTAACCGGGCAGAAGGAAACGCTCGATCAGACTTTCGGCGCCAAGGTGGTTACTGACCTTGCATTGAGCTATGATGTCGTGAAAGGCATCGGCCTGACGATCGGCGCGAACAATGTGCTGGATGTTTATCAGGACAAACATACGCATTCGGGGAATGTGAGCTCGGGCCGATTCGTATACTCCCGCCGTGTGCAGCAAATGGGTTTCAACGGCCGATACCTGTTCGCGAGGGTCAGTTTTAGTTTCTAGGATATTCCATTGTGCTAATCCGGGCCGTTTCCGACCCGGATTGGCCGTTTTTAGATGGATATCTGATATTGCAGTGTCCAGCTGCCTTTGCGGCCATCTTTCACTAACTCATTCGCCGTCGATGCCGATTTGTAAACCGGCCGGTTCTCGTAATTAAGCGACAGCTTGCCATTATGCCCTTTGATCAGCCAGTTGACACCCGCATTGTAAATATTGGCCGCGTCCTGCAAACGGTCGTAGTCGCCACGCTGTAAAGAGACATAGGGCATTAATGTACCCTGACTCCCCAGCAAACCGTCTTTCAATTTATAACCTGCTTGCGCGTAAATCACATTGCCCGTCCCGAACATCGGGTATGCGTTCCCGTGCGTGCCGCTCACGCCAGCAATGGGCTGCGTAGTACCGGTAGCAGGGTTCATAATGCCGTTGTAGCGGAGATAGCCTTTACCATAGTCCGTTCCGAAATACCCGAGATAGGCCGACAATGCGGTTCCCTTTTCCGTATTCAGCGGCATGTCCAGGTAAGCCGCCACCGACCAGAGCGTCATATTGCTGTAAAGCGTATCCACCGCCTCCTTACGCCAGGTCGCATTTTTTTGGGAAGTAATGCCGGCTTCCACATTTAAAACTTTGCGTTTGCCGAGGTAAGTGCCAGTCATGTAGCCCGGTGTGGTGTTGTCCTCCGTATCGAAAATATTGTAAATGAATAATCCCTGGAATTGTTTACTGTTTTTGCGTTGGGCGAAAACAGAGTTCTGGTTCAGTGCAGCCGGTGTGGAGCCACTGGTTTCAACCGGGAACGGGTCGGCCACGGCGACGCGGTAGTTGAGCTTGCCAATCTGCCCACGGCTGTAAACGGTCAACTTTCTGGAAAACTGATCGGTCTGGTCAACGGTAGCCTGTGCGAAAACGGGCACATCCATGGTCATAATGGTGCCTATGCTGGGCTGCGAAAAGCGGGAGAAACCGCTTACGATCGTCAGCCCCCCACCGAAGCGGATGAAATTGCTGCCTTTCCGCTGCACTTCATATTCGCCGACGGCGTCATGGAAAAACGCCGCGATCTTGCGCTGGCTCGGTGTCCCGGCGGTATTGTAAGCAGGAAATGCGCTCACCTTGTTGAAATTATTCATCCCGAACTGCGTGTAGAAGAATATCCTGTCGGTGAGCTGGCCGAACAGCTGCATGCGGGTACGGCGGAGACCAATATCGAAAGTACTGGTTTTCGGATCGCTCAAAACGGTAGTCCCGGGATTGTTGTCATTCAGCCTCAGCCATACCTGATTCGTGAAGGTGAATTTTACATAATGTGAACCGGATTCGTTAAGATTGTAACGAATATCATTTCGCTTGTTCTCGTCCTGGGACATAGCGGGCGGCGCCGCGGCAGCAGTGCCGAGGAGCATGAGGGAAAGGAATTTTTTCATGAAGAGTACTATTGAGTTACATACACACTAACATCGTTAAAAACCCTTCTGAAAGTGCTATAAACGACATTAATAGTTAATTGAAAATAATATTGAACACGGTAGCAAAACGACTTGTAAAAAGTCATTTCCCAAGCCGGGCCTTCAAATATAAGGCGGGTTGCGCTACTGCCATACTCTTTTGGGTGACAATCTTCCTCCCTGCCCTGGCCCAGGAAACACCACCGCTGATCAACTATCCGGCCTCACTTTACAAGGCCCATAACCAGAACTGGGACATCTGCCAAAGCGCAGACGGACTCATCTATTCCGCCAATTCCGACGGCCTGTTGGAACACGACGGAGCATCCTGGAAGCTATACCCCTTGCCCGACGGCCAGATCGTCCGGACGGTACTTTACGACGAGCAATCAACAGAACCAATCGGTGGAAAAGTCCTGAATCGGACGACACAACCCGAACAACGCATTTACGTGGGTGGCTTTTCGGAGTTCGGCTATTGGAAAAAAGAAGCAGACGGCCAGCTGAAATACTATTCGCTCAGTAAAAAGGCGGGCTTCGCAAGCCTGCGTACGGAGGAGATTTGGCATATCCTTAAAACTCCCAAATACATCTATTTCCAGTCTTTCTCGAACATTTACCGGTACGACGGCAAAAATCTGAAAGAAATCAAAGGCCCTGGCAACATCATGTTCATGCGTTTTGTACAAAACCGGGTACTGGTGCAGTCGATCGGCCGCGGCATTTATGAGTTAAAAGGAGAGCGGTTCGAACCATTGCCGGGAACTGAAAGCCTTTCCCCTGCTACCGTTTCCTCCATTTTGCCTTTTTCAAACGGCGGTATCCTTATCACAACCACCAAACACGGACTGTACATTTGGCAAAACGGGGTACTTACTCCGTGGAACATTGCTATTTCCGGCGAGTTGAAAAGGAATATCATCAACCGCGCGATCGTCATGGCGCGGGACAGCAGCGTCGTTTTCGGTACAATCCAGAATGGCGTTTACGTCATTACCAAAAACGGCGCATTAAAGTACCAGTTCAACAAGGAGACCGGCTTACAGAATAACACCGTATTGGCATTGGAGGAAGATACGCAACGACAACTCTGGATCGGGCTGGATCAGGGCATCGATATGGTGAAGATGTCGTCGCCCATTATTGCTTATCAAACCAATGATAATCCGCTGGGTTCAACCTATGCAGCCGCGATCTGGCATGGAAACCTTTATGTAGGGTCCAATAAAGGAGTATTTGTCAAAAAATGGCTTTCTCCGGAGCCGTTCCGGCCGGTATGGGGACTTGAAGGACAAACCTGGGCCCTCAAAGTAATCGACGACCAGCTGCTTTGCGGCCACAACGACGCGACCTACCGCATTTCAGAAAGTGGCGTCACTAAAATTTCCGGCATCAACGGCGGCTGGGTATTCGTGCCGATGCGAAATGGGAAGGATACGCTGCTGCTTCAAGGCGCGTACGTGGGCCTGCATGTATACAAAAAGGACGCAAAGGGTACCTGGACGTACGCCTACCCCGTCAAAAAGTTACCACCCATCCCGATCCGGCAGATTGCACACGACAATTCGGGTACATTCTGGCTCGGGCATGCCTACAAAGGTTTATTTCAGGCCAAACTGACGCCGGCATTGGATTCCGCCATGTCGTGGAAGGAATTTAAAGCTCCGCAGGAATTGCCCAGCGAATTTTCCATCGAAGTCGTTCAATGGCTGAACGGACAGGTTCGCGTGCGATCGGGTAATGCCTTTTTCCAGCCCGACCCGTCCGGCAAGCTCATCCCCAGTTCAGATTTTTCCAGGGAAGAGGAAAATTACAAGGTACGGACCGGCCTCCATGGCGACTGGTTCAAAGTTTTCATGAACCGCGTGGCATTCTATCAACCAGGCAAAGAGACCCGAAACCTCCCGCTCACGCTAGTCCGCAACAGCGAGACGGTGGTACCACTTTCCGAAGATTACTATTTCTTTTGCCTCGACAACGGTTACGCATTGTACAACCGCAAATCGCCCGATGAGCCAAACGAGGCCGCCGGCCCGCCGGTGGTCCGCAAGGTAGCCAACCTTCGGAACCTCAATGAGACCTTCGCGATTTCAGGCGGCCCGTCACTCCCGGCCGAAGTGCGCTCGCTGCGCATTGCATTTGCTTTACCGGTGTATGGCCAGAACGTGCAATACAAATACCGTCTCAAAGGCCTGACCGATCAGTGGTCGGAGTGGACAGACCAGAGCTTCGTGGAATTTACAAACCTGGAATCGACGGACTACATTTTTGAAATAAGGAGCAGCCTCAACGATACCATAGGCACCTACCATTTCAGTGTGAAGCCCTACTGGCGTGAAACATTATTTGCGAAAATACTCTTCGCTGTGCTGGTCGCATTGGCTTTGGCGGCATTGATCCTCTATCAGGAAAAACGGCTCGCGCGCCACCGCCGGAAGCTGATCGAAGAGCAGGAAGAAAAGCTACGACAACAACGTCTTTCCAGCGAGAGAAAGATCATGCAGATCCAGAATGAAAAACTGCAAAGCGAAATCCAGAGCAAAAGTCAGCAGTTGAGCAATGTGGCGATCAACGTGGTGAAGAAAAACGAGATCCTGGAAGAGATCCGCGATGAGCTGAAACAGGTGAAAGCGGAGATGGGGCAACAGCTCCCCAATATCCATTATCAGAAACTCCTCCACAGTATCGAACGGAATGTCGCCGGCAAGGACGACTGGGTCTTGTTTGAACAAAACTTCGATGAGGTCCACGAACAGTTCTTCAAAAGGCTGCGCCAGATATACCCTACCACTTCCCCTTCCGAGCTCCGGCTCGCGGCATGCCTTCGCATGAATCTTTCTACCAAAGAAATGGCCCCCGTCCTGGGGATTTCTGTCCGCGGTGTGGAAATCAAGCGCTACCGGCTTCGTAAAAAGCTTGGATTGGACAACGATGCCAATCTGGCCCAATTTATGATGGACATTTGAGGCAATTGCACTTATCCTGTACCCTACCCCTTATTGTACCAGTAAACCTTGCATTATTCTCATTGATGTAGTGGTGATGTAGTGCTTTATTTGATTCCTCCCCTGCTTGGAACTTAATTTTGAAGTCAATAAATTCTTATAATAATTCAATCACCAATTTGAAACTGATGAAAACTATTGTACGATTACTGTACATGCTCGTTTTCCTGGCGTTAGGAAGTTTCTCCTATGCACAGGAAATAAATGTGACTGGGAAAGTCACTTCGAGTGCCGACAATTCGGCGCTGCCGGGCGCCAGCGTGCTCATCAAAGGCACTACTACCGGTGTTCCTACCGATGCCGATGGTAACTACGCTATAAAAGTTCCGTCTCCCCAATCCGTCCTTGTCTTCTCCATGATCGGGATGACTACCCAGGAAATCACAGTGGGCAACCAGACAACACTCAATGTTGCCATGCAGGAAGACGCCAAGGCGCTGAACGAAGTGGTGATCATGGGTTACGGTTCTCAGAAAAAACTCGACGTTACCGGTTCTGTCGCACAGATTAAAGGTACGGAGATATCGAAGCAGCCGTCTATGAACGCTGTCAGCGGTTTGCAGGGTAAGGTTGCCGGGGTGCAGATCAACAACTCGGGTAAGCCCGGCGAGGCGCCGCAGATCCGTATCCGCGGTGTCGGAACGGCCTACGGTAGCGCCAATCCGTTGTACGTAGTCGACGGGGTTTGGTTCGACGACATCAGCTTCCTCAACTCGGGCGATATCGAAAGCATGAACATCCTGAAAGACGCGTCAAGCCAGTCAATCTACGGTGTGCGCGCAGCCAACGGGGTAGTTTTGATCACTACCAAAAAAGGAAAATCAGGAGCACCGATCATTGATTACAACGGCTTCGTAGGTTACCAGAAAGTGACCAACCAGATCAAAATGGCCAATGCGAATGAATATGCCACGATGATCAACGAACTGAGCCGCATTAACGGAAAATCAGATATCCTCGATCCTTCGCAATTTGGCGAGGGCACCGACTGGTACCACCAGATCCTCCGCAATGCATTTGTGACCAACCACCAGCTTTCGATCAGCGGCGGCGGTGAAAAATCAACTTACAACTTCTCGCTGGGCTACCTGGATCAGGATGGTATTGTTGAAAAGAACAATTTCAAACGCTACACTGCCCGTTTGCAAAACGATTTCCAGGTTCTGAAAAACCTGAAAGTGGGTTACTCTGCCACCGGTTCTTTCAGCAAATCAAGAGATGAGGCGGGCGGCATTTTCCGCCAGCTATATGCAGCTGGGCCTGTGGTGCCGGTTTATTATGCAGATGGTACCTATGGCGATCCTACCGACTACAACCTGGGCGATGGTAACAACTTCAATCCGCAGGTTACGATTGATTTCTACAACCAGAATACCAAAAAGACGCTTCTTACCGGTAATGCGTATGCAGAACTCAACATACTGAAAGGCTTGACATTCCGCACCAGCCTTGGTGGACGTTACGGACAAGACGAAACCCGTACTTACGTGCCGCAATATGTTGCCACATTCAAACAACGCAACACCACCAGCTTCCTCGAATTCGTACGCCCGCAGACACGCTACTGGATCTTTGAAAATACATTGACTTACACCAAAGATTTCGGCAATCACAGCATTACAGCCCTTTTGGGTCAATCTGCTCAACGTGATCAATCGTACAAACTGACTGCCAACGCACTGAATGTACCTTTTTCGAGCGAAGGCGACCTTTACCTGGCACTGGGTAGTGCGGATGGCCGTAACGTGAAAGACGAAGGCGATCTCGGAACGTATGCATCCTACTTCGGTCGTGTGAACTACTCTTTCGGCGAGCGTTATATGCTGAATGCCTCCCTCCGTGCGGATGGTTCTTCCAAATTCTTCCAGGGCGGTAATGCCTGGGGTTATTTCCCATCGGTGGGTGCAGGCTGGGTAATCAGCAACGAAAACTTCATGAAAGACCAGACGATTTTCGATAACCTGAAAATCCGCGGTAGCTGGGGTAAAATCGGTAATGCGTCCGTTCCATCCAACTTGTCGACGCTCACCGTGGCGACCGGCGGTGGCCTGGCAGCGATCTTCGGCGGTCAGCTGAATACCGGTGCGAGCATCAACTCCATCATCCCTCCTACTACTTACTGGGAGCGCGGTGTAGGTACCGACGCAGGTATCGAGGCTTCCTTCCTCAAATCGAGATTGACCGTTGAATTGGATTACTATATCAAGAAAACCGAGCGTGCGATCTTCGACATTCCGGTACTGACTTCCATTGGTACGAGCTCAGGCCGTATTGTAGGTAACCAGGCCGATTTCCAGAACAAAGGTTTTGAATTTGCCTTGAACTGGCGTGATGAAATCGGTAAGGATCTTTCTTACAGCATTGGTTTCAACGGCGCGGTGAACAACAACAAAGTGCTTTCGGTATCGTCCGGTGCCAACCCGATTTATGATGGCGGTGTAGGTCTCACCAGCGGCGCGCTCGCTACACGTACCCGCGTAGGCGACCCGATCGGTTCATTCTACGGCTATGTGGTAGACGGTATTTTCCAGAATGAAGAAGAGATCAAAAACTCGGCACAGCCCAATGCAAAACCAGGTGATTTCAGATACCGCGACATCAGCGGAACCAATGGCGTGCCTGACGGAAACATCTCCGGCCTCGACCGCCAGGTAATCGGTAACCCGAACCCGAAATTCACCTACGGTATCAACACCAGTTGGAACTACAAAAACGTCGACCTGATGCTCGATTTCCAGGGCGTTGCGAAAGTAGATATTTATAATGCCAACATGGGCTGGCGATATGGTAACGAGAACTTCACCAAGGACTTCTACGATAACAGATGGCATGGCGAAGGTACTTCAAACACCTATCCATCTGCCAACATCGGCGGCGGCCAGAACTATCTGCCTAATACATTCTTCGTACAAAGCGGCAGCTATTTCCGGGTTAGAAATGCGCAAATCGGTTACACATTCCCGCAGGCATTCAACGAAAGGCTGAAAATCCGCAAGTTGCGCCTGTACGCGAATGCGCAGAACCCGCTGAACTTCTTTAAATACAAAGGCTTGTCGCCAGAGGTAAGAGCGAACGAAAACAAACCGACCCAAGCCGGTATCGACGCCAACGTGTACCCGCTTTCAGCGACCTACAACTTTGGTATTAATGTCACTTTCTAAGATCACAAGCGATATGAAAAATATAAATTTTAAAACCAATTTGAAGCAGAAAGGGCTATATCTAGGGCTTGCAGCGCTCCTGATCGTCCCTTCCTCTTGCAGCGACAGCTTCCTCGACGTTGATCCGCAGGGAAAACAGGCCGGCGCCGTGTTCTGGGTGAATGAAGCCGATGCAACCAAAGCCGTGAATGCGATGTATGCCAATCTCAGAAGCTGGAACAATACCGCCTTCGGCCCCATTGCATTGGAAAGCATGGGCTCCGACGATGCAGAAAAAGGTAGTACCCCCTCGGATGCGACTTTCTTTAACCTGTATGACACTTTCACAGTAGGTTCCACAGACGGCCAGCTCGGCGGTTTTTGGGAAGGACAATACCAGAATATCAACTATGCCAACCAGGTGATCACCAATATCCCGGCGATCAGCATGGACGAAAACCTTAAAGCGAGATATCTGGCGGAAGCCAAATTTGTACGCGCTTACTCGTATTTCCGACTTGTAAGAGCATTTGGGGATGTGCCTTTGCGGTTGAGTCTTCCCAAGGATGCTTCGGAATACAACCTCCCGCGCACACCCAAGGCGGACGTGTACGCAGCCATTGAGAAAGACCTGAGCGAAGCAGCGGCGGTATTACCGCTGAACTATGGCGCCGCCGACCTCGGCCGCGTAACAAAAGGAGCCGCACAGTCGCTGCACGCCAAAGTTTCGATGTACCAGGCCAAATGGCAGCAGGTTTTCGATCTGACAACCCAGGTTATCAACTCGGGTCAGTATTCGCTCTTCGCCGACTACGAGGCATTGTTCCGGGTAGCTAACGAAAACTCGACCGAATCGATTTTCGAAATCCAGAACGAGCTGATTCCTTCTAATAAAGATGCTTCCAACTCACAATACTCCCAAGTACAAGGCGTACGTGGCGTAACAGGCGGCGGCTGGGGCTTCAATGTTCCTACCGAAGCGCTTTCAAAATCCTTTGAAGCCGGCGATCCACGCCGTGATGCGACCATCATTTACCGCGGCGAGACAACCCCGGCTGGCGACGCAATCCCTGCAACCGGTGACAACCCGATGTACAACCAGAAATCGTATGTGCCGTTCAAGCTGTACGTAACCGGGTTTAATGAAGGTTCGCAGCAAAATGTACGTGTGATCCGGTATGCGGAAGTGCTTTTGATGAATGCAGAAGCTGCTAACGAAATCGGTAATAGCACCACGGCGCTCGCTTCGCTGGAACTGGTGCGTGCCCGTGCGAGGGGTGCCAGCAAAACCATTCTGCCGAAAGTTACCACCACCGATAAAACCGCATTACGCACCGCGATCTGGAATGAACGTCGCTCAGAGCTCGCTATGGAATTTGACCGCTATTTCGACGTGATCCGTCAGGGACGCGGCACTGCAATCTTCGGACCCAAAGGCTGGAAGGCCGGCAAAAACGAAGTATGGCCGATCCCTCAGAACGAAATCGATCTCAGCGCAGGCGTGCTGACCCAGAACCCAGGTTATTAATCCCAAACCACGATCCATCGATGAAAACTTTTAAGAATAAACTGACCGTGGCATTGTGTGCAATGACGGTGCTCGGGGTGACCTCTTGCTACGAAAAGTTCGATCCCGAAAGTTACGCGCCAAGCGTGACGATCGGGGGCTTTACCAGCTCCGACGAAATCGCGAAGGCCAACCTGGTGGCGCATTTCCCTTTTGACGGCAATTATTCCGATGTGGTTTCCAATACCGCCGGGACTAATACCGGTACCACATTTGCGAATGGTTTGAAAGGCCAGGCCATGAAAGGTGCCAAAAACGGCTACGTCCTTTTCGATCCGACGGCGAGTATCCTTGGACTGAAAAGCTTCACCATGACCTATTGGGTTAACAGCCCGTCGACCAAATCTGCGGGTGGTATCATCGGACTTGTAGGCTTGTCCCAAACAGACGGCTTCTGGGGAAACATCGAGACTTTCTTTGAAAACGGCGGCACGGAAACCGACGGGATTTTCAAGGCTCACATCCAGAATGACAAGAAGGATACCTGGATTGCGAAGGAAGGCATTGTTAACCTTTACAACTCCTGGACGCATATCGCACTGTCTTACGACGCCACTTCATCAACTTTCAATATATATGTGAACGGTTCCAAAACGGCAACGAGCACCGTGGCGAACTTTGGTGATCTGAAATGGGCGAAACCGGGTAAAATGGTGTTTGGTACCGTGCAATTTCAGACCAAGCCAAGCCTTACCTCGGGTGCTGCGGCACAAGATTGGGCAAGCTACCTGACAGGCCTGCTCGACGAAGTGCGGATTTATAACGTTGCTTTGAAAGATGCCGAAGTAGATGCACTGGTTAAACTGGAATCAAGAGGGAAATAATGCCTTTTAAAAACCTTTTCCTTCTTGGTTTAATTATCTGGCTCGGGGTTTCCTGTAAATCAGAAAAAGAAGACCCCGGGCCATCCAATCCGGGAATACCAACGTCGTTCGGGTTCAACAGCCTGCAAGTGAATGGAGCCTATTCCGGATTCAAATACAATGATGTAAACCTGAAACCCAAAATCAGGTTTACATTTTCCGCCCCGCTCAGCAATGCGACCATCGCGAGCGGGGTTACTTTCCGGTCCGCGGCCGGCGAAACCGTTCCGTTTACATCCACCCTGGAAGGCGGCGACAGTTCGGTGGTGATCACTCCCTCGGCCGATTTAAAATACCTCACCAGCTACTCGGTTACCGCTACCAAGGCATTGAAATCCAAAGCCGGCGGAATGCTCCTGAATGAGGTAAAAGTTGAATTGATTACCGCGCTGGACTCTACAGATAAATTTCCGGTCATCAGCGACGAAGCGTTGCTAACCCTCGTGCAGCAGCAAACATTCAAATATTTCTGGGACTTCGCTCACCCGGTAAGCGGGCTTGCCCGCGAGCGCAACACTTCCGGTGATGTGGTTACCTCGGGCGGAAGCGGTTTCGGCATTATGACCATCCCTATTGCCATCGAGCGCAAGTTCATCACACGGGCGCAGGGTTTGGAAAGAATGCAAAAGATCGTCGGTTTCCTGAAACAGGCGCAGACATTCCACGGCGCTTTTCCGCATTGGCTGAATGGCGCGACCGGTGTAGCGGTTCCATTCAGTACCAAAGACAATGGCGCCGATTTGGTAGAAACCTCTTTCCTTGTCCAGGGCTTGCTAACGGCCCGGCAGTATTTCAGTGAAATGAATGTTGCAGAAACCGCTTTGCGCACGGATATCAATGCGATCTGGGAAGCCGTGGAATGGGATTGGTTCCGGAAAGGCAACGAAAATGTGCTGTACTGGCATTGGAGCGCCGATTATGGCTGGGAAATGAACCACCAGATCAAAGGCTGGAACGAATGCCTGATCACCTACGCCCTGGCGGCTTCTTCGCCTACGCATAGTATCAGTAAAGCGGTTTATGACAATGGCTGGGCAGGTAACAGCACATTTACCAACGGAAAAGAATATTACGGTATCACTTTGCCGCTGGGAGAGCCATTGGGCGGCCCGTTGTTCTTCTCACATTATTCCTTTTTAGGATTAAACCCAACGGGGCTTACCGACCGTTTTGCCAATTATTTTACCCAAAACAAGGCCCATACCCTCATCAACTATAACTATTGTAAAACAAATCCGCAGCAATATTACGGATACAGCGACCAATGCTGGGGACTTACCGCTAGCGACATTCCAAATGGATACAACGCCAACTCGCCAAGCAATGACAAGGGGGTAATCACGCCGACGGCCGCATTATCTGCATTCCCGTACACGCCCGCGGAGTCGATGAAAGCATTGAAGTTCTTCTATTACAAAATGGGCGACAAGCTCTGGGGAGAATACGGTTTCCATGACGCATTCTCGCTGGATCAGCTGTGGTTCGCCGATTCCTACCTGGCCATCGACCAGGGGCCGATTGTGGTTATGATCGAAAACCATCGCACAGCATTGCCATGGAAGCTCTTTATGAGCAGTCCGGAGGTCAAAACAGGCCTTACGAAGCTCGGATTCACCAGTCCGGCGCTTTAACAAAACTAATCCCGCCATTAAACATTACTCGACTATGAAGCTATACTTCCAATTACTATTATGCCTCACGCTAATCGCCGGTTCGCAGGTGGATAGCTGGGCTCAAAAGAAAAAATCATCTGCTGCGAAACCCGCAGCGTTCAATCCGGCCGACCGGCCTAAAAACCTTTCCGATACCGCATTGCTGGAATTGGTTCAGAAACAGACATTCCGGTACTTCTGGGAATTCGGGCATCCGGTCAGCGGCCTGGCTCGCGAGCGGAGCAACATCGCTTTCGATTATGGAGATGAAGTATGTACAATCGGTGGTACCGGTTTCGGCGTAATGGCTATGGTAGTAGCAGCGGAACGTCAATGGCAACCCCGCGATTCAGTGGCAGCCCGATTGTTGAAAATGGTCAAATTCCTCTCGAAAGCGGATCACTACCACGGCATTTTCCCGCACTGGCTCAATGGCGCGACAGGCAAAATCATCCCGTTCGGCCGGAAAGACGATGGCGGCGACCTGGTGGAATCATCCTTCCTGTTCCAGGGATTGCTGGCTGTAAGACAATACTTCGACCGCGACACCGACCTCGAAAGAGAACTCCGCAGCCGCATTACCTGGATATGGAACGAAGCCGAATGGGATTGGTACACCCGTGGAAACCCCAACCAGCTCTACTGGCATTGGAGCCCCAACAATGGCTGGGCAATGAACTTCGAGCTGCGCGGATATAATGAGACGTTGATCACCTACATTATGGGAGCGGCTTCTCCGCGTTACCCCATTACCCGCCAGGTTTATGATAAATGCTGGGCGCAAAGCGATCATTTCCGCAACGGAAAGGAATATTATGGCGTAAAACTGCCGCTTGGGTTCGACTATGGTGGCCCATTGTTTTTCACGCATTACTCGTTCCTGGGCCTCGATCCGCGCCATTTGAAAGATCAGTACGCCAATTACTGGGAGCAGAATGTGAACCATTCACTGATCAACTACAAACATTGCGTTGCCAATCCGGGCAAGTTCAAGGGATATGGTGAAAACAGCTGGGGACTGACCGCGAGCGATACTTACAACGGCTACAATGCGCATTCACCCACAAACGACTTTGGGACTATCACCCCTACCGCGGCATTGTCGTCGTTCCCATACACACCGGAGCAGTCGATGAAGGCACTGCGCCATTTTTACGATGATCTGGGCGATAAAATCTGGTCGGAATACGGCTTCACCGACGCATTCAACGAAACGCAGAACTGGTATGCCAAGTCCCACCTGGCCATCGACCAGGGGCCGATTATCGTGATGATCGAAAACTACCGGACGGGATTGCTCTGGAAGCTGTTTATGAAGGATCCGGAGGTGCAGGCAGGCTTGAAAAAACTCGGGTTTGAAAGTCCCGCACTGGGCCTATCCAGCAGAAATTAACCGCTTTTTAGCTAATATTCACAGGAAGACCGGCCGCAAGCTGGTCTTTCTGTTTTATAGAATATAATTGTACCTTGATACCGTTTTTGAAAAGCAAAAGAAGGGCTAATCTAAACGCAAATCGCTATGAAACCACTCTACCACAAAGCTGCACTGCTGATCGCACTGACGACATTCGCGTTGCAGGGATCGGCACAGATATGGACGGTTTCCGAACCGGAAAACCTGCCTGAGAAGCGGCACGAAAACGCGATGGCCACGGCTAACGGGAAGTTGTACCTGCTGGGCGGGCGCGGCATCAAGCCGGTTGATGAATATGATTTCAAAAAGGACTCCTGGAAAAGCCTGGCACCGTCACCGCTCGAAATGAGCCATTTCCAGGCGGTCAGCTATAAGAACGAAATTTATGTACTCGGTGCCTTCACAGGCAGTTACCCGCACGAAGTGCCGATTCCGGATATCTATATTTTCAATCCTGCCAAAAATGAATGGCGAAAGGGGGCAGCTATCCCCGAAAACCGGAAGCGCGGTGCGGCAGGCGCATTTACATTGAATGACAAGATCTATCTTGTTTGCGGCATCCAGGACGGTCACTGGGATGGCCAGGTCACCTGGTTCGACGAGTTCGATCCGGCAACCGGCACCTGGAAAACGCTCGCCGACGCTCCCCGCCCGCGCGATCACGTGCAGGTGGCAGTGCTGGACAACAAACTTTACGTAGCAGGCGGGCGTCTGTCGACCGCACGTATCAACCAGGTTTTGAATACCGTTATCAAGGAAGTGGATGTTTATGATTTCAAAACAGGCAAATGGACGACACTGGATGCGTCCAACAACCTCCCTACCCTTCGGGCAGGCAATACTACCGTCGTTTATAACAATAAAATACTCGTAATCGGCGGCGAAAGCGACGCACACCAGGAGGCACATAACGAGGTGGAGGCATTTAATCCGCAAACCCAGAAATGGGAACGTTTGCCTTCCCTGCACCAGGGGCGCCACGGCACACAGGCGGTGGCGCTTAACAAGAAAATTTATATTGCCGCGGGCTCGGCCAACCGTGGCGGTGGCCCGGAGCTGAACGATATGGAAATACTCGATAAATAATACACTTCATTACTAACCCCAACTCAAATGCTCAAAAAACTCGCCGGTGTCTGTTTACTGTTCGTTTCAATTTCTTCGTTCGCGCAGCAGAAGACATTTACCCACGCCGACACACTACGAGGCTCCATTACACCTGAACGGGAATGGTGGGATCTGAACTACTACCATCTCAGTGTTAGGCCTAATGCGAATGACAGTACGCTTAGCGGCAGCACGGTAATCAGATATAAGGTGCTCAAACCTTACCAGACCATGCAGGTGGATTTGCAGGAGCCGTTGCAGATTACCAAAGTGGTTCAGGATGGTGAAACGCTTGCCTATCGTCGGGATGGCAATGCATTTTTTATAACACTCAAAAAAAAGCAGGACACCGGCAAAACCGAGTCGGTTGAGGTTTTCTATTCAGGAAAGCCCCGGCTGGCAAAACGGCCGCCTTGGGACGGAGGTGTACAATGGGTACCCGACGGGAAAGGCAACACCATTATTTCCACCTCTTGCCAGGGATTGGGTGCGAGCGTGTGGTGGCCTTGTAAGGACCATATGTACGACGAGCCCGACAGCATGCTTATCAGCATGACTGTTCCTAAAAGCGTAATGGACGTATCGAACGGCAACCTTCGGTCGGTAGTCGAGAATAACGACAATTCACACACGTTCAATTGGGTGGTCAAAAATCCGATTAACAACTATGGGGTGAATATGAATGTAGCCAACTATGTAAGCTGGAAAGAGACATTCAAAGGCGAAAAAGGTGATTTGCAGCTTAGCTACTACGTTTTGCCTCAAAACCTGGAAAAAGCGAAAGAGCAATTCAAACAAGCTCCGAAAATGCTGAAAGCATTCGAGCATTGGTTTGGCCCTTACCCTTTTTATGAAGACGGTTATAAGCTCGTGGAAGTGCCTTACCTCGGTATGGAACACCAGAGTTCGGTTACGTATGGCAATGACTACAAAATGGGCTATCGGGGTAAGGATCTTTCGAATACCGGCTGGGGCCTGAAATGGGACTTTATCATTATCCACGAGAGCGGGCATGAATGGTTTGCCAATAACATCACCTACAAGGATGTGGCCGATATGTGGGTGCACGAAAGCTTCACCAACTATTCCGAAAACCTTTACACCGAATATTACTTCGGAAAAAAGGCCGGGGAAGATTATGTGATCGGGACGCGTGAACTCATTGCAAACGATATTCCTATTATTGGAGTCTACGGAGTTAATCAGGAAGGATCGAAGGACATGTACTACAAAGGCGGAAACATGCTCCACACCATTCGCCAGATCGTGAATGACGATGAAAAATGGCGCCAGATCCTGCGCGGGTTGAACAAGACATTCTACCATCAGACCGTTGACGGCTCGCAGATCGAAAACTACATCAGCGAGCATGCGGGCAGGAATCTTTCAAAGGTTTTCGACCAATACCTGCGCGATGTGCGCATACCTGTTCTGGAATATGCATTTACAGGAAAAGGTCTTCAATACCGGTGGATCAACACGGTTGAGAACTTTGATATGCCAGTCAAAGTGAAGCTGGCAGGCGGGAAAGAGGAATTTCTCTATCCTACAAACGATTGGAAAACGTTGAAAGTAAAAGGCGACAAGTCGTTGACCGTAGACCGGAACTTCTACGTGGAAGCCAAAGAATCCAAACAGGCGTCCTTATAAGTCCCAGCATTCCATAATCAGAAGGTCGCCCTTCTGCGCGGAAACCCTGACCATGCCATCAGCCTCGGTGACATTACTGCTCCCGGTTCTGTGTCCCATCGTCAGGGTTTCATTATTTAAGTTGTATTTCAAACCGGAGGTCTCGATGCCATCAACCGCTCCTACCGGAATCAACGAAATGGGTGTCCCGGCAGCATACCATTTTTCGAAAGTACCTGTGAGCGGGAATATTTTGGAGTAATCATCCAGCAGCACTAACTTGATCTTGTCCTTATAGCGAACGAGGTCCGTAATGTTGGTAATCGCATGGTCTGCCCGGCGTCCCGTCGCCCAAACAATATTAGCCGCTGGGAAACCTCTTTCTATCAAAAATTCAATGGCTTTATTCAAATCAGTCTTCTCCTGATCGGGCGTATTCACGATTTCCAGTGGATGCTGCCGCTCCCGGACCGCTTCAAAATCGTGTGCAACATCAAAGTCGCCCAGCCAGGCATCCACTTTAATACCCAGGTCAAGCACCCGGTAAATAGCATGATCGAGCACCACGATAAACGGGCTCCATTCCAGCAACTGGCCTAGTAATTCCGGAGAGCAGGCTTCCCCGTTAGCAATAATCAAAGCAGGCTCCTGCTTCTCCCGAACGATATGGTGTGATGACATTAAATTATTCTGGTTTTTATCAACTCCACGAGGCTCTCTACGCCAACAGTCAGCCTATCGAGGCGGCCCTTGATTTCGACAACCTCTGTTTTGACCTGAGCGACGTCGGATTTAAGACCGGTAACATCTGTTTTCAGTTCAGCAACGTCGGTTTTAAGACCGGTAACATCTGTTTTCAGTTCAGCAACGTCGGTTTTAAGTTCGGTAACATCCGCTTTAAGAAATGAAACATCGGTTTTAAGGTCAGCAACATCTGTTTTCAGTTCAGCAACGTCGGTTTTAAGTTCGGTAACATCTGTTCTCAATTCAGCAACGTCGGTTTTAAGACCGGTAACATCTGTTTTCAGTTCAGCAACGTCGGTTTTAAGACCGGTAACATCCGCTTTAAGAAATGAAACATCGGTTTTAAGGTCAGCAACATCCGATTTAAGAAATGAAACGTCGGTCTTCAGTTCAGCAACATCCGATTTAAGAACTGAAACGTCGGTTTTCAGGTCAGCAACATCCGCTTTAAGAAATGAAACGTCGGTCTTCAGTTCAGCAACATCCGATTTAAGAACTGAAACGTCGGTCTTCAGCCCAGCAACGTCTGTTTTAAGTTCGGTAATGTCTGATTTCACGAGCCGAAACTCAGCCCGCATTTCGTTGAAACCGTTGTTGACCGTCGTAGTCAAAGTAGCTAATCCTGCTGCTATCATCTCTATCTGCTTTCCATGTTCAACAGTAACATTTTCAAGTTGCTCGACACGTTGTTCCAGATACATGCTTAATGTGTTTATAGTGTATAGAATGAATTTCAGACCGGACGCGACCCGGACATCTATTTATACGCTACATTCAACATTTGGTAACATCATTCAGAACAAAATTTTTAAACCCCGAGCGCCTTCGCCCGGTTCCAGTAAATATCCATTTCTTCCAGTGTCATATCGGACAGCGATTTGCCGTCGGCCTTTGAGGCTTCTTCCAGATACTGAAAGCGGTTAATGAACTTCTTGTTGGTTCTTTCGAGAGCCGTTTCAGGGTTGATATCTACAAATCTTGAATAATTGACCAATGAAAACAGCAAGTCACCAAATTCGCCTTCGGCTTCCTTCTGATCGATCACATCAGCCGATTCAATGTTGAAGTTTTCCTTAAATTCATGCAGCTCCTCTTCCACCTTGGCCCATACCTGCTGCTTTTCATCCCAGTCAAACCCAACGCCTCTTGCTTTCTCCTGAATACGCATCGCCTTCACGAGCGCGGGCAGGGACGCAGGCACCCCCGAGAGCACCGATTTATTGCCTTCTTTCAATTTCAGCTTTTCCCAATTCTGCTTGACAGCTTCTTCGGTATCGGCCACAAAATCGCCGTAAATATGGGGGTGACGGGCAACCAACTTATCGCAAATGCCGTGCAGCACATCCTTAATATCGAAATTGTAAGTTTTGTCTTCTGCCTTCTCCGAACCGATTTTGGCATAAAAAACAATGTGCAGCAAAACGTCCCCGAGTTCCTTCTGGATTTCGGGCAAGTCATTGTTCAATATAGCATCGGAAAGTTCGTAGGTTTCTTCGATCGTCAGGTGGCGCAGGCTATCCATGGTCTGCTTTCTGTCCCACGGGCATTGCTCCCGGAGTTCGTCCATGATCGTCAACAAACGGTCGAAAGCCATAAGCTGTTGCTGGCGGTTCTCGGGCAGGTCACTGAATTGTTTTTCCATATCGCAAAGATACGGCGAAACCGGTTACTGCCCCGGCACCAGCGGTAATTTAAAGCCTGTTTGGATGAGGTTGCTCGTACATTTGGCAACGATCCGGCCATGGACATTCATGAGCCGTCCTTCTACATGCACGATATTCTTCCCTGCCCGGATCACCTCGGATTTTGCCACAAGCACATCGCCCACCACCGCTGGATTGAGAAAATCGCAGTTCAGGTTGACCGACGTGAAGCCAAACTCGCGTCCCAGCGCGTAAACCATCGTTCCTACAATATCGTCGAGAATGGTCGCCGCTATGCCTCCGTGCAATGTGCCCATCGGGTTGCACATATCCTCCCTTACATGGTATTCAACCTCCATTGCGCCCTCATCGATCAAAAGCAGAACGCCATTAAGCCATTTGGCGACGGGTGAAAAATGCTGGTCCATCGGTCTGCCGATGAATTGCCGGAGGAAAGACAGACGCTCGTTTTCTGTCTGCGGATCAATCTGTGCGTGTGTGTTCATAGGTGTCACAATGATTTGAATAGGTATGAATGCGATTTTTAAAAATAGTAATTATCGTAGAAAAATTGATGGTTACGAGTCAATGCTATGGATTTTATTGTTACGTATCGAAGGTTATTACTACCTTTGCCGGAGTTTTTTGCCAGAGATAAATGCTTACTCATATATGAATTTTACGTTATCGCAGGTTCCCGAGCGTTCCCAGAAACCCAGAACAAAAGGACTTACCATGGTGATGGACAAAGGGCTGAGTGTCAGGGAAACAGAAGATATGCTGTCCACCGCATCGCCTTATATTGATATCGTAAAACTGGGTTGGGCCACTTCGTTCGTAAGTCCGAACCTGAACGAGAAGCTGGCCGTTTATAAAAATGCCAATATTCCGGTGTACTTCGGGGGAACGCTGTTCGAAGCGTTTGTGGTTAGAAACCAGTTTGATGATTACCGGAAGTTACTCGATAGATACCAACTGTCTCACGCAGAGGTTTCCGACGGCTCCATTGAAATGCCGCAGGATGTTAAATGCGAGTATATTTCGAAACTTGCGCAGCAGGTCACCGTTCTTTCAGAAGTAGGCTCTAAAGATGAAAACAAGATCATCCCTCCCTACAAATGGATCCAGCTGATCAAATCTGAATTGCAGGCGGGAGCCTGGAAGGTGATCGGTGAGGCCCGTGAATCAGGTAATGTGGGCTTGTTCCGCGCGAGTGGCGAAGTGCGCCAGGGGCTTGTAGAAGAAATCCTTACAGAAATTGCATTTGAAGATATGATCTGGGAAGCTCCCCAGAAATCACAACAAGTATGGTTTGTGAAACTGCTCGGCGCCAATGTTAACCTGGGCAACATCGCTCCAAGCGAACTGATTCCGCTCGAAACGATCCGCCTAGGTCTTCGCGGAGATACTTTCAACCACTTCCTGAATACCAAAACGAAGCAGAAGTGGAAAATCGATTCCAAATAAGTCAGGACTCATAAAACAGATTGTCAACTTAACGTATAGCTATGGAATTTTTAACCCAGTTCATTGATTTCTTCCTCCACCTCGACAAGCATTTGTTTAACATCGTGGAAGAATATGGTACACTCACTTACGTCATTCTGTTTTTAATTGTCTTCACCGAAACCGGCCTGGTAATCATGCCGCTGCTTCCCGGCGACTCGCTCCTTTTTGCCGCGGGTGCCATTGCCGCCAACGAAACTACCGGCCTGAATGTGTGGTTGATCATCATCATCCTCATTATTGCGGCCTTGCTGGGTGACAACGTCAACTATTTTATGGGAAAAACCTTCGGGGGCCAAATCAAGAAACGCGAGAAGATATTGTTCCTTAAAAGAGAATACCTCGAAAAAACCGAAGCATTCTACGAAAAGCATGGTGGAAGCACGGTTATCATGGCCCGTTTCATTCCGATCGTCCGTACGGTAGCGCCATTCGTTGCCGGCGCGGGCAGCATGAACTATTCACGCTACATCGTCTTCTGTATAGTCGGTGCATTGCTTTGGGTTCCTACCCTCACGTTGCTCGGCTACTTCTTCGGAAATATGGAGATTGTTAAGAAGAACTTCGAGTTGGTAATTTTCGGTATCATCGGAATCTCCATTCTCCCAATGATTTTCTCTTATCTGAAAAGCCGGTTTGCAAAGCCTAGCGCGGCGTAATTTTTGACCGCCGACGGCCGACCGCTGACCGCCGATTAGTGTTACTGAGTTTGAAATAATATATTAGTACAAAACAGAAAAGCGTCTAGGGTTTCCCTACGACGCTTTTCTGTTTTGTATAACCTCTAATCGGCAGCCACAAGAACACGCGCATCGGCGGTCCATGGTCGGCGGTCGGCGGTCAGAACGACTACCGACCACCAAACCGCAACTACGATCTCGAATAGTTCGGAGCCTCTTTCTGGATCATGATATCGTGCGGGTGACTTTCTTTCACACCTGCCGAAGTAATTTTCACGAATTGCGCATTCTGCAACGATTCGATATCTCCCGCGCCGCAGTAGCCCATACCCGCTTTCAAACCTCCTACCATCTGATAAATGATTTCGGAAACTTTACCTTTGAATGGTACGCGACCCACGATACCTTCCGGAACCAGTTTCTTCACATCGTCCTCCGCATCCTGGAAGTAACGGTCTTTGGAACCATCTTCCATGGCTTCCACCGAGCCCATTCCGCGGTATGCCTTGAATTTACGTCCTTCGTAAATTACAACCTCACCCGGAGCTTCGTCGCTACCGGCGAGCATCGATCCGATCATGATCGTGCTGGCACCGCCGGCCAATGCTTTGGTCATATCACCCGAGAAGCGGATACCGCCGTCGGCGATTACCGGTACTCCTGTGCCTTTCAGACCTTCCGCTGCCCACATTACCGCAGTCAGCTGAGGGACACCGATACCGGCAATGATACGGGTTGTACAGATACTACCAGGGCCTACACCTACTTTCACCGCGTCGGCACCAGCCTCGGCCAATGCTTTGGCTGCCTCGCCGGTTGCCACGTTACCAGCAATTACATCGAGTTTCGGGAATGCAGCTTTGATGGATTTCAGTGCGTCGATTACACCCTTGGAATGTCCATGCGCGGTATCGAGACTTACAACGTCAACACCTGCTTTCACCAACGCTTCCACACGTTTCAGCACGTCGGGTGTAACGCCGATGGCTGCACCTACGCGCAGGCGGCCGTATTCGTCCTTACATGCATTCGGGTGTGATTTGCGCTTCAGGATGTCTTTGTAGGTAATCAAACCTGTCAGACGATACTCTGAATCTACAATCGGAAGCTTTTCGATTTTGTACTCCTGCAGGATTTTCTCCGCGTCGTCGAGCGAGAGACCTTCCGAAGCCGTAACGAGGTTGTCCTTCGTCATGATCTCGGTCACCGGCTTACTCATTTCACGTTCGAAACGAAGGTCGCGGTTGGTCAGGATACCTACCAGTTTGTGGTCTTTGTTGATTACGGGGATACCTCCGATCTTGAACTCGCGCATGATCTGGTGCGCGTCACCAAGAGTCGCAGTGTCGAGCAGCGTGATCGGGTCGAGGATCATACCGCTTTCAGAACGTTTTACCTTTCTCACCTGCTCAGCTTGCGCTTCCAGGGACATATTTTTATGGATTATTCCAATACCACCTTCCTGAGCCATAGCGATGGCCAGTTCAAATTCCGTCACCGTATCCATAGCAGCTGAAACAATAGGAATGTTCAACTCAATGTTGCGGGTAAGCTTGGTTTTTGTTGATGTGTTACGAGGCAGGACTTCTGAATAACCGGGGATTAACAGAACGTCGTCGTAGGTGAGCGCCTCGAAGAGGACTTTGGATGGGTCTGTGTTCATAGCAAATAAACTATTGTTATTTGCCGGGCAAAATTAAGAAGAAGTTCTGAGTAAATAAAATCGAATTGTATTTTTTTTATGATACCAGCACTCTCACTTTTTTAATGCGCTTCTTGTCGGCCGACTGTACCTTGAAGGTGACTTCCCGGTGCGTGGCAATTTCGCCTGTCCTTGGAAGCCGTGAAAACAGTTCAAGCAAAAGGCCCGCCAAGGATTCGCTATTGCCCCTAACTTCATCAAAATAATCGGTTTCGAGATTCAAAATGCGGCAAAGGTCGTTGATCAGCACCTTCCCTTCGAACACATAGGTATGCTCGTCGACCTGGGTGTAATTCACCTCCTCGTCTTCGTCATATTCATCATTAATATCCCCGAAAATTTCCTCAATAATATCTTCCAGGGTGATCAATCCGCTGGTACCGCCATATTCATCTACTACGATCGCCATGTGCACGCGGCGGTTCTGGAAATCCTTCATCAGGTCGTCGAGACGCTTGCTTTCCGGGATGAAATAAACCGGGCGCAACAGTTTCTGCCAATTGAAATGCTCATCCAGATGAATATGCGGAAGCAGGTCTTTCACATTTAAAATACCTTCCACGTGGTCAAGGTCATCCCGATAAACCGGTACCCGCGAGTAACCCGATTTATTAATGCGGTCCATTAATTCGTGAAAGTCAAGCTCGATGTCAAATGCCGTGATTTGAACCCTCGCCTGCATGGCCTTCCTCGCATTGGTTTGCCGGAAGTTGGCCAACCCGCGCAGCAAATCCGTTTCTTCCTCACTCTCTGCCTTCGCTTCGAGCATTTCGGTGGTAATCTCCGCGCCCTGCGGAGTAAGCACGCCGAAAGAGTACCCGAGCTTCATGATAGGCTGCGTGAGCGGCTTGCATATTTTGATCAAAAACTGCGTGAGGCCTGATATCCTGGGTATAAACTCCTGCGCCTTACGTGCACTGTTATACCGCACCAGCGCATCCAGCCAAATCCAGATCACCAGGAACGCCAGTACAGCCCAACGGACCATCTCCACGCTTCCTGCCTGCATATGCAGCCACGCCAGGCGAGCTGCCAAAAGCAATGCAAACAGCGTAATACCCCGCTGTACGAGTGAAAGCGCCAGCTGTTGAATGCGTGTAGGTAATTGATTATCGCCTTCTGCTTTGCGCTCCCAGGGATTTTCCATCGCTCCGGAAGCCGCATAAGCCGCCCGGATTCCCGACAGAAACAGGGATATTGTCAGTAGAAAAATAACAAGGAAGAAGTCGTAGGGAGCCAGGAAATCAACGGGTATGAGCACCCCTGCCAGAGTGGTTTGCGTACTTTTCTGGGGAAAATAAATCCCCGTACGCGTTCGGGCAAGCGGGTCGTCACTGTCTTCGGTTTCTTTCACGAAATGTCAGAGAATGTTCAAAATAGCTATTCAATCAGATAAATGTAGCGAATCCCGCTTAATAACTGTATCTATTTCGGAATAAATACATTTCTAAGCGGGACTCGTCATTATCTCGTAGAATACATCAGAACGGCAGGTCGTCGTCATCGTTACTACCTGCCGCCATAGATGGTGGTATCGGGTCCGACGGCCGCGGCGCATTGCCGCGCGGCGCGTTGCCCGATTGCTGGTAACCGCCCTGCTGAGCACCCTGGTTATAATCCCCACCAGAGTTACCGCCGCCCGAAGGTCCGCCCAACAACGTCATGCTATTGGCACGAATGGTAACGCCGGTACGCTGCTGGCCTTCCTTATCCGTCCAGGTGTCGGTACGGATACGGCCTTCGATATACACCTGGTTTCCTTTTTTGAGGTACTTCTCGGCTACCTTAGCCAATCCTTCCCAAAGCTCAATGCGGTGCCATTCGGTATTATCGACGCGCTCGCCGTTTTTGTTCGTGTAGCTCTCGGTAGTCGCGATGTTGAACTTCGCTACCGCCGAGCCGCTTTCGAGGTACCGGACCTCCGGGTCACTCCCCAGATTACCGATCAGAATTACTTTATTAACACTTCCTGCCATGATTTTTTAACGCGGTTAATGTTTGTTGCAACCTTAAATATAGGCATATTTCATGAGAAACGCCCGTTAAATATCCTGCTCGGTGATCTTGCCTGTAACCTTGTCTTTCAGGATCAGTTTGTTGCGTCCGTCGTGCGTTACTTCCTGCTTGATCAGGTAATGTGTTTCATTGTACGAAACATAGTTGGAAGGTTTCTCTACGCCCTCGCGCCCGCGCCAGACCGGAAGTTCAACCTTTTCCCAAAGCTTCGATTTTGCCGATTTATAAGCCGCATCGATCACCGCATTCACAATGTAGCCATCATAAAACGTCTCAGCGGGCTCATTACCTTTTTCAGCAGAATTGAACATATCCGTGAACATGTGGTTATACCCCAGGTCGTTCACCTCGTCGCCTACCGGGAACAGCCAGCCGGTATTACTTTCGGCCTTTTCAGCCACATATTCCTCACCTGCACCATCCGGATTCTGCCCGGTCGTAAACATTTCAAAACCCGTTCTCAAAAAGTTATTGATCCAGATCGTACCCTCGGTCCCCATTACCTCATCGCGCAAATCCATCCCTCCACGGAACGTCCAGCTCACCTCGAATTGCCCGATAGCGCCATTTTCATATTTAACCAATGCAATCGCATGATCTTCGGCATCGATGGGCTTCACCTGCGTATCCGCCCAGCACATTACCTCCACGGGCTTGATATCCTTCCCAATAAAATTCCGTGAAATCTCGATGCAATGGCAGCCCAAATCCAGAATGCAACCGCCGCCTGCTTGCTCAATATCCCAAAACCACTCGCTATGCGGGCCCGGGTGCGCCTCGCGCGATTTGGCCCAGATAATGCGACCTAGCGAGCCATTTTTAACACTTTCCAGCGATTTCAAAAATTTCGGGGTGTAGCAAAGATCTTCCAGGTAACCCGCGAATATTCCAGCCTCCTCGACGGCTTTCAGCATCCGTAATGCCTCTGCGCCGTTGCGCCCCAGGGGCTTGGTCGATACCACGGCCTTTTTATGTTTGGCGCAAAGCAGCACCGCTTCCTCGTGGACATTATTGGGCAATGCAATGCAAACCATATTCACATCGGGATGTGCGATCACCTCTTCCATATTCGAAGACCAGAAGTCGCAGCCATAATCGTCGGCAAATTTTTTGGCGCTTTCTTCCCGCCGCGCATAAATGGCCACCACGCGGTCGCGGCTACGCTGCCCATGAATGGATTCCGCATAAAAACGTCCGATAAAGCCGGAGCCCAGCATTGCAATTTTCTGCATATCAACAATCAGTTAAAAGTTTTAGGAACAGGTCGGGTATTTATTGTCAGGTGTAGTCAGGTATGGTCAGAAATTGTCAGGTGTGGTCAAGAATTGTCACGTGTGGTCAAGAATAGTCAGGTGTAGACAGAAATTGTTTTTCAACAAATGACAATCCATGACTACCCCTAACTATTCATGACTATTCATGACTATTCATGACTATTCATGACAACAAATTAAAAATTACGTCGTCTTCACTTCATTCTCCCAGCCAGTGGATTTCAACGCCGGGTCGTTCTCCTTTTTCAGAAAATCAGCGTTCTCAAATGAAGTCGCATTCCATTCCAGCAATGCATGATCGGGAACAATGGAAACCGGCACCCGCCACGACGTCGAGGTTTCGGCATAGGCAATATTGGATTGGGAATTATAGCAGGAAATCAGCGACCATCGCGGGTGGTCAGACAAGTTCGCCTCCGACCGGTGCATAAGGTTGCTGTGAAAAAACAAGGCATCGCCTGGCTCGAGTTCGCAATAAATCAGATCCATAGTCTTCAACGCGTGGTTCACCATTTCCATGTCCGCACCCACCTGCTCACCCGCGAAGCCGTGATTTACGCGGCCCATCTTATGCGAACCTTTTATCACTTGCAAACAGCCATTCTCCTTGTTAGCGGGTGTCAGCGCAATCATCACGCTCATCAACTGATCCGGAAAAATGAATTGATTTTTATACCAATACCCGTAGTCCTGATGCCACTCCCATGCACCACCTACCTTAGGCTCTTTTTGCATGAGTTTAGTATGAAAATGGCACACCTGGCTTTCCTCCTGCAACAGCTGCCACACCGAATTGACCATTCTTTCGCTGCGGATCAGGTACCCGAACACATCATCGCCCGGCGTAAACCAGAGCGACAGCTTCGTTTTCTTCCCCGACTGGTCGTTCAAATCCATCGCATTCTTCTGCATTACCGAATTTTCCACCGCGGTATGATACAGCTTTTCCACTTCTTCGGTAGAAAACAAGTTTTTGACCACAATATAGCCATCCCGGTTATAGTCGGCGATCTGGCTGGCATTCAAGCTGAAACTTCCCATGACTGTCGCTCGGTTAAGTGTTTAGTTCAAAATTATATTGCTTAAACCATAATTCCGTTTTCACGCAATGCTACTACAACCATTATCAGCAGCAATGATCAGGCGGTCAGAGGTAATTTTCTTCCCGCAAAACCGTGTCGATCAGAATCGGTTTTGGAAGCTCTTCCACTTCCTCGTGATTATAAAAAGCCATTCCGTGGGGCAAATCTATCCTTTCGGTTTCAGGAATTTCGAGCCACCAGAACCGTACCTGCAGGCGCTGGTGTGTGAGGATATGCGAATACACTTTGGGGACTTCGGTCAGGCGCCCTTTTTTCAGGAAGTTTTGAAAATTCGGGTCAAGTATTGTCAGGGAGTCAGGATTTGTAGCGGGAGCTTTGGATTCTATGAGCAGGAAATCGTAAAGTCCTTTCCAGATGTCGCGTCCGCGTCGCTCATGCATGACAAGTCTGTCACCCTGCCGAATGATGATATAATTCAGAAACCGGTGCTTAATAGTCAGCTTCTTAATTTTAACGGGCAATTGGCCCTGCATTTGGTGCTCGTACGCGAAACAAGAGTCCTTAAATATACAAGCCATGCAATTCGGTGACGCCGGTACGCATTGCAATGCACCAAACTCGATCATCGCCTGGTTATAGGTAGCGGGATCGTCCTTCGAAACCAGTTGCCTCGCCACTGCTGCAAACTCCTTCTTCCCCTCATTACTCAGCATATCCGATTCAATACCGAAGATGCGTGCCATCACCCGGTACACATTCCCGTCGATCGCCGGTACAGGCTCGTCGAATGCGAAAGAAGCGATGGCCGCGGCGGTATATTGCCCAAGCCCTTTAAGTTTCAAAAGCTTCTCAGATGTTTCGGGAAACCTTCCATTGTGGTCATTTGCAACCTGCCTCGCAGTGAAATGCATGTTACGCGCACGGGAGTAATAGCCCAGGCCCTGCCATAGCCGCAGCACATCGCGCTCATCGGCAGCTGCCAGGTCGAATACCGTCGGGTATTGTTCGACAAATCGCTCATAGTAAGGCATTCCCTGAGCCACGCGGGTTTGTTGCAGGATCACCTCCGACAACCAAATTTTATATGGATCTTTGGTTTCACGCCAGGGTAAAGGACGGTGGTTTTCGAGATACCAGGATTTCAGTCTTCTGTTAAAATCAATCACCTCCAAATCGTCCGGTATCATATTATTTTCACTTATGTGCACTGTTTTTTAATGAATTATATAAAAAAGGGGAAGATCATCCTTTTAAGTTTTATTAAAATTACCGTACCTTTGTGTTCCCAAAATTTACAGGAGTAAGTAAATTAATGAAATAATATCCACTTAAAGTAAACAATCAAAGTGACTAAGGCAGACGTAATCGCACAGATTTCCGAGAAAACAGGCGTAGACAAGGGCGACGTTCAGCAAACGCTAGAATCGTTTTTTACCGTGGTAAAGGACTCACTTTCTGATGGTGAGAACCTTTATGTTAGAGGTTTCGGTAGTTTCATCAACAAAAAACGTGCGCGCAAAGTGGCCCGCAATATTTCAAAGGGAACTTCCATGATTATTGACGAGCACTTTGTACCAAGCTTCAAGCCTGCAAAAGTTTTTGTTGAGCAGGTAAAAGAAAGTGACAAACTGAAAGCAGTCGCTGAAAAGTAATTTACCTGAAAAGGTTGGGTTATAAGATTATGAAAAAGTCCATTTTACTTTCTTGCGTGCTTGCGGTAGCACTGGTAGGAACGCTTTTCAGCCTTCCCAAGGTAGTCGTAAACAACAAGGGCAAAGAGGTGGACAAGGAGAAGGGCCAGTCCGCTGCAACCGCAACGGCTCCTGCCGCGGCTGCCGATGCTGCTGCGTCCTCTTCCAAATCGCATGATGGAGCCGCTTTAACTCCTGATCAGCAGAAAGTTGTAGATCAGCTCAAAAGCGGCTTCAATCAAGCGGGTGATAAAGACAAGGTTGCTGCGGGCATCAAGCTTTCAGACGAGTTTGCAAAGCTTCAAAAATTTGACAGCGCTGCATTCTACGCAGAAAAAGTAGCCCTGCTCTCCCCTGCCATCGAAAACCTCATGCGGGCGGGCGACCGTTATTATGAGGCGTATGGATTCGCGGTGGACGAGCAGAAAGCAAAAAACCTGGGAATCAAAACCCGCGAATATTACCAAAAAGCAATTGACCAGAATCCTGGCCTGTTGACTGCCAAAGCCAACATGGCGATGACTTACGTGAACACAGAGAACCCGATGCAGGGTATCCTGATGCTGCGCGAGGTGATTGACGCGGATCCTACCAACGAATTGGCATTGTTCAATCTGGGGATCCTGTCCATGAGATCTAACCAATATTCAAAAGCTGCTGACAGGTTCAGACAGATTTTAACCAACAATCCTAAGAATACGAAAGCTAAGTTCTATCTTGGCCTTTCTCTCGTGGAATTGGGTGACAAAGAACAAGCAAGCAAAGTTCTGTCGGAGGTTAAAAAAGAGGAGAAAGACCCGGTAATCCAGCAAGCCATCGGCGAGTTGGAGGGCCGTCTGGGCAACTGATCATCAGATCATCAAGGAAATACATTACTTATTTTATAAAACGACATAATCATGCCTTGCGGAAAAAAGAGAAAAAGACATAAGATCTCCACTCACAAGAGAAAGAAAAGACTCAGAAAAAACAGACATAAGAAGAAATAATTGGTTATGACCGGGTTTTAGTATTAAGATCCGGTCATCCTTATTCCCCACGTTTGTATCCCGCTAACAGTCTGATATGCGGGGAGTTAAGTATCAACATTATCGAGCCATTCAGTTGGTTGAACATTGAGTAACGAATTACTAATCAATTCTACTCAAAAGGGAGAGCGTATAGCCCTTTTGCAGGATAAACGTCTTTTAGAATATCACGTAGAAACACCAGACCAGAGCTTTACCGTAGGCGACATTTACCTCGGTACTGTGCGGAAGCTGGTGGCAGGGCTCAATGCTGCCTTTGTAGACGTCGGTTTTGAAAAAGATGCGTTCCTGCATTACCTCGATTTGGGGCCCAATATCAACTCGCTGAACAAGCTCACCAAGGACGTTATTGCCAAGCGGACGCACACGGGCAACTTGAAAAATTTCAAGATGGAGCCCGAAATTGAGAAGCTTGGTAAAATCGATAAAGTTCTTTCCAAAAACCAGCCTATCCTGGTTCAGATTGTCAAGGAGCCTATTTCTACAAAAGGCCCGAGACTTTCATGCGACATTTCGATCGCCGGGCGGTATATTGTACTTGTCCCATTCTCGAATTCAGTCAACCTTTCTAAAAAGATCACCGACAAGCAGGAGCGAAACCGTTTGCAACGGCTGATGTCGTCCATCAAACCTCAGAATTTCGGGGTGATCATCCGCACGGTGGCTACCGGCAAGGATGTGGATGAACTCAATAAGGATTTGCAGGACTGTCTGGATAAATGGGAAAACGGTATCAAAGCGCTGCGCGACGCCAAGCCGCGCGACCGCGTGATCGGTGAAATGAACCGCGCTTCTTCGATTATCCGCGACATGCTCAACGAATCGTTCGATAGCATTACCGTCGATTCCAAGGATGTTTACGATGATATCAAAGCATACATCCATAACATCGCACCGGAGAAAGAGAACATTCTACGCCTGCACAACGGCAAAAACAAGCTGTTCGAACAATTCGGTCTGGAAAAACAGATCAAATCGTTGTTCGGCCGCTCGGTAAGCCTTCCTAATGGCGGTTACCTGATCATCGAGCATACGGAAGCCTTGCACGTAATCGATGTCAATAGCGGCAATAAATCCAATTCGGAGGAAGACCAGGAAGCGACGGCATTGAGCGTGAACCTCGAAGCGGCGAAGGAAATTGCCCGCCAGCTGCGCCTGCGCGATATGGGTGGTATTATCGTGGTCGACTTCATCGACATGAAAAAGGCGGAGAACAAGCGTACGCTGTTCGATGTCATGCGTGATGAAATGAAGGGTGACCGGTCGAAATATACCGTTCTTCCGCTATCCAAATTCGGTCTGCTGCAAATCACGCGTCAGCGTGTAAGACCGGAAATGAACATCGTTACCCGCGAAACATGTCCTACTTGCGGCGGTACGGGCACGATCCAGGCGAGCATTCTCGTATCCGACGTAATCGCCAACAACCTCGATTACATTCTCACCAAGCAGAACGAGCGCGGCATTACGATTTCGCTCCACCCGTTCCTGCATTCGTATTTTACCAAAGGACTGATTTCCGAGCAGGTAAAATGGTTCTTCCATTACAAAACCTGGGTGAAACTGATCAAAGACTCGTCGCTGGGCGTGGTTGATTTTAAATTCCATAACCGGTATGGGGAGGAGATTGAGATTGTGCCGACGAACTGACTAGTCAGGTCTGGTCATTTGTGGTCAGGTGTTGTCATTTGTAGTCAGGTGTTGTAACCAAACTGTTATTTTCCTTTCCAGATCGGCTCCCGCTTTTCTTTGAAGGCTAATGCACCTTCTTTGGCATCTTCTGTTTGGAGGAGCTTATCCAGCTCGCTTTTTAGGAATGCATGCTGCTCGCTTTGAGGCAGGTTCTGTATTTTTTGCAAGCCCCGCATTCCGCATTGTATCGCCAATGGCGCGCTGTTACAAATCTGCGAAGCCAATTTATCTACCTCTTGGCTGATCGCATCTTTATCAACTAAATGGGTAATCAAGCTCATTTCCAACGCCTCCTGCCCTGAATATGCCTTTCCTGTGACGGACATTTCCAGAATCTTTCTTTGAGGCAAAACGGGTAATAGCGAGGCCATTACCTGCATCGGCCAGATCCCCCGCTTTACCTCCGGCAGACTAAAAGTTGCCTCTCGAACACTGAAAACAAAAGTACAGCCGCATATCATCAGAAATCCGCCAGCCAATACCGGGCCTTCGATTTGGGCAATGCAGGGTTTTAGCAACTCATTGAATGCGTCGCCCAGCCTGGCTTCTTCACCGATCGCGGGTAAGGTTGGATTTATTGTGTTGGCAGATGCGTCGTGAAATGCATTCAAATCGGCTCCGGCGCAGAAAACTGGTCCTTCCGCTTTTAAAACTACACATCGGATATCAGCCTCGTAATGGGCGCATGCGAGCGCGAAAATGATTTCCTCGGCCATGGTCGGCGTGAATGCGTTGCGCTTTTCAGGCCGGGCTAACGTGATGGTAAAAAGATGTCCGGCCTTTGCAGTTTTGATGTGCAAAAACCGGACGTTATCGAAAGCTCTAATATCTTCTTCGGTGTAGAATCGCATGCCAAAACACGGTTAGTTCGCTTTGGCAAGTATAGCAAATTATCGGGTTACCACGCCCTCCACCATTTTAATATACTGCGCGATGCCTTCCTCTATTTCATGCAGGTAAATAAACTCATCCGCGCTATGCGAGCGTGCGGAATGCCCCGGGCCCATTTTCAACGACGGGCAGTCGAGCAATGCCTGATCAGAAGTGGTAGGCGAGCCGTAAGCAGTGCGGCCCAGTTTCAAACCTTCCATAACAATCGGATGTTCCATCGGAATGCTCGAAGGCCGCAAACGAATCGAACGCGGAACGACTTCGGATTGAATGTTGGCTTTAATTTCAGATATAACCTCTTCCAAAGTATATTGCTCCGTCACCCGCACGTCGATGGTGAAGGTACACGCATCGGGTACCACGTTATGCTGCGTGCCCGCGTTAATGATCGTCACCGACATTTTGATCGGGCCGAGCGTGGGTGAAACTTTTGGAAACTTGTATTCCGTGATCCATTGGATGTCCTTCAATGCTTTGTAAATCGCATTGTCGCCTTCCTCACGCGCTGCATGACCGGATATACCCTTCGCGGTGCAATCCAACACCAGCAAGCCTTTTTCAGCCACGGCCAAATGCATTTCAGTAGGCTCGCCTACAATGGCAAATGCAATTTCCGGGAGTTCGGGCGCCACTATTTCGAGCCCTTCTTTACCGGAAATCTCCTCCTCAGCTGTGGTAGCAATCGCAACGTTGTAGGTCAGATCCTTTCTTTCGTAGAAATAACAGAAAGTGGCGATGAGCGAAACCAGGCAACCGCCGGCGTCATTGCTCCCCAAACCATACAACTTTCCATCCTGCTCAATCGCTTTGAACGGATCCAGCGTCCAGGATTTGTTGGGCTTCACCGTATCATGGTGCGAGTTGAGCAGCATCGTAGGCTTGCTCGGATCGAAATGCTTGTTGTAAGCCCAGAGGTTGTTCTTTTTAGTATGAAACGGGATATTCTTTTTCTCGAAAAAATCCGCGAGAAGTTTGGCTGTATGCTCTTCCTCTTTGCTGAACGAGGGCGTTTCGATGAGATTTTTTAACAGCTCGATAGCCTCCTTGGAGAGCGTTTGAATGTTTTCCAAAGTATTTACCATCTTACCTGTCCGTCACCTTTAACAATCCATTTTTCAGTCACCAGTTTTTCCAATGCAAATGGCCCCCTGGCGTGCAATTTTTGGGTCGAAATACCGATTTCAGCACCTAATGCGAATACGCCGCCGTCTGTAAAGCGGGTAGAAGCATTAGCATAAACCGAAGCCGCATCTACCTCTTTCAGGAAGGTTTCGATGGCTTCTTCATTCGTAGAAATAATAGCCTCCGAATGTCTCGACGAATAGTTTTCGATCTGCTTCAAAGCATCATCCAAACCATCCACGACTTTCACCGAGCATTTGAAATCCAGGAATTCTTTCCCGAAATCATCTTCGGTGGCATGTTGCAAGTAGGGATAATCTGCTTTTTGGAGAATATCATAAGATTCCTCGTCGGCAAATACCTCCACGTTCCATTTGATAAAATCTTCGCGGAGTTTTGGTAAAAACTCACCTGCTACCGCCCGATCCACCAGAACAGTATCTAATGCATTGCAAGCCGCAGGTTTCGAAACCTTCGCATTCACTACAATTTGGGCACCTTTATCGAGGTCACCGGTCTTTTCAACATAAGTATGGCAAACACCTGCACCGGTTTCAATCGTAGGTACCAGTGAATTCTGACGCACGAATTTGATCAGCCCCTCAGAACCACGCGGAATGATAATATCTACATACTGAATGGCCGTCAGCAACTCACCCACAAACTCGCGACCGGTCGGCAGCAAAGTCACAGCCGCCGCAGGCACACCAAACTCCGCCAGTGACTCATGAATAAGGCTCACCAGGTAATTATTGGAATGCTGCGCTTCCTTACCGCCTTTGAGCACGCATGCATTCGCGGAGCGCAGGCACAGGGAAGCCACGTCGATCGTCACATTTGGGCGCGATTCGTAAATAACACCCACCACACCCAGCGGCACGGCGATTTTTTTCAGGGAAAGCCCTTGCTGAATAGTCTTCTCTACAAAAACTTCTCCCGTCGGATCCGGGAGCTCGGCTACCTCAATCAGGCTTTGCGCTAGTTCGTTGATCCGCTTCTGGTTCAGGAGCAGGCGGTCCTTTTTCGGGTCGGCATCATCCATCAAATCCAGATCTTTCCGGTTTTCGGCGATGATGTTTTCGGCATTGGCCAGTACTCTGGCCGAAAGATTGATCAGCAGATCAGCCCTTTGCCTGTCTGTCAGCCGGCGAACGGCAGCTGATGCCTCCCGCGCTTCCTTTAATTGAGGTACTATCGATTCCATTATAACAAAACTATATCATTGGCATGCGCCACTTCAAAATTCACTGTTTTCAGGTTCGTGCGGATCGCCGACGACGTCTCACGTGCCCGTGCGACCGCAATCATTTCATCCTCCGAAGAATATATTTCGATGATCTCGCCTGCTTCAAAATCGCCCGTCACTTCGGTGACGCCTACTGCGAGCAAGCTTTTTCGCTTCAATAATGCTTTCGACGCCCCTTCATCTACACGTAATGTGCCGGATACCAGGCCGCCGCTACCCAGCCAGCGGTTACGTGCCGACAGCGTGCTTTTTCCAGGTGTTATCAACGTTCCCGCTTCACCCTTCAATGCATTGAGCAACTCGTTCGGCTGGTTCATTCCAAAAATCACCACCCGGATCGCCATTCTGGATGCCAGCTTGGCGAAAGTCAGTTTAGATGCCATTCCGCCGAGTCCGAGGAACGATTTATCGGTCCTGACAAACTTAAAAACCTCGTTCACATTCGATACGTTCCGAAGGATTTTGCCCTCCTCGTCGAGCAAGCCTCCAACCGACGTGCAGAACATCAGGGATTCGGCCCCAAATCCAACAGCCAGTAACGTCGCCAGCTCGTCGTTATCCGAAAATTTCAGCTCGCGGTCGCTTACTACGTCGTTTTCATTGACGATCGGGATAATGCCATTCGACCAAAGTTCTTCGAAAGTCTCTTTGAGTTGCAGGAATTTATTGCGGTTCGCGAAATGCTGCCGCTCGCAAAGGCTCTGGGCAATGTAAATTTTATTCGGGGCGAAATAGGACGCATACAAGCCAACCAGTAACGGGTTACCAACCGACGCGGCTGCCTTTCGCTGGGTCATTGTACCCTTGTAATCATTAACATAAGCCTTACCTGCACCCACCGCACCCGACGATACAATGATAATGCGGTACTGTGAATGGATTTCCGAAACCTGCCGGGCTATTTCCGAGATGATCCTGACATCAGGTTCACCCGAAGGAAGCGTGATAGAGGCCGTCCCGAACTTTATGACGAGAATAGGTTTTGACACTTTGGTATTCAAATAAGCGGCATCGTTACAACTGCTGCCGATGCCCGGTAATCAATCTGGGCGCAAAAATACTGCTTTTCAAACGAAAACGGATGCCTTACCAGAACCGACGGAGCATTTGGCACATTATAATTCGCTTAAAACCGCCCCATTGAACTGCCTTCTGAGTTTTAATGCTTTGTGGAGCTGATCGAGGTATTCATCCCGAGGGATTTCGATGGCGCCGTAACGGAGCACATTGTCATTGATAAATTGGGTGTCCAGCAATGCGAAGCGGTTCAGTTTTAAAAGCTGGATCAAGTAGTGGAACGCCACTTTCGATGCGTTACTCTCGATCGTAAACATCGATTCCCCAAAAAACACCCCATTGATAGAAACGCCGTACAACCCTCCTACCAGCCGGTCTTCGCGCCAGGCTTCTACACTGTGCGCATAGCCAATCTCGTGCAACGCAGTATAGGAAGCGATGATTTCCTCGGAAATCCATGTCCCGGGCTCGCTCGCTCGTGGAAGCGCACACCCGCGCATGACACCCTCGAAATCGGTATCGATCCGGATCTCGAAATGCTTTTTGTTGAGCACCGGCCGAAGTGATTTTGACGGCTTGTAAGTATCAATGGGAATTACCGCCCGGGGATTGGGCGAGTACCAGTAAATAGTACCGTCCGCCTCGGCCATTGGAAAAATACCATTGATATAGCCGTTCAGGAGGTCGTCGGTACTGATTGCAGACATGAAAGCCACTGAATTTAGGGTAATAATATTGCTGATCGAAGTGTGAATTGCACGAAAACGGGCGTGCCTGCAAATTCGGTCTTAAAACTTTAATAATGCAAAACGAACCATAAAAATATATCTTCTGTTTCTTTGCTGTAAGATTTTTTTTTTGAAAATTTGCAGCCTCTTAGACGCACAAGCAAGTCAATGAATCACAACGGCATACATACAGTTCTGCATACTACGCCTTTCCGATTCAGGTCCCCACGGACCGTATAATCTCCTTTTACCTACGTGGTAAATATCTAATACCCGCAACTTTCTTACAATTTCTAGACGTCCCATCGTTTTTCTCTGGGTTAGTTAATTATTGTCTTGAACATTTTGTCAGCATAGTCATCAATGAAAAATACCGAAGTAGTGGGCAGTAAGTTTATCGTACAGACTGCCAATGAAAATCATCTCCATTACGCCGAACAAATCTGCGCGGAAATGGAGGAGAGCGCCAAAAAGCGTGGTACCGGTATAGCCAAACGTTCCCCTGTGTATATTATGGAGAAAATGGTGGAAGGAAAAGCCATCATTGCTACAACAGATACAGGAGAATGGGTAGGGTTTTGTTACATCGAAACCTGGGAGCATGGAAAATTCGTGGCGAATTCAGGGTTGATCGTACATCCTGATTTCCGCAACAGCGGCATGGCGAAAGCTATTAAAATGAAAGCTTTCGAACTGTCGCGTCAAAAATATCCTGATGCCAAAATTATCGGTATCACTACGAGCCTTCCGGTGATGAAAATCAACTCGGATTTGGGCTACGAGCCAGTAACGTTCAGCGAATTGCCCGCAGACGACGCATTCTGGAAAGGCTGCGCGAGCTGTGTGAATTACGACGTACTCACCCGGACCAACAGAAAACACTGTCTTTGCACGGGTATGATGTACGATCCGGAAGATAAGAAACCTGCCGCGACGCCTACGAATGGAGGCGAAACGGCAACAGAAAGCCATACCTGGGATTTCTTGAAGGAATCAAGCCTTTATGAACGCTGGATGCGCATCAAGCAACGCATTTTGCTGCGAAGGGAAGAACGTGCCAAAAAGAAAAACGCCGGGGCCGTGCTGGTACACTAATGTATCGCACACTTGATAGATTTTAGTATCTCATTTTTAATACCCCGCCCGGCAACCGAAAAGGTCCGAAGCGGGGTATTTTTGTTACTGTCAACAAGCACGCGGCCAGCAGCTTTTCCCGGTTTGGGAACATGATTCCCCCAAACTTGCGTACTTTTGCAGCCAGTATGAGAATTTTCACGCGAGGCACACTACGAGCATTTTGGGATCAGCAACCGGACGCCCGGCCAGCACTGGAATTCTGGTACGACGCAGTTGAGAAAAACAGGTTCCAAAACCCCAACGAAGTAATCAGCTTTTTTAAAAACGCTGACACCGTTGGAAATGGCAGGATCGTGTTCAACGTAACACATAACAAATACCGGCTCGTCGCTAAATTTGAGTACGAAAGACAGTTGGTATTTGTACGGTTCATCGGAACCCACAAGGATTACGACAAAATAGAAGACATTAAGAACATCTAGCAGATCGCAGATAATGAGCGCATTAGCAATCAATTTAAATGAGATCACCATCAAGCCGATCACCACTCAGGCCGACTTCGAGGAAGCCGGCAAGGTGATTAATGCACTGGTGGACGCGGATCTGCTCGAAGATGAAGCTGAGCGCAAAAGGGCACTCGATATTCTGGAAGCAATTACTGTACTGGCCATCGATTACGAGAAAAAACACCATCCAATACCAAAACCCGACCCTATCGAGGCGATTAAGGAACGAATGGAACAATTGCATTTGAGCAGGAAGGATGTCGCTCCTTATTTCGGAGGGGAAAACCGGGTTTCGGAAGTATTGAATAAAAAGCGGAACCTGACCATTAAGATGATCCGGGAGATCAGCAAGAACCTTGGCATTCCGGCGGAAACGCTCCTTGCCGCGAGTTAAATTATATAAAAATCAGTTTTAGAATCAGTATCCATACCATTAATATAATGTCACAGCCCAAAGTAGTATTAGCGTTTAGCGGGGGACTTGATACCTCCTTTTGTGTAAAATATTTAGCCGAAGACAGAGGTTATGAAGTATACTCGGTCTTGGTGGACACCGGTGGTTTTTCGGACGAAGAGCTGAAAACAATCGAAGCGAATGCCTATGCTTTGGGCGTGAAGCAACATGCTACAATTTCCAAAACCAAAGAGTATTACAATGATTGTATCAAATACCTCATCTTTGGTAACATTCTCAAAAACAACACTTACCCTCTTTCTGTAAGTGCTGAACGTATTTTCCAAGCCGTTGCAGTGGCTGAATATGCGAAAGAAATCGGTGCGAGCGCGATCGCGCACGGAAGCACCGGCGCGGGTAACGACCAGGTGCGTTTCGATATGGCATTCCGTATCATCGTTCCGGATGCAGAAATCATCACACCGATCCGCGACCTGAAACTTTCCCGCGAAGCCGAGATTGAATATTTGACTGCGAAAGGCGTTTCCCGCGACTGGACCAAAGCTGCTTACAGCATCAACAAAGGTCTCTGGGGAACATCGGTAGGTGGCAAGGAAACATTGACTTCCGATCAGTATCTGCCCGAATCAGCATGGCCTACGCAAATCACCAAAACTGAGCCCGAGCGCATTACATTGGAGTTTGTTAATGGTGAATTGAAAGGCGTTGCCGGAGAAATATTTGAAAACTCAGTAACCGCGATTCAAAAGCTGGCAGAAATCGCGCAGCCATTTGGAATCGGTCGTGATATTCACGTGGGTGACACCATTATCGGTATCAAAGGTCGCGTAGGTTTCGAAGCTGCTGCTCCGCTGATCATCATCAAAGCGCACCATACGCTTGAAAAGCATGTTTTGACAGAGCAACAATTGTATTGGAAAGAACAGCTCGCCAACTGGTACGGCAGCTTGCTGCATAAAGGGCAGTTTGTAGAGCCGGTCATGCGTAACATCGAAACATTCCTGGGCGACACGCAATCACACGTGACGGGTAAAGTGCATGTGTACCTGGCACCGCATCGCTTCCATGTAGAAGGTATCGAGTCGCCATACGACCTGATGTCATCGAAATTCGGCAGCTACGGCGAAATGAACAACGCCTGGACCGGCGACGATGTACGCGGCTTCTCGAAAGTAGCTTCGAACCAGGTGATGATTTATGGAAAGGTTAGTGATTCGGTAAATCAGTAATTGAAAATATGACCAAAATAGAACTCCAAAGCCAAATCCAAAGGAAGGTCCAGGGATTACCTGCCGATGTTCTTCAGGAGCTTTATGACTATCTGGAAGCTATTTTGGAAAAAAGAAAACAGCAGTCCGAGCTAAAAGACGGATTGCTGGAATGGTGGAACGGCATTGCCTGTTTTTCCGATGATTTTGAAATAACGGCAATTCGAAATTGAATCACTATGAGTAACATTAATATAGGCATTATAGGCGCAGCAGGATACACCGGCGGAGAATTGCTGCGAATCCTGATAAACCACCCGAATGTCACCATCGCATTCGCGCATAGCAAAAGCCAGGCAGGCAAGCCGGTGTATGCGACGCATACCGATTTGCTCGGGGACACTGAGCTGGTATTCTCCGGCGACGATATTCAGCCTCTGCTGAATCAGGAAGGCTTGAACGCAATTTTCCTCTGCTCCGGTCACGGCGAGTCGAAGAAGTTTCTGGGCGAATACCAACTGCCGGAAACAGTGAAAGTGATCGACCTCAGCACGGATTTCCGGAACGAATCGAATGGTTTTGTATACGGCCTGCCCGAGCTGCAACGTGAGCAGATCAAGGGCGCGACCAAAATCGCGAACCCCGGCTGTTTTGCAACCAGCATCGAACTGGCTGTCCTACCGCTCGCTAATGCAGGTTTGATCAAAGACGACATCCACGTAAGCGCAGTGACGGGTAGCACGGGTGCCGGCCAGGCATTGAGCGCTACCACGCATTTCACGTGGCGGAACAACAACATGTCGATTTACAAGGCATTCTCGCACCAACATTTGACGGAGATCAAAATGACTTTCGGCAAGTTGCAGGCGGATTTTGATAAGCCGGTAAACTTCGTGCCTTACCGCGGCGATTACACACGCGGCATCATCGCGAATGTGTACACGCGCTACGAAGGGACTCTGGAAGAAGCAAAAGCCATCTACAAGGACTTTTACGCGTCGCACCCATTCACGCACGTAAGCGATACGCCGATTGATCTGAAGCAAATCGTGAATACCAACAAATGCTTCGTTCACCTGGAAGTGCACGACGGCCAACTGCTGATCACAAGTATTATCGACAACCTGACCAAAGGTGCGTCGGGCCAGGCGGTGCAGAATATGAACCTGCTGTTCGGCTTGCCGGAAGATGCAGGATTGCGATTGAAGGCGCCGGCGTTTTAAATGATGTAGTTGAGAGTTGTTTGAGTTTGGATTGTAAATGATACGACAGCTATGAACGATTTGATTCAAACATATAATCAGTTGAGCGAAACGCAGCAAAAGCAACTCGTTGCCTTTGCCAATTTGCTCCTGCTCAAACAAAGAACTAAGCAGTCGACGGGAAATTTGACTGATTGGAAAGATAAAATCACCAAAGTTTCTACTTGGACTGAGGAAGATATCAGGGCGCTCGAACAGAACTCAAAACATTTGAATGAATGGAGAGTACAGGATTGGTAATTGATACCGGGATATTCATAGAATACTTACGGAAACCGGAAAAGTCAAAAACAATCCTGGCGTCATTACCGAACGACGCGTCGCTTTTTGTTTCGGCTGTAACAGTTTATGAATTGATGATGGGAGCAACCAATGATCAAAAGAAGAAGGATGTTGAGATTCTTCTTGAAGGAGTGTCTGTGCTACCTTTCGACGAGGAAGTATCGGTGAAAGCAGCTGAAATATATCACAGTCTCCGAAGGCGGAACCTGATGATAGAATTTCGCGACATATTCATTGCTGCCACAGCAATCATTTTTCAATTACCAATCAAAACACTGAACAAGGATCATTTTCAAAGAATCGAAGCTTTGGAATTAGCCTGATAAACCACAAAAAAATGTCACACCTTTTTGACGTCTACCCCATTTACGATATAGAACCGGTGAAAGCCGAAGGTAGCTACCTCTGGGACCAGAACGGCACCAAGTACCTCGACCTTTACGGCGGCCATGCGGTGATTTCGGTCGGGCATTGCCATCCCTATTATGTGGATAAGCTGACGAAGCAACTGAATGCGATCAGCTTTTATTCCAATTCTGTCAAAATCTCCATTCAGGAAGAGTTAGCAGAGAAGTTGGGCGAGCTTTCGGGTTATCCTGACTACAAATTATTCCTCTGCAACTCCGGCGCGGAAGCGAACGAGAATGCATTGAAACTGGCCTCGTTCCACAACGGGAGAACGAAGGTGATTTCTTTCACAAAATCATTCCATGGCCGTACGGCCGGTGCCGTGGCAGCTACGGATAACCCGTCGATCGTCGCGCCTGTGAACTACAAGGAGCACGTTACTTTCCTGCCATTCAACGATGCCGCTGCGGCCGAAGAAGGCATTACCGACGAAGTTTGCGCGGTGATCGTGGAAGGCATTCAGGGTGTAGGCGGTATTAATGTGTGTACCGATGAGTTTTTACAAACACTCAGACGCAAATGCGACGAAACCGGCGCGATCCTGATCCTCGACAGCGTACAATGCGGCTACGGACGGACGGGCAAGTTCTTCTCGCACCAGTTCAGCGGCATTACGCCCGACATTATGTCGATGGCGAAAGGAATGGGCAATGGCTTCCCGATCGGCGGAATATTGATCTCTCCGAAGTTCAAGGCAAGCTATGGTTTGCTGGGAACGACATTCGGCGGTAACCACCTGGCTTGCGCGGCTGGAGTGGCGGTGCTCGACATCATGAAAGAAGAAAACCTGATTGCCAATGCGGCTCAGATCGGTGAATACCTGTTCGAGGGCATTAAGGCGATTGGCGGCTATAAAGAATTGAGAGGTCGCGGGCTGATGATCGGGATCGAGTACGATTTCCCGGTAAAGGACCTGCGCAATAAGCTTTTGTTTGAACACAAAATGTTCACAGGCGTTGCCGGTGCAAATACGATCCGCCTGCTGCCATCGCTCGCATTGGGCAAAGCGGAGGCAGATCTGTTCCTGGAAGCACTGAAAAAAGAAGTATCTGTCGCGGCTGTTTGATTTTTTTGAACTAATACCATCCTTGTCCTAGTTGAGAATAGGAACACCTATCTCCGAAATTTTAACCTGAATGAAACACTTTCTTTCCATTAAAGACGTCACCGACCTCCCCCAGCTCATTAGCAGCGGTATCGCAGCCAAAAAGGATCCGTTCGCAGACCAGGGGCTTGGGAAAAACAAAACCATAGGCCTGTTGTTTTTCAATTCGAGTTTAAGGACGAGGATCAGCACCCAGAAAGCTGCCCAGAACCTTGGCTTGAACGTGATTACGATGAATGTCGGCCAGGATGGTTGGGGACTGGAAATGGAAGAAGGTGTGATCATGAATGGTGACAAGGCGGAGCATGTGAAAGAGGCGGCGGCTGTTATCGGCAGCTATTGCGATATCATTGGTATCCGCTCGTTCGCAGGGTTACAGGATCGCGAAAAGGACTACTCCGAAATCGTCTTCCAGCAATTCAAAAAATATGCGAATGCACCGATCGTAAACCTCGAATCGGCGACGCGGCACCCGCTGCAATCGCTGGCCGACTGCATTACGATCGAAGAATTCAAGCTCAAAAAACGCCCGAAGGTGGTGCTTACCTGGTTACCGCATTTCAAGGCATTGCCGCAAGCAGTAGCCAACTCGTTTTGCGAATGGATGAACCCGATGGACGTGGACCTCGTGATCACGCACCCGGAAGGCTACGACCTTTCTCCCGACTTTGTAGGCAGAGGCCAGGTGATTTACGACCAGGATAAGGCATTGGAAGGCGCAGATTTTGTTTATGGCAAAAACTGGTCGTCCTATGACAGCTACGGAAAGGTTCTCAATACAGATCCTTCCTGGATGATCACAGAAGCCAAAATGGCATTGACCGACAATGGCAAATTCATGCACTGTCTGCCCGTGCGCCGTAATATGAAAGTAGCCGACGAAGTACTCGACGGCCCGCGTTCGCTGGTGATCGAGCAGGCTGCCAACCGTGAGTGGTCGGCGCAGGCGGCATTGAAAGAAGTCTTGTTAGGATTGTAATACTTATTTTTGCAAGACTGAAATACAAAGGGAGCTGTCGGCACGCCGACGGCTCCTCATCATGAAACTGTTAATGAAATGAGTACAACCACATTGGCTCAACCCTTCGATACTACCACGCTGAACGAAGTCCGCAAAACAGGCGTACTGATCGTGAACCTCGGCACGCCGGATAGCCCGTCCGTACCTGACGTACGCAAATACCTCCGCCAGTTCCTGATGGACGAGCGCGTGATCGACATTCCGTACCTGAACCGCTGGTTCCTGATCAACCTTATCATAGCGCCCTTCCGCGCGCCCAAGTCGGCAAAGGTTTACAAGCAACTTTGGCGGCCCGACGGCTCTCCGCTGAAAACTTATGGTTACTCGGTAAAGGATAAGCTGCAAAAGGTGCTGGGTGAAGAGTACGTCGTTGAGCTGGCGATGCGTTACCAGAACCCGAGTATTGAGAAGGCGCTTACTGCATTGCGTAAGGAATGCCTCACCGAAATCATCGTCGTGCCATTCTTCCCGCAGTATGCTTCGGCTTCTACCGGTTCGGTATATAAGGAAGTAATGCGTGTCGTGAAAGACTGGGAAGTATTACCGGAGATCCGTTTTGTAAACCGCTTCCTCGAACATCCGAAGTTCATTCAGGGTTTTGTGGATTTGGGCAAAAAATACATGGCGCAGCACGATTACGACCATTTCGTGTTCAGCTACCACGGCTTGCCCGAGCGGCAGATCACCAAAGGCGATGTTACCGGCCATTTTTGCCAGTTCGGCAGCTGCTGCGATAAGCTCGACCACCGTAACCAGCATTGCTACCGTGCCCAATGCTTCGAAACAACCCGTTTGCTCGTGAAAGGTTTAGGCATTCCGGAAGGCAAATACACTACTTGCTTCCAGTCGAGGTTAGGCAAAAACCCGTGGATCAAGCCGTACACCGACGAGGTAATCCCTGAGTTGACCAAAAAAGGCGTGAAAAGCGCCTTAGCATTCTCCCCGGCATTCGTAGCCGATTGTCTGGAAACGACGATTGAAGTAGGAGAAGAATATAAAGAAATGTTCGAGAAAGAAGGCGGCCAGCACTGGCAGCTCGTCGAAAGTCTCAACGACAGCGATATTTGGGTGGAATGCCTTGAAGATATTATTAAAAACCCGGCCGCCTGATTCAGGGGCCGGGTTTTGGCTTTTTATAGGTTAATGCTTTTGTTAAAGGCTCACACTTTCCTTCTTGTAAAGGCCGATCAGCGTCTCAGCTGCATAATCGATTTCGGCCTCCGTATTGTACTTCCCGAATGAGAAACGCACGTTAGCACGGTTTTCATCGATTCTGAGCTCATTCAAAACGTGTGAGCCAATGTCGGTCCCGCTCGAACACGCGCTGCCGCCGGAAACGGCGATTCCTGCGATATCGAGGTTGAACAGCAGCATATCGCTGATGTCCGAAGGCGGCAGGCTAACATTCAGAACTGTGTAAAGGCTTTTGCTCAAATCGGCTGAATTACCATTGAAAGCCACACCTTCAATACCGTCCTTCAATTTGCCGATCATACGGCTTTTCAGACCTTCAATGTGGGTACGGTGCGCATCCATATCGCGGTAGGCGATTTCCAATGCTTTTGCCAGACCTACGATCCCGTAAATATTCTCAGTACCCCCGCGCATGTTACGCTCCTGCGCCCCCCCGTGTACGAAAGGATTGATTTTTATGCCCGGACGAACGTACAGGAACCCGATGCCTTTCGGGCCATTGAACTTATGCGCCGCACCGACGATGAAATTCGTTTTCAGTTTTTGCAGATCGTGGCGGTAATGGCCCATGGTCTGCACGGTGTCGCAATGAAAAATAGCGTCGTACTTCTCGCAAATATCACCTGCGGCTTCCAGGTCGAGCAGGTTACCGATTTCGTTGTTACCATGCATTAAGGACACCAATGAACGCGGCTTTGAGGCCAGCAATGCTTCCAGATGTTCCAGATCGACCTCCCCTTTTGCATTCAAATTCACAAAACTCAGCTCGATAGCGCCCAGCTTTTTGAGATGTTCCAGGGTATGCAACACCGCGTGGTGCTCGATGCGTGAGGTAATGGCGTGTTGCAGGCCGAATGTCTCGATGCTCGAACGGATGGCAGTATTATCAGCTTCGGTGCCGCCCGATGTGAAAAATATCTCGGCAGGCGCCGCATTCAGAATTGCTGCGATATTCTTTCTGGCCCGCTCGATGGACGAACGTACGGCGCGACCGTAGGAATGTATGGAAGAGGGATTGCCGAATTGCTCGGTCATCAGCGGCAGCATGGCTTCCAGGACCTCGGGGTCCAGCTGCGTCGTAGCCGCATTGTCCAGATAGACTTTCATTGGGATATAAAATTAGAAAGATCACTCATTGTCAGTTCAGACAACAAGTGACCCAAATTAGCTTAGCAACAGCTTTATTATTTCTTCGGTTCCGAAATAATTTCCTTGATATCGGAAATGATTTTATTGGCAAGACTGGTAGCGGTAGTCAGCGTCTCCGATTCCGAGTAAATGCGGATGATCGGCTCCGTATTCGACCGGCGCAAATGCACCCATTCGCGATCGAATTCGATGCGGACACCGTCGATCGTGTTCACGGGCTGCTTCGAATAGCGTGTCTGGATGCGGTCGAGGATGTTATCGACGTTGATTTCCGGTGTAAGCTCGATCTTGTTCTTCGAAATATAATAGTTCGGATACGATCTTCTCAAAACCGAAGCCTTCTTGCCCGATTTGGCCAAATGCGTCAGAAACAATGCAATGCCTACTAATGCATCACGGCCATAGTGGCTTTCAGGGTAAATGACCCCTCCGTTGCCTTCTCCACCGATCACCGCATTGTTGGCTTTCATCGCATTCACCACATTTACCTCACCTACCGCCGATGCGAAATATTGGCCTCCAGCTTTCACGGTAACGTCGCGCAATGCGGCAGTAGATGAAAGGTTGGAAACCGTATTGCCGGGTGTGTTTTTCAAAACATAGTCCGCGACGGCAACCAATGTATATTCTTCTCCGAACGGAGTACCGTCCTCGCACATGAGTGCAAGCCTGTCCACATCCGGATCGACAACGATACCGAGGTGGTAAGAGCCATTATTGAGTTCCTTGCTGATATCGTGCAAATGCTCCGGCAGCGGCTCGGGGTTGTGCGCGAAATTACCCGTCGGGTCGCAGTTCAGTTTTTTAACATTCTTGGAATCAACGCCCAATGCTTCGAGCAAAAGCGGTACCGCTATGCCCCCGGTCGAGTTCACCGCATCGACGACGATCTTGAAATTCGCATTTTTAATCGCCTCCACATCCACAAGCGCCAGCGACAAAACGTGGTCGATATGCTTTTGGAGGTAGGTATTGTCCGAGGCGTAGCTCCCCAGTTTTTTTACATCCGGGAAAAGGAAATCTTCCTCGTCGGCAATGCGCAGCACTTCGGCGCCTTCGGCTTCCGAAATGAATTCTCCTTCGTTGTTGAGCAGCTTAAGGGCGTTCCACTGGATCGGGTTGTGGCTTGCTGTAAGGATGATACCTCCCGCCGCGCCTTCCGCTTTTACGGCTATCTCGACAGTCGGAGTAGTGGACAGGCCAAGGTCGAGCACATTCAGCCCTACACCCTGCAAAGTACCGGCTACCAGGCGGCTTACCATTTCACCGGAAAGCCTTGCATCCCTGCCGATTACCACCTTCAGATTCTGTGGATTTGTACGCCTCACCCATGTCCCGTATGCAGCAGCAAACTTAACAACATCAATCGGAGTCAGCGCCTCACCCGATTTTCCTCCCACTATTCCCCTGATTCCTGAGATAGATTTAATTAACGTCACGATCTAGAATTCCTCTTTATGTTTGGTTGCAAAAATACTAAATTCCCTCTCCGCAATTAGATTTTTCTACAAACAAAAAACTACAATTGAGTTTCTGGACTCTTATATTCCTTTTGTTCACGCTATAAATGATTCCGCGGAAAACCAGCCATTATATACGTTTTCAGGTCAAAACAAGCGGTTATGCCTTTGTAGTTTCTCCCATTTTGCCGAATACCGGGTCCATCCATTCCAACGACAATTTTTGTACGGAATTGCTGAGCAGCGCGCTCCACTGCTTGCCCACGTAGTCGAGGTCGTCCTTCTCAAAACGGTGCTCCACGAGCTGGAAAGAGTCCTTTTCATACATGACGACATCTATCGGGTAATCCACGTCATTGGAGCTCACCCTGGTAGAATCAAACGACAAGAAGCCGATCTTCAAAGCATCCTGCATCGACGAATCGAATTTGAGGCTCCGGTAAAGCAGCGGCTTCCCGTAACCCGAGTTACCGATGATGATAAACGGTGAGCCGTCGCCCACTTCCACCCAGTTGCCTTCGGGATACAACAGAAAAAGCTTGTGTTCGGAATCGTGTTCGAGCTGCCCGCCTACTATCGCAAACAGGTTGAATACCAGTCCCGCATTGTTCAGCGCATAACGGTCCTCGTCGGCCACCCGCCGCACTTGCTGCCCCAATGCATTGACAGCCTTGTAAAGCTTGTCGAATGAAGTGTCCCGCTCTTCCAGGACTTCCTTGAAATAGGTAATGGCCTTGTCCCGCACCGACCTCAGACCCGAGGTCATCACAAAAATAGAATGCTTATCAGATTGGTAAACAGAAACTTTCTTGTTCGTCGAAACTTCGGTTCCGGATGTAAGGCGCGTGTCGGCTATGGCCACCAGGCCCGAAGCGACTTTGATACCCAGGCAATATGTCATGTCTTAGCGGCTCAAAATGATAGAGTCGCTAAGATAGGAAAGTTTTGATCAGTTCATCCACTGGCTTTTGAAATGCCCCTGGCTCTGGCTTTGCGACTGCCCGGTCTCCAATCCGAAGTACATATCGAAGATTTTGTTATCCACTTCGTTGTTCTTGATCTGGAACTTATCGAGGTAATCGTGCAGGCCCATTTTGAAAACATCCTCCACGTCGGTGAATTCAAGTTCACTCCGGATCTTGCTCAATGCCCGCTCGGCCGGGTTGGTATAACCGCGCTCGGGAATGGAGCCGGCAATGGCATACAACGACAGTTCCGCCTGGCGCACGCAATAAGCAATAGAACGCGGGAAGAGCTTATCGAGGATCAAAAATGCGACGATATTCATCGGCGTGAGCGCCCGGTGCGTCTGACGGTACATGTTATAAGCACTCACCGATTTCAGCACGGCAGTCCAGAGCATTAAATCCAAAGTAGAACCCGAAGTCCCCGAATCCTGCAACAATGTGAAATACTTCACGTCCAGGAAGCGCGAGCATTTATCTGCGCGCTCAATGTGCCGCCCGAGCCGTCCGAAATGCCAGGCCTCATTGCGCGTGATCGACGAATCGACTACTCCGTGGAAAAGCTGGCAGTTTTTGCGGATGTCGGTGAAATACGACTGCATATGGTCCATATTCCGGAAATCGTCGGGCGAGGTGCCTTTGATAGCCAGATAGAACGTGTTGATACTCTCCCACATTTCTTTCGAGATCGTCTCGCGGATCGTACGCGCATTCTCGCGGGCTTCGTACAGGCAGCTGATGATCGAGTTCGGGTTTCGTTTATCGAACGTCATGAAATGGATGACGTCCTCCTTCGTAGGCTTATCGTAATACTTATAGAACAGAAAGTGGTCGGCCGTTGCGATCAGTAACGGCTCCCATTGTTCGTCCACATCAGGCGGAAGATCCAGGGCCAGGTTAAAATTAACTCCCACGAAACGGGCGTAATTCTCGACCCGTTCCATGTAACGATTCATCCAGTAAATAGAATTCGCAACGCGGCTCAACATAAGTGGAAAGTAATGTCTCTAAAAATACAACTCAGAATAATTCTAATGCGATCAAACCAAAATACCTAATAATATTTTGCAAATACAAGCATATGCAAAAAGTTATATTATTTCCTCACAAATTATTATTCTACAATAATTCACCTCCCCGCCTTGGAATCTTCCCGAAACCTTTAAAATTTGTAACTTAACCTTTCATCAAACCATAACCCGTATTTTCTGTGTCAAAGAAAGAACAATTTATTGCAGCAATTCAGAAATCTTATCAAACTGACAAACCTGTAATTCATTTGGGATCGGCCATTCTCGACGGCGAGATCATCGGCGAGGCCCGCGTAAACCTTCCCTTGCGCATGATGAACCGCCACGGGCTCGTGGCAGGAGCTACGGGATCGGGTAAGACGCGGACATTACAGGTGTTCGCCGAGCAGCTTTCGGCAGCTGGCGTACCCGTTTTCATGTCCGACATCAAAGGCGACCTTTCGGGGATCGCACAGCCGGGCAAGACCAATGCGGCCCTCGAAGAACGCGCCCAGATACTCGGTACCGTTTTCGAACCGAAAGGATTTCCGGTCGAGCTATATTCACTGAGCGGCAACAAAGGCGCACAAATGCGTGCTACGGTGCTGGAATTCGGGCCGATATTGCTTTCCAAAATCTTCGAACTGAACGAAACCCAGGCCGGCGTACTCGCTATCCTGTTTAAATATGCCGACGACAAGGACCTGCCGATGGTGGACCTGAACGACTTGAAAAAAGTCCTCAACTACCTGGCAGAAGGTCCGGGCGCAGCTGAAATCAAAGCCGATTACGGTACTATTTCCGCATCCACAGCCGGAACGATCCTGCGCAAGATCGTCGCATTGGAGCAGCAGGGCGTGGGCACGATTTTCGGGGAAAAATCATTCGATATCGACGATCTGATCAACAAGGTCGACGGGCAAGGCGTGATCAGCCTGTTGAACGTTTCCGACGTGCAGGATAAGCCCGCATTGTTCTCGACATTCATGCTGAGCCTGCTGGCCGAACTATACCATAAACTGCCGGAAGCCGGCGACCTCGACAAACCCAAGCTGGTTTTCTTCCTCGACGAAGCGCATTTGCTGTTCAAAGACGCTCCGAAAGCATTCCTCGAACAGATTGAGCAGGTTGTCCGCCTGATCCGTTCCAAAGGTGTGGGTATCTTCTTCTGTACCCAAATGGCGCAGGACGTACCGGTATCGGTACTCGGGCAGCTGGGTAACCGTGTGCAGCACGTACTCCGCGCATTTACACCGCAGGATGCCGAGGCATTGAAGCAAACCGTCAAAACATACCCAAAATCGGATTACTATTCGATCGATCAGGTGCTGACCACACTCGGTATCGGCCAGGCATTAATTACCGTTTTGAATGAAAAAGGTATCCCTACCGAAGTAGCAGCGACGCACCTGATGCCTCCCGCTTCCATTATGGGACCCATGGTACAGGCCGATTACGACAAGCACGTGCAGCAATCGGATGTGTATGCCAAATACAAAGATCCTATCGACCCGGAAAGTGCCTACGAAATCCTGACCAAGCGCATGGAAGAGCAGGCACGGAAGGAAACCGAAGCGAAAGAAGCAGAAGTACAAGCGAAAGTCGAGGCGAAGAAGGAGAAAGAGCAATCGAGCATGATCTCCGACGCGCTCAACTCACCGCTGGCGAAGCAAATAGGCCGCGAGGTAGTACGCGGTGTTTTTGGAATGCTGTTTGGCAAAAAAACGACCTCGCGGAAAAGCAGCGGAGGTTTGTTTGGGTTTTAAAGACTGTCAGGCTGAGCGTAGTCGAAGCCGTGATACGGTACTGCGGCTTCGACTACGCTCAGCCTGACAATTTACTCAAACATCCGCATCATAGCCGATCACGCAGCGCTGATCAGCTAACTTATCGAGATTATCCTGCACATCGAGGCGCGTTTTGGCATTGTCGAATGCGTAACGGTATTTCTCTTTCAGTTCGCGTCGCTTGATCGCTTCCAGGAACCGGCGCGCATCTTCCTCATTTTCCAGGACCAATTCAGGAACCACGGTAGGCTTGTTATTGTCGTCTTTGGCAACCATTGTTACGTAAGAAGTATTCGTATGCCGTACCGTGCGGTTTCTCACATTCTCGGCCACCACCCTAATCCCCACTACCAGCGAAGTCCTTCCGACATAATTCACCGACGCATGCAGCGATACCAGATCGCCAACCTCCACAGGTTCGAGGAAATCCACCGCGTCCACCGAAACCGTCACGCAATACGTTCCCGCATGTCGCGACGCGCACGCATACGCGACTTTGTCGATTAATGAAAGCAATATGCCCCCGTGGATTTTCCCGCCGAAATTGGCATAGGAAGGGATCATTAACTCGGTGAGGGTAGTCTGGGAAAAGCTGACGGGCCTGGGCTGCATAGGCGTTGTTTATTTTTTCAAAAAGATGGTCTTACCGGTTTGGGCGGCCTCCTTGGCCGTTTCCAATATCTCGACGACGGTCACATTCACGGGCAACCCGTACAAGTCGTTCTGATCGAGTTTCAAACGCCCCTGTACGACGTCGGCCAGTACCGAGAACGGATCGGTATAGGGTGCCGGGCGTGGTTCGAGCTTCAATGTTTCTTCCGGTGCTTTTTCCTGCAAACGCTGGCGCACGGTGGTGGCATTCACAGCCACGGCGTAGCCTTTGTTACCATATACTTCCATGTCCTTTCTCGCAAAAGACCAGTTCCACGAGCCCTGGATAATGCATTGCGCCTTCGGATATTGCAGGATAATGGACGCCTCATCGTCGACATTCTTGTAGATATCCGGCTTATTCTGGTGTGTCACGGCGGTTACTGAAATCGGCCGCTCACCTTTCATGAGCCAGGTCATCAGGTTCGCGCCATAGCACCCGAAATCAACCAATGCGCCGGCCCCATTCTTCACCGGATCCGTCAAAATAGCGAAAAACTCTTTGCTAACCCCAATTTCCTTGGGGCCCTGGTGACCGTCGTTGACCATTACCTTGCGAATATCGCCCAGTTTACCATCCTGAATCAGCTGGTTCACGTGCTGGTTGCTCGCATACCAGGAGGTTTCGTAATTCGTCAGAACGTGGATGTTATGCTGAGTCGCGAGTTTCTGGATCTCTTTCGCGTCGGCAAATGTGGTAGAAAGCGGCTTTTCCACCATCACATTAACCTTCCTTGGCGCGCATGCCCGTATCACGACCACGTGCTCATTAATCGCCCCAAATGCCGAAACGGCTTCCGGCTTGGTTTCGTCGAGCATTTTGTTCAGGTCGGAATAAAATAGCTTCGGGTCGAGCTTGTAGCGTTCGGTAAACTGTTTCACCAGATCGGGATTCGTTTCCCAGATACCTACCAGCTGAATATCGGTTTTGTCCTTCCGGTTGAAAATCCAGCCGACGTGCCCGTGGCTAAGTCCCGCTACCGCCACACGGACGGGTTTCTGGGCCATCGAAGAAACGCTGAGGAATGCCAGAAAAAGGATTACAAGTGCTCTCATCATTCGTTACGGTTTAGGTTAACTTATCAATAATATCTTTGATCACTTCCTGCAAATAAGCACCATTGTACGGCCCATACCAGCTCATGGTTTTGGTCTCGTACAAATCGCGGTTGAAGTACTTGTCGTGGGTAATGTAGCCGATATAGCCGCCGTTGAAGCTGGTAACCATCAGGTTCAGACCCTTGGATTTGGCATAAGCGTCCAGCGGGGCAGTCAATTCGCCGGAGAAGTCGCACGGCATCCCCACCATGAGAATATTGCCGACCCGCAATGCTTTCACAAACACAGGATATTCGCCGAATGCCTTTTTGAAAGCCCACGAGCGCAGCACAATATTCATCGTAAGCCTCGGCGAAGGATCGCGGAGCGGCAGCGGTAAAGTGAGGGTTTCAATCAATGCACCTTTCGATTCTTCTCTGAGAGTATTAGGCGACAACAATGCATTCTGAACACCAAATGCCTGGTTTTTCACTTCATCGAAATCATCTGTACCCTGCTCGATCGGTCCCATGCTGCCTACCGCGCCAGCTATGTACATCGCAAAATTGTAACGCCCTTTTTCGAGCGAATCCACGAGCGCGCCCGGGTAGTCGCGCGACAGAACGATGTTTTTAGAATTCAAAACTGTGGAATGCGCTGCAAAAGAGCTCAGAATAGCCTTCTGCCCGCTTTTGGTAACGAATGCCGCCGAACGGATCTCCGGATCGATACCTCCCTCCTCGCCTACCAGCCGGTTGCGGATATCAACCGAATCGAGCGACTCCATGTAGGTCAGCTGCACAGGCTCCACTTTGTTTTGCGCATCGGTAATGGCTTTGTGGAATGCATTGGCAAGGTTCTCTACAATGGCGGGATCGAATTTACCCGAAAAGAAAAGGGAAGAAATGCCAGTTCCCCAACCGCCTACACTGTTATGGCTATGCGTAGCGCCGAAATAGATCTGGTCGAACGGGATATCGCCCGGTTTTAGTTTTGCCTTAAAGGACTCGATTACCGTCGGCGGGATGATCAGCAGGTCGGCAGCGATGATCGCCGCCTTGGTATGCCCGTTGTCGATCACCATCGCGCGTACATACACGGAGTCGTGCACGGCCGTGTACGGGCGCCCGCGGCGATTGCCGTAACCTGCGGTGGGCGTTGGCGATGCCGGTGTGATATTGACCTTCGCCCAGCCTGCTTGCAATGCGCCGGAAGCGCTCGCAGTATCGGCGGGACCGCCTACGGCCTTCGCGCTGCCAATGAGGCTCTTCCACTCCTTGTAATAGGCCATTTCCTGGTACGGCGTGTCGTCCATGGTGGTGATCATCGTGGCAATGGCGAGTACGAGCAACAGGAGGAATATCCCGATGACTTTGAATATAATGCGCAGCACTTTCATGGATTGCGAGTTAGGTTTGAGGAAAAGACGGCAACCCGCTTTTTCTATTGAAATCAAAAATACCCGGCAAACCAGTTTTCAGGTCCATGCCGGGTATTAAAAGTTTATGAAAATAGTTAAACCACTGATTATCCTTGCTTTACAAGCTGGATATTAGCTATCAGCTTCACGTCCTCACCAATTACTAAGCCGCCCGAGTCGGTCAGCTGCATGTAGTTCAGGCCGAATTCCTGACGGCTCAAACGGCCTTCCACTTCGAAACCAATGCGTACGTTCCCCTCTCCGTCCTTTTCCGCCCCGCCATACTCGGCATCGAGCTCGATAGGCTTGGTAATTCCTTTCAGGGTCAGAAGGCCGGAGAGCTTATAATTGTCGCCCTTTACTTTATGGAAATAGTTGGATTGAAAAGTAATGTGCGGGAATTGATCGGCATCGAAGAAATCTGCGGACCGCAAATGGGCATCGCGCATTTCCACGTTGGTATCGATACTGCTCACATCGAGTGAGAAGTGAATTTCCGCGTTTTCAAAATTATTGAGGTCCGAAGTCGCCCCGCCTTCAAAGTTGTTGAAGGAACCTGTGATCGTCGAAATGACCAGGTGTTTGATTTTGAACTGCACTTCAGAATGCGCCGGGTCTACGATCCATTTTGTAACTGCCATAGGTGTATTATTTAAATTTCACTAAATACTACTCGCTCTAAAATTAACATTCCTGATGTACAAACGTCGATTAAAACGATTTAATTCTGGTTGACGCGGGTGTTCACAATAAAATAAATGGCACGTAATTTTTAAGTAACTAAGCATCATTACATTTAGTACAAATACTAACTCGACCCATAAATGAAAATGAAGGGCAGAAGCATATTCACGTACGACGTGTATGCCCCCACCACCGTAACGACCATGTTACGCCCCCGCCGGCAGGAAGGCCAATCGATTATTCAGGAAGGTTTTAACATAGAGCCGCCCGTGCCGTTTTCGGAATACACCGACCTCTACGGCAACCCCTGCCAGCGCACAATCCTGCCCGTAGGCCGGGTGACAATCACGACCGAAGTACAAGCCCAGGTGAGCGACACGAAGCCAATCCCGAACCCGCCGCCTGCGTATATGCTTGTAGGGGACCTGCCCGATGAGGTCATGCATTATATCCTGCCGAGCCGCTATTGTCAGTCGGATTTACACGAAATCAATATGCTGGCCCTGGAAATAGCGGGCAACCTCACCCCGGGGTACGAGCAGGTGGAAGCCATCCGCTCGTGGATTCACCACAATGTGCGCTATCAGTACGGATTTTCCAATGCCGCCACCACCGCAGTCGACACCGCCCGCGCCCGCGTAGGCGTGTGCCGCGACTTCACGCACCTGGCCATTGCATTATGCCGTAACCTCTGCATCCCAACCCGCATGACTGTCGGCTACCTCGATAAATTGAAGGATATGGATTTGCACGCCTGGTTTGAGGTGTTCATTGGCGGCGAATGGTACACCTTCGATGCCGTGCAGGAAAAAACGGAAGGATACCGCATCGAAATCGCCCACGGCCGCGACGCCGCAGATGTGGCGATGGTTACCCAGTACGGCAATGCAACGCTGCAATCGCTGCATGTCGAGGTCGAGCTGCTGGAAGGGGAACAATAAACAAAAAGCCGGTACCGGAAATCCAGTATCGGCTTCGCCTTATTTGGTCTTAGTTGTTAAACGTTGCTTTTTTTGTGGTCAAGTATGGTCAGATGTAGTCATGTGTGGTCAGAGTTAGTCAGGTATTGTGTCTGTCCAGTCCTGACAACACATGACTTTAATGACTACACTTGACTAAATTACACCCAGTTCCTTTCCTACTTTGGTAAATGCCGCTACCGCCTTTTCGAGATCGCCTTGCTCATGCCCGGCCGAAATCTGCACGCGGATGCGCGCTTTGCCTTGCGGAACCACGGGATAGAAAAATCCGATCACGTAAATGCCTTCGTCGAGCAGTTTGGCGGCAAACTCCTGTGCCAGTTTCGCCTCGTAGAGCATGATCGGCACGATGGGGTGCTCGCCGGGAAGGATGTCAAACCCAGCTTCGGTCATGGCCTTGCGGAAGTATTGGGTATTCCGTTCCAGCTTGTCACGCAATGCGGTGGACGAGGTGAGTAGGTCGAGTACTTTAATGGACGCTCCCACAATGGATGGCGCCAATGTATTTGAAAACAAATAGGGACGTGAACGCTGGCGGAGGATCTCCACGATCTCCTTCTTGGCAGCTGTAAAGCCGCCCGATGCGCCGCCCAATGCCTTGCCGTAAGTACCGGTGATGATGTCGATACGGCCCATGACATTACGATACTCGTGCGTGCCGCGGCCGGTTTTACCCATAAAGCCGGTGGCATGGCATTCGTCGATCATCACCATGGCGTGATATTGCTCGGCCAGGTCGCATATTTGATCGAGGCGGGCGATGGTACCGTCCATGGAGAACACACCATCCGTCACGACCAGAATGCGCCGGCTGCCTTGCGCATCCTGGAGTTGCTTTTCGAGATCAGCCATATCGTTATGCTTGTAGCGGAAACGCTTGGCCTTGCATAACCTTACGCCGTCTATGATCGAAGCGTGGTTCAGTTCGTCGGAGATAATGGCGTCCTGCTCGTTCAGCAATGGCTCGAAGATCCCGCCGTTCGCATCGAATGCCGCGGCGTAGAGAATGCAATCTTCCGTACCGAGAAATTCGGCCGTTTTACGTTCGAGCTCCTTGTGAATATCCTGCGTACCGCAGATAAACCGCACCGATGACATACCGAAACCATGCGAATGAATGGCGTCGATACCGGCCTGGATCACATCGGGATGTGAAGAAAGGCCCAGGTAATTATTGGCACAAAAGTTGAGCACATCGGCGCCATCGGTAGTAGCAATGTGTGCCGATTGCGGCGTGGTAATCACGCGCTCTTTTTTATATAAACCCGCCGACCGGATCGCTTCCAGTTCGCCAACGAGTTGTTCTTGGATGTTACCGTACATGATTGTAGTGGTTGAATGACTGAACGCTATTAAAAGTCATTAGGTCAGAAAGTCATGTGTTGTCAATGATTTACAATACATGACAATACCTGACAATAAATGACAACACCTGACTTGATGACTCATTAACTAACCAAATGATACTTCTTCCGCAACTCGCTGATCATCTCCTCCGTCATCTTATCGAGTGAGTAGCTTGGTCGCCAGCCCCAGTCTTTCCGGGCTTGCGCGTCGTCGATTTCCTGCGGCCATGAGTCTGCGATGGCCTGGCGGAAGTCGGGTTTGTAAGTGATTGCAAATCCGGGGATAATCTTTTGGATGCTTTCCGCTATTTCTTTCGGGGAAAAACTCATTCCCGCAAGGTTATAAGACGTTCTTACCGAAATCTTTTCGGCAGGCGCTTCCATCAGGCGGACAGTCGCGTCCATGGCGTCGCTGATGTAGATCATCGGCAACGTAGTTTCCGGTTTCAGAAAGCATTCGAATGCCTCTCCTTTCACTGCCTTGTGATAAATATCGACGGCGTAATCCGTTGTACCGCCGCCCGGCATTGATTGATAGCCAACAATGCCCGGGTAACGCAGCGAGCGGATGTCTACACCGTAACGTTTGAAATAGTAGTTGGACCAGTTCTCACCTGCCGCCTTGCTGATCCCGTAAACGGTTGCGGGGTCAAGGTACGACCATTGCTCAGCCAGCGTATCCACACGGTCACCGAAAACGGCTATGGAACTTGGGTAGAAAACTTTGTTTACCCCGTTTTCACGCGCTACTTCGAGCACATTGAAATACGTTTGCATATTAATCTGCCACGTTCGGAGCGGGTCTTGTTCGCCTTTTGCAGAAAGGATAGCGGCCAGGTGATAGATTTGCGTAACGCCGTATTTGCGCACGAGTGCAGCCATTTCGGCGGCATTGGTCGCGTCGAGTTGCTCAAAGATACCGGTCGGGAATTCGGGCATGCGGATGTCCGTAGCCACCACTTTTCCCAATCCGTAAATTTCCCTCAGATATTCCACCAGGACAGATCCGATCTGTCCGTTTGCTCCTATTACTAAAACGCAGTCCGTTTTCATAAAAAACAACTTTTGGGTAAAGCATAAATCACTTGCAATTTCCCATTTGTGAAAATTATTTTCAACAAACAGCCAGTTTCTCAGGAAACATTACCACACTATTTGATTTTTGAAGTAAAATTTACTTTTTGAGATTCAATTCGAAACCCGTACCAGTAAATATTATTGCCCCATGGAACAGTTGGACAAAATCGATACCAAAATCCTCCGCATTCTTCAAAAAGATGCAAAAAAAACGACCAAGGAAATCGCGACGATGCTTAACCTCACCGTCTCGCCCGTGTACGAGCGGATCAGGAGATTGGAGAGCCTGGGCTACATCAAGCAATATGTAGCAATTTTAGATAAAAAACTCATTAACAGACAGGTTACGACCATCTGCCAGGTATCCATGCGCTACCACAATGAGGCATTTATCGAGAAGTTCGAACAGGAGATACAAAACCTCCATGAGGTGCAGGAATGCTACCATATGGCCGGGCAGGTTGATTTTCTGCTAAAAATCAACGTCGCCAGCCTCGACGAGTACCACGACTTCGTGAAATATAAGCTGTCGAAGATCGACAACATAGGCGTGCTCAACAGCACCTTCGTGTTGAAGGAGATCAAGCACACCTCGGAGTTTTACATTTAAAGGCTTCGTTTCTTGACGTCGAAAGAAACGGTTTTACTACCCGCCGTGCCATCCGGGGTAATGCCCTGGATCACGACCTTGTAACGACCGGTCTGGTCGGAGGTGTAAAACTCGACCGTCGCTTTGCCGTCTTTGCCCGTCGTGACGTTGGGTGCCCAATGCAGGAGGTTCCGGAAGTCGGCGATACGGCTGTTGGCATTATTGCTGTCGTACTTGGGTGCATAGAACTCCCTTTGCGCCTGCACGCCCTCATACGGCATGACCAGTACTTTCGGATCGAGCTCAAACCCGCCCAGATCGCCGCGGTAGGTTGAGAAACTGACAATACCTGTAAAAGTCATCGGCCCCAGGAAGTAGCGGGAGCTGATGAGCTCGATTTTTTTCACTTTCAACGGATCCATTTCGATGATCTTGTCGGCATCGAAAACCGGGATACCGTCCAGGAGCATGAGCGGATCGGTGGTATAATAGGTATTGGGAAGCAGCTTGTCGATCATTCGCAAATGGAATTCCTTTTGCCGTCTGCGGACGAGGATGCCCTTTACATATTCCCTCAAAACTTCCTCCATGGTCGGGAATCGGGTGAAATCGTCGAGGAAGTACTTCTCGTCGGGCACCCCGAAGAATGGCAGCGAGTCGGTCAGTACGGCCTTTTTCTCGGTGTAGACCCTTGGAAGGAATGCATTGCCGGTTTGCATATTCACGGACCGCGTCAGCAACTGGCTTTCCAGGGTTTTGTCAAAGAAAAAAGATGGGACACTGGTCGTTGAAAACTGCTTGGAAAACTGCGTCGCCACTTCGACGCGATAGGTCGAGTCGTAAGCCAGGTCGGTTTGCAATGTAATTTCCTTCGGACCTGTGAACTGCCGTACCTCAAATTTCACCCGACCCTCGTTATCGCTTCTGTCCACATACAAGCGCGCAGGGACGTCGAGCGAAGCCAGGTATGCGTCTTTGTTCACCGCGGGCTTTCCATCGGCGCGGTTCAGCACGCGGGCGTGGATGAAATGGCCGTCGTATTCAGGTAAATGTTCGAAACTAACCAGCTGACCTCCGAACACCTTGTCCCATTTCAACCTCCGCCAGCCGTGGGTGAGCATCAGGTTATCGAGCTGCCTGTCGGTATCCTGGCTGACATTCTGAAAATAATAGCCCGGGTTTTCAATATCACCTTTCAAATCGGCGGTGAGCCACAAATAGCTGTGCATATCGTGCTGTGGCTGATATTGAATCGAATCGTCGAGGTATACCGCCACCGACAAATTGCTCCAAGCCGGTAGTGCCTGGCCTGCGGCAGCCGATATGTTCATCGCCACCTTCTCACGCCCGATGAAGCTTTTGCCTAGCTGCGCATCGATGGTCAACTGCTTTTCAGGACGTTTGAAATACAATCGTTCGCAAACCGGTTTCAATTTTTCGTTGAAGATCGTAATCTGCGAAATACCTTCCCCCAGCTTCGCTTTTTCGAGCACAAAAACCGCCGGGCCTTTGCCTAATCCTTTTTTGCCAAACACCGCATTCGCCTGCCGCGTGTGCGCGAGCAGGTATATGGTCGCGGGATCCTCGCTTGCAAGCTTTCCGGTTACGGTCACTTTCACCAGCGCCGACGTCGAGTCTCTTACCTCCATCACATATCCCTGCGGCTCGACTTTCGGAAATTGATATTCGAAACGTTTTCCCTTGCCATCGGTAATGGTCGCTTTATAAACTGCATTTTCTTCGGGTTTCAGCTTAAAGTAGCCGATACCGTTCAGTTCCGGTTCAAATTCGCGGACGGTTTCATTCTGCTCATTGAGGATCGCACCTTTAAATTTAATACCCTTCCCATCGACGCCCACTGCACGAAATGCGACTTTGCTTTCAATCCCGCTTACCAAATGCCCCCCTTCCGGGAAAAACTGCACGTCGTAATGGGTTTCTTCCTTCGAGGCCCTGTCAGGATCGAAGCGGACAAACGGGTTCAGAATGGCGACCGAGGTTTCGAAGTAGCTTTCGGCGGAGAAATTCTTCATCCAGTTGGTATAGCACCGCAGCTTGTATTTGCCGCTCACAAGCGTGGAAGGAACGAGCGCCGAGCCATTGCCCCGGCCATCGACCATGGCGAACTTGGTTTGGAATACGGCGTTGTTCTCACTGTCCAGCACTTCCAGATAGGCTACTTTACTCAGGTCGAGAAACCGGTGCGTTGCACCGTTAAGGTTGTAGGCTTTGAACCACATCGTCTCCCCGACGAGGTAAAACGGCCTGTCGATATGCACAAACAGCTTTTCCTGCACAGCCCGCTCGGTATAGAGGCCGAACCGCTGCCGAATGGAAGCGAGCATGGCGTCGTCCTGCGCGAACGAAGTATGGTAAAATGCCAGCGCCAGCAAACCGCAAATAAATGTCCTGAGTTTCATTGTATATTTTCAGACAATAGAATAATCATTGATACCAAAAAGATGGCTTCGTGGTAGTACCACCCTGCGACCGGCAATCCGCACACGATTCCGAAGTTCCGAGGTAACCGCTCTTGGGTTCACCCATATAATAGTAAAGCAGCACCGCTGAGCCGTTAAATGCATCCTCGAAATTGAGCGTATCCGGTGGCGTGCAGCGCGGGTATGCCCCTAATGCTTCCCGGATAAAAATCCGCTGCCTTTGTTCCTGCGCCGCGCTGAAATAACCGAATACCAATTCCTTGGCATTGGCTTTCGAATGGATGTTACCTGTTACCTGCGATGGCTGCGGATCAAAAAGGCTGCCGGTTCCCTGCGTTGTCTTGGCCAGGTCGGTCCAGTATTCGAATGCCTCCCGCGTAAGTCCGTATTGTTTCACCAGGATCGAGTATCCGAAATACAGTTTATTTGTATTAATGTCTACAATATTGACGGGCACATCGCGAATAATGTCCTGGCTCAGCTTAATCGTCGATCCGAGCTTGATGTCCCTGGATGACAATGTCCGCCAGCACACGTTGATATTATCACTTCGCGGAATGATCTGTTTTGTCGTGTAGTCGCGCGTCAGGCTCGAATAGTAAGCCATCCGGTACTCATAAGTTTCTTCAAAATTCCAGCGATAAAACCGAGTCTGGTTGCTCGCGTCATGTGTATTCACATAGATCACCATCGCATTCCTCCTGGGGTCAACGCGATAGGTGACGCTGTCAATCGGCGGTGTTTTGCTTACAACCACGTAATCGGATTCGTATTCTCTGCCGTTGAATCGTTTGATTCTCAGCCGGTATTTGACATCGCGGTTAAAATTTGTCGGCGGCAGCTTATATGAACCATTGCCCATATCCTGAAACACATAGCTTTCCCCATTTTCCGCATCTGCCATAATCGTTGCTCCGGATTCCGTTTCAAATACATTATCGTCATTTACAGCCTGTGTATGGCTCAAAACGATCCTGCTGGTATCGCCGCTGACATTCAGAAAACCATCTACCACCAGGTAAGTATCGGGGTTGGTCACTTCCGGCGGCGAAAACGGCTCAATGCAGCTGTTGATCACCAAGCCGGCGGCCGCCAGCATTCCCCACGACACCCATTGTCCCGAACGCCACTTCCCGGCCCCGCTGGCCTCTTTCAGTTTTTTGATGAACGCTATTCCTTTCACAGTCATTCCTTGTAAAATCATTACCAATACGAGGGTCTTTCAGTAGTACCACCTTGCAGGCGGCAATCGGTGCACGAATGGGGCGCTACCAAAACGGAGTCGGAACGCGGCCCCCAATAGGTGAGCAGCAGCTTGGCTGTATTTGTGGCACATTCATCGGCATCCCGCGACGAACACCGGATCGGGATCGTATCGGGTTCGGTGCAACGCGGGAACATACCCAGCCTGGGCGTGACGGTGAGCCGGCGGGTTTCTTCCGTAGCCGCGCTGAAATAGCCAAATGCCAGCAAACGCGAATTCGAAGTATGGCGGATGTTACCCGTCACCTGCGACGGCAATACGTCGAAAAGACTGCCGGTACCTTGTGTTGTTTTGGACAAAGCCGTCCAATATTCAAATGCATCGCGCGAAAGGCCGTATTGCTTCACCAGAATACTGTATTTGATGTACAGCTTGTTGGTAGGAATCGGTACCCGGTTCAGCGGCAGGTCCTTGATCACGTCGCTGCTCAGCTTTACAGTACTGCCCAGCAAAATGCTTCCCGATTTCAATTTCCCCCAGCATTTATTGATATTATCGGGCCGTAAGACCACGGAATCGTTTCTGACGATCAAAGCGGAATAATAGGTAGCCTCATATTCCCAGGTCTCATCAAATTTCCAGCGGTAAAACTGCGTCTTGTTCTGTGCATCGTGCGTGTTCACGTAGAATATCGCGGCATTCAGCACCGGGTCTACTTTATAGGTTACGCTATCGATTACCGGGGTAATATTCACCCCTACGAAGTCGGACAGATACTCCTGATTGTCTTTCGTCTTGATCCGCAGCCTGTATTTACCCGACCGATTGTACTGCCGCGGCGGCAAGGTGTACACACCTGTACCGGTCTCTTTCATAGGCAGCGTTTCGCCGTTTTCTTCCTCCACAGTCAGTTGGGCGCCTCTTTCGATCGTTGGAGATGCCGTTGCATTGACATTCTGCGTTCGACGCAGCTCGATCCGCGTCGAATCGGTACCGTTCACGTTCAGAAAGCCGTCGATCACCAGGTAGTTCTCATCGGAGTTAACTTCGGGTGGCGAAAACGGTTCCACACAGCTGTCGACGATCAGCAGCAATACAAAAAAGCCTATTTTTAAAAACCAATATCTCATAGCCTGCTGCCCGTTTTAGAATCTGAAATTGTAGGTAACAGTCGGGATCGGCTGTCCGAAAATCGACAGCTGGTAGCCATTCACCCTTCCGGCGACAGTTTGGAAATAAACCGAGGTCGGGTTTTTCCTGCCCAGTACGTTGTACACCGCGAGCGTCCAGGAGCTGTGCGCCAGCTTTTTGATCCGGTGATTACCCTCGATATTCATGGCTAAATCCATCCTGTAATAGTCAGGAATGCGGAACTGGTTGCGGTCGGCATAATATACCCGTTGCGAACCTTCAATAATATACTTGCCGATCGGCGGCGTGTACGGCCGGCCGGTGCTGTAAGTAAAGTTGAACGACAAGCTGAAACGGTGCGAGAAGCGGTAGTTCGAGATCAGGGTAAAATCGTGCGGCTTATCGTAGTTGCTCGGGTAGAAATTACCGTTGTTTGGTGCATCGGGCGAGTCACGGTCTACCGCACGCAGGAGCGTCCGCGCATACGTGTAGCCGACCCAGCCATTCAGCTTCCCGGTCATTTTCTTGATCATGAATTCAACACCATATGCTTTCGCTTTGGTATTGATCACCGCCGCTTCGATGTTGTGGTTCATGAAAAGCGAATCGCCGCCTTTGTAATCGAGGAAGTTGCGGATGTTCTTATAATAACCTTCCAGTGAAACCTCGATTTTGTTACCTCTGAAATTCCGGTACAACCCAATCGAAAGCTGATCGCCGATCTGCGGTTTGATATACGGATCGCTCAGTTTCCAGATGTCGGTCGGGGAAACCGTCATGGTGTTTGTCAGCAAATGGATATACTGCCGCAGCGTATTGTAGCTGGCTTTAAGCGACAGGTTATCCAGGATGCTGTACCGCACCGAAGCCCGGTACTCGGGGCCGCCATACGACTTGATTTTCTTGCCCGATTTGTATTCCTGCACACCTTCCTGATAAATGTAGTCGATCGGGAAACCGGGCAAATAGGTGTTGACCGACTTGGGGCCCAGGTACTGGAAGAACGACCACCGCAGACCACCGGAAATCGATAATCTGGGACTGACCTCCCATTTGTCTTCCAGATACAGTGCACTTTCCGTAGCCTGCTCGGCTTCCAGCTCGTCGGGCACAATGAGCGATTCGGTGCCGCGCGGTTTGAATGACCCCGGGTGCAGTTTGTAGTAAATGGTGCTCCCTCCGAATTCAAGTGTATGCTTCGGATTGAGCGCATAGCTGAAATCCGCCTTGAAGTTGGATTGGTTAATATCGAATTTCAGGTCGAAAGAGTTGAGTGGAAGGCCTTCCGCTTCCATCGCGTACTGGTACTTGCTGTGCGAAGCCGTGAGCACACCGTATAGACGCGAATTGAAAGTGTGCTTCCATTTAATGGAGCCCAGCTGATTCCGGTAGGAGTACAATGTATCGCCGTAGAGCCGGAACTTGTCATTGCTGGTGTAACCGGTCAACGAAACGCTGTTCTTTTCATTGATTTCATAATTGAAATGCAGGTTCACGTCATAGAAATTGGCCGAACTCCTGTTATAGGTTTCATTGTCCAATGCCCTGATCACCCAGTTGGAATACGTAGAGCGACCGCCGAGAATGAACGACGCTTTGTCTTTCACCAACGGCCCTTCCAGCGTAACCCGTCCGGTAACGAGTCCGATCCCACCCGACGCCACGAATTTCTTCTTGTTGCCATCGCGGCTGGCAATATCGAGCACCGATGCCAGCCTTCCCCCAAATCGGGAAGGAATTGTGCTTTTGTATAGCTCCACCTCCTTCAAAACATCCGGATTAAATGCCGAGAAAAACCCGAAAAGGTGGGATGGATTGTAAATCACCGCGTCGTCGTATTGGATCAGGTTCTGGTCCACCGAGCCCCCGCGAACGTTCAGACCGGTGCTGTTCTCCCCTACCGACTTGATCCCCGGCAATGTAAGTACCGTCCGCAACAAATCCGTTTCACCGAATACCGTAGGAACTTGTTTCAGGTTCTTGATGGTCAATTTCACGGTACCCATTTGTGTACCCACTACATTCTTGTCCATACCGGCCTTCACCGACACCTCTTTCAACGCGATCACACTCTCACGCATTTCAATATCGAGTTTACCATCGGAGTACAGCACTACCTGCCGCTGTGTCTCGCGCATACCCGTGCTTTTGATCCGCACAATCTGCTTCCCGCGCGGGATAGTGAGCGCGTATTGTCCGAGCGCGTCCGTAGTGACACCAATCGAAGGCGAGGTGATAAACACCGCCGCACCGATCACCGGCTCGCCCGTCACCGCATTCCTGACATACCCGGTGATTGTCGAATTACCAGGCGTGATCCTGTGCTTTCGAATCCCAATTTCGTGGACCTTACTTTCGGCTGTCGACAGCAGTTTTTCCTTGATATCGCTCTCAGGGCCTGCATAAGCAATGGAATCGCTTTCGCCGGCGCGTTCCGGGTTAAACAGTCCGGGGGTGAGCTGGGTAATGATCTTCTGTCCGTGGGTAATGTAAATGCGCTTTTGCCCGTCGATGGCATATTCGAATTCGGAGCCTTTGAAAACCTGGTCGAGGGCCTCCCGGAGCGAGAGATTGCTCACATTCAAATCGAGGGTGAGGCTATCGAAGCGGGTTGCGTCGTAGTAGAAGTAATAGCCTGTCTGCGCCTCCACCTGTTTCACAAACTGATCGAACCGCGCCGAATCCAGTTTCATCGTGATCTTTTTCTCCGGCACATTCTGGCCGTAGGAAAAATGAGTGGTAAAAATGCAGCAGAAGATAAGGGTTAGAGGTAAAAATATTTTCATCTGGCTAGGTTATCGTAGGTTTCTACCATCTTCACAATGGCCATTTCACGGTTCTTACGGAATTTGATTTTATTCTCCCGCAGTACCCTGCGTAACTCCCGCTTGTGGTCCGGGAACAGTTCGAGCGTCGATTTCTTCGTATGGACCGAATGGTAACGGCCGTCTTTGAACACATAATAAAAGTTCTTTTCGGGATAGTAGGCGATCACTCTTTTATCGACGATTTTCTCCTGCCGCGACTTGGTCCTGCGTACGAGCGTGCGCGACTTGCCACCGTAAACGATGTCGTAAAAACCGGTTCGCATTTGCGGGTTAATGTCCTTCCCGGCTTCGAGCCGCGCAAAGTGGTGATTATCGACGATAAATGAATCCACCTTCACGGTCTGCAACAGCACATGGTCGCCATTGAAATGCCGGATCACCAGCTCATCGTGGAAAATATCGTAGAGCATCGGGATACTATCGAACTGCTGGCCGTCGTAAAGCACCATCCCATTGAGCCAGCGGCGCTGCTGGTAAAACTGATGTTCTTCCATCCTTGCGTCGTACACATAGTACTGGCGCCCGTTATAAAGATTCTGGGAAATGGATGTAGCATTCTTGTAAAGGGATACGGGGTAGGCCGCAACTTCCCGGGCAGAAGAAGCTTCGGCAAGCGTCCCCTGGGCATAGGTTTTCCCCGAAAACAGGGCACACAGAAATAATGCAGTGGTAAAAATACGCATCTACGCAGTTGATTTTAAAGCAGTACGTTCAAAGGCTATCGATATGTTGCAGTGCCGGGGCTTGCACTTTATGAAGTGAACATAAGTTACATACTTCAAATGTAAATTAAATATTTTATTCGATTAATTAAATCTAATCACAAAAGAATCAAATGCTATTTATCTAATGCATCCCCTTAATCCCCTAACTTTGACCTTTTATAAGTACCACACATTCCACTTACCTTCTATGAAAATTCTGATCACCGGTGGGGCCGGTTTTGTTGGCTCTTCGCTGGCCATAGCCTTGAAAACAAATTACCCTGAATATCAGGTTTACGCGCTCGATAACCTCAAAAGAAGAGGGTCTGAACTGAATATTTCCCGCCTCAAAAAGGCGGGCGTAGAATTCGTTCACGGCGACATCCGCAACAAAGAGGATTTCGACGCTATTCCGGCGGTCGACACCGTAATCGAAGCTTCTGCAGAGCCGTCGGTACTGGCCGGATTGGACGGCACGCCGGATTACCTCATCAATACCAACCTCGTCGGAACTGTCAACTGCCTCAACTATGCATTGAAACACAAAGCCGGGTTCATTTTCCTTTCGACCAGCCGTGTGTATCCGATCAAGACGATCGAGACATTGAATTTCGTGGAAGAGGAAACCCGTTTCGCATTGTCCGACGAGCAACCTGTACCGGGCGTTTCTTCCAAAGGTATCGGCGAGGATTTCCCGCTGAACGGGGCACGCTCTTTATACGGAACGACCAAATTGGCTTCCGAGCTGATCATTCAGGAATACAATGAGTTTTATAATCTGAAAACGGTAATCAACCGCTGCGGCGTAATCACTGGTCCATGGCAAATGGGCAAGGTAGACCAGGGTGTGATGGTGCTCTGGATCGCGAAGCATTATTTCGAACAGCAGCTCGGTTACTTCGGTTACGGCGGCACGGGTAAGCAAATCCGCGATATGCTGCACGTGGCCGACCTGTACAACCTGATCGACTGGCAGCTGCACAACCTGGATAAAGTGAATGGCGAAATCCTCAATGCCGGCGGCGGCTTGCAAAGCAGCGCTTCATTGCAGGAACTGACGAAAATCTGCCAGGAAGTGACCGGCAAAACGATTCCAATTAAAGTCGTTCCCGAAAACCGGACAGCAGATATTCGTCTTTATGTGACCGATAACACCAAAGTCACTGCGTTGACGGGCTGGGAACCTAAGATTGGTATTCGTCAGATTGTTGAGGAGATCACCGCCTGGCTGGGCGAAAATGAGGCCGATCTGGCGCCTATTTTGAAATGACAAGCTAGTTGCGATGCATTGTTGTTACATGCCTGACGGCATTTGGGAACCAAGTTCTCAGACTACTTCGCTACCAATGTTATATGCCTAGCGGCATATCAAATCGCGTAGCGATGTGATATTGGTAGCCACCTAGCCTCAACGACGACGCCAAATCCCGTCAGGGATGCAACAACAGAAATAATAATGCAATACTGACTGCAATCATGTAGCTTCCAAGAACTACCTGATTGCAGTCTTTGTTTTTTAGGTCCGCCCCGGTCACATTCAGTCATTCACTCATTCACTCATTAGAAAATGAAGTTCATCGAATGCCCCCGCGATGCCTGGCAAGGCTTTCATCCCTTCATCCCCTCGGAGATCAAGCTGGAATATCTGAACCAGCTCATCCGGGTCGGTTTTGATACGATCGATTTCGGCAGCTTTGTGTCATCCAAAGCTATCCCTCAAATGCAGGACACGGCCTGGATTGCCGATCGGCTCGATCTTTCAGGCAGCAATACCAGCTTGCTAGCCATCGTCGCCAACGAACGCGGCGCAACCGATGCGTGTGCATTCGAGCAGATTGGTTACCTGGGTTACCCGTTCTCCATTTCGGAAACATTTCAGATGCGGAACACGCAGGCGACCATTGCAGAGTCGTTTGACCGGGTGAAACGCATTGCTGATTTGTGCGTGAAACACAAAAAGGAACTGGTGATCTACATTTCAATGGGTTTCGGGAATCCTTATGGTGATGCCTGGGCACCTGAGATTGTGATGGAATGGGTGGAAAAACTTTCAAAACTGGGCGCCAATACCTTTTCTCTCGCGGATACTGTCGGCGTTGCACAGGTGAATGATATCGGCTGGCTTTTCACGGCATTGATCCCCTATTATCCCGAACTGGAATTCGGCGCGCATTTCCACACGCGCCCGGACGACTGGCGCACGAAAGTACAGGCAGCCTACGATGCCGGCTGTCGTCGTTTTGATGGTGCATTGCTCGGTTATGGCGGCTGCCCGATGGCCCAGGATGACCTTGTGGGCAACATGCCTACCGAACGGCTGGTGGATTTTGCCAAAGAGCAAAAAGAACTCCTTTGCCTCGACTCCAATGAGCTGGCAAAAGCACGCTCGATGTTCCAGCAGATCGTCGGATAAACAAAATGCGCCGGAAGTTTCCTCCCGGCGCATTGGATTCGATATTTAAATGTTTTTAAGCAAATTTCCTTTTCACGATCGCGAGTAACGCGGTAACGGCCTCCCCGTTCACATCCCATGCATATTTGGAAGCGTAGCGATGCCAGATCAGGTTTTCGGCTTCCTCGAAGCTCTTCACGCGGTCGAGCTCGTAAATGGCTTTGTCGAAATGCTCACTGTTGCGATCGAAAAGCTGGTTTACAAACATAAAACGCTGACCCAGCGGAATGCTGCCTGCGATGTTCTCTACTTTCAAAGGTACAGTACCGTACGATTTATCTTCCGTAGGCTTGGGGATCTCAACTTTGAAACGGTTATTCAAAGAGTCCCTTTCCGGGCTTTGCACGGTATTGGCCTTCGCTACGATCTCGCCGATCACCGCAGAAGCTGGTTCTGCACGCGGTGCTACCGGGCGGGCAGTACTAGGCTCCAACTGGCTGAAAGCCGAATCGAAAAACGATTCGTGCTTGTGGGGCTGCGCCTGCGAGGCAGCGGCAGGTTTACCGGCTTCCTGAATTTGCAGCTCGCTGATATTGATCGGGAAGATCTCTGCGAATTGGATCAGGTGCTCCTCGGTATTGTCGATCAGATCGGCATTATCCTTGAACTCGTACAACCAGCTCACAGCCTGCGTCTGGTACACCGAATCGGATCCACTATCGGTCAGGCGGCCGAGCAATGCTTCGGCGACGCCGCGGTGGATGTGCGTATATTTAACGAGCTGCTCGGCCTTCGGGTGGGTAAACTCAGCGTCGGCGACAGCCCTGATTTTGTCTTCAAAGTAATTTGCGGGTGTCAGGAGGAGTTTCAGCGATTCCTTCACCGAATCGGACAATAGCGGTTCGAGGTCGGCGCGTTTCACGGCGATGTGCTGCGAAGCCGTGTTCATGAATTCTTCCAGTGCACTTTTTACTTCTTCATTGGAAAAATCAAAATAAGGGCTGCGGAAGGCTTCGGCGTTGTTTTTCCATTCTTCGAACAGGCGGTTGAGAATACCCAGGTTGACCTGTCTTACGGGTGTCAGTTTTAATAATCCGGCACCGGTAATGACGTCCTGCGACCTGTACACTTCGTTCAAAACTGTTGTTGTGAACCGTGCGGAGTACTGGTTGAGTGCGATTGAATTCAGATTATCCGGCATAACGAATAAGCAATTTTGGTAACGTAGTGTTGGGAAAAATATGTTTGATTTGTAAATATAAAATAAAAATCGACCTTTCAAATGGTCGGTCGGGCACCAAAATATGTTTGTAGAACCATCCCACAGAAGAGAATTTCAAAATCCCCGCACCGGTTGGATCGAAGTGATTTGCGGATCGATGTTTTCGGGCAAAACCGAAGAACTGATTCGCTTGCTCAACCGCGCCAAACTTGCCCGGCAAAAGATTCAGATTTTCAAACCTGCGCTTGATAAACGATACCACGAAGAGAACATTGTTTCCCATAATGACAATTCGATCCCCTCGATACCCGTACAATCGGCCCAGCAAATATCAGACCTGGCGCAAAATTGCGAGGTGGTGGGTATCGACGAAGCCCAGTTTTTCGACGAAGGAATTGTGGATGTATGCGACCAGCTGGCCAATAACGGCAAGCGCGTGATCATCGCAGGCCTCGATATGGATTACAAAGGCAAACCCTTCGGCTGCATGCCCCAGCTCATGGCTATTGCGGAATATGTCACCAAAGTGCATGCTGTATGCATGGTTTGCGGGGAAGTGGCATCGCATTCCTACCGGCTTTCCCCCTCCGACGAGCGTGTGCTTCTCGGCGAAACGGATTTGTACGAAGCTCGTTGCCGCAGATGCTTCAATCTGGGCGATAAAGCCTGATAGTGTCTATGAAGAACCGGAAGCTGCTGATCCTCTCGCTGGCGCTCAATGCCGTCCTGATCGCCGCCTTTCTTACATTCGCTTACGTCTATCGCGACAAAATCGCACAACGCTTTGTGCGCATTAAAGGAAATCCGGCGATCGTTATGTATGGTAACTCTATTACTGCGCAAGGGAAATGGGTGGAGCTGTTGGGCAGGACCGATGTCATGAACAATGCATTGCCCGGGCAGGCTACCTTCCATTTCCTGAATCTGATCGAGACGCACGTCATTAACCTGCATCCCAAAGTTTGCTTCATTAAAGGAGGTATTAATGATATTACACTCGGTGTCAGGCAGGAACAAATCCAGGCCAACTTCCAAACAATGCTCGAAATGCTCATGCAAAACGGCATTACACCCGTGGTAACACTCACGGTTTACAAGCAGCATGACCCGCCGAGCAAAAAGGAAGTCGAAGCACTGAATGCCTTTCTGGTTTCCTTTTGCACCCAAAACAATATCACTTACATCGACCTCAATCGCTTCATTTCCGATTCCACCGGTCTCCGCGCTGAGTATGCCGCTGATAAAATCCATTTGAATACCAAAGCGTATGAAATATGGGCGGGGGAAATCAGCCGGGTTTTAAAGGAGAAGGGTATTTAAAAAACGCATTTAGCTTAAAACAGAAAAGCCGCCCATTGCTGAGCGGCTTTCCATATTTATGATCAATCCTGGTCTTAGGCATTCACTTGGTTCATCACCTCGGTTTGCTTGCGGATAGACTCCATGTGAACGAGTTTGAACAATTCGTCCACCAGGTTTGGATACAGATTCAGGCTGCGGCCCCAACCAGCGCGGGTTTCCAACACTTCGCGGAAACGATCCACCTGGTAAGCGGCAACGTTGTTATCACGTTTGTATTCCGCCAGTTTCTCAACCAAAGCCATACGGTTTGCCAAAGTTTCGAGCAATTCGCGGTCGAGGTTATCGATTTTGCCACGGATAATTTCCAGTTGTGACGCGTAGTCGCTGCCATATGATTCTTTACGAACGTGCAGGTCGTGCAGCATTTGTCCTAATGCAGCTGGTGTCAGCTGTTGTGCAGCGTCAGACCATGCTTTGTCCGGATCGCGGTGCGATTCGATGATCAGACCGTCGTAGTGCAAGTCAAGCGCGCGCTGAGCGATTTCGTACAGGTAAGCACGCTTTCCAGCCATGTGGCTAGGGTCACCGATTACCGGCAGCTGAGGGAAAATCGTTTTCAATTCGATCGCGATATTCCACATCGGGGAGTTACGGAACTTATGCTCCTGTGCGTTCGAGAAACCGCGGTGGATTGCACCGAGTTTTTTCACGCCAGCCTGGTTCAGACGTTCCAGGGCTCCAACCCACAATTGCAGGTCAGGGTTTACAGGGTTTTTAACCAATACAGGTACATCAATTCCTTTCAGGGCATCAGCAAGTTCCTGTACGTTGAACGGGTTCACGGTTGTACGTGCACCAACCCAAAGGATATCAACGCCGTATTTCAATGCCAGTTCGATATGCTGAGGCGTAGCAACTTCCACAGCCACAGGCAGGCCTGTTTGCTGTTTCACCACTTGCAACCATGGCAAAGCTGCCTCTCCCATGCCTTCAAAGCTGCCTGGACGAGTTCTCGGTTTCCACACCCCTGCACGGATCACGTGCGCAAATCCTTCCTCTTTGATCTGGGTTGCGGTTTCTAACATTTGTTCCTCGGTCTCTGCGCTGCAAGGCCCGGCGATTACCAAAGGCTTTCCTTCGGTATTGATCCAACTGCTAAGCGGTAGGATATCTAAAGAAGCATTCATACTCAAAAACTTGTCCTTAATAAAAAATTGATAATTGTAATATTTTGATCCGGCATTATGCGTATTTCTTCGAATGCCCGTACATTTGACCCCATAAAAGTCAATCAACTTCTTAATGCGTATTACTTTCTTCCTGTGGTTAGATAATGAATTGTTAAACAGTTACTCAGGAAAAACGTACATCAAAAATGGCATATCCGTCACCAAACGACCAAATACCTGTATTTTTTGAAGATACTTCCGTTGCCTTTGCATCCAAATCAGACGCTAAACTAAGGAAGACATACTGGTTATTCAGCCTTATGAATCAGGCTCGAGTCGTAAATTTAGGCACTTTTTTTATAAAGCTCGCGCTAAAACTTAACTTACCTATAAAAAATCTCATTCGGGTCACGATTTTTGAACAATTCTGTGGCGGTGAGACGATTAACGACTGCGATGCAACCATCGCCTCCCTGCGCCAGTCGGGCATAGGAACGATACTGGATTATTCCGTTGAAGGAGAAGATGAAGAAGCCAGTTTCGACACTACTGCGGCCGAAATCCTCAAAACCATCGACAAAGCGACGGGCTCCGATACCATTCCTTTTTCGGTATTTAAAGTCACCGGAGTTGCCTCATCGGACCTGCTCGAAAAGGTGCAAAAGAAAGATTCGCTCTCGGAAGAAGAAAAAGCAGCCTTCGAGCGGGCACGCCAGCGCGTGCAACGCCTGTGTGCACACGCACACGAACATAACGTACGGATTTTCATCGACGCCGAAGAAAGCTGGATCCAGGGCGTAATCGACGACCTGGCTTATGAAATGATGCAGCTATTCAACCGCGAGCGGCCAATCGTTTATAATACTTACCAGCTTTACCGCCACGAAACCCTCGAAGCGCTGAAAACGGCCTTTCTCGTTGCACGTCAAAAGGGCTATTACATTGGCGGCAAGCTCGTGCGCGGCGCTTACATGGAAAAGGAAAGGTTGCGTGCGCGTGAGCAGGAGTATTTCAACCCTATTCACACTTCGAAGGAAGCTACCGATACGGATTACAATCTGGCCATCGATTTCTGCCTCGACCGCCTCGAACATATCTCAATCTGCCTTGGAACGCATAATGAATACAGCTCGCAGTATTGCGCCCTCAAAATGCAGAAGCTGGGCATTGAGCGCAACGACGATCGTATCTGGTTTGCCCAGTTGCTTGGCATGAGTGATAATATCTCCTTCAATCTGGCCAAGGCAGGCTATAATGTGGCCAAATATGTCCCTTACGGCCCTATCGATGCGGTATTGCCGTATCTGATCCGTCGCGCCGAGGAAAACACGTCCATTGCAGGCCAGAGCAGCCGCGAGTTTTTGCTAGTTAAAAGTGAATTGAAGAGAAGAGGAATCGGTTCTTTATAAGTAAGTTATTACTTTCGCATTCCAAAATTTGTCAATTGTATTAAAAACCGAATGAACCAATCCAGAAATCCAGCCCCTTACCTACTCTTCAGCGTACTCCTTATCGGGATTGATCAGGCTTCCAAACTGCTGGTTCATCAATACATGCAACCCGGCTTTTCAGGACAGATCGCGCTGATCGGGGACTGGTTGAAACTGCATTATGTACTGAACCCCGGCATGGCCTTCGGCATGCAGCTCGGGCATGAATATGGTAAATTATTCCTGACATTGTTCCGTCTCGTGGCAATGGTCGCCATTGGTGGCTATATGATCCACCTCGCGCGCGCGGGCGCCTCAAAGGGGCTGCTTTGGGCATTGGCGATGATCCTCGCCGGAGCGGTCGGTAACGTGATCGACAGCACTTTCTATGGCGTGCTCCTGGGCAATGCGCCTTACGGATCTCCTACCCCGTGGTTCCACGGACAAGTGATCGATATGATCTTCGTCGACTTTTGGGAAGGTTTCATTCCCGATTGGGTTCCGGTATGGGGCGGGCAGTACTACTCGACACCGATCTTCAACATCGCCGATTCCTGCATTTTCCTAGGCGTTTGCAGCATTCTGATATTCCAGGGAAGTTTCCATTCGCATGGGCCGGAGCCAGAAGAGGAAGAGAAGGAGGAAAGGGAGGAAGGAGAAAAGGAGGAAGGAGCATCCGAAGCAGATCCCCGAAATGATATTCCGACACCTACTTCCACAGAGGAAGAAGATGAAAATAAAAAAGAGAGCATCTAGCTCTCTTTTTTTGTGGGTATACTTTTCAAATCAGTTCTCGTCCTTGGTGTAGGGAACAAAATCCTTGAATGTCTTCTTAATCGCTACGTCTGTCGCCTCTTTCTTGTTCTCCCAGTTGGCGTCGAGTTCCAGAGCTACAAGCCCGCTTAGGTTCATCAGCGCTTTAAATTCGTCGAGCTTCCTAATGAAGTCAGGCTGGCGGCGGGCCGATTTCTGGCCCCATTCCCGTGCAAAGACGTCGCCCTTATTCTGCAATTCGTTTTTCTTCTGCATTACATAGTTGAACCTGTCGAGCAAGCCGTTCACTGATTTCCCGATTACTTCCGTTGCCTCCAGCGTTCCCACCGTCGCAACCGTGGTACCGCCGATCGTAGTGATGTAACCGCGGGTTTTTTGATTGTCCGTGGCGATCACCGGCGCAAGACCTGTCGTGGCCCCCAGTGAAGCATTCAGCAACGACCTGCTTCGCTTACCCTTCTTGGCGCGGGTATAAGCCTTTTTGAGCTCTTGCTCCTTCTCCGTCATCTGTTCGATAAGTCCCCATGCATTCACGAGCGCGCCCCTATACAGGTTGTACACATACGTGTCGCGCAGGCTTTCGTCGATGGTGTTCTTAATCACAAACTTCACTGTACGCTCCTTCTTGTTCTGAGCCTTATCCAGCACGTAGAATATGATATTGAATGCCAGTGTATCGAATGGATCCTTTACGAAGTCATAACCAGGCTCCCAGATGAACTCATAGCTGGTGGCGGTATTTTTCACCAATGCGCTTTGCGGAACCTTCTTGTTTTCGGAGATAAAATTGAATGTTGTGATATCTTCCTCTCCATTCGGGTCCGACAGCGTAAATCGCAGGTTGATGCGGTTGTTCTCCGCACTGCGGATCACCGACTGCTGCGGAATGATGGTGAAGTCGGGCGCCAGGTCCATTTGGGTCACATCCAGTTTCAGACGACCTTTGGTACGTGCTTTCGACGGCTGGTCCTCTACCCAAAACTCCATATACCGCGGTCCCTTTTTCAAAATGCCGAATTGGACGCTCGATGGCTCCCAGGTTATCTCGCCCGCAGCCGACAATTTCATCGCCTCCGGCATTTCTTCCAAAATGGGTACGAACACGATCGGATCGCCGTCAGGGTCCCGAACGGCTCCCATGTCTATCTTGTAAACATTCTGCGTTTTGTATTGCACATAAAACGGTTGCAGCTCGTCGACCTGCGGGGGGCGGTTCACGTGGTTTACTTTGAAAACGATCTCACGCGAGACGCTTTCGCCGGCGGTATTCAATGCTTCGAACACAACCGGAAACGATTTAGTGGTATTAATGCGGTCGGCGATATCAAACCCGGGTGTCCATACGAAATGCCCGGTAGAATCAAATTTCATATCCTTCACCAGGCCGCTAGCCACCGAATACCGCACCGAATCACTCTTCCCCCCTTTGACCTGCAAATGAAAATTGATCTCTTTTCCCTCATAAAGTACGTTCCACTCCGCTTCCGTCGGGAACACGAGCTGTAACGGGCCCGTCGAGGTGTTCTTCATATTATCCTGCCCCTGCGCCCTCAGTACTACAAAAACGGGTATCAAAAGGATCAGTATTTTATGAATTTTTCTTGTTAGCATGACATCAAAAATATAATTAATTCCATGGGTGAGAGAGCACTTAAAATTTAACGCAAAACTAGTAAATCCTGTATAGAATGCCCTGTGATTAGTTGTAAAATTGAAACGCGCGAAAGCACGGGTCCACGCGAGAAATCTGTTTGTACTTTTCAAATAAGGCCTTTCGAGGAGGATTATAATTAAAGCAAGTCCGGTACGCTCAAATACCCAAAACAAAAACCGGAGCGCAATCCTTTTTAAGACTGCGCTCCGGTTTTTAAAGTTCAATATCTACCTTATTATTTTTTCTTTGGGGCTGTTGCCGGAGTGGTAGCAGGCGTTGTAGCTGGCTTAGCCGCAGGGGTTGTTGCTGCTGGCGTCGCTGCTTCTACTTTGTCTGGATCAACACCCAGTTTGCGAAGAATCAGGTTAGTCGCATTGTTTTCTTCCGACGCTGCGAAAAGGATGATAGGCGTTGTACCGGCGCCGGCATCCATGTTCAGGATGTAAAGGAAACCAGCTTCTTTACCTACTTCCTGGATCGCGTTGTTTACTTTCGTCAGGATCGGTTCGAGCAACTGCTGCTGTTTTGTTTGCAGGGAAGTTTGCGCGTTGTTGCGCATTTCTTCAATGCGGGTAGAAAGGTTTTGCAACTCTTTCTCCTTATCAGCGCGGATAACGTCGGTCATGTTCGCGCCATTTTTCTGATATGCTTCGTATTTCTCCTGAGCCTCTTTGTAAGTCTCGCCGATCGCTTTGTCCAACTGCGCTTTGGTTACTTCCAGCTGGTTCTGCATCACTTTCGCTTCCGGCAATTTGCTGATTATATAGTCGACATTCGTGTAACCTATTTTAGTAGGCCCGCCTGCCGGGGTAGTCTGGGCTAAGAGAGGGGTGGTGATTATGGTCATCACGACCAGAATTGCCATCAATTTTTGTTTCATTGCTTTGTTACTTATTTAAGTTTACTGTTTGTACTTTTTTGCTTTGGTGAGTTCTTCGAAGGTGCGGCTGGCTGCTGTTGAGCCGGTTCTTCCGGTTTGGCAGTTTTGTCATTACTACCGGTCTTATCATTATTTCCTGCTTTGTTAGCCTTCGGATCAATCCCCAACTCCTCCATCACGTAATCCGAATAGTCATGTTTCGGATTGGTGTAGAGCATGCCAATATCGCTGGATTTATCAAACATAAAATCGAGCCTGCGCTGGCTGCAAACTTTGGTCACGGCGCGTTGTACCTTTTCAAGTACGGGCTTCATCAGTTCCTTTTTCTTCTGGAACATCAGGCCTTCCACACCGAATATCTTGCTATTGTACTCTCCTGCTTCGAGCTCCTTTTCCTTTATTTCACTCTGCCTCTTCCGTTTCAACTCGTCCGTCAGCAAAATTTCTTCCGCCATATACGCACGCTGCATGCGATCAATTTCGGCAAACTTATCCTGGATTTCCTTCGCCCACTTATCAGAGAATTTCTTCATCTCTGTCTGCGCAGCCTGGTATTCGGGCATTTTACTGGTTATGAATTCCATGTCCGTATACCCGATCTTCTGGGCATATAGTGCTGAACTGCATAGAATTGACAAAACTAGTAAAATAAAAATCTTCTTCATGCCAAGCTGCTAATATAATTTGCAAACCTCTTAACGAATCCCCCCGTCAGATTATTATCTGATCTGCTGCCCGATTGTAAAGTGGAACTGTGGCCCGCTCCGGGTGGTCTGTCCCTGGATTTTGTCGAATCCATAACCCCAGTCGATACCGAGCAAACCGAATGCCGGCATGAAAATCCGCGCACCAATACCAGCTGAACGTTTCAAGTCGAAAGGATTGAACTCGCTGTAACTACCCCAGTTGTTACCGCCTTCTGCAAAACCGAGTACGAAAATCGTCGCCTGCGGGTTAAGCGAAACAGGGTAGCGAAGTTCCATTACATATTTGTTATAAACAATACCTCCACCTGACGCAGGATAACCGTTAGCAGCCAATGGCCCAACTTTCTGATCCTGGTAACCGCGAAGACCGATAATATCCTGATCCGCGAGCGAGAATGTACCCTGACCGGCCAGACCCGAACCACCCAGAATGAAGCGGCCGAACGGGCTGTAACCAACCTTGTTTCCGTACGCGCCCAGGAAACCCATGTGCGCGCGGGTGCTCATGACGAGCTTACCTACGATAGTCGCATAATAGCTCGCATCGAACATCCATTTGTGGTATTCAACCCAGCGGTAAGTATCGGTTTTGTCAGAGAATGCTTTCTTCCTGAACACCGAGTAAGGCGGTGTGAAAGTCGCGCTCAAAGAGATATTGCTACCACTTCTCGGGAATTGGAAATCACTCAAAGTATTCCGCGAAATGGTGGTATTAAATGAAATGTTGTTTGAAACACCCTTGCTGTAACCGATCCGGAAAATGTCAAGGCTGTCGAGACGGTAGCGCTGGTATGACAGCGAGTGTGTCATTACAAGGTTGCGGTCCGGCTCTTTCAGACGGCGACCGAGAGACAAGGTAATACCATTATTATAGTACCCTCCGCGGTAGCTTACTCTTCCGCCACCACCACTCGTGTTGTAGCCATAATATGAGCTAAGGTCGGTCATACGGTAAACTGTACGCTGGAATGAAACCCCGAAGTTGATCGGCTTCTTACCGCCCAACCATGGTTCGCTGAACGACAGCGAGTAGGTCTGGTATTGCTTACCATTCGCCTGGAAGCGCAATGAAAGCTTTTGTCCGTCACCGGAAGGCAATGGACGCCATGTTTCACGGTTCGGAATGTTTTTAATGGAGAAGTTATTGAAAACCAAACCCAATGTTCCTACGAAACCGATGTAACCTCCCCAACCACCGGAAAGCTCGATCTGGTCAGATGGCTTTTCTTCCACGGTGTACTCGATATCCACCGTACCATCGGCCTGGTTCGGGATCGGGTTGATCTGAATTTTCTCGGGGTCAAAATAACCCATTTGCGACAACTGGCGCTGGGTGTTGATGATCTCCGTTTTACTGAATTTCTGACCTGGCAGCGTAAATAGCTCGCGCAATACCACGCGGTCGCTGGTTTTGGTGTTACCGTTCAGGAGAATGCGGTTGATGGTCGCTTGCTTACCTTCAAACATGCGAAGTTCCACGTCGATCGAGTCGCCTTCGACGGCTCTTTCGGTAGGTTCGATGTGGAAGTAGAGGTAACCGTCGTCCATGTAAATCGAGCTGACGTCAGATCCTGGAATACCATTGATCTTCTTATCCAGTTCCTCAGGATTGTACACATCCCCTTTCTTCACGCCCAGGCGCTCGCTCAGGTACGCCGAGGTATACAGGTAGTTACCCGACCAGGAGATATTCCGGTAATAATACTTCTGCCCCTCATCGATCTTCATATCGATGCTGATGGTCTGATCACCGTTGATAATCGTATCGAACTGGATGGTCGCATCGCGGTAACCGTTTTTACGGTAGTACGAGATCAGCTTTTCCTTATCCTCGTCGTATTTTTTAGGAATGTATTTCGATGGGTTGAAAAGGCGGCCGATACGGCGCTGCTTGGTGCCTTTCATTTTACGTTTCAGCGTCTGATCGCTGATAGCCGTATTACCTTCAATATTGATTTTCTGGATCTTAACCTTCTTCCCCTTCGTGATCGCGAAGTTCAAAGTAGCCTGACCGCGGGTTGAATCGGGGATTTGGAGGACTTTTACTTTGGTATAGTAAAAACCCTTATCCATATAATACTTCTTGATAACCAGCTGGGTGTTTTTAATGATCGTCGGCGTGATCACACGGCCTTTAATCAGCTTCACCTTGTCATTCAGCGTCTCGCGCTCGCCTTTCCGAATACCCGAGAAAGACACTTTGTAAAGTCTCGGACGCTCTTTAATGTGGATATTCAACCAAACCTTCTCGCCTTCGATCTTGGTCGCCATGATTTCCACATCATCCAGCGTACCGAAATCCATCATTTTTTTGATGGATGAAGTCACTGCAGGCCCTGGAATGCGGATTTTATCGCCCGGCTTCAAACCGGAAATGGAGATCATCGAATTCGGGTCGAGGAACTGGGTACCCGAAACGGTCACTTCTGCGATGGTGTATTCTTTGGGATTGGCCGGATCAATGCCGAGGTTCGTCGGGGCCGCCGTTGGTTTAGCGCCGCCGAGGCCTACACGCTGTGCCTGTACAGAAATGCAGCAGCACAAAAGGAGTAATGCGGAAAGGCCTTTGAGGTGTGCTAATGATTTATTCAAATTTTTCACTGGGTTCATATAATTCTACTTAGCACCATTCGCTTTAATTTGTTCTCCCGTTTTGCCGAAGCGCCTTTCACGGTTCTGATACGAAAGTATCGCCTCGTACAAATGCTCCCGGCGGAAGTCGGGCCAGAAAAGATCCTCATAAAAATACAGTTCAGAATATGCCAGTTGCCAAAGCAGGAAGTTGCTGATCCTGTGGTCACCGCCTGTCCGCAGCATCAGGTCCACCTCGGGGCGGCTGCCCGTCGACAAATTACCTGCTACTACTTCTTCATTGATTTCTTCGGGTAGCAAAACGCCGTTACGAACATCCTCGGCGATTTTGCGTGCTGCCTGGGTAATGTCCCACTTGCCACTGTAACCCAATGCCAAGATGAGATTCAGGCCCGTATTGTTGCGTGTCGCCTCGATGGCTTTTCCCAACTGGTTTTGGCAACTCTTAGGAAGGCTTGCCGTATCTCCGATCGTATCGAGCTTCACATTGTTTTTCATCATCGTGGGCAGCTCGTTGCCGATCGATTGCACGAGCAGTTCCATCAGCGCTCTTACTTCAAACTCCGGGCGAGCCCAGTTTTCGGTTGAAAAAGCATACAACGTCAGACAAGAAACCCCGAGCTCCGCACATCCTTCCGTCACTTCCCTCACCGCCTTGATCGCATTACGGTGACCAAACACACGCGCTGCTCCCTGGTTTTGGGCCCATCTTCCGTTACCGTCCATGATAACGGCTATGTGTTTTGGCAGATTGCCCGTATCAATGAGCTCCTTCATTACTCCTGACTCCTTTTAACCTTTTTTAACAAAACAAAAACAATACGAACGAAGAGCTGGCCATCGGGAATGATTTTCAGCCGCTCCGGGTTATTTCAGGAATCACTTTGCCAGTAAACCAATACGCAGCAACCTGTCAATGTGTGCCGAAAAACTGCACAATTCCTTCCAGCGCCCATCGCCAGCCTATCAGAAAACCCTGATGGACAATGCATTAACTTCCAAAATAGCAATGGAAATTTAAACGAGGGCGCAATTTAGGAATAAGAATCAGGTCTACAAAATGAATATTCCGGTACAATCAGGGTGTAATTCGATTAATTATCAAGAAGATGGCGGATCGCGTCACCGTACGTACTCCCGCTGGTGACTTGCGAAGCCTTGCGATCGCGCATCACGATCACGTACTTGCCGTTGAAGTGTTTCTGGATTTCTTTGATATGGTGGGAGTTGACAATCCCCGCGCGGCTCACGCGCAGGTAATGCTTGGGGAGCTTTTCTTCGAGCGAAGTCAGCGTGTAGTTGAGCAGGTATTTCTGCCCGTCGAGCGTATTAAGGAAAACGTATTTCTCTTCCGCCTCGAAATGGGTGATCTCCGTCATCGGGATCAGCAGAATGCGATCGCCGGATTTCACCGACAATGAAAATATTTCCTTCTTCGGCTTCATTTCTTCCAAAAGCCTGAGCAGGTTTTCGGAATAGGGATTGAAATTCCCCGAATGGCCGTTCCCGGCCTGGGTAATATTCTTAATCTTTTCGATAGTCTTCATCAACCGGTCGTTTTCCACCGGTTTCAGCAGGTAATCCACAGAGTTTTCTTCAAATGCGCGGATCGCATATTGGTCGTAAGCCGTCGAAAACACCACCAAAGGCATTTTGGTGAGTTTGGAAAGCATTTCGAAGCCATTCAGCAGCGGCATTTCGATGTCCAGGAAAATAACGTCGGGATGATGTTTGTCTATTTCAACCAATCCTTCGGCGCCGTTTTTCGCTTCCGACACGATGTCGAAAGTGTCGGGATGCTTTTCGAGCAGCCTTCTGAGGCGGCTCAATGCAAGCTGTTCGTCGTCGATCAGGATCGTTTTAAGCGGAAAAAGCATGATTGGATTGTTGATGGTTTTCAATAGCAGATTTCTGGATGGCAATATTAACCGATTTGTGCGGTTGGTTGAGCAATTCCAAACGGGCATTGTCACCGTAAAGCAGTTTCAGTTTATCCTGAATGCTGCGCATGCCATACCCGGCGCCAAGCGTGTCGGAAAATGCCGGACCATTGTCATGCACACACAAATGCAGCCACTGGTCTTTTTCATAGATCTTCACGACGATATTTCCCAGGTCGGCCATACGCGAGACGCCGTGCTTAATCGCATTCTCGACGATCGGCTGCAAAATGAATTTAGGTACTTGCAGATTTTTGAGGGATTCCTCCTCTACTTCCACCGTAAACCTCAACCGGTCGCCGAACCGCACCTTCTCTACTTGCAGGTAGGTTTCCACCATTTCCAGCTCGTTTTCGATGGTATCAAAGTAATCGCTCGTCTTCCTGCCCGTGGTGTAGCGGAACAGTTTGGAAAGCAGCAGCGTCATTTCCTCGGCTTTGTCAGGATTCTCGTGCACGAGGCTGGCAATGCTGTTGAGGGAGTTATATAAAAAATGCGGGTTAATGCGGGCCTGCAATGCGTCCAGCTCAGCCCGGGTTTTCAGTTTTTCAAGATTCAGCAATTGATATTCCTGATCCGAAATCTTCCGTGAAATCTGCCTGCCCTCACGGCTCAGGAAGTAAAACACGTTCGCGATCGCCACGGGCGCCCACGCGTACCAGTACCAGGGCGCATTCTGCGAAGGCTCGGACGGGTAACGCGCGACGTATTGGTTCACGATGTCAGCAGCAAAAAAGTAATGCACTGCTACTGCCAGCATGCTGTCGAACAAAAAGATGATGATCGACAGGATAATATGCTTGGCCAGCAGGCTTTTGATGATCATGTCCAGCCAGGTAGTAAGCCCCTGTGTGACGAGGATCGTGCATACGCCCGTAGCGATGTTGAGAATCACCAGGTATTTATAGAAAGCCAGCCGGATAGGCTCTTCGGTGAATGACAACTCGGCAGTGAAATATGCGATCGCATTAAACCCATACAATATCACCGCGCCGAGAATAGCCGCCACGAGCGTACCTACCCAACCCTGGTTCTGGATAATGGCGATCAGGCTGAAATCCTGCCAGTTGAATGATCTTTCCTGTGAAGTAAAACTGAAATTAGCCCCCTCTACCTTTGCCCCGCTCAAATCCACGTCCGACAAACTGCTGAAACTCAGATCCGCATTGCGCAGATCGGCGTTTCGGAAAGTCGTCCGGTCGAGGGCCGAGAAACGAAGTTTTGCATTGCGCAGATTAGCCCCGTCGAAGTTAATATCCTTCAAACTCGAAAAGCTGAAATCTGCATTTTCCAGATCCATGTTACTGAAATCCCTTCCGTCCAGCGATGAGGCTGTCATGCGCAACGGCTTCGTCTTGTTGTCGTCCATGCTACTTAAACCCTAAACGTTAATATCAGTTTGTCTGAGAAAGCATCCATTCGGTTTCCATTTTGCCCCAATCCGGGTGAATAGCAGTTTCCGGTTTAAAGGCGCTGAATTTCTGTTGTGCTTTTTCGAGCATCGGCTTCGCCACCTTTTTCCCGCCGCCATATTCCTCGGGTGTAAAAAACAGACTCGAACCTTCCAGGTAATAAATCCGCGGGTTCTCGGCATTGATCGACTTCGCCGATTGCAGGAAGCCCTGAAACTTCTCCCCATCCGCCTGCCAGCGGTTCATCGGATCGGCGGCCAGATGTATTTGGGATTGATATGCTTTCAAAATCTCAATTTCATCGTTCGGTTTTCCTGCAATCCCTTCCGCGTCTTTCAATAAGGCATTTGCTTTATCCAGATACTGATCTTTTTCCGTCAGGGTTGGCGCTACAAAGCCCAGCAACACATTGGCATAGGCCGCATAGTATTTCGGCAACCACTCTTTCGGCTCTGCCGCGGCAATGCGTTCGAAGCGGTTGGCGATATCGACCAGGCTTTTCGGGTCCGGCTTGGAGCGGTCGATGGCCAATAATGCTTTGATACCATCTCCCATGGCCTGGGTATACTTTTCGTTCTGCGCCCATGCAATGCCGGTTGCGAACACGAACATCAGAGCGATTGTCAATAGCTTTTTCATTGTTTTGTTTGTTTTAAAATGCTGAATATGGAATGGTTTAAAAATCGTCTTTCTCCACTTTGGCCTTTTTCGAAAGCATGATCTGCATGCCTACAAAAAAGCTGCGATAACTCTGCGGCCCCACGGCGTAGCGTGTTTTGCCGTCGGGTGTATAGCGGTAGGTAAATACATTGCGGGTATTGAGGATATTATCGACCGTGGCGTAAAATATCACGAGGTTACCTTTAATGCTTTGCAGCTTGCTCGCCTGAATGCTCACATTATGCACGGCGGGTGTGCGGTCTTTCAGGAATTCGTCATTGTTGGGGTTATAGTAAGGCCGGCCGCTCGTGAATGCGTAGGTTGCACTGAGGTTGGTTTTGGCTTTTTCAAACCACTTTTTGGTAATCAGGCTGATATTATGGTTTGAAATGAATGTCGGTGTAGCCGATTGCTGATATTGCTGGAAAAGTCGTTTCGAATCCACAAAACTGTAAGTAACCCAGTAATCGAGGTTTTTAATGGATTTCTGATCGCGCCAGAAAAAGTCGAAACCGCGGGCGTAACCGTCGCCGCCGTTGTTGGTTGTGCCCCATGGAAAGCGGTAGGGATCGGCGTCGTAGGGCTGGCCGGTGAATTCGCGGACGAGCTGCGCGTAATTTTTATAGAATGTCTCGACGCGGAATGTGCGCTGGTTTTTAATGATCTGGTAATTGAGGATCAAATGATCGGCCCGCTCGTATTTGAGGGATTTATTTAAATACAAATACCTGTAATCCGGGTTTTGGTAAAACTGCCCTGCTGCGAGGGAAATCTGGCTGTAACGTCCGGTTTTGTAAGCAAACGACAATCTGGGAGCAACATTAGCACGGCTGATCACGGACGAATACTCGCTTCGCACGCCGACCCGTCCTGCCAGTGCCCGGGTAATGTAAATTTCCGACTCCACAAACCCGGCGGCATAGCGGTCTTTCAGCTTATATAATGTACCATCCACGCCGTTGCCGATATTGATTGCATGTGCCTCGGCACCGAAAAGGATGGTATTGTTCCCCGTGAGCAGGCGTGTGAGTACGATGCGCGCCTGCGTACGCTCGTCGAAGCGGTCGAAGTTGACGCCGTCCCAGGTCATATTGTCCTTGTTGCGGCTGTGTGAAAGGCCCGAGTTCAAAGTCCAGCGACCGTCGGCCCAGGAATCGGTGTAGGTGCTGGTGGTAAATGCATTGTTGTTTTTCAAAACTAACCGCATTTTGCCAGTATCCGACGATGGATCTTTGCTATTCATGCTCAAATGGCTGTCGGAGTACATGCCGTAGACTTTCAGCACGCCATTTTTTGTCGGTTTCCAGCGGTAAGTCAGCGAAGAGCCTTTGAATTCCGGCGCGTGAATCCATTCCACATTCTGCTTTACCAGCTTGAACAGCGGCCGCAAATTGCCATAATACACAACCGCCGACACCGACTGGTTTTTGTTGGAGTAATCATAATTCAAACCCGCGTTTGCGAGGTTGAGACTGATCCCCAATCCATTATTACTGATTTTATCGGTCGTATTCAGCAGCAATACCGACGACAATGCCTGCCCGTACTGCGCCGAATAACCGCCCGTGCTGAATGAAGTGCCTTTAAACATAAATGGATTGAACCGCCCCCGCGACTGCACATCGGGCAGCGAGCTGAAAAACGGGTTCTGAACGATCATCCCGTCAATGACGATCTTGGTTTCCTGCCCGGAGCCACCTCTTACAAATAGCCCCTCCTGCTCCCCTACCCGCTGCGCACCCGGGAGGAATTGCATTGCCCCGGTAATATCCGCCGCCGCGCCCGCCGTAGTCACAATATCCAGCGGTTTCAGCATGGCCATCCGCTTTTCATCCGACGCCTCGAATGCCCCTGCGGTAATCACCACGGTATTCAGTTCGTTGGCTAGTTCTTCAAGCTTGATCGTCATTGCCGGAATACCTTCTTTCAGATTAACCTTCTTTTCAAAAACCTCAAATCCTACATAACTCGCTGCCAACGTTGCGGTGTCGGACTCCGAGGTCTGAAATGCGAAAACGCCGTTCGCGTCGGTGGTACCGCCGTCGTAGGTACCTTTCAGGAATACATTCGCGCCGGGCAGTGCATTTCCTTTGTGATCGGTCACCTTGCCCTGTATGTTCTTTTGGGCAAAAACGGCCGGCGAAACGAATAGCAACAGACAATAAAAAAGCTTCATGGCTAATAGATTATGTGTAACTGCTGACACAAATCTATTGGCCATGAAGCCGTTTAGTAAGTAATTTCCGACGAAGTGCCGGTTTCAGGCGGATGAATTTGCCCGGTGACGGAATGAAAAACCGCCGGTTTTAGAGCTCTTCCAGCAGAATGTCCTTCCAACGAACTTTGATGCCGCCGCCGTCGTGGATCTGCAATGCGATCGAGCCTTCACCCGCACCGATTTTAGCGTCGGTAAGGTCTACCATTTCGCGGCCGTTGAGCCAGGTTTGCGTGCGGTCGCCTTGTGCGCGGATGCGAAGCGTATTCCATTCACCCATTTTCAGGAAGCCTTCTTTCTCTTCCGGGATCTGCACCAGCCAGTTACGGCCATACGATTCGTAAATACCACCGGTGTCGTGGTTTGGCGGCGCCACTTCTACCTGCCAGCCCGAAACTTTGGTACCGGTCACCGTCGAACGGAAGAATACCCCGCTATTACCATTGGCCTCTTGTTTGAATTTCAGGGTCAGGTCGAAGTTCTTGTAAAACTTGTCGGTGGTGAGGTAGCCGTACTGCTTGTCGGGCCCGCTTTCGCAGATGAGCTCCCCGCCATCCACGTACCATTTTTCGGTACCATGGACAGTCCAGCCTTTGAGGTCTTTTCCGTTGAATAACTTAACAGGCTTTTTCAACGGATCGGCGGAGGGCCCTTTCAGCGCAAAAAACGCCGAATTGAGCATCAAAACAGCTGCTCCGGCGACGATCAATCGTCTCAATTTTAACATGGTGGTTATAGGATTAGGATTAAAAATTTATGGTTACAAATTCTATCAAACTACATTTTGCATTAGTTTTACGAAAATTAACCACTTGGAAAGCTATGAAAAAAAACCGTTTTGGGGGGCGTTGGGCAACATTTTTTTTGGCAGCAGGGCTATTTTCAACGATTTTGATTGCTTGTAAGGAGAATGCCGATGATGTTGTGAAAAACAAAGCTGTCACGGACATCATTTATGAAAATCCGGAGTTCAGCATGCTGAAAGAAATTGTCGTACACATAGGTAAGAGCGACGCGCTCAGGACACAGAATGCGACTATTTTTTTGCCAACGAATGCGGCTTTCGCAAAGGCTAAGATTTCCAGCGCTTCGACAATCACGAGCATGTCCAACACTGATATTGAGAATTTCCTCAATGCGCACGTTTTGAAAGGCGTTGTAAAATATGCCGACCTCAAGACCGGCACTTATGAATCACTCGATAGCAAACGTAGCCTTGTCATCGCCAAAAAAGACACTGCATTCACGGTCAATGGCGCCAAAATTGCTAAAACGGACGTAATTGCTGCAAATGCGATTATCCAGGTGATCGATAGCGTGTACGTAAAGATCTCAAAGTAAAGCATACAGATATATCCAATAGAAAACCCCGAAGCATCACGCCTCGGGGTTTTCTATTTTAATATGCTAACCTTCTCAGAACTGATCTACATGCGAGAAGAAGAAATTCCCTTCGATAGCCGCATTTTCGTCTGAATCCGATCCGTGGATCGCGTTCTTCTCCATCGAAATCGCAAACAATTTGCGGATAGTACCATCCTCGGCATTTGCCGGGTTGGTAGCACCAATGAGCGTACGAAAATCTGCCACTGCATTCTCCTTTTCGAGGATCATCGGGATGATCGCTCCGGACGACATATACTGGCAAAGATCATTGTAGAAGGGACGCTCCTTGTGCACGGCATAAAATTCACCGGCACGCTCGGAGGTAAGTTGCGTTTTTTTCAGGGCCACAATCCGGAATCCTGCTGCTTCGATCATCTTGATGATTGAACCCGAATGACCATCCTTCACAGCGTCAGGCTTGATCATGGTAAATGTCTTATTCGTTGGCATACGTACTTGGCTATTATTGATACTGACTGCAAGCTACTATATTTCGTTTTAAAATACCGAACCTTTCGTCCTCAAACGCCCTCCTAATATTAAATCAATGCCTGATTGCCAGCCTTTACCGCGTTTCATGAAGCAAATCCCAACAGTTTTGTTAATTTTGTGGGCTCTAAGCAAACAGGAAATACCTCTTTTGAACTAAGTCACTGTGAATCAAATCATTGAAGAGCTTCGCTCTTTTTTATCCCAACCCCAAAAAATTGTTATCACAACGCACCGCGACCCGGATGCGGATGCATTGGGTTCATCTCTGGGCTGGGCCAGTTATTTGCTCAAAAAAGGACACGAAGTGACGGTGATCAGCCCCACCGACTACGCCGCGAACCTCCGCTGGCTTTCGGGCATGGAGCATGTGCTTGTCTACGAGAAGGCTTCCGACCAAGGTAAATGCAAGAAGAAAATCGAGCAGGCAACGCTGATTTGCTGTCTCGATTTCTCGGCATTGTCGCGATTGAAAGACCTCGGTAAAGTAGTGCAGGACGCTGCGGCACCGAAGATGATGATCGACCACCACCTCGAACCGGAGCATTTTGCGAAATGGATGGTTTGGGATACCACAGCAGCCGCTACGGCCCAGCTCGTGTATGAACTGGTGAAGGAAATGGAAGGTGGATTGCCTGCCGACCAGATTTTCGACATTCCCATGGCCGAATGCCTCTACGCGGGCATTATGACCGACACCGGCTCGTTCCGGCACGGCAATGTCACGCCCGCTGTGCACCTCGCAGTAGCCGATCTGATGCGTACCGGTTTCGATTCGAGCCGTGTGCACCGGCTGATCTACGACAATGCGCCGCTTTCACGCCTGCAATTCCTGGGTTATGTGCTCTGCAACAAACTCACGGTGCTTCCCGAATACCGCACGGCCTATATGGTTCTTACCGAAGCGGAATTGCAAAAATTCAATTCCGCATCCGGTGAAACGGAGGGAATCGTAAACTACGGTTTACAGGTTGAAAACGTCGTGATGTCGGCGATGTTTATCGAACGTAAAGGCGAGGTTAAGATCTCGTTCCGCTCGGTGGGCTCGTTCTCGGTACGCGACCTTGCCAGCACGCATTTCAGCGGTGGCGGGCATAAGAATGCGTCAGGAGGCAGATCCGAACAATCAGTAAATGAAACAGTTACAAGATTTTTAAGCATACTTCCTTCATACCAGGAAGAACTTTTAAGCGTTGACTAAACTTAAATTCCACATTCACCAAAATATCTTCTAATTAACACGTCCCAATGAATTTAAAAACAATCGGTTATGCGATGGGCATAACTATTCTCGCAGCCGCTTGCAATCAACATCGCCAGCAGGTTACCGAAAGCGGCCTTAAATACACGCTTTTCGATCACGATGACGATGCAAGAAAGTCCAAACTGGGGGATATCATGACATTCCACCTGGTGTTGAAGAATGGTACCGACTCTACGCTCCGCGATACATATAAAGAGAACAACCCCGTGAAAATGGTATTGCAGGCACCTCCTTACAAAGGCAGCTTTGAAGAAGGCCTTACCATGCTTGCTACCGGCGACAGCGCGAAGTTTTTGGTTAATGCGGACACTTTGTTCGCGAAAATCGGTCAGCCTATGCCGCCGATGATCAAAAAAGGATCGGAACTGAGCTTTACCGTGAAAGTAGTAAGTGTCCTCAGCTCAGAAGAATTCCAGAAGCAACAAGCTGAGGCCGGTAAAAAGCAAAAAGATATCGATGCCAAAACCATTGAAGACTATCTGGTTAAAAATAATCTGAAAGCAAAAGCCAGAAAAACTGCTTCCGGCCTTGTGTATGTAGTACAAACAGAAGGAACAGGCGCCAGCCCTGCTGCCGGCGACAATGTGAAAGTACATTACACCGGTAAATTCCTGGACGGCAAAGAATTCGACAGCTCCAAAAACCAGGGCAAGCCACTTGACCTGCAAGTAGGCGCCGGCATGGTGATCCAGGGCTGGGACGAAGGTCTTACTTTGATGAAAAAAGGTGAAAAAGGCTTGTTGCTGATCCCTTCGGGCCTTGCTTACGGACCTGAAACTTACGGACCAATCCCGGGCAACTCGGTATTGCAGTTCGAAATGGAACTGGTTGACTTTACAAAAGGCGCTAAACCTGCTGCTGCTCCGGCCCTTCCGGCACCTGCTCCGGCTAAGTAAAGCTTCTCGACTGTTAAATGCCACGAAGGCACGAATTGACACGAATGGTTTCGTGAATATTCGTGCCTTCGTGGCATTTAACCCTTCCCATTTTTTGCGTAAAATGCACCTCCTTTCACCATCATTTTACGCATGAAACTTTGCTTCGCTACCAACAACCGGCATAAACTCGAAGAAATACAGGCATTGCTCGGCGACCAGTTCGAGCTGGTTACGTTAGCCGACATCGGCTGCGACACCGATATCCCTGAGCCATTCGACACCATCGCCGAAAATTCCCATGAAAAAGCCCGGTTCGTCCAGGACAATTTCCGCATCGATTGCTTTGCCGACGACACCGGCTTGGTCGTCGACGCATTGAATGGCGAACCAGGCGTCAAATCCGCACGCTACGCCGGCGAACAGCGCGATTCCAACGACAATATCGGCCTGCTTCTCCAAAACCTCGCAGACAAGCCAAACAAGGCAGCACGCTTTCTGACAGTCATTACATTATCGCTGAATGGCCAATACCACCAGTTTGAAGGAACTGTGGAAGGTGCCATTATAGACGAGAAACGTGGTACCAACGGCTTTGGTTATGATCCGGTGTTCGTTCCGGAGGGGCATTCACGCACATTTGCTGAAATGACCATGCAGGAAAAATCGCAGCTGAGCCACCGTGCACGCGCATTCGCGAAGCTGGTCGCTTTCCTGAAAGCACAATGATATTTTTATCCATTATTTAAATCGTACGGACATGTCGGACTTCAATTCGGATGATTATCGCTACGACGGTAGCAAAAAATTTGACATCGGTAAGGCCAAAACACGATTCAAGGATATTTATGCCGACAAGGCTGAATACGAAGCGATGCAGGAAGAATCGGCGAAGGAGCTGGATGAATTGCAGAGCATGATGTACGCGCACAACCGCTACGGACTGCTGGTGATTTTCCAGGCCATGGACGCCGCCGGGAAAGACGGGACCATCAAGCATGTACTTTCGGGCGTAAATCCGATTGGTGTTAAGATCCACTCTTTCAAACGACCTACCGAAACTGAATTGGGACACGATTTTCTTTGGCGGACCAACCTCGTATTACCTCAGCGCGGCACGATCACGATCTTCAACCGCAGCTATTATGAAGAAGTGCTGGTCGTGAAAGTACAGCCCGAAATCCTGACCCAATCTCAGCGCCTGCCGGAAGAGCTGACAGAGGATTTGGAGAAACTTTGGAAACATCGCTATTCAGACATTCGCAATCTTGAAAAATACCTTTACCGCAACGGTATCCGGGTAATCAAGTTTTTTCTGAATGTGTCAAAAGAAGAACAGGCCGAACGACTGATTGAACGCATTGAAGACCCTTCCAAAAACTGGAAATTTGAGGAACAGGACGTGAAAGTACGCGACAAATGGGCCGAATATATGCAGGCTTATCAGGATTGTATCAATGAAACTGCTTCCAAAAAGGCACCCTGGTATGTAGTGCCGGCCGATGATAAAAAGAATCTGCGTCTGATCGTCGCTAAGATTGTTACGGAAGAATTGAAGAAGATGAAAATGTCATACCCCGAATCCGGACCGGCGCGCACCGAGGAGCTTCGCCATTTCATCGACATTATCAACGCCCAGACGAAACAGCCCTAAAAAAGGAAGGCCGTTGATCGATGATCAACGGCCTTATAGCTATGCATGGTGTGAAGTTATATCTTACTTCTTGATGGTGAAATTACCGCCACCAATTTTATATCCTTCCGCATACAGCTCCACATTATACTTTCCAGGGCGGAACTTGTTGGCGTTATCGTACAACATCTCCACTTTCTGGTTGTTGTTCTGATAAGCGATAGACTCACGGGTTGTAAATTTGGATGGTGCGCCATCGACTTCAAACTCGCCTGAGCCGGTAGCATCATCAGCTACAACCGCTCCATCAGGATCCAACACACGCACATAAATATCTTTTGGCTCCTGAGCAGTCAACTCGTTTTCCGGAAGGTTGAAAACCAGTTTCAACTTGTCAACACGGCTCGCCTTATACTCGTCGCGTTCTTTGGTTTTACCACGTGAGTTAACAGTCAACACTTTCAGGTTTTGTGCTTTCAAAGCAGCAGCTTTGCTTACTTTCGCACTCAACTCTTTGTTTTGCGCAGTGAAAGTAGTCACAGAGTCTGTCAGTTCAGCCTGGCGTTGTACCAGTTTCTCGCGCTCGCTTGTAAGCGTTCCCACGTGTGTGTGCAGGGAGTCGTTACTTGCTACGAGTTGCTCATTTTCAGCTTTAAGCTGCGCGATCATCTCGTCTTTTTCTGTCAGGAACTTTTCGTATTCCTTAATTTTAGTGAGGTATTTGTTGGTTTCCACTCTTCTGCTGCGGCTGAATGCTACCTTGTCAGCTTCGAGTTTCTCCTTCATTTTGGTCAGCTCTGTAACGTCACCTCCCAATTTCTCAACTTCCGCAATTTTTGCATCCAATACGGTGGAAATAGAATCCAGTTTAGTTTTGGTTACAGCCAACTCTCTTGCCTTTTCGACTACCATTGATTCTTGCTGGGTCAACTCTTGTTTCTGAGTTGTGAACAAGTAGCCGAACATGGCTGTTGCAAGCCCAAGGACAACTACCATTGCCCAGGCGATGCTCTGCTTATTTTTCTGTTCTTGTTGCATTGATATTAAGTTTACTTGTGTGATTTAGTTTCTCATGAGACAGGTTAAAAATTGAATCCGGGTCTACATGCTGTTCTGCCTTCACATCAAACAATTCTGTGCCGCTCAATGCCGACGGCTGCGTTCCTGCCCTGCTGAAATGCAAAAAAGAGCCTCATTATCATGAATTTGGCTCTTTTAAAACGATATTTTTCAATTAAGAAAATTCCTACAAACCGCTGGCTATCTCAAATTTACAGCTGGAAAATTGGGTAATGTTACCACAAAATATGGTGTGGAGGTACATAGAAAATAATGCAACTACCCTGTTAAAGTCCTATTTCCCCATGAATGCTAAATGACTTCTTCTCTACGAAGATCAGCTTTTGGTAACCGGTTACATCATAGGCGTTTACTTCCATAAGGTTATTCCGTTTCACTGCGTTCAGCACCACTCTCTTTTCGGAATTGTACACCTTATTTGACGCGCGCATCAAAGCTTCGACGCGTAGCGGCTGTTTTAAAACAGAATCCGAATCAATTTTCAGATACGCCACGGGCAGGTCGTTGCCCGGTTTAACGCGGTACTCGTAATGCAGCGGGCCATTTTGGATCACTTCGTAACTCTGGCGGTAAGATGGTTTGTTAATATCAGCCTGTACAAACAGTTCCAGCTCCTTCTTCCAATCTACTTCGCGCGTTTTTGAACTTTCGCGTTTGCTTCCCAAAGTCGCTGTCTTGCTCACTTCCGGCTTCTTTTCATTCAAATACACGATCTGATTTTCAATGAAACCTTTCAAATCGTAGTAGGCCTTGGGGGCATCGTCGCGGGTTTCTTCCTGGCGACAGGAAACCAATGAAAAAAGCAGAGCGGCTGCAACAATGGTAAAGAAGCGGTAATGCATGGATTTAAGATGTAGCTAAAAAAACAGAGAGCCCGACGGACTCTCTGCTGGTTAACATCAATCGATGTCTGAAAGTTTTAGAGAATGCTAGTTCCCGTCATTTCTGCGGGTTTAGCGATTCCCATCAATTCAAGAATGGTCGGCGCGATGTCGGCCAGTTTTCCATTATGGATTGGCTTTTGGTATTCATTATCCACCAGAATGCATGGCACCAGGTTCAATGAATGCGCGGTGTTGGGTGAACCGTCGTCATTCGACATGTAATCCGAGTTACCGTGGTCAGCAATGATAATCGACGAGTAACCATGCTCCAAACCGGTTGTTACAACAGCCTGCACGCATTGATCCACCGTCTCACAAGCCTTCACAGCCGCTTCGAAAACGCCGGTATGGCCTACCATATCAGGGTTAGCGAAGTTGAGGCATACGAAATCCACTTCTTCCTTCACCAGCTCAGGAACGATCGCATCGCGAATGTCGAATGCCGACATTTCGGGCTGCAAATCGTAGGTCGCCACTTTCGGAGAAGGGCAAAGCAGGCGGCTTTCACCTTCGAAAGGCTTTTCGCGGCCTCCCGAGAAGAAGAATGTAACGTGTGGGTATTTCTCGGTTTCAGCAATGCGGATCTGCTTTTTGCCAGCCGATTCGAGCACTTCACCGAGGGTATTGTTCAGGTTGTCTTTATCAAAAATCACATCCACGCCCTTGAAAGTATCATCATAGTTGGTCATGGTGACGTATTTCAAATTGAGCTTGTGCATATTCTGCTCGTGGAAATCCTGCTGCGTAAGCACTTGTGTGATTTCGCGGCCGCGGTCGGTGCGGAAGTTGAAACAGAGTACCACATCGCCGTCCTGGATCAATGCAAGCGGAGAACCGTCGGCATTGGTCGCGATGATCGGTGTGATAAACTCGTCGGTAACACCTTCCTCGTAGGAAGCTTGTACGGCTTTCAAAACGTCTCCCGCCGGCACGTGCTTGCCTTCGCCGTGAACCATGGCGTCGTAAGCCAGTTTCACGCGCTCCCAGCGCTTATCGCGGTCCATTGCGTAGTAACGGCCGGTAATGCTGGCGATACGTCCCGTACTTTGTGCCATCGATTCGGTCAGTTCGGTCAGGAAGCCCAATCCGCTTTTCGGATCCGTATCACGGCCATCGGTGAATGCGTGAACGAATACGTCGCTCAAACCACGGTCTGCGGCGATTTTGCAAAGGCCTTTCAGGTGATCGATGTGCGAATGCACTCCGCCATCTGAAACCAGACCAATGAAATGAACCTTCTTACCTTCGGCTTTCGCGTAGTCGAGGGCCTGCGCAAGCGCGGGCTCCTGTGCGAGTGTGCCCTCGGATACCGCGAGGTTGATTTTTACCAGATCCTGATAAACCACGCGGCCAGCCCCGAGGTTGGTATGGCCTACTTCGGAGTTACCCATTTGTCCGTCGGGCAAACCCACTGCCAGGCCACTCGCTTCGAGTTTGCTATGCGGATATTTTTGAAGAATGGAATCGTAGAATGGGGTATTTGCCGCCAGGATAGCGGAACGGTTTTCTTCGCCTACTTTGGCGATCCCCCAGCCGTCCATGATAATGAGGATGACTTTCTTGCTCAATGTATTCTGAAATTAAGATGATATTTAAAAGAGTAACAGCCTACTCTTCCTTTTTGCTTTCGACAGGCTGATTGTTTTCGTCCACAATCACATATACTTCTTCGTTGGGCCGGCGCATCATGAATTTCTCGCGTGCCCATTTTTCAAGCATTCTGGGATTTCCGAAAACCTCATTCCGCTCCTTTTTGACCTCTTTGATCTTCGTTTCAAGAATCGCTTTTTCCTTTTCGAGATCCTTCATTTTCATCCGGTTCGACATCACGATCCGGATATTGTTATTGTCGAGGAACAATATCCATATCAGCCACACGACGAACGTGGCGATATAGAAGTTCTTTAATGTGTGCAGAGACCAGAATGAGTGGTTTTTCATGTTGAAATACCCTTAAACAAGAACCGGAGCACTGGGCTCCGGCTCTTAAATGGTTTGAATTAGAATTTCAATCCTGGGAAGTATGCGCTTTCGCCCAGTTCTTCTTCGATACGGAGAAGCTGGTTGTATTTCGCCATACGGTCAGAACGTGAAGCCGAACCGGTTTTGATCTGGCCTGTGTTCAATGCAACCGCAAGGTCAGCGATCGTTGCATCTTCTGTTTCACCTGAACGGTGCGACATAATGCTCTTATAGCTGTTGCGTTTCGCAAGGTTTACAGTATCGATAGTTTCAGTCAAAGAACCGATCTGGTTTACTTTCACCAATACCGCGTTAGCGATTTGTGATTCGATACCTTGTTGCAGACGGTTTACGTTGGTTACGAACAAGTCATCACCTACCAGCTGGCATTTTTTGCCGATAGAGTCAGTCAATGTCTTCCAACCAGCCCAGTCGTCTTCGTCCATACCATCTTCGATTGAGATGATAGGGTATTTAGCCACCCACTGAGTCCAGTAGTCAGCCATTTCATCGGAAGTCAGCTTGCGGCCGTCTGATTTTTTGAAGTGGTACAGACCGTTTTCATAGAATTCAGAAACAGCAGCATCCATAGCGATGAAGATTTCTTCACCTGGCTTGTAACCTGCTTTTTCGATCGCCTGAAGAACTACCTCGATAGCCTCTTCGTTCGATTTGATGTTTGGAGCAAAACCACCTTCGTCACCTACGTTGGTAGAGTAGCCTTTGCTTTTCAAAACGGTTTTCAAAGTATGGAAAACCTCAACACCCATGCGCAATGCTTGCGAGAATGTATCAGCTTTGGCAGGCATGATCATGAACTCCTGGAAATCGATAGAGTTATCCGCGTGGCTACCTCCGTTCAGGATGTTCATCATCGGCACCGGCAATGTATTTGCGTTGGTACCACCTACGTAACGGTACAATGGAAGGTTTGCCTCCTGTGCAGCAGCTTTCGCAACGGCCAGAGAAACACCCAGGATAGCATTAGCACCCAACTTCGCTTTGTTAGGCGTACCATCCAGTTCCAGCATGATTTTATCAACAAGGTTCTGCTCGAATACGGAGCAGCCGATCAGTTCAGGGAAAATGATGTCGTTTACATTCTCAACCGCTTTCAAAACTCCTTTTCCAACATAAACGCTCTTGTCGTCGTCGCGAAGCTCAACTGCCTCGTGCTTACCGGTAGAAGCTCCGGAAGGAACAGCAGCGCGGCCCAGATAACCATTCTCGGTACGAATATCAACTTCTATTGTGGGGTTTCCTCTTGAATCCAGAATTTGTCTTGCATGTACTGACTGAATCGTACTCATTTGCAGCTTGTGGTTTAATTAAATTTGGAATATGGTTAACGGTACAAAATAACGCAAAAAAATCGTTATCCATAAACTCGAATTCATTTTAGGCTAAATTTACAGGCTAGTCAACCATGCCATTTACTATGAAATTAACCCACATTCTAACCACCGCATTACTTACCTTACCCCTCGCATTACAAGCTCAGAAACAGCTCACTACGGAAGAATTCGAAAAACAACTGGCCAAATCCGGCGATGCGCAGCTCCTGGATGTACGCACGCCCGACGAGTATGGCGAAGGCCATTTGGCGAAAGCCGCAAACGTCGATTATAAAAGTCCTGATTTTAGAGAGAAAATTGCAAAACTGGACAAGAACAAGCCCGTTTATGTGTACTGCCTCTCTGGCGGAAGGAGCGCCGCGGCAGCCACTGCATTGCACGAGAGTGGTTTCAAGGAAGTTTATGATATGAAAGGGGGTTATCTGAAATGGAACACATCAGGCAAAGCCGTGGAAGGCGCCAACAAAGCCGGTGTGAAAGGTATGAGCAGTACGGAATTTAACAAAATCATAAACTCCGAAAAAGTCGTCCTGATCGACGTTCACGCCAAATGGTGCCCACCTTGCGTGAAAATGCTGCCTACCGTTACGAAGCTGCAAAAGGAGTACGCCGGTAAAGCCAGGATCGAAACGATCGCGTATGATCCCAATAAAGCATTGGTGAAAGAACTCGGCGTTGAAGAAATCCCTGCGTTCCTGCTTTACAAAAACGGAAAGCTCGTTACGCGCAAGAATGGCTTTATGGAAGAAAAGGAATTCCGGGCGTTGCTGGATGCTCAGCTGTAAGTCAATATTAATGCATTGCAATTAATACAAATGAAAAGGTCCCTCTGCCAGTGCGCTGAGGGACCTTTCTGTTTTATGCTTTGCTTGCTTCGAGCAGCTTGATAAACTCGTCGAACAAATAACGCGAATCGTGCGGACCTGGCGATGCTTCCGGGTGGTACTGCACCGAGAATGCCGGGTAATCCTTTCTGCGGATACCTTCGATGGTTTTATCGTTCAGGTTGATGTGCGTAACCTCGATATCCGGGTGGCTTTCGATCTCATCCGGCTTCACTGCGAAACCGTGGTTTTGCGAAGTAATCTCGCAAAGACCTGTGATCAGGTTTTTCACCGGGTGGTTCAAACCGCGGTGGCCATGATGCATTTTATAAGTGGTAATACCGCTTGAAAGCGCCAGCAACTGGTGTCCAAGGCAGATACCGAAAATTGGCTTAGCCGTTTCTACCATTTGGGATACGTTTTCAACCGCGTATGGCATTGCCGAAGGATCGCCGGGGCCATTCGAGATGAAGAAACCATCGGGGTTCCATTGCAGCACTTCTTCGTAGGATGTTTTTGCAGGGAAAACCTTGCAGTAGCAGCCTCTTGAAGTCAGGTTCAGCAGAATGCTCTTCTTGATACCATAATCCATCACCGCAACGCGGAACTTGGCAGTAGCCTCGTCGCCCATGAAGTAAGGCTCCTCCGTGGTTACTTCCGAAGAAAGCTCCAACCCGTCCATGGAAGGGATTTTCTTCAATTCTTTCATCAGTTCTACTTCGTCGAGAATCTCGGAAGAGATAATGGCGTTCATCACACCTTTCTCGCGTACGTGACGTACCAGGTGACGTGTGTCCACGTTGCTGATACCAACGATGTTTGCCCTTTCGAAATACTCTTGCAGAGAGAAATCAGCGGTGTCGCGTGAATAGATCTGTGAGAATGTGTTACAAACCATCCCGCGGATCTTAACCGAGCCAGATTCTTCTTCGTCCTCCAACTGAACACCGTAGTTACCGATGTGCGCATTGGTATTGACGATAACCTGACCGTAATAGGAAGGGTCTGTGTAGATTTCCTGGTAGCCGGTCATGCCCGTGTTAAAGCAAATTTCGCCACCGGTGGTTCCACTTTTACCCAAAGCGAGTCCTTTGTATGCTGTTCCGTCTTCTAGCAACAACAGAGCTTCCTTTTTCTGATTCATATTATGGTTTAAATCTATTTCCCGGCCTATTCTGGGCCATTTTCAGGCGGCCGGCTCAATTTTGGTGCAAAAATACGACTTTTTACTCAAAAAAAAGGGTTAAACGAAACCGTTCAACCCTTTTCCTATATTTCAATTTCCGATTTCCAAACTATTCTTTTTCAGTTTCGCCTGGTGTTTCTTCTGTTTTCGGAGCTTCTTCTTCGGCAGGAGCCTCAGTTTCGGCTACGATCGGATGATCTTCTTTCTTTACAGGAGCAGCTTCAACAGCTCCTTCTTTCTTGCCACCTCTTCTGCTGCGACGAGTCTTAGCAGGTTTGTCGGCGTTAGCAAGCAACAGTGCATCGTTGAAATCAACCAGCTCGATCAAAGCAGTTTCAGCCGCGTCACCCAAACGGTTACCCAGTTTGATGATGCGAGTGTAACCACCCGGACGAGATGCGATTTTGTCTGAAACGACACCGAAAAGTTCTTTCGTAGATTCTTTGTCGTTCAGGTAAGAGAATGCCACCCTTCTGTTGTGGGTAGTATCTTCTTTCGCACGAGTCAGCAGAGGCTCAACGAACTTGCGAAGTTCTTTTGCCTTAGCCAGGGTTGTTTCAATTCTTTTGTGAAGGATCAAAGAGGAAGCCATGTTTGAAAGCATCGCCTTGCGGTGTGATGCGGTTCTTCCTAAGTGATTGTCCTTTTTACCGTGTCTCATTGTTTTGTTGTTTAGTTGCTTCGAGCGGCGCGGTTAGCGCGCTACAGAATACATACTTATGATGGAATTTAATTAATCCTCGTCCAGACGGTACTTCGACACGTCCATTCCAAATGTGAGCTGCTTGTCGGCTACGAGTTGTTCCAACTCAGTGAGTGATTTCTTACCGAAGTTCCGGAATTTCATCATGTCAGAAATTTCGAGCCTTACCAGGTCACCCAAAGTTTTTACATCCGCAGATTTCAAACAGTTGTAAGCGCGTACTGAAAGATCCAGTTCAGACAATGAAGTCTTCAACAGTTTTCTCATACGCAGCATTTCCTCATCAACCTGATTGTCTTCTTCTGCTTTCTGCTTCTCAAACGTCATTGTTTGGTCAGAGAACAGCATGAAGTGTTGGATCAGAATATTGGCAGCGCCTTTCAATGCATCCTCAGGGTGGATAGATCCATCAGTCTGGATGTCGATCAAAAGACGTTCGTAGTCGGTACGCTGTTCAACACGCGTGTTTTCAACGCTGTATTTCACATTTTTGATAGGCGTATAAATGGAGTCTACCGCGATGTAGCCGAACGGAAGCTCATTAGCCCGTGGCTCGTCTGCCGGTACGTAACCTCTACCTTTATCCAAGAGAAGTTCCATTTCGAACTCCTTTTGATCATCTATATGGCAAATGACCAGATCCGGATTCAGAACCTCAAATGCGCTTGTAAACTTCCCGATGTCGCCGGCAGTGATTACCGATACATTTTTAAGGTTTACAACGATCCTGCTCTCACTCAGGTCAGAAACTTTTTTAAAACGAACCATTTTCAGGTTCAGGATGATTTCCGTAACATCCTCAACTATACCTTCGATAGAAGAAAATTCGTGAAGCACGCCTGGGAACTTCACACTCGTAATGGCGTAACCTTCCAAAGACGAAAGGAGAATTCTACGCAACGCATTACCAATGGTTACGCCGTATCCTTTCTCTAAAGGCTTAAACTCAAACAACCCGTGAAAGTCGTCTGCTTTCTCCATGACGACCTTATCAGGCATTTGGAAAGCTAATATTGACATAGTCCTTGCTCCTTTTATAGTAGTAAATGATAGTTGATCACGCTACCTTACCTTTGCGATCGCAAAATTGTGCTGTTGCCAGCAAAAAAAGCACTACCCCGAAATTTCGGGGAGTGCATGTAATATGAAGATTATTATTTAGAATACAACTCAACGATCAGCTGTTCGTTGATGTTTTCTGGAATTGACTCACGGTCGGGGAATGTAACGAACTTGCCAGACAGTTGCTGAGCGTCCCATTCCAGCCAGTTGAAACCTTTTGCGCTATGTCCTGCAAGGCTATCAGTTACTGCTTCGAGAGATTTAGATTTCTCACGAACCGTAACAACCTGTCCTGGACGCAATGAGTAAGAAGGGATGTTTACGATCTCACCGTCAACAAGGATGTGCTTGTGCGAAACGAGCTGACGAGCAGCACGGCGCGTTGGAGCAATACCCAAACGGTAAACTGTGTTATCCAGACGAGCTTCGCAATATCTCAAAAGGTTTTCACCTGTAAGACCTGCTTTAACAGAAGCCTTCTCAAACAAGCTACGGAATTGTCTCTCGAGGATACCGTAGATGAATTTCACTTTTTGTTTCTCAGCCAATTGCAGAGCGTACTCCGACTTCTTTGACCGACGACCCTTTCCGTGCATTCCGGGAGGGTAATTCTTCTTTGCAAGCGCTTTGCTTGGGCCCATGATGGGCTCTCCGTAACGTCTTGCGACTTTGGTTTTGGGACCTGTATAACGTGCCATTAAAACTATTTGTTTACTAAATTGATAAAAACCATTCTGTAACCCCAGTGTCCAAATTACGAATGGGTACCTTTCGGTACTAACTAATTACTATACTCTACGACGTTTTGGAGGACGGCATCCGTTGTGCGGAAGTGGAGTGATGTCACGGATAGTGGTCACTTCGATACCAGCATTCTGGATGGTACGGATAGCAGACTCACGGCCTGATCCTGGTCCTTTAACGAAAACCTCTGCTTTACGCATTCCGAGGTCGAACGCAACTTGCGCAGCGCTCTGTGCAGCAGTCTGAGCTGCGTATGGCGTGTTCTTTTTAGAACCACGGAATCCCATTTTACCGGCAGAACCCCAAGAGATAACTTGTCCGTTGCTGTTGGTAATCGAGATGATGATATTATTGAAAGAAGCTTTGATGTGAACCTGACCAACAGGCTCCACAACAACCACTCTCTTTTTTGCTTTATCTTTTCTTTTATTCTGTGCCATTGCTGTTGGAATAATAAGTTGTGGATTGCTCCACCGCTCACTTTATTATTTAGTAGCCTTTTTCTTGTTCGCGATAGTTTTGCGTTTACCCTTACGAGTACGTGAGTTGTTTTTCGTTCTCTGACCACGCAAAGGCAATCCTTTACGGTGACGGAGACCACGATAACAAGCGATATCCATAAGACGCTTAATGCTCAACTGAACTTCAGACTTAAGAGCGCCTTCTACTTTAAATTCCCCAGCAATAACCCCACGGATCGCACCAGACTCTTCGTCGGTCCAGTCGATCACTTTTTTGTTCAAATCAACACCTGCCTTTTCGAGGATTTTCTTAGCCGAGCTACGGCCGATCCCGAAAATATAAGTCAATGAGATTTCGCCTCTTTTGCGATCTGGAATGTCTACTCCTGCAATACGTGCCATAATTATTATCCTTGTCTTTGTTTATACCGTGGGTTCTTCTTGTTAATAACGTACACTTTACCCTTCCGGCGGATAACCTTGCAGTCCTCGCTGCGTTTCTTTACTGATGCTTTGACTTTCATCTGATTAAACTAAGTGTTAATTTAAGGTAATCGATCCCCTTACTTGTACCGATATGTAATCCGGGCTTTCGATAGGTCGTAAGGAGACATTTCCAGCTTTACTCTGTCACCCGGCAATATTTTGATATAGTGCATTCTCATTTTACCTGAGATGTGCGCTATCACTTCATGCTTATTCTCTAATACAACACGAAACATTGCGTTTGACAATGCTTCGAGAATTACTCCGTCTTGTTCGATTGATGCTTGTTTTGCCATTCGTAGCGTTTGTTACTGTACTTCAACCATTAGGCTGGTGTTGGCCGTCACTTTTTCAATGTAGTCGAATGTTGTCAGAATTTCAGCCTTTCCTTTTCTCACAACCACGGTATGTTCGAAATGCGCGGAATACTTTCTGTCGTTGGTCCGGATCGTCCAGCCGTCGCGCTCTTGCACAACTCCTTTTCCTCCCAGGTTGATCATCGGCTCAATAGCAATAACCATACCTTCTCTCAACCGTATTCCTTTGCCTCGTTTTCCGTAGTTTGGTACTTCCGGGGCTTCGTGCAGATTCCTGCCTACTCCGTGTCCTACTAATTCTCTCACCACTGTATAGCCACGGTCTTCAACATAACTCTGAACCGCGTGGCCGATATCACCAATCCGAAGGCCATCCACCGCTTGCTCGATTCCCTTATATAAGGATTTCTTGGTTGCGGTCAGGAGATTCATCACCTCCTTGGAAACTTCTCCAACCGGATAAGTGTAGGCGCTGTCGCTGTGGTATCCGTTCAGTTTAACACCGCAGTCTATCGAAACGATGTCACCCTCTTTTAGCACATAGCCCCCGGGAATCCCGTGGACTACAACTTCATTAACCGATATACAAAGAGAGGCCGGAAACTTGTTGAATCCCTTGAATGAAGGGATTCCACCGTTATCTCTGATATACTCCTCGGCAACCGCATCCAGCTTTCCGGTTGTAACACCCGGCTTTACCCAGGTAGCCACTTCCGCGTGTGCTTTGCCGAGCACTTGAGCACTAACCTTTATCAGGTTGATTTCCTCTTCTGTTTTAAGATAAATCATTTCAGATTGCTACGCTCTCGGTGCGTCCTTTTACACGTCCCGACTTCATCAAACCTTCGTAGCGACGCATCAGCAAGTAGCTTTCAACCTGTTGCAAGGTATCCAGAACCACACCTACCATGATCAGCAATGAAGTTCCTCCGAAGAAGTGAGCAAAGTCAGTCGAGATTCCCAGAAGGCTTGCAAATGCAGGCAAAGTAGCAACTACTGCCAGCATCAATGCACCTGGAAAGGTGATACGGTCAAGGACAGAACTGATGTACTCCGACGTCTGCTGACCTGGTTTAACACCCGGGATGAACCCGCCTCCACGCTTCATATCATCAGCAATCTGCTGAGGGTTTACCGAAATCGCGGTATAGAAGAACGTAAATACAATAATCAATACTGCGAACAGGAGATTGTACTGCCAGGTTGTGTAGTTGGCGAAAATCGTCGCTACGTTGCTGGCGAAATCACTTTTCTCAGCGAAGTAAGATGCACCCAGTGAAGGGATGAACATCAAAGCCTGAGCAAAGATGATAGGCATTACACCTGCTGCATTCAATTTTAACGGAAGATATTGACGCTGGCCACCCATTACGCGATTCCCTACCACCTGCTTAGCATACTGGATAGGAATACGACGAACAGCCTGGGTCAACATTACCGCACCCATAATCACGAAATAAAGGGCAACGATCTCCAATACAAAAACAAGGACCTGGCCGCTACCTCTCGATACGAACTCCTTATAGATCGCACCAGGGAAACGCGAAACGATACCGATCATGATCAGCATCGAAATACCGTTACCGATACCCTTGTCTGTGATTCTTTCACCGAGCCACATACAGAACATTGTACCCGCTGTCAGTACGAATACCGACGAAATGGTGAACATGCTTCTGGAAACCAGAAGAGCCTCGTCAGGTACAGTGGTATTCAAATAAGCAGTACCTTGAACAAGTGTAACAACGATAGTCAGAACCCGGGTAATTTGGTTCAGCTTTTTACGTCCTGATTCCCCTTCCTTCTGCATCTTCTGGAAATATGGCAGAGCCATAGTCAAAAGCTGGATTGCAATGGAAGCGGAGATGTAAGGCATGATACCCAACGCAAAAATGGACGCTTTGCTAAAAGCGCCACCTAAGAAAGTATCCAGCAACCCCAACAATCCCTGAGAGGATACATTCATTTGATCAGGTTCAACACCTGGCAACGCAACGTAAGACCCCAACCGGAAGATCGTTATAAACAAAAGAGTGTTGAGAATACGTGTTCTCAACTCCTCAATCGCAAATATGTGTTTTATAGTCTCTAAAAATCGTTTCATCTTCTGGGCTTACAACGCTCTGTTCAAAGTAAACAAATTCTGTCGGGTATCGCAGCTAAATTACAATTTAACTGCTTTACCTCCCGCCTTCTCGATTGACTCGATAGCCGATGCAGAAAACCCATGAGCCTGAACTTCAACCGCAGAAGTGATTTCACCACGGTTAAGGATCTTAACCAGGTCATTCTTTGCGCTGAGACCATTTTCACGAATCAGATCCAAAGTTACTACCGCAGCTCCGGTTTTTTCAACCAATGCCTGGATTGCATCCAGGTTCAACGCTTTGTATTCAACGCGGTTGATGTTGTTGAAACCGAATTTCGGCAAACGTCTTTGAAGAGGCATCTGACCACCTTCGAAGCCCAGCTTGCGGCTGTAACCTGAACGCGACTGCGCTCCTTTGTGTCCACGTGCAGCAGTGCCTCCTTTTCCGGAACCCTGGCCACGTCCAACCCGCTTTCCTACCTTAACGGAACCAGCAGCCGGTTTTAATGAACTTAAATTCATACTATTCGTATATTAAATTTCTTCAACTTTAACCAAGTGGCTTACCTTGCGGATCATTCCTGCAATGGCATCGCTGTTTTCTTTCTCAACAGACCGGTTCAGTTTACCAAGGCCCAACGCTTTGATCGTCAGTTTTTGATTCTCAGGGCGGTCAATTGTGCTCTTAACTTGTGTAATACGTACTTTTGACATGATTACTCTCAGATTGAGGATAATCCCGAAGGATTATCCGTTGAATACTTTTTCCAATTTAACGCTGCGTTGGAAAGCAACCTGATGCGGAGCTCTCATTTTCAAAAGAGCGTCAATTGTAGCCTTGATTACGTTGTGCGGGTTCGAAGAACCTTTGGATTTCGCAAGTACGTCTTTGATACCTGCACTTTCCAATACTGCGCGCATCGGGCCACCTGCCAGTACTCCTGTACCAGGAGCAGCCGGCTTGATCAGAACGAAACCACCGCTGAACTTACCTTCCATTTCGTGAGGAACGGTATGTTTAAGCATAGGAATTTGGATCAGGTTTTTCTTAGCATCGTCAATTCCTTTGGCGATCGCGTCAGTTACTTCATTGGCTTTGCCCAATCCGTAACCTACAACTCCGTTTCCGTCTCCAACTACCACGATGGCAGAGAAGGAGAAACGACGACCACCTTTTACTACTTTTGCTACCCGGTTGATCGCTACAACGCGCTCTTTCAGGTCTGATTCGTTAACCTTTGAAGGTCTTGTATTTGTAGACATAGTCTTTGTTATACTTAGAATTTCAGGCCACCCTCACGAGCTCCGTCGGCCAATGCTTTTACCTTACCGTGGTACAAATATCCGTTACGGTCGAAAACTACTGCCTGGATACCTGCTTCCTGCGCTTTCTCAGCGATCTTTTTACCTACTTGGGCAGCAACTTCAACGTTTGCGTTTTCTTTTCTGCCTCCCAGTTCTACCGATGATGCACTTGCAAGGGTAATCCCTTTGATATCATCGATAATCTGAGCGTATATGCTTGTGTTCGAACGGAAGACTGATAATCTCGGGCGTTCTGCGCTTCCCTTCACCCGCTTACGGATGTGAAGTTTAAGGCGTGTTCTTCTATCTGCTTTTGCGTTAGCCATCTTAAATCTTATCTTACTTGTTTATAACATTGATCGGTGGCTACGCACTATTTCTTAGAAGCAGACTTACCTGCCTTACGACGGACCACTTCACCAACAAAACGGATACCTTTTCCTTTGTAAGGCTCAACTTTGCGAAGGGATTTGATTTTTGCTGCTACTGCACCAATCAGCTCTTTGTCGATACCTTCGAGGATTACCTTAGGGTTCTGACCTTTTTCTGAGGTCGTAACAACCTTAATTTCCTCCGGGATCGCCATGAAGATGTTGTGTGAGTAACCCAATTGAAGTTCGAGAACATTGTTCGCCGAGCTCGCTTTGTAACCTACCCCGATAATTTCAAGCTCACGCTTGTAACCTTCGCCTACACCGATTACCATATTGTTGATCAGTGAGCGATAAAGGCCGTGCAGCGCTTTGTGACGCTTCTGCTCTGTGGGGCGCGTAACTTTCAGTTCGCTTCCCTCAACCTCTACAGTGATATCGCTATCAACCGCCTGGGTAAGGGTTCCTTTTGGCCCTTTTACAGATACTACGTTATCTTCTGCAACCGAAACGGACACTCCCGCTGGCAAAATGATAACTTTATTTCCTATTCGTGACATTTCCTGAATAACTTTTAAATATTAATACACGAAACATAACACTTCACCACCCACATTCAGTGTCTTAGCTTCTTTATCTGTCATTACACCTTTCGATGTAGAGATAATCACTGTTCCTAAGCCGCCCAATACGCGTGGCAGTGTTGATGAACCTGAATATTTACGTAGTCCAGGCTTACTAACCCTCTCCAATTTTACAATTGCAGATTGCTTTGTAACAGGATTGTATTTCAAAGCGATCTTGATAACTCCCTGAGGACCAACCTCGTCGAATTTATAGCTTTGAATGTACCCCTTGTCAAAAAGTACCTTTGTAATCTCTTTTTTTATGTTGGATGCAGGTATCTCAACAACCCGGTGCTTCGCTTTGATAGCGTTTCTGAGTCTCGTCAGATAGTCTGCTATGGGATCCGTTAACATGTTTATGCCAAGTTTAAACACCCCCTTTTGAACGGGAGTGCAAAGTTAAGTAATTGAAATCAGAATTGAAAGTATTCTTACCAACTTGATTTTGTAACTCCTGGAATTTTTCCATCTGACGCCATATCGCGGAAGAGTACCCGGGAAATTCCGAATTTACGCATATAACCGCGAGGTCTTCCGGTGATTTTGCACCGGTTGTGCAGGCGTACAGGAGAAGAGTTACGTGGTAACTTGTCAAGACCAACCCAGTCACCGGCAGCTTTCAACTTGCTACGTTTTTCAGCGTAACGCTCTACTAGCGCTTGTCTTTTTCTCTCCCGTGCTTTTACTGATTCTTTTGCCATTGTCGGTAAATAATCTTTGTAATTTTATCTTATTTGTTCGCGTTGGTGAAAGGCATTCCCAATGCTTTCAGCAGTTCGTAGCTCTCTTCATCAGAGTTGGTAGAGGTCACGAATGTGATATCCATACCAGTGATTTTCGCCACTTTTTCGATGCTGATTTCAGGGAAAATGATCTGCTCTTTCACACCGAACGTATAATTTCCACGTCCATCAAATCCTTTATCGCTGATACCTTTGAAATCACGTACACGTGGCATTGCAATGGTAGTAAGGCGGTCAAGGAATTCGTACATCTTGTCACCACGAAGCGTTACTTTCGCTCCGATAGGCATGTTTTCACGCAACTTAAAGTTAGAAACAGCCTTTTTGGAGATAGTAGCTATTGCTTTCTGTCCTGTGATCAGGCTCAACTCTTCCACACCGGTGTCAACAAGCTTCTTGTCTGCGACAGCAGCTCCGATACCCTTGTTGATAACAATCTTTGTCAAGCGGGGAACCTGCATGCTTGATTTGTACTGGAATTTCCCCTTCAATTGCGAAACGATTTCGCTAACGTATTTCTCTTTTAATCTAGGCGTCGCCATGTTTGAAAGTGATTATGTGGATTGCCGACCCACGCGCTTGGTTATAAAAATCAACTGCTTTCGGCAAATCCGGATTACAATAAGTTTCCGGATTTTTTCGAATAGCGTTGGAGTTTTCCTTTTTCGTTCGCTTTACGGCCAGTTCTTGAAGCTTCACCTGTTTTAGGATCCACTACCATCAGGTTGCTGATGTGAATAGCGCCTTCGCGTTTTTCGATGCTTCCTTGTGGGTTTTGCGCGTTTGGCTTAACGTGCTTGGTGATCATGTTCACACCTTCCACAGTAGCTCTCTGTTTTTCTACAAGCACCTTGGTGATTACGCCTGTTTCGCCTTTTGCGTTACCTGAAATCACTTTCACGGTATCACCTTTGCGAACGTGCAATTTTGCCGGTGCTTTTTTATTTGTACTTTCCATTGAGGTATTCTCTTAACAGTTTAAAGAAATACTGATGTTTCTTACAACACTTCTGGTGCCAGTGATACGATTTTCATGAACTGCTTCTCGCGCAACTCGCGGGCAACCGGTCCGAAAATACGTGAACCACGTGGTTCGTCATTGTTGTTCAATAAAACTGCCGCATTATCTTCAAACCGGATGTAAGTTCCATCTTTGCGACGTACCTCTTTTTTAGTACGTACAACCACGGCTTTGGAAACCGTTCCCTTTTTCATGTTGCTCGAAGACAGAGCGGATTTCACTGTCACGACGATCTTATCGCCCACCGAAGCGTAACGCTTTCCAGTTCCGCCCAATACCCGGATTACGAGTACTTCTTTCGCGCCACTGTTATCGGCTACTGACAGTCTTGATTCTTGTTGTACCATGATTACTTCGCTCTTTCAAGGATTTCTACTAATCTCCAACGCTTGTTTTTGCTAAGCGGACGAGTTTCCATTACACGGATAGTATCACCGATACCAACCTGGTTTGTTTCGTCGTGAACCATCAGCTTGGTAGTTTTAGTCATAAACTTACCATACTTGGCGTGTTTCACTTTACGCACGACAGTGATCACACAGGATTTCTCCATTTTGTTGCTCACTACCTTGCCAATTCTCTCTTTACGTAAATTTCTTTCTGTTGCCTCCATAATTTCTAAACTGTTTACTGTTGGTTAGATTTAGCCGACAGCTCGGTTAAGAGTCTTGCAATTTCCTTACGTGAGGCGCGAATACGCAAAGGGTTCTCAATTGGAGAAATAGCATGCGCAAATTTCAACCGGAGTAAGCGCTCTCTCTCTTGGGCGATCTGCTCTTTAAGCTGATCCTGCGACAGATTCTTTATTTCTTTACTAGTCATTGCTTTTGATAATTAGCGGTTCTAAATACGTTCGGACTACTATGATTCCTGATAATCCCGGCGTACGACGAACCTTGTCTTAATTGGCAACTTTTGTGCAGCCAAACGCAATGCTTCGTTTGCAGTATCCAGCGCTACACCAGTCGCTTCGAAAATGATAGTTCCAGGCTTAACAGGAGCTACCCAATACTCAGGAGCACCTTTACCTTTACCCATACGAACCTCTGCAGGTTTTTTGGTAATCGGCTTGTCAGGGAATACACGGATCCAAACCTGACCTTCGCGTTTCATCGCACGTGTTACCGAGATACGAGCTGCTTCGATCTGACGAGCAGTCAACCAACCTGGTTCCAGTGCCTTTATTGCAAACGATCCAAAAGCGATCTCATGTCCGCGGGTCGCGAGACCGTTGTGCGAACCTTTGTTCTTTTGTTGTTTGCGAAATTTTGTCCTTTTCGGCTGTAACATGATTCTAATCTATTTGAACCGGTTTGATACCGGAAAGTATCTGATTACTTCTTCTTGTTCTTGTTGCGTTTGCGACGATCTGCATCACCGCCTCCTCCTTCGCCACGTGGAGCACCGTCGTTTCTGTCACGACCGCCTCTTCTGTCGCCACGTCCGCCGCGATCGTTACCACGCTCGCCGCCTTGTGCGCTTCTTTCAGCTCTGTCGGATGCCGCAGTAGCTGCGCTTGGAGTCAGGTCACGCTTTCCGTACAATTCACCTTTGAAGATCCATACTTTAATACCGATCTTACCGTAGATAGTTTGTGCTTCGGAGATAGCGTAATCGATGTCCGCTCTCAATGTATGCAAAGGAATACGTCCTTCTTTGTATTCTTCTGTACGGGCCATTTCAGCACCACCCAGACGACCTGCCAAACGAATTTTGATTCCTTGTGTTCCTACACGCATTGCAGAAGCGATCGATTGCTTCATCGCACGACGGTAAGAAATACGAGCCTGCAATTGCTGAGCGATAGCTTCGCCTACCAGTTTCGCATCGATTTCAGGACGTTTGATTTCGTAGATGTTGATCTGAACATCTTTGCCTGTAATCTTTTTAAGCTCTTCTTTGATTTTATCAACTTCGCTACCACCTTTTCCGATCACGATACCCGGACGGGCAGTGTGGATCGTCAACGTGATGCGCTTCAATGTACGTTCAATAACTACTTTTGAAATCGATCCTTTCGGGATACGTGCTTTGATGTAGTTACGGATTTTCTCGTCTTCAACCAGTTTGTCAGAGAAGTCCTTTCCTCCGTACCAGCTAGATTCCCATCCTCTAACAATTCCTAGTCTTAGACCTATCGGATTAACCTTTTGTCCCATTCGAAATAGATCGTTTTACTTATGATTCGATTACTGCTTCATTTACTGACACCGACGCGTCGTCAACCACGATCGTGATGTGGTTAGAACGCTTACGGATTCTGTGTGCTCTTCCCTGAGGTGCAGGGCGCAAACGCTTCAACATACGTCCACCGTCGATGAAAACGGTTTTAACGATCAGGTCAGCGTCTTCCAGTTTTGATCCTTCGTTCAGTTGCTGCCAGTTGGCAACTGCTGAAAGAAGAACTTTGTGCAAAACCGGCGATGAAGCTCTCGGTTGGAATTTCAAAAGTGCCAACGCTTTGCTGACCTTCTGTCCGCGAATCATGTCGGCCACCAATCTCATCTTGCGAGGAGAGGTAGGCACGTCTTTTAATATAGCTCTTGCTTCCATGTTTCTTTTCAGATATCGGCTCGTCCGTTAGGACCAGCTACGTCGACAAATTATTTTCTTCCTTTATCTTTTTTTGCGGTGTGGCCACGGAAGTTACGGGTTGGAGAGAACTCGCCCAGTTTGTGTCCTACCATGTTTTCAGTCACGTAAACCGGAATGAATTTGTTTCCGTTGTGAACTGCAAATGTGTGCCCGATAAAATCAGGCGAAATCATTGAGCGTCGCGACCAGGTCTTGATGACAGATTTACGCGACGAGTTGTTCATCGTTTCAACTTTGGCTTCGAGACGAAAGTCGATATATGGTCCTTTTTTTAATGAGCGTGCCATGTTCTACTTATTTTTTACGACGGCTGATAATCAATTTCTCAGAATGCTTGTTGCGGTTACGTGTCTTAAGACCCTTCGCGAACTGACCATTTCTAGAACGAGGCTGACCTCCTGACGAACGGCCTTCACCACCACCCATCGGGTGATCAACAGGGTTCATAGCAACACCACGTACGCGTGGACGACGTCCCAACCATCTTCTGCGTCCTGCTTTTCCAAGCGAAACGTTCATGTGGCTAGCATTCGAAACTACACCAACTGTTGCGATACAAGTAGCCAATACCATACGCATTTCGCCTGATGGCATTTTCAATACGGCATATTTACCACCTTCTCTCGCTACCAGCTGCGCGTAAGCGCCGGCGCTTCTTGCAAACTGACCACCTTTACCAGGAGTCAATTCGATATTGTGTACGATCGTACCGACAGGCATAGATCCCAATGGAAGGGCATTTCCAACCTCAGGAGCTACTGAATTGCCAGACACGATAACTTGTCCAACTTTCAGGCCGTTCGGAGCGATGATGTAACGTTTTTCTTGGTCCTCAAACTGGATCAGGGCGATACGCGCTGAGCGGTTTGGATCGTATTCGATCGTAAGGACAGTAGCGGGAGCGTCGAAACGATTTCTTTTGAAGTCGATAACGCGGTATTTTTTCTTGTGACCGCCACCAATATATCGCATGGTACGATGTCCCTGGCTGTTACGACCACCTGTTCTTTTGATGGGTTCCAGAAGACTCTTCTCAGGCTTCGACGCGGTGATCTCCTCGAATGTAGGAGCCGAGCGGAAACGCTGACCAGCACTTGTAGGTTTTAATTTTTTAACTGCCATTTGCTATTAACTCGTCTAATGATTTAAAATCGTTCAACTAGGCTTCACCGTAGATATCGATGGCTTCGCCTTCGGCTACTGTAATGATCGCCTTTTTGATAGTTGACGTTTTTCCAGTGACAAACTTACCTCCCGATGTGCGGGATTTGCTTTTACCAATGCTACGCATGGTGTGAACGCTTTCTACGGTAACCCCGAACAGTTTCTCAACAGCCTTCTTGATCTCTACCTTGTTTGCAGTAAGGGAGACTTCGAAAGCGTATTTACCTTGACCACCCTGAGCCGTTACCTTTTCAGTAATAATCGGACGTTTCAGTACACTCATTGTTATTTGTTCAATTGGGTTTCCAAAATAGAAATCGCAGATTCACTTATCAGAAGACGGTCTGCATTCATCAGGTCATATGTATTTACCGAATCAACAGTAGTAACTTTCGCTTTTGGAATGTTACGGCTTGACAGGTACACATTGTTATCGATCTCAGGAAGGATCAATAATGTCTTGGTGTTCACCAGTGAAAGGGAATTCAAAACATTCAGGTAAGACTTTGTTTTAGGAGCATCAAAAGTGAAGGCTTCCAAAACAGAGATAGCGGAAGAAGCAGCTTTAACTGAAAGCGCAGATTTGCGCGCCAGCGCTTTTACTTTCTTGTTCAGCTTGAAACCGTAAGTACGTGGGCGTGGACCGAAAATACGACCACCACCTACGAACACGGGTGACTTCATGCTACCTGCACGAGCACCGCCGGTTCCTTTTTGGCGTTTCAGCTTGCGTGTTGAGAGACTAACCTCTGCACGCTCCTTTGATTTGTGCGTTCCCTGACGCTGGTTGGCCAGGTAAAGCTTTACATCGAGATAGATAGCGTGCGTATTAGGTTCGATGCCGAATACTTCCTCGGACACGTTTACCTTCTTGCCGGTATCTTCTCCTTTTATATTTAATACGGACAGTTCCATTGGTACTACTTCTCAATGATTAGAAATGAATTCTTTGAACCAGGTACCGAGCCACTCACAACGAGAATGTTTTGCTCAGGTATCACTTTCAGAATACGCAAATTCTGAATCTTTACACGATTGTTACCCATGCGTCCACCCATACGGATACCTTTGAATACGCGTGATGGGAATGAACAAGCACCAATCGAACCTGGGTGACGGGCCCTGTTGTGCTGACCGTGCGTCTGACCACCTACCCCGCCGAATCCGTGACGTTTTACAACACCTTGGAAACCACGACCTTTGGCAGATCCTACTACGTCAACAAACTCGCCTTCTTCAAAGATGTCCTGTACGGACAATGAAGTTCCAAGTTCATGTTCCACTTCGAATTCCTTGAACTCAACCAATTTTTGCTTGGGAGTCGTGTTGGCTTTCTTGAAGTGGCCAATCAGAGGCTGGGAGGTGTTCTTTTCTTTCTTCTCACCAAAACCTAACTGGATAGCCTTATAGCCATCCTTTTCTTCGGACCTAACTTGTGTTACAACACAAGGACCAGCTTGGATCACAGTACATGCCAGAGCCTGCCCGTCAGCATTGTACAAACTAGTCATTCCGATTTTTTTACCAATTAAACCAGACATGTTTGAAATTTAAATTTAGCAGGTAAAAACCCCTTATTCTTTAAAACGGACTGCAAAGGTAGAAAAAACGAATTTTATATCCTAGCAGCCTAAAAATATTTCTCGCTGATAATCAGCAAAAAAGGTCAGATGAACGAACATCTGACCTCTTTTTTCGATAAGCCGACTGATTTTGGGGTTAACCCTTTGCCTGTCAGGCTTTTCTGAGCTCAGATGTGGTTTCCAGAGGAACCCGGACCTTCATCCAATTTATGTGATGACTTAATGAATAAGTCGGTATTACTAAACCTTGATCTCTACATCAACACCGCTTGGCAATTCGAGCTTCATCAGGGCGTCTACTGTTTTTGCACTTGTAGAGAAGATATCCACCAAACGCTTGTAAGTACAAAGCTGGAACTGCTCTCTTGATTTCTTGTTAACGTGCGGCGAACGAAGAACAGTGAATTTCTCTGTCTTTGTAGGCAAAGGAATAGGACCGCTTACTACCGCGCCTGTTGCCTTTACTGCCTTAACGATTTTCTCAGCTGATTTGTCAACCAAGTTGTGGTCGAATGACCGAAGTTTGATACGGATCTTTTGATTCATTGTATTGGTTTGTTTCCGGTTCAGAAAATCTCGCCAGGTTACCTGACAATTACACCTGCAAAAGAACCATTTACTTCACAGGCTATATCATAAAGAAAGCGTTGCAGAAATTGCTCCTGCAACGCTTTAAATGTATTAAGCTTTAACGAGACCTTTCGCCTTCTCGATAACACCCTCAGCGATGTTATTCGGTACGATTTCGTAGTAAGCGAATGTCAAGGATGCAGTAGCACGGCCTGATGACATCGTACGAAGGTCAGTTACGTAACCGAACAATTCTGACAAAGGTACATCAGCCTTAATCACCTGCGCACCGTTACGGGTGTCCATACCGCGCATGATACCACGACGACGGTTCAAGTCACCTGTGATAGGACCAGTATACTCGTCCGGAGTCAGAACTTCTACGTGCATGATCGGTTCCAGCAATTTCGATCCGGCGTTACGCGCAGCTTCTTTGAAACCAAGCTTGGCAGCCAATTCGAAAGAGAGTGAATCTGAATCGACATCGTGGAATGAACCGTGGAACAAACGCACTTTCATGGAATCCAATGGGAACCCTGCCAATGCACCGTTGATCATCGCAGCTTCGAAACCTTTCTGTACAGGAGCGATGAATTCGCGAGGGATAGCACCACCCACAACTTCGTTCACAAACTGCAAGCCTTGTTTCGGCTCTTTACCTTCCTCGTTATCGTCACGTGGCCCGATTTCGAATACGATATCAGCGAATTTACCACGACCACCCGTTTGTTTCTTGTAAACCTCGCGGTGTTCGAAGTTCTTGGTAAGGATCTCTTTGTAAGCAACCTGAGGAGCACCCTGGTTTACTTCCACTTTGAACTCACGACGCATACGGTCGATGATGATTTCAAGGTGAAGCTCACCCATACCTTTGATGATCGTTTGACCAGTCTCCTCGTTAGATTCAACCTGAAGAGTCGGATCTTCTTCGATCAGTTTGGTGATCGCTTTCGAGAAGTTATCGCTGTCAGCCGCTTTCTTAGGCTCGATCGCATAACCGATTACCGGCTCTGGGAACACCATTGATTCGAGGATGATAGGCGATTTCTCTTCTGAAAGGGTATCTCCTGTTTTGATATCTTTAAAACCTACTACCGCACCAATATCACCTGCTTCAAGCTTGTCGATCTGATTTTGCTTGTTGGCGTGCATTTGGAAAATACGGGAGATACGCTCTTTGTTTCCTGAACGGTTGTTCAATACATAAGAACCTGATTCTAGTACACCCGAGTAAGAACGGATGAAGCAAAGGCGACCTACGTAAGGGTCCGTTGCAATTTTGAATGCCAATGCACAGAAAGGATCTGTTTCAGACGGCTTACGGCTGATTTCAGCACCAGTGCGTGGATCTGTACCAACGATGTTCTCGCGATCCAGTGGTGAAGGCAGGATAGCCATCACGTAATCCAGCATAGTTTGAACGCCTTTGTTTTTGAAAGAAGAACCGCACACCATCGGAACGATCTTCATGCTGATAGTCGCAGCGCGCAATGCAGCAAGGATTTCGTCTTCCGAGATCGAGTTAGGATCTTCAAAATATTTCTCCATCAAAGTGTCGTCGAACTCAGCAACCGCTTCGAGCAATTTCTCTCTCCATTCGGTAGCTTCTTCCAGCATATCGTCAGGAATAGGCACCTCAGTGAAAGTCATACCTTTATCAGCTTCGTTCCACTCGATACCGCGGAAGTTAACGAGGTCAACCACACCACGGAAAGTATCTTCTGCGCCGATAGGCAATTGAAGAGGTACAGCGTAGCTGCCCAGCATTTCTTTCACCTGCGTACAAACTTTCAGGAAGTCAGCACCTGAACGGTCCATTTTGTTTACGAAACCGATACGGGCAACATTATAGTTGTTAGCCAGACGCCAGTTAGTTTCTGACTGAGGCTCAACACCATCTACTGCACTGAAAAGGAACACAAGACCATCCAATACACGAAGAGAACGGTTTACTTCAACGGTGAAGTCAACGTGTCCCGGAGTATCGATGATGTTGATGTGGTATTTCTCGTTGCGGTAGTTCCAGTTAACAGTCGTAGCAGCGGAAGTAATAGTGATACCACGCTCCTGCTCCTGCTCCATCCAGTCCATCGTAGCAGCACCATCGTGCACCTCTCCGATTTTGTGGCTAACCCCTGCGTAGTAAAGGATACGCTCCGTTGTCGTTGTTTTACCGGCATCGATGTGCGCAGCAATACCTATGTTTCTTGTTAATCTTAAATCACGTGCCATGACAGATGGTGATGTGTTTTTTTATATTCAAAGTGCAATTCAATGCGAAGCTGTTCGAACTTTCCTCTTAGCGTAAAGTGCTGGTTTTGAAAATTCAGAGCGCAAAAGTATAAATTGTTGATTATAAAAACAATTAAGGAAAAGTTATTTTTCTCAAAACCACTAAAATAAAAATCGGGAACCCGGACAAACCGGGCTCCCGACCATAATCTATGTCTGCGCTCCTGATTAGAAACGGAAGTGCGAGAACGCCTTGTTGGCATCTGCCATACGGTGCGTATCGTCTTTCTTCTTCACAGCAGCACCTTCACCTTTCGCAGCAGCGATGATTTCGCCAGCCAGACGGTCAACCATTGTCTTTTCGCCACGCTTGCGGGAATAGTTGATCAACCATTTCATGCCCAACGACTGCTTGCGCTCAGGACGAACTTCGGTAGGAACCTGGAAAGTAGCACCACCTACACGACGGCTCTTCACTTCCACAGAAGGAGTAACATTGTTCAATGCTTTTCTCCATGTTTCCAGACCATTTTCGCTGGTTTTTTTCTCAACCAGTTCCAATGCATCGTAGAAAATAGTGAAGGCAATGCTCTTCTTTCCTTCGTACATCAGGTTGTTAACGAATTTGGTAACCTGTACGTCCCTGAACTTAGGATCAGGAAGGATATATCTTTTCTTAGGTTTCGACTTTCTCATTTTGTCTTAATTTTTTTAACGAGGTTTCGTTTTGCAACTTATTCACCCTGAGGTAATGATCAGGATTACTTCCCTTTTATAAGATTTGAATTACTTAATAAAAGCAGAGAGAGTTACTTTTTATTTTTTCTTACCTTTTACTGGTGCTGCCGGAGCTTGTCCTGGTTTCGGGCGCTTAGCACCGTATTTAGAACGACGTTGCTTACGGCCGTTAACACCTGCAGTATCCAATGCACCGCGGATGATGTGGTAACGAACACCTGGCAAATCCTTTACACGTCCACCACGGATCAATACGATCGAGTGCTCTTGCAGGTTGTGGCCTTCACCTGGGATGTAGGCGTTCACCTCCTTGTTGTTCGACAGACGAACACGGGCTACTTTACGAAGCGCCGAGTTTGGCTTCTTAGGCGTAGTAGTGTACACCCGGGTGCACACGCCCCGACGCTGAGGGCATGAATCCAAAGCCGGAGACTTGGATTTCCATGTAATGGTCTCTCTACCTTTACGGACTAATTGTGAAATAGTAGGCATTTAACAATTTGATTTTGACACGATTAACTAATCGGCCGTTTGTTATATAAACACTTTTCCCGAAAAATCGGACTGCAAAAGTAATAAACCATCCTTGATTTACAAACCGTTAACAACTTTTTTTCGCCCGCTCCCCACCATTCTCTGTCAGGAGTTGTCAGGTAGTGGTCAGGAAATAGTCATGTTGTGGTCAGGAGGTTGTCAGGCAGTAGTCAGGAAATGATCGATATGTAACCGTTGGATTTGGAAAGAATGGTGGGTTCCGGCGGATAAATGCAGCAGAAATTCATGAAAAGCTCATTTTTCGAATAAAATTCTTCCTATATAGTATCCCGAATTTTATTTCCAATCGTTGTTTATTAGTATTGTTTTTCAGAAACCCAGTGCGCGTCGAATCGTTTGATTTTATACTCTACATTATGAAACTTTTCCGGAGTTACTTTACTCTCATAGTTTGTTTTGCTTCGTGTTTATACTTGTCCGGCTGCAACTCGGCGATGCAGGCATACAAAGACGGCCAAAAGAAATTTGCGAACGGAGAATACGACCTTGCCATCAAGGGTTTCCAGAAAGCCGCCGAAGCCAATATTGAACCGGCACAGACGAGCTACCTGATCGCCGAATCCTACCGCCTCTCCAACCGCTTCAAAGAGGCTGTCCCCTATTACAAAAAAGCGCTCGACGGAGGCATTACCAATCCCGATGCCCGTTTTCAGTATGCCTATGCATTGAAAACAACCGGGGACTATGCCGACGCTTCCGCCCAGTTCGCTGAGTTCGCCAAAGGCCAGAACGTACCGCAGAACTTGCAGGAACGTGCATTGCGCGAAGTCGAGATCCTGAAAATCGCCGATCGGTTGAAAACCACTAAAATGGAGGTCACGCTGAAATCGCTTCCCCTCAATACGGCAGGTTCTGAGTTTTCACCTACCGTGGTCGGTAATGAGCTGGTTTTCTCTTCTTCCAAAAAAGAAAAAATCTATAAGAACAACGGCCAGCCGATGCTGGGACTCTATAAAATCAATATCGCATCGGACGCGGGTAACACACAAGGAAACCCGGTGGTGTTTAGTCAGGAAATTTTCTCTCCTGATGCCAATGAAGGCTCACCCGCATTCTCTCCGGACGGTAAAACACTCGTTTTTGCAAGAGGTAATACCGGCAAAAAGAACGGCGGCGTGGATGTGGATCTTTACATGAGCCGTAACATCAATGGGCAATGGACGCCACCCGCAATTCTGCCTATCAACGATTCCCTCGCATGGGACGGCTCGCCCGCATTCTCGCGTGACGGCAAAACACTGTACTTCGCTTCCAACCGCGCAGGCGGTATAGGCGGCATCGACATCTACCGGACCAATATGGACGCATCAGGCCGGTTCAGCCGTCCGGTGAACATGGGTCGCGACATTAATACCCCTGGCGACGACATGTTCCCCTACGTAGCCGAGGGTGGAAAACTCTATTTCGCTTCCGATGGCCACCCGGGTCTCGGCAAGCTCGATTTGTTTTCAGCAACCAGAACACAGGGTGTGATTACGATCGAAAACATGGGACTCCCATTCAACAGCCCGCAGGACGATTTCGGACTGGTATTTTACCAAAATCTGACCAAGGGCTTCTTCGCATCCAACCGCGATGGCGGCAAGGGTGACGACGACATTTACTATTTCTCCGGACCGGAAGAAGAGGACACGACCAAAATCGCGAAACACAACGACCCGAACGATCCGCTTAACCCGAACAACCCGAACTATATTAATGGCAAACGGAAAGTGGTGCGCTACTTCCTGGCCGGAACCGTGCTCGATAATGGAGAAACCCCTACCCCGATCGATTCGGCCGTGGTGCACATTCTGCCGGACACGTCGGATACGCAGGTCGCCGAGTTCCCAACTGCCAAGGACGGCAAGTTTGGCAGACAGCCGGTAGAAGAAGGTAAGTCATACCAACTCCTCGTTCAACGTAAAGGCTATATCAGCAAGCGCGAGCCATTCTCGATGTCGGGCCGTAACATTCCGCCGATATTCCTGACCAAAGAACTGACGGACACCACATTCAATGTGATCGTCAAGCTCGACAAACTGGAACTGAACAAAACTTTCGTTCTGGAAAACATCTACTACGATTTGAACAAATACAATATCCGCCCGGACGCCGCCGTGGAGCTGGACAAGCTCGTTCAGATCCTGAAAGATAACCCGACGATGACGATCGAGCTCAGTTCGCATACGGATGCACGTGCAACCGACGCCTACAACATGACGCTCTCGCAAAACCGTGCCGAGTCGGCCGTGGCTTACCTGAATTCAAAGGGTATCGAAGCCGACAGGATGGAAGCCAAAGGTTACGGTGAAAGGGAACTCATTATCCCCAATGCCAAAACAGAGGAAGAGCACCAGCGCAACCGTCGTACCGAATTCACGATCCTGAGTTATTGATTTACCCGACGATAGAAAGCCCGCTGTGAACCGATCGATTTCGCAGCGGGCTTTTTCTTATACGCCCGGTTCATTTTTCGTATACTTGCATTTACAATATATCCCGAAGAATAATTATCAGTTAGTAATAAATGGCCCGACGCATAATCTATTGGTTCAGGAATGATTTGAGGTTAAAGGATAACCAGGCGCTTTCCGCTGCCGTTGGTTCCGCCAGCGAGATCATACCCGTATATGTTTTTGATCCCCGTCAATTTGAGAAAACCAAACTCGGCTTTCGCAGAACCGGCGCATTACGCGCACGCTTCCTGATCGAATCCGTTGCCGAGCTTCGCAAAAATATCCGGCAAAAGGGCGGCGACTTGCTCATCCGCACCGGTAAGCCGGAAGAGATTGTGGCTAAACTGGCCGAAGATTACAATGCCGACTATGTTTACACGAGTAAGGAAATAGCCCCACAGGAAACCCGCATCGAGTCTTCATTGAGTAAAAACCTCAAAACGGCGAACGTCGATATCAAACTGTTCTGGATGGACACGATGATCAGTGCATTTGATCTCCCATTCCCGGTGTCGAAGCTGCCGTCCGGCTTTTCGGAATTCGAACGCCTGCTAAGCAACGATCTTAAAATTAAGGACCAGTTCCCTACGCCGGAAGCAATTACATTGCCAGCCGATTTCGAAGCCGGCGCCATTCCCGGATTACCGGAACTGGGCATTGATCCGAAAGAGCTGCCGGGAGAAATCTCCGGTGCATCCACAGGCGGAGAAACCCACGCATTGGCAGTTTTGAAGGAGTATGTAGCGCAATATGTAAAAAAGGACATTGCCTACGCATCGGCAGAGCCCCTTACCGACACACGGCTTTCCGATTGGTTATCGCTGGGCTGTATTTCGGCATCTTACATCTATCGGAGTGTCAAAACTGCCCAGTCGCATGCCGTAACGGAAGATCCTATCATTACCAACCTGCTGAAACGGGAATTCCTGCATTGGACGTTGCTCCGGTTTGGTCCGCGGATGTTCAAGCCGAGTGGGGTGAAACATCATTTCAACCGTCGCTGGAAGAATGACAATGCCGCATTTGAAAAATGGATAAACGGACAAACCGAAAGTCAGGCAATAAATGCTATTATCCAAAAGCTGGCTATCACCGGTTTCATTACCGCTGCCGAGCGCGAATCCGCGGCTCAATATCTCGTCGACGACCTGGACATTAACTGGACCTGGGGCGCGATGTATTTTGAAAGCCTGCTCCTGGATTATGAAGCATCCGTAAACTGGGGCCGCTGGAATAACATCGCCGGTGTGGGGGAAGATTAATTTACCTAATTTTTACTTCAAAACCCGCCATCCGACGCTAGCAGGCCCATATTGCCTCTGGGAACCGGTTGTGTAGTTTTTCTTAAAGATTTTGCTAGCTTTGGTCAACTTTGAACCACATTCAATAACTCTAAACTGAATATTAAAATGTCAAAAGGACTCATTGCAGTTATCGTCGTTGTTCTGATTCTCGGATTTGTTGGCTGCGGTAAATATAATGGCCTCGTACAAAAAGATGAGGTCGTAAAAGAGGCTTGGGCCGGAGTGGAAAGCCAGTATCAGCGCCGCGCGGACCTTATCCCCAACCTGGTAAACACCGTGAAGGGTGCTGCCGATTTTGAAAAAAGCACATTGACAGCCGTGATCGAGGCACGCAGTAAAGCCACGCAAACCACGATCAATGCCGACCAGCTTACCCCTGAAAACATTGCCAAATTCCAGGCAGCGCAGGATCAGTTGAGCGGTTCGTTGTCACGCCTGCTGGTATCGGTAGAACAATATCCGCAACTGAAAGCCAACCAGAACTTCCTCGAACTGCAAGCTCAGCTCGAAGGCACCGAAAACCGCATTACCGTAGAACGCGGCAAGTTCAATACGGTAGTGAAGGATTATAACCAGGAAGTGCGCACCTTCCCGACCAACCTCTTCGCCGGGGTGTTCGGTTTCTCCCAGAAAGGCTACTTCACGGCCGCTCCGGGTTCCGAAAAAGCGCCTACCGTACAATTCTAACTTTCAGCGCCGGGCCATTTCAAAAAGCCCGGCGCAATGTTTTTCATCCATCCGTACCAATCCGGCCCCATGGCAACCGAATCCCTATTTTTCACCGACGAAGAGCAGCAGTACATCATTGAGGCTATTCAGGAAGCAGAAAAACAGACTTCCGGCGAAGTGAAAGTGCATATCGAAAAGAAATGCCCTACTCCCGACGTCATGGAACGGGCCAAGGAAGTATTCCTCTTCTTGCACCTGCACGAAACCGCAGAACGCAACGGGGTATTGTTTTACCTAGCTTACGAAGACCGGAAATTTGCGGTACTTGGCGATAAGGGAATAGATGAAAAAGTCACTGCCAACTTCTGGGACAGTACCAAAGAGCTCCTCCGGAACCACTTCAAAGCAGGAGAGTATAAGGAAGGGCTTCGGCACGGCATCCTGGAAGCCGGCTTGCAACTGAAAAAACACTTCCCCTACCAGTCCGGCGACATCAATGAACTTCCGGACGATATTTCGTTCGGCCAATAAACTATGAAGCAATTCATCATTTACCTATTGCTTGTCATCGCGGCCTTCGCCGGCGTGCAGGCGCAGGATATTCCGCCCAAGCCCGATCCTCCAAGGCTCGTAAATGACCTTGCCAACCAGCTTAGCCCCAACGAAAGGCAAATGCTGGAACAGAAACTCGTGGCCTATAACGACTCCACATCCTCTCAGATCGTGATCGTAACCGTACCGACATTGGGCGATTACCCCATTGCCGACTACGCATTCAAGCTCGGTACCGAATGGGGTGTAGGCCAGAAAGGCAAAAACAACGGTATCGTGTTGCTCTGGGCTCCGAAAGAACGAAAAGTGTTTATCGCAACGGGCTATGGTCTCGAAGGCGCAGTTCCCGATGCGATCGCCAAACGCATCGTTTCGCAGGTGATCACGCCGCAGTTCAAGGCCGGGCAATTTTACCAGGGCCTCAACGACGGCGTCGATATGATATTCAAATATGCTTCGGGCGAGTATAAGGCGGATCCGAAACAGGACAGCGGCGAAGGGGACGGCTTCCCTCCTATTCTGATTGTCGTGATCATATTCATTATTATTCTCATCATTATATTCCGTAACCGGGGTGGAGGTGGCGGTAACCGCGGCTATCGCGATATCGGCATCCCTCCTATTTTCTTTCCTTACACCACGCATTCAGGCCGTGGTAGTAGTTCCGGCAACTGGGGCGGCGGCTTCGGAGGAGGTGATGGCGGAGGGTTCGGCGGTTTTGGAGGGGGTAGTTTCGGAGGCGGCGGCGCAGGTGGTGATTACTAGTGTTCCAAACCAATCTATAATAGGAAAGCGGGTAGAAGCATCGGTCTTCTACCCGCTTTTGTTTTACCATCCTGGCGCGACGTATACTAGTGGCATGCTTTTTTGTACATATTCCATAAACTATATCACCAAAACCTAAACAAAGTTTTATGGAAAGGAAAAGCAATACCGGTTTGGTAGTCGGATTGATCCTGATGACCATCCTGGCAGCAGTGTTCGGATACCTTTATTATAAAGAGCACAACATTACCCGAAAGCAGGAAACTGACCTTACAGCCCGGGTTCAGGAACTGGCAGCCTCCGAAATCAAGCTGGATTCGATCTCCAAACAGCTCGACGCGCGCATTCTCGAAGTACAGAACCTCGGCGGCGACATTGCCGAGCTGCAAAAAGTAAAGGCCTCTCTCGAAAGCGATCGCGCGGCATTACGCAAAGGCAATGCGAACATGGGCCGGAAAATCAAGGAGTATGAGGAATTTCTCACCAAAAAGGACACCGAGATTGCTCAGCTTCGTGAGGAGAACCAGCAGCTGATCAGCCAGAACGAGGGCCTTACACAAGAAAAAAATGAATTACAGACGAGCCGCCAGGCAGTACGGGATTCGCTGAGCGGCGTTCAGGCGAAGAACACCGAGCTCGAATCGAAAGTAACCATGGCCGCTGCCTTGCGCGCACGTAACGTGAAGGTGTACGCGGTGTCGTCCAAAGGCAAAGTGCGCGAGGGCGAAAATGTGAAGTCTAAAAGAGTGGACAAAGTACGTGTGGACTTCATCCTCGAAAAGAACCCGCTGACCGCAACCGACGACAAGACCATCTACCTGCGTATTATCGATCCGACCGGTGCCACGATTTCGGATACCAAAACCGGCTCCGGCGTTTTCCAGTATAATGGCCAGGAACAAGGCTACACGATCAGCAAGGACATTACCTATTCCAACAACAACCAGGACGTAAGTATCATGTACGACCGCGACGCCCCATTCACGTCGGGCAAGTACACCATCGAGCTCTATTCGGAAGGATTTTCAATCGGCGAAGGATCGTTCTCCGTTAAGTAAGCCGGTCGTAAAACGTTTATTCACAGCGGTAGCAGTCATTACAAACTGCTACCGCTTTTATTTTTATGATTGATTGATATTTACCCATAATTCCTATCTTGCACGATAAAAACATCTGTTTACAACCCCAAAAACCAAATAAAACACTTCTCTCTCTATGTCTTCACAGATTTCCCAAAAACACCCCAAAGGGCTGTATGTCTTGTTCTTTGCCGAAATGTGGGAACGTTTCAGCTATTATGGCATGCGGGCCATTCTTCTGCTTTTTCTCCTCGATAATATCAAAGGCGGAATGGGAATGAGTGCAGCCGAAGGAACGGCCATTTACGGGCTTTATACCGCTTCCGTTTACTTACTCACACTACCCGGTGGCTGGTTGGCCGACAATATTCTGGGCCAGAAAAAAGCCATCTGGTACGGAGGCATCGTCATTATGCTGGGGCACATTATCCTGGCTGTACCAGCCGGATCAGCCATATTCTTCCTAGGACTGAGTACCGTTGCCGTCGGTACCGGGCTTTTGAAACCGAATATCAGCTCCATTGTGGGTGAACTTTACCCGGAAGGCGGCGCGCGGCGCGATGCGGCATTCTCTATCTTTTATATGGGTATTAACCTAGGATCTTTCCTGGGGATTGCCATTGTGGGTTACCTGGGTGAAAAGGTCAACTGGCATATGGGCTTTGGCGCGGCGGCAATAGGCATGTTACTTGGATTGATCGTGTTCCGGTATGGAAGCGCTACGCACCTGAAAGGGCTCGGTGAAGTACCATCGGCGAGGGAAGCCAGCGAAGAAGCAGTGGCACCGGTGTCGGGCAGCAGCAAAATGCTGGGGTACGGGCTCATCGCACTGCTGGTTGTGTTCCTGGTCGTGCTGCAATCCACAGGTACGATAAATATGACTACCGCGCAGGGCCTTGCGCAAGGTGCCGGTATCATTATCGTATCCATTTCGGCTGCTTACTTCCTGTTTATCCTCATCGCGGGCGGACTTACCCGCGTGGAGAAGTACCGCGTCGGCGTACTCATTATTCTCTTCCTGGCCATTGCATTGTTCTGGGCGGGTTATGAGCAGGCGGGTACTTCATTGCAAATCTTTGCCGAACGCCATACTCAGCGCATGATCGGCGGATGGGAAGTGCCATCCAGCTGGTTTCAGAACTTCCAGCCTACATTCGTATTGATTTTCGCGCCGGTACTCGCGAGCCTTTGGATATCGCTTTCTTCCAAAAACCGCAACCCTTCCATTCCTGTCAAATTCGCGATGGGTTTGATATTGCTGGGCCTGAGCTTCTTCGTCATGGTGGCTGCCTCCAATATCGCGGTCAAAGGTGAACTTGCTTCGCCGTTTTTCCTCACATTTACCTACTTCCTCCATACCATAGGCGAGCTTTGCGTGAGCCCTGTTGGTTTGAGTTCTTACACTAAACTGGCACCAAAGCGTTACGTGAGCCAGCTGATGGGTATCTGGTTTGTGGGTGCGTCGCTCGGTAACCTGATCGCCGGACTCTTTGCGGGCGGTTTCGACGAATCGAATATTCTGCAAATGCCGGCGTTGTTCAACCAGGTGGCCATTATTACCACCATTTTCGGTCTGATCCTGCTCGTATTCTGGAAGCCGATCAAAGGCTGGATGGGTGGCATTCACTGAGTCTTTTTATATACTTCAAAAACAAATACATCAAAAAATGAAATCAGCCGCATTCCGTGCTGCCGCTCTGGCCCTTGTGGTGAGCCTGGCAGGATGTAAAAAAGAAAAGGAAGAAACCGACACCACCAAAGTACCCGGCTTCGATGTGAGCTCGCTCGACTCGACAGCCAAAGCATGCGATGATTTTGATTCCTATGCCAACGGCGGTTGGAAAAAGAAAAACCCGATCCCCGGTACCGAAAGCCGCTGGGGCGCATTCGGCATCCTGGATAAGGAAAACAAGGAGGTCCGCCTGAAAGGCATTATCGAAGAGATTACCAAAGTTCAGGACCGCAAGAAAGGTACCGAAGAGCAGCAGATCGCCGATTACTACCAATCGTTCCTCGATACCGCAACGGTTGAGAAACGTGCACTGGAACCCCTGAAACCTTATCTCGACAAAATCAATGCGGTGGCTTCGCTGAAAGACCTCGCAGCGGTAGCCGGCGAGATGCAGAAAGTAGGTGTGGAAACCGTAACGGGTTTTGGAGTAGAAGGTGATTTGAGAAACAGCAAGGTCAATATCCTTTACCAGGGCCAGGACGGCCTCAGCCTCGGAGAGCGCAGCTATTACGACCGCACCGATTCCAGCACGGTGAAAGTGCGCGGCGAGTTTGTGAAGCATGTCGACAAAATGTTCTCGATGGCGGGCTTCACCGAAGCTAACCCCGGCCAAACCATCCTCGATTTCGAAACGAAACTCGCAAAGCTGCAACTGACGAATGTGGAGCTGCGCGACCCGGTGAAGACCTACAACAAAATGGCCTTCGCCGATTTCGAGAAACTCATCCCGGATTTCGACCAAAAAACATTTGCGGACAAACAGGATATCAAGACAGACACTGTAATTGTTCAGAACAAACCCTATTTGCAAAATCTGAACAAACTCCTGAAAGCGACACCGATCGCCACATTGAAATTGTATTCCAAATGGCAATTACTCTCGACGTTCGCGGGCTTCTTACCTAAGAAATACGATCAAGAGGATTTCCGTTTCTTCGCTACTGTAATGCGCGGTACCAAGCAGCAGAAAGGCCGTGTGGAACGCGCTATTCGTTCGACCGATGGTTTGCTGGGCATGCCGCTGGGTAAGCTGTTCGTGAAGAAATACTTCCCGGAGGAAGACAAAAAGAAGGTATCCGAAATGATCGAGAACGTGCGCACGGTGTACGGCGAGCGCATCGACAAGCTGACCTGGATGAGCGATTCCACAAAGGCCAAAGCACATAAGAAACTGAAAGCATTTACCTACAAAATCGGCTATCCCGACAAATGGAAGGATTATTCCTCAATCGAAATCGCGCCCGACAAGCTGTTTGAAAACGTGATTTCAGCGTCGCTGTTCGCGCACAAGGAGAATGTGGAAAAGATCGGCAAGGAAGTGGATAAGAAAGAATGGCTCATGACGCCGCAGACGGTGAATGCCTATTACAACCCGCTGAACAACGAGGTGGTGTTCCCGGCCGGTATCCTGCAACCGCCATTTTATAACCGCAATGCCGACGATGCGATCAACTACGGAGGCATTATCGCCGTGATCGGTCACGAGTTTACCCACGGTTTCGACGACCAGGGTTCGCAGTTCGACGATGAAGGCAACCTCAAAAACTGGTGGACCGCCGCCGACCGCGCCAATTTCGACAAGCTGACCAAGCGTTACATCGACTATTTCAGCGGCATCGAAGCATTGCCCGGCTTTAAGATCAACGGTGCGCTGACCATCGGCGAGAATGTGGCCGACTTGGGCGGCCTTACATTGGCCTATTATGCTTTGGAAAAGTCATTCAACGGCAAAGAGCCGGCTCCGATCGACGGATTCAACTGGAAGCAGCGTTTCTTCCTCGGCTGGGCGCAGGTATGGCACATGAACACCACCGACGAGGCATTGCGCAACCAGGTACAAACCGACCCGCACTCCCCAGCCCGCGACCGCATCAACGGCCCGCTGCCGCATTTGAAGGAATTCCAGGCGGCATGGAGCTGTGGTGCCGGAAGCAAGATGATACTGCCCGATTCCTCCCGGATTGTGATTTGGTAGTCGAGTTTATCGCATTAGATTGTCAGCCTGAGCGGAGTCGAAGGCCGGTGCTGTACCGGCCTTCGACTCCGCTCAGGCTGACAGCTTAATCATATTTGACACTGTCTATTTTTTACTTCCCTGCCAGATATTTGTTCCGATAAGCACTTGGACTGCATCCCTTAGCCTGCCTGAATTGGCGGGCTATATTTTTGCTATCCCCCAGCCCCATGTCCAGCGCAATCTCAAATACTGACATATCGGTATCGAGCAGTTTCTGTGTGAACTTCTCGATCCGCAGGTTAAAAATATATTTGTAAATCGGGTAACCGGTAATTTCCAGAAAACGCTTTTCCAAGGCCCGGCGTGATAGCGGCACCTGCTTCACGACCTCATCCACATGCAGGTTTTTGTCGATGTTTTGGTGGATGTATTTCAATGATGAAGCAATATGGTCATCGCCGGTCGCGTAAATATCCGTCGAATGCCGGGTAATGACCTGGGTAGGGCGTACTACCACGTCGTAATAATCCCTGGTGCCGTGTTTGATCATATGATCGAGCAGTTTGGCAGCATCATAGCCCCCTTTTTCCACGTCGAGTGCAATGCTCGACAATGGTGGATCGGACAAGTCGCAGATCATTTCATCATTATCCACTCCCAGCACGGCCACTTCCTCGGGTATGCGTATGCCCACGTGCCTGCACGCCTCCGTGATGTGCTGGCCCTGGTTATCGTCGCAAGTCATCAGGCCGATCGGCTTCGGCAGCGATTTCAGCCAACGGCTCAGCGAGCTGGGTTTATAATACCAAAGCTCCGTCGAACGTGACTTTTTGTGCTCGAAGTAATGCACTTTGTGCCCTTTCTTCCGCAAATGTTCTTCAAAGCCTTCCGCGCGCTCGCGTGACCACACGATGTCGTTGAAACCGTAAAATGCAAAGTTGGTAAAGCCTTTTTTGAGAAAGTAATCGGCACCCATTTGACCGGCTTCGTGGTAGGCGCCGGTAATGTTGGGGATTTCGGTGAAACGCTCCTTGAAATCCTGCGCGATGACCGGAATCCCGGCCCGGACGATCTTGTCGATCTCCTTATTATACAATTGTCCTACGATACCATCCGCTCCCCACTCCAACGCCCATTTCAGAATGCCGTCTATCCCGATCGTCTCGCGATGGAAAAGCGGCATCCGGCAGAAGATCCACGGCCCGAACTCTTTGGAATACGCATTGATCCCCTTCATCAGGCTCTTGCTGTACTCTTCGGCAAAATCGAGCAGGAGAATAATTTTGTACATATAAATACCCTTTCAACCGAGCTTGAACAGCTCCTTCACGCTCGATACCGTTTCATTGTTGACCAGTGGTTTGGCCCACATTCCAATACTCAAAATATATCCCAGCGGAATTAGCAGAAAAAGCATCGCGAAACGCAGCCCCACGAGCTCCCCTAACCCACCGACGATCAACGGAACTACCGCGCCGCCCGCAATACCCGCGCACAGGATGCCGGAGAACGTCCCGTGATGTTTCGGAACCGAGTTTAATGCCAGCGAAAATATCACCGAGTACATCACCGAAGCGAAGAAACCCGCCATCGGAAAGCCAATCAAAGCCATTTCCTTTGACCCGAATAAGGCCATCAGCAACGACGCAATGCCACCGCAGGTGAAGAATATCAGCACTTTCCGGCTATCGAATATTTTCAGCAATATCAATCCCAGGAAACAGCCGATGGTGAGCAGGCCCCAGAAATAGGAAATAACCGAAGCGCCGGTCGTGGCCGGATCCACTTCATGGTAGGTTTGCAGGAACTGAGAAATCCAGTTGGCAATGCCCTGCTCGGTCCCTACATAGGCAAATATGCCCAGGAAGAACAGCCATACCAGCTTATTCGCCGCCAGTTCCCCGAACGACTTGCCCACATCGATCCGCTCGTCTTCCAGCAGTTCCACCTTCGGGAATTTCACAACGGCTATCACCGCCACCATCGCCAGCGCGATGACTGCGAAAACCCAGTACAACGAAACCCATTTCAGGTTTTCAGGCACCAGGCCATTCAATATATCAATCAAAAAACCGGAATTGCCGGAATGAACATTCAACACCAGGTAACTATAAAGCAATGGGCTCAGAAACGACGCCGCTCCGAAAAACAACTGCGCTAATACCGAGTAAAATGCAAACTTCTCCTCGCCGCCCGAAACCCTCAGCAGCGGGTTAATGACTACCTGCAAAATAGCCATCCCAACACCAATCAGAAACAGCGAAAACAGCGCTACGAAAAAGCTGGGGATTAATGCAAAGAGCAATGCCCCGGCGAATGCCAACAGAAACGCCACGATCAGCATTACTTTCTCACCGAACTTCTCCACCATCAGCCCCGCCGGAATCGACATCACCCCGTAAGCAACAAAAAATGCAAACGGCAGGAAACCCGCCAGACCAATGCTGAGATCGAAACTTTTGACGATATCGGGGATGATCGGACCGAGGATGTTGGTCAGGAAGGAGATGACGAAAAAGATCAGGAAGATCAGTACTACGATGAAAATGTTCCTTTGCATGAGGGCTGCGCGTGGTTTGGTAGCCTAATTTAAATTTAAAACTGCATTACATCAATCGTCGAGCAGTGCCGCGGCACCCAGCAATGCAATATTCTCGTTTTCGGAAAGTAGTAAGGTCAGCTTTTTCAACGACTCGGGATAAGCAAAATCCTGAATACTTTCCAACATGCTATCCTGAAAAAACCGGTTGGCTTTGGCAATGGAGCCGCCCATGACAATCGCCTCGGGGTCGTAGGTATACATGATCGCTTTGATCACCGCGCCCAAATGCACCCCGAATTCTTCCCAAACTTCAATCGCTTCTTTGCTCCCTTTCAATGCTGCCTCGTGTGCCGCAAATGCGTCGATACCCAGGGAGTCTTCGAAAAAGCGGCTGCATACATAGTTTTCCAATATCGAATCCTTGTAAGGCAGCATCCCGATCTCCCCTGCGCCGCAGTTCTTTCCCGCATACAAATGATTATCGATGATAATACCCGAACCCAGCCCGGTACCGATGGCCATCCCGATCACCGACCGGAATTTCCGCGCCAGTCCGAACCGATGTTCGCCAAGTATGAAGCAATTCACATCATTATTCACCGAAACCGGCAGATTGAACTCCTTTTCCACAATATCGCGCAATGCCACCTCTTCCCATGAAGGGATATTCATGACATTATAAACAATGCCTTTGTTCACATCCACAACCGAAGGTACCCCTATGCCTATCCCTTTCACGGGGTAGGCCGTCAGCGGGCGGATTACGTCCATCAGCTGGTCGAGCGTTGCCGACAGTGAATGCTTGTTGGCCAGTAATGTCTGATTTTGCCGGGTAATATGGCCACCCGACTCGATGCCGGCACGAATGTTCGTGCCGCCGAGATCTACACCAATGTTCATCGACGGTGAGGAGTTGAGCTGTAAGCTGCGTTAAACGATCAGTTCGGTCAACGGGCTGTCACTACACTGCTGCGGCTCGATCGTCCGGCCAGATCGAAGCTTTTCAGCGTAACAGTACCCGAAACTTTCACAGGGTTTTCATAAAGCTGTGAAGTTTCGGTAGGCTCGGAGCCGTCGGTCGTGTAGCGGATTGCCAGGCCCGGCAGCTCCACATTCGCTTTCAGCATTCCGTTTTCTATGATCGCGCCTGGTTGAGGCAGGCGGTAATGATAGCCCCCGTTGATATACTTTAGTCTCGGGAGATGCTTTTGGGCTATCGAGTTTGCAAAAATATTCCAGCCCTCTGCCATCATGGCCTTTCTGGCGGCATCGTCGGCTACGTTTTCCCACTTCCGTTCGGCCGCCCAGGCGCTTTCGGAGAAGCCCAAAAGCTTAGGCAGGATCGAATACTCCATCATATCGCGGCCTTTGATCGTCTCGCTCCAAAGCTGCGCCTCGATACCATACACATTCTTGCGCGCCTCCGGCTTCATCTGCTGCTTACCCACAAATTCCTCCTTCATCGGCTTGCCCATGGCGGTTTCCTCTGTGGTGCGGAACATATTGAATGGCGCAAATGCCCAGTTGTCGCGCGTGTCCACAAATCCGCCCCAGTACAGGCCCGGCTCCTTGGGATCGTTGTTGTACGACATATCGAAATAGAAGTTGGTCACATTGCAGAGCACCACCGGATAACCCGCATTAGCCAGGCGATTACCCAGGTCGACATCATATACATTGTTCCAAACGTAGGGATACACCTGGCGCCCTACAAACTCCGGGTTAGCGAGGTAAGCGCCGGTTTCCGTTTTATTCAATGCCACTTCTTCCCAGCCATGCACTTTCAGGTTGCGCTTTTCGAGCATAGGCAGGAGTTTTCTGAAAAAGTAAGTTTGCAGATAGCGCGGCCCTTTCACCTCGGGATGCTCCTGCAACAGCTTGGCGGCCATGGGCGATTTCGTCCACACGCCATCGGCCACCTCATCTCCGCCAGTATGGAAAGTATCCATTTTCAAACCCGCCTGTTCGTACAGTTTCGCGATTTCATCCACCACTTTCACAAAGAAGTTGTAGGTCGATTCCCGGGCGGGGCTCACGACGTTGTTCTTGTAGCCTTGTGCCGAAATGTAAACCGACTTGTCGTCCGGATCTATCAAACGGTACTCGTTCGCCTCTTTCTCTTTACCTTCCTTCATCAACCGCTCATACCGCGCCTCCATCGACTTGATCGCCGCCAGGGCGTGGCCTGGGAAGTTCAGCTCCGGAATGATCTTAATGTGCCGCTCGTGGGCAAATTTGAGTATTTCAATGAAATCGGCTTTGGTATAGTAGCCGCTGCCGTGCTTGCCTTTCTCATTGGCTACCGGTCCCGACCCGTAGCCCGGGTGCAATGCGTTCGCATTCATGCCCGACGTGTGCTGGCGCTGCGCGCCTACCTGCGTAAGTTCCGGCAAGCCGTCGATCTCGATCCGCCAGCCTTCGTCCTCGGTAGTGTAGAGTAATAAATGGTTGACCTTATAGGAAGAGAGCAGATCGATAATGCGCTTCACTGATTCCTTCGTCTGGAAGTTACGCGCCACATCCAGGTGCAAACTGCGGAATTGGAACCGCGGCGCGTCCTGCACCTGCACAAACCCGAAACCCACCGAAGCGACAGGCTTCTGGTAAGCGTCCGTCGGTGCGAGCTGCAAAAGGCTTTGAACGCCGTAGAACACGCCCGCGGCATCGCTACCTTCGATCGTGATGCCCGTCTGACCGATATTGAGGTTATATGCTTCGCTGGAAACGCCGTTCACTGCCACTTTACCCATTTTGAGAACAATAGCGGCTTCCTCAGAAGAAGGTTTATTAGGAAGTCCGGCCTGAATCGGCAGATCGGTACCCGTTAATGTCTTTAATTTACTGATCAGATATTTTGCCTCATTTTCAAGCCCTTCCTGATAATACACATTGGTTTTACCAGTCAATGTGAATGTGCCAGCGGCCGGAACGAGTTTCACCGGGCTAGGTATGATTTTCAAAAGCTGCTCCTCGCCCAGTTTGGTAAATGCAGTATTGGCCTTGTAACGCGTTTCAGCGGTCGGAACCTCTTTCAAATCCATTTTACCGCGCAGAATCTGCTCCTTCGTCGTGAATGGCTCGATCGTATAGTCCACCACTTCGACGATATCCTGCTCTTTTCCTTCATTGTCATAAAACACGAAATACAAGCCCAGCGGGGCATCCGTCTCCTTCACTACCCCCTCGGTACCCGTGTATTTGATCACCACCGAATCCCCCGGCGCGAGTTTGAAATCCTTCGCAGCCACCATTTGGTACCAGTCGCCATTGATATGCTCTACGATAGCAGGCTCCGGTGTTTTGTTCGACTGGATCGGCCTGGGCGACATATTCCAGAATAGCTTCCAGTTGGAGGCGTCCAACGCAAAATCGCTGCCGTTTTTAATCGTAAACTGCGCCTCAAACCTTCCCTGCGGTTCGATAAAATTGCTGACAAGCTTCCACGAAACCGCGATTTTCTCGGCCTGTTCTTTGGATACATTGCCCGATTTGTTGCAGCTCGCAAACAGCAGCATACCAAACAAGGCAAGCGAAAGCGGGAGTAGTTTCTTCATAGGGTCAAAAAGGCTGGGGGATGATTTTTCCGGTGTTAGGAATACAACTTCCTAATTACTGACAATTGCGCAAAATATACTAGTGAAGGGTGCAAAAAGCGTCGGGAATAGCCCTTTTGTACGCCGCCTCCGTACATAACCGTATAAAACGGCTGCTATGGAAAACCCCTCGGGCGCTTTGTCCCGATTACTTTCGCTGGATGCAATGCGTGGTTTTACCATTGCAGCGATGATCATGGTGAATTTCCCGGGACACGAGGATTATGTGTTCCCCACACTCCGCCATACCCAATGGAACGGGCTCACATTTACGGACCTCATCGCACCTACTTTCCTTTTTATCGTCGGTGTTTCCATTGCATTGGCTTATTCCAAAAAACGCGATGCGCCAAAGGGCGCGCTGTATCGCAAGATCATCATCCGCTCGTTGAAAATATTTGCCGTCGGCATGTTCCTCAACATGCTGCCCGATTTCAACTTCTCCAACCTGCGCTATACCGGCACACTTCACCGGATTGCGATCGTGTTTCTGGTGTGCGCGATCCTTTTCTTGAATACGAACTGGAAGCAACAGTTCGGCCTGGCCGTTACCATTCTCCTGCTTTACTGGCTCGCATTGACCACCATCCCGACGCCCGGTATTGGTAAAGTAATGCTCGAACCGGGCGTAAACCTGGCCGCATGGGTCGATCAGCAATATTTACCCGGCAAAATGTGGCAGGGTACCTGGGATCCGGAGGGGATTCTGAGCACATTCCCGTCCATCGCGACCACCATTACCGGCATGCTCGCAGGCCAACTCATGCTGCTACCGTTATCTCCCAACGAAAAAAGCAATTACCTGCTCACCGCCGGCTTTGCCATTGCCGCTTTGGGTTATTTCTGGAACCTGATCTTCCCTACCAACGAAAACCTCTGGACGAGCTCTTTTGTGCTGGTAACTTCGGGCTTCGCTTCCATGCTCCTCGGCGCATTGTATTTCCTGATCGACATTCGCGGGGGCAGGAAGGGCATTACACTCGGTGTTATTTTCGGGGCCAATGCGATCGCCGCTTACGTGCTGGCCGATATTCTTGCATTGCTATTTTACATCATGCCCGTCGGCGCAGACACTTTGAACCACCACGCTGTGGCCGCGCTATCCCAATCAGGAATGGATCCGCGCCTTGCCAGTATGCTTTATGCGCTTTTTTTTGTGTGTATCAATTTCATCCCCGCCTTCCTTCTTTATAAAAAACGGATTTTCATTAAGCTCTAACCCATGCCTTACCGAACATCTCTCCGGTTTCTTATCCCTCTGATCGTTATCCTGCGAAGCGGCTTGGCCTTCTCGCAACCCCTTGATTTGTCCAAAAGCCAGATTTTCAGCCCGAGCGACAAGGCTACATTGCTCCGAAGCATTGAAGTTTTGCAAAATGAGATTGAAAAGCGGACTGGAATCAAACTCCCAGTCGCCAAAAAGCTTCCGAAAAACGGAAATATGATCCTGATCGTCTCGGAGGGCGACCTGAGTAAATTGCCGGCACCATTCCAAAATGTCGTTTCCGCATTGCCTGAATTAAAAAACGAGGGCTTTAAATTAGTCTCCGGCCCTTCGAATACCATTATCATAACAGGAAAAGATGCGCGGGGAATATTGTACGGTGTCGGGCGATTCCTTCGGAAAGCGGAAATGACCCAAGGTAAGTTGCAACTCAATGCCCGGCTGGCGGTCAGCACCAGCCCGCGGTACCCCATGCGCGGCCACCAGCTCGGTTACCGCCCCAAAACGAATGCGTATGACGCATTCACCGTCGCGGGTTTCGACCAGTACATCCGTGAACTGGCGCTATTTGGAGCCAACACCATCGAAATCCTCCCCCCGCGTACCGACGACGACGCTACCAGCCGCCATATGAAAATATCCGCCGCGCAAATGATCGTCGAGCAGTCCCGGATTTGTAAGTCCTATGGCCTCGATGTATCGATCTGGTATCCGAATATGGGTAAAAACTATACCCACCCCGATTCCATTGCAAAAGAGCTCGCCGAGCGCGATCAGGTATTCGCAAGCTTGCCAAAACTCGACGGCCTGTTTGTGCCAGCAGGCGACCCGGGCGAATTGGAACCGGATGTACTTTTCGCATGGCTTGAAAAAGAAGCGACATTATTACAGAAATACCATCCCAAAGCTAAAATCTGGGTTTCGCCCCAGGTCTTCCGCCCTACTCAAAAATGGTTCGATGCATTTTTCAGTCATGCCAATAAGGAATATCCCTGGTTCAGCGGAGTGGTATTCGGGCCATGGGTGAAGATTCCGGTACAGAAGATCAGGGAGATGCTCAAACCCTCGATCCCGATCCGGCATTATCCCGACATCACCCACAACTATTCGGCGCAATATCCGGTACCGCACTGGGACCTTGCGTGGGCAATGACGCTCGGGCGCGAGAGCATCAACCCGCGTCCGTTTGATGAAAAAGCCATTCACAATGCATTGGATCAGTATGGCATCGGCAGCGTGAGCTACTCGGAAGGTACCAATGATGATGTAAACAAGTTTGTTTGGAGCGATCAGGATTGGGATCCTGAGATGCCGGTCATCGAGACCTTGCGTGATTATGCCAGATTGTTCTTTGGTACTGAATACAAAGAAGCCGGTGCACAGGCGATCGTCGATCTCGAAAAGAACTGGCACGGCGAGGTCGTCGACAATGACGGGATCGGTATTACGCTCCGCCAGTGGCAATCGATAGAAAAGAGTGCGCCTTTAAAACTACTGCAAAACCCGAGGTTCCAGATGGGGCTTATCCGTGCGTATTTTGACGACTACACACGCCAGCGGCTGATTTACGAACTCGAATTGGAACAGCAAGCGCGGCGCGCACTGGCATCGGCCGACCAGTCCGGAGCGGTGAAAGCCTTGCGCAATGCGGAAAGTCTGCTGGAAAAGGCCTGGAAAGAACGCATTCTCCCGGACCATCAGCAAAAATGCTTCGATCTGGCCGATTCACTATTCAAAAGCATCGGCGCGCAGTTAACCATGAAGAAACATGGCGCGATGTCGGGCCGCGGTAATTTCGTGGACCTGATCAACATGCCGCTGAACGATGTCCCCTATTTGCTGGACCAATTCAAGAGAATAGAAAAGCTGACCAGCGAGGCGGAAATGCTGCGGGAAATAGATCAACTGTTGCACCGCACTGACCCCGGCCCGGGTGGGTTTTACGACCATTTCGGCGATCCGGAAAGCTGGTACCGCGTAGTACCCGCCTTATCCTGGGAAGAAGATCCGGGAAGTCTGCAGTCGCCCCGGATCGGCTTTGGCGTTGGTTTGGTAGGTGAAGAATGGGTGGATGAAATCCAGGCAACCGGGTTTAAAGGGCAAGTGACGCCTCGTGCCTGGATGAAGCAGGCCAAAACCCTCTACGACCAGCCATTGCAAATCCGCTACGACAATCTCGATCCGGACGCTACCTACCGTATCCGCATTTCCTACACCGGACGCTTCCGCTCGCGCATGCGCATGACCACCGACGATGGCCAGACCATCCATGATTTTATCCAGACCGGCGAGCAGCCCACATTCGAATTCAACGTACCCAAAGCTGCCACTGCCGACGGCAAAGTCATTTTTGAGTGGACTTGCGGCGAAGGGGAGCGCGGCTCACAGGTGACGGAGATATGGTTGATGAAACAATAAAAGAAGATCTCACAATGGAATCCACATTACTCGAAAAACTGAAAAACGGCGGCAATGTATACGGCACCTGCATTACCTCCACCGGCCCGATGTGGCCCTCGGCCGTGAAGAAAACGGGTGTCGACTTCGTGTTCATCGATACCGAGCACATTCCGATCGGGAGAACGGAAATGGCTGTACTATGTCAGCAATTCCGGCATTTGGGCATTACCCCTATCGTCCGCATTCCGTGCCCTGACCCTTACCTTGCCTGTCAGGCCATCGATGCAGGCGCAAAAGGCATTGTGGCCCCCTACCTGGAATCCGTAGCACAGGTTACGGAGCTGGTGGGTGCTACCAAATACCGCCCGCTGAAAGGCAAGATTTTGCAGAATTACCTGAGCGGGGCTGTTCGGATACCTGAAAATATGCAGGAATATGTAGCGAAATACAATGCGGGAAATATCTGCATTGCCAACATTGAAAGCGTACCAGCGATGGATAATCTGGACGCATTGCTGTCTGTGCCGGGGCTGGACGCGGTTTTCATCGGTCCGCACGATTTGTCGGTGAGCCTGGGATTGCCCGAGCAATATGACCATCCCGAGTTTGAAAAAGCCGTTTCCTACATTATCCGCACCACGCGTGCCAAGGGATTGGCCATTGGTATTCACTTCTCGCTGGAACCCGAAAGGCAGATTCAATGGATGAAAGAAGGCGCGAATATCGTCGTGCACAGCTTCGACGTGGCGCTTTTTGTTCAGAAACTGAATGCAGATTTTGACAAAATAAAAAGGGCGGCCGGCGATCCGGCGGCCGGCGATGTCCCGACCGCTTCGAATGACCATTCATTAATAGTATAGCCCCTTTATTTCCCCTGCCACATCATCAGTCCTTCTATCAGCGCGGTAAGCTGTTCGAAGGGCATGTTGGGCGTGAGGTATGCATGCGGCCCCATGGGATCGTCCTGCCAGCTGTTATTGCCACCGTCCACGATGATTCTTCCGCGTTTTACACCAAAATAGGGTTGAATACCCCGGACGCCTACCAACACGGCCGTCTGGTCCCAGCTCATCCGGCCATCCACATCGCCTTTAGACAACGGCATGGCCATCGCAAAAACATCCTTCACCGGGCTTTTCAGACTTTCATTAGCGATTACCCGCTTGCCGGTTTTAATTTCTTTCCCAATTTCAAAACCGCTGAAAAGGATCTCGGTAGGCCACTCGGCAAAGACTTTGGCGGACGCCACCGAATCTACCAGCACATTGTATTCACGACCTTTCGGAAACCCGCCAGCCATCGACACAAGTTGTTTTACCTTTTTACGAACAAGGTTGCTACCTGTCAGCTGTGAATTGGCATCCGGGCCGGAGTCCAGCAAATCCGCGAGGTTCGTCAGGAAGCCAATCGTGACAATCGTGACACTCTGATCGGGCTGCTTAGCGAGGATCTTCCGATAGGTTTCCACCGCATCCGGTGCATCCGACGTTTTGGTGATTTTGTGCGGATATTTCTCTACCAGCATTTCCGGCCATTTTTGTGTAGCCCCAAAACTCGCCCCCTTGCCTCTGGGAGCGCCGGTAGGCAATTCGGGACGGCCAAAATAGTTATTGAGGATTTCGATAGTGGGTACTACCAGCTCATTTTTATTAGAAGAAATCACCGCCAGCGGTTTTACCTCTCCTTTGTCGGCCAATGCGTGCATGACCGCCATCGCCCCCACATCGTCGTAATCCGGACCGATATCCGTATCAAGAATCAGCGAATTGACCGATCTTCCGGTTTGAGCGTAAGCGTTAGAGAGTGTGAAGAGGCAAAGGAGCAGTAAAACTTTGTTCATGACATTCATAAAAATGCGGTCTGTTGTAAAGCTATTCGCTTTTACCTGCCAATATGCTGCATCAGAAGGATTTTTTAAACGATAGCAGAGGTTACATCAGTTTTTCAACACCTGAAATGCTTGTTTTGTTTCCCCATTCACTACTTCCAGTACATATATTCCCTCCACAAACTCGCGTCCTGAGAGATCAACCTTACGTTTATTCGCCGGATTCAACGCCTCGCCATCGAGTTGCTTCAAAATTCTGCCGTGCAGATCATACACATTCACGGACACCGAGCTATTTGCCGGAACCTCGTCGCCGAGGTAGAAGACGCCCTTCGAAGGATTAGGATAAACCGACCATTCAGATTGCGCCTCGAAGGCGACCGTACGCGTGCGGGAGTATTGATACGTGCTATCGATATCCACCATTTTCAGCCTGTAATACAAGTTCCCCCATTTGCCCGGTAGTTGATCTATATATTCGTATTTTCGGCCGCTTTTTAAATTACCCTCTCCGAACACCTGTGCCAGTCGCACGAATTTTCCTTGCCGGTATGCCTCGTCGCCGTTAGCCACCTCAATATCGAAATGATCAAAATTCTCTTCGGAGGCAGTCTCCCATTCCAGGATCACGTCTTTCGATTGCAGGTCGCCCTGCTTTTTCCTGGCATTGAAACTCACCAGTTCGACAGGCAATGCACCCGGGTTTCCGACAAACGCTTTCGAAAGCCAGAATTCCGAAAAAGACTTCAATTTCATTTCAACATAATACCCCTTGTCGTAAGGCACGATCGCGACTTCGCCCGCCGGGTGAAACGACCAACCGCCCTCGGTACTGTTGGATAGGTTGCCATCTTCCTTGGCTTGATTTGTCGTATTTCGGTATTTGGAAATACCGAGTTCAAACGGGTTCACGGGTTTGCCGCAAGTGCCGCAGCCTACTGCATTGATCAGCGCTTCACTCTCTGTTTCGAGGAAATAGAACCGGACAGTTGCCAGGTCAGCGAGTTCGCTATTAGCTGGTTTCACGGTAAAATTTCTGTCGAGATAATACTGGCCATTGCCATTTCTGACTCCTACCGTGTTCAGGTATGACTGTACCACAGTGCTACCCATATTCTGTCCGTTGGGATTAATGGCCGCGATCAGCTTCCCGTTATTCGTAAAATTCACCCAACCCGTGCCGGATACCTGCTGGGTAGCCACGCCACCGGCATTGTCGAGTATCGGAGCGACCCTGTCGAAAATATGGATATCGTCGAGCGCAATTCCTTCGCGGTGCGTGAAGCCGTCGGAGATCATTACAAAACGTAATTTGAGGTTCACAAACCCGGTAGGCAGGGCCATGCTCGCCACGTGCCAGCGCAGGTAGTCCTGCATAGCCCAGGCACCGTTACCCGAGTAGGTTTTGTTATACCAGTTGGTCCCCTGACCCACCGCGCCCAGGCGCGTCCACGGGCCACCGTTTCCGGAATATTCGATATAGACGTAGTCGCAAGGGGTAGGCTCACACACTTCCAGGTCAATAGCCGCGCTAAAACTCAGCGTAGGGGCAGTCAGGCTGCTCACATTGAAGCAAGGCGAGTACAAATACGACTCTTCTTTGTCATTATACCCTCCGGCAAGATTGGTCTTCCACACTTTTGTTCCGCTGGCCGCTTTGTTCAAGGCAGTGGAAGTGGGAGTACCCCATTTCCAGGAGCTATTCGTTCCCTTGGCACTCCAGAACCCATCTCCATTTTCAAAATTTTCAAGATAAGGGAATGAGCTCAGCACCGGCGCGTTGAAAACCTTGACCGCCAGCGTATCATTATCATGGAAGCTGTCAGTCGCCAATTCCGACCATGCTTTGAGGTTTAACGCCCCGATTGCCGAGAGATCCGCCTTCGGACCAAACGTAAAATCGATGGTTGTGCGCTTGGCAAGTGATGTAATCGTATCGCGGAGTATGGTCCCATTCGGCAGCGACAGTGCAATCGGCAGGTTGGCAATATCCCTTGCGGAGCTGTTTCGGATACGGATAGCGATCGTTTCCGCATTGCTCAGCCCGCAGCTTTCCGTAGGCGGTGCGAGCAATGCCAGCATTTGAATATCGTCGATCACCGACACTATGCGGATATCATCAAAAGAATAGCCCGCCCCGTTGCTGTAATCGGAAGTGATCATCTTTCCCCATTGCCCCCAGCGAACCTGGAAACTTGATGAGAAATTTTTCGCATTCGCCGAAAGCAGTGCACTTATTTCAAGAGGAGCGGTTGTCTTGTAGCCCTGGGTTGTGAGGTTCTGGTTTGCAAAAAGATCATAAGCCTCGATCCAGGTGTCGGTATCCTTACCCCTTATCCATACTTTGTTGTTACCATTCGTTTTCTGCCCGTGGTTTTTATAGGAAAATACCAACCGTAAATCGTCGGTATTGATGTTGTAACCCGCCAGGTTGAAAGTCCCCGTCAGGTAGCTCGTGTTACCCGCCGAATAAGCCCGGTTGGCGTCCAGGGTCAACGCCTTCTGGCCGGATGCCGCAAAGCCCGTATTAATGAAAGTGCGTATCCTTCCCGCGTCGGTGTCGGCGCTGAAATCGTAACGCCCATCCCCTGTAAGCCCCATTTGCGCGACTGTGACGTTCTGCACGGGGAGGTTTTCCATATTATCATTAAACGGCAATGTCAGCTGGTCGTTGGGTAGCTGTCTGAAAAGCTTGGCCAGTGTATCGTTGGCCGTAACGACATCCGCATTACTATGCATATACACCTTGATATTGTAATCACCGGGGTTAGCCAAATTGGCTCCTACCGCAAAAGTGTGGTCGTAAGTTTTACCTTTTTCAATGAAAGGTGTAATCGTTTCGACTGGTACTGCTACCCCGTTGAGCTCATATCCCACATCCAGCGAGCCGTTGAAATCTACATCGTCGAGATTTTTGATCCGCATTTTAACAAAAACCGCCCCGCTCAGCTCCGTAGATGTATTTTTCCTGCCCGACGAAGCCGGCGTAACGATCGATTCTATTTTGAGGTCGTTGTCCGAAATACTGCCGGCGCAAGTTCCGGTATCCGGTTTGCGTGAAATGGCAAGCGCCCTACGTCCGGGTTGCCCGTTCACGCGGGCGCGGACAGAAACATAATAGGTCGAATCCTTTAATAACCCTCCCAGCGAATAGGTCGTGGCAGCGGTAGTTGCTACGGGAACCATATCCTTTCCTTTCAGCATCATCACTTCGTAATCCGCAGCGCCTGTTACGGCCGTCCAGTCCAGCGAAATATACCCCTCGCATTGCAGGGCCGATAGCGTAACCGTTGGAACGCCGATCACCACAAAGGGCTCAGAAATGCTTTGAGCACCTGTGCTGTTTTGGATTAACCTTACCCTCACCTTATCGGACCGCAAACCGGGGATTGCCCACGCATATTGGCTGGTTCCAGCTGCTATGGTTGTAGAAATGTTCGTCCAGGTCCCACCGTTATTACCACTGTATTGCAGTGTAAAGGTACTGGCACTATTTCCGAAGGCATCCCAGGAAATATAAATCCCGTCGCCATCCTTAAGGCGCTCTCCTCCCACCGGATTGGTAAGAGTGATGGAATTAGGAATAATGTCGTAAACCACAAAATACTCCTGGGAAGGCGACTGACCAACGGTGGTACCCTTGACAGAAATCGTGTAATTCCCTTCTGCTGGACTGTTGATCACTACCTGCTCCATATTATTGCGGTTATCCACGCCGGTGGTCGCAACATTATTGACATTTGCTGCGGAGGGATCCAGTATTCTGGGCAGGATCACGCTCGACGCGGGGTTGGTTACCTGAAGATCGAGATTATGAACCAGGTTCTGGGATGCGAGTGTACTGCCTGCCGGGTCGTTCCAGTAAAGCATGATCTTCACTTGCGCCGTATTGGCCGGGACATTAATAGAAAAGTTGTTAGTTCCCTGATTCGCAACCTGGCCTGTGGTATAACTCTGCGATTCGAGCATTTTAACCGAGCGAAGGAGGTTCAGCCAGCCAAATCCATAACGGTAGTCGGGGCCTTCGTTGCCTTTGTCAACGGCTCCGTTTACCAGCAATGCCTTCATCAGGCCATTCTTGGGATTCTGGTTGCCATTTAGCTGCCGGTACCGCTCATACAGCATCGCAAGCCCACCCGACACAGCCGGTGTCGCCATACTCGTACCGCTTCCGTTTCCATACAGGTTAACCGGAATCGTAGACATAATGCCATTCCCGTGCGCCGTAATCTCTGGTTTCAGCCTGCCATCCTTAACGGGCCCCCGGCTGGAATTCGCTATAATCCCGCCGGTCTCGCCGGTCGCCCCTACCGTGATGACGTTCTTCGCGGTCTGATATCCCCCCATAACTGTTCCAAAACCTACCCCAAATGGTGCACAAGTAGTACTACCACTATTTCCAGCCGCGAAAACGTGTTGCAGATAAGGCATTTCGAACGCTTGCTGGTCCAGAATATACGAGTAAAGGTCATAAGCCCCATTCGTTTCGCAGGTAATCACATCCGATCCGTAAGAGTTATTGGTGATCACCATGCCAAAGTCCTGCACATATTGCGGCGAATAGGCCAGAATCGACGAATAACTTTGGGCTACAACGGTTGCCCTGGGCGCGTAGCCCGCGTAGCGCTCGTCCATAATACCCGCGCCTGCCATCGTGCCCATCACGTGAAGGCCATGCGAACCGGCTTCGATTGGCGCCCTGTTGATGATGCGGGAATTAAAATCGATATGCCGCAGGGGATTGGACTCATCGCCGATCCCCACAACCACACCGGCCCCCGACAGGTTTCTGTTCCCGGGCAAGGCCGATTTCAGGACATTGGCCCGGCCGTTTACAGTACTTTTATTATTCAGCTGGCGGTCGGCCTGCGGTATCGCCTGCACATATTGCACAAATGGTTGCCCGGCAAGCGTTTTCAGCTCTTTCAAAGGCACCCTGACCGTCAGTATCTGGTAATTTTTGTATTGATCGGAAACGACTTCGTATTGCCGGCTTTGCAATGCGGCTTGTACCTCTTCGTAAGTGAAAGACTTAGGATAGCTGATCCACAGATCGACCGTGGAAGGTCCTGTAAATGCGTGAGATGGAATGTTACCATTGGCAAGCCCTTGCTGCATTTTTTGCTCCGCGCCAAGTTCGATTATAGCCCTTCCTCGGGTTCTTGCCAAAGCCCCCGGATTACTACCCGGAGCCATCGTTGCTGTGTAGGCGTAATTTGGTATATATTCAAGAAGTTCGATACCCTCACGCTTCAATTCTTGTCGCTCTTTTTCGGTAGGAATGTCATCAAACTGGATCACTACCAGGGACTTCTGCCCGGCATTAGACAGCCTGAATGCCGCATTCGAGCGGCCAGACGCAGATGAAATATTCCGCTCCGGCAGAATCGAACCACTTTTAAGGAGGATTTGATAGTCCTGGCGCTTCTGCCCATTGACCTGCCCTATGATTAGGCTAGTTAACAATAGTGTGTAGTAAAGATTTTTCCACTTCATAATTTTTGGTACAGATAAAGGATAGGTAATTCTACTTCATTTAGCATAATAATGCAAATTAATTCTGCCATTGTCTAATATAAATTAACCTGTACAGGAAACTCGTTGAGACACAGCCGGATGCAGCCGTATCCGCGTGCGAACCGTCAATCGTATACGTGAAATTACCCAGGCCCTAATTCTGCACGCATTTGTAATTAGCTGGTGGCTGGTATAACTTAGCAGCCCAAATTTTTATCGTCGCTGCACGCATCCTTATGAACTTATACGGCCTGATCGGATACCCGCTTACCCACTCTTTTTCAAAGCGATACTTCACGGACAAATTCCTCAGAGAGAAAATCAAAGAGAGCAGCTATGAGCTTTTTGAGATGAAATCATTGGAAGAACTGCCCGAATTGCTGAAAAAGAAGCACGACCTGCGCGGTTTGAACGTGACGATCCCCTACAAAAAGGATGTAATCGCCTTCCTGGATGATCTCGACGATGCGTCAGCCGAACGTATCGGAGCAGTGAATACGATCAAAATCTACGCCGACGGCAGCACGAAGGGCTTCAATACCGATTACTACGGTTTCCAGCAATCGCTCGTGGAATGGTTCGATAAACGGGGTGAATCGTGCAAGTACATCAAGGCGCTGGTATTCGGCAACGGCGGTGCGGCCAAGGCTGTGCAGGTGGCATTGAAAGATTTGGAAATGGAGTACACACTCGTTTCCCGCCAGAAAAGCGACGACTGCGTTTCGTACGAAGGCCTCACCCAGGAAGTAATCGAAAATCATCGGTTAATCATCAATACCACCCCATTGGGAACTTTCCCCAATACCGAAGAATGCCCGATGATCCCTTACCAGTGGGTAACAAGAAGCCATTACCTGTACGACCTCGTGTACAACCCGGCCGAAACCCTGTTCCTGAAAAAGGGTGCCGAACAAGGTGCAACTACCATGAATGGGCTGAAAATGCTGGAATTGCAGGCAGAAAAAGCCTGGGAAATCTGGACGACCGAGGAAAATCTCTGGAGTATCTAAATCCGATTATAGTAGGTCCACAAATCATCGCCGATTTGTTCCGAACCTTTGAACAAGCCTCCGGGAACCGGGGCAGCGACGCCTTTGCCGATGGTGAGTGTACCCTGGCAACGCCGGATCTCGTCCCATAAACCGCTTTCCAGGAACGCGTTGATCACCGCTGCACCTCCTTCTACCAGAACGGATTGTATCTTACGCCGGTGCAGGCCTTCCAATAGCTGCGCTATTTCACCTTGCTCCTTGTCTATTTTCAAATAGGCTGTTGTGGGTAATGCGTAGCGTTCCGGCTCTGAAGGGATTTCCGTTTCACGGTCATAGTTGACGACGATTGTACTTTGCGAATGATCGAGCAAGTGAAGTTGTGAAGGCAACTGCAAGCGTCTGTCGGTGACGATCCTGACCGGATTAGTTCCCGCCCAATGCCGCGCATTCAGCCGCGGATTGTCCATCAATGCTGTTTTATAACCCACCATAATGGCATCCTCCTCAGTACGCCATTGGTGCACCCGCATGCTCGACAATGGTCCGCTGATCTGCACGGGGTTACCGGTTTCATAACCCAGAAATCCATCAGCGGTTTCGGCCCATTTGAGGATTACGTAAGGCCTTTTGAGCGTCATCGCCGTAAAAAACCGCTTGTTCAGCTCCAACCCACGTGTTTCCAGCACATGGCATTCCACCTCGATCCCGGCGTCACGCATTCGGCGAATGCCCCTTCCGGAAACCAGCGGATTGGGGTCATCATTGCAAATAACCACTTTTTTCAACTGGCGGCTCACAAGGAGGTCTGCGCAGGGAGGTGTTTTACCGGTATGAGAGCAGGGTTCGAGCGTCACGTACGCAATTGCTTGTGGCAGCAAATGCGAATTGCCTTTGGCGTCGGCATCCTCGATCGCGCGCACTTCCGCGTGCGGGCCACCGTAGGCACGATGCCAGCCTTCGCCGATAATCCGGCCTTCATGGACGATCACACAGCCGACCATCGGGTTCGGGCTCACGGCACCGCGGCCGTATTCAGCGAGCTGCAAGGCCCGTTCCATCCATTGATTGTGCGTCTCCATGTGGCAAAAATACAAATGACCTTTTAAACTCAACTTTCGGGAGTTCCCATAATTTGCTAACTTTCCGACATTGGATCAAAATCAGTGAAAATGACTTCCGCACGCCAGCTTTATTTATATATAGTAAAAAACATCACAGTTTATCCGGAAAAAGAGGCTCAGGCAATCTCGTTCATGCTGTTGGAGCATTATATGCGCCTCCGCAATATCGACGTGCTGGTGGATCGCCCGATACCCGAAAACACCGCTCAGCCCGATTGGGATAACATCATCAAACGCCTGAACAACAACGAACCCGTTCAGCATATCATCGGCTCCACCGAGTTTTGCGGCCTCGAATTCCGCGTTTCTTCGGCGGTGCTCATTCCGCGCCCGGAAACCGAAGAGCTCGTGCAAATGGTAACGCGCGATTACGCAGAGCCGGATAAGAATATCTCCATTCTCGACATCGGAACAGGCAGCGGCTGTATCGCCATCGTGCTCGCGCGCTTCCTCCCGCATGTGAGCGTGCATGCATGGGATGTGTCGGACGAAGCTTTGGAAGTGGCCAAGGAGAATGCCCGCCAGCTCATTGCCGACGTCACGTTCGCGAAGCAGGATATGCTTAATGTAACATTCCCACTCCCCGGCAATATCGTTCAATTCGACTGCCTGGTGAGCAACCCACCGTACGTGACCTATTCCGAAGCCGAAAGCATGCGCCCGAATGTGCTCCGTTTCGAGCCGCACGAGGCATTGTTTGTAGAAGACAACGATCCGCTGCTGTTCTACAAAGCCATCGCGGATTTTGGGGTACACCATTTGAAACAGCACGGCAAATGCTATGTCGAGATCAACGAGCATTTTGGTACCGAAACCAAAAAGGTTTTCGAAGAAAGGAATTACAAAAACGTGGAAATCCTTCGTGATATCAATGGTAAGGACCGCTTCGTAAGAGCTATCTGGGCCTGATCCATTTAAAATTTTGACCTCATTTTCATGTACGTAGAAAAAATCAGGGAGGTTCTGGACGAAATGGGCAAGGTGGTCGTGGGGCAGGACAAACTGCTGAACCGACTACTGATAGGCCTCTTTACCGGCGGCCATATCCTCCTCGAAGGCGTTCCGGGACTGGCCAAAACTTTGACCATCAACGTCATGGCCAAAGTACTCCACCTGGAATTCAAACGCATTCAGTTCACGCCCGACCTGCTCCCCGCGGATTTGATCGGGACGATGATCTATAAACCCAAAATAGGCGACTACGAAGTCAAAAAAGGGCCTATTTTCTCCAACCTCATCCTGGCCGACGAAGTGAACCGCTCCCCGGCGAAAGTGCAGTCGGCATTGCTCGAAGCAATGCAGGAAAGACAGGTGACGATCGGCGATGAAACATTCCTCCTCGACCGCCCCTTTGTAGTACTCGCCACACAAAACCCGGTGGAACAAGAAGGTACCTACCCGTTACCCGAAGCGCAGATCGACCGGTTTATGATGAAAGTCTACGTCGATTACCTCGACAAGATGAAGGAGCTGGAAGTAATGCGCCGGATGTCGGACATTAATTACGAATACAAAATCCGGCCGATATTAAATAAGGAAGAGATTTTCGCGATTCGCGACGAAGTGAACAAGGTTAATATCTCCGATACGCTCGAACGCTACATTATTGAACTGGTATTCGCCACCCGCCGCCCGCTCGATTACGGGTTGCGCGATGAGGCGCGTTACATCCAGTTCGGAGCGTCGCCAAGGGCTACCATCTACCTCAACCGTGCCGCCAAAGCACTGGCTTACCTCGAAGGCCGTGACTATGTATTGCCGGAGGACATCAAGGAGCTCGCCCCCGACATTATGAATCACCGCATCCTGCTGAACTACGAGGCCGAAGCCGACGGCGTGCGCACGATGACCATCATCGATTCCATACTGCGCAAAGTTGCCATTGGATAATTCAAGGTACGGGGTCGTGGCCATGCCCGCCCCAGGGATGGCAGCGCGCAATGCGTTTCAGCCCCATCCATCCGCCTCTGAAAGGGCCATGTTTCTGCACGGCCTCGATCATGTATTGCGAGCAAGTAGGCGTATAACGGCACGAATTGGGTAAATAGGGGGAAAGCGCCGCCTGATAAAACCGCACGAGGGCTATGAGTAAAAATTTCATTTCGCGTCTTGTCTCATATTAGTATATTTGACCATTAACATCACAAACGCATGCTTTCATATATCATGTGGGACGTCAGTCCCGAAATATTCACCATTCCGGAAATCGCCGGTTTTGGCCCCTTCCCTGTCCGTTGGTATGGTCTTCTTTTCGCAGCCGGGTTCCTGATCGGCCAGCAAATTATGATCTATATTTTCAAGAAAGAAGGAAAGACGCTGGAAGATATCGACTCGCTCACGCTTTATATGGTGCTTTCTATCGTCATCGGCGCCCGCGTAGGCCACTTTCTTTTCTATGAACCCGAAGTGCTGTTCAAAAATCCCCTGGAAGTGATATTACCTCCTTACGCCGGGCTTGCCAGCCACGGCGCGGTGATAGGAACAGTGACCGGGCTCTGGCTGTATGCACGCTCACGCCGGGGTACAGGCCAAACGTTCTTCTGGGTAACCGACCGCCTTACCATCACTTTTGCATTGGGTGGTTCGTTCATACGTTTCGGTAACCTGATGAACTCCGAGATCGTCGGCAAGGAACTGGATGCTCCCTGGGCCTTCATTTTCCGCCAGAACACCGAATTTTCCCAAATCCCTCGTCATCCGGCGCAGCTCTACGAATCCATTAGCTGTTTCATCCTCACATTCGTCCTCTTCGCGATCTGGAACAAGTACAAGGCTGCCACGCCGCGCGGACTGATGGTCGGGGTGTTCCTTGTATGGGTATTTACGCTTCGGTTCCTGTATGAGTTCCTGAAAGAAAACCAGGAAGCATTTGAAGCGAACTACGCATTAAACATGGGACAAATCCTGAGTATTCCTGCTGTGCTGCTCGGCCTGTATTTCATCATACGCTCCCGGCAGAATCCTATGGAGGTTGCAAGATGATCCCCGCTCAGGAAGAGTAGGCGTGCATCGGTACGCCGTTTTCACTACATTGTAATCAGTTTGAACCAACTCTAACAATTGTCAGATGAAAACATCCTTTATTGCCGCATTTCTTTCATGCGCCCTGCTCTTGACCGGTTGCGGAAGCAAACAGGAAGAAAAAGAAGCCGAAGAGAAAGCCGCCGCCGACAGCCCGGCCGATGCTCTTCAGGCCATTGCCGATAAAGCCAAGGAAATGGGCGACCGCAAGGCCGTCGACCCGGTGGATTTCCGCAAGCTGAAAGACCTTTTACCCGAAACCCTGGCCGGAATGAGCCGTACGGAAGCCACCGGCGAGAAAACCGGCGCAATGGGCTTTACCGTTTCGACAGCCGAGGCCAAATATAAAGGAAGCTCAGACGAATCGCTGGATGTCGAAATCGTGGACACGGGAGGCATCGCCGGCGTGTCGACCATGGCGCTTGCAGCGTGGTCCATTGCCGAAATAGATAAGGAAACCACCACCGGCTACGAAAAAACCACGACGATCGAAGGTTACAAGGCTTTTGAAAAATATAATAACGAAAGCAAATCCGGCGAAATCAACGTGCTGGTCGCGGACCGCTACGTCGTGAATGTGGAAGGCAATAATCTCAGCGTCGACCAACTGAAAGATGCGCTAAAAGCGATCGATCTCGGCAAGCTGAACGATATGAAATAAACTTAAAAAGGAAAGCAGAAGCGTGGGTGCTTCTGCTTTTCAAGGTTTTAGGAATATGTAATGCTGGACTAACCCGGGTGCTATATCGTTGCCAGATCCACTTTTTCACGCAGGATCTGTTTTGCTTTCACCAATTGGTTCTTCACTGTATTTTTGGATATTCTCAAAAATTCCGCAATTTCCTGATAGGATTTCCCTTCTTCAATATTCAGTTTCAAAATCTGCCGGCGCTTGATCGATAATGATTCAACAGCCGCCTGCACGACGGTCAGCCTTCTCTCGGCCTCTTCCCGTTCTTCCTCGCCCGCAGTACGGATCGCTTCCATATAATGCTTACGCAGCTGCTCGCTCTTTTCCAGTTTCTTAAAATGGTCGAACGCCATATTGCGCAGGCAGGTAAACAGGTAGGAATTGAAATTATAGTCCGGCTTGATCTGGGTCCGTCTCACCCAAATCTTGATAAACACGTCCTGAACCATGTTTTCAGCTTCTTCCTCGTCTTTGAGCAGGGAAACCGTAAACCGCAGTGCAGGTGTTTTGTAATGGTTATACAATTCTGCAAAGGCCGCTTCGTCGCCTTGCGTCACTCTGATCAGGGTATTTTCGTCGGGATAGGCCACAGTCGTACAGTTTAGCTTATAGAAAAGGGGACTAGATAAAAAGATTCTGGTATTAATTAAAAAACTTTTATTCTTGGTTTGATCCTATTTATCAGCCGGCATCAAATTTGCTTTATTATTAATAGGTAATCAGTCAGGTATTAAAATAAAGTTGTTTCCAACATCACCCTGGCAGCGGAAAATTCTGCCTTCGAAACAATCGGCGATGCTTTGTATTGAGCGGCGTATTTGCAATTGTCTGATAAATCTACGCTCCCCAATTTAAAATTTGAATCGCAAACTGCGTAAAAATATCTTCATTTTGCGCACCATTGTACGATTTAATCATAACATAATAGTAACTTATCATTTATTACATATTTCCTCATTTCCAGTCAGTTCTTAGCGAAAAATACTTGGAAACAACCGGCAGATTTGCCCCCGTTTCCGAACTGCCGCTTTTAACAATTTTATAACATTTGCCGCAAATCGCGCACCTGACGATAGCCCTCCTTCCGGCATCGACCGTATTACCCAAAAAACACCTCAATATCCATATCCATTTTATCCTAAATCCAGACCAACCTTTGCTCATGGATCAAAGCCGCATCAATCAGATATTGGAGAAAATCTCCGCCGCCCGGGTCGCTGTGTATGGCGACTTCTGTCTCGACTCCTACTGGGTCATGGACGACCGCACTTCAGAAGTTTCCATTGAAACCGGCTTGCAGGCTCAGGCCGTTGCCCGGCATTACTATACGCCGGGAGGCGCGGGGAATGTAGTGGCCAACCTTGCCGCACTGAAACCGGCGGGTATCCGGGTGATCGGTGCCGTGGGCGACGACATGCAGGGACGGGAACTCACGGCGCAACTGCAACAACTCGGTGCGGACACGAGCGCATTCATTATTCAGAAAGAACATTTCAATACATATAGTTATCTCAAACGGCTGGTAGACGGCCAAGAAGAGCCCCGCATTGATTTTGGTGTATATAATGAAAGGAGCGCCGACACCGACCGGCAACTCGTAGCCGCGCTTGAAAAGGCATTGCTGGAATGCGACGCATTGATTTTTAACCAGCAGGTGACCGGGAGCATTACCAATGCGTCGTTTATCGACGACGTCAATGCACTCTTTAATAAGTATCCGGACAAAATTGTGATGCTGGACTCACGGCATTTCAACGACAGCTTCCGGAACACCTATTTGAAATGCAACGATCGCGAGATAGCCTGTTTGAACGGACTCGAAGTTTCGCCGGAAGAAAATGTGCCGGTAAGCGACGTGAAGGGCTACGGCGCCGAGGTATTCCGGCGCTACCACAAGCCGGTCTTCGTCACCTGTGGAGAGCGCGGCATTATCGCATTTGACAATGAGGGTTATCACGAGGTACCGGGCATTCAGTTGAAAGGCAAGCTAGATACCGTCGGCGCCGGCGATACGGCGATCAGCGCTATTACGCTTTGCCTGGCAGCAGGGTTGTCTCCGGCCGAGGCAGCATTGTTCGGCAACTTTGCTGCGGCGGTGACGGTACAAAAGCTATTTACGACCGGAACGGCCACCGGCGAGGAAATCGCGGTGGTAGCCAATGATCCCGATTACATTTACAATGCCGACCTCGCCGAAAACGAGCGGGCCGCCGTGTACTATCCCGAAACGGAATTCGAAATATGCGTACCGGAGATCCTCGACAAGCTGGGACATATACGCTATGCCGTTTTCGATCACGACGGCACGATCAGCTCACTCCGGCAGGGATGGGAGGAGATTATGGAACCTGTGATGATGAAGTCCATTCTGGGTGAGCAGTATGACACGATCGACGCCGGTACATTTCATAAAGTACAGGCGGAATGCAAAGCATTCATCCACAAAACCACGGGTATTCAGACCATCTATCAAATGGAAGGGCTGGTAAACCTGGTGCGGGAATTCGGGTTTGTACCCGAAGATCAGATCCTCGACAAATTCCAGTATAAGGAGATTTACAACGACGGCCTGATGGAAATGGTGAACAAGCGCATGGAAAAGCTGGCCAACGGAGAGCTGGGTCAGGAAGATTATACCCTGAAAGGTGCCGTTGAATTCCTGAAACAGCTCAAAGAGCGGGGTGTAACGATGTATCTCGCAAGCGGTACCGACGCCGAAGATGTGAAAAACGAAGCCCGCATGCTGGGTTACGCTGATTTGTTCGATGGTGGTATTTATGGCGCATTGCGCGATTACACCAAGTTTTCAAAGAAAATGGTGATCGAAAAGATCATCCGCGATAACAATTTACAAGGAAAAGAACTAGCGGTATTCGGCGACGGCCCTGATGAGATCCGGGAAGGACGCCGTGCGGGAGGTATTTCGGTGGGTATTACCAGCAATGAGGTGCAGCGTTTCGGACATAACCCCGCCAAGCGCCCGCGACTCGTACGTGCAGGCGCGCAACTGCTGATCCCCGATTTCTCACAGCATAAAAAACTGATAAGTCTGCTGTTCCAGGAGAGCGAAAACTACGCCGAGGCCTGATGCGACGTTTTGAAAAACAGCTCATTGCCTGGCTACTTGGCGGCTTCGTGCCGTTGCTCTGGTGCTGCCGGAATGATAAAACTGTCGATAACGACCCGCCCTTTTACCAGGACGCGGTATTTATTCAGGAATATCATGAAGCCTATCCGTTGGAGGACAACGACGTAAGAGCAGTCCTCCCCGATCGCGACGGGAATGTGTGGGCCGCCACGGCAAAAGGTGTTTTTCGAAAATTGAAGGGTTATTCCAATTGGGGCCCAATGCTCGAAGGAGAGATAAACGGACCGTCGTTCGCCCTGGCGCAGGACTCTGCTGGTACCGTCTGGCTAGGCAACTGGAATGGACTTTACCAGTACAAAAACGGCACCGTTGCAAAAGCGAATGGCCCCGTTGGCCCCATTTCGGCAATTTGTACCCGAGCCGGCAATGTTTACGCCATCGGCCCGAATGGCTTCTGGGCCGGTAACGCAGGTGGATTTACATCACAAAAAGCCGCCATCGCCAGATCAGTCCGCGATGTGATCAGCGACGGAAAAGACGGACTGTGGATAGCCTCCGATGTGGGTCTTTACCATTGGACTCCCTCGTATTTGGAGCACACTTATAAGCCCGACGCATTGATTGCCGCTTACGCCAAAGGTCTAGCATATAACCATGACGGCAAGCTTTGGATTGGCGGCCTGGGTGGGGTTACCATTCAAAATAATGGTCAAAAGGAGTCGGAATTGCGGACAACCGACGGGATCCCGTCTACATACGTCACGGCGGTGCGTCTTGCACCCGACAGCTCGATGTGGGTGGGTACCCAGACAGGCGTGGTGCGTTTTCGGAAGGACGGGAGTCGTTCGCTGCTGTTTTCAAGACGGTGGCTTGTGGACGATCAGGTCAATGATATTGCATTCGACAAAGAAGGCAATGCATGGATAGCGACTCCGAAAGGCGTAAGCGCTATTAAAAAGCGGGATATGACGCTGGCCTCCAAAAGCGTGTTCTTTTATGATGTATTGATGAAGCGGCATATTCGCGCGCCGTGGATCGCGGGACAGGCGCATTTGCGCGTACCGGGCGATACGACCACCTGGGAGCCCGAAGATGACGACAACGACGGCGAATTTACCGGCAACTATCTGGCGATGGAAAGCTTTCGCTATGCTGCAACAAAAGATCCGGTGGCGAAGGAGAATGCAAAAAAAGCATTCGGGTTCCTGAAAATGTTACAGGAAGTAACAGGCACCCACGGCTTCTTCGCGCGCACGATCATACCCGCCTCCTGGACGCACATGCACGACGGCAACCGCACATACACGGAACGCGAGCGCGCGGACGAGCTCGTGAAAGAGCCGCGGTTCAAACCCGTGGAAACGCGCTGGCATTTGTCGGGCGATAAAAGGTGGCTTTGGAAAGGCGATACGAGCAGTGATGAAATGTGCGGGCATATGTTTGGCTATTACCATTACTATACACTCGTGGCCGACGCTGCAGAAAAGAAGGTGATCGCAGCGCATGTAGGCATGATCGTCGATTACCTGATGCAGCATAACCTGAATTTCGCCGATGTGGACGGCAAGGCAACGCGCTGGTCGGTGTGGTCGCCGGACCAGCTGAACCGCGACCCTGAATGGCTGCCGGACCGCAACCAGAACTCGATGGAAATGCTCGCATTTCTGAAACTGGCGCATTTCATGACAGGTAATGCCAAATACCAGAACGAATACCTCCGGCTGATCGAAAAAGAGCATTACCTCGACAATATGAAAGAGGTGACGAAGCAAAATCCGGCCTGGTTCATCTATTTCGATGTGGTATTACAAGCATACCTCTACCCGATACTGATCCATTGCGAGCGCGATCCCGAGCGGTTGAAATTTTATAAAAACCACCTGGAAGAATGGTTCGTAATGCGAAAAGGAGACCACAACCCGCTGGTCAATTTCATTTACAACGAAAGCCTGGGTAAAAAAGCGGAGCTAAAAAACTCCGTGGATTTCCTGATCGACACCCCGCTGGATCTGGTGGACTGGCCGATCGACCACCGGAAAAGGGAAGATATTCAGGTAGTACGCACGCCGGTTTTGGAAGACGAACAGGTAAGTGCATTGCAGCCCGCCAGCATACGGCTCACCGTCCGTTGGGACAAAAACCCCTGGACATTAACTGGCGGTGATCCGCAGGTAGAGCGCGAGCCGGTTTTCTGGCTGCTGCCCTATTGGATGGGCCGGTATTTGGGAATGATTTCAAAATAGCAACAACATTCGATATGAAGACCTATCTTTTGCTTATCAACCTGCTATTACTGGTCATGCAAGAAGCAACAGCACAACAGACCTACGCCGAAAAGCTCGGCTGGCCGAAAGGCGCGAAGGTCATCATCTTCCACGTCGACGACGCGGGAATGTCGCATTACTCGAATGAAGGAGCTAAGAAGTCCATACAAAACGGTATTGCTACCTCGTGCAGCATTATGATGCCTTGCCCGTGGGCGGCCAGTTTTGCCAAATTCGCCGCTGCGAACCCCGGCATGGATGCGGGCCTGCATTTAACTCTCACTTCGGAATGGCAGGACTACCGCTGGCCACCGCTGAACGGCATTCTGCATTCGGATGGGCTCGTGGATGATGAGGGCTGCATGTGGCACGAAGTGGAAGACGTGATCAAACACGCCAGCCCGGACGTGGTGGAGCAGGAAATACGCGCACAACTGAGCCGGGCATTGAAACTAGGATTGAAACCCACCCATATGGATTCGCATATGGGTACGCTGTTCGCGCATATTCCCTACCTGGAACGATACATTAAAGTCGGGGCAGAATTTGGCATTCCGGTGATGTTCCCCGGCGGGAATAACCAGCTTTTGAAAGAATGCCTGAACAATCCATTGGTCAAAAAGCTGAAAGCCGAGGGCAAATGGAAAGAAGGAATGCAGCTTCCCGAACCCGAGATCACGAAACGCTCGGCAGAATTCGGGCAGAAAATATGGGCAGCGGGTTTGCCAATACTCGACGACCTGCACACGATCAGCGGCGACTGGAAACCGGAGGGCAGCGATGTGACTCCCGAACAATGGGGTAAATACAAAGCCCAAATGTTCATCGAAACGATTCGCAAAATGCAACCCGGCGTGGCGATGATGATCGTCCACAGCAGCGACATCACCGACGATTTCAAATACATCAGCGCCTCGGGCGGTTCGCGGTATGCCGATATGCGCTCGATGCTCGATCCCGACCTGAAAAAGTTCATCCAGTCGGAAGGCATTATCCTCACCACCTGGAGAGAGATGATGGAAAGAAGGAAAAAAGTTAAATAACCAACTCAATACAATGCAAAAGCACTTTTTATTATCCCTCCTATTACTCACGGGCGTGACTTCCCCGCGTGCGCAGGTACAACCTGTGCACAAGGACAAGCCCTATTTGCAGGATTTAAGTATCAAATATTACGCGGATACCACCCAGAGTTCCCTCCAACAGGTGGCGGCCGACCGCAACGGCATTATCCAGATGCTCGCCAAAGAAGGGCTTCGGCACACTGCTGCCGGACAGTTTCTGTACCCTGGCAAAGTAGTTCCCGACCGGAATTACCGGTACATGAAGGACAAGAACATCAGTAATCTCGTTTCTTACGAAAATCAGCTCGTGTACCTCACCGACCAGGTGGTATTCAGCAATGCCTGGGCCGGAACGCTGTTTTCAAAACATAACCTTCCAAAGGCCAGCTTGCTCGCAGGCGGCAAGGATTTTACCTTCCTCGTTTCCGATGGCGCCTCGCTCGAATTGATCAAAGACTCGAAAAGCCTCTGGAATGGCAAGTTGGCCGACGATGCTGTGATTGGATTAGCGTTTCAGGGTAATGCAAACCAGTTCTGGATTCTGGGGAGCAAATCGCTTTATAAACTGGGTGTTCAGGACAAAAAGCTGACGAAAGTGCTTACCGGATCCAATTTTACAGCATTCAGCCTGGCTTCGAAAGAAACAAAAATTTATATCGGCACCAATGACGGTTATCTTGTGGTGGATATTACGAGTGGAAAAACGCTCTTCGACATTCAGCGCAAACTACCTGCATCCAATATCACCGCTGTAAAAGAGGTAGATGGCAAAGTATGGTTCGGCTCCGATATGGGCGCATTTGCATTGCGTGCCGATGGCAAGTTTGACTATTATTTCGGAGAACGCTGGCTCCCCGGCAACACTGTTTTGGATATTGAAAAAGGGCCTAAAAATTCGGTACTGGTTTTGACTACAAAAGGTTTGGGACAAATCCAGTTCAAATCCATGACCTTGGAAGAAAAGGCTAAACTGTTTGACCAACAAGTGCGGCTGCGCCACATCCGCAATGGTTTTAATTCGCAGCTGACCGGACTGAATCACGGCGATTTGTCAACCGGCTATACCGAAGATTCAGATAATGACGGACTTTGGACATCGATGTACCTCGGCGGCCAGATTTTCCGGTATGCGGCCACCAAAGATCCCGATGCATTGCAAAACTGCCGCGAATCGATGGATGCCATGGAGCGCTTGTACACAGTGAACCCCGTGGCAGGATTTCCGGCTCGCTCCTATGAACGTGCGGGTCATATCAATGAGTTGCACGATGTTGAACGCTGGCAGCATTCTCCTGAAAAGGAATGGGATTGGAAATCGACAACCAGCAGCGACGAAGTGATCGGCCATATTTTCGCATTCGGCGCGGCAGCAGAGTTGATCGATGACCCGAAAATCAAGAAACAGGCCATTATGCTCATCGATACGCTCATGTCGCATATTGTCAAAAACAATATGTACCTCATCGATTTCGACGGCAAACCTACTATGTGGGGCAAATGGCATCCTGACTATGTGAATGCTTTCCCTACTAATGTCGGCGACCGCAAGCTGAACTCCTCCAACATTATAGCCATGCTGCAAACCGCCTACCATTTCACCAAAAAGGAGAAATACAAGGCAAAAGCATTCGAGTTGATGAACAAACACGGCTATTACGAGAATATGATGCGGTCTATGAGCATAATCGGGATGGCCCCTGCGGATGCCGACGAACACGCGAAACACATGTCCGATGGCTGGAACCACTCCGACGATGAAATGTATTTCCTCGGCTATTGGGGACTTTACCGCTATGCTTTCAACGATACGCTTAAAGCCAGCTACAAGAAGCAGATCATCGACCACTGGCAAGCGGAGCGCCCGGAGAAGGAGGGCGCCTGGAATATCTTTACAGCAATAACAGGTACCAAAGATTTTGACTTGAATGAATCTGTATGGTATTTGCAGGAGCATCCGATGGACCTGATCGACTGGGTGATCAAGAACAGCCACCGCAAGGACATCGAAAAGCTGGAACCGAATTTCCGCAAACAGACCACGAAGGAGGTATTGCCGCCTGATGAACGCCCTATTCAACGGCATAATGGCAATATGTTCAGCCTCGACCGGAGCGGCGGCAATGGTTCGGGCGAGCATAGCGCGGGCGATATCTGGCTCCTTCCCTACTGGATGGGCCGTTACCTCGGCATTATTACCGGCCCCCAAAAGTAGATTTACCCATGAGACTTGTTTCTATCCCGGTTTTAACGTTCCTAACATTTTTGAGCATGCAATCCTGCCAGACAGATACCGCAGAAAAACAGATCACGCACGACCTGACCTACCACCACGACCTGGATAATAACGACAACTTTTCACCCGATGGAAAATGGCTCGTATATGATACCAGAACCGATGACGGCGGTATCGCGGAATCAGCACGGATTGAGCGTGTGAACATTGAAACGGGAGAGAAACAAGTCCTTTTTGACATAAAAGGCAATGCTGCCTGGGGCCCGGGTGCCGGCGCTGTGAGTTACAGCTCCAAAGAAAACGCCGTTGTATTTATTCACGGCCTTTCTACCAGCACCAAAGAGAACCCCTACCAGCAATGGCGCCGCACGGGCGTAATCATCCACGACGACCGTCCGAACGTGCCCGTATACATGGATGCGCGTGACGTAACGCCCCCGTTCACGCCCGGCGCGCTACGCGGGGGCACGCACCGGCACGAGTGGAGCAGTGACGGTCAGTGGATCGGATTCACCTATAACGATGCCATCCTGAAAGCTTTGGAAGACTCAACTGGCGAGAAACGTAATCTGCGGACCATCGGTGTTTCTAAAAAAGGAAGAGCCGTCAGAGTCGATAAAAATGATGAGAATGTCTCCGGAGAATGGTTCAGTGCATTGGTAGTGCGGGTTGTCCCAAATCCTGCTCCGGGAAGTGATGAAATCAGCCATGCCGCCAGCGACAGCTGGGTGGGTACGAATGGATATACCGCACAGAATGGCACACGCCAGATTGCACGGGTATTTCTTGGCACTGTGAAAGACAAAAACGGCCACGATGTACCCGAAGTTTTCATCGTAGATATTCCCGAAGACATTACCCAACCCGGGCCGCTAGGGCCATTGGAAGGAACTAATACGGATTTTCCGATGCCTCCGAAGGGAGCCGTTCAGCGTCGTTTGACTTTTACCGCCGACAGTAGCCATCCCGGCTGCTCCGGCATCGTCCGTTCTTCGTCGGACGGCAGTCAACTCGCATTTCTGGCCAAAGATGCGAACGGCGTCAGCCAGATTTTCACTATTTCTCCCAATGGCGGTAAAGCACGCCAAATCACCGAGTATACTTCCGACATCGCCGGCAACCTTCGCTGGCATCCGGATGGGAAGCATGTTACTTATGTTTATGAAGGGAGTATCGTGCTTTGCGAGGTAGGCAACGCGCCTTTTAAAGAGAGGATCCAGCTATTGACCGAGCCATCGCAATCTGCTGCGAGTAACCTGGTCTGGTCGACGGATGGTAAGGTGCTTGCATTTAACCGCCTGATGAAGAATGATGCCGGAAAGGGTGTTCAGCAGGTGTTTGTGCTAAATTTCGAAAAACACTAAGACGAAGTCGCATCCGAGAAAACGACCTTTTTATAGACAGCTGAAAGCGGAAGCTCGGCATTTAAATAGCCGAGTTTGATTACATCTTCCAATTTACCGTAAGCCTCTACATACCAGCGTTCGCCTTCGCGGATATAAACTACCACGTTACATCTGGCTTGCTCGACAATAAGATAGTATTGAAGCGATGGGATAAGTGAATACTCCCAGAGTTTTTCACCGTGATCAACTTTGGCAGTGCTTTCCGACAAGACTTCAACGATCAAAAGGGGAAGGGCCGTGTACTTTATGGCGTCACCCTTTTCTTCACAAATTAAGAAATCGGGAATGCGAAAAGTCTTTTCCGCGACACGCAATTTCACAGCGTTTTGATAGAACTCGTATGGGCCATCTTCCAAAATTTTTGAAAGATAACGATGAATATTCCCAGCAATCCTATTGGAAGTAGTTGTTTCTCCTGCCATCTCGACGATTTCTCCGTTGACGAATTCAAACCGGCCTTCGTGAGTTTCACAAAAGGCGAAGTATTCTTCCAGGGAATAGAGTCTTTCAGCCACAGCTTCCATATTTCTGCTTTGTTTTCAAAAATAGTGAATTACAGTAGAATGCGATTGGCAAACGTTGAATGTAATGCAATTTACGACTTCTCCAATCGAATCGACGACCTTCGGATAATCAGTTCCGAGCGTAGGATAATTGGTTCTGAATTGTCTATCAGTTTCGTTCCATTTAGTTGGCCGATCATCGTAGTCATCGCCGTCTTTCCCATCTGATAACCCGGATAAAAAACGGTGGTGAGCTGAGGCGATACTACTTGCGAAACCGGGTCATTATTGAAACCCACAATCGCAATATCTTCCGGTATTGCGTATCCCTTGTCCTTCAAAGCTTGCATGCAGATCGCCGCACAGAGGTCATTGGCAATGAATAGGCCATCGGGCTTTTCTACCATTTGATCTATTTGGTCGGCAATTATCCTTCCCGCTTCCTGGCTGAGATCAGTCGACAAAATCAGGCGATTATCCAACGGCAGATTTTGTCCAGCTATCGCTCGCTTAAAACCTTCCAGTCGGTCGGCATACACATTTCTCCGCAGGTCGCCTGTGACGTGCATGATCCTGCGGCAGCCCTGATCCAGCAAATGGCGTGTTGCATCGTAACCGGCCTGCTCGTTATCAATGATCACCGCGCCGCATTGTGGATGGCTCATAATGCGGTCGAAGAACAGCACTGGAATATTGCGGGTGATGAACGTGGAGAAATGTTCAAACGAATCGGTATCGTAGGCGACGGAAACCAGCAGACCGTCCACACGGCTGTTAAACATAGTTTTAGCATTAGACCGCTCCTTCAACTCAGACTCTAATGACTGATTTATCAACAAGTTATAGCCGAAATTATTGGCAACCTCCTCCATTCCGGCCAGCACGGTCGACATGAAATTACTATTCAGCCTTGGCACAATTACTCCAAGCGTATTGGTTTTGCGCGTCCGCAGGTGGCTCGCAAATGTGTTGGAACGATACCCGAGTTCGGCGGCCTTCTCCGCAATGAGCACCTTGGTTTTCGCGTTAATCGCAGGATGGTCGTTTAATGCCCGGCTCACGGTTGCCGGCGACAATGCGAGTATTTTTGCGAGGTCGTAAATGGTAATTTCCTTTTCCATTATTCTTTTCTTGTAGGGGATCACAGGGGCATTAACCGTCTGTTGTGTATGCTTTAAACTTAACGGCTTTTTTGGACAGGAATCCCTGCTGCCAAAATTTACGGCAAGTTAATGCAATCGGTTACAATACAAGATAATATTTATATTTTTATAAAAATTTCAATTGGCTATGATTCAAACAATGCGCTGGTTCGGCCCGAATGACCCGGTTTCGCTGATGGATATCCGTCAGGCCGGATGCACGGGCGTCGTCACTGCGCTGCATCAAATACCGGTTGGTGATGTCTGGACAAAAGACGCGATCCGGGAAAGGATCTCGCTGGTTGAAGCCGGCAATGAACGGTATTCAACCCTGAAATGGCTGGTAGTAGAGAGCCTTCCGGTACACGAGCATATTAAGAAAGGACTGCCATCGCGCGAGCAATACATCGAAAACTACAAAGAGTCGTTGCGCAATCTGGCCACGGAGGGAATCCGGACGGTGTGCTACAATTTCATGCCGGTACTCGACTGGTCGCGGACCGACCTTACTTACACCTTCCCCGAAGGCCATAAAACGCTGCGGTTCGTATGGGAGGACTTTGCGCTATTCGACCTCTACATCCTCCAACGCCCGGGCGCAGAGGCGGATTACGACGAGCAAGTGCGTGAATCGGCAAGGCTCAAATTGCAAAGCATGCCGTCCGCCGATATTCAGGGATTGACAAACACCGTTTTATTAGGCCTGCCGGGCTCGGAAGAGGCATTCGAACTCGCCAATTTCCAGGAGCTGCTCAATGCGTATGCAACCATCGGAGATCAGGAGTTGCGCGAGAACCTTTATTACTTTATCCGCCAGGTGGCACCGGTTGCTCAGGAATTGGGTATTAATCTCTGCATCCATCCCGACGACCCGCCGCGTCCATTGCTTGGCCTGCCTCGGGTTGTGAGTACGGAAGCCGATTTCATGCAACTGATGAATGCGTGTGATATACGCGCCAACGGCATCACTTTCTGCACCGGTTCGTTAGGTGTAAGGCCAGACAATGACCTTCCGGGCATCATCCGAAGACTAGGTGACCGCATCCATTTCGTCCATCTCAGAACAACCAAAAGGGAGGCCGACGATAACCGTAATTTCCACGAAGCGCCGCATCTGGATGGCGATGTGGATATGTACGAGGTCGTTAAGGCATTGCATCAGGAGGAATTGCGCCGCGAAGCAGCGCATTATACCGACAGTCTGTTGCCTATGCGCCCCGACCACGGATTTCAAATGCTGGACGATCTGCACAAAAAGACGTATCCCGGCTATTCCATGATCGGTCGGCTCAAAGCGCTGGCTGAGCTGCGGGGGCTCGAAATGAGCATTGCACGGTCAGTCCGGGAGTTTTAATCAAGGTTTTATAGATTTTAAAATAATGTCCATTCCAAATCAAATCGAAACAGTACCATCACTGAATGCCTTCTCCCTGGAAGGCAAAATCGCACTCGTAACCGGCGGAGGGAGCGGCATCGGCTTTTACATCGCCCAATGCCTCGCGCAGGCGGGCGCGCAGCTCGTGATCACAGGCAGGCGCGAGGATGTTTTAAAAGAAGCATTACCAAAGCTTGGCACGAGTGCACGCTATTTTGTGAATGACATTACCGATCTGAAATCGCTGCCAGCATTGATCGAGACTATCGAAACGGAAGTGGGGGAAATCGACATTCTGGTCAACAATGCGGGTATTAATATGAAAAAACATGCTGTGGAAGTCTCCGACGAGGATTTCGACCGCGTTATCCAGACCAACCTCCACGCTGTATTCTCGATCACCCGCGAATGCGGCAAACGTATGGTGGCACGCAAGCGAGGATCGATCCTGATGATCACTTCCATGGCCGCATTGTATGGTATCGACCGCGTAGTAGCTTACACGGCATCAAAATCCGCCGTGGGGGGGATGGTAAAGGCATTGACTACCGAATTTTCGCCCTATAATGTGCGTGTAAACGCTATCGCGCCCGGTTTCATTGAAACGCCGATGATGCTCACCGCCATGAATGGTGATCCTTCACGACGTGATAAAGCGATGGACCGCACGCCCATGGGCACCTGGGGCAAGCCTGACGACATCGGATGGGCTGCCGTATTCCTAGCCTCGGAAGCCGCAAAATTCATTACCGGTGTTACGCTGCCCGTGGACGGCGGCAATTCAATTGGATTTTAGTTCAACCTTTTCTTTAAGTATCAATGAAAAAACAAAACATCCTGACAGTATGCCTGCTTTGCCTGCTATTCCTCGGGCTGGGAGGGCTCGTAAGCACACACGCACAGAAAATCAAATGGAACAAGGTCAAGATTCTGGTTTATACCAAAAACGGGAAAGGCTATGTGCATGACAACATTGCCAATTCCAAAGTAGCAATCCTCGCCTTGGGCAAACAGCATGGTTTTGCTGTTGACACGACGTCCGATCCGTCCAAGTTTACGGATGAAAACCTTAAACAATACGATTGCCTGGTTTTCTCGAATACCAACAACGACGTGTTTGACACAGATGCACAGCGTGTGGCACTCATGCGTTACATTCAGGCCGGCGGCAACTTTGTGGGGCTGCATTCAGCATCGGGCACGGAGCGCAAGTGGCGGTGGTTCAAGGATCTCTTGGGCGGGACTTTCTTCTGGCATGAACCAGGGCAAAGCTTTTCAGTGAAAATTCTGGACCCGAAGAACCCGTCGCTCGCACACCTTGGCAAAGAATGGCCGCGGCAAACCGACGAATTCTATTTCATCAAAGAACTCGGTGTAAATCTGAATGTACTGGCCGTAAACGACCATTCAACTATTCAAAAACCTGCCGGAAAAGCACTGGATACCTTTGGGAATGTATTCCCGTCTGTGTGGTGGCATGAGTATGACGGCGGACGCTCGTTCTACTCCTCTCTCGGGCATCAGAAAGAGGATTATGAAAAGGAAGATCTGCGCAAGCACATCCTGGGAGCCATTGAATGGGCGATCGGACCGCAGAAACCCAGAAATTACAGCAAGGCTTACGCAACGAGCCCGCAGGACCCGGTGCGAAATTCAATTCCGGCCTTATCCAAATAGTCAAGAACACATCAGTCATTAAATCCTAAATCTGCATACAAAATGAAAGATCAGAAGGAGCAAAATCAGGACAGAAGGTCATTCCTGAAAGCCACTGCAAAAGGCACAGCGGGCATTATCGCGGCATCGATGTTCCCTACCATCGTACCATCGACTGTGTTCGGCAAGAATGCGCCGAGCAACAAGATCAACATCGGACAGATCGGCTTTGGTCGTATTGGGTCCACACACGACTTGCCGGAAGTGATCAAAAATGAAGCGGCGCACGTGATTGCTGTGGCTGATTTGGATAAAAACCGCCTGGCAAAGGGCAAGGAATGGATTGAACGTAAATACGTCGAACGTACAGGAAAAGAGAAATACCTGGAAGTAAAAACTTACGACGACTACCATGAAATTCTGGGCCGCAAAGATATCGACGCGGTCATCATCAGTACACCCGACCACTGGCATGCCCAGCCAGCCATGGAGGCTGCCGTTGCGGGTAAGCATATTTATATGCAAAAGCCGACTTCCCTGACGATCCGCGAAGGTCGCCAGATGGCCGATATGATCAAGAAGAAGGGAGTCATTTTCCAATTGGGCAGCCAGCAGCGTTCGGTCAACCCCTGGCCGCAGTTCAAACGTACCTGTGAGCTGGTACGCAATGGCCGTATTGGAAAATTGAAAAAAGTATATGTAGGGCTTCCGGGTGATCCCGCAGGTGGAAATACGACGGAAATGCCTATTCCATCGAACCTGAACTACGATATGTGGCTCGGATCGACGCCCGAAATTTACTATACATTAGACCGCGTGCATTCACAAACCGACATCAACGACCGTCCGGGCTGGCTTCGTCTCGAACAGTTCGGGGCCGGTATGATCACGGGTTGGGGTTCGCACCACATCGATATCGCGCATTGGGGAATGGACACCGAGCTCACCGGCCCGATCGAAATCGAGGGCAAGGCTACGTTCCCTGCAAAAGGCTCCGGTCTTTGGGATGTGCATGGCGATTTCCTCGTGAATGCATTGTACGAAAACGGTGTGGTAATGGAGATCGGCGGCACCAACCCTAATGGCGTGAAATTCGAAGGTACCGACGGGTGGATTTTCGTTTCGCGCGGTAATGTGGGTGTTACTGCTTCTGACCCCGTGGCAGCTCAGAATGCGAAAGAAAACAAGGCATTCTACGCCAGCGATCCAAAAATCCTTGGCTCGGTGATCGGAGAAAATGAAATCCATTTGTACGAAAGCCCCGAGCAGCACCAGAACTGGATCGAAAGTATTCAGAGCGGCAAGCAGACCATCAGCCACGCCGAAATCGCGCACCGCTCATGCACCGCGTGCCTCCTCGCGCACACGGCGATGAAACTCGGCCGCAAGGTGAAATGGGACCCGAAAAAGGAACAATTCCTTAATGATAAGGAAGCCACGGCCATGCTCTCCCGGCCGCAACGCGGGAAGTATGGGACTAATAATGTGAAAGGGTAATCCTCTAAAATATCCTGGCTCGGCATTGATCGGCCAGGATATTTTTATAATTTAGAAGTTTCCAAATTTGGATACACACATTATCTCTAATATGCCTGCACACTACTTCAACATACTGATGTTAGATGAAGCCAATCGGTTTCTTGCTACCCTGCCTCAACAAGCAATCGATAAAATATTTTTTAACATTGATATGGCAGCACAAACAAACGATCCCAGGCTACTGAAGAAAATTCATCAACATATCTGGGAGTTCAGAACAACGTATAGTGGCAATGAAATCCGGCTGCTTGCATTTTGGGACAAATCAGATTCCAAACAAACATTGGTAGTCGCTTCGAATGGTTTCATTAAAAAGTCCGCGAAAATCCCGTCACAGGAGATTCAGCGGGCATTAAGAATTAGAGCGAGATATTTTGAAGAACAAAAATAATTATGGGAAAATCAAAAATGAAGGTGTACACACTGGATGAAATGAAGGATAAGTACATTGGCCCTATCGGCACTCCTGCTAGAAATGCGCATGAACACAAAGTAAGTATGGCTTTGCTTGGCCGGGCTATCAGAACCGTCCGGAAAGAACGCAATCTCACACAAGAGCAACTTGGGGAGCTAGTCGGCGTGCAAAAGGCACAGATATCCAAGCTCGAAAACGGCAATAATAGCGCTACTATTGATACGATATTGAAAGTATTCAGCGCCTTAAAAGCAGAGATCGAATTTAATATTACCGTTGACCAGCAGGCATTGCAGATTCGCTAACGGCAAGCCAGAACACCATCTGACATCATCAATAATTCCCTTTATACTCCCGCGGAGTATGCCCGATATACTTCTTGAAATTCCTGTTGAAATTCGATAGCGAATCGAAACCGCTGTCGTAGGCGATTTGGGCGATGGTCCATTTGTCTTCGAGGAGTAGTTTGCAGGCGTGGCCGATGCGGATTTCGTTGACAAAATCAATGAAGGTTTTGTTCGAGCGGGCTTTGAAGTAGCGGCAGAATGCGGCTTCGGTCATTCCGGCGAGAGACGCAACGTCGCTGAGGCGGATTTCCTGGAAGAAATGCTGCAATACGTAGTTGTGCACCTTTTGCATTCGCTCAGTTTCCGAGACTTTGAAGTTATTGACATACCCATAGCTCGAAATGAACTCACCGGAATTGTCGTGCGCAAGTTTGTCGAGCAGCGTCAGGAGTTGCAGGATGCCTTTGAAGCCCTCTACGCTGGTTAACGAGATTAATTCTTCACGAATATGTTCCGAAAGCGCGCCCTTGTAGGAAATCCCCCTCTTCGAATCGGCCAACAGCTGACGAAGCCCGAGCATTTCAGGCTTCTCGAGAAAATCTTTCCCTAAAAAATCCTCCTGAAAATAAAGCACGATGCCGTGGGTCATCAGCGGCGAACCTGCTTCGAAATAGGCCGGGTCGCTCCGCCAAAGGTGCGGCACATCCGGACCGAGAAACACCGTATCGCCCGGACCGAAAGTTTGGATAGAATCCCCGATTAGCCGTTTGCCAGTTCCCTCTAGAACGGTAAATAATTGGTAGTGCGGATGAAAATGCCAATTAGGATCAAAATGGGGCTCTTTAAGCTCGTGGACCGTCACTGTGCGGACTTGGCTCTCGATATTTTTATGGATCGGTGCTTTCATATTCTGTCAGGATTTTACCCAAAAGATTAGCAATATTACATTATTACTATCAAAATATGATCATTTATCGAATTTATTCACAAAAAATAGATTGAGTCATCGGTAAAAGAATCGGCCCTTGGAACCGTTATAAATTATGCCGTCCATGTTCGGATGACTGGCATATTTTTTGTAGATTTATAAAGCCGCTCAACTTTTTTGCAACCTTTTTTGCGAGTACGATGTCAATCATAGGTAGTTCTGAAATTTATTTACGCATATGAAAGCCCTAATCATTCCGACAGCATCCGTGCTGTTTTTTTCGCTGCTCATGGGTTGTGGAAAAACTACCACAATAAGCAGCAATGTGGAGTTGACCGGCAAATGGCAATTGGAGAGCATCGTGCAGGAGGATGATACCATCAGCAAACCCGCTACTACGAAAGGGGTGATGGACATAGGCCTCAATTTTAAAGACAAAGGTGAGCTGGAAGGCACAACTTCCACCAATATCCTGACAGGCTTCTACGAAACCGCCCAACAAAATACGATCCAGATCGGTGGAGGCGGCACCGAAAGAGCGGAGACCAACTGGGGCAACCTGTTTGTGAACGCGCTTCCGAGTGTAAATCTGTATGATTTGAAAACCAACAGATTGATCCTGTATTACGAAAACAGCAACCAGCTCATTTTCAGCCGGGTGCAATAATTTGTATTGAACATAAGCTTCATAAAGCGGCGGTCTCTCCAAAAGGGCCGCCACTTTTGTGTTTGATCAATGAGTCTATTTTACCCCGATATTCATGCAACCAGACGTCAACTTATCAATATCAGCTAACTACTCGTCAAATCGTGTATATTGAACAGTACTTTTTTACTTTAAGATTGTATACTGAAAAGACAGGGGCATTTGCATCCCGCCTAATCCATTCGCCAGCGAGATAAATTCGATTTTTGATGAAGTACAGCATGAACCTCCTTTTGTGGGGGAACCAGATTGATGAAAGCCTATTTCCTACCCTCGAGCTCATCAAAGAGATCGGTTTTGACGGCGTCGAGGTGCCTATTTTCAATACCAATCCTGAGCATTGGTTCAAGTTCCGCCAGAAGCTCGACAACCTGGGCCTCGCATGTGAGACCGATACCATCTGCGGCCCTTCGGAGCACCTTATCAGCGCCGATCCAGCCATGCGCCGTCATACGATCGATCATTTGAAACGTGCATTGGATTGCTCGCTCGTACTCGGCGCAAGCCGCCTGATGGGCCCTTACCATTCGGCATTGGGCGTTTTCACAGGGAAACCGGCTACTGAGGAGGAATGGCAATGGGGAATCGAGGGAATACGCGAAGTAGCCGATTATGCCGAATCGCTCGACATTAGCCTCGGTTTGGAATACCTTAACAGGTTCGAGTTGTACCTCACCAGTTGCGGCGATGAGATCATCCGTTTCGTGGATGATGTGAATCACCCGAACTGCAAGATCATGTTCGACACTTTCCACGCGAATATAGAAGAGAAAAATATCGGCGATACCATCCGTAAGGCCGGCGACCGCATTTCATTCATCCAGCTTTCCGAAAACGACCGCTCCACGCCCGGCAAAGGCAATGTGGATTGGGAAGGGGTGTTCCAATCCATCCGCGACATCCAATACGATGGCTGGATCAGCATCGAGGCATTCAGCCCGAAACTGCCCGTAGCCAACATCTGGCGCAAGATGTTCGATTCGGAAGAGCAGCTCATGCGTGATGGACTGGCGTTCATCAAATCCAATCTGGGATAAATCTTACCCGTCTTTATTGCCCGTTTAATGTAGCTAAAAGTTACACTGAACGGGCAATAAAAGTATTGACAGAAAAAATTGAACAATTAGAACGAATTAAAAAATGAGTGGAGAATAATATAATTCATTATTTGGGATTGGTCTAAATAAGACTACTTTTGACACCGTTTTGCCAACAGCTAGTTTATTTAACCCCCATATCATGAGGATATTCTGCTTACTCATCCTTTCACTTTGCAGCTTTACCGCATTCCCGCAAACAGGCCGGATCAAAGGCAATATTAAAAATGCCGCGGGCCAACCCGCCGAGTCTATCAACCTGATCCTCAAAGGAACGGATCAGGGAACACTGACGGACGCCGACGGAGACTTCGAATTCAACGCATTGGCCCCCGGAAACTACGTGCTCATAGGCACGGGTGTGGGCATCAAGCGCATCAACCATAACGTGCGCGTAAAAGCGGATGAAACCTCGAAGCTCGAAATCACGACCGAGGAGAACGCCCAGGAACTGCAAACTGTGGAAATCGTCGGTAACCGTGGTACCAGCTATAAAAACGACCTCTCCTTCATCGCCAGCAAAACGGCGACCCCTATTAAGGAAGTACCGCAGGCGATCTCCTACATTACCAAGGAAGTAATGCGCGATCAGGGTGTGTTCCTGATGGGCGACGCCGTGAAAAATATGAGCGGTGTAAACCAGTTCACATTTTACGATGACCTGACGATCCGTGGTTTCCGGATGAACGGCGGTAGCACAACCCAGCTCGTGAACGGCCTGCGTACATTCTCCGGGTTCTGGAAACAGCCGCCGGTCAACTACCTCGAACGCGTGGAGGTGATCAAAGGGGCGGCCTCGGCATTGTATGGCAACACTTCTCCCGGTGGTACCATTAACCGCGTGACAAAAAAACCGCTCGACACACCCCGGAAATCGTTAAGCTTCACGACTGGCAGCTTCAATACCCTGCGTACCCTGGCCGATTTCACAGGTCCCATGAACGAAAGCAAAACTTTGCTGTACCGCCTCAACCTGGGTTATGTGAATGCGCAGAATTTCCGGAATATGCAGTTTGACAAAAATATCATTGTCGCGCCGTCTGTATCCTTCCTGCCTACCAATAAAACCCGTATCAACTTTGACCTCGTTTTCAACCGTTCCAATAGTCGCCTCGACCGCGGGCAATCGGTGAAAGGAAATGACCTTTATTCGAGCTCGATCAAGACATCGCTGAATGCAGTAAATGATTATCTCAATGAAGAAACTTATCTGATCACGACTTCATTGAACCACCAGTTTACCCAAAACACCTCGTTCAATGTCGCCTACCTGCGTACGGGCTATTCCGAGGATTTGCTGGAACACCGTAGTAGTAATGTAAACGGAGTCGATTCGGCCGGGAAGGCTATTGAAAACCTGGTAGCGCGGCAAGTATTTGTCCGTAAAACAAAGTCATTCATGGATAATGTGTCGCTGTTCTTCAACCATAACTTCAACACCGGCATTGCGGAGCATAAGCTGGTGGCGGGTTATGATTTTATCCAATCGTCGACCCCGAAAGGCTCCGGCCAGCAGACCGCGAACGGTTACCTGCTCAAAGCGGGCGGCGCGGCGGCTTACAATCCCAAAACGCCTGAAAAATATGTGTTCTACAACTACACCGAAAACGGCGTTACTTACAGCATTCCGAAGCCGAACATTTCGCATTACGACCTCACGTTGCAGAACAACAACATGGAAGACCCTTCCAAGTACATTTACAACGTGACGGCCAATTCGGCAACTACGCCCGTGCTTTACAAATTGCATGGCTTGTATTTGCAGGAACAACTGAAAATCAAAAAGTTGCAGATCCTGCTTGGCTTACGTTATGATACTTACATTGATAAAAAGGGCTACACCACTAACAACGAGTCGAATGTAACGCAGCACGCATTGCTGCCGCGCATCGGGGCTGTATATACGCTCACGAACAACATTAATGTATACGGTACTTACACAAAAGGCTACAATCCACAGGACCCGACCGTACAGAGCAACCCATTATCCGGCGGGCCATTCGATCCGATCCGGAGCAGCCTGTCGGAAGCTGGTTTGAAAACAGAATGGCTCGACGGCCGCCTGACCGCGAATGTTTCGGTTTACAAAATCACGCAGAGCAACACCCTGTATTCGGCCAATGCAGCCGATCGCCCGGACCTGATGATCCAGGTTGGCAAAGAGACTGCAAAAGGAGTGGAATTCGATGTGACGGGGAACATCCTTCCGAACTGGAACGTGATCATGACTTACAGCTACAACGACGCGAAGATCACCGATGCGGGCTCCAAGGCAACCGACCAGGTGCTGGTGAATCTGCAAAAACCGAATGCTCCGAAAAACCAGGGGAGCGTCTGGACTAAATATACCTTCGTGGATAACTTCCTGAACGGTTTCGGCGTGGGCCTCGGCGGCAACTTCGTGACCGAGCGGAACTTGTCTCTGAATAACAACCAGACATTGCCCGGCTACGCTTTACTGAATGGGGCTGTTTACTACAAAATCGACAAATTCCAGTTTCAGGTGAACCTCAATAACCTGGGTAACAAAACCTATTGGGTAGGTGGTTACGATTACCTCCGCCTCTTCCCGGGCGCACCTCGCAACTTCATGGCGACCATTTCCTACACTTTCTAAAATGCGTGCTATTTCATAAAACCGGTGAAAAAGACATTCAAGAAAATCGCATCGCAACTACATTTATGGCTGGGGGTTTCCTCCGGCCTTGTAGTTTTTATAGTAGCGCTCACCGGGAGTATCCTGGTTTTCGAAGACGAGCTGGAACCGGTGATTTACCGAAAATTCCACGTCGTGGAAGCTCCGAAGGATCCGTCGCCACTACCCCTCGATAATCTGCGCGCCGTCGTTGCGAACGCCTATCCTAAGCAACGCATTGCCCGGATTGCCATTGAGCCCCACGCCAACCGGACTATCATATTCGGTTTGGTGAAAGGCAAGAAGGAAAAGAATGTCTTTTCGGTAGCTGTAAACCCTTACACCGCTGAGATCACCGATACACGCCGCGAAAACGAATCGTTCTTCCATATTGTGCTCCAACTGCACCGCTATTTGTGCATGGAAGACACCGGCAAAGCCATTACCGGCGTCGCCTGTGTGATGTTCATCGTCATTATGATCACCGGCCTCGTCCTTTGGTGGCCCAACCGCAAGCAAACCAAGCAGCGCCTGACCATCAAATGGAATGCCAAATTCAAGCGCCTCAACTGGGATTTGCACGCCGTTTTCGGCTTTTACGTACTGCCATTCACATTCCTGATCGCATTAACCGGCCTCGTTTGGAGCTACAAATGGGTCAATAATATGATCTACCTCACATTCGACGGCAAGCCGCAACAGAAACGCGAAGCTCCTGCAAACATCTCCCTCGCAAATGCAGCAGCTACCGGCAAATTAGCCAAAATCGCCACGGAAACAGGTCGCCTCCTACCCCACCCCGGCCGCATTCAATTCACATTACCCGAGTCCGACAGCCTTTCCATCACCGTTTCCAAAACCAATGACGAAGCCTCGATCAGCAACGTCGTCGATTTCCTCTACTTCGACCAGCACGACGGCCATTTGCTCAGCAAACGCCTTTATGACGACGAAACCGCGGGTATGAAAGTCCGCAGGCTCGTATTCCCGATTCATACCGGGAGCATTTGGGGGTGGCCTACGAAGGCACTGGCATTGCTTGTAGCACTGATTACCGCGACGTTGCCGGTTACCGGGGTAGTGATTTGGGTTGGGAGGAAGTTTAAGAAGAAGGAGAAGAAGACTCGGAAAAGCCCTGCTGCGTCACATCCGACCGTCCGCACAAGAGCGACCGTTAGTTAAATAATTCCCGCCGGATAAGCCGTTCCGGTTCGTTGATAAATAGATACCTGATAAGATTAAGATGCTCTTAATTTTATCGGGTATTTTTTTGTTAACACTTCATCACACATTAATGGTTATATTGAGTTTTAATACTTTAAGAAATTTCTTCCAAAAACATCCTCATTCGAAAGAAGCGTTAATTGACTGGCATAAGACGATGGAAGAAGCAAGCTTTTCCACATTCCATGATGTTAAAAGAGCTTTCAATTCGGTTGATTGCGTTGGCAACGACCTTTACATTTTTAACATTCGCGGCAACAAGTACAGACTGATAACCCGGATCCATTTTGACATCCGCACCGTCTATGTCAGATTCATTGGAACGCACCAGCAGTACGATGAAATTAACATTCGATCACTATGAAAGACACAAAACCAGCTTACACTGTCACTACCGAAGATGAGCATTCGGCAATGCTCGAAGTCGTTGGAGCACTGATGAAGAAAGGCGAAGCCAACGTTACTGCGGACGAAAAACTACATATTCGCGCAATGGCCGAAGCATTGATGGCATATGAGAAGGTCGCCTATCCAATTCCCGAACCTTCCACATTTGAAGAATTTCTTGAACGCCGAATGTATGATATGAGACGGGAAGGTAAAGACCTGGCTCAAACGCTTGGGATCTCGCAAGCAGAGCTTGAAATGATCTTATGGGAAGATAAAAAGCCTAATGCTGCACTGCTGGAAGTGATTAAGGAGAAGCTTGATATTCCTGTTGAATTCATCCTGCATCATGCTTAACCAGTCGAAACTCAATCCTCTTTAACAAGTGCTTTCAACCCCAAAACCTCCATCATTTCCCGATCCTGCCCCATTCCCGGATTCGGTGTCACGAGCAGCTCCCCATTCTCATTCGTAAAAATAGAGTTGGCCCCGGCCATGAAGCAGAACGCCTGCTCATATTCACTCATTTCCATACGCCCGGCGCTCAGACGGACCATCGCTTTGGGCATGAGAATACGCGCGGTGGCGATCATGCGAACCATTTCCCAGGTATCGACTTTCTTCATATCACCCAACGGTGTCCCCTGTACGCGGGCGAGGGCGTTCACGGGTACGGACTCCGGGTGTTCTGGCATGGTGGATAACGTATGGAGCATCTGGATGCGGTTTTCGCGGGTTTCTCCCAGACCGATGATGCCCCCGCAGCACACGGATATACCCGCGTTGCGCACGTGGTCGACCGTGTTCAGGCGGTCGTCGTAGGTGCGTGTGGTGATGATTTGATCGTAGTATTCCGAGGAAGAGTCCAGGTTGTGATTGTAGGCATAAAGGCCGGCGGCTTTGAGTTTTTCGGCCTGGGTTTCGGTGAGCATGCCGAGGGTACAGCATACTTCGAGGCCCAGCCCGGCCACTTCGGTTACCATTTCAAGCACGCGGTCGAAATCGCGGTTATTCTTCACTTCCCGCCATGCGGCGGCCATGCAGAAACGGCTCGAACCTCCCTCACGGGCACGGCGGGCGATGGCTACCACATCATCCTTTTTCATCAATGCTTTTACATTAATGCCGGTCTGGTAACGGGCCGCTTGCCCGCAGTAGGCGCAATCCTCGGGGCAACCTCCGGTTTTGATGGATAACAATGTACATACCTGAACGCGCTCCGGGTCGTGCCATTCACGGTGCACGGTCGCTGCGTCGTAGATTAGTTGCATTAAGGGGAGGTTGTAAATGGTCTCGATCTCGTCGAGCGTCCAGTCGTTACGGATGGTTGCGGTTTGCATGGTGACATTGTTTTCGAACCAAATGTAGCCCGCCGACCGGCGCAGTATTGCGTCCGGTTTAGCAGAAACCCCGTAGTCCGGCCAAACAAAAATGAGGCCGTCTCAAATCAATTTGGGACGGTCTTTTGTTTTTATTGGGTATAGAAAGTTCGGTTTGTGAAGTTGGTAAAGTATGGGTGAAGTTGATCATAACGGCTGCCGGCGCGACCTGTAAGCCTGGTTTAGGCGGCCTTCTTCCTGATATTTTGGGCTAGTGCAATCAATCCCCACTCGATTTCAACCTTTTGCTTGCCACGAAGCATGAAGCGGCGGAACTTGTGGTTATGCTTAATGTTACCAAAGACAGGTTCGACATCAAAGCACCGCCTCTTCCGCTTCTGAATGCCCTGCTGGCTCGTCAATAACTCATCGGCCTGTCGTTTCTGTCTTTCCAAATTGAGATTGACCTGGATAATCCTGTCGCCTTTGGATTTATGGCAAGCTCCGTTCAAGGGACATTTACTACAGTTGCTGGCTTTGTACATGCGGGCGGTTTGCAAGAAGCCCGTCACAGTCCTGTTGATCGTGTTACCAATGTAGCGCATCTTCTGGCCTATGGGACAGATGTAATGATCTCCACGGGGATTATAGTGGAGTTTGTCGGCGCTGAACGGATGTTTGCTATTGAAGCTTCGATGCTGCCGGTTGTCAAACAGGCCGTATTTCACATACCCAGCGATTTTCTTTTCTTCCAGCATCGTGTAATTCTCTTCTGAGCCGTACCCGGCATCAGCCGTTATTGATTTTAGTGACCTGCCAAAGCTTTTTTCGTATTGATCCAGGTGTGCGGCCAGCGTGTTAGTATCGGTGGGATTAGGATGGATACTGTAATTGACAACAAACTGATTCGATGTCGATATCTGCACATTATAAGCAGGCTTCAACTGCCCATTACGCATGTGATCCTCCTTTAAACGCATGAACGTAGCGTCCGGATCGGTCTTGCTATAAGAGCGGTCCGCCGCCGCGGTTACGGTTGCCCAAAATTGCCTCCTGCTGCTCATAGCTGGCAATATTAGCTGGATAATGCTTGGTCACATAGCCTAACTTGGCTTTCATCTTCCTGTCAATACTCTCTTTTTTGCCCAGCACCTGATTGAGTTTATCAACCGTGTCTTGGACCTTTTCTTTACTAATGGTGGTAAAGTCCGGCGGATCAGGAAGGCCATCTTCGGCTGTGGCTACGCTCTGGGCGTATTCCCAGATATGAGCTAACTGTTTCTTGATCTTTTCCTTGTTGGTCGCAATAGCCTTCCGCCAGACGAAAGTGTACTTATTAGCATTGGCCTCAATCTTGGTGCCATCTGTGTAGACCTCTTCAATGCTTAAAAGCCCTTCCTGGGCTAGTAATAGCACCACCTCCTCGAAGATCTTCCGCAATGCATCTTTCAAGCGGACACCCCTAAACCGATTGATTGTATTATGATCAGGGTAGCTCATCGAGCTCAGCCACATAAAGTAGATGCTCTCTTTGCAGGCTGCTTCCAGCTTCCTGCTCGAATATATATTGCTTACATAGCCGTAAACAAGCACTTTTAGAAGCATCTGGGGATGGTAACTCGATGAACCTATCGTGTGATAGGCCGCATGAAGTGGCTCCAAGCTGATTTTATTGATCACATCATTGACCACGCGGCAAGCATGGTCTTTGGGAATCAACTCATCTAAACTGGGGGGGAGCAGCATTAATTGCTGCTGATGGTAAGGCTTAAAAGTAGGTTGTCGTCTGGCCATCGATCCTAGATTGCTTATATCTAAAGATAATCAATCGTAAAAAATCGGCAAAGACTTAACACACAAAAGAGGGTGTCTTTTTGAGACACCCTCATTCGGGAAAGGCATCAATGCAGTTGCCTAATATATTTTCGCCAGCAGGTGCGGACGTTCTTTTTCAAGTTTCAGGATCAGCTCCCCGAACAGCGTGTTCACCCACGCAAACCATTTGCGCGTGAATTTCGAATCATCATCCTTATCGAACGACTCGTGCATAAAACCGGTATGGTTGTGCGTCGTTTTGAGCAATTTCAGCTGCGCTTCGATCTCCTTGTCGCTGGTAGAGGTAATGGCGCGCGCGATAATCCCCATTGGCCAGATCTGGTTCACCAGCGTATGCGGACTACCCAACCCTTCACCGGCCTTCCCTTTGAAGAAATACGGATTGGTATTGCTCAGCACATATTTCCGCGTATTGATGTAAATCGGGTCTTTCACCGAAACGGCATTCAGGTAAGGTAGGCTGATAAGCCCCGGGATACCTGCATCGTCCATCATGACGTGGTTTCCAAAACCATCGGCCTCGAATGCATAAATCTTTCCGTATTCCGTATGCTGAATGACCGCATGCTTTTTCAACGCAGCTTCGACCTCCGTAGCCAGCGCCCGGAAATCAGCCGCCAGTTTCGCGTTTTTGGTAGCGGACGCCTTTTCGAGCAACTCAGCGACCTCGCGGAACGAGACAACGGCGAAGAAATTGGACGGTATGAAGAACGGGAATATAGTCGCATCATCCGACGGCCGGAATGTGCTCGCAATCAACCCAACCGGCTTAATGGGGTTACCGTAGCCATTACCCGGAACGGTGTCGGTAGACCAGGCAGTAACGCGGCCAAACTTGTAAGGTCCCGGCCCATCTTTGCGCTGTTGCTCCTTGCAGGTTTTGAGCACCAGTTCCATCGCCTTCAACCAGTCGGCGTCGAATGGCTTGGTATCACCGGTGGTTTTCCAATAGTTATATGCCAAACGAATGGTGTAGCAAAGTGAATCGAGCTCCCATTTGCGCTCGTGGAGCATGGGTTTCATCTCGGTCTGGTCCTTGGTCCACTCGCTCTCTTTCGGGCGATCGTAAAATGCATTGGCATAAGGATCGATCAGAATGCACTTGGTCTGCCGGTTGATAAGCCCCGCGACCATGTCTTTCAGTTTCGGATCCTCTTTCAACAAAGGCAGGTAAGGCCAAACCTGCGCCGTACTGTCACGAAGCCACATCGCATCGATGTCGCCGGTGATCACGAAGGTATCGGGCTTGCCATCTGTCGGATTATAATGTACGGTGGTATCGATCGTATTCGGGAAGCAGTTTTCAAAAAGCCACGCCAGCTCGGGATCTTTGATCACCTTTTTCATGCGGGCTATGGTTGCTTCCACAGCCGGACTTGTGAAATTGCGCTTATCGACCGGGATGCGCACTACCGGAAAGTCGGCACTTTTTGCAAACGACCATTTGGGCAAGGCCATGCCAGCCACCGCCAACGCCCCTGCTTTGATGAAGTCTCTTCTTAAGAACATGAGGTAGGTTTATAAGGGATGCTCAGTACAATAAAAAAAGCAATTTAGACAAAAATTGCAGATGCCGAGTGATAAATTTTACAACCTTAACCTAACCGTTTGATAACTAACAAGACCCGTTTAATCAAACCTTAAATATGAGCTTTTTTCGATACAGGAACAGCAGGATTACGTACCAAAGTGCAACCAGCAGCAATGCCTGTGCCAACGACGCATTACGCGGATCGTTGAAAACCGGTACCAAATGGTATTGGTAGAAATAGGGCACAAAATCCAGTTTTTCAGATCCGCCGGATGGGTTCGGCACTTTCACGGCGTTCAGGATCCTGAAAATCATTCCTGTAAAAAAGAAGACTACCATCGGATTCACGCCGAAAATCACAAAAAAAGTCGTCCATTTGGAATGCCCTTTTACATCAATCATATAATACAGCACAGCAAGCAGCAGCAGCGCCCAGCCTCCGGCGTACAAGACGAATGAGCTCGTCCATAAAGCTTTGTTCAGAGGAAACGCCAGATTCCACAACCACCCCACTGCGATTCCCGCCAAACCACCTGTCAGCATGTATTTAACCTTCTCAACTTTGCCCAAACCCTCCGATTTCAGCATTGTACCAATCAGTAATCCCGCAATACCAGTCCCGATCGCCGGCAACGTGCTCAGAATACCCTCCGGGTCCCAGGTTTTTGATGATGCCCACAAATGTCCGGGTAATAAAAGGTTGTCGAGCCAGGCAGCCAGATTGGTCCCTTTTTCCAGATTAGCCTCTCCCACGCCGGGTACCGGAATCAGCGTCATAATTCCCCAATAAGCCAGCAACAACACTACCCCCACCGTAGCCTGCGTACGCCAGCCTGTTTTCAGGTATAACAGGGAAGCGACCAGATACACCACGGCGATGCGTTGCAACACCCCCGGAATCCGCACGGTATTGAAAGGTTCGATACCACTGAATGCCAGCACGATCATCAAAACGAAAATACCCGCTGCGGTAATGAACTGCCACTTCCGGTCATAATCTGAAAACAATGCGACCACCACAACCGCCGTCACGACCAGTCGGGCCGCAAGCAATGCATTCCCTTCCAACCCGAACAAATGGATCCGCACGAAGAAGCCCGAGAACAATCCGAGGCAAAATATACGCAGCGTGCGGGTGACGATCCGCTGTAAAGCAGGCCCGTTCAAAACCTTTACCGGCGAAGCCAGCACAATCGAAACACCGACAATCAGCAGAAATGTAGGGAACACCAGGTCCGTAGGTGTACAACCGTGCCATTCGGCGTGGAGTAGTGGCGGATACACGTGTCCCCAGTCGCCCGGGTTATTCACGATGGTCATGAGGATCATGGTCAGCCCGCGCAGGACGTCCAGGGAAATGAGCCGTTGTTTCATTGATATAAGGTTTAGGATAAATGCATTTCAAAGATCGCGTACCATATGGAAGTAACGGTGACCCATAAAGTCCTTCTCGCCGATCACTTCAAAGCCCAACCGTTCATATAGTTTTCGGGCGGCCGGATTTACCATATCCACGATCAGCCCGGCGCGTTTGTGCCCGAGCGCCCCTGCCCGTGCGCACAGGGCGCGAATCAACTGACTCCCGATTCCTTTTCCCTGATGCTCCTCGTGCACATTGATACAATCGAGGTAGAACTCGCCGGGGCCGGTTTCATCGTTCGGATCGAAAGCCGGGTCCGCTTCCCGCAGCTTATCCAGAACCGGCTGCCGCAACGTATGCAGCAATGCACCGTCATAGCCGTTGATGGAACCGATAATGCCCTCCCCGGTTTCAAAAACCAGTGTGTGGGCATAGCTGTACTGATTGGCCGGATGCAGGAAAAATTCACGGAAGAAAGGGATCGCATCGGCGTGGTTGTCCGAGCGGGCGAAAATGCCTGCAATATGTCCCATGCCGAGGATCAGCAGCGGTGCTACGGCATCGGCATCTTCGGGGCGGGCGGATCGGATCATAAAGTGGGAATTTTGGTAAAGAATATGGCTCAATTATCGCAAAATCGACATTTTCAAGCGCTTTTTCTAGCTATTTTTTGCATTAAAACCGATATTAATCTAAAAATAGATCAAAATACGCACAGTACTAATCAAAACCTGAAAAGTTTTTAGCACTATTTTGCTTTAAAATTGTATTGTCGATTACTATCCACACCAACTCATCTTGAAACACCGGCCAATCCGGCGGACAGTTGAAACCGAAACAAACCGTGTTTTAGGCTAAACTGCTGATCTACTGAATCATTAACCTGTTAATCAATATGTCTAAGAAAATTAATGTTGCCATTATCGGATTAGGCTTCGGCGCCGAGTTTATCCCCATTTACCAGCAACATCCCAATGCCAATATGTACGCGATTTGCCAGCGTACCGAATCGAAACTGAATGCAGTGGGCGACCAGTACGGCATTGAAGTGCGCTATACCGACTATGACGAATTGCTGAAAGATCCCAACATCGACGCCGTTCACATCAACTCCCCTATCCCTAACCACGCGGAGCAGACATTGAAAGCCCTGCGCGCAGGCAAGCACGTGGCGTGTACCGTACCCATGGCGACGAGCGTGGAAGATTGCATCGAGATCGTGAAAGCAACCCGCGAAACGGGCAAGAAATATATGATGATGGAAACCGTGGTATACGCCCGCGAATTCCTGTTTGTGAAAGAATTGTATGAAAAAGGCGAGCTGGGCAAAGTTCAGTTCCTCAAAGCGAGCCACCAGCAGGATATGGAAGGCTGGCCTGATTACTGGCCTGGATTGCCTCCCATGCATTATGCGACGCACTGCGTTGGCCCGGTAGCCGGTTTGCTGAAACTGGAAGCGGAATATGTATCATGCTTCGGTTCAGGAACGATCTCCGAAGACCTGATCAAGATCCATAACTCGCCATTCGCGGTGGAATCGGCGCATATCAAGTTCAAAGACAGCGACCTGTCGGCTTATGTATACCGCTCTTTGTTTGACGTGGCGCGCCAGTACCGCGAGAGCTTCGAAGTTTACGGCAGCAAAAAATCTTTTGAATGGCCATTGATCGAAGGTGAAGATCCGGTGATCCACACCGCGAAAAAGCCTGAGCACGAAATTCCTGAGAAAGTAACGACGCCCGATTACGCGCATTACCTGCCTGAGGAAATCCGTCATTTCACCGGTCACGGCGTTTATAATCTGGATGACAATGCACACTTGTCGTTCGTACAAGGAGGCGGCCATGGCGGCTCGCACCCGCATTTGGCGCACGAATTCATCAGCGCATTGATCGAAGACCGCGAGCCTTTCCCGAATGCATGGCAATCGGCCAACTGGACGAGCGTAGGTATCCTCGCGCACGAATCGGCATTGCAAGGCGGCGCGCTTATCAAGCTGCCTGATTTTCAGAATGTGTAGAAAAAAATGTTTGGAGGGATAAACGGTCGGATGAAACGGTATCATAAATCTTACGGTGCGCTGCACCTTGGGAAAAATGGGGTGACGTCTGGATTTCCTACAATTATTTGGGTGCTCTGCACCATTGCGAGGGGATAGATGATTGGCCAAGGTGCAGCGCACCGCAAGATTTGTAGAAACCGAAAGGTTTGAAAAAACGGTGCAGACCAATACAAGTGCCGAGGTGCAGAGCACCGAAAGATTTGTAGAAACCGAAAGATTTGTAGAAACCGAAGGATTTGTAGAACCCGAAGGATTTGTGGAAACCGCAGGATTTGCAGATTAAAATACGGCGCACGCAAATTTTACCGAACGCCACATTTCTAACAACAACACACATTATATCATGGCAAATACCTATACACAGCTATACATACATATTGTTTTTTCGGTGAGAGGCCGCGAAAGCCTGATCAGAAAAGAGTGGAAAAACGATTTGTATGCCTATATCGGAGGAATCATCCTCAGCCATAAATCGAAGCCTTTGGCGATAAACGGAATGCCCGATCACATTCACATTTTGATTGGTTACAATCCGTCAACGCCACTACCGGCCCTGGTTGAAGAGATCAAAACATCCTCCAACAGGTGGATCAAAGAGCATCACAATGTGCCGATGTTCAGCTGGCAGAAAGGCTACGGAGCATTTTCTAACAGCCGCAGCAGCATCGACAAAGTGATCCGGTACATTGCCCATCAGGAGGAACATCATAGAAAAAAGACGTTCCGCGAAGAATACCTTCAAATGTTGCGAGACTTTGAAGTTGAATACAAAAACGAATATCTGTTTGATTTCCAGGAAATTCTGGAATGGAGCTAACGGATTTTAATTAGGTTTTAAATACAACAAGAAACAATTAACCTCAATGAAAACCAAAGCGTTATCCTTTATCTTAGGTATTGTCCTGCTGGGATGTGCCTCTCAGCAAAACTCCCAGAACGCGTCGGTTAAAACTGCTTCTTCCAAAGGCGAGGCGAAAGCGCGCCGACTGGAAATCCTGTTTCTGGGCGACAAGGGCCATCACAAGCCCGCCGAACGCGTTCCGCAAATCATGGCTGCATTGGGTCCCAAAGGCTTCAACTTTACCTATACGGATAACCTCAACGACCTGAACCCCGAAACGCTCAGCAAGTACGATGCATTGATGCTGTACGCCAACTGGGACTCGATCGCGCCGCAACAGGCGAAGTCGCTGCTCGACTATGTGGCCAGCGGAAAAGGCTTTATCCCGGTTCACTGCGCTTCTTACTGCTTCCGCAATAATGCAGAGGTGGTGAAGCTGATCGGCGGACAGTTCTGGCGCCATACCTGGGATACGATCCAGCCCGTATGGACCAAGCCTGATCACCCCGCGATCGCAGGCGTGAAGCCATTCAAAACGGTGGATGAAACTTACCTGCACACGTTGCTGCAACCCGACAACATCGTACTCACCGAGCGCCTGATCCAGAAAGACCAGGAGAAAGACCGTCCCGGACAGCAGAAAGAGCCTTACACCTGGGTGAGAACCCATGGCAAAGGCCGTATTTTTTACACTGCGTACGGCCACGACGAGCGTACCTGGGGCACGCAAGGCTTTGCGGATCTGATCGAAAAAGGTATTCTCTGGGCTGTAAACGACGATGCCCGCAAAGCATTGGCGGCATTGGCTCCGAAGCCATTCGAATACCGCGAGGCGAAGCTCCCTAACTACGAGCAGCGTCCCGGCCCGCAATTGCAGCAGCTGCCGCTTTCACCGGAAGAATCGGTGAAACACATTCAAATCCCGGTTGACTTTACCCTGAGCGTCTTCGCGCACGAGCCGGACGTCATGCACCCGATCGCAATGACGTGGGACGAGCGCGGCAGATTGTACGTATTGATCACGAAAGATTATCCCAACGAGCGCAAAGACACAGGCGGTAGCGACTACATCCTCATCTGCGAGGATACCAACAACGACGGCAAAGCCGACAAGTTCACCAAGTTCGCCGACGATCTGAGCATTCCTACCGGTATGGCATTCGCCAACGGCGGTCTGGTGGTTTCGCAAGCTCCGCACATGCTGTTTTTGCAAGACACCAATGGCGATGACAAAGCTGATGTGAAGAAAATCCTCTTCTCGGGCTTTGGTACAGGCGATACCCACGCGGGACCTTCCAACCTGCATTACGGCTTCGACAACTGGGTTTACGGCTCGGTAGGTTACTCCGGCTTCAAAGGCAAGGTAGGCAACAGCGATCAGCTCGATTTCGGCCAGGCATTGTTCCGCTTCAAACCGGATGGCTCGGATATGGAAATTGTAGCTAAAACCTCCAACAATACCTGGGGATTGGGCTTCAACGAGGCTGGTGACTTGTTCGGTTCTACGGCCAACAACTCGCACGGCTGGTACAGCGCCATTCCTAACCGCTATTTCGGCGCCAGCAAAGTCGATAACGGCAGCCGAAGCACGGATACCCACAAGGATATGCAGCCTATCACGCCGAAAGTTCGCCAGGTTGACGTTTTCGGTGGATTTACCGCAGCAGCCGGTCACAACTTCTACACCGCCCGCGCGTATCCGAAACAATACTGGAATAAAGTTGCATTCGTTTCCGAGCCTACCGGCCACATTCTGCACCAGAACGTGATGGTGAAAAAAGGAACCGACTACGAGGATCAACTCGGCTTCAACCTGCTCGCAGGTGCCGACGAATGGGTTGCACCCGTATTCGCCGAAGTAGGTCCGGATGGCGCAGTTTGGGTAGCCGACTGGTACAGCTACATCATCCAGCACAACCCGACTCCGAAAGGCTCCGAAAACGGAAAAGGTAATGCCTACGAAACGCCGCTGCGCGATTTCACCCACGGCCGCCTCTACCGCATCGGTTGGAAGAATGCGCCAAAATACACGCCGATTGCTTTGAGCAAATCACGTCCGGAAGAGCTCGTTGCGACTTTGAAAAACAGCAATATGTTCTGGCGCCAGCACGCGCAACGCCTTTTGGTGGAACGCGGCAACAAAGATGTGGTATCGAAGCTGGTTGAACTGGTTAAAGACAAATCCGTCGATGAAATCGGTCTGAATACCGCTACAATCCACGCATTGTGGACGCTGGAAGGCTTGAATGCGATCGCCGACCCGCAGGTACTGCCGGTAGTGGTAGAAGCATTGAAGAACCCATCCAACGATGTACGCAAAACGGCTGTAAAAGTGCTTCCACGCACCGCAGCGAGCGGCGAAGCATTGCTGACCGCCGATGCATTGCATGACAAAGAGCCATTGGTAGTGCTGAACACACTCCTGGCATTCTCCGAGATCCCATTGACCCCGCAGATCGAAACAGCCGTACTGGCATTGCTGGATACCTATTCCAATGCGGAAGACCGCTGGATGCCGGATGCTTTTGCCGCAATTCTGAACTCGCATGACGGAGCTTTGCGCACAAAATACATTGCTCAACGTGTTGCGAAAGCTGGTTCAGCGGGGGCTACCCAGCAAACAGCCGCTGCCAGCCACGCAGATCACTCGGCAATGAACCACGAAGGTCACGGCGCAAGCAAGGTGACCGTACAAGGCACTGCTGACCTTGCCGTAACCAACATTACCATCGAGCCGAAAACGCCATACGTACGTGAGTATGCCCGCGTGGTGATCGAGATTACCAATATCGGTAGTGTGCCTGTTACCAAAGAGCAGGTGCCAACGGTGAATGTGGGTATCCGCAGCCGTTCTTTGAACACCAACTACATCAGCCGCCAGCTGACCAACGGCATCGCGCCGGGCGAAACGGTGAAGCTCGTGGAAGGTAACAATGGCCCATGGAAAACCGCATTCGGTTTCACTTCCGACGAAGCCGGTAAAGTGAATGTAACGGCGACCGTGGACGTGGACAATGTGGTTCCTGAAAAAGACGAGAACAAAAACAACACGATGAGCAAGTCGTTCGAAGTACGTCGCCTCGACCGCCTTTCCGACTTCGCGCTGGAACGTACCGTACGCGGCTATTCATCTTACGCAAGCGGTGACGATGTGTTGAAACTCATTCAGACCTCGCAATCACTCGATCCGCAGGGCCGCAATGCGATCATCAAAGGTATCCTCGGCGCATGGAACCCGAAACGCAAGGAAGACACCAACGACGAAGGCAAAAAACTGCTGGCAAGTGTTAAAAGCACGATCCCCGACGACCTGAGCAGCCGTTACACTACTTTGCTGGAATCTTACGGCATTAAAGAGGAAGTGGCAACTGATCCGAACGTACAAGTCGTGACGATTAAGGCTATTCGTGAAGAAATGAAATTCACCATCACCGAATTCACTGCGGTGGCAGGCAAAACTGTTGAAATCGTGTTCGAGAACCCGGATGCGATGCAGCATAACATTGTGGTAGGACGTCCCAAGTCTACCGAGATCATCGGCGCTGCTGCCGACAAGATGATCACCGCCAAAGACGGCGCAGAGAAGAATTATGTACCTAATATCCCTCAGGTTTTGGCTGCGACACCGCTCGTAAACCCCGGCCAGACTTACCGCTTGAAATTTGTAGTACCGGATCAGGTTGGAGACTATCCGTATGTATGTACGTTCCCTGGCCACTGGCGCCTGATGACCGGGGTCATGAAAGTTGTAAAGGACAAAGGGTTATAATTCTAAACTGCGTTTTGCCTATGGCTTCAAAACTCATTCAAGTTTAGCGTATAGTTATCAACGTTCAGATTCGCAGGGCATTTAAAGTGCCTTCTGCGAATCTGGATGGTTGATTTTGAAACATCAAACGTGCGACGGGTTGTCAAAACCCGCCGGAGGGCTATTTTTTTGCCATTTTTTAAATAGTATTTATTCAATAATTTTTATTAATAAATAATCAAAAAGGTTAACAAAACCACAATGCTGTAACAACTACTCACATCTAACCCAGGTTAACAATGAACAACCAAAACAGACGAAACCCCTTCCTGGGGCTTCGCAGGCCTCTTTTTGCCCTTTTGGCAGCAGGATGCTTGTCGCCCCAGGAGGTTTGGGCGGAAAAATTACGCTTCGAACCCGCCGTTACTTACCGGAAACTGGTCGACAAAACGATCACCGGAAAGGTGGTCGACGAAAAGAACAGCCCGCTTCCCGGTGTAAGCGTGGTCGTGAAAGGCACCACCACCGGAAGCATTACCGGCGCCGACGGTACTTTTTCGCTGAATGCAGCCGACAATGCTACCACGCTCTCCTTCTCGTTCATCGGCTACACCTCGCAGGAAGTCGCGATCGGCAACCAGTCGAACATTCAGGTAACATTGCTACCCAGCAGCGAAGAGCTCACGGAAGTGGTCGTCGTGGGTTACGGAACGCAATCCCAGGCCACGCTTACCGGCGCGGTGAGCAGCGTGCAGGCCAAAGACCTGATCCGCACCCCCGCCATCGGGACCTCGGATGCACTGGTAGGCCGCGTGCAGGGGATTACCGCCCGTAAGGCCGATGCCCGCCCCGGTGCCGCTACCACCATTCAAATCCGGAATATGGGTACGCCGCTGTTTGTAATCGATGGCGTGCCTTCCGACGCGGGCTCCTTCAACAACCTTGGACAAAACGATATTGAAAGCATTTCGATCCTGAAAGACGCTTCGGCCGCCATTTACGGTCTGCGGGCAGCGAACGGGGTCGTTTTGGTCACAACCAAAAGAGGTAAGGCAGGCGACGGGACAAAGATCAGCCTGTCGGGTTACTATGGTTTGCAAAACTTCACGCGCTACCCCAAGCCCGCCAATGCGTACCAGCACATGCGTGGGCTCGTGGAATCGGATGTGAACCAGGGTCGCACGCCGTCCATTACCCCTGCTGAACTGGAAAAATGGCGCGTCGGTACTGAAAAAGGTTACCAGAGCTTCGATTACTACGACATGGTGATGCGCCCGAATGTGCCCCAATACTTTGGTAACGCGAGTGTACAAGGCGGCAGCGACAAGATGAACTACTTCCTGTCGATCAGCCACCTGAACCAGGATGCATTGATCCGCGACTATAACTTCAAACGGACCAACATCCAGGCTAATATCGAAGCAAGCCTAACCAAAGGTTTGAAAGTGGGAACGCAGATCAGCGGCCGCATTGAAGACCGCTTCCAAGTGGGCGTACCGGGTTTGGACGACTATTTCAACCCGTTCCTCAGTATTTTCACCATGTGGCCCACGGAGCGTCCCTATGCCAACGACAATCCGAAATACATCAACCAGACCCACAATGTGAACGTAAACCCGGCGACCTACAAAAAGGACGTGACCGGCTATATCGACGAGGTCTGGCGGAATGTTAAGGGCAACTTCTATGCCGAATATGACTTCAAATTCGGCCTGAAAGCAAAAGGAACTTACTCGTATGCATTCACCAACTTCGATTTCGACGGTTTTGAATATACCTACGACGCCTACACCTACGACGCCAAGAACGACACCTATAATGTAGTACCCGGCGGCGGTAACCAGAACCCCTGGCGCGAACGCCGGAAACGCAATATCGTCGACCGGTTCGCACAGTTCCAGTTGAGTTATGCCAAAACATTCGGCGACCATGATATTTCGGCCGTTGCCGCTTACGAGCGTTCCGACAATGTGAATACTTACCTGGTCGTCCACACCGTTCCGCCGAACAACTATATTCCACTAATGTCTTTCGCGAACCAGGATTTGCTGATCGATGAATGGAGCACAGAAGCACGTGCGGGTTATGTGGGAAGGGTTAATTATAACTACAAACAAAAATATCTGATCGAGGCAGTGGGCCGCTATGATGGCTCGTTCCTGTATGCACCGGGCAAACGCTACGGTTTCTTCCCGGGCGTATCGGCGGGATGGCGCATTTCGGAGGAGAATTTCTTCAAAGGAAAACTCGAAAATGTATTCAGCAACCTCAAACTCCGCGCTTCCTATGGTCGCACGGGAGCCGACCGCCTCAGCAACAACGAGTTCGTAGTAGCGCCATTCAGCTATCTGCCGGGCTATAACTTCCTGCAAGGCAGCGCCATTTTTGATGGTAACTACACCATTGGCGTCCGTCCGAGAGGTTTACCGATCACGACACTTTCATGGATCACCAACATTTCCACCAACATCGGTCTCGACTTCGGGGTGCTGGATGGAAAGCTTACCGGCCAGTTCGACATTTTCGAAAGAAAACGGGAGGGGTTACCTGCTGCCCGCTACGACGTGCTACTGCCTTCGGAAGTAGGTTATTCTTTGCCCAATGAGAACCTGAACTCCGATACCCACCGAGGTGTGGAAGGTGTTTTGACCTACAAAAGCTCGGTAGGACAAGTGGATTATACTTTGAGTGCCAATGCGACCCTATCGCGCCGTCGCGACCTGGATTTCTATAAACCCCGTTTTGGTAACTCCTTCAACGAATACCGTGATTCGTTTGTAGACCGCTGGGGCAATATCAACTGGGGTTATCAGGTGGTAGGCCAGTTCCAGTCGATGGAAGAGATTGAAAGCTACAAAATCGACAACGACGGCCAAGGCAACCGCTCGCACCTGCCCGGCGATTTCATTTACAAGGATGTGAATGGGGACGGCATTATCAACAACCTCGACATGCGGCCAATCGGTTATGCGGAAGGAGCTAACCCGTATCTGAGCTTCGCATTCAACGGAAGCGTGGCTTACAAAGGCTTCTCTCTGTTTTTCGACTTCGCAGGCGCGTCGCTGCAAAGCTTCCAGCGCAACTGGGAGTTGAAGATCCCTTACCAGAACAATGGTACCTCGCCGCATTTCATGCTCGAAGACCGTTGGCACCGCGAAGATCCGTTCGACCCGAACAGCAAATGGATCCCAGGCACCTACCCTGCCATTCGCAAAGACAATACCAGCCACGTGAATTTCAGGGGAAGCGATTTCTGGATCACCAACGTGCGTTACATCCGTCTACGCAATATCGAGCTCGGCTATTCCTTCGACCAGAAAATCTCGAAAAAACTGGGTCTATCCGCCCTGCGCATTTACGTGAATGCCTCCAACCTGTTCTCGATCGACAACGTGAAGAAGTACGAGATCGATCCGGAGATTTCATCAGGCAATGCACTGGTGTATCCTCAGCAGCGCTTGTTCAATGCAGGTTTCAACCTCACTTTCTAAAAACCGGTTATGAAAAAACTATCACTCAAAATATTTGTCTCTGCCTCCATGCTCGTTTTCGCCGGCTGCAACGACTGGCTCGAACGCAAACCGCAGAATATCATCCTCGAAGACCAGGTCTGGAACGATCCGAAAATGATCACCGGGCTGCTGGCCAATTATTATGATCGCCTGCCCGCGCACACATCGCTCACAACCGGTTGGGCCGAGTTTTCGGCCTACGACGAAGCCATGTGGTCCAACAACGACGACGGGCGCAATAACATTATCAACTACCCGACTACCCGCTGGACACTATGGGATTATGGCCTGATCCGCGACATTAACCTTGCGTTGGAAAGCATCGAAACTCACGCCGTGAAACTTTCGGATGCGCAGAAGGCCCAGTTTAACGCAGAGTTGCGCTTCCTGCGGGCCTATGTGTATTTCGAGCACGTAAAACGCATGGGCGGAGTGCCGCTGATCACCAAACAACTCATTTACGATTTCAGCGGCGACCCATCCCCACTTCAGAACGCCCGAGCCAAGGAAGAAGAAGTGTATGACTTCATCGCCTCCGAGCTGGATGCGGTAAAGGACTTGCTTGGCAATGGCACCAGCAATACCCGCGCGACGAAGTTTACTGCGTTGGCGGTCAAAAGCCGTGCAATGCTTTATGCCGCTTCCATCGCGAAATACAATAACCTGATGGCCTCGCCGATTTCGACACCGGGTGGTGAAGTGGGTATTCCGGCTGCACGCGCCAAGGATTATTATGCCAAATCGCTGGCGGCATCGGCCGAGATTATTAATAGCGGCAGTTTTGAGCTTTACAAATCCAACCCCGACAAGGGCGTGAATTTTTATGAGGCCATCACTAAAAAGAGTGCTAACCGCGAGGTGATCTGGGCACAGGACTTCCTGGTGAGCAAAGACAAACGCCATGGCTTTACCTACGACAACATCGCCCGGAATGTGCGCGAGGACAACCTCTCGTCGTCGTCCATCACCCCGTCGCTGAACCTCGTGGAGGATTACGAATACCTCGACGGTACTTCCGGCGAACTGAAAAACCGCAACGCCGGCAATACCGATTACGTCTATTACGACAAGTTGCAGGATATTTTCGCGAACAAGGATGCGCGTTTGTACGGGACGATTATCTATCCCGGCACCAGCTTCCGGGGTACCGAGGTGCAAATTCAGGCCGGTGTAAAGGTTTGGGATAATGCTACGAATGCATTCAAGACCGTAGAATCCAACGTTCTCGGCTCGACCTACGACGATGGCGGCCTGCTAACCGGCGCCTCCGGTCCGCAACGCTCGCAAACGGAGGTTTCGAACACCGGTTTTTACCTGCGCAAATTCGTGGATCAGACTGCCATGTCGAGCACGCGTGGTATCCGCAGCGATATGTGGTGGGTAAGGTTCCGGCTCGGAGAGATTTACCTGAATGCGGCCGAAGCCGCCCTTGAACTCGGGCAAACCGCCGACGCATTGAAATACACCAACACCCTGCGCGAGCGTGCCGGTTTCCCTGCAAACAGCCTCAAGACGATTAACCTCGAAAAGCTGCAAAACGAACGTCGTGTGGAACTTGCATTCGAAGACCACCGCGTGTGGGACCTCATGCGCTGGCGTACCGCACATGAGGTGTGGAACGGTAACTCGGCCAATGCCGATGCGATGATTTACGCGCTCTACCCCTACCGCGTCGTACGCCCGGGCCATGCTACTCACGGCAAGTATGTGTTTGACAAGCTGGTGGCCCCGCGCTTCCGTGCCCCGCGGTTCTTCCAGATCGCGAACTACTACTCGTTCATTCCGCAGAACGCGATCGACAACAACCCGAAAATTGTCCGTAACCCATTCCATTAATCCGAAAAAGCAATGAAATCAAGAATCATACAAAGCATTCCCGCGCTGCTGCTGGCATTGATGGCCGGCCTTTCGGGATGTGAAAAAGATAACCGCACCGAGCCGAAATCGGTTTTGAAGGGCAAAGTAGTTTTTGAAGGGCAACCGGTAGGAGTACGCTCCAATGGTGTCCAGCTCGAACTTTGGCAGCACGGCTACCAGCTTTTCACCAAAATACCTGTGATGGTGGCCCAGGACGGCACATTTTCGGCCTCACTTTTTGACGGCAATTACAAACTCGTAAGACTCCGCGGCAATGGCCCGTGGGTAGACAATACCGACTCCATCGATGTGGAATTGCGCGGTTCTAAGGAGATCGATGTGCCTGTCAACCCTTATTTCGTCATTAAAAATGATGCATATTCCAAAGGCGAAGGCAAGGTCTCGGCGACATTCAATGTGCAGCAGGTTGCGGCCGGCCGCACACTCGAGAGGGTGAACCTTTACATAGGCACCACCACGATCGTCGACCCCGGCAATAACGTCGGTAATGCACAGGAAGTGGCGGCTAACATCACCGACTTGTCGAAACCGATTACGCTCACTGCCAACATTCCGGCTAACCTTGCATCACGCGAGTACATTTATGCGCGTATAGGTGTGAAAACTTCCGGTGTCGGCGAGATGCTTTTCGGCATGCCGCAGAAGATTATGCTGAAATAATGAGGCCATTCATTTTCTTACTACTCATCCTGGGCGCGCAGATTGGTCGCGCCCAGGATTCATTGCAAACGAATATCCCTGTTCACGATCCGGTGATAATCCGGCAGGACGGGGTTTACTATGTCTTCGCGACAGGCAGGGGTATCAGCATGTGGTCATCGAAGGATATGCAGAATTGGAAGAAGGAGAAACCGGTATTCAATGCACCGCCTGAATGGGCAGTGAAAGCGGTACCGGGTTTTAAAGGACACATCTGGGCTCCGGATATTTCGTACTACAATGGCATGTATTACCTCTATTATTCAATTTCAACATTTGGCAAAAACCGTTCGAGCATTGGTGTTGCCACCAACAAAACCTTAAACCCCGCCAGCGCCGATTACCGATGGACCGACCATGGTCAGGTAATCGAATCCGTTCCCGGCCGTGATGAATGGAACGCCATCGATCCTAACCTGATCGTCGATGAGCAAAAGCGGCCCTGGCTTGCATTTGGGTCATTTTGGAATGGTATTAAGTTGGTCAAACTCGATGCAGACGCCCGCAGCGTTGCGCAGCCACAAACCTGGTTTACCCTCGCGAGCGTACCGCGCACGAGGCCCGGCGGCGATTCCACGGCTGGTAGCGGGGCCATCGAGGCGCCATTTATTTTCAAAAAGTTTGATTATTTCTACCTCTTTGCCTCCTATGATTATTGTTGCCGGGGTGCAAAAAGTACCTACAAAATGCGCATAGGCCGTTCTAAATCATTAACAGGCCCATACGTTGACCGTAGTGGTGTCCCAATGATGCAAGGCGGCGGGACATTGCTTCTCGAAGGCAACGACGAGTGGCATGGCGTGGGGCACAATGCAGTTTGCACGTTTGACGGTGTCGACTACCTGGTATTCCACGGGTATAATGCGAAAGACAATGGGCGATCGAAGTTGCGTGTGGAACAGTTGGATTGGAAAGATGATTGGCCTGTGTTGCGTTTGCATTGATGTTACATCCCTAACGGGATTTTGGCACCGGGGAGGCGATTTCGTTGCTACCAATATTACATCGCTACGCGATTTGGATTCGACAGCACAAAACATGGGTAGTCCATACGTTCATGCCTTCCGCCAAAATGCCGTCAGGCATGAAACATTGGTAGCAAACGATGCATGGGCACGACGATTGAATGCCGTAGGCATGTAACAACAAATAGAACGTCGGCGTACGCATTACGCTCACGGTGATGATACCTGAAAAATACAAAAGATCAATGAAAACATTACCCGGCATGAAGCATTAACCAACCTTCCTGCGTATATTTAATATTATGAAAGTCGTACAATTCACCATACCCGTTTCCCGCGAAAGTACAATTGTTGTTCAGGAGGAAAAGCTGCCGCACTACTACCCGCATTTGCACCGCCACCGCGAAGTACAGATCGAATGGGTGGTGGAAGGTTCGGGAATCCTGGTCGCGGGGAATTACATGCAGCGGTTCGAATCGGGCGACATTTACATCATCGGGGCCAACCAATCACACATTTTCAAGAACGACGAGTCCTACTTCAATCCCGACGAGCCCAGGCAGATTCACTCCGTTTCCATCTTCTTCGATCCCAATTATTTATCCCAAAATATCCTGAGCCTGCCGGAAATGGTCAACATCCGGAAATTTGTAAACGGCGTGCATAATGGTTTTCAAATACCGGAAGAGGCGCGGGAAGCGGTGCAGAAGATCATTTCGGAGATCATTCACCATAAAGAAAGCCAGCGGGTAGCGGCATTTATCAAGCTCCTCTACCAGTTTTCCACCACCCGCGACCTGAAACCGCTCGCGACGAGCAATAGCGAACAAGTCATTTCCGAAGTCGAGGGTATCCGCATGGACCGCATTTTCCAATACCTCGTCACCAACTACAAACGGCACATTTCCCTCGCCGAAATCTCCGAAATAGCCAACCTCACACCTCAGGCATTCTGCCGGTACTTCAAGAAACATACCGACAAGACCTTCGTCAGCTTTCTGAACGAGGTACGCATCAATGAGGCTTGCAAAATTATTCTTTCAGGTAAGTTCGACAGCTTTTCGGATATCTGCTACCAGACCGGCTTCGACCACGTGACGAATTTCAACCGGGTATTCAAAAAGACGACCGGCATGTCCCCCGGAGAATACCAGAAGGGTTTCAGGGATATTTAGGGCGTCATGCGGTTGTCAGAAATTGTCAAGAATAGTCAGGAAGTAGTCAAGAGTAGTCAGGATGCCACGAATTGACTAAATTGGGAACTGATTACCTATTCTCATAAACCGTTCTTTTGAAAACCACATCCGAAACCGTCTGGCAAATCTGGATCGATACAGGCGGGACTTTTACCGATTGCCTCGCTATTGATCCCGCCGCAAGCAAGACGCGCATCAAAGTACTTAGTTCCAGCTGCCTTCGCGGCCGCATTACGGATAAATTGAGCCCCAATACTTTCCGTTTCGAAGCCTCCTGGCCCTACGACGGCGACCTTTTCAGAAACTATACATTCAAACTGCACGGAAGCGAAACGCATAACCGTATTGCAAGCATCGACCGGCAGCGGCACACCATTACATTAACCAACGATCTTGCTTTCGACCGACCCGTCGATTTTGAAATAACGACCGGCGAAGAAGCTCCCATTCTGGCCGCGCGGCTGCTTACCCAAACACCGCTCGATCAACCGCTTCCGCCCATTGCCATGCGGCTGGGCACCACCAGGGGCACCAATGCATTGCTCGAAAGGAAAGGTGCAAAAACACTGCTGGTTGTGACAAAGGGCTTTAAAGATCTGCTCTACATCGGCAATCAGCAGCGTCCGTCGCTCTTTCAGCTTGATATTCCCGAACCCAAATTACTTTACAGCGAAGTGCTGGAAGTCGATGAGCGGCTGGACGCCGACGGAAATGTGATTGAAGCGCTGGATTTGACTGATTTCAAATCGACGCACGGACTTACTGATTATAAGTCAGTTGCCCTTTCTCTATTGCATTCTTACCAAAATCCGGAACATGAATCACAGCTTGGCAGCTGGTTCCGGAACAATGGGGCAAAATACGTCTCCGCGTCGTCTGATCTGTTTCCGTTTTCGCACTATTTGCGAAGAACCCAAACCGCCGTGGTGAATGCCTACCTCGATCCCATTCTTGACCAATACCTGACTAATATCCGTGGGGTACTAAACAACGGCGCGCTCCACAGCGGCAGCCTGCAAGTGATGACCAGCACCGGCAGCCTTTCCGAAGTGGGTGGTTTTCGTGCGAAAGACAGCCTCCTGAGCGGCCCGGCCGGCGGAATGGTGGCAGCCACCAATTTTGCCCAAAAACTGGGTTTCACAAAAGCGATAACCTTCGATATGGGCGGTACCAGCACGGATACCGCGCTGATCGACGGCCAGCCGGAGCTGAAATACATTACCGAGATTGACGGTATCGAATTCCATAACCCTACCCTGGCTATCGAAACCGTAGCGGCGGGCGGCGGTTCTGTGTGCTGGTTTGATGGCTTTTCACTGCAAGTAGGTCCGGAAAGCGCTGGTGCCTCGCCCGGCCCTGCCTGCTATGGTGCCGGCGGGCCATTGACCGTTACAGATATCAACCTGCTGCTCGGCAAGCTGGAAACATCGAAATTCAGCATTCCTATCCATGCAGGAGCAGCCATTGCCAGGCTGGAAGAACTTCGTACCCGCATTCAAACCGAAACCGCCAACCAGCTCAGCCACCAGGAAATCCTGACCGGTCTCGAAAGCATCGCCAATGAAAAAATGGCCGATGCCATTCGTAAAATCTCCGTGGAAAAAGGGATTAATCCCAACGCGTTTGCACTGGTAACCTTCGGCGGCGCGGGAGGCTTGCACGCGTGCCAGCTGGCCGAATTGCTGGATATGAGTACGGTACTACTACCCTATGACGGCGGACTTTTCAGCGCAGCGGGCATTGGCGAGGCGCTGATCAGCACGATTGTTTCAAAGCAGATTCTACTGCCCTGGACCGAAGCTGAAAAAAGCATCTTTGAGTGGCAGGATGTTTTAGAAAAGCGGGCAACCGAAATGCTCAGAAATCAAGGTATTGACGCTTTTGAAACCGTATTCTGCCATGTTTACTTGCGCCTTTCCGGTCAGGAGAACACGGTTGAAATAGCCTATTCCGGTGACACTACGCTTGCTGTCTTTGAGGAAACCTATCGTGGACAATTCGGTTATTATCCTGCCAATGCAGTGGTGGAACTGGAAAGTATCAAACTCAAAATGCAGGAGCGCAGCCCCGGAATCGCTCCATTACGGCTGATCGAAAATGGGCAAAAAATGCCTCCTACCAGTATCATTAAGCCATTTTTACATGATATAAACCTACCTGAAACAGCCGTTTTCGAATGGGACAACCTCCATCCTGGCGACCAGCTGGAAGGGCCTTCCATACTGCTCAATAATACCTCCACAACCTATTTGCCGAAAGGCTGGAAACTGGTGGTTCAGCAAGGCCTGGATGCCATTGCGTGGAAAACGGAGACTACACAAACGCGCACCGAAACCCAAAGCGAGGAAGTAGCATTGCAGCTTTTCACGAACCGTTTTAAGGCCATTGCCGACGAAATGGGCGTCCAGTTGCAGCGCACGGCGTTTTCAGTCAATGTCAAAGAACGCCTCGATTTCTCCTGCGCATTGCTCGACGCCGACGGCGAGCTCCTTGTGAACGCGCAGCACATTCCCGTACACCTGGGCAGCATGGGTATATGCGGGCGCCTCGTGCGCGAGGCCATCGCAATCGGCCCTGGTGATGTGGTGATTACCAACCATCCGCAATACGGCGGGTCGCATTTGCCGGATATTACGTTGATCGCCGGGGTATTTACGGAGGATCAAACTTGTGCAGGCTATGTGATCAACCGCGCGCACCATGCCGAAGTGGGTGGTAAAACACCGGGCTCGATGCCGCCGGACGCCGTTTGCCTGGCGGAAGAGGGCGTTGTAATTGTGCCGCAATACCTGGTAAAGGCGGGCGAATTCCAATGGGAGGCATTGCGGGAATTATTTACGGGCGGCCCCTACCCCACCCGGTCGTTTCTTTCCAACGAGGCCGACATTATTGCGGCATTGTCTGCATTGAAAAAAGGCAGTTCCCAGCTATTGAAACTGGTGGAAAACCATGGACTGGAAACCGTCCGGAAATACATGGGAATGCTGAAACAAACCGCCGTTTTGCAGCTTGGGAATGCATTGGAGCCCTTGCAAGGACAGGTTTTTGAGGCTTCCGAGCTTTTGGATAACAATCATCGGATAGCCGTAAAAATCAGCATAACCGATAATAAGCAGATTTTCGACTTCACCGGCACTTCGGGCGTGCATCCGAATAACCTCAATGCCAATATTTCCATTTTATACAGCGCCATTCTGTACGTTTTGAGACTTTTGGTCAACAAGGAGATTCCTTTGAATGACGGCTTGATGCAAGACGTGGAAATCAAACTCCCTGCAAACAGTTTCCTGCATCCCCAATTCTCCGACGATCCCTGGCAATGTCCTGCGGTAGTCGGCGGGAACACGGAGGTAAGCCAGCGATTGGTTGATACGTTACTGAAAGCATTTGGCCTGGCCGCTTGCAGCCAGGGGACGATGAACAACTTCCTATTCGGTAATGATCAATTCGGTTATTACGAAACCATCGGTGGCGGCGTGGGTGCCGGCAACGGCTTTAATGGTCGCTCGGCGGTGCATCAGCACATGACCAATACCCGCATTACCGATCCCGAGCAATTGGAACGGAAGTATCCGGTGCGATTGCTGGAATTCGGCATTCGCCATGGTTCGGGTGGAGCGGGGCGCTGGCGGGGCGGAGATGGTATCGTGCGCAAACTGGAATTTCTGAACTCGTTGCAGGTTACGCTGCTTGGCCAGCACCGGCGGCATGCGCCTTATGGATTGGCAGGAGGCAACGATGGCACTTGCGGGCGGCATACGTTGCTATCAAATGGTTCAATTAATGAATTACCCGGAATTTGTAGTCTGAAAGTGAATGCGGGAGATGTTTTGACTATTGAAACTCCAGGGGGCGGGGGTTATGGTGCTTAATTCGTGCCTTTGTGGCAAAACAATATGTCAAAAAACAAAAACGCGCTGCTAGGCGCGGCATTCCTGATGGCCACCTCCGCGGTAGGCCCCGGCTTCCTGACCCAAACAACCGTCTTCACCGAAAAGCTGGCGACCAGCTTCGGGTTTGTCATTCTGCTGTCGATACTGATCGACCTCGCCGTCCAGTTCAACATCTGGCAGATCATCACCGTCTCCGGCAAACGTGCCCAGGACCTGGCCAATGAGCTCCTCCCCGGCCTCGGCTACCTGCTCGCATTCCTGATCGTAGCCGGTGGATTGGCATTCAACATCGGCAATGTCGCCGGCGCAGGGCTCGGCATGGAGGCCATGACGGGCGTCAGCGTGGAAACCGGTGCGATACTCAGCGCCGCCATTGCGATCGGCATCTTTCTGTTCAAAGAAGCAGGCAAGGCCATGGACAGTTTTGCCAAGCTACTCGGCTTCGTGATGATCGCCCTCATTCTCTACGTTGCATTCACCTCGCACCCGCCATTGGGCAGCGCCATACACCATACCTTTTTCCCCGAAAAATTCGACCCTATTGCTACGCTGACACTCGTCGGCGGAACAGTGGGCGGGTATATCTCCTTCGCAGGGGCGCATCGCCTGCTCGACTCGGGCATGCGCGGCGAAACCGCATTGAAGGAAGTCAACCGCGGCGCATCCACCGGCATACTCATTACGGCATTAATACGCTATCTCCTCTTTCTGGCAACGCTGGGCATTATCCTCGCCGGTGCGAGCATTAACCCCGACAATCCATCGGCCTCCGTATTCGAAAATGCAGCAGGCTCTTTTGGTAAGCAGCTTTTCGGGTTAATGATCTGGGCAGCGGCCATTACGTCGGTGGTCGGCGCGGCCTATACTTCCATTTCGTTTCTGAGGTCATTTCACCCTTTGATCGAGCAGTATCAATCCTCCATTACCATTGTTTTTATCCTTATTTCGACGGTCATTTTCCTGGTCGTAGGTCGGCCGGTCAAAGTGCTGGTATTTGTAGGTACTTTAAATGGATTTGTATTGCCTATTGCCCTCGCCATTTTGCTCGTCGCGAGCCGCAAACAACGGTTAATGGGCAGTTATCGACATCCGGTACTGCTCCAAGCCGCCGGGTGGGCCGTTGTGCTTATTCTGCTCGCAATGGGTTTCAATGTATTTTAAATGCACTATGAAAAATCTTCTGATCACTACCCTTTCAGTACTTAGCTCCGTTCTCTCCTACGCCCAACGGCCGAAAGAACTGGTCATCAAAATCAATACCCAAAACAAAGTACAAAAGATTGACAACTTTGGTGCCGCCGGCGCCTGGTTTACCGAGGGCATTGCTAAAAACTGGCCGACCCAAAACCGCGAGCAAATGGCCGAATGGCTTTTCAGCAAGGAATTCGACGCCCATGGCAACCCCAAAGGCATCGGCCTCTCGGCCTGGCGGTTCAACATTGGCGGCGGTACAGCCGAGCAGGGCGACAGCAGCGGCATTACCGATTTCCGCAAACGTGTCGAATGCTTCCTACGGCCCGATGGAACCTACGATTGGTCGAAACAAGCCGGTTATATATGGTTTACCAAAAAAGCGAAAGCATACGGCGTCGAAAACCTGATTGCCTTCTCTAACACGCCGCCGGTACAGTTTACGAAGAATGGCCGGGGCTATAAAACCGATAAAGATTACATTTCAAATCTCAAACCGGAGCATTACGACGACTATGCTCGCTTCCTCACGACGGTTTTAAAGCACTTCGAAGACGAAGGTTTGCATTTCAATTACATCAGTCCTGTTAACGAGCCGCAATGGGATTGGTACCACGCTCCGGGGCAAGGGGCCAAGCAGGAAGGAAGCCCGTGGCGCAACGACGAGATCGCCCACGTCGCCCAATCCCTGGACAGTGCTTTGACCGCAACCGGTTCGACCTCCCAAATTCTGATCACCGAAGCCGCGCAACTCGATTTTCTCTACACCAGAACCGGTAACGCTACCCAACAAACGCAAGCCTTTTTCAACCCGAAAAGCAAGCTGGCATTAACCGGCCTCCGTAACCTTCCGCGCCTCATCGGCGGCCACAGCTACTTCACCGACAAAGGCGACAGCTCCCGCATCGCCATCCGCCGACACGTAGCTGATACCACCGCCAAATACGGCGTCACCTTCTGGCAAACCGAATATTCCATGCTCGCCGACGGCTACCGTGAGGGCAAAACCGGCCGCATCCCGGCCATCGACTGTGCCCTGTTCCTCTCCAAAGTCATCCACGACGACCTCGTCTACGGCAACGCCGCCGCCTGGCAGCTCTGGAACAGCTGGGAACCCGGCAATCCCGACTTCGACACGCGATATTACCTCATCGCCCTCGCACCTTCCTCGCGCGAGTACGTGGATGGTACCATCACGGCCACCAAGAATTTATGGGCATTAGGGCATTACAGCCGCTTCATCCGCCCGGGCATGCATCGGCTGAACATCGATCGGGGCGACAAGCTAAGTAGGGAACAAATTGCGCAGGATTTGATGGTTTCGGCTTATGCCAATGAGAAACAGGTGGTGTTGGTGGCTATTAACTATGGGAACGAGGAACGGATGTTAAAGCCGGAGATTGGCGGGTTGAAGGTGAAAGGTGCAGAGGTTTATTTGACTACCGGGGAGAAGGGGGTTGATATGCGGCGGGGAAATGTAAAAAGGATCAATAATGGCTTATTTTCAATTCCACCCAGGAGCTTATCGACGTTGATTTTTTACAAAAATGAAGACTAGTCGAAGCGATAACTTATTGCTTAATTTATTACCTGTGGCTAAATTACTATTTAGCTAAATTGCAATACGGAAATCCAACCTCTCCAAAATAACAACAGATCTCAACTATGCCGTACACTGCACAAGTTTTCAATGTAATGCTTGCATCACCATCCGATGTAGCAGAAGAGCGAAAAGTCGCACGAGAAGTGATTCTAGAATGGAATAACGTTCACTCTCAGAGTAGAAAAATCGTTTTAATGCCCATTGGGTGGGAGTATAATGCTGTACCAGAGATGGGCGATAGACCACAAGAGATTATCAACAAACAATTGCTAACCAACGCCGACATACTGATTGGGATATTTTGGACTCGAATCGGGACATCCACTGGCAAGGCCGTTAGCGGCACAGTCGAAGAAATCGAGAATCACATCAATTCCAATCGGCCCACTCTTCTATATTTCTCCAACAAGCCCGTCAATCCCGATACAATCGATGCCCAGCAACATGCGGGAGTTAAAAGTTTAAAGCAAGAATTTCAGCCAAGAGGACTCTCTGAATCTTTCAATTCACTCGACGATTTTAAATCCAAACTCCAAAGGCAACTAGCTACGAAACTAAATGAAAGTGAGTACATAGAGATAGTTACTAATGTTCAACTTCCCATACCTAATCCAACTCCGTTGATGTCTGATTCGGCAAAATTGTTACTTAAAGAGTGCGCGCTAGACGAAGACGGTGAAATATACATGGTTAATTATATTGGAGGATTTGAACTACAAACAAACAACAAGAAAATCAATACAGACAATTCAGCAAGAACTTTGGCAAATTTCCAATCAGCAATTAAAGAGCTACAAAGCCTAGGCTTAATCCACAGTATAGGTACCCAAGGGACTGGATTTCGTATAACAGCCGAAGGTTACAACTTGGCCGACAAGATTAACAACTCAGACATCTAAATGCATTGCTAAATCAACTCCTCCTTCATCCCAAACTCCCGCATTTTCCGCAACAACCGCATCAAAATCTCACTATTATCAATCGCGTACAGCGCATGCTCTCGCGAGATGTTCCATTCGTGTGCAGGCCGCAGATAGTGAAGGAGCATATCGTTGAGAACGTGTTCTAATTCCACAAGATCAACATCGTCATTCAGGAAATCTTTGAGCAACTTGAATGCCGCTTGATCACGGCGCTGTTGATAAAAATCGGTGTGCATAGCTATGAGGTTGATGATGGAATGCAGCAATAAACGGTGCCGCACTTGCCGTTGTCCAACTCAAGAGTAGAGCAATGGAATGTAGTCCATTACGGTAGTTACGGCACCGTTCATTGATAGAAATACCATTCACAACCAGTTCATGGCTGTTAACGGAATGTTCGGCAGTAACTCTACTCTTGGATTGGACGGGGTAAACTTAAAACGCTTACCGTTAATTACAAAGTCGCAACCGTTCAATTGAAGGAGAAATGAATAAGTGGCTGATTTCGCTTATCAAGCAAGTTGACTTGGCGCCCGCGGAAGGATTAACTTTGTATTCCATACTCTGAAAATGCCTGCGGTGCATGAAGGTCACTACGCACTCGAGGGGGCATCCCTCCCAGGGATACCACACTATTCATTGACACACTATCAATGCTTGAAAAATACACTGATATCGAAACCTCGACTGACTTTACAACTTTCGAATTTGATAGCATTGGCCCAAAAGGTAAAGTGAGAAAGATTGTACTTTACACTCCTTTTGAACTCAAAAACTATTTCAACCTCGGCTTTGGAGACAAAAATCTCGATACAGGCGAGTTTGACGATTTGATAGTCACTAATAATGGTGACAGTGGCAAGATTTTAGCCACGGTCGCATCGACATTGCTGACATTTACAGATCAGTATCCGCATGCCAAAGTGATCATCACAGGCAGTACCTTATCTCGAACCAGACTTTATCACATCAACATTGCCAGCAACTTGTCGATAATCAAAGAAAACTTTACGGTGTTTGGCTTATACGAGAATGTCTGGCTTCCCTTCGAGAAAGACGTCCGATACGATGCCTTTTTAGTGCATAGAAATTTGTAAATTTGAATACTATGAAGAATATGACGAACAACAGAAAGCTTCCCAAGGGCTTCAAAATCAATTCTGAACTGAATGGGAAATACCATAATGACCCAGCTGTGCTCAGAAAAATGGAGAAAGCTCGGGAAATTTTGCGTATCGCCGGCTGCCCGGAGGATAGGTAGAGATTGGTAAACCGCCAACAAAAAACCGCAGCGGAACGATATCCGCTACGGTTAATGCTATTCTAGCTCGTCAAAAGCCAGCATCCATCTTCTGAACTTCGTGAGTTCAATTACTTACTCAAAGCCCCATTCACATCCAACCTTCCACCGGTAACCGTCTTGCCAGCCAGCGAAGCCGTAGGCACAGCACTGGACAGGATCGCGTTACGTATCTGCGCGACGGACGCGCCCGGGTGTGTGGATGCGTACAAGGCCACCGCACCGGTCACGTGCGGGGTCGCCATAGAGGTGCCGTTATAGGATGAATAGGTATTATAGGCGGTGGTAGAGTTGATGGCAACGCCCGGCGCACCGATATCAACTGTGGTAGCGCCATATTGGGAAAAGCTTGCCAGCGCTCCGTTTTTATCGATGGCTGCCACTGCAATCACATTCGGAAGATTGTAGTTCGAAGGATAGCTCGCAGTGACATCGTTGTTCGTCCCGGCGTTTCCGGCAGCTGCGATAAACATAATCCCCGCATTGTTGGCACGGGCGATCGCGTCATACAGCGCTTGCGAATAGCCTCCGCCGCCCCAGGAATTGTTGCTGGCCACGATGTTGATCCCCCGGTTTTTCAAGCTGGTGAGGTAGTCGACAGCCTTCACGGCATCGGCCGTAGTACCACCGCGGCGGCCAAGGAATTTCGCTGAAATGAGTTTGATATTCCAGTTTACTCCTACAACTCCCTGACCGTTAGCCTTGCCTCCGATGGTGCCCGATACGTGGGTGCCATGGTCGTCGAGCATGCCTTTGGTGCCTCCGTCGTAGATAGAACCGTCCTTATTGGCGAAATCCCAGCCGTTGGTATCGTCCACAAGCCCGTTGCCGTCGTTATCGATGCCGTCTGTCGGGTCGGCGGGATTAACCCAAACCTGGCCCGCCAGATCCGGGTGCGTGAGTTGAATACCTTCGTCGATCACGCCCACGTACACCGAAGCGAGGCCCGTATTACCCGCTGCCCAGGCTGCGGCCGCATTACTGCCATAGGTACTGGCGGGGCTTGTCGACGGGCCGTACATGCCCCAAAGCGATCCATTTGTGAAATAGGTGTCTGTCGAAGCAGCAGTATGGTAATACACATAATTGGGCTCGGCAAATTCCACTCCCTCGGCGCCATTGAGTTCCGCAATGGCTTCCAGGACGTTTTTATTGACCTTCACCAGCGCGAGTCCCTCTTTTTTACCGGCCCGTTCCATGGCCTTTGTCAGGATTTTCTCTACGGGCTGTCCTTTTACCTTGTCGAAAGCCTTTTGTTTGGCAGCAGCTGATGCGCCTTCTTTAAACTGGACGAGCAATTCACCTTCTACAAACTCACTTTCGCCGCTTGTTCGCAACGTGCTTCCTGAGGTTTCCGAAGGTGCAGGCGATTGATTTTCAATGGAAGTTTCCCGACAGCCTGCGATGGCAAAGGTCATGACCGCAGAGGCGAACAAGACCCTGTGTGTCAATAAATTGTACATACTTTTCATAGGTCAGATTTTTAAGGTGCGATTGGTATTCAAGGTGCACAAAAATTAGCTGCCGGTAAAGAGTCCTGTACAAACAATTCAAAATAAATTACCAAAAAATAAGGTAACCACCAGGCACCCTACCGATCCTCCAAATCGTTATCCAACTCCCATATCTCGTACTTCGTTATTGTTTCTTCTTCTTTGGCCCCCTTAGCAACGGTGGAGCGCGTTAGTTTCAGATATGTCGGCCATCCCGAGTCGAGGTCCATCAGGATGGTGGAGTAAGTATCCATTTCCATGTTGAGATTTGCCATTTGGTCCTCCATCTTTTTGTCGGCCTGCAATCCGGAATCCTCCCGCGTCTTTTTAAGGAAAGCGGTATAATCCTTGGCGAATTGCTCCATATTCCCGAATTTTTCTGCATCGAATTGCGCTATCCCCATTGTATCGAGTGCCGCAACGTACAGGTAACAATCAAACTGGATCGGCTTTTTCATAAGCGGGTGAGGAATAGCTTCCTGAAAGTTCAGCGTATCGTTAATTCCCGTTCGATACCCGTGCACGCCGTGAAATTGGGCAAGGAACGTCTCGTACATGCGGCTAAACAGTATCTTCCCGTTTGCAGTCATATCCAGCACTGTTGTAAATACTTTTTGTTCCGCCTCATTGTTTGCTTTAAAAGTCGCCTTTTGCTTCTGTCTGATTACATTCATCAGCGCTTCCAGCTTCCCCTCTACTTCTGCCCGATTTTTAAAGGATTTAAATGTGCCATTGGCATCGGTGGTATAATGTAAGGTCAAATCTTCGTCACGAATATTCAACTGTGCAATATTAAGATCGCCGGCAGCAGTACTTACAAGCTTGTTTTCCACGATCTTGAAAGTAAGATCGTAGGAGTCTGCGGTCGAATCGGTCACGGTAAACTCGGCAATGCAGTCCATGATCTTTTTCTCGGAAGTGAGGCTATCACCCTTATATTGTTTATCGAGCTTATAGGCCCGATACTTCTTCTTCTCACCCTTTTTCCAATAAGCAACTACCTGAACCGTCCCGACGGTAGTATCCCTGGAAACCCAGCGCACATCACTGATTTCCTGCCCGAAAGCAATATTTACTGAGCACAAAAAGGCAATAGCAAGAAAGATTTTTGATAGAGGTTTCATATGGAGGTGAGTAAATAAATAATCGGTTACCGAAGCTACACTTTAGATATCACTTATTTGTGCGCGGCGAGTCGTCGGCAAAAATTTTTACAAAAAATTTGCGCAACCCAAAAGTTGCATATATATTTGCAACCATCAAGTTGCATATTTCGATCGTGTATGAAAGGAGATATTTTTCAAGCCATTGCGGATCCGACGAGAAGGGCCATTCTCGTGCTGATCGCGGCACAGTCCATGACGCCCAATGCCCTGGCAGAACATTTTGATACTTCCAGGCAGGCGGTTTCGAAGCATATCAAGGTACTCGCCGATTGCGAGCTGCTCACGCAGAACAAAGTCGGGAGGGAGATCCACTATTACTTCAATCCGGTCAAAATGAAAGAGCTCGACCACTGGTTGACACAGTTCAAAAAACACTGGGAAGACCGTTTCAATCAATTAGATCAACTTTTAATCAACCTAAATTCCAATTCAGATGAAAACTAGCCTCGTAATGAATTTTTCGGTAGACAAGGAGAATAACCGTGTCAATGTGGAACGGGAATTTGCCGCCCCGGTGGGGAAAGTTTGGGCCGCCTGGACGCAACAAGAGCTGCTCGACCAGTGGTGGGCGCCGCGCCCGTGGAAAGCCCGCACCAAATCGATGGATTTCCGTGAAGGCGGCACCTGGCTCTACGCCATGGTAGGTCCCGAGGGAGAAGAACATTGGTCGAAGGCCGATTACCTCACAATCGATGCGAAAAAGAGCTTCTCGGCGCTCGACGCATTCTGCGATGCCGAGGGAAATCTGAGCCCGGATTTCGCGCGCTCTACCTGGACGAATACGTTCACCGACGCCAACGGCACGACGACAGTTTCCGTGGTAATTCAATATGATAAATACGAGGACATCGAGCAGATCATGCAGATGGGCTTCAAAGAGGGCTTCACAATGGCGCTTGGTAATCTGGACGAGTTGCTGGAAAAGTAATCATTGCATTTCATCAACAAACAAATGCCCCCTGAACGGTCGGTTCCGTCAGGGGGCATACTATTTCTTTCAACTGATATTAATCTTGCTCCACAGCAGCCACTTCTTTTTTGGCAACCATATAATAAACGGGGATACCCAATAGCACAATGATGAGCCCCGGCCAGGTGTATTCAGGCTTGTAGATGATCAGCAGCACACAGAATGCCACACCCATGATAATGTAAATAATGGGCAGGAATGGGTAACCAAATGCTTTGTAGGGCCGAGGCGCATCGGGACGCTTTTTACGGAGAATGAATATCCCGATGATCGTAAGCATATAAAATACGACCACCACGAAAGAAATCATATCCAGCAAATTGCCATACTTCCCGCTGAGCGCCCATAAAGAGGCGATCACACATTGCAGCCAAAGACCGATTTCCGGTACTGCGTTTTTGTTCAGCTGACCTACTTTTTGAAAGAACAGGCCGTCTTTTGCCATTGAATAGTACACGCGCGCACCGGACATGATAAGGCCATTGTCACAACCAAAAGTGGAAATCATGATCATCACGGCGATCACGATCGTGCCGGAGTTTCCGAAAATTACGTGTGAGGCGGTCACTGCCACACGGTCTTTATCCGAGGATGCAATTTCTTCCAGGGAGAGCACGCCCGTGTACATCACGTTGGTAAGTACGTAAATGACTGTTACGATGATCGTCCCCAATGCAAGGCTCAGACCGATATTACGCTGCGGATTCTTGATTTCACCGGCGATGAACGTCACGTTATTCCACGAATCACTGCTGAAAATGGAGCCTACCATGGATGCGGCAATGGCGCCGAACGCGGCAATAGTAGTGTAAGATTCAATGCTGCCGTCCGGTGCAAGTTTGTGCAAATCCCACATGCCTTCACCCCAGTTGGCTGCCCACACTTCGGGTTTCATGAAAATCAATCCGAAAACGATGAGGCCGAGAAGGCTCAGGAGCTTGGTTAACGTAAATGTGGTTTGAATGATTTTCCCGCTGTTGACGCCACGTGTATTCGTAAACGTCAGTACCACAATCACGACAATGGACAGTAGCTGGGCGGGACTTATTTTGAGGAAACCGAGATCCAATGCGACCAGATCCTCGCTGAATTGCGGGATCAGGTAAGCCGTGAATTTCGCAAATGCCACCGCTACGGCGGCGATAGTGGCGGTTTGAATGACAGTGAAAAAGCTCCAACCGTACAGGAAGCCGATCAGGGGATTGTAGGCTTCTTTGAGATAAATATACTGGCCTCCCGCCTTGGGGAACATCGCGCTGAGCTCGCCGTAGCTCAATGCGGCCGTGAGCGTCATAAAACCGGTGATGAGCCACACGAACATCAGCCAGCCCACACTGCCGGTATTGCGCATGATGTCGGCGCTTACAATAAAAATGCCCGATCCGATCATACTGCCGGCAACGAGCATCGTGGCGTCAACAAGACCTAATGAGGGCTTGAAAGAGGTGTTTTCTTGTGGCATAAAGGGTAATAGGTTTTATGAAGTCAGGTGTTAATCTGTGAAAACTACAAAGTATTTGGACGACTCACAATATCCCCACCCCGCCACTCGCTAAAATGGCCCCCAAATGCCGCCTTGCGATGTTAGTGGTACCGTTCCGGATCGTAAAGCGCAACATCCACGGAAGGCTTGACGCGATCGGCCAGCTCGGCCACGATTTTCCCGGTACCAGGTCCGAGGCTAATGCCCATCATGCCGTGTCCTCCGGCGACGATCAGGTTGCTCAGCTTTTTGGAATAACCCAAATAGGGCAAGCCGTCGGGCGAGCAAGGCCGGAAACCGTACCAGATACGGTCCTTTTGCGGGACGGCCACGTCGAGTTCAGGGTAATATTGCGGAATGGAATTCACGATCCCCTCCACTCTGTTAATATTGATCTGATTGTTCAGCGGCGCGAGCTCCATGGTCCCGCCAAAGCGCACCTGCCCGTTCATAGGCGTTACGGCCACGCGGGCTTCGAGGAGCAATGCGGGGTGCACAATAGGATGCTTGTCGTTGGGTTCCATAAAGGAATAGCCCTTGCCCGGCATTACCGGTATGGAAAGGCCCGCTTGCTTTGCCAATTGCGGCAGCCACGAGCCGCCTGTCATCACTACCAAATCCCCTTCGTAGGTTTTGCCCGCGGTTTTAACTCTTTTGATTTCTCCGCTTTGAATATCAAAACCGGTTACTTCCGTGTTTTTGACAATTTCGGCACCCAGCGTTGTAATGCTTTTGATTAAGCCATTCACCAATGCCGTTGGGTACAAATGCGCGTCGCAGCGGTAATGCACTGCGCCGGCTACGTCCAATTTAATGCCTGGTTCCAATGCCTGTACTTGCTCCCGGTTGAGCATCTCAATGTCCAGGCCCAGCTGCTGGCCTTGCTTACCGACGTGAATTTCCTCTTCACCGGTTTTGTCGGATTTGTAGAGCATCAATATGCCCTTTTCTTCGAGTCCAAAATCCAGGTTTTCGTCGCGAACGAGGTCTTCGTAAAGCTTTTTACTCAACAAATGATAGTCCCGTAAATGCGGGGCAGCTCGTTCTACATTGGTTTCGGTGGCCGCTTTCATGAATTTCAAACCCCATGAAATCAGCGAAAAATCGAGGGATGGTTTTACATAAAAAGGGCTGCGGCTGTTGAACATCCATTTAATGCCCTTCGAAACCATGCCCGGAGCAGCGAGCGGGATAAAATGGCTGGGCACGATCATACCCGCATTGCCGATGGAGCAGTTATCGAACAAGTCGCCCTTGTCGAGCAACGTCACTTTCCATCCGCTTTTAAGCATATAATAGGCCGAAGCCAGACCCGAAATTCCGCCACCGATGATGACGGCGCTGCCTTTTTTTGTAGTCATCCCAACGCTGAGTTTTCAGCCACTTTAAACTTTGAACTATAAACTTTAAACTCTTAAATCACCTGGAAACCGAATGCGTAAGGATCCTCCTCGTCGTCGATGAAGATCGTATTATGTCCGGTAATCACGGCCCAGCCTTCGATTCCCGGAATCATAGCCGGCTTATCGCCGATCGTCGTCTCTTCCTCCACAGTCCCGATGAATTTGGATCCGATAATGCTTTCGTGTATGAAACGGTCGCCTTTTTTGAGCTTGCCCTTCGCGTGCCACTGCGCCATACGTGCGGATGTACCCGTGCCGCACGGGGAGCGGTCGATGGCCTTATCACCATAAAACACGGCATTACGCGCGGTGGAAGTAGGATCTATTGGCGCGCCGGTCCATAGGAAGTGGCTCAGCCCTTTGATATGCTCGTTTTCGGGGTGAACGAATGTGTACTGTTCGTTCATCCGCTGGCGGCACACGCGGCTCCAACTAATGAGCTGATCGGCGGTGTAGTTTTCAATACCTTTGAAATTCTCCTGCGGGTCGACGATGGCGTAGAAGTTACCTCCGTAGGAAACATCGACAGTCAATGTGCCCAGATCAGGGCATTCAACGGTCAGCTTTTCGGCTGCCAGGAATGATTTGATATTAATCAGTTTGACCGACTTCACTTTCCGGCCTTCCTGCACATACTCCACCAGCACCAAGCCGGCGGGCGTTTCGAGACGCAACTTGCCCGGCACCTTGGGCGTTACCAGCCCTTCTTCAATGGCAATGGTGACGGTACCGATCGTTCCGTGGCCGCACATCGGGAGGCAGCCGCTGGTTTCGATGTAGAGTACGCCAATGTCGTTGGCGGGATCAATGGGCGGATAGAGAATGCTGCCGCTCATCATGTCATGCCCGCGGGGCTCGAACATCAGGCCCTTGCGGATCCAGTCGAATTCCTTCAAAAAATGGAGCCTGCGCTCCATCATGCTGTTGCCCTCGAGGAGCGGCCCGCCACCTGCGACTACGCGTACGGGGTTGCCGCAGGTGTGGGCGTCGATACAGAAAAAAGTTTTACGCATAAAGGCTCCCGGGCTGCTGTTACAGCGCCGCTTTGGTTATTTCGTTATCCACCGTCCGCCAGATTCCGAGCGGGTTGGCATTTTTTAATTCGTCTGGTAAAAACTCGTCGGGCCAGCTCTGGAAGCTCAACGGGCGGGTAAACCGCTTGATCGCGTCCGGGCCTACCGAGGTAAACTGGGCGTTGCTCGACGACGGGAATGGCCCTCCATGGTGCATCGATTTGCACACTTCTACACCGGTAGGGAAGTTGTTGAAGATAATGCGGCCGCATTTGTTCTGAATCGCAGCTACCAACTCACGGTGAGAAGCAAGATCTTCGCTTGATGCGAGCAAGGTGGCCGTCAGCTGGCCGTGCAATTTTTCGGTTACCGCCAGCATTTCATCTGCATTCCGGCATTTCACGATCAATGCAAATGGTCCGAAAACTTCGGTTTGCAGTTCGTCATTGATCAGAAAATCGACGCCCGAAACAGTTGCCACGGTAGCAGCCCCCTGGCCTTCGGCAGCTTCCGTAGCAGCTACCGCTACCAGCTCTACTCCCGACTGCCCGATCACCTTCTCGCGGTTTCCGCGGTAAGCGACGGCAATACCGGCATTCAGCATCGGCGCAGGAAGGATATTCACAATCTCCTGGTTCAATGCTTCGATGAAGCCGTCCGCAGCAGCGCTATCTTCGGTGATCAGCAGGCCGGGATTGGTACAGAACTGCCCTACACCCAACGTCAGCGAACCTGCGTATTGCTTTGCCAGCTCGGCGCCCGCAGTGCCCAGCTTGCCGGGCAGCAGGAATACCGGGTTAATGCTTCCCATTTCCGCAAACACCGGAATAGGCTCTTTACGCTTGTTGGCAACTTCCACCAATGCCAGCCCGCCACGGTTAGATCCCGTGAAACCGACTGCCTTGATCACCGGATGGGCAACCAATGCCTGTGCTTCTTCGATGGTGTCCGTAAAAATATGGGCAAAAGTACCTTCCGGAAAACCGCTTTTGGCTACTCCGCGACTGATGGCATCCGCCATGATCTGGGAAGTTTTCGGATGGCCGGGATGCGCTTTCACTACTACCGGACAGCCTGCTGCAATAGCACTGGCCGTGTCGCCGCCCGCCGTCGAAAATGCAAACGGGAAGTTACTAGCCCCGAACACGGCCACCGGGCCTAATCCAACATTCGTTTTGCGGATATCGGGCTTCGGCACTGCACGCTGCGGGTTCGCCGTATCGATGCTCGCGTCGAGCGAATAACCTTTTTCGACCGCATCGGCATAACTTCTCCATTGGAATACCGTCCGTGCTTTTTCGCCGTTAAGGCGTGCTTCGGGTAGGTTCGACTCCGCCATGGCCGTCTGGACCAGCTCGGGACCGAGCGCTTCGATCTCGTCGGCAATGTTGTTCATCAACGCAACCCTGCGGCGCAAAGCATAGGCGTTCATCGCTACGAATGCTTCCTGGGCTTTTTCAAGAATAAGGTCTAGATCGGACAATTTCATAATGAATGGTTTTGACAAAAACAGAACAATCCTGCGCAGAGAATCTAACGATCAGGCTGCGCATTTTTTGTCAATATTACGGTTATTGGCGGGGTTGAGACCATCCGGGATATTTTTCTTACGGTGCGCTGCACCTTACCACCCCAAAATTCCCGACCCCACATCTACAAGTATTGCGGCGCTCTGCGCCTTATGCGTATCACAAGGCGTAGAGCGCCGGAAGAAAGGATGCTACCGCATTATGCCACGTCAACCGCCAGATTCAAATAATCCGGCAATTCAGGCTGCGTAGCGATGGCCTGATCGATGATCGCGAGCACTTTTTCACGCTCTGCACCGTGAAGCGGCAGGCGTGGCGCGCGAACGTATTCCGAACCGATACCCATTTTGGCAGCGGCCAGTTTGATATTTTGAACGAGTTTGGGATGAATATCCAGTTCCAGCAACGGCAGGTACCAGCGGTAGATCGCCAATGCCTCTTTATATTGACCGGCCTTCACGAGGTTGAAGATCGCAACGGTCTCTTTCGGGAATGCATCCACCAAGCCGCCGATCACACCATCGGCACCGAGCATTACTTCTTCCATAATCAGGGTATCCACACCGCAGAACACGCGGAAACGGTCTCCGAATTTGTTGAACAGACGCGTTACATTGCTCACGTCGCGGGTCGATTCCTTGATCGCGTGGATGTTCGGCACTTTGGCGAGTTCTTCGAACATCGACAGCGTTACCTCGATTTTATAGTCGTAAGGATTGTTATAGATCATGATCGAAAGTGAAACGCTTTCGGCGATGGTCTTGAACCAGGTTACAGTTTCATCATCATCGGCCTTGTAACGCATCGGCGGCAGGATCATCAAACCATCGGCGCCAACGCTTTCGGCTTCTTTCGCAATGCTTATTGCTTCGGCAGTAGATTGCTCGGCGATACCCAGCACTACGGGGAGGCCGGCAGGAAGTGCCTGTTTAGCATATTTCACCAGTTCCATTTTCTCGGCGCGGGTGAGCGTACTGGCTTCCCCGAGCGAACCGCCTACGATTACCCCGGTAATACCCGCTTCAACCTGCGCTTCGAGGTTCTTGCCGAACAGCTCAAAATCAACCGTATCATCTGATTTGAATGGCGTCACCAACGCTGGGAAAATGCCAGACCATGCTTCTTTGTTCATATCCTGCTTATGTTAAAATTTTAGTCCAAAATTAATCCATGCTTCCATGCGGATATTCACATGTTTTAATCAATTCCTTACATATTTTAACATAGTCCCAAAAATCGCATCAAAGCTTGTTTTCAACAAACACCACCTGCGCCCTGTCGGCCTTTCTGATCTTTTTCAGGAAATCGACCCAGGCCGCAAAATCCTTCGATCCGTAGCGTCCGCCGTTCATTACCACTTTCCTCGCGCAAATGAGCTTGTTGTTCTCGTAGGTAGTTTTCAATTCATAACTGCCGAATGCGGAAGCAATCTGGAATGCAGGCAACGTGGTTTCTAATTTGTAGTTGGCCGGAACTTCATATGATATTGTATCAAGATCGGTAAAGTTGTAATCTGAAACAGGCAGGTAGAAATCCGACGACCGCTCGCTTACCGAAGGGAGTTCGAGCGGCCGGCTCAGCAGGCTTGGCTTCACGAATAGCCGCGTGCCGGTTTTAGTAGCACAGTTGCGTACGTTCAGGGTCAGCTTTTCCGTCACGGAGGGATCTTGCCCCTGGGTCAGCTCAAAGCGCTGCAAATCGAGGCTGGGCAGATTAATATGGTTCAAAAGCCATTTTTTCTGCTCTTCCTTGGACCCGCCGTTGATCACACTCGCGCGGCTTTCATGCTGCAACCCGGTGTACAATACCTGCACGTCCACCACGCCGTCGCCGGTCTCCCCGAGCTTCACCATCGCGCGGCTGTTCCGTACATTCTGGCCCGATTTATAGTCGTGCGTCCGCACGAGCTTGCCGCCATCGGGTGTCACCAGCAGCGCATAGCGCCCGCCCGTGAAGGAGCCCATGAAATCGGGCTTCGTAGTCTGGCTCGTGCATTCGAGCCACAAGGTATCCTTATCCACCAACGCGCAGGCAATGGCGTGATTGAACTGGTTGCTGGGAAAATCGGGCTTGATTTGTTCCTCTTTTCCGGCTGCAATGAGAGCCGTGTAACCCTGGATACCGACCGACCGTAATGCCGCAAGGGTGAAATTCGTCAGCGCTTTGCAATCCCCGTACCCGGTATTGGCCACGGTGGTAGCGTCGATCGTCTGCCAGCCGCCGATCCCCAGCTGAATGCTCACATACCGGGAGCGCGATTGCATCCATTTATATATCAACTCCGCCTTCTCCCGGTCCGATTTGGCTGTCTTCACCACATTCCTGATCTCCGCGAGGGTACTGGCCGGCAGCACATCCCTTCCCGCATTCAGCGTATGATAGAACTTCCCCAAATCTCCCCAGGTGTTGAAATTGCCTTTGTAATCCTGCACTTCAAATTCGGAAGGTGCTACAATCATGAGCGGCACACGATCCTCTTGCGGAAGCGGATAAAAGTCATCCGATTTTTTAACCGGATAGTCTTTGAGTGTCCATTGGTACAGATCGCCGCCGTCGGCGTCCGTCGATTTCACCATTGCCGGAGCATCGTTGTATTCCTTAAACCTGAATTTAAACCCTGCGGGCGCTTTGATTTTATAAGTAGAAAGTTCCACCGCCGATTTCTCGTCCGACACGGGCGTCCACCAGGGATACATCATCATGTTCCGCTTGCGAACCTCGTACACGTACTCGATCGTGTAGGGATAGGCATAGCTCTTCTTTCCAAAGTTTGCGAGCTTCACACGGGCGTCACTGATGTCGTCGCCACCCGAGCCGTAGCCGTAGTCCTCGATGTCGGAGTTGCGCAGCTTCCTGACTTGCTTGCCGCCCGCATCGTACAAGGTTCCACTGATATCGGAGATCTTCGTAAACTTGTCGTACCGTACAAACAGTGCCCCGTGCTTCTCCTCCCCGCTTTCGTTCAAAACGGTGACCACCGTCCTGATCTTCTGAGTGGCCTCCCCCTGGGACTTGATTTCCCAAACCAGTTCATCCACCCGCACCACAGCATTTGCATCCTTTATCAATGCAGGATTGATTTTATCCACACTGAAATCCGACTGTCCCGAAACACCCAGCGGAAACAGCAGGCACATGGTGATCACGTACCCTAGCGACAATTTTAATTTTTGCATGAAAACAGGAGGATATTATATGTTCTTTTTCTTGATCACCAATTGCTGCGCGTGCTTCTGCACAATGCGCTCGAAAAACTCTTTCAGGTCCGGATATTCTTCGGGCATGAAACGGGTTCGGCTGACCTGAATCATGGTGTTTACCTGGATGACATTGCCTACCTGCCGTACCTGATAAGAGAATTTTCCTCCCTTATCCGGCAGCACCACGATCTCCGCCTTGGGCATTTCTTCCAGGGCATAACCTTCGGGAAGTGTGAAGTTCCCTATAAATGACGCTGAGATACCCGTCCCGAGATCGATCGGGTAAATGCGTTCTTTGGACTTAAACGGGTTCTTCGTCCAGCGGCCCGCCATAATGGGATTGAAGTACAACACGCCGGGTGATGCGTTTTCATCCTCAGCCTCAAAATCGCAGCTGACGTTCACGGTACCTTTGAGATCTTCCGTTTTGTTTTTAACACTAACCTGCTGGATCTTCCATTCCGGCACCTCCTTTTTCAACGCGTCCTGGAACGCATTGTCGGCTCCGGCCGCATATTCTGACCGCCAGTCGAGCGCCTCGTAACCACCGTACGAAATGCTGTAAGTACCTTTCATGATGCCATCCTCGGGCGAGACGGTAGCCGTGATCATTTCCAGTTTACTTTGCGAGTCGGCCGGAACGATTTCCAAAAACTTGCCCGCTCCCTTTTTCGGGATCAGCCTTCCATAGCCATTCAGGGCCCGCTCCGGCAGCATACCCGGCTTGGCATAGGCCTCTGACGCATCCAGGAAATAGGCTTTTTCCCCGACTTTGACATGTGCTACGACATAATTGAAGCTCTCGATCATCGGAATCTCCTGGTGCAGGTAACCATGTGAGCGGGTGCTCAGCAGGAAAGGATTGCATTCCAGATCAAGCTCCCGGAGCAGCACGGTGAGCATCAGGTTAATATCACACGCATTGCCTTTCCGGTTGTCGTAGGCCTTTTTAATACCGGTGTCGGAAAACAGGCCCGAGTAACCATCCCATTTCATATGGTCCTGTATATGCCTATAAGCCAGACTCATACGTTCGGTCGGATCGGTCGTTTTCGCGGCAATTTCATCGCGGATTTGTTTCAGAAAACTACTTTTCCGCAACTCTCCTCCAAACCAGGTGGCTTCGTCGAGGGTCCGCTCCACATTGTCCCAGGTTTGCGAAAAGTTCTTTTTCATCTCGCCCGGTATGGTGATACTCGCCAACTCGAAGTTGATTTTGGATATGTAGTCCGATTCCGTAGTGATATAAGGCTCATTCACAAACGCAGGGACGTCTTTGATGACAAACCGGTAGGCTATTCCGGGTCCGTCATAGGTGGAATGCCCGACGGACACGTTTTCAGGCTCCTGCTTGTGAATATCCAGCGTGAGATAGCCGCCCATCGTCATTTTATAATCCAGGAAACCCGGAATCGTAATATTGTATTCGCTCCATTTACGCGGTATCGATCCCTGGAAAGCCCACATATCCGGCTCATGTCTGACGCTCATCGGCGAAACGAGCGAGTACGAGTATTCGATGATCGAACCTTTTTTGGCATTGGGAAGGTTAAACTTAACAGTAGTCCGGGTGTCGGACGTTTTCTCGCGACGGATGGCCTTCTTTTCCAGCTCGGTGCGGACGATCTGGTTGTTATCGAGGTTATATGTGTAGCCTCGGAGATCATCAATCCATTCCTGTTCCTTGTAGCTGGAACCCATGTAATGCGGAATGGCCACCGAGGCCCTGTCGAGCGCCGATTCTTTCAGGATCTTGATACGAACCCAGATATTGGTGGTCATCATCAGGCCTTTGAGATTGTCGTAATGGAAAGTGACCTTGCCGTAATCGTAAAGGAAAACGGCATCGGCTGTACTGTCGCCGGGGTAGGCCGTCATTTCGAGCGAGGCACGATCGATCAGGCCCAGTTTGGGTTTGAAATCATCTTGCGCGAAAGCCTGAAAAGTGAAGCAAAACAACAGGAATGGGATGGATAAAACGTTCCTGCGGCACAGACCGGACAGCCTGATAGGAAGTAAAAAGTTGGTCATGAACAAGTAGATGAGGAGTAACAAAATTCATGCATTATCGTACTCTTATTTCGATTTTCAAAGAGAATTTTATCACCGAAACGGGATTTTTTTTCACTTGGAACGAAACTGGCCGAATACGGATTTTAATGCCTAATTTTGACACCCAAACCAGGCTGCAATGTTGCATGCTCTTGTTCCTGCTAACCCATAATCTTAACATTTATCTTTAATCTATGTCATCTTTTCAAAACGAAAGCCCCATCCGCGTACTGGTAGTCGGTTGCGGTAACATGGGTGCTTCCCATGCCTTTGCGTACCAGCTTCTGGATGGTTTCGAGATCTGCGGGATCGTTTCGACCGGAAAAAGCAAGGAAGTTCTCAATGAAAAATTAGGCGGCGGCTATGCCCTTTTCAATGACTACGAAACAGCATTGAAAGAGACGAAGCCCGATGCTGTTTGTATCTCTACTTACCCTGATACCCACGAGAATTTCGCGGTCAAAGCACTCGAAGCCGGCGCCCACGTATTCATCGAAAAACCGCTTGCTGATACCGTTGAAGGTGCTAAGCGGGTGGTAGAAGCTGCTAAAAAAGCGAACAAGAAAGTAGTGGTAGGTTATATCCTCCGCGTGCACCCATCGTGGGAACGTTTCGTGACCGAAGCACAAGGCCTCGGCAAACCGCTGGTGATGCGTATGAACCTCAACCAGCAAAGCCACGGCTACATGTGGGGCGTTCACCGCAACCTCATGAAGAGCCTTAGCCCGATCGTGGACTGCGGCGTGCATTACATTGACGTGATGTGCCAGATGACCCGCTCGAAGCCGCTCCGCGTCAATGCAATCGGAGCCCGCCTTACTGAAGACATTCCGGCAGGAAACTACAACTATGGCCAGCTCCAAATCTGGTTTGAAGATGGTTCCGTAGGCTGGTACGAAGCCGGCTGGGGCCCGATGATCAGCGAAACCGCCTTCTTTGTGAAGGACGTAATCGGACCGAAAGGTTCGGCTTCAATCGTGGCCAAAGATGCGGGCGGTACTGGAAAATCATCTTCCGTAGAAGCACATACGAAGACTGAATCGATACGTGTACACCATGCCGACCTGAACGGCTCTGATGAGTTCGCCAAGGAAGACACCTGGATTAACCTCGAAGACGAGCCGGATCACCAGGAACTTTGTAACCGCGAGCAGCGCTATTTCCTGCGGGCGATCAACGAAGACCTCGACCTGACCGACCATTTGCAGGATGCTGTAACCAGCTTGCAAATTGCCTTCGCGTGCGACGAGTCGGTGAAGACCGGCCGCACCGTAGATCTGGCCTGATCCCCATATTCATTTTCAAAGCCCTGCTTCGAGTCGTCGGAGCAGGGCTTTTTTATAGTATTTTAGCTAAAAACCCTTCGGTTACACTTCATTATTATAGGATTTTGGCAAAAATTTCAACCTCAACCGGAAGTGAAAATTAACATTGTTTTTATCCAAAATTAACCTCTAACTGGTTGATTTTTCGTAAGAAAAGGGTAATTTCCTATAATCTCAATGCAAACGTTTGCATAAATAATTCTGCATTTTTCCTTCCGCTTTATTCGAAATCTATTGTTAAATATTATAATATTGCAACGCGTTTTCTTAAAGACTTTTAGTAATACCAAACTGACGCCACCCGACTTTTTGAAGCATTTACCAGGCAGGTGACCGGTTGCAGTCCCGAACATCCGCCGTCCATTCCATCCTCCGTCAGAGAAAGCGTAACGTTATCTTTTTGCCCCTTTTGACATAGTGCTGTCAGGACTCGTGATCATGATTTGATTCAAAAACCTTGGCAAGGATAGTTACGCCCGAAGAGGAATGTGATTTATCGAATACCAACTATAACTATTTAACTACTCACCGAAACATTTTAACTGTAAACCGCAAACTATGATTAAACAAAAAACGCAAAAGCCTAACGAACAGAGATCTGAGACTAAAATTCTACGTGTTTTCCAAGACTGCATGAAAAACGTTTAACAAGCCTTACTACATGAAAATTACCGATACTAATCCATGGTTGCTCCAGATGCGGAGCATCCGTAATTCTTTATTGCTTCTGCCCGCGCTCGCAAGCCCATTGCTGGTGAACGCAGCCCTCGCCAACTCCGGTATCACCACCACGATCCGCGCTGATAAAACACTCAAAGGAAAAATCACCGATAAAGAAACCGGCGACGGCCTTCCGGGTGTAAACGTGGTTGTAAAAGGTACCAGCAGCGGTACTACCACCGACGGAGAAGGTAACTATACGCTTTCTGTACCTGACAATGCTACGCTGGTTTTCAGCTTCGTGGGCTACATCAGCCAGGAAGTAGCCGTTGGCAACCGCACTTCTCTCGACATTTCATTGGCTCCTGATTCCAAGGCGCTTAGTGAAGTAGTCGTGATCGGGTACGGTACCGCCAAGAAATCCGACCTTACGGGATCGGTAGGTTCCGTGAAAGAAGAACAACTGAGAGAGCGCCCTGCTCCTTCATTGAACCAGGCATTGCAAGGTAAAATCTCGGGTGTGCAGGTGAACGTGAACTCGGGTCGCCCGGGTGGTCGCGCGAACGTGCGTATCCGTGGTTTCAGCTCCATCAACTCCTCCAACAACCCGTTATACGTGGTGGATGGTGTAATGCTTCCACAGGGTAACCAGAACCAGCAAAGCCAGGCGATCGACTTCATTAACCCGAACGACATCGTGTCGGTGGAAGTATTGAAAGATGCTTCGTCGACGGCCATCTATGGTGCGCGTGGTGCCAACGGGGTAATCATGATTACCACCAAAAGAGGTAAATCAGGTGAAAGCACGATCACTTACGGTCTCGACCTTAGCGTGCCGACAGCCGGTCCGAAAAGAGCGAAAGTATTGAACGCCCAGCAATATATGGACGTCGAAGACCTCGCTTACAAGAACATGGAGAAGTTCGACAAGGCGGGCTGGGATGCTAAGAAATATGTATCTCACGATCCGCAGGTACGTCGTGCACAGCTGGCAGCTGCCCACCCTGACGTATTCACTGTACGTCCTGACGGTACTTTTGCCCCCAACTACGACACCGACTGGTTCAAAGAATCGACCCAGCACCGCGTATCTCAAAACCACCAGCTGGGCTTCAGCGGCGGTAATGAGAGAACAACCTACTCGCTGTCACTTAACTACCGCGACGACCAGGGTTTGATCAAAACGTCCTACCTGAAACGCTATTCAACCCGTTTCAGCATCGACGATCAGGTGAAGAAATGGTTGCGCCTCGGTGGTACTTTGAGCTACAACAACCAGGCTGAGAACCTGGTCGACATCAGCGATGCCGTACCTCGTCAGATGGTGGAAGACTTCCCTTTCCTTCCGGTAAAATGGCCGGATGGATCCTATGCCAACAACCGTGATTATCCGGGTGCAGAGGGCTCATTCAGCTCCGTACACCGTTTGATGGGTCGTAAATACAACCTGAATACTCAAACTACGCTCGGTAGCCTTTACGGAAACATTACCCTTGCAAAAGGGCTCGAGTTCCGTTCGGTATTGGGTGTGAACGTGATCAGCCAGGAAGTGAACCAGTCGCAAACGCGTACGCTTACGCCTAACGAACTGGGTACTGCCAGAAAAGAAACCAGAAAAGAGACTTTCTGGTCATGGGAGAACTTGCTGACCTATAACAAAACATTCGGTATCCACTCGATCAATGCTCTTGCGGGTATTTCATGGCAGGAAACCAATGTTGCCACAACCGGTGTCGGTGCTCAGAACTTCGCGACTGACTATTATACTTTCGACAACCTAGCGGCAGGGTCGGTAGCGCCTTCTTCTAGCCCTTACGTATCAGGTGCGTCACGTTTTGCTTTTAACTCATACTTCGGTCGTTTGAACTATACCTTGCTCGACAAATACCTGTTGACAGTGACTGGTCGTGCGGATGGTTCTTCAAAATTCGGTAAGGACCACAAGTTCGCATTCTTCCCGTCGGCGGCCCTTGCGTGGAAGGTGTCTGACGAAGAGTTCCTGAAAGGCAACCCTATTATTTCTAGCTTGAAACTTCGCACCAGCTACGGTTTGACCGGTAACTCGGAGATTCCTCCCTACTCGTCACTGGGCTTGCTGAGATCTAACTACGCTGCGATTTACAACGATACCCGTTTCGGCGGAACCGGTATCAACAGGCTCCCCAACAACGATTTGCGCTGGGAAAAAACCGCTCAAACCGACGGAGGTCTTGAAATCAGCTTCCTCAAAGGAAGAATCTCTCTCGAAGCGGATTACTACTACCGCAAAACGACCGATATGCTCCTCGATGCGCCGGTACCACGTACAAGCGGCTACGCGACCATCCGTCGCAACGTCGGTTCTATGGAGAACAAAGGTTTCGAATTTGGTTTGAATACGGTGAACATCGAAAAGCAAAACTTCTCATGGAATACCAGCTTCAACATCTCGTTCAACAGAAACAAAGTATTGTCGCTGGCAACCCCTGCTGACATCTTCGGAGTGGGCGGTCCTTCCATCACTAACCAAACGAGCGTAATCCGTGTCGGCGAACCTGTGGGTGCATTCTGGGGATTGACCCGTCTGGGAACCTGGAGCGAAGCTGAGGCCGACCAGGCTGCCAAATTCACCAGTTACCGTGCCAGCCTGAAAATGTTGCCAGGCGATATCAAGTACAAAGACGTGAACGGCGACAATGCGATCACCGACGCTGACCGTGGCATTATTGGTAACGGTTCTCCAAAAGGATGGGGATCACTTTCAAACAGCGTACGTTTCCACGGCTTCGACCTGACCCTCGACCTGCAATTCTCGTACGGAAACGACCTGATGGACATGAACCTCCACGCCAGCGAAGACCGCCAGGCATTGGCCAACAGCTACGCTACCGTTCTTGATGCATGGACTCCTCAAAACCAGAACACGCCAATCGCACAAATTCGCGATACCAAGGCTGGTTACGTGACCAACGTAGACACCCGCTGGATCTTCGACGGTTCTTTCATTCGTGGCCGCAACCTGTTGCTGGGTTACAACTTCCCATCGGAAATTGCTAGTAAGTTGAAAATGAGCAAACTGAGATTGTATGTTTCTGCTCAGAACTTCTTCATCATCAGCAAATATCCGTTTGGCGATCCAGAGCAAACTCCTATCCGTGGTGGCGATGGCGACAACGTATTCTCACAAGGTATGATCTGGCACAGCTATCCTAAGCCAACCACATTCCTGGGAGGTATTCAGGTTGCATTCTAATCGACGGGACCGTTGTATCATTCAAAATGACATTCAGTATGAAACTTAATAATAAAAAATTCTATCAACTTTTGCTCTGCGGAGCGATCCTGATGGGCCCGACAGCCTGCTCCGACTTCCTCGATGAGCAAGATCCGTCGAACCTTCAGCCAGATGTATTTTACACCATTCCGGATCACGCGGAAGCCGCTGTCGCAGCCACTTATGCAGATACGCGCTTCTTCGGTGAAAGTGCAGGCATCTTCTCGGCCAACTGGCAAATGCTGGAAGCCCCTACCGGTACTGCGAATACAGAAACAGGCCAAAACTCCGACCTGAACAACCTGTACGCCCTCATTTACGACGGCAATACGGGCCACATCAGCAACTGGTGGAACGGCGTTTACAAAGTGATTGCAAATGCGAACCTGGCGATCGAAAAAATCCCGGGCATCCAGTTCCCGGCGGCCAATGAAGCTCAGAAAGTGAGACTGATGGGCGAAGCTCGCTTCCTCCGTGCATGGGCTTACTTCTATGCAGTAAGATTGTGGGGCGATGTACCTTTGATCACCAAGCCGCAAACGACCGAGTCTGAGGACTTCCTCGCTTCGAGAGCGTCTCAGGAGGAAGTTTACAAACTGATCGTCGACGACCTCCTGGCTGCCGAAGCCGCCGGTTTTGCCGATTTCAACACCAACGGACGTGTGTCCAAAATGGCTGTAAAGGCTTACCTGGCAAAAGTGTACCTGACAATGGCTGGTTTCCCGCTTTCAAAAGGACAGTCGCATTACAAGCTCGCGGCCGACAAAGCGGCGGAAGTAATTAAATACGCCAAGGAAAATCCTTCGACGCTCGGCTTGTTCCCAACTTACAAGGAGTTACACGATGAGAAACTGAAAAACCGCATGGAACACCTGTTCCAGATCCAGTACAACACCGCAGTGGCTGGTTTCCCGCTGAACGACTTCTTCCCGAACTTCAAAGCGGTAACATATGCCGGACTTGGTGGAACAGGTAGCACCGTACCTACGCTCTCGTTCTACAACTCGTATGAAACAGGTGACCTTCGTACCAAAGATCAGGAAGGCTGGTTCTACACCACCTACTACACCAATGGTACAGGTGCAAAATTCGAACTGGGCGCTCCGTACGTGTTTAAATATTTCAACATCGCAGCATTGGGCGGCCCGGGCATTACCCCTACCCGTCTCAATAACCTGAACGTAAACCAGATGCGCTACTCGGACGTATTGCTGATGTATGCAGAAGCACAAGCCGAACTGGGTACTGTCGATGCAGAAGCTTACGCAGCATTGAAAGCAATCCGCGACCGTGCCAAATTGACTACGCCGGCTATCGGCACCTACACTCCTGCTTCATTCAAAGAGGCAGTTTGGAAGGAGCGTTGGCACGAATTCGCTTACGAAGGCATTACCTGGTTCGATATGGTACGTCTGCGTAAAGTGTTCAATGAGGAAACCAAGAAGTTCGACAACTTCGTGGGCCACAAAAACCTGAACGTGAGCGGCGGCGTAGCGTTGCAGGAAAAACACTTGCTTTTCCCGCTGGGTATCCAGGAAATGAGAAACAATCCGAACCTGAAACCTCAGAACCCGGGCTACAACTAGCATTTTCTTATCTGTTTTATAAAAGCCGGCCTTCATCTGAGGGTCGGTTTTTTTCGTTCTTATACCGACGCCCCAATCCGAAAGCCATTTTGCTTTATATTCATTGCCTAAGTTTATCAAAACGATTTGCAGATGTTGAATAGGATTTGCCCTGCTGCCGGACGCCCTACATATTGCTTGTTTGCCCTGCTTTGTACAATCGCAGGTATGATGCGGGCGCATGCACAGCTGGTTGTCACAAGCCCGGTTTCAAACCAGGTCATGCAGCGCAATGCATCGGGCATCGCCACCTTATCCCTCACTGCTTACGCGCATTACCCGTATACCCGCATCAGCGCATCGCTGATCCCCATCGAGGGCAATGCTAATGCCGCACAGGAACAGCAGGTGGAAACCAGCCAGCTGGCCCAGGGGTTTCTGCACACCGTCTTCTCCGCCCACACCGGCTGGTATCGTCTCAAACTGATCGGCACCGCAGCCAATGGTATTATAGATTCGGCGGTGGTCGCCCGTGTGGGCGTGGGCGAAGTTTTCCTCGTTGCGGGCAATTCCAATGCGATGGGCCTGCCTGGTCTTGGTGCGAAAGACGCTTCTTCAAACGTGGTTTCCTTTAATGCGATCAACAAAACCCTCAACAACGAGAACATTACCGTGGCCCCCGACGGCCCGATGCCCGTTCCAACTTTTGAGCCACTCAAAGCCAGTAACAATATTTTCCCGAATGGCGAGACTTCGTGGTACTGGGGCGAATTGGGCGACCTGCTGTTTCGAAGATGGAAAACCCCGGTGCTGTTCTTCAATACCGCCTGGGCAGCGGCCAACTCCGAGAATTACCGCGACGCCGCATCGGGCAAGGACGCCTATAATTTATATGTAGGAAAATACTGGCCCAACCGGCAGCCTTATAGCAATATCGTCAACACGATGCGCTACATGACATCCCTGACAGGCATCCGGGCGGTGCTTTGGGCCCATGGCGAAAACGACGCACAGCTCGGTTTCAGCGAGACGCAATACTTCGATGGAATCCGGACGCTCATTCAGAACAGCCGCAGGGATTCGGGCTACAATATTCCCTGGTACATTGCCCGTAACTCTGCCAGCAACCAGTTGAAGGATCCTTACCTGCCCGTTCTGAACGCGCAAAACCGGTTGATTGCGCTGCCGGATTTCAATGCATTCCAGGGCCCTTACCTCGATACTATCCAGATCCCGCGTCCCGTTTCCGCGCATTTTGAAAATGTTCCCGGCGGCATCCAGGGCCTCACCCTCGCTGCCGCAGCATGGAACAGAAGCCTTGCGGACACCGCGATGGCCCGTACCCTGCCTTTGCAGCCTGCGTATACATTACATACAGGTGTAACGCCCGCACGCGTATATCCGGGCGCGGCATTTGATCTGCCTATTGCGGTCACCGGCAATGCCCCTGCAACAATGCAAATCGCTGCTGAGCTGCTGGACGCGCAAGGGCAGTTCATTGCTCAGATAGGTACCGGCAATGCCAATCCACTTCTAATCCGGATGCCAGCCAAGCTGCCTGACGGACAATACCGCATCCGCCTCACAGGCCTAGCTCCAATTACTCCCGGCAGCATTTCCCAGCCGGTTTACGTGGAGCGTGCATTCCAGACAATCGAATATGTGAATACCATCCGTCTGCGCAGCTTTGGCAGCAACATCCAGGTCGCCTGGGCGGTTGCACCAGTACCCGGACTTGCATCCATGACCGTTCAGAAAACAACCGACGGCCTGCATTACAATGATCTCGAAACTTTGCCTGCCCCAGCGCCTGGCTTGTCGGGTGTATTCGGTTTTACAGATAATAACCCAGGCAGCGGAACTGTCTTTTACAGAATAAAAATGGGGTACAACAATGGAGCAATCGCCTATTCGACCATCGTCACATTGTTTCGCGACGGTGCTCCGGCTCCCTGGACCGTTTTCCCAAACCCGGTCACGCAACAGCAGTTTTACATTATGCCTTCCGGCCAATTCGCTGATGTTACGTGCCGCCTTCTCGACGCGGCCGGTCGCGAACATCCCGTGCAAATCTCGGCAAGGGAAGCAGTGGGACTACTTTCTGTTCGGCCGCGTTATGCACTACCCGCAGGAAAATATATCCTTCAAGTGACTTCTGCCGGGCAGACCCGGAGTCAAAGCGTTGTTTTCTACTGAAACAACTTATATCTTGCTAATAATCAACCGATTCCAACTATCGCCCAACCCGGCGTGTCCACAGGAATGATGTTCCGTTCCTCAAACCGCAATTTTTTACGTGATGAAAAGACTATTACCAATTCTGCTCTTCGCATTCCTGGTTAATGCCTGCACATCGGGTGACAGTCCCGTCCCGCTCGAAATTACTGACGCCAAACTGAAAGATTACCACATCATTTCCATCGCATTCGACAAATCAGGTACCGCATGGCTCGGAACGCTCGGCCAGGGGCTCATCCGGCATAGCGGCACGAGCATTGCCGTTTTTGATTCTTCTAATTCCACTTTGAAAAAAGCAGCGATCTGGGATATAGATGTCGATAAGAAAGGTAATGTATGGCTTGGAACGGACGCGCTGATCAAATATGACGGCTCGAAATTCACGCGGTACGAGTCGGGCATGTACAACCTGCCGCGCAATTCGGTACGCGCGGTAACCGTAGATGGTGCCGACAATGTCTGGTTTTCGGCCGGCGCTTCCAAACAGGGCGGACTGGTTAAATATGACGGGGAGCGCTTTACTACCTTCACGCCCGAAAACTCTCAACTGCCCGGTAACCTTGTAGCAGGCATTGCCATCGACCGGAACAACACCGTTTGGGCCGCGCTCAACGACGGAATCACCGCAACTTCCATGGTCCGCATTAAAAACGATCAGTGGGACATTTTCACGGAAAAAGAGCTTGGCTTCAACCCATACTATTATGGCAATATCGCAATTGATCAAAACAATGACTTGGTGGCCTCCATCAACTACGGACTTTCGAGCACCATGGTACCTGGGCGCCCGCAGATATTCCGGTTCAATGGACATTCGAGCCAGGTGATCGACCTCCCCGAGGAAGATAAAAAGGTTTATATGACCCAACACGTGTTTACCGACCGCGACAACCGCATATGGGCCGCATTCTGGGGCGATAGAGAATACGGCGTTTTCAGAAACGGGAAATGGGAACTAAAAGACCTCGAAGATAGTGGCGGCATATTTACTATCGGCCAGAGCCCGACCGGAGAAATATGGCTGGGTGCCGGCCGGGGCGTCTATATTTTGAAATAAAAAAAGTCACCCTGAGCGGAGTCGAAGGGCATCGTGCGTGATGCCCTTCGACTCCGCTCAGGGTGACTTTGGTATCTTAATCTTCAAACAAACTTCCCAAACCTCCGATCACCGAACCGCTTTCTTTCCGGCTGTTGGGACCGTATACCGAAAGCCGCTGGATCAGTTTGGAAATCGGCATCGACTGAATCCAGCAACGGCCTGTACCACGCAATGTAGCCAGGAACATTCCTTCTCCACCGAACACCATCGATTTCAAACCACCCGAGCGCTGGATATCGAAGCTCAGCGATTGCTCGAATGCCACCACGCAACCGGTATCGATCCGTAGGGTTTCGTTATTCAGCTGCTTCTCCATCACCACGCCGCCCGCATGTACGAAGGCCATCCCGTCGCCTTTCAGTTTTTGAAGTATAAAACCTTCCCCACCGAACAAGCCCGATCCGAAACGCTGGTTAAAATGGATTTTCATGCTCGTGCCCATGGCCGCGCAAAGGAAACCGTCTTTCTGTACGATCAGCTCATTACCGTAGATTTTCGACAAGTCTATCGGCATAACCGTTCCCGGATAAGGTGCCGAGAATGCTACCTTCTTCTTACCTACACCACGGTTGGTAAAATGCGTCATAAACAGCGATTCGCCAGTCAGCAAGCGCGTTCCCGCCTGGAAAATCTTGCCCATAATGCTCTGGTTCGCCTCCGAGCCGTCGCCCATTTTGGTTTCGAACTGAATGCCGTCTTCCATAAAAAGCATAGCACCCGCTTCGGCGATCACGGTTTCGTTCGGGTCGAGTTCAATTTCAACGACCTGAATGTCGTCGCCGATGATTTTGTAATCGATTTCGTGTGAGATCATTTTTTCGCAAAAGGTTTATGGTTTATTCTTCCTCTTCTTCTTCCTCGGAACTCTTTTTCTTCGATTTCCGGGTTTTTCGGCCGGGGATATCCTCCCGGTCACGGAGTTTTTTATCATCCACATTTTTATTCAAAAATTCATTGATACGGTCCATATCAAAGCTCGTGGTGATCTCACCGAACGAGTTGATCTGGATATCAAAACCTTCCAGGTCCTTGTGCACGCGTGGTTTTTCCGGTGCAGGCTTGGATGTTTCCGACTGTTTTTTCTTAGCCATGTGTTTGATGCCAATGGGCCGCTAAGACCCGTTTTTCACTTGTTACGAAAATATGCAATGATCCCCGCGGTACCAATGGAATTTGATCCTGCGGTCGGTGCGAGCTTACGCCAGCCTTATTTGTGCTGACAAGCGGCTGAGCGCTGTTTCAAGCCTTCTCACGACCTCGTCTTTTCCGAGTATCTCCATGATGATCATCAAATCCGGGCCGGCACCTGCGCCGGTTACCGCCAGGCGCAGTGCCTGCATGATCTTACCCATTTTGACACCCAGCGATTCCATCGTCGCCGAAAGTACTTCCTTAATATCGTGTGCTACGAAGTTGCCGTCAAAACCGGCCAAAGCCTCTTTGAAACCGCCGATAGCATTCACGGCCTCCTCATTCCATTTCTTGATCACCACATCCTGGTCATATTCCTCCGGCGCTGCGAACAAAAAGAGCGATTCCGAAACGATTTCCTTGATGAAATGTACGCGGTCTTTCAGCAAATGCACGATCTGTGCAAGCTGGTCCTGGTTGACAGTAATGCCTTTCGCTGCGTACAACGGTTTCAGTTCTTCGATGATCGCAGCATCGTCCAGCTGTTTTAAATATTGCTGGTTAAACCAGTTGGCCTTCTGAATATCGAATCGCGCACCCGCCTTATGCACGCGCTCGAAGCTGAATGAGGCAATGAGCTCGTCCATGCTGAAAATCTCCTGCTCGGTACCGGCATTCCAGCCCAGTAATGCGAGGAAGTTGGCAGTAGCGCCGGGCAAATAGCCTTCTTCACGGAAACCGCGGGCTTTTTCGCCGGTGTTAGGATCTGTCCATTCCAATGGGAAGATCGGGAACCCACCGAGATCTGCGTCACGTTTCGAGAGCTTGCCGTTACCGTCCGGTTTGAGGAGCAAAGGCAAATGCGCAAACTGCGGCATGGTGCTTTCCCAGCCCAGATAGCGGTACAGCAGCACGTGCAACGGAGCCGAAGGCAGCCATTCTTCCCCACGGATCACGTGGGTGATGCCCATCAGATGGTCGTCCACGATGTTTGCCAAATGGTAAGTAGGCATACCGTCCGACTTCAAAAGCACTTTATCATCGATCTGCGACGAGTGTACCACCACCCAGCCGCGGATCAGGTCATTGAAACGGATATCCTCTTTGGGCATGATCTTCATCCGGATCACGTAAGGATCGCCGCTTTCGAGCCGTGCTTTGGTTTCCTCCGCCGACAGCGTCAGTGAGTTGGTCATTTCGGTACGAGTGATTGCATTGTATTGGACCGCAGCCACTTTCGCAGCTTCCAGGCGCTTGCGCATATCATCCAGCTGCTCAGGGGTATCAAAAGCATAATACGCCTTCCCTTCCTGAACGAGCCTTTCCGCATACTCGCGGTACATTTCTTTTCTCTCCGATTGCCGGTAAGGGGCATGCGGGCCGCCTTGCTGCGGGCCTTCGTCGATGCCGATCCCCAGCCATTCCAACGCTTCCAGAATATATGCCTCGGCGCCCGGAACGTAGCGGTTCTGGTCGGTATCTTCGATGCGAAGCAGCATCTGGCCGCCTTGCTGGCGTGCAAACAGGTAGTTATACAGGGCCGTGCGCACACCGCCCGCGTGCAGCGGACCGGTTGGACTAGGCGCAAAACGCACCCTGACAGGTTTGTTATTCATTTATTCAAAAATTAATTACTGTTCTATGGTTTTTGGTCATTGGTGGTCAGGTGTTGTCAAATGTTGTCAGACATTGTCAAGTATTGTCATTGATAGTCAGGCATTGTCATTAAATTTTCTCTCCTTTCAACACTTGACTTATTGACGACTCTTGACCATACATGACTATAACTGACCATTCCTGACAAAAACTGGCGTCACTCGACGGCGATGACGGAAATTTCAACGTTAACGTCTTTCGGCAGGCGTGCTACCTGTACCGTCTCGCGGGCAGGAGGTTCTTTGGTGAAAAAGCTGCCGTAGATTTCGTTGACCGATGCAAAGTCGTTCATATCGCGGAGGAAAATGCTGGCTTTCACCACATTCTGAAAGCCGAGGCCGGCCGCTCCCAGGATATGCCCGATGTTCTGCATGACCATCCCGGTCTCTGCTTTAATATCCCCCGACTTCGCCAGCTCGGCAGCGATTTGCCCTGAAACATAAACAGTGCCATCTACTTTAACAGCCTGGCTGTAAGGACCAATGGGGGCCGGTGCTTTGTCCGAAAATATGATTTGTTTGGGCATAAGTGACATAGAGTTGATGCCGCAAAATTACCAAATTATGCCGTGCATACCGCCTTATTCCACCTTAAAAAGCGCTTTCAGCTCAGTAGCTTCGGCGGCATTCAACCGGCCGGCGAGCACGAGGCGCAACTGACGGCGGCGAAGGGCGCTCAGATATAACTCGTTTTCTTCGGCCGTCTCCGGTTCGAGCGGCGGTACTTCGATAGGCCGGCCGTTCTGGTCCACCGCCACGAAAGTGTAGAATGCGCGGTTGGTACTCACCCGCTGTCCTGCCGGAATATCCTCCGCCCACACTTCCAGGAAAACCTCCATCGAGGAATTGAAAGCGCGGGTTACCTTGGCATGCATGGTTACGATGTTCCCAAGCCGGATCGGCTCTGTAAATGATACATTATCCACAGAAGCCGTCACCACAATGCGGTTGGAGTGTTTTTGCGCCGAAATCGCCGCACAAATATCCATCCAGTGCAGCAGCCTTCCTCCCATCAGGTTATTGAGTGTATTGGTATCGTTGGGAAGCACCATTTCGGTCATGGTAACTTCGGATTGATGGGGCTTTTTCGGTTTCAGCATGTTGGTATGATGATGTATTTAAAATTTGGGGCAGCGGGTCTTTTTCCGCTCCTGGTTCTGGGCGCGGTTGCCGATCAGGTAGGTTCCCCGCACCTGCAAAAACAAATAACTGTCCTTGCTTTTGGCGCTGCCACGGTTCCAGCCCGGCTGGCGCTGCGGCTCCCCGATTTCGGGTGCACGGTCGGAAAGTGCACGGGCAATGTCGCTCGGCAGCTGATCGGGATTAGGGTAAACCGTGCTTACGTCATCGAGGTAATCCGAATTGACGAAGTTATTGCAGAGTTCAAGGCCGAGGCTCAGTTTTTCAGTAGTTTTCACGGAAACGCCGATACCCGCAGTCAATACGAGCGGCATTCGTTTGTACTTCACGCCTTCTGTTGTGAGCTCGGGCAGGCTGTACCAGGTGCCCCCCAGTTTCGCTTTTGGGCTCAGGTATGTAAACCCTACTCCTCCGAACAGATACGGATTGATCGGCGCCTGCCGGTTATAGGCAAACAAATCGGCCTGCAAACCCAGGTTAATATCCGGGTTGAATGTCTTGAATGAAAGGTTATTCTGGTAATTTTTGGAATACTTCTGATCACCGGAAACCTGGTAAAAACGCAGTTCCCCGCGTGCGCTCACGTGCTCGGTAAGCCTGTATTGTGCGCCCAGCGACACCGATGGCCCGAGCCCGAGGTGCTTCATATGGATACCGTCGTTGAGATCACCCATGTAATAGGCCACGCCTACTCCCGCTGTCACGCTCAGCATCCCGAACGGATCGGTATAGCGCCCGCCGAATTTGGAGCGCCCTTGCCCCATCGCCAGCTGGTGAAAGAATGTGAGGCACAATGCAATGGATAGTAAATATTTTCGGCTCATGTGTGATGTCAGTAATGCGTGTTGAGTGATGCAAGTTGTAAAAGAAACTGATTTAAACAAAAAAGGCCCGCAGTCGCAGGCCTTTTTTGTAGTTCGTGGTGAATATTAGATGGTTCTCTTCAATCTCTTTTGACCGAGCTGGCGCCTGAGGTGCTGGAATGAATGTCCTTCGCTCCGCCTGAATAGCGGATGCTGCTGGCACCGCTGGCTTCGGCATTGACGGTATTGCTGGCCAGTACGGCAGCACTGCTGGCACCGGAGGCATCGATGTTCACGGTTTTGGCGGAGAAATCACGGCCCTTAAGTGACGAAGCTCCCGAAACATCGCCTGTCAGGACGTCGCCTTCACCTGTAAGCGTGAGCGACGATGCACCCGAAAGGTCAACAGCCACTTTGGGGGCGGCAACGCTCATCGTCACCTGCGATGCGCCGGAAACTTCAATTTCCATGTTTTTCACACCGGAGAAACGGGCGACATTGGCTTTGGAAGCGCCTGAAAAGTCAACACCTTCAAGCGCCGGCATGGTGATGCTGATATCGACAGTCTTGCGGTTCTTGTTCCAGCCATTGTTCTTATAGCCCAAACGCAGAGTGCCGCTTTTCACCGCCGATTCCATATCGTCGAGGTCCTCCGAACGACCGGTCGCCGTTACACTGAAACTGCTGCCCTGCTTCACATCTATTTTGAATGCGCTGCCCATTGATAGCTTGGTAAAGCCCGAAACGGAGAATTTGCGGGTCTCTTGTGCGGATACCTGGCAAGATAATGCGGTGATCAAAAGGGCTGCAATGAGGAATAGTTGCGTTCTTTTCATGGTTTAATAAGTTAGATTTTCCGAAAAGATGAAAAGAATGCCGGCGATGTTGCACCGGCATTCAAAATTTTACTGCACATTGATTTTGCTCGCGCCACTGGCATGTTTGTTCAGGTTGGGCACCTGGCTCAGCTCCACTTTCGAAGCGCCCGATGCATTCACGTCCGCATTCTGGATATTCATTTCGGTGGCCGTCAGTTTGCAGGCACCGTGCGCATCCAGCTTGGCCGATTTCGCGGAACCTCTCAATGTTGCCTTCGAAGCGCCCGAGACATTCACCGACAATTGATCCGCGAATACATTCAGCTCCGTTTTCGAAGCACCCGAAATATCCACATTCAGCTTCGGCACATCTTTGAACTCGGTCACCAATGTCTTGTTGGCTCCCGAAAGCGACAGGTTTTCGATGGTAGGCATGGTAATCACAATACCTACACGCTGCCATTCCTGGTGGTCGAAGAGGTTAAAATCACGGGTACGTTTCACACGCAGCACGCCATCTTCCACTACTACCTTCATATCATCGATATGCTCCTGGTTATCCGAATCGGCCGTTACGCTGTATTCAGTGCCCTGGCGGATGATAATCGAATACGCGCCGCCGATATCCACTTTCTTGAAGTCCGAAACCGGGAACTGCTTGCTGTAATTGCCGCGCTCGCCGAGTTCGAGGTCACTGTTATCGTTGTATTCAAAAGAATAACCGTCCTGATCGCCTTCACTGTTTTCGCTGCGGATGTATTTCAGCGGGATGTTGGTACAAATCAGACCTGAATCGCGTTTCATGACCCAAATCAACTTATTCCAGGTAACGTCGTCGGCATCGCGCAGGTTGTATCTTTTCAGATGTTGCTGGTTGCTCTCCCAATCGTTCAGTTGGTGGTAAAAATCCCTTTTCATGGCGAAAGGCTTATTGTAAGGCACACTCACCGTCAGATCGATCTCCTGATCGCGGAACCGCGAGCGGCTTGAAAGCGTCGGACCTTCTGTGAGCACGAATACCGAGTCGCGGAATTGCGGGTCATATTTGATCTCGCGTGCATTCTTCTCCGCATCCTCGCGGGAGCGGCCTCTTGCACGTAGTGTTTTTTCCAGTTTAATACTGTCGCCTGCATTGAAACCAGCCAGTCGTACATCTACATCTATATTCTCTTCATCATATATATAATTGTAATCCAAAGTCAGCGTCCCGCGCGGCACTGCATAATAGGTGGTTTCGGCCACTTCACCTCTTTTCGCAAAATTGCGCTGGTAATTAATCCCACCCACAGTAGCGCCGACGACGCCCACGATCCAAAGACCCAGTAGTGTAAGCCATACGCTCCCGCCAACGATTCTTTTGTTAGAAACCAATGTGAGCCCCAGCAAAAGGAAGGTTACCAAAGGAATAGCGGCCACCAGGATCCCGGAAAGGATCAGTATTTCGGGCAATTCCTGGTAAATCAGCATTGGGATCGGCAGGTTGTCGAATACCCCTGCGCTGGTGAGGCCAAGTGCCACGCCCGCTGCAATCACTATGCCAAGCAATCCCAGGGCCGACATCCCGATCAGGAACGCGCCGATCAACACCCTCAGGACAGGCCCGAGACCTTTAAGCAACTTCCCCAGCGCCGAGAAAACCAGCCCGATGGCCCGGAAAGGCAACAGCAATATCTTGGTAACGATGTGTTCTTCTCCCCCTCTTTCTTCTAAATTGAGGCTCTGCTTGATGTTCGACTCAATATTGGAGAGGGTAATAGGCTCCCCCTGCATTTCCATTTTTTCGGTGAGCGTATTGGCATTCGGGGCAATTACCCACAGCACGATGTAGATCAGGAAGCCTGTTCCAAACAGCAGGATCGACAGCACCCACAGAAAACGCACCACACCCAGGTCAACTCCGAAGTACGAAGCCACACCCGCAGCTACACCACCTACGACCTTACGGTCCGGATCGCGGTAGAACTTCTTGATATGGGCATCCTCTTCGAGCGTCGTAGAGCCCGGAAATGCCACCCACATGGCAATGTAAACCAGTACCATAAAGCCGGAGATCGGTCCGAAAATTTCCTCGGCATTCATGTCGAGCATACCCGACCCTGCCGGTAAACCGATTACTGCGAACAGAAACGCGAGCCTCACCCAGATGGCATCCACTGTGAAGTAATGCGCCAAACCTGCCGCCACACCGCCCAGGAGCTTCCGGCGGAGATCCCTGTAAAGTTTCCGGGGTGCGCCGGGTTTTGCAGGTTCTGTTTTAGGCGGAATAGGTGCGTTGTAAGTCGAATGGCTTTCCTGCCTGGGAGCCGAGGTTTGCGCCGAAGCCGTTTCCAGTGGATCTGCGATGAACTCCCCACCTTCCTCGATCGCCTCGAAATCGGCTACGGTACCCATGGCGGCGATCAGCTCGTCGACATCCGACAGCGAGATCACCTGCTTGTTTTCCACTTTCTGTTTGTTCAGAAACCTTTCCGCAATCCTTCCCTCTATGTCAGAAAGGATCTCTTTACTATCCGCGAACGAAGAAAAGTACTTCTGGATAGAGGCGAGATACCCTTTCAGTTTCTCGTAGCCATCTTCCTCGATATGGAAGATTATGCCGCCTATATTTATGCTGATTGTCTTTTTCATGATTGAAATAATCGAATGTCTTTGAGTGATCAGTTAGGGTCAGGAAGGTTGCTTGATGCCGTTTTGCTCAACTCCTCTGTGCGTTTAATCACGGTTTGCACCGAGTCGGCGAGCTCAAACCACGTAGCCTGCATCGCGTCCAGGAAGACCTTCCCCTCATCCGTCAAAACATAGTATTTCCTTGGAGGGCCCGAAGACGACTCCACCCATTTATAATCCAGCCAGCCCGAGTTTTTTAACCTGGTAAGAAGAGGGTATAATGTTCCTTCCACCACCATGATGTGAGCGGACGTGAGTTCATCCAACATATCCGAAGCATACACTTCGCCCCGGGATATGATGTGCAGGATGCAGAATTCCAAAATCCCCTTCCGCATCTGCACTTGGGCATTTTCAATATTCATGTGGTTTCATGAGTTAATTTTAAATGAATATGTTCATGGCTAATAGATAGAATTTAGACTTCTAACAATACAAAGGTATACACAGGTACTTTGCGATGCAAGGTACCATGCAAAAAAGATGTTACTGTTGGGATGAATGGTTAAATTAAATGGCCGATCGGTTAAAAATTTGTTTACTACCCAAAGCCGCACACAAATCATCCCTCCCCCTACACTCCGTCCGCCAAAAACCGACAGTAATAAACTATCTTCTGCCGTCGGTTTTAACCGACGGAGATAAAGAGAAAAGAGAGAAAGAGAAGAAAGAGAGAGAAGAGAAAGAGAAGAAAAGAGAGATAAAGAAAAAAAAGAATCATCATTAAACTATGAAACTGCAATTATACATCATCGCCGCGATGAGCGAAAATCATGTAATTGGGCTGAACAACAGCCTGCCTTGGCATTTGCCTGATGAGTGGGCGCATTTCCGCAAAGTCACGGCGGGCAAGGCATTTATCATTGGCAGGAAGAGCTTCGAAGCACCCGACGCGCTGCATTCGGAATACCGGAATGTGATCATTACCTCCAATCCTCCTGAGCAGGCGGAACCGCGTGTGGAATATGCCAAAGATATTTCCGAAGCCATCGCGTTACTTTCTGATGAAACAGACGTATTCATATTAGGCGGTGCGAGTATTTTCCGGCAAATGCTCCCACTGGCCGACAGAATGTATCTGACCATTGTACACGCACAAGTAGCAGGCGATGCCTATTTCCCCGCATTCGATCCGAAAGACTGGGAATTGGCAAGTTCGGAGTTTCATGGTACCGATGACGATCATCGCTATTCGTTTTCCATGAACCTGTATATCCGAAAGCAGCCGGAATAGGCGGGACCACCCTGCAGACCGCCCTTGTGCATCAAAAATTCAAAATGATGACAAGGACACTCGCACACACCTTAATGATCTTCTGCTGCATTTTCTGCTACGACAGATGCAATGCGCAGCAACAATACGGCAACGAATGGATCGACTACCGGCAAACTTACCTGCGCATACCGGTGACGGAAACCGGCATCTACAGAATCGCTGCCACCGAACTCTCCGGTGCAGGCATCCGCATCGATTCGATATGGGTTTGGGGCATTCAGCTATTCGCACGCGGCATCGAGGTACCGATTGAGATCCATAGCGATTCATCGGGCAGATTGGACAGCGGTGCCTATATGCTGTTTCAGGGAGAAAAGAATAACGGCTATGCGGATACCGCCCTTTACGCAACGCCTGATGCTATGCCGCATTCTTACTATAACCTCTACTCGGACACCACCGCCTACTTCCTGACCTGGCAGAACAACAAACGCGGATTAAGGACCACCTTCCCTACACCCGGCACAATTACCAGCAGCGCGGCATTTCATTGGGAGGAGTCAATGCAACTGTTTACCTCCCATTACCTGCCCGGCCGGTTCTTCCCACCGGAAAGCAATTACGAAACGGGATCATTATTGACTGCCTATGATAAAGGAGAAGGCTGGACCGGCCCACAAATAGCGGAGCATACGCCATTTGAAATTGTATTCAAAACCAATCAACTCTTTCAGGAAACGCGATCCGATATTGAATGTAAAATACTGCTCGCAGGCTGGTCTCCGGGCGTGCATTCATTGGCATTATGGCTGGGTAATGCTAAAAATCTGAAAAGGAAATTGATCGATTTGAATATAACCGACCACGAAACGAGGGTTTTCGACTTTAAAACATCCATCGAAGATTTCGATGAAACCGGTGAGCTGCCCCTCACCCTTCTTCCCGTAGGCGCGGGCGGACACGTGTCGATCTCTTACGCACGCATACGCTACCCACAGGCAGGTCCACGCATTGCGCCTGCGTATATGACGACGTTACCTGTGCGCATTGTGAAGTTCGCACGAATCGACCCCGAAACGGAATACCTCATCATCACCCACCCGCTCATGCACGTGCCGGCGGGAGGGATAGACGCGATCGAAGAATATGCACATTACCGTACCTCTGAGGCCGGCGGCAGATACAAAACATCAATCGTTTACAGCCACGATCTCTACGACCAGTTCAATGCAGGCCAGCCCGGCCCGCAAGGCATCCGCAATGCGATCCGGTGGCTGTATGACCAGCGGAATTTAAAATTCGTGCTGCTGGCTGGAAGGTCCGTAGACCCTCAGAAAGCCCGGAAAATGAAAGATTCGTGGCAAACAGATATGGTACCTAATGCAGGTTGGCCGGGTTCCGACATTGCCTTGACTACTGTGAAGGGTTCTCACGACCCGCTTGTTCCCATCGGCCGCATTAATGCATTAAATTCACAACAGCTACTCGATTACCTTCGCAAAGTACAGGCTATGGAAGCCGAGCGCCCGTCAGCAGCGTGGCGGAAAAGGATATTGCATTTAAGCGGCGGAAGGTCGAGGGATGAATTGAATGTATTCCAATCCTACATCCGATCATTTGAAAAGAAACTGGTAAACACACCGCTTGCGGGCCATGTCACAACGATTTCGAAGCTTACCGACAACGCGGTAGAGCAGGTCAGCATTGACAAACAGGTTAATGCGGGTGCCGGGCTTATTACCCTGTTTGGCCATTCTTCTATCGACATTACCGACATTGACATTGGTCGAGCCACGGACCCGTCCCGGAATTACCAGAACCATCCCCGTTATCCGGCAGTGATCGTGAACGGCTGCGCTGCGGGCAGCATTTTCTATTCAACGCAGACGCTGAGCAGTGACTGGATTTTTGCGCCCAAAAGCGGAGCAATCCTTTTTCTGGCTCATACTTTCAACGGCCCGTCAACCGCATTGAAGCGCTATACCGACTTTTTCTACGAGGTCCTGGCAGATACCGCATTCATAAGCAAGCCATTTGGTATCATCCAGCGGGAAGCGATCCGGCGGAACCTTGCACGCAACCCGGGCATACTGGACAGCATTACCGTGCAACAAATGACGCTCCAAGGCGACCCCGCCATCCGCATTTTCCCTTCCCTCCTTCCGGATACCGCAGCCGAGAGCCAATCCGCTGACCTGCCGCCATTGTTGGAGGTTTTCGTCGACGGAAGGCTACTCCAAAACGGAGAGCTGGTTTCCGGAAAACCGGTAATCCGGATTCGTATTTTCGACGAAGACCTTCCGACCATTGACGATGATACGACCCTGGTAGCCGTGTGGCTGAAAAGGCTTTGCACGGGATGTACCGATGCCAGCGTGCCATTAAGCACCGCGATTGGGAAAAACATAGACAGGAGCTTTTATGAAATCACCTTTCAACCCACATTGCTCCCCGGCAAATACCTGCTAACGGTCCAATGCCGCGACCAGGCGGGGCATTCGTCGTCGCCGTACCAGATTCATTTAGAAGTAGCTTACCACGCCCGGCCCATAGAGGCGACCCTCTCACCCAACCCGTCGGGCCACTGGTTCAGGTTTACGATTCAAAACCGGAAACTTGTCCCTGCCGCCCTTGAATTAAACATCTATAATCCGCTGGGAACGATGGTTTTTCGAAAGCTGTTATACTGCAATACAGGTCGCTGTGAATACTTCTGGGCTCCTGCAAAGCATTCTCCCGGAATTCCGCCCGGGCATTACTACTACACGATTAGTCCCCATGAGGCCGGGCACCAGCCCGCATCCCTCATCGAATCTATGCGGGGACATTTGCTTTACGCTCCCTGAGCCAGCGCCGCAGAATGCCTGTTTTACCGCTGTACCTCATTTTGTTTCCACAAAAACTTATTATTTTTGTCCATTATATAAAAGATATCCCATTGAAAGAATACGGCAGTAACGTACAAAAATTGGCCGACCACATCGTCAAGATAGAGGACAAGGCGAAACGCACACTCTACGCGCACATCCTGGTCGAGCTTATGCGTCAGATACACCCCAACATGCGGGATAACCAGGACTATACCAACAAGTTGTGGGACGACCTGTACATTATTTCCGGTTTCGAACTCGATGTCGACAGTCCTTTCCCTCCGCCGTCCAAGGAAGCACTGGGTAAGAAACCGCTCCGCGTCGACTACAATCAGCAAAACCTGCAATTCCGCCATTACGGCCGTAATATCGACCTGCTTCTGGAAAAGGCGTCACAAACCGAGAACCCGGAAGACCGCCTGGCATTTGTTTCCTACATTTTCCGCCTGATGCGTTCGTTCTTCAACGCATGGAACAAGGACAACCCCGAAGACAGTGTTTTGCTCGCCCAGCTGGAACAACTCAGCAAAGGCCGTTTGAAGGAAGAAATCGATTATATCCGTAAATCGGGACCGATCGATGCCGCACCGAAAGACCGTAACAACAACCAGGAGCGCAACCGCGTGAACCAGACTGGCGGGAACAACTTCAAAGCCCAGTCTCATAATTCCGACAGGCAGGGCGGCAACAACCAGGGCAATCAGAACCGTAACCGGAACAACAAGTTCCAGAACCGGAACAACAACAATAACAACAACCGGAATAACAACCGCAAAAAACCTGGAATGTAACATCCAGGTTTCATTTTATACCGTCTCAATTGCCCAAAATCTTATATGGCATCATTCAAAATTACCGGGGATCGTCGTCTCAAGGGTGAAATCGTGCCGCAAGGCGCTAAAAACGAAGCATTGCAGATTATCTGTGCGGTGCTCCTGACCAAAGAGCCCGTTACGATCCATAACATCCCGAATATCCGCGACGTAAACCAGCTGATCAACCTGTTGGGCGATCTGGGCGTGCGCCGCACAAGGCTGAGCGAAACTTCTATTCGTTTCGAAGCCGACGATATCAACCTCGATTACCTCGAATCGGATTCATTCCGTCAGAAAGCTGCTGCATTGCGCGGCTCGGTGATGCTGCTCGGCCCGATGCTGGCGCGTTTCCGCAAAGGACGCATTCCCCGCCCCGGCGGCGACAAGATCGGCCGGAGAAGGCTGGATACCCACTTCCTGGGATTTGAGAAACTGGGTGCGGAATTCAGCTATGATGAAGAAGACGGCGGGTTTTACCGCGTCGACGCTGCCAATCTGAAAGGCACTTACATGCTGCTGGACGAGGCTTCGGTAACCGGTACAGCCAACGTTTTGATGGCAGCTGTCATGGCCGAGGGCACGACCACCATTTACAATGCGGCCTGCGAGCCCTATTTGCAGCAGCTTTGTAAAATGCTGAACCGCATGGGCGCCAAAATCTCGGGTATCGCTTCCAATATGCTCATCGTCGAAGGTGTGAGCGAGCTGAAAGGTACCGAGCACACCATGCTGCCGGATATGATCGAAATCGGTAGCTTCATCGGCCTTGCAGCCATGACGCAATCCGAAATTACGATCAAAGATTGCCAGATTCCCGAGCTGGGCATTATCCCCGATGTTTTCAAAAGATTGGGTATTCAAATGGAGTTCCGCGGCGATGACATTTTCATCCCTGCACAGGAGCGCTACCGCATTGAAAATTACCTCGACGGTTCCACATTATCAGTAGCCGACGCCCCATGGCCCGGCTTCACACCCGACTTGCTAAGTATCGTCCTCGTGACGGCCACACAGGCGCAGGGAACCGTGCTGATCCATCAGAAAATGTTCGAAAGCCGTTTGTTCTTTGTGGATAAACTGATTGAAATGGGCGCGCAGATTATCCTTTGCGACCCGCACCGCGCAACGGTGATCGGTCACAACCGCGAAACACAGCTGCGCGGCATTCGTATGACCTCCCCTGATATCCGCGCCGGGGTTGCATTGCTCATCGCAGCGATGTCGGCCAAAGGCGTGAGCATTATCGACAATATCGAGCAAATCGACCGCGGTTACCAGAACATCGACACGCGCCTGAACGCGATCGGTGCGGAAATCGTGAGATTATAGAAGATTAAAATGCAAAATGCCCGGAACTCAGAAGAGCTCCGGGCATTTTTTTGTTTTAATACCAATACTTATTTCTTCTTGCCGTAGCTGCACTTGCTATTATCCGCCTTCACATAGTAAGACTTGTAATTAGTCGCTTTCGGATCCATGCAGCCTTTCAAATCCAGGATTTCCACTTTTCTGAATTCCACAGGATGGCTTTCGCTTTGCAGGGATATTGAGCCATGATCAAGCAGTTTACCGGCGATTTTTACTTCGGGATCGGTAGCGCCGCCCAGGTTGCCGCCGCCAAGTTGCGGCTTGTTGTATTCGAGTACCATTTCACCATTTGCGAAATGCTGGATCAATGAATCGCCCAATACCAGCACCTCGGCACGTACCCACTGGTCGCCATCGTAAGTTTTGGATTTGGAGTTAACGCAATGCTGCGTTACCAGCTTACCGTCGATCACCACGTTGGTACCGGGCGTACAGAGGTTACAAGTCGTGCGGGTCTTGCCATTTCCACCCAATAGCTGCACTTCAATCGACGCTGGAAAGTCCTGGTCTTTACCCATTGTCGCAGCAGGCTGTCCATGCACCATGATGCCGGAGTTACGCCATGCCCAGCCTTCGCCTTTCGGCGCCTGCTCGCCTACGAAACGATACTCAACAGCAATACGGTAATAGGAGTAATCGCCTTTGTAGAAGATATGCCCGTATTTTTGAGCGAAATCGTCGTATTTATCATAACGAACCACCATTTTACCATCTTCCACCCGGAAGGTGTTGTTATAATTGTCGTTCAGTTCATAGCCGCGGATTTTGATATCCCAGCCATCCAGGTTTTTTCCATTAAAGAGCTGCTTCCAGTCCTGCTTGTCGGCATTATTCTTTTGGCCGAAAACCATAAGGCACAGGAGACTGAACAGGATCGTGAGTTGTAATTTCATGAATACAGGTTAAGTTAAGATTGTGTTGCGACGCAATGGGTGATCTTTAACGGCGCGCCGCGCGGCAGTAAATATATAAGATTTGAAAATCCCTATCACCCAAAAATGGACTTACTTCGTAGTTAAGTTATATCTGAATCTCCTTCATTCACGACCAAAACCATCGTATGCCTCTTAAAACGAAAGACAAAATCGCGATATTCTGGTTTCGCCGCGACCTTCGGCTGCACGACAATGCAGGGCTCTACTACGCCTTGTGCTCGGACTATCCGGTGGTCCCGCTTTTCATTTTCGACCGGAACATCCTTGATGACCTGGAAGAGAAGAAAGACGCCAGGCTGACTTTCATACACGATGCAATTGCCGATATTCGTCAGGAGTTAAAGCAAAAAGACGCGGATATATTGGTCGAATACGGCTTCCCGGTTAAGATCTGGGAAAACCTGGTGGATGAATACGACATCGCCGAAGTATACACCAACACCGATTATGAACCCTACGCCACCGACCGCGACAGGGAAGTTTACAGGGTTTTGAAGAAAAAAGGCATTGTTTTCAAAACCTGCAAGGATCAGGTCATTTTTGAAAAACAGGAAATACTGACGGGGCAGGGAACGCCATACACTGTTTTTACACCTTACAGCCGGGCATGGAAAGAGAAACTCACTGATTTTTACCTCAAATCCTATCCAACCAAGAAGTACTTCGGCCATTTTCAAAAATGGCATGGTGCTGCATTGCCCGCTTTGAAGGATATGGGTTTTGAAAAGGTCGAGTGTAAGTTTCCTTCGGACCGGGTCGGTAATGCGCTGTTGAAAAATTATGCCAAAGACCGCGACTTTCCGGCGAAAGAAGGCACCAGCCGGATGGGCATTCACCTGCGCTTCGGTACCGTGAGCATACGCGAGCTGGTGCGGCGGGCTCGCGGGCACAGCGATGTATATTTGAATGAACTCATCTGGCGGGACTTCTACCAGCAAATCCTATCCAACTTCCCGCATGTAGGCAAGGGGGAAGCATTCAGGAAGGCCTACGATTTCATTAAATGGCGCTACGACAAAGCCGACTTCCAGAAATGGTGTGAAGGAAAAACAGGGTATCCGCTGGTGGACGCGGGTATGCGGCAGCTCAATGCAACGGGTTTTATGCACAACCGCGTGCGGATGGTTACGGCCAGTTTCCTCGCCAAGCATTTGCTCATCGATTGGCGCTGGGGCGAGGCATACTTTGCCGAAAAATTGCTGGATTACGACCTTGCTGCCAACAACGGCGGATGGCAATGGGCAGCGGGCTCGGGAACCGACGCCGCACCCTATTTCCGGATATTCAACCCGACATCGCAGGCAGAGAAGTTCGATCCCAAAATGGCGTATATCAAAAAATGGGTACCGGAGTTCGGTACCGATGCCTACCCTGCTCCGATGGTCGACCATAAGGAGGCACGGGAACGTTGTCTGAAAGTGTACAAGGCCGCCCTTGATAAGTCGAATCAGTAGCTATTTGCCGCCTGCTATCACAGTTACCATATCTTCCGGGCGCAGGTAGCTATTCGCCATCGCCATTACATCTTCAGCAGTAGTGGCGTGAATGCGGTCAATGTATTGATTGAAGAAATTGGCAGGCAGACTATCCAGCAGCAATACCTTACGACGGTCGGCGACCTCGAATGCGGTATTTAATGATCCGGCAAACTCTCCGGCCATAAAGCTCTTCACAGTCTGCAATTCCTCGGCTCCCACCGGCTCGGTTTGCAGCCGGTGAATTTCCTTCTTGATCTCGTCAATCGTTTGCTGGGTAAATTCCTTTTTCACATCCGTACCGATCATCAAATAGCCCTCGTTACGCAAGGTTACCAGGTGTGAGGAAATGCCGTAAGTAAGGCCTTTTTCCTCGCGGATGTTCTTCATCAGCCTCGACCCGAAATAGCCTCCAAGGATCTCATTTGTAACCAGCATTTTGAAATAATCGGGATGATGGCGGTTAAACAGTACCCGACCCATCCTGATCGAAGATTGTACGCTTTCCGATCGCTCGACGATCGCCTCATCACCCTGGTAAGCTTCCGAAGCAATGAAGGATACTTTACCGGATGTTGTGTCAAACAAGTTTTGTCCCAAAGTCGCATTCACATGCTGTACATCGGCTTCGGTGACCTGGCCGGCGAGCACAGCAGTAAACTTGCCGTCGCGGATAAACCGCTCATAGTGCGCACGCACAGCATCCATACCCAATGCGTCGATTTCCTCCGTGCTCTGACTTTGCCCGTAGGGATGGCTCGCGCCAAACAACCGTGCTCTAAATTCCGTAGTAGCCAGGTAAGCTGTTTTTTCTCTGTTCACTTTCAGGTTCTGAACCGTAATATTTTTCAACTCCTGAAATTCCTTCTCCGGAAACGTAGCGCTGCGGATCAGCTTTTGTACCAGCGGCAGCACTTCCGGCAGGAAGCGTGAAAGGCAATACACCACGATTCCCACGCGGTCGGATGTGTGTGTGAGGTCGGTGAATGCACCAAGCCGATCGAACGCCTCGCTGATTTCCTGCGAGGTCATACCCTCCACGCCCTCAGTCAGCATTTTGACCGCGAAATAGGACGCTGCCGTTTCGCTCTCATACCAGTTACCTGCTTCGAAGATACATTCCAAACGCACCACCGGCTGCTCTCCGATATTGATCACATGCAGTGCGATCCCATTGTCGAGGGTGTAGGTTTGAGGTTCCGGCAGGTTTACAGTTTGAATGATTTTGAAATCAGGGGCAATGGTACGATCCAGTGACATGGGCAGCGGTGAGTATAAAAAAACGAATGACGTTGCAATAACGCCATTCGTTCTGAATAATTAAATTTCTGTTAAGGCTTAGTTTTCGTTGTCGCCTACATCCAGCTTTTCAGCTTTGTTCAATTGGAGCGACAAAGTGATACGCAATGTTTGTGCAAGCGGGCTTCCCTGTGTTGTCGGGAACATATAGGCGAAGTCGGCACCCCATTTGTCTGCGAAACGAAGACCTGCACCGGCAGTGAAGAAGCGGCGGTCGCCTTTGTTTTTGTTCTCTCCGAAATAACCCGCTCTCAGAGCGAAGATATTGTTGTACCAGTATTCCAGACCGGTCGCGATCGCTACTTCCTGGATTTCTTCTTTAAACCCGTCCGGAGCATCCGAGAATGAGCCGAACACGCCTTTCAGCAATGGTTTTGTATTGATATTGGTTTTGCCATCCGGTGTAGGCACCATCAGCTTGCTGAAATCGATAATGAAATTGAAACGGTTTCTTCCGTCGCCGGTGTAGGACAAACCGGTACCGATTTTCAGTGTTGTAGGAATAAAGTTTTCTGTTTCTGTACTGGAACCGTAGTTGATCTTACCGCCCAGGTTAGAAAGCACACCACCCAACGACCATACGAGTTCGCTACCGGTATCTTCGTTCTTGAATTCCTTTCTGTAATACGCGCTGATATCACCTGCCGCTACGCGTGCAGGGCTCAGTGACACGTTGTTGATTACCGCATTTCCCGCGAGGTTGGAAGAGATATATTTCAAGGTCAAACCCATCGAGAAGTTTCTGCTCAGCTGACGTGAGTAAGTTCCGTTAATAGCTACTTCGCGTGAATTGAAATATCCGATATTGTTACCTACCGCATCACGCAAATCCAGCTCACCGTTATTGAAGTAGTTTACAGACAATGCTACCGCCTGGCGATCGCCCAATTTCTTGTAGGCAGTCAGATACCCGAGCCACATATCGTCAACCAGGTAACGGAGCCATGGTGTATAGGAAGCGGAAACGCCAAAATCCTTGGTATTATAGGGAAGCTTCGCTGCGTTCCAGTAGGTTGAATTCGCGTCCGGGCTGAGTGCTACACCGGCTTCTCCCATTGCTGCACTTCTAGCATCAGGGGCAAATGTCAAAAAGGAAAGTGGTGATGCCGGTATTCTTCTGATAGAATCCTGCTGAGCGAAAAGCGTACCTGTTGTTAAAAAGAATAGTGAGGATAATGTAACAAAAAAAAGTTTCATAGAAATTGGATTTGCGATAGGAAGTGCCTGTATCAGCTTCTTTAAAGGGTCAAAAATACAATGAAAGATAGTTATTACTAAAAATTTGATAAGTTTTATTATCTTAAGGAGACCTGATTAACTTACCGGCTTTCAGATCGGTAGAATTGTCTTTTAACGATCTGATCACTAAATGATAAACCAGGGATTGATTCACCGGTACCGCCCCCAGCCACTGCGTCACGTCCAGCATTTCCCTGATAACCGATTCGCTGTTATAGTAAAGCTTTTTATAAGTACCCAAACGTTGCCCATTAACAAGCAATATATTAAAAATTAATTCTACGTCCTCATTCACCCGGTTGTGGCCGAGTTCGAACACGATGTCTTTCTGAAATGGGTTAGGGTAAATCTTAAAGGTGTTGAGCGCTATTCCCTTGGCGGGACCTACTAGAAACCCGAACGCTATTTCAGAAAAGTTAGTATACGTGTCCCACACTTTTACGCGGACAATATATTTTCCGGCAGGCAGATTATTCAACGGATAATTGATACTACCCGATTGATAATTATCCAAATCCGCTACATAATAATCATTCAAAACGACGGTCAGGGTGTCATTCAAAGTCATCGTAATATCGTGTCCAATACCAGCGCGCGAAATGCTGATCCCGCTCGCATCGCTCATGTGCAGCACCAGTACAGATGACGGCTCTACGGTATCGCCATCTCTGAAAGCGGGGGTATTGAGGTAACCCGCCAATTGGGGAGGAATGGTATCTTTCTGCTGTACCGCGCTTCCACCAATCACCAACGCCAGCTGTGCCGAGGCATCCTCCGTGCTGTCACTGCTCACTACATACACACTCGCACGCCCAAGGCCGAAACGGTAATCGATGTCCTTTGGCATTTGCAGGCTGCATTGCAAACGACCGCTTCTCACCGTCACTTTTCCGTCGAAAAGCTTGCTGCGGAACTCGGTATAGGTTTCCGGACTCCCCTCGTTCCCCAACGTGCGGAACTCAATCGGCTTGTCGTAAATCACCAGTCTCGCCGTACCATTAAAATCCGCATCCACCTTTCCTGTAACCGGATCGAAAACTTCGACATCTAGCGAAACCTTCTGCAAAGCCCGCAAGGTGTCGGGCAGCGAACTCCACCGGACTCCTTTTTTCCCTGGCGATAATATCATCGATGGGTCGGCCAGCAGCGTGAAATTGCGGTTCAGGCTGCCCGCCAGCGCATTGTTTTTCGTGTATTTAAAAAAATCTCCCAAACGCTGCCCCGGCTTCGCATTCAGCAATGCTTCATAAAATGCTTTGTTCAATGCAAAATTGGTACTGGAATATACCGGCCGTGTCGTACTAATCGCCCCTACCGCCGCACCTTTCGGGCTCAAAACCATTAGTTCCGCACCGGATACAACACCCGGATCATCGTACCGGCCAAAATCACAGGTAGCCGTGATCAACAGCGGCAGGTTATCCATTCCACGGCTCGAAAGCATGTCTGCCAATGTCAGTACCTGTTCCTCTGCCCAGCCGCTAGTCCCGCCGTGACCGGTGTAATTCAATATTAATGTGCCATTGTCGATCGCATCGCGAATGGCCCGGTTAATGGCCGGTGCTTTCTGGCCCGCGTCGGTAGTAGTTTGCGGCACCTCGTCGATGAACGACCTGGCCGGAAACATCCGTCCCTGGATCAGCGTCGCGAGCTGATCTGCGTGACGCTGATGGATATTTCCATCCCCATCATCGGCCACAAACCGTACGTTATTCTTCCATATCCCGAACGACGACTCATAGCGCATAAGCTTGTCGACCACAATTTTCGCCTCTGCCAACGATTTCACCGGTAACCTGCCAATGCCAATATCCACGGTATGATCACCGGCCGTAGTCTCGTTCCAGTCGCCCTCATTGGCATCCATAAAGCCGAAATAGTCGTCGGAAGAGTATGTATAAACCGGGTTCAGCGACTCCCTGCTCTCATACACGGGTACCCACGCGGCGCGCTGTCCCTGCGATTGATTATTGACGAGATTTCGATAGTCGTACGTTGCATCACCGAACAATAAAAGATATTTCAGCTTACCCGGGGCTTTCTGATAAAGTTGCCTGGCAAAATCACGAATTGCGGTAATATCCGGTCTTCCCGAAGCATATTCATTATAAATCTGCCCGGTGGTAACAACAAGCACATCCAGCCCGTCGCGGGTATTTCTGAACCCGGCAAGGCGGTTGGCCTCTGCTGCCCACGCAGCGGGCGTAACAATGAGCATGTCAGGCGCAGACGATGCGGCGATATTCTGATTGGCAACACGCTGCCAGTTTATCGGCTGAAACGCCGCCCCCGGATCGAAACCAATGTACTTTTGAAGACTTTTGGCACCCGCAGCGGTCCATTTGAACGCTCCTGCTGCATCTTTCTGGGTTATCGAATGCGGCGCCAACGGATTTGTAATATTCCAGACGCTAAAACCGTCAGAAGAGCCTGCAAACTGATAAGTAATGGTATCCGTCGGCTGCGGCAAGAAATAATAGATTTGCTGGCCTTCGTAATTCCTTAGGTCCCGCTTTACCTGCAAGCCTATGTAATCGAGATATGCTTCTGCGGAGCTCTGCCCATTCTTATTATAGGTTACCCCAATTGTAAAATTACCCGAAGCGGGCGCATTCTTGACGATATACGTATTTCCGGTTTGCAGCGCTTTCACATCATAGGTACCGGGGCTCACTGTGCCGATTGCCTCCTGCCCTATCTCGCCGCCATTGACCTGCCAAATGAAACGCGTCGGAACCTGTGCGGCACCGATTGCCGATGTTCTGAGTTTATAATCCGACGAAGGCACCACCCCGGGCATGGCGACATTGATGCTGAAACCCGACGAACTCCCTAAATATTCTCCCCACCATTCCCGGCCTGATTTCAGCGTATTGGACGATTCCGTTTCATGATACCAGTAATCGTCAAACTGGTTGACTGTTTTGGAAGCTACAACGGAAAGTCCGGTCGCAGGTTTTACCCTCAACCCATTGTTTTCTGTGAATGTGATGAAATAGTAACTCGAATCAGAATAGTAGTTGAGCTGATGCCGGAGCTCTGCTTTTGCAGCATCGTACTGAATGACGTGCGGGCCTTCCGCATAGAAATAAACGGCATCACCTTTATCAAACCGGCCGTCCTCCTCACCACTTACCCAAATCGCATTCTCCGTCAACGCATTCACATAGCCCGATTTATTGGATTGAGGCAACATGTCCCCGCCATTTCCATAAATGCGGATCCCGGCAGGCCGCACGGCCGCAACATCGACGCCCATTTTCACCAGCAGATCCGCGTCTACACGGTAAATACCCGATTCCGTTACAGCCAGTTTGAACCACTGCCCTTCCGACAATACCGATTTTTGTGCATAGGAAATAAAAGAAACCAGCACCGCCAGCCAGCTTAAAACTGTTCGGCAGGCCATTTTCAGGAGGTCAGCATGCTTCAACCAATGCATGAGCAGGGATCGTGTAGAGACGTTGAGAGGCCTTGTCCGTACAAAGTACGCGCGTGCGCCGGAGCGTGCCGCGGGTGAATGTCCTGTTCTGGAAGACGAAGTTCGTTCCTTCGTCCAGCTGAAACAGGGATACTTTGCCGGTATTTAATTCCTGCTCATCGTGTTTTCTGAGCGCATTAAAAAGTTTCTGGTCGCCGCCGGTAGACGCGGCGGGGTTTTGAGCATAACGAAGCAAATGGACGAGAATGTCTTTCGGAAAAATACTTTCGTGCATGACAGGCACCAGCAGTTCACGGAACTCGTGCTTCCATTCGGCACCATGCGGCGCTACTTTCCTGCGGCCGCGGCCCTTATATTTCTCATGGACAACGCAATGCGCTACCTCGTGCAGGTAGGTAATGAGAAAACTGTAAGGATTCAGATTGACATTGACCGTGATCCGGGGAACCATACCGGGCTTTACGGTAAAATCGCCCAGGCGGGTGCGGCGCGGGCGTGAGAGAAAGAAATCAAAGCGGTGGGTGCGATACAACTCCTGGCAATATTCAGCTGCCCCATCCGGCACATACGAACCCAAAGACACGTTTTTCATACCCTGAATAAAAAAAGAAAAGCCCTACTTTCATAGGGCTTTTCAAGATTTTCGACTTGTACGTCTGATTACTTCTTAGTAGTATCAGCAGCAGTAGTGTCAGCAGCAGCAGCAGTTGTATCAACAGCAGTTGTATCAACAGCAGGAGTTTCAACAGTTACAGCAGTTGTATCAGCTGATTCGTCAGCAGGTTTGCTAGTACAAGCAGCGAAAGCTACCATCCCGGCAACAAACGCAAATGCAAAGAATTTTTTCATTTCTTGGGTGTAATTAAGGTTCGATGCAAAGGTAATAGGATCGAATTGAATATTCCTAAATTTTGAGTTTGTATTTTTCCAAGAACTTAAAATTTCCTTAGAAAATTCTTAATTCACTTCAATTTGTCCTATTAATTCTGCTATTACCCCTAAACGCTCTCCAACTTTTCGTTGTAAGCCCTCACACAGGCAGCCACTTCCGGTAACAACTCCTGATTGGCTTCAATGCCGTTGCCTACCACGATCACATCAGCACCTGCGTGCAATGCAGCGTCGGCTTTTTCGTAGGAATCAATGCCTCCGCCGACGATGATCGGCGTGTCTACCGCTGCGCGCACCGCCGCAATGGTTTCGCCTGGAACGGGGAACAAGGCGCCGCTACCGGCATCGAGGAAAATGTTTTTGAGGCCCAGGTATTCACCTGCGAGTGCAGTGCATGCTGCAATACCCGGCTTGTCGCGTGGGAGCGGCGTGGTGTTACTGATGTACGATACAGTCGTGAGCTTGCCGCTTTCGATGAGCATGTAGCCTGTCGGCAATACTTCGAGGTTGCTTCTTTTCAGTAACGGTGCTGCGATAACGTGCTGGCCGATCAGCAATTCGGGATTGCGGCCGGAGATCAGTGAAAGGAGCAGGATCGCATCGGCAGTGGGCTCGATATGCAAACTGCTTCCGGGAAAAAGTATCGCGGGAATGCGGGTATATTCGTGAATAGCGGCGATGAGCTTATCGATGGCGTAGTTGGTAATGAGGCTGCCGCCTACAAAAAAGAAGTCAACACCGTGCCCAGCCGCGTATTCGAGGAATTTCGGAAATGTGGAAAGGTTAATTTTATCCGGATCAAGGAGAACAGCAAACGATTTCCTTTTTTCGGTCTTACGTTCGGAAAGGAGGTCTGCGATTTGATGTTTCGCTGCTTTCATTCGGTTTTTCGTTCGTCTTCAATAAAATGTTTCAGCTTCTGGCGCGCCCACCCCACAGCCAATGTCCAGGCTAAACTTTGAACGGCTTGTCCGACCGCAGACTGGGTTTTGATTTTGGTGACTTTCTTCTCGACAGGCACAACCGGCTCGACCAAAATTTCCTTTTTCTTTTTTCCTTTTGGCAGCAATGCATTCATGACCACGAAAGTCGTCGCCATTACGCCGCCGATTACCAGCGCTTGTTTGCCATATTCCGTAGCCTCTTTTTTGAGCCCGCTCCATTGCGTTTCCAACTTGTCGCGGTACAGATCGGCGTCTTGCAACAAACCTTCTTTCTCCTTGTCCGTATCGGATGAAAACGGCTTAGTGATTTTAACTGAAGAATCTATTGAAGAACTCATTTCATATCTGTTTAAATAGCGTCAGAGAATTTTTCAAAAGGAATCCAAAAATAGCAATTCAGGGAAACTTATTGCCAAATAAAGCAGCCAAAAAGCATTATTCCTCCTTCATGCTGACAAAACGAACGATTATTTTCCGGATCAGCCTGATCCAGGTTTCTCGCCAGATTATCGTAACGGTCAGTTTGATAACGAAAACGCCAAGCAATATCACAAACCCGAGATAATCGCTATGCAGCCACTCGTTCAGGAATGTCCCGAGCAGAATGACCAGTAAAATCAGGATTGTAAGGCCAATGCATAACAATATGGCGGCGTATATCCCCATCACCACGGCCCGCTCGATCTTGTCGCGGGTCTCGATTTTAAATAGATCGATCCTGGTTTCGAAATATTTAAAAAGGGTGTCCTTGATTTCTTCCAGTTGACTCAGCATAGCGGTATATTTCAAATCATGTGAAACGTTTTAAGGTCTGAACAACAGACTTTTTTCACATTAATCCAAAAACATACCAAGAATTGCAGATACAATGGACATCACCAAACCGAAGAGCAATGCGGCAATGAAACCGTCGACCCGGAAGCCATCGACCAGCGACGCAGCCAGGTAGATAATGAAAACGTTGACGACGAAATAGAACAACCCCAGCGTCAGGATCGTAATGGGTAATGCGAGGATTTGGAGGATCGGTTTGAGGAATGTATTCAGAATACCCAGTACAATCGCCACGATAATGGCCGTGCCTGTGCTGGCTACTACAACCCCGGGTACCAAATTTGCGGCAACCATTACCGCCAAAGTACTGATAATAAGACGCAGGAGTAGCTTCATATGGATTTGGTTTTTATTGGTGACGGCTACGAAGTACGTCAATTACCTCATCTAAGTCAATGTTTTTTTGTTCCAGCAAAACGAGCAGGTGGAACAGTAAATCCGACACCTCATTCTTGAAAAGATTGTCGTCGTTATCCTTCGATTCGATGACAACTTCAACCGCTTCCTCCCCTACTTTCTGGGCTATTTTATTGATCCCTTTTTTGAAAAGACTGGTCGTATAAGACGAATCGGACGGGTTCAACTTTCTTTCGCGAATCACGCTTTTTTGCAGGTAATTCAGAAATGCGGCCTCGCCTGTGCGTGTGTCACCAATTTCCGGCTGGCTATTTTTTTCCCCAAAGCAGGTATCCGCGCCCGTGTGGCAAACAGGCCCGGCAGGTGTAGCCTTAATGAGCAATGTATCGCCGTCGCAATCGGCTGCGATGTCATTCACAAACAGAAAATTACCCGACGTTTCACCTTTCGTCCACAAGCGTTGTTTGCTGCGGCTGAAAAACGTAACGGTGCCCTGCTTTCTGGTAACGTCCAGCGCCTCGGCATTCATGTAGCCCAGCATCAGCACCTTGCCGGTATTAACGTCCTGGATAACAGCCGGTACCAGGCCGTCGGCCGATTTATTAAAATCAATGGATGAAAACGTCTCGCTCATTTTTGGTTGTGAATTAAAACATTCCGCATTGTCGGCGGTATAATTTGATAAACTCCGCGCCACTACCGGGTCATCCGGATCGGCAGGTCTTTGTTTTTAAGGTATTCTTTCAAATCCGGGATATCGATTTCCCGGAAATGGAAAATGCTTGCAGCCAGTCCGGCGTCGGCTTTCCCGGCGGTGAAAACATCGTAAAAATGCGCCATATTGCCCGCACCGCCTGAGGCGATTACCGGAATGTTCGCATTGCCTGAGATCGTCGCGGTCAGTTCCAATGCAAAACCGTTCTTCGTCCCGTCGGTATCCATGGAAGTCAGCAGAATTTCGCCTGCGCCCCGCTCTTCAACCTCCTTCGCCCAGGGTATGGAGCGGATTTCCGTCGCCTTCCGGCCCCCGTGCGTATGCACGATGTGCTCAAAGCCATTTTCCGTTTCCACGTAACGCGTATCGATGGCCACCACAATGCACTGGCTACCGAATTCGAGCGAAAGTTCGTTGATCAGGTCCGGATTACGCACCGCTGCCGAGTTGATCGAAACCTTGTCCGCACCCGCATGCAGGAGCGCCGATACGTCCGCGATCGAGGAAATGCCCCCACCGACTGTAAAAGGTATATTAATGGTCTGCGCTACTCTGCGGACGAGGTCGATAAATGTCGAACGACCATCGACGGTAGCTGTAATGTCGAGGTAAACCAGTTCGTCGGCACCTTGTGCGGCGTACATCGCGCCGAGCTCCACGGCGTCGCCCGCGTCACGCAGGTTCACAAAATTAACCCCTTTGACCGTCCGGCCGTCTTTGACATCCAGACAGGGAATGATTCGTTTTGTAAGCATATTTTAAACTGAAAAACGCTGTAAATCGGCCAGGCTGATCCGGTTTTCGTAAATGGCTTTACCAATGATCACGCCATAGATATTCATTTCCGCCAGTTTCTCCACGTCTTCGATGCCCGCAATGCCGCCGCTGGCGATAATGTTCAGGTCGGGACATTTGTCCTGGAGGTTTTTATATAAATCAAAAGAAGGACCTTGCAGCAGGCCGTCTTTGGCTACATCCGTGCTAATGGTGTATTTCACGCCCTTTTCCACATATTCTTCCACAAAATCATACACCCAAATGCTCGTACCTTCTTCCCAGCCGCTCACTGCAATCTTCTCGTTTTTGGCATCCGCACCGAGGATGATCTTCTCGCCGCCGTAGGTTTTGAGCCAATGCTCGAACAAATCGGGCTGTTTCACGGCAATGCTGCCGCCGGTGACCTGCTTAGCACCGCTTTCAAATGCGATTTTCAAATCATCATCTGATTGTACGCCCCCGCCGAAATCGACATGCAGCGAAGTTTTGGAAGCGATGGTTTCCAGTACTTTCCAGTTCACGACCTTTTTGGCTTTCGCACCGTCAAGATCCACCAAATGCAGCCTTTTCAGACCGGCATCTTGGAATTGCAACGCTACTTCCAACGGGTTTTCATTGTAAATCTTCTTCTGACCATAATCGCCCTGGGTGAGGCGAACGCATTTGCCTTCAATCAGGTCGATAGCGGGGATAATCTGGATCATGGATTAGGGCAGGCTGTGTTTATCAGAGTTTGAGAAAGTTTTCGAGGATTTGCTGGCCGGCATTGCCGCTGATTTCGCAGTGGAACTGGGCCGCGTAAAAGTTGTCCTTGTGCAGCATCGCGCTGAATGGCAATGCGTAATCGCAGCTGGCAATGGTATAATCGCAGATCGGTGCCGCGTAGCTGTGTACAAAATAGACGTACGCGTTGTCCGGAATGCCGGCCGTAAGCGGTGATTGATAACCAGTGATATTGTTCCAGCCCATATGCGGCACTTTCAGGCCCGAAGCCGCCGGAAAACGCTTCACATCCACATCGAAAATGCCCATGCATTCGGTATTGTTCTCCTCCGAAAAACGGCACATGAGCTGCATGCCTACACAGGTTCCGAATACGGGTTGTTTTAAGGAGGGGATCACCTTATCCAGACCCACATTGCGCAGGTAGCTCATGGTGGTGCTGGCCTCGCCTACGCCGGGAAAAATCACTTTGTCGGCGGAGCGGATCTCGGCTTCATCGTCGGTATAGAGGTAGCTTGCGCCAATGCGGTCGAGCGCGTACATGACCGACTGCACGTTGCCTGCATTGTATTTGATAATGACGGTTTTCATACCATTCAGTGCTTGAAATCGACAACAAAAAAGCCCGATCTTAACAATCGGGCTTCTGGGATACTATGTATTCAACCTTATTACAACACTACTTGCAAAAACACATCACCCTAGACGTCCGAAAGCCGAGAGGCTATGATGCAAATGATATGTTTCAGCTGTTAACATGCCACAAATGTAAGAAAAAATTACAATAAGCGGGTAACAAACGGCGTAAATATTACATTAAAATTTGCTTAGAGAAAACTTCGTACCTTGCGGTTAACAAATGGCCCTGAACCATGACAAAACCAATCATTCTGCCACTATTTTTCCTGCTCATTACCTTGATTACCGTTGATTCCCAGGCACAATCCCAACAGTTGGCCGACCGTCTTTTCAAAGTTCACGAAACCTATCGCGAAGCTTCCCTTACCCAGCGCCGTTTCAAGCAAAAAGACATTCTTCCATTGATTTCCAAACGGCAGGGCAATGCCTTGTACCAGATCGAAACGGTGGGCGAATCCTTTGAGGGAAGGACGATTCAGATGATCAAAATCGGGAGCGGCAAGAAGAAAGTGCTCCTATGGACGCAAATGCATGGCGACGAGCCGACCGCTACCATGGCCAGCTTCGATATTTTCAACTTTCTCGAAGGCAAAAACGACGGCTTCGACGACCTCCGCAAGAAACTCCTCGACAATACCGCACTCTATTTCGTGCCGATGCTGAACCCCGACGGTGCCGAACGTTACCAGCGCCGGACCATGCAGGGTATCGACATGAACCGCGACGCCGCCGCACGCCAGACGCCCGAAGCACAGATCCTCAAAGGCCTTGTGGATCGCCTGAAACCGGATTACGGCTTCAACCTCCACGACCAGAGCCCACGCTACTCGGCAGGCCGCAGCCCGAAAGTGGCGACGATTTCGTTCCTCGCGACTTCTTATGATTACGAACTATCGATCAACGACGTGCGCGAGCGCTCGATGCAGCTCATCGTGGGCATGAACAAGGTCCTTCAAAAGTACATCCCGGGCCAGGTAGCACGCTATGCCGACGACCACGAGCCGCGCGGGTTCGGGGATAACGTACAGAAATGGGGTACCACATTGGTATTGATCGAATCGGGCGGGCGTGTCGGCGACCCCGAAAAACAATACATTCGCCAGCTCAATTTCATGGCCATATTGTCCGCGCTCGACAAAATTTCGGACAATTCACTCACCAAAGAGAACCGCGAGGAATATTACAACATTCCTGAAAACGGCCGCTGGGTATACGACCTCGTGGTGCGCAATGCGACTGTCCGGCAATCGGGCAAGTCGTTCACCGCCGACCTGGGCATTAACCGGAACGAAGTCAACTACGCCAATGCTACCAAATTCTTCTATTACAGCAAGATCGAAGACTTCGGAGACCTCCATCCACAATACGGCAGCCAGGAAGTCGACGCCACAGGCCTCACCATTGAAAAGGGTAAGCTTTATCCTACCGCATTCAAAAATGTGAGTGAGATCAGCAAACTGAATGCACTGAACCTCCTCAGGGAAGGGTACACCTATGTACGTCTCGCGCCCGACGCCAACACCCGCGCATTAGGCCTGTACTTCACCACGGCCCCATTGCATATTCTGAGAAGTGGGCAAGCAGTCCCCACCGGCACACCAGGCCTGGGCGCCACCGCCACGTTCATCCTGAAAAAGGCTGGAAAAGTGAAGTATGCCGTGATCAACGGGTTCGTACACGATCTGGACGACTTTAATGCCGAAAAAGGTCAAGGAATTGTAGAATAGGTAAGTACCCGGCACCGTGTAGCATTTTCACGACATTGTTGGTTTCCACTCCCGAAAGAAATATCTTCGGGTTTATCTATTTTTGTCTTGACAATTAAATTGTCTGGCGTCACATATTCCTAACCCTAGTTTAATGTCCGAGTTTCAGGCTTACCTTCAATTAGGATTCAACCATATTACGGATTCCAACGGCTATGATCACATACTTTTCATCATGGCCATATGCTCGGTCTACACGCTGGTAGACTGGAAAAAAGTAGTCGTACTGGTGACCGCATTTACGGTTGGCCACTCCATTACACTGGCCTTATCCACCATGGGGTATGTCAATGTCAATCCCGACGTGATCGAGCTGCTGATCCCCATCACCATACTCATCACCGCTTTTCTCAACTTCTTTTACAGGGCCCCAAAGAATGCCTATGGCCCGAAAGATAAGGCTCCGGCTTTCAGGTACCCGCTTGCATTGGGCTTTGGCTTGATCCACGGATTGGGTTTTTCGAACTATCTGAGGGCATTGCTGGGCAAGGAAGCCGACATTTTCAACCCCCTGCTTGGCTTTAATGTCGGCCTCGAATTGGGGCAACTCATTATCGTCTTTATTATATTAGTCATCGCGTTTGCGATGATCGAGCTCCTGAGAGTCCAGAAATTGAGCTGGATACAGATATTATCCGGTATTATTTTCGGAATGGCACTGTCGCTGATCCTGAACAACGAACTTTTCCGCACACTGGCAGGCATGCCTGTCGACTCATAACAACCCAACTATCTACCAACCAATTATGAAAAAAACGCTGCTCCCGTTACTATTGCTGCTTGTGTCGCTATGCACCAAGGCACAGCAGCTCCCCACGTCACCCAATTACCAGGCCAACGACCGTTTTGAACAACTCGGTACTACTTTGCCCACACCCAACACCTACCGGACCGCTTCTGGTGCGCCAGGCAGGGAATACTGGCAACAGCGGGCCGATTACGACATTAAAGCCGAACTCGACGACGACAACCGCCGCATTACGGGTACGGAAACCATTACATTCTACAACCAGTCTCCGGATGACCTGAAATACATCTGGATGCAGCTCGACCAGAACCTTTTCAAAAAAGATGGTATCGCGGCGCTCTCGCGTACGGGGACCGTCAATGAAAAAGGAATGAGCACTGCGCAATTGGCGGCATTGAACACCGGCCGCGGCTCTTCGCTGGACCCGAAGGTGGAATATGGCTACAATATCACCGCCGTAAAGGACAAGGCAGGCAAGGCGTTGCCGTTCACCATCAACGGAACGATGATGCGCATCGACCTTCCTCTCGTGATGAAACCGGGTACGCCATTCGTGTTCAGCGTGGATTGGAATTACAATATCACCGAATACTATGGCCGCAGCGGTTATGAGTTTTTCCCGAAAGACGGGAATGCCAATTACTTCATCGCGCACTGGTTCCCTCGGCTGGCGCCTTACGACGACGTGAATGGCTGGAACCACAAGCAGTTCCTTGGCCAGGGCGAATTCGCATTGATTTTTGGTAATTATAAAGTGGCTATCACCGTTCCTGCCGACCACGTGGTAGCAGCCAGCGGCGAATGCCAGAACTACGCACAGGTACTTACCGCCACTCAGAAACAACGTCTTAAGCAAGCCGAAACTTCCAAAACGCCGGTCATGATCGTGACCCAGGCAGAAGCGGAAAAGGCCGAAAAGCGTGAAAACAAGAACCCGGGCAAGAAAACCTGGATCTATAAAGCAGATAATGTACGCGACTTCGCATTTGCCAGCAGCCGCAAATTCATCTGGGATGCTATGCAAAGCGATGTTTACAAAAGCGGCCGCAAGATCTGGTGCATGTCCATATATCCCAAAGAAGGTAACCCGCTATGGGAGCAATACTCGACCCGCGCAGTGGCCCATACTTTGAAATCCTACGGCGCACGCACATTTGAATATCCTTATCCTGTGGCTATTTCCTGCCATTCGGTAGCAGGCGGCGGGATGGAATATCCGATGATCAGCTTCAACGGCGGACGTCCCGAAGAAGATGGTACTTACACCGAAGCAACGAAATATGGCATGATCGGTGTGATCATCCACGAGGTTGGCCACAACTTCTTCCCGATGATCGTCAACTCCGACGAGCGCCAGTGGGCATGGATGGACGAAGGCTTGAATACCTTCTGCCAATACCTGGCCGAAAAGGAATGGGATTACAATTTCCCTACACGCCGTGGCGAGCCTAACCAGATCACCGAATATATGTCGTCGGACAAATCGGTGCTGAGCCCGATCATGGCTTCGGCGGAAAACGTAATCGGCCTTGGACCTAATGCATATGGCAAACCGGCCACCGCACTGAACATCCTCCGCGAAACCGTCATGGGCCGCGAGCTGTTCGACCACGCATTCAAAGAATATGCCACCCGCTGGCGTTTCAAAAGCCCTACCCCGGCTGACTTCTTCCGCACCATGGAAGACGCCTCCGGCGTGGACCTCGACTGGTTCTGGAAAGGTTGGTTCTACGGCACCGAGCCTGTGGATCAGGACCTGGTAACCGTCGACTGGTTCAGCATCGACACGCAAAACCCGGCTATCGAGAAGGAGATCGCCCGCAAGGAAGATGCGCGCAAGAAAACAACGATGAGCAAAATTCAGGACGCCAAAACCAAAGGTGAAACCGTGGTAGCTCAGGATTCGACCATGGCCGATTTCTACAACCGCTACGATCCGTTCAAGGTTACCGACGCCGACAAGCAGAAATACGAGCAATACCTGGCGACTTTAACCGAAGGCGAACGTCAGCTGATCCAGGAGAATACCAATTTTTATACATTGTCCATCAAAAACAAGGGCGGTGTACCGATGCCGGTGATCGTCAAAATGGGCTTCGAGGACGGTACCGACTCCGTGGCTGTATTCCCGGCGGAAATCTGGCGTTTCAACGACGTGCAGATCAACAAGGTGATCTCCACCAAGAAGAAGGTCGTTCAATGGACGCTTGATCCCTACCAGCAGATCGCCGACATCGATACGGAAAACAACTCGTTCCCACGCATCGCACAACCGACCCGCTTCCAGATCTTCAAGCAGCAACAGCAGAAAAAAACGCCAAACCCAATGCAAATGCAAGGCGTCGGCGGGGCAAAGGTTAGTACAGATCCCAAGAATTAGCGTTATACCAATAATTTTCAAAGCCCTTCCGAGTCTGATTTGGAAGGGCTTTTTTATGCAAATTCAAAATAGAAGCTATGTAATTTCAAAATTAAGTCTATGCAATTTCAAAATAGAATTCATGTAATTCCAAAATAGAGCTACCTTTGCATTGATAACGATCCACTTATGACATTCGTAGCCCGCCATATCGAAGCAGTAATCAGACAGCATACTGAAAAGTATCCTGTCCTTGCTATCACCGGGCCCCGGCAGTCGGGTAAGACTACAATGCTTAAAAATATTTTCGAAGATTACCGGTATGTATCCCTCGAAAATCCGGACAATCGGGCATTCGCTACCGACGATCCTCTCGGCTTTTTGCGCGAATACCCGGAACACATCATATTTGATGAGGTACAACAAGCACCCGGCCTCTTTTCCTACATTCAAACGATTGTGGATGAGTCGCGTCAAATGGGGCAATTCATATTATCAGGTTCTCAGAATTTCCAGTTGCTCAATAATATCACGCAAAGCCTCGCCGGCCGCGTGGCACTTTTTAAGCTGCTGCCATTCGACTTTGCTGAAATGAGATCGGGTAACCTGCTGGCTGAAACATTCCCGGAAGCTTGCCTCAATGGATTTTACCCCGCGATTTATGACAGAGGTATCGAGCCAACCACATTTTATGCCAACTATATCCAAACCTACGTGGAACGCGATGTGACCGAACTCGCCAACATCCGGGACCTTCGGCAGTTCCGTACCTTCCTGAGCTTATGTGCTGCGCGCGTCGGTCAATTGATGAATCTCTCTTCCATCGCAAATGAATGCGGAATAACACAGCCAACCGCAAAAGCCTGGCTGTCGATTCTTGAAAGCAGCTACATCACTTTTCAATTGCAGCCGTTTTACCGGAATTTCAGCAAGCGAGTCGTAAAAACTCCGAAAATCTATTTTTATGATACGGGTCTTTTGTGCCACCTCCTGGGAATCAGGAATACGACGACCTTCAATGAAAATCAGTTACGGGGAAACATTTTCGAAAATCTCATCATCGCGGAGATCTATAAACAAAACGAGCATAAGTACCTGCACCAGGATTACTGGTTCTGGCGCGACTCCAACGGACACGAGGTCGACCTACTAACCCAAAACGGTAACCTGTATGATATTTTCGAAATCAAATCGACGCAGACCATTATGACCGAGCATTTCGCAGGGCTTAATTATTTCAATGAAATTTCAGAGAACAATGCCGGAGAAAAGACTTTAATATACGGCGGTAGTACCAATCAGTCGCGAACACAGTACACCGTAAAAGGTTGGAAAAATATTTAAATACAAACTACATGAACATCGTAATTCTCGACGGCTATACTTTGAACCCCGGAGACCAGGATTGGGCGCCTATTGAAAAATTGGGTAACGTGACGATTTATGACCGCTCAGCGAAGGAGGAGATCGTGGAGCGGGCCAAGGATGCTGAAATATTACTGGTTAATAAGGTCGTGCTTTCCGCTGAAACGCTGGCACAGCTACCGAAAGCGAGGTATATCGGCGTGATGGCCACAGGTTTTAACAATATCGACATTGAGGCAGCCAGAAAACAGGGCATTACCGTCACCAATGTGAAAGCCTACGGTCCGGCGTCTGTGGCGCAGCAGACATTCGCATTGCTTTTGGCGATCGTGAACCGCGTCGAGACGCACAGCCAGAGCGTATTTGCCGGCGATTGGGCAGCTTCCGCTGATTTCTGTTACTGGAAAACGCCCCTTCATGAACTGGCCGGCAAAACCATGGGATTGATCGGCCTCGGGGATATCGGCTCGCAGGTCGCGAAAATTGCCGCGGCCTTCGGCATGAAGGTAATCGCCTACCGGAAACATCCGGTACCGACAGAAGGTGTGGAAATGGTTACGCTGGATGAAATATTCCGGCAAAGCGATGTTATCAGTCTCCATTGCCCGCTTACCGACGAAACAAAAGAGATTATCAACAGGGAGAGCCTTTCAAAGATGCAATCCAGCGCGATTATCCTCAACACCGGCCGCGGACCGCTCATTCACGAGCAGGACCTTGCGGAAGCACTCAGCAATGGTGTGATCGCGGCAGCCGGGCTGGATGTCCTTTCAGTAGAACCCCCAAAAGCCGATAATCCATTGCTATCGGCACCGAATTGCGTAATCACCCCGCACGTAGCCTGGGCGACATTCGAGGCACGCCAGCGTTTGCTGCAAATGGTTGCGGACAATCTGGAAAGTTTTCAATCGGGAAATCCACGCAATGTAGTTTCCTGAAACGGCACAAAAAGCGCCCATAAGATGCGCGTACACTAACAAATCGTGTTCCGGGCCGGAATAATCACGTACCTTTGCAGCGCTAAAATCGCACATCCGGGATGCACAGGCTACGCCAAAGCCCGGAATCTGATATTTTCCAGTTCGTTTTCACTTCGTTGTATGGGTATTGGTTTACTCCTGATTTCGTTTGTCTGTATTTTTGCAATCTTTTTCCTGCGCTCCACCGAAACGGGCGTGTATACCAACTTACGCCGGTCGTTCATCCTGTCGCTGATCGCCAACGCAGGCATTGTATTTATCTACAACGAAACAGCCTCTTTCTTCAACGCAGTTAATACCACATCGGCGCTGGTTTTCTGGGCGATTGAGGCATTGGGAGTGTCCGGGCTGGTTTACTACCTCCATCGCTCGGGGAAAATTGATCTGGAAAAACTGAGCGCGTTGAAATCCGCCTTCCGCCTGGCGGGGTTGGGCACAACCCACAAAATAGTGATCGCTGCCGTTGCGTTGCTATACATGCTGCCATTGCTGTTCCTCGCGATATATGCTGCCCCGAACAACTTTGATTCCCACATGTACCATTTGAACCGGATCCTGATCTGGATTTACAATGGTAACCTCGATCACTTCCCGACCATGCATTTGCAGCAGTTGTATCTCAATGTATTTGCAGAATATATTGTGTTGGATACCGTGCTGCTCTCGGGTTCGGACCAGTTCTCCGGACTGATCCAATTCGGTGCATTCATCGGGTCGATCTGCGGAATTAGCCTGATCACCAAAAAATTCGGCCTGGGGAAAGACGGGCAATTACTGGCGTCGATCTGCTTCCTCACCATACCCATCGGGATTTTTGAAAGCACCAGTACCCAGGTCGACCTCTGCGGGTGCTTTTTCTTCATCGCATTCGTGTATTTCGGGTTTGAATTATTGGAAAAAAAATCGACGCTGGCACTGGTAGCGATGATGCAATCGCTGGCATTCGGCGGGTTTTCAAAATATACGATCCTGATTTTCGCCATACCATTTGCGGTCTACTTCGGTATCCGCATTCTGATGCAATATCGTTTTGCCTATGCCATGAAAGTCCTCGGTGTGGCGCTGGCGCTCATGGCTGTCACCTATTCCCCTTTCTTTTACCGCAACTACTCGCTTTTCGGGCATGTGATGAGCCCATTGCAAAATACGCCGTTCGCTTCCGAGGAGCTGCCTGCCAAAAAGCATTCCGTTGTTTACACCCTGTCGAATGTGATCAAAAACGCGGGATTGAACATCGGTTTGCCCGTGACGAGCTTCAACCAGGCCGTAGACAAACAGATCAGGGCATTTCACGAAACCATCGGCGTAGCCATCGACGATCCCGATCTGAGCGTCGACCCGTTTTCGGTCAAATACTCGGTGCATGAGGATATGATCCCGAACACGATCCATTTCTGGCTGATCGTCGGAATGAGCATTCTCCTGCTATTCCTGCCTTTGAACCGGGATATTAAGTGGTTCTGGACCTGCTCGGCGCTTGGCTTCCTGCTGTTTTGTACATTAATGAAATTCCAGCTCTGGAGCACACGCACGCAAATGCCCCTGTTCGCGATGGGCGCGATCATGATCGCCTGCGTGTACTCGCTGAAACTCCGGTGGAAAGCGATTTACCTGATCGTTCCGCTATTGATTTCTTCCCTGCCATTCGTGTACGGCAACCCCAGTAAAGAGCTTGTCTCCATCAATTTTGTGACACGGAAAGCATTGGGGCATATTCCTATTGCCATTTGCGAAAGCAGTGCAGAAGTAGGAAAAGTGTATGAAAAATACCTGAGCGATTACTACGAATTTCCAGGCAAAGACAACTGCCACCCGTTGAAAAAATGGCCCGATTATGCGGAAAGGACTAAAGTATTTGCATTGCTGGAAAAAGCGGGGTATTACGATCAGGACCGCACTTCCAATATCCTGTCGATGAACCGCGACAGGGCCTATTTTCTGAGCAATCCCGACAATTACCTCAGCTTTAAAGAACTCCGCCCGCACATCCCGGCGGATCGAAATGTAGGTGTGATGTTCCGCAGAAATGTGGGTTACTACCACTTCTGGAGCGCTACCGATAACGACGTGCAGCGCCCGGGCCAGATGGATTACATCCGTTACATGAAAGAATTGGCCCCATTGAAAAACGCGAAGAAAAAATTCTGCTACGAATACATCCTCTCCGACGACCCGACGCTGATCGACTCGTTCATCCCCAAAGGCAACATTGCCCGCATTTATTCGAGCGAGGCGCTTCATTTGGTGGAGTTGAAAAAGGTCAGTTGTGAGAAATATCCTTTTTAAACAAAATGACCCAGGCTGCTCGATCGGTAACCGTACGGATTATGCTGCAAGTAGCACTGGCAATGGCTTCATTTGCCGCTAATTCTCTCTTATGCAGAATTGCGCTCAGCCAAACCTCGACGGATCCGGCGGCTTTTACGATTATCCGGCTGCTGGCAGGGGCGGTCACGCTCAGTTTGATAATCCTGCTGCGCAAGGGTACGCTACGTAACGCCGGCACCTGGCAGGGAGCATTCAGCCTCCTGACCTACGCCATTGCATTTTCGTTTGCTTACGTGAATTTACCCACCGGAACCGGGGCTTTGCTCCTGTTCGGCACGGTACAGGCCACCATGATTATCACCGGCCTCTATCAGGGCGAGCATTTACGCATCATCCAATGGACTGGCCTGCTAACTGCTTTTGGGGGCCTGATAATCCTCGTTGCCCCGGGAATTCACGCGCCCGATCCATTCAGCGCGTTGCTTATGGCCATCGCCGGAATGGCCTGGGGTGTATATTCGTTGCTCGGAAGAAAACAGGGCGACCCACTCACCGCGACCGCCGGTAACTTCCTCAAAGCAGCGCCGGTTTCGTTGCTTTTCCTGCCATTAGCCAACTCCATCGACGCTCAGGGTGCCATCTTCGCAGTAATATCCGGCAGCGTTTCCTCCGGTGTCGGCTACGCGATCTGGTACAGCATTCTGCCTTCGCTCAAAGCTACGCAGGCTGCCTCCGTACAACTGACCGTACCCGTGATTGCCTCTACGGCCGCCGTTTTCATTTTAGGCGAACACGTTACTTTCAACCTCGTGATTGCATCCGTCGCGATCCTGGGAGGCATAGCGCTGGTAATCCTGGGAAGAAAACGGGGCTGATCCCTTTACAAATTCTGCTTCTTTAATTCGTTCACAGCGTGATCAGCCGCTCTTGCCGTCATAGCCATGTAAGTAATGGACGGGTTCACGCAGGAAGAGGATACCATAGCCGCCCCATCGGTCACGAACACATTCTTGCAGGCGTGCACCTGATTGAATTTATTCAGAACAGAGTTTTTCGGGTCTTTACCCATGCGCGCCGTACCCATGTCGTGAATGCCCAGGCCCGGGTGCGTGTCCTGCCGGTTGAACCCGGCCACGTTTTTGAAACCCGCCACTTCCAGCATTTCTACCGCCGAAGCCATCATATCTTTTCGCATCGCCAGTTCATTCTCCCCAAAAGCGGCATCGAAAACGATCATCGGAATGCCCCATTTGTCTTTCTTGTCATTATCCAGAAACATCCGGTTCGACGGATCCGGCAGTATTTCCCCAAAACCGCCAAAGCCCATTGTCCACGTGCCAGGGTGCGACATATCCTCCTTGAAACTGGCACCGAAACCGTTCATCGTGATCCCGCGTTTCCAGTCCGATTTACTTGCACCTCCCTGGTACCCGTATCCGCGCAGGAAGTCCTTCTTATCGGATCCCCAGTTTCTGAAACGCGGTATGTACAATGCATTAGGCCTTTGACCAAAAATGTAATCATTTTCAAAACCTTCGACCGTCGCATTCGCGCCCACGCCCAGGTGATGATCCATGATATTCCGCCCTACCTGATCGCTATCGTTACCCAGTCCGGTTGGAAAACGGCTGGACTTCGAGTTCAACAGCAATGCCGCCGAGTTCATCGACCCCGCATTCAGGAATACGATTTTTGCAAAAAACTCTTCCACAGCCATCGTATGCTGGTTGATCACCCGCACCCCTTTGGCCTTCTGCGTTTTTTCGTCATAGATAATCTCACTGGCGATCGTATCGTGTAAGACAGTCAGCTTGTTCGTCTTCCTCGCGGCCGGTATGGAGCCCGACAACGAGCTGTAATAACCACCATAAGGGCATCCTCTCGCGCATTTGCTGCGGTATTGGCACGATGCCCGTCCGAGATCCGTATGCCATGGCTGCGGCTTGGTAAGGTTGGCGACGCGCCCGATCGTCACGGGGCGATTCAGCTTTTTCATCATTGCCTCCCTGAAATACCGCTCGGGAGCGCTCATCGGCATGGCGGGCAGATAGTGGCCGTCGGGCAAAACCTCCCAGCCTTCCGCCTGACCGCTGATGCCCACAAATTTTTCGACATGCGTGTACCACGGTTCAAGATCTTCATAGCGGATCGGCCAGTCAATTGCAATGCCTTCCCTGGCATTCGCTTCAAAATCCTTTTTATTCATCCGGTACGACTGCCTACCCCAATGCATCGATTTCCCGCCGGTGTGGTAGGCTCTGATCCAGTCGAAAGGACGCTTCTCTATGTACGGATTCTTTTTATCATCTGTAAAAAACGGTCCCGTTTCCTCATTGGCCAGCGTGCCAAAACGGTTATTTGCCCAATATTCCTCCGCCGAATGGATCGAGACCCTTCCTCTGTGCTCAAACTCCCACGGGCCTTTCATGGCCGTGTCATAGTCCTCAATATGCTTCACTTCACGTCCGCGCTCGATCATGAGTACCTGCAAGCCTCTTTCGGTGAGTTCCTTTGCCGCCATACCGCCGGTCATTCCCGATCCGACCACAATCGCGTCGAACGTATGCGCTTTATCTGACTTTAAATTCAAGTTCATGGTGAGATAGGCAATTAGTATGCGAAAGATTTCTGATTAGGCTTCATTTTGATCATTTCCAGCTTGCCGGGAATCGGCACATATTCGAAGGACGATTTGATGCCTTCTTCGGAAGTAAAATACCCCAGCATTGTGAGCTCTTTGATCAGGCGCCAGAATGGCAACCCTTTTGCCTGGGCCGCCATTTGTTCCCGGTCTTCATTATCGCCCATTTTGGTCTGCTGCACCTGATATGCCTTCATTTCCTCAACGGAATCCATTTCGACCTGCTTCAACACCGCCATTTTTTGCTCCGCATTCAAGTTCAGGAATTGCTTCTTTTCCAGATTATCCAATCCGGCCAGGAAACTCTTATGCTCCGGCGTTTTATAACAATCCTGCAACATCATCCCAATGAACGCCGGAACGCCAACGTCCTTTGCTCCGGGCGTTGCCGTCTTCGGAATAATCATTTCAGCGACTTCCGCCACAATCATTTTCTGGCTTTCTGTCAGGCTAAATCCAATCGCAAAACCTTCTGAGGGCGCGCGGTCGTCCCGTCGCTTCATGGCCAGCAGCGTCGGAGCAGACAATGCCCCGCCGAGCATCATCGCAACATGGGTAATGGCAGTTCTTCTGTTCATGGATTGGTTTGGCTAAATGACCGGGCTATAATAAGTGTCAGTACGACGAGTTAAAAAGCACTGTGCTATTTGCCTTTACCTATGCCACGCCATTTTCGTCAAATGAAATGGTGAAAAAGCGTCATTCTTGCGAAAGGCCTAAGCGATTGTTGATTTATAATATCTATCTCTCAGCCAAAAGGCCACATTAACCAGCGCTATCAAGGCCGGTACTTCTACCAACGGGCCAATTACGCCCACAAATGCCTGACCGGAATTGATGCCAAACACACCGATCGCGACGGCGATCGCCAGCTCGAAATTGTTTCCCGACGCGGTAAACGCAATGGACGCGTTCTGTGCGTAATCGGCCCCGCGTGATTTTGCAATGAAGAAACTCATCAGGAACATCACTACAAAATACACCACGAGCGGTATCGCTATCAACGCCACATCCCCCGGCAACTGGACAATCAGCGTCCCTTTCAGGCTGAACATTAAAATAATGGTAGCCAGCAGCGCTATTAAAGTAATGGGAGAAATGAGGGGTAGAAATTTCGTCTCGTACCACTCCTCCCCCTTCAAGGCTGTCAGTCCGATACGACTTAGCATTCCGGCCGCGAAGGGAATGCCAAGGTAGATCCCAACGCTTATTGCAATTTCAGTAACGGTAATATCGACAGCCAGTCCTCTCAAACCGATCAACGGCGGTAAAACCGTAATGAAGAAATAGGCATAGAAACTATACAGCAATACTTGAAACACGCTATTCAGCGCGACCAACCCCGCTGCATATTCCCGGCTGCCTTCTGCAAGTTCATTCCACACGAGCACCATGGCAATACAGCGCGCGAGGCCGATCAGTATCAATCCAACCATGTAATCAGGATGATTGGGCAAAAAGACCACCGCAAGCACGAACATCAGCACCGGGCCGACGATCCAGTTCAGCAGAAGGGAAACAGTCATTACCCGGGTGTTTCGAAAAACCTCCCCCATTTTGTCGTACTTCACTTTGGCAAGCGGCGGATACATCATCAGAATCAAACCGATGGCCAGAGGGATGTTGGTAGTGCCGCTGGAAAATCGATTGATATACCCGGGTACTGATGGCGCGACATTCCCAAGAATGACCCCAAAGGCCATCGCGAGGAAAATCCACAACGTCAAGTACCGGTCGAGGAATCCGAGTTTCTTGCGGTTGGCCGCGGGAGCGCAGTTGTTGGCGGACATTACTTCAGATTATCCTTTACAAAGTTTTCAGAGTATGTTTTGATCTGCTCACGGACGGCCCGGAACGCATTCCGAATCTCCTCCTCAGTACCCGTTGCTTTTGCCGGATCAGGGAAGTTGTAGTGGAATTTCTTGGCATTAGTGGGGAAATAAGGGCAGCGCTCTTTGGCATTGTCACAAACGGTGATGACGAAATCAAAATCGATGTCGCCATATTCATCCACGTTGTTCGACGTATGATTGGAAATATCTATTCCGTCTTCCGCCATGATCGCGACCGCTTTGGGATTCACGCCGTGCGTCTCTACCCCGGCACTGTATACGATGGCCTTGTCTCCGGCAAAATGCCTCAAATACCCTTCGGCAATCTGGCTCCGGCAGCTGTTGCCGGTGCATAGCACTAATACTTTTTTCATGTTTGTTTAATTGATTCCTATGGTTTTACTTCTGCGCTCCAGCAGATTAACATCCCGCCAGACTCCTTTCATTTTGCCGATTTTCTCACGGTAGCCGATGATACGGAAACCATTGCTTTCATGGAGCCTGATGCTTACAGGATTTTCCGGGAAAATACCGGCCTGTAATGTCCAGTAACCCTTGCCCTCGCTTTCGATGATTAAATGCTTCAAAAGCAGATCCCCTATTTTTTGCCCTCTGAAAGCTTCGGCTATATAAATGCTCACTTCGGCCACTCCTGTATAAACGCAGCGTCCTGAAACCGGTGTCAGGGCAGCCCAGCCCGCCACTTCGCCATGATCGGAAACGGCAACGTACCGGAGATTCGCCACATGGGACTGATCCCACACCGCCCATTCCGGCGGGCTTGTTTCGAGCGTTGCCTGACCGGTTGCAATGCCCTGGGCGTAGATATCCCGGACCGCAGGCCAATCGCTGGGTAACAGTTCTCTGATCGTCATCGATATGTTGTTATGATGGTTAATTAGCAACAACCCCCTCCCGGTGTGCAGCAAGACGCTTCCTCAGCGACTACAACCAACTTAGGCTCTTCCTTTTTTTCGGCGGGAGCGCAGCAGGACGCGTCGGCCGACGATGTTCCGCAGCTTTGGTTGCGCGAAAGTGCCTTACACTGCGTGAAGTCGGGAACCAAATTTACCGTAAATGTCTCGCCTTCGGTAACGAACTCGCCGGGGTACATTTGCCGCGTGTCGAACTTCGAATTGCCGAATTCAATCTTCACTATGGCATTGGGGTCCAAAGGCAATGATTTCTCTACGATCCCGACGATTTTAAGCGCCTTGCCCACTTTCATGGAACGGTCAGCTTCTTTCACCGACGGCTCCCAAAGCTGCACGATAACCTCGGTCCAGCTGTTCATCTGACCGCCGCAATCGACCGACACGATCGGCGCCTGCTTGATTTCGGTAATATGATACGAGCTGTCTACGAATTTCCCTGCTTCATATTCAAATTGCAGGTGCAGGTCAGCATTTTGCTCGAGCATACTTTTGAAGTCGCCCCACGTCACCGGACGCCGCGTCACCGGATTTGGTTGATTTGCCATAGTTCAATTGTTATAATGTAATATTACGATTAATTTACTCAAAAAAATACCCGCTTAATTGCAGCAGGTAACCTGTTCAAAGGATTCCAGTATTGAGCCAAAGGCCTGTCTTGCCTCTTCCCACACCGGTGGATTGATGCAATAGCAAACGCGTGGAGGGTTAATCTCTCCCTGGATGATGCCTATTCGCTTCAACTCCTTCAAATGCTGAGACACGGTTGCCTGGGCAAGGTCCAGTTCATCCACCAGGTCGCCGCAAACACATGCCTTGCGCGCAATGAGCAGCTGCAAAATTGCCACCCGCGCAGGGTGTGCAAATGCCTTCGCCAGATCCGCGATCCGGTTTTGTTGCTCGGTAAATATTTCCGTTTTCGTAACTCCCATGATGCAAACATAAGAGAAAAAAATTGCATCGCAATATTACGATTCATTTTCCCCGAATAAATTTACGGGAGCATCATATCTACGATAGACTTGTGATCCATTGTCTTACCAAAGGCCCCTCCCGGAATGCCAGACCGATAGAAATGAAAAGGGGCCGAGAATCTCCCGGCCCCTTCGCAAATTTATTTTTACCCCCTATTTCGATATCGTCGAAACGGTGCCGGCGGTCATTAATGTGGAAAGTTGTTTTTCAAATTGCTCCATTTTCTCCTTCAATGACTGCGTTTCGGCTTTCATGGACGCCTCTGCAAGTTTCAGGCTTTTATTCTCTGCTTTTAAAGCTTCAACTTCTTTGATTAAAGCCTGGATTGCAATCAGGTTTACGCCGTCAAAATCGGCCTGGTTAATGGACTTATCTTCCCCGATTGTTCCCAATCCGTCGTGCCCGAAGGCTGCAAAGAAGTCCTGTGCCATCGGTCCATAGTGGCGGTATCGCTTCGCGTCCTGCCCCTTATAGTTCCAGCTTCCCAGCCGCATGCCGCTTATCTTTTTCAGAAACAGCGCGCCATCGGTAGTACGAAAGTTTTCTTTGCGTGTCGAGTCGGATATCACCGACCACGCATTGGCATTGGGTAAGAGCTGTGCTCCGACCGGGGAATTCTCCTGCCGGGCGCTGCTGGTATACAACATATAACCGCCTGCAAAATGCATCATCATCTGGTTAATAGCTGTGGTGTTGTAGGTACAGCCCAAACAATTACTATCATCGCCAATAACAAATGACCCTCTGTGATTTGCTATGACAGAAGAACCCATAGCTGTTGATTTATTCCCACTTGCCGTTGTAAAATAACCCAAGGCAGTTGAACTTTCCCCACTTGCCTGCGGGCCAAATCCCATAGCCGTTGAATAGTCCCCGCTAGCTTTGGTCATCGCACCGCTGGCGAAGGAATACCAGCCTGTATTCGCATTATCCCAACGGGTGTAGTTGTTTTCGTCATTAGAGATCCCGCCGGCCCGAAAGGCACCCTTGCTACCATACCAGATCATTTTGGGTATAGTCCGTGACGAGTTTGGGATCGGTGATTTTACACCTGCAGTATCGGCTCCGAATAGTACTGTTTTTCCCGCCGCAACATTCAAAAAAGCTTTGGGTTGTGTTAAACCTATCCCCACCTGGGCCTGGACCTGTAATGAAATAAGGAGCAGCACGATGAGTGCTGCCAGATGATTTAATGATTTGAGACGCATTCCAAGCTGAAAGTTTGCAGTATTTAAGTTTTCCATTTCTGAACTGAGTTTAAATAGGTTATTGTTTGATGAATTCGATTGTTGCTGTACTTCCATTGTTCAAAAGCAGTTGTACCACATAAAGCGATAGACGAGTGCTACAACTGCTAATGCCATATCTTGCTGTAAGTAAACTCCTTTTTACAAAACCATCGAGCATCATAGGTCGCTATGCTCATAAATTATCTGGAAACTTCCCGACGGATTCTATAAATTGCCTTTTTAACAAACACATCTCCGCATGCCGCATACTACCTCCAACCCGAAGATCCACGAAGGCCGCAACTTGAAGCGCTTCCGCGAAATGCTTGGTGCGCCCGTAAAGGCCATTTGATAATTGTACTTTGGCAAGTACCAGGCAAGTATTCCGAGAGCCTGTCATCATCCGGCTTATCCTGAGGGGAAACCCAAAGGGGAGTGCAGCATGCCGGAGAAGACATAAGTCAGGAAGGTACCATTCTGCGACTGAATGTCAAGATGAAAGACAGATATGAGGATAAAATCCAGACTGATTCAATGTTAGTCCAAGCGGGGGGCCTCGCACCTGCGGCGCAAGGTACCTGCAAGCGTCGCACTGTAACAACGTCGGTCCACCCGAGCAGGACAGGCGGCTGGAATAAGTTACAGCGTAACTGCAATAAGCAGAAAAGGACAGAAAACATATCCGACAATCTGTCAAGCTATTATCAAGTGAGTAAACGGGGATTGCCTAAACCGGAATGCGCAACAAAAGCTATGAAGCAAAGGCTTCTGAATATCCGGCAGGGCAACGGAGCTTCCGTAGTAGTCCGCGCAGGGGAAAGCCCTGTACATGGCGAAGGGAAGCAGCTATTATCGTTTAGTAGGTGCTGACGGAAGATGTGAGAGACATTGAGAAATCCGGCAGCAATACTAAACAGTCTGGCCAAACGCCGCACAGACCCTTCTTACCAATACCACCGGCTGTACCGCAACCTCTTCCGGGAAGACTTGTTCCATCTGGCCTACCAGCGTATCTACGCCAAACCGGGCAATATGACGCCAGGGTCCGATGGGGAAACCATCGACGGCACCAGCCTGCAACGAATTAGAAGTCTTATCGATAGCCTACGCAATGAGACTTACCAGCCCTGTCCCTCACGAAGGATATACATTCCAAAAGCCAATGGGAAGACGCGTCCGCTAGGCATCCCATCCTTCAACGACAAACTCGTCCAGCAGGTTGCACGCATGGTCATGGAAGCCATTTTCGAGCCTCAGTTCGAACCCAGTTCGCACGGTTTTAGGCCCGGGAAAAGCTGCCATACTGCCCTCAAACAGGTACAGAACCGGTTCACCGGTGTTAAGTGGTTTATAGAAGGGGACATCGAAGGCTTCTTTGACAACATCGACCACCATCTGCTGATTGCTATGCTCCGCGAGCGCATCAGCGATGAGCGTTTTCTTCGCCTGATCGGCAAGTTCCTCAAAGCGGGGTACATGGAAAACCAAACCTTCCGGCCCACTTACAGCGGCACGCCCCAGGGCGGCATTATCAGCCCGCTTTTGGCCAATATCTATCTGGACAAATTCGATAAATACCTCAATGAGTATGCAGAAGGGTTCCTAACCGGAAAAAGACGGGTTGTTAACCCAGCCTACAACCGGCTTTCGATGGAAAAAATCCACCTATCGCGCAGGCTTAAAGAGCAGCCAGATAGCCAGATACGCAAAACATGGCAGGAAAGGATCAAAACCATTGAGACGGCAAAGCTTGCCCTGCCCTACACGGACGGGATGGACAGCGGCTATAAAAGGATAAAATACGTCCGCTACGCCGACGATTTTCTTGTCGGTGTAATAGGCAGCAAAAACGACTGCCTGCGCATCAAGGAAGACCTCGCTCGTTTCCTGGCAGAGAAACTAAAACTAACCCTCTCGCCCGCCAAGACGCTGGTCACCCATGCAGCAAAGCCTGCCAAATTCCTGGGCTACCACGTCCATGTCCGAAAATGTTTGGACACAAAACGCAGCAAGGCAACCGGGGCACTCAGACGGGCATACAATGGAAAGGTAGTGCTGACCATGCCAACGGCCACAGTCCGCAAACGCTTACTGGCCTACAAGGCCATGAAAATTGCCAAACTTACGGGGCAGAAAAATGGAAGCCCACCGGCCGCGCAAGGCTGCTCAATAATGACGATCTGGAAATCCTCAACTGCTACAATGCAGAAGTCCGGGGCTTTGCCAACTACTACTCCATAGCCAACAACGCCGCATCCCTGCACAACTTCCGGTACATTATGGAATACAGCATGTACAAGACATTCGGAAGGAAATACAGGTGTTCAATAAGGAAGGTACTACACAAATACCGCTACAAAAAAGACTTCGCCGTAACCTACTACAACGGCAAAGGAGAGCAAAAAAGGAATATATTTGTCAAGCAGAGCTTTAAGCGAAAGTTGCAGGGCAAAATCCAGGAAGTAGGGAAAATGCCGGAAACGGCTTACATCACGGCCCGGACCAGTCTGATTGACAGGCTCAGCGCCAGGTGTTGCGAAATCTGCAAATCGGAAAGCGACCTGCAAATGCACCATGTCCGCAAGCTGAGCGAGCTGAAAGGAAAAAAGAAATGGGAAATCATGATGATCGCCCGCAAGAGGAAAACGATGGCCGTTTGTCATGCTTGCCACAGGAAGATACACAATGGAGCGCTGGACTGAAGATAATGGTGGAAAGCCGTATACATTGAGAGATGTACGTACGGTTTGGAGGCGAGCACTTGGAAACCTGGTTATGAAAGTAAACAAGGCGCCGGGTGCTTAGCCTACGAATCAAACAGGATGCCATCGCATTCGAGCTCGGCGATGACTGGAACCAGCAAAAAGTATCCCTGTTGGAACAGAAGGAAAAAATCGATTCCGAGATTTTGGAGCAAGTAGCGGCTATTCTTAAAATCCCTGCAGAGGCGATTCGGAATTTTGACGAGGAGAAGGCTGTGAATATTATTGCCAATACCTTTCAGGAATTTCATGACCAGTCGGGCGGTATCAATTTTCAGCCGACTTATAATATCAATCCGATTGAAAAATGGCTTGAAGCGCTGGAAGAAAACAAACGCCTGAACGCGGAGCTGCTGAAAGCGAAAGATGAGACGATTAGGGCGTTGGAGCGGTTGGTTGGAAGGGTGACGAATTAGGGAGATTACATATCAACAAAATTCAACCAACATTTACCCCAATCAACTCCACCCCCAACACCTCCTCAATCCGCACAATAGTTTCAATGGTAAAATTAGCATCCCCTTTCACCCAGGAATTCACAGTCTGAGGCGTTACCTGCAATTTCTCCGCCAAATCTTTTTGGCTCATTCCAAGTTTTCGCAGATGGGCAAGAATATTAATGGCGATAATCCTAGATTTTTCAAGGACTTTGGGGTTCTCTGCTTTGCGGGCCACGCGTTCTTTCCATTTGCTGGATTCTACGGCGGTGACCGACTCTAATTTTTGTAATATATCATCTCTTGTTTGCATAGTCATTCAAAATCAATGTATCCCCAATCTTCGACCGTTTCAATATTCAGTTCCTTCAAAAATTTCACGAGCACATCCAGTTTTGTAAGTTCTTCTTTCAAATGTGTTCGTTCAGTCATGGTTTTTGTCAGTTTGATAGCACTGCCAGAAATCACAAAAAAGCCGTAATTCAGTCTGACGGCATAAATTCTGAGCCACGACTTTGCACCAGTTCCGTAGGCTTTGCTCTTCTCATTTACAATTTTGAGCCTCACGGCTTTATCCAGTGGTTTAAAAATATCTCCCAACCTCTTTCCGGACTCTTGTCCTTGCGCCACGCTCAGCAGTTGCCTTTCAAACTCGTCAGCTTCCGACAGCGTAATAGAAATAGCCTGACTCACTGAACAATATCCATAAAAGTCTTTGACCAAATCTTGTTCATGCGTTGTAAAAAAAGTATCCAAATATTCTGAATCATTCCAGCAATTGAACGCGCGATCAAACTCGTTTTCCTCATTCCCTTCAAACCGCGCCGCCCAAAGCGTTTCGGGAATGATGCGTATAAGCTCAATAACCTTCATAGTGTGTATTTTAAGTCTAATCAATGTGTGTGCTGAGCTAACTGATACTGCAACTCAAAGCTAATAAAAATTCCTAAAATCAGATTAAAACCTGATTTTTAAGGTATAAAAACACCTCTTCCGTGGCCTAAGGTAAAACAAAAAAGCGCCAATCTCGCGAAAGGCGCCTTAGTTGTGGTCACGTAGGGATTCGAACCGCCCGGCGGCCCGGCCCAAACCTCCTGATCCGTACCGCGGTAGCGGGCCACCCAGGGGCAATACAACAAAAAAGCACCTGAGAGTTCTCAGATGCTTTAACTTGTGGTCACGTAGGGATTCGAACCCCAAACCTCCTGATCCGTAGTCAGGTGCTCTATCCAATTGAGCTACGCAACCGTTTCCGAATTGGACTGCAAATGTATGAGATGAATTTTACAGTCGCAAATCCTGACAGATAAATTTAAAGAAAATTTTCGCAAAATCTTCTAACTACCCTGGAAATCAGGCTTCCTTTTTTGAAGAAAAGCAGCAATACCTTCCCGCACATCGCGCGTACCAAACAGCATTTCCTGACTCTCGCGCTCGTTTTCCAGCATTTGCGGAAGGTTCGAGTGCATCGATTGGTTGAATGCATGCTTCATCGCACCGATCGCCTGCGTCGGGGCGTGGCGGTAGTAGGCTATGAGCTTTTCGGTTTCATCTTCGAGGGCTTCGCGGGCAACCGAATGGGCGATCAGGCCCATTTGCCGGGCCTCTGCGGCGGGGATGCGACGGCCGGTGGATGCCAGTTCGAAAGCGCGGGCCATACCGACAAGCCTGGGCAGCATGAATGTGGCGCCGGCATCGGGCATAAGGCCTATCTGCACGAACAACAAGCTCAGGTAGGTGTCATCGGCAGCGATAATTACATCGCAGGCCAATGCAAGCGAGCACCCAGCGCCAACGGCGAGGCCGTTCATACGGCATAGTACGGGTTTGGGAATGTCCCGGATCGCAGTGATCATCGGCTCGTAATAATCCCTCAGAATTTCACCCGCACTTTTGCCGGACGCATTCGCTTCTTTGAGATCAGCACCGGAGCAGAATGCCTTTTCGCCGGTGGCCGTCAGGAGCACTACACGGACGGTATCATCATTGGCCGCCGTCTGGATGGCGCTGGTGATTTCGGCAATGAGTGCCGGGCTCAGGGCGTGAAAAACGTCCGGGCGGTTGAGCGTAATGCGGGCGACACCGTCGCGGTTGTCGAAAATGAGGTTTTGATACATGCCATGAAGTGTTTTCTATCAAAAGTAGAAATACACAGTGGCGCTACTGACGAGGAGTCCGCAAAATACACCGGCAACGATCTGCGAGGGTGTGTGCGCATTCAGTTGCAGCCGCGCGCTCATGAGCCAGCCGCCGATGAGTATCGTGAGCAGCAACGGCAACAGCAATGCGCTTTCATCGAAACGGATCATCAACCCCGAAAGCATACCAATGGCGCCGCCTATCCCGGTGGCGTGGGCGCTGATTTTCCAGAAATAGCTCACCATGGCCACGAGGATGAGCGAAAGCGTTACACTCGCCAGAATGACGGAAATCTGAGGTGCAATCTCGCCGATCGGTTGCAGTTGCCAACCGAACAGGTAAGTTGCCAACCCGTAAATGATCACACAGGCAAGGTAGGGAATGCGACGCTCGGCGGCATCTTCCACGTATAGTGAGGTAATCATGCCCATCTTTTTAAAATAGAACATCATGATAGCCGGCGCAATGAAGGTATTCAGCCAAAGCAAAAGCAGCAGGCTCCCCAGCGCGGGCAGCTCGAATGCGCTCACGCCCACGAGGTCGGGCGCGAGGAAAAAGAGCAATGCAAACAGGTATGTGGTGAGTATCAGCGGGTGGAAAACCACCGATAATATCATGGCAAATCGGTTATTCAAGGTAATGGGGTCTTTAATCAGGATGATACGGGCAAAATTACGTTGAAAACCAGACTGTACAATCATTGGGTTCCACAGAAAAGTAAGTTACAGCGCTACAATAGGTTTTCGAGGCTGAATTTGTAATTTTGCGCCTCATTCGTAAAAAACCGGGCATTCCCGGCTGACATTTTAAAGATTGAATTGAACAAAATGGGACCGTTGCAAATCAAAGACATTTTACAGACTGCGCCTGAAAACCAATCGGTTGTCGTAAAGGGCTGGGTAAGAACAAAAAGAGAAAGCAAAAACGCGATTTTCATCGCGTTGAATGACGGGTCGACCATCAATAATATCCAGGCAGTGGCTGAACCCGGTCAGTTTTCTGCCGAACTGCTCCTGACAGTAACCACCGGGTCATGCCTTAAAGTAACCGGCCAGCTGATCGCGTCGCAAGGTGCGGGACAGACAGTGGAGGTGAAAATTACCGACATCGAGGTGTACGGAACGGCTGACCCTGAGGAATATCCGTTGCAGCCCAAAAAGCATTCACTGGAATTCCTGCGCGAGATCGCCCACCTGCGCCCTCGCACAAACACGTTCAGCGCGATCCTGCGTATCCGCCACGCATTGGCATTCGCAGTGCACCAGTATTTCAATGAAAAAGGCTTTTTCTACCTGCACACGCCGGTTATTACCGCTTCCGATGCCGAAGGTGCGGGCGAAATGTTCCGCGTGACGACGCTCGACCTGAACAACCTGCCGCGTACGGAAGAAGGAGCGATCAATTTCAAAGAAGACTTTTTCGGTCGTGAGGCTAACCTGACCGTTTCCGGCCAGCTGGAAGGCGAGCTGGGCGCGATGGCGCTTTCAAAGATTTATACTTTCGGTCCGACATTCCGTGCGGAAAACTCCAACACCACCCGCCACCTCGCGGAATTCTGGATGATCGAGCCGGAAATGGCGTTTTTCGAGCTGGAAGACAACATGGACCTGGCAGAGGATTTTGTCAAAAAAGTGATCACTTATGCATTGATCAACTGCAAGGACGATTTGAATTTCCTCCAAAACCGCCTGACAGAAGAAGAAAAGAACAAGCCACAGAACGAGCGCTCACTGCCATTGCTGGAAAAACTGGCATTTGTGGTGGATAACCCGTTCGAAAGGCTGACTTATACCCAAGCGATCGAGATCTTGTTGAAATCGAAGCCGCAAAAAGAAGGCAAATTCCAGTTCCCGGTGACTGGCTGGGGCATTGATTTGTCGAGCGAGCATGAGCGTTACCTGGTGGAGAAGCATTTCAAAAAACCGGTGATCCTCACCAACTACCCGCGCGAGATCAAATCATTCTACATGAAACTCGATGAGGACGGTAAAACCGTGCGTGCGATGGACGTATTGTTCCCCGGCATCGGCGAGATCATCGGCGGTAGTCAGCGCGAAGAAAGCTATGAGAAACTGCTCGGCCGCGTGAAGGAGATCGGTATCGATCCTGAAAACCTGTGGTGGTATCTCGAAACCCGCAAGTTCGGAACCGCGCCGCATTCGGGCTTTGGTCTGGGCTTCGAACGCCTCGTACAATTCGTAACCGGCATGGGTAACATCCGCGACGTGATCCCGTTCCCTCGTTACCCTAAGAGCGCAGAATTTTAATTATTCTACAAGCTGTTACCTTTTTCATGGCTTTACGTAAAAAGTAAAGCAGTAAGTGTAAGTTTTACTTTAAACAACACGCACATGAAAAGGAACATACCATTCTTTGAGAGCAGTATTGTGGCCGTGGCCGCAGTACTGCTTTTTGTTTTGAATGCAAATGCGCAGGAGCCGTTCCATGTCAAATGGACGATGGATTACACCCAGGCCGGGGTTTCGGACCATGCCAATTTCGCTCCAACCGACGCTATGCTCGCCGGCGGGCCCAACACATTTACATTGCCCACCGTTTACAGCAGCGGCGGCGCCATTGTAGTTGGCTACATTATCAGGCCCTGGCCAGTAATATTCTCCAATTCGCGGTACATGGAGTTCACTTTTACGGCCAACTCATTTAAATACGACATTACCTCCATCGGTTTCCGCCTCCGCCGCTCGAATAACGGCCCCAACAGCATCAAAGTCCGAACGAGTATGGATGGCTTCGCGGCCGACCTGAATGCATTCGTGATCAGCAACAACGGGACATTCAATACTTACAACATCCCGGTGAGCTTCACAAACCTTTCGAACAACACCTTCACACTCCGTATTTACGCCTACAATTCGATTGACATTTACGGCACATTATGGTTTGATGAAATCTCCGTGAATGGCGATGTACAGGCTATTATCCTGCCGGTTGACATTACGTATTTTAAAGGCCATTCGGAAAACGGGCAGACCGCATTGGAATGGGAAACTGCATGGGAAAAGCATAGCAGCGAATTTGTGATTGAGCGAAGCAGCGATATGAAAAACTTCACCGGGGTTGGAACAATAGCCGCCTCCGGCGAAACCACCGGGCGAACCTCCTATTCCTTCATGGACATTGATCCACCGGCAAGGACCAGTTATTACAGGTTGAAACTGGTAGATCAGGACGGGCGCTTCACTACCTGCAAACCAATTTCAGTTTTAAACCCATTGATAACAGCCGACATCCGGATCGCCCCTAATCCTGCTACTTCCCAACGCATTACCCTCGTAGTACCCGACAGTCGTGATGCGGCACTGGCTTTATTCACATCCTGGGGTACTCCTGTCCCATTCCGGCGCGAAGACGGCGCCCGCGGATACATTCATCTTATCCCTATACGTGCGCTCATTTCTGGCATTTATTTTGTTATGTATGAAAAGGATGGTCGAAAAGAACATTTGAAAGTGTTGGTTCCGTAAGGCATTCTGCGCTTAATTTGTAAGAGTAAAGTATAGAAAATGCTTTCGATCCGTCGTTAGCATGGCAACGTTCCGATTATTAAAGGCCAAAAGCCTATGTTGAAAAAAGTGCAGCCGAAAGTGTGGTGGATGGCGATTGCCGTCCTGGTTATTTTGTTGATCTCCTGGGGATTAGTCAGAAAAAACAAAGCCGATTCCCCGGACGTGGCCGTGTCTGGCAAGTCTGTCAAAAACCTCGATCCCGTACCGGTAACGAATCCTGATGCCGAAACAGCGGAGAAAATCGCGAAGATCGAGGACATTTTCAGGCGCAAGCGCAACGCCGGCTTCAACGGCAATGTGCTCGTCGTTCAAAAAGGCAAAATACTTTACCGGAATTCCTTCGGCTTCGCGCATATGAAGGCGAAAGACACGCTCACGGCCGACTCCCGTTTTCAGCTGGCGTCGCTCTCAAAGCCATTTACGGCGGTAGCGGTCTTGAAACTTATCCAGGAAGGCCGTGTGGCGCTCGACGATTCGGTGCAGCGCTTTTTCCCCGATTTCCCCTATCACGGCGTGAAAGTCGATATGCTGCTCAGCCACCGCAGCGGACTGCCGAATTACATCTATTCATTCAACGACAGTGTTCGCCATGGCCGGAAGTATCCGGATAACCTCAGAATCATGGATTGGTATGCCAAAGTGGTGCCTACCCCGACGCCCTACAATCGCCCGGGCCGTTCGTTCAACTATTGCAATACCAATTACTGCGTCCTGGCCGCAATCGTCGAAAAAGTGACGGGAGATTCGTTCGGGAAATACCTGAACAGCCAGATTTTCACGCCGTTGGGCATGCAAAATACCTACCTGGTAACCGACACGACCATTGCCGCTACAAAAAACCGCACCGACGGACACCAGTACGGGCGCAGGCTGGAAAAGGATTACTACGATGATGTCGTTGGAGACAAAGGCCTTTATTCGACCACGCTGGACATTTACCGGTTCTACAATGGCCTCACCAAGGGTCTGATCCTCGAAAAGAAAATGCTCGACGAGGCATTCAAGCCCCGCAGCTTCGAACGCGATGGTATCCGCAATTATGGTTACGGTTTCCGGATGCACATCAAGGAGGATCATACACCGCGGTTTATTTACCATGGTGGCTGGTGGAAGGGCTATAACACCATGCTATGGGTGTGCCCCGAAGACGACGCGGTGATCATTGTCCTCGGCAATACGTATAACCGCTCCACGTACGACCTGCGCGAACTGCTGGAAGTTGTCCACGGCGCTGTGAAGATCGACGATATTGAGAAAGACATCTAGCATTGTTTGAATTCGGCCGCGAATTCAGGATATTTGCCGAAATTAAACGCATTCCCGCACTTATGCCCGACACCGCATTCCACTTACCTGCTTATTTGCTGTTGGGCTTGCCGTTTTCGTGCTTTTTGTTGCTGTGGATTGGTGGAAAAAGTCTAAATAAATTCGCAGGCTGGATCGGGGTATTGGTTACTGCGGCGGGACTGTTCGTCAGTTTAACCTCCGCTGACCCGGGGGCCAACCACTACATCCGGTTTCACTGGCTTACCATCGGCAGCCATCCTATTGATCTTTCCTTCCGTTTCGATACGCTGTCCGCGATGATGCTCGTCATCGTGCATTTCGTGGCATTGCTCGTGCAGCTGTTTTCGACGGCCTACATGCACGACGACCGGAATGTAAACCGCTATTTTGCATTCATTCAGCTCTTCCTTTTTTCGATGCTCGGCATTGTGCTCTCCGGCAGTTTGCTGGTGATGTACATTTTCTGGGAGCTTGTGGGGCTATCGTCCTACCTGCTGATTGGTTTTTGGTATACCCAAAAAAGACCGGTGTGGGCAGCGCAGAAGGCATTTGTGCTCAACCGCATTGGTGATGCCGCCTTTCTGACGGGTATTTTGATGCTCTTCTACTATATCGGTTCTACGGACTTTGAAGTGCTTTCCCTCGAAATCGGCACCATTCCGCCGGGCATACTCACTGCTATCGGCATTTGCCTTTTCGGCGGTTGTGTGGGCAAATCGGCGCAATTCCCGCTGTCGGGGTGGTTGCCTGATGCAATGGAAGGACCTACCCCCGTTTCTGCATTGATTCACGCCGCTACGATGGTGGCTGCTGGTATTTTCCTTTTGGCAAGAATATCCTTTTTGCTCACTATCGACGCCCGATTGGTAATTCTCATCATCGGGGCCATTACCATGGTTACCGGCGCCGTGAAAGCATTAAAGGGTTGGGATATCAAGAAAGTCCTGGCCTATTCTACGATGTCACAGCTTGGCTTAATGGTCATGGCTGTGGGTTTCGGAAGCTGGCAAACGGCATTGTTCCATTTGGCAACGCACGCATTCTTTAAAGCAGGCTTGTTCCTTTCGGCAGGGTCGGTTATCCACGCCGTGAGTCCAGGCAATGAATTGCCTGGTTATGACCCGCAGGATATGCGCGCCATGGGCGGTCTGCGCAAGGCATTGCCTATTACATTTATTTGCTACCTGATTTGCGCGGCTGCGTTGGCGGGTTTACCGTTCTTTTCGGGCTTCCTTTCCAAGGATGCCATTATCACGGAAGGTTTCTTCTGGGCTTCGGAATTTGGTGCGTTGGGCTACTTATTCCCAGTGCTGGTCATCGCATCGGCAGGGTTAACCGCATTTTACATGACGCGTCAGGTTTGGCTGGTATTTTTTGGAGAGAAACGCTTCCCCGCGAGCGTACACCCGCATGAGTCGCCGGTGGCCATGTGGTTACCAATGGCGTTGCTTTCGGCGTTGTCGCTGTTCTTCTGGTTTTCGATTAATCCATTTAATGCCGAAGGGTGGTTCCTGCACTGGATCGGGAAGGAACATGGCGAGCATTTGACTTGGGTACCATTCGTAGCGAGTGCCGTTACGTTCGTTTCGATTTTCCTGGCTTACCGCGAATCCAATGCTGAGAATCCATTCAAAGTGCATGACCCGATACCAGCCGGCGAGCCTGTGCAAAGCCCGCTCAACTGGTTGCGCGGTTATTCCAATGAGCGTTATTTCCTCATTCCCTTCGAACTGATTGCGAGGTATCTCAAAGCCTTCGAAAAAAATATTGTCGACGCCCTTGTCGATCTGGTTGCCAAAGGTAGCCTGGTGTTCGGTCACTTCATCGCCTGGTTCGATAGGATGTTTGTCGATGGCGCGGTACACCTCACCGTATTCTCCATCCGCTCAGCCGGCCAGGCCGCGCGGAATATGCAGAGCGGTCGGATACAGTCGTATTACATCGTGACGGTAATGGGCGTCTTTTTGTTGATATTGTGGCTGGTTGCGATGTAATGCAGCCCCGCCGGTTAAATTAATGCTTGATGATTGATCATATACTCACCTTCTTAATTGCCATACCGTTACTGGGCGCAGCTGCCGTCGCATTCTGGCCGGTCGATAGCCAGCACAATTTCCGGCTTATCGCGCTGGTAGCATTGCTGCTGGAAGTAGTGGTGGTTGCAGTATCGTATTTGTCATTCAATAGTCAGAACGCTGCACTGCAACTCTCCGAAGTCAGAGACTGGATTACCCTGCCGATCGGTTCGCTGGGTGTTGTTTCCATTGATTATGCATTGGCTGTTGACGGGATCAGCTTTCCGCTGGTGCTGCTGGCTGTGGTGGTATTGCTGGCGGGCGTTGTCAGTTCGTGGAATGTCAATCACAAATCGAGGGCATACTTTGGCCTTTACCTCCTGCTCAGCGGAAGTGTAATGGGCTGTTTTCTGGCGCAGGATTTCTTCCTGTTTTACCTGTTCTTCGAATTTATGCTCCTGCCGATGTACTTCCTCATCGGCCTCTGGGGCGGCCCGCGGCGGGAATATGCTGCATTGAAATTCTTTATTTACACATTCCTCGGCTCCTTGCTGATCCTGATCGTTATGATCGGTCTCTACCTTTCGGTGATCGATCCGGTCGAAACCGCACGCATGGTAGGCCTCATCGGCCCCGAAGACGTGGTACATCCCGATATGATCCCGCAGATACAGCAATGGCTTTTTGACGGAAAAATCGCACCGGAGCAACTCATCCATACATTCCGTTTCACCTACCTGGCCGACCCCGGCAACTACATTCCCGGTTCGATCCTGAGCGCTGCTTCGGAGTTTTTCATCGCCGACATTCCGGTGCGCCTGCTCGCGTTCTGGTTCCTCTTTATCGGGTTCGCGGTAAAACTGCCCGTCGTGCCCGTGCACACGTGGCTGCCCGACGCGCACGTGGAAGCGCCTACGCCCATATCCGTCGTGCTCGCAGGTATTTTGCTTAAAATCGGTGGTTATGGTTTCATCCGGATCGTCGATGGTTTCTTCCCGGCCGAAGCCTTGTACAGCGCCATTCCGCTCGCCATTCTGGGGATGATTTCGATCGTTTACGGTGGTTTCAATGCATTGGGCCAAAGCGATCTGAAAAAGCTGATCGCCTACTCGTCGGTTTCGCACATGGGCTTCGTATTACTCGGGATCGCCGCATTCACGCCCGAAGGCTTCAATGGCGCCATTTACCAGATGGTTAGCCATGGCATATTGTCGGCGATGCTCTTCTTGCTCACCGGCGTACTCTACGACCGCACCCACGACCGCCGCATCGATCATTACCGCGGTCTGATCACCGTCATGCCGCAATACACCGTCGTCACCGGCATTGCATTCTTCGCCTCGCTCGGCCTTCCGGGTTTCTCGGGCTTCGTTGGCGAATTGTTCACTCTTATGGGCGCATTCCAGTCCGATGCCCTGCCCGTCTGGATTCCGGCAGTATCCACGCTTGGCATCGTCCTGGCCGCCGGCTACTTCCTATGGACCTACCAGCGGATGTTTTTCAGTTCATTCTGGTACAAAAACGCCACCACGCAAGTACTTACCGACCTCACCCGTCGCGAAACGCTCATGCTGGTACCACTGGTGATTTTGACCATCCTGGTAGGGATATTACCGGGGTTGTTATTCGATCTATCAGGTCCGACCGTTGAGGCTTGGTTGGAACGGTTGAAGTAAATGGTCAGGAGTGGTCAGTTGTGGTCAAGTATAGTCAGTCCGTTTTTGTCAGGAATTGATCTCTGTTTGCCGGGGTTACCAGTTCTGTCTTCGAGTTTGGGTAGTTGTTTAGGAAAGTGGCAGGGACACGTGCCGTCGCATCTGGGTTCCATTTGAACTCCACGGCCCGTATTTGACCTTTAACCTCTTCAATATAATCAACTTCCTGCTGCTGGGTTGTCCGCCAGAAATAGATCCTTGCATCAAGCTCTTTCGAATTGAGAAGTTTCTTCCGCTCACTGATAATATAATTTTCCCACAGCGCCCCGACGTCGTTCCTGTTTTGTATAGGGTTGAAATTATTGATAACCGCATTGATGATCCCGTTGTCGTAAAAGTAAATCTTACGCCCCTTTTTGATCTCGTTCCGCACATTCCCTGAATATGCGGGAACGGTGAAGAGTACAAATGCCTTTTCTAGCAGATCGATGTACTTTTCCACGGTCTTGTTGTCTGCCTGGACCAACCGCCCGATTTCTGTAACGCTCACCTCGCTCCCCACCTGCAATGCAATCGCTTTGACGATTTTTTCCAGCAAAACAGGCTTTTTGATCTGTTCGAGCACTAGCAAATCTTTATACAAATAGCTGTTAGCAATTAGTTTAAGATGCTTTTCGGCATTCACGGGATCGGTGACGATTTCCGGGTACGAGCCATAAATCAGCCGTTGTTCCAAAAGCCGTTGTTCAGTGAGGTAATCTGTGTATTTGACCAATTCCTCATATGAAATGGGAAGCAACTGCATTTCGTACCGCCTACCGGTGAGTGGTTCATTGATATTGCCAGCCAATTCAAATGACGAAGAGCCCGTCGCGATCACCTGCACATGCTTAAATCGATCAACAATAATCTTGATCACAAGCCCGACATCCTGGATTCGCTGTGCTTCATCGATGAACACAATTTCGTTGTCCCCGATGATCCTTTCGATGAGCGTGGCATTCGGCCGGAGAAACGCTTCCCGTATATCTGCGTCATCACCATTGAGTCTCAACGTCTTTCTAGCAACAATTTTAAGCAGTTGTTCCGAGAATGTGGTTTTACCCGCTTGCCTGGGGCCATAGATAATAAGGGCTTTCCCTTTAAAGAGATAAGCTAATGCAGCATCTTGTTGACTTCTTATTATCATAATTCAGGAGTTGATTCCAATAAAATTATGATATTTAAGGATTCAATTCCAAAAATATTATGATTACTCTGGATTTGAATCCTAAATTATTATGATCCGACCGGAGATTCTGGACTACCTCCCGAACAACTGATCCAAACTAAACCTTCCCTTCTTCGACAATGCTTCCAGCGTCTGCTGCTGGTCGGGGGTTAGTACTTCAATGATTTCGAGACGCTTTTCTTCTGCGAGGCGGCGGCGATCGCTGCGTTTGTTATCGCCGCGGCGCTTCATTTTCCTTTCCATTCTGGCGTAACGGCGGTCTATCTTTTTGAGCTGTTTCTGCTGACGCTTTGTGAGTTGAAGCTGGTCCGCGTACTTGTCCATGTTCTTTTCGAGGCGCCGGTTGTTGAGCTTGCTGTTGGTGACCGTCTCGTCGTTTTGGAAAGCGTCGTCATCCCGGCGAACCTCGCTCCATCGTTTGCCGTCTTCACGGCGACCGTCTTCACGGCGACCGTCTCCACGGCGGTTTTGAGCGAATGAGCTGGAAGTTACAAAGCTGCCTAATAACAGGCCGAGGGCGAAGGTCAGCGTCAGGATTCTTTTCATGGGGTGATAATGGGTTAAAAATTCGATGCTTATAACGGCATTTGGAAGCGGTAGTATATAATGCTCCTCTTTTTTCATTATCTCCCAGAGTTTTAGGCTTATTCAAATAAATATGGTTTTGTGCAGGAGCACGGATGGTATTTTTTGCAATCTTTACAGTAGTTGCTATTGGTTTTATTTCAAACTCCATTCTATTTTCCAAATTTTATTTCCCTACACCCTGTTTTGTCAGATGAAAGATAGTGCTCCTTCACAAAGGTTATTGTCCCTGGATACGTTGCGTGGTTTTGATATGTTCTGGATTTCGGGTGGCGAAGAAATTTTCCATGTGCTCGCCAAAGCGACCGGCTGGTCGTGGGCGATATTCCTGGCTCACCAGTTTACCCACCCCGATTGGAATGGTTTCCGGGCTTACGACCTCATTTTCCCCACATTTCTCTTCATGGCAGGTGTTTCGACACCCTTCTCACTCGGAAGCCGCCTCGAAAAAGGCGTACCGCCGTCGCAGCTGATCCGCAAGGTGATCCAGCGCGGCATTATCCTCGTCATTTTAGGGATCGTTTATAACAACGGCCTCTTCGAAACGGAATGGTCGCAGATGCGCTACCCGAGCGTACTCGCACGCATCGGGCTCGCGGGCATGTTCGCACAGATTATTTACCTCTATTTCGGCTACCGCGCACGCTGGATCTGGTTCGGCGGGTTGCTGATCGGCTATTACCTGTTCATGATGTTCTACCCCGTACCGGGCTGCGGCGCCGGCATGCTGACCATCGATTGCAACCCGGCCAGCTACATCGACAAAATGTTGATCCCGGGCCGCTTGCACCTCACCATCCACGATCCGGAAGGACTCGTTTCGACCATTCCGGCCATTGCCACCGGGTTGATGGGCATTTTTGCGGGCGAGCTGCTGCGTACGAGCGGTGAAGTCATCTCTCAAAAAAGTAAAGTTACCTACCTGGTTTTCGCAGGAATCGTCAGTCTGCTCGTCTGCCTCGTGTGGGATTACTTTTTCCCGATTAACAAAAACCTCTGGACGAGCTCGTTCGTGCTCTGCGCAGGCGGGTTCAGCACTTTGCTGCTGGCGTTGTTTTACTGGATCGTCGACGTGCTCAATTACCGCAAATGGACGCTGTTTTTCGTGGTAATAGGCATGAATTCGATTGTGATTTACATGGTTGGCCGGTTCATCGACTTCGGCTATACGGCCCGTGCGTTGTTCGGCGGCCTGCTCAGCTATTTCCCGCATTCGGTGGAAATGGTGGGTGAAGTAATTGCATTTATCGCGGTACAATGGGCGTTTATGTATTTACTTTACCGCAACAAGTTATTCTTGAAAGTATAATTGATGTCAAGAGTGGTCAGGAATGGTCATTTGTAGTCAAGGGGTAATCAAGAATGGTCAGGTGGTAGTCAGGAATAGCCTATTATGCCAGAAAAAAAAGACACATGACCATACATGACAATTCATGACTCCTTTATTCAATCATTCAATCATTCAAAATTAAGCATGATCGAAGTCACCAATCTGACGAAGGTTTACGGAACGCAGCGCGCGGTCGATGGGATTTCATTTACCCTCAAAAAGGGCGAAATCGTAGGTTTCCTGGGTCCCAACGGGGCGGGAAAATCGACTACTATGAAAATTCTGACGGGTTACCTCAAACCTACCGAGGGCGCGGCCAAAGTTTCGGATTTCGATGTGATACAGCAGCCTATGCCGGCACGCAGGGCCATTGGGTACCTACCCGAGCATAACCCGCTCTACCTGGATATGTACGTGACGGAGTTCCTGCTTTTTTCGGGGAAACTATACGGAATGCATGGCGCCGCATTGAATGCGCGGGTCGACGAACTGATTGCGATGTGCGGGCTGGAACCGGAGCGCAAGAAAAAAATCGGGCAGCTTTCGAAAGGTTACCGGCAGCGGGTAGGCTTAGCGCAATCGTTTTTGCACAATCCGGATGTGCTGATCCTCGACGAGCCTACGACCGGCCTCGACCCCAATCAAATCCAGGAGATCCGCGAAGTAATACGCACGGCCGGCAAAGACAAAACCGTACTTTTCTCCACACACATTATGCAGGAGGTAGAAGCATTGTGCGACCGCGTGATCATCATTAATAAGGGAAAAGTGGTAAGTGACAGCTCATTGCAGGCGTTGCGTGAAACGGGCGATTCACTGGAAGATATTTTCAAAAAGCTTACGCAGCAAGTTTAATGTTCCGACAGTAATTACCAAGACGATATTCGGCCAGGCAAATATTAGAATTGCATTAAAACGATATTTTGCAGGACTCAAAGCGCCGGAAAATTGTTATTATTGTAACTTTTGATAATCAGTTGTTGAAGTTGTAAAACCTAACATTCCCTCGTTAAGTCAGTGTTTTCAGGTATGAAAAATTGGTGGTTCGGCCGGTTTCGTGTTGTAGTGATTGTAGTGGCGCTGGTAGTGCTCACCTCCATGGCCTCTGTTGCGTGGAAAATGATGACGGTCAAAACAGTGGCTGTCAACCCTGTGCCTGTTGCCGTTTTCGAACCGAAGCAAAAAGCCCCTAAAAAGCACCGCGACCCGGTTATTGTCCTCCCCGAAAACCAATGGGTAGACAGCACCCTCAAATCCCTGAGCATCGAGCAGAAAATCGGCCAGCTCTTCATGGTGGCGACCTTCTCGAACCGTGACGAATCCCATTACAAATACATTGACAAGCTGATCAACGACTACCAGATCGGCGGCCTGATATTCTTCCAGGGCGGCCCGGTCGGACAAGCGCAGCTTACCAACCGCTACCAATCGCACTCGAATATCCCGCTTTTCATTGGTATCGACGGCGAATGGGGCCTCGGCATGCGCCTCGATAGCACGATTTCCTTCCCGAAACAAATGGTGCTCGGCTCGATTCAGGACGATCAGCTGATTTACCGCATGGGCGACGATATCGCACGTCAGTGCAAGCGCCTCGGCATTCAGATCAACTTCGCGCCGGTTTCGGATGTGAACAGCAATGCGGCCAATCCGGTAATCGGTATACGTTCGTTCGGTGAGGACAAAGAGAATGTCGCACGGAAGTCGATCGCCTACATGAAGGGCTTGCAGCACAACCGCATTATCGCCACGGCCAAGCATTTCCCCGGTCACGGTGATACGGATGCAGATTCGCATTTCACATTGCCGGTACTGACGCACTCTTTGGAACAACTCAATAACACCGACCTCTACCCTTACCGGGAGATGATTGCGGACAGCCTTATGGGCGTTCTGAATGCCCATTTGTACATTCCAGCGTTGGATAACACACCCAACCAGGCCAGCTCCCTTTCGGATAAGGTCGTAAATGGCTTACTGCGCAAAGACCTCGGCTTCCGCGGGCTGGTATTTACCGATGCGATGAATATGCGTGGTGTACTCAAAAACGGCAAACCTGCCGATGTAAACCTCAAAGCACTGGTTGCAGGCAACGACGTGTTGCTTTACCCCGAAAGCATTGCGGAGACGGTGGCGCGCATCAAGGACGCTATTAACACAAAACAGATCAGCGAGAAGATCATCGATGATAAGGTCAAACGTATTTTGCAAGCCAAATACTGGGCCGGGTTGAGCAAATACCAGCCTATTGACATTAACAATCTATACTCCGACCTGAATAGCGAAAAGAGCAAGGAACTCTACCGCGAGTTGTGCGAGGCTGCCGTGACCGTCGTGAAAAACGACAATAACCTGCTCCCGATCGGCTCTGTAATCGACAATAATATCGCGTCGGTCAGCATTGGAGAAGGCAGCAGCACGGCGTTCCAGAAAATGCTTTCGACCTACAAACCCATGCGTAACTACTCGTTTTACGACGGGCCGTCGTCGCAGGAGCAGATCACCGAAATGCTGGGTTACCTGGAACCTTACAATACCATTATCGTCGACATTCACGGTATCAGCTCCAAGCCGGGCCGTAACTATGGCGTTACCACGGGCATGGTCGATTTTGTGAACCAGCTCAAACAGCAGAACAAGAAAGTCATTCTATGTCTCTTCGGCACGCCTTACGCCATTCAGTACTTCCCCGCCACCGATGCGCTGATCTGCGCGAGCCAGGACGGGAAGGATCAGCAGGAGATCGTGCCGCAGATTATTTTCGGCGCATTGAGCTCGAAAGGCCGCCTTCCCGTGTCGGTATTGGCTTACAAAACGGGTGCAGGCGTGAGCACTACTTCCATCAACCGCATTGCATTCGGCACACCGGAAAGCGTGGGGATGGATGGTATTTCGCTTAAAAAAATCGACGAAATCGCTACGGCGGCGGTGAATGACCATGTTTTCCCAGGTTGTGAGATATTGGTGGCCAGACAGGGCAAGATCATTTATGAAAAACAATTCGGCGGGCTGAGCTACCGTACCAATGACCGCGTTACGCCCGAAACGATTTATGACCTGGCTTCGCTCACAAAGGTTTCGGCCACATTGCAGGCTGTGATGCTGCTTTATGACCGGAAGCAGATCAGTCTGGACGAAAAGGCATCCAAATACCTCCCGGAGCTGACAGGGACCAACAAACAGAACTTCACCGTCCGGGACCTGCTACTGCACCGGTCAGGCCTGATCTCTTTCTACCCATCACTGTGGGACAGGACCAAAACCAGCGCCGGCGGATTACTGCCTGAATATTACAGCTCGAAACAGGACACCGCATACTATCTGCAAGTGGCTCCCAAACTGTTTGCCAAAGGCGCATTGCGGGATTCTGTCTGGAAATGGGTGGTGGAATCGCCCATGAACAACCGCCGCGACCGGGCTGGTAACTACGGCTATTTGTACAGCGACCTCGGCTTTTTGACGCTCCAAAAAATCGTGGAAAGAGTGACCGCGCAACCGCTGGATATTTTTGTAGCTGCCAACATTTACGAGCCGCTTGGACTGCCTTACCTCGGCTTCAACCCGCTGCGCCGTTTTCCAGAAAAGCAAATAGCGCCTACCGAACAGGACTACCGTTTCCGCGGGCAACTGCTGCAAGGAACCGTGCACGATCAGATGGCCGCCATCATGGGTGGCGTTTCGGGCCATGCCGGACTTTTCGGTACCGCCCGCGACCTGGCTGTTTTACTCCAAATGAACCTCTGGAAGGGCAATTACGCCGGAAAACGCTATTACGAACAGGCAACGGTGCCATTCTTCTCGCGTATGTATGACGAATCGCATCATCGCGGACTGGGCTGGGACAAGGCGCCGGCCGATGGCAACAGTTCCTACGTTTCGCCGCAAGCTTCGGTGAACTCATTTGGCCATACCGGCTTCACGGGCACCATGGTGTGGGTGGATCCGGAGGAAGACCTCGTGTTTATTTTTCTATCAAACCGCGTCAATCCCGACGCCGAAAATACGGCGATCACCACCCAGCGTACACGCCGAAAAATCCAGGACGCCGTGTACAGTTCATTGATTCAACGGAAAAGCCAGCTTCCTTAAATCACCTTCAGCGTATTTGAAAAATATCTCTAACTTTACCAGTCAAAAGGTTAGCGGAAAGATATTTAGACAGATACATGAAAAAAACATTTATTAAAGAGAGTTTCCTTACCATTTTCGCCACGCTATTCTGCCTGGCAGCTTCATTCGGACAAACTACGATTACCACGGGGACCATTACTCCATCACCTGCTTGCGTGGGAGGAGACATTTCTGTTCCCTACACCACTACGGGCACTGTGGCTCCGGCTGTTGTCTTTGTTGCGCAGCTATCCGACGCGGCCGGTGCGTTCAGCGCCACTCCGGTAGAAATCGGCACTTCCGCTACTTCACCGATTGCCGCAACCATTCCCGCCGGTACCGTTGCGGGCGCAGGATACAAGGTTCGCGTGGTGTCCAAACTCGCGGCAGTAATTCAGATTACCGGTTCAGAAAGTGTTGCGTTGCCAATCAATGCAACTCCTCTTGCACCGACCGTCGTTACACCGGTAAATTATACCCAGGGCAATGCTGCGACGGCTTTATCCGCCACTCCTTTGACCGGGTTGCTTTGGTATACCGATCCCACTGGTGGAACTGGCTCTGCGACTGCGCCAACGCCATCCACGGCTGCTGCCGGAACCACGAGCTATTATGTATCCCAAAAACCCGCAGGGTGCGAAAGCGAGCGTGCCAAAATTGACGTTGTGGTTGCTGCGTGTGCGCCGCCTGCAAAACCAACGGTAACCACACCAGTAAATTATGTAGTGAACGCCACACCAAGTGCCTTACAGGCAACTTTCCTAGGAGGAGCCACGCAAAATTGGTATGGACCAAACGCTAGCGGAGGTACAGCTGTAACAACTCCTACCGTACCTTCCACAAATACTGTCGGAACTATTTCATATTACGTAAGTCAAACAGTCAGTGGATGTGAAAGTGAAAGAGCGAAAATTGATGTTGTCGTTTCGGCATGTACACCACCGGCAAAACCAACGGTAACCACACCAGTAAATTATGTAGTGAACGCCACACCAAGTGCCTTACAGGCAACTTTCCTAGGAGGAGCCACGCAAAATTGGTATGGACCAAACGCTAGCGGAGGTACAGCTGTAACAACTCCTACCGTACCTTCCACAAATACTGTCGGAACTATTTCATATTACGTAAGTCAAACAGTCAGTGGATGTGAAAGTGAAAGAGCGAAAATTGATGTTATCGTTTCGGCATGTACTCCACCAGCAGCCCCTGGCGTGAGCAACATATCTTACTGCATTAACGCCACAGCGGTGAAGCTTACTGCTACCGGAACCAATTTGAAATGGTATGCAGAAGCGACTGGCGGAACTGGATCTGCCACCGCTCCGACCCCGTCAACCTCAGAAGCTGGAATCAAAAGCTACTTTGTATCTCAAACGGTAGGTTCATGCGAGAGTGCCCGGGCTGAAATCAAAGTGACAATCAACGAAACTCCGGCTCCCACAGCTACATCGCCGATTGAATACTGTTTAAATGAAACCGCATCGCCGCTAACCGCCACCGGCAGCACTCTGAAATGGTATATGTTGCCTTCTGGCGGCACCGCGTTGTCCGGTACACCTACGCCCGTAACCACCGCAGCAGGCACTACCCGGTATTACGTTTCACAAACTGTAAATGGCTGCGAAAGCCAGCAGAGAAAGGAAGTTGCGGTTGTGGTCAAAAATCCATCGACTGCCCCTACCGTAACGGCCACAGTAAACCTCTGCCAGAACTCTACCGCAACAGCTCTGACTGCGACAGGTACTGCCCTTAAATGGTATACTAATCAAAGCGGAGGCACTCCATTGGCTGGCGCCCCTGTACCTGTTACCACAGCTGTGGGCACTACCAGCTATTACGTTAGCCAAACGGCGGCAGGATTGTGCGAAGGCCCGCGAGCAAAAATCGATGTAGTAATTAAAGATACTCCTGCCGCTCCAACCGTTACACCGCTTGACTACTGCGTTGGCGCGAAACCGGTTGCGCTAACCCCTTCAGGTGCCGTTTACAAATGGTATACGGGGCCAACCGGCGGAACAGGAACAACCACAGCTCCGACACCTACTGCCACGACCGTTGGAACAACTTCCTACTATGTTACGCAATCCAACACGTATGGAAGCCTTACCTGCGAAAGCTCACGCGCGAAGCTGGATGTGACTGTCAATGCAACTCCCGGTGGAGTAACCCCATTGTCGCAGGAATTCTGCCAGGAGCGCACGGATAAAAACTATACTTTCCCTACACAGGCATCAGCAGGTAACACGCTGAATTGGTATACAGCTACCACTGGCGGAACTGCCAGCACAGCAACACCTTCGATTAACCTGAAGGAACCGAAAGAAACTACTTTTTACGTAACCCAACTGAGCAACAAAGGCTGCGAAAGCACCAGTCGTGTGGCGCAGAAAGTCCTCGTTAAACCCCTTCCAGGCTTGCCGGGTATCTCGCAATCGCTGATCGAATATTGCCAGTTTATCGCAGCGAAACCGCTGACAGCTACGCCATCCGCCAATGCGACTTTGGACTGGTACGGAACCAATGCTTCCGGCGGCTCCGCAAGCCCTAACGCACCGACCCCGTCGACCGCTGAGGGTGGAACGACTTCCTATTATGTAGGACAAACGCTGGCAGGTTGCGCGGGCGATCGTGCGAAGATCGATGTCAAGATCAACACGACTCCCAAGCCTACCACCAAAACATATTTGGAATACTGCCAGAACGAAGTAGCTCCGGTGCTGGACGCAACCGGCTCAATCCTGAAATGGTACCGTGGCGCAAATGATACCGACTTCCAGGGAATTCCATTTACGCCGTTTACAGAGAAGGTTCAGGATTATTCTTTCTATGTGACGCAAACGGGCTCTAATGGCTGCGAAAGTCCGAAAGAAGAGATCAAGATCCATATCAAGTCATTGCCTTCGGCGACGATTTCGGGTAACCCAACCATCGATCTCGGACAGACTGCTACCATCAACATCAAATTCACCGGCGACGGGCCTTGGATTTACATCTTGTCTAGCGGATTGACCGACACCACCGACCAGGCCGACCACCAGGTACAAGTTAAGCCAAGCACCACTACGAGCTACCTCCTTACCGAAGTTTCCAATGCCTGCGGTAAAGGTACTATCAACGGTTTGGCGGTCGTAACGGTAAAAGTGCCGACCATCAACTCGGGAAGCCCGTCCGTTTCGGAAATCTGCGCGAGCAAGCCATTTACAGTGCCATTCCAGCAGTCGGGTGATTTCCCTTCGGGCAATACCTTTAAATTGCAGGTAGCGAAGGAAAATGCGGATGCCAAGTTCTATACGATCGCGTCCGTGGCGACAGCGAATTCCATTTCAGCCACATTCCCCGACACCACCAAAGGCGGGACCTATTTCGTAAGGGTAATCAGCTCAGGTGCTAATCCCGATTTCACGGTAAAAGGAAGCGTGAGCTCGATCACGATCAATGTAAGCCCGCTGCCGGTTGCTACTTTGACGGGAACACAAACCATTCTCGTAGGCGAATCCGCCAACCTGAAAGCCGACATCACCGGAAAAGCACCGTGGACGATCACTTTGAACAACGGCACCAAGGATACGCTGATTACGGCAACAGCAACACCTTTCAATTTCAAGCTGGCTCCGAAAACGACCACCACCTACGCGATCACCAAGGTGAGCAATGGTTGCGGCATCGGAACGGGTGTAGGCACAGCGAGAGTACAAGTTGACCCGATTTTGGGTGTAGAGCCACCGGCTCCCGCAGATTGGGCGAAAGTTTATCCGACCGTGATCAACGGCAAATGCACCGTGGAAGTAACCGGTACCATTTCGCCAAAGCAAGCGAAAATCGAAGTGGTTGATCTCAACGGTCGCCCGCGTTCGACCCAGGCTATCAAACAGCAAAAAACAGAGGTAGATTTCGCTAACTATCCTTCGGGACTTTACCTGTTGCGAATCCAGAATGGCAATCTCACCACCGTCCAACGTGTGATGAAGCCCTGATCATTGATTTTATAATATACTACGGGACATTTATTGCAATGCAATGGATGTCCCGTTTTCTTTACCGCCCTATGGATATACAAGCAGACATTGCGGACCACTACTTTATGGAAGAAGCCCTCGCGCTCGCCCATAAGGCATATGAAGAAGGCGAAATCCCCGTGGGAGCCATTGTGGTCGCCAAAGACAGGATCATTGGAAGAGGCTATAACCAGACCGAGCGGCTCAACGACGTAACGGCCCATGCCGAGATGATCGCCATCACCGCCGCCGCCGACCACCTCGGCTCCAAATACCTCACCGATTGCACGCTCTACGTGACCCTGGAACCGTGCGTGATGTGCGCGGGTGCCCTATACTGGACGCAGGTGAAGCGCGTGGTTGTAGGTGCAACGGACGAGAAACGAGGATTTTCGAGGATCGGCCAGCCCCTTCTACACCCGAAAACCAAGCTCATAACCGGCATTATGGCAATAGAATCCCAGCAGTTACTCCTCAAATTTTTCAGGGAGTTAAGAACATAAAGCGGCATTCTGCTGTTAGCCTATCTGTTAAAACAATTTTATTAATCATTAAACTACACTGAAAATGGCATTTACACTGGATCCCTTACCTTACGCAAACAATGCATTGGAGCCCCACTTCGACGCATTGACCATGGAGATACATCACGACCGTCACCACCAGGCTTATGTTACCAACCTGAATGCAGCAGTAGCGGGCACTGAGCTGGAAGGCAAAACCATAGAAGAACTTTTGGCTGGCATCAGCAAAGCTCCGGCTCCTGTACGCAACAATGGCGGCGGTCACTGGAACCACACTTTTTTCTGGAAATCACTCTCGTCAACGGGCGGCGGCGAACCGACCGGTGAACTGGGCAAAGCCATCACTGCGAAATTCGGTTCATTCCAGGCATTCAAAGACGAATTCAAAAAAGCGTCAATCGGCCGTTTCGGCTCAGGCTGGGCGTGGCTGATCGTGAAGGAAGGCGGAGAAATCGCTGTAACTTCAACTCCTAACCAGGACAACCCATTGATGGACATCGCGGAAGTAAAAGGCACTCCGGTGATCGGCCTCGACGTATGGGAGCACGCATATTACCTGAAATATCAAAACAAGCGCCCCGACTACATCGACGCCTACTGGAACGTTGTAGACTGGAAAGCTGCTGACGCACTGTACACTGCGGCTAAATAATCAAGCTCCGGCTTGCGAAGGGGTTTGCAGTCCGCAAAAAATTTTCAGAATTTTCTTGCAAGCTGCAAACCTTTTCCTACTTTTGTAATCCGAAAACGGGGCAGTCCAATGGGATTGTCAAAAAATGGAGGTTGTAGCTCAGTTGGTTAGAGCGCCAGATTGTGGTTCTGGAGGTCGCGGGTTCGAGACCCGTCTCCCTCCCCAGTTTAAAGGTCCTGAAAATTCAGGACCTTTTTTGTGTTCTTGAATGGAGTGGAACTACAATAAAAATGCTTCTCTCATCCTCCCAAAATCCTCGTATTTTGCCATTGATTGAAGAGCTAACAAGAGTCTCAGCTCAACAAACGAAAGGCAGCCAAAAGTAGCTACAACCAAGCGCTACGGCCTCACAATGGTTAACAAGCTACCGCAATGGACAAATCAAACGGATACGAAGCTAACGCCGCCACATTCATTCGCTGTCGCTCTAAAGGTCTCGATGGAGTCGGTGCGCCATCAGTTCGGCAGTGGGCAAAGTCACTGCCTCCCAATGCCACGGTTTTGGATGTAGGCTGTGGCGCGGGCGACCCGATTTCGAAGGCATTGGTCAATGCAGGTTTGACGGTTTATGGGATTGACGCCTCGCCTTCGATGGTTGAAACCTTCAAGCAAAACTTCCCCGATAGCCCCGTCGCGTGTGAGGCCGCCGAAGATTCCTCCTTTTTCAACCGGCAGTTCGATGCCGTCATTGCCTGGGGGCTGCTGTTCCTTTTACCTGTCGAAACGCAGGAAGTTGTAATTCAAAAAATGGCCCATGCGCTGTATCCTGGCGGGAGGTTGCTGTTTACGGCTCCTTCTCAGAAAATGGAATGGGAAGATGCCATTACAGCAGTACCATCGAGATCGCTTGGAGCGGAGAAATACAAAGCGTTGTTAACTGCGGCAGGGCTTTCGCTTGTCGAGGAATTTGAGGACGAAGGGGAAAATCATTACTACCATGCAGTTAAGCATTAAACTTCAATACCGCCTTTCAAGAGCTGGAAAGGCAATTCAAGCCTAGTTCCGCTCCCATTAGAAACAACACCCTATTCTCCAATATGAGCATTACTACCTATGAAAATGGGTGGTAGCCTCCATTTTACGGGGGTAGTCGGGCTGGTAATTTTGTGATGTCGAAAGACAAGGACATTTATCCGAATCACAAAGTCTGTCAGCCATGAAAACATTCTTCAAATTTCTCCTGAGTATATCGCTGTCTATTCTGAGCCAATCCTGCGAAACCGGGACTGAATGTGTGACTCCCGCCGGGGCAGCTTCGGCTCAGTCCGTGCAGATCAGCCACGGAACTTTCGCGAGTGAGCAGAGAGCTCCTTCTACCACACTTTACGGGACAAAAAGCGTTGCGATCGCATTCGTCCTAACGAATATAAATTGATTCGCCAGCTCGCACCAATTCACTATTAATCAATCAGATACAAACATCCCCCATAACATCAATTCCCATTTAGCCATGAAAAAAATACTATTTGCCAACATGCCTTATGAAGGTCACTTCAATCCCCTGACGAGTATTGCCATGCATCTGAAATCACTCGGCCACGACGTGAGGTGGTATTCAGGAAGCATTTTTAAAGACAAGATCGAGGGGCTGGGTATCCCCTACTACCCTTTTAAGAATGCCCTGGATTTCAATCAGCATAATGTGCACATCCTCTTTCCCGAGCGCGACAAAATCCCCGGGACTATCGGCAAGCTCAAATATGATCTGAAAACCGCATTCATACTCAGATCAACCGAGTTCTATGAAGATATTCGGGAGATTAACGAGTCGTGGTCCTTCGATTTGTTAATCAGCGACGTTGCATTCACAGGGATGCCGTTTGTAAAAGAAAAGCTGAACAAAAAAGTAGTGTCGGTAGGCGTGTTCCCGCTTGTGGAAACCTCCCGGGATTTACCGCCGACCGGGCTGGCCATGACGCCTTCGACCAGCTTTCTCGGGCGCAGAAAGCAGGACTTGCTTCGCTTTTTCGCCAACAAGATTATCTTCCGTGAAGCCGCCAATCTCTTCGCCAGCCTTTTCCGCGAGCACGGGCTGGTGCCCGTAAAGGGTAATATTTTCGATGTGTTGGGTAAAAAAACGGACCTTCTCTTGCAAAGCGGTACACCGGGATTCGAATACAGCCGTTCCGACCTGAGTAAGAAAGTCCGGTTTGTAGGACCGCTGTTACCCTACTCAAAAGGCAGCAAGCACGCCATCGATCTCGGGGAACAGCTCGGAAAATATAAAACGGTGATTCTGGTTACGCAGGGTACATTGGAAAGAGACCCTGAGAAGATACTCGTCCCTACATTGGAAGCCTTCAAAGACACGTCCGTGCTGGTGATCGCGACTACTGGCGGAATGGGTACACCGGAGTTGCAGGCGCGGTACCCGCAGGAGAATATCCTTATCCGTGACTTTATCCCTTTCAACGACATCATGCCGCATTGTGATGTGTACGTCACGAACGGAGGCTATGGCGGTGTAATGCTGGGTATACAAAATCAGCTCCCGCTGGTTGCCGCAGGTATTCATGAAGGTAAAAATGAAATCAATGCCAGGATCGGCTATTTCAAATTAGGTGTCGACCTTAAAACGGAATTCCCGACGCCGGCGCAAATCAAAGCGGGCGTGGAAAAGGTGCTGGCGGATGGTACTTACAAAAGCAATGTCAAAAAACTCAGCCGGGAATTCAAAGATTATAACCCTCAGTCGCTTTGTACACAATACATTGATGACCTTCTCGATATCCAAACACCTCAACTGATCTGATGTTACCCGCCGGTCGATTCGTATTCATGCTATACTTGCTGTCCGTCATGACTGCAATGGGTCAAAGCTTAGAACCGCCTGTGATCGAACTGGTCTACGGGCGGTCCAATTATCCCATCGGACGAAACATGCTGGTACTGGAAGACCCCACCCATGCATTACAGCACAGCGACGTGGAGGCCAAGCCGGAGTTATTCCGGCCAATGACCCAGGAAACACTGAATGTGGGCCCGAGCGCTTCCACTTTCTGGCTGAAATTGCGGGTAGTCAGCCAAACACCGGGGGAATGGTTTCTGCACGTAAAAGCGCCATTCCTGCAACAGGTCGACCTGTTTGTAGCAACGCAGCCCAGTTACGACAATATGATTAATTATATCACGAACGTCGGCTCAGCATTGTCTTATCACGACCGGCCCGTCCTCAGCAATCAGACAATCCTGCCACTCCATCTGGAGAGGAAGGACACTACGACGATCTACCTGCGGGTACGCAGCAACTCGATCATACGCGTGCCGCTTGAAATATCGAACCTCCAACACATCTATGAAAACAGCCAGAAGACCGACATCGGCCATGGCTTCTATTACGGGTTAATTGCCGCGCTGATCATATATAACCTGTTCGTATTCATTTCAATACGGGAGCGAACTTATCTGTATTACGTGTTTTACATTTTCTTCGTCGCATTGAATATTGGTTACAGCAAGGGTCTTTTTCTGCAATTTATCGTTCCTGATTTCCCACAGGCCAATCATTCCAACTACACGGGTAGCCTCGCTTTTATATTCGCATTGCTTTTCACCAATTCATTCCTGAACACGAGGCATTATTGCCCCCGGCTGAGGAAATTGGGCTGGCTGATCGTCGTGTCCTGCGTGGGCGTAGTTGGACTTTCACTGGGCGGGCATTTGTTAGAGGGTTTTCAATTGAGCTGGCTCACGGTGGGCTTCTTCCTGATTTACTCCAACGTTGTCGGCTTTACGGTACTGAAACAGGGATTCAAACCGGCCAGATACTACCTGATGGGCTTTACCGCACTACTGGCAGGCATTTTCATTTTCATGATGAAGGATATGGCCATTTTCCCTGAAAACTGGTTTACGGAGGGCGCTTATCAGATTGGGTCCGGCCTGGAAGCCATTATCCTTTCCTTTGCATTGGCCAACAAGCTCAATACATTTAAAAGGGAAAAAGAACTCACCCAGGCAGAGGCGCTGGCGCAGGCAACGCTCTTTTCGCAGCAGCTGATCGGTTCGCAGGAAAGCGAGCGCAAGCGTGTGGCCGCGGAACTGCACGATAGTCTGGGACAAAGCCTTGGGATGGTCAAAAACAAGGTCCTGATGATCAAAAGAGACACTCAAAAGCCTGAATTGCGTGAAAAGCAGCTCAGAGATCTCGAAGAAATGGTCACGGAAGCCATTCAGGAAGTCCGGAATATTTCCTACAACTTGCGTCCGCTGCATCTGGAATTGCTGGGGATCACGCAATCGCTGCATAGCTTGCTGGAAGATGTGATGGAAACTGGTCAGATCGAAGTGGAAACCGATATTCAAAACTTTGATAATATTCTCTCCAAATCCAATGAAATGAATGTTTTCAGGATCGTACAGGAGTGCTTTAATAACATTCTCAAACACGCGCAGGCGACGGCGGCGCGCATTCGGATTAACCAAACTGATGCAATGATAACCATACGTATAGAAGACAACGGTGTCGGCATAGGACCCGCCTCAACCGGCAAAGGAGGCTTCGGCATGATCGGTATCCGGGAACGGCTCAACATCCTCAACGGCCAGATCGAAATCCTGGAAAACAATCCGTCCGGTACCATTATTTACATTCAAATTCCCTTCTGACCATGGAAATCAGACTGCTGATTGCCGACGACCACCCCATTTTTCTGAAAGGGCTCAAAGAGGTAATCGAAATGGATGCCGATCTGAAAGTGATCGTCAGCGCGAAAAACGGCCTGGAAGCGCTGCATTCATTTCAGTCCCAGAATGTGGATGTTGTGGTACTGGATATCGACATGCCGCGCATGAACGGGCTCGAAGCTGCCGAGCAAATGCTCCAAATCCAGCCGACCCTTCCAATCATTTTTCTTACAATGCATAAGGAAAAGGCTCCCTTCCTGAGAGCCTTGGAAATAGGTGCATTGGGTTACGTGCTCAAAGAAAACGCCGTTTCGGACATTGTACATGCCATTTACAAGGCCAAAGACGGAGACCTATACCTGAGCCCCGAAATCTCCGCCTATCTCCTTAAAAAGACATCGGCGCTGCAACGGCAATCGAAAAATGACCTGAAAGCATTGCTTACGCCTTCCGAAACGCACATTATGAAATTGATCTCGGAATACAAATCCAGTAAGGAAATCGCCGACGCGCTTTTTATCAGTGAAAAAACGGTGTCTAATCACCGGATGAACATTGCCAAAAAGCTGAACCTGACCGGAAAGAACAGTCTGCTGCGGTTTGCGTTGGAGCAAAACTGGGGGTAAAGGGCTACTCCCCGCTCATCATCGCTACCATTTGAGCTATCGGATCAGCCGAATGCAGCATTTCCGTCATTTCCAGGCTCATTTGCGTAATTTCCGATGCCCTTTTCAACATCCGGCGCTCATATTCCGCAATCGCAGCGTGGATATCGGTAAATGCGTCCGATGTCAGGCATTCTGCCAGTTCAAATGCGTCTTGCATGGCCATGTTTACGCCTTCACCGGCGTAGGGAGGCATCCTGTGCGCGGCATCGCCAAGCATGGTGAGGTTGGGGAGGGATTCCCAATGCTGGTCGAGGGGGAAATGGTACTGGGGCCGGGGTATGAGCCCTATTTCGTCGCTGGCGAACAACTCCTGCCACACGTCGTTCCAAGATCCGAATGCTTCTTTAAACCAGGCGAATACCGCATCCTTTTTGTTAAAATCTATTCCGCTTTCCTGCACCCAGTTTTCACCCACTTTGCAACCGGTGTAAAACGACAGGCTTCCTTCGCCTTTGGCACTGAGTATCAACGACTGCTCGTCGCCAAAGGCAAAAATCTTCCCGCCTTTTACCAACTCCCAGAGACGCGGCGCATTGATCGACGCATTGTAAATGTTCCCTTCCACGATCGTCACACCGGAATACACGGGCTGTATCGCAGTTATGTAAGGCCGTATTTTGGAATTGGCACCATCCGCGGCAATGACGACATCGGCGTAAGCATGCACCCCGTTTTTGAAATGCATCAGCCAGCCGGTGTCCTGCCTTTCCATTGAAACAAACTGGCTGTCCCACACCACCGTACCTTCCCGCAACGATTCGAGCAAAATCTTTCGCAAAGGAGCCCTGTCGATCTCCGGCCGATCCTCGGCAAATGCGTTTTCGACCGCGTGGTCGTCTACATGGATATCGCCATATTTATCTAAAATCCGCATTCGCCCGGCATCGGGACGGTGGTTAGCATAAAACGCATCCAGCAGGCCTGCTCGCCGGAGCGCCTCTAATCCCGACTCCTCATGCAGGTCGAGCGTGGCGCCTTGTACGCGCGCGTCTTTGCCGAAATCGCGCTCGTACACGTGCACCTCAGCCCCCGACAATTGGAGCAGTCTTGCCAATGTCAGCCCACCTGGGCCTCCGCCCACAATCGCTATTCTTTTATCGTTATGTATCATAATTTCAATTGTTTATGACACAAAACTAGGCTGGCGGCAGGGTTGAAAATTGGATAAATCGGTCGTTTTTGTTTCGCGCAAGTTCTTTGGGGACAACTCCCGCATACTTTTTGATCTCCCGGATGAAATGGGACTGATCGGCGTAGTTTTCATCGGGAAACAGCCTTCCTTCCCGGATGTGCTGAAACGAAGCCCGAAATCGGATGATATTGCAATAGGTCTTCAAGGATACGCCGATGGTATCACGGAAATAGCGGTTGATCTGCCGGCTGGTCCAGGAAGTTTTTTCGGATAATTCGCCTACGGTTATGGAGCCATTGGTGGAATAAATCAGGTCAAAAAGCTTCCTCTTTCGCTCATCGATACTCTTTTTTAGCATACCTTTTATGTTCGCAGTGAGCTTCGCACAGAACAGTTCGATATCCTGAAACCCACCCAGGGTTACCCCAAAGAAATCGGCGGGCAGCACAGTAGCCGTATCGGGCAGGATCGGCAGGAAGTCTTTGAATAAATACGTAGCGGCAAGCGGCCGGAAGCTGATGGTGAAAAGCGTGAAATCCGGCGGAATCTCCGCCCGCGAAGGCCCGCTCTCTAACCCGAGCAGTACAATACCCTGCCTGTCCCCGAACGAAAAACTCGCATCGATCCGGCCATCCGGCAATACTGTTACCGCCAAAGGTGCTGCCGATTTGTTAGTCAGCATCCAAAAGCTTTCCACCAAATGGCTGATCTCCTCAGCCGGCGGCATTGACCAATAATCGATATCGTCCTTTTGATACAGCAGCGGTTCCATCAATAAGGCTGGTTACTTCCCCTCACCACGCACTTTTACATCCTTAAACATAAATGCATTATCACTAACTCTCACTGCCTTGCCGCTGGCTGTGGTTACATTTTTCAGCAAAACACTTTTGGTTTTAACATAAGGGTACCTTTCCTGGTAAGCCGTGTCCGTCATTTCCGGGTTGAAATTCGCGAATATCGCCGGGCCCTGGTAATTTTCAGGATGGGCTGCATCATCGATACGAAGGTTTTCAATGGTAATCTTTTCAGGCATGTAGCAGGTGTAACCAAAGTCGTGCTGCCCCGAATAGGAACCGCTGACCAGGGAAGCATTGGCGGATTTACCGTTCATCGGAACAAATACGCAGTTACGGATCACCACCTCCCCCTGCCAGGTGCTGCCATAGTCGGGCCGGAGATTGACGATACTTCTGCCCCTGATGGTCGAGTTCTCGATCAGCAGCAGCCCGCTCCCGATTGCGTTAATACCCATATGCCCCAGCGTCGAATTTCGGATGGTGGCATTGGCGACGCCCTGATGGGCATCAAACCGGGAGAGCGTACAATGGTCGTAAAGCAGGTTTTTACAGAAATTGGATCCCAGTATGCCCCAGTAGGTATTGTCGTTGATGTCGTTGGTCTGGGTGCAATTGATAAACGACACATTGAGTGCACGGTTGGCTAAAAGATCGTAGGTACCCATTGAAACAGGCTTACCCGCCGTTCCGATGGTATTATAAGTCTTATGACCTGTCAGGATCGCATTCTTCACCGTCACATAGGAGCAGTCGCCGATATTGATAAATCCGTTGTAAGGCGCACCGTGATCTCCTTCACCCATAATACGGTGTTCCAGCCCCTCCACGAGCACATTCGATCGCCGGACCGCGATGTTGCGGTTATAATACGTGTATTTGGATTCGGCCTTATTGGCAATGGTGGTGAATCGCCCGCCGGTTATTTTCAGCGGTTTTTCGTCGATAGGCAGCGCGGTAATGTCGGTGATCTGGTCGAAATCCCAGATAATAGGCGCATTCATATCCACCTTCCCGTTTTTGTCTACCACAAAAATATCCGTTTGCGAAGATCCATTATTTTGGTTCAGCCCAAACCGGATGTATTGCTTTACATTCGAATTGGTGACCGTAACCAGGCACGGGCCAGGCAAAGACGCGTCTATCTTTTCCTGGTTTCTTTTTAATGAAGTAATTTTTTCCAGTTTAAAAGGTTTGAGCCCTGAGCTCACCGTGAAAACCGACGCATTCCGGTTTTCCACTTCACCATCGTCGATGATGAATGCCGCTTTTCCAAAATCTGTGTCAGTTTGGATGACCACCGTGCGTTCTTTTCCGCCAATGTAGTAAGTGGCACCGTCGTTGGCTTTCACCGGGAGGCCGTGCATGTTAGCAAATGCGTGTGTTGCGGCAATCGCGTCCACGTCGTCCATCTTCCCGTCGCCCCGTGCACCAAAATCACCATAGCGCACCACGCCCGCCGCCTTGTATTTCCGGACGTCCCCGGGCACCACATTCAATTGCAATTCGCCCTTATCGTTGGTATACACGCCGGTTTTCGTGTTTTCGGAGGTGACCGTTACATTTTCAACCGGGCCTTTTTGCTGAGCTTGTGTTACCAACGGGAAGGCTAACAAAAAGGAGATCAGGAGTCTGTATTTTGTCATAAGGGTTAGTTTAGTCGCCATTAGTTTCAAAAGACGCCTTCTCCCAAAAATACTTTTCGTACCTGATCTCCCCTTGAATTTCAGTCTAATACTTCAAATCCCTGATTTTTTGAGCAACCCTGTTCGCTATGATCCGATAACCGGAGTCATTCAGGTGGATCTCATCCGACTTATTGGCCGGGCGCATTCGGGAAGGGAAAATGCCTTTTTGAATGTCCTCCAAATCGGTGGCGGTCGCTGCAAACCCGATATCGTTCATCTCCGACTCGGTGGGCGGAGTCATCGGAACGTACGTATCGCGGTACAACAGCGCGAGCTCATCGTTGAATGCGGTCAGACTCGCGTAGCCTGGGGTTCCTTTGCTTTCGGTGATTGCGGGCAATATGCCCAGTACAAGATACCGCCTAGGTTCCGCAATATAATCTATCGAACTCTTGATTGCGGCGAGGATCCCCTCGTGCGGTTTCCCCTGGCCGATGTCGTTCCGCCCGTACCAAAGGACCTGCGTCGCCGTCCGCATCTTCACCGCGTCATCCAGCTCAAAAACCGAATCATCGGGAACCGCGACATCGACCGGCGTTTCGGCCGACGCCTCCGTATCGCTTTGCGCCAACGGCTCTACGGTATAACGATCTCCTAAGTCCGGCACGAATTGTCGCTTAATGGTGCATTGCACGCCCGCGAGCGCACCCGTACGGGTGTAAACGTTGCCATTCAGCGGCGTCGAGAGGAACTCGTTGTTAATTTTTGTAACTGCTACCGGCTTCGCGCCATTGAATTTGCCGCCGGCCACGGACAAGGTCAGAGGCACCCCACCCTGCCGTATCGCAATCGACAATGCGACCTGGCCGTTGATGCCGTCACTGTACACCGGCCGTTCCGAAAAAACGTCGCCTACCCACGCGCCCATGGGCCTGCTGCCGCCGGTGCCGATGGTGAGGCTATCGCCAAAGAATGCGAGTGTTTTGTCGCGTTTGTCCTTTTTGGAAGGGATGATTTTGTCGAGCAGATTATCGCAGGATGTCAGGAGCATTGTGGACAAGGCCGCCGCCCCAGATTGACGAAAAAAGCGTCTGCGGCTCATTCCCCTGTCCGCCTTCTGGCAGGGGTTAGTGTGTCGGAATGAATTCATTTTCATGGATGGAACGTTGCTGTAAAGGTGCTTTCGGGTACACGCAGCTATGCGTGCAAAGCATTATCGCAATAATCGTTCCAGAAATGGCACATGGACGTCCTGTTTAGCGTCGGGAAATTTCTACAAGATTTCGGTCAAAACAATTTGGATTATATCCAATAATATGGATTAATTCCACTATCTTTGATCATCCAATATTGCCATACATAAATTGGGTTTTAGGGTTGTATAATGATCACATTCCGGAAGCGATGCTTCCGGAATGTCTGTTTTGGGATCATCTCCATACCAAAACCTTTTGCTGGATAACCCGGTCGGCGCCGGCCATGCGCACCACATAGATACCCGAAGCCGTATTGCCGAGCGGGATGTTTACAGACCCGCTCCTGCCCCCGATTTTCTCGGTGAGCACCACCTGCCCACCCGCATTCACAATTTCAACAGTTTGAAAAGGCTCTTCCACAAACAAATTCATTTCGCTGGTGCTGATCAGCGAAGGCCGCACAAACAGGTCGCCCGGGCTCTCGGCACCACGGTTGACCGTGATTATTTTAGAATACCTGAAACTCTCATCCATATCCGTCATTTTCAGGCGATAGTAAAGATCCCCGCCTTCCCGAGTACTATGTGTAAATGAATACAGGTTACCCGCCGGCGCATTGGCGCCCTGAATCGAGCCGATACGGTCGAACTGACGGGCATCGAGGCTGTACTGGATATCGAACGATTTGAAGTCTTTTTCCATGGAAGTCTGCCATGTAAGCCGGACACCCTCCGCGCTGGGAGCCCCGGAGAAATCGACCAGCGTTACAGGCAATGGGTTCTCAGCCTCAATGCGGTAAACAGCTGTGGCTGTAACGGCATAGATCTCGCCCGACTGGTCTTCTCCAATATCCCTCACGCCTGTGAATGTCGAGGTTTCATACTCCTTCACCGACCCATCCGAATTGATTTTATGAATATCCCCCGACCCGTAATCCATCCCGATGTAATAACCCTTCATCACCGGCCAGGCATTGCCGCGGTACACCACCCCGCCGATCACGGAATTGCCTCTTGCTGTGCGCGTAGGATAAATGTAAACCGGCTTGGTAAAACTGGCCGAATCGGGGCATTCGTTGATGGCGATCCCCGGCGTATAGCCGTTTCCTTCAAAGCACCGCCAACCGAAATTGGCCCCGGAAGCATTCCCGGCCGTTACGTGGTTGATCTCTTCCCAGGTATCCTGGCCTACGTCACCAATCCACAAATCAAAGGTTTCACGGTCGAAACTCCACCGGAACGGGTTTCGCAATCCACGGATAAAGATTTCATTCCCGAACGGATTGGAAGGCGGGATCACATAAGGAAGCCCGGAACCCAGCGGAGGGTCCACGTTCAGCCTCAGTATTTTCCCCAGAAGGCTGGTCGTGCTCTGCCCGTTTATGTTGGGATCATAGCTAGCCCCGCCGTCACCGGTAGAGAGATACAAATAGCCATCTTCCGGCCCAAAATGCAGTTCCCCTCCATTATGGTTGGTATTGACAGGATGCGGGATTTTCAGGAGCTCCACCCGCGTGTTCGCAGGAACCAGGTTTCCCGACGGATTTGCAGAGGTGTAACGCGCCAACACCAGGTCGCCGTTTGTATCGGTATAATAGGTGTAAACAAATCCATTGGTAGAAAAATTGGGATGGAAGGCAATACTCAGCAAACCTCCCTCTCCCGACTGAGAAACCACCTGTCCGCCGCTGTTCATGTTCAGGTATTGAATAGGGGTCGTTAAAGCCCCCGGATTAAGTACTGTGATAACACCGGAGCGCTCGGCGATGAAAATCCGGTTGGAATTGTCTCCCGCATGTACGAGCTGCATACCCGAAGTCAACCCGCTGATAACGGGTGTCGCGTTAATCTTGATATCCGGAATTTGCGCGGAAATGCGCATGGCGGCGAGAACGAAGCATAATACCAGGACATGGCTCCGCAGTATTTGATAGTTGTTGATATGTTTCATATGAAATATGGTTATTAAAACAACACTACTTCTACTATTACTACAAAATTGTACTACAATTGTCGTGCCTGAGTTTTACCGCCGGAAATACGGGAAACAAAAAAGCCTCCGGAAGTTAACTTCCGGAGGCTCAGTATTTTGCAACAATCAAGAACGATCAGTAATAGAAAGTACCGTATTCGCTGCTGATTGTCAGTTTTTTCTCGTCGGCAGCTTCCACGCGCCCAATCACCTGCGCATCGATCCCGAACGATTTCGATATTTCGATCACGCGTGCGGCGTGGGCTTCCGGAAGGTAAATTTCCAGCCTGTGCCCCATATTAAACACTTTATACATCTCCTGCCAGCTCGTTCCGCTTTCTTCCTGAATGAGCCTGAATAAGGGAGGTACCGGAAGCAGGTTGTCTTTGATAATGTGAAGGTTATCAACAAAATGTAGAATTTTCGTCTGAGCCCCGCCACTGCAATGTACCATGCCATGGATCTGCGGACGCATCTCGTCGAGCAAAGCCTTGGCCACGGGCGCATACGTACGTGTAGGCGAGAGGATTAGCTTACCTACATTCAAAGGCGCGCCCGCTACTTCGTCGGTCAGTTTTTTGCTGCCGCTGTAAATGAGGTCCTCGCTTACTTCGGGATCGAAGCTTTCGGTATATTTTGAAAGGTATTTACCCAGAATATCATGCCTTGCGGAGGTAAGGCCATTGCTGCCCATCCCACCGTTGTATTCACTTTCGTAATTGGCTTGTCCGTAAGAAGCGAGCCCTACGATCACATCGCCGGCCTGGATATTGGCATTATCCACCACTTCCGAGCGCTTCATGCGAGCGATTACCGTACTGTTCACAGTAACAGTCCGTACGAGGTCGCCCACGTCGGCCGTTTCGCCGCCGGTACTGTAAATCTCGACGCCGTAGCTGCGAAGCATGTCCAGCACTTCCTCCGCCCCGTTGATCACTTCCGCGATTACCTCGCCGGGAATGCGGTTCTTATTACGGTCGATCGTCGATGAATAGAGCATCGGGCCGGTTGCACCCACGCAAAGCAGGTCGTCGGTATTCATCACGATAGCATCCTGCGCAATGCCTTTCCAGACAGAGATATCGCCCGTTTCTTTCCAATACAAATACGCGAGGGAAGTTTTGGTACCGGCGCCGTCGGCGTGCATGATCGTGCAATACTCGGGATCGCCAGCGAGGGTATCCGGTACTATTTTACAAAAAGCCTTTGGAAAAAGCCCTTTGTCGATCTTTTCAATGGCCTTATGCACATCTTCCTTTGAAGCCGATACACCGCGCTGGAGATAACGGTCGGTAGTTTTCATCTGAGCGTATTAATTAGTAAGCTATCCTGATTCCGCCACAAAAGTAGTCAAAATGGGGGCTTAAACCTTTACTTTAATGAAAGTAGTCCTAAAACTGGCAAATCAGTGATTTACAAAATATTGCAAAAAATAACGATTTCTTAAAATAAGACAAATGCAAAAAAGTCGTTAGCTTTACAATTGTGCGGTATGCATCCGCAAAAACCGTAGAATCTCTTGTTTGACCATTTAAAGTCCTGAACCCACTTTCGATTTCATGCATTTTTCGATTCGCATTGCCGTTGTAATAATCCTATTTTTTGCAGCCAATACACTCAGTATCCCGTCTTACGCCAAAGCACCCGGCACACCGACAGCCGCTGCCGACAGCCTCAACCCGATCCAATCGCTGGTAACCTTCGCAACCCAGCATTTACATATTCCCTACCGCTCCGGCGGCTCGTCCAAACGAGGATTTGATTGCTCCGGCTTCGTCCGGTATTGTTTCAATCAATGGAATATTACGTTGCCGCATTCGAGCGCCGCGCAGGCCGAGCACGGTGAAGCCGTAGAACTCGACGATGCCAAGCCCGGCGATCTCATCTTTTTCAAAGGCAACAGCACGAAGAGCAAGCGTATCGGACACGTCGGTATTATCACCGAAGTAGCGCCCGGCTATGTCAAATTCATCCATTCGGCCTGGAAAGGCGGCATCCGGTATGATCTGCTGAATGCAGCATATTATAGCAAGCGCTTTGTGGCGATCAAAAGAATGATGGAATGATCTAAAAATCAACAAATTATTTTCTTTCTCTTCTGATCCGTCGACTTAAGTCGACGGCAGGATGATTGCTTTTCAGTCTTTGATGGTGACTGTTCCAGCCATCTTTTGCAGTTGACTTTAAACTGACTATAAAGAGATAGAGAGATAAAAAATGGCTCAGTTTTTGTTTGCATTTGTCCAGCCATATTTTTGCATGAATCTGTTGATTTCTGTTTCGAAGGTTTTGCCTTTGTGGTGCTCTTCCTGCTTCAAAATGTACCGCCTCACAAGGGGCACATGGCGCTCGCTCACACTTACACCCCAATAGTCGTCCTGCCAGACAAACTTGGTCGTCGTCAGCTTATTCTTATTTATCCAGTATGCCGACTCTCCTTTGATGATCTTCATTACATCTGAGAGCGTCTGCCCGCGGGCAAGGCATATGAGACAATGTGTATGGTCAAGATACCCATTCACCACATCCACCTCGATTCCCTTCGATATGGCATATTCTTTAATATGCATAAATACCTTCATACGAATCTCGTCCCTCAGTACCGGTGCGCGGTATTTCGTAGAAAAAACAACATGAATCCAAATCCGGCTCCAACTCATACCAATAGAAGATTTAAACGCATCCAACAATAAACCCCTGGCGGTCTTCATTGATACGCTAAATCCCACATTTGGTAACACAATAAAACCCATCACCACAAAAAATCCCCCTGGCCGTCGACTTCAGTCGACGGAAAAAGGCAAGGAATGAGCTAATGATGTTAAATTTGTGATGAATTTTAAATGGATAAATTTAATACTCCCGCATTTTGAAACTCTGGCAAAAGGAAAATACTGTTACTTCTGAAAAAATAGAACGTTTCACGGTTGGCCGCGACCGCGAGATGGATTTGCATCTGGCCGAATTTGATGTGCTGGGCAATATCGCCCACGCCACCATGCTCGAAACCATCGGCTTGCTCACGGCTGATGATCTGGCCGCATTGAAAACCGAACTCAAAGCCATTTACGGGCAAATCCAGCAAGGCGAATTCGTCATCGAGGAAGGTATCGAGGATGTGCATTCGCAGGTGGAGCTGTTGCTTACCCGTAAGCTCGGCGATACGGGCAAAAAAATCCATTCGGGCCGCTCGCGTAACGACCAGGTGTTGGTGGACATGAAGTTGTACACACGTGCACGGCTTTTCGAGGTGGTAGAAGCTACTCAAAAGCTTTTCGACGTGCTGACGCGCAAATCGGAAGAGCATAAAAACGACCTGCTCCCGGGTTATACACATTTGCAGATTGCCATGCCGTCGTCGTTCGGGCTGTGGTTTGGCGCTTACGCCGAGGGGCTCATCGACGATATTATCCAGCTGAATGCCGCTTACCGCCTCGCCAACCGCAACCCGCTGGGCTCGGGTGCAGGCTATGGCTCGTCGTTCCCGCTGAACCGCCAGCTCACTACCGAATTACTGGGCTTTGAAGGCATGCACCATAATGTTGTTTACGCGCAAATGAGCCGCGGGCGCACGGAACAGGCCGCATTGAGCGCCATTGCGTCGCTGGCCGCTACTGTTTCCAGGCTTGCTATGGACGTTTGCCTGTACAATAGCCAAAACTTCGGCTTCATCGTATTACCCGACGACCTCACGACCGGTAGCAGCATTATGCCGCACAAGAAGAACCCGGACGTGGCCGAGCTCCTCCGCGCGAAAACCAACCGCATGAAAGCATTGCCGATGGAGGTCACGATGGTGCTGAGTAACCTGCCTTCCGGCTACCACCGTGATATGCAGCTGCTGAAAGAAATCCTGATGCCGGCATTCGACGAAATCCTCGATTGCCTCGACATCGCCGCATTCACGCTGGAACATTTGAAAGTAAAACAAAACCTGCTCGACAACCCTAAGTACGACCTGTTGTTCAGCGTCGAGCGCGTGAACGAGCTCGTGATCGCCGGCGTACCTTTCCGCGACGCCTACAAGCAGGTAGGGGCCGAAATCGGCGACGGCACCTATACCGCACCACGCGAATTGAAACATAACCATGAGGGAAGCATCGGCAATTTGCAAACGGAGGCCATTCGTGCGCGGATGGAGCGGGAGATTGGGGCGTTCGGTTACGATAAAGTTTTGGAAACGCTCGATAATCTGATCCGTTAAGCGATCCGTCATGATACTTTTGAAAAAGGCCCTGCTCATTTCTGTACCCATCGGAATGGCGGGGCTTTCGCTTTCTTTTCAGGCGGGAATACCGGGATCTGAATCGGCCCGCACGCCACTAGCCGATTCGGTCCAGGAAGGAAAAAAACTGGCGATGGATTATTGCCAGCGCTGCCATTTGTTCCCCGACCCTTCCCTGCTGGACAAAAAAACATGGGCAACCAGCGTGCTGCCTAATATGGGGCTGCGGCTGGGTATCCGGGCAAACGGCGAGGATCCTTACGCGGACCTGATCCCGGAAGAAAAGCGCGTAATGCAGGAGCTGAATGTTTATCCCGAAGCACAACTCATTTCGGAAAGTGAATGGAAAAAGATCCTGGCCTATTACCGCTCTACGGCCCCTGAGGTACCGCTTCCGCAGGAAAAAGCACTGCCCATAACGGACTCCCTACGGCTTTTCCATGTCTCCGACCTGACCGTAGGAGACAAAGAAGTTCCTAAAACTTCGCTCCTGAAATATGATCCGGCTTCATCGCAGCTCTACATCGGCGATGATCAGAATGCATTGTATGTATTCGGGAAGGCCGGATTGAAAGACACCTGGTGGATCGATTCCGCCCCGACCGATATTGATTTCCCTAAAAACGCCCCGCCGCGCTTGCTTTCCATCGGTGTTTTCAAGCCATCCGACCAGCGTACGGGCAGGCTCATGCCGCTATCCAAAACGACAGACCCGTCGCTTGTAAACATACAGCATCTTCCCCGCCCTGTACAGTTCACAGCCGGGGACTTAAATATGGATGGAAAAGAAGACGCGCTGATCTGCGGCTTTGGCAATCATTCGGGTAAACTGTTCTGGCTGGACAATTTCGAGCAAGACAAGGAGCATATATTAAAAGAACTGCCGGGTGCCAGAAGAGCCGAAATCCGCGACTTGAATGGCGATAAAAAGCCGGACATCATAGCCCTTATGGCTCAGGCATGGGAGCAGGTAACCGTATTTTATAACCTTGGGAACGGAAAATTCAAAGAGAAAACCGTTTTGCAGTTTCCACCTTCCTATGGCATGAGCTATTTTGAAATGGTGGATTTCAACCAAGACGGCTTTCAGGACATTCTGCTCACCAATGGCGACAACTGGGATCTCTCGCCCATCGACAAAAACTACCACGGCGTGCGGTTGTATCTGAACGACGGAAAAGACAACTTCAAACTCGCCTGGTTTTTCCCACTCTATGGTGCCAGCAAGGCCGTTGCCCGCGATTTCGACCTCGATGGTGATATCGACATTGCCGCCACCGCATTTTACTCAGACCTCGCTAATCCGGCGCATAGCTTCATCTATTTATCCAATGAGGGCAAAATGAGCTTCAAAGCATTTTCAACCCCGATGGCCGCGGCCGGCAAATGGCTCACCATGGAAGCCGCCGATTTTGACCAGGACGGCGACACGGATATTGTACTGGGTTCCTATTTTCATACCATCGGAGAAATGACCAAACTGATCTCCCGCGGCCAGTTGTCATTTCCACAGCTACTCGTACTTACCAACAGGCGCAGATAAAGTCCCGCTCCGGTTTAAAGCAAAAAAAGAGGCAGGTCAAACGACCGCCTCTTTCCTTTCCTAACTAAATCTGATTGGTATTATCAATCCGGGTATTATTATTTCACGTCCCAGAAAAGCTTGGTAGTGAGTTTATCGTTTTCACGAACCGCCGCGTAATTGGCAGGGTTGTAAGTGATCTCGTTACCTGGGTAGTTCAATCTTACCGGAGGGAGTGTCTGGTTGTTGTTGTTGTCAACCCAGAAGCTCAATGTCGGCATGTTCAAACGACGGATATCTGCCCAGTTCTCGTACGGCTGCACCAGGTTGTAGTGTACCCATTTCTGTCCTGCGATCAGTTCCAGTTTTTGAGCAGCGGTAGTTGCTTTTGCCCAGCTTACGCCGTTTCCAGCGATGTACGCCGTAGCTTCTGCGGTTGTTACGTTCGCAGGTTTGACTCCTTGCGCCGCGTTGCTCACGTTGTTGATACGGTTATAGAAATCCATTGACTGGCCGATCGCCGTTTCGTAAGCCGTTTTTGCAGACGCATCGTTACCCGATCTCAGGTAATACTCCGCTTTGATCAGGTTTACCTCGGGTGCATTGATGATGATACCTGGGAAGAACTGATTGTAGTTGGTTACGTAACGGTTGTAAATCGCAACTTGTCCTGCATTAGAAAGTTCGGTTTGTGCCTGAGCAGTAGCCATTGGATCAATACCGATATACTTTCCGCCAGCATTAGCACCCGGCTCGAACAACATGCGCAAACGTGGGTCAGCGTTGTTGCTCAGGAAGTCGATCAACTTCTTACCAGCAGTGTTACCATACCATGTACCAGGGCCCATACCTTCCTGGAAGCCTTTCGAGTTGATAGGGCTGTTGATATCGTAAACATTGATCTGGATATTCTGGTCGTTGGTTTCAACAGTTGGATATGTTGTTGCATTGCCCAAAATCTCTGCGATTTCCGAGTTAGAGCGTGACTGGAATGCAGCTACGTCCGAAACACGGTTCAGCATACGAAGACGCAGCGAGTTGCAGTAACGTTTCCAGGCAGTCAGGTCTCCTTTATTGATAAAGTCCTGCGTCTGGAACGATTTCTGATAACCTGCATTGATAGTCGTTGCATTCAGCTCGGCAGCAATGCTTTTCAGATCGTCAAGCATCAGCGTATAAAGTACCTGCGGATCGTCGAATTTCGCAGCCGAAGAATTGTAGTCACCACCATTTGTACTTACCATACCCGCTTCGGTGAAAGGGATTGCACCGAATACGTCTACCATTCTTTGCGTCTGATCGTAGAGATAGATCTTCGCAACTGTCATGAAGAACTTGCGGTCAGCTTGCTCATCGGCAGTTTTCGAATTGTAAACCTTTTGCAGCTCGCGGTATTGAGCCAGCAGGTTGTAATAGTTGAACCAAATGTTCTCCACACCCGCCGAACCCGGCACATACTGACCTGAACCGTTCACCCAGCCGATCGACTGGTTGTATTGGTTCAATGTAATGCGGAGCATTGTGAAGTAATGCGTGTAGCCCGGCAATACATAGTCCTTATTGGATTGAAGGAACCCTGTGAATTGCTTCTCGACCGTCGTTGCAGAGATCTTCGAAGGATCAGGATATATGTCGCTGAAATCGGACTCCTTGCAGGACGCTGCCACAAGCATGAGCCCCGCCAAAATAACTGATGATATCTTTTTCATTTTCATAGTCTGATTGAAATTAGAAGCTGGCTCTCAACATTACACCCGCAGTACGGAACGATGGGTTAGCACCTGCGTTGGAGATGTTTTCATACCATCTTGTAGAAGTGTTGGTCTGTTCTGCATCGAGGTCTTTGATAGTACGGTAGATGAAGAACAGGTTACGTCCGAATACCGAGAGGGTCACGTTCGAAGCGCCGATCTTGCTTCCGATGAAAGAAGGCAGGCGGTATGCAAGTGAGATCTCACGCATTTTGATGTAAGTGTTTTTCTTCACGTACAGTTCGTAACGTGCGTTACCGTATTGAGGACCACCCCAGTTGTAAGTAGCGTTGTAGTACACGGCTTGCGAAACGATGTTGGTGTTGGCTTCGCCGGTAGCGAGTACACCGTCCATCAACATACCATCGTGGTAAACAGTCTGTCCGGCAGGGCCTGTCGCTGCGGTTGTAGGAATACCTTTTCCGTTTGCATCGAGGTAATAGCTCATTCCGCCGTGCTCTGCATCCATGTAGTTCAAGCTTTCTTTGGTCAAACCGCGTGAGGTCATCCAGTTGATACCAGTCGGCATGATAGAACCGCCGAAACGGAAGTCGGTAATCGCATCAAGGGTGAAACCTTTCCATGAGAAGCTGTTGATCAAACCACCGGTCAGTTTTGGCATTGCATTACCTACTTTAATCCAGTTTGCTCCGTCCAGTTGGTAAAGACCGTTTGGACCTACAACAGCCTGACCTTTTTCGTTTTTAAGGATGCCGTGCGCATAAATATCACCCATTGGCTGACCTACTACCGAACGAATCTGCGCTGCATTACCATCAAGGTCGGAGTGAAGCAACTCGGTAGAGTTGTTAGCCAGTTTCTCTACTTTGTTCACGTTTTTCGCAAGGTTCAAAGTCAGATCCCAGTTGAAATCGTTCAGTGTTTTACCCTGGATCGGTGAAACATTGAATGCCAATTCCACACCCTGGTTTCTCAAAGTACCTACGTTAGCCAGAATAGAGCGCGCTCCTGTTGTAGCTGCAATAGTAAGTGGCAGAATCTGATCTACGATCTGTGCATTATAGTAAGCGACATCGAGGCCTACACGGTTGTTGAAGAATTTAGTCTCCAAACCGAATTCAAACTCGCGCTTTCTTTCAGGACGGATTTTATCATTACCAAAGGCAGCATCCATATAAGTATACAATACCGACTGGCCACCATTTTGCTGAATGTTCAATGTACCTTGCTTGTAAGCAACGTTCGCGCCGTAGGTCGGAGGATAGTTACCTACTTCACCCCATGATCCGCGCAATTTACCATAGCTAAAGAAAGCAGGCAGGTTCAGTCCGTCGGTGAATACGTAAGATGCGTTCACAGATGGGTAAACGAATGCGTTGTTTCCGGGAGCAAGTGTCGACGTACGGTCACGACGGATGGTACCTTCAATGAAGAACATTCCTTTATAGTCGAATTGTGCCGTTCCGATAATCGCGTCACGCGTCCAGTTGTTACGTTCTCTTGAAGTGGTAATGTTATTCACAGAAGCCGAAAGGTCAAAGAAGTTCTCAGTACTCAATCCGCCGTCGGTGCTGTTGCTTATTTTGGTATCCATCTGCTTGTAGGCGTTGTAACCTGCCATCAATGCAACAGAGATATCGTCAGTCAACTTTTTGTTATAAGTCGCCAATGCTTCTCCGTACACGTTTCTGTACATGTTGTTGGCCATGCTGAAGCTACCAGTGTAACCGAACGCCAATGGCTTCTCGGTAGCATTGTTGTTTTGCAAACGCTCCGAAGTAAAGTCAGTACCGATACGGCCACGGAGTTTCAATTCGTCGGTGATTTGCCAGTGTTGCGTAATGCTCGCGATCACGCGGTCGCTCCATTCGTCAGCAGTGTTCTTTCTGGTATTCCAAACGTAGTCAGCAAGGTCAGTTTTGAAACCGTTGTACCTGATGTTTTCAGCCGGTGTCAAGCTTGGGTTACCTGATGACTGCGTCACATACTTGTAGCCCTGGCTGGTTTGATATTTATCAAAATACCAGTCAGCAGCTTCGAAACGGTTCATCATACCGGTGAAGTTGTTGATCAGACGGTCAACTTTGAACGGACGGTTGTGCGTTTTCTGGTTGATGTAGTTCACCATCAAATCCGTTTTCAACTTCTTGTTCGCATTAAAGCTTGCGTTCAGGTTAGCAATGTTCTTGCTGTTTTTCGCGTCGTAGCTGATCATGCCGTTGTCCTGACGAGTGAAAGAGAAACGAACTGTAGAGTTATCCGTAGCTTTCGACACCGAAAGGTTGATGTTGGAGCTGTTCGCGTTCTGGAACAAATCTGCGTAGCTGTTTCCTGATGGAGAGTAAGGGCGGATTTTACCATCGAATGCCATTACAGGCTGACCATCGAATTTAGGACCGAAGTTTACAGTCGCTCCCAGCAAGCCGCGGGTTTCTTTGGTTCCGTCTCCATCTGTATCATAATAAATGAAGCCGTTTGCATCCTGGCCTGCATCTACATAGTTTTTCAGGTAACCAGGACCTCTTACATCCTGATAACGTGGCAGGTAAGCAATTTTATCAACGCTGTAACTTGCGCTGAAATCAACGCCTATTCCTTTTCTTCCTTTACCGGTTTTGGAAGTCACGAGCAATACCCCGTTCACCGCTTCCGAACCGTACAATGCAGCCGCCGAAGCACCTTTCAATACGGTAATATTCTCGATATCAGCCGGGTTCAAGTCAAGAAGACCGTTACCACGAATACGCTGGTCACCCCAGTAGTCGCCATTGCGGGACTCGCCATTACGAATGGGGATACCGTCCAATACGATCAATGGCTGAGTGTTACCGTTGATGGAGTTGAACCCACGAACGCTGATACTCACACCGGATGTCGCACCACCCGGAGTAGCATTGATAGTTACACCCGGCGCTTTACCGTAAAGTGCTGTTGCAAAGTTGGGAGAAGCGGTTTTGATCAACGCATCGTTCTTGATCGTCGTAGTCGCATAACCCAGCGCACGCGATTCTTTAGGGATACCCAACGCTGTTACGGTTACTTCCTGCAAAACAGAAGCATCTTCGACCAGCGTAACGTTCAATACGTTGCTATTGCCTACCGCTACTTCCTGGGTTTTGTACCCGATGTAAGAAAATACGAGGGTAGCCTTGCCAGAAGCAGCAACGCTATAAGTACCATCGGCATCAGTGGTGGTACCGGTGGTGGAACCCTTTACCAGAACGGAAACGCCCGGCAGCGTGGAGCCGTCAGAACCGCTGGTTACTTTTCCGGTGATCGTTTGGGCGAGAACCGGGGCGCTTACCATCAGCAACATGACGATAAGTCTTAGTAGATTTTTTCCCATGAGTTAAGCTAGATTAATTAAGGTATTAAAATGGATACAATTTTAATATTATTTAGTATAATATCGTGTATTAATTAAATTTTTTACTAATACATACACGTTCGACAGATTGCAAACTGTGCGATTGGACTTGGTTGCCTTCGGGGGTATGGAAACATCCGGATACGACGTCGGGCGGGTTCGAGAAGGATTAATAGTAGATTTTTAGTTTTGTCATACAGTCCCTTAATGAATTTTAGATGGTTTAACCGGGTCATTTTCTTCTTTACTGTTCCGGACGTACCGGCGGCGTCAAAGGGCTTCACACTACCGTAATATTCGGATGTCAAATATAAATATATTATTAACAAACTCAGCAAGATTTATTAAAAAAAATTAATAAATAGTCCCTAAATAGGATAGAGTATTTGGTATTGCGGCAGCCTTAGCTATATATTATTTGTATGTAACCGCTTTTAATAAAATTAATTTTGCTGAACGGGCATGAACAGCTGAGTACCCCTTATCGTCCTCAATATTGGCTAAATATTAACTGTAACTGTTCAAATATTGATATCAGCAGCTACCTGTCGGGCAGAAAACAGAAACGTCTATATATATACGTATAAAAATCGGGAAGCTGATCCGCGGGGAATATTAAATCAAAAAGTAACCCCTAAGCCGGCCCACCGCCGGTTTAGGGGTTCGCAGGTAGCTAAGCGAGCACGATTGCAGTTCCAGCACCGCCAGAGACCGCGTTTCCAAGCTCGTCCGCGTGGCAGATCGTCACCTGCGTCACACCCGAGTGCAGCGCGGCAAATGCATTATCGAGTTTGGGAATCATACCTTTATTAATAGCACCGGTTGCTTTGTACTCTTCATAGGTCGCCGGAACCAGTTTACCGATCACTGCGTCATCGTCGTCCGGGTCGGAAAGCACGCCCTTTTTCTCGAAGCAATAAATCAGGTTTACTTCAAATGCTTCGGACATCGCTACGGCTGTTGCGGAGGCCATCGTATCGGCATTGGTATTGAGCAGCAGCCCTTCGGCACTGTATGTTAACGGCGCGATGATTGGCGTCAGGCCGCTGGACAGGATTGCATTGATTTGGTCACCATTTACCGCTTCGATATCACCTACAAATCCGTAGTCGATCGTTTTCACAGGTCGCTTGACCGAGCGGATGATCCCGCCATCGGCGCCCGTGAGCCCGATCGCATTGCAGCCGGCGGCTTGCAGTTGCGCCACGAGGTTTTTGTTCACAAGCCCTCCGTACACCATCGTTACCACGTCCAGCATCGGCTGGTCGGTAATGCGGCGGCCATCGACCATCTGCGTTTCGATCTGCAACTTGGCCGCGACCTGTGTCGCCACCTTCCCGCCGCCGTGGACGAGGATTTTGGGTGCATCGAGCTGCGCAAAGGCTTTCAGAAAACGGACACATGCTTCGGGATTATCGATCACGTTACCGCCGATTTTAACTACGTATAAGGTCTGGGACATGTTAATAACTGTTAACTTATCTGGATTTGAGGCGACAAAGGTAGCAGAAACGCGAATCGCTGAAAAGGGAATTTCAATTGATGAATTTTTTTGTGAAAATTACGTTGGTTAATAAAGCTCTATCAAAATTATAGATTATCGTCCGGCGGTCTGCTGACCATATCGCCCGCCCAAAGCATTACCCCAAACATCGACATGAAACGCGGTATAATACTCATTCTCACCATTTGCCTTTTTGCAGCCGGCTTCGCGCAGGCACAAGTCCAGAAAGCCAAAGCGCACTGGACCTATTCGTTTTCCAAACCGGAAGTTAAAAAGGGTGAGACTGTCGACCTGGTTTTTACCGCAACCATCGACAAGGATTGGTATATGTATTCCTCCGACTTCGATCCCGATTTGGGTCCGATGCTGACCACATTTACCTTTGAAAAGAATAATACCTTCGAAACGGTAGGCAAGCTCAAACCACAGAACCCGAAAACCAAGTTCGAAGAAGTGTGGCAGGGTAATGTGCGCTATTTCGAAGGAAAGGGTGTTTTCAAGCAAACCGTCAAAATCCTCTCTGATAACCCCGTTATCAAAGGAACTTCCGAGTACCAGACTTGCAGCCATGTAAGCGGGCTGTGTATTCCAGGAGGCGAAGATTTTGAGTTTAAGGGATTGAAAGTTGCCTCAGCCGCAACTTCCACGACTGAGCAGCCCACCGTTGGGGTTGTCACACCGGCTGACAAACCGAGTGTTGAACCAACCACTGCCCCTGCCGCGTCCAACGACACAGCGATAGCCGTTTCGGCCGGAGACATTCCTGCAACCACCGACAGCTCCGGCACCGCCACAGCCACTATCGAAGCCGCACAACAACCCGTTTCCGAGCCTGCGACCAGCGGCTCCCTATTGGGTTTCGCATTCGCGGCATTCCTCTCTGGTCTGGTCGCATTGCTTACGCCCTGCGTTTTCCCGATCATCCCGATGACCGTAAGCTTTTTCACGAACCAGGAGAAGGGCAAATTCAAGGCATTCGTATATGGCATATCCATTATTCTGATCTATACATTAATAGGTACCGTCGTTTCGCGACTGAACGGTCCTGCATTTGCGAACTTCCTGAGCACGCACTGGCTGCCTAACCTGCTGTTCTTTGCGATTTTCATCACATTCGGTCTGTCGTTCCTGGGCCTTTTCGAGATCGTGCTGCCGAGTGGTTTTGTAAATAAGATGGACCAGAAGGCTGACCAAGGTGGCTATGCGGGTGTTTTCTTTATGGCATTTACGCTGGTCCTCGTCTCATTCTCCTGCACCGGCCCGATCGTCGGCAGTTTGCTGGTAGCATCGGCAGGCGGCGAAGTCGTGAAGCCTATTGTCGGTATGGCGGCATTCTCGGCGGCATTTGCGATCCCATTCACGTCATTCGCATTGTTTCCGCAATGGCTGAAATCGCTGCCCAAATCCGGCGGTTGGTTGAATACCGTAAAAGTGGTGCTTGGTTTCCTTGAACTGGCATTGGCACTGAAATTTTTCAGCATTGCCGACCAGGTCTATCATTGGCATTTGCTCGACCGCGAAGTATACCTCGCATTCTGGATCGTCATTTTTGCCCTGCTTGGCTTCTACCTGCTCGGCAAGATCCGCACGCCGCACGATTCGCCTATTGAAAAAGTAAGCGTTCCGCGTCTGATGCTGGCGATCGTTACCTTCACATTCGTGGTATACATGATCCCGGGTATGTGGGGCGCACCCCTGAAAGCATTGGCCGGCTACCTACCTCCGCAATCAACACTGGATTTTGACCTGAATAAAAGAAGCGCGGCAGCTGCAACGCCATCCGCCATTGCAGGCGAAACCCGCAAGTACTCCGACCTCTTCCATTTACCCCACGAACTCGAAGGCTTCTATGATTACCAGGAAGCATTGGCCTATGCCAAAAAAGTAAACAAACCTGTTTTCATCGATTTCACCGGTCACGGCTGCGTCAATTGCCGTGAAATGGAGGCCCGTGTGTGGGTCGATCCGGCCGTGTTGCAACGTTTGAATAATGACTACGTGATCGTCGCATTGTACGTCGATGACAAGACCGAGCTTCCCGAAGCGCAATGGTATACTTCCAAATACGACAACAAGGTGAAGAAAACCATCGGAGCCCAGAATGCCGACTTGCAAATCGTGAAGTACAACAACAATGCACAGCCGCATTACTGCCTCGTGGATCATGAAGGCAACCTGCTCGTAGCGCCTAAAAACTACGATCTGGATCCTGCCAAGTTTGCGTCGTTCCTGGATAGCGGGAAGGCAGCGTTTTTGAAGAAATAAGTGTCAGGTTGTTCGTTATTGAACTAATCCCCTATCATTACAGGGATTTCCTACACTATTTCCACAAAACCTGCTGAAACTATGCCCAAACGCTGGCTTGCTGCGCTTACGCTGCTTACCTCCTCAACGATTTTTGCACAGTCCATCCGGCCGCCGGCCACGCCGCTGGTGACCATCGATTCCTACACAAGCGTTTGGTCGTTCGGCGACGAGCTTGCGGGCTCCGTGACCAAACACTGGACCGGCAAACCGCATCCGATGGACGGCCTCATCCGTGTCGACGGCAAAGCCTACCGCTTCATGGGCGCTGCCACTGCAGAGATGAAAACCATCCTGCCGACGGCCAAGCAACAAGCCTACACCGCCAAATTCACAATCACCAAGCCCGATCCAAAATGGTGGTTCAAGGAAGGCTACAATATCAGCACCTGGAAACAGGGCCCGGCGCCATTCGGTACGCACGAGCGCAACGACGCCATGCTGAAAGGTGGGACTGAGTTTCCACAAGAGCTCTGGTACCGTCGCGATTTCAATCTCACCAATGTCGATTTTGAAAAACCGGTCTTGAATATCTTCCACGACGACGATGTGCAGGTGTTCATCAACGGCGTGCCTGCGTTTGACTGTGCGCCCTGCTTTACGAGCGATTACGAGTTCAAACCGATCAGCCCTGCGGCGGTGAAGGCTTTAAAAAAAGGGAAAAATACATTAGCCGCCTATGTCAAAAATGGCGCCGGACCAGGTTATATCGACATTGGCCTCGCGGATGAAATCGCCCCGAAAGGTCCCGAAGCGGTGGCACTCGCAAAGCAGACCAACTTTGAAATGAAGGCTACACAATCGGTCTACCGCTTCGAAGCAGGGCCGGTGCAACTGACCGTCCGCTTTATAGCACCTTTGATCATGCGTGATTTGGTGCTGTTATCCCGACCGGTGAATTATGTTGTGTACGAAGTCAAATCAGCGGACGGCAAGCAGCATGACGTGAGCATTCTCAATTCGGTGTCCGGCCTTTGGGCTACCAACGATGCGAGCCAATCGGTGGTCGGCAAACAAGCCAATCAGGATGGTTTGACGACATTATCACTCGGTAATGCTGTCCAGAATCTGCTGGCCAGGAAAGGCGACGACGTCCGCATTGATTGGGGCCAGGCTTATCTCGCTGCTCCGCAAAACACGGTTAAAGGCTCCGGCGTCGGCATTTCCACGGATATTATTAAGGAATTTGCTTCCAAAGGCTCACTGAGCGTCGACCAAGCGGGCGCAGCACTCGCCGATACCAAGTCAATGGGGCTGATATTGAATGCGGGAAAAGTGGGGGCTGAAAGCAAATCGCTGCATGCATTGCTGGCTTATGATGATGGCTATTCCGTTCAGTATTTTGGACAAAACCTTCGTCCTTGGTGGAACAAAGACGGCAACAAAACCATCGCCGGCGAGCTGAAAAGTGCCGAGGCCGATTTTACCAAAATCCTGCAAACCTGCGACGATACCGACAAGGCCATTTACGACGACGCGTTCAATGCAGGCGGCAAGCAATATGCCGAGCTCTGCGTGCTCGCCTACCGCCAGGCCATTGCCGCCCACAAGCTCGTAGCCGGACAGGACGGAACGCCATTGTTTTTTTCCAAAGAGAATTTCAGCAACGGCTCCATCGGAACGGTTGATATCACTTATCCATCGGCCCCATTGTTCCTGCTCTACAACCCGACATTGCTCAAAGGCATGATGGAACCCATTTTCCATTATTCCGAGAGCGGTAAATGGACCAAACCTTTCGCCGCGCACGACGTAGGCACCTATCCACTCGCAAACGGGCAGACGTACGGCGAGGATATGCCCGTGGAAGAATCCGGCAACATGCTCATCCTTTCCTACGCCATAGCCAAAGCCGAAGGCAACGCCGACTATGCCAAAAAGCATTGGGAAACCCTCAGCGTTTGGGCCAACTACCTGAAAAAAGAAGGTTTCGACCCGGCCAACCAGCTATGTACCGATGATTTTGCAGGCCATTTGGCACGCAACACCAACCTGTCCATCAAGGCCATCATGGGCCTCGCCTCTTACGCCAAACTCGCAGAGCAACTGGGCGACACCAAAGAAGTCGCAGAAGTAAATGCATTAACCAAAGACTTCGCTCAAAAATGGGTACAAATGGCAGCAGATGGCGATCACTACGCATTGACTTTCGATAAAAAAGGCACGTGGAGCCAGAAATACAACCTCGTTTGGGACAAACTGCTCGGCTTAAATGTATTTCCCAAAACCGTCGCACAAAAGGAAATCGCCTATTACCTCACCAAACAACAGCCTTTCGGCCTGCCACTGGACAGCCGCAAAACCTATTCCAAATCCGACTGGATTGTCTGGACCGCCACCCTGGCCGAAAAGCCGGAGGATTTCCAGGCATTGATTCAGCCTGTTTTTAAGTATGCCAATGGTACTACCGATCGTATTCCGCTTTCGGACTGGCATGAGACTACGAATGGGAAATCCGTTGGGTTTCGTGCACGGTCTGTGGTTGGGGGGTATTGGATGAAGGTGCTTGGGGAACGCTGGAAGTAACGAGTTTCAAAGTCAATAAGTCAAAGGGTCAGGAGTTGTCAGGTTTGGCGGTTTCTGGCCTCTTCAAAAATCATAACTAACTCCATCCGGAAGCGCTTCCACAGCGACTTTCATCCACTTCCCTTTGATTTTGATCACTACGATGTCGCGGTCTTTATCGTAAAAGATCGTCCCATCTCCGCCGCTTTTCAGCTCTTTATAATTGACATACCTGGCGTTGTTATCCGCATTCTGTTCGTCGTCACCGGCGGGCTTTGTCGTCAAAATATCTTCCTTCCCGATAGCGCCGAGCGTTAATGCGTTGGTCAGTTTGAGCGAGCCGTAGAACAGCGCCTTATCACGCCCGAACATAAATGAGTGCTGCCGAACGTCGGAGCCGATTTTAAACCAGTTATAGGCCGTTTCGTCGTGGTTATAGACGGTGGAGTAATAGTAAAGCTCTGCCACCGGTCGCTCGGCCTCCACATGCTTGTTGACAAGCATGGTGATGCGGGATTTATCGTCTTTGGCATACCCCTCGAATACATGATAACCCCAGCGTTTCTTGTTCCGCTCCTCCACATTACCCCGGACCTGGATCATATATGGTGTACTCAGAATACCGTCCACGGTCGTGTACATAGGCGTTTTACCCGGGACAAATCCAAAGCTGTATCCCCGTTCCTTCCAGCGGAACCAGGTGGTATCGATATCGGAACGCAGCTCTATCCTGCGAAAGTCCGATTGTTCGCTTCCCTTCATGAGCTGAATGTAGCGATTTTGCAAACCTACGTCCGATGCCTGTTGCGCGCGGACGACAGCGCAAGAAATAGCCATCAGGCCTAAGAAAAAGTATGTTTTCATATTCGATTATGCCCTAAAGTAAATTCTACTGCTTATTCGCGCGCAACTCATACTCGTGTTGTGCATCTTTGGGCTGGCTGGTCAGCGTTCGCCATCCTAGTAAATTTAACGATCGATGTTAAATCTGCAAGGATGATTTGCCGATGGCTCAACGAAACATGCCGGAAGCTGGTTGGAATTCGAAACAACGTTATGTTGAGGCTAAGTGAGTCTTCTGCTTAAAAACTGGCCAGCAGTTATTCTGGAAAGCGGAACTAACTAAACAGTGCTCATGACCGAACGAGAGGAAATTTTGAGAGGTATCGGCTACTGGCTCGCAAAAGTGCAGATCCGGGTTTTCAACCTGCTCAACACGTACATGGAAGAAAACAACCTGACTCAGAAACAGGCTGCCGAGAAGTTGAACGTTGTAACCTGAATATCATATATTGCTTGCCGCGCACGAAGGCTATCGGCGGGTAAGATCTCAACTGAATTTGTCGCCTTTTCAATCCATTCTAAAACCAAGGGCCAGCCTGGATCTTCCCTGTTAATCAATGATTCGACTGGCCGCTGCTTTTGTTGCCCGAATACATTCATTAGGGTAATGATCAATAATGATGTAAGATAAATTTTAGCTTTCAAGTTGGTGGAAGCTTAGGTTAAACCGAAAAGTACCAATTTTTGCTCATTCTTACCGTTTGAAAATTGCCAGCGATTCGCTTTGCATTTCTCTAAGTAGCTCCCCAACTTATACCCTTCTTAAACATTATCTATCGTGAAAAAGCAACAACGTATTGCCCTGCTATGGTGTGGGTGGTTCGAAAGTCCCCCGGACGCTGATAATGGCGTTAGGACACCTAATGCAGGGCATTTTCATTCATCCTACCACATTATCAACATGACACCTTCATCACACACAACCGAATCCGAGGATTCGGTATGCCTCGCCTATGGCAGGCAAGTAAAAGAACTCGCGAGGTTGCGATTTCTGGCCCTTTTAATAGTTGATCGCTAGCCTTCTGCTTATTTGGAGCGCCATATCTCATCGAATTTGGTTAAATTGTGATTACAACCTACGACGCGATTATGAAAATCGAAAGACAAAACGAGGACATCGTCATACGGCTCAACGCTTCTCTCATCAATATGGAAGAAGTACAAAAACTTACCAGCTATTTTCGCTTCATTGAATCTAATGCCCAGAATAACGGCACGGAGGAGCAAGCTGCGGAACTCGCACGCGAAGTGCATAGCATATGGTGGGCTGAGAACGGTGGTCGTTTATCTGCAAATCTTAAATTCGAATAGAATAGTTTTTAATAACAACGCCCCGCTATCAACCGACAGCGGGGCGTTGCTTTTGTTCAAAAAACCATCAGAGCATTGTTTCAAGGCATTATCAAGCCTCCAAAAGCGCTTCCTCCTTTACTCTCCGCGTCTTACGCTTAGTAAACCGCTCCTTAATCCGATCCACCACATAATAAGCACTAGGAACCAGGAACAAGGTCAGCAGCAAAGAGCTGGTGAGGCCGCCGATAATCACCCAGGCCATGCCATTCTTCACCTCGGCACCGTCGCCGGACGCGAGGGCGATGGGGAGCATACCCGCGATCATCGCAATGGTGGTCATCAAAATCGGGCGGAGACGTTCCTTGCCGGCTTCGATGAGGGCTTCCTTCAATGCGTATCCTTCTTCTTTCAACTGGTTGGCGAAGTCGACGATCAGGATCGCGTTTTTGGCTACCAGACCGAGGAGCATGATCATACCGACGATCGAGAAGATCGTTAAGCTCTCCATCGTGAGCGCGAGGGCTGTGAGGGCACCTACCAATGCGACGGGGATCGAAAAGAGCACGACGAATGGGTAAATGGTACTTTCGTAAAGCGCCACCATAATAAGGTAGATGAGCACGATACCGAGCAACAATGCCACTCCAAGGCTGCCGAATGCGTCGGCCTGGTTTTTCAGGTCACCGCGGTATTCGATACTGATGCCCTCAGGGAGCTTCACTTTCGCCATTTTGGCCTGAATGTCGGCACCGATGGAACCGGACGGGCGGCCTACTACCTGCGAGTTGATGGTGATCGACGACAGGCGGTCGATACGTTGCAGCACGCTTTCACCCATTCCTTCGCGGATGGTCGCGAATTGTGAGAGCTCGAAGGTCTGGCCCTGGCTGTTCACAAATGTCAGGTGACGGATATCGTCGGCTTTGGAGCGGTCGAACTGGTCGAGGTTGACCATAATGTCGTACTCCTTGCCATTCTGCTTGAATTTCGAACGGTCGTCGCCGCGGAATGCGGTTTGCAAGGTTGCCCCTACTTCGGCGGCATTAATACCGAGTTGCGCCATTTTCTCGCGGTCGAGCGTTACGCCTACCTCCGGTTTTGGATCATCCACGGAGTAATCTACGTTGGACGTACCAGGCACAGAAGAGACGATCTCTTTCACTTGCTCGGCAGTTTTACGGATCACCGCCATATCGGTTCCCTTCACAGCTACCTGGATCGGCGCCTGGTTGGCATTTCCCGTAATCGAAGTCGGTGCGACGGTCACTTTCACGCCCGGGATTTGCAGGATTTCCTTTTGAATACCCTGCCCGAATTCTTCGGACGAAATAGCCCGCTCCTTTTTATCCACCAGCTGAACAGTCAGGTCAGCAATGTTACTGTTGGAAGTAGTTCCCAAACCGGTGCTGCTGTAACCAACGTTGGTAAATACTTTGGTTACTTCTGGTTTTGCCAAAAGGATTTTCTCTACACGCTGCGCTACCTGGTTAGTTTGGTAAACAGATGCCGTCGGTGCCAGTTCAATCGACACATTCAACTCGCCTCGGTCGCTTTGCTGCATGAACGCCGCTCCTACGAACCCACCCGGCACCAATGCGATGGAACCGACGATCAGGAAAATCGAAAGCAGGAAAATATAGCGTTTGTGGCCCAGTACCCAGGTCAGAATGCGGCCATATTCTTCTTTTACATTATCCAGGAATCTTTCGAAACCCAGGTTTAAACGGCCCCAGAGACTGTTTTTATCCAAAACCTCCAATTTACCGAAACGCGAGGCAAGCAATGGGGTTAGTGTAAATGACACGAGCAAGCTCATCAATGTCGAGAACACGACTACAAGGGAGAATTCACGGAGAATGTTACCGATGAGGCCCTGCGTCAATGCAAGCGGCACGAATACCACCACGTCCACGAGGGTAATCGCCAGTGCGGTGAAGCCGATCTCGGCCCGACCGTCCAATGCAGCCTGCCAGCGGCTTTTGCCCATTTCCATGTGACGGTTAATGTTTTCCAAAACCACAATGGAGTCATCGACAAGGATACCTACCACGAGCGAGAGCGCCATCAGCGTCATCAGGTTCAGCGAGAAGCCCATTAGGCTCATCAATATGAATGTCGGGATCATCGACGACGGCAATGCCACTAGAATGAACATCGAGCTGCGGAAACTGTGCAGGAAGAGGAGCATCACCACGGATACGATCAGTACCGCGAGGCCAAGGTCAAATACGACCGCATCCGCCGAAGCCAGTGTGTAAATGGATTGGTCAGAAGCGATATTGAACTTCAAACCTTGTGCTTCATATTGTTTTTCAAGGCTCGTCAGGCGTTCGCGGGTAAGCTTGCTCACGTCCACCGCATTCGCATCGGATTGTTTCTGAATCTGCAATGCAACAGATGGACGGCCATTGATGTGGTTTACAGCCGTAGCATCTGCCACGCCATCATACACCTCGGCAATGTCGCGCAGGAAGATCTGCCCGCCGTTCGAGGATTTACCTACAATCACATTTCTCAGGTTGGCAACAGTAGTTAGCTTCGCGTCGAAACGGATAGACAACTGGTCTTCCTGGGTTTTCACCTGACCGGCCGGGTAAGAAGTATTCGCATTGTTGATCGCAGCCGAAACCTGGCTGATCGACAAATGGTAGGCCTTCAATTTGGCCTGGCTGATATTCACCTGGATCTGGCGCTCGGTACCACCGATAATGGTCACCTGGCCTACACCGGTTACGTTCGAAAGCTGTGGTTTCAGCTTGTCGTCGATCAAATCATAAAGCTCCGACGGCGAAAGGTTCGCGGTCACACCCATTCTCAAAACCGGGATTTCGTCGGTCGAGAATTTGTTGATCACAGGGCGATCCGCATCATCCGGCAGGAGCGAAATCACCTGCTCCACTTTCCGCTGCGCTTCCTGCTGCGCCAAATCGACGCTAATGCCTTGTTTCAGCTGGATAATTACAGACGACACGCCTTCCTGCGAAGTCGAGTTGATCTGATCCAGACCTTCAATGGCCGATACCGCGTCCTCGATATGCTTCGTCACGTTCGTTTCGACCTCATCCGCAGAAGCTCCGCGATAGGTCGTCATCACGCTCACAACGTTGGCCTCAAATTTAGGCAACAAATTGTAAGACAACTGGTTGTAGCTAATCAAACCGAATAATATCAGTACTACGAATACTACGGTTATGAAGAGCGGTCTCTTTACGGCTACTTCGGTAATTGACATAATTCTTTCAGTTTGCTGATGAAGATTATTTTGTAACGGTAACCGCTGCGCCTTCGCTCAGGTTGATCTGGCCGGTCGTAACCACCGTCTCGCCCGATTTCAGGCCCGCCAACACTTCCACATTGTCGCCTACCTCACGGCCCACTTCGATTTTACGCTGCTTCGCCACGCCGCCTTCCACTACATACACGTACGGGTTACGCACACTCTCCACGAGTGCGCTGCGTGGGATCAGGAGCGATTGCGAGCTACTTTTCTGCTGGAATTCAACGGTTACGAATGTACCGGCTTTCAGTTCGGTAGAATTTTTCACCACGATTTCCACCGGATAGTTATGCGATTCGTCGCCTTGCGGAGCGATGTAGGAAATCACGCCGTCGATCTTCTTACCGGGGAAAATGCTGGTGCTCACCTGCACGTGCTGACCTTCTTTGAGTTTGTAAACATCATTCTCGTTGATCATCACCTGCACTTTCAGGCGCGATACATCCAGGATCGTTCCCAGCGAAGTCCCCACATTTACATATTCGCCCGGCTCGATGTTCTTCTTCACAATGCGGCCGCTGATCGGCGCCTGAATGGATGCGTCGGTGATCTGTTGTTTGATCTGCTCCGCCTGGTTCAAGGCATTTTCGTAGTTGTATTTGGTATCATTCACCTGAATTTCAGTCGCCGCATTACCTGCCAGCAATTTGGAGTAACGGTCGGTATCCTTTTTCAGTTTATTGATATTCAATTCGGTAGCTTCCAATGAAAGCTCTTTCAAACGGCTATCCACTTTCACGATCGTCGCGCCCTGGCTTACGTGCGTACCAAGCTCATATTTAACTGCCAACACCTTACCGGCCGCAGTAGCCATAATTTCCGCTTCCTTGAAAGGAATAAGGCTACCCGTACGGATCAACTGCTGGTCGGCGCTCCCCTCCTGCACGGCAACGGCCGTCACCGGAATAGTCACATTTTTATTATCGGGCATTTTCTTCTTCTCGTCGATCTTCGCCTTGTTGGCTACCAGTCTGAGGCCGATCAGAACGCCTATGAGTGCAATCGAGCCTATGATGATAAGTTTTCTTTTCATGGGTATGATTCAATGTTGAATGACTGAATGATTGAATGACCGAATAGGTCAATTTTTGTTGTTGATGAAGTGCTATGGTAATGCTGTGTAAAACTCGTTGAGGCTGCCGGTCGACTGTTCGAGGCCCAGTTTCGCCTGGTAGTAGCTCAGCATCGAGTTGATATAGTTGCTTTGCGACTCTTTGTACGAAGTTTCGGCATTGAGCAAATCCGTCAGCGGCACAGTGCCCTCGCGGTATTGCAATGTGGTCACATCATACACCTCTTTCGCGAGCGTCACGTTATTTTCGTCGCTTGCCAGGTTCGATTTCGCTTTTTGCATCTGGGTCAATGCGTTGCTGTTTTGGAGCTCGTAATTCTGTACATTGAGTTTCAACTGCTCTTTCTGCGTCATCAGGTTCAAGTCAGCCTGTTTGTATTGCGCGTCGCGGCGGAAGCTGTCGAAAATCGGGATGCTTACCTTCAAACCGATAGCACCGTAGCTGAACCAGTTGCCCCAGGAAGTACCGAGGTCATTACCCAGCGCCTGCACACCATAGCGACCGTAAACCGATACTTTGGGCAAATAACCCGCTTTGATCCGCGCCTTTTCCAGTTGCTGCAAGTCCATGTTCAGGTTCTGTATTTTGAAATCCGTCAGATTGGAAGCATCGAATGCGCCAGGCTCCACGATTTTGAAAGGCTGGTCGAGCGGATTATCCGCCAGCGCGAGCTGGTCGCTCAGCGGCATACCCATCTGGAATTTCAACTGGTTTTCGGACAGCGTAAGGTTGCTCTCCGCCAGTGTCAGCTGAGATTTAATATTGTTCAGATTCACCTGCGTGCGGTCGTAATCCACTTTCTTGATCACGCCATTATCGAGTTGCAGCTTCAAAGTGCTCAGAATCTGGCTGGTTTTATCGAGGTTATCCTTTAAAAGCGCGATCTGCTGCGAGGTTACAAACACCTGGTAATAGGCGTTCGCTACATTATAAATAATCGTCTCTTTCGTCTTGCGTGAGTTCAGGGCCGCATTCTCCTGGTTCGGCTTGTTGGCTTGAATACCCACCAGCAGCGACTGGTCGAAAATCACCTGGTCTACCTGCGCCGATGCATTGCTCTGGTATTTGGTACCCAGCGCCACGCGGCGGTCCTCGCCTCCGAAAAGCGCACCCGGCAACACGGTCGATTGCAGTTTCAGGTTATCATCCAGCGACGCGTTACCTGCCACCTGCGGCAGATAGCCTGCTAATGCCTCCCGTCCCTGCTGCACCGCCGTACTCTCCTTATACTGAGCTATTTTAACGTTTCCGTTATTCTTGATTCCGTACGCAATGCAATCTTTAAGCGTCAGGCGCGTTTGCGCCCAACCCGGCGCCACCGAGGCGGCTACTGCGATGATTGCGGCTATCCATTTACTTTTCATTGGACCTGTTGTTGATTATTTGTGGCTAATGATAGATAGTTGATACCTCTACTGGTGATATGTCAACTATTAATTCAAAAAAATTATTTGTCTACTACCTTGACGACGCGATCCAGATAACCCAGGAACGTCGTCCATTCCTGCTCTGTAAAATGCTCCATAATCTGGTTGTTGAATGCGATCGCCAATGACTGGATGCGCTCGCAGACAAACTTTCCACTCGGTGTAAGCGATATCAGGTTCTTTCTTTTATCCTCAATATCACTTTCAATTTTCAGGAACCCATCCTTGTGCAAAGTCTGCACAGAGCGCTGAATTCCCGCTTTATCTTTTTGTAAAATATTGGCAATGTCCTGCTGCGTCCGAGCCTGTTCCTGGAAATATACAACCATCAGAATCGGCAGCTGCTCGGCAAGTACTGGAATACCCTCGTTGACGAGCTCCGCATTCATTTTCTTGAAAACCGTCTTGGTTACGGCGCCCAATTTGAATTGCAAAGAGTTCTTCAATTCTTCCCGAAGGTTCTGCCAGCTATCTATGTTAGTGCTCATGGTAATGCAAAGGTATATTGTGTTGATATGTCAACCAAATTTTAAATTGAAAAGTTTCTGATCTCAGGACTAATGGTAGTATGGTCAGGATGAACGGTCAACAAAAAGAGCGGCGACATCGATCATGCCGCCGCTCTCATGATTTTCTAAGTACGTCTTACTTCCCGAGGGTTTTGAAAAGTGTACCCTTCGTAACCTTGTCGGTAAGCGCCATGCCGTTGATGATCGCCAGTTCGTCGAGCTTGCCGTCGGGCTGGTTATTGTCTTTCAGCAAGTCGCGCAATGTCGCCTCGCGCTGTGCGGTTTTAATGCGGATACGTTCCGGCTGGCGGTTGAGGATATTCGGGTCGGAAACCGATTTGAAACCCTGCGCCACCGAACGGAACTGGCTGGCGTTGGCCGCGTAGTTGCCCACCGAAGCCACGCCGTGAATGGCATAAATGTTACCGCCGTACTGGATCAGCCAGGTACCCACCTGAATGGTATTGGCCGTCGCGGCCGCTGCCTGCCCATTTGCCGCCTGCTCCACCTGCTGCGACACCATTACCAACGCCGGATTGCCATTGATAGTCGCCTTCTCATTGTCCAGCACTTTCAGACCGTAATTCTTCACCACCGCCTGCGACGCTTCCTCCAATGTTTTTCCCTGCGCGAGCGTGAACAGCATCATCGATTTGCCATCCTTGGCCGCCATCTGGAACTGTACGGGTGAGTTTTCGTATTGCCAGCCGCTGGGTACCGGGAACTGGAATTTCAAGGAAGGATGGTAGAAATTGTTGTTTTCCACGAAGCCCTGCTGCGGATCATTGCCATAAATGATGCCATCGATCTTGCGCAAGTACACATCGCGGTTCACATTGTACTTGCCTGGGTGTGCGGTCTGATAGTCAGCGGCCAACTTGCCTACCTTCTGCATCCTGTCGCCCGGATCGGGGTGTGTCGACTGGAATGTAGGAATGGACTGGCCCGCTTTTTCAGAGATTCTTTTGAGAGTACCAAAGAAATCGGCCATCTCTTTCGCATCGTACCCGATCTTGCTCGAATAATCGACCCCGATTCTGTCAGACTCTGTCTCATGATCGCGGCTGTAACTCAAAAAGAGCAAGCCTAATGCCTGCTGCGCCTGCTCGCCCATCGCACGTACCTGCGGGGAGAGGATCATCCCTGCTGCCAGACCCACCTGGCCAAAGATCTGCGAAGTTTGCTGCCGCGCCGAGTGGCGTGCGGTAATGTGCCCGATCTCGTGCCCGAGAACGCCGGCGAATTCGGCCTCATTATTAAAATGCGCCATAATTCCCCTTGTGAAGTATACGTAACCACCGGGTACTGCAAATGCGTTGACGACCGGCGAGTCCACGATGAAGAACTTGTAGGGCAGGTCGGGCCGGTGCGAGATCTTCGCCATGGCCATACCCTTTTCGTTGATGAAGGATTGCAGGTTCTTATCGTCGTAAATGCCCATAGTGGCCACGATAGACGGGTGCGATTCGGCTCCGAGCGCGATCTCTTTCTCTTGCGACATGAAGACGATCTCTTTTTTGCCCGTCACCGGATTTTTGGAACAACCTGCGAGCATTCCAGCCACCACAAAAGCCGGCAGAATGCGAAATGCGTATTTCATTTTCATAAAACTTGAAAAATGACTTGTTAGAAGGAGATGGTCAAAATTAAATGTTCTCGCCAATTATATGCAAAGAATCATGCCAAATATGACGGTTGACCACCGACGGCCGACGATCAATGGTATGTTTTTGAATGGTTGCGCGTGAAAGTCATTTATAGTCACTTGTTGTCATTTGTAGTCAGTGAATCACCAATGACAATACCTGACTATAAATGACAACACATGACAATGCCCGATAGCCAAACGCTATTCGGCGGTCGGTAGTCGGCGGTCAATGAAAAATATTCTATAAATTACGTCTTCGTCCACGACTCAGGTGGAACAAAACTTTTAACACAAAGCCCTTATCGCACATCGCATGACGCACCATTTACTGCACTATGAGTTTTAAAAAGATCACATATAGCGCGCTTCCCTCCTGGCTCGCCCGACTGGATTTCCTGGGTCTTTTCGAGAAGGACCCGTTTGGCAACTACCTGGCTGTTAAAAGATTACTTATTTTTATATTGGGCTGGTTTACCTATTACCGTTACACGGCCGTCAATAAAATCCGCATTACTGGCACCGAAAACCTGATGGACCTGCCCGACCAGGGCGTGCTGTTCCTTTCGAACCATCAGACTTATTTCGCCGACGTCATCGCGTTCTTCCATATTTTTTGTGCCGTCAAATGGGGCTATAAAGACACCATGTCCCCGCCATTTTACCTGCTCTCGCCGCGCGCCAGAATGTATTACGTGGCAGCCGCCGAAACCATGAAAGGTGGTTTTTTACCCAAAGTGTTCAGTATGGGTGGGGCCATTACTATCGAACGTTCCTGGCGCGCCAATGGCGAGGATGTGAAGCGCCAGCTCGACACCTCGGCGCAGGACCGCATCGGCATGGGTTTGCAGCATGGCTGGGTCGTGAGCTTCCCCCAGGGAACCACCAAACCGTATGCCCCTGTACGCAAGGGCACAGCGCATTTGATCAACGACCATCACCCGATCGTGATCCCAGTCGTCATCAATGGTTTCAGAAGGGCTTTTGACAAAAAAGGATTGCGTTTCAAAAAACGTAACACCCGGCTGACGGTGCAATTCAAACCGCCCATGCATTTCCACCCCGACGAATCGGTGGAAGAAATGGTTGCACGCGTTACACAGGCGATCGAGCAGGAGCCTCCGGGCGACGGTTCGCCGGGCGACGCCACGCCGCAACCGGAAGCCTGACCTGGTATACTTTTTTCAAACCTGATACCATGGGAAAGAAAGTACTGATCACCGGCGGAACGGGCCTCATCGGCCAGCGGCTGACGCAAATGTTACTCACAAATGGCTACGAAGTGGCATTCCTGAGCAGGGAAAAGTCGAACATCCCGTCCGTTCAGGTTTTTGAGTGGGATATTCAAAAGGGTTATGTCGAAGAAGGTGCGCTCGATAACCTGCATTTCCTGGTGCATTTGGCCGGTACCAATGTCGGCGAAGGTCGCTGGACGGAAGAACGAAAAAAATCCATTCTCGAAAGCCGCACCGAATCGATCCGCCTCATCGCCCGTATGCTCGCCGAAAAGCAGATAAAACCGGCTGCATTCGTGTCGGCGTCGGGCATCAGCTACTACGGCCAGGATACCGGCGATGCCAGAAATACCGAAACCACGCCCGCAGGCCGCGATTTCCTCGCGCATGTAAGTATCGAATGGGAAAAGGCGGCGAACGAAATTGCCGCATTGGGCGTCCGGACGGTCAAGCTCCGAACCGGCATTGTTATCAGCAAAGACGGCGGTGCTATCCCCAAAATGGCATTGCCTGCCCGCTTCGGCGCAGGTGCCCCGCTTGGCTCCGGGAAGCAATGGATGTCATGGATCCACCTCGACGATATGTGCCGCTTATACATCCAAGCGCTGGAAAATGAAAGCTGGCATGGGGCCTATAATGCCGTTGCAGCACCGCCGGTAACCAACGAAGCGCTTACAAAAGCCATTTGCAAAGCCCTAAATCGCCCTCAATGGCTCCCTAACGTCCCTGCATTTGCCTTAAAACTGGCCTTCGGGGAAATGGCAGCAGTAGTATTGGGGGGGAATTACGTAGTGAATGAGCGAATTGCGGATGAAACGGGGTTTGTGTATCGGTATGGCGATTTGGAAAGTGCGTTGAGAGAAGAGCTTTCTTGACCGCCGACGGCTGACGATCCACGGCCGTCACTCTTCCTCCTCATCCCCATCCTCCAACTCCTCCTCCTCCACCGTCAATACCTGTACAGTTTCGAGCCATTTCTCCCGCTGTACCTGCGCCTTAAAATCATCGAGCACATTCAGCTGCACATTACCATTGCTAAAAACCGACATTTGTAATCCTACAAATGCGAGTGCTTCGTTCAGGCGTTCTTCGAGTGGGGCAGCGCTGAAAATGCATTCATCCCAATACCATTCCAGTGATTCGCCGGCTACTTCTTCTACAATACTGATGTAGTCTTCCAGCGTATAACCGACAAACGGCTTCCCGAAGCGCACCCAAAGCAGCTTCATGACATCGTCCAGCGACTGAGCATGATTGGTTTTCTTCCTCAAATACAGATCCAGAATGAGTGCTACCAACGCGCCTTTGTGATACACCGACACTTTCCGGTTCGGAATGCCCTTTTCATAACCATCCAGCCAAAGGTCGAACGACGATTCCGCGAGCGATTGCGCCGCGTGGGCGCTGCTTTCGAAATGGCGCTTCATATATACCTGTAATTCCTTGACGTAGGCATCGTCGTTGAACACACCGGCGCGTCTCAGGAAAAGGTCGCCATAGTAGGTCGTGCAACCTTCGGCAACAAAGCAGGTTTGGAAGTAGTTTTCTTTGGTAAAATCATAAGGTAAAAGCTCTGCCGGGCGAATGCGGATGATATTCCAGGCATGGAAAAGCTCGTGCGAGCTCACGCCCAGGAGGTCGGAATAGAGGCCCTCGCCTTCATCGTCGGGGCCGAGTACGATCATCGTGGAGTTTTGGTGCTCTACGCCATGGTAAAATGCCGTGGGCAATATCAGGTTCAGGAAATGGTAATCCTTTTCCGGAAACTCTTCCATCATGGCAATCTGCTCCCGCGAGAAACGCCGGAAATCGCGCTCGATGCGCCGCCAGTTGGGTTTGAGATTGCCATGCATCCATATCTTAAACTGAATGCCGCGGACTTCGTATTCGCATTTCTGCAAAGTTCCGGAGGCGAGCATCGGGCTATCCACCAATTGGTAAAAATCTCTTGCCGCTAATGCATTCTTCCCTGCCGATGGTAATCCGCAGGCAATCTGGTAACCTTCAGGTAAATCGAGTTCCACACGATAGGGTTCGGTGATCCGGCCCTCGGTGTACATGCAGAAGTTGATGAAGTTGAGGTACCACAATTCTTCGTCTACATAGCTGCTGCCCGCATTTTGAATGGATGCGTAATAGGTATAGTGAATGCGTACCTCGTCTTGACCAGCCGTTCCAACCCGCCAACGGTCTTTGGTTACCTTATGGAGGGGCAGTTTGTGACCAGCGGTTGAGGTCGCTTCGATAAATTGAATATTTTTGGCGAAGTTTTGAAGCTCGTACCGCCCCGGGCGCCATGCCGGCAGCTGGATTTCGATCTGTTCGCTATGGATTTCGGGGATGGTGTAGGTAATGTCAAGAAAACAGGATTGTGGGTCAGGAACCGAAATGTGATAAAGCATAGACGAAACGCGTGGTGTTAAGAGGAGCCGGAAGCGCAGTTTCAGTAGACAAAAATCAGATAGTCCTACGTTACCAGTTACAACATTATAAAATAAACGATTTTAAGATGAAAAGTAAAATTCTCCTGCCATTCCTGTTTCTCCTGGCGGTTTTGATCAGTCCTTCGCTGATGGCGCAGAACGACGAATACTACCGCCCCGATTCGCTTCGGAAGGAACAGCCGGAAAGAAAGGAAATACCTCCGGTTGAAAGAAAACCACAAAACGACAAACCCGTATTGGCGGAAAAGAAGAAGCTGGCAGATTTTGAAGATAAAAAGTTCATCGAAAGACTGCGCCTCGGAGGCAGCTTCGGGCTGAGTCTCGGAACGGTTACGAATATCAACCTTTCGCCCATGGCTGGCTATGAACTTACCGAAAAGCTTGTAGGCGGCGTGGGTGCCACCATCATGTATTTCCGTTACAAATATTATGATATCAACACTGCTTACTATGGTGGCCGTGCATTTATGATGTATAATGTGGTTCCGCCCGTCAATATCATCGCGGAATACGAAGCGCTGAATGTCGAAGGCTCGTATCAAAAGCGGCAATGGCTCGGTTCCCCGATGGCGGGAGCATCCTACTCACAACCCATCGGCGGGAAGTTTATTAAAGCGGTACATTTGACGGCGCTGTACAATTTCAGTTACGACAGTCAGATCGATAAATACAGCGGCCAAAATCTATCGCCCTACGGCAGCCCGTTTGTTTTCAGGGTAACATTCCTGTAAACATTATATTTGGACCTAATTTTTAAGTCTTCATTTGAACTAACCATTCAGATGAAGACTTTTTATTCAATAGCAACATCAATTATGGAAAACCCCGTATTAATCTTCGGCGCCGGCGACCTCGGAATGCAGGCCCTGGATATTTTCAGAAGAAATAATGTACTCGTGTACGGTTTCCTCGACGACCACGCGGAGCTGCACGGTAAAGAGTTCGGCGACGTGACCGTGCTCGGCAATACCGACGACACGAGCTACCTCAACATTATAGGCTCCAAATGCGAGGCATTCATCGCGATCGGCGAGCGCTCGGTGCGCGAACGCCTCGTAGAATCGCTGAACGAGGAATACAAGAATATGCCGGTAAACGCGATCCACGACACGGCGGTGATTTCGGGCATGGCGTCGATCGGGCATGGTAACCTCATTGGGGCCCGCGCGACCATCGGCGCACGTACGGTAGTCGGCCATCATTGCCTGGTGCAAACCGGTGCTATCATCGATACATCGGCCATTGTAGGCGATTTCGTAACCATCGGTGCGGGCGCGATCGTGAACGACCGTGTGACACTCGGTGACGGCGTATTCATCGGTTCAGGTGCGGTGATCGTGGCCGGTATTCAGGTAGGCAAGAATGCCCGGATCGGTGCGGGATCGGTGGTGGTGGAAAATGTACCGGCCGGTGCTACCTATTTCGGGAATCCGGCGCGGAAAATCTGATAACGCCAAAGAATAGCGGCGGACGGGCAACAATTTTCCGGCCCAATGTTTTTTATTAAACTGAAACACATTACCTTTGCACTCCTTTTGACAGAAAAAGTGAAAGAGCTAAGTAAATACAACATAGACATTTACGGTTTGGAAGACAAACAGTATGACTATGATATGGAGTCTGGCGATGCTTTTTTTGAGGAAATGGAGCAGGATCTGATCGAGCACGGGCACTTCAAAACGCACGTGATCCTAAGCAAATCGGCAACGATGATCCAGCTTCGTTTTCACACAACAGGAAGCGTAACCCTGACTTGCGACCGCAGCCTGGAAACGTTCGAAGAACCGATTGATTCCGACGAACGCATCATATTGAAGTTCGGCGATCACAATGAGGAGCTCACGGAAGAGATCGAGATCATCAGCCGTAACACCAACAGGATCAACGTAGCACGTTATATTTTCGATTTCATCGCGCTGTCGTTACCGGTTAAAAAGCTCCACCCGAGCCTGCGTACCGAAGAGGATGATTTCGATTTGGAGGATGGCGAGGAAGAGGGAACGCTGGTGTATACCTCGGGAGCAGAGGAGGAAGGGGAAGAAGGGGAGGATGAAGAGAAGATCGACCCTCGCTGGGAAGCGCTAAAAAACCTGAAAAAGTAAAACCTTCTCTTTCGATCCGTCGGTTAAAACCGACGGTAGAGGATTGAAGGGGCAGAAAAAGAATCAATTTGCCGCCAGCTTCAGCTGACGGATAAAAAGATAGAGCACAACAGCTCAGATTATAAAAAAGTAAATAACAATAGACCAAAAATATCATGGCACATCCTAAGCGGAGACATTCCAGCACCCGTCGCGATTCACGCAGAGCGCACGATTTCCTTACCGGAAAGCAGTTGGGAACTGATGCTACAACCGGAGAAATCCACCAATTGCACCGTGCACACGTACACGAAGGCAATCTGGTTTACAGAGGTAAAGTTGTAGTTGAGAACTATACTAAAACGGTTTAGTTTCAGTCGATGAGCAATTCAATTTCGCAGCAGCCCTATAAAAGTTGTTGCGAAATTCTTTTTTACTGCGGCACATCTGCTAAATTTACACCTTCGGTTTCTAACTTATTTGTCAAAATAACAGCGTGTAAATGAAAATTGCGGTAGATGCTATGGGGGGAGATTTAGCTCCGCAAGCAATTGTTGAAGGGGTCATTCAAGCCTCTTCTGAGCTACCATCCGAGGCGAGAATCGTTTTAATTGGCCGTGAAAACGTGATCTGGGAGATTTTCAACCAGCACAATTTCACTCCTACTAATGTTGACGTCGTTCACGCAGAAGATGTAATCGAGATGGGGGAACATCCTACCAAAGCCCTTTCTCAAAAGCCCAATTCCAGCATTGGCGTGGGTTTCAAGCTTCTGAAAGAAAAAGAGGTAGATATATTCTGCAGTGCAGGAAACACAGGTGCCATGCACGTGGGCGCCCTTTTCAGCATTAAAGCTATTGAAGGCATTCTTCGCCCCGCCATCGCAGGCCTCGTGCCGCAGGTAGGAGGAGGATACGCCGTAATGCTCGACATCGGTGCCAATGCCGATTGCAAGCCGGAGGTCCTTTCGCAGTTTGGTGAAATCGGTTCGATTTTCGCCCAGCATACTTTCCAGATCGACAAGCCAAGGGTTGCGTTGATGAATATCGGGGAAGAAGAGCAAAAAGGCTCCCTCACTTCACAGGCTACCTATCCCCTGCTGAAACAAAACAAACGCATCAATTTTATCGGGAATATTGAAGGGAAAGATCTCTTCACCAACAAAGCTGACGTGATCGTTACCGACGGCTTTACCGGCAATATTTTGTTTAAACTCGGAGAATCTCTGTACGAGATTTCGAAGAAAAGAGGTTTCCAGGACGATTTTATCGACCAAACGAACTACGAGTCCATTGGAGGCAGTCCCATTATCGGGGTGAATGGAAATGTGATGATCGCGCACGGGGTATCGACACCTCTGGCTATCAAAAATATGGTTGACTGGGCTTACAAGCAGGTGAAATCCAAAGCGTACCTGCACATCGCCCAGGCATTGAGCTAACAACGGATGCTGACAACCACATGACTATGAAAAAACTGAAACTGTCCCTTTTTACCAAATCTATTCGGATTTTGAATAGTTGATTTATCATGACCCATATTAAAGCCTCTATAACAGGAATACAAGGTTATGTGCCTGATTATGTTTTGACTAATGCAGAGTTGGAAACAATGGTTGCGACGAACGACGAATGGATCGTTAGCCGCACAGGCATCAAAGAAAGACGTATTCTTAAAGGCGAAGGTTTAGGAAGTTCACATATGGGTGCGGAGGCAGTAAAGGGTTTGCTGGCCAAAACCAATACAAGTCCCGGAGAAATCGACCTGCTCATCTGCGCTACTACCACACCCGATTTTGTTTTCCCGTGCACAGCCAACCTCATCTGCGATATGGTCGGCATCCGTAACATCGGAAGCTTCGACATCCAGGCTGCCTGCTCGGGTTTTATTTATGCATTGACACTCGGCTCACAATTTATCGAGACCGGAAAATATAAAAAGGTGATTGTCGTAGCTGCGGATAAAATGTCTGCCATCGTCGACTACACCGACCGCAAGACCTGTATTCTCTTCGGAGACGGCGCGGGCGCTGTGTTGCTCGAACCGGACACATCCGGAAACGGCATCCTGGATTCGATCATCAAGTCGGATGGGGCGGGTTATCCTTACCTCAACCAGAAAGCCGGGGGAAGCCGCTACCCGCCTACCCACGAAACGGTAGAAAACAGGCTGCATTACGTTTATCAGGATGGTGCGCAGGTGTTCAAATTTGCCGTCACCAATATGGCCGACATTGCTGCCGACATCATGGAGCGCAACGGCTTGAACAGCGATAACGTAGCATGGCTCGTGCCACACCAGGCCAACCGCCGGATCATCGAGGCAACCGCCAACCGGATGGGCGTGGGAATGGACAAAGTCATGATGAACATTCACAAATACGGAAATACCACAGCGGCAACTATTCCGCTTTGCCTGTGGGATTATGAATCACAACTTAAAAAAGGCGATAACCTGATTCTTGCCGCATTCGGCGGAGGCTTTACCTGGGGCGCTATGTACCTCAAATGGGGTATCGAATCTTAGGCATGTGATTTTCAATAAAGCATTATCATACAATTCATTAGCATAAAAATGGCAACTACTGCAGATTTGCGTAACGGTTTGGTGATCCATTTCAACCATGATCTTTTTCAGGTGATTGAATTCCAACACGTGAAACCCGGAAAAGGCAACGCGTTCGTACGTACCAAACTGAAAAGCCTTACTAGCGGCAAAGTACTGGATAATACGTTCTCATCTGGCGCAGGCATCACGCCCGTGCGTGTGGAGAGACACAAATTCCAGTTCCTATATAAAGATGAGGTTGGTTACAACTTCATGAATTCCGAGACATTCGACCAGGTATTGATCGACGAAAAGCTGGTGACCAACGCCGACCTGATGAAGGAAGGCCAGGAAGTTGAGATCCTGATCAACACTGAAAACGATGCAGCGCTGACCTGCGAACTTCCTCCTTTCGTGGAGCTTGTGGTAACTTATTCGGAGCCGGGATTGAAGGGCGACACCGCCAACTCTCCCAAGAAAGCCATCGAAGTAGAAACCGGTGCGCGCATTATGGTACCTCTTTTCATCGACGAAGGTGAAAAAATCAAAGTTGACACACGCACATACGAATACGTAGAAAGGGTTAAATCTTAATTAAATGGAAACCAAAGAAATCCAAAAACTGATTGACTTCATTGCCCAGTCGGGACTTGATGAAGTGAATATTGAAACGGCAGACCTGAAAATCAAGGTAAAACGCTTTGCCACCGCACCGGTAGTAGCCTACACTTCGGCACCTGTTGCGGCACCTGCGCCTGCGATCGCTCCTGCGGCTCCCGCAGCAGCTGCACCGGCCGCTCCGGCTGAGCCAGCGGTTTCCAAAGAACCAGCTTCTTCGAACCTCATTACGATTAAATCCCCGATGATCGGTACATTCTACCGCGCGTCGAGCCCGGAAACACCGGCATTCGCTAACATCGGTGATGAGATCAAACCCGGAAAAGTTGTTTGCGTGATCGAAGCGATGAAACTGTTCAACGAAATCGAATCCGAAGTATCAGGTAAAATCGTGAAGATCCTGGTTGAAAACGCAACTCCGGTAGAATTCGACCAGCCATTGTTCCTGGTTGAACCTGCATAATTGCAGCGAACGAAAACTCACTGAATTACATGTTTAAAAAGATACTCATTGCTAACCGGGGCGAAATCGCCCTGCGTGTAATCAGGACCTGTCGTGAAATGGGCATTAAGACTGTCGCGGTTTACTCGACAGCCGATCGCGACAGCCTTCACGTACGGTTTGCCGACGAGGCCGTTTGTATCGGTCCTCCGCCCAGCAGGCAATCATACCTGAGCATCCAGAATATCATTTCGGCAGCGGAAGTAACCGGCGCGGACGCGATCCACCCGGGTTACGGATTCTTGTCGGAAAACGCTGAATTCTCGCAGATTTGCGCGGATTATGGCATCAAATTCATCGGAGCCACCGCCGCTCAGATCAACGGTATGGGCGACAAGGCTACCGCAAAAGCGACGATGATCGCGGCCGGAGTACCGGTTGTACCGGGTTCGGAAGGCTTGCTCGAATCATTGGAGCAAGGCAAAGAACTCGCAGAAGGCATCGGTTACCCTGTGATCGTGAAAGCGACAGCAGGTGGCGGCGGACGCGGGATGCGCGTGATCAACAAGCCGGAAGAATTCGAAAAGGCGTGGAACGACGCCCGTACGGAATCTGCAGCTGCATTCGGAAACGATGGTTTGTACCTCGAAAAATTCGTGGAAGAGCCCCGTCACATCGAAATCCAGATCATCGGCGACCAATTCGGTAAAGTTTGCCACCTTTCGGAACGCGACTGCTCGATCCAGCGTCGTCACCAGAAGCTGGTAGAAGAAACACCATCCCCTATTATCACCCCTGAGTTGCGTGAGAAAATGGGTGCTGCGGCCATCAAAGGTGCCCAGGCTATCGGTTACGAAGGTGCCGGTACGATCGAGTTCCTGGTCGACAAGCACGGCGATTTCTACTTCATGGAAATGAACACCCGTATCCAGGTGGAGCACCCGATCACCGAAGAAGTTACTGATTTTGACCTCATTAAGGAGCAAATCAAAGTAGCGGCGGGTGAACCAATCTCCGGTAAGAACTACACGCCAAAGCTTTACGCAATGGAGTGCCGTATCAACGCGGAAGATCCTTCCAACGGATTCCGTCCGGCGGCGGGTAAAATCACCAACCTGCATTTCCCCGGCGGTCACGGCGTACGCATCGACAGCCACGTGTACAGCGGCTACACCGTTCCGCCAAACTACGACTCGATGATCGCGAAACTGATCGTCAGCGGGCAGTCGCGCGAGGAGGTGCTTACCCGTATGAAACGCGCATTGCAGGAATTCGTGATTGAAGGTATTAAAACCACGATCCCTTTCCACATTAAACTGATGGATGATCCTGGATTTAAATCCGGCAATTTCACGACGAAATATCTGGAATCATTTGATTTTACGACGCTCTAAAGAGCCTCGCAATAGATAGCAAACGGCCGGCAGGAATTACCTGTCGGCCGTTTTTTTGTTTCCACTGAATGTAATTCTAAGCAATTAATGCCAGCATTTTCTGCGCAGCTTCCATACCTTGCTTAATCGTTCGCACGGAAGGCGTAGCATGATAATAACCTGCTAAATGCAGCAGGTCGTAAGCCTGGTTCAGTTAAGCCATCAAAGTTTTGTTGTGTTTATTCAACCGGAGACGGTATTCGTCAATGCTGCTGGGCTTTGTGAACTTCGCCCCCTCTTTCTTCCTTAAATATTCATCCGCAATCATCAGTGCAGCATTGTAAGCTGTTCCTGACGCCATTTGCACGTACTTAACGTCTTTGTACACTTGGCCTTCCTTATTTGCCTTCGTACTCAAAATCTCCCGCGCATTGTCGAGATAGCGTGTGATTTCCTGATAGTGATTCATGGATATAGTGGTTTTAATTAATATTCACTGCAAAACAGCTTCTTCCTGCTCTTCCTCCATCATTCTTTCACCCTCCAATCGGTAAGGGCGGTTGAATGCCTCCTGCCGCATCGCAAAACGCGTGGCCAGCTTGCGGATGACATCTTTAGACATTCCCTTTTTGTAGTTAAGAATCTCGGACACGTAACCTTTGCTGACATTCAGCAACTCGGCAATGTCCTTAGCTTTCATCTTATGATCCTTCATGAGTGATTTGAGCAATTCAACAGGATCAAACTCACCTTTGAAAATAGTGTGCGCTGCATCGTAATGTTCGATGAGCACCATTAAGAGCTCAGCTTCGTCCTGATATTTCCCCTCGGACTCTCCTGAATCATCTAGTCTTTCCAACTCGTTACAATATTCGTAGTATTGTTCCCTGGTCTTAATGACCTTATATTTCAGCTCTCCCATGTCAGAATTGATTTATAGAATATTGCAGTCCACGTTTACATAAATGCGTATACTCAGCATGAGTGCCAATCCAGCTCACATATAAGCGCACAAAACTTTTTCCAAATACATATTTACAAATCATGCGGTAATTGTTGCCGCCGATATCAAACACTACCCGGGGACATCCATTGCCGAGAAAATCTACCGTCGGATAATTGACTCGGATATCCTCCGGAGCTTTCCAATTTGCTCCTTTCAATCTATTGCGCCATTCGTCAAACGATGACGCACTTCGAGCATGATCCGCGACAAATCCTGCAATGCTCTCTTTTCTAATCAAATGTACTTTCATACAAGTGTGTGAATATAAGAAAAGTTCTCATAAAGAGAACTTTTCCGTGAACAATTATTAAATCAAATCAATGCCTCGCCTACACCACCTGCGGCAGCGCATAAGGCGAGCGGTATTTCCTCGTCAGCAGCTTGTTAGCTTCGTCATCTCCCACAAATTTCTCCGTCTTGTTGTCGAATGTTAATGCTCGACCGACGCGGTAGGCGATGTTGCCCAAATGCGCGAGACCCGACGATAAATGCGCTGTTTCAACCGGCCCATTAAGCAGCTTTGGATCCTTGGCTACCACCGCGTCAATGAAATTCTTATAGTGATCCCCTCCGGCTTTGCGCGATGGGCCGGCTTTTTTGTCTTTGCCCAGGAAGGTTTCGTAGTAGTCATATCCTTTCACCACCATATAACCTTCCGAACCATAAAAGATGTTACCAATACCTACCCCGCCTTCGTCGTTCGTCATCCATGGCCGTACTTCAAACTCGATAATCTTCTTTTCTTTGGTATACACAAATGAAGAGCTCAGTACTTCGGGCGTTTCTTTGGCGTCGTTCCAGAGGAATTTGCCGCCGGAGGACGTGATCTTGTCCGGGAATGATTCCACGCCGAGGCCCCACATGCACATGTCGGTTTCGTGGATACCCTGGTTACCGATGTCGCCATTGCCGTAGTTCCAATGCCAGTGCCAGTCGTAATGCACGTAGTTGCGGGAGAATGGCTTCATTTCCGCGGGGCCTGTCCAAAGGTCGTAATTGAGACCTGCGGGAATTGGCTCGGTACCTTTATCGCCAATGTCCGGGCGCCATTTGTATACCAGACCGCGGGCCATATAGACGTTTCCAATCAACCCGTCGCGGAGGTGTTTCACCGCTTCCTTCAATGCTTCCGAACTGCGAAGCTGGACCCCATGCTGCACTACTCTTTTATATTTGTGAGCCGCTTCGACCAGCTTGCGGCCTTCGTGGAGGTTATGGCAGCCAGGCTTCTCGACATACACGTCCTTTCCAGCCTGGCAAGCCCAGATTGCCGCCAATGCGTGCCAGTGATTTGGTGTGGCGATACTCACAGCGTCGATGGTTTTGTCATCAAAAACTTTGCGGAGATCGTTTTCAGTTTTGACCTTCTTGCCGGTCTTTTGCTCGAATTCCTGTGCCCGCTTTTGCAAAATGTTGTTATCGGGATCACAGAGCGTGGCTACTTCCACATTGCTCAGGGCATTAAAACCCGAAATATGGCTCTGCCCACGCCCGTTAACGCCCAGCACCGCTACGCGTACGCGGTCGTTCGCGCCAAATGCACTCGCAGGAATAATGGCCGGAATGGAAAGTGCAACCGCGGCGCCTGTTGTGTTTTTGATAAAGTTTCTTCTCGATACTTCGTTTGGTTTGTCCATATGAAAGAATTTAGGATTTCGAAAGAATGTATTTTACCTGACCGGCAATCAGTTAGACGAAATTCAGAAGTAACTCCCTTATTCGTTCGCTATCAAAAAGTACTACTCATTTGAAATTAAGTACTATTCTCTCCTAAATAATTTGAACAATACCATACCCGCTTACAAACAGGATCGAAAGCACACTAATCCAGAAAAATACATCGTACATCGTCGAGGGTTTCAATGCGATCGGCAAGTTGCGATAACGAAATACGAGCGAGACATATACGACAAGCAGTAACAGTACGGAAGTCGCGATGCCTCCGAGTATTACCATTCTCACCGGCGCCTGGAAAAACAGGAACAACAAACACCAGGCAATAGGCAGTACCCAGGACATAATGCCGATACTCCGCTTTTGCTCCTGCTCCGAGCCGAACTTCATCCAGCCGATCTGTCCGAAAGCATCACTCCAAACCCTCGCCCAACTCGCAGCGGCAGTAAATAATGTGGAATAGAGCACAAAGAATGCACCGATCAGAAATATGTTCTTCGCCCAGGGACCGAGCGTTTCCGTGAAAATGCGGGATAGGGTATCGACCATCTGGTAACCCTCCGGTACAGCACCGCCCGTGTGCAGTACCGCAGCGCCCAGGAGATAAAACGCGGCCGTTACAATGGTATAGACCACCATCGACAATACGGCATCAAGGTACATGACCTGAAACCAGCCTTTGGCACGCTCAGACCATTCTTTTGTGCCGTCGTTCGGGCCGGTGTAAGCGGCGTAGCCTTTTTCGATACACCAGTAATTGTAATACATAATTTCATCTCCCCCGACGCCTGTAATGCCAAATGCCCCGAACGCCGTCGCGACCAGCGCGGTAGGCAGCGAAAACTGTAACCCGCTTTCAAACTGCGGCCAGGTGATGGCATATTGAGTCCATTGAAGCGAAATGACGGATATGAGGATGATGGCCGTAAAGAGAATGATCATCACAAGTGAGCCTTTTTCAACCGCGCCATAATTGCCCTTATAAACCCAGAAAGAAGTGATCAGCACTGAAATGATCGCCCAAAAATTGACGGAAATGAGCGGGAATGCCATATGCAGCACGATAGCGACACCTCCGACAATGCCACCCACTTGCAACAGTTTCAACCCCTGCAAAGAAAGCCACAGCCAAATGCTCCAATGCGCCTTGCCGAGCCTTAGCCCCGGCAGATTGTTGAAGTTGTGCATAATGAATGTGCCGGTGTAAATAGCGTTCTTACCAAATTCCAGCTGCAATGCGACTTTGACAAGGCAGCTCAGAATAATGAGCCAGAACATGACGAAGCCGGCTTTGGCGCCTAATGCGGTGGTAGCAATGAGTTCGCCCGAACCTACGATAGCAGCCGAAAGAATGAAACCGGGCCCGAGATATTTGAGCCTGCCCACGAATGTGGTAGGCGGGGATAAAATTTTGGACATAAACGAGAATTTATGTCCAAAAGCTAAGATCAATCAATATTTAATGCCGTTCCTACAAATTCCCCACAGCCTGGTGAATCTGCTTCACGGTATCCACATAATTATTCTCACTAGGCAAGCCGAAAAGCGACTTCTCCTTGATCATCTGGGCAACATTCTCCGGCACCAGCTTTTCCCACCCCGGCTCACCGCGCTTGATCATTTCAAGTACGAGGTCGGTCGTGATGTGCATGTGCTCGGTATTGTAGTTTTTAATATCCTCGATCTTGTCATTTACAATCAGATACTGGAACAACGGCCGTAAGTGATCCGGCACGCGGAAGTTCTCACAGCTGTAAACCGAACCATCGGGCTGCAACGTAGGGTAAATGTACAATTTCACCTTTCGGCTGAACAACGTCGCGAAGGACTCCAGAATGCCGCCTTGCAGGAACTGGTAATGCTTTTCTTCGAAAATATCCTGCAAATTCGGGCTACCGAGCAACAAACCGGATTTCAGTTTCGTCAATCGCGACAAGTACGCCACCAACCGGTAATATTCATGGTGGTTGGAAATCATTACCATATGCCCCAGCGAGCAGAGAATATCCACGCGGTCGAGGAAGTCCTTTTCGTCGATATCGCGGTCCCCGGCTTTCAGGTTGTGCAATGTGAGCTCTGAAATGAGCACCACTTTCGACTCATCCACATCTTCTTCGGCGAGGAACTGCCGCTGACCATTGCTGATCAGGTCGATATGCACATTCGTGATCGGGCGCAAGCGGCCGCGCATCATGAGGATGTGCTTTTTGTACAATGCCTCGGAAGGCTGCAAAACACCGCCGTCGCTGCCGAACAATGCCGCATCCGTAAAACCATTCTTCACCAGCCGCAGGCTCATGAGGCGGTTATCCACTTTGGCAAAATCAGGGCCGCTGAAACGCACCATATCGATCTCTATCCGGTCGATCGTCAGATCGTCCATCAGCGACATGAGCAATATTTCAGGCGACTTGTAATAGTAGTAGCAACCGTAAATCAGGTTTACACCGATGATCCCGAGCGCCTGCTGTTGCAGGATATTCTCATCATCGCGCATCCGCACGTGGATCACGACGTAGTTCGTGGGGCCCATGGGCGTGAGCTGGAATTGAAGACCGATCCAGCCGTGTGATTCGTTTGTTTTTTGAAAATTGAGGGCTACAACTGTGTTTGCGAAGGCAAAAAAGGTGCTGTCGACACCGCGTTTTTCCGAGAGCCGCTTTTCTACGAGGTTGTACTCGCGGTTGAGCATTTTCATCAGTCGGGATTCTACCACGTATCGTCCGCCCTCCTCTGTCCCGTATATCGCGTCGCTGAACGTCATGTCGTAGGCCGACATCGTCTTAGCGATGGTTCCGGATGCGCCGCCGGCTTTGAAAAAGTAAGCCGCCGTTTCCTGACCCGCCCCGATTTCCGCAAACGATCCGTAGATCCGGCGGTCGAGGTTGATCCTTAGTGCTTTTTGTTTTGTACCAAGATTCTTTTCGTACATAACGGTATATTAGTATAATGAAGAAGCTTACATGTAAATATAAGAAAAATACAGTTCTGCATTAAGCGGAATTTCTGATCTTCTGCCAGCAGAATGGAAAAGTTATATAATTTATTCACTTACGGCACTTTGATGCAGGCTTTTGACAACCCCTATGCACGGAAGCTCCGGTTGTCTTCAAACTATATAGGAAAAGGGTATTTCAATGGAAAATTGTTCCGCGTAGAGTGGTACCCGGGCGCGTTGTACGAGCCCGATGCGCCTACGCCCGTGCACGGGGAGATTTATCAGTTACATTCCCTCGAAATACTCAAAGAACTGGATGAATATGAGGATGTTATGGAAGATGAGTCGGCCAGTTTGTATCTTAGAAAAGTCGTTCCTGTCAGGGATAGTCAGGAGGTGGTCAGGGATTGTTGGGTGTATTTATATAACCAGCCGGTTTCCGATTTGCCTTTAATTGAAGAAGGATATTTCAAAACTAAGCCCTGAGACTTTCGCCGATAATGCGCAGGCCGTCCAATGTTAACTTTCTGTCGATTTCGATGAACTCGTCGCGCAGCGTATCAATGATAGACGACAAGCCTCCCGTCGCTACGGCAATGCATTCGCCTCCAAGCTCTGCGCGTATGCGCCCCAAAAGCGATTTGACCAGCCCTTCATAACCCAGCAGAATACCCGCCTGAATAGCTTCCACGGTATTCTTCCCGATGGCCGATGGCGGCAGTTGAAGCGGCACTTCTGGTAATTGTGCCGTGTTGGCAAACAAGGCTTTTACAGCGGTGACCAGACCCGGTAATATGGCTACGCCGAGAATCTTGCTGTCTTTGGAAACAGTCGTGAATGTCAATGCAGTGCCAAAATCGACCACCACACAATTTTCCTTATATCGTGTCGATACTGCTACCGCATTGGCGATCAGGTCCGCGCCGATTTCATGCGGATGATCGATTTCGATAGACAATGCAGGATAAATCTCCGGCCCGACCACGATCACACCGTCGCCGAACAGCGAGCGGAGCATTCTCAGTATCACGGGCGTCAATGCAGGCACGACGCTGCTCAGTACCACCGTTTCCACATCCCCAAACCACAACCCGGCTTCCAGGAAATGCAGCCGGAGCTTCGACTCGTAATGCGCTTCGTTTTCCTGCACCAACGAGCGCATCCGCCAGATGTGCTCCCAGTTACCGGAATCATGAAGCCCGAAAACAGTGTCGGTATTGCCAAGGTCGACGGCTAACAGCATAACAGAGAATTTACATGTAGAGGCAAAATAAAGGCATTCTTCAAATAAAACTTCATGGTACCCCGGTTTTGCGTCCGTTTCTTTTTGATTATACCTAATTTTAACCTCCGAAATAAAAACGCGTGCTCGCCCTGCATTCAAACAAAGCACCGCACCAATATCACCACAGAAAGTAATATGCAATTCTCTACCCGTTGCGGATTTCCGGTACTACTTTTTTTAATACAAATTCTGAACCACACGGTTCACGCCCAGGCCATTCCCGAATGGCAGGACCCGCAGGTGATCAGCATCAATACAGAAAAGCCCCGCGCCGATTTCTTCCCATATGCGACGGAAAAAGCCGCGTTGGCCATGGACAAAAAAGGGCCTTTCGTACAGTCGCTGAATGGTACCTGGAAATTCAAATGGGCGCAGCATCCTTCGAAAGCGCAACTGAATTTCTATGATCCCAAAATCGCCGATGCGGGCTGGGACAATATCCCCGTACCGTCCAACTGGCAGGTCGTAGGTGCGCGCGAGGGCCGCAAATACGACCGCCCGATTTTCAGCAATATCAAACACCCGTTCAAAGCCACACCGCCCCGCATTACCGCCGATACCAATGCCGTGGGGATGTACCGCACAACTTTCACAGTTTCGCAGGATTTGAAGGACAAACAGGTATTCCTGCATTTCGGAGGCGTGCAATCGGCCTGCTATGTATGGCTGAACGGCGTCGCGATCGGGTATCACGAGGATGGCATGACCCCGTTCGAATTCGATGTGACGGAGGATGTGAAGGCCGGAGTAAACAACCTCGCGGTGGAAGTGATCAACTGGTCGGACGGCAGCTATCTCGAAGACCAGGACTACTGGCGGCTTTCGGGCATTTTCCGCGATGTGGACCTGCTGCTTCTGCCCAAAGTCGTATTAACCGATTATTCTGTAAGAACAATCCTGGATGCCAACCACGAGCATGCCACGCTGAAACTGAGCGCATATGTAAAAAATTACGGCGAACAGCCCATTCACGCGCACCAGGTGCTTTTCACATTATATGATGCCTCGAAAGCGGTAGTAACTACCCCGGTGAGCCAGATGGTGGGCACGCTTGAAATGGGTAAAGAAGGGGCCATACGCGCCGAAATGCCCGTGCCTAACCCTGCCAAATGGAGCGCAGAAACGCCGAACCTGTACACGTTGACGGTTCAACTGATGAACTCCGACGGCAAAGTCCTCGAAGCGACGAGCCAGCGTGTTGGGTTCAGGGATGTGAAAATCAAAGGCGGGCAGCTGTTGGTGAATGGCAAAGCGGTAACGATCAAAGGCGTAAATCGCCACGAATTCGATCCCGAAACTGGCCGGGTGATCAGCCGCGAGTCGATGATCAGGGACATTACGCTCATGAAACAGCATAATATCAATGCTGTGAGAACCTCGCATTACCCCAATGCTTCCGAATGGTACGACCTCTGCGACCAGTATGGCTTGTACGTGATGGACGAAGCGAATATCGAAAGCCACGAGCTGTGGAGCAAAAACATTATCCTGGCCGACAATCCACAATGGCGCGCTGCATTCCTCGCGCGAGGCAATGCGATGGTCGAAAGGGACAAAAACCACCCGTCGGTGATCATCTGGTCGCTCGGGAATGAATCGGGAATGGGCCAGAATTTCGTGGATATGGGTGATTTTATCAAGCTCGCCGACCCTACCCGGCCTGTTCATTACGAAGGCCGGAAGGATTACAAACCAACGACGCTGAGCAGTTTCGACATTGTTTCAGTGATGTACCCGTCCACACAGGATATGACGGAACTGGTCAAAAAGGACAAGACCCGCCCGCTCATCGTATGCGAGTACGCGCACGGGATGGGCAACAGCATTGGTAACCTGAAAGACTACTGGGACCTGATCGAAAAATATCCGACCATGCAGGGCGGCTTCATTTGGGATTGGGTTGACCAGGGCTTAAAACTGAAACGTGCTGACGGCACAGAGTACTGGGATTATTTCAACTACATCGACGGCGCCAATGCCGGCGACGGTCTCGTGAACCCCGACCGCACGCCCCAGCCCGAGCTAAGCGAGGTGAAGAAGGTGTATCAATACATCAAATTCGAAATGCCGGACACCCTGAAAGCCGGTGCAAAGAATATCACATTGCATAATGCCTATGACTTTCAGTCGCTGCACGGCTACGAGCTCGTGTGGTCGCTCATGGAAAATGGTAAACCCGTGGGCAAAGGCGGAAGCATTGCTAATCTGGCCGCTTTGCCACGGCAGAAACAGCAGATTACCATTCCTTATGAGCTTCCTGCTTCGGCAAAACCCAATGCCGAGTATTTTCTCAATCTCAGCATAAGATTAAAAGAAGCTACGCGCTGGGCGCCCAAAGGCCATGAAGTTGCCTGGCATCAGGTACCGGTAGTGAAACCGGCCGCTCCGCGCCCCAACCTGAGCTTGTACGGCGAGCGCCCGCTCCGAATTGCACAGGTAACCGCCGCGCGCGTGCAGATTTCCGGGCAGGATTTCACGGTAGTTTTCGACAAAAACGAGGGCCGGATGATTTCTTTCAAAAACAAAAAGGAAGAAATGCTCGACAGCGGCCCATATGCCAATTTCTGGCGCGTGCCGACCGATAACGACGAAGGCGGCGCTGCGAAAAGCTATGCCACCCAATGGCGTAATTTCGGCCTCGATACGCTGGAACGCGTGTCTTCGGAAATGAAAACCCAGCGATTGACCGCCCAGATCTACAAGGTGACGCTCAACCAGACCTTAAAGCAATCCAAAGGCGAAGTGGATGTGCAATCGGTGTATATGGTTTATGCCTCGGGGGATATTCATGTACAAAACACATATACCCCGCGGGGAGAATGGCCACCGCTTGCCAAAGTAGGAATGCAGCTGAAAATGCCCGCCACATTCAGCAAAACACAATGGTACGGCAACGGCCCGCACGAGACTTATGCCGATCGCAAAACGAGTGGAAGAATAGGCATTTATGCCGGTACTGTGGCTGAGCAGCATTTTCCATACATCACGCCGCAGGAAAACGGCAATAAAACCGGCGTCCGCTGGGCTACGGTAACCAATGCGGAAGGAGCAGGATTGCTGGTGCTGAGCGACACCGCATTCAATTTCAACGTCCATGATTATACGGACAAAGATCTTCTCGCTGCCAAACGCCACGCCGCCGTGTTGAGCCGTAGTACTGCAACCGTCGTCAACATCGACCACGCGCAAATGGGACTTGGCGGCGACGACAGTTGGTCCCCACGCGTACACGACGCATATCTGCTACCCGCGAAAGCCTATTCCTACTCATTCAGGCTGAGGCCGATCGAAAACACGTCCAACATCGAGCAAATTGCAGCCGTGCGCTTGCCATATGTGGATCAGAAAGAAACCAATGAAACCGTAGCCATCACTGAAACAGCTGCTCCTACCGAAGAAGCGGTAAGCGAAGACGAGGAAGAAGAAGAGGCTGTGGCAACACCTACGCGCAGAACGACCGTCAAAAAAGCGCCTGTGCGGAAAAAGCCGGTACGAAAAAGAAAACCTGCCCGGCGGCGTCGCAGAAGATAAATGAAAAAGACTTGGCAAGTTCAAGAAAGGCTTACCAAGTCTGTAACACCCCACAGTTTTAATAAAGACCTACGTTCCGGCGTTCCGGCGTTCCGGCGGAACGTAGGTCTTTATCATTTTTTATAAGGAGCTAATGCATATTGCGCCTTCACCTTGATGATCTGCGCGATTTTCACGAAAACCACCTTCGGCACTTCGATATTGTGATCCACCAGCGCTACCTCGAAATCGGAACTGATCGTGATCTTACCTCCCGCAATCTTCATCTTCCCTTTGATCGTCCGCTCCTTGGTAACGCCGTGAACCGTGAATTTGCCGGTCGCCGACACATCGTAGTCGCCGTCCTTGGTATAATCCGGCGCCTTATCGACCTTGCCCGAGAACGTGGCCGTCGGGTATTTCACCGATTCAATGTAGTTTTCATTAAAATGCTCCTGCATCAGCTTATTGGGGAAGGAAAAGTCCCGCATGTTCATCCGGATCGCGATCTCGTTGTTAGCCGTGTTCAGGATCACCTGCGATTTTTTATTCTCCGCTTCAATATTCTCCAAAGGTGTCGACGCCGAGAACTGCGTATTGCCGCCCGAAGTGGCAAACATTTGGGCAAATGCAGTTCCGGAAAGCAAAGCGGTACTGAACATGGCCAGGCAGGCCACGCGATAAAAATGCGGTTTCATAGTCTGGATCAGTTTGGCTGCTTCTTGTTCTTCTTGTCAAAGCTGAATGTACGGGAAATGTTGAACCCGTAATGGATATCCCCTTTGCCCCAGCTGCCGGTGGTTTCACCGATAAACTGTTTCTCGATCATGCCGAGGGAATTGGTAAAGTGCAGTTGGAAAACGTGCCCGCCGGTCTCGATATCGACGCCGAACGACATCGAGTCGTGGTAAGGAGCAGTAACCGTGTTCTTTTCGCGGGCGGTGTAAAAGTATTCACCGTTGAGCGAAACACGTTTCGAGAGCTTGAAACGACCGCCGATACCCACCGCAAAGAGTACTTTTTCATCTCCCGTCACGTCCGGCATGGTGCGGTACAAATAGGTGGGCGACAGTTGAAGCGACAAGCGTTCCCCAAACTTCCGTGCTACGAGTACCTGCGCGGTGTAATACAGTTTGTCCTGAAAATCACGCTCCTTATCCACCGTAGCCACGCCCGTTCCACCAAACAATGTCACCGAAACCGGGATATTGCGCGCGCCGGTGCTTTGTTTCAGTAATTTATATTTACCAAAAAAATCATACACCTTCTGCGACGTGCTGCGGCCCACTCCGATCATCAGATCGTCCGTCAATCCGTATTCGAATCCCAGCCGCATCGTAGCCTGGTCGAGGCCGAAGAACTGGTAGGCGCCCGAGTTCAGCTTCCCGAAACGGTGCGAAATGCGGAAATCAAGGTGCTTCTTTTTCATCGTTTCCACCGACTGTCCATTCACTACGCGGGTCGATTTGAAAGTGGCGGTAACCGGTACGGTTTGCGCGCTGTCCTGTTTCGACAACTCGTTCAGCAAGTAGTCCTGTGCATATAATACTGTTGATGAACACATCAACATCACGAATAGGCGGAGTACTTTCATGACTGGTTGAGATTAAGCTTTCACGGTCAAAGTGTTTCCGTCCGAAGAAACGGTCACATTATACGTTTTAAGCGCAGTTGTGGCAGGACCATTGGTTACTGCACCGGCCGTGGTGAATGTGGAACCGTGTGTTTGGCAGAAAACATCGTTGGAGGTCGATCTGTATCGGACTTCATTTCCTTCATGCGTACAGATTCTGGTCAAAGCTACATAGCTGCCGGCAGTCGTTTTCGCCACGAGTACATCGCCCGTAATGATGGACTCTCCGTTGGTTTTCAGCTTGGAAACGGCCGAATTGGTCAAATCAACCGTGAAATTGATCGCTGTGCCGGTGGTTGTACCCGATATTCCGGAGCCTGAACCAGTGCCCGGATTCGGATCCGGATCTGGATTCGGATCATCGTCTTTCGATCCGCAAGCGGTCATAGTGGTGCCGAGGCAATAGAATGCCATTAACGTTGAGGTGCTGAGCCCGAGGCTTCTCAGGAACTCGCCTCTTTTCATGTTTCCTTGGTCAATTGAGTTCATAATGAATAAATTAATTAGAAGATAGAATGCAATGATAATGTGGGCATAGTGCTCACTTGAAAACAGGGGTGTAGCGCACCGATAGCCAGAGGCCGGTAGTAATAAGATTCACTTTTCCGTAACCCACGCGTTTGAGCGGCATCCGTATTGACGGCTCTGCGAGGAGGGAGAGTTTACGGGAAATTCTGTATTCGTAGCCCGCTGAGACATTGGCGTGACTTAGCCAGTACCAGCCGGTTTTGCCATTCCAGCCCGGCCACTTTTCCGCACTGGGATCATTCGGGTCGATATAATAGTATTTATATTTTTCACCGTTCATATGGTAGGACGAGAAGCCGCCTGTTGCAAACCAGCGAGAACGTTCTCCAGATGCTATATCATATCTCACATTCAGCGGTATTTCCAGCACTTTACACACGCCGTCTATTCCACTCAATGCCAACGGGGGGTAATACTTGTGCTTGGGCAATTGGTATGCCTCCGCCGATGCAGAGTAATCTTTCCTGCTCCAAACCGCCCCACTTTGTAAATACAATCTTGGTAAAACTGAATACTCTACCAATAGCGACACAGACGTACCGGGTTTTGAAAAATCCTTCAACCCCACCGTGCTCAAATCCGGTGAATAGCCAAACCTGACAGCCATCAAAGGCTGATCATCTGCAGACATGGAGGATTCCCTGGGCGCAGGCTCTGCCATGATCTCCTGCTCGGGCGCGGAAATCCCGGGCAATGACAGCACACTCCATTTCAATGTTTTACTATCCAGTGCAGATGCAGAGATTAATGCACGGCCCGACTCACCGGCTTTTATCAAAGGCTCACCTTCCGATCCCGTCAGCGCTTTTGAACCAGCATTGCCATCCTGCCGACTGGCTGCTTGCGGCAAGGACGTCTCCCTGCCTTCCGTATTCGCATTGTTTTTCAAAGAAAGAGCCCCGTCGCCTCCTTCCACTTTTGAGCGGTTAGGCTCTAAGAACACTCCGCCTGCCTTAGATTGGCTCCGGGGCAATGGTTTTCTGCCGTTACTCGCGGCATTATTCAATTCTGATTTCGAGGAAGATTTACCAGCCTCTTTTTCACTGGTTTTCAGTTTGTCACCAATAGCTATTTTGCCGTTCCGAACAGCCTCATTTCTTTTAGCAACCAATTCGTTTGTATTATCCACAGCAGGATTTCCTTTATCCACACTCGCAGCCGATTTTACGGCTTCTTCTCCTGAACCACCCGGCTTCCCAACCTTTTCCAACGAACTGCCCGACTCATTGACAATACCTGACTCTCTGACCACACCTGACTCGTCGCCAGCAGCCTTCACGCCTCCATCCTCCACTACCCCTCTCTCACTTCCTCCATCCTCCGTTTCAAGACCTTTCAAAGCAATTCCCTTTCCTCCATCCTCCTTTCCTCCCTTCTCCCCTTCGAGAGAATAAAGCGCAATCCCCACGGGTATCAGCAGCGCCAGTACGCCCAGCGGCCACCATTTCCGCCACCATCCGGCCGGAGTTTTCCCGTCCTGCTTATCGAGTAACTTCCGCAGGTCATTCCAATCGTCGGGTTCGTATGTCGGATCAAGCTCTTCTGATGACTTTCTGAAGAGCTTGTCCAGTTCGTCATCTGGCAACTCTATCATAGTCGTCAATATTAATCTTGGATAACATTTCTCTCAACTTTTCCCTTGCACGCGACAAATTGGATTTTGACGCCCCAACCGAAATACTCAGTTGTTCTGCAATTTCTTCGTGTGTGTAGCCATCGATAACCGACAAGCTGAATACCAGCCGGTATGCCGGTGTCAGACGCTGGATCAGTCCGACCAGCTCTTCGTGTGAAAGCTTGCTGATAACCGTTTCGTCAACGGACACCTGCTCCGCGACTTCCACGTCGTCAAAAACATCTCTGCGAACTTCCTGTCTGTAATGATCGAGGGCTGTATTAATCATGATTCTGCTCAACCAGGTTTTGAATGGTCGGCTTGCATCGAAACTTTCGAGCTTCGTGAAAACCTTCAGGAATCCATCGTTGAGTATTTCTTTCGCCTCTTCCCGGCTGCGTGTATAGCGTAAACAAATGCTCATAGCATAGCCGTAGAACTGCTTGTACAACAGCTCCTGACTGCGGCGGTTTTTCTGTAAACAGCCGTCGAGTAGTTCTTGAAGAACGGCGGAGTTATACTCGGGCATGCTATTTGCTTTTTTAGCCTATACGAGGGAATCCGGCACAGGGTTGCCTGGGGCTGAAAAGTTTTTTACAACATTTTTACACCGGCAAAAAGACACATCGTCCGTTCATTGAAAAATTAGGAATTTTTAAGGACAATCGCACGTAAACTTGGTGGTAATGCCCTGCCGGAAGTAAACCTACCGGGAGGCCCTGCCCGGGTGACTTTTAAATAATGCGTACTTTTGCAGACCAGCTATCGAATGTTTATCCAAACCGGGTTTAAGCTGATTCCCGGTGTACCTCATATCCAATGGCCAATAATGAAACTGGCAAGTCCTTGCCCGACAAGGAAACCCCCTCTCCATTTGCCGTAAAAAAAATCAGGTGGGAAGGATTGAAAATTACACTCCGGCTGCTGCGTTACCTGCGGCCCTATCGTATGATGTTCGCGGCGGGGATGCTGTTCCTGGCATTGTCCACCGGTACGTCCCTGGCATTTCCGAAACTCGTTGGAAGCATTATCGAGGTCATTGAGGGCAAATCCCGGTTCACGATCAATCAAATCACCCTACTGCTTTTCGTGGTGTTGCTGGGCCAGGCCATATTTTCGTTCTTTCGGATCTATCTTTTTTCCAAAGTCAGTGAAAAGGCTGTTAATAACATCAGGCTCGATGTTTTCAGCAAGATCATCACATTGCCCGTGCCGTTTCTCGAAGAACGTCGCGTGGGTGAACTCACCAGCCGCATTACTTCCGATGTTTCGCAACTGCAAGGTTTGCTGTCATTTACACTCGCGGAACTCTTCCGGCAGCTGGCCACGCTGATCGTCGGAATGTCCATTTTGTTTTATACTTCCTGGAAACTGACGCTCTTCATGCTCGCGACGGTACCCATTCTGGGCGTGGCTTCGGTATTCTTCGGACGGCATACGCGCAGGCTCTCGCGCAAGGCACAGGATCAGCTTGCGGCTGCGAACGTGGTGGTGGAAGAAACGTTGCAATCCGTAAATGTCGTAAAGGCATTTACCAATGAGCCGCTGGAAATCAACCGGTACCGGACAATTCTCGACCGGGTGGTTGACCTGACGTTGTACGCGGCGCGGTTCCGGGGCGGATTCGTGTCGTTTATCATTTTCGCTACATTCGGCGGGATCGTAGGCGTGGTATGGTATGGCGCGGCATTGGTACAAGCGGGCGAGTTCGGACTTTCGGATCTGTTTACATTTATCCTTTACACCACTTTCATCGGCGCGTCGATCAGCGGAATGGGTGATTTGTATGCTCAAATCAGCCGCACGGTGGGAGCGTCCGAACGCATTTTCGAAATTTTGGCAGAAACGCCCGAGGTTTCGGTGGATGAAGCGCAAAATGCGGTGGCAAGTCACGTAGAAGGCCGTGTGACTTATCAGGATATCCATTTTGCTTATCCATCGCGTCCCGATCTGCCGGTTTTAAAAGGCGTTTCGCTGGATATTCAGGCAGGCGAGAAAATAGCTTTGGTAGGATACAGCGGCGCGGGCAAATCTACCATCGTTCAGCTGCTCATGCGTTTCTATGAATATCAATCCGGCGAAATCCTCGTCGATAGCAAGCCTGTCCGGGAATATGGCCTTTCGGCATTAAGGAAAAACATCGCGATCGTGCCGCAGGAAGTGATGCTTTTTGGCGGAACGATCTACGAAAACATTGCTTACGGAAAACCTTCGGCCTCTCGTGAAGCCATTATCGATGCCGCCGCGCGCGCCCATGCACTGGAATTTATCGAGTCTTTTCCCGAAGGGTTTGAGACTATCGTAGGCGAGCGGGGCATTAAGCTCTCCGGCGGCCAGCGGCAGCGCATTGCCATTGCAAGGGCTATTTTAAAAGACCCTAAAATCCTCATTCTCGACGAAGCGACCAGCTCGCTCGACGCGGAATCCGAAAAGCTCGTTCAGGTCGCATTGGATGAGCTGATGAAAAACCGCACGACGATCGTGATCGCGCACCGGCTCGCCACCATTCGTAAGGTCGATATGATCTACGTCCTGCGTGAAGGCCGGATTGCGGAATCGGGAACACACCAGGCATTAAGCACCATTCCCGACGGCTTATACGCCAACCTTATCAAACTACAATTTGAAAACGTTGAAACCCTTTCATGAAAAATACTGAAACAACCCGGTCCGAATCACGCACATTTTTTCAGGCACAAAAAGACAAAGCGGCCATATCGGAACAAAGGGAACATGAAAGGTTTAAAAATATAGCTCTGCTGCGCCTGGCTGCATTCGCGGGCATGGTGATACTGGCGGTGGTCTGGAACAAAACCGGCATTGCCTACTGGGGAATAGGGATATTGGTGTTCCTTGTGGTGTTCCTTATCCTGATGCGGAAACAGCAGGAAGCCCGAACCAACCGGAACTTTCAGCGAAACCTGGTAGCCATTAACGACGACGAACTGGCCCGGCTAGATCTGCGCTTTAAAAGGCCCGAAACGGGTTCCGAATTCCGTGAAAAAGACCATAATTACTCGGACGATCTGGACATTTTCGGCGACTTTTCTCTTTTCAAACTTCTCAACCGCAGCCGCACCTCAGAAGGAAGCCGCCGACTGGCGAACTGGCTCAAAAACCCGGCTAATGCAACCGAGGTAGGCCTTCGGCAAGCAGCCGCCACCGATTTCAGCCAACATCCCGAGCTCATCCAGCAATGGGAAGCGACCGCATTGCTTCACGAGCACGCGGCCAAACACGTGGGCGAGTTCCAGGCATGGGTAGTGGAGCCATTTCCCATGCCATTGAAAAACGCGTTACCGCTGCGCTGGTACCCGCTGCTTACTCTGGTGATCGCGGTATTGTATTTCGCAGGTATCGTGCCAGGCATTGCTGTGTTGATCAGCCTTGGGATTCATCTTTTCATATCAGGCCGCTATGCCGACTTTGTGAAATTGCTCGCCAACCGCACGACCTCGATGGGCCAAACGCTCACCGCTTATTCCGATTTGTTGAAAAAAGCGGAGCACGCACCGTATCAATCGGCGTGGTGGCAGGTGAGAAAGGCGCAGATCACCGGCTCTTCGGCAGCATTGGCGAAGGTCGGTAACCTCTTCGAAAAGCTGGACTACCGCAACAATCCCTACTTCGCCATTTTCATCGGCATTCCCACACTCTGGGACATGCATTGCCTCGCCAGCCTCGAAGACTGGAAAGCCGTGCATCACCAGCATCTCACCGATTGGCTCGACGTACTGGCCGATACCGAGGCAATGAACAGCCTGGCAGGTCACGCATTTGCTAACCCGGAATATATTGTGCCCGCTGTCAACGACACTGCCGAGGTTACAATCGCCGCTACTTCGCTCGGCCACCCGCTGATTCCCACCGCAAAACGGATCAGTAATGACTTCTCAATGCAGGGAACAGGAAAGACGATACTCGTAACCGGCTCAAATATGTCGGGAAAAAGTACCTTTTTGAGAACGATTGGCCTTAACCTCGTCCTTGCGCAAATGGGCGCGGTCGTGAGCGCGGGCGCATTCGTTTGCTCGCCTGTGCGGGTGTTCAGCAGCATGCGTACGCAAGACTCGCTGGAAGAAAGCACGTCGTCATTTTATGCAGAGCTTAAACGCCTGCGGAAACTGCTCGAATTGTCGGATGGAAATGCCGAAGCGCCGGTTTTCTATCTGCTCGACGAGATATTGAAAGGCACTAACTCCGCCGACCGCCACCGGGGCGCGGAGGCGCTGATCCGCCAGCTGCATTCCAAAAAAGCGTCCGGTATGGTATCCACCCACGATCTCGAACTCGGCGAATGGGGCGCGACCGAAACCTACATCCATAACTTCCATTTCCGGTCGGATGTGGAGAATGGCCAGCTGCATTTCGATTATCGTTTGCACGAAGGCATTTGCCGAAGTTTCAACGCGTCGGAGCTGATGCGGATGATGGGCATTGCTATCGGCCCCGACAAAACCCCGCTTGCACACTGATACCGGGCATTTGTACGGTTGTTTGCGGATTTGCGTAACTTTACTGTTTACATTTACGTTTAAAACACTGATCCGGTAGCGGAGATCGAACTTTTTTGATTAACAATTAACCCGTAACGATTACAAAACCTGAATGGAATTACAGAAAGCATTGGAAATATTGATCATGGCAGGGCAGCTTATCCTCGGCCTGTCGATCCTGGTGGGGTTGCATGAGTGGGGGCACATGGCCGCCGCAAAATTGTTCGGAATGAGGGTTGAAAAATACTTTATAGGCTTTCCTCCTAAAATTTTCAGTTTTCAGAAAGGCGAAACAGAATATGGAATAGGTGCTATCCCGCTGGGCGGGTTTGTAAAGATTTCCGGGATGATCGACGAGTCGATGGACACCGAGGCGATGAACCAGGAGCCGCAACCGTGGGAATTCCGTTCGAAACCAGCCTGGCAACGGCTGATCGTGATGCTAGGCGGGATTATCGTGAACGTGGTCGTCGGTATCATCATTTTCATCGCTATCGCTTATCACGACGGCAGACAATTCCTGTCGATCGACGAAGTCAATAAATATGGTATCGTGGCAGGTGAGCTTGCACAAGAGATCGGCCTGAAAACAGGCGACAAAATAGTCCGAGTGAATGGCAAGCCTTTCACGGATTTCAGTGATGTGATCAGCTCAGAGGTTTTCCTGGGAAGCAACAGCTCCTACACCGTTGACCGCAACGGACAGGATGTACAGATCGAGATTCCCAACAATTTCATTGAGAAACTATCTGACCCCGACGAGAAACGGAATTTCATCCGTGCGATGGAGCCTTTCAAGATCGCCGAACTGATCCCGGGAATGCCAGCCGAAAAAGCGGGCGTAGAAGTGGGCGACCAGATTACCTCCATCAACGGCACGCCTATCCGTTTCTTCCACGAATTGCAGGCGGAACTGGAAAAACTGAAAGGAAAAGAAGCTGTCCTGGTGGTGCAGCGCGGTGGCGCACAAAAATCATTGAAAGCGGCCATAACCGAAGACGGAACGCTCGGGTTCTACCCTGAAAGTCTTCTCCATTCGACGGTCGTTCAGTATACTTTCGGCGAAGCGGTAGCGATTGGCACAGAGAATGCCTTCGGCGTAGTGTATAACAATATCAAAGGTTTCGGCAAAATATTCCGCGGTGAAGTATCCGCTTCCAAGGCGCTGAGTGGTCCAATCGGCATCGCACGTATGTTTGGTGGCGTTTGGGATTGGGGCCGTTTCTGGCAACTCACCGGCCTGCTATCGATGGTGCTCGCATTCATGAATGCACTGCCTATCCCTGCATTGGACGGCGGCCACGCGGTGATCCTTTCCTATGAAATTATCTCAGGCCGCAAGCCTTCCGACAAATTCCTTGAAAACGCTCAGAAAGTTGGTATGGTACTGCTTTTAGGCCTGATGGCATTCGCCATTTTCAACGACGTATGGAAAGCGGTATTTTAAGAAAAGGGAGGAAAGGGAGGATGGAGGAAAGGGAAGAAAGGAAAGTAGTCAGGGGGTCAGGAGGGTCATTTCACTTTCCTGACTTTCTGACTTTTTCCCCTTCCTCCTTCCTCCCCTTCCTCCCCTTCCTCCTTTCCTCCCTCCTCCTCCTCCTGACGTCCTTCAACCCGAAACACGACTACCACGTTTCGGTGACGCAAATGCAATACAATGCTTCGTCCAAATCGTTCGAAGTAAGTATCCGGATATTCACTGACGATCTTGAAAAAGCATTGTCGCAAAGCCACTCCAAACAACGTTTTGTGATCAAAGACAATGATCAAAATGATCGTTTCGTTGAAGAATACATTCGCAAATCATTTGTTTTGACAGATAGTCAGAAAAAAAATACCCCTATCAAATATGTCGGGAAAGAACAGGAAGCTGATGCAACGTGGGTGTATCTCGAAATCCCTTTCCAGGGCGCTTTGAACGGCTGCAAACTTTTGAACGTTACGCTCATGGAAGTTTTTGACGATCAGGTCAATATGACCAACGTTAAGTTCCAGTCCGAAAAAAAGACACTTTTATTTAAGAAAGGACAGACTTCTCACCTGCTGTAATAGGTTTGTGACCGCTCATAAAAATGCATGACATAATGTGTAGTGGCACGGCTATTTTGTTTTATAATGCCTTTCTTTTGAAAGTCATTATTTATATATTGGGAAAAGAATATCTGTCAATTTGACAGAATGCCTATGAAATTTGAACCTTCTGATCTATATAGCCGGCTGCTGATGTCTGACTCGGACATGGATAGCCTTGAAATCGTTCCTCTTGGTGGCCCCGACGGCTCTGACGAGCCCTTTGAACTTCCCAATGAATTAGCGATACTTCCGATCAGGCAAACGGTGCTCTTCCCGGGGATGGTCATTCCCGTGACAGTGGTGCGCCAGAAAGCCATCAGGCTTGTAAAAAAGATATACCGCAACTCCGATATCAATCAGCGTATTCTCGGTGCCGTCACTCAGGCCATTCCCAACAAGGAAGACCCTACGGCTGAGGACCTTTACAACATTGGTACCGTCGCGCAGATCCTGAAAATGATTACCCTGCCGGATGGCAACGTAACGATCATCGTGCAGGGTCGCCAGCGCTTCGAAATCAAAGCCATTGTAAACGAAGAACCTTACCTGACCGCCGAAGTGCGTCCGATCGAGGATTCATTCGTAGGGCCCACCAAAAAAGAAGCGAAAGCATTACTGCAATCGCTGCGTGATGGTGCGCACAAGATCATGCGCCTGAACCCGGAAATCCCGCAGGAAGCACGCATTGCATTGGACAACATCGAAAGCCCGATCTTCCTGATCCATTTCCTGTCGTCGAATATCAATGTCGAAATCGCCGATAAGCAGAAATTGCTCGAAGAACGCAATGGCCACAAGCAGGCTACGCTTTTGCTGCAATACATGATGCGCGAAATCGAAATGCTGGAATTGAAACGGGAGATCCAGACCAAAGCGAGCTCGGATATCGACCAGCAGCAGCGCGACTACTTCCTTCGCCAGCAGATCAAAGTTTTGCATGACGAACTCGGAATGGACAGCCCGGAGCGCGATCTCGACGAGATCCGCCTGAAAGCCAGCCAGAAAAAATGGTCGGAGCCCGTGAAGGCACATTTCGAAAAAGAGCTCAGCAAGTTGCAGCGCGTTAATCCGATGGCCCCGGAATACCCGGTAACGATGAATTACCTGGAAACACTGGTGGATTTGCCATGGGGACAATATACCAAGGACAATTTTGACCTGGTAAGGGCGCAAAAAATCCTCGACGCCGATCATTTCGGACTCGAAAAGGTGAAAGAGCGCATTATTGAATACCTGGCAGTGTTGAAGCTAAAAGGTAATCTGAAAGCGCCGATTCTTTGCCTTTATGGCCCTCCGGGTGTGGGTAAAACCTCGCTCGGCAAGTCTATTGCAAAGGCATTGAACCGGGAGTATATCCGTATGGCGCTCGGCGGCGTACACGATGAAGCCGAAATCCGCGGCCACCGCAAAACTTACATCGGTGCGATGCCGGGTAAGATCATTCAGAATATTAAAAAGGCAGGCTCTGCCAATCCGGTGTTCATCCTCGATGAAATCGATAAGGTGAGCTCCGATTACCGCGGCGACCCTTCCTCCGCATTGCTGGAAGTACTCGACCCAGAGCAGAACTCGTCATTTACCGACAACTATCTCGAAGTAGAGTACGACCTTTCGAAAGTCCTTTTTGTAGCCACTGCCAACTCGCTGGACACCATTCATCCCGCATTGCGCGATCGGATGGAGATCATCGAAATGACCGGCTACACCATCGAAGAGAAATTGCAGATCGCGAAACGCTACCTCGTTCCAAAGCAGCGTAAGGATCACGGTTTGAAATCGACGGATGTGAAAGTGGACGACGCGGCATTGCTGAAAGTGATCGAAGGCTATACCCGTGAGTCGGGTGTGCGCAACCTCGAACAAAAGGTAGGCACAGTTGTCCGCAAGATTGCAAAATCGGTGGCGATGGAGCAGGATTATCCCAAGACCGTTAAAGCCGACCAAATAGAGAAATACCTCGGTGCAGAAATTTTTGATAAAGACCTGTATCAGGACAATGACTTTGCAGGTGTCGTGACCGGCCTTGCATGGACCTCGGTAGGCGGAGAAATCCTGTTCATCGAAACGAGCCTGAGCCGCGGAAAAGGCGGGCTGACACTATCCGGCCAGTTGGGCGATGTGATGAAAGAATCGGCTGTTGCCGCATTATCGTATCTCAAAGCCAATGCAGAAAGGCTGGGCATCGATTACCGCATTTTCAACCATTACGATCTCCACGTACACGTGCCAGCGGGCGCAGTGCCCAAGGACGGCCCTAGCGCGGGTGTGACGATGGCCACTTCGATGGCATCGATATTTACACAGCGTCGCGTGAAACCATATATCGCGATGACCGGCGAGATCACATTGCGCGGAAAAGTACTTCCCGTGGGTGGCGTGAAAGAGAAAATCCTGGCAGCCCGTCGCGCGGGTGTACGGGAAATCATTCTTTGCGTGAAGAACCGCAAGGACGTGGAGGAAGTACCGGCGAATTACATCAAGGACCTGACCTTCCATTATGTGGATCAGGTCGATGAGGTACTTGGTATCGCGCTGCTTCCCGAAAAAGTGAATAACCCGATGAACTTCGTTTTTCCCGATGAAAAGAAAGAAAAAGAAGAAAGCGGATTTGCTACCATGACGGTTTAGGCCAGACTTAAGAATATGCGAAAGAGGTACCGAAAAGGTGCCTCTTTTTGTTTAGGGGTTATGCTTTCCAAACGGCGTCATATTGTCAAACCTTTTATCTACTAAAAAATGTCGTTACCGCAGCTATCTCCCCAACTGCTCGACCAGCAGCCGGAACTTCTTCCCGATCACCGGAAACTTCTTGCATTGCCTGAAAAAATCATCCAGTTCGGTACGGGTGTGCTATTGCGCGGCCTGCCCGACTATTTTGTAAACAAGGCCAATGCCCAGGGCATATTCAACGGCCGGATCGTCGTCGTGAAATCGACCAGCACCGGGGGAACCGACGCATTTGCGGAACAGCAGAATGTTTTCTCCCACAGCATCCGCGGAATTGAAAACGGCAGCCAAGTCGATGAATCCCTCATCAACACCAGCATTAGCCGCACGCTAGCGGCCGCCAGTGACTGGGCCGATATTCTCGAATGTGCGCACAGCTCAGAGCTTAATATTGTTATTTCAAATACAACTGAAGTCGGTATTCAACTGGCCGACGACGATATTTTCGCCAATCCGCCGGTGTCCTTTCCGGGCAAGCTGACAGCCTATTTGCTGGAACGCTACAAAGCATTCAACGGTGCGCCAGAGTCGGGTATGGTAATCGTTCCTACGGAGCTGATCGTCGGCAATGGCCCTAAACTGAAAGCCATCGTTCTCGAACAGGCTCAGCGGCATGACCTAGACAGGGCGTTTATTTATTGGCTTGAAAACCATAACCACTTTTGCAGCTCGCTGGTCGACCGCATTGTTCCCGGCAAGCCCGATGCGGAAACAGTGGCAGCACTTTCCGAAAAACATGGTTTCCGAGATGATTTGCTGATCGTTTCCGAGGTTTACCGCCTCTGGGCCATCGAAGGTGACCAGCACGTGCGCGACGTACTGAGCTTTGCCAAGGCCGACAAAGGCGTGGTCATCGAGCCGGATATAGACCTGTTCCGGGAGCTCAAATTGAGATTACTGAATGGCACTCATACGCTGGCATCTGGGCTTGCTTACCTGCACGGCCTGGACACAGTTCGCGAGGCAATGGAAAATGCCGAAACTGCACAATTTATCGCGGATGTGATGCTGAAAGAACTTGCACCCGCGATCCCGTACGCTGTCGACCCTGCGAAGGCGCAGGAATTCGGCAACCAGGTACTCGATCGCTTCCGGAACCCGTTCATCCGCCACCAGCTGATCGACATTACCGTGCAATACACTGCCAAGATGAAAATGCGCAACATTCCGACGCTTCTGAGCCATTACCAGAAGTCCGACGAAGTGCCTGCACTGTTTGCCAAAGGATTTGCGGCATTTCTGCGGTTTATGAAGCCTGTCGTGCATAAGGACAATGCCTATTTCGGCGAACGCGACGGTCAGTCGTACCCGATCCGCTGCGATGCTGCGGCTTATTTCGATGAAAAATGGAAGAATGCCGCATCACCGGTAGATCTGGCGCAACAGGTGTTGAGCGACGCATCACTTTGGGATACCGACCTCACGCTCCTGCCGGGCTTTGCCGACGCCGTGAAAGGTTATATAACCGAGCCGGTCTTTACCGGGACTTCCACGCTTTAAGGTGATTGTATAGCTCGGTAGCCGAGATTTCATCAGAACTGAAATAGATCTCATCCCCAACTGTCTTGATCAGCAGGTAGGGATGGGATTTTTTATTGATATACAATCTGACAATGCGTCCATCGCCTGTCTTGAATGCACCTTTGGCAAATTCTCCGCCTGCGAAGCCGTTTGCTTTACTCGTAATATCGGGCAGACTGTCCGTCACATCGAAACCCGTCACTTCATCACGTGCTACTTTGATCCCCGAAAGCCCTTTGATCTCCAAAGCGTCGGCAGTCATAGATATCTCGCTGTTCTTCATTCCTGTAAACATCAGATAACCTACGCCTACCACCACCACAAGGATAATGGCCATAACGATGTAGGTTCCCACACGCTGACCGCTCGTTCCCGTGTAATAGCGGTTGCCCACGGCGATCATGTACACATACGCCAGCAGCGGGTACATCACCATGAACACCGTAGCCCAGTTGGGATTAAAAGCGTTCAGAATCAGCACTCCAGCCAACTCGCTAATACCCAGAAATATATGGAACCGATTGAAAAACTTGACGTAGGAAACGATGTCCATCTTCGCGCGATCGGCCTCGGACATCGTATTGTACCCCGATAACAGGTACTTCGCATTACCGGGCGTCACGATAAACCCGAGCGAAAACAGGACCAGCGAAATGATGATGGCAACGGTAAGCATAATTTTGTCACGGCTAATTGCCTTATAAGTTACAAAATTATGCGGGAGAAAGTCAATTGGCATTCATTTTGGTAAATGCTTATATTTGATAAAAAGCACATTATGATTCTCCCATTGAACATACCTGCACATCCGTATTTCACCGACGACGAGTTGGTCGCATTCTGTGTGGCCAATCCCGAATTGATGGTGGAAAGGGATGAAAATGGTCAACTACACATCACTATGACACCCACCTTTCTCCTTGGCAGTTCTAACAACAGTGAATTAATCGCCGAAATAGCTATTTGGAACCGCAAGAAAAAGGGAGGAAGGGTAATTGAATCAAATGGAGGTTTTTTTCTTCAAGACAGGTCCATGCAGGTGCCGGACGTTGCCTGGATACAAATAGACCGCTGGAATGCGCTGACAGACGATGAAAAGAATTCGTTCCCATACATGGCGCCGGATTTTGTGATTGAATTACAATCCAAAACAGATAGCCTCCGTTACCTGGAACGAAAAATGCTGAAGTGGATTGAAAACGGCGTGAGGCTTGCCTGGCTTGTGTGTCCGAAAAGCCAGACAACCTACATTTACGAACCGGGCAAGCCTCCGCTTGCAGTACATTTTGAAGAAACGCTTTCAGGCGGTGAAGTACTTCTCAATTTCTCCACCCGCCTGAGCGATATTTTAGAATACTAATCAGCTATTCGCGCGGAACTCCTTCACGAGCGCGATGCTTTCTGCTACTTTTTGTTCGATCCAGGGGTAATTACCTTGTGCTACCACATCTTTCGGGAACAGGTTTGAGCCTAAACCAACAGCGTAAGCTCCCGCGCCGAACCATTCGTTGATGCTTTCCTTGGTAGGCTGTACGCCGCCCGTAACCATGATTTTCACCTTCGGCATAGGCCCGCGGATCGCACGCACGAACGCGGAACCTACCACTTCGCCCGGGAACAGCTTTACTACTTCTGCACCGGCTTGCTGCGCATTGTAGATTTCAGTCAGGGTAGAAATACCCGGGATCCAGGGAATACCTGCTTTCAAACAAGCTTCACCTACGGCCGGATTGAGGCAAGGCGTCACGATGAAATCCGTACCGGCATCGATGAATTTTTGTGCGGTTTCCGCATCATAAATCGTCCCGATTCCCATTGACAGGCCGGGAAGGCTTTCCTTTACATAAGCCAAAAGCTCCGTAAACACATTAAAGGCATTGTCGCCGCGATTCGTGAATTCGAATGCACGCGCACCTCCGCGGTATGCCGCATTGATCACCTCTTTGGCGATTTCGATATCTGCATGATAGAACAGCGGCAATACGCCCACTTCGTTCAATAATATCAGTGTTGTTTCTTTATCCATGATTGTTGGCCAGATTACTAGCGTTTGATTCTTCCTGAGGTCTCTCCCTGCCGGATGGCTTCCACTTCGGCGATCGTCGAGATCAACGCATCGCCTTCGATAGTATGCTTCAATGCAGAAGCCGCCACCCCGAATTCCAGTGCTTTTTGCTGGTCGTCGAAGGTAATGAGGCCGTGGATAAGACCCGCGATAAATGCGTCGCCGCCGCCTACGCGGTCGATGATCGGGTTAATTTCAATGTCTTCCGTTTCGAGCAGTTCCTTGCCATTCCACAAAAACGCCCTCAACAAGTTATGCGACGCGCTGATCGACGTTCTTTTCGTATCCACTACCGTTTTCACCTGCGGGAAAGCCTTCTGTAAATTGACGCAGGATTCGACAAAATCGTTTCCGTCGATGTCAAAAATCTCCTTGATATTGATGCTGTTGGCAATCACAACATCTGTTCCGGCAGTCAGTTCGGGCAGAATATCGGATGGTTTTTTACCATATTTCCACAAGTTGGCGCGGTAAAAAATGTCACCCGACACGGTAATGTTGCGTTTGCGGGCCGCTTTAATTCCGTCCAGCAATGCATCGGCCGCTTCTTGCGACAATGCAGGGGTTATACCCGCCCAGTGAAACCATTTAGCGTCTTTCAGGATATTATCCCAATCCAGTTCCTTCGGATCGATCGTTGCCAGGGATGAATTGGCCCGGTCGTATACGATCTGGCTACCACGCATGGCAGCGCCGGTTTCAAGGAAGTAAACGGCCATTCTCGGCCCTCCGAAAAGGATATGCGACGTATCGACGCCATGAAAATGCAGGTACTGAGCCGCCGCACGTCCGATGGGCGAGTCAGGGAAACGGGTAACGTGCGCCGTGCTGTGTCCCCAATATGCCAGCGCGGTCGAAACGTTCGCTTCGCCACCAGCATATGTTACATTCAATTGACGGGCTTGTTCAAAACGGGAAAAACCAGGAGTGGAAAGCCGCATAAGGACTTCCCCGAAGGATACTATCTGAGCCATATTTTAAACTATTGCCCGTTTGCCAAAGAATGAAGCTCCCTGACGGGCCATTGAAAAATGATTACGCGCCAAAATTAAGTATTAACATTAAAATAGCCCACAACAAATGTCTGGGCTATTCCTTTTATTAGCGTATTTAAATTCGGATTTTAATCAAAAGCCAAAATATTTGTTGGCATTGTTGTAAGAAATACCCTGCACCATCTTACCCAGCCACTGGATATCGTTCGGTAACTCTCCATTCTCGACATCCTGGCCGATGAGGTTACACAAAATACGACGGAAATATTCATGACGCGGGTACGAAAGGAAACTGCGTGAATCCGTCAGCATTCCCACGAAACGGCTTAGCAAGCCCATATTCGAAAGCGCATTCATCTGCCGCTCCATGCCATCCTTCTGGTCGAGGAACCACCAGCCGGAGCCGAACTGCATTTTACCGGCAACGGTACCGTCGTTGTAGTTACCCGTCATCGTAGCCAGCACTTCATTATCGGCCGGATTGAGGTTATACAAAATCGTTTTGGCCAGTTGGTCGGTCGAATCGAGTTTATTCAAAAACTTGGAAAGCGCCTGCGCCTGGCTGTAATCGCCGATGGAATCCCAGCCGGTATCCGGGCCGAGTTCCCGGAGCATTCGCTCATTATTGTTGCGTAACGCACCGAGGTGGAATTGCTGCGTCCAGCCTTTGGCATGGTCCATTTTGGCCATTTCATACAAAAGCACCGATTTGAACGCCAGCGCCTGGCTTGCCGAAGGTTTCTCGCCTCTGAATGCAGCCGCAAATGCCTCGCGTGCCGCAACCTCGTCGAATTCTGCATAAATATGCTCCAAACCATGATCCGACAAACGGCCGCCCATTGAAGCGAAGAAATCATGACGGTTCTGCAATGCGGCCAGCAATGCATCATAAGAAGCAATCTCGCCAGTCCCTGCCGATTGCGCCAGTTTTGCCAGATATTGTTTAAAGTCCTCCGGCGAATCAATCAGCAGCATGGCTTTATCCGGCCGGAATGTCGGCAATACGCGGATATCGAAACCGCTTTCGCTGATCGCGCTGTGGTAATTCAACGAGTCCGTCGGATCATCCGTGGTGCAGATTACCTTCACGTTCATGCGGTTCAGCAGGCTTTTCACCGAGTAATCGGGCTGGCGCAGCTTCGCCGAGCACTCATCGTAAATCTCGCGGGCTGTATGTTTATTTAAAACAATGTCAATATCAAAATAGCGGAGCAGTTCGAGGTGCGTCCAGTGATAGAGCGGATTACGCATTGTGTACGGTACCGTAGCCGCCCATTGTTCGAACTTCTCCCAGTCGCTTGCATCGCCGGTGCAATACCGCTCGTTGATACCATTCGCACGCATGGCCCGCCATTTATAATGGTCGCCGTAAAGCCAGATTTGCGTCAGGTTCTCAAACTGCTTGTCTTCCGCGATCTGATCGGGCGGCAGGTGACAGTGGTAATCGATGATCGGCATTTCCTTTGCATAGTCATGGTAAAGGATACGCGCGGTTTCCGAACGGAGGAGGAAATCATCGGAAATGAAGGTCTTTTGTACAGCGGTGCTAATCGTTTCCATTCTCTTTCTTGTTACAATCACAAACTTCTTTCAATCCCGTATTCGAGGCCGCGCAGCTCCGCAAGCCCGCGCAGGCGTCCGATAGCCGTATAACCCGGGTTGGTACGCTTCGTCGCCGACAGATCGTCGAGCATACGATGGCCATGATCAGGACGGAAAGGCATTCTCAAATCGGTTCTACCTTCATTTTCACGCCTTTTCTGCTCCAACACCAACGCCCGCATCACACCGTACATATCCACGTCACCATCCAGGTGATCGGCTTCGTAAAAACTGCCGTCGTGCTCACGCTTGGTAGCGCGCAGGTGGATGAAATGAATGCGGCTGCCCAACCTGTCGACCATTCCGGCCAAATCATTGTCCGGCCTCACGCCGTATGACCCGGTACAGAAACAAATGCCGTTCGCCTGCTTATCATATGCTTTCAACAGCATTTCCGCATCATTTTCGGTGCTTACCACACGCGGCAGACCCAGAATCGGATAAGGAGGATCGTCCGGGTGGATCGCTAATTGGATTCCCGCCTCTTCCGCCACCGGCCCGATGGCCTGGATGAACTGGTACAAATGCGTACGCAGCTCAAAGTCTCCGATATGCTCGTAGGTTTTCAGCACTTTCCTGAATTCCTCCACCGTAAAGCTCTCTTCGGAGCCCGGCAGACCGGCTATAATGTTACGGACGAGTTTTTGCTTCTCTTCCTCTGACGACGTATCCAACCAAATTTTAGCGGCGCGCTTTTGGTCGTCGGTATACAGCTCTCCTGCCTCCGGCCTTTCCAACAGGTAAAGATCGAATGCCGCGAATTGCGTTGCATCGAACCGCAAGCCCGTGGAACCATCCTTCATCGGCGCGTCCAGGTCGGTGCGCGTCCAATCGAGAATGGGCATAAAATTATAGCACACGGTGTCGATACCGCATTGCCCCAGGTTACGGAGCGACTGCTGATAATTCAGAATATGTTTTTCAAAATCGCCGGAGCGTGTTTTGATCGACTCGTGCACGGGCACGCTTTCCACGACCGACCATGTAAGGCCTGCGTCTTCGATCAACTGCTTGCGCGCCTGAATTTCTGATACTTCCCAAACTTCGCCGTTGGGAATGTGATGTAATGCGGTTACGATTCCGGTTGCTCCGGCCTGACGGATATCCTGCAACGAAACAGGATCGTTAGGCCCGAACCAACGCCAGGTTTGTTCTAATGCCATTGAGGTACTTTGGCTTCTGGTTTCCCATTGGCCAGGGTTTAATTATTAACAACATTCAAATTGACCGCCGACCGCTGACAGCCGACCGCCGAAATACTATGTTTGACCGCCGACCATAGACAGCCGACCGCCGAATACTATGCTACCAGGCGATGCTCCGGTACGCGCTCTCGCAATACTTTCAATGCGCGGCTCATTTGCGTTTCCACGGTTTTGACGGAAATATCCAAACGCTCCGCAATGTCGCGGTAACGAAGGCCTTCTTCGCGGCTCAGGCGGAAAATGAGCTGGCACTGGCGCGGCAACGCCTGGATGCAATCTTCTATATGCGAATAAAATTCGTTGTACGACAGCTCTTCCGCGGGTGAAAAATGGTCGGCGTGGTTCATATTCCACTGCACCGATTCCAGCGAATCACGCTCATTCTGACGATGGATACGCAGTTTCAGGTAATCCAAAGCCTGGTTGCGCACAGCTCTGTAAATGTAAGCCTGAAACGAAGTATGCACTTCAATCTGCTCACGATTTTTCCAAAGTTTTACAAATACATCGGATACCACTTCTTCCGCGATCTCCCGCGTCACCACCACGCGCATGGCGTAGTTGCAAAGCGACCGGTAATGGCGCGTGAACAACTCGCGGAAAGCATTATAATCACCGTTAGTCACCACTCTGCCAAACAGGGTTTCCAGTATACTTTTCTGGGAACAGGCTGATGGTAATGCACTGGCAAATGAGTTTGTCTCCATGTTAGCTGAGCTAGGTTAATTATAGAAAATTTCCTGGAATTGTAGTGGTATTTAGCCCCTTGTCTTCGTCGATGATTTACCTAGTTTAAATACTGATTCGCTGATACACAAAAATAAATCTTGAAAAAAAGCAATAAATTTACGCAACCGTTCCCGGAACCGTTCCCATTCCCGCAATTTTTCCCGGAACTTTGTGCGAACACCGGCTACATTGTGCAACATTGACCGCCGGGCGATTTTCGCCGATTTTTAGTAAGATTGTACTATTTCAATATAGCCCTATGAAAAAGGTTTCTATCACCATTAAAGAGATTGCAAGACAACTCGGTATTTCCAAATCGACCGTGTCTCGGGCGCTGCGCGACAGCAGTGAGATCAGTGAAGAAACCAAGCAAAAGGTGATCGATCTGGCCGAGCAGCTCAACTATTACCCCAACCCGATCGCGATCAGCCTGCTCAAAAACCGCACGCAAACGATCGGCGTAATTGTGCCGGATATTGCCAACCGGTTCTACTCCTCGGCAATCGGCGGAGTGGAGGATATTGCTTACAGCCGCGGCTATCATACCATGATCTATCAAAGCCACGAGTTGCTCGAAAGGGAGCGCTCTGCCACACGCCATATCGCATCGCGGCGGGTGGATGGACTCGTGGTGGCCATTTCAAGCCAGTCGGAGAATATAGACCATTTCGCATCTTTACAGGAACAGGGCATTCCCGTTGTGTTTTTCGACCGCGTGAGCGACGCCATGCACACCCATAAGGTACGCGTGGACGACTATAAGGGCGCATTCGATGCCACGGAGCATTTGATCAAGCGGGGATGCAGGCGCATTGCGCACATTGCCGGCCCGAAACCGGTGTCCATTACACGGTTTCGTTTGGAAGGATATAAGGATGCATTGCGGAAATACGGAATCGATTTCCAGGAAGAGTGGGTGCTGCACAGCGAGATCACCCAGGCAGGCGGTACCGAGCGTACCTACCAGCTCATGGCCCTGCGCGAGCGTCCCGACGCTATTTTCGGTGCAAGCGACCGCATTACCATGGGTATTCACTGGGCATTGCGGCAGCTCGGCTACAAAATGCCCGACGACGTAGCGGTAGTAGGCTTTTGTGACATCGCCATGTCCTCTCTCCTCGATCCGCCGGTGAGCTCGGTCACCCAGCCGTCGTTTGAAATGGGGCAGCAGGCGACTTCACTGCTTTTGGACCTCATTGAAAGCAAAAATACCCCGGCCGAATTTGAGACCAGGGTATTGCAATCTAATTTGGTGATCAATAAGTCGTCTATGCGACACTAGCGCGGACGATATTAACCGGTTATAGCTTTCAGTTTTCTTTCGAATTCAATCAGGATACGCTCTTTCATCTGAACCTTGCGTTTCTGGATGTTGATCCGGCCTACTGCCTGCTTATCCTGCTCGGGATCGCCGGTAGCGGTACGGTCAAATTCCAGCTGCGCGAATTCCAGGTCGCTTTTCTCGCGCTTGGTAAGCCATTCGAGCTCGCGGTATTTCGTACGAAGCTGCTCTTCAGGGCTTTTCAGGTCGAAAGCCGGGTATTTGCGGCTAATCACGCGGGCGAGGTAGCTCAACTCGAATATCTTATCGCAAACCATCCGGAAGCGTTCTGCCAATTCCTTGTCTGCCAGCTTGAATGGAATCTTGATCTCCTTCCATTTGCTAAGCAGGACTTTGGCTTCCTGCGACGCCTCGATGATATCCGGCGATCTCAGCAATGTTTCGGCCTGGGCAAGCAGCTTTTGCTGTTCAACAATACGCGGGTCAACGCGAACTTTCGGTTCGATGCCTTTGGCCGCATTATATTTATCGTAGAACAGTTTGAGGAAGTGGCGATAAGCCTTGTTGACTTTGAAAAAACGCTTCGGCGGAACCTCTCCTATATTGTTCCACGCATTACGTACATCTCTCGCTTTGGCGTAGGCTTCGTCCAGATCTTTGGCGTAGCTAAGCGTTTTGGTGATTTTGATCAGCTTCTCGTATTCTTCTATACGATGCTGGTTCAATTTGTTCTGCTCGTCGAAGTAATCACGACGGCGCTGGAAGAAATCATCCAGGATTTGCTGGAATGTCGTTTCGATTTCCTCCTGATATTCCTTGTCGACCGGCCCGGTACGAATCCATTTAGCTTTGATTTCCTGAATCTGGTCTGTCGCGGTGGCATAGTCGGTAACAGCGGCGGCAACTTTCACGTCTTCGATCAGTGCGCGTTTGATTTCCAGGTTTTTGAGCTGGTTAACCTCGATCAGGCTTTTGAGATATTCTTCTTTTTCTTCGAGCCTTCTGAGCAAAGGCACAAAATCGCCCAATGCATCAAAACTTTTCAACTTGCGCTGTAACTGGATCAGTTTGGTAAGATAGGAGCCCTTATTAAGTGCTTCATCAATTTCGCGTTCCAGCTGCTCTACTTTGTTCAGGACAATGTTAAAACGATTCTTGAAATAGTCAATCGCTTCCTGCTCAGTCCTTTTTACTTCTCCAATTTGCCGGTCGGGGAAATCCAGATACCCCTTTAAAAATACTTTGCTGTCCTTAACGTAGCCGTATTCATCATTCAATGTGGCATTTTCCATTCTTTCAATTTTTTTTATCTGCTAAGTGTAGGGATATATAACGATATTTGTTACGCACAAATTAAACAAAAAATGAGTAACGAAACCATTATTTTCTCAATGTCGGGGGTTAACAAAATCATTCCTCCCAACAGACATATTATTAAAAACATTTATTTATCCTTTTTCTACGGTGCCAAAATAGGCGTCCTCGGTCTGAACGGTTCCGGTAAGTCGACACTCCTTCGCGTCATCGCCGGTATCGACAAAGACATTCAGGGTGAGGTAGTTTTCTCCCCGGGCTACTCCGTCGGCATGCTAGAACAGGAACCGAAACTCGATCCGAACAAGACCGTTCGCGAAGTTGTAGAAGAAGGTGTACAAGAAATTGTAAATCTATTGAAAGAATTCGACGAGATCAATGAGGCTTTCGGTGCAGAAGACGCAGATTTCGACAAATTGCTGGAAAGACAAGGCGAAGTGCAGGAAAAACTCGACGCATCCGATGCGTGGAATCTTGACAACCGCCTCGAAATAGCGATGGATGCCCTCCGCTGCCCGCCGTCGGATGCATTGATATCGACCCTTTCGGGGGGAGAAAAGCGCCGGGTTGCGTTGTGCCGCCTCCTGCTGCGCCAGCCGGATGTACTCTTATTGGATGAACCTACCAACCACCTCGATGCAGAGTCGGTCCTGTGGCTCGAAGAGCATTTGAGACAATATAAAGGAACGGTTATCGCCGTAACCCACGACCGCTACTTCCTCGACAACGTAGCCGGCTGGATCCTCGAACTCGACCGCGGCGAAGGTATTCCGTGGAAAGGCAACTACACTTCCTGGCTGGAACAAAAGCAGGAGCGCCTGAAAAAAGAAGAAAAAACCGAATCAAAGCGCCAGAAAACATTGCAGCGTGAGCTGGAATGGGTGCGTTTGGCACCAAAGGCTCGCCAGGCCAAATCCAAAGCGAGGTTGGGCGCTTACGAGAGATTGCTCAGCGAGGAAGGCAAGGAGAAGGAAGAAAAATTGGAAATCTTCATCCCTTCAGGCCCTAGGCTGGGGAACAAGGTTATCGAAGCGCATAATGTATCGATGGGCTTTGGCGACAGGTTACTTTACGAAAACCTCAGCTTCGCATTGCCGCCAAATGGTATTGTGGGCATTATCGGGCCAAACGGTGCCGGTAAAACCACCCTGTTCAAACTCATTACCGGCCAGCTGAAACCGCTGACAGGCCATTTCGAAGTAGGTGAGACCGTGCAACTCGCTTACGTAGACCAGGAACACGACAATCTCGACCCGAATAAGACGGTATACCAGAGCGTATCGGACGGCAACGACTGGATCATTCTCGGGGGCAAGCAGTCGAACGCGCGTGCTTACGTGAGCCGGTTCAACTTCGGCGGCGGCGACCAGGAGAAGAAAGTAGGAACGCTTTCCGGCGGTGAGCGTAACCGCGTACACCTTGCCATGACATTGAAAGAGGGCGGGAACCTGCTCCTGCTCGATGAACCTACCAACGACCTGGACGTTAACACGCTCCGCGCATTGGAAGAAGGTCTCGAAAACTTTGCAGGCTGTGCGGTGATCATCTCCCACGACCGCTGGTTCCTCGACCGCGTTGCAACCCACATTCTGGCCTTTGAAGGCGATTCACAGGTTTACTGGTTTGAAGGTAACTTCTCCGAATACGAAGAAAACCGCCGCAAAAGACTCGGTACCGACGCTACGCCGACGCGTATCAAATACAAGAAACTGGCATAGTAACCGTCCGGATTTACCGCTTAATAAGTGCTTACCTACACAGGTGAGCACTTTTTTTGTGACCGCTTGTAGAATTTATTTACTATTTCTCTTGAAATCTAGTTTTAATATTCTACCTTTCTATCATATTCATACCATCCTTTATCAAGTTGTCAATTCAAATTATATTGAGCTGTTAGCCTATCAGGCTTAAAAACTGAAATTCCTCTTCTATTTCCATCCTGACACTCAACAGGGTTTTGCAAACGACCGTCCCAATCTGGCAGCCGCATGTAACTCCATAAACTTCTATATCGATTATAGAGAAAATTAAACCTGTCTCAACGAATCCTAAAAAGCTATAACCGCCCACTGAACTAAAATTTTATGCGCTTCATACGTCTGACGTCGCCGCTCAACCACCCACGTTTATTAACCATCGCACTTTTTCTGGCCCTGTTATCCAGCCGGCCGACCGCGCTTCTGGCGCAAAGGGAGCTGATCCTCAATACCACAGGCTACGGATTCGACCGAACGGCGCCCAACGGTATCAATACCGAGCAATGGCAGTATATCCTGAAATTTGCGAACCTCAAATACAACGGAAAGGACGCCAGTCCAACGGCTGTCAGGCTGCACATCCAATGGGAACATTATGAGCCGACGCTCGGTAATTACCAGCGCGCGAAGATGGCCCAGGCCGTCAAGGCCATTCTGGACATTAACCCGAACATCAAGGTCGCGCTTCACTTCTCCTATCTCCGGCCCGGGTACTGGAACGACAACTTTCTTTCGACGGTAGACGTGGCTCAGCTCTCCAACGGCTCGCTCATGCGCGAGGCCATTTCCCACACGGTCCCGTCTGTCTTCTCCGAATATGCCACCGGCCGCTTTCTGGCATTTGTAGACGACGCGCTCGCTCAGGTGCAGGGTTATTCGTCGAGGATTTTGTACGTCGCGATGGGAAACAACGGATCCGAAGAATTTTATATGCCTAACAAAGTCGTCAACTCGGTCAACTACGCCGGGATGTTCGAAGCTAAGGCATTGCAAGCCTGGCGTACCAAGTTTCTTCCGATGAGATTTCCGGGCCAAACCAATGCTACCTGGGGCCGGACCTCCTACCCCATCGCTACCGCCCCCCAGCCAACCGACGGAAATTACAATTCTGAGATGGGCCGTGACCTGCATCGCTTTGCAGGGTGGGGTTTGTTGAAGCTTTTCAAAGGTTTTTATGAAACCGTCAAAAACCGTAATTCTTCCATCAAAGTACTGCATTTCATATCCGACTTCGGTTCTGTGCAGGGTAACAACTGGCATTTGCACAGCAGCACGCTCCTCCTCGCATTGGAACTTTCAGACGGCATTTACCATACCGACGGCAGTCATCAATGGGACCTTTGGAGAAAAATAATGGGGATCGACGTCATAAAAGGCACTTATCCCAATAAAATAGCAGGCCTGGAATTCGACCCAACCGACCTCGGCCAACCCGACGGAGGCTCGGGGATCAATGGCGGCATTCCGTACGAGTGGTTTCCCCGTGCCTACAAGCACGGCGCGGACTACGTGCATATTGCCATGCATTTTAATGATATTGAAATGGCCCAGCTCGCGCCCACACTTGCGTTATGCCGCGAGCAATATCTTAAGCCTTCCTACCAGCCTCCGGCACGTGCAGAGGCTGTGACGGTCAACATTTTCCCGAATGTATTCACCGGAAATTTCCTTTTTGAAACCTGGAACCAGATCGGCGGGCAGAATTTCGGACAAACAGACCTTCAACCAAAATCCATCCGGATGACGGACACGGGCTATTGGGAAAACGTCTGGGATAGCGGCAATTACCTGCCGTGCTCCTACTCCGTGAATGTGAACAATTCGCCGAGCAAGCCTGTCGTAGGCACTCCGGTTACGCTCAGCATCAATTGCCAGGGGCCAGAATGCAATACCGCCAACTATGTATGGAGTGGCGAGGGCGCTAATAACCGGACAGGCAACTCCATTACGATCAATGCCCCCAGTTCTCCTGGTGACTACAATTATTCTGCGAAATCGACCCGCAGTGGGTGTGTTGCCAAATCCGCAGCGAAAATCGTCCCGGTCGCCCGCGCGTTACCGGTGAAGCTGATCGACTTCACTGCCGTGAAGGAAGGCCAGCAAGCACAACTTGCCTGGTCGACGTCGGAAGAGGTGAATAGCGAAAAGTTCGATGTGGAGCGGAGCACCGATGGCAAGAAATGGGTGCGCATTGTCTCTCTACCGGCAGGAGGTGACATATTGAATGCCGTTACCCGATATAATTTCACCGATATTAGCCCGGTGGCCGGCGAAAATTTATACCGACTGAAAATGGTGGACCGCGACCAGACCTTCTCGTACAGCAAGATCGTCAACCTGAATTTCAAAACGTTCTCGGTAGCGAGCACCTATCCTAATCCTGCCAGCGACAGGATAACGATCGCTGCGGATGACTGGGAAGATATGAGAACCGTCAGGATTGTCAACGTCTCAGGTCAGATAGTTTATAGTTCCGACAAGCCGCGGCGCGAGATCGATATACGGAACCTCGCTTCGGGCTCCTACATAATCGGCCTTGTGCACGACAACGGTACGCAGGAAAATATCAAGTTCGTAAAGGAAGCCGGCAAATAGGATACGGGCGGGATTTGCCCGAAGGCCAATTCTTGCTAACTTTCGAACGGAATCAGTTTTTAAAATTGTCAATGAGTCAATCTTCATCTTTGCATAAAATACATTTCATTTCGATTGGCGGCAGCGTCATGCACAACCTGGCCATCGAATTACATTTAAAAGGATTCATTGTGACGGGATCGGATGATGAGATCTATGAGCCATCGTCCAGCCGCCTCGCACAATATGACCTGCTTCCACCTGTTACAGGATGGTTTCCGGAGAAAATCACCTCCGACCTGGAAGCCGTGATTCTCGGTATGCACGCCAGACAGGACAATCCCGAGCTCGCGAGAGCGAAAGAGCTGGGGATCAAAGTATATTCCTATCCCGAGTATATTTTTGAACAAAGCCAGAACAAACAACGCGTCGTGATCGCGGGCAGCCATGGAAAAACAACCATTACCTCCATGATACTCCACGTTTTGAAATACAATAAAAGGAATTTCAACTACCTGGTCGGCGCACAAATCGAAGGTTTCGATAATATGGTGAAGCTTTCCGAGAATGCTCCGCTGATCGTGATCGAGGGCGATGAGTATTTCACTTCACCAATAGATCCCACTCCGAAATTTATCCACTACCAGCCGCACATCGCATTAATCAGCGGTATTGCCTGGGATCATTTCAATGTATTCCCGACCTGGGAATCGTATGTGAAGCAGTTCGAACTGCTGGCGGATTCTTTACCCAAAGCCGGTGCGATCATCTTCGACGAAACGGACGATATGCTCGACGTGATCGGCCAGAAGGAACGTCCGGACGTGGTCAGCACGCCATATGCCGTACATCCGCACCGGATCGAGGACAACAAGACGATATTGATCACTGCCGAGCAAGGCGAAGTTCCGGTACTCGTTTTCGGGAGCCATAATATGAAAAATATCAGCGGCGCGCGCGAAGTCTGCGAACGGCTGGGCGTGACCGACGAGCAGTTTTACAACGCGATCCGCACATTCAAAGGAGCCTCGAAACGCCTGGAACTCCTTGGAACAAATGCAACAGTGAACGTCTATCGTGACTTCGCCCATGCGCCTTCCAAGGTAGAGGCAACTACCAATGCCCTGAAAGAGCAGTTTCCCAACAGAACACTGGTAGCCTGTGCCGAACTTCACACTTTCAGCAGTCTTAATAAGGGATTTTTATCCCAATATCGCCGCAAACTAAAAGCGGCCGATGTAGCAGTCGTGTATTTCAATCCACTGACATTGGAACATAAACGCCTGGAAAGTCTGTCGGAAGACGATATCAAAGCGGCATTCAAGCGCGATGATCTGAAGGTGTTCACCAATTCTGCCGAACTGGAAACATTTTTAAAATCGCTGACCTGGAAAGACGCCAATCTGTTGCTGATGAGCTCCGGCACCTTCGGCGATATTGACTTGAAAAAACTGGCAGCGGATATTCTGGCATAACCTGCCGCATAATCCTGCCTTGTTATACTAAATCCGTTCATCCGATGCAATCCATAGTTGTATACTGCGGTTCAAATCCGGGAAAGAAAGCGCTGTATGCCGAAGCCGCCTACGAACTGGGCGTAGCACTGGCAAAGCGGAATATCAAACTCATTTACGGCGGCGGCAATATGGGCCTGATGGGCCGCGTTGCCGACGGTGCGATGGACAATGCTGGGTTTGTTACGGGCATTATCCCGAACTTCCTGGCGAAGCTCGAAGTGGCGCATAAGACGTTATCGGAGCTGCATTTCGTAGACACCATGCACGAGCGCAAAGCCAAAATGGTATCGATGTCCGACGGTGTCATTGCATTACCGGGCGGTTACGGTACTTTCGATGAGCTTTTCGAGATCCTGACCTGGGCGCAGCTCCGCATATTCCACGGGCCCGTCGGGCTTTTGAACGTCAACGGATTTTACGATCTTTTGCTTCTGCAACTTGATAAGATGGTGGAAGAAGGCTTTTTGAGGCCCGATAACCGCGCACTTTTGGTGGTTGCGGAAGATCCTGCAATGCTCCTTGAAAAAATGGAAGCCTTCCGTTTGCAAAACGCGGAAAATAAGCCGTTGGACGGGTCGTTGTATGTAGATAAAAACTAGCCATCCTGTCAGAACAATGCGTGCTTTCTGCCTATTAGCCATTACGGTCGTTACTTCCATCTCTGCCTATGCGCAGCTGGAAAACCTCGGGAAATCGGTCAATACCGAATACAATGAAATCAGTCCGATCATTTCTCCCGACGGCAAAACGATCTATTTTTCAAGGGTAAGCCATCCGCAGAACACGCACGGCCCGAAAGGCAGCCAGGATATCTGGTTTTCAGAACTCAAAAGCGATAAATGGACGCCTGCAAGGAGGCTGCCTTCTCCGCTCAATAAGGAAGACTACAACAGCCTTTACAGCATTACACCCGACGGTAATACCCTGTTAATCAAAGGTTCATATAAAAACGGCACTTACGAGACACGCGGGTTTTCAACCAGTAAAAAAACAGCCCGGGGCTGGTCCGCCCCGAACAAGCTGGACATTCCCGGTTATACCAAGCTCAGCAAAGGTCAGTTCGACTGCGGTTATCTGTCCAATGACGGCAAAACGTTGGTCATGTCTTTCAGCGAAAAGAAAAACAGCAAAGTCGACGATTTGTATGTGAGTTTTAAACAAAAAGACGGTACCTGGTCGAAACCATTGAACCTGGGCTCTGAAATCAACACCGCGGATTTCACCGAAACCACCCCATTCCTCGCGCCTGATGGTGTAACGCTCTATTTTTCGAGCGACCGGAAAGGCGGGCAGGGCAGCAACGACATTTATTATAGCAAGCGGATCGACAAATCGTGGAAAAGATGGAGCAGGCCCGTAAACCTCGGCCCTGCCATTAATACCGACGGCTACGACGCTTATTACACCATTTCCGCTTTGGGCGATTTCGCCTACATGGTATCCTTTAAAGACACGGAAGGCAAAGGCGATATTGTCCGCTATAACCTTCAACCCAAACCTTCACCTGCTGATTCGACCACCGAAGCTCCCGTGGCCGTCGTGCCGCCTTCGGATCCTGTGGTGATGATCAGCGGGAAAGTAATCGATTCCAAAACCGGGAAACCTGTCGAGGCAACCATCATTTACGAAGACCTCGCTACCGGTGAAGAAGTAGGCACCGCGACGACCAACCCTACTACCGGCGAGTACAAACTCGTACTTCCATACGGTCAGAAATATAGCTGGCGGGCCGTAGCCCCCAATTTTATTGCGGAAGGAGAAAATATCGACCTTACTGATTCCACCAGCAACGGCAATAAAGGTTTCAAGGAAATCGCGAATAAATCGCTGAAACTGATCCCGATTGAAGAAGGGCAAATTGTACGCCTCAACAACATTTTCTTCGCCACGGGAAAAGCTACGTTGCGTGACGAATCGTTTGGCGAGCTGAACCGCATTGCCATCTCGATGGAAGAGAACAAGACGCTTTCTATCGAGCTCGGCGGCCACACGGACAATACCGGTAGCGCCGAATTCAACATCGACCTTTCACAGAAACGGGCCGACGCCGTGCGCGAATACCTGATCGGAAAAGGTATCGAACCCGATCGAATTGCCAGCAAAGGCTACGGCGAGACCAAACCGGTGGCCAAAAATGACACACCGGAAGGCCAGCAGCAGAACCGCCGTGTGGAATTCAAGATACTGAAGAAATAGCCGCCACGGGCTCCTTGCTTTTTCGATATTTCATTGCTTTCATTCCAAACAATATCCTGAGAAGGTTGCTTCGCCGGATCAGAAAGTGGTACGTGCCGAGGCAAATCACGAACGTAGCGACGCACAGGTATATAAACTTCACAAACCAATGCACTGGTGATTGGATCAGCGGGTATGCCAGACAGATGATTACCGTCTGATGCAGGATGTAAAATGGGTACACCGCCTCATTAGCGTATCTCAAAAATGGATTCGTGAATTGCAGGTAAGTATAACCATATCCGAAGATCGAAAGTAGAATGCACCACGCGTTCGTAGTTTTGATCACATCATAAACAAGCCACTGCGTCGCGTTCATATCCCTGTCGACGGTCCAGTAATACGCATAGAGTGCGATAGTCAGCGTAATCCAGATGCCTAGTGTTAATCGCCGGTATTGTTGGAGCGTATCCCAGAAGCGGGCTTGTGTGCAAATCACAAAACCGGTCACGAAGAGTGTAAAATCATGAAAATGTTCGTTCCAATCCTTCACCAGGTTATGAGTGGTAGGGAAATGTTCTTCCAGCAAAATACTTCCGCCCACATGCCAGAGTACCGGCACGGCGATCAAAGTCCATGGATTGGCAAAGAATGCCGCCGCACGCTGCGTAAAGCCCGTATAGCGACGCAGCAAAAGCAGTAGTGGCAGTCCTATTAAGGAATAGCAGAAAATGTAAACCAGGTACCATAAATGGTGCCAACTGAAACTACCATTCGGATAAGGGACGAATTGAAATACGGTTTTGTAGAAATCCGGGTAGCCGTAGGTTTGCCCTTGTGTTAGCCGCTCGAAAAATATCTGCGGTGGTACTATGACAAACATCCCGAAAACGAGTGGTATGAAAATTCGTACAAAACGCTCTTTCAGAAAAGCTGCCGGCCCACGACTTCCGAGAGCGAAATACACGCCTGCACCCGAAATCATGAATAGCAGTGACATGCGCCATTGACTGCTGAACCGCATCGGCCATTCTACGGCGTCCGTAACCACATTGTTTTTGATGTGCCATCCCCAGTGGTTAAAAAACATTCCGACGTGGAAGAAGATCAGAATTCCGAAGGCGATTACACGGAGCCAGTCGAGGTCGTATCGGCGGATTTGGGATGATGCGGGATTGAATTGGTTGGGCTTTGTTTCCATGACGAATAGTTTTGAATGATGCCCAAAACTAGCGCCTGTAATAGGGCTAAAACGACCGTTCTGATACGTTCGATGTTCTTCCCGATAAGTCAGAACCTCTGATTCGCCTGTTTCTTACGGTATTCGGAGGGAGTGGTGCCGGTTATCTTCCTGAAAGCCGTGTTGAATGCAGATTTCGAATTGTAACCGACCATCTGTCCTATTTCCTCAATTTTGATGTAAGCGTTCTCCTGATCGGCTAGCAACCGCTGCGCCTCCTGAATGCGGTATGCGCCCAAAAAGTCGAAAAAGCTTTGCTTCAATTCCTCATTGAGTATCTGTGATAAATGGTGGGTCGACACGCCGAGTCTTTTGGAAAGTGCCGGCAGAGAAAATCCGGGATCCAGAAAAGGCTTTTCCGCCAGCATTACTGCTTCCAGCTTACCCAGCGTCGCCGATTGTATTTCCTCCGTCAATGATGATTTTTCATATTTCCGGGTCGTCCGTTCAATCGGTTCGTGAAAAAACAGCGATCTTCTCAGAACCGTGAAGCTGATAATATAGATGATAAGGGAAATGAATGCGGCGATAATATGGTCGCCGAGATCGTGCGGGAAGGATGTGCGGACGATAAAGAAAACCACGATCAGGAATGTGAGCTGCAAAGACATGTCCCTGAACCAGGTCAGCGAGTTCTTTTCACCCGTAAAGAAGGAAATACTGCGTTGCCGAAATACTCTCGTCAAAAACCAGAAACCGGCAATGCTGTAAATGATCATGCTGGCGAACGTGAGGTCGTTGATGTGCCATTTCGGATAAAACATCCAGTCGCTGCCGTACCTCAATGCCTCGATCCTCTCCAATTCTGGATGGAAAGAGCCTATGTTCGAGTTATATTTAAATGTCAGGTCCTGCGGGTATATGAGCACGCACATGTACACCAGGTACACCAGCGATGGTAAAAAATGCAGCCATGCACGCCTGGGCATTTTCTGGTTCACCCCGGTTTGGGTGTAGAGAAACGCAGTCGGCGCCATCAGGAGATTGAGCGGTTCGCTGAAATCAACCAGCCACAACACGCGGAACATGTAATGGGTATATCCCAACCAGACGTCACTGATAATAACCGACATTGCCAGGATAAGAATTCCGAGGAAGAGATTCGCGCGGTTGCTACCCTTTGCATGCGACAGGAAAACGTATGAGAGTATCAACCCCTGCACACAACCCAGAAGAATGAACAATGAAAAAAGGTCGGTACGAATCGGCGGCGGAGCGGGGATCATGTTGTTACATCTCGGATTCCAAATATACGAATTCGGGAATGCAATTGGGCGAAGGTGCCTTATCCGCCCCGGTACTCAGTAAAGCACGATCAGGAAAATAAATACCACAAGCCAGAGCGCCCCTGTGAAATGCCAGTAGCGGGTAAAAAGTTTAATGCGTAGGCGGTTCGGAGGATTGACGCTATACACGAAAGAGTCCACATAGCTCCTGTTTTTGAGGGCTTTTCTGAACAGGTAGCTGAGGTATAGCACACCACCTATCATGTGTAGCAGGTGAAGGCCCGTCAACAGGTAAATAAATCCTTCGGAAGTATTGACACCGCTAAAAACGCCGGAATTAACCATCTCCATCCATCCTCCCGTTTGCAGCACAATAAAGGTAAACCCAAGCAAAAGCGTTGCACCCAAAAACACCCGATAATGCAGGAAACGTTCGTTTGTAAAGGCGAGGTTCGCTTCGTGAAGTGTAATACTGCTGAAAAGGATAACCAGCGTACTGAGCCAGAACATATCCGGCAACGCAACCAGGTGCGCCGTCTCTTTGTGTGCCCGCAGAAGAAAAATGACGAAGATCGAAGTAAAAAGCACTGAGCTCCCAGCAACTCCTAACCAAAGCATAAAGCCAAGCGGCTCACGACGTTTGGTGAAAGGATTTTCGGTTTGCTTAGTTGTGTGCTTCGGACTCATCTCGCAATCATTGATATCTTCGAAAAGCGCAATTCAAAGTGAATATAACGACTATTTTGCACCTTAATACATAACGTGAAGGTTAAATTTATTTAAGAAAACCCTGCCAAAGACGAAAGTCAGGAAAATGCTCTTTTACATTTTGCTCCTGCCCGAAAATGCCGAACAGGGTAGATCCTGAACCGGACATGGCTGCGTACTCCGCCCCAAGGCCATATAACTTTTCCTTTATTTCCTCCAAAGAGGGGTATTTTATAAAAAGAGCTGCTTCAAAATCATTCGTAACACGGCCTTTCCATTCAGCAATCGGCTCCCGAAGTATATTACGTAAATTTTCGGTGCTTCGTTTCGCGACCACGCCGGAATATGCTTCAACGGTGGAGATATGGATCCCGGGATTCACGAGTGCGATCCATTTTCCGGAAATGTCAATGTCGATTGTATCGAACTGGTCGCCTTTTTCGAAGCAGTATACCGGTTTGTTGCGGATAAAAAAGGCGCAATCGCTGCCAATAAGTCTGGCATATTTCTCTTGCCCTTCAATAGAAATCCCTAGATCAAACAGCTGATTCAATGCTTTGATCGTAAAAGCAGCGTCTGCCGATCCCCCACCAAGTCCTGCGCCGATAGGCACCGTTTTCAGCAAATGTATTTTGACGGCAGGCAAGTCAAAATCACGCCTGAGCATTTCGTAAGCCTTTGTGCAAAGGTTGTCATCAGCATTCCCCGGGATAGTGATCCCGTCGGAATGAAACGAAAATTTCTCCGCCAAAGTAATTTCCAGAGCATCCGACCAACCTACGGGATAGAAACAGGACTCGATGTTATGAAACCCGTCCGGGCGCTTTTCGACGATATTTAAACCGATATTGATCTTGGCATTCGGAAATACTAGCATTGTACTTTCTATTGCGGCAGGTAGCTACTGTTCCCAGCGCCACTCCTGGCCGATAATCAATTCTTCTTTCAGTCCTTGCGATATCAGGTAGTCGCGGGTTTTCTGGTCCGACAATTTCTTCACCGCAATATTCTCTGCATTGGATAGTGCGTACAGGTACATAGAAGCAATGCGCACGGTATTTTCCAGCTGATCCTTGTTCACCAGGCTGAAATCATCACAATCCGCATGGTAGCATTGCAAAACATTCGGGTCGAGGTGTCCCGACAAACCTGCAATGGGAACACCTTCCAGCATAAATGGCTGGTGGTCGCTGTGCAGGCCGGCCCTGTTCGTCGTCTCGTTTTTGTAGTCGCTGTCTACCGAACGAATGGCTTGCCCTACCGTCGCAAAGAATTCAGTCATCTCATCCCGTCCGAATGTATTCGCACCATTCGGGTCATTGGTCATGTCGAGATTCATCATGTAAGAAACCTTATCGATCGTCCCGGACTTTTTGAGTTCGTTCACAAAATGCTTGGAGCCTAGCAACCCCTGCTCTTCTCCCATGAACAACACAAATTGAATGGTCCGCTCCGGTTTCACCTTCAATGCCTTAAATGCTCTGGCCACGTCAATGACTGCAAATGAGCCGATTCCATTATCAATCGCACCGGTAGCCAGGTCCCATGAATCGAGGTGACCGCCGATAATTACTTTCTCATCCGATTTCCCCTTGAGCGTTGCAATTACATTCCGCGCTTTGATAGGCTTCGAAATGTTGTGCATGTCTATATGCGCTTCCAAAGGACCTTCGTCCTTAATCCACTTTCTGATCTCATGGCCGCTTTCGTTGGATATACACACCGCGGGAATGGAAATAATGGCTCCTGTAACCGATGCAGTCCCGGTAAGCAAAATCTTGCCCGGCGCACCATTGACCATGATCACTCCCTTTGCACCATATTTGATCGCCAATGCCGTCTTTTCTGACCGATGAAGGTTCTTTTTGCCTGTTGCGTCCACCAGATTGATGTTCGCCATCGCAATCTTGCCTTTCACTTTATCCTTCAAGGCAAGAAAATCCTCTTCCAATCCATTGCCTACATCCACAATTTCGCCCTGCAGAATAGCCTCTACGGGCGAATGCGCCAGGGACACAACGGGAACATCGCGAAAATTGTCGCTGCTTCCAGGGGCGATGGAGAGTGTCACTGTGTCCCGCATCCAGGCTTCCACTTCAAATGGCTGATAGACCACATCGGTGAAGCCATAGCTTTTCAAAAGCTTGAATGCATATTCCTCAGCCTTTTCTCCATTGACACTTCCGGTAAGCCGGTGCCCGATGGTCTTGGTTGCATCCCCCAGTGTTGCATAGGCTTTGCTATTTTCCCTGACTTCCCGATCGAGGCGGGAGAACTGCTTCTCCCATTTTCTATCTACGGTACGAAACTCCGAAAACAACAAAAACAGCCCACCAATGAGAACGACTTGTACAACTTTCTTCATAATTCCCGATAAAGGATGTCAGCAACTGGAAATTTTCCTCAAATATCGCATAGATATTTGACCTCTTGCAAGATAAACACAAAGGAGACCCTAAAATCAACCCTTTAGTTTCATCAAGTCATTAATATACCCAATTTCTGACTGTTCTGACATCACTTTCCCGTATGTATTCAGTACATTTATATTTAAGTGTAAAAATTACACTTATTATGTTTCTTTTCTTAAAGTTATTTGAACATTTTTGTACTTTTTAGCACTTATATTTAAACATTGAAGCATTTTAAATCAAAATAATCATATTTCGCAATGTATTTCCTTGGATTCGATTTAGGCAGTTCGTCCGTCAAAGCTTGTTTGATTCACGCAGATACCGGGGCAGTTGCCGCCTCCGCATTCTATCCTGAAAGGGAAATGACCATTGCAGCCCCAAAGCCGGGTTTTGCCGAACAGCAGCCTCAGATGTGGTGGGAAAATGCATGTCTTGCCTCTCAGGCTGTTATCAAAAAAGCAAACGTATCCCCTGACGAGGTCGGTGCAATAGGTATATCGTACCAAATGCACGGGCTGGTAGTCGTGGATGAAAATCTGAATGTGCTTCGTCCATCCATTATCTGGTGCGACAGCCGCGCTGTGGAAGTGGGTAACCAGGCCATGGAAGCACTTGGTGAGGAATATGTACTGCCTCATTTACTCAACTCCCCGGGCAATTTCACGGCATCCAAACTGGGTTGGGTAAAACAGAACGAGCCCGATGTTTACGCGAAAGTGCATAAATTCATGCTTCCCGGCGACTACCTCGCTGCCCGTATGACGGGGGAAGTGGTGACGACCCCATCGGGACTTTCCGAGGGAATCTTCTGGGACTTCGTGAACCAACGTCCGGCCGATTTCCTCTTTGATCACTTCGGATTCAACCAAAGCATTCTTCCAGAGATACTCCCAACATTCGCCGAACAAGGAAAAGTAAGTGCGGCGGCGGCGGCAGAACTTGGTTTGCGGGCAGGCATCCCCGTCACTTACCGCGCAGGCGACCAGCCTAACAACGCCTTTTCACTCAATGTCCTCGAACCGGGGGAAGTTGCTGCTACGGCCGGCACTTCCGGGGTAGTCTACGGTGTCAGCGATCAAATCAAATTCGATCCGAAATCACGCGTCAATACCTTCCTGCACGTGAACCCGATTTCTTCGGCGTCCCGTTATGGCGTTTTGCTATGCGTAAACGGGACCGGAAGCCTGAATGGCTGGCTCCGCAATGCGCTCTTCCAGGGGAACATCTCTTATCCTGAAATGAACAACCTCGCTGCACAGGCACCAGTGGGTTCCGACGGCCTGTTCTGTCTTCCATTCGGTAACGGAGCGGAGCGTATGCTCGAAAACCAGGATCCCGGAAGCACATTTAAAGGACTTCAGTTCAGCCGTCACGGATTAAGCCATTTCACGCGTGCTTCACAGGAAGGCATTGTCTTCGCACTGTATTACGGCATGGAAATCATGGAAACGGTAGGTGTTTCTCTCAAGAACATCCGCGCCGGGGAAGCCAATATGTTCCTCAGCCCTGTTTTCAGGGAAACTTTTGCCAACGTCTCCGGTGCCACTGTTGAGCTTTACAATACCGATGGCGCACAGGGAGCAGCCCGTGCAGCCGGCTTCGGACTTGGCTATTACAAAAACCGCGAAGAGGCATTCGTCGGGCTTACAGCGCTACGCACGATCGAGCCCGACGCAAATCTCGCACAGGCAACACGCGACGCATACAGTAACTGGAAAGCGACTCTCGAAAAAAGTCTTTCATAAGCACAAAACAGGCCTCATGTCGAAACCAGGCATGAGGCCTGTTATCGCTCGCACCACGGGCATAACATCACACCGCCGCCTCCTGCTTCTTCTGGATCTCCTCCACTTTATGCGCGGTTACCTCCGTGCGTCTTACCGTACGATTGTCCTTGTCAACATATTGCCGATAAGTTAGCCGACCTTCGATAGAGACCATTTTACCAGTGGTCAGAAATGTTTCGCAGCGCTGCGCCAGTTCCCGCCACACGACTACCGTGTGCCAGACTGTATTCTTGACTTCTTCCTTATCCTTATTAACATAGCCTTCGTCTGTCGCCAGTGAAAAGCTAAGCATTTTGCCGCCATCAAATTCCCTTACATTGATTTCACGACCTACATTTCCGATTAATTTTACCGAGTTCATTTTCACTAATGTTTAGATGATGGATACGAATGCCGGATTAAACAATGCGAACCGGCAATGCAAAGGTGTAGCGAGCGGAAAACAGTAGTCGGTTTTTAACCGCTTATAGTCATATGAAAGTATTTGCAGCCGTTTGCAAACGGAAAAATACAGGCTGGCGACCCTCACAAATGAATTTTACTATATTGCAGTTCAGGAAAATCTATGCACACTGCCCGGATTACAAGCGGTCCGGCGAAACGAAAAGGATATGATCAATTGCCAGGAATGCGGGAAACCCCTCACGGGTAGGGTCGATAAAAAATTTTGTTCCGATATGTGCCGGAACAGCTTCAATAACCGGCTCAATTCGGATTCTTACAACATTGTGAGGAACATCAACAATCAGCTCCGAAAGAACCGCCGGATTCTGGAAGAGCTTTGTCCCGATGACAAATCCAAAACGACCAAGCACATTTTACTGGCGAAAGGCTTTGATTTTAACCTGATTACGAACATCCGTCCGACCCTCAAAGGAAGCATTTACCGCTTCGTTTACGACTATGGCTACCTTGAACTGGACAATGATTTTTATCTGATCGTAAGGGATAAACGATTGGAGAAATAGATACTTTTGCAGGAATTCAAACTACCACCGATGAAAAAAGTAAGCCTCAGTGATTCCGGCCCGAAGGTTTCGGAAGCAATTTATGGTTTTTGGAGATGGACCGACGAAGGTGCCGTTACCACCACGCAAATTGAAAAAACGGTCAACCTCTGCCTCGATCTGGGCATTAATACGTTCGACCATGCTGATGTTTACGGCGACCATACGATTGAAGAGCATTTCGGAAAGATCATCGCCAACAAATCCTTCAAGCGAGAGGATATTGTGCTATTCAGTAAATGCGGCATCAGGATGTCGGATGATAAATACCTGACGTACTACGATAATTCGCGTGAGCACATCATCAATAGCATTAACGGCTCGCTCAAAAGGCTCAAGACCGACTATCTGGATATCTTTCTGCTGCACCAAAGCGATTTGCTTGCCGATCCTGAAGAAACAGCGATGGCGTTGGCTGAAATCGTAACCTCAGGGAAAGCAAAACATATTGGCATCGCCAATTTTACAGTTTTCCAGCATCAGCTACTCGCGTCATACCTCCGGATTCCGATCGTTACGAACCATATCGAGCTGAATTTGATGAATACGACCGCGATCGAAGACGGCCGTATCGATTTTATCAAACAAAGTTTCAGCAAACCGCTCGCCTGGGCTCCCCTCGCAGGAGGAAAAATTCTGAATGGTACCGACGAAAAAGCCGTGCGGCTGCGGGCCAAACTGGATGAAGTCGGCAAAAAATACGATGCCAATATCGAACAAACCGCGGTTGCCTGGCTCATGAAACTGGGCACATTACCCATCATTGGGTCGCTATCCGAAGCACGCATTCGCAATGGAGCGAGCGCTTCGGATATTAAGCTGAGCCGGGAGGATTGGTATGATATTTACCAGGTTGTAGGGAAATAAAAATGAAGGGACACTGCTAATTGTAACAGTGTCCCTTCATTTTTACGACAATACCGACTTCCAGATCAAATGCTGATGCCTTCCGAGTCCAGATAAGTACCAATATTGAAGGTTATATAATGCAGCACAGCTATATCGCTGTACCAGTTCAGAATTTCCGCTTCGGCCCCGGGCGTGAAGATGACCACTTTCTGTATTTCACTCAACACCCAGATCACCCTTTCACAACCAAAGTCGATAAGCCGCTCCGATTTCTGGAAAACATAACCCATCTCGGTAATTCCTTCTGCTTCAATACTAATATCAACTTCTATGACTATTTTCGGAGGCACGTCCGCATATTTCCGCGAGATTTTCTCCGGAGTAAGGACGGACTTATCGTAGACCAGGATATCCCCAGCCATATTGGCCTGTTTCGATATATGAATCCCTGGCTCGCTCGTATGCACACGATACTTACGTAGATCGGCAGACCGCAGGATAACTTGCAGGATATAGGAAATAATTTCAGCTTGTAAGCTACTGCTTCCCATGATTTCTTCAACAGTTTTGGCTCCGCTCAAAACCTCGCGGTATCCTTTCCGGTAATAGATTTTACCATCCCATTCCTCCAAAACGAGGGGATCTGAGACATTTTCCCGGTAAGAGAGGCCCTTTTTCTGCTGAGTAATCATGATCCTTTGTTTTCTTAAAGTAAGCAAAAAATCACACGGGAATCAATCTTTCAACTGCTTGGCGTCCAGCTTTCTGATAATCTCCTTTTTGTTGAAAAGCAGTCGCCAGACGGCGAAAGTGGTGTCCTGACTAGCCATACATTTTTTGCAAATGACGCTTCCTGCGGCAACGGGCGCGTTGTAAACAAGCAAGCTGTCGTTCAACTGCTGCAAATTATCGCCCGCCTGGGTGTTGCTTTTAGCGCTATAAGCGTATGCGTCGAGTATTTCCCGTTCCTTGGCGTGTAAATCAGCGCGCTTTACGTCGTTAATGCCAAACAATTCGACTTTAACGCCATATTCCTTTTCCAATGCGGCAATAACCGGAATGCCGCTCAAATCGCGGCAATGCGCCAGTCCGGTATCAGGGTTCTTTTCGAGCTCGCCTTTCAGCGATTTCTCGGCGATCTGTGCGATCTTCTTCCCCCATTCGTCGGCCGATGATATCAATTGTACATTGGTAACCCGTTTGATCTGCGAGGCTTTTATTTCCCTGCTTAACTCCTTCGTGTTTTCGATGCGGCCGCTTTTAAAATCGCAGCCTGTGAAGGCGACCGCCAACATGGCAATGCATATGATTCTTTTCATTGTTCCAAATATTAGTTTAATCCATCAAACGGTTTCTCTTACAGCATGCAGCCAGTTCCTTGAAACCATTCATTTAGCTAAAATGCGTATCTTTGTGCCCCGAATGCGAGATGCCAAAGATATTCAATAAAGATGATCGATAAATTAGAAGCTATAAAAGAACGGTTTGAAGAGGTTTCTCAACAAATCATACAACCGGAAGTGGTCTCCGATTCTACACGTTATTCCAAGATCAGCAAGGAATACAAGGACCTCGGCAAGATCGTGGAGCAATATGCGCTTTACCAGAAATTGCAGAAGGACATTGCCGGCACCAAAGAACTTATAGCGACTGAAAAAGACGAAGATCTGCGCGAAATGGCCAAAGAGGAGCTCGACGAACTGGTTCCCAAACTTGAAGAACTCGAACAGACCATTAAGGAATTGCTTATCCCAAAAGATCCTAACGACAGCCGGAACATCATCCTGGAAATCCGCGGCGGTACCGGCGGCGACGAAGCTGCTATTTTTGCCGGTGACCTTTTCAGGATGTATCAGCGCTTCTTCGAGAAAATGGGCTGGCGATCATCGGTAATGGATTACACCGAAGGCACTAATGGCGGTTATAAAGAGATTATCTGCAAAGTCGAGGGAGAAGATGTGTACGGTAAAATGAAATTCGAATCGGGTGTGCACCGCGTGCAGCGTGTGCCTCAAACGGAATCGCAAGGCCGTATCCACACATCGGCCGCGTCGGTGGCCGTACTTCCCGAGGCCGAGGAAGTAGATGTGCAGATCAATATGAACGACATTCGCGTCGATACTTTCCAATCTTCGGGTGCGGGAGGACAATCGGTAAACACGACTTATTCTGCGGTGCGTCTTACGCACATTCCATCCGGATTGGTAGTAAGCTGCCAGGACGAACGTTCGCAGCTCAAAAACAAAGATCGTGCATTAAGTGTACTGCGCTCGCGCCTGTATGAGATCGAGCTGAAAAAGCACAACGACGCGATCAGCTCACAACGGAAATCGATGGTCGGCAGCGGCGACCGTTCCGACAAAATCCGGACTTATAACTACCCGCAAAGCCGCATTACCGACCACCGCATCGGTTATACCGTTTACAATCTCCCTGCTGTAATGGAAGGAGATATAGCGGAGCTGATCGAAAAACTGCGCATTGCAGAGAATGCGGAAAGAATGCAGGAGGGTGAAGCGGTTTAAGAATGTTCCCCGTTAACTAATGCAGTGAAGTTGCAGACTTTTCAATAGGCAACCTTAATTCGATCTCATCCATATTATAAGTGAAGCCATCCTCGGAGAAGGTCAGATTGACCACTTCGAGGATGTTTTGTTTTAATTCCTCCATGTTATCGCCCTGCGTGCCAATGAATTTGTCCGCAATGTCGGCAACGGCGCTAAAACCTTCCTCTTCCCTGATAACTTCCAAAACTATTTTAGGCTTCTTCATCTCTTATTGGTTTTTATTTCCGCCTTCTTAAACAACGCTACCAACAGTCCTTTCTTCACTTCTTTCGAGCCATGATTAGGAACGGACACCTGCCCCTTCTTAGTGGGATGCCGCATTATGACATGACTGCCTTCTTGCCTGACAATAAACCAACCATCAATTTTTAGTATTCTGATGAGCTCACTACACTTCATATAAATTAGTTAAATAACAGAATACAGTTTTGAGAGCATCAAATCTGCTACTGTCGATTAAAGACTATTTATAAGGAAGTCGAGTGAAATGAATTATGCCTATCTCGCAGGATACAACTGCGCGTAAGTCTTCGATTTATAACTTTCGAAGTCTTGCTTTTTGTGGTAATCCTCGCCAAAAAAGGTGATGATCTGGTGAAACTCTTTGGCTTTCAGGTAACCGGCCAGGGGCTGGATCATGTTGAAATGATCGTCCAGAAAAACCGTTGTAGGGTAGCTTGGTTGATTGTTGGTTAATGCCAGTGCGATCTCGTTGATGCCACGCCCGCCTTGTTCAAGGTATTTGAACTGCTTGTCGCCCAACTTGATCGTCCCTTTTTGCTCTGCATCGAGCTTCACGGCGTAATATTTCTTGTTGATATATTCAGTAACGGCCTTGTCCTTAAACGTTTCCCGATCCATCACTTTGCACCATCCGCACCAGTCGGTGTAGACGTCAATCAGGATTTTGCGGGGTTCTTTCTGAATTTTGGCATATGCTTCTTCAATGGTCAGCCATTGAATGCCTTCCGCCGCCTCACGCTCCTTACCGGTATCAGCCTTGAAACCGGCAAGGAACACCAGCATGGCCGGAAATATTATCAGTGATGACAGGAGTCGTTTCATGGTAATTTTTTAGATTTCTTCTCTTTAACAAATCTCAGCCACAAATCATTGCCGTACCCGGCGCCCGCTTGCGGCGCCCGGCACCAAGCCTCAAAACGCTATCGACATGGAAGCCAGCAAAGTCATCCCAATTTTACGCATTTTTGACGAAACCAAAGCACGGGAGTTTTACATCGGCTGGCTCGGCTTCCAGATCGATTGGGAACACCGGTTTTCCAACGACGCGCCGTTATACATGCAGGTTTCCCGAGGCGGTGTGGTTCTCCACCTTTCCGAACATCACGGCGATAGCACACCCGGGGCCAAAGTCTTCATCGAATGCACTGGCGTACGGGATTTCCACAAGGAGCTGAATGACAAACAGTACAAATACAATCACCCCGGACTTGAACACGAACCTTGGGACGCCATCTCTGTAACCGTCATCGATCCGTTCATGAACCGGTTGGCATTCAACGAGCGGCTTTAAGCATTTTTGGTTTTAGCCAAAGACACCAGAATACCTCCGGTGATGATCAGCAGCATGCCCGTCAGCATGGATAATGTTGGAATTGCTTCGCCCATCAAAAAGCCAATCAATACAGAAAAAAGGATATTGGAATAGCCCACCGCTGCGACGCGACCGGCTTTGTCGTAGGTAAACGACTGCGTAAGCATTTTTTGACCTAAAAGCGCCGTAAGGCCCAATGCGAGAAAACCCAACCAATGCCAAACATTTTCAGGCCATTTGAATGTGCCTATCAGAAAATCCAAATGCTCCATGGGATAATACGTCCCGACCAGCATCGACAGAATAGGCATTACAATCCCGCTTAGCATAAATGAAAGGATGATCGCGCGCGTATCATACACGACGCCGAGCTGGCGGATCGACAGGTAGGAAATAGCCGTCAGCAATGCATTGCCAAGTCCCAAGGCATTATCCCGCAGCGACGACGAAAGATCGGGCCGGAATACAAACAGGATGCCGGTAAATCCGACAAATATGGCCATCCACTCCTTTCCATTCAGCGTTTCGCCGATGAGCAGCCAGGAAAAAAGCGCCAGAAAAATCGGGTAGGTATATTGGTAGGTAGAGGCACGACCGAGTCCAAGCGTCTGGATTGCATAAAAAAGCATGTAGAGCGACAATGTCCCTACCACACCCCTGAAAATAAGCAAGCCTAACTTCCCACCTTCCTGTCTTAACGGTCGTTGCCAGATACTACTAACAATAAAAACCACCCCGACAATATTCCTGAAAAAAACCAGCTGCACGATATGAAACTCCTTTCCCAGCCATTTCGAAATTGCGGATGTAAGCGAGAAGAAAAATGCGGCCCCCAGCATGAGGTAAATACCTTTCAGGGAAGATGCAGTCGGGAAATTTTCAGTAGAAGCGGCCAAAAGCAATCAGAATTTGGCACAAAGATAGCAGTTATCGCACAGAACGGAAAGTCAGGGGAAATACCTACCTTTGCACCCAAAAAACAGAAAGATCACCGCCAATTCACTGCGGTTCAGCGTGTTTACCATCCTAAGATTTGTGCGTTATTCGATATTGTGGGCAAGTTTTGCATTCACAGTAACTGCCTATGCACAAAAAGACTCCATCGCTCTTGACCCGGTAACCGTGAAGGGATTTGTCCCTCAAAAATTCATGAGCGGCCTGAAAATCCAGCGTATCGATTCTGCTTCGCTCACGCAAGTTCGCTATCAGAATATCGGCGACGTTTTATCGGCATATACTCCTATTGCATTTAAAAACTACGGGCCTGGCCAGCTCAGCACGGCATCATTCCGCGGCACATCGGCAAACCACACTGCGGTACTGTGGAATGGGCTCAATATCAATGCGCCTACTCTTGGACAAACGGATTTTTCCACCATTCCCGTGGCCGGTTTCGACCAGCTTTCGGTTCAATATGGCTCTGCGGCAAGCGTCGTGGGTTCCGATGCCGTAGGCGGGAGTATTTTGCTTGAAAGCCGTGCATCGGCCACGCCATTTCATGTGTCTGACGGCAGACAACGGGAAAGCTTCCGTAATCATCAGAGCAGAACAGACGTCCGTTATGCGGCGCGATTGAGTGACCAATGGGCTTTCTCGGGTAAAACGGCACTTTACAACGGTAGGATGAACAATGATTATCCGAAACCGACCCGGAATACGTACGCACTCCTACCTACGGAAACTTTTCAAAAAGGCATCGTACAGGATCTGTTCCTGCTCTCTCGTAACGACCAGGAAATTTCTGTACATGCCTGGCTCACCGACAATAAGCTGACGCTCACGCCCGACGATGTACAAGGCCGTGAAATGACCCGCACCACTGCCTATCGTACGATGGTGCGCTATCAGGTGCGGACGCTCACGCTACGCACCGCGTGGGTGCGCGATATCATCGATTACGCCAAAGGCGACCTCGCTAATCCCGATCATTCGGTAACCGATAAGTTCTCTTCGAGAATTGAAAAGGACTTTACGCTAAATATTGGAGGAGATTTAAATCCCGTCGCCGTCAAAACCGGTGGAGAATGGACGCATTACCGCTCGCGCGTGCCCGGGTATGCACGCTCGCCCGTGAGCGAGAACCGCACCGATTTTTTCCTGCTGACCCGCTGGCAACCGACAGCAAGGGTCACGACCTCATTTAACCTCAGGCAGGGGCTCGTTACCGGTTTTAATCCCCCATTCACCCCATCAGTTGGCTTGGAATATGGTTTAATTCAAAAAACGCTTTACAACCTAGTCGCGAAAGGCTCTTATGGCCGCAGCTATCGGGTGCCTACTTTGAACGAACGTTACTGGAAAGATCTCGGTAACCCGGATATCCGTCCGGAAACGGGCTGGAACAAGGAAATAGGCCTTGAACAGACTTTTAAAGCGGCTTTCGGCGGCACATTACGAACCTCGGCAACTTTCTACCATAACCGCATTAAAGACTGGACTTACTGGAACCCTACCAGAAACTACCGCGTCGAGAATCTGCAACAGGTATTGGCACGGGGAATCGAATTGCAACTGAACTATCAGCACCAAACCGGGCCTTGGCGAACAGGTCTGGAAGCGGGCTATGCATTCAACAAAAGCAGCCAGGAGAAAGCTTACGATAATTACTCGCAGGACATTATCGGTAAACAGCTGGTGTATGTGCCTGAACATACAGCTAATGCCAATGCATTCGTCCAGTTCAAATCTACGAAGCTAACAGGCCAGTTGCAGGCGGCCAGCAAACGCTATACAACGTTCGACAATTCACAGTTTCTGGACGGCTACGGTCTGCTTAATCTCCTGGCCGAGCACACCTTTGCCTTTTACAAATTCAAGCTCGTTTTGCAAGGGCAGGTCCGCAACATCACGGACACGTTTTATTTAAATGTCAGAAATAATGCGATGCCGGGAAGAAGTTTTGCATTAAGTTTAACCTTTAGTTACGATTCTCAATAAATCAATGAAAATGAAAAGACAGTTAGCCAGTTCATTAGCAATAGCTTTTTCTACCCTAGCAATATGGTCCTGTAACCAAAGCGACCCCGCTCCGAAGGGCGATTACATAAGCGGCGTTTTCGTATCGAATGAAGGTAATTTCCAGGACAATAATGGTGGGATATCATACTTTGCACGGGAAAGTACCACAGCCGACGCTGATATTTTCGCCGCTGCTAACGGAACTGCATTGAAAGGTGGAGTGCAGGATTATGCTGCGTCCGAAGAACAGGGCATTATTCTCGTCGATAACTCCGTGACTGGCCAGGATAAGGTGCAGTTTGTGCACCGGTACACTTTCAAAGACGAAGGTACCATCGGCGCACCGGATATCGAGAACCCCCGCGAAGTAGTGATCGTCGGCAGAAAGGCATATGTTTCGTGCTGGGGAACCGACGTCGACAAATATTCGACTGGTTATATTGCGGTTATCGACCTTACCACCAAGAAGGTTACGAAGAAAATTAATGTATCCGATGGGCCCGAAAACCTGACCTATGCCAATGCAAAACTTTACGTAGGAACTACCCAATGGGGTGTAGGAAACAAGCTGGCGATTATCAATACCAACTCCGATGAAGCAACATCGCCTATTGCTACACCAGGTATTGCCAATCCGGTCGGTATCGACGCCAATGGGAAACTGTGGGTGAACGTGGGCGATAAGATGCTGCGCATCAATACGGAAACCAACGCGACCGAAGCAACGCTCCCAATCGCTACCGGCGGCACTAAAACAGCCGGCAATTTTACACTCAGCAACGACCTGAAATCCATTTTCTTCGTGCTTTCATGGTATGATAGCGCTTTCAAGGAACATGGCGCGACCTACAAGTTCTCCATTTCCGATACGCAGATCGCCATGGTCACACCTTTGATCCCACGGCCGTTCTACGGTCTCGCGGTCGATCCGTCGCAAGGGTTACTTTACGCCGGCGTGAGCCCGTCGTACAAGCAGGCAGGTTACGCGGTTCGTTATCGCGCTGATGGAAGTTTGGTCGACTCCGTCAAAGTTGGAATCGCACCGTCCGGATTCTTCTTCCAATAATGTGGAATGTCACACTGAGCGTCAGAAACAAAAAAAGTCTCCCGCTTGGGAGACTTTCCAATTTCGGAACCATGCCCCTTATTTGAAAAATCCTTGCGGATCGGGCATCTTGGCTTTTAAAAGTTCCACAAAGTCGAGGTTGAGCTGGCTGAAATCCAGTGTCCGGCCTTTATGCAAATGCTCCCATGACTTATCCAATTCATTGAGATTATAATGCAGCAATGCCAGATTGTACTGCCCAAGTGCGTACGTGGAATCAATGGAAACTGCATGTTTCAGCAATTCTCCCGCCTCGTCCAACTCCTCTTTCCGGCTGGTAATCGCATACAGTTTGAGTTCAACCGTCGATAAATCCACCAGCAGCGGCACGTTGTCGCCTTGCAGGCTTACGCCCTTACTCAGCATTCTTTTGGCATCCACCCAGTTTTCGCGCTGGTACGATACAACCCCGAGTCCCCAATACGCCTCCACGTTCTTGTCGTTCAACAGTTGGGCGAGATTGAAACGATAGCAGGCTGTATCCAGAGAACCTTCCTGCAAATATTCCCACGCACGGGTCGCAAAAAAACTGCTGGCCTCTGTGCGGCTAGAAAATGATTTGTCACATTCGCTCAGGAATTTGATCTCTTCATCAATCTGCTCCGATGTCTTACTCACTTCCCCGAAGAGCGGGATAATACGCCTTTCCTTTAAATCAAGGGGCTTTTTGGGGGCAACGTTTGTATCTGTGCTTGGACCCGCGCTTGCCAGATGCGTGTTTTGAGCAAAGCTCAGCACAGGAATCAAAAGGGCAAGCCAAATTACAACAGACTCTTTCATAATTGACTTTAATAGAAGACAGGTTTTCTATTGTCCAAGTTAAACGGTTTTATTGGAATTGTATTGCATTACCGGCGTTTACTTCTTCCGCCCGCAGCCCTGCGGCCCTTAGTGGTATTCCCCGAACTCTTCTTGGCAGGCGGGTAACTATGCTTTTTCTCATGAAATGCTCCTTTGAATGTCGGATCTTCCTTGCGTCGCTGATTATCGATTTCACGCAGCATATCCTGCCGTTCCTGAAAGGGCGTCTCGGCAATGTAAACATCGTCCGGAAACTCCGCTCTCGGAATTTCCATACGTATCATCGCTTCGATTTTGCGGATATGGTATTCATCCGCGATGGTCATGAAGGTGATCGCATTGCCCACGGTGTTAGCCCGCCCCGTCCGGCCGATCCGGTGCACATAATCTTCGTAAATTAAAGGCACGTCGAAATTGATCACATGGCTTACTTCGGTAATATCGATACCACGCGCCACGACATCCGTCGCAACCATCACCCTGATATTCCCCTCCCTGAACGCCTCCATCGCATTAATGCGCGTATTCTGGCCTTTGTTCGCATGGATTACGCGAAGTTCTGCCTCGGGGACTACCCGGTTCAACAAATTTTGATGCACCAACCCGGCCACCTCGCGGCTGCGCGTGAACACGAGCACGCGTGTGAAGGCCTCTTTGTCTTCCAATAAATAGGATAACAGATTGATTTTCGTGCGGAAATTAGGCACTTCGTAAAGGGCCTGCGTCACCATTTCCGCGGCAGTAGCCTGTGGGGTGACTTCGATGCGCGTAGGAAATTCGAGGAATTCGTAGGAAAGATTCTCTACTTTACCTGAAAACGTGGCCGAGAAAAGCATATTCTGCCTTTTGCGCGGAATCACTTCCAGCAGCTTGCGGATCTGCGGCATAAAGCCCATATCCATCATTTTATCGGCCTCGTCGAGCACCATTACATTCAAATGCTTGACGACGATCTCTTCCTGGAAATACAAATCCATGAACCGGCCCGGTGTCGCCACAATAATATCGACGCCTTTACGCAATGCTTCGATCTGCGTTTTCGGGCCTACGCCGCCATATAGTACCACCGTACGGATGTCGGTGTATTTGCCCAGCTGCGTAATGGCCTCGGAGATTTGCATCGCGAGCTCGCGCGTGGGAGCCAAAATCAATGCCCGGGGATGCTGTCCCTGGGCATATTTGATGCGCATCAACAAGGGTAATGTATAGGCAGCGGTCTTGCCGGTGCCTGTCTGGGCAATGCCCAAAATGTCTTGCCCGGCCAGCGCCACGGGTATCGCCTGCTCCTGAATGGGGGTTGGTTCAGTGTAACCTGCTTCTTCAATCGCGTTGAGCAATTGGCGGTTGAGCTTAAACTGCTCGAATGAGTTTTGCGTAGTCTGCATTCCGCAAAGTTACGAAAACTAAAACGGTAGCCGGTAATCAGCCCTTCACAACGTCGTCCACAAGCCCAGCGGAGCCGATGTAGAGCGGCGAACGCTGGTGAAACGACTGCGGCACAATATCGAGAATACTCCCGAAACCGTCGCTCGCCTTACCACCCGACTTTTCAGCTATGAATGCCAGCGGATAACATTCATAAAGCAAACGTAATTTGCCTTTCGGGTCTTTTTTAGTGGATGGATAAAGGTAAATGCCGCCTTTGAGCATATTCCGATGAAAATCACCAACAAGCGAGCCAATATATCGTGCGCTGAAACTTCTGGTTTTACATTGGGCAATATATTGCTGTACAAATGGCGGATAGCTGTGGTAATGCCCCTCGTTCACCGAGTAAATCCTGCCATCGGCGGGCGTACCCATGTTTTTGTGTGATAAAATGAATTCCCCCAGCGAATGGTCAAAGGTGAACCCGTTCACACCATCCCCGGTAGAATAAACGAGCATTGTTGATGAGCCGTAGAGAATATAGCCCGCCGCGATTTGCTTCCGGCCGCCTTGCAGGAAATCCTCCATCGATGCCGGGCCGTTGATAGGCGTCACTCGTCTGTAAATAGAGAAAATCGAACCGATCGAAACATTCACATCGATGTTGGACGAACCATCGAGCGGGTCCATAGCCACGACGTACTTCCCATGATTGTTGCCGGTGTGGATAATATCTTCCTCCTCTTCCGAAAGAATGGCGCAAACCTCTCCCCCATTCTTCAAAGCACGAATGAACCGTACGTTGGCGACGATATCGAGCTTTTGCTGGTCTTCACCCTGCACATTTTCCGTCCCGTTGCCGCCCGCAATGTCGATCAGCCCCGCGCGGTTAATTTCCCGGTTGATAATCTTCCCCGCAAGCGCAATGTCACGGAGCAGCTGCGACAACTCGCCCGTCGCGTAGGGAAACGCGCTTTGGCTGTGCATGATAAACCGGTCGAGGGTGACACCCACCGGCACCACCAGGTCCTGTACTGTTTTCGTCGCCATAGTCAATTGAATTACATGAGATTGGCGGGAAATTTACACCCGGATTTTTCCTATTTCCAAACAGTTTGAACTAATAAAATTTTTTAAAAATGAATATAATTTTATCTCCATTAATTCATTGATTAATCCTAAGGGTGAGCCATTTACGTGGTCGTCCCGTTGCACTTTTTAAATGTCACACAGACATAAAACCGTATTCTTGCATAATAAAAAAGCACAAGGCGCTAATGCCCTGTGCTTTACAAAAAAGTTGTATTTCTGACGCTTATTTGAGTCGTGCCAGCGCCTCGGTCAATGTGGCGATCTTAGCTTCGGCATCTGCCTGCTTCGCCCTCTCCTTTTCGACGATATCACCTTTTGCATTAGCCACGAAGCGTTCGTTCGAAAGCTTTTTCATTACCGAGTCGAGGAAGCCTTTGGTGTATTCCAATTCACGTTGAAGATTTTCACGCTCCGCTTCTACATCCAGCTCGTCGGCCAGGTTCACAAAGAACTCATCCGATTTCACCCGGAATGACGTTCCTTCCGCTTCTCCGACCACGTAACTAATGCCCTCTACATTCGCCAGCTTTTCAATCAGCGGCGTCAATGCGTTGTAACGTTCGTTCGATTCGGCGCGGATCGCAAGCGGCAATGCGGTTTTGGGGCTAATGCCTTTTGCATTGCGCAGGTTACGGATCGACGAAACGAGTTCGAACAATATATCAAAGTCATTCAGCAATGCCTGGTCAAACTCTCCGGCCTGCGGGAAATGCGCGACGCAAATAGACTCTTTCTCGCCCCTTTCAATGATGTTCTGCCAGATTTCCTCCGAAATGAAAGGCATAAACGGATGCAGCAAACGCATCAGGCGATCGAAGAAGTCAAGCGTCGAGTCATAGGTCGACAGGTCGATCGGCTGCTCGAAGCCCGGCTTGATCATTTCGAGATATTGTGCGCAGAAATCGTCCCAGATCAGCCTGTAAACGGAACCCAATGCATCCGAAATGCGGAATTTAGAGAAGTGGTCCTGCACTTCGGCCAATGTCTGGTTCAATTTGCTTTCAAACCACTGTACGGCCAGTTTCGAACCTTCCGGAACAGGAAGCTCGCTGTCCACAGTCCAGCCCTTAACCAAACGGAATGCATTCCAGATTTTGTTACCAAAATTCCGGCCCTGCTCAATCAGCTTTTCATCGTAAGGCAAATCGTTACCCGCCTGGGAGCTGAAAAGCATACCGGTACGGATACTGTCAGCACCATATTTATCGATGAGATCGATCGGATCGGGGGAGTTACCCAGCGATTTCGACATTTTACGGCCTTGCTTGTCGCGAACGATACCGGTCAGGTATACATTCTTGAACGGATACTGGCCGCGGTATTCGTAGCCCGCGATGATCATCCGCGCCACCCAGAAGAAAAGGATTTCAGGGGCCGTTACGAGGTCATTGGTCGGGTAATAGTAATTCACTTCTTCATTTTCCGGCTCTTTAATCCCGTTGAACACGGAGATCGGCCAAAGCCACGACGAGAACCATGTGTCGAGCACGTCCTCATCCTGCTTGATATCCTCCTCGGTCAATGCAAAAAGCTGGTATTCGTGCTGCGCCTTGCGCAATGCCTCCCGCTTCGACTTCGCGACGATCATCGTGCCGTCGTTCAGGTAGTAAGCCGGAATGCGGTGCCCCCACCAAAGCTGGCGGCTGATATTCCAATCACGAACGTTTTCCATCCAGTGACGGTAGGTATTCTTGAATTTCGCGGGGATCAATTGCACCGTATCGTTCATCACATTCTCGAATGCGGGCTTGCTGATCTGTTCCATTTTCAGGAACCACTGCTCCGAAAGCCGCGGCTCGATCACCGAATCGGTACGCTCCGAATGCCCTACATTCGACCGGTATTCCTCCACTTTCACGAGGTTACCCGATTCTTCGAGCAACTTGATGATCTTCTTGCGTGCAATGAAACGGTCCTCGCCTACCAGGATCTGCGCTTTTTCATTCAGAGTACCATCCTCATTCAACAAATCAATAATCGGCAGATTATGACGCTTTCCAAGTTCATAGTCATTCGTATCGTGCGCAGGCGTCACTTTCAGGCAGCCCGTTCCGAACTCCATTTCCACATAATCATCCGCGATAATCGGAATAGCCCGGTTGATCAATGGAATGAGTACTTTCTTACCAATCAAATGCTGGTACCGCTCATCGGCCGGGTTCACGCAGATCGCCACATCGGCCATAATAGTCTCCGGCCGCGTAGTAGCAATAGTAACCCCTTCCTCCATACTCCCTCCTCCATTCTCCCCTTCTAAAGGATAGCGCAGATAAACCAGCTTCTGGTTCACTTCCTTCATGATCACCTCCTCGTCGGACACGGTCGTGCGCGCCTGAGGGTCCCAGTTCACCATCCGGTGACCGCGGTAGATCTCTCCCTTATTATACAGGTCAATGAAAACGTCGATCACCGAATCGTACAAATCCGGCTCCATGGTGAAGCGCGTGCGATCCCAGTCGCAGGAAGCGCCCAGCTTACGAAGTTGTTTGAGGATAATGCCGCCGTATTTGTGCGTCCATTCCCAGCAATATTCAAGGAATTCGTCGCGGGTAAGGTCACGCTTGTTAATGCCGCGCTCTTTGAGCATCGCCACTACTTTGGCCTCGGTAGCAATGGAAGCGTGGTCGGTACCGGGCACCCAGCAAGCCTCTTTGCCTTCCATCCGCGCCTTGCGGACCAGAATATCCTGAATGGTATTGTTGAGCATATGCCCCATGTGCAGCACACCTGTGACGTTCGGCGGCGGGATCACGATGGTGTAGGGTTCTTTGTCAGGATTGGGTTTCGACTGAAAGAACTTGTTCTCGATCCAGTAGGAGTACCATTTATCCTCTATCTCCTGAGGGGCATAAGTTTTGGAAATCATTGCGTGTTCAGAAATTTACCGTAACTGTCGGTTAGTCATCTTAAAAAGACGGCAAGTTAGCGGTTACGGGCGATATTTCTAAACTATTTGCTCCTCTTTGCGGACCGGCAGCCAGATCGTAAATGTGCTCCCCTCACCCGGTTTGCTTAGCAGACGAACGGTACCATCGTGTGCTTCGACCATCTTTTTGACATAACTCAACCCAAGCCCGAAGCCTTTCACATCATGCACATTGCCGGTAGGCACACGGTAGAAAGTATCGAAAACGCGCTGCTGTTGGTCGCGGTTCATGCCTATGCCCCTGTCGGCAATGGAAATCGCGATGCCGCCGTTTTCATTTTTGGTACTGATATTCAAATACAGCTTCTCCGGTGAATACTTGATCGCATTGTCGATGAGGTTATTCAAAATATTGGAGATATGCACCTCGTCCGCCGCCACTACATCCTCCTCGGCATCGAAGTTCAGGTCTACTTCCCCTTCCTTCTGCTCGATCTGCACGCTCTGACCATTCAGTGCAGCGCCGATGAGGTCGTGAATGTTCGTTTCGGTGATTTTGAGTTTTACATGCCCTTTATCCAGCAACGCCATTTGCAGAACCTTCTCGACATGCGTTCCGAGCCGTTTATTTTCCTCGCGGATAATGCCCAGGTAGCGGTCGAGCCGTGAGCCTTTTGGGCTATCCAATAATGAGGCCGAATTCTCCTGCGCCATTTCCGCCGCCAATGCAATGGTGGAAATGGGCGTTTTGAACTCGTGAGTCATATTGTTGATGAAGTCATTTTTAATATCGGAAAGCTTTTTCTGACGCAGAATGGTCGTAACGGCCAGGTAGAAACAGGCCATAATTACGATGATCAGAATGCCCGAGCCACCAAACATCACCCCCATATTACTGAGAATATAGCGCTGCTGATCCGGGAAATACACATATAATGCGTTCTGCGCAGTCAGTGTCTCGTTCGGGAACAACGCCGCTTTGTACGACCGCTCTTCCCACTCACTCCGGCGCATACTCACGGTCGAGAAAATGAGGCTATCCGGCGATTGCCCGCGCACGGCACCCCTCACGGCAAACTCGTAAGGCAATGTGACGCCATTTTGAATCAGCTGTTTTTTCAATAATGTATCCAGCAAAAAGCGGTTCACACGCTGTTCGATCGGTCTTTGGGTGTAGACAAAATCCTTCATCACCTCTTTCAGTAGCTCCGCACGGTCGGGTTCCCCGGTACTGAGGATCGCCCGCGACTTCTGCTTGCTGCCTTTGGCGTTGTCCGGCAAGGCCACCTTCCGGTTGGCGATATTTCTGGAAACCGAATCCTTTTTTAGGAAATCGGCTCCTTTCCGACGGATTTCGGGATCTGCCATGCCGCGCATCGCATTTCCCAAACGGCGCTCGTCGTCCAGCCGGCGGCGCATAAACTCGTCGATCCCGGCCATACCATATTGCTGGGCCTGGAAAAATTCCTCTATAATGCGCTGTTGATGATCCACCATCACCCTGATATTCGGGCTGAGTACGTCGGTAGGAGCTGCTTCGGTAATGATCTGATAGTGTATTTCCTCGCCATTCGGGCCGATGGCGACCTCCATCCGCGGCTGCACGCGCGGTACCGCTTCATGAGCAGGTGTTTTGGGGGCCGGCGGAGTGGTCCGCTTCATGGGCATGTCGCGCAGCTGCGCAATGCGATCGAGCTTGCTCTTCTGCTGTTCAGCTTCGATACGGCGTTGCAGGAGGTACATCATTTCCTGCTTTTCCAGCCGGTGCACCACCTGCTGTACCGATTCCGAGACCTTCTGGTTGAACTGGTCGTTCCTGATCGCAATCGCCTCCCTGATCCAGTACCACTGAAAACCGATGAGCCCGATCAATGCGAGACACATCAGCCCTACGATAATTTGTATTTTCCGTTTGGTCATAATTTCCGCTTCCCAAATGCAACGCGGGCTGTGCTTTGCCCGACATTTTGCCAAGAACAAATTTAATGTTTCGCCCCCGGCCCAAGGTGTTTTTAACATTATTTAACAACGCCCCAAGCAACATAGCCATGGTTTTGCAATTCATTCAGACTCAAAACAAACAATGCTTATGAAAACTGTTTCAATTCAAAAACTGACATGGTCGCTGCTGCTCGTGGCGGCACCCGCTCTGCTATCCGTTGCGCAGGCCCAATCCGACAAAAAACCTAAAAAGGACGACGACGACGCAAAGACCAGCATCCGGATCAGGGTAACCGAGGATGATAACGGCAAAACCCGCGACATCGAGAAGAGTTACAAAGTGGGTGCGTTAAGCGATGACGAAAGGCAGAAATTCATCGACAAAGTGCTGGATTCATTGAACGTCGACAAAAAGGGTAAGCAAACCATTTCCATTACGGTTGATGACGGCGCCGACGGCGTGATAGCTGCCAGAAAGCGCAAAAAAGTGATCGTCGACCACCGCGATCCGCGTGAGCCGATGGTATTTCACTGGGACGGCGATTTCAAACATGACCTCGACTGGGATTCCGAGAAGTTCAACGAAAGCATGAAGTCGATTCAGAAAAATTTCGACAAAAACTTCCATCCCAAAGCCAAAATGATGATGCGCGACATGGAGGATTTCGGGAAGAATTTCGGAAAAAGCTTCGATTATGCCTGGGATAACAATGACAATGCAAAAAGCGCAAGCATCCGGTCATTGAATGCTTATACCAACAATCCCGCCGACGACGTCCTAAACCTGCGTTTCAGCGTACCGCAAAAGGGTAATGTGACGGTAACGGTCACCGACACCAAAGGCAAAGAAGTAGGTAAAAAAGAGATTCACGAGTTCGAAGGCGAGTACGTAGGCCAGGTCGAACTTAAGAAAAATACAAAAGGAACGCTGTTCGTAACGGTGGTTCAGAATGAAGATGGAGCGGTGAAAAGGGTGGTTATTCCCTGAATGGAGCCACTTTTACGATAGCGAATCCCCTTTGCCCGAAATGGTAAAGGGGATTTTTCTTGTAAAAATTATGCAACAATTTCGCAGACATCATAGTAAGAGTTGTAAATTTGCCGCTTATTCACCAATCTACCGCGACATCAATTTTTGAAGCAACTATGCTGAATCTTATACTGTTTGGCCCTCCGGGCGCCGGGAAAGGTACCCAAAGTGAAAAAATAATTGCAAAGTACAATTTGATCCACCTTTCGACAGGAGATCTGCTACGCTCGGAAATTCAGGCTGGTACAGAGCTGGGATTGAAAGCCAAAACTTTGATGGACCAGGGCATTCTGGTGCCGGATGAAGTGGTGATCGGGATGATCGACAACAAGCTGAAAGAGCACCGCGACGCGGCAGGTTTCATCTTCGACGGTTTCCCGAGAACGGTGAAGCAGGCCGAAGCATTGGACAATCTGCTGGCAAGCTACAACGAAGGCATTTCGGTGATGGTAGCATTGTCTGTTGACGACGACGAGCTGCTGGCACGCCTTTTGAACCGCGGCAAAACATCCGGCCGTCCCGACGACCAGAACGAAGAACTGATTGCGAAACGCATTCAGGAATATAACAGCAAAACAAAACCCGTTGCCGACTATTACCAGGGACAAGGTAAGTTTATCGCTATCAACGGAATAGGTGAAATCGATTTTATCTTCGGGGAAATCTCGAACGCGATCGAAGCAGCCTGATTTCTATTTTTTTCACTATACTCACATGGCCTCCTCTAACTTTATAGACTACGTAAAAATCAATGCGCGCTCCGGTAACGGCGGTGCCGGCTCTATGCATTTCAGGCGTGAAAAACACGTCGAGAAAGGTGGACCGGACGGTGGTGACGGCGGACGCGGAGGTCACGTGATATTGAAAGGCAATGCCCAGCTCTGGACATTGCTGCATTTGAAATACACCAAGCACGTAAAAGCGTTCGACGGAAAAGGCGGCGAAGGCGGGCGGCGCACGGGGGCAATCGGAAAGGATATTATTCTGGAAGTACCGCTGGGCACGATCGCCAAAAATGCCGAAACCGGCGAACAGCTTTTCGAGATCACCGAAGACGGGCAGGAAATGATCCTGCTCCGCGGCGGACGTGGCGGAATGGGTAACGACCATTTCAAATCGGCGACCAACCAAACGCCCCAATACGCTCAACCCGGTGAGCCCGGCAAAGAAGAGTGGTTCATTCTTGAACTGAAAGTACTGGCCGACGTGGGTCTGGTAGGCTTCCCGAATGCGGGCAAATCCACATTGCTGTCGGTCGTCTCGGCCGCCAAGCCCGAAATTGCCGATTATCCCTTCACAACCCTTGTACCGAACCTGGGCGTAGTACCTTACCGCGATTACAAGTCTTTCGTAATGGCCGACATTCCGGGTATTATCGAAGGTGCTTCACAAGGCAAAGGACTTGGTTTACGGTTCTTGCGGCACATCGAACGCAACTCCATCCTGCTTTTTATCGTACCTGCTACCAGTGAGGACATCCAGGCCGAATACCAGACGCTGGTGCAAGAGCTGCGCTTATATAACCCGCAGCTGCTCGACAAAAACCGCCTGCTGGCTATCTCCAAAATGGATGTAATCTCTGAGGAAGAACGGGTTACATTACAAGAAAATCTACCAAACGGTATCCCAACGCTTTTAATTTCTGCAATAACCCAAGAAGGTATTGAACAATTAAAAGACAAAGTATGGGAAATGATCAATTCACCGTTCCCCGTACAATAATAATTTCTTGAAAGAGGCAACCTTTCGATGCAAATTGTGTGTCCAAGTAGTTATTTCAAAGAATTTATAGTCACCATGAGACACTATCTACCGTATTTCTATCTGGTAGTATTTAGTATTATTTCCTTTACCGCATACGGACAAATCAGCATTGATTTCCCTTCGGACCGTATCGTACTTCAGCGAGACAAAGCTAATAACGCGAACATCAACATTGCAGGCAGTTACACGCAGCCTGTCGATCGTGTCGAAGCCAAAGTATCTGCGCTGGCACCCAACCAGGGCAAAGACAAAGACTGGACCAGCCTGAGCGACGCCAGCATTAAAGGAGGTTTTTTCTCTGGCTACATTACTGCCGAGGGCGGCTGGTACCGCCTGGAAGTAAGAGGCTGGAAAGGGGACCAACTGGTGGGGTCGAAAACCGTCGAGCACGTCGGGGTAGGCGAAGTATTTCTGATCGCCGGGCAATCCAATGCGCAGGGTTTTGAAGACCCCAAATATAACAACCAGGGCGCACAGGACGATCGTGTCAACTCCATCAATAACTACGAAACAGGCGACTATCCATTTGAATTGCCGGAGCGCCCATCTTTCCATCATATCGACGCTCAAAGCCGCATTTCTCCCCGGGGACCTGCCGCATGGTGCTGGGGGCGCCTGGGTGATCGCCTTGCATCGCGGCTCAATGTCCCGATTTTGTTTTTCAACACGGGCTGGACTGGGATGGCTTCACGCAACTGGAAAGAAAGCATTAGCGGCCCGACCGAATCGGTCTACGCGTCAGTTTGGATTAAACCTGACGGCATGCCTTATGGTAACCTGCGCAATGTCATTCAACGATATACTCCAATTACTGGCCTGCGCGGAGTGCTGTGGCTTCAAGGCGAGGCCGACAATTTTGCAGAAACGTCAACCGACAGGTATTTTAACGAGCTGAAAACCGTCATTGAAACGAGCCGCAACGAATCAGGACGGAATATATCGTGGATGGTATCCCTTACTTCCTATGACAATGGACGCCTCGTCGATGTGAACGTTACCAATGGACAAAGGCAGGTTATCCTTAATGTACCGAATGTTTTCGAAGGGCCTAACACCGATGTTATCCAGATTCCCCGCGAGGATGGCGCCCCCAATGGCGTCCATTTTTCCGGTGACGGCTTAATGCAGCTTGGCGATGCCTGGTCCAATTCCCTCACGGACGATTTTTTTGCAAAGTCCGAGCCCTACCAGGCTCAAAGACCGCTCAGAATTACCGTAGATTGTGCCGGGAACGGTAATGTGACGATCAACGCCGATCCGGTTGGATTGAACTCGTTCAACTGGAACAACGGACAATCTTCCAGCAGTGTAACGGTCGGTAACGGAACCTACTATGTGAAAGCGCGCGATGATAAAGGCAATTACATTTTCTCGCCGGAAATCCGTGTAAATGAGCAAATTCAGCCCAACCAGCCGACGGTGACTATCGAAGGTAGCAACCCGGTTTGTATCGGTAATACGGCTACGCTGGTATCAAGCACTTCCACAAATGCAGTCTGGAACACGGGCGCTACGGGCGACCGTCTCCCTGTCACCACAGGAGGCGAGTACTTCGTCACGGTCAAAAATATTTACGGCTGTGAGTCTACTTCTCAGAAAGTAGCCATGCAGGTGCTCAATTCACCATTGCCGGACAAACCGAAGATTTCTGCCTCTGGCGCACTCACTTTCTGCCAGGGTGGAGAAGTGAATCTGACTTCGGACTCAAAAGTGAAAAGCGTCTGGTCCAACGGCGCGAATAATGCCACTATTACCGTTGTCAACTCGGGCGACTTCCGTGTAAGAGCGCTAGACAACGTCGGCTGCTTCTCTCCTGAGTCGGATCCCGTAACTGTGAAGGTAAACCCGCTTCCTGCCAAGCCTTCGATTTCCCTGAGCGGAGAAACGACATTCTGCGACGGCGGAAACGTTACGATGACTTCCAGCTACGATTCAGGAAACATCTGGAGCACCAATGCTACTACGAAATCCATTGCGGTAACCACTACCGGGAAATTCACCCTGAAGCAAAGGGATGGAAACGGATGCGAATCCACTTCGGATGAGGTGAATGTGAAAGTTAATCCGCTCCCTGCAACACCCACCGTCACAGCGCTGCGCGCTACCACGTTCTGCGAACGCGACTATACCACATTGCGCAGCAGTGAAGCGTTTTCCTACCAGTGGAGCAACGGCTCCACCGACCGCGAGATCGAAATACGGTCATCAGGCAATTTTACAATTTCGGCAAAAGACGAAAACGGCTGTATTTCGCCCGTTTCTCCGGTCGTTGTCGTAGTGATGAATCCATTGCCGCCTACGCCGGCGATCACCGCTGACGGTCCGACCACATTCTGTGCGGATCTGAGTGTGAACCTGGTTTCAACGAATGCTGCCGGGTATTTATGGAGCAACGGCGTTTCTTCTCAAACACTGAAAGTAACCGCTGCCGGAACTTACTCCGTGCAAACGATCAATGAGTTTCAATGCTATTCAGATCCGAGCAACCAGATATCGACTCAAACGCTGGCACTACCACCAGCGCCGGCGGTGACAGCATTACAGCCCACTACATTCTGTGACGGCGACACCATTATGCTGAAGGCTGCCAACGGCAATCAATTTTTCTGGAACAACGGCCTGGAAGGCGAAAGCATTGAAGTTTTCGCAACGGGCGATTATTCCGCCCGCATTCAGGATGATCACGGGTGTTACTCGCCTTATTCCGCAGCGGTGGCCATTGATGTGAAACCAACACCAAGCGTGCCTGTAATCCGTAAAACCGGCGTTTACACCCTATTTGCGGAAAACAACCTGAATGCCGGTGATCACGTATGGAAATATAACGACGAGCAATTACCGGAAACCGGCGCGACCCTTAAGGCCGTGAAGGCGGGTAATTATGTCGTCAATAACACCATTGTGTACAGCGCAACGCTCACATGCTATTCCGATTTCTCAGAGCCGTTCCTGTTTTATCTTGACACAAATAACCCGGGTTTTGTAGCTTATCCCAACCCGAATGCCAGCGAAAGAGTGACCGTCGAGACATTTGCTAATCTGGTGAATGCCGATGTTCAGATCATCGACAGCCGGGGTATCATCCACCGGACTTTCCGTGTGCAAAAGTTCGATCGCCCGCAATATTTCAACCTGACGGGTCTGTCGAGTGGCGTGTATATTATCCGCGTGATTTCGGGGACTTTCAGTGAGACGCAAAAGCTGGTCATCGCCAAATAGGCAAATGAGCTGCCCGGGTGCGCCGGGAGGACGAAGCGTTGCATATCCCACGCTTCGTCTTTTTTGTATTTTAAAATGTAAGGGCCCCAAACCGCAACACGCCGTGTAAACACCCGATTGATCAAAAAAACGGAATAGTGATATTTTAGCGAAAATATTCCATTACATTTGTGACCGTTTTGTAATTGAACACTTTAACAAAATTATACTTCGTTAGAGCTCAGAAACTTTACCTGTATCAGAATTCCCAATGCGTAGTAGATTTATTCTTCCGGTAATGGCCAAAGTGTTGTTGTTAATTTGTATTTTTTCATCAGCAGCATTTTCCCAAGAAAAATCCCCCATCAGAATTACTTCCCCCGTTTTTCAGTCTGTCTACCAACGAAACATGGCTGGTCAGAGGGAGATTCAGGTGACAGGTACATTCACCATGCCTGTTGAAAAAATTGAGGTGAGGGCGGTGCCGGTCATTCAGGGGCAGGGTCTTGAAACACCCTGGGAACCTTTGCAGGTCGCTCCCCAGGGCGGCGTTTTCTCCGGAACGATTACGCTCCTAGGCGGCTGGTACTCCCTGGAAGTTCGGGGCGTGTCTGACGGAAAGGTCATAGGCCGCGATGTTCTAAGCCGTTTTGGTGTAGGTGAAGTTTTCCTCATCGCAGGGCAGTCGAATGCACAAGGTCTCCGGAATTACCCTGGACCGTCCGCCAACGACGACCGCGTACTGTATATTTCCAATTACAGCAACGACTCCGTCGACAACCTTACCGATCCTACTCCGGCTGAGTTTAGCAAAATCAATCAGAACCTCGATATTATGTCGCCGCGCGGGCAGTCTGCCTGGTGCTGGGGTATCCTTGGTGACCTCCTCGTTCAGAGACTGAACGTGCCTGTCGTATTTATCAACACTGCCTGGGAAGGCACATCGATAGAAAACTGGGCGAGCAGTTCAAAAGGCTTGCCCACCAAAAATATGTACGGCGGTTTTGTGTATGCTCCCGAAATGCCTTACGCCAACCTTCGCATTGCTGCACGCAACTATGCCAACCAATATGGGGTTAGAGCCATTCTCTGGATGCAGGGCGAAACCGACGCATTGTATAAGACGCCACGTGCCAATTACAGCCGTGACCTTCAGTCGATCATGAACCGCCTCGGTGCGGATACCGGCAAACGACTTACCTGGGTAATTGCCCGTACCTCACGGACATCCGCTGGATTCAATATTGAATCGGACATCAACCCGGAAATCGTTGCCGCGCAAAACGCTGTACTCAACACGGATTTCAACCCTACTTATCCGGGGCCTGAAACAGATCCCCTCGTACCTAACCGCGGCGATGGCACGCACTTCGTGGGCAAGGGCGTGAATGACAAAGAAGGAACCATCAGAGCTTTGACGATCCTGGCGAATGCGTGGTTCGGAACACTGGATGCCAAGTTCTTCTCCACCGTCACACCGGTTAACCCGGTAGAGGTGCCTGCTGTAACGGCAGCTTGCGTTACCGACAACAATGGTGTTACCCTAACGCTCCCCGCAGGTTACGCTTCTTACAAATGGAATACCAGCGAGGTTTCCAGCTCGATTAAGGTTTCAAAAGCCGGCACGTACCGCGCAACCGTAAAAGATGCTTCCGGAAACTCCATCCTGACGCCGCTCATCGTGTTGGAAAACGATGCGAAGCCGGTACAACCGAGCATTATCCAGCAAGGCCAGCAGCAGGCGTGTGCGGATTCTACATTCCAATTCTCCGTACAGAATGGCGGCGAAATATATAGCTGGTACAAAGAAGGCTCCAATACGGCCATTGCGACGGGAGCATCTGCCCGATTGGGAGAAAGCGGCAACTATTTTGTCAAAAGCCGGAATATTTTCGGGTGTACTTCCGACAACTCTTCGGCTTCCTCGCTGATTATCCGTGCTAAAATAACCAAGCCGACCATCGAGCCGTCCGGACCATTCAGCGTCTCGGCGAGCATTCCCGAAGGCAATGAAGTGAATGAAGTATTCTTGTGGAGACGCCCCGGGTCCGAAACCGACACAACAGCTTCACTGGTTAAAATCCTCAAATCAGGGGTTTATACCACCAAAGCGAAAGTGACCTACACCATCGGCAGCAACAATCTGGTTTGTTACTCCGACACCGCTTCCAGAGAGTTCAAAACCAATGAGCAAAACGAGGTGGTGATTTACCCGAATCCAAGCCAAGGCGCCTACATTTACATCGAGTCACGGGACAATGTGAAAGATGCGGCGATTGAGCTTTTCGACATCCGCGGCAACGTAATCAAAACGACTTCTCCGCAGCTGCTCAGCGGCCGGATGCAGATCGATGTAAGCCTGTTACCGACGGGCAAATACATTCTCCGTGTAACCGGCCAGGGACAGAGTCTCACGAAGCAAATTGTGATAAGATAAATATTCCTTCTTGATTAAGTACTAAATAAGCCCCGCCACCACGGGGCTTATTTAGTATGATACTAATTAGACAAAACAAAAAGGAAAGAATTTGATTGATAAATTTGCAAAGCCTAATTTTGAGAGACGGGGAGGAATGTAACCCGCTGGCAACAGTTTTTTTCGCATTCCTGACCCTCTGTAACCGGATCATAATAATGAAAAACGAATATCTCCCTTCCGATTATTTGCCCATCATTGTGCAATTTTTGCTCGCCGCCGGCTTCATTGGTGGCACAATGATTGTCACTCACCTTATCGGTCCGAGCCGCAAAAGCAAAAAGAAAGACGATCCGTTCGAATGTGGTATTGAGTCAGTTGGTGACGCCAGGACGCCCATTTCCGTGAAGTACTTTCTGGTGGCGATTCTCTTTGTTTTGTTCGACGTGGAGGTGATTTTCATGTATCCCTGGGCAGTTAATTTCAAAGGCCTGGGAATGTTCGGATTTGTAGAAATGTTGTTGTTCATGGCCCTTTTGCTGTCCGGTTTCTATTACGTGATCCGCAAGGGCGTACTGAACTGGGAGGAATAGGCTTCGAACATTGAAATACAAAGAATTATGAAAGAAGTAAAGATAGTGGAGGCTCCGCAGGGACATAGCGGATCCGGTTTTTTTGCAACTTCATTCGACGAAGCGATCGGTCTGGCACGCAGTTACTCACTCTGGCCGTTGCCTTTCGCTACCTCATGCTGCGGAATCGAGTTCATGGCCACCATGGGCGCGCATTACGATATTTCGCGTTTCGGTTCCGAACGCCCGAGCTTCTCGCCACGTCAGGCCGATTTGCTGATGGTAATGGGAACCATCGCCAAGAAGATGGCGCCGGTTGTGAAGCAGGTTTACCTTCAAATGGCTGAGCCCCGCTGGGTAATGGCCGTTGGCGCATGCGCGTCGAGCGGCGGGATTTTTGATACTTACAGTGTATTGCAGGGTATCGACCGCATTATCCCAGTGGATGTATACGTACCCGGCTGCCCGCCGCGTCCGGAACAAATCATCGATGGCCTGATGCAGATCCAGTATCTGGCACAGAACGAAAAGCTTCGCCGTCGTAATACCGACGAATACCAGGAACTATTGGCATCATATAATATTCAGTAACCCCCTATGCTTACTAACCAGGAGGTAGCCGAAGGGCTTTTGGAAAAATTCGGTGATCAGGTTTTCGACTTTGAGGAGCCATATGGTTTGTTGACGCTCTCAACGACCCGCGAAGAGATTCTTCCATTGATGGAGTTCCTGAGAGATCATAAGAACTACCAGGTCATATTCCTCACCGACATTACAGGTATCCAATATCCTGAAAATACCGGCAAGGAATACGTGGTGGTTTATCATATGCACAGCTTCGTGCATAACTTCCGCATCCGCATTAAAGTGGCCATTCCGGCTGCCGATATCCACATTCCGACAGCGACCGGCCTTTTCGCCAGCGCCAACTGGATGGAGCGCGAAACCTACGATTTTTTTGGTATCTTGTTTGACGGGCACCCGAACCTGAAACGTATTCTGAACATCGAGGAAATGGATTACTTCCCGATGCGCAAGGAATATCCGCTGGAAGATGCGACCCGTGAAGATAAAATTGACGCCCTTTTCGGCCGATGATCTATATTGAGTAAGATATGGCAGATATTGAATTATTACCGCATAATGTTCCTTCTCAAGGCGAGTTGCCTGAACTCGTAGAAGAACTGACCACCCTCAACCTCGGCCCGACACACCCAGCTACCCACGGTATTTTCCAGAACATCCTGAAAATGGATGGCGAAAAGATCGTTTCGGGCGAGCAGACGATCGGTTATATCCACCGGGCATTTGAGAAAATTGCCGAAAGAAGGCCTTTTTACCAGATCACCACGCTGACCGACCGCATGAACTATTGCTCCTCCCCGATCAACAACCTGGGATGGCACATGACGGTCGAGAAGCTTTTGGGGGTGGAAGTTCCCAAGCGCGCGCAGTACATCCGCGTGCTTATGATGGAGCTCGCACGCATTACCGACCATATTATCTGTAACAGTATTCTCGGCGTGGATACCGGCGCATTCACCGGCTTCCTGTATGTGATGCAGAAGCGCGAAGAAGTGTACGAAATCTACGAGGAAGTTTGCGGCGCGCGCCTTACAACCAATATGGGCCGCCTCGGTGGCATGGAGCGTGACCTTTCGAGCACGGCTATCCGCAAGATTAAGGAATTCATCAAATCTTTCCCTCCGGTACTCCGGGAGCTCGAAAAGCTGCTTAACCGTAACCGGATTTTCATGGACCGGACGATTAATGTAGGCCCTATTTCAGCGGAAAGAGCATTGTCATACGGCTTCACCGGCCCCAACCTGCGTGCAGCGGGCGTGGATTATGACGTGCGCGTGATGAACCCGTACTCCTCTTACCAGGATTTTGAATTCGACGTCCCTATCGGACAGAATGGTGATACTTACGACCGTTACATGGTCCGTAACGAAGAAATGTGGCAAAGCCTCCGCATCGTGGAGCAGGCCATCAACAACCTTCCCGAAGGACCTTATTACGCCGATGCCCCCGAATACTACTTACCTCCGAAAAACGAGGTTTACCGTAATATGGAGGCGCTTATTTACCATTTCAAAATTGTAATGGGTGAAATAGACGCACCGGCAGGCGAAGTTTACCATGCTGTGGAAGGAGGAAACGGCGAGCTGGGCTTCTACCTGATCAGCGATGGCGGCAGGGCTCCGTACCGTCTGCATTTCCGCAGACCAAGCTTTATTTATTATCAGGCATACCCTGAAATGTGCAAAGGCTCATCACTGTCGGATGCCATCCTGACGATGAGTAGCCTGAACGTAATTGCAGGTGAACTGGACGCTTAAAGTTTGTTAAAGACCTATTTAGAAATGACCGAATCACCTAATCTGGTTGCGTTCACACCCGAACGACTTGAAACAGTAAAAGAAATTATCGCACGTTATCCGGAGGGCCGCCAAAAATCGGCTCTCTTACCCGTTTTGCACGTGGCCCAGGAACAATGGGGCTGGCTGAGCAGCGAAGTAATGGATTATGTAGCCGGTATTTTAGATATAAAACCTGTCGAGGTTTACGAGGTTGCTACCTTTTATACCATGTACCACCTCGATCCGGTTGGCACGCATGTGATCGAATATTGCCGTACAGGACCTTGCTGCTTAATGGGCGGTGAAGATGTGTACGGACACCTGAAAAAGAAACTGGGTATCGAAGCGGGTGAAACCACTGCCGACGGCAAGTTTACATTGAAAGAAGTAGAATGCCTCGCCGCATGCGGCTGGGGGCCTGTTTTCCAGATCCGCGAGCAGTTCTACATGAACCTGACCAACGAAAAGGTCGACCAAATCATAGAAGATTTAAGTAAATAAGCTTTCAGGAGCTGAAAATATTATCCTCAAATGGCTAGAAAAATTTTAACGGAGCATATTAATGTCCCCGGTATCGAAACCTTCGATGTTTATCGCAAACAGGGAGGCTATACTGCCGTTGAAAAAGCTATCAAAACCATGACCCCGGAAGAGGTGGTGGAAGAAGCAAAAAAATCAGGCGTGCGCGGTCGTGGTGGCGCTGGTTTCCCGATGGGAATGAAATGGGGCTTCCTGGCCAAGCCCGAGGGTGTTCCCCGTTACCTGGTATGTAATGCCGACGAATCGGAGCCGGGTACTTTCAAGGATCACCATCTGATGAAATGCATTCCTCACCTGCTGATCGAGGGTATGATCATTTCCAGCTTCGCGTTGGGCGCCAACAAGTCGTTCATCTACGTGCGCGGCGAGCTCATGTACGTGATCCGCATTCTGGAAAAAGCGATTGCCGAGGCGAAAGCGCAAGGGTTTTTAGGTAAAAATATCCTTGGCTCGGGTTACGACCTTGAATTGGTCGTGCAGCCGGGTGGTGGCGCTTACATTTGCGGTGAAGAAACCGCATTGCTCGAATCACTCGAAGGAAAAAGAGGTAACCCACGCAACAAGCCGCCATTCCCTGCGGTGAAAGGTCTTTACCAAAGTCCTACCGTGGTGAACAACGTGGAGTCGATCTCCAATATGCCATGGATTATCAACAATGGCGGCGATGCTTATGCACAAATCGGGATTGGCCGGAGTACCGGTACCAAGTTGATTTCCGCATCAGGCCACATTAAGAAGCCGGGCGTTTACGAAATCGAGCTGGGTGTGAGTGTGGATGAGTTTTTGAATTCGGACGAATATTGCGGTGGTATCCGTAAAGGGCACTATTTGAAAGCATTGGTGGCAGGCGGTTCGTCTGTACCTATTCTTCCTGCCAACCTCATCACGAAGACCGCAGCAGGCGAAGATCGTCTGATGACGTACGAATCGCTGTCGGACGGTGGCTTCGCAACGGGTACCATGCTGGGCTCAGGCGGATTTATCGTTTTTGACGAAACAGCCTGTATCGTTCGCAACACCTGGAATTTCTCGCGTTTTTACCACCACGAATCCTGCGGACAATGCAGCCCGTGCCGCGAAGGAACAGGCTGGATGGAGAAAGTCCTCCACCGCATCGAGCATGGCCATGGCAGCATGCACGACATCGATTTGCTCGTAGATATTTCAAAGAAAATAGAAGGTAACACCATTTGTCCGCTCGGCGATGCCGCAGCCTGGCCGGTGGCCAGCGCGATCCGCCATTTCCGCGACGAATTTGTGTGGCATATCACCCACCCGCAGGAGGCAACGCAGCCCGGCGCAGTTTATATGGGTGAAATGGTATTGGGCTAATGATTGTAAGAGGTGGTCTTGTTTGGGTTAAAGACAGAATTCTGTTACTATCGGCACTGTTCGGGTTGCTAAGCGGCCTTGCATTGCTAGTAGTGAAAATGCAGGCTGTATTCAGTTATTCACCCGACATTTCCGGCAGTGAAGCCAGTGCGATCGCCGCTATTCAGCTCTTGCTCGACGGCCAGGACATTTATACCGATCCTGAAAAAGCGCCGTTCCGGCTGACGCAGTACACACCGCTATATTTTACCATCGTGACATTCCTTGTGAAACTCACGGGATGGGCGAGCACCGACGTTCACAAGATTTATGTTGCCAGTCGCCTTTTATCAAACTTTTTTACCATAGTCACCTTGAGTACAGCGGGTTATTTCATTTACCGGGTCACAAAGAAAAAGGTCGCCGCCCTGCTTACCGGGTTGGTGCTCTTTCATATTTTGTCGTTCTGGTTTCTGACTACATCCCGTCCTGACAGCCTGCTGGTGCTTCTGACCACGCTCTTTGTCATATCAGTGTATTACGCGTTGGAGAACAGGGATCAGAAATTGTGGTTTCTGGCTATTTTCATCGGTGTTTCGGCATTTTTTGTCAAACAAAGCGGAGCTATACTACCTATTGCGGCGGGCGTTTACTGGCTGATTAAGCGGGATTTCGTAATGTTCCTGAAACTCACCGGCTTCGGGATTCTGGCATTCGCGCTCTACCTCGCGATTCTTCCCATTAATACTATCGAGCTGTTTTTTCTCAACATTGTCGGTGGCGTAGCAAACTCTACCAGCTGGGGCTGGTTCTACGACTGGACATTGCAGCATTGGCTGTTACAATTTGCGGCGCTCATTGTGCTTAATGCCCTCGTAAGCGCATATACCCTATATCATCACCCTACCGGCTTTCATCTTTTTCTGGTGATCGCCTCTGCCCTGTTTTTCCTTTTTGCGACTATGACCGCATTTAAAATCGGGGCCGGGGTTGGATACTACCAGGACTACCTTATCGTAGCGGTAATTCAGCTGGCGCTGTTCTTTTCAATGCCCAATGATTTTTCAGGATTGAAAACAGGTTTTACCAAAGCCGGCCTCGCGCTTTTCCTGGCATTCACATTCCTGCATTGCACTTTGTACGTCTTTATGAAATACAAAGCGAGCGCGGTTTACAATTTCGAAAGGCTGTACATTGAAGACCGTAAAGTGGCTGAATATCTGACCAAACAAATGGGCCTGAAGCCTACGGAACATGTGTACATATGTCCTTCCTCAGAGAATTTCCAAGGGTCTTTTTTAAGTTTGTTTCTATATAAAAATAATTTGATTCCTTTCACCGATCTGGTTTACCTTGCAGACCAAAATGGGACGTTCAATTATGACGTGTTCAGAAGGATGGTAGATGAAAGGGAAATTCGTTACGTGATTTCACCAAAAGGAAAAGCTCCTGCAAACATTTTGGGCTATAACTTTGCGAATACGCTGAAATATAGAACTACAATGGCTTCGTTCGACATATATGAAGCCGACAGGAGATAGCATAATGTATTACTGACATGGAAGAAGTTAAACCCCAATTGTTGAAAATTACATTCGATGGCATCGAGGTCGAAGTAGAACCCGGGACTACCATTATGCAGGCGGCGCGGAAGATCGCCGAAGCGGATGAGAGCCAGGGGCACCTTGTTCCGCCTGCGATGTGCTACTATAAACCGCTTCCGGTTTCCGGAGGTAAATGCCGTGCGTGTCTGGTAAAAGTATCGGCAGGTTCCGCGAAGGACCCACGTCCGATGCCAAAGCTGGTCCCATCTTGTATCACACAGGTTCAGGATGGAATGATCGTGGAGAACACGACCAACCAGGCTGTACTCGATACCCGCAAGAGCATTGTGGAATTCCTGCTGATCAACCACCCGCTCGACTGCCCTATTTGCGACCAGGCCGGTGAATGTCATTTACAGGATTTCGCATTTGAACACGGTTCGGTGAAAACCCGCTACGAAGAAGAAAGAAGAACCTTCGACAAGATCGATATCGGTCCGCACGTGCAGCTGCACATGACGCGATGCATTCTTTGCTACCGTTGCGTGTACACCGCCGACCAGATCACCGACGGACGCGTACATGGCGTCATGAACCGCGGGGATGCTTCGGAAATCAGCACTTACATCGAGAAAGCCATCGATAACGACTTCTCAGGAAACGTGATCGACGTTTGCCCCGTAGGCGCATTGACCGACAAGACATTCCGTTTCAAAAACCGTGTGTGGTTCTCGAAACCCGAAGATGCGCACCGCGATTGCGACAAATGCTGCGGTAAAACGACCGTCTGGTACCGTGGCGATGAAATCATCCGCGTGACTGCCCGCAAAAATACCTGGGGTGAGGTGAATGACTTCATTTGCAATACCTGCCGTTTTGAGAAGAAAAAAACCAGTGACTGGGTACTGGAAGGACCTACCAAAGTGAAACGGAGCTCTGTAATTTCTGCCAACAAATACCGCAAAGACCTGGTGGCAAAACCGGATTTCGCACTGAAACTGGCAGCATCACAGTTCAAGCAAATCGACGATTCACGGCCATACGTGACCGACGAGGACACGATCCGTCACCAAAGCATCGAGAATAACGATAAGGCCAACCACCGTTCGTTGGCAGCCAACAATAATTAAGAGAATCAGTAGTCAAAGCAGCCGGATAAAATTGCTTTCAAATGGATTTAGTAGAATTTCTTGTTAAAACCGTAACCATCGTTGCCGTTTTCGGGCTAACGCTCCTCATCGCCATGTACTCTACATGGGCTGAAAGAAAGGTAGCAGGTTTCATCCAGGACCGCAGCGGACCTAACCGCGCGGGTTGGGGCGGACTTTTGCAGCCGCTTGCCGATGCCGGTAAAATGTTCTTCAAAGAGGATTTCATTCCCGCATTAGCCAACAAATGGCTCTTTATCGCCGGCCCTAGCTTGGCGATGCTCACGGCATTGCTGGCGAGTGCTGTAATTCCTTTCGGTAGCACATTCCGCATTGCAGGTCATGAGGTGGCATTGCAAGGCGTTGAATCGAACATTGGTATCCTTTATGTATTCGGCGTTGTGGCGCTGGGTGTATACGGTATCATGGTCGGTGGCTGGGCTTCCAACAACAAATTCTCGCTTCTCGGAGCGATCCGCGCGGCTTCGCAGAACATCAGTTACGAGGTAGCCATGGGCCTCTCGCTCATCGCGATCCTGATGATGAGCAGCTCGCTTTCATTGGGCGAAATCGTGGCACAGCAGCACGGTATGAACTGGAATATCTTCTACCAGCCGCTGGGTTTCATCATTTTTATTACCTGCTCCTTCGCAGAATGTAACCGCGTGCCTTTCGACCTTCCCGAGTGCGAAACGGAGCTTGTAGGTGGTTACCACACCGAGTACGGCAGTATGAAGTTAGGTTTCTACCTATTCGCGGAGTATATCAACATGTTCATCTCTTCGGCGATCATTTCCGTGCTGTATTTCGGCGGTTACAACTACCCCGGAATGGATTTCGTGTATGCGCAATTGGTGAAATCTTTCGGCCCGGATACAGGTCATAACATCGCAACATTGATCGGAACGGCTGTTTTCTTCGGAAAGGCATTGTTCTTTGTGTTCTTCTACATGTGGGTGCGCTGGACAATCCCGCGTTTCCGCTACGATCAATTGATGAACCTGGGCTGGAAAAAGCTGATCCCTCTTGCTATTTTTAACATTATTATCACCGGTGCAGCTGTGCTTTTCTTGAAGCCTGTGATCACCGCGTGGTTGAATTAATTCCAAAATCGTATTGCCATGCAATTGACAAATCGCTCAAAGCAAGTAAGCAATAAAGAAATGACGCTGGCGGAACGCGCCTACCTGCCTGCTATTGCAACAGGTCTGGCGATTACGATCAAGCACTTTTTTTCGAAGAAAGTAACGATCCAATACCCGGAAGTGAAACGGTACCTGGGACCGGTTTTCCGTGGACGACATATCCTGAAAAGAGATGCGGAAGGCCGCGAGCGGTGCACCGCCTGCGGGTTGTGCGCAGTAGCGTGTCCTGCGGAAGCTATTTCAATGGTAGCAGCCGAGCGCGAGAAAGGTGAAGAAAACCTGTATCGCGAAGAAAAATACGCAGCAGTGTATGAAGTGAATATGCTACGCTGCATTTTCTGTGGCCTTTGCGAAGAAGCTTGCCCGAAACAGGCAGTATACCTGCGCCACGATGAGTTCGTTCCGGTATTCACCGAACGCGACCAGGTGATCTGGGGTAAAGACCTGCTCGTGGAAGATATGAACAACCGCTACACCCGTGAGGCCTGGACCAAAGAAGAAGCGCGTGCGCTGGATGCCAAAAGAGCCAGTGGTGAGGTCACCAACGTTGTTCCCCGAGCTATTCCCTGATTGGTAAACCAAGACTGTCAGCAGTTACTAACATTATGAATTCAGCAGTATCATTTTTTTACTTTCTATCCTTCCTGACCATCCTGAGCGCGGTGATGGTCGTGGTATCGCGTAACCCCATTCACAGCGTTCTGTACCTGATCCTGACGTTCTTCACGCTCTCGGGGCATTATATCCTGTTGAATGCCCAATTCCTCGCGGCAGTGAACATTATCGTTTACGCCGGGGCTATCATGGTACTTTTCCTGTTCGTGATCATGTTCCTCAATATGAAGCAGGACCAGGAGGAAGCTAAGACGAATCTGACCAAAATAGCCGCTACGATCGTCGGCGGGACGGTTTTCGTGATCCTTTTCGGTGCTTACCGCAAAACCGCTATCGAGCCATTCAATCCACAAACCTACGATTCGCAGATCGGGATGATCGAAAGCCTCGGTCATATGCTTTTCCGGGATTACCTGTTGCCATTTGAGCTTGCGTCGATCCTTTTGCTTGTAGCGATGGTAGGAGCCGTGTTGCTAGGTAAAAGAGAGATTGGCGAACGCCACTTCTAGTTTAGACTTTTATTTCAAGACATAAAAAATGGAGATGCCCTTTCGGACATCTCCATTTTTGTTTTATCAGCTTCCGGATCAAGCTTCTTCCACTTCTGAATAGGCTTCAACCGGGATACATGAGCAAATCAGGTTACGGTCGCCGTAAGCGCTGTCGACGCGGCTTACGCTTGGCCAGAACTTGTTGAAGCGCAGGTAAGGCAGCGGGAATGCGGCTTTTTCACGGCTGTAAGAGCGCGTCCAGTTTTCGCTCAGCAATACACGTGAAGTATGCGGTGCATTCTTCAAAACGTTGTCTGTACGGTCTGCAACTCCCTCTTCTACCTCACGAATCTCATTGCGAATCGCGATCATCGCGTCACAGAAACGATCCAGCTCCGCTTTCGATTCAGATTCCGTCGGCTCGATCATCAATGTACCTGCAACCGGGAACGAAAGGGTCGGCGCGTGGAAACCGTAGTCCATTAAACGTTTCGCCAAATCCTCGGCTTCTACGCCAGCCGCCTTGAATCCACGGCAGTCGACGATCATTTCGTGCGCACAGCGGCCATTTGTGCCGGTGTAAAGCACTTCGTAATGTCCGTTCAGGCGCTCCTTAATATAGTTTGCATTCAGGATCGCGAATTTAGTAGCATTCGTAAGCCCCTCGCCGCCCATCATCGCGATGTACGCATAAGAGATTGTCAGGATGCTCGCGCTGCCGTAAGGTGCCGCAGAAACTGCTCCGGCTTGCCCGTTCGGCAAATGCTCAGGCTGGGTGCTGAAATTCACGTGACCTGGCAGGAACGGCATCAAGTGCTCCGCAACGCCGATCGGCCCTACGCCGGGGCCGCCGCCGCCATGAGGGATACAGAATGTTTTATGCAAATTGAGGTGGCAGACATCCGCACCAATGCTCGCCGGACTTGTCAATCCAACCTGTGCATTCATATTCGCGCCGTCCATATAAACCTGCCCGCCGAATGAATGGATCATCGAACAGATTTCGATAATGCTTTCTTCGTAAACACCGTGTGTTGATGGGTAAGTTACCATCAAACATGACAAGTCGTCGGCGTGTTGCTCTGCCTTTGCACGCAAGTCCTCCACATCGATGTTACCGCGTTCGTCACATTTGGTCACCACCACTTTCATACCGGCCATGACAGCGGATGCGGGGTTGGTACCGTGTGCCGACGACGGGATCAATGCCACATTACGGTGAGCATCGCCGCGGCTCTCGTGGTATGCACGAATGGCCATCAGACCAGCATATTCACCTTGTGCGCCAGAGTTCGGCTGGAACGACATCGCTGCAAAGCCAGTGATCTCACAAAGCCAGGTGTTCAATTCACTCACTAGCTGCCCGTAACCGCCTACCTGGTTGGTTGGTGCAAAAGGGTGAATACCGCCAAATTCCGGCCAGGTAAGCGGGATCATTTCGGCAGTGGCATTCAACTTCATCGTACAGCTACCCAGCGAAATCATGGAATGTACCAAAGAAAGGTCTTTGTTTTCCAGCGATTTCAGGTAGCGGAGCATTTCGTGCTCCGTATGGTGCGTGTTGAAAACCGGGTGTGTCAGGTATTCCGACGTTCTCGCCAGATTCTCAGGAAGCGAGAATTCAAGATCCTCATCGATCACCATTTCGCCCTGGAAGCCCGAAACTTCTGCGAATACATTCAACAATGCAATAACATCGTCAAACGTCTTAGCTTCATCGAACGAAACCGAAAGGCTTTCGTCACCATGGTATTTCAGGTTGATACCCCATTTCAACGCCTGCTCACGCAGCTTGCGCGTCAGTGGCGTGTTGATCGTTACGGTGTCGAAATAAGTTTCGGTAACAACCTCATAGTTGAATTTCTTCACTGTATCCACAAACAGGCGGGTAAGGCCATGCACGCGCGCCGCAATGCTCTTGATCCCCTCAGGTCCGTGGTATACCGAATACGCGCCGGCGATAACGGCCAGCAATACTTGCGCAGTACAGATGTTGGAAGTCGCTTTTTCACGACGGATATGCTGCTCGCGCGTCTGCAAAGCCATACGCAATGCGCGGTTGCCTTCGCCATCCACCGATACACCGATGATACGGCCCGGAATCTGGCGCTTGAAGGCATCTTTCGTCGCAAAATAAGCCGCGTGCGGGCCGCCGTAACCCATTGGTACGCCGAAACGCTGCGAAGAGCCGATTACAACATCAGCTCCCATTTCGCCAGGCGATTTGAGAAGCGTCAAGGCGAGCAGGTCTGCCGCAACTGCTACGGAAATGCCCAATTCATGAGCAGAAGCAATAAAATCGGTATAATCGATCACCGCGCCGTCGGTAGCGGGGTACTGAACGAGCGCGGCGTAAATATTTTCGTCGGTTAGATCAACCGTCGCGTGGTTACCCACCACCACATCAATGCCGATAGGCTTCGCACGGGTGTAGATGAGGTCGATTGTCTGCGGGTGGCAAAGCTCAGAAACAAAAAATGTGTTGGCTTTCTTTCTCGAAGCACCCTTCACGGCGTGCAGCATAGTCATCGCCTCAGCTGCTGCGGTTGCTTCGTCGAGCAATGATGCATTCGCGATTTCCATGCCGGTCAGATCCGTCACAACCGTCTGGAAGTTCAGGAGCATTTCGAGGCGTCCCTGCGCGATTTCCGCCTGATAAGGGGTATAGGCGGTGTACCATGCCGGATTTTCGAGGATATTACTCAGAATAACGTTCGGTGTGATGGTGTCGTAGTAGCCCGTGCCGATGTAAGATTTCAGCACCGCATTCTTGGAGGCAATTCTTTTGATGTATTGTAAAAACTCCTGCTCCGATTTGGGCCTCGGCAAATTCAGTGGTTTTTGTAGACGAATCGCAGAAGGCAGAGTCTGGTCGATCAGTTCATCCACTGACCCGGCTCCGATGGTCTTCAACATTTCCTGCAATTCCTGTTCATCTTTACCGTGGTGACGGTTTTCAAACTTGTCCTGGTTTCGAAGATTAACTTTCATTCAAGTTAGGCTGAGAATGCCGCTTTATTTGGTGATTTTAAAATACAAAAGTAAGCAAATCCAACCAAATCTCTCAGAGATTGATGGCTATGCTTACTCTTGAATATGTACAAAATGTATGAACGGGAAGTTCCTAGTGGTTAGGGCAGCCGCAATCGGTTTTTCTTTTGAAGATTCCGAGAAATTTCTTGGACCTTGGCTTCTTGTAACCTTTGTATTTTTTCTTCTTACCAAACAGTTCCACTTTGGTGGCATCGGGCGTCGCCGAAACCGTCTGAAAACCTGAAATACTGCAAATCAGAGCCAGTACCAGGAGCCAGGGAGTGATTTTCTTTATCATGTTCGTTGCGATGGATCGTCAAAGGTTATTAATGCAACGGAATGCGCGCCGTTTTCGGTATGCATTGTGCCAACCCTTTCACAATTTCCTAAAATTTTAAGCCTTTACCAATTCCAGGATCGTGATTTCGGGCAATATACCCACACGACCCGGGTAACCCAGGTAGCCAAATCCGCGGTTTACATACAGATATTGGTCCTTCTCCTCATACAGTCCCGCCCATTGCTTGTACCGATATTGCACCGGGCTCCATCTCAGACCGCCGATTTCCACGCCAAATTGCATCCCGTGCGTATGGCCTGCGAGCGCGAGGTCGATGTCTTTATATTTAGGCAAAACCTGCGCACTCCAATGGCTGGGATCGTGCGAGAGCAATATTTTCACAGGATAATCATCGGTATGCTCATAAGCCTTTTCCAGATTTCCGTATTTGGCAAAATTGCCGGCGCCCCAGTTTTGAATACCAATCAATCCGATGGACTCGCCATCCACGGTAATGGGCCGGTTTTCATCCAGCATCAGATTCCAGCCTAGTAATTCGTGGGCTTTTTTCAAATTGGCGAGGTTGCTGATCTTCGCCTGGGCATCCGGCCATTGAAAGTAATCACCATAATCGTGGTTACCCAGTACGGAATGCACGCCGAGCGGCGCTTTCACTTTATCGAAAATGTTGATGTAGTCCTGCACCTCCTTTGCCCGGTCATTCACCAGGTCGCCGGTGAAGAATGCAATGTCGGGCTTCTCCTTCATCAACATTTCCACACCGCCTTTTACGGCAGTTTTATTGAAAAAGCTGCCTGAGTGAATATCCGAAAGCTGGGCTATTTTCATGCCATGAAACTGTCGGGGAAGATTTTTCAAAGGCACTTTTACCCGGCGAATGCGGTAGTCGTGCGCACCGGAAAGGATTCCATAAGCAAATGTGCCCATTAACCCGGCCCCGGCAACAACGGCCGTCGTTGCGAGGAATTGCGAACGCGGGATCACCGGCTCCCCGGTTTCAGGCGAAGGCGTAGCGGCGGACGGCACGAAAAAGCTTACAATCCATTGGAAAAAGCGACGTACGTCGTCGATGAGCAGGATCGCAACTGCCAGCAACTTGGATAAATAGGGAATAGCAATAAATGCGACTACAAATGTCCGGGTCGTGCTTTTGAAGTAGTCGGGCGGTAGTAACTGCATTCCGATGTAGGCGCCCAGCGTAGCGATTGTCAATGCCCAATATGCCCCTCCGATCCAGCGTTGTGTTAACGGGCTCAGGCTGCGAACGGCCAGTTTTAGACCTTGCCAGACATACCAGTCGATGGCAAAGAGTATAAAAGTTAGTATGATAAAAAAGAAGGTTCTGTTCATTTTAAAATGATAGTTGTCATATCAACGACAAACATATGCAAAGTCTTTCACGTTCAGCAGGCAGCCGGGATTTTGGATGAATGTTTGCCAGGAATGAATGAAGGTTGATTTCGACAGCTAAGCGGTTTTCGGTATTTTTGCACCTTATACTATCTCTGTTATGCCTAAATACGATTTCAAACGGTTCCACATCCGCTCGATGAATGCAGGAACCGACCAGGAGAGAGCGGCGATCAATCAGGAATTGAAAGATTTGTACGCCTCATTGCCTGATGACGAAAAAAAGATCTTCAATGAAGAGTTACAGCATTTCCTTACCCACGAGGTTGCGCGGATCAAGTCGGATTATGAGTCGGTGAGAGGCTTGAACCAGCCTAACTAACAGGATCAGTTAAGACGCGGGTCGATGGGATAATGGGCAATGGAACGATATTCACCGCCCATATTGCGAAGAATTTCGCGCCAAAAATTCCCTGCCGGTGTCGAGAACAGGAAGTCGGAATTGGTGCTGGAAACGATCCATGAATCTTGCTTGATCTCCTCGTCGAGCTGCCCGCCGCTCCATCCGGAGTAGCCGATGAAGAACATGACGTCTTCCTGTTTCAGCGTATTCAGGTTCAGCAGTGTTTTTACATTTTCAAAGTCACCACCCCAATAAACGTCTTTCATAATCTCCGTTCCTCCGGCAACGAGGTCGGGGCGGCGGTGGATGAAATGCAATGTGTTTTTCTCGACGGGACCGCCGAGGTGAAGCGTGATGTCCTGATAAATGGTTTCGTCCAGCACATCGCCCAGGAACAAGTCGGTGGTTTGGTTGAGCACAAAACCGAAACTTCCCTGTTCGTTATGTTCGCACATAAGGATAACCCCCCTTTCAAAATTGGGATCGCCCAAAAACGGCTTGGCGATGAGCAAGCTTCCTTTTGAAACTTTCGCAGCTGACGGCATGGCTAGGCAAATTGTTAATTCAACAACGAAATATATTTATTTTTCGCACTGAAAAACGGATATTGCCCAAAATATAATAAAAATAAGATCATGGCATTGATAAAACCTGTCCGCGGACATCACCCTACCTACGACGAGAGTTGCTGGTTTGCAGAAAACGCTACCATTGTGGGCGACGTGGTGATGGGCGAAAATTGCACTGTATGGTTCAACGCGGTGATCCGCGGCGACGTAAACAGTATCCGCATCGGGCATCATTCCAATGTCCAGGACGGCGCCGTGATCCACTGTACCTACCAGCGATTCGCTACCACGATCGGGAATTACGTTTCCATCGCGCACAACGCCATCGTGCATGGCTGCACGATCGAAGACCACGTTTTGATCGGAATGGGCGCCATTGTGATGGACGGGGCCGTTGTAGGCGAAGGGGCCATCATCGCCGCCGGAGCCATTGTTACCCAGAGTACCAAAGTGCCGCCTGGTACCATTTACGCCGGGAATCCCGCCAAATATCTGAAAGACGTTTCACCGGAGCTAAATGCGGCTATTGATCGGACCGCTAATAATTACCTGATTTATTCGGGCTGGTTTAAAGAGGATAATGGTCTGAAATAATAGTCCTCCTGCGCCGACACGCCCGGAGGAATCAAAATCACCGCCTCCGGGATGCGATTTTCAAATAGGGATTTTCTTTTGCGTTTGACGGCGCGATACATCACGTAATACGTGGCAATACCTCCCAAAGGCCGATAAACTGGCTTTGAAAGCTGAAAAGCTACCGTCAACCCTCCAAGTGCAATACCGGCGACACATGCCGGCAGCATAATTCGCTTCAGGAGTTTGATTTTGTCGATATTGACAATGTCCTCATAAAAAACGAAACCGCCGCTCCCGGGAATGTAAGGGTTATCCCGCAACATAACGCCATCGTGTCTTATCACCGTGACCTCTCCAAAAACAAACTCCTCCTGCCCAAAGGCATTCTTTTGAATGCATTGTATAAACTGACCTTTTTTGACTTTGACGGTATGTTTTGTTTCGACAGATTGTACTAAGAAGTACGGCTTTTGTGCCAAGACGGCTGAAAAAGCAGAAAGCAAGAATAAGGGCGCCGAAATTAAGTAGCGTTTCATCCAGCCTTGCATACTCAATATCCATTTAACAAATACCCCTGACCAGGCGGGCCCTGTTTTACAGCAGGCCACGGTGAGAGCATTATCGCGCATAATGCCCCCATTCAATGCATTGCGGTTCAAGTTTGTTGATGAATTACCCATCTCATTTCGCGTTATGTGAAACTACCTCACAAAGCAAATGAATTACTTGCCGGGTGCTGTTGCGGAAATCGCAGGGGTACTTGCGGTTTCCGCACATAATTGAAGGGAAAAGGCACAGGCTGTTTGGCAATTTCAAAAAGCCGCTAAATTTGTCAAGCCACTCATAACGAAGCACACTATGACAGATTTTGGAAGTAATTTCAGGAAGTTGAGGGAATGGGCAGGGCTTTCCCAGGAGGCGCTGGGAATTAATTTGAACGTGTCCGCCTCGGTCGTCAACAGAATCGAGAACAATAAGAGAAAGCTCGACATACAGATCTTGCAAAAGCTGGCGATCAGCTTGCAGCTCGATATATCGCTTGTCGTTACGGTATTATTTAAAGGGAAATCCGCCTTGCCGAAACAGAAGATGCATAAAGCGGGAAAAGTACTACCGGTCCCTGCCTAATGCATTATTCCGCCATACCTTTCCGCGCATTCAGATAACCCTTGATGACCGTGAAAGTCGTGATCGCCAGGAAGAAGAGAATAATGTACTGCACATAATCCACGATCCAGGGGAATTTTTCGCCAAAAAGGTAGCCGCCACCGGTCAATGTGAAGATCCAGATCGCCCCACCCACTACGTTATTGATCAGAAATGAAGGAAAAGACATTTTCACCAGTCCCGCGAGAATAGGTGCGAATGTGCGCACGATAGGCAGAAACCGGCTGATAATAAGCGTTCGGCTTCCATATTTTTCAAAGTAATTATGCGTGGTTTCGATGTGTTTTTTCTTGAAGAAAAAAGAATCCGGCCGGTTTTTGAAAAAATCACCGAAATACTTCCCGAATACATACCCGACCAGCGAGCCTAATATCGCGGCCGTCAGCATGCTCGTTAGCAAAATGAGGATCGGCACGTCGAGGATGCCGGTGCCGCAGAACACCCCGGCCAGGAAAACAAGGTAGTCGCCTGGCAGAAAGAACGCGAAAAACAGGCCGTTTTCCGCAAATACAATGAACGTAATCACCAGAAGTCCGCCGGTACGGATGATTTCCTCTGAATTAACAATGTATTGGAAAAACTCGACAATTGAATCCATAATCTATGATCTGAGAGTTCGCTCGCATGCTGCTGCTGGCCTGCGATCAGCAGTGCATGACTAGCTGTCCACGGCTACCGAAGCGCGGCTACGGGTTTGTTGACTTTTAAAATTAAGCATTTTCCGACAGTTCCAGCCAGCGCATCTCCTTCTCGGCCTGACTGTCATTGATTTCCTCTATCTGTTTCGACCATTTGGCCAGTTCCTCGTGAGAGCCACCTTTATTCAGATTTTCTACCAGCTGCGTTTTCGTGACTTCCATTTTGGCAATATCCGCTTCCAACTGCTCCATTTCCTTTTGCTCCTTATAGCTCAGCTTCCGTTTAGCTGTTGTTGCGGGCGCAGCTGCTACGGGTTCCTTCGGAGCTACTACAACGGGCGCGGCAGGCTTGGGCGCATTGTTGGCCGCTAATTTCTTTTCTGCCTCCTGCTCATCCTGATAATCCCGCAGCTCGGTATAGTTACCCGGGAAATCACTGATCTTACCATCCCCTTCAAACACAAAAATATGCTGCACGAGCCTGTCGAGGAAGTAACGGTCGTGGGAAACGATCATCAAACAGCCGGGGAAGTTGAGCAGGAACTCTTCAAGCACATTCAAACTATCGATATCCAGATCGTTCGTAGGCTCATCGAGAATCAGGAAATTCGGCTGTTTGATCAGAATCAATAGAAGCTGCAAACGACGCCTTTCTCCTCCGCTTAGTTTTGAAATAAAATCATATTGCTTTGACGGCGAGAACAGAAATGCCTGTAACAGAACGCCTACCGTCACCGTTTCACCGGTTCCCAGCTGCACTACTTCGGCCACATCCTTTACAATATCGATCACGCGCTGGTTTTCATTAAATACCAGGTCCGTTTGCTTGTAATACCCAAATTGTACCGTTTCTCCGGTGCTGATCTTGCCCTTATCAGGCTGCAACTCGCCGGTGATCATATTCAGCAGCGTCGATTTGCCCATTCCATTCTTCCCAACCACCCCAATGCGGTCACCGCGACGGAAAGTATATTCGAAGTTTTTGATCAGCTGACGCTCGCCGAAGCCCTTACTGATATTTTCAAGCTCGATGATCTTGCTACCCAGGCGCGAGGTCCGCACGTTGAGTTCCATTTGCACATCAAATTTCTTCTGGCTCGCCTTCTCTTTCAAATCCTCGAATGCATCGATGCGATATTTGGCTTTGGTACCGCGCGCTTTCGGTTGCCTCCTGATCCAATCCAGCTCTTTGCGCATGAGGTTGCGCGCCTTGTCGATGGTCGCTGCTTCGAGTTCTTCACGCTCGGCCTTCTTTTCGAGGAAGTAAGAGTAATTTCCTTTATAAGTATATGCCGAACCATGATCGAGTTCGAGCATCTGGTTGCAAACGGTATCGAGGAAGTAACGGTCGTGCGTTACGACCAGCAATGTCGTATTCGAAGTATTCAGGTATTCTTCCAGCCATTCGACGGTGTCGAGGTCAAGGTGGTTGGTAGGTTCATCCAGAATCAGGAGATCAGGATCTTCGAGCAGTACTTTGGCCAAAGCTACGCGTTTGCGTTGCCCGCCTGATAGCGTTCCATACGCATTATCCGTATGGTGGATGCCGAGCCGACCGAGAATTTCCTTCGTTTTATATTCAAAATCCCACGCATTGAACTTGTCCATATCCTCCATTACCTGGGCAAGCTCATCGTGGTTATCACTTTCGATGGCATGCTCGTAGCGTTTCACTACTTGTGCTACCGGATTATTCGAAGAAAATATCACTTCCAGCACCGGGAGGGATTCGTCAAATGCCGGGCTTTGGTCGAGGTAGCCGACGCGGATGTCTTTCCGGATACTGACCTCCCCTTCGTCGGCGGGGATCTTGCCTGTGAGGATATTCAGAAATGTGGTTTTTCCGGTCCCGTTCGTCCCGATCAACGCTACCTTATCTCCTTTGCTGATCCCAAAACTGATATTCTTAAAGAGCCACCGGTCACCGAATGACTTTGCTATATTTTCCGCCGAAAGATAATTCATGTTCAAATGTGAAATTCTGTATATGCAAAGTTAGGACAGATATTAAACAACGAAGAAAAAATTCGCTTTCATAGGGTAAATAGGCTAATATTGCCACTTATATTCAGTTAGATGGTTCCATTGAACACATTCATTATCATGTCCAAAAAATCCCTTTACCTAATCTTAACCGTTTTTCTTTGTTTTAAAGCAGTAGCGCAGGACAGTAATTTTAAGACTTACACGCAAAAAATCGGAGGTAGCCCTCAGGTGTACGACATGGTCGCGATCCCTGGCGGTGAATTCACGATGGGCAGCCCGGCCAATGAAAAAGGCCGCCGAGCCGACGAAGGTCCCCAGCACAAGGTGAAAATAGAGCCTTTCTGGATGGGCAAAACAGAAATCACCTGGGACATTTACGATTTGTACGCTTTCAAGAATATGGAAAAGGAAATGGGCGCTCGTCACCCGGATCCTGACAAAAGCGTTCAGAAAACCGACGCAAGTACACGTCCTTCCCCTCCTTATGTAGACATGTCATTCGGAATGGGCCGTTCGGGTTATCCGGCGATTAACATGACGCAATATGCGGCCATCTATTTCTGCAAGTGGTTATATGAAAAAACCGGCATTTTCTACCGCCTTCCAACCGAAGCGGAATGGGAATATGCCTGCCGCGCCGGTTCAAAAACAGCTTATTCTTTCGACGAAGCGAAAATCGATGAATATGCATGGTACCGCAAAAACAGCGATGCTGCTTATAAAAAAATAGGAACAAAAAAGCCGAATGCATGGGGACTCTACGATATGCACGGTAACGTAATGGAATGGACACTTGACCAGTACATTCCTGATTACTATGCGAAGCAGCCCAAAGGCGAAGCATTCGCTCCTGTGACTGAACTTTACCCTACCTCCGTTCGCGGCGGCTCATGGGACGACGAAGCGGCCGATCTCCGCAGTGCAGCCCGCGTAGCTTCCAAGCCTGAGTGGAAAATCCTCGACCCGCAATTGCCTAAATCGGAATGGTGGATGACCAGCGCGTCATTTGTGGGTTTCCGTGTTGTACGACCGCTTAAAACGCCTTCCCCTGAAGAGATCAAAGCGTATTACAGCCCTAAGTTGATTGAAGACTACTGATCATATTTAAACTCTTAAATTCGAAATGGAACAGAACAGACGTAATTTTTTGAAAGCATCGGGCCTCATCGCCGGCGGTGCCATCCTGAGCCCGCTCGCAGGCTACGGCTACAACAGCGCGGTAGGTGATACAATCAAAGTGGCACTTATCGGTTGCGGCGGTCGTGGTACGGGTGCTGCTGCGCAGGCATTGAGCACTACGCAAAACGTGCAGATTGTGGCCATGGCTGATGCTTTCAAGGACCGTCTCGACGATGCTTACAAAAACCTGACTGCTAAAAAATACAAAGACGCATCAGGAAAGCCGGTTGACACCAAAGTGAAAGTGGATGTACCCGAAGACCGGAAATTTGTAGGATTCGATGCATTCAAAAAGGCCATCGCATTGAAAGATGTGGATGTAGTGATCCTTGCAACGCCTCCGGGCTTCCGTCCTTCGCATTTCGAAGAGGCTGTAAAGAACAACAAGCACATTTTCATGGAAAAACCGGTTGCTACCGATGCACCGGGTATCCGCAAAGTGCTTGAATTGGCAGAAGAAGCTAAAAAGAAAAAACTGAACGTAGTAGTAGGTCTGCAACGCCACTACCAGGCAAACTACCGTGAGGCCATCAAACGCATTCACGACGGTGCCTTGGGTGATATCGTGGGCGGCCAGGTTTACTGGGTAGGAAGCAGCCCCTGGATGAAGGAGCGCCAGCCTAACCAGACCGAAATGGAATACCAAATGAGAAACTGGTATTATTTCAACTGGCTTTGCGGTGACCACATTTCGGAGCAGCACGTTCACAATATCGACGTGGCGAACTGGGTGAAACAGGGCTATCCTGTCACCATCCAAGGCTCAGGCGGCCGCCAGGTACGCACGGGCAAGGCTTATGGTGAAATTTATGACCACCACACGCTCGACCTCGTGTATGCGGATGGAACGGTGATTTCAAGCCAATGCCGCCAGTTCGAAGGAACCTGGAACCGCGTTGACGAAGCTTTCGTGGGTACGAAAGGCCGTATCGACAGCTTCGACGATAAGAAAACGATCCTGAAAGACTACAAAGGAGGCGTTATTTATCACCACGACAACTCGAATTACAGAAATCCATATCAGGTAGAACACGATGAGCTGTTCGCTGCGATTGCAAAAGGTGAATACAAATTCGCTGATGCTGAAAACGGCGCGAAAAGTACCATGACGGCAATTATGGGTCGTATGGCGACATACTCGGGCAAGCAAATCAAATGGGAAGAAGCGTTGAACTCGGATATCAACCTGTTCCCTGACAAACTTGCATGGGATGCTTCTCCAAAAATCCTGCCGGGTCCGGATGGGCTTTATCCAGTGGCAATCCCTGGCAAAACTCAGGTGATATAATTCAAGACTAATAACGCAAAATGGCCCGCTGAGGGCCATTTTGCGTTTTAATAGTATTTCTCGGAGCGAATAACTATATTCGGTTAGAGAATTCTTGACGATACTTATTGTGGAACGAAATATGTAGTCGGTGAAGCTTAGCCTGAGAAACGCTGTACTTATCCTTCTTGCCGGTATGATCGTGCTGGCAACCGGTTCGTTTTTAAACTCTTCCAAAACGCAATTCAGCGACCCGGTCATTCTGAGCGGGCTCGCGATCGAATTCGTAGGAACAATCTGGCTGGTATTATACCTCAACCAGCGGCGCAAGCGTCACAAAGCCTGATTACAACTTCGCCGATCGGTTTCTCAGGTAAAAATCTGCCAGGACCAGTGCTGTCATCGCTTCCACGATAGGGACAGCGCGAGGTACCACGCACGGGTCGTGACGACCTTTTCCCTGCACAATTGCCACATTTCCGAACTGATCAACACTTTCCTGGTCCTGCATAATCGTAGCCACCGGCTTGAATGCAGTGCGGAAATAAATATCCTCACCATTTGAAATGCCTCCCTGAATACCGCCTGAATGGTTGGTACGTGTGTGTACTCCGCCATTCTCGTCGGTGTAGAATGCATCGTTATGCTGTGAACCGGGCAATAGGACTCCATCGAAGCCGCTACCGTATTCAAAGCCTTTTACAGCGTTGATGCTCAACATTGCTTTCCCGAGCTCGGCGTGGAGTTTGTCGAAAACAGGTTCTCCCCAACCGGCAGGCGTACCTTTCACCACGCAGTTAACCACGCCACCGATCGAATCGCCTTGCTTACGGATGCTATCAATATAATCGAACATCTGCTGGGCCATTTCCGGGTCCGGGCAGCGAACTGCATTGTTCTCTGTTTCGGAAAGATCCAGTTCCTGGTAGCTTTTGTCCAGTTTCATAGTACCTACCTGCGATACGTAAGCCTGAATGCTCACGCCCAGCTCGGCCAGCATCAGCTTCGCAAGCGCACCTGCGGCTACACGTGCGGCCGTCTCACGCGCGGAACTGCGCCCGCCACCGCGGTAGTCGCGAATGCCATACTTGACCTGATAAGTGTAATCGGCGTGAGAAGGCCTGAATTGCGCCGCTATATGCGAGTAATCCTTGCTGCGTTGGTCTTCGTTCCGAATGACCATTGCGATGGGCGTACCGGTCGTTTTTCCTTCGAATACGCCGGATAACACTTCGAACTCGTCTGCTTCCTTGCGTTGCGTAGTGATTCTCGACTGTCCCGGCTTTCTGCGGGTCAATTCACTTTGAATGAAGTCGGAATCAAATGTCACACCCGCAGGGCATCCCTCGATCACCACACCTATTCCTACCCCGTGCGATTCGCCAAAAGTGGCTATTTTAAATATCTTACCGTATGTACTGCCCATTAACTTACTTTCTAAATACCCAAATCATTGTTACCAACAACAACACAATGACGATGTTGGTTAAATCTTTCAAAATCCTTTTATAATCAATCGTCTCCCTGCCGCTGTCGAGGTTTTCCAGGTTATCGTACAGGCCCGACGAGCCGGAAAGCGACAAGTTACTCAATTTGTAATCTTCTCCCCTCACTTCCAGTGAAGCAGCGGATGTTAATGTATCGTATTTCTCCTTTTCTACATTGAAATAGATCCAGTGAAAATACCGTCCCAGTGGAAATTGGCCATCCTTCCGCGGAACGACAAAATAGTTGAATGTCTTTTCTCCCACGACACTCTGATAACTGCGCTTCGTGATCTGGCTCACCTCCGGTGGATAAATATCGAACGAAGAACTTGCCTGAATCACCGGCGCGGGAATCGCAGTGATATTACCAACCCCTTCCACTTTGAACATATACCTGACACTTTCGCCCGGATACACAAGGTCACTCGACAATCTCTCCTTCAAACTATACTGTCCAACCGCCAGCTGATCACGCAACGGGTGATCAGGAAGCTGCCGCACCACTACTGTCACAGGTCTTGAATAGAAACCCTTCACCAACTTCTTTTCCACATTCACTGCGCGGCCGCTTTCGGTTACGAGCATATCCAGCTTCACTGCCGGCAATTTTATATCTTCGGTGGTAATCGGGAAGAAACGGGCCTGATACATATTGTACTCGGCGAATTTCCTGCCCCGGATCGTTACTTTTCGTTTGATAATTTCCTCGACGCCCACATTCTCCTCCCAGCAATTCACAGGTCTTAAAGTTTTCAAAATACCCTGCAACTGCTCGTTGAAACGATAAAATTCCATCTCTACCGGTGCATTTTCAGCGATATAAAGGGATATCCGAACCGCAAAGCCCTGACGGATATAAACCTGCTTTTTATCCGTCTGAACCGATAAAAACACCGACTGGGTATTATCGTCCACCTCCCCTACATCCACGTTTTCAGCAGCGATTGCATTTCCGCCCTCTTCTCCTGATTTTGCAAAAACGACCATCGTCTCCTCGGAGCGCAGTTTTGCATTATTGACTGTCAGCGTAAACTCGGGGATAAGGTAGTTTCCCGCCTTCGTCGCATAATACTCTTGCGTGATTGTCTGGATAACTACTTTTCTACCGTCCACCGTACTGACCGAGCTAGTCGCCGACTTGCTCCGCTTTTCCAGATCCTTGATTTCAGGGAAAATAACGGCCGGCCTTGTCTCTACATCCCGCAGCACAACCGATATCAGAAACGGCTGATCAAGCGTCAGATTCTTCGATCCGTACTCGATTGTGGCGGCATTTTCGGGCGTCTGAGCCAGGGAAATACTAAAAAAACACAAAAAAATATTTAATAACGCATATAATTTCATTTCAGTTTTTCGTTATCTTTATTGGAATTGCTGAAAACGAAGCGTTTTTAAGGGTTTCTCTTTGTTTTATCGTTGTCCCTAAACCACAAAACTACATAATACTATGGCCTCGATGCTTGAATACATTAAAATTATTCTCCAAAAAGTCAGCTTCGACCGCAAATTATTTGAAAAAGAACTCCGCAAAGCGATCCGCATGTTAATGCCCGCTGAGATTAAAAGACTTAGGCAGTGGTGTTACGACCATTACGCGACCGTCCATCTGCCAGTGTTGAACACTTGTTTTGAACGACTTTCTCCATCTAATTAGCAACAAATACTACCATTTGATAATCGAGAGCTTATAAAATGAGAAAGCCGCCCGAATTCGGGCGGCTTTCTTGCTTATAGCCTTTTTGGGCGTTATTTCTTCTTAGGAGCGGGCTTAGCAGCTGTTCCGGCAGCTGGCTGTGCAGGTTGCGCAACCGCCAGTCCCAATGCCTCTTTCGCAGCAGCATTGTCCGGATCTACTTTAAGCAGCTTCTCCCAGTACTCCTTCGCTTTTGCTTCATCCTTCAATGTCGACTGTGCGTGGAATGCCAGGTAACCGTAAGCCAGTTTCAAGTAGGACTTATACTTGCTTGGGTCTGCATCTTTCTCAGCCAATTCAGTCAATTTCAGGTAATACGGCTGCGAAATACCTTTGTCGACGTTCTCTTGTCTGTCGTACGCGTTGTAAAGCGTACTTGCACGCCAGTAGTATCCATATGGCCAATCCGGCAATTTCTTGGTTACAGTAGCGAAGATCGAGTCTGCTTTCAAATACTGGTTACGCTTGTCAGTTGCAATTTTCGCGCTATCAGCGAAGTTGGCATCGCTTGCTTTCGGAACAATGATTCCCTGAGCAGTCTGGAAGTTAGCAAGACCTTCGTAGTAGTAGTCGTTGGCAGTTGTTTTCGCAGTATCCAAACTATTACCTTTTGCATACGCAGCAGCAGCCTTAGGATAATCCTTTGCAGCGTAATATAAACCAGCTACTTCTTTGTAAGCAGCAGCGGCTTCGGCTTTGCTGGTATCCATTTCAGCACCTTTCTTCATATACTCCATACCCAATGAGTCGTAGCCTTTGCCATCAGTTGATTTGGCATTCAGCGCACGGCCAAGGTATTTGTAGTCATCGCCAATTACTTTGTCAGGAGAACCTTTGATGAACTCGTCCAGGTTCTGGATTGCTTCGTCAGGCTTATTGGTTTTGAAATAAGCCCAACCGTACATACGCTTGATGATCGGGTTGTTGATCTTTCCTTTTGCTTGTTCCAGGAACTGAAGTGATTTGGTGTAATCATCCGCAGTAAATGCGAACTGAGCGCCACGAAGCTGCATTTCAGGATCTGTGCTACCACTTTTTTGCAGATACAGGTCGAAGTTTTCAGCAGCCTGCTTGTATTTCTGAGCAAAGAAGTAAAGTTCTGCGAGATCTTTGTAAGCAGGTGCGAAGTTAGCATCCGCTTCGATCGCCTTTTTATAGTTCTCCAAAGCGAGGTTATAGTTTTTACCACGCAGGTAAATAGAACCAATCGCATTGTGTGCAGCTGCATAGTTTGGTTTTGCCGTCAAAGCATATTCGTAAGCAGTTACAGCGTTACCACCTTCGTTGCGCAGCATCAAAGCGTCACCTTTTGCGATGTAGGCATCAGCTAGGTTTTTGTCGCGTTTAACCGCCAGGTCCAGCAGACGGATCGCCTCGGCAGGGTCGTTATTTTTTTCGAAAAGTGTATAAGCTTCGCCTATTCTGAAAAGAACCTCAGCATCTTTGCCCTTTTTCTTTTCAGCTGTATCGAAAAGCTCTTTCGCTTTCGCACGATCGCCTTTCGCCAACGCTACCGTACCCAGACCTACCTGATTCAGGTAAGATTTCTCATCGAGCGACAAGCCTTTTTCAAATGCTTTCTGCGCCTCATCCAATTGGTTGGTTTTGATATAGTAATAACCAAGGTAATATTGGTTATCAGCAGAAGGGGTTCCTTCGGCAAGCTTTTTAAACAAAGCGCCTGCTTCATTGTAGCGTTCTCCAACGATTAATGCCAACCCGTCCTGTACCGTCTGTGCGTGTAAGTTAACAAACGCTAATAAACCAAATACCAATGCTACTAATTTCAATCTCATGTTTCTGTTCATTTTTTACCCGGTTAAAATAATGATAAAAAACTTGGTTTTTCAATAACAAGCCCCAAATCTACTAATTGTTTACATTCACTATAACTCTTTCTTAACTTCCAGTTCGCGCGGGTAAACTACGGTTGGCAGCAGACCCATTTTCTGAATAATCAACCCTCCTACGTCCCGGGCAATGTAGGTCATCAACCCACCACCCAGGCCCGAGTAACCTTCCCGGCTGATAATATATAAATCCCTGTGCAGCGGATATCGCTTGAACTCCAGTCCCGCTTGAAACGGCTGAATGTAGTCGGAAAGTGAATCTGGCTGGGCATCTTTTGCAACCCCCATTACCCGGATTCCCTTCGACAGCTCTTCCGAAGCCAGTGAATTTCCGTCGCTGATCCAATTCACCCCGATAAAGCCGAGATGCGTCGGATTATCCCTGACGTCCTTGATTACATTCTCGTTTGATCCCGCTGAAATAATCCTCAGCTTCTGGATATCCTTAATGCCAAACTTGTTGAGGACAAAATTCAGATTGCTTGCATTGGCATTGTCAAATACCAATGTAATCAATCCCTCTTGCCCACCTTTGATCTGCGACCAGTCGGTCAGCTTACCTTCCATGATCGATTTGAGCTCCGGAACCGTAATAAGGCTATCTGGATTGCTCTTTCCTATCACCAGGGCCAGTCCGTCAGTTGCAATGTGCTGAAATTTCTGGCTGCCTTTTTGCTTTCGGATAACTTCCAGCTCCTTGTCATTCAACTGCCGGGTTGCAAAAATGATCCTCGCGCTATCATTCAATAGCTGTCGGATCGCCTCCTGCTCGGGCTTATAGTCCAGTTTGAAATGCGCATCGGGATAGATTCCCTCATAGGCACTCGTCAGCGAGTTGATCAGCGGCTTGAAGGATTCATCTGCCGCGATAGTGATCGTACCTTGCCGTGGATTGTCCAGGTTGTTGCTGGACGAGGTACATCTGAGTAATCCTGCAATACCGAGCGTCACCAACAGCAGCAGTCCTGCCAATCTCTTTTTCATGACTCGTCGTCCTGGTTATTTCTAAACACTCTGTACCCCCGGTAGGCTCCGTATAAAATAAGCGTGCCAGCAAAAGCATACCGCCATACGCTACCGATCGGCAGCAGTCTAAACGAGAAGGAGGAGAGGATCAAAAAGACCCCTCCTCCTACGTATGCCAGAGCCATTACCGAAGAGGCCAGATCACCGAGCTTTTCGTGCAATGGTTTCTCCCTCATGCCTTACTCCAATTGGAAGTTGATCGGCAGGTTATATTTTACACGAACTGCACGTCCTGATTGCTTTCCTGGCTTCCATTTCGGCATAGCTTTCACTACGCGGATCGCCTCTTCATCGCAACCAAAACCCAATCCTTTCAAAACCTGAACATCCTGGATACTTCCGTCAGTGTTAACAACGAAGGACATGAAAACCCTTCCGGAAACGTTAGCACGGGATGCCGCACTTGGGTACTTGATATTCTTTCCAAGGTACTTGTACATTTCTGCAGTACCTCCCGGGAATTCCGGTTGTTGCTCAACCACTGTAAATACCTTTTCAGGTTCAGGGGCTGCCTCTACTACTGTTCCTTTGCTAGGCGCTGCAACAGCTTCGGGTGCAACAATGATTTCATTCGCGTTAGGATCACCTTCTACGGTTTTATCCGCAACAACAGCTTCTTTAATTTCTTCTACTGTTGGTGGTGGTACCTCTTCGGGAACCTCTTCGTCCTTCTTAACCTCAGGAGGCAAGAATTTCACCGTGTTCACCTTTGGCGCTTCCACTGGTGGCGGCGGTGGCGGTGGTGGTTCTGCCGGGTCAATTGGCGGCGGTGGGATCTTCATCAAGTCCACTTCAACCATCGGCGCTTCTTCTTCCTTACCGGCCGTCAAGCTGTTGATAATTGACGGTGTAAACATGGCAAGAACAAAAAGAGCAGCTCCGATTATAGTGGCCTTCGTCACATCTTTACGATATCCCTGACGAAGTTCAAAAGCTCCGTACGCCTTATTACGATCCGCAAACACTATATCATCCAGTGTTGCATTCGGGCTTATCTCTGCCATGGCGCTGTGATTAATTTTGTTTAAAAACTAGTTTTTTGGTTTGACTTTGTCACCCAGGACTTTCTTCTCCGCGTCGGTCAAAGCGTCCACAAGTGCATAGCGCTTGGTTTTTGTAATCGCCATTTCATCCAGAACGTCCACCATATTTTTATAAGTAGATACATCTGTTGGCTTAATTACCACCACAAACGCTTCATTACCGTCTTTATCCTTTGGATTGGCCGCATTGATACGCTTCTGAGATGCGAAGATCACACTTCTGAGATCGAAACCGTAACGGGTTGTCTTCAATTCAGTAGGTGCTTTATCATCATCCGCAGCGATACCATCCAGATAATAAACGTCGTCGTTCGCTCCCATGAACAGGGTTAGTACTTTCGACGCTTTCAAAGGTTCTGTCGGCTTTTCCTGATCTTCGGTTTTGTCAGGCACAGCGAGCGACATGGATGTCGGTTTAGACATTGTTGTCGCAAGCATGAAAAAGGTAATTAGCAAAAATCCTAGGTCCACCATCGGGGTCATGTCCACACGGGTGGACATTTTCTTACCGCGAACCTTACCACTACCTTTACCGTGCCCACCACCACCGGATTCTTCAATTGCTGCCATTTCTTCTAATTATTAAATGATAACATTATTCGTTTGTATAACCGGCCGGTGCTTGTTCGCTACCTGTGATCAGGTTGAACTTGTTAATATTCTGCGATTGCAGGTTAGCCAATACGTCTTTGAACGCAGGGAATTTCGACAGGTTGTCGCCCTTCAATGCAATACGTAGACCGCTATCTGCTTTACGCGCAGCATAAACCCAGTCTGCCAATTCGCTGGCGCCTGTGGAGTCAACCGGGATCCCTGGTTGCTTCACCTGGCTCATCTGCTCTTTCGGCATGTTCAACCAGGGCTTCAACTGATTCAAAGGCAAACCAAAGCTTGACTGCAGTGCAAACTTAGCTCTCTCGGCATCAGTGAACGTGATTCCTTTGGCCTGACCAATGTTGTCCAGCATCGCAGCACGAGTAGGCTGGGCGTCAACACCAAAGAACACTTTCCCTGTTTTGTCAATGCTAATGACCATGATCTTATCATCTGGCACTTTGATCTGCGAAATCGATGTAGGCGTTGTAATCTCTGCATCGTTCGACTTAAAAGTCGCCGTCATAATGAAGAACGTCAAGAGCAAGAAGGCAACATCCGTCATGGCCGTCATATCAGTATGCGGCGCATGTTTCTTAGGCCTTACCTTTCCCATACAAATATATAAGTTTTTTTTATATTAACGAAACTTCACTATAAAATAGTTCTGGGAACTATTAATAATGTGCAGCAAAGTTCGACTGAAGGCTCATGCCAATTTCGTCGATGCTGTAAGTAAGATCGTCAACACGGCTGTTCAGGTAAGCGTAAGAGATTGTTGCGATAGCCGAAGTACCGATACCCAATGCGGTATTGATAAGGGCCTCAGAGATACCAGTTGCAAGAGCAGCGGAGTCAGGTGAACCTGATGTACCCAAAGCCGCGAACGCCTTGATCATACCGATTACCGTTCCAAGAAGCGCCAAGAGGGTAGAAGCACCCGCCAGTGTAGCGATGATGGTAAGGTTTTTCTGAAGCATTGGAAGTTCAAGTGTAGTAGCTTCTTCGATCTCTTTCTGAAGAGCTGCCAGTTTTTGCTCTTTGTCGAGCGCAGTTTCAGTAGTCAACTGCTTGTATTTCAACAGACCTGCTTTGATTACGTTACCAACAGATCCTTTTTGTTTGTCGCATTCTTTGATAGCCTCTTCGATTTGGTTTTTGTCAAGCAGGCTTCTCACTTTACGCACGAATGAATCGATGCTGCCAGTTCCGCTAGCTTTGCTCAAAGTGATCAAACGCTCGATTGTAAAGGTCAATACAACAAGGAAACACGTCATCAAGATCGGTACGATAGGACCTCCCTTGTAAACGATTCCGTAGTAATCACCATCGATAGGCCCTTTTTCGTGATCACCATCTTTAAAGTGCTCCGGAGCACCCAGAACGAAAATGTAAACACACAATGCAATCGCAAAAAGGAGAGGGATTACCAATGCCGGGTTCAAACCGCCTTTGCCTTTAGTTGCTGCCGCAGCAGGCTTTGGAGCTGGTGCCGGACTTGTAGCTTTCTTTTCCATCAGACTTACTTTTAAAGGTTAAATTGAGATTTTGGTTGTGAATTAAATAAAACTTTTGGTTTAAACTGGTTTTCGTAAAATAAAATTTTGAATGCTTTTCGGATAAACGACATCTACAAAAGTATGAGTTTTCCTTTTAAAAAAAAGCAAGCGTTTCGGCAGATTTTTTCTCAGTTTTTTCTCCGAAACGGCTCCGAATTGCATAATTTAAAGAATGCCCTCCCTTCTATTTTTAGTAAAATTTCTAGTTTTAATACTGACTTCTAGGGATATAACGACTATCCCCAAACCTCTATATAATTGCACTCTTTGCGTTCATATGTAGCAACATGTTTTTTAGTGAGGAGATTTGCGTTTCAAAATATTTCAAGATTACCTTAGAAAAGCAAATATTATTTTTCTCCTACTATGTGTCTTAACAACAATTTTAAATTTCAGTGGCAGGGGTTTTCCGCCGCACCCTGAAATTTGACTAAATCAATCCGCCCTGCGCCACGAGTTTTTTCACCTATGCAACCGCTCGTCACTCAATTTCCCGGAGCTTACCACTAGGGGAATGACAAAAATCCGGTAATTTTGGCTTTCCGCAGATAGCGTGTCCATTAACTTAACAAATTCTTAAAATACATGAAGATCGATCAGGAGTCGCTTAAAAAGATCGCGCACCTCGCACGATTGGAGATCAGGCCCGGAGAAGAAGCGGCTCTCCTACAAAGTATGGATTCGGTTCTTACCTGGATGGACCAGCTCAATGAAATCAATACGCAGGGAGTGGAGCCTTTGACGCACGTGCTCGACGAAGAAAATAACTGGCGCGAGGACAAAGGCGCAAATACGCTCACGCGCGAGGAAGCGCTCTTCAATGCACCATCGAAAAATAGTACCTATATAATGGTACCCAAAGTGATTGAGTAAGTATAGGACACAATGTCCTATACCTCAACAATGGATTTCAAAATCGTCGGCATCCGGCAACGCGGGGAAACTCTTCCTGTAAGCAGCCAAATCGGCCTTCGAAATATGGACGATCTTTTCAGTCTCATGACTTCCCAGGAGAGCCGTCGGTTCGCCCAGGTAATCGAGCGCCGCAGAATCTCCCCGGTATTCCAGCCCATTCTCATCGGCCCCGATCCGATTGACGCCTATTACATAACATTGGTTTTCGATCGCGCGCGCTTGCAAGAGCGTGCTCCACGCGTGCGCACGACGCGTGGGCCAGTTGGCTACATATAATAGGATGTCGTAAGGATCGCTTTGCTGGTTACGGCTCCAAACGGGGAACCGCAGGTCATAGCACACAAGCGGGCATAATTTCCAGCCTCTCCATTCCACTGTGAGCCGCGCATTGCCGGCGGTGTAATGCTTACTCTCCTCTCCCATTGTGAAAAGATGCCGCTTATCGCTTTGTGCATAAGTACCATCCGGACGTACGCAAAGGAGGCGGTTAAAAAAACTGCCGCCCTCGTTTACTGCGAAACTTCCCACCACCAACGCGTCCGTCTGTTTCGCAATCTGCTTCATCCAGCGGGTGGTCGTGAGATTCATCGGCTCGGCCAATGCGGTATTCATCGTAAAACCGGTATTGAACATTTCCGGAAGCACGATCATATCCACCGCCTCCGGCAATGCAGCCAGCTTTTCCTCAAATGTCGCAAGGTTGGCAGTCACATTTTCCCAATGCAGATCAGCCTGGACCAATGCAATGGAAAGAATTTCTTTGTTTTCCTGCATGACCGAATATTATATGGGTTGAAACCTATCTGCGGCTGGGGAAACGCATGCGGTAATCGGCATCCACGTTTCCTTTGGAAATATCGGTCAGTTTCTTCTTGATGAACTGCTTTTTGAGCGTGGGCAGGTAATCCACGAACAGTTTCCCGAGCAAATGGTCATACTCGTGCTGAATAATGCGGGCGGCCATGCCCGAATAGGTTTCTTCATGCTCGTTCCAGTCGAGGTCGCGGTAGCGGATGCGGAGCGTTTCGGGGCGGTACACGTCGCCGCGGATACCCGGGATGCTCAGGCAGCCTTCTTCAAATGCCCACTCCTCTCCCGTTTCTTCGAGGATTTCGGGATTAATGAAAGTTTTCTTGAAATCGGCCAATGACAAATCCGGCTCATCGTCTTCGTCTTCCTCATCTCTCTCGGCGAACGGCGTAGCGTCGACCACGAAAATGCGGATATTCAGACCAATCTGCGGGGCGGCCAGGCCCACGCCGTTCGCGCCGTGCATGGTTTCGAACATATCCTCTGAAAGTTTCTTCAGGTCCACCTCATCTTTTTCGATAAAACGGGTTGGCTTTCTCAGGATCGGGTCACCGTATGCAACTATTGGATAAATCATGCTTGTTAAAACTTTTGCTTCCTATATAATATGTACTACTTACAAATTCTACCTCCGGCTTTCCATGAACGACTGGAGAATGATGGTTGCGCTTACCTTGTCGATATTGCCTTTGTCGCGCCGATCGCTTTTCTTCGACCCCGCGGCGATCATCGATTGTAATGCCATCGAAGAAGTAAACCGCTCGTCGTGCAAATGCACCGGGATTTCGGGAAATGCTTTTTGTAATGTCTTTACAAAAGCTGTGACCCTCGCTGCATTCTCGCTGTCGGTATTATCGAGCTTCTTGGGCATCCCTACTACAAATGCCTCTACCTCCTCCCCCGATGTGTATTTTTTGAGAAAATCGGTGAGCTGATGCGTAGGGACCGTGTCGAGCGCGGTTGCGATAATTTTCAACGGGTCGGTCACGGCTATTCCGCTGCGTTTGGCACCGTAATCAATCGCCAGAAGACGTGGCATGGGCTTAAAATATGTTAATAGTTTGCAAAGATAAGACCTTTCGGTTAGCTTTTCCCGATCGATCACCCGATTGCACATTTTGGCAGCAAGCATTCCGGATTCCGATTATCTTTGCCCTATGATTGAAAAGCGCTGGATACATTACCCTCCCTTTACCTCTGAACAAGAACAGATTGCACAGAGCCTTGCCGAATCCTTGAAAGTAAGTCCCTCGCTGGCAACACTTTTGGTTCAGCGCGGCATTCTTGACTTTGACCAATCCCGCGATTTTTTCCGCCCCGACATAAAGCATTTGCACGATCCGTTCCTGATGGCCGACATGGAGCAGGCCGTGGAGCGCTTGATCAAAGCGATCGATACCAACGAGAAAATACTGGTTTACGGCGATTACGATGTGGACGGTACCACTTCCGTCGCATTGTTCTATGGTTTTCTTAAAAGGATTTACCCTAATCTCGACTATTACATTCCCGATCGGTACGAAGAAGGCTATGGCGTTTCGTGGCAAGGCGTCGATTGGGCCCAGGCCAACGGTTATACATTAATAGTAACCCTCGACTGCGGCGTCAAGTCCGTTGATAAGGTAACCGTCGCCGCCGAAAAAGGCATCGACTTCATTATATGTGACCACCACCGTCCGGGCGACGAGCTTCCACCGGCGGCGGCCGTGCTGGATCCGAAGCGCGAGGATTGCTTGTATCCTTATAAAGAGCTCACCGGCTGCGGCGTTGGTTTCAAACTTTTGCAGGCATTTTGTATTAAACAAGGCCTCAACCCGGAAACGCTTTACGATTATCTGGATTTGCTGGTCGTCAGCATTGCCTCTGATATTGTTCCTATCACCGGTGAAAACCGCGTTCTGGCATTTTACGGGTTGCAAAGATTGAATGCGCAGCCCCGGACGGGCATTAAGGCATTGATCCAAATCTCGGGCATCAGCGGCGCGCTGGATATTACGAATGTCGTTTTCGGGCTCGGGCCACGTATTAATGCAGCCGGGCGCATCAAGCACGCGAAAGAGGCTGTGCGATTGCTGCTTTCCGAAATCGAGGAAGAAGCAATCGCATTCGCAGAAGAAATCAACAAACACAACAGCGAACGCCGGAATTTCGATTCGAGCATTACCGAACAGGCGCTTTTCATGATCGAAAACGACGAGTGGTTTTCGAACGCGAAAAGTACCGTATTATATAAGGAAGACTGGCACAAAGGCGTGATCGGGATCGTGGCCAGCCGGTGCATTGAAAAATACCACCGCCCGACGATCATTCTCACGCAATCGCACGGAAAGGCCGCGGGCTCTGCACGCTCTGTGCCGGGTTTCGATGTGTACGAGGCGATCGAGGAATGCGCAGACCTTTTGGAACAATATGGTGGGCATACATTTGCTGCCGGGTTGACATTGCCCCTCGATAATGTAGAGGCATTCAGAATGCGATTCAATGAAATCGTAAGCAGCCGCATTCAACCGGACCAACTCGTGCCGATGATCAACGTCGATATGCTGCTTGAGCTGGAAACCATTACTCCGAAGTTCTATAATATTCTTCGGCAGATGGGGCCTTTCGGGCCTGGAAATATGACGCCGGTTTTCGAATCGAGAAATATGACACTCGTCGGCCGACCCGTTTTGATGAAGGAAAAGCACATCAAGTTTGATGTAAAACAAAATAACTCGGCGGTTTTCACAGCTGTGGGCTTCGGAATGGGGCATTTTTATCCTGATATTGTCAACGGTAGGCCGTTCTCGATCTGCTATTGCCTCGAAGAGAACAATTTCCGTGACAAGAAAACCTTACAGCTTTCGTTGAAAGACATTAAGCTGCATTGAGGAAGAACTTAAACGAACGATGATACTAAGAACCGAAAACCTCGTGAAGAAATACGGGGTTCGTCTTGTTAATAATAATGTAAGCTACCAGGTTGAGCAGGGCGAAATCGTAGGATTGCTTGGGCCGAATGGTGCCGGTAAAACCACTTCCTTTTATATGGCCGTTGGTTTGGTAAAGCCCAACAGCGGCAAGGTCTACCTTGACGACAAGGACATTACCGACCTGCCCATGTACAAGCGTGCGCGCCTCGGGCTCGGATACCTTGCGCAGGAAGCCTCCGTTTTCCGGACACTGACCGTCGAAGAGAATATTAAAGCGGTTCTGGAAATGACCGATCTCCCTAAGGCCGATCAGAAACGAAAAGTGGAGGAGTTAATCGAGGAATTTCACCTCGGGCACGTACGCAAGAGCAAAGGGATGGTATTATCGGGTGGCGAACGCCGCCGGACGGAAATTGCAAGGTCACTCGCCGTCGATCCGAAGTTCATTCTGCTCGATGAGCCCTTCGCCGGTGTTGACCCTATTGCCGTAGAGGACATTCAAAGCATTGTGGCCAAGCTGAAACACAAGAATATCGGTATTCTCATCACCGACCACAACGTGAACGAAACTCTGTCAATTACCGACCGGGCCTATTTGCTATTCGAAGGAAAGATATTGAAACAGGGCACCGCCGAAGAACTCGCGGAGGACGAGGTTGTAAGACGCGTTTACCTGGGCCAGAATTTTGAGTTGAAGCGGAAGATCTGAAATGTCTCCAGCATAGAAAAGGGAACGCTCAGGCGGCACTCCCTCTCTTACAATTATTCACCATGAACTGTATTACTAGTCAAAAAGAGTAACAGCGATGCTACTTCTTAGGGCACTTTTTACAATGCTTGCCCTTCTTTTTGTATTTCTCACAACACTTCTTAAACACGCAGTCGGTGCTGTCTTCGAAGCTTTTCATCCAGAAACACCCCTGCTCCGACCCCACATTGTAATCACTAATTGTACAAGCGCTCATTCACATTGCCGTTAAAACTGAGGCAAATATATTACCTATTTAGAATGATTCAAATGTTTTGCCAAAATTGTTTTGAATAAATCTAAATAACTGAATGGACATTTTGGGTCACTTCAAATGTCCCTTGCTTCGTAAAACAGCCAAAATCTGCTCGGGGGAGATCTTGCCTTTATGATAGGAAAGCCTCACCGATTTCGATTCGAGGGTAATGCTTCCTTTTCTCACCCCGTCGATCGCCCGCAGATCGGCCATTAGTTCCTGTGCATCATCCCGGCTGTTCAGCTCAATCTGAAGTTGCCTTTGGGATTTGAAACGTTCAAAGTGCTGCGCCGCCATTACCTGTTCTTCGGTTTTGAATGGCTCCCATCGATTGATAACCAGCCCCAACAATGCGATAAACCAGCCAAGCAGGTAGGATAATGCTTCGGTGCGGCTGTGAAAGCTTCTACCCCAAAAGTAAAAAGCCCATAGCCGGACAGTGAGCCATATAAAAAGTATGGATTGCAGAATGGTAAAAACGGGTTGGTGGGTTATCAGGAAACTGGTGTTGAACAACGGTAGCGATGCAATCGAGAGCAGCGGCAAAAGGCAGCAACCAATATGCAGAAAGGTAATTAGTAAGCTGAAAGACAGAGAATAAAAGCTTCGCATGACTGGAAGAAATAGGCAAGGCTATTGTTTGTTAAAAGTATTTAATTCATTTTTGCAACATTGTTGCATTTAATGAAGTTCCATACCGTATGACTGCCGCCTATTCAACTCTCGCGCTAATTCTTGTCCTCGGGGCACCTTCGTGCTCCCGGCGAAATGAAAAGAGCCCCGACCTCATCGAAGCGAACCGTTTGCATCTCGAAGCCATGAAAATATCCGGACAACTCGAACAACAACTGGACAGCCTCTCTGTACGGGCAAAAGACGATTTGGCAAAATCGCAGCTCGATAGTCTGAAAAACCTAATCGAAGTCTGGGAAGAAAATACGATCGAAGTACCGGGCTTCGCACATGCACATGACCACGCACATGGTCCACACTCGCACAAATCCGCGCCGCCTATGACGGACGAATCTATGCTCGACTACCAGCGGCAATCCATGGAAGCCATTGTTGAACTGAGGCAAGCCATTGCAAAGTTGAACAGCCTGGGAAAATGAAAAGAATCGCGATCCTGCTCATTCCGCTACTGGCCTTCACATTTCGTGCAGAGCCATTGCCCATTACCTGGAAACGCCTGACCGACGTGCGGTTTACCAGAAAACTCAATAAGGAACTAAGTATGTACTTCCTATACCCCACCTTCGGGCCTTCGGTAAACGTATTACACGATAAAGAAGTCAGTATCCGCGGCTACATGATCCCGGTGGACGAAAACGACAATATCTACGTGATTTCCGCGAAACCAATGGCAGCCTGTTTCTTCTGTGGCGGAGCCGGGCCCGAATCCATCATCGAATTGCAATTCAGGAAGAAAAAACAGCACTTCCGGACAGACGAGGTGTTAACTGTCCGCGGTAGGCTGGCGCTCAACACGAATGACGTCGACCACCTTAACTACATCCTGAAAAACGCCGAGGTGATCGAATGAATATCAGGGAATTTTTTCCCAGATCTCGTGAACGGGCTTCCCATCGCTGCTCTTTCCGCTATGGTCCCAACGACCATTATCGAGCTTGAAATCAAATTTCAGCGAAGAACCTACACGGTTATTGTCTTTCGAGAAAAATTGGATGTTTTCGGTATACTTACCGTCTTTGGCTGTATAGGTACCACCGCCTGTCGCATAGAATTTTTTCACTCCCGGATCGATGGCAAACCATTGGAAGCGCGTCTTTGAGAGCAATTTAAGTGTTTTACGCGTTCCCTCCTGATGTATTTTAACGAGCGTACCCTGCCCGTTATCCCGTTCGGTAATATGCCATGCTCCGGCCATTGGGGCGTTGCTGGTAGCATCGTCGACACGCATCCAAACCATCGCTTCTTCATAACGCAACGTCAGGATGTCGTCCTTCACTGTGACGGTAAACTCTATGGGAATACCGATTTTAGCCGTATCCGCCGAATTGAACTCCGGGGTATAGGTCATTTTATCTCCGTTCATTGTGAATGGCCCACCCTCGGTTCTTTCAAAATACTTGTTACCGATACTATAAGATGCGATAACCATATAATTATCCGCTACAATAAGTGTTGAAGCGCTACCGGTAGGCTCCTGCGATTTCCATGCACCTTTCGGTACCTGCGCAAGGGAGAAAAAACAAATGAGTGAAAAGGCGGTCGTCAGTATATGTTTCATTGCATTCGGTTTTGGTGGAGTTACCATATACGTTATCAAAATTATGCCAATTTAGGCCGGAAGCAATTTTCAACGCAAAACTTCCCTCAAAACGTCCAGTGACTTGATCTCCCCTAGCCCTTCCATGTGAATTTTGTAAAAGAAAATCATCTTTTCGAGGATATTTATCCGCCGTTGTCTGTCCAGCGGGATGGACAAACCGTAGCCATTTTCCAGCATTTGCACCATAGCCTCGTGCTCTTGTGTGTCGGGTTGGTGCGGGAAATGATTGTCTTTCAACTCATTTTCAAGATCATCGGTCGTCTCCACACCAAATCCCAGGTAATGCGCCAATTGCATCAGAAACTGGATGTGAAAGTTTTCAAAACCAGCTTCGGCTTCATCGAGATAGATCACCGATTGCTCAATAAAGTGGAACAATGGCTCGTTGTTCTCTTCTTCGCGCAAAGTTTTACCGAGCATTTCGGTCATAAAAAGCGCCAGGCCCGATTTTATTACATCAAAAGGTATAGAAAAGAATGGCGCATAACACTTGATCTCGGAAATGCGGTGAATCGTATCCTCCTTGTTCTTATGGTACACCACCAGGTCCAGCAAGGTAAGCGGCTGAAAGAAGGCGATCCGGTTGGTTTTGGACTTACTGCTTCGCACTCCGTTGACGATATAAGTCTGGATACCAAAGGCTTCCGTATAAATCTTGGCAATAATGGAAGATTCCTTGTACCGGATGTAGCTCAACGCGATACCGCGGGTTTTGTGAAGCATATGAAATTTTAATATCGATCTGATCAAAAATAGTTATCTTTCTTTTACAGTGAATCTACTATAATTGTTGATCCGTCAGTTAAAACTGCCGGGAATGGATTGAGCGACATGCCGATTTTGGCAACAATATGCCATATCTAAGGCCGTCGGTTTAAACCGACGGAAAGGAGTATGAAAAATCAGGCAATTTTGGAGTTTTTTAAGCCAAAGGATTTGTACCTTTGTAAGAAATAACGAACTAAACGAGAATCGAAATTCGTTAGGCTAATATTCAGGGAATACGCTTTGCATACCAGCAAACACCAATATCTCTAAAAGCATTACTCTTCTTATGAGCGACGCCATTAAGCATGAGTGCGGCATAGCACTTATCCGTCTTAGAAAGCCTTATCAATACTACATCGACAAGTACGAAACGCCGCTGTACGCAGTGCATAAGCTTTCGGTCATGATGGAAAAACAGGTCAACCGGGGCCAGGATGGAGCCGGAGTAGCCAATATCAAGATCGACGTCCCGCCCGGGAAACGATATATCAGCCGATACAGATCCGTAGAACCTCAGCCACTTACGGATATTTTCTCCAAAATTCACAAAAAATTCCGCAAGGGCCTCAAAAACAACCGGGACCACGTCAACGACGCGAAATGGTTGCAGGAAAACCTCGCATTTACTGGAGAAGTATGGCTGGGACATCTTCGTTACGGTACCCATGGCTCCAATGAAGTGGAAAACTGCCACCCGATGCTGCGCCAAAGTAACTGGCGGAGCCGTAATCTGGTGATGGCGGGAAACTTCAACATGACCAATGTGGATGAGCTTTTTGGCAAACTGGTTTCACTCGGCCAGCACCCGAAAGAAAAAGTCGACACCGTAACGGTAATGGAAAAAATTGGACATTTCCTGGATGAAGAAAACCAGCGGGTGTTCGAGCGTTTCAAAGGAATTTACGAAAATCCGACGTTGTCCGACGTCATTGAAGACAATATCGACCTCCCCCGGTTGCTATACCGCTCGTGCCGGGACTTCGATGGTGGCTACGCCATGTGCGGCCTCACCGGCTACGGCGCGTCCTTCGTGATTCGCGACCCGGCGGGTATTCGCCCGGCATTCTATTATGCTGACGATGAAGTAGTTGTAGTAGCTTCTGAAAAGCAGGCTATTAAAGCTGCGTTCAATGTTGACTACGATCAGATCACTGAAATCACGCCAGGTTCTGCACTGATCGTCGACAAAAACGGTGAATATAATGAGTTCCCGATCCTGCCTCGTCTTGAAAAACGTTCATGCAGTTTCGAGCGCATTTACTTCTCGCGTGGCACTGATCCCGATATTTACAATGAGCGGAAACAGCTGGGTAAACTGCTGATCCCTCAAATTCTCAAAGAAGTTAATTACGACCTCGAAAACACGATATTCTCGTACATCCCGAACACCGCTGAAACAGCATTCCTGGGTATGATCGAAGGTCTGGAAGAATATCTGGCCAAAAAACGCAAGCAGGCTATCATGGAAGGTATTCTTTTTGAAGCCGACCTTGAAAAAGTGCTTTCGTTCCGCCCGAGGATCGAGAAGCTAGTAACGAAAGACGTGAAATCGCGCACGTTCATTACCGCCGACGCCCTGCGCGACGATATGGTTTCGAGCGTTTACGACACTACTTTTGAAGTGGTCCGCAAGAATGTGGATACCGTCGTGATCATCGACGACTCGATTGTACGCGGTACCACATTGGAGAAGAGCATTCTGACAATGCTCGACCGTCTAAAACCGAAGAAAATTGTAGTAGTGTCGTCTGCTCCACAGATTCGTTTCCCGGATTGCTACGGCATCGATATGTCGAGGATGAAGGACTTCGTTGCCTACCGTGCAGTGCTGAAATTGCTTGAAGAGCGCGATATGGAGTATTTGCTGGAAGATGCCTACACCCAAAGTGTAACAGCACTCGCCACGAAGAACCCGTATCATACCAATTATGTGAAGGCGCTTTACGAACCATTCACAGACGAAGAGATTTCTCAGAAAATAGCAGAAATTGTCCGCCCTAAGGGCTTGAATGCAGAGCTATCTGTGGTCTTCCAAACCGTTGAAAACCTGCACAAAGCCTGCCCAGGCCACCTCGGTGACTGGTATTTCACCGGAAACTATCCGACACAAGGCGGAAATAAAGTGGTAAACAAAGCCTTTACCAACTCTTACGAGGGGAAATTGGAAAGGGCATATTGATCATAGAATTTTAAGTGAGGATAGCCGGCTTGGAAACGAGCCGGCTATTTTTTTGAGTTATTTAGCTAAATTCCGTCAATGTACTGACGCAATTTAGCTAAATACAGTCAGTACGTTGACGGAATTAACATTTCTATTAATTTGCTGCCTCAATTCACAACCTAAATCTCAATGACCCAATTCAACACAATTAAGAAGGCTTGTCTGGCATTTGCGCTTGTACTGACAGCTACATTTGCTCAGGCGCAGGGCACCCTGAACGACATCGCGTTCCTGGATGGCCGCTGGCTCGGTACTTACAATGGCGGGCCGATCGAAGCGTCCTGGACGGCTCCCAAAGGCAATAACATCGTCGGTTTCATCCGCATGATTAAAGACGACAAGCCTGCTCTTTATGAGATCTTTGCCTTCGAACAGACAGACAATGGCCCTGTGGCGATGGTGAAGCATTTCAAACCGGGAATGATCTCGCTGGAAGAAAAAGAAGTAGCCGACCGCTACAAATTCATCGAAGCGAAGAAGAACCAGGCTTTGTTTGAAAAAGACGACGCGTCGGTACGGATCATTTATGAGAGACGCTCACCAACTCAACTGGTTATCCAGCGCGGGAAGAAAGAAAATGATAAGTGGAGCTTCGTGGATCTGTTTATTTTCAACAAAATCCCCTGAGGCTTCCTGAAAGCATCCAGAGCAGCAATCCGCGAGGGTTGCTGTTTTTTTGTGTCCTAATTTTTAAGAATAAGATAAACTCCGCCCACAAGCAGGATTGTGCCCAAAATGCGCGGCAGGTTCATGTGGTGAACGGCAAATCCCTGTAAACCAAAATGATCGATTGTCATGACCGTCACCATCTGGCCGGCAATCACAAGGCACATCATATTCGCCGGGCCGATATTGCGGACGATAAAAATGACCGTAATCACGTAGAATGCACCCAGTACTCCGCCCGTAAAGCGCGTCCACGAAACCTGTTTGAGATCGGCCAGGGAAGGAACGGGATTTTGGTTAAAGCAGGCAAATGCGATCGTCAGGACCATTAATCCCACGAAAAAGGAAGTCATCGCCGCGAGAATAGGGTTATTGATCGACTCGCGGAGCTGCGTATTCACGCCCGATTGTACGGCATTGCTGATACCGATCAGAAAAGCGAAGATCAGGAAGATCCAGTTCATTGCTTCAATTCATTTACTTGATCGGGATCAACCGTTTTGAAACGGCCATATACGCGCAGAATGATCGCGAGCGCCACCGTCACTTCGGCCGCTGCCACGACAATCACGAACAATGCAAAAAGCTGACCACTCAAACGTTCCGGATCGTGCCTGCCAAATGCCACCAAATTGATATTGACCGCATTTAGCATCAACTCGATTCCGAGCAACATACCGATAAAATGCCGCTTGGTAATGGAAATTGCCAGTCCAATGCAAAACAATGCAGCTGCAACGACCAGATAATATTGTACAGGTATCGTCGTCATGCGGAGGGGTTTCGGTTTAATGCGAGGTAAGCGGCGCCGATAAGCGCAACCAACAAAAGGATAGCGGCTATTTCGAAAGGCAACAAATGGCTCGTCATAAGCTCCACACCAATCGTCTTGATCGTCGATTTCGTACTCATTTCCTCGCCGGACATCCTGAAATCCGAAGAAAGAATGACTTTCAGCAGCAATCCGAAGAGCCCGATACCTGTTAAAAAGCCCCAGATTTTCCGGGTAGTAGGCACTTCGACGCGATTATGGCGCGTGGAGTCGTCGCTTTTTTTCTTCTTCTGGGTGAGCATGATTCCGAATATAAGCAACACCAGAATCCCTCCGACATAGATCATAATCTGCGAAACGGCCAGAAAGTCCGCGCCTGCGAGCACATACAACGCAGCTACGCCCAGGAATGCAAGAAACAGCGCGAATGCTCCGTAAATGAGGTTTTTGGAGAAAAGTATGAATAGCCCGGCAGCGAGCGTTAGTGCGGAAAAAATATAGAATATAATTGCTTCCATGCGCGCCTATTCTTTGGGTTTAGGTTTCATCGTTGGCCGGAATGCGGGTTTGGCAGCAACTGGCTTTTCGACCGGCTCCGCTGGCGTTTCAACCGCTGGCTTCTCTGCATTTTCATCAGAGACGACCTTCGGTTTCATGGTCGGACGGAACGGTGTCTTGGCCGCAGGCTTTTCAACTGGCTCCGCTGGTGTTTCGGCAGCAGATTTCTCTACATTCTCTTCCGAAACAACTTTTGGTTTCATTGTCGGACGGAACGGCGCTTTGGCCGCAGGCTTTTCAACTGGGTCCGCAGGTGTTTCGGCAACAGGTTTATCCACATTCTCCTCCGTGACTACCTTTGGTTTCATCGTTGGACGGAACGGCGCTTTGGCCGCAGGCTTTTCAATCGGCTCCGCAGGTGTTTCAGCAACAGGTTTATCCACATTCTCCTCCGTAGCTACCTTCGGTTTCATCGTTGGACGGAACGGCGCTTTGGCAACAGGCTTTTCAACCGGCTCCGCAGGCATTTCAGAAACAGGTTTATCCACATTCTCGTCAGAAACAACCTTCGGTTTCAAAGTCGGGCGGAATACTGGCTTGGCAGCCACCGGCTTTTCAGTTGGCGTCGCTTCCGGTGCAGGCTCTTGTGCAGGTGGATTGTCCTCGACTTTCTTCGGCTTCATCAGCGGCTTGAACGCCGGTTTCGGAGCCGGAGTAGACGCAGGTTCGGCGGCATCCATGTCCGTATTTTTGGTAACGGACTCTTCGGTTGGCTTTGGCTTGGCCGTTGGTTTGAAAACCGGGCGGGCAGGAGCAGGCGTACCCGCAGAAGCGGTAGCCGGTGTTGCCGCAGGAGCAGCCTTGGCCGCTTTCAAAGCTTCTTTTTCCTTCTGGAACTGTTCCAGCAGCATACGCTTTTCGTCGGCCTGCTCGGCAGTGAGGTTGGAATAATTGTAAACCATATCCCGCACATCGAGCTCGCTGTAATCGAAAGTCTTGGTCATTGTAAGACATTCCGTAGGACAGACCGTCGTACAAAGGCCACAATAGCAGCATTTGGCCATATCGATATCGAATTTGGCTGCGTACAGGCGGATCGGCGAGCCATCGGAGGCTCGTCCCACATCTTCCACTGCTTTAATTGGCTCGATATCGATACAATCTACCGGACAGACTTTCGCGCATTTGTCGCAAACAATGCAGTCGTCCATCTCATTATGCAAACGATACCTCCCATTGTCGGGAATGGGAATAGTTTCCAGCGGATACTGGATCGTGACGATCCCATCCTGCTGGTCATAAAAGCTGGACGAACGAATATCCGCAGGTCTACGGCTCTTACGTGCATTCCAGAGGTGCCGTAACGTCAGCCGCATGCCCGTGAGGGTCGTGCTGATGCCGTCGGATATATTTTTAAAGTATTCTGACAAAATCCCTGTTCGTTGGTATTGCGGTTACCCTATGACAAATATAGAGTAAACGGTTCAAAAACTCACTTATCCACAACCACTGCTTCCAAAAGCTCCTGCAATTCATTTTGCAACGAGGCCGTTTTGTCGGCAATGTACCAACGCTGGATATCTTCCGAAAATTCGCTGTAAGACTTCACCGGATTGGCTTTATACTCCCTCAGCAGCTCCTGTGCACCTGCCGGACGCGGCCCCCAGGTAAAAATTTCATTGAAATCTTCATCGACAGCAATCAATTTCGGGATCGACCGTCCTCCATTGGTGAGATAAGCATCCATCAATTCGGGATTCTCGTCGCGGAGTAAAAACCGCACGGTAATTAGAGGATTCGAAAGCGAGGCCGCCACGATAGTCGGAAGGTTCTGCGCAGCGTCCCCACACCAGGCTTCCGTCAGGATGTACCAGGTTTGTGGAAAATCGATCTGGCTGACGGCCTCTTTCAGCGAGTCGTGGAGCGTCGCCGTTCTATTAAGGCGCTGCATCCGTGCCAGGTTCAGCTTTGTATAATGGGCCAGCGCCTCGGATTGTTTCGGACCGGTTGTTCTGTTTTCCAAAACTACGGTTTCCATCAAATGCATGTATTCGGAATATGTGTAAGCCCCTTTTCTGACCGATTCGGGGAACAGATGCGCTACGTTTTTCATTGGATTTTCATTTATTAGAAAACCCCTTGGCGGCACTTTCAGTTCACTTTTTAGCTATCAAAAATTGTACTTTTGCCTGTCACTTCGAGTTGATTTTCAATGCATTCCAAAAAACTCTTCGCCAATTTCTCCCGATCGAAATGCATGTGCACGAATCGGTAGCCGTTTTCACCATGTCTGCTCAAAAGTGCGCGGTCTTCCATATAAAGTTTGATTTTCCGCGCCAGATCGGCAGGGTTTCCCGGCTCTGCAAAAATCCCGGCATCGGCTTGTTCAATCAAATTGCGCGAAACGCCGTCGATTGCCATCAAAACCGGCTTTTTACAGGACAAATAGTCAAAGGTTTTGTTACTGTAAACCGTTTTGAAAATGGCTGCTTTTCTTAAAACCGCAACACCGAGATCGGCCGCGACAATGTATTCGAATACCTGCTCTTTTGAAACCGGACCCAGGAACGAGACATTGGGTAAGCCGCGGGACCGCGCTTCTTCCATCAACATTTTTTTCTGCATCCCGTCGCCTATCAGCAGAAAATGGGCGTCAGTGCCGCGGAGCAGTGTCGCGGCTTCCAGGAGCTGCATAAGGTCATTCGCCAGTCCATGCGCCCCGACGTAAATGATCACAAACTTCCCTTCCAGCCCAAGCTTCGCACGAAACCCACACGTGAATGCGCTACGCAATGCGCGTTCGCTCCAACGGAAATCCGCCGCGTTGGGTATCATAATGATCTTCCCCGGATCAATTTTCTTATCGTGAATAAGGCGTTCCCGAAATGCCGGGGTAAGCACATTAATCAGCTTTGCTTTCCGATAAAGGAATTTTTCCAATCCGTAAGACAAACGGATCAGCCACTTGTTTTTCAAAACGCCCATTTCGATCGCCGATTCCGGCCAGAGATCCCGTATTTCCAGCGCCAGCGGAATGCCCCTCCATACCGACAGCACCCACCCCGAAATGCCCACCAGGAGTGGCGGCGAGGTCGCTATAATGCATTCATACCTGGAATTTGCGTAACGTATTCCTGCGTAAATGGCCATGAATGCAAACAGAACATAGCTCCAAAACCGTCCCAGGAAACCGCGGTGATAAAACCGGGCCACATTACATCGAATTACCAGTACCCTGTCTGCATTCCGTTTTACATCGAAGAACTTTCGGGCTACACCACCCTCGTTGTCCTGCATATAATGCGCATCTCCGGCAATCACGGTCACCGAATGACCATCCTGCACCCAAATCCGCGCCATTTCATTCCAGCGTGAGCCGCCGGCGGCATGGTCTTCGAGGAAGTATTGGTGAATGAGGAGAAAATGCATGCCGGGAATTCATAACTTTTGAGAGAAAATAAGATAGTGCTCCACCGAGCAGACCACCGGACCTGTCGCTGAGACAAAATCCATTAAATTTCTCGTCAAGAAAAAATCTGCTTCGCTTAGCAGCGCCAATTCATATTGCACCGCGTCTTCGAAGTCTGCTATTGTAGAATTTGATAATGCCCGGCTGGTAATATCAGGTGGAATATCCTGTATATGAATGAGCTTGGTGAGATTTTGAAGAATGGCTCTCGCAGCTGGCTCAGTAGTAAGTTTTCTCAGTTGATAATGTGTGTGGATCAGATTAATGATGGAGGCGAAAGCTTTGATCTCGTTCCTTTCAATTTTTCTGATAAGTTCTATCATAGGAGTTTCAAACCCTGTTCTTCGCAGCAGATAATCAAGAAGAACATTGGTATCGAGCCAGACTTTATGCATGTTTTCGTTTAATGTGATTTTCGAAGTCTTTACGTTCATCGAAATCACCTACCGGCTTGATTCCTGCCTCGTCCTGCAATCGTTTGATTTCTTCGGTAACCAAAAGACGGATAGATGATTCCTCCGCTTCTTGATACGTCTCTTTTGAAGGTTGGTCACTTTTTGTCGCCAACTTTTCAAGATATTTTTCTACCAATTGCTCCACAGTCTCCCCGTGCGCCTTTGCCCACTCTTCTACTGCCGTCAATTTTTGATCATCGATGTGGATTGTCAGGTTCATAGTCATCAGGTTTTTTCTAAAAATAGCCAATCTTTGTGCCAAGTTCAATCGGTTCTGGTCGTAATGATGGTCCGGATGCAACTCCCCTTACTCTCAAACAACAAAATATCGCTGTCCTTTTTCACACCATAACCATCTGAATACCACCCTTTTTCAGTAGTCGCCGATAGCTCTCGTCCGCTTTCATCCGTTGCTTCAATCCGGAAATGCCGCCCGAACCTTTCATCCGGATGCCATAGTTGCCGAATCTTCATTCCTTTTGGCACATTCAGAACCTGGTCTTCAATGATCCAATGCAACTGATTCTTCCTTTTCGTCACCCGCCGCCGATGCACAATACCTCTTGCCACATGTCTGAACCCCTCAAATTCAGCTTCAATCCAATAATCGCTATCCGAACAGCTCGCCTCACCTTTTGCATTCTGAATCCAATGCGTCCAGATAAATCGGTGCTGCTTTTGCATTTGGTCAAAATCATCGATCATGATCGAATTATGCGAGCGCGTGCCTGAGAAATAACGCATGGACTCCTCGTCCGCGTTGTAAAGCCACGTACCGGCGTCCCGTAGAATATTACGGCCATTTACCCAAATGTCGAGGTGATTGTTATCGGCTTGAAAGGGCCGACTGTGATAATTTCCACAGCGCAGAAATGTAAGTGTGCCATAATTGCGGATCACATAATAACCGCCTTTGGAAAAAGCAGACAAACGCTGTGGACTTTTTTTAACAAGGGATGGTCCACAATTTCCAGCCAGCCATTGGCTTTCCTCCAACCATTTGCCCGTTTGATAACCCAAATCAATCCTCAGCACCGTGGCAAGAGCTGCCATTTGCGGGCGAAAATCTCGAAACTTGCATGCTGTAAGCGGAAAAAATAGCGCGCCGTCATTGTGACCATAATTGGGAAGCTGCCCATTTGCATTGGCTTGGCAAGCCCTCAAAAACATTAATGCAGCCCGCGCTCGTGCATACACCTCTTCACACATGCGATCCTCATTCAGCTCCGACAACCGGATTCCCCAGATCATTAGCTGAACCACAACCCGATGATAGTTCATCGAGTACTGCAAATAGGTACCGTCCGACGCAATTTGTGAAATGATCTCTCTTTCGAACAAAAACCTTCCCTTAGTCTTCCAATCCACACTTTTGGAAAAAAACGGGTACATTAACCCGGTCACAAAAAGCCCCAATGCCTCTGTTAAAATATGGTTGTTCCGTACTGCTATCTCAGAAAACCTGATATTGGCGGCGACATGACGCATCTGATCAAAAATACTGCAAAGAATTTGGTCAAGTAGCTGCTGCGACAAGGCAGGCGAGCCGCGGTAATAATGCAATGCAAAAGTCCAATTCAATACTCTAAGTGAGATTTCCTGGCTGCATTTCCAATTCGGGCCGCAGTTGACCGGGTTATGGTCGATCCAGTCGGCGATGAGCGCAAAGACGGTAACGGACTGATCTTCCGAAAAATGTAAGTCATACCGAATAAGGTCATACAAGAAAGTGAACCGCGATTTCTCCCACACATATTTGATATCGCCCTCGCGCAAAGAAAAGTCGTTGACCTCCGACCAATGCCGTTTTTTCGGATAGACAAATTCAGTTAATGGATTGGTGTGCCAATCCGGCACTTCGAACCATTGCTCGCTGAAATAGCGGAATCTCCCTGCTTTTATTTGTCCAACCCTCCATTTCAAATCAGTGAGGCCCGTATTCTTTCGCAGGCTCAGCTTTTCGGGATCGAAGAGAAATGCGGTTTTGTACGTACGCCATTCCCCGATACTTACAAATGATTGCCCGGTAGCTCCTATTGGAAAGCGAACTTTCAGCACCCCGGTTTTCGCCTGCAACCAATGCCAAGCCCGGAACAGCACATAGCGCCAGCCCATCTGCCGAGCAATGTCCCAAAAGAGTGTCAGATACCGCAGCGCTTTCATGATACCTTCACCCAACCACCCGCCCACATGCTATCTCGCGCCGCCAATATAGCCCGGCATGAATTCCAAATGTCTTCGAGGGGCATTAACGGCTCTCTTCCACTTGAAATGCATTCAAACAACTTATCGAATTGCTCCCGATGGCCTTTACCAGCATTGGTTTTCAGTTCACGAAACCTTTCGAAACCGTACCCCCTCAGCACTCTGTAATCATCCAAAACCAGTGTTCGGCCTAGTGAATGGACTTCGACACGCTCCTTTGGATAACCATTATGGCCATTTGAAAAATAATGCACCACACCCACGGAACCATTCGCCAGTCGCAACAGCACACTGGCATTCTCGGAATGCATACTACCTCGGGTACTCAATGCATTAGTACAAACTTCAGTAATATGACTCTGCGCAAGCCAGGCGACCAAATCGACAAAATGGCACGCTTCTCCTACCAGCCTTCCGCCTCCCCGGGCGCTATCGTGTATCCAGGCATTACCCAAGATATAGCCCGCATTGATCGTAATCACGACGTTCATCGGGCTGCCATCCAACAACTCCCGCATTTTGGTAATATGCGGCGCATACCTTCGGTTAAAACCTACCGTGAGCGAAACCGGCCGTGGCGCATTTTGAAATGCCGTTTTCACCGTTTCCACACCCCTGAAATCAATACTAAGCGGCTTTTCCACAAAAACATGCTTACCCGCACAAAGTGCATCCGCTGCGATGGAAACGTGTTGGTCGTGCCGGGTGGCAATGATGATCAGATTGACTTCATTGTCTCCCAAAATTTTCTGATAATCGGTCGCAACGAATGGAATACCATACTTTTCAGCCAACTCCGCCGCCCTCAGCCCTCCCGAACTCGCGATGTATTTGATACACTTCCCATGAAGCGCCGGCAGCAGCGTCATACAGGCAAAATTTCCTGCGCCAATCACCGCCGCAACCACCTTATTTGCTACCAATACATTGGCGGGATTCTGAATTATCTTTTCGTCGCTTTTACATTCTCCGCTATAATCGATCAACGTGCCCAGCGATCGGTTGTTCTTTTGATAAATACCCGAATAGTTTTCAAGCGGAACGATACCGGATATGAGTGGCTTCACATCCAGCAAACCATTGTCCAGCAGTCGCAGTATTTCCTGAAAATTGCGGTTTGCCGTCCAGCGGACATACGATAGCGGGTAATCGATGCCTTGCTCCTCGTACGCGTGATCGTAACGCCCGGGCCCATACGCGCAGGAAACCTGGAATGTGAGTTCTTTATGGTAAAAATCTGAGCGGTTCAAGTGCAATGGAACATCACCGATAAGGACTATTTTTCCTCTTTTTCTGCAAATCGCAGAGGCTGTTGAAAGGACATTTCCAGATTCGGACGAAGCCGTGATGATAACACCGTCCATTTCACCGAACTGCTCTGAAACTGATTGGCCGGCAGACTTGGCGGGATGAATGGCTGGAATACCCTTTTCCTCGGCAATTCTTCTCCTGTCTCCGTCAGGCTCGATACCGATTACCTCGCACCCTTGCGCACGCAAAAGATCGACCACCATCAAACCGATTAATCCTAATCCTACTACTGCCACGCGCTCACCCAACGCAGGTGCCAGCAAACGCACGCCATGCAGGCCCACCGCGCCCAGCACCGTGAATGCCGCCTCCTCGTCGGGCACATTTCGCGGGACCTTGGCTACCAGATTGACGGGCACACAAACCACCTCGGCATGCGGCCCGTTACTGACCACCCGATCGCCGATCATGAATCCTTCTATACCCTCTCCTATTCCTACTACTTCCCCCACATTGCAATACCCCAACGGCAGGAGTTGGTCCAGCCTGCGGAGTACCGAGCGTGTCGTTTTCCAGAAGCCATCGGTCCGGATTTTGTCGATTACGAGGCGCAGCTTATCGGGTTGCTGCCGGGCTTTGAACAGAAAATTTGCTTTGCTGAACCGGATCAGCATTCGTTCTGTACCAGCGGAAACAAGGCTTTTGCGGGTTTTGATGAGCAGGCAGCCCTTGCGGGCTAGCGGAACGGGGACATTCAGGAGCAACGTCTCTCCCGTCCGGAGATTCTGGGCAAGTTGTTTCATGAAATAGTGTGTCGTTGACGTAAAAATCAGGAGCAGGAATTTACGAATTAAATCCAATCGCCAAGATTTGATAATTTTGACAAACCTGATTAGCATTCAATCCTTAACCACACAAATTCCCCGATGAAAAAGCAGATTAATATCGGCATAGTAGGTTACAAGTTTATGGGCCGGGCGCATAGCAATGCGTGGAAAAAAGCCCCGCTGTTTTTTGACACCCCCTCGACGCCCGTCCTGAAAGTCGCGTGCGGCCGTCATCAGGAATCACTTTCTGAGTTTGCCCAAAACTGGGGCTGGGAAGAGACCGAAACCGACTGGCAAAAGCTCATCAACCGCCCCGATATCGACATTATCGACATCGCGTTACCCCAAAACCTGCATTATGAAGTCGCATTGGCCGCGGCAAAAGCTGGCAAGCATATTTTTTGTGAAAAACCGCTGTCGATGGACAGTACGCAGGCGGCCGAAATGCTGAAAGTTTGCCAGGAAAACGGCGTAAAGCATTACCTGAACCACAATTACCGCAGGACGCCTGCCGTAGCCCTGGCCAAAAAGATGATCGAAGAAGGCAAGATTGGCCGCATTTTCCATTGGCGTTGCGCTTACCAGCAGGACTGGATCGTCGATCCGTCGTTCCCGCTTACCTGGCAGCTTAAAAAGGAAACCGCCAAGGCCGGCCCTCAATGGGACCTCAACTCCCACGCTGTCGATCTCGCACATTTCCTCGTAGGCGACATCGTTTCCGTTTCCTCATTAACCGCGAATTTCATCAAAGAACGCCCGATAGCCGATGAAACAGCCACCGGAAGCCTGTCCGGTGCGTCCAAGGGCGATGAAATGGGTGAAGTAACCGTGGAGGACGCGGCGCTGATGATGGTCCGGTTCCAAAACGGGGCTGTGGGCTCATTTGAAGCCACCCGATTCGCAACCGGTCGCAAAAACCGCCTTACATTCGAAATTTACGGCAGCAAAGGCAGCCTCGTTTTCGACCTCGAACGCATGAACGAGCTGCAATACTATTCCAACGAAGACACAAAAGGCGAACACGGTTTCCGCACGATCCTCGCCACCGAATCCATCCACCCATACGCCGGCCACTGGTGGCCCGCCGGGCATATCATTGGCTACGAGCATGCATTCGTACACGCGGTAGTCGACTTCCTGGATGCCATTGAAAATGATACCGAAATCAAACCGGACTTCGCCGATGGTTTGAAAATCATTCAGGTGCTGGAAGCCGGATTACGTTCCGCTGAAAGTGGTAGTGAGGTAAGGTTGTAAAATTGAGGAGGAAAGGAGGAAAGGAGGAAAGGGAGGAAGGGGAGGAGGGAAAAGACAGTGGATGGAAAGGAGCAATCCTAGCATTCCACCCTCCCTTTCCTCCCTTTCATCCCCTTCCTCCTTCCTCCCTCTCATCCCCTTCATCCCCTCCTCCTTTTTCTACTTCAAAAGCGCCGCGACTTTCAAATCCACTGCATTATCGCCGGTGTCGTACCCTACGTGCTGATCGACCACCTTTCCATTGCCGTCCAGCAGCACCCAAATCGGGATAGTTTGCAAGTTGTATTTCTTATCCAGCATCGCATAAGTCTCTCCCACGGGCAGGAGGAACTGCTTCCAGGGCATTTGCTCTTTTTCCATGGCTTTTTTCCAGGCATTTTGATCCTTATCGACGGAAATGCTGACGACATTCAAATCCGCTCCTTTGCTTTCATAGAGTTTCTTAATTTGCGGAATTTCCATCCGGCAAGGCCCGCACCAGCTTGCCCAAAAGACAATGAGGTTATGTTTGGAGGAATCTACCAGCACTTCGCTGACCGACTTATCATCCGTCGTTTTTAATGCAACTTCTGTTGGAAAATCACTGCCGGTTTTGTTTTCGTACTCGAAATAGGTTTTTAAGGCAATATAACCTGGGTTTGAATGCAGCTCGGGATCGAAAAGTGAAAGCAGATGTTTGGCTTCGCGAGTTTCGAGTGACGTTTTGCTATAATTCAGTGTACGTAACAAGTCGAGTGAATAGGGATGCTTTCGAACGATCGATTCATTATAATCAGAGTTATCAGTTTTGTCCTTTGTATTGCCTTTAAAAGCGTAATGGCGGAATAGTACTTCCGTTTGCCGGTTTACTTTGTCCATTTTAAAGGTAACGACCTTATTTTTTGGAGTAAATACCTGGATCGTATCGAGTTGCAACTCCATTACACCCGGCTCGGCATAGAAATTACTTTCGCTCGTCTTCTTGAAGTAGGGATTTTTATAGCCAACCAGTTGATGCGGCCAATCGGGATTACCCGTTTCAAATACAATAGCCGCCCGAAACGGCACAAAACCCTCATCAGTTTTAACCTTAAATTCAAACTTCCCTTCGCGTACAACGGCGGTATCGACAAAGTTGCGAGTTTCGGCATTGCCAAAATACAGCTTCTTGCCTTCCAGGAACGTATTTCCACCCCGGAAATCGCCACGTATTACCATTTCAGAACTGTCCCCGCAGCCCCACAACACACAAATCATCAAAAGCAACCCTGTCACACCGGAAAGGGCACGTATAATCCGACTGTTTTCCATAACGCATTATGATTTTGTTGATGTGCAATGGTAATGACTTTGTTATAGAAAACAAAATATAAAGTAAAATTATATATCCATTATTTGTTTTACTTCCAAAATGAAAATGGCAGCCGAAATGGCTGCCATTTATCAGAGTAAACTCTAAATATCTTCACCCATTACTTTGGCTCCACGTGCGTGGTAGGCGTGTGAACGATATCGAAATAGATCGATTTGTCGCTATTGTTGGGATAAATCCGGTACGTAAATTCATCTTTTGTGAGCACCGTAATGTCTACCACGCGTGTAAACAAAACAGCGCCTGCATTATCCTTCGCTACGATCGTGCGGGTTTTTCCATCCGCGGAAACCGTCCAATCACCATGCATTTTGGGCGAATCGTCCAGGTTATACATGGTAAATGTTCCATCCGCCTTGAAATAGGCGAAACCTACAAAGTTGGCCACATTCGCATCCGTCAATACCACATTCTCGCCCTTATTATTTTTTGCATTTGTTGTTTCCCAGGCAACGCTCGCGAGCACTTCGCTGGGTGTTAATGCTTTCTGGGGCTCATGGTCATCGCTGCAACCAACAAATAATGCGGCACAAAAAATGACCACTAAACCCAATACAATTCTCTTGAAATCAGTCATGTTTGATAAAGTTTAAATACACGACAAAAGTATTTTATGTGTTGTGTAATCACTTTATTCGTTTCATTCCAATAGTTGTAAAATTTATAATAGACGCTACACTTACGCGCGATCGCTACGTCTCGTTAAATACAATATTTCCCTTGTGGATCAACGAAGTAATCGTTGAAATACGTGATACCGCCTCTGCCGAACAACTTGCCGCTACCAACACCATATCCGCATCATCTCCCGCTTTGGGCCATTGCTGCGCCCCTTTGTCGTCCAATGGAAGCACATAACGGGTAGCAAAAGCCAGTGTTCGCGACAGCTCCCATTCGGTTGAGTAGCCATAAAGCTCTGCGATGAGGTGTGCTTTTTGAAGCATATTCCCCGATCCGAAAGTGCTCCAATGGTCTTGTATGTTGTCATTCCCGATCAAAACCTCCACGCCGTGCTTTCGAAGCGTCGGAATGGGCATAATAGTACCTCTGAACGGAACCGACGACACAATGCCCACACCGGCTGCGGCCAGGCGTTCGGCTATTTTCTCTGTTTCGGGCGTGCTCATATGCCCCAGCGCGAATGCGTGGCTGACGTACGTCTTTCCTTTCAGCTGCGGGTTTTCAAGTGCCTTGTCGATCAGGAACTCGATCGTCTTTACACCGCTATCTCCCCTTTCATGCAAATGGAGGTCGATACCTTTGCCATTGTCGAGCGCCAATTGCGTAATCAAGTCCATCGGCTTCTCGATGCTTCCGTCAATCGAATAGGGATCTACGCCCCCGATAAAGCCCACAGAATCCATTTTGGCCGCTTCTTTCAGCAGCGACTCCGTTTGCGTGTAGTAAATACCATGTTGAGGAAACGCGACCAATTCCGCCGCCAGGCTCTTGCGCTTGTGCCGGAGTGCTTCTTCCAGGTGGTAGAGGGAGTCGAGCCCCGAAGTGGGGTCGACATTGAAATGGGAACGAATGAAGTCGGTCCCGTAAGCATGCAGGAAGTCAATCAATTTTTCAGTCCGCTCGACAGCGGTTTTGAGCCATTCGGGAATCATCCGCTGCTCGTAGGCGATCATATCCTTTACTGTCTTCCTTTTAGCCGAAACAGCCTGCCATGGCAATCCGAACAGCATTTTGTCGAGATGCGCATGCATATCCTTGAATGCCGGCAGCAAAAGCCTGCCTTTCGCGTCTATGCCGTCAATGTTAGGGCTATTGGGTTTAATGCTTTTTATTTTGCCATGCTCTACCTCAATACAAAACAGGGCTGTCTTCGTATTCACTACCTCCCCCGCCTCATATTCGAAACCCGTTTCCAACAATACGTTTTTCAGGGTGTATGCTTGATTCTCCATTTTGACGCCTCGCGGCATTTACTTCGATAAAATTCTTACTATTTCCGTGAAACCACGGTTTTGAGCATGTTGCAATGGTGTTACGCCATCGTGATCCGGTATGCCGAGATCCGCGCCGCCGTCTTTCAGCAGCTGCACGATTTCCTGGTATTTTTTACCTCCGTTGCCTAAAACAATGGCCTCCATCAAGGCTGTCCACCCCAACCGGTTCACATGGTTGACCGGGAAGCCCTTCGTATTTGCCAATACCCGCACCGTTTCCACATGCCCACGCTCGCACGCTGGAATCAATGCAGTACCGTTGTAGCGGTTGAAAACATCAAACCGGGCGCCATGGGCTAGAAAAAGCTTCACCAGTTCCGTTTGGCCGCTGGCACCGGCGTACAGAAACGGGCTATCCTGGATATTGTCCTGCAAATTGACATCCGCCCCTTTCTCCGTCAGCAGCGTGGCCATTTCAACCTGCTTATCAATTACGGCCAGCAATAGCAGCGATTTTCCTGTTGCATCATTGTATCGCTTGTTAATGGCTCATTTTTCGCATTGCACGAGGCGAATACGCCCATCAATGCCAGCAGCAATAATGTTCTCATAACTCCCATGGATTAATTGAAAAATTACAGCAACAAGGTAAGGCGAGTTTTCGGCTGACGCTTTGCCGAATCTATGCTGATAGTTGGAGGATTTATTACTAGGAGTAGATTGGAGGGATTCGGAGCAACTGAGCGGCCAGAAACGCAAAAAGCATCGATTGCTCGATGCTTTTTGCGGGAGTTGAGGGATTCGAACGGCAGCGGCCGACCGTCGCAGCGGCCGACCGTCCCCGACCCTCTGCTTGTAAATCTTGTGCTCTAAACCAACTGAGCGGCCAGAAACGAAAAAAGCATCGATTGCTCGATGCTTTTTGTGGGAGTTGAGGGATTCGAACGGCAGCGGCCGACCGTCCCCGACCCTCTGCTTGTAAATCTTATGCTCTAAACCAACTGAGCGGCCAGAAACGAAAAAAGCATCGATTGCTCGATGCTTTTTGTGGGAGTTGAGGGATTCGAACCCCCGACCCTCTGCTTGTAAGGCAGATGCTCTGAACCAACTGAGCTAAACTCCCTTTCTTTTTGCTTTTGTTTTCCCGTCGTTTGGGAGTGCAAATATGTGCGACTAAATTGAACTCTGCAAATATTCTTGAAAAAAAATTTAAAATATTTTTTAACCTCCTGATTACCAGTATACGCTATTCGAAATTTAAATAGAGCGTAACAGTGTGGGTGCGCAGGCGGCTGATACCATTGCCGACAGAATTTGATCCCGGTACCAGCATATTTGTCAAGCCATGTGAAAAACGCAGCTCCGGCGCGAATTTGAAGAACTCGAAGAACTGTTCGTAGCCAATGCCGTAGTCGATCGAGAAGTCGCTCGACTTGGTATCGAGGGCATTTGCTCCCCCACCACGGTTTCGTTTTACATTGGTCTCAATCCCCAGCGTCACGCCCGCGATCATGTACATGCGCGAGTTAACCCGCCGGACAGATTTGTATTTTAGCAAGAGCGGCACTTCAATCCAGGTCGACTCCCGTTTTTCAGTCCGCTCAGTACCATTGGGATAGCTGAATTTCACATGCCGCTCATACAGCGAAACAGCAGGCGTTGTGCGCAGGTCGAAATGCTCGTTCAGATAGGCATTTATGGTGAATCCCATGCGAAATGCCGCATTCGTGGGCGACTGGATAGCAAATGCCGTATCCTTCGTCACAAAGTCGTTGCTATGCTTGATATTGAACCGCGTAAAGGGTACCGCGAAAAGAATACCGTAATGGATCGGCTTGTCGTCGTAGTATTCGAGGTGCTTGCGACGGTACCCGATGCCCTGAGACTGCGCCTCCTGCGCCGCCATCAGCAGCGCCAGAATGCCGATAATTACTTGTGTCCGACGTAAATTGAACAGATCCCGAAGGTAAGTGATATGCATTTGGTATTTATGAAACCTGCTTTTTTATAAATATCAAGAAAAGCTTCCCCATCCGGAAAGGCCTGTACCGACTCGGGCAGATAAGTATATGCCGCGCTGTCCTTCGAGACCGTTTTTCCTATTATTGGTAATATGTATTTGAAATAAAAATTGTAAATCTGCTTGAACGGAAAGCTCTTAGGCTTCGAAAACTCGACCACCACACAAGTTCCGCCCGGCTTCATCACGCGGTTCATCTCTGTCAGTCCGGCCAGCAAATTCTGAAAATTGCGTACTCCAAACGAAACGATAATCGCGTCAAAATAATTGTTTGCAAAAGCCAAACTTTCCGAGTCACCGCTTTGCAGGGTAATCACGTCCTGCTTGCCCAGTTTCGCGATTTTCTCGCGACCTACGGCCAGCATTCCTTCCGAAATATCGACGCCGATGATCTTCTCAGGCTTCAATGCAAGCGCCTCGATCGCGAAGTCGCCAGTGCCCGTAGCAATATCGAGAATCACCTTAGGCTGCTGCTTTTTGAGCAGTTTAATGGCCCTTTTGCGCCAATATATATCTACACCGCCGCTCAGGACGTGGTTCAGCAGGTCGTACTTGGGTGAAATGTTATCGAACATCTCCGCAACCTGCTCCCGCTTGGTCCCTTCCTTATCTTTATAGGGTACTACACTCATCTTTATATTGTATTTTTCAACTACAAGCAAAACTAACAGATATTTACGGTTATCGCACGGCGGGCCGGCATCTTATTGGTTCTACAAAAGGTGACCAAAACGAAAAGCGCACGTATCAATGGGTGAACAAACATTTCATCCTGATCAATTCCAGCCATGCGTTACATTTTGCTCCTTACCGCCTGTGTACTAGCCGGCATGACCCTCGCGCAGCCTGTCCGTTACCGCTCGCCGAATGGCATCAGCGACAAGAAAAACTACCGCCGCGGAGCCACGCAACCCTGGTTTCTTGACCTCCGGTGCGGCCTCACACAGTTTTACGGCGAGCTCAATGCCCAGGCCATGCACGGGATCGCCGGTATAGGGATCGGAAGATCGCTCAACAAACAATTCGCCATTCAGCTCGACTACAATGCGGGAAGTATTGGGGGCGAGAAAAGGGCCTTTTTCAATTCCTGGTTTGTGAATGAATACAATACTGCGGAATGCCTCGTGAAATGGGACCTCTCGGAGCAATTCTGCGAAAAAGAGCCCGGCCTTGCGCATGTTTCGGTTTTTGCCGGGTTAGGACAAATCTGGTTCAGTGCCAATGCCTATGATCTGAGCGACAGCCGTCTGTTACGCTTCACCAACAGTGAGCAAAGCGCCAGAAACCCGCTTTTCCTGCGCTGGGGGCCAGCCAAAGGGCCGAGAGGAATAAAAAAAACGCGGGAAGGCATACTGCCGCTCGGCACTTCTGTGAGCTATGTTTTGTTAGAAAAATTAAAAATTGCATTCGAATACCGTTTCTATTTCGTGCGGACCGACAAGCTGGACGCCACATCGGGCCGACGGCTGATCAACCCTGAAGAAAGCGAATCATACAGCGACACGCCGAACGATACTTTCAGCTTCATTGCGGTATCGCTGCAATACCATTTCGGTCAACAGAAAAATTGAATGCCGATTAACGTTGTTAACCAATGATTTCTACCACTGTTAAATACAAACTTTACCCATCCCTATTAAGCTGCTTCGACCGGTTTGAGCGCGGTTATATCAATGAACAGGAGCTCCTCGACCGTATTAACCGCGTACCGATGCCGCAAACGGAAGCGCAGTTTCGTGGCTCCTCTTTCGAAGACGCGGTGATTAAAGGCATTGGTGAAGAGACATTCGATCCGGAGATATTGTCAAAAGTGCGGTCGTACCTGCCCCGTCCCATGCTGAAAACGCAGGTATACTGCGAATACCAGCTGAACGACAGCCTCATTTACGGCTATGTGGATGTAATCGGAAAGATGCTGGCCGTGGATATTAAAACTACCGGCAACTACCGCGAAGGCAGCTTCGCCAAAAGTCACCAGAACTTTTACCTGCCCGCATTACGTGCGAAAGGGATCAGAAGCCTCCGCTATGTGATCACCGACTTTAAGGATGTTTATCTGGAAGAGTATGATCAAATGGCAGATCTGACTTATCAGGAGGAGCAAACCGCCCGCTTCTGCGAATTCCTGGAAACTTATCGCGACCGCATTACCGATTTACGGGTATTTGCCCGTATTTAACACCGATAACCCGGCTAGAAATCGAGCAACTGATATTTCACCGCAAATATCGCCAGGCTGACCGAATTGCTCGCCCCCGTTTTTTCAAGCAGGTTTTTACGGTGGCCTTCCACTGTTCGGTAACTGATAAAAAGCTCCTCCGCGATTTTGGCCGTATTGTATCCTTTGCAAATGAGTGCCAGCACCTCCATTTCGCGATCGGTGAGGCCGACATTCAAAGAAGGGATAGCCACTTTGCTCCGCGTCGGTTTGATATCCCCCGCCTGCAAGCCCTGCCGCATTACCTGCGCAATGTCGTCATTGATATAATACCCTTTCGACACAACCTGCCCGATCGCATCGCTGAGAATGGCCTGGTCGATATCTTTGGGCAGGTAGCCGTGCACGCCTACACGCATGAGCTGCAATATGTGCTCGGGGGAGTAGTTCATGGAGAGGATGATGATTTTTATATCGGGATATTGCTTTAAGAGCAGACCTGCAACTTCTTTCCCATCCATTCCCTTCATGAAAAGGTCCAGCAGCACCACGTCGGGCTCGGCATTGCTTATTTCTTCCAAAAGCTCCTCGCCGGAAGCGGCTTCCAGAACTACCTGGTAATCTTCGTTCCGGGCCAGAATCTGGCCTAATCCCTGGCGGAACAGCTTGTGATCGTCCGCTATTGCTATTTTAACCGGTTTCAATGTGATCGTTGAGAAAATGTTAAACGGGCATTTCAATTTTAAAACGGGTGCCTTCACCGGGAGCGGAACTCAGTTCGAGTTTGGCGCCTAACAGGTCGGTTCGGGTACGGATCGTGCTCATTCCCATCCCTGCGGCTTTCGGGCCGGAATGCATATCAAACCCTTTGCCATTATCGCTCATCAGCAAACTCAGCTGTGAGCCGGTATGGTGCAAATCAAACATAATTTCACTGGCTTCGGCATGTTTCACCACATTACCGATCACCTCCTGGATAATGCGGTACAAGACCAACTGCTGGTACGACGAAAGTACCTCCGCCGGGTCGTCGATCGTACAATGGATATCCATTCCCGCATCCTCCATCCGGTTTAACAGGATTTTTACAGCGCCTGCGAAACCGAAATTTTCAATAATTACCGGCGACAGATTATGAGCAATTTGCCTTACATCTTTCACCACATCTCCGATAATCTGCCCTGAGCGCGCCGCGAGACCCTTCATTTCCTCCGGCGACTTTTCGTACTGGATCTGGTTCACAAACAAACGGACCGCCGACAAGGACGCGCCAATCTCGTCGTGCAGGTCGCGCGCGATGCGCTCACGCTCGTTCTCCTGTGAGGCCACGATCGATTCAAGAATCCTTTTCTGGTGGCTCATCTCCATCTGGTGCAGCCGGCTTTGCTGAAAATGCAACTTCCGCTGGTAAAGCAGCACAAAAATGACGATCGCAAGGGCCATCATCACCATAATGCCGATCCCACCGAAAAGCAGTTGCGCAAACTCTATTTCCCCCGGCCTACCCATAATGCGATGGCGTAAGTAATGTACAGCATATAATTCATCAGCGCATGGATCACCCAAATCTGGTCATTCAGATTTTTAGAATACAGCAAAATGAAATTCATAAATATGAAAATCAGGAAGTTACCCGAAAAGAAAAGCAGTAACCCCGCCGACACCCAAAAGAAAGGCTCGAGCAACAGATTTTGTACTTTCAATTCCTGAAAAACTTTATAGAAATAAGCAAGTGCCAGAATAATGATTACTACACTCTCAATCGACCGCCCCGCATTATCGATCCATACCGACTGGCCGGGCTGCCCCAGCTCACGCACGAGAACAATAGCCGTAAATATCCCCAGCATCCAGCCCCGCGAAGCCGTCAGCCACTTTTGATCGAGGACCAGGCTATACATCCATGTCAGCAATGCAAATTCCACGGTAATGTAGATAGGCCACAGAAACAGGTTGGATACTTTGAAAAACCAGAAAATGCGCGAAATGCTCTCGATGAGCAATGCAAAGAAGATCAGCCAGCAAAGGAGTTTCATGGGGCGGTCGGCCTTGCGGTAACGCATCATAGCCATTACCGCTGCCACGAGCACGGGCAGATATGTAAACAGTACAATTAGTTGCTCCCTGGAATAATGCATGATTCCTCTGAGTTGTCGAAGCCTTTAAATACAGATAGGCCGCACAGGTACTTCCTGCGGGTGAGGTTACGATATCAGGTGCCGGGATGACGACGGTAAGTCGTCCGTGAATTTTCTGAGAGGGAGGCCATTGAGCCGCCGGCAAATTACGCGATGGGACGGAAAGAAAAAAGCCGCACGATAAAGCGCGGCTTCATTTAAAAAGGCCGATTTATGGTTCCTCTGGATTATTTATCGGCTAGCGTCAATGAAGGATAATCGATGTAACCTGTCTCTCCCGCGGTGTAAAATGTCTTGTAGTCAGGGGCATTCAATGCGGCGCCGGTTTCAATCCGCGTTACCAGATCCGGGTTGGCGAGGAACGGCTGACCAAATGCGATCAGATCGGCAATACCTTCGCCCAGCGCAGTTTCGGCGGTTTGAGATGTAAAGCCGTTACACAAAATAATGGTCCCCGAAAACTGCCGGCGGATAATTTGCAGAGTCTCATTATCAAGATCCGGCGTTAGCGAAATGTGAATGTAGGTAATTCCGATCGCGTTCAGTTCCGTGGCCAGATATTCGTACGTTTTCTGAACTTCCGCCCGGTCGTAAGGCAGCAGGTCATTATAGGTCCCAAAAGGAGAGAAACGAATGCCTACCTTGTCTTTTCCGATTGCTGCGGCGGTTTTCCGAGCAATTTCCAGCACCGCCCGCGAACGGTTTTCAATGGAGCCGCCAAAACGGTCCGTCCGGTTATTCACATTCGGGTTCAGGAACTGTTCAAGCAGATAGCCATTCGCGTTATGCAGCTCAATCCCATCAAAACCCGCCTCCACGGCATTCTCTGCGGCTTTTACGAATTCATTGATAACGTCTTCCACGCCCGCGGTCGACAATGCTTCCGGTACCGAATGGTCGAGCATGCCCTCCTCGTCGGTCCACATTTGCCCGGCAGCCGGGATGTCCGACACTCCGATCACGCGGATGCCCGCGGGCAGGTTATGCACATGCGCGATACGCCCGGTGTGCATAAGTTGCATGAAAATCCGGCTTCCCTGCCCCTGTACCGCATCGGCTATTTTCCGCCATGCGTCGGTTTGCGCATCGCTGAAAATTCTGGGGATCCGTGCATAACCCAATCCTTCGGGCGCCGGCGCGGTTCCTTCCGTAACAACCAGCCCGGCGCCGGCGCGCTGTGCATAATATTGCACCATGAGGTCATTGGGAAGGTTGCCGATAGCTCTCGACCGCGTCATAGGAGCCATGACCAGACGGTTCTTCAATTCAAAGGTATCTTTCTGGTATTCAGACAGTAACTTGCTCATTTTCTTTTTCAGATTAAATTGATAGAGCAAAACTACTTTCCAGAGAAGGAACAAAATATTCGGAAATGGCAAATTAATAGTCCTATCCGCCAGATTGATAGCGCTTGGGAGCCTTGCCGTGATGTTTGGCAAAAAGCCTGCTGAAATGGCTCAGGTTGGAAAAGCCCAGCTGGTAGCCCACCTGTGAAACCGACACCCCGGGATGGCGCAGCATCGACGCCGCTTCATCCATCCGCACCGTTTGATAATAATTATAAATACTGTCGCCAAAGATTTGCCGGAAAAGCTGTTTCAATTTGGTCTCGCTCATGTTTGCGAGCTTTGCCAGATCGCGCAGTTGAGGAGGCTCCGAGAGGTCGGCCACCAGGGCGTCACGGACCGTCATCAGTCTGCTCACATCCTGGTTGTTGAGGTGGCATTGTTTCTTATTCTCCCGCTTCGCTAGCTTCGAAAAAACATGATAAAGCAACTCCTGGGCCTTCACTTTATAGAAAAACCGGTTCAATGGATCGGCTTCGTCGGCTTCGGCGAGGCTTTTGAGCGCCTTTTCAAATTCAGGAACCATCATTAAATGGTACAAAAAAGTGCTGTTCCCATTCGTTACCCTGTCGATCAACTCATTCGGATCGGTGGGCCCGAGCAATTCGGCAAGTAGTGCCGCCTTGATGCCCACCACAGTAAAATAAATCTCCCGCCCGCCCGGAAACCGAATCTCCGAATTGAGGTCATTTGACGAAACTTCTACCGAAGCCGTATTGAGTTTGGTACAAGTAAAACTCACCTCGCGGTTAGACAACTGATTATTCGGGAGTGAAGAATTATAAAAAATGATCGTGATCAGATCGCTCACCGCCTCGGGCGCCCTTCGCCTAAGCACAAAATCCTCATGCAAAGTGTACTGATGAATGAGCAGTTTAAAATTGTCGCTGAAATCGATTCTCCTGATATTTCCCTGCCCCATATGCCCGGGTATCCCCAGCTTATTTCCGCTGACGTGTGCACCAAATTGTTCGGAAAACCCTTTCAGAAAATCGAAGCCGGCTCCGGCGGTAAATTCAAATGTCATGACGGCTAGCAGGAAATGTCGGATTTGGCTCTTTTATAGCGTATTAAACAAAAATCACTCAAACCCGTTCAAGCCGATCCCCTATTTTTTCAAATCTGAAAGCACTAAAAACAAAAACGCCTCGACATTTGACTGTCAAGGCGTAATGCATTTTGGAGTGGTGATGGACGGAATCGAACCGCCGACACATAGATTTTCAGTCTATTGCTCTACCGACTGAGCTACATCACCGTTTCAGTTGGTACCTTTTGGGACTGCAAAAATAGATGTCTGTTTTGGCTTTGCAAATATTTTTGGCAAATATTTTTGAAATAGTTTTTCTAAATTACGTATCATCCTGATTATATGTCATTTAATCTTTCCATACATTAATTTATACCTGTTCCATTTGCGCCGAACTACATTTTTATCATACTTTGTTAGTATGCTTGCATACTAAACCAGCCCTATTTCGCAATGGCGATTATACAGCAAACCATCTTCATAGCTGCCCTCGGTGCAGTAGCCTGGCTGATTTCCCGGCGGGTCGGCATTATCGGCAGGACGATCCGGCTCGGGAAGGAGGAGAACCGGACTGACCAGCCCGGCAAACGGCTATCGATTATGATGCGGGTCGCTTTCGGGCAGAAAAAGATGTTCGATCGTCCGCTGATCGGCTTCCTGCATTTCGCGGTGTATGCCGGGTTTATATTGATTAACATCGAAGTGCTGGAAATCGTCCTGGACGGCATTTTGGGCACGCACCGGATCTTTGCAGGGCCGCTAGGTTCTTTTTACGGCGTCCTCATCGGCTTTTTTGAACTACTTGCATTGGGTGTGCTTATTTCCTGCTCCATTTTCCTGATCCGGCGAAGTATTCTCAAAGTGGAGCGTTTCCAACCCTCACGCCATCGCGAAATGACCGGCTGGCCTCAGCTCGACGGCAAGCTGATCCTGGTTTTTGAAATCGTTTTAATGATAGCGATCCTCACTATGAATGCCGCCGATAGTGCTTTACAGGACCTTGGCAGCGCACATTACCCGGTTGCAGGCGATTTTTTGATTAGTCAATGGTTAAAACCTCTGTTTTCGGGTTGGAGCGAAGGTGCATTGATCGCCTATGAGCGCATTGCATGGTGGGTGCACATTCTGGGAATATTCGTTTTTGCGGTTTACCTCACCTATTCGAAGCATTTGCACATTGCATTGGCGTTCCCCAACACCTATTTCTCGCGGCTGGAACCCAAGGGCGAGATGAAGAACATGCCTGAAATTACCCAGGAGGTGAAAATCATGCTGGGTTTGGAAACACAGCCGGCAGATGCCGTGGTTCCGGAACGTTTCGGCGCAAAGGATGTGGCGGATTTGACCTGGAAAAACCTGATGGACGCTTATTCCTGCACCGAATGCGGGCGATGCACTGCCGCTTGCCCGGCTAATATCACCGGTAAAAAATTGTCGCCCCGCAAGATCATGATGGACACGCGCGACCGCCTGGAAGACGTAAGCCGTAATATGCTGGCGAACAAGGGGAAATTTGTCAATGATAACAAAAGCCTGCTTGGCGATTACATCCAGGAGGAAGAACTCCTTGCGTGTACGACGTGTAATGCATGCGTGCAGGAATGCCCGGTGCTAATCAATCCGCTAGACATTATCCTGCAATTGCGCAGGCATAAGGTCATGGACGAAGCGCACGCGCCGGGATCGTGGAATATGATGTTCCAAAACCTCGATACCAACCAGGCACCGTGGAAGTTTTCGCCCGGCGACCGATTCAACTGGGCTTCCGCAGTGACGGATAGCGGCCCAGAAGGCAATTCAACAGCGTCATAAATGCATTGAAAATATGAGTGAGATCGCATACCGGGTACCTACAATGGCCGAAATGGCGGCCAACAACGAGACTCCCGAAGTCTTGTTCTGGGTAGGCTGTGCCGGCTCGTTCGACGACCGCTATAAAAAGGTGACGGTCGCTTTTGTGAAGATTCTCAACAGTGCCGGGGTGAAATTCGCGGTACTCGGGACGGAAGAGAGCTGTACCGGCGACCCTGCCCGGCGAGCGGGTAACGAGTTTACATTCCAAATGCTGGCGATGTCGAATATCCAGGTTTTGGATATGTACAATGTCAAAAAGATCGTCACGGCGTGCCCGCATTGTTTTAATACCCTTAAAAATGAATATCCGGCATTAGGCGGGAATTACGAGGTTTTGCACCATTCGGAATACCTTCAGCAACTGATCGATGCCGGGCGTGTGCGCTTGCAGGGAGGCGAGGCGTTCAAAGGGAGAAAGATTACTTTCCACGATTCGTGTTACCTTGGCCGTGCGAACGATGTGTACGAAGCGCCCCGGCATGTGCTGGAAGCGCTGGATGCGGATCTGGTCGAAATGAAGCGTTGCCGTACCAAAGGCTTGTGCTGCGGCGCGGGTGGCGGGCAGATGTTCAAAGAACCCGAACCCGGCAAAAAGGACGTAAATATCGAACGGATCGAGGAAGCTTTGCAAACCGGCGCCGATACGATAGCCGTGGCATGCCCGTTTTGTATGGTCATGATGACCGATGGCGTTAAAAACAAAGAAAAAGAACAGTCGGTGAAAGTATACGACCTGGCCGAACTCATCGCCCAGGCAAAAGGTTTGTAACCAGCTATTGTCAGAACTATGCTGCTAGCACGGTTGTTTTAAGGTACCCATACAGTAAACCGTTTGACCGGCATTTAACCCTTTTTAACCATGTACATCCCTTTTAGTGATATCGATTTTCAATCCCGGGTCTGGGTGTATCAGGCCAACAGGGAACTCACCTCGGAAGAAACAGGAATTATCACCGAAACGCTCAAGGCTTCGCTGGACACCTGGGAAGCACACGGCAAACCACTCACCGCATCCGGAAAAATATTTGAACACCGCTTCATTGTGATCGCCGTGGACGAACGCGACGAGCTGCCGAGCGGCTGCTCGATCGACAAGTCGGTGCATTGGTTGCAGGAAATCGGGCAGCGGATGAATATCGATTTCTTCGACCGCTCGCTCGCATACGTCGACGAGAACGACCAGGTAAAAACCATCCCCGTACCGAAGATCAAGCAGGCGGTGATCAACGAAACGATCCTGCCGACCACCACGGTTTTCGATAACCAGGTAGCTACCAAGGCCCAGTGGATGAATCGATGGAAAATTCCGGCTTCGAATTCATGGCTGAGTCGTTATTTTACGGAACAAACCAGTTTATAAAAACGATAAACAGGTACTTTTGCAATTCAACATATCAGAGTCTTTCATGAAGTTCATCCGACTGGCTGTCGTCGTTTTTTTTGTGTCCCTTTTATCAGGTTGTGATAAAAATGTCGTCTACAAAGCCCACGAGGATATTGATGACGGACTCTGGTATATTAAAAATAAGCCCTCGTTCAAGGTAGAGATCACCGACACCACGCAGGCTTATAACCTGTATTATGTGCTGCGGAATGCGCTGCAATACCCTTATTACAACCTTTACATCACCCGCAACTTCTCCGGGCCCGACGGAAAGGTTATTTCCAATACGCTCGAAGAGGTTTTTATTTCCAATGAAACCACCGGCAAACCGTACGGCCATGGCCTGGGCGATTTGTTCGACCATAAAATCCCTTTCCTGAAAAATTACCGCTTCCCCCGCTCAGGTACCTACACATTTACGATTTCACAGTCCATGCGCCAGAACCCGCTGCCGTTTATCATCAGTGTGGGTATCAGTGTGGAGAAAGTAGCGGTGGAAAAATAACCCGGTAACTTATCCAGCAGGTGCAGGAGGCACATCACCTTCCGGCTTTTTCTTCGGTCTGTTGCGGTGCCGGCGATAGGGTTTTTTCTTGAATTCCTTTGTGGCAGCCTGCTCTCTGGCCATATCCGCCTTTTCTTCCGCTACTTCGTGCACTGGCTCTCCCAATAGGAATCCGTAAGGTTCGAGGCTTGGAACAGCGTCCATGATCACTTTAAGTATGGCGGTAACCGGTAAGGCTAGGATCAAACCGGAAAGCCCCCAGAGCTGTCCGCCCAGAAACAATGCGACGATCGCCGCTAAGGGGTTTACGCTCACTTTTGAGCCCACAATATGCGGTGTGATGAGATTTCCTTCCAGAAATTGCACGAAACTCATTACCCCTATTACCCCCACCGCGTACCAGGGCGAATCCATGGTTACAATGGCCAACAAAGCCGGCAATATTGAGCCGATCAGGATGCCGATGTAGGGTATGAGGATCAGGAAACCAGCCAGGAACCCGAAGAATATCGCATGCGGAACGCCTAAAATCAGCAGCCCAATGCTGTTGAGCACGCCCACGATCAGGATCACGAGGAACAAACCGGAGAGATAACTCTGGATCACCTCATAAATTTTCTTCAACAACATATTCAATTCCTCGTTCGGAACGCTGCGGATGGCTTTGTGAACAAACATCCTGAAAAAATCGCGGTAGAGCAGAAAGAAGAATATATACAGCGGGATCAGCACGAAGGTGGAAATAGCGCCGGTTGTGGTCACAAGCGTATTTAGCAGCACGGCACGGCCTTCACTCAATGCATTGATCAGGTATTTCTTGGCTTCACTTACCTGCTGGGTGCGGCTGATGTTCAGGTAGCGTTCGCCCATTGTGAGCGTTTCGTCCAGGATTGCCTCCGCTTTTTCCGTAATGCGGGGAAGCTCTTCCGCAAAACTGCCTATTTGCATCGAAACGACGTAAACCAGGATCACAATTACCGTAAACAGCGCAAGAATGCTTAGCAGAATAGCCCCTATCCGCGGTACTTTCCGCACTTCCAGCCATGCACAAACCGGGTGCAGCAGGATCGCCAGCAAGATCGAGAATGCCAGCGGGATGATCGTTTCGCGGAGTACGTAAAGAATATATACCGTCGCAATGAGCGCCACAAGCGAGCTGGCGAGCTTTAAGTACACGGGGGTTTCGTTATCTTTGTTTGGAAGAGGACGCAACGTTGAATTCATGAACAAGTTGATATATCTGTGGTTAGCGGTCAAAACGGTGTTCTGTACCTGTCAACCCGATCACAGAACCAATGATTTTAAGAAAGTTAAAGCGCATTACAAAAATAGCAAAATAGGAAAGCTTCCCGCAGTAGCCTCGGAAAGTTCGGGACTGGCTAGCGGCAAGCAGCCTGACACTTTCTGGACACACAACGACAGCGGCGGTAAACCGGAACTTTACCTGTTCGACCTGAACGGCAAACTACTCGATACAAAAGCCGTTCCTAATGCCAAAAACATCGATTGGGAAGATCTGACACACGACAACAACGGCAATCTCTACATCGGCGATTTCGGAAACAATGCCTCACAGCGCAAGGTTCTCGACATTTATCGTTTCAACCCCGAAAGTAATAACAGCGAGCGCATTACTTTTCGCTACCAGTCGGCGCCCACCGATTGCGAGGCTTTTTTTTATCATCAGGGAAGTTTGTATCTTTTTTCGAAAAACTGGGGCAAGGACAAATGGGTGAAAATGTACCGCCTCCCCACGCAACCAGGCGAGCATACCATCGCGGCCAGCGACAGTATCCGCATCAATGCGCAGGTTACGTCGGCGGCCATCAGTCCGGATGGTAAAACATTCGCGTTGCTGACTTATGGGAAAGTATTGCTGTTCGAAACGGCCGGTGACAACATCGATTTCAGCAAACCAAAGGGCTGTTTCCGTTTTTCAAGGAAGCAAACCGAGGCCATCGAATTTTTGAACAATACCGATATGCTGATCACCAACGAGCAGGGCGGAGTCTATCGAACTACTTTTCGCTGATGTTATGTTTATGTTAATATTAGATTTCCTCATGTAATGTGAACATCACATCTGCTAATTTCGAATCGTGTTTTAATCATCAAAACAATGAGCACTGCTAAATCTGCAAACTCGGCTCCGAAAGTACTGGTAGTTGACGACGATTCCGACATAGTTGAATTGCTAGAATATAACTTAACCAAGGAAGGCTATTCGGTACTAACTGCTTCCAATGGGAAGAAGGCCATCGACATCGCCAAGGCATTCGTGCCGGACCTCATCCTCCTCGATATCATGATGCCTCAACTCGACGGCATCGAAACCGGCAGGATTCTGCGCCAAAACCCGGATATCAAAAACACCTACATTCTCTTTCTGACAGCCCGTTCCGAGGAGTATTCGGAGGTGGCGGCGTTCGAGGTGGGTGCCGACGATTACATTACAAAGCCTATCAAGCCGCGTGCATTGATGAGCCGTATCAATGCATTGTTCCGTCGCGAAGCGCAAAAAGCGGAGTCGGGCGATACAATCGAAATCCTCGATTTGTCGATCAACCGGAAGAATTATACAGTAACCCAGGGCGGCGAGAAGTCGACTGTTTTGCCTAAAAAAGAATTTGAATTGCTCTTCTTCCTCGCGCAGACGCCGAATAAGGTTTTTAGCCGCGATGAGCTTCTGCAAAAGATCTGGGGCGCGGATATTTATGTACTCGAACGGACCGTCGACGTGCATATCCGCAAACTGCGCGAGAAGCTCGGCGATAATTATATCAAAACTTTGAAGGGGGTAGGCTACATGTTCAGCAACGAGCGGGAGTAACCGTCACCGCTCGATATCTTCCAGCTTTTTGACCTCGGACTCCTCGTCTTTCGATTTATCCTTCTTCTTTCTGCGGAAGGCGAGTTTGATATTGACCTCTCCGTTTTCATCGACCGCCCTGAGGAATATTTTCGAGCCTTCCCTTTTTTCGGGATTATTGGGGTCCAAAACGTAGGTTGAATCACGCTTTTTGAGGTTACTAAGCGGGATTTGAATATTGATATCGGTTTTATTACCGAAACTATAAATACCGTCAATGTAGAGCGTCAGCACATTGGATTCAATTTCCATTGGCGCTATTTCCACTTCCTGCCCGGTCAGTCGGAAGTCGTTACGGATCGGGGCAAATTTGACACGTTCGAAATTCCGCCTTTTGAAAATCAGCTTTTTCATTTTCATAAACGGCTCGAAGTTGATAATGTAAGCGTTCGTCAGATCGATCCTCAGCAGGCCTTTCATGCTCGATGGTACGAGCTTCACATTGTTATTGAGGGTGGATTCAAAGTTGAAATCGGTGTTGAGTATGCCTTTCAGATTCTGATGGGTAAGCGCTTTTTGGCCGAAATCATCGAACGAATAAAAAACGGAATGCACATCTGCATTCGCGATTTTTCCCCGAACCGCCAAATGCGGCAGTTTTCCGGAACCTGAGTTTTCCATTTCACCTGAGAGCCGGACATTTCCTGCACCAAATGCTTTTAACGTAAAGTACTCGATCCGGACCGCGTTGTTGCTGATCGTAAACTGGCCCTTCACGTCGCGGCCGGTGAAATGCCTGTACCGCAACTTTTTCGCATCCAGCTTGGCCACGATTTCCATCTTATCGATCGCATTATCGAGCAGCTCGGAGAGTTTAAGCGATTTTCGGGCTTGGGGCCTGCTGCTGCCCTTTGCCGCCAGCAAGGTTTCGAGCCAATTGAGTTGCCAGTCGGGGATATTGATATCCACATTCGCGCGCAACGGCTTCGGTGAGCCAAACAGGTATGGTATGAGGTCCACCAATGTCCCGCGTACGAACAACATATTCTGCCCGTCATAAAACCGGAGATTAGGCATTACCATCACCTTTTCATTAAATGTCAGATCACCATTGATTTTGCTGATCCGCACCTTTTGCGGGAGATAATCCATCGCGACGTTTTTGAGTGAGACCCTGCCCGAGACTTTGCCATCGAAATTGTCCTTACCGGCATTGTAAAACTTTTTCAGGCTGCCGCTGAAATGAAAGTCGATCTTCGCTGAGCCGTTTTTGAATCGGTAACGTCCGGGATCGAGCAATGCGCCCAAATTGGTGGAATCGGCCTCGATGCGGCCGTCGATTTGAGCGCGCGGGTTTCGGAAATTGTTGACCACGAGCTTGAATGCAAACGGTATTGTCTCAAAAAAGCCGGTTATCTTGGGCGCTATCAGCCTCGAATTGAATACGTCAGCAAGCTTGGTCGTGTCTGCGCGGTTTGTGAATGTGCCGGAAGCTTTCATTTTGCGCAGCACGCCTACCGGAAGATTGTAACGAAAAGTATCCGTTTCAAAATGCACATCTACTTGTGGTTTGAGTCCCGGCCGACCTAAAATTCCGGCTATCTTGACCTGCGTATCCACATTCGTCTGAATACCGATCGAATCGATCTGCTTTTGCAGGCGTTGATTGAGCAATGGCAATGCATTTTTCACGGCTATTCCCTTTGCCTCGAAATTAAGGTGGAATATTTTGATCGTATCCGAAAAATCGAAGACGCCATTGATTCCAATCTTATCGTGCGTCGCGCTTTCAAGGGTCGATGGGTAAATTTTAAGTTTCTTTTCATCTTCGTCATAACCCAAAGCCAGGGCCAGCGTCGTTTCCTGGTTCATCAGAAAACCACCTTTCTCCACCCTGAACGTCAACCCATTGAAAAGCACTGATCCGGTAAAGCTGGCATTCGTGCTCGAATCGGTCCGTTCGACGATGTTCGTAGCGTCATGAAAAAGCGCCCCGTAGTATTTTTCCTTTACCGAGTCGGAATACGCGACCGCAAAGTTGACAAAGCGGATATTCCCCAGTTTTTGAAGAATTTCGTCGGGGTCCCTTTTTTGTGACTTATTTTTCTTTTGTGCTTCCGATTTGAAAATGGAGGCATTGGAATACCCGTTCCGCTGAACAAACATTTTGAGCGCACCATCTTCCAACACCAGGTTTCTTACCTGTATATCGCCCGACAGAATGCGACGGAGATCGATCGCGACGTGAATTCTACCGGCCTCAAGAAACGGTTTGTGATGAACGTTGTAAAGCGTGTCGGTGAGCTTAATATCGTATAGTGTGAAGTTCAGCCCCAAGCCGCCGTAGAATGGCCTGAATTTAAAATCGGCTATTTCGAGGTTTCCGTTAAGGTTTTCATTGATCAGCTCCTTAGCGCTCAGGAAAAGTTTTTCCCTGTTTTTATAAACCCAGAGTTCGATCGCCCCAAAGAGCAGGGCGCAAACCAGAGCGACGATACCAATGACTTTTAAGACCTTTTGAGACATCTAACGAAGAGGTTTAGCGCTGTTGATGAAAGGGAACAGTTCGCTCCGATCTACAATATAAGCAAGACATTAATAGCGTGCCAGAAATAATGTCCCACCGGCCATTACAGCATCTTAACGGCCGCTTTACTCGCTATTCAGCACAAAATGTAGTAGTTTTGCGCACTCTTTTGGAATACCTACTTCCATTTACCAATCCATTGCTGTAAGATGCTACTGAGCGAACAGGAAATACTGCGCCGTCAAAAACGCGAGGAACTCATGCGAATGGGCATTGAGCCTTATCCTGCGGAAGAATTTGTCGTAAATGCCTACGCGGCCGACATTCTTAAAAACTACGAAAACAACAAGATCGACTATAAAAACGTGACGATGGCCGGCCGGCTGATGGGCTTCCGCATTATGGGAAGCGCTGCATTTGCCGAGTTCCAGGATGCCACAGGACGTGTCCAGCTGTACTTCCGCCGCGACGATCTTTGTCCGGGCGAAGACAAGACTTTGTACAACACCGTTTTCAAGAAACTGCTCGATATCGGCGATATCATTGCCGTACAGGGTTTTGTTTTCACGACACAAACCGGTGAGATCTCCGTCCACGTGCAGGAGTTCAAGATCCTGAACAAATCGCTCCGCCCGTTGCCGGTCGTAAAACGCGACGAGGACGGCAATGTACACGACGGTTTTACCGATCCCGAACTACGTTACCGCCAGCGGTACGTGGATCTGATCGTGAACCCGGAAGTACGCGACATATTTATCAAACGTGCGCGGATCATCACTACCATGCGTTCGTATTTCGATTCGAACAACTGGCTGGAAGTGGAAACGCCGGTATTGCAATCCATTCATGGGGGTGCGGCCGCACGTCCGTTCACGACGCACCACAACGCGCTCGACTTAGGCCTGTACCTGCGTATCGCGACCGAGCTTCACCTGAAACGCCTCATCGTGGGTGGTTTTGAAGGTGTTTATGAATTCGGAAAACTGTTCCGTAATGAAGGAATGGACCGTACGCATAATCCTGAGTTCACGACTGTGGAGCTTTATGTGGCTTACAAGGATTACCTCTGGATGATGAATATGACCGAGGAAGTGCTCGAAAAAGTGGCTTTGGCCGTGAATGGCACTACCAAAGCGAAATTCGGGGATGTAGAGCTGGATTTTGCAGGCCCTTACCCGAGGTTGAGCATTACCGACGCGATCAAGCAATACACCGACCTGGACGTGGAAACGCTGGACGAGGTCGCAATCCGCGAACAATGCCGTGCATGGGGAATGGAAGTGAACGAAAGCATGGGCAAAGGCAAGCTGATCGACGAAATTTTCGGAGAGAAAGTGGAGTCGAACATCATCCAGCCTACTTTCATTATCGACCACCCGGTTGAAATGTCGCCGTTGACCAAGAAGCATCGTACCAAAAAAGGGATGGTGGAACGTTTCGAGCTGTTTGTGAATGGTCGCGAAGTGGCTAATGCGTACTCCGAGTTGAACGACCCGATCGAACAGAAAGAGCGCTTTGAAGACCAGCTCCGCCTGAAAGAAAAGGGTGACGACGAAGCGATGGAGATGGACGACGACTTTATCCGCTCGCTGGAATACGGTATGCCGCCGACCGCGGGTATTGGTATCGGTATCGACCGCCTTACTATGCTGCTGACAGACAATGCCAGCATCCAGGAAGTGATTTTCTTCCCGCAAATGCGCCCTGAAAAGAAAGCGGAGGTTGCCAAAGAGGCTGATTACGTGACTGCGGGCGTACCTGCGGTGTGGGTGCCAGCTTTGCAGAAAATGAATATTCTGACGATCGAGCAACTGAAAAGTGCGAATCCAAACAAAATCTTCAACGATTTGGGGGGAATGCGCAAAAAGCTCAAAATAGATGAAAAAATGCCGCTGCTGGACGACGTGAAGTCCTGGGTGGAATAGCTTGTAAATTAAAAATGCCGCTTACTAGCGGCATTTTTAATTTCTCTTGCAAAAAAAATACAATTATATCTTTTTTACCTGCACAGCGTTAAGTCCTTTTTTTCCTTCAACGACTTCGTATTCTACTTGGTCATTTTCACGGATAGTAAGTCCTCCCAATCCTGTCACATGGACAAAAATGTCCTTTTTTGTGTCGTCTTCCACGATGAAGCCGTATCCCTTAGCTTCATTGAAAAATTTTACAGTACCTGTTGGCATAATAGTTGAAATAAAAAAATTGAAATAAGGTGAAAATACAGAAGATATGTAGGCGTTTCAGTTAAAAGTCGAAATGGCTATACCAAATAATTGAGGGAGGCTCAACGCATTAGCAAAAGAAATTTTGGAAATTCTCCCGAAGACATCTTGATTATAATGAACAACTTACAAATTCTTCAATCACAAAGAAACAAAAATTGTTTGTAAAACAATTTATTTGATTAAAGAATTTGAAAATTTAACGAGCAAGCGGTATTTTGCCTTTTTGGCTCATTTAAAGCAAATTTCACACGGCAAAATTGCATATCCGGGCGAAAATCGCTAATTATGAGGCAATTATAAAAAAGCAGGTATGAACAAGTTTAGGTATTTCGTTGAAAACCAAATATTTGGAGTTTGTGCAGAACTAGGAGAAAAGCTCAATTTCCCGGCGAGCAGCATCCGGAAATACTTCATCTATGCCACTTTCATGACCTTCGGCTCGCCCATTATCCTGTACCTTGTACTGGCATTCTGGATGGACTTGCACCAGCATTGGCGCCGGCATAACAGTCCTACAATCTGGGAGCTTTAATCGGTTCGATGCCGGTGAGCTTGCCGAATTTGTGTTTCCCGAGCACAAAATACTCCCAAACAACACTTCTGTAATAAAGCGGCGCCCGGTACCGGGTCCGTGGAATCTTACGTGTTAGCTCCGGGATCATCGCATAAAAAGCAAAATGCGCCCTTACAATCGCCAAAACGTCGGGCCACGCCCCTGTGGCCATAAACCGCACGCTGGAAATGCCATCGAGCACCAGCCTGATGAACACCGTTTTCCACCTGCGGCCTTTCGGCAGGTTTTTGAAGAGCATGATCAGGTTGTTGCGGTAGTTCAGGAACGTCTTCTTCGGATTGGATTTGTGCAATGTCCCGCCGCCGACATGGTAAACAGTGGACTTGCCGCAATAGGTAATGCGAAACCGCATATTCAGCAGCCGCCAGCAAAGGTCGATCTCCTCCATATGGGCGAAAAACGACTCGTCGAAGCCCGAAGCGGCGTGAAATGCCGACGAACGTACGAAAAGGCAGGCGCCCGTGGCCCAAAACACATCCTTTTCATCGTCATATTGGCCAAGATCTTCCTCCCTGGTATCGAAAATGCGCCCGCGGCAGAAAGGATAACCGAGGTAATCCATATAACCACCCGCCGCGCCGGCGTACTCGAAGTGCGTAGGCAGGTCGTATGCACGTATTTTGGGCTGGCAGGCAGCAATAAGCGGGTCCGACTCCATGAACGCGATTACAGGAGTAATCCAGTTTTCAGTAACCTCAATGTCGGAATTAAGCAGAATGTAATAATCGGCCTGAACGCGTCTCAGCGCATCGTTATAACCTCCCGCATAGCCTTTGTTTTCGCTGATCGTGAGTGTATTTATCTCCGGGTAATGCGTATTCAGCCATTCGAGCGAATGGTCTGTCGAGGCGTTATCGGCAATCCAGATCGCGTGGCTTCCGGAATGCTCAATGACTTTTGGAAGAAATTTTTCGAGATAATGCTGACCGTTATAATTCAGGATTACAATCGCAACAGAGGGAGTCATTCGGTATTCGGTTATTTCATAAAGCTGCCCAAATCCAACCCTGGAATATTGGGAAGCACGCCATCCGTTACCTTTTGCAGATGTTGTTGAATTTTGGATTCGATGTTCTCATTGGCTTTATTCACTGCCGCTACAATGAGATCTTGCAGCATTTCCTTATCGTCAGCATTAATGATATCCTTATCGATATCCAGGCTAAGCAGCTTTCTTTTACCATCAACCGTAGCCTTCACCATTCCCCCACCCGATTCGGCGGTTTCGGTGATGTATACCAGTTGCTCCTGTGCTTCTTTCATACGCGACTGAAGGTCCTTCATTTTGCCCATGAGGCCCATCATGTCCGCCATATTTCCAAACATAGCTGTACTTATTAAGTTTAAAACTTGAAAAAACTTATTTTACGGAAATAGTTCCTCACCGTAAAAGCATAAAAGTACCGCTTTTTTCAACAGTTTGATTGATGTCGTCGACGAAAGTCATCTTGTAGTAGTAATAACCCACAGGCGCATTGGTTCCTTCGAAAGTTCCATCCCAGCCTTTGGCAATGTCGTCGGAGTGGAAAACGACCACTCCCCAGCGGTTCATTACCGACATATTAAATGACTGCAATTGCTCCGATTTCGCTTCCAGGATATCATTATAACCGTCGCCATTCGGGGTAAATGCGTCGGGAATGAAAACGCCCGCGCTGCGGCGATAGTTGATGATATTCGATAAACTCTCAAAACTGCCATCCTGCGAAACCGCCCTTACCAGGAAATTATATTCCAGGGCACTCTGATTGTTCATTTTCACCGTGTAGCTGGTATTCTTCTGCACAGGAATATCCTCAGAAGCTCCTCCTGATGCGGTCTGAACAACCGTGTAATCCTCAAAACCACCCAGGATCGGGTTATCGCCGGTCCAGTTAAGCGTTGTCAATTTTTTACTCAAAAGAATGGTGCAAATCGGTTCCGATGCGGGTACTTTCTGGTCGCACGAGTTCTCATAACTCATGCGGTAACAATAAGATAGCTCCTCCGTTTTGGCAGCGTTGTCAATGTAATCGCTTTGGTTGTAAAGCGTGATGATTTTCTTGAACAATGTGCTACCCGCCTCTGCCCGCTCGATCGTTAATTCGTACGAGGTATTCGGGCCCGCGCCGGGAACCTCCGCTTTGATAGCCACGCTGCTTTTATCCAGCACCGAAACAGAGCCACCGCTGAGTGGTTTGGCGTTACCTGTTGCTACTTTCAAAGGCACAGGCGCCGACGTGGACGTTGCAGTCTTCAACTTCGCTATAATCTGGTATTCAGCGAATGAGCCGCATTCTACATCATTATCGGTGTAAGTTGTTTCACCGATCGCAGTGAAACTTTTAATGACTATCCCGTCGCGAAGCAGATCATAACCGTCAAATGCAGACGCATCAGGATACTGATTCCATTTCAGCGTATTGGACCCGTCCGCAGAAGTTCCTGTCATTGTCATCGTACTTACCGGCACCGTTTCGGTGCTGCCTGCGCACAGGTCTTCGGACGAGAGCCTTACCTTATAACTCTGCCCTGGATTCATTCCCTTAATATCGTAAGGCTGGGTCCCCCCCGATGAACGTCTTCCGGAAGTAACGTATGTACTTCCATCCGGACTGTACTGAATGTTGGTTGGAATTCCGGCAACTCCTTTGTAAGTTACTCTAATCGTGCCATCAATACGCATGTCCACGGCACTCACCTGAATCTCATTAAGCTGGGGGCGATCAAATTTGATCGCCAGGTTGGCGGTAGCGCCTTTGTTGCAAGCCTTCCCAGCTGCATACAAGCCTGTGATCATCACTGTTGGGCTGGTAGCAACGCTCGTGTAAGTATGTTCAAATCTAAGCGCATCTCCTTTCTGCCATTTGACAGTTTCATCGTCGCCCCACTTAATTTCAACTTCATCATAAGCTCTCAGGATCGCATCGTCTGTCAGAACCATGATGATCTTTCCGCCGCCACAAGAGGAATAGGTCGCACCGATTCCCCGCGTTTCGCTGACTTTAACCGTTTTACACGCATACACCCGACCGGTGGAAATTGCCGCCTGTTGTAAAAAAATAAATGTTCCGGGATTGTTGTAAACCGTAAAAGAAACCTCTACAAAGCTGGGATTCAACGATTTGCCGTCATAATTGCCATTATAACCAATTAAGATCGGATTGGGAACCTTATTCGTAATATTGACGGTCAACGGTGCGCATCCCTCGTATTTATCAAGTTCAAAATCGCCTCCGCCGCGGTCACACAGCCCCTGCCCATACGAAGCAATGGTTGAAAGTATAAGGAAAAAGAAAGAGAAGGATAGTAGTGTTATTCTCATAAGTGTGGCATATTTAACCCTGACCTTTTTTCAAAGACGATAGATAAAACAATAAGTTTCCGGGAATCATAACGAATTCAAAAACGCGATAGCAAAAATAAGCTATTTAGGGGTGGCAGTAACGCGTACCTATTAAACGGGCATATTAAAAAAGTATTATCCCGGGAAAGATTGTCTTGAAAAAATCCTATCTTATTAGGAGAAAGCTCCCATTTTTGACCACAGTCTGGCCGGAAGCATTGGTCGCTTCGATCTTGTAGAGGTAATAACCGCCCGGAGCTTTGCCGGTCTTGATGTTTCCGTCCCAGCCTTCGGCGATATCCTCGGAATGGTAAACCACCTCGCCCCAGCGGCTGAAAACAGACATCTTGAAATCTTTAACGAAATAAGCCTTCACTTCGAAGCGCTCGTTATAAGCATCGCCGTTCGGTGTAAATGCATCGGGAACGAGAAGAATCGCTTCACTCCTGAAATTCAGCAAATTGGATACGCTCGTAAAATTACCATCGGACGATTTGGCTTCGATCCGGTAACCGAAATCGGATTGGGAGGCAAGATCGAGGGTATGACTGGTAGAAAGGCCTTTCGCGGTTTCATTAACCACATTTCCTCCCCCATCGACCTGTTGCAAGGTATAGGTCTCAACGGTACTGATGAACGGCGCCTCGGGATTCCAGACAATATCCGGCGTGTTGGTTGCAAGCAAAATGGAGCAAACCGGCGTACTGAACGACGGAGATTTCATTTTACAGGCATTCTCGTACTGGAAACGATAGCAATAGGAACTCTGCGAAGTGCTTACGTTTGTATCATCCCATTGCAAACTCTGGTTGTTGGGAGGGGAAACGACCTCAAAGTTCGAGCTGCCAAGCATTGCGCGCTCCACAACCAGGTTGTATTCGCTGGTAAGCCCTTCGCCCGAAAGCTCCACTTTGGTGCCGATCGTATTGTTGTCCTTCACCGTAACCAACGCATTGGTAATGTCGCCCGGAGCCGAACTCTTAGGCTGCAATCTAATGGGTGCCGAATAGGATCGGACATCGTTGTTGATGATGGTGACGATCTCGTATTGATAGGTATTCCCGCATTTGACATCCGTATCTTCATACGAACGCTTGTCGGGAGTAGTGAAAATTACGGCGCCGTTCCGTTTCAACTGAAACTCCACCACTCCATCGGTATTTGACTCCGTCTCCCATTCGAGGGAGATGATTTCGTCGAGCGACAGGCCTCCCTCCTTGATCGCAACGCTGCTTACAATCGGGCTTGTAATGACATTACCGCAAATGTCCGTCGAACGGAGCTGAAAGCGGTATACAGCCTTCGGATCCAGCAGAGGGACTGATACCGACTGTACCCCGCCGGTTTTCCTGCTTTGGTTGGTAAAAACAAATTCTCCGTCTCCCTTGGCGATGTAAACCTTGGTTTCGATTCCCTCCATTCCATCATAAATGATTTTCGCATTCCCATCTTCCGGCATTTCTACGGTTCTGATCCGGATACCGGTGAGCGATTGCGATCCGTTGGCTGTCAGGGTGGTGGTATTCGCTTCGGTATTACACACGCTATTGGCGTAAGACCCTTTCAAAGTAATGGCTGGCAGGTTGCCGGGATTATAACTATGTTCGAAAAAAGCTGTGGTACTTGTTTTCACATTGACATTCAATGTCGCGCCATCGCCCCAGTTGATCGTCACGATATCATATGCCTTCGTCACCGGATCGTCACCGAGCGTGACCATCGCCTTGCCGTTAGTGCAGGTTATCAGTTCTCCCTTCGGCCCCCGCGTTTCCTTTACGACCACGTCCTTACACGCACTGAAACCGGTACCACCTGCACTGCCGTACTGTAAAATCGTGAAAGTGCCCGGCGTAGGATAGGTATAGGAAGAATCCTGTGTGGTTTCGCTCAGACTGGGGGGAGTATTCTGGTTGCGGTCGAAACGGAAAGCATAGGTAAGGTTCTCCGGTTTCGGCACCTTATTTTTCACATTCACCGTCAGCGGCGCGCAACCGACTTCCGGTGTCACGGTAAATCCGCCCGTAGTACCGCAAAAGCTCTGTGTAGCTTCTGTCCTCGCACTAGCGCCCTGACCGGAAACTTCCTGAATAACAAGCGAAAAAATGCCAAGGAGAAATGCGATCAGTAGCTTATGCTTCATATTGAGTAAAGTAGGTTCCCGCAAGGTGTGCCAGCCGGGTTTGCTCCCGTGAAACGGATCATGCAAATCCTTTGTTCAATCTGTAACGGACGTTCAAAAATAGAACTTTCGACATTATCAACGTACCTTTGCAGAGTAAAAACGAGTTTTAGTTTAAAACTATTTTTTCATTAACCCGATTAATGAGTAACAATACGAACCCGATTGCGCTGGACTCTATCGAAGACGCCATCGAAGCAATCAAAAGAGGGGAGCTTATCATCGTTGTAGATGATGAAGACCGTGAAAATGAAGGTGATTTTATCTGCGCTGCCGAACTGGTAACGCCGGAAATAGTCAATTTTATGGCGAGGGAAGGCCGCGGACTTATCTGCGTGCCCATTACCGAAGAGCGCTGCGCCGAACTTGAACTGGAAATGATGGTAGGCAACAACACCGCCCTGCACGAAACTGCATTCACCGTTTCCGTCGATTTGCTTGGGCACGGCTGTACCACCGGTATTTCGGCCAGCGACCGCTCCAAGACCATCCAGGCGCTTGTCAGCAAGGACACCAAGCCAACGGATCTCGGCCGCCCCGGACATATTTTCCCGCTGAAAGCCAAAAGAGGCGGTGTGCTTCGCCGCACCGGCCATACCGAAGCGGCGATCGATTTCCCGCGTCTGGCCGGACTATCACCGGCAGGTGTTTTGGTGGAGATTCTGAATGAAGATGGTTCGATGGCGCGCCTGCCTCAACTGCGCGAAATCGCGAATCGCTTCAACTTGAAACTCGTCAGCATTAAGGACCTGATCGAGTACCGTCTTCGGGAAGAATCGCTGATCAAACGTGAAATCGGCGTCGATATGCCCACCAAATGGGGCCATTTCGACCTGATCGCCTACCGCCAGATCAATACCGGGGATTTGCACCTTGCATTGGTAAAAGGAACCTGGGAAAAAGACGAGCCTGTACTCGTGCGCGTGCATTCGTCGTGCGTTACGGGAGATATTTTCGGCTCATGCCGTTGCGACTGCGGTCCTCAGCTGCACGCCGCCATGGAAATGGTGGATCAGGCCGGTAAAGGGGTGATCGTTTACATGAACCAGGAAGGCCGCGGAATTGGTCTTTTAAATAAACTAAGGGCCTATAAGTTACAGGAAATGGGCCGCGACACTGTGGAGGCAAACCTGGAACTGGGCTTCCCAATGGACGACCGCGACTATGGTGTAGGTGCGCAGATTTTGCGTGATCTCGAACTCACCAAAATCAAGCTCATTACCAACAATCCTAAGAAACGTGCGGGATTAATTGGCTACGGCCTTGAAATCGTGGATTCGGTGGGAATCGAAATCCCGGCCAACCCCTATAACGAGAAATACCTGCTCACCAAACGTGACAAAATGGGTCACAATCTGAGCAACCTGACCATCGTAGGACATAACAAAGGACTATGACGATCGAAACCGTCCGAACAGACGCAGATATCCTCAAATGCCGCGGCGCTATCCAGGCGCTGCGGCCATTGCTGACTGACGACATTTATACCGACGCCATCAAGCAAACCCTCGCCGATAACCGGCAAATCATTTTCATCGAAGACGGCAGCCCCGATGCCGCCGCAGTGGCCGTTTTTGAAACCGGTTACAATCTTTTTCGTGGAAAATACATCTACATCGACGATCTTTCGACTTTGCCGACGCAGCGCGGCAAGGGCTACGCAGGAATGCTGCTCGACTGGATCACGGAATATGCCCGGAAAGAACGGTTCAATGAAATCCATCTCGATTCGGGCGTAAATGCGGCCCGGACGGACGCGCACCGGCTTTATCTCAATAAAAGATTTCAGGTTGCCAGCCTGCATTTTGTTGCCAAAGTCTGATTTTTTACCGCAGATTTGCCGGCAATTTTAGCACATAACTACATGACAATCGATCAGGTTTTTGAAGCATTTGATACCCTTCGTGTACTGGTAATCGGCGATGTAATGCTCGATTCCTATGTTTGGGGAAAAGTTGAAAGAATATCTCCGGAAGCTCCCGTACCGGTGGTCAATGTTCAAAAAAGGGAATACCGGCTGGGCGGCGCAGGCAATGTGCTGTTGAATGTACAATCACTCGGTGCAGAAGCTATTATCTGCTCTGTTATCGGCACCGATGGCCCCGGCGACCTGCTCGAAAACAGCCTGAAAGAGAAAGGGTTGAACTGCGAAGGACTGATCCGAAGCGACGACCGCATAACCACCATTAAAGAACGGATTATCGCCGGTTCCCAGCAGGTGGTCCGGATTGATACCGAAACCGACAAGCCGGTTTCAAAATCAGAAACTGAAAAACTGATCGCGAAGGCTAAGGAGCTGATCCCTTCCTGCCAGGTAATCATTTTTGAAGATTACGACAAAGGTGTGCTTACGCCCGAATCCATCGCCGAAATCACTGCATTCGCCAATGCGAATAATGTCCCGACGGTTGTCGATCCCAAAAAGCGCAATTTCCTGGCCTATAACCACGTCACGCTTTTCAAACCCAATCTGAAAGAGCTCCGCGAAGGTTTAAAAGTGGATTTCAATGTGGATAACCTCGACGAGCTGAAAGCGACAGTGCAGCATTTGAAAGATACGCTTCAAGTCAACGGCGCATTGATCACGTTGTCGGAAAGAGGCGTTTTCATTGATTTCAATAACGAAACCCACAAACTTCCGGCGCATATCCGCCAGATTGCCGACGTTTCCGGCGCTGGGGACACGGTCATCAGCATTGCCGCCTGCTGCGTGGCATTAGGGCTTCCCGCCAAAAGCGTAGCAGCCATTTCCAACCTCGGCGGAGGGCTGGTATGCGAGATGGTCGGTGTGGTACCTATTGATAAAGATCTATTGAAATCGGAAGCGAAACGGCTGGTTTAGCGCGCCTACTTCCGGGTGAAACGCATCACGCCAATATCCCCGGAGATGAAGTTCAATGTATTTCCGTCGCTCACCGAATAGGTCGTCACTTTTTTGAGTGTTTCTACGAATTTGTTTTCTCCTTCACCGGGACAAAACATTTTGGTCATCATGAAAGGCTCGTTGAAGTCGATTTTAGGCCCGTCCGTTTTGAGCTTTCCGGCAAATGAATTGCAGCTTGTGTTCCCGCTGAACTTCTGCTCAGTGAGGTCGAACCTTATGACCGGCTTTTTCTCCTTGTAAAGTTCTTCGAAGGAACTCCCCGGAAGTATGATGTAATTCAACTCCCATTCTCCTTCCAGCGTAGCTTTTTCAGACATGGCTGTTTGTGTTGTTTTGGCGGTTTTACTGCTCTTGCAAGCGACAAATCCGATCAGAAATACGAGTAGAAAAAGCCCGAAAGTCCTCATAGCGCTGTTAGTTAGGTGAATGAAGTAAGTTTCCTGGCTAATTTACAAATATTTCGGCCTGAAACTTACCAGTTAATACCACCCTCTCCCAGGCTCATCCGCCGCATGAATTTCGACGAAAGACTGGACCGGCTCGTGATGTAACGTATGCTCGCGCCTATGTAAGGCGTGGTTGCGGGTGTGTAGGACGTGAGGTTTTCGCGGGCGCTGTTAAATGTTCGCAGCTGCCTGAATGTGGTCACACCCGCCTCCACCGACACATTCAGCACCGAAAACAAGTGCGCATTGGCAGCAACGCCGGTTTTCATCTGACGGTAATTCTCGCGCCGCAAGGCCTTTTCCTCCGGTGTTTGCACCTGAAAACCACCGCTGTAACCATTTAATCCCGCCAGGAAATCGACATTGAACCATTTGGTAGCCTTGTAATTCGCATTGACCATAAACGGCAGCAATGCGGAAACGCGCCAATGTTTACCCAGCCCCTTATTTACCCCCAATACCGGAATAAAACGCAGCTTCTGATTATAGGCCAGCACCGATCCATACATAAACTGCGTACGAAGCCCGAGAATGTGCATTCTCGCCGCCCCGCCCCAGAAAAATGGCTGCGGGCTGAAAAACGTCTCATTGCTCTCCGTCATACCCAATCCGCCGCCATAAACCCAAAGCCGGTCCTGAATACTCGCTTGCAAGCGGATCACACCGAGAGATAATGTTTTATAGCCGTTGGATGGGTCGTTCTTGCCGTCGAATGTTGGCTGTATCTGGGTATACTGAGCAATGGCGACGGTATGAACTGCTCTTAGGTCGAATTTTTTGCGCAGGCTGTACCCCAGCTGTACCTCGCTCTGCAAGGGAATGATCCCGAAAAAACCTGTCCTCGAAAGACCATAATCCCGTGTGCCGTCGAGGCTCGCAGGCACCGTGTAATCCGCTTTCAGCGTCAGGTTCGGATAAAAAAGGCGACTTAGGGAAAAGTGCTGGGCTTGTGCCGGAATGATCAGGCACAATAGCAGACAGGTTAACAGGTTGCGCGAGTTAGCCATGCAGGAATGTCAGGGGATGCGTTAAAATGTTGGCAAATAACGCGAAAATAATAGGGCTATTGTGCAGTGACTCTCAGTCGCAGCTCTTCATAGCTCATTGCGAGCGGTGCCGTATGTGAGAGTGCATTCGGGCATATTATCTTTTCAACCGCCCATCCGTCACGGGTAATTATCTCATACAATCGTTTTTCCCAGGATGTCGCACTCCGCCCTTTTTCGGGTTCTCCGAGGTATCCATTTACATAAATCGCCTTTTGGCTACTCAGGTAATAGCATACCTGCCACTGTTCATAATTAGGGTTCGGGTTCGAATTAAGCATAACAATCCGGTAGCCGTCCTTCACAAAACCGGTGTCGAAAGGATGCAAGGTACCATCTGAAAGCCGGGCGCGCCAGGTTGAGTCTTCCTTCGCATTATACTTATGTAGCTGATCTTCCGACATTACGCCCAACCCTTTGGGGCAATGCAACTGCGTACCGGAATCAAACAGATCTGAAAGGGACTGAACCCAGGAAATTGCCTGAGCGCCAAAGATATTCCGGATGTTCTTTCCCGGAAACTTGTCAGCAAGAGCCCTTCTCATTTTAGCGATAATCACTTCATTGTAAACGAATCCGGTAAAGAGATCAATGACCTGGCCGCTTTCCACGACAAGTGTACGCATACCCCCAAAATTCCCCCCGGTTAATTCCATTACAAAAAGGCTGTTACCAATATCCGTAAACCTGAATTGGGCTTTCTCCTCCGGCGTTGGCTCACGGGCAAATGTGGAATCGGGAAATGGCTCATTGATGTGACTCCAAGCCAAATTTTGCTTAACGGTCATACCGAAACTCGTACTCGTTTCCTCCAAATCGGCCGGTAGCAGCATGTTGGATATCTTCTTGTAATTTCTGAACGTACGGATGTCTTTATAATGCACCGGCCCTTTTCCCATCAACGGGTCAGTATCTACCTGCGGAATGACAATCTGCGACACGAGCTGGCTTTCCTTCCCGATCATCACCATCGATCCATTTGTCACCAGTCTTTACCTGTACAATGTGCTGATCCTCATTCTCCACAGCGGCCGTTCCCGTGTAGTGCAGTTCAACGGTATCGACCGCCATATATTCAAGCAATAATGCTGGATTACTAAGTATAAACGGGGCCATTTCACCCTTGCGAACTTCCTTCACAGTTCGACTCGTATCCTCGGTACTTGTTAGGCCTGTTCTCAGGTGAACAGCCCTTTTTAAGCTCAAATCGACAATTGAAACATCTACCAATCGCTCGTACATCGCTATCAAATCCTGATCGAGGGTTTCGCTGACGCGCTTTATTTCGGCGGCCATTTGCTCTTTAACTGAGTCGGGGGCAATGCTCATGAGTGACTCCATCAAATCGCGCATCGGGCTGCGTTGTGATTGTTTTAAGGCAGCTGTACCTGAGCGGTCGAAAGTGGTAACGAGTTTAAAACTTTTCACTTGCTTACCGCCCGTAGTTTTCAAAAGAGCCTTCTTCACGATCGCCCTCGCCGACACATTTTGCGCGGATAACTGGCCCGTGTAAAAAAGCAGTAAAAACGCTAGTACGAAGTTCTTCATAAGGGGTATAGTCTGTTAATGAGCAACTGCAAACATAACCAAATAATGAGCTTATGAAGAAAGTGTCACTGCTATTTGCAATCCTATTGTCCGGAAGCGCTTTCGCTCAGACAACAGAACCTACCTACGCCGAAAAACTCGGGTATCCCAAAGGCAAAAAGGTGCTCATTATCCACGTCGACGATGTGGGTATGTCCTACGAGTCCAACCAGGGCGCTATCAAAGCCATTCGCGAAGGTGTTGCCAATTCATTGAGTGTGATGATGCCGTGCGGCTGGGTGCCTGGTTTTGTGCATTACTGGAAAGAAAACAGGGACATCGATGCGGGGCTGCACCTGACCATGACGTCGGAATGGAAAGACTATCGCTGGGGGCCGCTGGCCGGCAAGAACCAGGTTAAAGGACTTACCGATCCGGAAGGTGCATTGTGGCGCGGTGTAGCAGATGTTGTCAAAAATGCCTCTCCGGGCGAAGTCGAAACCGAAATCCGCGCGCAGCTGGAACGCGCACGCACGATGGGCTTCGAGCCTACGCACCTCGATTCGCATATGGGCACGCTGTTCGCGACGCCCGAGTTTTTGGAAAGGTATTTGAAAGTAGGAATGCAGGAAAAGATTCCTGTGATGTTTCCCGGCGGCCACAATACCGCTATCAGGGGCGAGGAAAAAATGATCGACAAGCAGTTTGAAATGACTCAAAACGTCGGCAAACAGCTTTGGGCGGCAGGCTTGCCAGTCCTGGACGACCTGGAAAACACCAGCTACGGATGGAAGGGCCCCGAAAATGGCGACAAATCCGCAAAAGCATTGCAGCAATACAAAACCGCAAAATACATCGAAGCGATAGGTAAACTGAAACCCGGCCTCACGATGGTCATCATGCATTGCACGGTCCACACCGAAGTCTTCCCGCAAATCTCCGACTCCTGGCCCACCCGCGAAGGCGATTTCCTGGCGATGATCGACCCGGAGTTGCGAAAGTATATTGAGAAGGAAGGAATTATACTAACTACGTGGCGGGAGGCGATGCAGCGGAGGCAGAAGGTGAAATGACGACCGACGACTGACCGCCGACGGCCGATCGTGTGTACCGACTTTCGGCGGTCAGCTGTCGGCCGTCGGCCGTCGGTAATCCTCCTCCCAGATTCGCTGCAATTCTTCCAGATCGGCAAGGTCTTTCTTTCTTGCAGTTGCCTTTTTTTCGGTAATCAGATCGCGCAGATGGATAACGGAAAATGGCACACCGTCGTAGTCCGCCACCAATGCTCTTTCATAACAAGCTTCGAAGTCGCTATCTGCGAAAGCTTTTAACGAATGTCCTAAATCCAGTTCGAAACCAGATTTCCCGAATCGTACCGACGTCCATCCGAATATCAAAGGCATTGTCGTCAAAAGCTCCGCTCCAACCACCTCGTTCTCCCGCAAAGCGCGTACGAACGCCTCCGTATTTTCACGGGTATTACCAATCCACAAGTCCATATCCAGTGTCGTCCGGATGTGCCCATGAACGACTCCGGCCATTCCCCCTACCAACAGGTATTTGACCTTATGTTGGTTTAAACTTCTCAAAAGCTGTAAAACGTCGTCACTGCTGATATCCATTGATCGTTTCTTTGTAGCGTTGGGATTTCCACGATGTAATTTGTCTGCCACGTTGTTTAAGCGCAGAAATGTTTCCAGATTCTCGGAATGTTGTCTGGTTAATGCGTTTGCAGACATAGGAATGTTGAGCAGTAGTTTATGTAAAAATAAACAATGCCCGGAATAACTCCCGGGCATTGCGCATTCAATATTGTTACTTCCAACAAACGACAGCCCGCGTTCAGCGGTCGGCCGTCAGCCGTCGGCGGTCATTCTTACAAATCGATCGCCTCGCCATAAGCCGCCTCAGTAGCACCTTTCAGCGCTTCCGACATGGTTGGGTGCGGGTGTACGGAACGCATGATTTCGTGCGAAGTAGTTTCCAGCTTGCGGGCAACTACTACCTCAGCGATCATTTCCGTTACGTTCGCGCCGATCATGTGCGCTCCGAGGAACTCGCCGTATTTCGCGTCGAAGATTACTTTTACGAAACCGTCGGTAACGCCTGCTCCTACCGCCTTACCAGACGCTTTGAATGGGAATTTACCTACTTTGATATCGTAGCCTGCTTCTTTCGCCTTTTTCTCGGTGAAACCTACCGATGCGATTTCCGGCTGGCAATAAGTACATCCAGGGATGTTGCCGTAATCCAATGCTTCGGTTTTGTGCCCCGCGATTTTCTCGGCGCAGATAATCCCTTCGGCAGTGGCCACGTGTGCCAATGCCTGGCCTGGCGTACAGTCACCGATTGCGTAGAATCCAGGAACGCTGGTTTCGTACCACTCGTTAACCACGATTTTACCTTTCTCCGTTTTGATACCTGTTTCTTCCAGACCGATGTTTTCGATATTTGAAACAATACCTGCCGCCGAAAGCACTACATCTACTTCGAAAGTTTTCTCGCCTTCAGGAGTTTTCACGGTCACTTTGCAACCTTTGCCGCTTGTATCCACTTTTTCTACCGAAGAGTTTACCAAAGTTTCGATACCGATCTTCTTGTATTGCTTCGCGATTTCCTTTGAAATCTCTTCGTCTTCAACCGGAACCAGGTTAGGGAGGAATTCCACTACGGTAACCTTGGTTCCCATTGAGTTATAAACGTATGCAAACTCCATTCCGATCGCACCTGAGCCGATTACCAGCATGGAAGCAGGCTGTTTTTCAAGGCTCATCGCCTTACGGTATTCGATGATCTTCTGACCGTCGAGTTTGATGTTCGGCAACTCGCGTGCGCGTGCACCTGTTGCAATGATCACACCTTTTGAAGCGGTGTAATCCACTTTTTTGCCATCCTTGTCTGTTACTTCAACCGTCTTTTGGCCTTTCACTTTGCCGGTACCCATGATGACGTCGATCTTGTTCTTTTTCATCAGGAACGACACCCCTTTGCTCATGCTGTCGGCAACACCGCGGCTGCGTTTGATCACCGCTCCGAAATCAGCCGATGAGTCGCTTACATTGATACCGTAATCTTTTGCATGCTTGATGTACTCGAAAACCTGAGCACTTTTCAGCAACGCTTTTGTTGGAATACAACCCCAGTTAAGGCAAATTCCTCCTAAACTTTCTTTTTCAACAATAGCAACTTTAAGTCCTAATTGGGAAGCACGAATGGCTGCGGGATAACCCCCGGGGCCGCTACCAATTACAATCACATCATATGTTTGAGCCATTTTCCGGTATTTTTATTGTACGAAATGGGTTGACAAAATTTTGACGCAAAGGTAATAATTATCGTTAGAAATTGGTCAGGAATTAGTCAGGTCTGGTCAGATGTTGTCAGTGTGGTCAGGAATTAGTCAGGTCTGGTCAAGTATAGTCAGGAAGTCATTTGTTGTGAAGCTGATAAGGTTATTACAAGTTGTTACCAAAGGGAGATTCTGGCGTATCAATGTGGTAACAAACGGGCTGCATGATGAAACTGGAAGAACTGCAAGTATACCAGCTGGCAATGGTGATTGGCGACGAAATATGGCGAATAGTAGACGATTGGAGCTATTTTGTGAAAGACGCATTTGGCAAACAACTGATCCGCGCTTCCGATTCTATCGCTGCCAACATCGCCGAGGGCTTTGGAAGATACCATTATAAAGAGAATCTGAACTTCTGCTACTATTCTAGGGGTTCTTTAAGGGAAACAGTAACCTGGCTTACCAAAGCATTGAACAGGAATCTGATTTCTAGGGAAAAATTCACAGAATTGAACCAACTTTGTGAGTTGTTATCAGTTAAACTTAACAACTACATCAAAACAATAGGCAAAGGCCTGCGGTGATTCAAGACAGGTAACAGTCACAACAAATGACCACACCTGACAATTCATGACTACTAATGACAACCCATGACTACTCATGACAATTCATGACCACTCATGACAACCCATGACTACTCATGACAATTCATGACCAAACTTGACCACCCCCGCCAAAACCTGACAGCGAAGCATTTATTTTTAACTTAAATTCAAAAAATTCAATGACTGCAGAGCAATTGAAAGACTTGAAAGCCCGTGTAGAGGCTTTGGGGAGGTATCTTTGACTACGCTAACCGGAAACAACAGCTAGGACAACTCGAACAGCAAACTGTTCAGCCGGAATTCTGGAATGACTCGACCCGCGCGGAAAAAGTCATGAGAGAGATCCGCGGATTGAAATTCTGGACCAATGGTTACGAGGAACTCGCGCGCCTGCGCGACGACCTGGACACGATCTGGGAATTTTATGAAGCCGACGAAGCCACCGAAGAAGAGGTGGACGACGAAGGCAAAAAACTCGCCGACAAACTCGACGAAATCGAGTTCCGGAAAATGATGGGCGAAGAGGGCGACGAACTGCCTGCCGTGATCGAAATCAATGCGGGAGCGGGTGGTACCGAGTCGCAAGACTGGGCTTCCATGCTCATGCGGATGTACATTATGTGGGCGGAGAAGAATGGCTACAAGGTGCGCCAGGTGGATTTGCAGGATGGCGATGTGGCCGGAGTGAAATCCGTGACCCTCGAAATCGACGGTGAATATGCCTACGGTAACCTGAAATCGGAAAACGGCGTACACCGCCTCGTCCGCATTTCGCCATTCGACTCGAATGCACGCCGGCATACCTCATTTACCTCTGTGTATGTGTACCCGCTCGCAGACGACAATATCGAGATCGAGGTGAATATGGCCGACATTACCTGGGACACTTACCGTTCGGGTGGCGCTGGTGGACAGAACGTAAACAAGGTGGAAACCGCGGTACGTTTGCACCACAAGCCTTCGGGCATCATCATCGCCTGTCAGCAGGAACGTTCGCAGCTCATGAACAAGGAGGTTGCGATCCGATTGTTGAAATCGCGCCTGTACCAGATCGAGCTCGAAAAGCGTAACTCGGCTCGTGCCGAAGTGGAAGCTTCGAAGCGCAAGATCGAATGGGGCTCGCAAATCCGCAGCTACGTCCTCGACGACCGCCGCGTCAAAGACCACCGTACCGATTACCAGACTTCGAATACCGAAGCGGTGTTGAACGGTGATATCAATGCGTTCATCAAGGCGTATTTGATGGAAGCCTAAGATAATCAAAAAGACCTCTCAAACGGGCTGTTTCAGTGAGCAGGGCGTTTGGAGGTCTTTTTGTTTTAGCTTAAATTTAATATTCCTATTCAAACTTCAATTTACATGACCGGAGTCAGATACAATACCGACGCGCAAGGGCACAAGACCGAAGTGATTATCGATCTGAAAAAACATGGTCAGATAGTGGAAGATATTCTGGATGCGCTACTGGTCGAAGAAAGGAAACATGAAGAATCAATTCCCTTTGAAGAATTTGTGCAACAATTAAAAGCCGAGGGAAAATTTGATGAATGAAGTTTACGAAGTCATCATTAATAGTTCGGCTCAAAAAGATATCAAAAAGCTTCCGGTACAGGAAGTCAAAAAAATAGTCCCGGCCATTCGCCTGCTGGCCAACGAGCCAAGGCCCTCTGGCAGTAAAAAGTTAGTCACTACAAAAAACACTTACCGGGTTCGGGTAGGAAATTACAGGATACTCTACTGCATTGAGGACCATATCAGGATTGTAGAAGTATCGGCAGTAAAACATCGCCGGGAAGCCTATGAGTGACCATTATTCAAAAAATCTCCCTTTTCACAAACTCGGCTCCGGCCCGAACATTCTCCTCGCATTCCACGGAATTGGGCAAGACGGGACATCGTGTTTTGCGCCAATCCTTACTCCTCTCGGCACGCATTACACCATCTACGCATTCGACCTCCCGTACCACGGGCAAAAGAGCAATGCCCCTTTCGAAGTCATTTCAAAAGCAGAGTGGAAAAACAGCATTCAACATTTCCTAAACCAAAACAACATCACCCGCTTCGACATTACCGGTTTCAGCATTGGCGGGCGCTTTGCATTGGCTACGCTCGAAGCATTTCCAGAAAGTATCGATAATGCATTCCTCATTGCACCCGACGGTGTATCCGAGCACCCTATGTACGCGCTCGCGACACGCATCCCGCCCGCGCGATGGATGTATGGATGGTTAATGCGGCATCCCGGCATTTTTTTCCCCGGTGTTCGTGTGGCCAGGACGCTGAAACTGGCCAGCAAAAGCCTTGTCCGGTTCACGCAGCAAGTCTTGAACACGCCTGAGAAAAGGCAAACCATTTACCGTTCCTGGGTAGCATTCCGGGATCTGCGGTTTAATATTCCGGCATTGGTCAAAACAGCGAATGCAAATGGCGTAACGATTTACCTTTTCGCAGGCGTTTATGATAGTTTGCTGAAACCCAAAGCAGTACAAAAGTTGGCGGAGCTGCTTCCCGAAAAACAATACATTGAACTAAAAAGCGGCCATACCCGTCTGGTAGAGCACGCGGCCGCATGGATTTGCACTTTATTTAAGTAAATTGGGAAAACCTAATCCCGATTTATGGAGCAAACTTTACACAAAGACGACACCGGCTGGCGCCTCAAAGCCATTATCGGGGGTTCCGCAGGTAACCTTGTCGAATGGTACGACTGGTACGCCTACTCCGCATTCTCCCTCTATTTTGCCGGTACATTCTTTCCCGACTCAAACCCAACGGTCCAACTGATCAACACAGCAGGCATTTTCGCAGTGGGCTTTCTGATGCGGCCTATCGGCGGATATGTTTTCGGTAAGCTGGCGGATAACCGTGGGCGCAAAGTAGCCATGACTGTTTCGGTGCTACTCATGTCGTTGGGATCGTTGCTCATCGCATTCCTGCCGAGTTACAACAGCATCGGTATTGCAGCGCCATTGCTGCTGTTGATCGCCCGACTGCTCCAAGGGCTCAGCGTCGGCGGAGAATATGGCACTTCCGCCACGTACCTCAGCGAAGTGGCGACCGAGGAAAAACGCGGGTTCTTTTCCAGCTTCCAATACGTGACACTCATCGGCGGGCAGCTTATTGCATTGGGTTTACAGCTGATTTTACAAAATATCTTCCTTACCGACCAGCAAATGCATGACTGGGGCTGGCGTATTCCATTTGTGATCGGGGCTATGTTATCATTAGTAGCATTGTACCTGCGTGCGCATCTTAACGAGACGGAAGCATTTCAATCCAAAGATCTTAAAGTAAAGAAAGAAGGCTCACTGAAAGAGCTGATGAAACACCCCAAGGCAGTTTTGGTGGTAATTGGCCTTACATCCGGCGGTACACTGGCGTTCTACACCTACACCACTTATATGCAGAAGTTCCTCGTAAACACGGTAGGGCTTACCAAATACCAATCTACGATACTCACCTTCTGCTCGCTCTTTATATTTGCGGCATTGCAGCCGGTTTTCGGAGCGATCAGCGATCGTATTGGCCGTCGGCCGCTACTGATTGGTTTCGGCGTGTTAGGGACGATTTTCACTTATCCACTCCTCACTACGCTGAGCCATACTACCGAAATGTGGCCTGCATTCGGGCTACTGATGGCCGCGCTGATCATTGTGAGCGGTTATACGTCCATCAATGCTGTTGTAAAAGCCGAGCTGTTTCCCGTGGAGGTGCGTGCACTGGGTGTGGGACTCCCCTATTCGATCGCGGTGGCCGTTTTCGGCGGCACGGCCGAATACCTGGCATTGTGGGCCAAGAACCTGGGGCATGAAACATGGTACTACTGGTATGTGACCATCTGCATTTTTATTTCACTGATCGTCTACATCCGCATGAAGGATACCAAACACACTTCTCTCATCGAAAAACATTGATTTTTAGCCTTTAAGAGACTTGGAAAAAAGCCATTTTCTCTTGACATAGTCCATTCAAACCTGTAACTTTCTTGAAACCAAAATTTGAGAAGTTATGAACATGATGGATCGAATCGAGCATTGGGGCGATACGCACCATCCGGCCTGGATGGACATAGTTCGTATTGCTTTGGGAGTATTTTTGTTTGCTAAGGGTATCAGCTTCATCAGCGATACCACCAAGTTGTCTCATCTGGTTACCGGCCTCGACTTTCATCTGTACACCGTCACCGCCGTTCACTACGTAGCTTTTGCGCACATTTTTGGCGGATTCCTCATCGCAATGGGATGCCTGACCAGAATCGCATCCATCATTCAGATACCGATCCTGCTTACCGCCGTGTTCTTTGTCAATATCCGACTCGGCTTTTCGTACCTCAACTCCGAGTTGTGGCTTTCGATGATTACGCTCATCCTGGTCATAACATTCGCAGTGGTAGGCTCCGGACGTTTCTCAATGGACGAGTGGATGAAGAATCACGACAAATGATCAGACCATTTCGGGTGCGGCTTTGTAAAGATACTTCCGCTTGTATTCCAGGGGAGTCATATCGGTAACCTTCTTGAAATGCCGGTAAAAGTTGGAAACATTGTTGAAGCCGCACTCGAAACAGATCACCTCCGTAGCCATTTTATCTTCAATCAGGAACCGGCAAGCCTGGCTAATCCTGATCTCCACCAGAAAATCGTTGTAGGTTTTCTTGGTCATCAATTTAAAATACCTGCAAAAAGAAGTAATGCCCAGGTTGGCGATCGACGCGACATCCTGCAAGGAAATATCGTTGCGGTAGTTGGAAAGCGTATAGGCGTAAATTTTATTCAACCGCAGCGTTTCGGCATCATTGGATTTATAGAATGCATGTGCCGAAGCTATCGTCTCATATTCTGTTGCCTCTGCCAGGATTTTCAGAATCGAAAGCAAGGCGATCAACCTGTCGAGATTTTCAGCGTCCACAGCAGAATGCATCAGACGAATCACTTTCTCCCTGGCCTCGCCGCGTATCAGCAAGCCTCTTTTCGCACGTTCAAATAATTTCGGGATCTGGTAAGCCTCCGGCAGCAACAGCAATTCGCTGCCCAGGCAATTGGGCAAAAAGTGGATAATAACCACCTCCACGGTCGTATTACTGGCTCCCTCTTCCACCCGCCAGGTGTGCGGGAGATTTTCCCCCAACAGAATCAACTCTCCGTCCGAAAAGTTACTGATGTTGTCTCCAATAAATCTTACCCCTTTTCCTTTGACCAGATAGTGAAGTTCGAGCTCGGGATGGTAATGCCAAACCGTGCCGAAGCCAGAATCTTTGTCATGACGGATGCTGAACGAAGTCCTCGAGGGAATAGGGACCTTATGGAAATGCGGTTTCATTTTAAATCAATGCTGGCAGGGTTTAGGTTGGCTGCCATTGCTCAATTTAAAAGAAAATTTTTTAATAATCCATCCTGTCCAATCGACAAAATGCTAAAAAAATACTATTAAATAGTGTAATACTAATATTGCTATTCTTAGACAGCCATATTAGCTGGCGCGAAACGACTGTATACGATCTAGATACTGTTTACGTGCAGCGGGATCACTGTATTTTCGCATCTCCCCAAAAATCTGATCTTTGAGACTGCTGAAAAGGTAGGATTGGAAATTACCTTCGGTCTGTAAGTCAAGCCGCTCGTTCCAGATTTTATTGAAAACGGAATTGATGACATTCTCCGCCTCTGTTTCGTCTTTCAGGAGAACGGCACAAAATTTAAATGCAGCGACATGGAAGTATGAACGGAGTTGCGTAAATGCAACTTCATCCCCCTCGGTTACCCGATCCAAAATTTGCTGGTTAGGAAAAGTCATAGCTCAAAATTTAGGGTTTGATCCGATTGGGTTATTTCAATGGTACTTCAAGAGCCTTTTTAAATACACTCGGAATTCCGAGCGCAGCTTGGATCCGGTCCACTTCGTCCAGTAATTGGTCGGCACGTTCCTGCAAATCGGCGGTCAGCTCGCCCACATCGCGGCGCGTGTACGTCGAGATGGGAAAACCTCTTTTTTGGAGGCAATATTTTGCAATGATCGGATAGGCGGAATGCACGATGTCCATCGACTCGACGAAGAACGATTGCAACGCTTTCACGTCTTCCTGCCGCTCCGCATTGTTATAGTTTTTGCAAATCCAGACGATCAGTTCCGGATAAATATTCCCCTGAATACATGACAGCCCGGCAGCGCCCGCTTTGAGTGAGGCCGTTGCATTCACCATGTAAGCATCGTAAAGCCCGAAGCGATAGCCTTCGGCCACCTTGATTCTCCGAATGACTTCTTCGATATCCAGGCAGGTGTCTTTATGATAGATAATGCGATTCGAAGGCAGCAGCTCCGCGAGGACTTCACTACTGATCAGCCTCTTGTATGGCACGGGACATTCATAAAAACCGAGCGGAACCTCCGCAGTAAGGCTGATCAGCTCCTTTGCCCGTTGGATAAATACTTCATCCGATTCGTCCTCGTCCGCCAGCAGCCCGGTAATTACAATCACCGCCTGCACACCGGTATCATATATACGTTTAACGAACTGCGCCTGCTCCGGGATTGGTCCTCCGAAGGTTCCTGTCGCAACAACGGGCACGCGACCTGCTGTGTGTTCCACTACCGTGCGCGTCACTTTCAACCGCTCTTCCACCGATAACTCGTACATTTCGCTTGAAAGACAGTTGGCAAACAGCCCCGCTGCACCCGCTTCAAGGTACAAGTCCGTCAATGCTTTTAATCCTTCATAATCCACCTCGCCGGTTTCCAGGAAAGGGGTAAGCATGACAGGAATGAAGCCTTGCGGCAACGACGCGGCGGAAGACGTTACAGATGACATCGTGTATGGTTTTAAATACTAATAAGAAAAATCCTTCTGAAATTCCGGTTCACACACCGGACTCGTAATTACTTACTGTGCAAAAGCACCTCTTTTTCAACCGGTTGTTTACGTCTCAGCCTGGTAAGCAGCACGCCGGCCAAAAAGATCGTCAGTGTTCCGACCACCATGATCATGTTCTGGTGGAGCGGGTTTCGCAAATAGGAATAGGTGTCGGGAAGCTGAGTCGAAAATGTCATCCAGACAATCACTACAATCCCGATAATAGTGGCTGTAAGCGCCTCGGTGTTTCTCGTACTTTTCGAGATCATACCCAGCAGGAACAACCCGAGCATTCCGCCCGCAAAAATCCCCGAGAGCATCCACCACACATCCAGCACGCTTTTCACGCCGATCATCGCAATCCCAGTAACCATCCCCAGCAAACCGAAAGCGGTCGTGGCAATGTAAAGCAGGCGCAGTGATTGCTGCGGTGTGAGGTCGGATTTGATATACTTCTGATAAATGTCCACGGAGAAAACCGTCGCCGAGGCATTCATTCCCGAGCTAATCGTGCTCATTGCAGCCGACATGATCGCGGCGATGATCAGTCCAAGCAAACCTACCGGCACTTTGGTAACCATGAAATGCGGCATCACTTTGTCGCCATAGTCGGCAGGCGTGAGTGTCGCGGCAAGGTTAGCAACCGCGTCCGAAGTCCCTCCCGGCAGTTTTTCGGCGGCTACCTGCATTTTGATGGTTTGCAGCAATTCCGGATTGCCCTGGTAATAAGCAAAAAGACAGGTTCCTAATAAAAAGAATATCAGCGACACAGGCACGTACAGGTACACGCAAAGCCATACCGAACCGGCAGCTTCTTTTGCCGACGATGTTGTGTGGTACCGCTGCACGTAGTTCTGGTCCATCCCGAAGTTATTCAGGTTCATGAAAAACCCGTACAGTAATATCACCCAAAACGAGGCTGTGGTAAAATCAGGCGCCAGCGTGCCCAGGCTGAATTTGTCACTAGCCTTACCGATCTCAATAATGCTCGGCATCCCGCCGGAAACTCCCGACACGACCAGGTAAAGTATCACCAGCGCACCAATGGTTTTAATCACGCCCTGTACCACTTCCGTCCAGATTACCGCCTCCATTCCGCCCATTACCGTGTACAGAACAATGCAGATTCCCACGACTACCATGATGGTGGACATCGGATAGCCCGTCAGCGCCTGCAAGCTCAGTGCAATCCCGAAGAAAATCGACCCCATGCGGGCGAGCTGCGTGAGCAGGAAGCAAGCCACGGCATAAGTCCGCGCCCATGGTCCGAAACGGTGTTCGAGGTGGGTATAGGCTGAAACTTCGCCGGTACTTCGGTAAAAAGGAATAAAAAACTTGGTAGCAACCCACGCGGCCAACGGCATCGACAAACTAAAAACGAAGGAACTCCAGTTGCTTCCGAATGCCTTACCCGGTACGCCGAGGAAAGTATTGCTGCTCAAAAAAGTCGCGTAAATGGAAATACCGATCGCCCAGCCGGGAATACGGCCCGACGCTTTGGTAAACTGCTCGGCATTGGTATTTTTCCTTGAAAAGTAAATCCCTACGGCAACCATCCCTGCCAGGTAGGCAATCACAATAACGAGATCAATGAAAGGTAAGGATTTCATTCTACTTTTCGGGTATTTATAACTTTACCACAAAGAAACAGGATGAAGCCGATGGTTTTGTAGCGTTTTGTAGCCTATTATTGTACGATATTATCAAAGGAGTGTTCCCGCCATCAAAAACCATCCTAGGATTCTACTGTACTCTTGTCTTTGAAGAAATATCCGATGCCGACGGTAGATATCACAATGAGGGCTATCAACACCAATTTGGTCGCTAATCCTTCATTCGGATGTTCGAGCAAATAGCGGATATCCTGCGCTTCCTTGCCCGCCCAAACGGCCAGTACGGTCCGCGGGATCATACCCAGTGTGCCGCCTGTAAGTACTTGTTTGAAACGCGCGCCGGCCATCGCAAAAAACAGGTTGGTAATGGCGAACGGCAGTACGGGAGATAGTTTGGCAAAAAAGATCAGCCTTAATTCATTTTTGTAAAACCGGCGTAGCAACGTTCCCACCTGCGGGTAAACCTGAATGAGGTAACTTCTCACAGAAGCGGCATGCAGGAAATGCGCCGATACATATATAATAGCGATTGCACCGATGTTCAATACAAAAAGCATCGGGATCGAGGACCAGCCGAGGAAGTAACCGTATACCAATGCCAGGAATGTAGGTGGTGTGAGTGCGGAGGCGGAGGCCAGGGTAAGCAGTACCGTCACACCCAGCCACCATTCTATCGGCAGCTCACGGAGGATTTTTTCATGATTGATAGCCCACGCCGTTATGATAGAGGTCGTCACCAATGGCACGATCGTCATCAATAGGCTTACGACGACCGGAAGTGAGAATCTTTTTGGTGTAGACGTTTCCAAGGCTAATCTGCTTTACTTTTTCTAATTGAATAACCAGTTGTTTTGACAAAAGGTTTTTGTGAACTTGCTTTTGTAGTAATATATTTTTTATGCCACGAAGGCACGAAGAAGCTCTAAGTTACATTCGTGATAATTAGTGTCTTCGTGGCAATTTTCAAAGCTAAAAATGAAATTTGCCACCAAAGCCATACACGCCGGTGTCGAGCCGGACCCGAGTACCGGTGCCATTATGACGCCGATTTACCAAACCTCCACCTACGTTCAGGAAAGCCCTGGCAAGCACAAAGGCTATGAATACGCCCGCAGCAGCAACCCCACACGCACGGCATTGCAAAAAGCATTGGCTGCCCTTGAAAATGGCAAGCACGGCATTTGTTACGCCTCCGGCCTCGCAGCTACGGACGCAGTTCTGAAACTTTTCAAACCCGGCGACGAGATCATCGCTCCCAGCGACATCTATGGCGGCACCTACCGCCTCATGAAGCGCATTTTCGAGCCGCTGGGACTCATTTTCAAGTTTGTGGATATTGAAGAAGTCAGTGAAATCGATCGGCTGCTATCGGGAAACACGAAGCTCGTCTGGCTGGAAACGCCCACCAATCCATTGCTGAAAATCATCGATATTGGACAAATTGCCCAGGTTTGTAAACAACGGGGTGTGTTAACCTGCGTAGATAACACGTTTGCATCGCCCTACCTGCAAAACCCGCTGGATCTTGGAGCCGATATCGTCATGCATTCGGTCACGAAATACCTGGGCGGCCACTCAGACACGGTAATGGGCGCCTTAATCACGAGCGATGACGAGCTGGCTGCTCAATTGAAATTCATCCAGAATGCCAGTGGTGCGGTACCCGGTCCCCAGGATTGCTTTTTGGTGTTAAGGGGAATTAAAACATTGCACTTAAGAATGCAGCGGCATTGCGAGAATGCCGGGCAGGTGGCAGTCTGGCTCGCTGCCCATCCCAAAGTCGGGAAGGTCTATTACCCCGGCCTGCCCGATCACCCGGGGCACGAACTGGCTGCTGCACAAATGCGAGGTTTCGGCGGCGTGGTGTCTTTTGAGCTGAAAGACGACAGCTATGAAAAAGCCGTCCGTACGATGGAACGAATGGAGGTTTTTGCATTGGGGGAATCGCTCGGCGGCGTAGAATCGCTTTGTACGCACCCCGCAAGCATGTCGCACGGGGGCATGCCGCGTGAGGAACGATTAAAAATAGGCCTGAAAGACACGTTGATACGCCTCAGCGTAGGCATAGAAGATGTAGAAGATCTTATAGCCGATCTCGACCAGGCCATCGGCACCGATTAGCAATCAGCGTTGCAATCGACGGTCAAAAACCTTACTTTTGGAACCATTTTTGAAACGACACTAAAAAAACATATTATCAATGGAAGTATCAGGAACAGTCATTTCATTGCTGCCGGAAGTTACCGGCCAGGGAAAAAACGGAATGTGGCGCAAGCAGGAATTCATTCTTGAAATACCTTCTCAATACCCTAAAAAAGTGTGTATTTCACTTTGGGGAGACAAAATTGACCAGGCTAACCTGCAAGTGAACGACTCAGTAACCGCTTCCATCGACGTGGAAAGCCGTGAATACAACTCCCGCTGGTACACGGAAGTACGCGCATGGAAAGTAGAGAAAGCAGGTGCTAGTGGTGGTAATGCCGGTTACAATGCGGGCGGCGCACCACTGCCTCCGGTAACCACTTTCACCGAAGACGAATCGGACGATCTGCCATTCTGATCACCGAAAGTCGAGCTCTTTCAAATCGTCAATGCCTGCGGGCGTTGGCGATTTATTTTTACACGTAGATTTTTTGCTATTTTTGCAAAAAAGGAAATGGTGTCTTCCTATTTAACCGCCCTAAAAAGCTGATGGCGCCTGGTATAACGAAAAATGCTCATTATCACCAGGTATTACTATGTCCGCTCAAAAACCATCAGGTAACTCCAACACATTTTTAGGCCGGCTTTCCGACGTTAACAAGCGATTCCCTTCTACATTATACATTGTAAAATGGCTGGTTATTTGCTCCGTAATAGGCGCATTTATCGGTTCAGCTTCCGCTTTTTTCCTTGTTTCACTCGATTGGGCCACCAATGTGAGGGAATCCAATGCCTGGATCATCTGGCTATTGCCCGTCGCCGGATTTGCGATCGGCTTGCTTTACCACTATTTCGGCAGGGAAGTTGAGCGGGGAAACAACCTGCTCATCGAGACGATTCACGACCCAAAGGAGTTCATCCGGTTCAGAATGGCACCTTTTGTGTTGCTCGGAACGGTTACCACGCATTTGTTCGGAGGGTCGGCGGGGCGCGAGGGAACCGCACTGCAAATGGCCGGAGCCATTGGCGAGCAATTCAGTAAAATATGCAAACTGAATGCCTATGACCGCAAAATCCTGCTCATTTCGGCTATCAGCGCCGGTTTCGGGTCGGTTTTCGGAACTCCGCTGGCCGGAGCGATATTTGGTTTGGAGGTATTTTTGATAGGAAGATTAAAATACGACGCCATTTTCCCTGCATTTGCTTCCGCTATCATTGCAAGCCTTGTTACCGATTTGTGGCAGGTAAAACACACGCATTACCACATTCCGGTCATTCCTGAAATGTCGTTTATCAATATTATTTACGCCATTCTTGCGGGAATAGCATTCGGCATGATAGCGGCGGCTTTCAGTAAAACCATTCATTTTTGCTCCCAGCAATTCAAACAATACATTGCTTATCCACCGTTGCGGCCGGTGGTCGGCGGGATAATCGTCTCGGTAGGCGTGTGGCTGATCGGAACGCGTTATATTGGCTTGGGTGTTCCGGTGATTGTGGAGTCATTTACAACGCAGCTGGCCCCGTATGATTTTGCATTAAAAATCATTTTCACCATCATCACGCTCAGCGCAGGGTTCAAAGGGGGGGAAGTCACGCCGCTATTCTTCATCGGCGCTGCGTTGGGCAATGCATTATCGTATTTCATCCCGCTTCCGATGGGATTACTAGCCGGAATGGGCTTCGTAGCAGTGTTTGCAGGCGCTACCAATACCCCGCTTGCCTGCATACTAATGGGCATCGAACTGTTCGGGAGCGAATGCGGCGTTTTTGTGGCCATAGCTTGCGTGGTCTCGTATCTCCTGTCGGGTCACACGAGTATTTATCGTTCGCAAGTTTACGGCGGGCCTAAAACTAGCTCGACTGATAAGCCATCGACATGGTAAATTTGTCGATCATTTCGTGCGGGTGCACTTCGAGGATCCGGGCCAGCACCATCACTACCAATGTGTTGGAAGCCATTTTCCGGGGAATGCCCGCCACCGTCGCGAACAAATCCACCGTCACCGACTCCTTTTCGTCGAGCAGCTTCATCAGTTTTTCTTCCTTTTCCCCATACTGAAAACTGACGTCCCGCTCGCCGCGGCCCCGGCGCATGATTTCCTTCATTTCGCGGCTCGCCTGGATCGATTTGTCCTCCACGCGGATGTACGCCTGCTTCGCACCCGTGTCATCCACCACATAATGCGGCTTATCGACGCTGCGCGGGATTGTCAGCACAAGCACATCGCGATCGGGCGTGATGGCCACGCGCTCCTTTTTAAAACTGATTTTGGGATAAATGTACTTGTCGATGGCGCGAGAGAGCGTGTATTCATCCTCCTCGGCATCTTTAAGGCCCTTGATGGTCTTGTCGTCACCCACTCCGACCAGCAGCTTACCGCCACCTGAATTTGCGAAAGCAACCACTTCGCGGACGATCTTCTCGGGGTGATTGGATTTCAGTTTGAATTCCAGATGTTCCCCCTCACCTTTCTTAACCAGCTCTTTCAACAATCGAAGCTCCATCGGGTTGGAATGGATAAATTATGAGTTATGACTAAATCACTTTCGGTAACTTACCTCGTCCTCCTCATTTGTTAACGCTAACAATTTACATTCCTTTTGTCAGATTTAAAAAATTATGGGGAGCGAGTCACGTAAAAAAAGCGGACCATATATCATAAAAAAACGGCACCGATAGAGTGCCGTTTGCATTTAGTATTCGTCTTCGTTGAAAAAGAAATCGTCTTTCGTGGGATAGTCGGGCCAAATCTCTTCAATGCTTTCATAAGGCTGCCCATCATCTTCAAGCTCCTGAAGGTTTTCAACTACTTCTAACGGAGCGCCTGTTCTGATTGCAAAGTCAATTAGCTCGTCTTTGGTAGCTGGCCAGGGAGCATCTTCAAGGTACGATGCGAGTTCGAGAGTCCAGTACATAATATTTTCGCCTATTAATGGTTACTTTACTTTTCTGCAAAAGTAAAAAATTTGATATCTTTTAAAAGCTTAAAGCAAAAAAAAAGAAAAATAATTGTCTGGTTACAAAATTTATTTTTTTCTCCCAATTAATGCGCTGAATATCAATAATTTGAAATTCATACAGCTAATAAAGTTTCTGCGGAAATCCCTAATCCTTTGTGAATTTTACGGATCATCTCGAGGGTTAGCGGGCGCTTTCTATTGAGTACTTCCGACACCCTGCTGGCACTGCCGAAATAGTCGATCATGTCTTTCCGCTTCAATCCCTGCTCCTCCATTCTGATCTTGATCGCCTCGAGTGGGTCGGGCGCTTCTATCGGGTAGTGCTTTGCCTCGTAATTCTCGACCAGAATGGAAACCAGTTCAAGTAGCTCTCCTTCCCTGCTGTTCTCCTCAAAATCTATCAACTCATCTATTATATCCAGGTATTCCCTGTAAGTCGCTTCCGACCGGATCGGCCGCAATTCGCTTCTGATTTGTTCCAATGTCTTCATAACCCTTATATATTCCTTATATCAGTAATCCGATCATACTCTTTGTGTGTGCCGATAAAACGGATATAGACGCGCTGCACCTGGTATTTAAACATGGTTATCAGACGATAGCGGTTTCTGCAGATGTTAAACACAATCCTGTTATTTCCCACTGTATCCGCTCTTGGATTGTCTGCAATTACTTCATTTGCAGCCTGATAATTTGCATTTTTTATCTTTTGGTGCCAGTATTTAAGTTCCTGCTCTGCGTCGGGATATTTCTCCCAAAAGTCGCGAAGGGTTCCACGGGTAATAATCCTCATAAGCTAAAAATAATTCCCATTTTGGTAAATAATATACAAGATTGGTAATTTTTCAATGATTTACAAAGTTTGTAACCCCCATGTTTCCCCTCTCCCCGAAAAACTCTTAATTTCCCTCACCATTACAAATACCATATCATGACTATTGAAATTTGCGCCTATTCGCTGGAATCCTGTATCAATGCGCAGGCCGGCGGGGCGGGCAGGATTGAACTATGCGGCGGGCTTGGCGAAGGCGGTACTACCCCCAGCGCCGGACTGATCGAAATCGTAAGAAAAAACATTGACATTCAACTATATGTGATGATCAGGCCGCGCGGCGGAGACTTCGTCTATGATTTTTTTGAAGAAGAAATCATGCGAAAAGACATTGACCTGGCAAAAAAACTGGGCGCCAACGGCGTCGTGCTGGGCATACTCACGCCCGACGGCAATGTGGACGTGGCCCGCACCAAGGCTCTCGTCGATTATGCGGCACCATTAAAAGTTACCTTCCATCGCGCTTTCGACCTCACGCCCGATCCGATGAAGGCGCTGAAAGACATTATCGCCACCGGCGCGGAGCGTATTCTTACGTCCGGTCAGAAGCCCTCCGCCATTCAGGCGACGGAGCTGCTCGGTAAGCTCTCCAGAGAAGCCGATGGGAAAATTGAAATTATGGCAGGCGGCGGCGTAAACCACAACAATGCGGCCGAGCTGAAAGCCGCCGGCGTGCATGCATTGCATTTGACTGCCAAAAAATTCCGCCCCGCACGTCAGAAATTCTTCCCGGATGGCATTTCAATGGCCGGGGAAATTCCGGATGAAAAATCGGTCATGTATTCGGATCTCGAACTGGTCGAGGCTATGGTACAGGCCGTTTCGGAATAATACCTTTTTCAAGCAAAAGCACATCAACATCCTCTGTATGAAGTTCGTAAAGGCAATTCTGTTTATCGCAATCACTGCCGGGCTCGTGTATGTGCTGGATAAGCCGTGGGCACCCGCACCCGCACTGGGGCCATTCCTGAGTCCTTTTTGCGGGTTATGGCAAAACAGTGAGGAAGTGATCGATCCCAAAACGCGCGTAACCCTGCAACTCGACAGCCTGCGCGGCGAGGTGACGATCCGCTTCGACGACTCCGGTGTGCCGCACATTTTTGCCCAAAACGACTTCGACCTTTTTTACGCCCAGGGTTACATTACCGCCAAGGACCGGCTATGGCAAATGGACCTGCAAACCCGCGCCGCCGCAGGCCGGCTTTCCGAAATACTGGGGCCGGCAACACTCACCCTTGATCAGCAAAGCCGTCGCCTGGGCATGGGTTACGGAGCAGAAGCTAACCTCAAAGTAGCTATGACCGATCCCCGCTCGCGGGAGGCGTTGCTCGGCTACACGGCGGGCGTCAATGCATTTATCCGGCAATTGGCCCCGAAGGATTATCCCATCGAATTCAAACTTTTGGGATACAAACCGGAGCCCTGGAAGCCGATTAATACGATGTACATGCTCGAACAGATGACGCTCACGCTTGCGGGGCGCTCCAACGAGCTTGCTATGACCAATGCGCTGAAAAAGTACGGCCGGGAAACCATCGCACAGCTTTTCCCCGACTACCCGATGTTGCAGGAAAGCCCGATTATCCCCTCAGGTACAGCCTGGGATTTCCCTAAACTCCCCGTTCCAAAGGCCGTTCCGCCAATGGCACCTGGCGACAGCAATTTGTTATCCGCAAAATCCCTTACCGCACTGCCTCCGAGGGCGCCCAAAGAAGAAGGGATCGGCAGCAACAACTGGGCGGTGGGGGCCGAAAAATCCATAACCGGCTATCCTATCCTGGCCAACGACCCGCACCTCGAACTATCTTTACCGTCTATCTGGTATCAGGTGCAACTCCATTCACCCGACATGAATGTGTACGGTGTATCGCTACCGGGCATTCCGAGTGTGATAATCGGCTTTAATGAGCGGGTTGCCTGGGGCGTTACCAACGTGGATGCCGATGTGTTTGATTTATATAAAATCAAATTCAAAAATGAATACCGGAACTTCTATTGGCATGATAATCAATGGAAACCGACGCACAAGCGGGAGGAAATCATCCATGTCAAAGGCCAGCTGAAACCCTACCGGGAAACCATTCTCTACACCCATCACGGACCCGTGACTGACTCGGACGGTACCTTCGGCGATTTGCCCAATCTGGCGATCAAATGGATCGGTCATGAACCGGGCAACAGTTTCATAACCTTTTACGAGCTCAACAAGGCTAAAACCTACGACGATTACCGCAAGGCATTGACTAACTATGTGGGACCCGCCCAAAACTTCGTATTTGCCGACAACGAGAAGAATATTGCTATTACCGTCAATGGTAAAATGCCTTTGAAATATAAGGAACAGGGCAAATTCCTGCTGGACGGCTCCTCGCCTGCCGATGACTGGCACGGCTGGATCCCGGCTGAGCAGAACCCGTTCGTGAAAAATCCGCCGAGAGGTTTTGTAAGCAGTGCAAACCAGTCCTCCGCCGATACTACCTATCCTTATTATATCAACTGGAGTTTTGCGCCTTCCGAGCGGGGTATCCGCATTAACGAGCGGCTGCAAGCGATGACCAACGCCAATGCCGACAGCCTCCGCATGCTTCAAAACGACAATTTCAGCGTTTTGGCGCGCACATTGCTGCCCAAGCTTCTAGGTATTCTCGAAACAAGGTCATTGACCCCGAAACAGAAAGCGGCCCATATCCTGCTTTCCAACTGGAATTATCAGAATGCTCCCGAGTCCATCGCCGCGTCGATCTTTGAAACCTGGTTCCCGCTGCTGGGCCAGGCCATCTGGAACGACGATTTCTCTTCACCCGAAGCGCCTATGGAATATCCGTCGCGCGACAGGACATTATATCTGATTTTGAAACAGCCGAATGAAAAGTGGTTCGATAATGTGAATACTCCCGAAAAAGAGACACTGCCCGACCTGGTTTATCAAAGTTTCAACGCCTCGCTTGACACGCTCACCAAGCGAAAAGGCGCTATGAGCCCCGAATGGCAATGGTCGAAGGTGAAAGACGCTGAAATCAGGCATTTGAGCCGGAGCATTAAACCATTCAATGCGCCTCCGTTGGTGACGGGTGGTGGCAGCAGCATTGTGAACGCGATGACGAAGCGAAAAGGGCCTTCATGGCGAATGGTCGTCGAACTGGGGCCAACACCGCGAGCCTACGGCATTTATCCGGGAGGGCAGTCGGGTAATCCGGGTAGTCCCTATTATCTCAATCTGTTAAAAAAATGGGAGAAGGGCGAGCTTAATGAGTTGATATTCCTCACCTCGCCGGATCAGAAAGTACCTCACCTGGCGTCCAGTCTTGTATTGCAAAAACGTTAACCCGGAGCTTATGAATTTCCTTATTATAGCCATTCTGTCGGCATTGTTACAAGTATTCGCCCCGTGGTGGGTAATTGCGATTGTCCCGTTTGTAATCCTGCTATGGCGTCCTTCCAGATCCGCCGGGTCGTTTTGGGCGGGTTTCGGCGGCATTGCCGTGCCTTGGCTGCTTTACGGCTATTACCAGCATTTCATTTCCGACGGCGCACTGTCCGACCGCGTTGCGAAGATATTCATGCTGCCGAACGGCGTCCTGCTTTTACTGGTAACAGCCCTCATAGGAGGCCTTGTAGGCGGTTTTTCAGGGGCAGCCGGGTATTGGGTGCGACAAATCTTCCGCAAGCATCCGGTACCACTTTCGACCCATACCTCGTAAAAGCTGCGGGTCGCCACTTATTCATTGTACTTAAACACAAATCATTATCTTTGCGGCTCGTTCAAAAACAATAAACCTTAAAAACGTGAACAACAATACTTCATTGATCTGGAACGTCGTCCTTTCGCTTGCTGTGGCGGTGTTATTCTTCCTTCATTTTTCAAGCAAATCGTCAGATGCAGGTGCAGCCGCAGATGGTGCAGTAGTGGAGGGCCGCCGCACTGTTTACGTTCAGGTGGATTCGCTTCTGAAAAACTACGATTTCTTCAAGGATACCAGAAAAGAGCTTGAAAACAAGAATTTCCAGCTTGAAAACGAGCTGACTACCAAAGGACGCTCATTGCAAAATGAAGTAGCATTCTTCCAGCAACGTGCAGCTACCATGACTCCTGAGCAAGCCCGTTCAACCGAAGCGCAGCTCATGAAAAAGCAGCAGGACCTGATGGCCTACCGCGATCAATCAGCACAAGCGCTGGGTCAGGAAGAGGCTAAAAAGAACGAAGAACTGTACAAAAACATCCGTTCTTATATCGATAAATACAACAAGGAAAACGGCTACGAATACGTTCTCGGCTACTCTTTGGGCGGCGGTATCCTGTTCGCCAATCCTTCACTGGATGTCACCAAGAAGATCATCGACGGTCTGAACAAAGAATATAAAAGCTCAGGCAAGCCAGCTGCGGCTGATACTACCAAAGCGAAGTAATATTCTGAATTCAAATAAAAGCGAAGCAGACGGTCGGGAGATCGTCTGCTTCGCTTTTTTATGCCTAATTATTTACCCCTCAAAAACAAAAACAGGGCAGCCGGAAACCCGACTGCCCTGCGCACTGCATTAGATATATTTTAAACCGCCGAAGAAGAGAACTTCGCGCCGATGTACTCGCGGTTCATGCGGGCGATGTTTTCCAGGCTGATTTCCTTAGGGCATTCTGCCGAGCAGGCACCGGTGTTGGTACAAGCTCCGAAGCCTTCTGCGTCCATTTGAGCGACCATTTTCTCGGCGCGGATGCTGCGTTCCGCCTGTCCTTGCGGCAACAATGCCAGCTGGGAGATTTTGGCTGAAACGAAAAGCATCGCAGAAGCATTTTTACAAGCCGCTACGCAAGCGCCGCAGCCGATACATGCTGCTGCTGCAAAAGCGTCGTCAGCCGCTTCTTTCGCAATCGGCAATGAGTTAGCATCCTGCGCGTTACCCGTGTTTACAGAAACGAAACCACCGGCAGAGATCACGCGATCGAATGCGTCACGGTCTACAACGAGGTCCTTGATCACCGGGAATGCCTGCGCTCTCCACGGTTCCACCACGATGGTATCACCGTCTTTGAACGAACGCATGTGCAGCTGGCAGGTAGTTACCCCGCGCAGAGGCCCGTGCGGACGGCCATTGATATACATCGAACACATCCCGCAAATACCTTCGCGACAGTCGTGGTCGAATGCAACTGGTTCCTTTCCTTCTTCGATGAGCTGCTCATTCAGTACATCGAACATTTCAAGAAATGACATATCAGGGGAAACGTTGTCCAGCTTGTAGTCTTCGAAACCTCCCGCTGCGTCTGTATTGCTTTGTCTCCACACTTTCAGAGACAACCTCATATTTCCTTCCATACCTATATTCTTTATTTCTGATACAACTTTTAAGCGTGGCATAAATCCGTGCCACCGGGGGTTTCTTATTTGTAGCTACGCTGAGCAATTTTGATGTTTTCGTAAATCAGTTCTTCCTTGTGAAGCTCCCAATTCTCTGGTCCTTTGTGTTCCCAGGCCGATACATACATATAATTTTCGTCGTCGCGCAATGCTTCGCCTTCTTCGGTCTGGTATTCTTCCCGGAAGTGGCCACCACATGATTCGTTACGATCCAAAGCATCGATACACATCAATTCGCCGAGTTCGATGAAGTCTGCAACGCGGTTCGCCTTATCGAGTTCAGGGTTGAAGTAGTTGGCGGTACCCATTACTTTCACGTCCGACCAGAAGTCTTTTCTCAGCTGACGGATTTCTTCGATCGCCTCTTTCAAACCTTGTGCATTACGTGCCATACCGCATTTTTCCCACATGATCTTGCCCAGACGGCGGTGGAAAAGCTCCGGAGAGGTTTTTCCCTGAATGCGCAGCAATGTGTCGATACGCTCTTTCACTTCCGCTTCCGCTTTCACGAATGCTTCGTGGTCGGTAGAGATTTTTCCAGTACGTATTTCGCTCGCCAGGTAGTTACCAATAGTGTACGGGATCACGAAATAACCGTCGGCCAAGCCCTGCATCAGCGCCGAAGCACCGAGGCGGTTGGCGCCGTGGTCGGAGAAGTTGGCCTCTCCCAATGAGTACAAGCCCGGAACGGTGGTCATCAGGTTATAGTCAACCCAAAGGCCGCCCATGGTATAGTGCACCGCAGGATAGATACGCATAGGCACTTCATACGGATCTTCACCCGTGATCTGCTTATACATATCGAAGAGGTTACCATATTTTTCTTTCACGACTGCCTTACCCCATGCAGTAATATCCGCATCGGAGGCATTGTGAATGTTGTTCTTGTTCGCTTCACCTCGTCCGTAACGCTCAACCGCCGCAGCGAAATCGAGGTAAACGGCCAGTTTGGAAGTTCCTACGCCATAACCGGCATCGCAACGTTCCTTCGCAGCACGCGACGCGATGTCACGCGGTACGAGGTTACCGAATGCAGGGTAGCGACGTTCGAGGTAGTAATCGCGCTCGCCTTCGGGGATTTCGTTACCCGGACGGTTGTCGTCTTTCTTCTTGGGAACCCAGATACGTCCGTCGTTACGCAACGACTCCGACATCAGCGTCAGCTTCGACTGGTGCTCGCCGGAAACCGGGATACAAGTCGGGTGGATTTGGGTAAAGCAAGGGTTACCGAAGAATGCACCGCGTTTGTGGGCTTTCCATGCGGCAGTTACATTGCTGCCCATTGCATTGGTAGAAAGGTAGAACACGTTTCCGTAACCACCTGTACAAAGCAGTACCGCGTGGCCTCCGTGTCTTTCAATCTCCCCGGTTATGAGGTTACGTGCGATGATACCGCGGCATTTGCCATCGATATTCACGACGTCGAGCATTTCGTGGCGGTTGTACATTTTAACAGTACCCATACCTACCTGGCGCTGCAAGCCTGAATACGCTCCAAGCAAAAGCTGCTGGCCCGTCTGACCCGCTGCGTAGAATGTACGCTGCACCTGCGTTCCACCGAATGAACGGTTGGAAAGCAAGCCGCCGTACTCACGTGCGAAAGGCACACCTGCCGCTACGCATTGGTCGATAATGTTACCCGAAACTTCGGCAAGGCGGTGCACGTTCGCTTCACGCGCACGGTAGTCACCTCCTTTAATGGTATCATAAAAAAGACGGTAAACCGAGTCACCGTCATTCTGGTAGTTTTTTGCTGCATTGATCCCTCCCTGTGCGGCAATGGAGTGCGCACGGCGTGGAGAATCCTGAAAACAGAATGCTTTTACTTTATAACCGAGCTCCGCGAGCGTAGCAGCGGCAGAAGCACCGGCAAGTCCGGTCCCTACAACGATAATCTCGAGATTACGTTTGTTGGCAGGGTTGACAAGCGGAACCGACGAGCGGTATTTGCTCCATTTACTTTCGAGTGGTCCTTGTGGTATTCTGGCATCCAGACGAGATGACGTTGCCATATATCAAATATTATTTAATCGAAAATTTAGAAATAAGACGCTATCGGGATTACTTCACCCAGCCGAGGTAGATCGAGATCGGCATTAATGCAAAGAGGATCGGCACGATGATCGAGAATGCGGTTCCTACGAATGAGATCGCACCATTGTATTTCACGTGGTTAAGACCCAACGACTGGAACGCGCTTTTAAAACCGTGCAGCAAATGCCAGAAAAGTGAAACGCAGCCCAGTACGTAAATCAGTACCACCACCGGATTCTGGAAAGTTTCGAGCATCATCTGATAAAGGTTCAGTTCTTCGCCTGTTGCAAACTGATTGGAACGGTTAGGAATCCAGAAATGAGAAGTATGGATCACAAGGAAAATCAGAAGCAACGTTCCCAGCAAGCCCATGCTGCGCGAGTACCAGGTGCTGTTCGCGGCTGCATTGTTGACAGCATATTTCACCGGACGGGCATCGCGGTTACTTTTCCAGAGCATCAAACCATCAATGATATGGATCAGAAAACCCGCCACCAGGCCTATTTCAAGCGTACGTATAATCGGGTTAGTACCCATGAAATGCCCCCAGTGGGAGAACGTCTCGCCGCCATCATTGTAGAAAATCATGGCGTTGATAGTGGCATGAATTACCAGAAAGCTGATCAAAAAAAGTCCGGTAAGAGCCATCAGAAGTTTTTTACCGATAGAGCTCGTTAACGTTTGTGAAAACCACGACATAATCAAAAACGAATGGTTTTAGTGCAAAAAAATGAGGTATATTTAGAACCTTTCAAAGGTATATCACAAACGTTAGCGAGACAAAGAATCCCTTTCATTTTTGCAAACCGCGCCGTTTATTTATAATCATTATTAAGAATTATTTAGACTGATTAGTCTTTGCAAAAGCAAGACGCTCAGTGCGAACGCATCAGCACTTTCTCTCCAACTATTTTGTAACCGAATAGCACACATTTTCAAACACGAGTTTCGTTGAGTTGTTACATAGCCGAACGATCAACGAACCTACCCATGCCCAAACCTCTATTTTTCCGGATTCTGACTGTTATCCTGCTGCTTATAGCGCCGTTCGGCCAGGCTTTTGCCACACACTTTCGGGCGGGGGAAATCACGGCCACAAGGCTGTCGCTTACCACACCCACGTACGAGATCAAGCTTACGGGCTATTTCGACATGATTAGTGGAAAAGGTGCCGCTGATGCACAGACCAAGATCACTTTCACAATCAATAATGTGAAAGGCACCGGAGAGCCTCAATTTGTTGAAGCACCCAGGATTCTTCCCATTGTCGATATTGGCAACAATACCACTCAAAACGTGTACATAGCCATTTACACGTTCCCGTCAGTAGGCGCCTACCGCATCTCTGCCGAAGCGGATGCCCGTAACGAAAACGTGCTGAACATCGGGCCAAAGCCGACTAAGAGTCTCAATTTTTATGTAAGTACGACCCTGGAAATCAATGCTGCTTTTGGTTTGAACAGAACCCCCGTTCTCCGCAACGCTCCTATTGACCTCGCGGCTGTGGGGCAACGCTACATCCATAACCCTGCTGCATTCGACGCCGATGGCGACAGCATCGCCTATCGGATGTTCGTCCCCCAGCGAGCCGGGGCTAATGGATTGGGCATGAACCTTATATATGATGATCCCAACCTGACAACCCCGCCCGGCCAGACCGAGACCGGAGCTACCCCGGCAACATTCAGTCTGAACAACGTCACGGGCGATTTGATCTGGGATGCGCCTGTTACCAAAGGCTATTATAATGTAGCATTTATCGTCGAAGAATGGCGCGATGGCGTGCTTATCGGGCAGATCGTCCGCGATATGCAGATCATCGTCGACGACGCCCGCAACGATCGGCCGGTGATTACACCAATCCCTGATATTTGCGTCGAGGCAGGGACGCTGATTAACCAAAAGGTTGTCGCAACCGATAAAAACGGCGATAAGCTTACATTGACATCTGCCAGCGGCCTGTATGACCCCACCCTAATCAAACCTCCGGTAGCGACTTTCACCGTTGCCAATCAGGGCGCGCAGGGTACTGTAAACGGAACTTTCACCTGGCAAACTTCCTGTGATCACATCCGTTTGGGCACTTACTCCGTGCTGTTCAAGGTGGAGGACGGCCCTCCGCCTACCTACCCCAACCCATCGCTATTCAAGAAGCTGGCCGATATGACCACTATGAATATCAGAGTTTACGGCCCTCAGCCAATGGGTCTGAAAGGGACTGCAGTTGCTGATCCGACGGGAACAGCATACCGTCTTAACTGGGATGCCTATAAATGCCAGATCCCCGGCGCCAAAATTGCCATCTACCGGGCTGAAAGATGTACGGATATTCCCATAGAGCCATGTAGCCCGGGCATTCCTGCCGGATCGGGGTATGAAGAAATTGGAAGAGTCGATATTAACCAGACCACATTCTTGGACAATAACGGCGGGGAAGGCCTACGCGCGGGAGTTTCTTATTCCTACCGCATCGTGGCCATGTTCCCACGGCCAGGTGCCAGCCCTACCGACCCGGGTTACCTGATCGGCGGCGGGGAAAGCCTTGCTTCCGCCGAGTATTGCCTCAACCTCCCATTGGCCATGCCGGTCATCACCAACGTGACTGTCGATTCTACCAGCACTACAAGAGGACAAATCACCGTGAAATGGATCAGACCTGCCACTGCAACTGGCCTTCCCGCCCAGTACCGCCTTTACAGGGCTACCGGACAGAATGGTACCGCTTTCACCAAAATTGCCGACATCAACACAAACCTCACACCAGGAGCTGCCGATACCCTGTTCGTCGATAAAGGGCTGAACACACAGGTCAATGCCTACAACTACAAGCTCGAATATTATACCACCGTAAACGGTCAGCTCACCAAGTTTGACGAAACCGAAACCGCCAGCTCGGTAAGGCTCGAACAAGCCGCTGCACAGCCTAATCAGGTAGGATTGAAATGGACCGCGCTCGTGCCCTGGGACAATGGCAACCGCGTGCACCGCGTGTACCGCGAGGATAAAACGAAACCCGGCACATTCAACCGCATTGCCGAAGTATCCGTCACCGGGCCGCAGACATTTACCTACGTCGATGATGGGGCCGACAAATACGCCGCCGACGGAACCGTGAATGTGACCATTTTCAAGGACTCTACCTATTGTTATAAAGTGGAAACGGTCGGCTCCTACAACAACAGCCAGATCAAGCCATCAGTGCTCTATAACTTCTCGCAGATACTCTGTGTTTCTTCTTCGGATACCACCAGGCCATGTCCGCCGGTGCTTACCCTGGACCCCCTCAATTGCGATTCGCTCAGGGC
>NZ_PYAS01000001.1 GCF_003014695.1 Dyadobacter jiangsuensis | reverse complement strand
TGACCCCTTGTTAATTTAACCAGGCTTCTATCAGTCTCAAAAATCCAAAAAGCCTATTTACAGCCAAATTGACTCGGGCCTTTTTAGTCAGCCCCCAATCGGCGGTCGGCCGTCGGCCGTCACCTCTTATCCCACCAAACCTTCGACACATACGAATCCCCCTTCGACAAACGACCTACCGCCTGCTCATAATTCGCCTTGTTCAAGAGTGCCTCGCGGGACGAATAAATCGTCCGACGTGGAATAGTACCGCCCGTAGACCCCTGAAACGGCCCCGGTTTCAATGCCGGATAACCCATTCTGCGCCACTCGATAAATGCTTCGTAGGAGCGGCCGAAGAGCTGAATCCATTTCTGAGTACCTATTTTTTCCAGTTTCTGCTCTTTGGTAAGGCCGGTCCATGAGAGTTCCTTTTCAAATGCAGCCGGTACCGTGGTCACATTGTAAGGCGTTTGCGCCAATGCCGCCTTCACGCCATCCTGGTAAAACTTCTCGGCATCCGCGGGTGTCCCGCCCCAGCCTTCGAGTGCGGCTTCCGCTTTGTAAAACGACACATCCGCGAACGACATCACCATACACGGAATGGCCGGACTATATTCGCGGTTGAAGAACGTGAGCGTGGAAACGGTGCTGTAATCGTCTTTGATAATGGTTTTCAGGATTTCATCCGTGAGCGCTACGCCTATGCCCTTGTACGCGGGCGTGCCCGCCTTCACCGAATTCACACTCGGCTGCGCAATACGCGGCAGGCGCGGGTCAGCGCTGGCTACGAGTTGGGTAACAAACGCGTCGGCGAGGTATTTCAGGTCGGGGCTGCCGGCCAGGAACTGGTTCAACACCGGGTGTACATTCGCATTGGTGGCGTTGTTGTAGGTGGGTACTGTAGCGTCGTCGGCAGCGCTTTCCAGGAGCGGCTGGCCCATGGCCTCGGTCACGGTTTTTTGTGCCAAAGCGGGATCAGCATAGCGGATACGCATTCCAAGCCGGAGTTTCAGCGAATTGGCATACTTCTTCCATTTATTAATGTCGCCCTTATAATAAAAATCCGCGCTGCCGTAGCTTGCATCACCGGCCGTAAGCTGCCCGATGGCTGCGTTCAGGTCGTTGATCAGCGACTTATAAATCGATTCCTGCGTGTCAAATACAGGCTTGGTATTCACATCCGAAGGCCCCAGCGCGGTACCGGAGTACGGCACATCACCAAAAAGATCGGTAAGCCGCTGCCAGACCGAAATCTCGACAATGCGCGCGATCGCCAGCTTGCTGCGGCCGCTCGGATCATTTTCTTTCCCTTTCAAAACTTCATTACGGACCTGGCTGATATTGCGGATCAGCGTATAATGCGCGTCCCAGGTGTTATTGTCGCTTTGCTCGATATAGCGCGAGCTCGATACCAGCACGCCCCCGGCCCAATGCTGGATCCAAGACCCGTATTGGCTGTTGGGCACTTCGTAACCTTCCGCAAATGCGGCGTCCTTCTGCACTTTCGAAAGCAGCAGCCCCGGATCAACGGTCGTGACCGATGTAGGCGGTGTATTGATTTCCTCGAAATCGCCGGTACAGGCCTGTAAAAGGCATATCGCACCGGTGAGCAGGATAGATGGGATTATATTTTTCATATCTCAAAAATTTCCGGTTTGAACAATTACAACTCCACGTTCAGGCTGACCCCGAAATACCGCAGCAATGGCAACGCGGTGGATTCGAGCCCCAACGACGAGTTATTGACGTTGAACGACGAAGCCTCCGGCGCGAAGCCTTCCGTTTTGCGTTGCAGGTAGAACAGGTTACGGCCATAAATACCCGCCCGAATGCTTTTGAACGGCGTGCGGCTGATGAGCGTGTTAGGCAACTGGTAGTTCAATGTCAGCTCGCGGAACATGATATAGCTCGCGTCGTTGAGCATCTCCTCGGGGATCACATTGTCCTTGTCGGGAGCCACTACATTCCAGTAATCCTGCGCCCGCACCTGCCTGGTGTTCGCCTGGCCGGTGCCTACCCACGTTCCGTTGTCGGATTTGGAAGCCACCACGCCGTCGGCTACATAAGTACCGTCGCGGCCCGGCAGGGTCTTTTTGATTGTGCCGTAAACCAGCTCTTCACGCAAGCTCTGGGAGTAAATTTTCCCGCCCTGGCTGATATCGAACAACCCCGACAGGCTTATTCCCTTATAGCGGAAAGTGTTGTTGAAGCCGCCGATCCAGTTCGGCAATGCATTGCCCAGTTCGTACAGGATTTTGGAATTGGATTTCAGGGGCAAACCGGTCGTCGGGTCGATCAGTCGGTTGCCGTTATCGTCGCGGAGCCATTGGAAGCCGTTCCCGACGAGCGTCCCGAACGGCTTGCCCGGCTCGGCCACCACGTTCACGCCGCGGTCGGCACCTAGCACGTAGGTATCCACACCTTCGGCCAGCGCCACCACCTGGTTACGGTTTCTGGAAAAATTGAATGTCGCATCCCAGGTGAAACCATCGGCAGTTTTAACCGGTGTGCCATTCAGGGTCAGCTCCACACCGCGGTTGCGGATTTCGCCGGCGTTGATCCTCCGCGAAGCAAATGTACTCGAAGGCGGCAGGGGCACGTCCAGGATCTGGTTTTTGGTAGAGGCATTGTAGTATGCAAATGCCAGCCCTGCGCGGTTCTTGAAAAAGCGCGCTTCCACCCCGAACTCGATCGAAGTTGTCAGCTCGTTTTTCAGATTAGGATCGGGAATAGTCGACGAGAACGACGCCAGCGGCACACCACCGTGCGCGACCTGATCGAGCGAATAGGTACCGGTGAGCTGGTAGGGCGAGCCCGAGCTCCCCGCCTGTGCTACGGAGGCGCGGAGTTTCAGGAAACTCAATGTATTGCTCCGGATATTGAATGCGTCCGTGACGACGAAACTCGCGCTCACAGCAGGGTAAAAGAAGGAGTTATTGGCCGGCGAAAGCGTTGAAGACCAGTCGTTACGCGCCGAGAAATCGAGGAAAAGGTATTCCTTATACCCTACCTGCCCCGACAAATACACCGAATTGATCGACGATTCCGTGAGGCCGAACACGTAGGAGTTGATCAGCGTGTTATTGATGGCATATAATCCTGGCACAATAAATTCAGTACCTGTGTTGCCCGTGGTGCGCGAATAGAATTTCTGATGGTTAGCACCCAGGTTGAGGCCGAGTGAAATGTCTTTCGTCAACTGCGGGGTTAGCGAGAGCAAAATGTCGCTGTTATCCTCCCGCACGCGGGTAACCTGTTCGGAAATATCGCCGTTGCGGTTGGCACTTTGGTAAGTGCCTTTTTCGCGGTAACGCAGGCGCTGGTCGGTATAGAAATCGGTCCCGGTTTTGGCGGTGAGGCGGATCCAGTCGTTGAACTGGTAGCTCAGGCGGATCAAACCGAGCAGCCGCTGGCGGTCATCCGAGTTACGGGTGTGATCGACCGTCCAATACGGATTCGCGGTTGACGAATTGGTCGCATAAGTCTTTTCCATTCCCACAAATGGTACCGTTCCATAGCCAAGCTGCTTCGCCACGTCCTCAGCGGTCCATGCCGAATTGGCCAGGATGCTCATCGGCATGCTGCGCGGCTGGCTGATAAACAAATAGGCCGGGTTATCGCTCGCATCCGAAACCGTAGGGCGGTTGGCGCCTTTCTGACCGATGTAGTTCGCTTTGACATCCAGTTCCAGCTTTGGCGTAATCTTAGCCACGGTGCGGAGGTTGACGTTATTGCGTTTCAGCGTGTTGCCCGGCGTGTACCCGTCGATATCCGTGCGGCCATATGAAAGCCGGTAGTTGATATTGTCGTTACCGCCTTCCAGACTCAGGTTGTTGACCAGCTGCTTTTCCTTTCTGAAAAAAGTCTGAAAGGTATTGGGCTGCGGCGTAAAATTGAGCACATTACCCCACTGATCCTCATACTGCTGGCCATCCATGCGGGCACCCCAGCTCGAACGCGTGAAACGGTCGCGGCCGCCGCTGGCTTTGGGCATGCCCTGAATGTTGCCGGCCTGCGCCGCTGCCCAGGTATATATTTTGCCGTCGTTGCCGCGGAAATGTGTAAATGCTCCATCCAGCCCCTGACCGTATTCATCCTGAAAATCGGGCAGTACCAATGCGTCGCCTATCGAGTAGTCAACGCCATATTTAATGCCAATGCCCTTTCTCGATTTGCCCGACTTGGTGGTGATCAGCACTACCCCATTACTTCCCCGCTGGCCATACAATGCAGCCGCATTAGGCCCTTTCAACACGGAAATCGACTCTACATCCTCGGGGTTAATGTTTGAAATACCATCCCCGTAGTCGATACCGCCCGTTGAAGAGGGTGAATTAGGATTGCTGTTGTCCATCGGGATGCCATCTATCACGTAAAGCGGCTGGCTGTTGCCGACAAGCGAATTGGAGCCGCGGATTACCACACGCGACGAGCCTCCTGCTCCGTTGGCGGAGCGCGTCACCTGCACGCCGGCCATTTTCCCCGCCAGTGTAGTGGCAAGGTTGGCCTCCTTCGCGGTACTGATTGCCTCGCCGCCTATTTCTTGCACCGAGTAGCCCAATGCACGCTTGTCACGCTTGATACCCAATGCGGTAACCACTACTTCCGAGAGATTTTGCGTGTCTTCTGCCAGGGTAACGTTGATCTCCGATTGCGTGCCTACCACCACCTCTTTCCGCACATAACCTACAAAGGAGAACACCAGCACCGCCGAGGCGTCTTCTACCGCAATCTCATATTTCCCTGCCACGTCCGTAGCTGTACCTCGTGTAGTGCCTTTTACGAGCACGCTTACGCCAATCAGCGGTTCTCCTTTCGCGTCCACTACCGTACCACGCACGGCCGACTCCGCCACCTCTGCCCTCGTGACAGGCGAGAGGGATGCGAGCGGACTATCCAGCGGCAACGCCGAGCTCTCACGGACCGGCGCAGCACTGCTATCCTTTTTGCGGCGGTCTTTCGAAGCCAGCAGCACGTACGTATTTTCCTTGATCTTCTTGTATTTCAATCCGGTGGAAGCCAGCAATGCGTCCAGGTTCTGTTCCAGCGTTTTGGATGTGTTGACCGCCGCGGATGAAACCTTCAGATCGTCGAGCAGCTTTTCTTCGAACAGAATATCGGCGCCATAGCTCTCTTTCAGTTTCAGCAAAGCATCACGCAGGCGTACGGGCTGCGTTTGCCGCGTTTCGGTCTGCAAAGGGCGGGCCGATGCCAGCAACTGCCCGAATCCCGGCGGAGGGCACAAACTGAGCATGGCGTAAAGGCCAAATGCCTTTGCCAGAGGTACATGTGGGTTCATGGTAGCGTTTGGGTTAGTTAAAAAATCTAATTGGTGTCAGTAGAATCGGGAACAAGGCGCACCTGGTCATCACCGACCAGCACGCGCATATCGAGCATTTCGGACAGCACCGACAGCAGTTCGTCGGCCTGTCTGGCTTTGAATGTGCCGGTAACCTGCCGCGCGGCCAGGGCGGGATCGGCCACTACGATTTCCAGGCCGAATACCGTATTCAGCTCGCGGCTGGCATCGGCCAGAGTGGTATGGTCAAAATGAAAATGATGCTCCTGCCAAACCGCCGGGTCTTTTAGCTCCGTGACGGTCAGCGGTTGAATGGCGATCTTGCCATCCGTTGCGACGGAGGCCTTTTCACCCGGCTTCATATCGAGCGGCACGACCATTTCGGGGGAAGAAATCTGAACTTTGCCCTTGCTCAAAACCACCTGGGTACCTCTCTTGCGGGTATACACAAAAAACTCGGTACCGAGCACCGTCACCTTTCCCTGGTCGGGCGTGTGAACCGTAAACGGCTGGTGATCGACCTGGTGCGTTACCACAAAGCCTGCCTCGCCTGTGAGGTACACATCCCTGCCGAAGCTTCCGAAGCCCCACCGGAGGAGTTTCAGATCGGAATTGGCCAGCAGCGAAACGCGGCTTCCGTCGCTCAGCTGAATAGTCTGGCTTTGGGCATAACCCGTACGGTAATGCCGGTAGAGGATTGCATCCTGATAATAGTATCCGCCTGCGATCAACAAAACAGCTGCGGCTATGCGCAACAGGCTTCGCCACGGCAGAGATGATGAGCTGGCGACCTCGGTACGGGTGTCTTCGCCGTTAATCGACGGCTCTTCCAGCAACACCTGTACATTTTTAAATGCCTCCTCTACATCCGGCAAAAATTGCGGATGGCTGTTTTCCCATTCCTGTAACCATTCGAAATAGCGCTCCGCATTGCCCGGTTCGCCCAGCCATTCTTCGATGAGCTGCTTTTGCAGCACCGTGGCCTGGCCCGAGAAATAGGTGAAGAGCATTTCTTTGGATAATGGTGTGTTCATGCTTTTAGTTTGTCAGTTTTGTTTCAATGTTCGGCGCAATACACTCAGCGCCTTTGATATATGCCATTCCACAGCCTTTACCGTCACTCCAAGTTTCGCCGCGATTTCCTGGTACGACTTCCCCTCGAACCGGCTGAGAATAAACACCTTCTGGCATTGCGGCGGCAAAGCGTGGATCGCCCGCTCTACTTGCATATACAGCTCGTCCATTTCCAGAATATGATCCGGCGCAAGCACGTCCGAGTGAAAATCGTCGTCGAGCTCCTCCTGCCTGATTTTGTTGAACTCCCAGCGCAGATAAGTGAAGCACCGGTTGCGCACCGCCGTAAACAGATAAGCCCGGAAGGTGGATTCGATGCAGGTATGCAATTCCTTTTTCCAGAAATTGAGAAAAATTTCCGTTACCAGATCTTCGGCGATGGCTTTGTTGTACACAAACCTTGCGGCATGGCTGCAAAGCGGCTGGTAATAGGTCCTGAATAGCAGTTCATAACCCTTGGCAGCATCCTGCCGGAATGTGGTCCGGATAAAAAACTCCCTATCGGGCAGCGCATTATCGGGCGCGGCGGCCTCCGGCGGCCCCGGTCTCGGGTCGATCGGTCTTTCGGAGTTTTTCTCTGCGTCCGGTAGGTGTTCGGAAGGTTCGGGCGTCACGATTCGGGGCTGGGTTTAGGGCTACACCCGCAGGACAAAATTTGGGAAGGCTACCCTAGTTCTTCGATAAAAAACTTTCATTTTTTTATTTTGCATTCATAAAAATACGATACAATGCGCAAAAGCTTCATCCAAACCAAACCCCACCTCGTACTCCTCCTCGCCTGCCCCGTCATTGCCGTCATCGCCTGGATACGGAGGAGCTGTACAGTCGACGTGCAGCTTTACGATACTTACTATATACTCGGGATTAATTTGATCGCGGAATTTCTGATCACCATCATCCTGATTACCAGTCTGCTATACTGGTTTACACGAAACCGCACCGGCTTCCCGCAGCTAACAGCCGCACACGTGCTCGGCACAATCGGTATTGCGCTGTACATTACCAGCAGCACCGGCTACCCGCCCAACAACGCAATCGATACAGCTTTCTCACCCCAACAATACAAAGAATGGGAAGAAATGGGGCTGCGCTTTGCGGGCGCGGTGGTTACGTTCGGAGCATTCCAGTTATTGCTGGTCGCGAACCTGATCGTGAAATGGATAAAAACCGCCTGATAATCCGGGCGAGCCAGAGGATGGTTGATTACTAATAGCGAAGAATAATGCAGATAGTTTGGCGGCTTGCACCAAAGCCACCAGTCAATGAACCTGTTTGTTTTTCTCGCATTGTCGGTTTTCGTGGGCGGCGTTTCGCTGCTTGCCGCTTACCAGCAGGTCTCCGGACCGTCCAAATCAATCAAACTGGATTATTCCGTTTTCAGGTCCTTCGCATTGCGCGATTTTCTCTTCTTCCTTGCATGCGTAATGCCCGTTGCCGTGTTCTTCGGGGTATGGGGCATCACGACGGTCAATATCCCCTACCAGGACGATATCGACGCAATCCTGAAATCCACTTCGGCGATAGCGGAAGGAACGGGTTCACTCCGGGAGTTCTGGTCGGCGCTGTCCAAGCAGGACGATGAGCGCCGGATTGTAGTGGTCAGGTTAGTAGCCTGTCTGATGTATTGGGTAACCGGATCAATCGATTTTCGCCTTCTCGCACTCGCTGGAATCTGTTCCTATCTTGTTTTTCTCAAAATCGTCTTCGCCTGGTTCCGTTCTCAACGAAACCTGCCGCTAGCCCTTTTCCTGCCGGTTCCATATGTGCTCTTTTCCAATTTCAATTACGAAGCATTGTATTGGTCAATCATCCCGTTGCAGCAAATTGCGGTATACATTTGGGGGTTCGCTAGCATTTGGCTGGTTAGTAAAAATACCCGGTGGAGCCTGATATGGGGTGCCGGCTTGGGAATTTTAGCCCTGTACTCCGACGTATCAGGCGTGTTTATCGGACCCGTGGTTGCGCTGATATTATTAGCCCGTCGGGAATGGCTCGCCGCCTCGCTCTGGATGTTGTTATTCGGCGTTATCACCACATTTTACTTTCGTGGATTAACAGTACCTGATTTTCGTCCTACCACAGCTCAAAATTTGTCGTCATGGCGGGAAATGTTACTGATGGCGGTTGCGATGCCCGGCATGATTACCGACGTGATGTTAGAGAAGAGCGACGCTACAAGACTAGCTTTCTCCGCCATTGCAGGAATGGCGAGTCTGTCACTTGTGGGAGGCTGCGCTTTTTTGCTTGCCCGAAAGCTGTTGCGGGCTCCCGGCACGATTACACCAAACCAGTGGTGGCTTGCTGGCTGTGTTCTCTTCTTGCTGGCAACCTTTTTTGCGCTGGCATTCGGGCGTGCTGCCTTCGGTGCTCAAACCATTTTGCTAAGCAGATACAAGCATATCTTTACATTTTGGGCGACCTTCAACTATCTGCTATTACTTCAACTACCAGTGTTTCGGCGAATTTTTAGCCGACGCATGATCATCTTGCAAATGTGTGCCGTGATCTACTTTGGAAGCAGCTATTTTCAAACATGGGCAGATATGATGTATTTCCGAAAAACCATTCAGATAGACGCCTATGGCTGGACAAAAAACCGGGAATTTCCTTCCGCTCCTATTTACATCTCGGTTAAAGAGTCGGTCGATTCCATTTTTGAGAACGCATTAAAAAACCGGATTTACCAATTTCCCGATCTTCCATTCGAGGATTTGCGTCTGGCAGAGATAAGAGGATCATCAGACATTGCCGTACGAACAGCGACTTACATCCAGGTAGGAACCGAAGCACCAGCTTTACAATGCTCACCCGACGACGGTATTTACCTCATCATCCATTCCGGCGATGAAATCCATATGTTACCCATGCGCCTGAGAAGAAACTCGTTTCTGTGCTTCCTGCGTACCGGCCGCTATTATGCCGGCTACTGCGAGTCGATGGCAATGCTGAGGCAATATCTGTCCAAAAACAAAAAGTATAAACTCACGCTCGGTATCATCAGCGGCTCAAACCGCTATTTGCTCACCACGGGAAAAGAGGTTAGCACCAGTTAAATTCCTCAGATCAGCTTGTCAGGTGTAATGGGCAACTCCCGCACCCGCTTGCCCGTTGCATGGAAAACCGCATTCGCAATAGCTCCTGCAACGCCCACGATGGCAATTTCACCAAGACCCTTTGAACCGATCGGATTAGCCTGCACATCAGGCTTATCGATGTAATATACTTCGATAGAGGGCACATCGGCGTGAACCGGAATATGGTAGCTGGCAAAATCGGTCGTCACATAACGTCCGAAGCGATGGTCCATTTCCGAATGCTCCATGAGCGCCATACCGATGCCCCCTACCACGCCGCCGATCGACTGGCTGCGGGCCGTTTTGTAATTAATAATCGCCCCCACATCCGCGCACGTGACCACACGCGTAACGCGCACCTCGCCCGTGAGCGGGTCCACTTCCACCTCCACAAAATGGCAGCCAAACGAATACATTGAATATTGGTCGCGCTCCGCACCCGATTTTGACGCCTCCGTCACTTCAAGCTCGTTCAACCGATGGTGTTTTAAAATGTCGGTATAACTCAGCCCGTCTTTATCGTCGGCAGAACTAAATATCTTGCCATTCCTGGCCACCACCTCAGCTCCTGGCCTAAACTTTTCGGACATTTCCCCGGCCAAGGTCACCAATTTGCTTTTCAATGCTTCACAAGCTACATGCACCGCCGAACCCACACTAGGGATCGTGGACGAGCCATTCTGGCCGGGCGCATCCGGCAGCGCCGAATGGCCCAGATCGAAACGCACCTTTTTTGCATTCACCCCTAAAACTTTCGTGGCGATGCGGGTCATGGCGGTGCCGGTACCAGGGCCGATGTCCATCGTGGCGCTCTGCACGATCACCGAACCGTCGGCATGCATGACGGCCCGGGCCCTGGAAGGATGGCGGTGGAATCCGTACAGGCTGGATGCCATGCCGTAACCGAGCAGCATTCCGTTGCGTCTCACCGATCGCGGCTCCGGCAGCCGGTTTTTCCAGCCGATTTTCTCCGCACCGAGCTCATAGCATTCCCTTAGCGACTTCGCCGACCACGGCAGGTTCCGCTCGGGGTCGGACTCCGCGTAGTTTTTGAGGCGGAACTCCAGCGGATCTGTTTTCAATGCATAAGCCAGCTCATCCATAGCCGATTCCAATGCAAACATCCCCGTCGCATCGCCGGGCCCGCGCATCCACGTAGGCGTATTCACATCAAGCGGGAGCAGGCGGTAGCGGGTGGCTACATGCGGGCACGCATACAGCGCACGTGACGCGAGCACTGTGCGTTCCAGATGCTCTTCGTACATCGACGTCTGCCCTGTCCCTTCATGTACAATACCTGCCAACCGGCCGTCTTTCGCGGCGCCGATACTGATTTTCTGTTTGGTATATGGCCTGTAACCCACCGATGTAAACATCTGCTCCCGCCCCAATACCAGTTTCACGGGTCGTTTCAATTGCTTTGCAGCCATTACCGCCGCCATCGTATGCGGCCACACCCGAATGCCCGACCCGAATGCTCCGCCAATGTACGTGGCTACCACTTGTACATTTTCCCTCGGCAGCTTGAAAGCCTGGGCCAGTTGCCCCTGTGCGGATTTCACGCCCTGGTTTTTGTCATAGACCGTGAGCTTGTCCTCGGCCTCCCACACAGCGATAATCGCATGCGGTTCGAGCGGCTGATGATGCTGAGTGGGAATGGTATATTCGGCCTCTATCCGGACGTCGGCATTACGTAATGCCGACGCATCGCCGCGCTCATAATCCTGAAAAGGCGAGTTTTTGGCGCGCTGGACATTCTGAGGAATGCCGGCTTGTCCGATATTTTTTTCAAAATGCGTCTGATGGGCCTCCTGCTGGTACGTCACCCGCACAAGCGACGCGGCGTGCACTGCCTGTTCGTGCGTAGCCGCGACTACCATCGCCACGGGCTGTCCGTCGAAATAGATCAGTGGATCATAAAATACGCGCAATGCCGTACCCGCCGCGACGCGCTCCGCCGGCAGCTTTTTGGCAGGCCAGCCCGGTACTGTAATAGCATTGAGATGGCTGATCACCGCCAGTACGCCCGGCACCGCCTCCGCTTCGCGCGAATCGATGGCGGTAATGCTGCCTTTGGCAATGGTGCTCGTTACCAACACCGCGTGTACCAGTCCCGGAATCGCATATTCAGCCGAATAAGTGGCTGCACCAGTTACTTTCACCGCACCATCGACGCGACTGAGTGAAGTATCCGACGGATTATCCAACGATTGTCTCTTCATGATCCGATCAAGAAATGCCCGTTGCAGCTTTCAGAGCCGCAACGATCGCATTCGAGGTTAGTTTAATTTTAAATGCATTCTGCGTGGTGGCTTTGGCACTTTGCATTTCATGCTCTGCTACTTCCCTGAAAAGCTTTTCCGAAGGCGCCTGTCCTCTCAGCATGAGATCGATAGCCCAGTACCGCCAGGGTTTGTGCGCCACACCACCAAGAGCCATGCGAGCGTCCCAGATGCGGCCGCCGTCCATTTGCAGGGCAGCCGCCACCGATACCAATGCAAAAGCATAGGAAGCACGGTCGCGCACTTTCAGGTAATGGCTGTGTTGGGCAAATGCGTTGTCCGTCACCTCTATGGCCGTCACAAGCTCACCGGGTTGCAGGTTGGTATCCAGCTCGGGTTGCAGCGTAGAAAGCCTGTGGAAATCCTTGAACGGAACTCGCCGCTCCCCGCTCGTGCCGTTGATCACGACTTCCGTATCCAGGGCAGTAAGCGCCACGCACATGTCGCTGGGATGGACAGCAATGCACGAAGATTTTTCATTTCCTCCAAAGCCATTTCCCGCAAAAAAGATCGCATGCGTGCGGTTAACGCCCGCTTCCGCGCCACAGCCTGAGCCCGGCTTGCGTTTGTTGCAAGGCAATGCGAGATCGTAAAAATAACTGCAACGCGTACGCTGCAATAAGTTACCACCCACTGTCGCCATATTACGCAATTGGCCCGAAGCCCCCGCGAGCAACGCCTGCGCGAGCAGCGGCTGACGGCTCAGTACGCTTTTATTTTTTGCCACGTCGCTGTTCAGGGCCAATGCACCTATGCGGAGGCGATCGTAGCGGTGTTCTATTTTCTTTAATGGAAGATGGTTGATATCGATCAGCTTCGATGGCGACGCAATGCCGCGTTTCATAAGATCGACCAGGTTGGTACCACCGGCGATATATTGCGCTTCGGGGTAATCGGCGGCCATACTGATGGCTTCCGCAATGGTTTTGGGACGGAGATATTGAAATGGCTTCATACTTTCGTCCCCTCCTTTTTCACCTCAAGAATGGCGTCTACGATATTCGGATAAGCCCCGCAGCGGCACAGATTGCCGCTCATATATTCCCGTACCTCGTCCGCCGAGCCCGCATGCCCCTCGCGTATACACGCAACGCCCGACATCACCTGCCCCGGCGTGCAATATCCGCATTGAAAACCATCATGTTTGATAAACGCTTCCTGCAAAGGATGGAGCTTCTCGCCGTCTGAAAGACCTTCGATGGTCGTGACCTTCGCGCCGTGCTGCATCACCGCAAAAGTGAGGCAGGATAGTGTCCTGCGGCCATCGACATGCACGGTACAGGCCCCGCATTGCCCGAAATCACACCCTTTTTTGGTCCCGGTAAGACCCATATTTTCGCGCAGCAAATCGAGCAATGTCATACGTGGATCTATGGAAATGCGTCTGCGTTTCCCGTTGACAGTCAGTGAAAGTTTAACCTTCACCGCATTACCCACCGGCCCATCGTCGGGTGCCAGCGCGGCTTGCAGGAAATCCGCCGGGGCCATCGAAAGCCCGGCAAAAAACATGGATTGTTTCAGAAAAAAGCGGCGGTCTTCGTCAGGCACGTCGGGCGGAATAGCGTCGTGGTCGAGATCCATGGTTGTTCAGTTCAGTGAATATGTATTGAAAAGAGAGGTGGGGTTGTGATTTACCGGTTGAGCGGCGTGGGAATAGTCAGGTGTGGCCAGGAATGGTCAGGTGTAGGACGGTATTGTCAGGTATTGTCCGTAAGCGAATGCCATCGGGTATGTGATATGGATCGCAAAGTAGTGCGCCGCCGGAATCGTAAAATGCCGTCAGGCACATAATATTGGTAGAAAAAAGGGAGCCCCATTTTGTCAAAAATGCCGTCAGGCATGCAACAACAATGCTCTGTTGTTACATGCCTGACGGCATTTATCGGAGATTATATACGGCTCAGTTGCTACCAATATTGCATCGCTACGCGATTTTGGTGCCTGCCAAAAAGGGCAATCGTATCTCTATGAATTAGTAAGCCTGGTCAAAGCCATCCATTGCTTATTGAAAATTTGCAACGTACCATGTTTTTGCTTTCCCGGCCACCAGCTCTGCATTGATCGTCTTGCTCCCGTATTTCAACGTGCGTTTCTGCGCATTGGGGGAGGTTAGCGTCACGGATTTCAATTTGCCATTCTCCCAAACCTCGTCGACCGTTACATTACCGCGTGCTTTCAAACCTTTGACTGAACCGGTGGCCCAGGCGTCGGGTAATGCAGGAAGGAGCTCGATCACGCCGGTTTGCGATTGGAGGAGCATTTCGGCTACACCCGCGGTGGAACCCATGTTGCCATCGAGCTGAAATGGCGGGTGGGCGCAAAGAAGGTTGGCATAAGAGCCGCCGCCGTCAGCCATATTCGTACCCTGGTCGGCCACGGGCCGGAGTACACTTTTGAATAACTTGTGCGCACGGTTGCCATCCTGCAAGCGCGCCCAGAAGTTAACTTTCCAGGCCAGCGACCAGCCTGTACCGTCGTCGCCACGGGCGTTGAGGCTTACGCGTGCGGCCTCTGCTTCCGCCGGAGTTTGGGCAATCGAAATCTGCTTGCCCGGGTGCAATGCATACAGGTGCGAAACGTGGCGGTGGTGGCTGGTGGAGTCGTCGACATCCTCGCGCCATTCCTGCAACTGTTTCCAGCGGCCAATCTGCAAAGGCAATATCTTGTCGCGGGTAGCACGCGCCTTTTGCGCGAAATCGGCATCGATGCCGAGCAAAGCCGCGGCTTCGGCGGTGTTATTCAGCACGTCCCAGGCCATTTCGTGGTCCATGGTAGCGCCGGTAGAAATCCCGCCGTGCTCGGGTGAGTACGACGGCGAGGATACAAGGTGCCCCTTGCCGTCGCTGCTCAGGTAATCCATCCAGAACTCCGAAGCCTCTTTCATGACCGGATAGGCCGTGTTTTTCAAGAACACTTTATCGTTCGTAAATGCATAATGCTCCCACAAATGCTGGCAAAGCCATGCCGCACCGCCCGGGAAGAAGCCCCACGGGAAATCCCAGCCGGGCGAAGTATAACCGTAGGCGTTCAGCATTGTGTTCACGATCCACCCCTTGGCGTTGAAAAACTCCTTCGCTGCCAACCGTCCCGGCTCCACGATCGACTGCGTGAAATCCATCAGCGGCAAATGACACTCCGAAAGGTTGGTAGCCTCGGCTGGCCAGTAAAGCATTTGCACGTTGATATTGGTGTGATAATCGTTCGCCCACGGCGGATTGGTGCTATCGTTCCATTTGCCCTGCAAGCTCATAGGCATGGTACCCGGCCGGGTCGATGAAATCATCAGGTAGCGGCCATATTGGAAGTAAAGTTCTTCCAGACGGGGGTCGGGTTGCCCTGCCGAATAGGCTTTCTGGCGCTGGTCGGTAGGAAGTGCAGGCGCCGTGGCATTGCCCAACGTCAGCGCGACGCGGTCGAACAAGCCGTGGTAATCCCTTTGCTGCTCGGCGAGCAATTCGGCGTAATTTTTACCGGCCACCTTCGCCATAGTGGCAGCGTTAGCCTTTTTGTAGTCATTTCCTTTATAATGAGGGAATTTCATTACATAATCCGTAGCCACAGTGTGGATCAGGACGATGGACTTGGCGCCGGTAACCGTCAGCACGCCGTTGCTGAAAGCGGTTTTCCCGTCGGTATCGATACGGTAAACGGTTTCGAACTCCTGGCGATTATCTTTCAAATGCCCGCCAAATGTGTACTGATTTTTAGCAAACTGCTCATAATCTTTGGCATGGGGCGTTTCGAAACGTATGGAATAGGTTTCGGGCGTAGAAGAAGTAAACTTGTACACCATCGCCTTCGAGGGATAGTTGCCGAAATAGGTTCTTTCAAAGTGGCTGCCGCCCGCATCATAGCTCACTTTTCCTAATGCATCGGAAATATTAAGCTCGCGCCGGTAATTCTGCACGGCGCCTTTGGCAGGCGATTTGACGAACAGGTCGCCTACTGTCTGCTGCGCACCGAAATCGGACGACGGGCTATTCTCCTTTTTCTCATGGATAACGCCCGTCAGCTCCTTGTTCGCCAATGCGTGGGCCTCTTTCATTTTTCCGGCAGCGAGTAGTTCACGTACCTGCGGCAAATGTTTGTAGGCCTCTTTTTTTAAACCAAAATTATACTCGGCATTGGCCCCCTTACCTCCTGCCCACAAGCTGCCCTCCGAAAACTGAATGCGCTCCTCGTCCGTGCCGCCAAAAAACATGGCGCCCACGTGACCATTACCGATCGGCAATGCCTGGGTCATCCATTCTTTGGCAGGCTGGTCGTACCAGAGCGACAATGGTGCGGGTTTGGGTTTGGGATCAGGCTGCGCTTGCAGCGGGCTGAATGCGGTAACAGAACAAATGAGTAGTCCGAGAAATGTTTTCATCACTGGGGTTTTGGCAAATAATGGTAAAATTAGATGCCGTTTTTGAATTAAAAAATGGACTTCCAGACAATCATTGGTAGCTATTCGACCGCCAGTTTAGGAGAACCGGTAACTTTCACACTGTTTTTCGGCATGTTTTCCAGCTTGATATTCTTGCCCAGCACCTCTCCTTCCAACTTCAATCCGGCAATCTCCACATCCGAGCAGCCATTGAACCAGAACATATTATGGTTACCCGACTGCGGATTGAGCTCCCTCGTGCGAACGATCCGGTTGTTGCCTGCAAACAATCCCCGGGTGCTCTTGGCAAACAGCACCGGATAATCAAATGTATTAAAAGTATTACCCTCTATCCGGATGTTGAAATGGACAGGCTTTTTAACGTCGGCTATTTTGTTGGACGGGTTAATGGCGATCACCGCATTACCCGGCCCGCCCTGGTAGGCGCAGTCGATAAACTCGTTGTTGCGGATGGTAACATCCCGCACCGGCCCCGATTCATACCAGCCCTCCGCGTCCGCCTCGATCAGCACCGCACTCATGCCTGTACGGAAAAACGTGTTGTTTTCGATCACGGCTTTGCGCGGGGTCGTAAGCAGCACGCCGCGGGTGTTGGTACGGGTAAAGTAGTTACCCCGAATGAGCACTTCCGGCGTCCAGGTCATATTTTCGACACAATCGTGGTCTTCCAGCGTCGTGGGAACAGGTTTTTCGAAGGTTAGCAATATTTCGCGGTCGCTCAGCCGCTCAACCGTTTTGACGACCCCGCTCGCAAACCGCTCCATGGAACCCGCGTGGACAAATGCCACCGTGTCTTTGGGGAAGAATGCACTGAAACCGTAGCTCTGGCCATGCATAAACCGCACTTTCAGCGAGTTCGCATCCGGCCTGTCCACTATGCGGAGGTTGGTCCCATGCACATTGATCGGGTCGTCGTGCGCACCCGAGAACCGGCAATCTTCGACAGTAACCTTACCCCGGCATCCCGAAAAGTGCATAAAATCGGCGGACGAGGCGATAATACGCCCTGTTTCCGGCCGTGGCGCACAGGTAACGCGGCGCATGGTCACGTTTTCGGTGTATTGGCTCACAATGCCCAGGCCGTGCATATAATGCATGCCGACGTCTTCGAGCGTCACGTTTTTGCATTCGCGGATGTGCATCCCCACCTGGTCGCGGATAATATCGCGGACGGTAAGAATGTTGCCCGGCTTCGGTGTAACATCGGTTTTGAAACGCACCCGGCCCGCAGCGATTTCCGTCGCCTGCGCATGGACATAAGGTTTCCAGTCGCTGTAACGCATGGTTTTGAGGGTGGTGTCAAACTCGACGGCATGGAAATGCGTCGTTTTCCAGCCTTCCCCAAACCATTCCAGCTTACCGTCGCGGATGGCGTAGCGGGCATCGCGGTGAATGGCCAGCTCCACTTCGCCGCCGGAAACTTGCGTATACCGCATTTCCGACATGGTAGGCCGCTCGAAGTCGACATGGATGTTTTGCAGCTTCACGTTCTCGCAATGTTCGAGCACGATCGTCGTCATTTTCCCATGAAAAACAAACAGCGCACCGTTGCCATCGATGGTGAGGTTCCGGGCATTGCGGAAAAGCATCCCGATCGTCCGGATTTTAAGTGAATCCTCCTTTTCGGTAGCGGTATTGGAAATGAAATACTTTTCACGGATTGCACCGTCGGGCCAGAAATCGTACCGGCCTTTCGGGAAAGTGAGGGTCGTCTTCCCGGTGCGGATCGCCTCGTCGATCACTTTCTGAATGCTGGGAGTGACGTTCTCGTAAGTGTCGGGGCGAATACCAGCTTCGGTCACGGAAACCGTTTGAGCATGGGAACGGTATTGCAGCAATAATGCGCAGAGTAGCGCGGCATAGAAACGGTAAAGCAAGGGCATTGGGTTAGGGATTGTCAAGGGTGGTCAGGAATTGTCAGTTGTGGTCAGGAATTGTCAGGTGTTGTCAAGAATGGTCAGGGTGGTCAAGAATGGTCAGTTGTGGTCAGGAATTGTCAGGGTGGTCAAGAATGGTCAGTTGTGGTCAAGAATTGTCAGGGGTAGTCAAGAATGGTCAGTTGTGGTTAGGTATAGCCAAGAATGGTCAGGATTTGTAAACCAGGCCGCAAATTAGGTCAAAATCGAGATAAATTATGCAAAAAAGAAGCATTCAAATCGCGTAGCGATGTAACATAGGTAGCAATCAAATCGATCAACGCCATTCCCAAAATGCCGTCAGGCATGTAACAACAGCGCATTGTTGTTACATGCCTGACGGCATTTTGGGCGCAGCCGGATCCATCGTTTTCTCTACCAATGTTATATGCCTAACGGCATTAACCTCCCAGTCAAAACAACACCTGACCACACCTGACCACACCTGACTACTCCTGACCACACCTGACAACACTTGGCTACTCCTGACTACACCTAATAAAGGTGCGGATAATAGACATTCGTCACCCTCCCATCGGCATACAATTCAAGCATTGCATATCCCGGCGGCGTTTCCTGGTAATAGTTAGGCCCGGCCGATTCCGCGTCGCCCTTTTCCCACCAGAAACCGCTCATGGCGCCGTTGCAGCAATACTGAATGCCGTTGTACTCGGTATGATCCTGCAAATGCTGGTGCCCGCTGAGGCAAATGCGCACCTTATCGCGGTGTTTGTAAAACAGGTTTTTCAGCTTCTTGTAATCCGAATGCCCTCCCCCGCCCGCAAGCATAGGCGTAGCGCCCAGGATCGGGTAATGCGACATCAGCAGCACAAAAGTACCCGGCGCCAGTTTGGCGAGGTCGGCTTCCAGCCATTGGTATTGCTCGTCGTCCAGCGAAACATGCTCGTTGTTGCCGTCGAGGATCACGAAATGCCAGTTCTTTTGGGTAAAACTGTAATAGCGGCCCGGCGTTTTGAGCCGCTTCACCACGTAGTTTTTGCCATACATTTCATCCTCTTTGGACGGCGCCGCCCACCAGGGGTCATGGTTACCGATGCAGCTGTGGACTTCATAGCCTTTCAGGGTGCGCATGCATTCGTCCCAGAGCTTCCAGTAACCCAGCATGGTTTCGCGGGTCACATCCTTGTAATCTGCGGCATGGATGGAGTCACCCCCATTGAGGAAGAAATCGGGCTTGTGCTTCAAAACGTCGGCGAGGCACTTTTTAAAGCGGTTGGGCGCATCGTCGCCCCCGCGGATATGCACGTCGGTAATGTGGGCGATTTTCAGTACCGGCTTATCGGCAACAAGCCCGGCATTGGTCGCCGGGCTTGTTATCGAAGCAGCCGTGAGTAATCCGGTGTTACGGATCCAGGAACGTCTGTTCATTGTATTGATTTTAAATTAATTCCATCCAAAAACCTGCTTCAACTTGGGATTGAGTAACATCTCCTTCTGAGGAACAGGCCGGTAATAGTATTTAGGGTCTTCAAATTTACGAACAGCCGTTTCAGTTACCATCGTACCGCCGGCATTGCCGTTTTTGAGGTACACGGTCACGTCCTCGCCTATCGCCCCCGCACGGTAGTAGATCAGCACCACACCGAGGCTGTTCTTTTCTTTTTCCTTTTCGTCGGGGATCGTCTTCGACTTGTCGATCAGGATAATATCCTCCACGCCGTCGCCTGTCAGGTCGTATTTACCCAAACCCGGGAAATACATACCTTCCGGGATCGCCGTCAGCAGCTTGCCCGCCTGCCAGCGCATCACGTCGTTGAACCGCTGGCTTTCGAAGGCGAACTCCACCCTTCTTTCACGGCGGATCTCGAAAATCACGCCGCGGTTAGCACCGGTTACGTTCGGGTATTTCTGCACCATCACCGGGTCGGGGCTGCCATTGGCCGCCGCCAGTTTCAAATCAGGCATCGCCACGCGCGCACGGATCAGGTTCACCGATTTATCGAGATCATCCTGGGTAAGTGTGCCCAGTTCCGCTTTCGCTTCAGCGTAGGTCAATAGCACCTCGGCATAGCGGTACACGGGCACATCCACGCTATTCAAAATCACATTGTCGGTCGAATTGACATACCCTTTCAACTGGTGGTAGCCGGTAAAGTTTTTGTTCAAGCGCAAAATATAGGGTGCAGTTTCCGCGGCGCGCACCCAACCCGGATACACGAGCGTCTGTGCGAGGCGGGGATCGCGGTTCTGAAATTCCTTCACAAAACCAAGCTGCTGGTAACCTTGTACATCGGTAAAGCGGGTACCGTCCTTCATCAGGTAAGTCTGTACGAGGTCGCGCGACGGCGCCTGCTCGTAATCGCCGAATACGGTGCTGTTGATATTCTGGCTGCGGTCCTTCGTTTGATCGAACGCATTCGACAAGATCACTTCCTTGTTCGAGCTCAAATCCTGGCTATTGAACAGCGTCGCATAATCCGCATTCGGTTTGCCTGTGTTGTAAATGGCAAATTTGTTCGATGCCATGATTTCCGCCGAAACCGTCGCCGCCGTTTCCAGGAATTTGTTGGCAGTGGCCTGGAGGTTCAGCTCGGAGTGGTATTTCCGGTAGGTACCTTCGTACAATGCTGTGCGGGCATACTGCGCCATCACCGCCCATTTGCCCGGGGTGCCGGCAGTCACCGACTCCCGTACATTGGCCGCCGCAAAAGCGAGGTCGGCCATTACGCTATCCATCACAACCGCACGCGGGTCCTGCGTTTTGTACAGCTCCTCGTCACCGGGATTTACGGTTTTAGAAAACCACGGAACATCCGAAAACCGGCCCACTTTTTCCAGATAGAACTGCGCGCGATAGTAGCGGGCAATACCGGCATAATGCGCTTTCACGTCGGAGGTGGCAGTAGCCTTGTTATAGTTATCCAGGAAATAGTTGATATTCCGCAAACGGCCCCAGTCCCAGCCACCGGTGATGGTCTGTGAGCTGGGCGAGCCCGTCATCACCACTTTCATCTCCACTGCGCCCGTCGTGGCGGCATTGTCGGTGCTCTGGTCGTTGAGGTAAGTGCCGTACATATCGGGCATGCTCAGCAGCCCGTTGACGTACAATGCGAGGTCGCCCTCGTTGGCAAAGAACACCTCCGGGGAAATGGAGGTCTGCGGCAGTTTTTCGAGGAAGTCGTCGTTGCAGGCGCTCGCCCCGGTCAACAACGCCAGTAATAATATATGCTTTTTCATTTCAGGCTGATGGATTAAAATCAAAACTCGACATTGACACCGAATGCAAACTTCCGCTGGAACGGATATGAAAAGCCGTTCGACGTATTGAAAGTGTTGCTGTTGCTGATTACCTCCGGATCGAAGTACTTTTTGAGTTGTGAGAATTCAAAAAGGTTTTCCCCGCTCGCGAAGATGCGCACCCGGCTGATATTGCGCTTTTGCAGCAACGAAGTAGGCAGCGAATAGCCGATCGTGATGTTTTTGATGCGCAGGTAAGCCGCGCTCAACAGGTATTTCGTCTGGGCGATGTCCAGGCCCGAGCCATAGTTGTTATCCGCGAGCCACGATTGCAGCACCGGGAAATTGGCATTGGTATTCGCATCGGCAAGGCCCGCCGCAATGTAAGATTTCGAATGCTTCGCACGCTGCTGGTCCGAGTCGGCCTGACCGCGGTAGTAATCGAGGTTCCAGGGGTAAACGTTGGCATAAGGCTGCTGGTAAGGACCCCAATAGAGGTAATGCCGCGGATAATAGTCGCCTTTCAGCACGCCTTGCAGCACAGCCGAGAAATCGAAGCCATTCCAGTCGGCATTCAGGTTGAAACCGATCCGGTAACGCGGGGTCGTATTTCCGATCACGGAAAGGTCTTTCGGATCCTTTCTGGTCAGCCCCTGCGTAATGCGGCCGTCACCGTCGAGGTCCTTGTATTTAGGCCAGCCCGGCACAACGGATAGTGCGCCCCAGGGAACGATATCGCTTTCGTCGAGCTTAGCGATTTCGTCGGTATTCTGGAAAAGGCCATCATTGGTAAGCCCCCATATTTCGCCCAGGTTCTGCCCTTTGCGGAACTTCGAGAACAACTCCTGATCGTTTTTGAAGCGGGTAATCTGCGAACGCGAGTCAGACACGATCAATTTGGCGCTGAGAGAAAGCGCTTTGCCGCCTACCTGGTAGGTATCGTTGTAGTTCAGGGTCAGTTCGAGGCCTTTGGTACGCAAATCGGCTACGTTCTGAGCCGGCACCTTGGTACCGAGTACGCCCGGAAGCTCTTCTCCATCGGTAAGCATTCCTTTGGTGTCGCGAATGTAGTAGTCGATGCCGAATGTCAAACGGTCCTTCAATACGCCGAGATCAGCCCCGAAGTTCAGCGTCGATACGCGCTCCCAGGTGTAGTTGGACGGGTCCACGCGCAGGATCGGCGAATTGGTAATCACCGTTTGCTTGTTACCGCCGATCAGGTAGTTCGATAGCCCGGCCGGCAATGCCTGGCGGAAGCTGTAATAACCCACGTTCTGGTTACCCAGGTCACCGTAAGATGCGCGGAATTTAAGTGTAGGAAAAAGCGGCAGCGCATCCTTCACGAACGATTCGGAGCTGGCGATCCACGCTGCCGATACCGATGGAAAGAATCCCCAGCGATTGCTTGTCGGGAAGCGTGAGGAACCGTCATAACGCCCGTTCGCCTCAATAATGTAGCGATCGCGCAGCGTGTAGTTGATCCGCCCGAAGAAACTGCGGGTGGCGTAGCTCGTATCAGCGCCAAATGCCTGGGCAGTTCCGCTGGTAAGGCTGATATAAGGCAGTGATGGGGAAATCAGGCCGACTTTCTGAGCCTTGGTCGTCGTGTAGCTGTAACTCTCCTGGTTATAGCCCGCGAGCAGGTTAATACGGTGAACGCCCAGCGTTTTGGTATAATTGGCAAACAAATCCATCACATTGTTGGCCAGGGTGGCATTCGTCTCATACACCCCACCCGTTCCGCCTTCGGTGCGGATATCATTCGGACCAAAACCAATGCGGTAGTTACGCTGATCCTGCTTCGTATTCCATTGCTCACGCTTGAAACTCGCCGAGCCGGTTATCACCAGGTCGCCGTTCAGCGTGGTGGCGATACCGCGGAAGATATTCTGGAAACCGAACATATCCTGCTTCCTGTTACCTCCATCGACCAGTCTGGCAGCCAGGCGGCCTGCGCCGGAGTTCGCCCAGGTACCGTCGGGGTTCACGGCCACCTGCGTAGGTTGCAGCGTGTAAATGTCATTGATGTTGGCCGTCGGCACCGCACGTTCCGTCCGGTAAACCGACAGGTTATTATCCAGTTTCAGCCATTTGAAGGGCGTGAAATCCAGGCGGGCGCGGGAAGAGTAGCGTCTCCAAAAATCGTCCGTCAGTTTGTTCAAGCCGCCTTCGTGGTTGTAGTCCGCCGAAATATAATAGCCCACCGTGCGTTCGCTGGCTGTCTTGGCGCTGCCTGTAAACCCGATGCTGTGGTTCTGGGAAAAGCTCCTTTTGGTAAAAAAGTAATCGTACCAGTTGTTGCTGCCCATATACGCCCATTTAGTCGGATCGGATGGGTCTATACGCGTGTCGGGCGTGGACGGGTTATCCGAGCGCTCCTTGGCCCAGGCGTAATATTCGTCGGAATAGTTGACATAGTCCCAGGGCGTGTTGTCGGTAGATGTTTCCAGCACCCGCGAAAAAATATACGGGTCGGTGATCGGCTTGGGAAGTACCGTCGGCTGTCCCCAGGAAAAGAAGTTGTTATAAGTAATGGATTGCTTGCCTCTCCCACCCTGCTTGGTCGTTATCAGCACAACACCGAATGCCGCCCGCGCGCCGTAAATCGCTGCGGAAGCCGCATCGCGCAGTACCGAAAAGCTTGCAATATCGGAAGGGTTAAGACGGAGGAGATCGGTGCTGTTCGCAGCGGCGATACCGTCGATAACAAACAGAGGCTCACCGCCATTGATGGATGTAAAACCACGGATGTTGAAGTTCGGCACTGTTCCGGGCGTACCGCTCTGATAAGTGATGTTCAACCCCGGACTTACACCTTGCAAACCCTGCATGACGTTGGCTACCGGCCTGGCTTCGAACTGCTTACCGGAAATCTGATCAACAGCGCCGGTGATATTCACCTTTTTCTCGACACCGTAGCCGATCACCACCACTTCTTCGAGGTTACCGAGGTCGGCCTGCATCGTCACAAAAATCTCGCTCCGGCCTTTGACCAGCTCTTCCTGTGTTTTATAACCAATGTAAGAGAACACCAGGATGTCGCTCCCCGAAACACCATCGAGGTAATACTGGCCGTTCTGGTCGGTGATGGTTCCTCTCTGGGAGCCTTTGATCACCACATTCACGCCCGGCAGGAGATCCTTGCCGTCGGTGACGCTTCCGGTGACTTTGCCGTTTCCGGCTTTGAGGGTCGTTTGTGCGAACGCAGGTGCGATGGCGCCGAGCGCAAAAATCACAACCAGTTGCAGGCGTCGCAGCAGCCTTACATAATAAGGTCTGGGTACACTTTTCATCATAAGTAAAAGTTTTAAGTTTAGCGGCTTTTGGGGCATTTTCGGAATGCAAATGTCCTAACCAAAAGTTACGCCAATATTAAAAAATAGTTACCTGATTGTGATTATAAATTGAATGAATGTTCAATTAATTTTTAAAGAAATAACAGACTTCCGGTTTCCGTAAAAAGCCGTATATTGCCGATACGTTACACCCCGAACCGCCAATGGGAAGAAAAAGCCTCAAAGAAGCCCGTAAAAAGGAAATCATTAAAGTATTTTATGGCCTGGCCAAGAAGAACGGCCTTGAAAATACATCCATCGCCAAAATCGCGGCGAAGATGGAAATCAACCCCAGCCTCATCATTCACTACTTCCAGACGCGCGAGGATTTGGTGTACGGGCTCGTGGATTACATTCTTGATAAATACAAACTCATATATAAGGTAAGCGCCGCCCATTCGAAGGATTCGCGGAAAGCCCTGCTGGAAATCATCGGTAATATTTTCTCCAAAAAATGGAATGCGCTCTTCGACGACGGCCTGTTCTACGGCTGCTACGCGATGGCATTCCACGACGCCAAAGTGCGCGACCTTTACAAGAAACTGCTGGATTCGCTCCGGGCGATGCTCATCGGGCATATCGAGCAATGCCGCCAGGATGGTGTACTGGATGTGGAGGACGTGGAAACTGTGGCGGATAATATCTTCGTGCTCATCGACGGCGCCTATTTTTACCTCAGCCTGGTGTCGGATAAGGAAGAATACGAGCAGCGGCTGAGCAAATACCGCCAGCAGGCATTATCCATCCTGCATTTGAAGGAGCTGTCAGACGTTGCGGGATGACCGTCTCGCAAGCCTGCGGGCTACGGCCCCGATCCCGATCATCAGCCAGATCACGTTGACGGCGACGTTCGGTTTATCGCCGTATTCAAGGGAGTACACAATGAGAGTTGCCGCACCGGTCATATTCAGGATGTGAAACGGGTAGCCGTTCGGTTTCAGTACGCCGACCGTGAGCAGCAGGTAAGCCAGTACATATGCAACCACGCCCAGCCAGCCCAAAGTTTCCAATATCAATGCGGTATTCATAGCTATTTTTTTACTTCACAATATTAAGTGCGTGTGCCTTCACAGCCAAATCACCCTGACTTGCACCAAACAAGCCATTATTCGTCATTTTGAAGGATTAGCCAAATAAAATCACCCAAATTCACAGATTTGCGGAATTTCGGGAGCAAATAAGTTAATATCGGTAAAAAAGCCGCTAATTCACATCAAGTTTTTGGTTTTCCGACCTGCTAATTTTACAAATAGATAATTTTCAAAAAGCACCCTCCGGAGCCCGGTCATGAAGTACCGGAGCCTCGGCCGCCGAAAGGCAACATACGACAACTACCTGATTATCAGGAAGCAGATAACTATTGCCCTTACTTTCGTTTTAGCAGCTATGAAAATCCCTAACCCAGGCATTCGCAAAAGACTTTACCTGCATACGATAGGCGCGTTATGCCTGTCCGCACCGCTTATGGCGCAAAAATCACTCCCGGCCTATCAGCCCAATCCGGCCGAACTTTCGGCGTCGTATAAAAGGATGGCATTGATGGATTCGCTCACGAAAGGCAGCGTGCTGAAAGCGCAGGTGCAACCCAACTGGCTGGCCGACGGGCAATCATTCTGGTACAGGAATGTATTAAAGGATAGTCTGACTGAATATCTGGTCGTAAAACCGGGAGAAAACAAGCGAACACCCGCCTTCGACAATGCCAAAATAGCCGCCGCGCTTTCCAAAGCCTCCGACTCTACGTTCTCGGCTACTAAGCTATGGATCAGCGATATTCATTTCGAGCCTGAAAAACACAGCATTGTCCTGCAAACCAAAGGAAAATGGTTTGCCTACGATACCGAAACCGGCAAGGCGCAGAAAATCGCCAAACCGGAGCTCCCCAAACCGAAAGACATCGGCTGGACGAGGCAGCTCAGCCGTTGGGGCCGTTTCCGGGCCGACAGCGTCTCGCCCGATCGGCAGACGAAGGCATTTGTCCGCAACGGCAATATTTATTTGAGCAAAAAAGAAGACAAAAACGGTCAACAACTTACTTACGACGGCAACCCGCTGAAACCCTACGGTGAGCTCAGCTGGTCGCCCGACGGCCGGTATCTGGTTTGCTACCGCATCGATCACCGCGACGAGCGGCAGGTGAGCATTATCTTTTCCTCACTACCCAATACGACCCGCGGCGAGGTCAAAACACGCGGTTATGCACAGCCCGGCGACGAGTTTACAAGCTACGAAATGCACGTGATCGATGTGCAAAGCGGCAAATCAGTGCAGGTACAGTCGGAAGTAATCGACTTTTCCAATGCGCCCGTGATCCGCTGGCGCAAGGGCGAGGCGACGCATTTTACCTATGAAAAGGTAGACCGAGGCCATCAGCGTTTCCGGGTAATTGAAGTGGACGCCAGCAGCGGCGCCACCAAGAACATTATCGATGAAAAGACCGATACGTTCATTTACCAGAACATGATTTACACGCATTACCAGCCTGAAAATCATGAAATTGTCTGGGTTTCGGAAAAAGATGGCTGGCGGCATATTTACCTCGTCGACGAGCAAACCGGCCAAATCAAAAACCAGGTTACCAAAGGCGAATGGGTCGTACGCGAGATCGACAGCGTCGACACGCAGAAGCGCGAAGTGTGGTTCAAAGCGAGCGGCATGAATGCGAACGAAGACCCTTACCATATTCATTACTACCGCATTAAATTCGACGGAACCGGTCTTGTGAAGCTGACCAACCACGCAAAAGCGACGCACCAGCTCACCTTCTCGCCCGATCGTACTTACTACGTCGATACCTATTCGACCATGACGACCGCGCCCGTTTCGGAGTTACGAAAAACCGCCGACGCTTCGCTTGTGATGAAGCTCGAAACAGCGGATATTTCTCAATACCTCACATTAGGATTCAAACTCCCCGAAATTTTCAAAGCGAAAGGCCGCGACGGCAAAACCGACATCTGGGGCATCGTGTACCGCCCGAGTAACTTTGACCCGAAGAAGAAATATCCGATTATCGAAAACATTTACGCAGGCCCCCAGGACTCGTTTGTTCCCAAGGCATTCCGCCACTACGGCGAAATGCAGAGCATGGCCGAATTGGGTTTCGTTGTCGTGCAAATGGACGGAATGGGCACTTACAACCGCTCCAAGGCATTCCACGACGTATGCTGGAAGAACCTGGCCGATGCCGGCTTCCCCGACCGCATTGCGTGGATGAAGGCATTGGCCGAAAAATATCCCCAGGTGGACTCGACCCGCGTAGGCGTGTACGGGACCTCCGCTGGCGGGCAAAACTCGCTGGGTGCATTGCTCTTCCACCCGGGCTTTTACGACGCGGCGGTTTCGGCATGCGGCTGCCACGACAACCGTGTCGATAAGCAATGGTGGAATGAGCAATGGATGGGTTACCCGGTAGGCAAGCATTACGACGAACAGTCGAATGTGACCAATGCAGCCAAATTGCAGGGCGACCTGCTCCTGATCGTCGGCGAAGTGGATACCAACGTGCCACCCGAAAGCACCTATCGCGTAGCCGACGCCTTGATCAAGGCCAACAAGGAGTTCGACCTGCTGGTTGTACCCGGCATGGGCCACAGCGATGGCGGCATTTACGGACGCCGCAAAAAAAGAGACTTTTTTGTACAAAAACTTTTAGGTGTAAATCCTCCAAACAGAAACAAGGTATCGACTCCCGTGCCGCAGGCACTAGGAAAATAGCAAGATCCCTTGCCCCGGACTTAAGTCCGGGGGACTAGAATGAAAGATTGAGAATTATGCATTGAGCAGATTTTTGCTTGACAGGGATTGCTATGCCATTGATTTTAATAAAAACCGAAAATGCAGCTCAATAAAGCGCTTAATGCTACTCTAACCCGAATCCAATGAAAAAAGCATTACTACTGATTTGCTCGGTCATCATGATGTACAGCTGCGCGCAGAAGCAGCGCCCGGCACAATTGCCCGCTACATCGACCGAAAGTAAGGACGGCCGCCGATGCGACGGCCGCCGCATCGAGCTGCTATTCCTCGGCCATGACAGCCGGCACCATTTCTCGGAAAAGTACTTCCCGATGCTCTCGCTGCCGTTGTTCCAGAAGGGCATTAACCTCACCTACACTTCCGACCCGAATGCATTGAACACCGAAAACCTCGCCAATTACGACGGGGTGGTGATTTACGCTAACCACAACACCATTACCCCCGCGCAGGAGGCCGCATTGAAAACCTTTGTAGAGGGTGGCAAAGCACTTATTCCGTTGCATGCAGCCTCTTTTTGCTTCCAGAATTCGGATTGGTATATCAAAGCCGTCGGCGGGCAGTTCAGCTCGCACAAGTATGGCACATTTACCGCGCCGGTGGTGAAAGCAGATCACCCGGTGATGCAGGGCTGGAAGACGTTTGAAACCTGGGACGAGACTTATGTGCACGCTAAGCTGAACCCGGACATTATCGTACTGCAAGAGCGTGTCGAGGGCGATCACCACGAGCCCTGGACATGGGTACGCACGCAAGGCAAGGGCCGCGTGTTTTACACTGCCTACGGCCACGACGAGCGCACCTGGAAACAACCTGCATTTCACGAACTGGTAGCCAATGGCATTATGTGGGCCGTGAGCGACGACGCTAAGGCACGTTTGGCGAAATTCAACCTCACCAAACCGACCTACACCGACGCCAACGTACCCAACTATGAAAAGCGCGACCCGGCACCGAAGTTTCAACAGCCTCTTTCCCCCGCCGAATCACAGAAACTGACGCAGGTGCCGGTGGATTTCGAGCTGAAACTCTTCGCCTCCGAACCGGATATTGTGAAGCCTATTGCCATGGCCTGGGACGAGCGCGGGCGCTTGTTTGTCGCTGAAACACAGGATTACCCCAACGAAGTACGCGACCAGGACGGCGTAGGCAAGGACCGGATCAAGATCTGCGAAGACACCGACGGCGACGGCAAGGCTGATAAATTCACCATTTTTGCTGATAACCTGAACATCCCGACCAGTCTGGTATTTGCCAACGGCGGCATTATCGTAGCGCAGGCACCTCATTTCATTTTCCTGAAAGACACCAACGGCGACGACAAGGCCGATATCCGCGAAAACATCATTTCCGGCTGGGGCAAAAGCGATACCCACGCAGGGCCTTCTAACCTCAAATATGGCCTGGATAACAAGATCTGGGGTGTACTCGGCTACCCAGGCTTCCGCGGCACGAATTCGGGTAAGCAGTTGAATTTCAGTCAGGGTATTTACCGCTTTGATAACGACGGCAAAAACCTGGAATACATCGGCCGTACTTCCAACAACACCTGGGGTTTAGGTTTTTCGGAAGAATTTGAAGTGTTTATTTCAACAGCGAACGGGAATTATAGCGGGCATTTTGCCATGCCGCTTGAATACGTGAAGCGTTCCGTGGCTGACGGTTCCGGCAATACGGTTTACAAGCTGGATTCGCATTATGAAATGAATTACCTCACACCCGCATTACGTCAGGTGGATTTTCACGGCGGGTTTACAGCGGCCGCAGGCCATAACCTTTACACGGCCCGTAATTTCCCGAAATCGTACTGGAACGCGACCGCCTTCGTCTGCGAACCAACCGGCCGGCTGCTCTACCAGGCACTGCTGAAACCCAAAGGTGCGGGTTACAAAGAGAAAAATGGCTTTAACCTCCTGGCCAGCGCCGACGAATGGTTCTCGCCCGTGCACGCGGAGGTGGGCCCGGACGGGGCCGTTTGGGTGGCCGATTGGTACAGCTTCATCATCCAGCACAACCCTACCCCGCGCGGTTTCGAGAATGGAAAAGGTAATGCGTACATCAACCCGCTGCGCGACAATCAGCATGGACGTATATACAGGGTCGTTTGGAAAAATGTGAAGCATTCTCCGTATCCAAAACTCGATAAAAACGATGCAGCGAGCCTGGTAGCCGGTTTGAAAAACGACAATATGTTCTGGCGCACCACGGCGCAGCGGCTGATCGTGGAATCGAAAAATACTGTGGTAATCCCGGAGCTGATTAAAATGGTAAATGACCAGTCGGTGGATGAAATCGGCTTGAACAGCCCGGCCGTGCACGCATTGTGGACGCTGGATGGCCTGGATGCATTCACCGGCCCGAACGAAGAGGCTTATCACACACTCGTGCGCGCCATGCGCCACGCGGCCGCGGGCGTGCGCAAGACAGCCGTGAAACTCCTCCCCCGCAATGACAAGACCCTTTCCGCATTGAAATGGACTAACTCATTGAACGACCCCGATTTGAAGGTAAGACTGGCTGCCGTCAACGCATTGACCGACCTGCCCGCTTCGGAGGAAATTGGCAGAATGCTTTACCTCGCAGGCCAGGATTCACAAAACGCGGCCGACGAATACCTGGCGCAGGCGATTTTTTCAGGGGTTATCAAGCATGAAAGCGGTTTCAAAGCGGCGGCGGCGAAGCTTAAAGACTCTACCTTAACGGCCCGTATCGAGCGTGGATTGATCGAGGAAACCTATATGCTTAACCTTTGGTCGCCTCCGATATACCCGCCTGATGTAGCACATAAAGAACTCAGGATCAAAGCCATTATCACCAAAGCACAGGAGGATCTGTCGGGTGTGGTAGCGTCGCAAGGAAACCGGCAGAATGGATACAGCCTGTACATGCAGGACGGCCAATTGCACTGGCTGGTGCGGCAGGATGGCAAATCGTACCAGGTTACCTCCACCCGAAAATTGCCCGATGAACGTTTCAATGCCTACGCCACGCTCTCGGAAGGCGGCACCATGACGCTGGCCATCGAGGACGAAACACCGGTAACCGGTAAAGCGGCAGGCCTTTTCCACCAGCCATTTACCCCTGACGACATTCGTCTGGGCCGCGATTTACGCGATGGCAATCAGGTAGGCGAATATGGCGACAATGCGCGCCTACGCGGCTGGCTCGACATCAAGAGCACCTTACGGCTAAACCAAGTCGTTCATAATAAGGATGATAAAAAAGTATCGCACACCCATACCGAAGCACCGGTTGAAGTACTGAAAGGAAAAGGCACACCGGTAACCGTGAAACTGAAAGTGATCGAACACGAAATGAAGTTCGACCAGAAGACATTCACCGTAAAACCCGGCCAAAAGGTGACGATACAGTTTACGAACCCGGATTTCATGCAGCACAATCTGCTCATTATCAAACCCGGAACATTGGAAAAAGTAGGCAATGCAGCCGATTTGCTGGCGCGGGAAGCGAATGCCATCGCGCTCAACTATGTACCCAAAATACCCGAAGTACTGCACGCAACGGAACTCGTAAGCCCGGAAGGCAATGCGACACTGGTATTCATCGCGCCCGACAAGCCCGGCGACTATCCGTTCCTATGCACAGTACCCGGCCATTGGCGGATCATGAACGGCATTATGAAAGTGCAATGAGTACCCTCAAATAAGTTTAACCATCTAACTCCAATTGTATGAAAAGACCATTATCCCGCCTGATCCGGGAACTGCACCGCTTTTGCCTTATCGCGGCCGCGGTGGCCTGTTTCCTCACTGAAAATGCCCTGGCGCTCGCCGCCGACCGACAGATTTCCGGCAAAGTGGTGTCCGCCGAGGACAAGAACCCGCTGCCCGGTGTGACCATCATCGTGAAAGGGAAAAATACCGTGGGTACCGCCACCGATACGGACGGGAAGTTCAAGCTGGAAGTGCCCGAGGGCGCAACGCTGATCCTGAGCTATATCGGCTATGTGAGCCAGGAAGTGGCCGTGGGCAACCAGAGCGAGTTCAATGTGGAACTGGCGCCCGACCAGAAACAGTTGCAGGAAGTGGTGGTGATCGGGTACGGTACGCAGAAAAAGGGGGATATTACCAGCTCCGTGGCGAGTATCAAGCGCGAGGACTTTATCCAGGGAACCGTGCGCGACGCGGCGCAGCTCGTGCAGGGCAAAGTGGCCGGCTTACGCATTACCACGCCCAGCGGCTCCCCTACCTCCAACACGCAGATCAATTTGCGGGGTATCAACTCCATTGAAGGAACAGCCAACCCGCTGATCCTGATCGATGGTATCCCCGGCGGGTTGAATACCGTGGCACCGGAAGATATCGAATCCGTGGACGTGCTGAAAGACGGCTCGGCGGCGGCGATCTACGGTACACGTGCTACCGGCGGGGTGATTTTGATCACGACGCGCAAAAATCGCGGCGCTTCGCGTTCGACCATCGAGTATTCCAATTATGTAAATATCCAGACCATCGCACGCCGTCCCGAGCTGCTGACCGGCGACGATTACCGTCAGAAAATCAAGGAAGGCATCGCTTACACCGACTACGGCGGCAATACCGACTGGCTTTCGGAGATTATGCAGAAACCGGTGAGCCACAACCATAACCTCACGTTTTTTGGAGGAAACAGCACTACCAACCTTACCGGCTCGATCAACTACCGCAACTGGGAAGGGATATTCCTGAGATCGGGGCAAAACCGGTTCACCGGTCGCGCGGATCTGAATCATTCCATGTTCAACAACAAACTGAAAACCAACTTACAGATCATCAACCGCATTACCCGGTCGAATGGCGCGGTGAGCCCGGCGAACGACGATGCCGCCTACGGCTACGCTTATCGCCAGGCCATTATCCGCAACCCGACCGACCGCGTGCGGACCGATGATGGCAAATGGCAGGAGCGCGATGGCTATTTTTATGAAAACCCCGTTTCGCTGCTCAACGAATCGAATTTCGAAAGCTCGTTCAAAGAAATGCGGATGGCCGGTAGCCTCGATTACGCGCCGATCGACGATCTGAACTTCAAGTTGCTCGTGTCGAATGTTCAGAACAGCAACCTGGAAGGCGGCTCCACCACATTTAACCACACGGCTACCCGCCTGAGCAACCAGAATGCGACTGCATTCCGCAACACTTACGCTAACAACGAGAACCTGCTCGAATTCACCGGAAATTATTCCAAGACCATCGGCAAACACCGCTTCTCATTACTCGGCGGGTATAGCTGGCAGGATGCAACCTACGAGGCATTCGCCGCCAACAACTGGGATTTCCCGACCGACGCCTACGACTGGAATAACCTCGGCGCGGGAGGCGCATTGCAGAAAGGCCAGGCCGGTATGAGCAGTACCAAAAACAAATGGCAACTCGCCGGTTTCTTCGGCCGTTTGACCTACAGCCTCAACGACAAATACCTGTTCATGGCCAGCGTTCGCCGCGAGGGCTCGTCACGGTTTGGGGTGAACAACCAGTGGGGTACATTCCCGGCGGCGTCCATCGGCTGGCGCATTAGTAAGGAAAACTTCATGGGCGGCCTCGGTGCGGCTTCGGATATCAAACTTCGTGCAGGTATCGGGGTAACAGGTACGATCGCGAACAGTCCGTATATGTCGCAGATCAGCTACAACTTCGATCGTGGCCAGGGCGCATTCATCGGTGGTAAATGGGTTCCGGGCTTTGTTCCGGCGCGTAACTTCAACCCCGACCTGCGTTGGGAGAAGAAAGAGGAATACAATGCCGGTGTGGATTTCGGTTTCATGAAAAACCGCATTAACGGATCGATCGATTTTTACAGCCGCAAGGTGAAAGACCTGCTTTACAATTTCCCGGTTCCGGTTCCGCCTTATCTGACGGGCAGTATGTTCATCAATGCAGGGGTAATGCAGAACAAGGGGGTTGAGGTACTGTTGAATATCGTGCCTGTCCAAACCGGAGATTTCCAGTGGAATACCGGATTCACCTACTCCACCAACCGCAACAAGCTCGTGAGCCTTTCGAACGAGCAGTTCCAGGCAGCGAACGACTTCTTCGACGCGGGCTACACGGGCGAGCCTATCCAGATGAGCACACACCGCGTGAAAGTAGGCGAACCGATCGGCCGTTTCTTCGTCTGGAAAAGCGTAGGCGTGGACGAAAAAGGTGCCTGGCTCATCGAAAACAAGGATGGCGAGGTGATCCCTATTGCCGACGCTACGCCGGAAGACCGCCAGTATTATGGTAATGGTATTCCAAAACACATTGTGGGCTGGAACAACAACATCCGCTACAAGCAGTTCGACCTGGCTGTGAATATGCGCGGCGCATTTGGTTTCGACATCCTGAACTTCCAGAGCATGTTCTACAACAACCCGCGCAACAAGGCTTACAATATGCTTAAAACAGCTTATGATCCGATCGACGGCAAAGTGCTCAATACCGACCTTGTGTATGTGTCGCATTACATCGAAAAAGGTGATTACTGGAAGATCGACAACGTGACCCTGGGCTACACCCTGCCTGCCAACACGATCAAAGGCATTAAAAACGCACGCATTTTCGTGTCGGGACTTAACCTGGCGACCATTACCGGCTACACCGGTATCGACCCTGAGGGCGTGAGCTTCACCGGATTCTCACCGGGTAGCGACTACCGCGACAAGTACCCCACCACCCGGACATTCACAGCCGGACTGAGCGTAACATTCTGATCCTCAAAATTTTTGAACTAATGAAAAACAAAAATATAAAATACGCGATCCTGGCCGCATTACTCGCCGGGGCTCCGCTCTACTCCTGCACCGACCTCGACGAGCAAGTGTATTCCGAAGTGCTTGGAAGCAGTTACCAGCCTACCGAAAAGGACCTTCCGGCCATTGTAGCACCGGTGTATTCGTCGTTGCGCTCGCTGATGCTCGGCTGGCAGGGCTATTTCGATTTGCAGGAAGAAGCCGCCGATGCGATCATCACACCCGTACGTCCTAATGGCTGGGACGATGGCGGAACTTACCGACGCATGCACCAGCACACCTGGACGGCCCTGCAATGGCAACCCGAAAACGCCTGGCGCCAGGCATTTGCCAGCATTACCACCGTGAACCGCGTGCTGTCCCAGATCGCAGAAGGCGATTTGCCCATTGCCAACGGAAAGGAAGCGACAGTAGCCGAGCTCCGCGCCGTGCGTGCTTTTGCCTATTACCTTTTGCTGGACAATCATGGCAACGTGCCTATTGTAACCGACTTCAAGGACGTTACCCTTCCCAAGCAGAGCACGCGAAAGGAGGTTTATGCCTTTGTGGTAAAAGAACTGACGGAATCGCTCCCGAACCTGAGCGAAAACGCCGCCACTACCTACGGCCAGATGAACAAATGGGGGGCCAAAACGCTTCTGGCAAAAATTTACCTCAATGCGCAGGTCTACACGGGCACACCCGAATGGGCGAAGGCGATCCAGGAAGCCGACGATGTGATCAAGAGCAGCAAATATGTACTGGATGCAAATTATTCTGACGTTTTCACATGGACTAACTTCAATTCCAAGGAAATCATTTTTGCCATTCCTTACGACGAGATTTACGGAACCGGCAACCAGATCCACATGAAAACCCTCGACCCGCTGAGTCGCTCCGTATACCCGATGAATGCCGGCCCCTGGGGAGGAAACTGTGCCGTTCCCCAGTTTATCGATACCTATGACGCCGCCGACAGCCGCCTGGCCGACACGTGGATCATGGGCCCGCAGAAAAGCGCTGCAACCGGCGCGGTAGTGATTACCTATAACAAAGCGGTTCCAAGCATGGAGAAAACGGGATCTTCGGATGGCTACCGCATTGGTAAGTACAAAATCAAACCTAATGCAACGGGCAGTCTGGATAACGATTTTCCATTCCTGCGCTATGCCGATGTACTGATGATCAAGGCGGAAGCATTGCTGCGCACCGGCAAAGCGGCCGAGGCGGCGGAGCTTGTGACGCAGGTACGCCAGCGTGCATTCAAGGGCGCACCCGAGAAAGCTACCGTCACAGCCGCCGATCTCGCGAAAGGAAGTAAATACAATTACGGGATCCAGGCAGTGGATGGCGCGATTACCGAGCGGCAGGGAGGTGACGACATTCAGTTCGGCCGGTTCCTCGACGAGCTGGGCTGGGAATTCGCCGCCGAAGCGCACCGTCGCCAGGATTTGATCCGATTTGGGGCGTATGAAACCAAGAAATGGTTCAACCACCGCCCGCAGACGGTCCAGCGCGCGCTCTTCCCGATCCCGCAGAACGAACTCGACAAAAACCCCAATCTGAAACAGAACCTGGGTTACTGATACATTTATTAATTTGGGTTAGGTAGTTCCTATTTGCTCACCGGACGAATTATATTTGCTCCGGTGGGCAAATTTTTTAATTGTATTCCAAAACCATTTTATTCCATGTTTTCTAAATCAACATACTTAAACCGCAGACAAACGCTTCAATCCAAACTCGGCAATGGTCTGATCCTGCTCCTCGGCAACGAGGAAAGCGGCATGAACTACCGCGACAACGTATATCCATTCCGTCAGGACAGCACATTCCTCTACTATTTCGGCATCGACCAGGCGTCTTTGACCGCCGTGATCGACCTCGACAACGACCGTGAAATCATTTTCGGCGACGAGCTCACCATCGACGACATCGTGTGGACCGGCCCGAAGGAAGCCCTCGCTGAAAAAGCCGCCAAAGTGAGTGTAAGCCAAGTAAAACCGGCAGCGGCCGTGGGCAGCTTCCTGAAAGATGCATTATCGAAAGGTCAAACCATTCATTTCCTGCCTCCTTACCGCGGCGAACATTACCTGAAATTGCAGGAATGGCTGCACATCAATCCATCCGAGGCGGCGCAAAAGGCTTCCGTGAGCCTCATTAAAGCGGTGGTTTCAATGCGTTCCTATAAAACGGAAGAAGAAGTTATCGAGCTAGAAAAGGCCGTGGATACTTCTGTCGACATGCATTTGTCCTTCATGCGCGATACACGTGCGGGCATGACCGAGAAGGAAATTGCCGGCAAGCTGCAAAGCATGGCCATCGCGCGAGGCGGCGACATCTCCTACCCTGTGATCCTGACCGTCAACGGCGAAATCCTGCACACCCACGCCCGCGACCTCGCGCTGCGTGACGGCCAGATGGCCTTATGCGACGCCGGAGCCGAAACGGCCATGCATTACTGCGGCGACCTCACGCGGACCATTCCCGTTGGCAAGGCATTTACGAGCATTCAGAAAGAAATGTATGAGATAGTCCTCAACGCGCAGGAAGCGGCCATTGCAGCCTGTAAGCCGGGAGTTTTGTTCAACGACATTCACAAACTCGCTTCCACCAAGCTGGTGGAAGGCATGAAGCAGATGGGCGTTGTTAAAGGTGACGTCGCGGAAGCCATCGAACACGACGTGCATACCCTTTTCTTCCAATGCGGCCTTGGCCACATGATGGGCCTGGACGTGCACGACATGGAAAACCTGGGCGAGCAATACGTCGGCTACACCGACGACCTGAAAAAAGGCACCACCTTCGGTTGGAAATCGCTCCGCCTGGGCCGCGCCCTCGAACCCGGCTTCGTCATCACCGTCGAACCAGGGCTCTACCTCATCCCCACCCTCATCGACCGCTGGAAAGCAGAGAACAAACTCGGGCAATTCATTGACTATGAAAAGCTGGAACTTTTCCGCGATTTCACGGGCATTCGCATTGAGGACAACCTTTTGATCACCGAGAATGGTAACAGGATTCTCGGGAAGGAACTGGCGAAAAGTGTGAACGCTGTGGAGGCGTTGCGGGGGTGAAATTGATTCAGGGGTTAGCTAAATTTGAATATCTTTTGGACCGCTTAGCTAACCCTTTTCATCACTTCACACTAGTACCCCATGCATTTACCGAGATACGACCACTATACCAATGCCTCGAAAACAATATTTGAATTTGTAAGCGAAGGCCCGAAAGGTCGTATTAGGAAGTTGGTGGAATATGTACCTGTTGACGCTAATGACATTTACAACCTCGGTTTTGGGGATGCCAGCGAATCGGAAGTACTATATGACGACATGATTGTATCGAATAACGGAGACAGCGTCAAAGTGTTGGCTACCGTGGCGGCCACAGTCTACGAATTTACCGATCGATATCCCAAAGCCGCGGTACTCGCAACGGGAAGCACAAGATCCAGAACTCGACTCTATCGCATGAGTATCACTCGCCATTTACGTGAAATTCGGGAGCGATTTGTTATTTTTGGATATTGTCGGTCAAACTATTGGGAAGAGTTTAACAAAGAAAAAGATTATGAAGTATTCCTGTTAACCAGAATAGAAAACCGCAAGGAACTATGGCTAGAACTGAAAACAATAAATCTGATAATCAAAACGGCAGAATGATTATTAAAGACATGAGTCACCTCGAAGGTAAAGTGCATTTTCCTGAGAAACTGGAAAAGGCCAGAAAGATATTGGCGCCTCTGATCGCACTGAGGAATCAGATTGATGATACTACTCCCCCCGACCCCAACTCCTGAATATCTCCCTTTCCAAAGCACTTGGCGACGGCTTTTTCGTAATCTCAAACGTCCCGTAATGCTTCTCCGTCGTCACGTCGATTTCCAGCCCGGCGTAACCGAGGTACTTCTTATAATCCGGCTCGGCGGTGGTATAAATGTAGCTGAATAGCTCATCCAGCTTCGTACCTGCAACCGACTCGATCGTCGATCGTAGTTCTTCTTCTGTGAATCCCCGGCTCTTTTTAATGTAAAAATCCTGGTATAACTTCCGCATTACATCGTCGAGCGAGCGCTTGTTTTTGGTTTCGTGGCGGATGGCGAGGTCGAAGAGCAGCCCAACCACGGGGCCTTTCTGGTAGTATGAAATGGTTTTATTCACAGCGTCACCGGTGCGGCCGAACGGGCCGTCGGACCAGGTTTCGGCGCTGGCTTGCGCGAGGGTTTGAAATAGGCGGCCGGGCTTTGTTTCCACATTGGCAATCTGCTTTTTGAAAAAATCAAGAAACTCCTGTTCGCCCATAAGGCCTGCTGCGCGCATAATGAGCGGTTCGTAGTAGACGGTCAGCCCTTCCGAAACCCACAGCATATTGGTTTTGCTGCCCTTGTCGTAGTCGAATGGTCCGAGTTCGATGGGGCGAATGCGTTTGACATTGTAATGGTGAAAATACTCGTGCGTGATAAAGCCCAGCATGCCATTCCATCCGCGGGAATTGAGCTGGTCACCGCTGAAACTGATCGTAGTCGAGTTCAAATGCTCAATCCCTCCCTGCCCCGGGCCAATGGCGATAAAGGTGTAATGCTTGTAAGGAATATCACCAATGAGGCCCGACGCATTTTCGACGATCTTCTGAACATCCGACATCAGCTTAACTCTATCAAAATCCCCCAGTTTATAACCAATAAAACGGTGCGGGATACCCTTGACCTTAAATGAAGGCAGTTCTTCAAGGTTACCGACAAGCAACGGACTATCATATAGTATGTCAAAATCCGGGGCGAGGTAAGTGAATGCCTTTCCAGGTACAGAATCAAGTCCGGTAGCAACCCGGTTCCAGCCACCGAATGGCTTAATCGTCACTTCTGATGGGGTTTTGAGTTTACCCGCTTCATACATGAATAAACTTACGGGCGTCAGGTAAGCATGCTCCTCATCCAGGTAACTGGTTGCTACAAACTTGCGTGTGGTTTTCACGTCATACTCTGCACGCAGGTTATGCGCCCCCTTCGTGGAGATCGTCCATCCGTTTTTGCCCGATTTTACCCAGGGGAGCACGTTGCCGTTTCCATCCTTTACTACCAGCTTATCGATGTTCGAAGCGTAGTCCATCAACTGGTAATAGCCCGGTTGCCAATCCGGGAGTTTGAGTCGGGTACTATCGGCTCCACCGGCTTGCCAGTCCATCGTGACGTGAAATGTGTGATTGGCCGGCTCGGGCATAGCGACCGTGAACCTCACTGGCGCGGACTTCTGCGCGATAGCGCTGATCATCAGGCAATGCGTCGCCAGCAGGCATAGCCAGCGTTGTGTGTTCTTGAAATTCATGATACAGGAGTGATTAAATACGATTACTTAAACTGGTAAAATTTCCATTGGGTTTTGAAATCCGATCTCAGCGACTGATTGGTCAATGTGGCACGTACCATTTCGATCGGCATGTTGTTTTCCTTCATCACCGCATCGTGAAACTGCTTGAATGTCATTTTACCGCTGTCGACGAGCTCCTTTTTAAGGCTAAACAGCTGCAAGCCGCCTATGAGGTAGGCCACCTGATACAACGGACTATAATTCCCTTCAAACGAACGCCTTACCTCTCCTTCCGCATTCGCACGCTCGTGGCCGACGCGATCGACGAGGAAATCGATGCATTCCTGCGGCGTCCATTTCCCAAGGTGATAGTTCAGCGAGAAAATGATACGTGCGCAGCGGTGCATACGCCAGAAAAGCATCCCGATACGTTCCTCCGGCGTTTTGGCAAAACCTTTGTCATACAGCAGCAGCTCCCAATACAACGCCCAGCCCTCCGTCCAGAACGGCGTCCGGAAATCGCCACGGTAAGACTTGTAACGGCTGTTCATATAATATTGCAAATGGTGCCCCGGAACGAGTTCGTGATGCACAGTAGAGCGGGAGAAATACGGGTTATTGCCGCGCATGCTCATGAGCTTGTCGTCATGCGCCATGGTATTGGTCGGGTAGGAAATGATAATATCCCTTCCACCCAGGAAAAACGGGTTCACCAACTGCCGTTCCGGCGTCATCATTTGCATTCCCCAGGTTTCGTCGGCTATTTCAGGATAGTCGATGAGGTTGTTTTTGAGGATAAATTCCTTCGCGTCATTGTAAAGTTTGAGGATCAGTTCGGGCTGGGTGCCGGCCGGCACGTAGCTGTTTTTTACTTTCTCCTGCGCCTTCTTCCACTCATTCCCGAACCCCATTTCCGCTGACGCTTTCAACAATTCCTTATCACACCAAGCGAATTCCTTGTTGGCGAGTTCAATCAATTCATCCGGTGTATAGCTGATCATCTCGGTCCCCAACTGGCGGATCAACTCCTCCCGACCAATGGGAACGCCCTTAATGCCGCTGATATCTTCCTTCTGGGTTGTATTGAGCTTTCCTTTGCTGCGGATCAGCTTCGAATAAGCGAGTAGTGTACTGTCCAGCGTTTTGTATGGCTTCGGCACCCACCAGGTAAACAGCGGATCATAACCATTATAAAACTCAAATGTGCTTTTCAAACGCGCTTCCAGACCGGTTACCGCCTCCACGCCCATGCGCGACAACGGCATATCGATCGATTCCAGCTTCTTGAACGACTCCTCGGCCTGCTTTACCTCTTTCTGCAAATCGTTCAATTTCGCTGCTACTGCCTGCCCATCCACCGTGGCGCCACGCCGGCGCCCTTTTTCCAGCTCATAAATTCCGGCCGCAAACGGAATGTACTTTTCGATTTGCCCGTACTCCTTCTCCTCCTGGCTCAACGTCAGCAAATGATCGTCGATATTACGTTTCAGCAACAGGTAATCCACTTTGCCGTAAATGCTCATGGCATTGAAATCCGCTTTCGCCAACTTCGCTAAATAGCCATTATCGACCTCCCGCAGCCTTTGCCGCTGCTCCGGCGAATTGAGTGCCGAGCCTCCCCCCTGCTGCCCCCGTGCACCCGTGGGCATAGGACCATAAAAGTACTTCACCGCACGAATGTCCTGCGCGTACTGGATCACCAGCCCGGCTACCTCGCTGGTTTGTTCATATAGGTTAAATTTCGATTTGGATGATTGTGCCGCTGCTCCGAAAGCCGCCAGCCAGCAAAAAAGAAAAACCGCCCAACGCGTGCGCGTCACGTACATATGCGTCATAGGATTCAGGATATTAAGGTTGGATTTTACCAAAATTAGCCCAAAATCCCCGCGAAAACGTACCGTGTTTTAATCATTTATTGACGGATTTTAGCATGTGTGGACCGGCGACGGCCGACCGTTAGCCCCATATATGTTGCCGCCTTAGAGCCTCCGTTACTTCGTCGGGGATATCGAGGGTGGAGAGCACTGTCTGACATTCTTTCTCTTTGGCATGATCTTCCATTACGCGGGCAAGTTCCTGCCGTATGATAATCGCTTTGGCCTTCTCCTGAGCTGTTTCGTGCTCGCCCGTTTTGGCCAGGGCCATGTCCAGCACCTTTGCGGAGGCCGGATGGTCTTCTTTGAAATCGCGGAGGCGCAGAGCGAGCGAAATTGCCTTTTGCAATGGCGTCAGCGTGTCCTGGTCGGCATCTTCGTACTCTACCTGGTCCTTTTCGCCCATCTGGATCACGATGACGGCGTTTTCCGAAACATCGGTAATCGTAAAACGCGACTGCCCCGGCTTCATCCTCGAAATCCTCGGAACACCGGTATGGGGTACCCGCCCCAGCCCTACTTTTAATGCATTACAAAAATCCGTGTGCGCCTGTTCGACATTCTGCACCATCATCAGGCAACCGGTATACCCCGCCTCGGCCCCTTTCACGCGCACAAAATGCAGCTGGTGCCCGTTCCTTTCAACGACGCCATACTGGTACGGCCTATCCTGCCGGTAGGTAATCGCAAAGCCCAGATTTTCCCAGAATGCAAGCGTCTCGCCAATGGTTTTGCAGGGTAATACCGGCACGGTAATCCAATCTTTTTGTTCCATAAAACTGGCGTTTGGTTCAGCAGGCAAACCTAGCTTATGGAATTTTAAAATTCCTTTTATATACTTTTTTGACGATAAAGGACACACTTCCGAAGCGGTCTCCGGCAATTCCTTTAATTTGGAACATGCAAGATTTCATCCATGACAAGCGGGTGTATTACAGCCCCATTGAATTTGCGATGTCGTACATCGGCGGTACCTGGAAAATGCCGGTGATCCGTGCACTCGCGAACGGGCCTCTCCGCTACGGCGACCTCAAAAACGCGATTCCGCACGTTACCGACAAGATGCTCAACACCCAGCTCCGCGATCTGGAAAAGAAAGGAATGGTAACCCGCACGATTTTCCGCGAAAAACCGCCCAGGGTAGAATACGCCCTCACGGACCGCGCAATGCAATCGATCCCGGCTATTGAAGCATTGGAAAATTATGGCAGGAAGTTGATGGAGTTGGAGGCGGGAGAGATCACAGAGAGGCGTAGTTGACCGCTGACGACTGACCGCCGACCGCCGATACCAACACTAAACGATCCACAATCAGAGATCGGCCGTCGGTGGTCAGTGGTCCGCCGTCGCTGCCAGCTTATTGCTCGTAAGTTCCGCCCGGAAACGCGAAATAATCGCCTTAAGCGTCTCGCCGGTACCTTTGATCACCAGTTTATTAAGGTTGTACTGCGACATATTCATCGCAGCGGCTATTTCCTGAATGGTAAGATGGTCGGTTTGCTCCAACATTTTACGCACCTGGCTGAGCACGCGGTCGGTTTCCTCGCTGTACTGTGTGCCGGTTTCGGTGCGCTGCGTATCCGGCAGGTTACGTTTTACGAGATTGACCAGCAATGCAGCCGAATTCGCGACGAGCTCGCGGCTGCTGTCCTGCAAATGCCCGAGTTCTGTTTCGATCAGTCGTACGAGGTGTGTAACCGCCAGTCGGTCGGTTTCGTTGCGGAGCTCCTTCGGCCGCAGGAAACTGGGCACCGAAAACAGGTCGCGCACGGCCCGGAACATGCCTGTGAAGCTGTTGAGTGGATCCGCCGCCCCGGCGATGCGGAACGGATCGAAGAAGATAGTAAGCAAATTGGTCCTGTAAAAGGACTTGAAATGGATTGGGTGGCCGGGGGAAAGGAGAAAGATCGCCTGCTCTTCGTAGTGCCACGAATCATCGTCGCAGGACAAAACACCTTCCCCTTCCGTGACAAATGCAATACCAAACAAGCCGCCATAGCGCGATGACTGTTCGAGCTCGCGGGCTTCGCAGCTTACCAGGTTCAGGGTCTGATCGATATTGAGTTCTTTCATCACGTTGAAGAAGGGTTTAGGAATAGTCACCTCATCCCGTGTCCGCCTTTCGCGACGTCCACGAAACACAGGGTTTAGGTTTATGGTCAACTTACTGTTGGTTTTCGCAAAAACACAGTCAGTAACCAAAGATGTTTACCAATACCCGAACCAAAAAATCAAAGGTGCCCAATGCCGGATTTGCGGAGCCGAATGCCCGCTTTGGGAGGAAGAACGAAAACCAGTGGGAGCTATTTACCGAGCCATTGTTTGAAGTCGGCCATGCGGTCGCCGCTCACAAACACTTCCTGCGCGGTGGCCGGGGTCAGTTCCAGCTTTAACCTGCCTGCCGAAACGGTGTAGATGGAGCGGATGCTGTTCAATGCGATGATGAGCGAGCGATTAATGCGAAAAAACTCCTTGGGATCAAGCATTTGCGCCAGTTTATCCAGGCTGTAATCCATCGCGAGGTGTTGCCCGTCGAACGTCCGGAGGAACGTCGCCTTCTGCTCGATGGTGAAATAGGCGATTTCGGTCGTACGAATGCTGAAAAGCTTCGGACCTGCCGATGCAAGGAAGCGCTCTTTGTAACCTTCCTCATTACCCGACTGATACATCGCCATCAATGCGGCAAAATCAGGTGCGGGAGTAGCTGCGGATTTGGCATGCAAAGTCACAAACTTATCGATCGCCGCGCTGAGCTCCACCTTATCGACCGGTTTGAGCAGATAGTCGATACCATTGGCTTTGAATGCTTTAAGTGTATATTCGGAATAGGCCGTCGTAAAAATGATCGGAATTGTCAGTTTCAATTCCTCGATAATCTTGAATGCGAGGTCGTCTTCCAAATGCAAATCCATGAAAATCAGGTCGGGCTGTATGTTACCGGCATCGCTCAGCCACTGGATACTCTCCCTGACCGACGACAATTTCGCCATCACATTGATTTTGGGATCATATTTCCCAACCAGACTTTCCAACCGGTTGGCACTCAGCGACTCATCTTCTATAATAAGCACATTCATGAAAGCAGCGGCACTTTAACGGTAAAACAGCCGTCGGTCTTGTCGACCATCACCGGCTTGTCGATCAGCAATTTATAGCGGTTCACAATATTCTGAAGACCCAGCCGCGTGGACGACTCGGGCAACTCCCGTACTTGCAGCGGGTTGCTGATCACAAGGTAATCGTCTTCCACGCCAATCGTGATCAGCAGCGGATTGCTGGTCGACATCCGGTTATGCTTCACCACATTCTCCACGAGCAATTGTAAAGTGAGCGGCACGATCGAGTATTTATCCTTTTCCTGGTAGGAAATCCGGATGTCCAGACTGAGCTTGTTCTCAAACCGGATCATGAGCAGGAACATATAGGTTTCGAGAAACTCGACTTCCGTAGCCAGCTTAATGGAATCGTACACCGATTTTTCCAGGATATACCGGTAGGCCTTGGAGAGCTGGTTGATAAACTTGACGGAAAGCTCCTGGTTGGTTTCCACCAGCGTCGTGAGCACGCTGAAATTATTAAAAAGGAAATGCGGGCTTACCTGGTTTTTCAATGCGTTGAAATGGGCCGTTGCGTTCTCCTTCTGCAAACGCTCCTCATTGATCACCACCCTTTGCAGGCGCTCGTACACGCGCTTGTTGGCCGCTAGGTAATACTCCGCCATCAGCGCCAGCACGGTAATACTCGTATTGGCCCGCTGTTTCAGCACGGGGGTTTTGTTCAGCGTAATGGGCAGCACATCGAAACTGCCTTTTTCAAAAACCGCCTCCATCCAGTGCCACAGGTAGCGGTACCAATGATTGAACACCATGGCCAGGCCAATCGCCACCACCAGCATAATGGCCTGGTTCACCACGCGAAAACGTTCGGGAAAATCCTCCCCCAGAAAGCGGGAAGTAATGTATTGAAGCCACTCTATGACATTGATCCACAGAATAAAAAAGGCGATGCTGAACAACAGCTCCATTGTCCACAACGGCAGGCGATGCCAGAAGATGGGCATATCGATCTGCAAAACGTTCATATAGATGCGTATCGGCACATATATGACCGCGAAGCCCAGACCAAGTTCCCATTTTTGGCGGTTGGTGAGACGGGATGTTATTCGGGATTGCATTTACTTTTGAATTCTGAACATCAAAAGTAATAAAGTAGGATGAACTGTGATCTACTATTTTTCCGATGAGCCAAGCGAGTGTTTCTGCCGGGCGGGGCTGGTATGCGTCCAGCTTTTGAATGCGCGGTGGAATGCGCTGGGCTCGGTGTAGCCCAAAACCTCCGAAATCGCATGCACCGTCGCGTCGGTATTTTGCAAAAGATTTACAGCCAGCTCCTTCTTCATTTCCGCAGCCAGTGAGCGGTAGCTCTCACCATCCTGCTGCAACCGCCGTTGGAACGAGCGCTCGCTCATGTTCATATGCGCGGCAATGATTTCGAGCGAGGGAATTTTACCACCGAAATCACGCGCGATAATTGTTCTCACCTGCCCGCCAAACCTGCCCGACTGGCCCCCGACAGCCGTTTTTTCACGAAGGATCTGCGCAAATGAGGCGTATAACGATTCGTCAGCGCTAATGAGCGGCATATCCCCCACCCGCCCTTCAAAAACAACCCTATTCTGCGGTTTATCAAAAGCTACCGGGCATTTGAATACCTCCTCATAGCTGATCCGTGACACGGGACTCCGGTAAGCGAACTCCGCCCGCAGCGGGTATATTTTTTTGCCCGTAAGAATGTACATATAGTTCCAGACACCCCCCATCGCCATTTCGACCGCCTGCCGGGCGGTTTCGGGGGAAGCCTCCTGCCAAACCGGGTTCACCCTAAAAATCAATTCGAGCTCCTTCCCTGCTACCGCGTCGTAAGATATCCAGCCCGAAACCGTCTGCTGATACTTAACAACTTCTGCATAAGCCTCTTTCAACGTCCGGCAGCTTTGCATCAGATAACCCAGCGCACCAAAAATAGACGGATTATTAACCTGTCCCAAATGCAAACCGAACATCGGGTCCCCCGTAGCGGCAATGACCTCTCTCCACAAATCGACGATCGGACGCAAGCCTTCTATCCGTTTTTCGGCGTCGTTCAGCTCACCCGGCCGGATACCCAATGCGGCGCAAAGTTTATGCAGGTCGCCCCCCTTTTCGGCGGCGGCGTAAATGATATTCCGCAAAACACGGACGGTTCCGTACATATGGAGATTAATTTTGAATGCTTGACAGAGTCACCGCAGCGATGATCGAATGGTCAGATGTGGTCAAGAATAGTCAGGTGTGGTCAATGATTGTCAGGAATAGTCATGGGTCTGTTTGAAATCCTCAATAATCAAAACAATACTTAACAACTCCTGACCACTCTTGACCACTCTTGACAACTCCTGACTATTCCTGACCACTCCTGACCACACTTGACCATTCCTGACCATTCACTTGGCGTAAAGTGTCACATTCCTGGCGCGAAACGTCATCGATTGCCTGCGGCGGCCCAGGTTATTTTGTACTATCAATCAAAACTAGTCAAAACAGCCATGGAAACTTTTACCGGACAGGAAGTCATTGAACGCAAGCCTCTCCAACGCGTCATTTCCAACCCCGAATACACTGTAACCTTCGTCACGACTGCGGCTGAAAGCGGCAACAGGTTCTCGGAAATGGAGATCGAATTGCGGCCCGGCGGCGGCAATGGCCTGCACAGGCATTTGAATTTTACGGAGACATTCATTCCCATCGAAGGCGCACTCGAAGTGCAGATCGGCAGGAACAAGTTGCTGCTCGAACCCGGGGAACAATACACGGTACCCATCGGCGTCGCCCATAATTTTGCGAACCCCGGCTCAAAGCCCATCCGCTTCCGGGTCATGATCGAGCCCGGCCATGAGGGTTTTGAGTATTCATTGCGAATGCTTTATGGCCTGGCCAACGAAGGCAGGTCGGAAATCAAGACCTGGGACGATCTTTTGCGGGCGTCGGTGGTGCTGATGATCAGCGACATGCGGCTTGCCGGTAAACAGGCATTCATCAACCCGTTCCTGCCCATGCTCTACCGGCTTGCATGCAGGAAAGGATACGACATCGATATGGTTAAAAAGTATTGTATTTAATAATAGCAAAACAGGCGGCCCAATCGGAATGATTGGGCCGCCTGTTTATCAGAGCACGTAACGCTTTGAATTATTTCTCCGCATACTTCTTGAAGTTATCGAGAATCGCCTGCCAGCCGGCCTGCTGAAACTCAACCGGATGCGTATTTTCCGGATCGAAGGTTTCTGTTACCTTGGTACCGTTGCCATCCTGTTCGAACAGAACGGTCACTTTACGGCCATCGCCCAGGGTGTAGGCCAGGTAACGGTTTTCCTCCACCTCGGTGTAGGTACCGCCGAAATCGAAGCTGAAACTGCCGTCCTTCGCAGCCATGGTCGTTTTGATGTTACCGCCTACCCGCACGTCGTTTTCAGAAAAAGGGGCATGCCAGTCGTCGGATGCGAAACACCATTGGGTAATGTGCTCCGGCGCATTCCATTTATTCCAGACGTCCGCTACCGGTGCATTGATATTCGCTTGTACAGTTACAGGTTGTGTTGTCGCTTCCATTTCTTTGTGTTTTTTAGTGATGATTGATGTTACAAAGTTGCCGGGTTTCCGGGAAACGGAGCGATGCCTGTTGCGACAAAAAGCGGGTGCGTTTGCGACACCCGCTTCAAAAACGTCATTGATTCACTGTCAGAGCCTTTTTTACTGCCGGTGCCACATGCGTTCCGAGCAGTTCGATCGACTTCATCAAATCCTTATGCGCAGGTGCACCCACGTCCGTATGCATGAGAAAGCGCGTAAGCCCGAACATCTCCTGATGGTAAAGTATCTTATCCACCACTTCGTTCGGCTCGCCCACAAACAATGCACCGCTGCGGCTTTGCCCGCCTTCGAACTGCGCACGCGTGTAAGGCGCCCATCCGCGGCTGCGGCCGACGCGGTCCATTTGTGCAGCATACGAAGGAAAGTACAGATCGCTCAATGCCTTTCCGTCCGGCCCCACCAGCCCGTGGGAATGCGTAGCCAGCTGCATTTTGGCAGGATCATGGCCTGCTTCCAGGTATTCGGTTTTATATAATTCAAAAAACGGCTTGAACTGTGACGGCATGCCTCCGATGATGGCGATGATCAACGGTAGTCCGAGCCGTGCAGCGCGTACCACCGACTGCGGCGTACCGCCTACCGCCACCCATATTTCCAGGTTATTGTTCACAGCCCGTGGCAAAACCTCCTGCCTGTCGAGCGTTGCGCGAAACTTGCCCTTCCAGGTAATCACATCGTTTTCATTGATTTCTTTCAGCAATTGCAGCTTTTCGGTAAACAGGCCATTGTAGTCATTCAAATCATACCCGAAAAGCGGGAACGATTCGATGAAACTGCCCCGGCCTACGGTAATCTCCGCACGACCGCCTGAAATGAGGTCTACCGTTGAGAAATTCTGATAAACCCGCACCGGGTCCGCAGAGCTCAATACGGTTACCGAGCTGGTGAGTTTGATATTCTTGGTCACCGAGGCCGCCGCCGCCAGAATGATCTCAGGCGTTGAAACCGCGAAATCCGGCCGGTGGTGCTCACCTATCCCGAACACATCCAGCCCAACCTCGTCGGCGAGCTTGATTTCCTCCAACATATCCTGCAAGCGCTCCTGCGGCGACTGAAAAGAACGGGTCTCATTGTTAAATGCAAGATCCCCGAACATGCTGATTCCTATTTCCATTTCCTGTTTGATTTTCGTCTTTGTTTCGCGCGACGACTTTATCGCAGCGTCAAAAACACAACCGCCGATACATCGTATAGATTCCGGATTTGCTCGTTCAGCGCAGTATCCAAAAGTATAGCGAGGGGCTGCGGCTGACGGCCGACCGCGGACCGCCGACGGCCGACCGTAGACCATGGACAATAGACCATGGACTACGACTCACTGGTCATTTGAATCGGGAAATAAGGGTCAGGTATTGTCAAATGCGGGTCAGATGTGTTGCGGCCGGCCATGGTCTATGGTCGGCCGTCTGCGGTCGGCCGTCAACCGTCAGGCCGCCTGCGGCCTACTCGCTCCGCAAGCTCCGCACGGGGTTCACCATCGCCGCCTTAATCGACTGAAAACTGATGGTAAAAACGGCAATCAGCACGGCTATCACGCCCGCCAGCGCGAACATCCACCATTCGATGTCGATCTGGTAAGCGAACCCTTGCAGCCACTGTTTCATAATATACCAGGCTACCGGCGAAGCCAATACAATGGCCATGACGACGAGTTTGAGAAAATCTTTTGAAAGCAATCCCACTATACCCGTTACCGATGCGCCCAACACCTTACGAACGCCGATTTCCTTGGTCCGTTGCTCAGCGGTGAATGCAGCCAGGCCAAACAGCCCAAGGCAGGAAATGAATATCGCCAGGAACGCAAAGTAACCCGCCAGTTTGCCCACGATCTGCTCGCTCTGGTATTGGCGGGCGTATTCCTGATCTGTAAATGAATAGGTAAACGGGACGTTGGGGTTCAGTTTCCTGCATATCCGCTCAATAGCGGCCAGTGTTTCGGGTGTTTTGCCTGCCTGAATGCGGACGATCACACTCCCTTGCGGTTCTCGCGCACCGAGGTAGGCGATCAGCGGGCGGATAGCCGTATGCAGCGACTGAAAATGGAAGTCTTTAAGCACACCCACAATCCGGACTTTCGAATTCCCCCACTTCATTTCACGGCCTACCGGGTCTTTGAGGCCCATTACTTTTACAGCCGTTTCATTGACAATCACCCCCGATGAATCCGTAGGGAAGTCTTTGGAGAAATCGCGGCCATCGGTCATTTTCAGGTTCATCGTTTTGGTAAAATTATAACCTATGCCTACCGGTGTGAACCTCACCGGGGCGCTGGGATCACTGCCGGGCCAGGTAATGCCATCAGTACCGTTCCCGTTGGACGCGGGATTGGCGGTCATGTGTGAGACCTGTTTCACGCCCGCTACCTGCGTCAGCTGTTCTTGCAGCAGGTTGAATTTTTTAAAAAGCTCACCTTCGATGGGGAAGTACACGAGGTTTTCACGATCGAAGCCCAGGTTTTTGTTTTGCACAAAACCTACCTGTTTGTAAATGATGATCATCCCGACAATCAGGATCACCGACAGCCCGAACTGAAACACGACCAGTCCCTGCCGCACCCACACCGAGCTCGAATCGAATTTCAGGGCACCTTTGAGAATGCGGACAGGATTTAGCGACGAGAGGAACAATGCAGGGTAACTTCCCGCGAGCAGGCCTGTCACGACGAGCAGCCCCGCAATCGCACCCCAGAACATCGGCTCCGAAAACGGCAGCGTCATTTGCTTGCTGGTGAGACTGTTGAATGCAGGCAGCAATAAAGCTACCAGCATTACCGCCAATACCACCGAAAGCACCGATATCAGGAACGCTTCACCCATAAACTGCCCGGCCAGCATCGAACGCATGGCGCCCACCACCTTCCGTACACCCACTTCCTTTGCCCGCCGCGACGAACGGGCCGTGGCAAGGTTCATAAAATTAATACAGGCAATGAGCAGGATGAATACTGCTACAAAACTGAATAGCTGTACATATTCAATGCGTCCGCCATCCATTTTCGCCTCTTTGATGGTGCTGTTGAGGTAATATTCATGAAAAGGCTGCATGGCCAGCTGTGTCTTATACGGCTTGTCGCCGTCGCGGTCGGTCTTATCGAGCAGATGGAGCATTTTTGCTTCCACTTTGGCAGGATCGGCGTCTTTACGCAATTTAAAAAACGTGAGCGGGTCGGTATTGCCCCAGTGCATAGCCCAGTTATTGTCGTCGACGTAGGCCTCCCAGGTCATGAGGCAATCGAATTGGAGCGAGCTGTTGGGCCCGACGTTCTCGAAAACCGCGGACACGGTCATTTCTTTGCGATTATCATAGCGGATCGCCTTTCCCATAGCCGCCTCCGGACTTCCGAAAAACGCCTCGGCCATGTTACGCGAAATGGCGATGTTGCTCTTGTCGTGCAACGCCCCGGCAGGTGTTCCTTGCAGCAATTTGTAACTAAACATTTTAAAGAAATCGCCGCTCACCCAGTTGGTTGCCTGTTTGTTTATTTTATTGCCGACAGAAAACGTCTGAGGAATCGTCCACGAGTACGGCGTGCTCATTTCGATCTCCGGCACCGATTTTTTCAGCTCGTCGGCCAGCGGCCCGGGTGTCCAGATCACCCCCTGCACTTTCCCACTGAAATACTCGCGCATGTAAATGCGGTACAGCTGATCCTTATTCGCATGGAAGGCATCCACGGCCCGTTCGTCGCGGATCCATAGCATGATCATAAGGCTGCAAGCCATGCCGAGCGCCAGCCCAAGGACATTAATGGCAGAAAATGTTTTGCTTTTGAGAAGGTTGCGAAATGCGATTTTGAAATAATTCTGGATCATGGCTGGACTGAATGAATAGGTTTCGGAATAGTCGTTTGCGCGTTTCGAGCGCGCGAATGGGCGCATGAGGCGTATGGCCGCGAGGGCATATCTCCGGTCGGCGGCCCGTTTGCCCAGGCTTTCGAGCCAGTAGCTGTACATTTCGAACATATCGCCCTGTAATTCTTCGCGGGTGTCGGGGTGCGACCAGCGTGCGAGCAGCCAGGTGGCCCAGCGTGGAGGGAGAACGTGCGGTGTCCGGCTCATATCAGTTTCCCATTAATTGGAGTGTCTGCGGCGACATCGCATTCCACAACGTCTCCCGCGCCTCTTTCGCTTCCCGCAATGCTTTACGGCCAAAGGCAGTCACGCGGAAAAAGCGTTTGCGCCGCCCTCCCCGTTCGGCAGTGGCCCCTCCCATTTCCGACGACAGGTACCCTTTCTCTTCCATTCGTTGCAAAGTAGTGTGCACGGTGCTGAATCCCACGGCCCGCCCGGTCTTCTGGTCGAGCTCCTGTGCGACGGTTACGGCGTAGGCTTCTTCCGCCAGCACCGCAACCGTCAGCAACACGACTTCTTCCAGTTCTCCTAAAAATGCTCTTTTCATGGCTAAAAGTATTTATTCCGATTATGTCGGGCAAATGCTGTGCCAGAATTTAAAAACGCGCTTGTAGCTATCCCGGAACTGTTTTTATGCATTTTAATAAAGCGATGAATGTCCGATTCCGAACATCCTTGGCATCAAAGCGGACAAGTCGCAGATAGTGCTTGAAAACCGGTGGCCAAACAGTTACATTTGGGATACAATCGGTTCTGTTTTATGGATATAGGCAAGGAGCTCCTGTTCTTTTTCAGTGCGCTGGGTGCTTTCAACGGCATTCTGCTGGGGATATTCCTGTTGTTTTTCACGCAAAAGAAATACCTCGCCAATAACTTCCTGGCGGGTTTGCTGCTGGCGTCCAGCGTAAGGATCGCCAAGTCGGTGTGCCTGTATTTCGACGGAGGCTTGCCCAAGATATATTTACAGATCGGTCTTTCCGCCTGCTTCTTCATCGGACCGTTTTTGTACTATTTCGTGCGCTCGGCCGTAATACCCCTGGAAAAGACGCCCAAGGGCTGGACCTGGACGCTCGCGGCGCTGGCCGTACTGACACTCTGCGTAGGCATTGCCCTTCCCTATTCCGAATACCCGGTTTTATGGAACAAAGTGATCGCGAGGCTGATTTACGTGCAGTGGTTTGGTTTTTTGGTGGCATCCGGCCTGACGATCCGCGGCCTGCTCCGAAAACTGTTCCACCGCTCCTACGTCATGAAGCCCGCCGAAACGTGGATCTCCATGATTTTCCTGGGCAACGTGCTGATCTTCCTTTTGTATTTTTCTTCGCTGATCAATGCTCCTTTCGCTTCGTACATCAGCGGGTCCATTGCGTTTTCGCTTATCCTTTACCTGATGATCACGCTGGTGATTTACAAAAAGAAAACCGACGAGCTGTTCCTGCTTTTACCCGACAAACCCGTCGCTAAAAAACTCAGCGGAAGTGATGCCGAAATATGGCTGGGCAAGCTGGAAAAGCTGATGAGCGAAAAAGCTATTTACAAAAATCCCGACCTGAAACTGCATGAACTCTCGCGTGAAATACAGGTTTCGGGGCACCAGCTTTCGGCCCTGCTGAACGACGGCCTGGGCAAGAATTTTACGACGTATATCAATGAGTGGCGCATTGCCGAAGCCTGTAAAATGATGGCTACCGAACAGCATCTGACGCTCGAAGCGATCGGTTATGAGGTGGGTTTCAACTCCAAATCCACTTTTTTTGCTGCATTCAAGAAGGTAAAGGGCACTACTCCCTCCGCCTATCAATTAACTATCAACCAACCCATTACGGATTAAAGACGGTACGAATTTATAAATCCGTACTCCTGATTTGCCTTTTGCACACCTCCCCAAACGGCAGGCTTTGGATTTTTGCATCAAACCATATCCATTGTCACAGCCATGAAGCTTTCCGGCATCATTTTCTCCATCCTTTTCCTGTTTACACAAATAGCCATTGCCCAGCACCGTTACGCGATTTCGGGTAGGGCCGTCGGTGCAAACGGGCAGCCAGTCGCCGTGTACGCCCGCCTGCTTGACCTGCCCGATTCCACATTGCTCCAAGGCGCGCCATTCGAGGACGGCCGCATTACTTTCACCGGCATTACGCGCGAACCTACTACCATCAGACTGAGCAGCGTCGGTCTAGCGGATACCGTGATCGTCATCAGTCCTAACGGCCGGACGCAGATCGACCTCGGTACGATCCTCCTGCGTGAACATGCGCACGCACTCGCGGACGTGACCGTACGCGGGCAGGCGCCGCTCGTGAGGCAAGGCGCCAACGGCACCACTGAAATCCAGGTAACAGGCAGCATTCTGGCCGGCAGCACATCCGCTACCGAGCTGCTCGGGAGGTCACCGGGCATTATCTTCACCGATGGCCGGGCAGGTGTGGCTGGGCGGGGCGAGGCATTGATTTTCCTGAATGGTCAGGCTATTACCTATGAACAAATGGCAGCCATTCCCGTAATCCGCATTGCCCGGGTAGAAGTGATCCCGAACCCCTCTGCCCGATACGATGCCGAGGGGAAAGCGGTGATCAATATCATTACAAAACAGGTTGTCGACGGCGGTATGACGGGCTCAGTAACCCAGCAATATGCCTATACCCAATTTGCGGGCAGTGAGCTCAATACCCTCGCGGATGCCCAGTACATGCGCAACAAGCTGGCGTTGCAGGCCAACTATGCCCTCCAAACCGGCAACAACCGTGAAGTACTCCACACCACGCGTACCCGCCCCTCGCCCACCGAATACCTCCACTCCGATCTCACGACCGACTGGCAGCGCAAATTGCGGAACTATTCCAATTTCGGTGCAGGTGCACAATGGAACCTGAATGCCAACAGCTATTTATCATTAAGTTACAAGGGAAACCTCAACAGCCTCGGCGGCAACCAGAATAGCAGCAATGCGCTCACCGACCAGAAGGGCAGCAGCTTCTACCAAAGCCGCATTGCCAAGGACGAAGAACGCTGGAACCATGCCGTTACCCTTAATTTCCAACACGCATTGGACACGCTCGGCTCTGCATTGTTTATCGGTACCCAATATGCCCGCTTTAAAACCGACCAGCACGACCGGATTGCCGAAAGCAGCCGCACCGGCGACAGCACCGGCCTGCGCAACCTGGTCAACGACGTGCTCGTCCGCATCAACATTTCCAGCACCCAGCTCGACTATACGAAAGCATTCCGCAATGGCGGCAAGCTCGAAACCGGCGCGAAGTTCAGCTACGCCGATAACGGCTCCGGAACCGACTTTATGGTTTCCACCGAAGACGGCCCGTTCGTGCCCGATCCGGGCCTGAGCAGCAACTTCCGGTACCGCGAGAAAGTACCCGCCGCGTACCTCAATTATCAAGGGACCATGAAAAACAAGGTACTTTTCGGTGTCGGTGTACGGGGCGAATACACCCATTACTCGCTCAATACCACTGCTCGTGGCGGCCAGGTTATCGGGGACAGGTACTTCAATGTTTTCCCCAATCTGTTTATCAGCAAAAACTTCCCGAATGGCCTGCAAAGCCGCATTTCCTACGTTTCAAAGATTACCCGTCCACGCTATCAGGCACTCAATCCGTTTGTAATTTACCAGGATCCCTTCACGACCATCGAGGGGAATCCCAATATGCAGCCCGAGAAGATCCATACTTTCGAAACCGGCCTGCAATACAAGCAGCTCGACGTCCGCGCGGGTTATACCTACACCAAAGACAAGATCAGCGGGGCTGCATTACGCGGCGATTCACCCAACAGCTACATTTTAAAAGGGATTAACCTCGCGCGGGAGCATTCCCTCTTCATGACCGCCTCAGCGACATTCAGCATCGCATGGTGGAACACGACCAACACCATCACGGTAAGCCGCAACAACCTGATCGACAATGAATATGGGTTCGAAATACTCAAACCCAGGCCTCAACTTTATGCCTACACCAGCAATACCTTTGATGTAAACCATATTTTTAAAATCCAGCTCATGGCCTGGTACCTGAGCGAAAGGTCGCAGGGACTTTACAATGATTTCAGCCGGTCGACGGTAACCCTGGGCATAGAGAAGGACTTTTTGAAAAACGCATTGAAAATCAGGCTCACCGCGAACGATATTTTCCACCAAAGCCACGTTCACGGCAAATACAGCGTCGGCGCAACCAACATTTATTATCACCGCACCTATTCCACCGCATTCTTCGGCATCAGCGCGATATACCGGTTCGGGCGGTCGGGAAAAATTACGTTTAACAGTAAATCAACGGGCGAATCGGAACAGAACCGGGCGCGGTAAATATGGTCATGTGTGGTCATGGTTAGTCAGGTGTCGTCATGGATAGTCAGGTATTGTCAAATTTGAAACGGGCTATTCTGACTATTTCTGACAAACCTTGACCGCTTATGACCACACATGACTACTCATAAGTCCTCAACGCCCCAACATCCCCCTGCGCCTTCAATATTTTCTTCAATCCATCGACATTCATTGTCAGCCCTACCTCGGCATCCGGGGCGGTTTCTTCGTTGATAATGCCGATCGGGCCGCGGTAGCTGCTGTCGCGAATGATGCGGATCATTTCCGCTTCCGCATCGCCCTCGCCTACGGGCACAACCTTCACGGGATTTCCTTTTTTAAGTCCCATTAAGTTCACGGCCATTAAATGCGGCAGTATTTTGGGGAAGAACTTGGGGAAACGTTCAATGTCCTCCTCGGCGTGGTGCAGGTTATAGACGATCCCAATGTTGGGTCTTTTGAGATATTTCATCACTTCCAGCTGGTTTTCCGGCATTCCGTACCAGCCGCCGTGGTTATAAAGGCCTACCGTACAGCCGATTTCCGCGGCTTTATCCGCAATGTAGGCTACCGGTTTGGCCACAGCCTCCACCTTTTGCTGCTGGGTCATTTTGTCCATGTCTTTAATCCCGCCGATCATACACCAGATCTCCGTTTTCACATTATGCCGTTTCAGCAGATCGAGGATAATGGGCAGATTCTGATCGTTTTCCGGGTTCGGGCCCGAATACAGCCAGAATGCCTGCAATTTGATGTGGTGCTTTTTCAATGCTTCCAGCTCGGCATCGAATTCGGGAATGTGCTTCTCGCGCCAGTCGTAGGCGAGCATGGTAAAACCCAGCTTGTTCAGCATTTCGGCGCGCTGCTGGGGGGTGCGTTCCTTGGAATCGAATGGGACAATACACCAGGCAATAAGGTTCTGCCGGGCATAAATGTTGTCAGTGCCTTTCTTCTTTTGCGCTGAAACCGTCGGAAATGACAGCAGCACGAGTAGTAATGCGCAGGTTGCGATCAGTTTTCGAAGCATCGCCGGGTTGGAGTTTTACAGGATAAGCCCCAACCCGGCGATTTCTTTATGTTTTCAATCAAATTTTACGCGAAGCATCGGCCATGAACGGGTCACTAATGCCCTCTTTACCGGTTTCTACACGGCCGGCAAAGCGCATAATGCCCCTCTTTGCGCCCGTATGCACGTTGAAATCGTACCACTGATGGGCCTTTGAAGCCGGGATAAGCATTTTCACCGTTCCGTCGGCGGGCAGGTTTGCTTCTATTTCCTTTTGCTGATAGGCATTGTCGGTAACTTTCAGCGTCTGGGGTTTCTTTCCGTTGTTCACCGCCACGAGTTCCAGATCGCCAGTCGGTTTACCATTTTTATTCAAAACATAACCACAGGACAATGCCATCTCCGATTCCTGCGCGTTACCTGCAAACTCGCGGAAGTAGCCATTAGGACCGTAGACCCGCAAGTGGTATTGGCCGTTTTCAAAACCCGCCAGCTTGAAACTTTCCGTCAGCGTATCGCCAGCCTTCACGGCGTAGTTCCACACCCGCAACACTTCACCTTCATAGGCATTCATGGCGTAAATGATAAACGGTGCGCCCGCCGATTTGGCACCGAAAACCTTATTTCCTGCATGCATGGTTATCTCAAATGCAGCCCTATCCGCAGAAAACGCCCCGTTTACATACAGCTCATACGGAATCGCCACCGACGGCCTGGTCCCCGGCTCCTGCTTCGGCAAAAAGGGCGATCCGACCGGGTTATCATTGATTTTCCCGATTTCCGTCGCATTTAAAGCCTTGAAATTTGCCGGCACCGCTTTGAACTGCGCTTTGTGAATCGTCGTGAGGATTTCATCGCGATTCACCGGCTTCGGTTTTTTATACGGCGACGCATCGAAAGGCTGGAAAACCGAGCTCATATTGCCGCATATCGTCCGGCGCCATTCGGTAATATTCGTTTCCCGAACCTGCTTCCTGGACTTATGGTTCGTAAATTCTTCCAGAAACTGGATAATCGAAGTATGATCGAAAACCTGCGAACACACCTTCCCGCCCCGCGACCACGGCGACGCCACCACGAGCGGCACGCGGAAGCCCAGGCCTATCGCCCCACCACGCGCATTGGCTTTCGGCACCTGGGATTCGTCCTGTTCCAACGGCACATACTCGGCCTTGACATCGATGCCCGCGGACACCTTCCCGGAGTTCGGCTTGGTCGGATCAGGAATCGAAAATGGCGGAATGTGGTCATAATAGCCGTCATTCTCGTCATAGCAAAGGATGAAGATGGTCTTCTTCCACACCTCCGGATTTTTCGTCAGGATATCGAGCGTCTCGGAAATGTACCACGCGCCATACCACGGCGCCGACGGGTGATCGGAGAAGTTCTGAGGCGCGGCGAGGTATGAAACCGTCGGCAGCTTACCTTCGTTCACATCCTTGCGGAACTGGTAGAAAATGTCGCTTTTCGGCATTTCGATAGTCTTACCCACGTCGCCGTCAATGTATGATATCGACGACAGTTTCAGATAATCCGGGTCATTGCGGTTGGTCACAAATGCATTACGGTGCAGCTCTTGCTGAAACACCGACAGCTTCTTAAAATTCTCCTCACTAAATTCGGCCAAATCAGTTTCGAGGCGTTCCAGCAAGGCATGCCGCTGCTCCCATGATTTGGTTAGTTTGTCCTTTTCAGCACCCGTCGCGGCATCCAGTTTCTCTTTCAATGCCGGAAGGTCCTTTTTGATTTTATCCACTTCCAAAGTCGCGTAATGGATAAAATCTCTCGAATATTTCACGCCATACTGGGCATAACGCTCCAAAGGGTTGCAGCCAAAATTGCTCAGCCACGAGCCGACGCCGGGATGGAACTGTACCACCGCGCCTACTTCATTCTGATAGAACTTCCAGCTGATACCGGCTTCCTGCATACGCTCGGGGAAAGTTTTCCATTTCACTGGTTTGTTAATGGAAAAATAGCTGTTCCGTACCACTGCCAGCGAGTCCATTTCCGGCTTTTCGCGGATCGTACCCGACCAGAGGTAATAACGGTTGGGATGCGTGGGCGTCATCGACGAGCAGAAATTCTGGTCACAAATCGTGAATGCGTCGGCCAGGGCATAGTAAAACGGAATATCCTCCCGCTCGTAGTAACCGAGCGTCAGCGGCATTTCGGCATATTCCTTGTGGCCCGACCGCTTGGAAGTGAGCCATTTGTCGGATTTACCGCCATTGTAGGCATCCACCTGCGACTCGCGCGAATGCGGCAGGTCGTGCATCCAGGTGGCTTTCGTATTTTTAATATCGAGCCTGAATGGCGCGTAAGTGTCGCCTTTCAGGTCGGTTTGGAGCCACACTTTATTCCTATTCGGCAGATCGATAGCCCGTGGGTCGTTGAAGCCCCGTACGCCCTGCAACTTGCCATAGCTATGATCGAACGAGCGGTTTTCCTGCATCAGGATGACCACGTGCTCCGCATCGAGGTAAGTCGTATTCGGATCGGGCGTGATCGCCATCGCCCGCTGCACCGACTCCGGGAACAAACTCGCCGCGCCCGCGCCGCCAGCCAGCATCGCCGCCTTTTTAATAAAATCTCTTCTTGAATCCATGGGTTTAGTTTGGGTGGTTACTAAAAGGTACAAGTAATGGGAGCGGCAAAATTACTGATGCGTTCGCCGGTAGTGGGTTATGGGAGTGTTAAGAAATTTTGGAAAAAATCCAGATGGATTGTAAAAATTCCAAAACAAGTAGTACCTTTGGGGACTACTCAAATGTTCCTTCATTCTTTCTGCACTCAGGAAACCATCAACCGGTAACACCTATTTTCGAGCTATGAACGCAATTGAAGAAAAAATCGAGGGGACTATCCATTTACTACTTTACATTCTGCAAAAGCTCGGCGGGCACTCCGATATTCACAAGCTTTTCAAAATCCTTTACTTTGCCGACCAGAAACACCTGGTCAAATATGGTGCTGCTATTTCACAGGATCATTATCACGCCATGAAAAACGGGCCGGTACCCTCCATTGCCTATGATATTTATAAGAATGTCAAAGAAGGTGGAACATCCTACGCGCGGTACTTTTCGGCTGTGGATCGTTACTCAATTCAAGGGATTACCGCACCGGATCTTGATTTCCTTTCCGAATCAGAAATGAAATGCATGGATGAATCTGTGCAGGAAAACAAAAAACTCAGTTTCAACGATCTGACGGACAAATCACACGACGAAGCCTGGAACCAGACAGGTCGGGACAAGGAAATAAGCCCGGTTGCCATTGCCAAAGCCGGCGGGGCTGACAACCACATGGTCAAATACATTGAAGACCAGTTGCTGATCCATTCAGCGAAGTTTGAATGATTACCAATAGCTGCAATCATTCTGATGGCTTCATTGATTGGGACCGTCCTTCGGATGATGGTCAAAGACACGACTCCGCCCAAAGTCAAGCGTTTCATTATCGTCGGTGAATCAGCCGACAGCCTCACGTTAGCTTCGGTATACATTAATACGGAACTCAATATGAAGGTCAATTACAATCTGGACCTTCAATGCCAACATATTGAATTTCCGGCCGACGGTCGCGACTATCTTGATCACACATCGTTTGTCGATTGCTCGAAACTCAAAATCATCGAGCGATCAGAACTATGCACGATCATTCAAAACCGTCCGACCGTCGTTATCGGCAAGCTCGATCGGCAAGATTTCGAAACAATAAGGCGCCAGATCAGCTGTTCAATGACCATCAAAGGCAAAATCAAGAAGCGATATGGCTTTTATGATTAATGCATTTCCCAATTCCTGATTTTTTTCAAACCCGACCTTCGGGTATTTCGATTTGGGGCTACTAAGAGGTGATATATGAATCAACACCTCATGCCACGCAGCTTATTTACACGTTTATTCCTCCTGATTACCATCAGTTTTAACGGGCTCCAAGGGTTCGCCCAAAAGGTACTTTCGGTTTCCGGCTATGTCAAAACAGCATCCGGCGAGGCGCTGCCCGGCGCAACCGTTTCCATCCTCAAAACCCCGAACGGCGTTACGACGGATGCGAATGGCTTTTTTGCCCTACCAGCCGCGAAAACAGGCACCTACACCGTGCAAGCCACATTGATGGGCTACAAAGCCGTGTCGGAAACGGTAACGATACAAGCCGGAAAGACAGCCTCCCTCCATTTCCAGCTCCAAGAAAACCAGCAAAATCTCAATGAAGTAAGCGTTTACGGTAAAACGGAAACGCAGGCAGTGAAGGAACAGGCCTTTACTGTGAATGCGATCGAGACGAAACAGTTTCAAAACACCACAGCCGACCTCAACCAGGTACTCAACCGCAGCGCCGGCGTACGCATCCGCGAGCAAGGGGGATTGGGATCGAACTTCAACTTTTCGATCAACGGGCTTTCGGGCAAGGCGGTGAAGTATTTCATCGACGGCGTACCGATGGAAGTCATGGGCAGCGCGATGTCGCTGAACAATATTCCCGTGAACCTGTCGGAACGTATCGAGGTGTATAAAGGCGTGGTGCCGGTGCAGCTTGGCTCGGACGCCATGGGCGGCGCGGTGAATGTGATCACCAACCAGAAACAAACCAACTACCTCGACCTCAGCCACAGCTACGGTTCGTTTAACACCCATCGTTCGGCGCTGACAGCTCAGTATGTGCACAAGCCGACGGGCATTACCGTCAAGGCGAGCGGCTTTTTCAATTACTCCGACAACAATTATAAGATGAAAGGCGTCGAGATCCTGGAAGGCGGGACGCGTGTCGGGAATCAGATCACCGACCTCACCGGGGCCAACTTCGTAACCACCGACGTGAAACGTTTCCACGACCACTACCGCTCGGGTATGGGGCAGGTAGAGGTGGGTATTACCAATAAAAGCTGGGCCGACGTTCTGTATGCAGGTTTTGGTTACTCCGAGAGCCGCCAGGACCAGCAAACGGGTTTTGAACAGGCCATTGTATACGGCAATGTGGAACGAAAGGGAAAATCGTCGACCGGGACGTTGCGGTACAAGAAAAGCAACCTATTGGTAAATGGCCTGGACGTAAACCTGTTTGCTTCGCTTTCAACAGACAAATACCTGACTGCCGATACCCTACTTCGCCAATACTACTGGGACGGCTCCTGGACTACCAAGGGCGCGACCGAAATGGGCGGTATCAAATCGCTCTCGCATATCATCCGCCCGCGTGCCTTCCTACGTGCGAATGCGAGCTACACACTCAACGAGCGGCATTCATTGAACCTCAACTACACGATAGATCGCCTCAAAAACGAGAATTATAATGAATTGCTCGTATCCGGCGACGATATGCCGGGGATCATGACGAAGCAGATCCTGGGACTTGCCTACCAGCAGGAACTGCTCGACAAGCGCTGGACCAATACCTTTTTTGCCAAATATTATGGCCTGGGCCTCGAACGGAAGAAATGGGTCGACAACGGCTACCAGGTTTTGACCGACAATTTCCCCAATTACGGTTACGGCGCGGCATCGCGGTACAAAATCCTGCCCGACCTCGGCGTGAAGCTCTCCTTGGAACATACCTTCCGCTTGCAGGAGGTAGAAGAAGTGTTTGGCGACGGCCTGAATGTCCAGCCTAATCCGGACCTCAAACCCGAGCGCAGCGATAACGTGAACCTGGGCTCCTACTATGGTTTCCGCACCGGCAAGCACCGCTTCTTCGCCGAAGCAGCCGGCTTTTACCGCAATGCCTCCGACTTCATTTACCCCGTTGCCGACCAGCGTTCGAAGGCTTTGAAAAACGAGAACAAATCGAATGTGCGGGTAACAGGCTTCGAAGCCGAACTCCGGTACGACTACGCCGATCTGCTTTCTTTCAATGTGAATGCAACCTATCAGAATGCGATCAATATGACGAAGTTCGGCAGCACGACCTCCAATGTGCCCGAAGCGACTTATAAGAACAAAATCCCTAATCAGCCGTGGTTCTTCGGTAATGCCAACCTGGGCATCGGGAAAAGCGATGTGTTTATGAAGGGTTCGCGCCTGCAATTCAGCTGGTTTACCCAATATGTGCATTGGTTTTACCTCACCTGGGAGGCTTTCGGGAATGTAAACGGCAAGTCGACGATCCCGAGCCAGCTGATCCACAATGCGACGCTGAGCTATTCGTTTGCCGACGGTCGCTACAACGTGTCGGCCGAATGCCGCAATCTCACCGACGACCTCGCGTACGACAATTTCAGGCTTCAAAAGCCTGGTCGTGCATTCGCGCTGAAACTCCGCTATTTCATCCATTAAGCAACTTAAATTTTACCTATAACACCCAAAAATGAACAGATTTTTCAGCTACCCGGCCAAAGCCATCCTCGTTGCGCTCACCGCATTCACCCTTCACGGATGCAGCGATAGCGACGATAACGGAGGTACTCCCGTTCAGGAAGAAGGCAAATACTCCGCCGTACTTTGTGTGGGCGCATGGCCCAATACCGCCTATTACATTGCGGATGTGCCGTCGCTCACGAGCGGTACCATCACCCTCAAAGGCAACGGCGCCGAAATGACCGGCAAAGTGTATGCGCAGGACATTATTCAAAAGGACGGATTTTACTACCACGCCAATTTCGGCAGCGGCCGTTTTGGTAAGTATCACGTTCAAAACGGCACGCTGGTGATCGACAAAGAAGTGCCCTTCACATTCCTCAACTGGAGCTCCTATGTGTGGGTGGATGATCAGACGCTCGTGATCTTCGGCGACGCGGAAGGCGAAGGCCGTTACGCTATCGTGAAAGTGGCAGATATGACGCTTACTACCGGAAAACTGGACCTGAAAGCAAAACCGGCTGGCTTTACCGGCTATAACGTCGGGTTTGCCGAATACCGCGACGGCAAGCTGTTTGTGGGCTACGGCTATTCGTTCTCGGATTGGTCGGTAAAACCGCTGCCGGTCAACCCCGATTTCAATGTGGCGGTTGTGAGTTACCCTTCCATGAAAACCGAAAGCACCATCACCGACACGCGCACCACTACGCCCGGCGGCCCGATCGTGTACGCGCCGGCGTCGTTCAAGGATGAAAACGGCGACATTTACTTCATCAGCGATCCGGTGGCCGGTTACGATTACAAATCTCCATCGATAGTTTACCGTATCAAAAACGGTGCTACCACGCTCGATCCGACCTATTTCTTTGATCTTTCAGCCAAAACGGATAACGGCATGGGCGCGGCGATGTGGTATATCGGCAACGGTAAAGCCATCGTGCGCACGCGTATCAAGGGCGAGTCAATCGATGCCGACCACTCGTTCTCTGTTATCGACGTAAAAACCGGCACATTTATCAAAAAGCTTGACCTCCCTGCCGACAAGGGCGAACGGATGGTCAATGCCGTGGTGGTGGAAGACGGCAAAGCTTATATCGCCGTGAATGCAGCCGACAAGGATTATATCTGGGAATACGACCCGGCTAGCGAAAAACTGACGAAAGGCGCCGAGTTTGTAGATGGCATCGATTACATTCTTCGGCTGGAAAAAACGAAATAACAAGCTCGCTATCAACACTTAATTGATATATCAAGTTAACCCCCGCGGAAAATCCCACGGGGGTTTCTTCTTTCTGCACAAGGTAACATTCTTTTTACATTCGGTTACAGTAAGCACATTAGTAACCATTCTTTTACCAAGAAAGACCTTGGTCATGCGATATTTCTTTACAACCGCACTGTGCGCCCTTTCCATGGGAGTCGCCCTGGCGCAGCAGCCTTCATCGACAGATTTTAACCTCAATTTTGAAAAAACACTCATTGCAGACAAGCTGCCTGCTCCCTGGATGGAATGGGGAAAAGGCTATAAATTCTCTCCCGATACCACGGAAAAATACCAGGGTAAGGCCTCCCTACGCATCCAGTCGCCGGAGGTGATGGACAATATACAATTCGGTTCTGCGGCCAACCCCTTGCCGGCCGATTACAGCGGCAAGGAAATAGAACTGAGGGGCTATATGAAATTCAGGGATGTCGGGAAGGGCTTCGCCGGGCTGATGATGCGGATCGACGGAAAATCGGGAATGCTGCAATTCAATAATATGCAAGGCGAAAACCTGCGCGGGACACAGGACTGGAAGCAGTACAGCATTAAGCTGCCCTACCCCTCCGGTGCAGATAAAATCTACATTGGCGCGCTGCTCGTGGGGCCGGGAACACTCTGGGTCGATCAGTTTGAGCTGCTTATCGATGGTAAGCCATTCACCGAGGCCCCTCCTAAAAAGATTTATGCCGCCGAGCTCGACAAGGAATTCGACGGCGGGTCGAAGCTGGCATTGGGTCCGGGTTACAAGCTTTCCAAAGAGCAGGCTACCAGCCTGGCGCAGCTGGGCAGGATATGGGGATTTGTGAAATACCATCACCCCGCCGTGGCGAATGGTAATTTCAATATGGATTATGAGCTTTTCCGCGTGGCTGCGCCGTACATCGCTGCCAAAAACGATACGGAGCGGCAACAGGTGATCGGCCAATGGCTGAGTAAGTTCGGGCCGATCAGGGAACTGTCGCCGGAGGCCATTCCGGCAGATGCGGTGATAAAACCGGACCTCGCGTGGCTTGCGAAGTCGGGCGATGCATTACCGCCCCGACTCGACTCCATCCGCCGGGCTGCCCGCACGGATGAGCATTACTATATCGCGTCGTATATCGACGTGGGTAATCCCGAATTCAAGAACGAAAATCCCTATGCGGAAATGGCCTATCCCGATGCCGGTTTCAGGCTGCTCTCGCTGTTCAGGTACTGGAATATGATCGAGTATTTCTTCCCCTACAAGCCGCTGATCCACGAGGACTGGCAGGCGGTACTGGAAGAATTTGTACCCAGGTTCGTGACGGCCGCTAACGAAACAGAATACAAACTGGCCGCATTGGCTCTCATTACGAGGGTCAAGGATTCGCACGCCAACCTCAATGGCAACCACGAAGCGCTGGACAAATATTTCGGGCAAAACTTCGCGCCCGTTCAGCTGAGTTTTATCGAGGGGAAACCGGTTGTTATCGATTATTTCAATGCGCAGTTGGGCAAGCAAACCGGGCTGAAACCAGGCGATGTGATCGAGACGATCAATGGAAAAGGTGTTAAGCAGATCATTGCCGAAAAGAAGCCTTACACGCCTGGCTCTAATCCCGTGATCCAGCTGAAAACTATGGCACCAAACTTGCTTCGGAGCAACGACTCCACGATTGCGATCACCTTCAAGCGGGCAGGAAAAGTGCAAAAAGCAAACATTTCTGTTTATCCGCGCAGCAAGGTTAATACATATGCCAATTACAACAAAAAGGACACTTGCTTCAAAATGATCGGGCAGGACGTAGCCTATATTTTCCCGGGGAAATTCAAAAATTCTTATCTGCCCGCATTGGCACCGCAAATCGGGAAAAGCAAAGGTTTGATCGTGGATATGCGGTGTTATCCGTCGGATTTTATGGTATTCTCATTCGGACCGATGCTGCTGCCGGAGGCGAAACCGTTTGCAAAATTCACCGTAGGCAACTTCAAAACGCCCGGTGTGTTTACCTGGACGCCCGAGCTGAAACTCGGCAAAACTAATCCCGATCATTACAAGGGAAAGGTGATTGTGATCGTGAATGAAAACTCCGTAAGCCAGTCGGAATTCACGACGATGGCCTTCGCCGCTGCACCCAATGTGACGGTAATCGGCAGCACGACAGCCGGGGCGGATGGTGATATATCACACATCGTCCTGCCCGGCGGGCTACGTACGAGCATCAGCGGTATCGGCGTCTACTACCCCGACGGCCGCGAAACCCAGCGGATCGGCATTGTGCCACAGGTAGAGGTGAAGCCCACCATCCAGGGCATTGCCGACGGCCGGGATGAGCCGCTCGAAAAAGCCTTGCAGCTCATCCACGGCAAGTAACCTCAAAACTCCCGGTCACCAAATTCGCTGGCCGGGAGTTTGGCTTTTTTGGCGAGTTGATTGAGGTTGTAGCTCAGATTAATGAGGAAAATGTCTGTTTCCTGAATGTAGTTGGTGGTCGTGTAAAAGTCTCTGCCCCAGGTTGATATACGCTGCTGGTTAGCACCTGCGATACCCAGGTCCATGTTCTGCCATTGCAATGTGGCCGAGAGTTTGCCTTTCAGGAACGTTTTCTTCACCGAAAGCGACGGATTCACAAACCGGGAATCCTCACCCTGCGCGGTTACTCTTTTCGACAAGTAGCTGATCCCCCACTGCGCCTGCAAAGTGGGGGCGATTTTGAAGGTAGTATTGGCATTAAAAGAATACACTACGCTCGATGTGTTCACCACTACCGTGTTCCCGAAAAGCCCTCCCTCGATCGCGTACCGATACACGTTCGCGCCGGCGTAAACCTGCCACCATTTAGTCAGGCTGGTATTCCCACCGATTTCCACGCCCCATGAAGTCGCCAGGCCTGCGTTGGTGTAAATACGGTTGACGATCGTATCATTGTAAACGCTGTTGACCCGGTTGACTACGTTTTTGATCCGCTGATTATACAAGGTTACAAAAGCACTTCCCTTTTCGAACTCTTTCACGACGCCCGCTTCGGCCGTTCCGATGAATTCGGGTAGAATGTCCGGATCACCCGATTCGAGGGTTTCGGAATGCTCCCGTTCGGGAAAAGGATTCAGCTCGTTGTTCGTTGTGCGCTGGACGCGGCGCGTGTAGCCCGCTTTCCCGCGCCAGCCTTTGCCCCATGCGTACTGGAATTGCGCAGACGGGAAGAAATTGGATAAATCAAGGTTGCGGGTAACGGCACCTTCGGCGGTAAACTGCCGGGTGGCATATTCATAGCGCAATCCACCCGAATATTCCAGCTTGCCCGATTTCCCGCTATACTGGCCGTACATCGAATGGATGTGGTTTTCCAGGCGCGTGCGGCTCGAAAACTGCGGCACCAGCACAAATTCGCCGGTTTCCATATTTTGATCCAGGTATTGAAATACGCCTTTCTGCAATTGGTTGCGATATTGGTAGCCTGTTTCCAGCTTCCCTTTGCCAATCGGTACAACATAGTCGGCCTGCAAGCGGTACGCATTTAAAGGGTTTTCGCTCGGATTGCGGGTGTTTTGCAAAGTATGCGTGCGGCCCGGCTCGGAAAGGTTGATATTGGTGGTGAGGCCGTCCAGCTCGGCAGATTCGACCAATCCGGACAACGTCAGCTCCGATTTATTTCCAAAACGATGCAGGTAATCGAGATTAGCAGACGTCACATCGGCTGTTTTCTGGGCAATATTGGAATTGAAATAGGTAATCCGTCCCACGTTCTGTCCTGTACCCAGGTTGGTTTTGGTATTGTTATAAACCAAATCGGCCCTTCTCGACTGGAAGCGATAACCCTTGTAAAAACCTGCTGAAATGACGTCCGACGGGCTGGCGGTATAGCTCACCGATGCCCGTGCCGTATAGTTGTACCGCTTGAAACTCCGCTCACCATCGGACGGGAAGGAAGTAAAAACATCCCCGATCGTCGTGTTGACGTCACCCACCCTCCGGCCTGTGAGATCGTTCCGAAGGTAACTGCCGCTCAGGTTCACTTCCCATTTACCAGCCCTGATGCCCCAGGCAGCGTCTGCGCCGAAGCGTTGCGGATTTTTCAGGTTATGATAGGTATGAACGGACGGTAACCCACCCTGCACATTCACCACCAGGCTCTGGCTGTCTTTCGCGACTGTTTTGGTAGTAATATTAATGATCCCCGATTTCCCGTCCGGATCAAAGCGCGCCGATGGGCTGGTGATAATTTCGACGTTTTCAATGCTATTCGCGGGAATCTGGTTAAGTACAACCGCGGGGTCGGTCTGCACCGGCTTGCCATTCACGAGCACCAGAAAGCCCGTCGAGCCGCGCAATGCGATATCGCCTTCGCTGTTGACTGTCACCGACGGCGTATTTTTGAGCACGTCCACAGCAGTACCTCCCTGGCTGCCCAGAAATGCGCCCGCGCGGTACACCTGCCGGTCGATTTTGTTTTCAACCGTGCTCCGGTTGCCTGTCACCTCCACAGCGTCGAGCACGCGACCATCGGGTTGCATGGCCAGAGGCGGTAATGCCACGTTACCCGCCTGCACGGGTACCGACGTGCGCAACTTCCCGTATCCCATGTATTGTGATTCGATGTAATACGCAGTAACACCCTGTTTTTCAAATAGGAAAGCTCCCCTATCATCTGCCAGCATGCCGCTTACCAGGGTTGAATCGGCTGAGCGGTACAATGCGACGGAGGCATAAGGCAGCCCCTGGCCGGTTTGATGATCGGTGATTTTGCCGGTAATGGTCACCTGGCTCTGCGCCATGATGGGCACTAATGCGCCAAAAAGCACTGTAAGGGTAAAAAGAAATTTCATAAGGGCTATTTCCGCCTGTTCACGGTGATGCGGCAAAAATAACCCTACAAACTCAGTAGACTTTTGTACTTTCGGTCCTAAAACTGGTATATCTAGGAAATCCCCTTGCGGTAAATGCTCGGCAGAACGCCGGTTTGCCTTTTGAAGAACTTATTGAAATGCGACGGGTCCGTAAAGCCAAGCTCGTAGGCAATCTCGCCCAAATTAGCTTGCGAGTAGAGCAGCAGGCGCTTGCTTTCGGCCGTCAGTTTTTCGTTGATCACCGCTCCGGCTGTTTTATCCAGAAACCTGCGGCAATTGGCATTCAATGTTTTAGGCGTCACATTCAATTGGCCGGAATACCAGGCGACTTCGTGCATGGATTTGTAATGTGCCGCCACCAGTTCAAAGAAGGATTTGAGCAATGGGGGCTCGGGCTGGCTGCGATCCATGTGCGCTTCACGTTTCAGCAAATTGAAGAGCAACAGCAGGTAAGTCTGTACAATAGCCTCATAATTTGACTGCCGTGAGGCATATTCCGTTTCAATGCTTTCAAAAATTCCCTCGAAAGTCGCCCCTGCGTTTTCAAGGCGGTAGCCGCTGCTGAATGCCAGAGGAAAGGTCTGAAACAGCGCATCATAAAGCGGGTGCCCCAGTAGAAAGTCCTTCTGCACCATGATTACGAAGCCTTTTGGGATGGCGGTCAGTTCCCAGTTATGAATCTGACCCGGCATCACGAGGTACAGGCTGTTGCCGCTTACCGGAAAACGGTGATGGTCGATCTGGTGCAGCCCTTCGCCCTGTGTAAGGTATATGATTTCGAGATATTCCTTGTGCCCGTGCGGATGAGTTGTTTTAATTACCTCCTTCATCCTTTTGATACGGAACAACTCTCTGTCGTTCAACTTATTCTTAATCTCGATTTGCATAAAACGGGGCCTAGGGATATTCTAGTAAATTAATAGAGTATACAAATTAAGTCAAAAGCATTGAACATGAAAAGAGGGCGCCCCGAAACAGGGCACCCTCTCGCACGTTAGCTACTCTAAATAATGGCTATTACGCCTGTTTCGCCAATTGGATATTGGCCAGGATCTTGATATTCTCTCCCAGTGCAAGACCGCCGGTTTCAGTAAGTGAATTGAATGTCACGCCGAACTCCTTGCGGTCGATGGTACCGCTTACTTCAAATCCGACTTTGGTATTACCCCAGGGATCACGCTCGGTACCGCCATATTCGGCTGCGAGTTCCACTTCTTTGGTAACACCTTTGATCGTCAGGTCGCCTACAAGCTTGTACAAATCGCCCTTATCTTTTCTAAGCGAAGTTGAAACAAAGCTGAACTCGGGATATTTCTCCGCTTCAAAGAAATCGGCATTACGCAAGTGCTCGTCACGGCCGGGCTGACCGGTATCTACGCTGTTGACGTCAATGGTAAAATTGACGTTGGCGTTCTCGAAACTATCGCCGTCCGTCGATGCCGACCCGCTGAAAGTACGGAAGAATCCTGTTACAGTCGAGATAACCAGGTGCTTTACTTTAAACTGAACTTCTGAATGCGCTACATCTACATTCCACGTTGTCTTTGACATGATTTCATTGTGTTTGATGGTATGAATACTTCACACCTGGCCCTCACAGGAAGCCACTCCTGATCGCCTGCCGTCAGGGCCGGGCGGCGATACAAAATTAGCCCCCAGGTGCACGCGAGATCGACCGCTTACCCCGAGGTTACCACTATACTCTTAGATAGTGGTTGCGCCTACCGCACTGGATTCAGGTTCATCAATGCACTTTCATATAAAAATTTTTCTACAAGAACAATCATTATTTGTAGAACCATATCTACGAATTAAATCATATCACGTAAACATTTAATTCGATATTTGTCCGCGAGTTACATGCTATCCTGCGCTCTCCCTCCTCGCCCGGCCAACAGATTTTAGTCCCGCAGAATTTGCTGCCCCGGGCCCGATCTATGCGGCCCCATTTACGCAGTCTGATCCAATCATGAATTTCAATCCCCTAATTTTTTCACCTAATCAAACGTTTGCTTATGAACAAAAATCTATTGATCAGGGCTCTTTTCCTGCTATTCGGAGTGCTGTGCTATGGAGCGGCCATAGCGGTCAACATCACCGGGACCGTCTGGGTCGATGCCGACAATGACGGCATCGTCGACGCCGGCGAAACCGGCACCGATTTTGGCGGTACGATGTACGTCAATGTCGTCAATGCATCCGGGGCGATTATTGCCTCTACACAAGTCGGCCCTGCCGGCGGCTATTCCTTCGCCGGCCTGCCCAACAACCTGACGGGCCACAAGCTGGTACTGACCAACACAGCCACCAATTCCAAGGGGAACCGCATACCGGGCACTTACTACGTGGCCGAAGACGTGGTAGGGCCAAGCAACACCGCCAACCAGGCCAATGCGCCGCTGAACGGCGAAATCGCGCTGACCAACCAGGCTGCCAACATGGCAAACCAGAACTTCCGGATGAGCCAGCAGACGCCGTTCGGGTGTCTGGATGGTATTGCTTATCAGATTGCAGTGGTTTCCGGGCAGACGGAGTCCTCCCTGTTCAGCTATAATGTGGGTTCGGGCACACGCACACTGATTGGATTGACTTCCTATTCGATGAACTCGTTGATTTACAGCACTGCTGCCGACAACTTCCTGTGGGCTACGCTGGTTGGCTCCAACGACATTGTACGGATCGGCGCGGGCGCCGGAACAGTAGTTTATGACATTGCAAACCTGCCGTCGGCCAGTTACAATGTGGGTGTGGAACTGCCCGATTCATATATGCTGGTTTACGCAACGAATGCAACGGACTACTACGTGATCGACGTCGACCCGACGCGTGCGACTTTCCTGGAACTGGTTGACCCTACCAACGGATATGCATTGAAAACGGGGCCGAATTACGGCACACCCGTTTCCGCAGGCTTTGCAGGCTCGGATATCGCCTACCTCACTTCCACCGGCCTGGCTTACGGAATCACCACAACCGGCGTCCTGCAAACGCTGAACCCGGCAACAGGTGCTGTAACGACCAACCCGACCGGCGTAACGGGCCTTCCGGCCGATCCATACGGCGGTTTATTCAGTGACAAGGCAGGCAAATTATATGCATTCAACAACACCACAGGAGGGTTTTACCGCATCGATCCCGTTGCCAACACCGCCACTTTGCTTTCAACGAGCCCTCCTTCGGGCGGAAACGACGCGGCAAGCTGCCCGAACGCATTCGTGGAATGTGATACCGATATTCCGGTGGTGCCGGCCGACGTGACCCTTTGCCCCGGCAATTCTACGAACTTCACCGTGGCCCCCGACGGCAATGGTCCGTTCACCTACCAATGGCAGCAAAGCACCAACGGCGGCGGTGCCTGGGCGAATATGCAAACAACGCCATTTACAGGCCCGAACGGCAGCTACTCAGGTGCCGGTACTGCCACGCTTACCGTAACGCCATCGACAGCGGCTTGGAACAACTACCAATACCGCTGCGTCATCACCAGCAACCTTTGTACTACGCAGTCGTCGTCGGCTACCATGAACGTGTACGCCACGCCCGGCGAACCAACACTGGTTGCCAGCACCGACGCTCCCATCTGCCCCGCAGTAACCTACGACCTGAACCGTCTGGTGGCAGGCCCAGGTCCTGCCGGCAGCACGTTGCGTTTTTACACTTCGTCGACGCCTTCCGCGGGCACCCTCGTGGCCGATCCTACGCAGGCACCTGCCGGCACGTATTACGCACGTTACGAAAACCCCGGTTGTTCCGGTCCGGTGAGCCAGCCGATAACCATCACAAGCTGCGTTACGCCTTTTGAATGCGAGGACGGCGTAGCCTATCAGGTGGCTGCGGCGGGGGGTGAAACCGTGTCTACGCTCTACGCGTACAACGTTGTCACTGGCGTTAGGACCCAGATCGCACCACTCACAACACTGGTAAATTCACTCATTTACAGCGAGATCGACAACACGCTATGGGCGACTAAAAACGGCACTAACTCGATCGTCCGCATCGGCGCCGACGGCACGCTGATCGAATACCCTATTGCCAATCTGAGCGGAAACTTCAACGTCGGCACCGGGCTGCCGGGAGGCTATATGCTGGTTTACAATTCCAACCAGCCGCGTTACTACGTGATCGATATCAACCCGGCACGTTCAACCTATCTGCGGCTGGTCGACCCGGCGAATAGCTACGCATTGCAGACCTCAGCGCCTTACGGCAAAGCGTTGAGTGCGGCCATCAATGTCGCTGACCTTGTGTATGAACCGGTTACGGGCTTGGTCTACGGGGTTGAATCCACCACTTCGAGACTGGTGACGCTCAACCATGTCACCGGGGTAACGACCGTCGGTGCCGTGGTAGCCAGCTTGCCCACAGGCACCTCTTTCGGGGCAGTATTTGCCGACCCGAGCGGCAAACTTTATGCATTCGCCAACGATCCCGGCACATTCCATCGCATTAACCCCACTGCGGCTACTTCGACGCTGCTTTCGACCAGCATTACCTCCAATAGCAATGACGGAGCGAGCTGCCCGAACTCAATTCTGGAAAACCTGCCTTTCGATTGCGCGGATGGTATTACCTACCAGGTGGCCGCCGCTGCCGGAGAACCTGTTTCTACACTCTACGCATACAATGTGAATACCGGCGCACGCACAGAAATCTCGCCGTTGCCAATGACGGTCAACTCGCTGATCTACAACTCTGCGGATAACATGCTCTGGGCAACCAAAAACGGCACCAACAGCATTGTACAGATCGACCGTGAAGGCGGTACGGTGGAATATCCCATCACGAACCTGCCCGGAACTAGCAACTTTAACGTGGGTGTAGAGTTGCCAAATGGCTATATGATGGTTTACACGACCAATCAGCCGAGATTCTACGTGATAGACGTTGACCCTAACCGCCCTTCGACCTACCTGAAACTGGTTGACCCGACGAACGGATTCGCGCTGCAAGCCGGCCCGACCTATGGCGTGGCACTGAGCGCACCTTTTGGCGGATCCGATTTTGCCTATCTGCCGTCGACTCAGCTCATATATGGATTCACGACCGATGCACGTATTTCGACGATCAACCCATTAACAGGTGCAGTTACCGTAGGCGCATCGCCGGTATCCGGCCTTCCAGGCGCCAGCGGCTTCGGCGCCGTTTTCGCAGACGCGACCGGTAAGCTCTATGCATTCCACAACGACTCGGGTCGTTTTTACAAAATAGACCCTGTTGCGAATTCAGCCAGCTTCATGTCAGCGTCGACACCATCCGGCAGCAACGACGGCGCAAATTGTGTAACCGCAACGCTTTGCGATATCGAGCTTACCAAGCCAAATCCGGCAGCCCAGATCGTTTGTGAAGCCACTACCGCTACTTTCGCAGTAAAAGCAACGGGTACCGGCACGCTTCTGTACCAATGGCAAGTGAGCACCGACGGCGGTACCAACTGGACAAACCTGGCCGCTGGCGGCGCTACCGATGCCAACGGAACCTATTCGGGCGCCAATTCGGACACATTGCGCCTTTCGCCCACCAACACTGTGTGGAGCGGCAACCAATACCGCGTGATCGTCGACAGCGACAGCGACCTGTGTACACTCACATCCGGCTCTGCTTTGCTCACCGTCCGGACTGAACAAGAGTGCGGATTGCCGGTTAAACTCGTTTCCTTCTCCGTTTCCAAAGAAGCCAACAGCACCGCGCTGCTCAACTGGAATACCTCCGAAGAAACCAACAGCGACCGCTTCGAAATCGAGCGCAGCTTCGACTCGAAAAACTGGACGATCATCGGAACAAAGGCATCGCACGGCGAAAGCAGCGTATTGCGTAAATACGATTTCGTGGATCAGGCACCGGCAGCGGGACTGAACTACTACCGTCTCAAAATGGTAGACCGCGCCGCGGACGATCAGAATGCCCCATTTGCATATAGCCGCATTCTGAGCATAGAATTCGAAGGCAACACAATGCTCGCCGCCTATCCCAACCCGGCCAGCGACCGATTGAAATTCAAGGATTTCGCAAAAGTGAAGTCTGTTGTCCTGCACAATGCCGCAGGCATAAAAGTAATCGACCGCAAGGCCGTCACCCCGGAAGGGCTTGACGTCAGCAAACTGGCTCCGGGCATTTACACCGTGAAGCTTACTTTGGCCGACGGCAGCCAACGGGTGCAAAAGGTAATCATAGTTAGATAAATAGTACTTGGTAAGGAAAAAAGCACAGGCCGGTTGGTCTGTGCTTTTTTGTGTTAAAACTAATGCTTTGGCGCAGGGGTGTTATCATTTTGTAGTACCAAAAATGGCAAATACACATTCCAATCCGCCTTCACTTCTTCCTGGTTAAGAAATCCCCGCGAATAATTGCCCAGTACAATATCGGGATCGCCATCGCCGTCCCAATCATTTACATCCATGCAAATCCAACGGCCGTTTTGGGCAATCGGCGGGGAAAATGGCTGGAATTTCAAATCGGATTTCGTCGACTGGTTTTGGAAATACAGGAATTTCTCTTCGGGATGATGGGCGAGGTCTGCGAAGAATGCAATCGATGCGATATCGAGGTCGCCATCACCGTCAAAATCTGCCGCCATCGCTTTGGTAGCCCCATTGGCGGGGTAAAACCATTTTTGTTCAAACTGAAAATCTCCTTTATTCAAATAAATATAAATGCCGTGGTAAGGTTTGAGAATGCGGGAATAATCGCTGTTGTCGCCTGATGTGTAGAGAATATCTGGCTTGCCGTCGGCATTGAAATCGGCGAGCTGGAAACTGGATGAGCCGTAAACGGGAGGAAAACGCAGCAATTCTTGTTCGGCAAATCCGCCTTTTTGGTTATTCGTAAAAAGCCAGATCCCCTCTTGCGCGTGAGCGAACAAAGCAATGATATCCGGCCAGCCATCACCATTGAAATCGCCGGTCACCGATTGCGTTGCACCCGCCACCTCGCGGACAGCTGATTTTTCAAACTTCCCGTCCTGCATTTGCCGGAACAGATACAGCCCGCCCTGATTATGCCCGAATGCGGACACGACATAATCCGTTTTCCCATCCCGGTTAAAGTCCGCCGCAGCGGTTTGCAACGGCCTGCGCAGGCCCGTGATAAAAGGCACAGGGTCCAACCCCGATGTCTCCACACGGTAGAGTTCGCCGCGCTCCACATCATAGGCCCGCATTTCCCCTACCGCCGTCACGATGGGCTGTCCGGGGGCCGGCCCTCCGGAGGCAAACAGCATATGCATCGCCGGCGAGGTCAGCGGAGCTTTCGATTTTTTACTGAAATCATGATCCCAGCGTACCAACGCAGGGATTTCGGAACTGCTTGTGTAAATCGACTGCCCAGCGCTGTCGATCGCAACCATGGTGGTGGTAGCGAGGTGCGATGTGTCGTCGGAAGGCTTTTTAAGCGTAAAACCGGCCCATTCCTCACGCACAGGCGTGGTCACGCGTGCCCCGGGCAAATGCACAGGCGCGAGAGAGTCATAATACGCCACGATTTTCATCCAGTCGGTTATGGGCATGGCCGAATTTTCACCGGCAAAATACTGGTTCCGCTGCCACACCTCGATCCCGAAGTATTGCGCCATTACCGGCAGCACCCGGTTTTTCCAGGTGTCCTTGTCGAGCAACGCCGGGTCGACAGGCAAATGACAGGTACTGCAATGCTTCCGGGCCGCATCCCTCCCCTCGGCCAGTTCGCCGGTCAGCTCGGTGTCGCCCGAAGTGCCGCAGGCTTGCAGGCACACTGCCGCGATAAAAATGCCGGCCGGTAATGCCGGGAGCCATTTGGATAATTTCATAAAACCGATCAATAATCCTTCTATTATAAACAAAAAGGGGCAGTTATAAACCGCCCCCATTGCTTTGGTAGATATTAGCTTGTTATTGGTAACCGGGATTCTGTTTCAATGACGATACGCCATTCTTGGTACTCAGGTCAATCTGACGCTGCGGTATCGGGAAGTACTCGTTCACATTTTTAAGGAACTTCCCGCCTCGTACGTCCGGCGTAATCTTGCCTTCGAATGCGATATAGGCATTCAAAGTCTGCTCAGCAATGCCCCAGCGCGACAGGTCGAAGAAGCGGTGGCCTTCCATCGCCAGTTCAAGCTTCCGCTCGAAATAAATGGCCGCCAATGCACCTTCTTTTCCTTTTGCAGCAAATGCACCGGCAGGATATTGCGCGATTTTGTAGTTCGCTGCAGGTGTCTTGGTAAATCCGCCCATTGGTTTGGCCGGATCGGCGTAGGTATATACCCAGCTTTCAGGCTTCGCAGCACGTGCACGAACGCGGTTCACATATTCCTGTGCTTTCGCCAGGTTGTTCTGCTGCGCTTCTGCTTCGGCAGCCATCAGCAGTACGTCGGCAAAACGGATCACCTGGATATTGATAGCCGTGCCCGGCGCCCATGAATGCTGATCCGAATATTTGTCCTGCGTAGCCTGCCAGTAGATATTCTTTTTAGGAGAATAAGGACCTGCATAGCTCTGGTCGCGAATCCACGACTGCCCCGGGTGGTTACCCCAGTCGAGGAACGGAATGCCGCGACGGCCTACCGTCCAGTCGATGCGCGGGTCGAGTGCCGTAGTAACATCCGGCGCAAATGCCGCGTCGGACTTGATACCCATGTCGTTCTTCAAAGTCGTCGCGTTGTAGCCGTCCACTTTGGGCAAGCCATTGGCGTCGGTCTGGAACGAGTTGGCGAGGTCCAGGCTCGGCTGGTAGAAACCGCAGCAGCGGAACGGCGAGTTGTAAGGGAAGTTCAGCATACCGCCGGTGTTCGCATTGTCGATGGTGTTGGTACCGTCGTTGGCAGCCATCTGAATCGCGAAAACCGATTCGGCGAGGTTCTTTTGCGCCGCGTCGAAGTTGTCCTGGTATTTGGGTAACAGGTCGTATTTCAATCCATTGCTGGTAACACCCTGCGCGATCACCTGATCAAAAATGGTCTTTGCTTCCGAATATTTCTTCTCGTAAAGGAAGGTTTTCGCCAGGTAAGCAGCAGCAGCCCATTTATTTGCGCGGCCTACTTCGGCTTGCGTGGCAGGGAGGTTGTCCATCGCAAATTTGAAATCCGCCTCGATGTTCGCCCAGATATCGGCATCATTCTTCACCGCTGCCGGGTCCGGCGTAGTTTCATCCACCCAGGGCACCATATTGAACATTTTCTTCAATTCTGAATAGTAATGTCCACGCAGGAAACGCGCTTGGGCCGTATAATCCGTCTTTTCGGCGTCGGTGATCCCCGATGTTACGAGCGGGATGAATTTCAGCACCGTATTGGCGCGGTTGATGCCTTCATAGGCAGCCCGCCATTTGCTATTGAAAAACCCGTTGCTCGGTCCCGCGCTGTAAATCATAATGGAGTTGATACCCGGCTGGTCGGCACCGTCGCTTCCCTTTTTGGCATCTCCGCCGGCGATACTTCCGTAAATCCAGTTGTCGGCAGCGGCATCCCATGCACTGGCAGCCCCTACCCCGTTACCGTCCAATGCCGCATAGGCCCCTACCAGCAAGCTCTGCACGCCCGCCTTGGTGCTCAGCTGCGCATCGCTCAACGAGCCCAATGCAGGTTTGTCCAGAAAACTCTCTTTGCAGGAATACGAAATCAGACCGAAAATCGCGACCAGCGCTATTTTTGAAAATCTAAATGTCTTCATCTCTTTCTGTTTTTATATACAGTGAATTAGAATGTCAGGTTTAAACCAACCAGGAACTGGCGCGTGTTCGGGTAAACGCCCTCATCCAAACCAAATGCGGTAGAACCGGCCACCTGGCTTTGTCCAACCTCTGGGTCCGGACCGGAATATTTGGTGATGGTGAACAGGTTGGCGGTTTGCACATACACACGCAGGCGATCGATTTTCAATGCCTGGGTCAGGTGTTTTGGCAACGTGTAGCCAATCTGGGCGTTTTTCGCGCGCAGGTAAGAACCATTCTCAACATAGTAAGAGTTAGGCACGTTGGTTGTACTGAAAGAACCTGTGTTTTCCTGGATCGGTGCGGTGGCATTCATGTGCTGGGGAGTCCATGAATCGTACAATGCCGTATTGCTTTTCGCACCCTGGAAGTTGGTGTAGAAGTCGTGCCACCATTTCAGGTTGTTCCAGATCTGGTTGCCTTGTACACCGTAAAGGAAGATACCGAAGTCGAAGTTTTTGTAGGTAGCACCGATATTCAAACCGTAGCTGAATTTAGGGCTTGGGTTACCGAGGAAGGTACGGTCGTCGGCGGTGATAATACCGTCGCCATTCACGTCTTCATAACGGAAACGTCCTACTTTCACCTCATTCTGATAAACCGCCGCCGGGTTACCGCTCTTCTCAGCCGCCTGTGCATTTGCTGCGTCGATCTCCGCCTGGCTGTTCCAGAAGCCTACGATGTTGTAGCCGAAGAACTGGCCGATCGAGTGGTTCACTGCATTACGGACAATCGTGCTACCGTTAAACCGGCGGCCTTCCTGGTCGAAATAGCTTACTCCGTCGGTGATTTTCACGATCTTGTTGTTGTAAGTCGTGAGTGTCACGGTCGCATTCAGTTTCAGGTCTTTGCCAATGGTTTTCTCACCGTAGATCGACATATCGATACCCTTGTTCTTCATTTTACCGATGTTCACAGCCGGTGCGGTACCTTGTCCGACGGTTCCGGCAAGCTCAGGCGAGAACAAAAGGTCGTCGATATTTTTCTGATAATAGTCGATCGTGAAATCGATGGCTCCGTTGAACAACTGCGCATCGATACCGATGTTGGAGTTGATGTTACCTTCCCATTTCGCGTTCGGGTTACCTACGCGGGTACGCTGGAAGCCCAGTACCGTGCTGTTGCCGGTTCCTTTGATATCGTAGAATGCAAAGCTTCTGTTCTGACCATAGGTTGTAAATGCATTGGCAGGATCCACATTGAACTGGTTACCCATAATACCCCATCCACCGCGGATTTTGAGGTCGGTGAGCCAGGTCAGGCTTTGCATGAACGCTTCCTCTTTCAATCGCCATCCCGCGCTCACGGCCGGGAACCAACCATATTGCGAGGTAAAACGCGACGAACCATCCCGGCGCAACGTACCGCTCAGGAGATATTTGTCTTTGAAGTTATAGTCGATACGGCCGATGTACGAGAACAACGCATCCGAAGAGCGGTTCGAGAAGTTGGTAGGTGTTCCTGAACCGGTAGAAAGACTGGTATAATTGGGGTCAAAAGAGAAATAGCTCTGGGTAGAACCGCCCACTTCGCGATAAGTACTGTTATAAGCCTCGGTACCCAAAAGCACCTTCACATTGTGTTTGTTATTGAATGAATGCTCGTAGGTAACGGTATTGGTCCACGTCCAGTTATAGCCGGAATTCACGCGCTCCGAGTAAGAGTTGGTCGTCACGTTCTCGGAGTTCTCCCATTCAGGATAAGCGAATGTGTTTTCTGCATAGGTAAACTGGCCTCCACCGAAGCTGGTACGGAAGTTGAAATCTTTGAGAAAATCCACTTCGGCGTACATGTTTCCGAACAAGTTGTTGGTAATGCCGCGGTTGTTGCGGGCACGGTCGCGAATCGCGACAGGGTTTTTGGCATTACCCAAACCACTACCGAAAGAACCGGCATAATTGCCCTGGATATCGTACACCGGAATGATCGGCTGCATACGGTAAGCCATACCGATACCACCACCCTCTTCGAGGATACCTGTACGCGGGTTGTTCACGAGCGTGAGCGCGATGTTCTCACCCACCCGGATAAACTTCGTCACATTGTACTGGCTGTTGGCACGAATCGTGTAGCGTTTCAGGTAGGTGTTCATCAGGTTACCCTGCTGGTTGAAGTGGTTGAACGAGAACAGGTAGTTACCTTGCTCTCCGCCGCCGCTTACCGAAAGGTTATGGCTCTGGATCGGCGCATTCTTGAACACTTCATGGAACCAGTCGGTACCCCCTTTGTTAGCCTTCACAATGCGGTAGAACGAGTCCATGTCCGCTTTGTCGGTATAATTGGGGTTCACGTAGTATTTCGACAAATCCACGGCACCTTCTTTCACGCCCGTAGGCACAATGTAGTCAGGCAGAACGGGCGTTTCGCCGCTGCCGTACTGCGGATCGTTGATCGTTGCTCCCGAGTTTTTCAATGCCAGGAATTTCAGATCCGCCATACCTTGCGGCGAAAGGATGTCGTACACGTTGCCTTTCGGAACGGTCTGCGTACCGTAGAACATATCGTAGCTCACTTTCACTTTACCCTGCCCGCGTTTGGTAGTGATAATTACCACCCCGTTGGATGCCCGCGAACCATAAATGGAGGCCGAACCGGCGTCTTTCAATACCTGCATCGAGGCTACGTCGTTCGGGTTGAGGTTGTTGATATCCTGCGTAGGCACACCGTCCACTACGAACAACGGGGTGTTGTTCCCGAATGAGTTGATACCGCGGATACGGATCTGCGGCGCCTGGCCCGGTTGACCGGAAGTAAGCACGGTCACACCCGAAGCACGGCCTTGCAGCTGGTTGCTGAGGTTCGAGTTGGGCTGTTCGGTCAGTTCGGATACCTTCACAATCGAAACGGCACCCGTCAGGTCCTTGCGGCTCGCGGTTCCATAACCCACAACCACCACTTCGTTCAACAGTTTTTCATCCTGGGTGAGCGTCACGTCGAGCGTGCTCTGGCCGGCGGCCACGTCTACATCTTTTGAAGAGAAACCTACGAAGCTGAATGTAAGTGTTACGTTGCCGTCTGGTGCGTCAATTTTAAATACCCCCTGGGCATCGGTGCCCGTACCGCGCGCGGTACCTTTGACGACCACCGAAACACCGGGCAGGAAAGCACCGTCTTTGTCGGTTACCGTGCCGGAAATGGTCCTGTCCACGGTTTCCGATTTGTAGCTTTGCGGATTGAGCTTTTCGATCGGCAGTTTCACTCTTTTCAGGATGATCTGCTTACCCGAAACCTCGAAACCAAGGTCCAGCGGCGCCAGGATGGTTTTCAATGCCGAGCCAAGCTGCTCCTGCTTCACATTCACGCTCACTTTGCGCTCCGCCTTGATCAGATTGGAACTATAAAGGAATTTTATTTTAACCTGGTCTTCAATTGCTGACAACACTTTACGGACGTCCTGATTCTGCATCTGGATCGTAACGCGGTTATTCAGAACCTCCTGCGCTTCGGTAGCACCAGCCAGGGCCACAGTCGTCAGAAGTGCAGCAATGATGAGTTGCATACAACTGAATCTCATAAGGATCTGCCAATAAGCATAGTTAGGATACAATTTTTTCATAACTTTACTAAGTTTTGTAACATGGAAAAATGGGCAAAACGAGTCCTCCATCCGCTGGTAACGGATGTAATCGAATTGGGGATGAACTCAGGGTTGGTGATGGTGCAACATCATCAACCTTCTTTTTTGGGGAGTTTGGTTAAATCATAGAAGCGATCTGGGGGTTAGGGTTGTTAGTTAGGTTTGTAAGCATTTGTAATTTCTTTGAATATCAGTTACATCCTCTGCCTGAGACGATCATCTTCCCGTCTATCACTTCGAAACTTGCCTCGATGCCCTTGCAAATAAGGTCCATCTTTTCATACAGGCTCTCGGTCGTGAAAGAGGCCGTCAGCAGGCATTCCCCGAACAAACGGTGGTCATATACGATGTCGATCCCGTAGGTCTCTTCGATATTGCTCAGCAATTCCGAAACCGGCATGTCCTGGAATTTCAGCAGCGGCGCTGGTAACACCGCCGAGGCCAGGATTTCCGGCTCATCGACCAATCCCTTACGGATCTGTGTTTGCTCACGTGAAAAAAGTACTTTCTGGTTCGGCGTAATGATCGTGCCCGCAAGCTCCGGACTGGCAATCCCTTCGCATACCTCCGTATCGGTGCGCGGGAAAACGGAAACTTTGCCGGTTTTCACACACACTTCCACCTGCTTCGCGTCCTCGAATGCCTTCACCATAAAACTCGTACCCAACACCTTGGTAACCAGCTCGTTGGAATACACCACAAATGGTCGCTGGCGGTTTTTAGTCACCGTAAAAAATGCCTGCCCCGACAGGTAAACTTCCCTCAATGCACTCTTGACGAAATCCTTACGATAACTCACACTGCTTTTCGGCTGCAAAAGAATCGTGCTGCTATCCGGCAATGTGAGCAGGATCGGCGAGGTAGTTGTGTTGGTTTGCTCGACCAGCGGTGCCTCCACGGCCGATACCAGTTCTTCATAGCTCACATGGCTATCGTGCCGGTTGGGCTGTCTTGCCCAGCCAATCACCAGCAACACCACCGCCGCAGCCGAAAGTGACGCACCCAAACGCAGCCACAGGCCACGCATAGGCCAGCGACTCGCCGAACCCTTCCGGCTATGAATCTCATCGAGCATCGCGGCCACCTGTCCGTCTGTCGGGAAATCCGCTTCCATTTCTGAGCGAATACCCAGCAGTACCGACCTGGCACCGGCAATAGCTTCGGCTTTTTCGGGGTGTGTGAGTAAAAAGTTATCCCAAAAATCACAAGTTTCCTGAGACGGGGCCAGTACCCAGGATTTGAAATATTGATCTTCCAGGAAATCAGTTACTTCGTAATGATAGTAACCCATCAGTATGATTATTTGATGAAAAATTTGACATGGTGCTCATCAGGAAAGAGCAAAAGCAATGGCGGTTTAACTCACTTTTCGTGAATTATTTTAGAAGAAATAGAAATAATCCCGAAGTGAGGATCGAAATGGTTAGCTGACGAAGCTTGGAAACAGCGCGTTGCACGAGGTTTCTCACCGATTGCTCGTTGATTGTAAGTATCTGGGAAATCTGGGAATAGCTGAAATCCTGGTAAAACCGCAGCATCATGACTTCGTACTGACGCCCGGGAAGGCTTTTCAGCCATGCGTCGAGTTCGTCCTTTTGTTTCTGGGTCTGCTCCGATTCGATGATTTCATTTTCCTTCGGAAGCGAAACCGGGTGAAATTCCTCGTCGATCAGATCCCAGGGCTCATTGAAACGCCCATTGCCATTCCGGTGAATACGCCGTCTGAGTGAACGAAAAAGGTAAAAACGGGGAGATTCGGCGTCGGCCAGGCGAGAATGGCTTTGCCAGAGGTCGATAAACAAATCCTGAACCAGATCTTCTACCACTGCTTCGTCCGGGATCAGTTTCTTGCCGTAACTGTAAAGCACCCTCACGTACCGCTGATACAGTAAAGTGAATGCCTCTTCGTCTCCCTGCCGGAAGCGCTGCCAGAGCATTCGATCATCGGTATCGGTAAAGGGAGAAGCCAAATAGTCAGGTTTTTGCTTTTATCAAAAATACTAAAAAATGTTCAAATAGAACAATTTTAACAAACATTCCCTTCGAATATTCGCATTTTTATGTCCTATATTGACCTGTTTGGCATATCGTAAACTGCTGGCTGCATAGCAATTAGCCCGACATGCGCCGGCAATTTTGTGTTGCATGATGGGGGTCATGAAGCCATTCGGCTATCGATCAGTTGAGAGAAGTCCCTCCGAAGCTCATTGATGTCCGGACTTTTCTTCATAAAACCGGAAGCGCCCAGTTCCATGCATTTCGTCACGATCTCCTTCTGGTCGGAAGTTGAATACATATATATCGGTGTCTTTACGAGCCTGGGGTTCTGTTTTAACTCCACGAGCAATTCCATCCCGTTCATTTTGGGCATATTGATATCTATAAAGATCAGATGCGGCTGATAGCTGTCGCCGCCCAGTTTTTCCAGCGCCTGGATGCCGTCGCATGCAAACTCGCATTCCACGTCCGCGCCTGTATCCTGCATCGTCAGCAGGAAAATTTCCTGATCGTCGACATCGTCGTCCACCAGGAAAATCATAATGTTTCCACGTATCATCATTTTAGAGGTAAGCTTACAGCCTTCCGGGCCCATTACTATGCCTCGGCCGACCCTTCCCGTTTACGGTGCTGACTGCAAAATTCATTCCAACGTAACCGGGTTATGAACGGCGGTCGGCCCGTTGCAAACTAGGGTCGCAAACCAGATCCATATGCCGCTGTCCGCCCCGCAAAATCACGTGTTAGGGAAAAAATTGCACGGTTACCGAGCCAGGACGGCCACGAAGCGCAACTTATTTGTAGAATTTTTTCAAAACAAAACCTAAAAAAGTAGAATTAATTAAGTTTTCTGTATACTTGCGGCTACAACATTTAGCCAACACTATTTCAATGAAGAAAAATCTCCTCCATTTGTGGCTGTTCATGCTCATGGCAGCCGTGTCTTTCTCGTGTAGCGACGACGACGACAAAACCCCTGACACTATCAAACTCGAAGACTCCTGGAAAGAAGGCTGGTCTTCGCAAAAAGTGCTCGACATCGCCAAAGGTCAACGTCCGGCCCCGTCGGTTTACCTCGACCAGAAGTACATCGATTTCCACCTGGCGCAGTTCAACGGTGGTGCCACATATCTCGTCTCCAAAGCATCATTAGACAAGTACGGCCGCGACACGCTCGGCTATCCGGATAATACGCAATTCGTGATGACCAAAGCCGAAATGGACGCCATGCTGACCAAAACCGGCAAGGACATCAGCAAGATTGAAACAGAACTCGGTATACCGGCCGGCAGCTGGAAAGGCCTGGAAATGGTACGGATATCGATTCCCGACCCCAAAGGATTGAAGGTACGCGTTCCATCGGGCAACGAAATGGGCGCCAACAGTTTATGGCTGCCGGGCGGGCACCTGCCGACGGGCTATTCCGAAGCGGTTGTCAACAAGATCCCGAAGGGAAAATACACGGAAACACCACTATAACCATGAAAACAAGGCAGCACGTTGGGCGACGTGCTGACCTTTCTTTTTTGACGTATATTTAGCCCCGCATAACGCTTTTTACATGAAAGAAATAGCTAAGGAAGCCTGGAACTACACTTTTTCCGAACAACATCCCGGAGATTACATCCTCTCGGTGGTGTGCGGCGGGGCAGGTTTGTATGACTTTGTAATCCGCCTCACCGGCGCACAGATCGCCGCCTACGAGCGCGAGGGTATTCCTTACATTTCCAGGCTGGCAGAACAGGTTCGCTACGACCAGACGCCCTTCAATGCACAAAAAGCCTGACGACCAACCTTCTTTTTTCCAAGCTGATTAACAGACTTTTAAAGGCCCATCCGGGCCTTTTTATTTTTTCCGTGCAACGTTTCGGGAACTCGGTCGTCATTGCATTGCATTCGCCGCAGGGCATCCGGCAGTGAGTGCGGATCTAACAGTCGTTAATTAGCCATGTATGAAAACACCCCTACTCACCCTGGCCATTCTGGCCCTCACACTGAATTTCGTTTCCGCACAGCACGTGCGTATTTCGGGCCTGCTGATGGATTCTACGGCCAGTAAGCCCGTCGAATTTGCCACGGTGGCATTGCTGCAAGACGGAAAAATCACCGAAGGCGTCACGGCCGATGCCAAAGGCCGGTTTACGTTCGCCAAAGTTGCGCCGGGCGTCTACATTGTTCAGGCCTCGCTGCTGGGCTATACGACCAAAACTTTCGGCCCTGTGCATGCCGACAAGGAGGATATCGAAATAGGCGTCATCAAGTTGGCGTCCGCAGCGCAAAATCTGAAAGAGGTAACGGTCAGCGAGCAAAAGGCACTCTTTGAAGAGCGTTCCGACAGAATGGTTTACAATGCAGAAAAGGACATCAGCATCAAAGGCGGTGACGCTACCGACGTTTTAAAGAAAATTCCGTCCATTGCGGTGGACATCGAAGGCAATGTGCAGCTGCGCGGCAGCGGCAATATCAAAGTATTGATCAACAATAAGCCTTCCAATGTCGTGGCGCGCAGCGTTTCCGAGGCCTTAAAGCAAATCCCTGCCGACATTATCAAGCAGGTGGAGGTAATCACCTCTCCTTCTGCCAAGTACGACGCGGAAGGCACCGCGGGCATTATCAATATTATTACCAAAAAGAATACACTGAAAGGCACGAACGGCTCCATCAGCCCGAACTTCGGCCAATGGAACAACTGGCCCAATGCGAGTATCAGCCACCGCAACAAAGGTCTGACGCTCTCTGCCAACGGCGGTTTCAGCAACTGGAAAAACAAGCGGTATATGCAGCAGCTGCGCACATTTACCAATGCCGACACCATCACCAACCAGGATCAGATGCAATGGGTACGCGGCCGGGGCAAGAACTTTTACGGCTCTTTCAATGCCGACTGGGATATCGACTCGCTCAACCGCGTCGGCACGGGCATCAACTATTATAATGGCATCAACACCAATTATTTTGACATTACTTTCGATGAGACCAGCCTGGGGGTTTCGCGCCAGTACTTCCAGCGCGATATGCGCCGGACCTACGACTGGCAGGGCGCCACGGTCAATTTCGACTACACTCGTTTATTCAAAAAACCTAAAAGGGAACTCACGCTCCTGATGATGTATTCCTTCGAAGGCGAGGACAGTGACTATGACTCCGATCTCAAAGACCGCAGCGACGCCGTGTATTACCGCGAGAAAAGTTACAATATCAGCAACAATAAGGAAGGAACGATCCAGCTGGATTTCACCAACCCGCTCGACAGCATCAGCACCCTCGAAACAGGCACCAAGACGATTTTCCGCAAAATTCTGAGCGATTACCGCATATCCAGCGCCATCGACGGTTCCCAGGATTTCCACGATATGCCGGAACAGGCCAATGTCTTCGATTATGCCCAGCAGGTCACCTCGGCTTATCTGGTTTACAACCGCACACCGAAAAACAAATGGGGCATCAACCTCGGCGCGCGCTACGAGCACACGTTCATACAAGCCAACTTCCTGAATGGTACCGCGTCTTTCTCGAACAACTACGGCAACCTCATCCCGAGCGTGAGCCTGTCGCGGAGCCTGAAAAAAAGCCAGCAGGTGCGTGTGAGCTACACCCAGCGCATTCAGCGGCCGCAGTTCTTTTACCTCAATCCGTATGTCAATCAGGCCGATTCCAAAAACCAGTACGGCGGTAACCCGTACCTGAAACCCGAGTTGACGCATTCGGTGGAGGCGAATTACAGTGTGTCGATCAAGCAGACAAGCATTAATGCATCGTTTTTCCTGCGCCAGACCAACAATGCGATCGAGAGTATCAGTACCGTCGACAGTGCCGGCGTTTTGAAACAGATTTTCCAGAATGTGGCCCAAAACTCTGCTTATGGCCTCAACCTGAGCGCCAATACCAAAATTATGAAGCAATGGTCCGTAAACGGCTCGCTCAACTTGTTCTATAATGTACTGGAAAGCGCCGAGCTCAAAACCCGCAACGCCGACTGGATGTACCGGATCAACCTCAACTCGACCATTGATTTCGGCAAAGGCATCAAAGCGCAGCTTTTTGGATTTTACAACTCGCCGCGCGTGAACCTTCAGGGCAGTTACGGCGGCTTCGGGTTCTATAATATTGTATTACAAAAAGAAGTACTGAAAAAGAAAGGAACGATCGGGTTTGGCTATGACAACCCGTTCAATCAGCGGATACGATGGAAAAACGACTTCTTAGGCCCGAATTTCGTGCAAACGCAGGACGTAGCCATGTATCGCCGCGGCTGGCGTCTCAATCTGAAATATGAATTCGGGCAGGTCTCCGGTAACCAGCGTCAGAAAAAACGGATCAGCAACGACGATAAGAAGGCCGGTGAAGGAAACAATTAAGGTTCAGCTGCATTACTAAATCGGACGGAATGGGGTAAAGCCCGGGTTTTGCGAAAAAACCCGGGTATTTTTTTGGAAACCGTATGGTTTCATTTATATTTGGAAACCATACGGTTTCCATTTTATTTTTTTCACCTCTTTCTAATTATGAACCAGACGCGGCGCGATGTTTTTCAGGCTATTTCAGACCCGACACGGCGGGAGATCATCGGTTTGCTGGCCCGGCATTCGCTTAACCTGAACAAAGTCGCCGATCATTTCACCATGAGCCGACCCGCCGTTGCGAAGCATATCCGCATCCTGACCGAATGCGGGTTGGTGATTGTGCAAACCCGCGGCCGCGAAACCTACTGCCAGGCCGATCTGAAAGGCCTCAAACAGGTTTCCGAATGGGCCAATACCTATCAGGAGTTCTGGAACGACAAGCTGGATGCGCTCGAACGCCTCCTGGACGAGGACCCTTCCGATGAAAATCTCTAAACTTTAACCCATAACAACAATGGCCTTTGAACCTTTTGTTTTAGAAAGAGTCCTGAATGCCCCGCCTGCACGCGTGTGGCGAGCCCTGACCGATGCCGGCCAGATGAAAAAGTGGTATTTCGATATTCCGGATTTCAAAGCGGAGCCCGGCTTCGAGTTTGAATTCACCGCCGGGAGCGAGGACAGGCAATACCGGCATCTCTGCAAGGTCACAGAAGCGGATCCGGGGCGGAAACTCGCCTACTCATGGCGCTATGCCGATTACCCCGGCGATTCCGAGGTAAGTTTCGAGCTTATTCCCGAAGGCGACAAAACCCGCCTTCGTCTCACGCACAAGGGCTTGCATACCTTCCCGAAAGACCACGCCGATTTCGGATTGCAAAGCTTCTCCGCAGGCTGGACGCACATTATCGGCAAAAGTCTGGCAGAATTTGTGGAACAGGAAGATTAAGGAATAACCCTGTCCGAGCGCAGCTGATCGAATATGCGGTAGAACATCTGTTCGGTATCCGCATATTCGTGAAAGCCTAGCCTCCTCGCCTTCGATCCATCCGCAAGAAAATCGTAGTCCCAGGAGAACACAAAATCTCCGAACGGCCAGGCGGATAATGCTTCATACCCGTATTGCAATCCGTGACGCTCGCGGAGCGCGTCCCACACGGGCGCCTTGTCGCGCATGACCTCCGCAAGCGGGAGCTGCACGGGCGGCGCGGTGTCGAGCCCGAAGTACCGGCCAATTTTAGGCCACATTTCCTCCCAGCGGAACAGATCACCATTATTAATATTAAATGCCTGATTGGCAGCGGCCGGCGTGGTAGCAGCCCAGACGGTGGCTTTGGCGAGCAGATCGGCGTCGGTCAGCTCGATGAGCGGATGATAGGCACCGGGTTTGCCCGGGAAGCGGAAAGGCACATTCAATTCCTTTGAAATGGAGGCGTAAACCGCGATCAGCGATACCAGATTGAGCGGATTACCCGGCGCAAAACCACCCACCACCGACGGCCGTATCGCCGACCAGCTCCACGATTTCCCCCGCTGCGCCGCGGTAATGTACCGCTGTTGCTCGGTCATGAACTCCGGAAGCATAATCGGCGGATCATCCTCCCGCGCAGGCGTCCTGAACGGGCCCAGGTGTGCGCCGTACACTTTGTAGCCTTGCATAAAACTAATGTGTTCGAGTTGCGGGGCTACCTTTTCAATGGCTTCCACCACATTCCTGAACATCGCCATATTAGGCGCTACCAGCTCCGCCCAGGTCGGCTTATCCTGGTAGGCGGTATAAAAAACGTGCGTCACGTGATTCAGCTTCGTGAATTTCGCGGCCACATCCGTCTCATCGAGCAAATCGACGACGATGGTTTCGACATTCCCCGACAGCGGCTTTCTTGAAGTCGCGACGACCTTCCAGTCGGGCAACGATTGCAGGTAGGCCGTCAGGTTCTTGCCGATTACGCCGCTCGCTCCTACTACGAGTGCGGTTTTTAAATGTTCCATTGGGTTATGCCCTGTCAAGGGGTTTAGTAAGGTAAATCAGGGGATTTGTTTCCAGCTTTTCCAGAGATGCTACGAATGCCTGGATATACGGCTGCGCGTTATGGGCATCCAGCCCTTCGCGACTTTCCCATATTTCCTGGAATACGAATACATTCGGGTTATTATCGTCCTGATAGAGATCGTACTGCAAACAGGCAGGCTCCTTTCTGGATTCGGTTACCATGTTCAACAGCGTCGCGCGGACCTCGTCGCGGTGCGCTGTTTTGCTTTCAATGACGGCGGTAAGGTAGATAGGCATGGTTTAAGCTGCGGTTTCAATTTCCAGACTGTTGAACACCCCGGCCAAATGTGCCAGGTATTGATTTTTGTAATCCTCGATGCGCTCCGGCGTCGCATTCTTTTCCAGATCGTGGAAATGCATGCTTTCCAGCGGCTCCATACCCGTAAATGCATTCATGCGATGGAAACCGAACATCACACCCTGGTCTACCGAATGTTCCCGGAAGAACTCACCGGGCAATGTAAATGCAGTTTCCGGTGCATTCCAGGTGGTGGTAAGCATATATTTCCGGCCGTGCAGCATACCGCCCGTGCCGTAATTGATAGCCGGGTTCTCCGTTTTGCGGCCATCACTGCGGTAAATGCCTTTTCTATGACCAGCCGTAAATACGATATCGATGTATTCTTTCAATTTATAAGGCATCGAAAACCACCATACGGGCGTGTGGTACACGACCACGTCGGCCCATACGAACTTCTTCACTTCCTCGTCCGGGTCGTACGGTTGGTTGATATCGGTTGTTTGCAGCTCAAAGCCATTTTCTTCGGTAAAATAGGCCTGGTCCAATCCTGTCAGCGTATGGTTGAATTTCCCTCCGGAATGCGCGAAATGCTGACCGCCGTTAATGACAAATATCTTTTTCATAGTTCTGTTTTGATTTTGACACTACAAATTTCCGGCAGTTAAATACATTATCAAAATAACTTAAATTGTATATTTGTATTATAAAACTTATAGATAGATATGGTACTCAATCTGGAATGGCTCCGTACTTTCAAGGCGATCTATGAAACGGGGACGCTCTCGGCAGCAGCCCAGGAGCTTTTTATATCCCAACCGGGCGTGAGCCTGCATTTGAATTCGCTGGAAGCCTACACGGGGCACAAACTGTTCGACCGGTCGCCGCGGAAAATGGTGCCTACCGAGCAAGGCAAGGTATTGTACAACTTCGTCCTCGACCCACTCCGGAAGCTGGAAGCCGTGGAGCAGCATTTTCATAAAAGCTCCAAATCCGAGCGGCCGACGATCAGCGTCGGAATGTGCTTCGAAACCTTCCAATACACGCTGGAAGAGCATATTGCGTCGCTGCCGTTCAACCTTATTATCAAGTTCGGAGAGTACCCGCAAATGCAGCAGGACCTCGACAACGGTCTGCTCGACCTCATTGTAACGCCGCAACAGGGCCAGCAACAGAATTTGCAGTACAAACCGTTTTCAAAAGAAAGGATTGTGCTTATCGCGGGCGGCCAGACAGACACCGAACCGCTCATCGATTTGTTCGCGCAGCCCAATAAGTCGGAAGCCGCCAACTGGCTCAAACAGCAGATCTGGTACAGCACCGCCGCCGATATGGAGCATTTGAAAAATTTCTGGCTCAAAAACTTCGACCAGCACCCCGATTTCCGCCCCAACTACATCGTACCCAACATTTGCTCGATCATCCGCTGCCTCAGCGACCGGGAAGGCTTCTCGATCGTCCCGCATTTCCTATGCGTGGAAGCCATCGAAACCGGCCAGATCCAGCTCGTGTGGGAAGGCAACACGCCCCTGGAAAACACGCTGTATTTCGGCACACGCAAAAAGACCATTTACCAAAAGGAAATCGAGCAATTGCAGGAGCTGTTTATTTCGAAATGGAAGGCGCCGGAGGCGGTGTTGGTTTGACGGCTGTGGGCTGACGCCCGACCGCTGACCACCGACCGCTGACCGCCGACCGTTGTGGGCTCGCACCCGACCATGGGCCGTCCACCATAGACCACGTTCAAATACAAATCGACCACAGACCTGAAACAGTTAACCTGGTCCATGGTCCGTGGTCGATTGTCTATCGTCGGCCGTCAGCGGTCGGCGGTCGGCGGTCAGAACCCCTAAATCCTCACGCTAATCGTAACCCCGATATTCCCCCGCGTGGCTTTGGAATAAGGACAAGTCTGATGCGCTGATTCAATCAAAGCGCGGGCGGTTTCTTCGTCAAGACCGGGCAGGTTCACGTTCAGGCGGGCTTGCAGGAAGTATTCTGCATTGGTAAGGCCCAAATCCACCTCGGCGTCCACCGCCGTGCCTTCCGGCAAGCTGATCTTTCTCTTTGCAGCTGCGATTCCTAATGCGCCGATAAAACATGCAGACCAGCCGGCTGCAAAAAGTTGTTCAGGATTGGTACCCGTGCCGTGGGAGCCTGGCGATGACAATTTTATATCCAGATTACCGTCCGAGCTGCGGGAAGCGCCGTCGCGGCCGCCGGTAGTGTGGGTTTTTCCTGTATAAATTACTTTGTCGATGGTGGTGGCACCTGCTACTTGGGTGATTTCGATCGTTTCCATGATAAATTACTAGTTGATTTTGTAGTCTTATAATAGTTTGTAATTCAACCCGAAACCGGCGTTTCCGCTGCGATTTCCGATACAAATAGACTACAATCCCGCTGTAAACGATCGCTCTAAATGGCCGAAGTGGGCGCATTAGCGGGCGAGTTAGACAATGATCGTGTCAGGTTGAAAAAGTGCGACCCATGGAGGAAGGATCGACGAGTAACGACAGCATTAATGTAAATGCAAGATTTGTTGTTACATCCCTGACGGGATTTTTGGCCTGTTCTCATTGCTGTTGCTACCAATATTACATCGCTACGCGATTGGGCACTCGTCCTTCCTCTTCTTCCCCTTTCCTTTCTTCCAACAACACCCGACCACATCTGACCACACCTGACAACACCTGACTACACCTGACTACACCTGACCGCGCCTGACCAAACCCAACCACGCCCTGTCCACTTCGCCCCCCAATCTGTCCACTTCACCCCGATTCCGATTCCCCACGGCGGCTCGCCATTCTACTTTTGAGAAAAAACAAACCGCTATGAACGCCCTTAAACACCATAAATACCGCAATGCAGTAGCCGTTTTGGCCGGCATTCTATTCACCAGTTTCGTTGTATTGCAGGTCAACAGCCCTACGGTCGAAAACCCGCCGGTAACATCCGAGTTTCATGGACCGGAAGAAGTGACCCGCATCCTGAAACGCTCGTGCTACGATTGTCACTCCAACGAAAGCAACCTGCGCTGGTACGACAAAGTCGCGCCATTCTCCTACAAAGTCGCTGCGGACGTGGAGGAAGCGCGCAAACGCTTTAATTTTTCGGAATGGGACAGTATTCCCAAGGCCGATCAGGAAGGTAAGCTCTGGTACATTGTCAATATGATCGACGCGGGCCGTATGCCGCTGCCCGAATACACAGCCACACACCCGTCCGCCAAAGTGACGCCCGAGGAGCTCACCATCCTAAAAAACTATGTGACCAGCATTTCCAAGAAGCATTACGCCGCCGGGGATACCGCCGCGATCATGGAAAAACCCAAAGTAGCGCACGTACCGACCTCCATCAACGGCATCCGCTATTTCGAAGACTACAAAACCTGGAAGGTGATCAGCTCCACCGGCCGCCCCGACAACGGTACTTCCCGCATTATCTACGGAAACGACATTGCCGTGAAAGCCCTGGAAGCAAACAAAATTCTCCCCTGGCCCGACGGTGCGGTGATCGTGAAAGTAGTATGGAACAGTCAGGCACCAGACGCCGACGGCAATGTAAAACCGGGCAATTTCAACAACATCCAGATCATGGTCCGCGACGCCAAAAAATTCGCCGACACCGAAGGCTGGGGCTTCGCAAGGTTCAGCGGCCTCGATTTGAAGCCCTACGGAAAAACCGCCTCGTTCGCAACCAGCTGCATCAACTGTCACCAGTTGGCGAAAGGAACCGGGTTCGTATTCGATATACCGACGCGGCCGGTTGGGGAGTGACGGACTGGAATTGACGGCCGACGGCCGACCGCCGACCGCCGACTGGCACATGGCTTCAACTGTCACAATTCAGCAAAAACCGTGATCCGCGATCCATCGTCCGTGGTCAATTATCCCAAATGATCACCATACCTCACTCGGCGGTCAGCGGTCGGCGGTCGGCGGTCGGCGGTCGGCGGTCGGCGGTCAAAACAACCCATTCAACCATTAAATCACCAAAAATCATGAAAACCACCATCATCACTTCGCTTTTCCTTTCTCTTGGCATTTCGATCTCCGCTATGGCTTTTAATGCAAGTACCTCAAATACCGACGACAATACTGCCAACAAAGGCTTCGCCGTCGTAGAGCTGTTCACCTCGGAAGGCTGTTCGAGCTGCCCGCCTGCTGATAAGCTGCTGGCGAAAATTCAGGAGGAGAATGCGGGCAAGCCGGTTTACCTGCTCGCGTTCCACGTCGATTACTGGAATCACCAGGGCTGGCGCGATGTATTCAGCGAAAAAGATTTTACCAAGCGTCAATACCAATATGCAAGCTGGCTGAACCTCGAAACGGTTTACACGCCGCAAGCTATCGTCAATGGCAAGCATGAACTCATCGGCTCACAGGAAGAAACGCTGAAACGTGCATTGAATATCGAACTGAATACCGCTGCACCGGCACAATTGAACGCGGAAGCGCAAATGGAAGCAGGTAAACTGAAACTGAGCTATCAAACGACAAATGCAGGACGCAATACCGTTTTGCAGGTTGCATTGGTGCAAAAAGTGGCACATACCATGGTGAAACGCGGCGAGAATGCGGGCCGGTTGCTCCCCCACGTGCAGATCGTCCGCCGCATCCAGAGCTTCCCGGCAACGACCAGCGGCAACGTAGCGATAAACCTGCCCGATGGTTTCAACGCGAACGAATGGGAAGTGATTACGTTCCTACAAAACACGCAGAACGGTAGCATTGTGGCTGCTGACAGACCTGTTGTTGACGGCCGACCGCTGACCGCCGACGGCCGATCGCGTTAAAGTATCGTCCATAGTCAAATATCCCAAACGATCACCATACCCCACCCGGCGGTCAGCCGTCGGCCGTCGGCGGTCAAAACATCAAAACAAACCATACGCTCATGAAAAACCTCATAGCAGTCTTCATTTCCGCGTCACTCGCATTAGCAGCTTGCCACGACTCCCGCAAGCTCACGCCTGCGCCGGAAACCATCTTCGACGACCATGGCCTGCACGTCATCACGTCGTTCCACAACGACCGTACCGGCACCATTTCGGTACTTTACGGCAACGACGAAGCCCTCGCACATGCGAGCCGCGAGCGCGACACACATACGCCGGGCGACGCTTCGCCGGGCGAAGTTTTCAAGCTCGTTACCTGGGACCTCAAACAAAACCCGTTGTGGTTCGGAAGTAATATCAATGGCGCCGTAAAGTCGGTGGAGACGGTGACTGTCTCGGCAGGCGAGTCGGGCCCGGTCGTCGACTATTCGACGGAAGGTTCGGATTCAAAAAGTGCCAAAAATGCCGTTTTAAGCAATGCAGAGCGGATTAGTTTTATATTTGCCCAACGGGCGTCTGTTTTCCCGTAAACCGGTTCACGAACAATCATGGTACAAAAGACATTCAGGGTTTCGGCGGTAATCGTCTGGCTGAGTTCCGTGTCGCTGGGCATACTCACCACCGTTCCCAAAATAGCCGAGAAGCATCCCAATGGTTTCGAGGCGATTACCAGCGCGTTGATCACCACCTCGTTCACCTTGTTTGTGTGGTATTTCAATATCTACTCGCTGCCCAAATTCACGAAGGGGCATTCATCGTCGGGCTTTTCGTACCCGCTGCTGTTCCGGAGTATCGCCATCGGCATCGTGCTCATGTTCCTGATGGTAGGCGCGCAGAAGCTGGCCATCCCGTCGCTGGATTTCGGGCCGGTGGTACTGATGTTCGAAGTGCGGGGGATCATGATCAACTTGATCTTCTACATGCTGTTGCATTTGCTCTATCAGACCCACCGCAACCAGCAGGTGATCCTCGAACTGGAACGCAGTAAAGCCGATAACCTCGGCGCTCAATATGAATTGCTGAAACAGCAGGTCAACCCGCATTTTCTCTTCAACAGCCTCAGCACCCTGAAATCGATGGTGGAGCTGGAAGATAAAAACAGTGTCGATTTCATACTAAAACTATCTGATTTCTATCGTTTTACCCTGGAAAACAGAAAGCTCGACCTGATCAGTCTTGCGGAAGAGATTGAAATACTCGACGCTTATATGTATTTGCTCAAAGCGAGGTTTGAGGAGGGTATCGAGCTGGAATACCGGGTCCCGGAGGATGTTTACCGTACCTGGATACCGCCGTTCACATTACAATTGCTGGTAGAGAACTGCATTAAACACAATGTGGTTTCGCTCGACAAGCCGCTGCACATTACCATATATGAAGAGAATGGCCTGCTGGTCATCGAAAACCCGCTGCAATTGAAGAAAAACCCCGAGCATTCCACCGAGGTGGGGCTCGACAATATCAATCGCCGGTATTTCCACCTGCTGAACCAAAAAGTACAAATCGAAAACGACCAGGAATATTTCAGGGTCAAACTGCCGCTTATTCATGAAAATCGTAATCATTGAAGACGAAATCAAAACGGCCCGCTCGCTGGCGCAGCTGATCACCACGCTCCGCCCCGAGGCCGAGGTGGTGGCCACGATCCAGAGCGTGGAACGGGCCGTTTCCTACCTCACCGAAATGCCCCAGCCCGACCTGATTTTCATGGATATCCAGCTTTCGGACGGTCTGTGTTTCGAAATTTTCGAATCGGTGAAGGTGGTGCCGCCGGTGATATTCTGCACGGCTTACGACCACTATGCGATCGAGGCATTCAAGGCCAATGGCATCGATTATCTGCTCAAACCATTTAAAAAGGAGCATATTGAAGGCGCGCTGGACAAACTGAGTCAGTTGAAAAGCTATTTCTCCACAGAAAAGCCGCTGGTACCCGAGCTCGAAATGCTTTTGAAAAGGCTCGGCGAGCCCGAAGGCAAGAAAAGCTTCCTCGTGTTCAAGCAAAACAAATACATCACGATCAAAACCGAGACGATCGCCTTCTTTTACATCCACAACGAAACCACCTGGCTGCGCACGTTTGATAACCAGGATTACACCATCACACAACCGCTGGAAGAAGTGCAGGGCATGGTGTCGCCATCACAGTTTTACCGGCTGAACCGCCAGTATCTGGTCAATTTCGATGCGGTAAAGGAAGTGGAGCATTATTTCTCGCGGAAGCTCTTCATCAAACTCACGATCCCGACGCCCGAGAAACTGCTGATAGGAAAGGAAAAAGTGAGCCATTTTCTAGGCTGGCTCGAAAACCGGTAGCCGGGCTACGGTAGTGTTAAAAAGAAAAATCCATTGAACATAATAGGATCAATGGATTTTGACTACATAACTCAATAGCAATAACCGCACTTGGTGTACTTGTTATTGTGGTCGAAATATATCGTTAAGAAGCAGGCGGTGTAATTAAAAATGAATTAAAAATACACCCCGCCCCCTCAGATCGTGATGGTCTGTCCTATTTCGGGCAAATGCAGCGTCAAGCCCGCATCGGCAAAAGCCTGGATCGCCGCGGCTTTATCGACCTTGATAAATCCGAAAGTATCGTAATGCACGCCCAGTACCTGGGTTACGCCAAGCAGTTTGGCCGCCTCGATAGCGTCTTCAATCCCCATCGTAAGCACATCACCGATAGGCAATGCCGCAAAATCCAGCTTCGCCCATTTCGGGACGAGCGACATATCGAGCGTCAGCGCAGTATCGCCGCTGTAATAGAAGTTACCGTCTTCGGTTTTGAATGCAAAACCCTCCGCCACACCGGCATAGCTACCATCCTGAAAACTGCTCGAATGCACAGCCGCCGTACCTTTCGCGGTACCGAAATCGAACGTCCATTTACCGCCCGGGTTCAATGGATGCACATTCTTCACCCCCTGCGCACCAAAATGCGTGTAGAGTTCCCAGCTCCCCACCACCATCGCATCGTTATGGCTGGCGATCTTCACCACGTCGTGCGAGTGGTCGAAATGCCCGTGCGAAACAAAAATATAATCCACCCGGATATCGTCGGGATTAATGCCTTTGGCCAGTTCGTTGCCTGAAATAAAGGGATCGAACAGGATCGTTTTGCCTCCCGCCACTACGGAGAAACAAGAGTGGCCGTAATAGGTTATGTTCATCGTCTCAGTTTTTAATGTAATAATACTGCGGTGCACGGAGCTGTCAAAATGATGCTGGCACAAAAAAAAGTGAAAGAATAAGACGACTGCTTAATCGTCCATTTGAATCCATTTGAACATATGTAACCGAAGGTATTCAAATACAGTACTTTATGGGGAAAATATTTCCCAGTTTTGTTGGAAATTTGTAAAAGTACTTCTACATTCGTGAGCATTTACAGGTGCGAATTAAAATTCACTTATCTAATTCTTTCATGATTATGAAAAAACGTTTCTCCCTCGTCTCGTTCATGTTTGTGGTGATGTTGGCTGGCTTTTCAGGCCGTGCAGTGGCGCAGGACACACAAACCGACAACCACGCGATCTCCGTGGTTGTACCTGTCGTAGCTTTGCTTGACCTTGAAACCTCCGCAACCAAAAACTTTACTGCCAGTTTTACCAAACCCACCAACGACGAAGCAGGTGAAAAAATCCTGGCTCCTGCCGACAACAGTACGATCTGGCTCAACTACACGTCGATCCAGGCAGGAACGACCACCAAGAAAGTGAACGTGAAAGCCAGCGCGCTGGTCGACGGCGTGGACATCCACATCGTAGCCGCTGCTGCTGCGGGAGGTGCGGGCACAAAAGGAACTCCAACGGCCGGCGGCTTCAACCTCTCGACAACCGATCAGGCGCTCATTACCGATATCGGAAGTGCCTACACGGCTTCGGGACCGACCAGCGGCCACCAGCTCACCTATTCTTTCATTGCTGCCGATGCCAACTACGCAAACCTGCGCTCCGGCACCACGAACGTTACCGTGACCTACACACTCGCTGACAACTGAGATTCCGAATGAAATGGATTGCCTTACTCAGCATGATGCTACTGATGCCCCGGTACACGCGGGCATCGGTAGTGATCTTGAACGGATTGACGCACAACCACAGCATTCCGACGCCCACTACAAAGGTCCAGGGGGCCATTAAGGTCAAAAATGACGGCGGAAAAGACTCCCGTATACTGGTATACCGTCAGGACCTCGTTTCGCAATGCGACCAGCAGGCGGCCTACCCGGAGATCGGTAGCCATGGCAGGTCGCTCGGGGCAGGACTGAAAACGAATGTCGATGAGCGGGTGATCGCTACCAAAGAAGAATACGACGTGCGGTACACGATCGAAGCCGATCCGAACCGCCAGCCGGGCACTTATTGGGAGGTCATTATGGTGGAAGTAGCAGATCCCGTGCGCGAAGAAACGCACAGCGGCATTCAGGTCAATTCGAAAGTACGTTATGCCATTCAGGTGATCGTGGACATCGGGCCGGTGGAAGGGCCTCCCCTGTCCTATGAAAAGGTCATCTACGAAAAGGTTTCCGCCGACCAGTCGGTTCTGAAAGTCGTTCTGAAGAACAACGGTGCGTACGGCGCGCGTACAAATGTCATCCTCGAAGTTTACGACAGCAACGGTAACAAACTCAAAACCACGCAGCCCAACACCCGGATGCTTTACCCGGGCAATTGCAGCACGTTTGAGATACCCATTACCGACGTGCCGAAAGGCAAGTACGACTGCGTGATCATCGCCGACACCAAAAAAGACCTGTTCGGTTCGAACATTTCTTTACAGATTGAATAATCCTCCTCTCCCATTGTACCGGCTGATCGCCATATTGCTTTTCATGACAGGACTGAATGGTTACGGGCAAACACCTGTGACCGTCACCCTGGCCAATGTGCCGGATGCAGTTGTACCCGGAGGGCATATCACGTTGTTTTTCGATGTCAAATCCACCACACCCCTACCTGATTCGCTGCGGGAAGAAATACAGTTGCCCGAAAAATGGCGGCTTCTTTCCCAGCGACGTCCGGTAAGGGCCACCGGCGACCAACGGGTGCGTTATTTTTACGTAATAGCTGCGCCCGCAGGCTGTCCTTCGGGCGATTACCTGGTGAAATTCCTGGTTCATGCGAATGGTGAGGAGGTTACCACACAGGTACCGCTCACCATCGGGCAAATCCGCAGCATCGAGCTCTTTGTCGTGACGCAGCCCGAATTTGTTCGTGAAGGAGACACGCTCCGGCTTACCTACATGATCCGCAATGCGGGCAACAATGCCGAGAAATTCCTTTTGAAATCCGACCACGGAAAGGTCGAGCAGACAGCCGACAGCCTCACCCTCGAACCCGGAGCCGACACGCACGTGACCGTCTCGCAAGTCATTCCGGTCACCGACAACAATGCGTGGCAAGCGTCGTCGAACCTTTCGGTGATGATGACCGGCGGCGCAGAGCCGGTGTATTCCGTAACCAGCATACCCGTTTTTTCCTCCAAAGTCAGAAAAATCGACCGCTACTTCCGCTTCCCGGTGGAAGTAGGCGGCGGTTATTTATCGTATCGCTATGGCGGCAGGACGGTAACAGCCTACCAGTACCAGGCCACCGGCAAGGGCTTTTTAGATCAGAAAGAACGCCATTACCTCGATTTCATCGTGCGCGGGCCCAACCAGTTCGTATTTCCGGCGGTGGGCACCTACGACCAGTATTCCCTCGATTACGCCTGGCGCAAACGCCTGTTCGTCTCCGCGGGCGATTATGTTTTGCAGCTCAACAACCTGATGGAATTCGGCCGGTTCGGGCGAGGGCTGCGGGTGGAGCAGCAGTTCAAGAAAGTGGCCTACACGGTATTTTACCAAAAGGCCCGGTTTTTCATGAACCAGAAAGACTCGTTTGGAGGGAAGTTTTTATACAAATTCGGTGAATCGGCCCATATCGGCGTGCATTATGCTTCCAAGAATGTGTTTTTCCATGACAGGCGCTTCTGGTCGCACATGACGGGCCTGGCCGCGAACGTACACACAAAGGAATTTAACCTGGAAAGCGAAGTAAGCGCCGGCCAGGCCATCGGCAAAACCGATTACGGGGCATTTCTGCGGCTGCAATTAGCCAAAAAGTGGATCAGCATTACCAGCAACGTGATTTATGCAGGCAAGCATTTCTATGGCTTTTACAACAATAGCCGACTATTCAACAACAACATCGGCTTCAACATTACCCGGAAACTGACCATCGGAGCGAGCAACAACTTTTCCGACGTAAACCCCAGCCTCGACGCAAACCTGTACAGCGTTTCTCCGAAAGACCGCAGCTATATAGGATACATTTCCTTCCAGCCCGACCAGCGCAACCGCTTTTTCCTGTTCTATTCCAAAGCGGAACGCAAAGACCGGCAGCAACCCGCTGCATTCCACTACTCCGAGAATTTCAGCAATTTCTCCTATACCCTCACTTCCCAGAAGTTTACGCTATTTTACCAGGGGCGGTACGGATACTCCAAAAACCACCTCGCCCCCGACGACAACGGCCGGAGCGAATCGTTTTCAAACCTCGTGCAGCCGGTCGTCCGGCTTTTTCCGTGGATTTGGGTCGGCGGATACTTCGAGCACCAGCATACCAGCAAATTTTCGGCATCGGGGACGGTCGAAAATCTGTTCTTTTACGGCGGTAATGCACGGATCAACATCAAAAGAAACCTGTATGCGAGCTTCCTCTACCGCAACAATTACGCTCCCGATGAGCTGTATGTGCGGAGAAGTTTTGTGGACGCGTCGGTTGTGCTGGATTTGAAAAGACACATTTTCTCATTCTCCGGCGGCCGCTCCTACATTCCCAACGTGGGCAATACCGATCAGAACACGCTGTTTTTCAATGTCAAATATGCATTGCGGCTGAATGTTCCGCTGGGACGGAAGAAAAATATCGGTACGGTAAAAGGCCAGCTCACGGGTTTCGGGTTCCGCAAGCAGGGCAACCTCATCCAGCTCGGCAGCCACAAGTTCATGACCGACAGCACCGGCATGTTCACTTTCAATGGTGTGGCGCCCGACCAATATTACCTGAGCATTACCCAAAACGAATCGGGCAGCGATGGCGTGGTGCCAGTGGTGCGTATGCCTATGCTGGTAGATGTGCGCCCCGACAGCCTTAGTGTAGTGGAAATCCCGCTGACGCGTACCGGCAGCATCGCGGGCAGGATCGAATTTTTAAAAGCAAAACAGAATGGGTTATCGTCGGTATTGACTGAAAAGCCGACGGTACTGGTAAAATTACATGGTGAAAACGGCAGCTACCTAACCGAGCTGAACGATAAAGGAGAATTCTCATTCCGTGAAATACGCCCGGGAACCTGGGAAATATCGGTATTCATCCCCGGCAGCCAGGATCGTTTCGTCGTCGAAGACAGTAACCGCCAGCTCACGGTAGAAACCGACAAGACGCTCGATCTCTCGTTCCGGATCAGGCCGAACGAGAAGCGGATCCATTTTTCGGAGCGAAACTTTGAAGTATCTGTTAAAAAATGAAATACATACTGCTCATATGCTGCATCTTAGCCAATCTCGCCTCATACGCGCAGACGGTCGCGAACGTGGACGTGAGCATCACCATGCCGTCCGTCGCCCTGGTAGACATCCTGCCGTCGGGCTCCAACAGCGTTAACCTGCAAATGACCGCCCCGACCGAAGCGGGGAATGCCGTCGCAACAGGCTCTTCCAATAATACCAACTGGCTTATTTTCACCTCGGCTGTCACGAGCGGAGGGTCGCGGAGCATCAAGGGCGACGTGATAGGAACATTACCCGCGGGCATCCGCCTGCGCCTCGACGTATCCGCGTACGTAGGCTCGGGGCTGGGCTTTACGGGCGGCAACAGCTACGTCACGGCGAACAAGTACCTGACCAACACTCCAACGAGTTTTATTGACAATATCAAAGGTGCTTATACAGGCATTACCTACGGCAGCAATGGCTTCCAGCTCACTTATTCGCTGGAAATACAGAATTATGCCAACATCCGCAGCGGCACATCGAACGTGACGGTGCGTTACACTATGGTCGACAACTGATGAAGTATCTTATCGCCTTCTGCCTTGCAAGCTTCGCAGGATTCGCCGCTTCCGCACAAACGATTTCGATCAACAGCGGAGCGACGTGGTCAATCCCGACGCTGTCGTCGACGATCACCAAGGCCGGCAAAAATTATGAGCATATCGAAACCAGCAGCGCCTCCCAGACCCTCCTGAAAGTCAATGCACTCCTCGCATGGTCCATCACCGCGCACCTCAGCACGACCTCCAACTGGGACTCCTCGCTCAAACTGTCCGTCCAGCGGACCGGCAACGGAACCGGCATTGCCATCCTCACCGGCGGCACCACCTACATCCAGCTCACCAGCTCGCCTCAGGCATTTTTCAGCGGCCTGCTCAACCTCACCGCCCACCGCGACAACATCCCGATTCAATACAAAATAGAAGGGCTCTCCGTAATGCTGCCCGTGAAGACGTACACGACGACGGTGACTTATACGATTTCGGGGTTGTAGGGGCCCTGCGGGCCCGACAGCCGACGCACTGGTGCAAATCTCCTGATTTGTACATACTATTCGCAGGCCTCCGGCCGGTCACTAATGCAACCAAGATGCGCGGCATCGACCGGCCGGAGGCCTGCAAATATTTGGTCACGAAGGCCTACCTTCGCGCCATTCACGCCGCAGGCGCTACTCAAACATCCCCGCCTCCCGTATCTCCCGAAACGGCTTCTCAAAAAACGCCATCGTAATACGGTTGAAATCTGAGGCGTAATGCACCAGCGTCGAATGCCCCGAATTGGGCAGTATCCATAGGTAGGACTTCGGAATGGCCCTCGCGATCTGAACCGTGTGCTCGGGGATGATCACGTCGTGGTCACCGCCGATAATGAGCGAGGGGCAGTGTACCCGGTGCAGCTGTTCGAGCGTGATATTCGGCTGGACGGCCATTAGGTGCATGAGCTTTTTCTGGTTGCGCTTGACTGGGTCAGCAATTTGCTTTGTCAGGTCAGCGTCCCATTCCAGTATCTTTTTATACAGCCACGGGTCCAGCGCGGTAGAATCCGGCCAGAGGTTGGCACCGGTGGCCGCCAGTTTCCGTACCTTTTCGGGATGGCGTAAAGCGAGGAGCAATGCATTGATACCGCCGTCACTCCACCCTACCACATTGCAGGAATCGATTTTGAGCTGTTCCAGCAATGCATGCAGGTCATCGGCCATCATTTCGTACGACAGCGAGTCGCCCTTGTCCTCCGATCTTCCCTGCGCCCGGCTGTCGACGAGGATTACCTTGTAAGATTTCGCAAATGCATGAAGCTGATGTTTGAAATCACGCATGGAGCCCCCATTACCGTGGACGAAAAGGACCGGCTTGCCTGAGCCGTATATTTCGTAGTACAGCTTCACACCCCTCACGTCGGCGAAATGGCCCGCCTTCGGATTGCGTCCCAATAGCGCGGTGTCCGGCTTTATCTGTGCATATGCATTTGTGCATGCCAGCCAGCAGCAGCAGATCAGAAGGTTCAGTTTCATTTCAAATCAGGTTTGAGGCTCGTACTTACCAAATGTACGTTCCAAAAACGACTCTATCCTCCCTTTCTGCCGCAAATGATGCCTGAAATGCATTTCTGAAAACTGGAACCACTCCTCCGCGCATAGGTAATGCAGGCCCGGATGTTTCGCCTTGCCATGGAACAGGCTCTGGGCAATCAACAGGTCGGTTTCGGCGACGATGGTTTTCAGTTGCAGGAGCCGGTCGATGAGCGATTGCTTGCCGGCAGGCTGGCGGACAAATGCATTCGAAGGCGGCCCGTCGAGGATAGCATCGGGAAATGCGTTGTTGCGCAGCATGGTTTTCGCCTCCGAAGTACATTCCTCCATCGCATGGTCGTTCGACGCGAGGCAGACTTTGATCTGACTGAAATAAAATTCCGTCTCGTCCAGAATGTGCATATAAACCTGCCCCAGCGACCACGCGCCAGGGCCAGGCTGGGCCAGCAGCCGGGCAATATCGTAAGGTTCCAGCGATCGAAGCCAGATATCGATGGTGTGGTGATAGTCCTTGACTCTCATTTTTCAAGATGTGCTGATGATCTTACAAACCTAATCCGATCGCCGGTAAAAATGCGCGGGGTTTAACGACAATCAGCGGTGGTATTTGCGACAAATGCGCGGCTATGCACGGGATAATCGACATACCCCTCGTCGCCGCCCTGGTAGTAGGTCCCAGGGTCGCCCGTGGCGAGGGGGATATCCAGGCGGAAACGTTCCGTCAAATCGGGATTGGCAATATAGGGCTTACCGAAGGCAATGAGATCAGCGAGACCGGCATGCAAAGCAGCTTCGGCTGTTTCGGCAGAATAACCTCCCGCCAGGATTACCAGTCCATCGAAGCGCCGCCGCAGGTCACGGATGTACGCTTCCGGGATTCTGCCGTGCCCCACGGGCCCCTGATCGGACAAATGGATGTACAAAATGCCCATTTCCTGCAATGCATCCACCACATGTCGCTGCGTTTCGGCCTCTTCGGCATAATCGGGCAGGTCGTTGAGTTTCACAAAGGGTGAAAGGCGTATTCCGGTGCGCTCCTTCCCGATCGCCGCCACAGTCCCTGCCACGATTTCGAGCAGGAAACGGCTGCGGGCAGCAATGCTTCCGCCATAGGCGTCGGTACGGCGGTTGGTGTGCGGGTGCAGAAATTGCTCCGGCAGAAACCCATGCGCACCATGTATTTCAACCCCATCGAAACCTGCCGCGATCGCATTAACCGCTCCCTGAATATGCTCGTCGATGAGCCTTCGGACGTCCGCTGCGCTGGCCTCTGTCGGCTCGCTATTGGGCAAATGGATTTCCCCCGCCGTGCGTATCAGCCCTTCGGCCGTCACCGCCGACGGCGCGATCAGCGGCATTTGTCCATCATTATTAAGGTAATGCCCGATGCGCCCGGCGTGCACGAGCTGCATGAAAATCCGCCCGCCACGCGCATGCACCGCTTCGGTAACACGTTTCCAGCCTTCGATCTGCGCCTGGTTGTAAATTCCGGGGGTACCCATGTAACCGATGCCGTTCGGCGCCACGGCGGTATTGTCCGTAATGATCAGGCCCGCGCCTGCCCGTTGCCCGAAATACTCGGGCGCGGATGCACCGGGGACGCCGTTCAATGCCCTCCGGCGGTTCATAGGGGCCATTACGACGCGGTTACGCAATGCAAGCGTACCGGTTATAAGTGGTGTCAACAACTTTTGCTCTGTATTCATGATTGCTTTTTTTGAATACAAAACTATCTGCGCCAACAGCGGCCGAACAGTGATGTTGCGTGGTTTTTTCGGTATTTTTACAGGTTATGAAACAAAAGACACTGCATCAGCCCTTCGAAGTGTACGTGGCCGACATGGAATGCTGGAACGAGCGACCGCTGATCTACCACTTCTTCGAAATCGTCAGGATCATCGATGGGACCGGCACCCGCGAAACCAACCGCAACCGGTTTCAGTACCGTCCGGGCAGCATTTTCCTTTTCACCCCGCTGGATTGCCGGGGCTTCGACGTCGAAACGCCCACGCGGTTCTGCTCCATCCGGTTTTCGGAAGTGTTTTTGTCCGAATACAAAACCGAGCAGCACAAAGAGCGTGTAACTGAATGGCTGAAACAGCTGGAAACGATTTTTGCCCACCATAACCGCTTCGAAGAACTGCTGATCCAAAATGAGGGCGACTGCGGGATGATCGCCTCGCTGATCTCCCACCTGGTCACGGAATATGAACAACGGCAGCCGGGCCACGAAGAAAATCTCCGGCATTTGGTAACGCTGATCCTCAACGTAATTACCCGAAACGTCCATGACGGCCGCGCAGCCGACACCACAGGCACGAAGCAAGCGCTGATCAACCGCGTATTGCTGCATATCCAACGGCATATCGCCGATCCCGAAAAGCTGCGCGTCGAACACCTGGCCGGGCAATTCAACCTGTCGCCCAATTACGTGGGCGAATATTTCCGCAAATACACGGGCGAAAGTCTGCAAACCTACGTGGCCTCGTCACGCATGAAGCTCGTAGCACAACGCCTCCTGCAAAGCAACCTGACGATCAGCGAAATCGCGGACGAGCTGGGCTTTACCGACGAAAGCCACCTCAGCCGCCAGTTCCGCAAGCACTACGGCACCAGCCCGACCGCCTTCCGGAAAGGACTTGTCACAGCGGCAGCTTAAAGAATGCCATTCGCGGCAAATTCCCTCGGCGTCATATTGTACAAATCGCGGAAGCATTTCGCGAAATAGGAAAGGTTGTCAAAACCCACCGCATAAGCCGCTTCCGACACGGCAACACCCTCGGAAAGCAATGCGGCCGCCTTTTTCAGCCGGTAGTTACGGATCAACTCCACTGCCGAAAGGTCAGCCAGCGTTTTGAGCTTCCTGTTGAGGCTGCTGTTGCTCATACCAATCTCACGGATCAGCTCGGTTACCCCGAAATCGGGGTCGTCGAGACGGGTGTCGAGGATTTGGTATAACCTGTTCAGGAAAGGGTCTGTATCGCCTTCGGGAGCCGCGGGTAATGCTGCCGGTGCCGCAAAACTCGCCCGCAGGCGCTCGTACAGGCGCGCCTGCCTGTCGAGCAGGTTACGTACGCGCAGGCGCAGCTCGGGCAGGTGAAAAGGTTTGGTAATGTAATCGTCCGCACCGAGTTCGAGCCCTTCTACCCTGCTTTCCAGCGCCGATTTGGCCGTTAGCAACACCACCGGAATATGACTCGTTTCCAGGTTTGATTTAATGTGTTTACAAAAAGTATAGCCATCCATGACCGGCATCATCACATCGCTGATGATCAGGTCCGGCATCATTTCCGCGGCCATAGCCAGCCCTTCCTCACCATTCCGCGCATGGTAAAACCGGTAGTTTTCGGCCAGGCTATCCGACACAAACTCCGCTAACCCTGCATTGTCTTCTACTAACAGGATTTGGGCCAAATGCTCCTCCATATGCGATAACTGCCCGTTTCCGTTAAACATCGGAATCTCCGCCCCGGTCGAATGCTGCGCTTCTCCCTGCCGGTAAGGCATAGCCACAGTAAACACGGTATCAAAACCATCCGCGCCGCTTTTGACCGAAACATCCCCACCCTGCAATGCTACCAGCTCTTTCACAATGGCCAGCCCGATGCCGGTGCCTTCCTGGTAGGTATTTGCCTGATCGGCCTGGTAAAAACGATCGAAAATGCGGCCAAGCTGCGCATCGGGAATGCGGTTACCTGTATTCGCGACGGTTATTTCCACACCTTCCGGACCGGTCGCCTCCAATCCGACGAGTATCCGCCCGTCGGCATTCGCGAACTTCACGGCATTGGAAAGCAGGTTGGTAACAATCCTTTCCAGTTTTTCATGGTCAAACCAGTAAAACCGGCTTGGAAGGCGGTTTTCAAACTTCAAAACCACGTTTTTCGCCTCAGCAGCCATCTGAAAAGTACCTGCAAGCATTTCCATAAAATCCGGCAAATCGCCCCAGGCCGCGTCGATGTGCGTCGTTCCGGCTTCCAGTTTGGAAAGGTCGAGCAGTTGGTTGATGAGCCCCAGCAGTTGCCTTGCATTCCGGTCGATCAGGGAGAGGCGTTTGGTATCTTTTTCTTGACGCGTCTCTTCCAGCATTTGCGCGGCTGGCCCGAGTATCAGCGTCAGCGGTGTCCGGAATTCGTGGGTAATGTTGGAAAAAAACCGTGTCTTCATTCCGTCGAGCTCGCGCAGTTGCTCCGCCTCCCTGGCTTTCAGGTCTATTTCCTTTTGTTTAAAAACAATAGATTGCTGCATTCTCACGCGGTTGACATAAATCCTCAATAACCCATAAATCACTCCCAGAAAGATCGCAACATAGAGTAAATAGGCCCACCACGTTTGCCACCATGGCGGATTGATCCGGATATGCAGCTCCCTCACCTCGGGACTCCACACGCCTACCGTATTGGACGCATTCAACCGCAGCACATAATGCCCCGGCCGGAGGTCGGTGTACTTGGTAACAGGTGTTTCAGTTTCAATCCAATGCTCGTCCACGCCTTCAAGCTGGTACCGGTAACGAATCTTGTCGCTGCGGTTGAACTGCATCGCCGCAAATTCGACGGTGAGGAAATTCTGCCAATGCGCCAGGTCAAGACCTTGCATAGCAGTCACAGGCAGCTCCCCGGCCGACGGCCTCGGCTCCAACGGTGCATTGTTAATGGAAATACCCGTGATGTAAACCGGCGGCCGATAGCGATCCTCATTGAGCTGTTTGGAATCAAAGGCCGTAATTCCCTCCATGCCGCCCAGGAATATGCGGCCGTCGGGCAATGCGAGTGCATGGAAGCGGTTGAACTCGTCGGCCATCAGACCGTCCTCACGGGTGTAGGTACGCGTGCGCAGGGTTTTTCTGTTTAACTGGGCTAGCCCCTGGTTGGTCGCCACCCACACATTCCCCCGTCGGTCGGGGATGGCCGCATATACCACATTGTTAGGCAGGCCATTTTGCTTCGAAAGCCGCTCGCAATGCCCTGTGCGTTTATCGAACCGGCAAAGCCCGCCGCCGAATGTACCCACCCAGAGCAGGTTTTCGTCCAGCGGATCTGCAAAAAGGCAATACAAGTTGTCGCTGCTCAGCGAGCCGGGCCCCTGCCCGTAACGCCTGATTGCGCCCGAAGCCTTGTCGATACGGTATAGCCCCCGCACGGTCGTCGCGACCCAGAGGTACTGCTGGTCGGCCACGATCTGGTAAATACCCGATTCGACCCCTGGTTTTCCCGGCAACGATCGGATGGCATGCGGGAAACGCGTCCAGACGCCATTTTGATAGGAAAACAAAAGACTGTCGTGCATGGCCCACATCCTGCCGTCGGGATCCTTCGCCAGGCTGATTGCCAGCTCCGAACGTTTGATATCCCGGATCTCCACCGGAAACGGAATGCTTCGGACCGAACGGCTGTTCAAATCCAGCTCAAAAAGCGGTGTTCGCCCGGCGCTGAACCACATTTTCTGCGGACTGTCGAATGCATAGCGGAAATTGTAAGAAAAAAGATCGCCGGGCAGTTTCGCCATTTCGGCCTGCGGCACTTTCAGGAAGTCGCGCAGGAGGTCGGAAATAAAATCGGAGGAATAGGTTTTAGTATTGAAATAGCTGGCCCTCAGATTGTACTTCCGGATCCCCTGGCCGTTGGTACCCGCCCAAAGCACATCGGAGCGGTCGACGTAGAGGCTCTTGAATTCGCCCACATCCGCCTGAACGGGAAATTCGGCGATGCTATCGTTCTTACCCAACCGGTATAAATGGTTCATTCTGAAAAAATAGACATTACCCTTACTGTCGGCCACAATAGGGTGCCGGTACTGGGCTTGTGTATCCAGACCAAGCGTGCGGATCTGGCCCTGTCCTGTAATGGGGTCGAGCAGCGCCATTCCGGTTTTATAAAGCAGCAACAGGCGGCCGTCGCCCAGTTCCTTCCATGCATTTATTTTCTGATCAATACCATTGGTTAAAATGGCTGAATGGTATGCGTCAAAGTGATCGGCCCCTTGTTTTTGCACAAAAATACCCTGGTTGGTAAGCGCCCAGATGTTACCGGCCCGGTCTTCGTTCACAAACCGCACGTGAGCTTGTGCAATGGCGGTCGTGTCCCCATCGGCAGCGTAATAACGTCGGATTCTTTGTGTTTTTAAATGCACGCAGGCCAGCCCTCCGCCATCGGACATCAGCCAGAGCCTTTGCTGGCGGTCGGCGTACATATCCCGCAGAAAGCGCTTCCCAAACTGTTTCTGGTAAAAGGTCTGTTTTGAAAAATTGACAAAAGTCTCACGTACGGGGTCGAACAGATCGATCTGCCCCTGATCGGTCGTAATCCAGACTTTGCCGTCGGCGGTGAGCTGCAAGTTTTCAAGTCCTAATGAAGAAAGTGATGCTTCCTGCGTGCCCGACGGTTGAAATACCCTGAAACTACGACCGTCGGAGCGCCGACCGTCGTAACGGCAAAGCCCGTCGCGCGTGGCGAGCCATATGAAACCGCGGGCGTCCTGCACAATACCCGGCACAAAGCCCTGCGGAAGGCCCTGTTTGGCGGTGATGCTTTCGGGAACCGGGAAGCCCGTCGACTGTGCCTGCAATGTTACCGGCAGGCATCCACCGGCCATGAGCCAAGCCAGGAAGGCAACGACAAACAAGCGGAGCATGTAGAATTTCTTCAGTTGGTGTGCTTTGGAGCTAATTTACAATAAAACAGCCTTGTATGACGAAAAATGAACAGTATCTGATTAAAAATTGACAATCCCCGGGCATTCGCGCCGTCCATATTGCAGCCTTAAAATGATCACTCATCATTCCGGACCGCGCTATGAATACACAACTACTACGATCCCTTTTCACACTGTTTTGCGCACTGCTGATTGCAACCGTCGCCCATGCGGCGGTGATTTACAATCATAATTTCAACAACAAGAACTTCTCGGCACCCACCTCGATCAACTCCAACATGACAGCCGTGTGGAGCGGGATCGGCGATACCCCTTACAGCCGCAACGACGGCAGTGACCCGGGAATGGCGTTGAATGCGCATAACCACGTGTATGTCCTCACGATTACGTTGAAGGAGCGTTTCCAGGCGGAAATCACCAGCATTTCGTTCCGGCGCTTTTCGGGGGATAATGCCACGATGCAGATGAAGGTTAATGAAGAAAATTACGGCACGTCATTCTCGGCAACCACCTCCCTGACGCTCATAACCCGTTCCAAAACGGTATCCGAGCTGCGGAATAAAATCGTGATCAAGATCGCCGTCACGAACGGGAGCTATCCCAACTATTACTCGCACATCGACGATTTCACGATCAACGGTACCGTTTCCGGTTACGACCCTGCTGCCGAAGCGACGCCCGATGCCAACGGCATACTGTATGTCGACGGCAGCGTCGACACCCCCGGCGACGGCAGCAGCTGGGACAATGCGCTCCAGAGGATGCATTATGCAACCCGCGCGGCGGCCTTAAATCCCGCCATCAAGCAAGTGTGGGTGTCATCGGGCACCTACGAAAACGCCGCTGCGGATGAGCCCCTAGCCCTCACCGACGGCGTAGCCTATTATGGAGGTTTCTCCGGCAATGGAAGTGAGATCCGGGATCGGAACATTTCCCCCGCCTCAACCGTCCTTAAAGGACTTGGCGGAACCGTCATATCGGTATCGGGGGCCGGTGCATCCACACGGCTCGACGGCTTCATGGTCACTTCCGGCACTGGCTTTGCTGTCAACGGAGAGCGGCGGGGCGGCGCCCTGCACGTAACCAACTCCTCACTGGTGATCGCAAACTGTCTGTTCGCTGAGAATGCTACCGATCCTTCCGCAACCGGGGGCAAGGGCGGTGCGATTTACCTGCTCAATTCCAGCCCTTTGATCCTGCAATGCCTTTTTACGGCCAATTCGGCGAAAGGTACAACTGCCGGAAAAGGCGGGGCTGTTTTTATGGACAATTCATCACCTACCATCCGGAATTGCACTTTTTCGGTCAATGAAGTGGGTAATAATGCCGCGGCGGGCAACGGAGGTGCTTTGTATGCGCTCAGCGGCTCGTCGCCTGTGGTCGAAAACTGCATTATATGGAATAACGCCGATCCCGCGTCGCCCGGAAGCGTGAGCAGTATCGGCGGCTCGGGTACGCCGGTGGTTTCCTACTCGCTCATCCAGGGCGGCTTCCCCGGTGGTACCAATATCCTCGACACCGACCCGCAATTCACCGACGCGGCGCAAAACAATTTCGTTCAGCGCAAGGGAAGCCCCGTAACCAATGCGGGTAACCCCTCGACGGACATTTCGGCCTTCCCTAAAAATTCCGATGATATCTACGCCGCGTTCGACGGAAATCGAAGGCTCACCAGCCAGGCGATCGATCTCGGGATCTATGAAGTAACGCCAAGCGTAATCTGGTACGTGAGCGCGGCCGCCTCTGCACCCGATCCTTCCGGCGATAGCTGGGCCAATGCATTGCATGGCCTGGGTGATGCGCTTAACCTTGCTTCCGAGGGTGACCAGATTTGGGTGGCCCGCGGAGAATACGAAAACAGCGAGCAGCTGAAATTCATCCACGGGGTTAAAATCTACGGCAGTTTTGTAGGAACCGAAACCTCGCTCAGCCAACGACCACTGCCTATTATCCACGGCGATCCGGCCACAGCCACCGTTCTGACGTCGTCCGTAGGGCCGCTGATCGACAACTCCTATAACGACCTGACCCGGGAGGACATCTTCGACGGATTTACGATCACCGGGGTGTTTGGGAGCAATGGCGGGGCCATGCGGAACACCAGCGTTTCGCCTACCATCGCCAATTGTGCATTTTTGAATAACTATGCGTCCGATGGAGCGGGAATCTACAACGAAAACGCTTCACCATTGATCATCAACACGATATTCAGGGATAATGGCGCGAGTTTCGGCAGCGGCGGCGCGATTGCAAACGTGGATGGCTCCAACACGATTTTAATGAACTGCCTGATCACCCGCAACTCCGCCAGCCAATCGGCCGGGGCCATTTATAACAACGACGCCGAGGTGACGCTTCTTAACTGCACGGTGGCTGGCAACACGCAGACTTTCCCCGGCACCATTACCGGATATGGCAGAGCGATAACAGTCCGCAACAGCATCATTTACGGCAATGGCAGCGGCATTGCCAGCCAGGAAAGTACCGTTTCGGTCACGTACAGCCTGGTAGAAGGCATGAATGCGAGCGACACCGACCACAACCTGGCCGGTACCACCAATCCGCAGTTCGCCGGCGAAACCGACTGGACGCTCCTGCCCTGCTCACCCGCCATTAACCGCGGGACCAACGAAGCCCTTCCCGACCTACCCGCCAACCCGACCGACCTCGCCCACAACACCCGCACTTTTAATGTGCAGACCGACATGGGTGCCTACGAACTGCAAGCGATCACAGGCCCGGGCACATTACCCGCGAGCGGCGAGCAGGCTACGCTGCCCGTGTACGCGGGCGCGACCGCCATTACCAACGACTGCAAGACTTTCGGCCTCATCGAACCCGCCGGTACGCCGGGGTCGCTCGGCAATGTGACCGTGAAAGCATTTCTGGCGGCGGGTAACACCGTTTCGGAAGGGGAAAAGGTGTTTGTAAAAAGACACTACGACATTAGCCCCACCGGAGCCGACGGCCCTGCCAAAGTGACCCTGTTCTTTTCCAAACAGGATTTCGACACCTACAACCAGGCTTTCGGCAATGCCAACAACGCGTCGCTTCCTGCAAATCTGAAAGTGGTGCAATACCATGGCACTAGCCCGTACGGCTTCCCGGGCACCTATTCCGGCCCTACGCAGCTGATCACGGACGTAACCGTCACCGAGAGCGCAGACCACACCATGTACCTCGTCTCATTCCAGGTAACCGGATTCAGCGGGTTTTTCATTTCGGGCCAGTCGGAAGCGGCGTTACCCGTTACGCTCGTGTCCTTTCAGGCCAAAAAGCGCGAGCGGGAGGCATACCTGCAATGGCAGACCAGCTCGGAAACCAATAGCGACCGGTTCGAGATCGAACGGAGCACCGACGGCAAGCACTGGCTCCAATTGGGCGAGGTGGCAGCCAAAGGCAGCGAAACAACCATTACCGACTATTCCTATACCGACGCCCTTCCACTAGCCGGTACCAATATGTACCGGCTCAAAATGATTGATCACTCTAACGGTAGTACGGCAATGCGACCGTCCGAGCCATTTTCGTACAGCCGCATTGCCGTGCTGAATTTTGAAGGGGAAAAGATCGCTATTTATCCAAACCCTGCGACCGACGTCCAGGCCGTCCATTTGAAGGGCGTACAACCCGGGAACGTCCGGAACATCAGGCTGTTCGGCAAGGGTGGAACACTTTTATTACAATCGACAACGCAGCAGGGCGGCATCGATATCCGCAGGCTGCTGCCCGGGACCTACACGGTTGAAATCGAAACGACCAGCGGCGACCGGCAAAGCGTCCAATTTGCGGTGACGCGATAATCTGACAAACGGCAATACTCAACGTTCATAAGGCGGGGGCAAGCAGGATTGTATTCAGACAAATGTTTCAGATATTCGCCGGTGACTTATTTCACCGGCCATCTGACGCAGCTGGCACGGATCAATTCACGCTTGTCCCTTTTTCATTCCTATGTCCGCAAATCCCTGGCTGGCCGCTATCAAACGCATTCTGGCATTATCGCAAACCGGCCTGGCCTTTCAACCCGGCGAATACGACCGTGAACGTTACGATGAAATCCGCCAGATCAGCATGGAGCTACTGGCCAATATGAGTGACGCTCCGGTAGCACAAATCATCAGCCTCCTGCCCCGCGAAATCGGCTACGTGACACCGAAAGTCGATATCCGCGCCGTGATTTTCCGGGGAACCGACGAAATCCTGATGGTACAGGAAAAAATAGACAACGACCGCTGGACGTTGCCCGGCGGCTGGGCGGATGTGGGCTACACGCCTTTTGAAGTGGCCGTGAAAGAAGTTTCCGAGGAAACCGGGCTGCACGTGGATCCCGTGCGGTTGCTGGCGGTTTTTGATAAAAGCAAACACGACCACCCGGAAGAACCCTGGTACGTCTACAAATTTTTCATCCTGTGCCATATTACCGGCGGTGAAATACTCGAACAAACCACCGAAACTTCCGGCGTGAGCTGGGTGAAGTTCGATGAACTGCCTAACCTCGACCTGTCGGTCAACCGGGTTACTTATGCACAGATTGTCCAACTACTCCCCTTTGCCGCCGATCCCGGCCTACCTGTTTTATGTGACTGAGCGGTGATGAAACATTTCCTGAAAAGTTTGAAGCAAATTTGAAAACAGGCGCTTATTAAATTAATATAAAAACCTCAAAAACAGACAATTATAACCAAATCCATCCAATGTAAAATTTAAAAACATTTGGTACGGATCCGAAAATAGTTTGCCCGGAGAGCCGGTAGCTTCGTCAGAAATTAATTCAACAATCATGACAAGCAAAAAGGTAATCTTCTGGGCATTCACAGTCGCGCTGGGCGGTTTTTTATTCGGTTTTGATACGGCGGTCATTTCGGGCGCGGAGAAATCGATCCAGCAATTGTGGGGCCTCACCACGGTGCAGCACGGGTTCACAGTTTCCATCGCATTGATCGGCACCGTCCTCGGGTCGCTCACAGGCGCCATCCCCTCCGAGCGTTACGGGCGCAAGTACACGCTCTTCGCCATTGCTGTCCTTTACCTGCTGTCATCAATCGGCTCGGCCCTCGCCTCCGACTGGATTTCCTTCCTCATCTTCCGCTTCCTCGGCGGCATCGGCGTAGGCATTTCGTCGGTTACCGCTCCATTATATATATCCGAAATATCTCCCGCCAATTCCCGCGGCCGGCTGGTGGCCATGTTCCAGTTCAATGTAGTACTGGGCATCCTCATCGCTTACTTGTCCAACTTCCTGCTTGTGGGCGTAGGCGACAACGACTGGCGCTGGATGCTGGGCGTGCAGGCATTCCCGTCGCTGGTTTTCCTGGTAGCGATTCTGTTTGTACCCGAAAGCCCCCGCTGGCTGATCGTGAAGCGCGGCAGAGTGGATGAAGCCCGGCAGATATTATCAGTCGCGAATGGCGGAATGGACGTAAGCGGCATTGTTTCCGACATTCAGAACTCTGCGAATGCGGGCGCCCAGCCTAACAGCAGCGTTTCCATTTTTTCCTCCCAGTACAAGTTACCCCTGGTGCTGGCGCTGCTTTTTGCCTTTTTCAACCAGGTTTCAGGCATTAATGCGATCATTTATTACGCACCGCGCATTTTTGAAATGGCCGGTTTGGGTAAAAGTTCGGCCTTACTGTCCTCGGCCGGTGTGGGGCTGGTGAACTTCTGCTTCACCTTCATCGCCATTAACCTCATCGACCGTTTCGGTCGCCGTACGCTGATGTTCATAGGGTCGTTCGGGCTGATCGCCACGCTGGGATTGGTAGCGCAGGCATTTTACAGCGGCAACCTGGGCGGCTACGCCGTGCCGGTGTACCTGTTCATTTACATTGCCTTTTTCGCCTTGTCGCAGGGCGCGGTAATCTGGGTATTTATTTCAGAAATTTTCCCCAACCAGGTACGCGCCGCGGGGCAGTCGATGGGCAGCTTTATGCACTGGCTGCTCGCGGCAGTGATCGCATTCACATTCCCCTACATCGCCGAAACGCTCGGCGGCGGCAACACCTTCATGATCTTCTGCGGTATGATGGTGCTCCAACTGCTGTTCGTCTGGAAGCTCATGCCCGAAACCAAGGGCACTTCCCTCGAACAAATCGAAAAGACATTGATCCTTCACTAAAATCTCCACTTTAAACGATTACATATGACACCGAAACTGACTGTTTTTGGAGAAGTGCTCTGGGACGTGCTGCCCGACGCACGCCTGGCGGGCGGGGCTACCATGAACGTCGCCGCACACCTGCAGCGCTATGGCATGGATGTGGCCTTCATCAGCCGCGTAGGGCACGACGAGCTGGGCGCGGAGCTGCTCGCATTCATGGCTGAGCAAGGCCTCGATACCCAATGGGTGCAAACCGGCGAAACGCATTTGACCGGCATTGCCAAAGCCAATGTGTCGGACAGCAACGAGGTTACCTACAAGATCCTCCACCCGGTGGCCTGGGACTATATTCAGTTCGACGCCGCTGCCACTCAGCAGGTTGCGGAAAGCGACTTCTTCGTGTATGGCACGCTCGCCGCCCGTGACCGCACCTCGCGCGATACCCTCCTGCGCTACCTTGCGCATGCCCAGACCCGCGTATTCGATGTGAACCTGCGCCCGCCGCATTACTCGCGCGAGCAGGTGCTGGAACTCCTCGGCTTTGCCAGCATTGTCAAAATGAACGAGCATGAGCTCCGCGAGGTGACCGGCTGGCTCACGCCATTCGAGGACGAAAAGCAGGCCATGACCTACCTCACCGACCGCTTCAAACTGAATATGTTCGTGCTTACCTGCGGGGCGGATGGGGCAATGGTACTGACCGGCGCAGGCGAATACTACCGGCATCCCGGCTTTACCGTGGAAGTGGCCGACACCATCGGCAGCGGCGATGCATTCCTCGGCGCATTCCTTTATCAAACCGCCACCGGGCATCCGCTGGCCGAATCCCTCGAATTTGCCTGCGCCGCCGGTGCATTCGTAGCCGGGAAAGCCGGTGCATTGCCCATATTCTCGGAAACAGACATTCAAGATTTCATTCACGCACAACCGCAGCCAATACTACCTGTAATCCACTGATTTTCAATTCACGCTCTTTAATCGAAAACATTATGAGAAAAATTCTACTGCTGGTGGCCCTCGTGGTCGCCTGCGTGATGCAACTGCCCGCCCACGCGCAAAACAGGGCGCAAATCAAGGGCGTCGTCAAGAGTATCGACGGCGAGCCGCTTCCCGGTGTGAACGTCCTCGAAAAAGGGACATCCAATGGTGCCGTTACCGACGTTTCAGGAACTTATGCAATCTCTCCGGCGGCAGGTGCCACGTTGGTATTCTCCTACATTGGCATGCAGACGAAGGAAGTGGTGGCGGGCAACCAGACGACCATCAACGTTACCCTCGATTATGACCAGAAAAGCCTCAATGAAGTGGTGGTCGTGGGTTATACTTCTTCCAAAAAAGAAGACCTTACCGGAGCCATTGCCGTCGTGGACATGGCTCCTTTGAAGAATATCAGCTCCGGTAACCCGATGCAGGCCTTACAGGGACGCGTGCCCGGTTTGTATATTGAAAAAACCGGCTCGCCGAATGGTACCAACTCCCGTATCCTGATCCGCGGTGCCAACACCCTCGGCAATACCGACCCGCTGTACATCATCGACGGCGTTCCTACCAAGCGCCCGGAGGTGTTCCAGGGGCTGAACCCGAACTCGATCGAGTCGATCCAGGTACTGAAAGATGCCTCGGCGTCGTCTATTTACGGGTCGCGGGCTTCCAACGGGGTGATCATCATTACCACCAAAAACGGCGCCAACAGCAACGGCAAGATCAATATCGATTTCAATACGAGCATTTCGACGCAATCTGAAAAATATGCGCGGTTTAAAATGCTGAACGCGGTCGACCGCGGCCGGGCATTGTGGCAGGCTTCGGTGAACGACAAGGTCAATCCAGAGGACGGTTACGGCGCATTGTACCAGTTCGACTGGAATAAGGACTTCACCAATCCCATTTTAAATGGTGTAAAAGTACAACCGCTCGTGGGTGGTAATGCAAACATGCCCGCCGGTGATACCGACTGGCAGAAAGTAATGTACAAAACCGGCATCGTAACCAACAACGAGCTCACGATCTCGGGTGGTAACAGTACTTCTTCACTGCAAATCAACCTCGGTTACTACAAAAACACGGGTATGCTCCGCTACACCGATTATGACAAGTTCAGCGGGCGCATCAACGGGCTTACCAGCGCATTCGATGGCAAACTAAAAATCGGCGCGAACATGCAGCTTGCCTCTTCGAACGAAACACTCGCTTCGACCGATATTGGCGGTGCTGCCACACCCGGCCTGGCCGTTACCCTTGCACCTACCATTCCGGTGTATGCCAAAGACGGCTCCTGGGGAGGTGCCATCGGCTCGGGTTACTCCGACCGCAACAACCCACTGCACATGCAGGAAATCAACAAATGGGACAATGCGCACCGGCTTACGCTGTTCGGGAATGTATTTGTGGAAATTCAGCCACTTAAAAACTTCTTCCTGAAAACCAGCATCGGTGCCGACAATGCAGCCTACCGCTTCAAAAACATCGAACAATCCTTTGAAGAAGGCTCGTTCGGGCGGGCGAATAACAGCCTGACGATCGACAAAAATCGTTACCTGAGCATTACCTGGTCCAACACGGCCCGCTATAACCTCGACCTGGGCAACAACCATTTCAAGTTCCTGGCGGGTATCGAGGCCATTAAAAATGACTCCGATTTTGAAATAGCCCGGAAAGAAGGCTTTGCCGTGCAGACCAAGGAGTATTTCGTGCTCAATGCGGGCACCGGCAATACCAATGTCACCGGCTCCGGCTCTGGCAGCAGGCTGCTTTCCCAGTTCGCTCGCATCGACTACGGATTCTCGGACCGTTACCTGGCTGCGATCACCATCCGTCGTGACGGCTCGTCGCGCTTCGGCTCCGCGAATGCGTACGGTATTTTCCCGGCGGCATCGGTGGGCTGGCGCATCGATAAGGAGCAGTTTTTCAAGGGTGTAACTAAAATAAGCAATCTGAAACTGCGGGCCGGGGTCGGCAGGGTTGGTAACCAGGAGATCGGTGACCTCGCCCGCTTTGGATTGTACGATACGCGGTACGGCGCGCGGCAATCGCAGTTCCCGAATGGCCATAACAGCTTTTTCGACCAGTTCTACAACGTGGGTACGGCGTACGACCTCAATGGTGCCAACACCGGCAACCTCCCTTCCGGCTTCGTGTCGATCCAGGGCGCCAATCCTAATTTGAAGTGGGAAACCACCGATGAGGCCAACTTCGGGCTCGATTTCGGACTGTTCGACGGCATGATCCAGGGCTCGTTCGACTACTTTACCCGCAAAACCAGCGATATCCTGATCACCCCGCCGGTAGCTTCCGCCGTGGGCGAAGGGCAGCTGCGCGTACTGAATGGCGCAGCCAAGTCTAACAGAGGTTTTGAGTTCTCGGCAGGCTACTATGCCCGTCCGAAAGGCGATTTCACCTACAATGTCATGGCCGGTGTGAGCCGTTTCCGCGACAAGATCACCGCGCTCCCCGAAGAAGTGCGTGCGGCGTATCCCGGTAATGCGATCCAGACCATTCTCGGCCATTCCCAATTCGATTTGTTCGGTTATAAAACCAATGGCCTCTTCCAGAACCAGGCCGAAGTGGACGCCGCTCCCACACAAGTGGGCGCAGGCCCGGGCCGCATCCGCTACGTGGACACCAACGGCGACAACCGCATCGACGACCTCGACCGCGTGTTTTTCGGGACTACTTTACCCGCATTTGAATACAACCTGAAAGTGGAGGCATTCTACAAATCTTTCGACTTCTCGATCTTCGGCTCGGGTATTGCGGGACGGAAGGGTTTCGATATTTACACCTTCTATAACAACTTCATCCGCGGCCGCGAGAATGTGGGCCCCGGCGTGTTCGATGCCTGGTCGCCGACCAATACAGGTTCCAAAATCCCTGCATTGTCGCTGTCCGATGCCAACAACGAGACGCGTTCTTCGGATTATTTCAATGTAAATACTTCCTATTTCAAACTGCGCAACATTCAGCTGGGCTATGCGCTGAGTTCGGAGCTGATCCAGAAGATCAAACTGCAACGGGTACGGATGTACCTGATGGCCGAAAACCTGTTCCTGATCAAATCCAAGCAGTTCAGCGGACCCGATCCCGAGCGGACGGACATCAACGCCATCCCGATTCCACGGACTTTCACATTTGGTTTGAACATTTCTTTCTAATCCCTGAAAAAGCGCATTGTTATGAAAAGCAAATACATATTCGGTCTGATCGCCAGCGGCACGCTGCTGATCACCACTTCCTGTAACGATTTTCTCGACTACCAGCCGCAGGGGCTGCTGTCGTCGGAGAATATCAAGTCGGCCTCCGCGGCGGAATCGCTCGTGACGGCAGCCTATGCCGGCATCGGCAACGACGAAATGATCGGCCCCATGACGAGCATGTGGGTGTACGGCAGCGTACGCTCGGACGACGCCTACAAGGGCGGCGGCGGTGTGTCCGATGTGGCGGAAATCGATTTTTACGAACATTACAACCTCACCCGCCCCGACTTCGGCTGGATGCACCCCTACACCTGGGAGAACTTCTACAAAGCCATTTCCCGCGCCAATGCCGCGCTTACGAGCCTCAATGCGCTCACCGACGCGGAGTTCCCGCTCCGTGCCACCCGCATTGCCGAAATGCGTTTCCTCCGCGGCCACTCGCATTTTATGCTCAAAATGCTGTTCAAGAACGTGCCTTACATCGACGAAAAACTGTCGAGCGACGACATTCTGAAAGAATCGAACGTACGGTACAACAATGACGAGCTATGGAACAAAATCGGCGAAGATTTCCAGTTTGCCGTCGACAACCTGCCGCAGAAACAGGCGCAGATAGGCCGGGCCAGCAAGCTGTCGGCCTCCGCTTACCTGGCTAAACTGCGTCTTTTCCAGGCCTACGAGCAGGATGCGAACCACAAGGTGACGGGCATCAACAAAAACCGCTTGCAGGAAGTCGTGACCCTCACGCAACAGGTAATCGCCTCCGGCCAGTACAGCCTGCAACCCGATTTCGCCGAGAACTTCATCGCCGAAACGGAGAATGGCCCCGAGTCTATTTTCGCGATCCAGTATTCGATCAACGACGGTACCGCCGCAGGCCGCCTCAGCTACGTAACCGGCCTCAATTACCCGCACGGTGCGCCGCAATATGGCTGCTGCGGCTTCCACCAGCCGAGCCAGAACCTCGCCAATGCCTACCGCACCGACGCGAACGGCCTGCCTCTTTTTGAAACATTCAATGACAAAAACGTGGATTTCTCCACCGAAACCGTAGATCCGCGTGTGGACCATACCATCGGCATCGACGGCCATCCTTACAAGTACGACGCCACCAAGCCATTCAGCAACAGCTGGGTGCGCGACCCGGGCGTGTACGGCTTCTTCCACACGATGAAAGAGCAGCAGCTTGCTACCAGCCCCTCGTATCACAAGGAAGGGCCGTTTATCGGCAGCTCCAAGAATATCGACATCATCCGTTACGACGACGTGCTGCTCATGCAAGCCGAGGCGTACATCGAGCTCGGACAGCAAGCGCTCGCATTGCCGCTCATTAACCAGATCCGCAAACGTGCCGCCGCAAGCACCGGACGTTTGAAGAAAACCGACGGCAGCTTCGCATCGAAGTATAATGCCAAGGAGTATTCCGCTTCCGGCTGGACGCAGGATTATGCGAGAAAGGCGCTCCGCTGGGAAAGAAGGCTCGAATTCGCGACCGAAAGCCCGCGTTTCTTCGACCTCGTGCGCTGGGGCATCGCAGAGCAGACTTTGAATGCGTATATTGAAAAGGAAAAAGTACGCCGGCCGTTCCTGGCTACCGCGAAATTCACTGCCGGAAGGGATGAGTACCTGCCTATTCCTCAGCGGGAGATCAGCTTTACAAAGGGGCTTTATGTTCAGAATCCGGGGTATTAGTTATAATAATGGATTTATAATAATGCTGTGTGTGTCACGCTGAGCGAAGTCGAAGCGCGGTACAGTACCGCGCTTCGACTTCGCTCAGCGTGACACATTATCATAACAGATAAAAAACTATACATGAAAAAACACATCTCAATACTAGCGGCGCTCTTTTTCGCGCAATTCGCAAACGCCCAGGACGCCCCTGAAAAGTACCGCCCCCAGTTCCATTTCTCCCCGAAGGCGCATTGGATGAACGACCCGAACGGTATGCTGTTTCACAACGGCACCTACCATTTGTTCTACCAGTACTATCCCGAGGCGAAAATCTGGGGCCCGATGCACTGGGGCCACGCCACGAGCAAGGATATGGTGCATTGGAAGGAGCAGCCCATCGCCCTCTATCCCGACAGCCTTGGCTATATTTTCTCCGGAAGCGCCGTGGCCGACGTGAACAATACCTCCGGCTTCGGCAAGGATGGCAAAACACCGCTGGTAGCGATTTTCACGCACCACAACCCCGTTTTGGAAAAGCAGAAAACCGGCCGGCACGAGTACCAGAGCATTGCTTACAGCCTCGACGACGGCGCCACATGGACCAAATACAGCGGTAACCCCGTACTACCCAACCCCGGCATTACCGATTTCCGCGACCCAAAAGTGCGCTGGTATGAACCGCAGAAAAAGTGGATCATGACACTCGCCACCAAAGACCGCATTACCTTCTACTCCTCTCCCGACCTGAAAAGCTGGTCGAAGGAAAGCGAGTTCGGGGCCGACGCGGGCGAACACGGGGGGGTATGGGAATGCCCGGACCTGCTCCCGCTCACGCACGAGGGCAAACAGGTGTGGGTACTGATCGTCAACATTAACCCCGGCGGCCCCAACAAGGGCTCGGCAGGGCAGTACTTCCTCGGGGATTTCGACGGCAAGACATTCACAGCGTATTCCAAAGAAACCAAATGGCTCGACTGGGGTGCCGACAATTATGCCGCCGTCACCTTCTCCAACACGGGTAATCGTTCGCTGCTGATGGGGTGGATGAGCAACTGGCAATATGCCAACCAGGTGCCTACCGACCCGTGGCGCAGCGCCAACACCATTTCCCGCGAACTGGGCCTCCAAGCCGTGGGCAAAGAGCTGTACCTGACTTCCATACCGGCCAAAGAACTGGAAAGCATCCAAGGTGAGGGTTATTCCAAAAAGAACCTGACTGTGAAAGCGCCAGTCGACCTGGCACCCAAGGGCGGCAATGCGTCGGGCCTGTTCCGGCTGGACCTCAAAACGACTTCGACCAGCGATTTCGAGCTCGTACTGTCCAACAAGACCGGCAATGAGCTCCTGATCGGCTACGACAAGGCCAGTAACCAGTACTATATCGACCGCTCGAAATCGGGCAAGATCGATTTTGAAGCAGGTTTCGGGCAGAAACATACGGCTCCGAGGTTATCCAAAGACGGCAAGATTGCCTTGACGCTCGTTGCCGACGTGGCATCCGTGGAGCTTTTCGCAGACGGTGGATTGACCGTGATGACCGATATTTTCTTTGCCGACACACCGCTTTCGGAGTTGACCATCCAATCCGTGAAGGGCATTCAGCTGGAGCAGGTGCAGTACAACGCATTGAAGCCTTCGATCGAATAGCCCCAGGCAGTAAATAGCGCTGCCGTGGTATTACCCCCGGCAGCGCTATTTTGTATTATATTTGAAATACAATTTATCCTATGAGACTCGCGCTGATCGCTTTCCTGTTGCTGACGTTGTTTGCAGGCTGTGCCGAAAAACAGGGAGACGAATATGTCATCGGGTTCTCCCAATGTACCGGCGACGACGAATGGCGGCGTGCCATGCTCGACGGTATGCAGCGCGAGCTCGCATTTCACAACAATGCCAAGCTGCTTTTCAAGGATGCGCATGCGAACAGCGCGGTGCAGGTGAAGCAGATCGAGGAATTGCTCAAAAGCGGCATTCAACTGCTGATCGTGTCGCCCAACGAGTCGGACCCGCTGACGCCGGTAATTGAAAAAGCCTACAAGCAGGGCATTCCCGTGGTGGTGGTCGACAGGCGAACCTCTTCACCCTACTATACGGCTTACGTGGGCGGGGACAACTACCAGGTAGGCAAGACCGTGGGCGAATATGCCAATACGTTGCTGGGCGGCAAAGGCAAGATGATCGAGATCACCGGCCTGCCCCGCTCCTCGCCCGCCTCCGACCGCCACCGCGGCCTCGTGGACGCGCTCGCGAGCCGGCCCGGCATGCAGCGTGTGGCGACATTGAATGGGCAATGGGAGAAGGATATTGCTAAAAAAGAACTGCGCAAAGCCCTCCCGCACTTTCCCGATCTCGACCTCATTTTCGCCCAGAACGAAGTAATGGCCATGGGCGCGCGGGAGGTTTGTAACGAAATCTTCCCCGAACGCAAGATCCGGGTGATCGGCGTCGACGGCTTGCCGGGGCAATTCGGGGATATTCAAATGGTGTTCGACGGCCACATTACGGCCACGGCCCTGTACCCTACCGGCGGCGAGGAAGCGGCCCGGGTAGCGATGAATATCCTTCAAAAACAGCCTTACCAGAAAGAAAACCTGCTGCAAACCGCCATTATCGACTCGTCGAACGTACGGATGATCAAAATGCAAACCGACAAAATGATCTCCCAGCAGAACGATATCGAACGCCAGCAGGCGCGCATCGACGAACAGCTGGAAATTTACCACACCCAGCGCGGCTTGCTCTACGTTATGACCGGCCTCTTCATCGTTTCGATCATCCTCGGGTCGGTCGCATTGTATTCGCTGATCGAAAACAAGAAGATCAACAAAGAGCTGAATTCCAAAAACACCGAAATCCTGATCCAGCGCAACCGCATTCAGGACATCGCCGAAAAAGCACAGGAAGCGACGGAATCCAAATTCCGGTTTTTCACGAATATTTCCCACGAATTCAGGACGCCATTGACGCTCATTCTCGCGCCGGTGGAAGAGCTTTTGAGGCAAAAAAACGAGAGTCCGGCGGTTAAAAAGAACCTTTCGCTGGTACAAAAAAATGCAAAACGGCTGCTGTGGCTGGTGAACCAGCTCATGGATTTCCGCAAGATCGAAAGCGGCAAAATTCGCTTGCAGGTTACCCAAAACGATATCGTCGCATTCATCAGCGAGTTAATGCTGCCCTTTGAACAGGTTGCCAAAAAACGAAGGATTGATTTTCGGCTGATCACCACAATCAACCGGTTGAACGTCTGGTTTGACCGCGATATGATGGATAAAGTGTTATTCAACCTGCTTTCGAATGCATTCAAGTTCACCGCCGACTGGGGGCATATTTACATTCATATCAGTCAGGCGGCCGACGAAGTGAGTTTCAAAGTGCAGGATAACGGCTCGGGGCTCAGCGAAGCCGATATGGCGGGCGCATTTGAAATGTTTTACCAGGGCAAAAACTCCATCAAAGGCACCGGGCTCGGCTTACCGCTATCACGCGAGTTTGTAGAGCTGCACCAGGGTACCATCTCCGCCGACGGCAAAAAAGGCGAAGGGGCAACTTTCACCGTGACCTTACCGCTTGGAAACGCCCATTTCCAACCGGAAGATATTGCCGATCCAGCTGCCCACACCATGGAAAAATCGGTGGTCTGGACGGACACCGGCGCCGGAACGCCCACCCAAACCGACCTTACGGAGCGTAAAGACCTCCCGACTGTGGTTGTGATCGAGGATAATGAAGACTTGCTCGGTTTCATGACGGGACTTCTGCAAAACCAATACGAGATCATTACTGCCACCGACGGTAAAGCCGGGCTGGATCAATGTTTCGACACCGTCCCCGATCTGGTGATCTGCGACGTAATGCTGCCCGGCATGGACGGTTTGCAGATTACCTCCACCCTCAAAGCCGATATGCGCACCTCACACATTCCCGTGATCCTGCTCACCGCTAAAAATACCGCTGAACAGCAGGTCGAGGGCATGCAGGTGCGCGCAGACATGTACGTAACCAAGCCTTTCAGTCCCCAATTCTTACAAGAAAGCATGCGCAGCCTATTGACCAACAGACAGTTGCTCCTGTCCACACAAGTCGGCCGGAATATCGGCGATACCGACACCGGTCTATCCCGCCTTGACAAGAAGTTTGTGAACGAGCTCCGCGCGCTCATCGTCTCGCGCCTCGACGACCCTACTCTCACCGTGGAATCCATCGGCAAGGAAATGGGCTTGTCGCGCGTGCAATTATTCCGCAAAACCAAAGCCCTGCTTGGCGGCGGCACCAACGACCTCATCCTGAACCTCCGCCTCGAAAAAGCCTGCGCATTGCTCCGAAATCCCGATCTGACCGTCGCAGAAATCGCCGATCAGACCGGGTTTACCTCGCAGAGCTATTTCTCGACGGTTTTCAAAACCCGGTTTGGCGTGTCACCGAAAGACTGGCGGCTGGTTAAAAGCTGAACCGTGCGTGGTGGTATCGCAGATAAATACTATTTTGCCGCCCATTTAAACACATCTGTTATTAAAACCACTATGAAACGTTTCCTCTTTTCTCTCGCAGCCACATTATTTCTGTTTGCAGGAGCATCCAATGCCTTTGCACAAGGCCTTTCGGTTGAAAGCCTGCTCGACAAGGCAGTATCATTGACACAAAAAGGGGACAAAGCCGGCACTGCCGATGCGCTTACCCAAGGCGTTTCTGCTTTGGAAAAAGAGGCCAAATCCTCCGACGGCAGCCTGAAAGACAAGCTGCTGGGCAAGGCTGGCGACCTGAAAAGCATGATCCCGCTGGCTTCGTCGGGCAAGCTCTCGGGCGGCGCACTGGGCAAGGTGGTTAACGCCGTAAAAATGCTGATCGGCGCCAATCGTATCAGCGGATTGCTCGGAAAAGGCGAATCGGGCCTATTGGGTAATGCGGCAGGGCTCACCAGCAGCCTCGGGCTGATCAAGGCGGGAAGCTCTATTTTGGGCGGCTCCAACGAGACGAAACTGAACGGATTGCTGGGCGAAGCTACCAAAACCGTATCCGGGCTTGACAAGAAAGGTCCTGCGGCGAAGTTGGCTGCGGCGGCATCGTCGAAGCAACTGGGCAGCATCGTAAGCCTAGTTAGTTCAGCATTGTAAGTTCAACGCCGGAGCAGTCCGCCAATGTTGAATAACGTTTATAGCTACCCGTCAATCCCTGGCGGGTAGCTTAGTTTTTAGCCACACTCGCGCTCCGGTAAACCTTGGGCGACATCTTGTTGATCTTCTTGAAGCAGCGGTTGAAATAGGAAATATTGGTATAACCGCATTCCAGCGCAATTTGCGTCACGGGCAAATCCGATTGCTGCAACAGCTTGCAGGCAAATCCGATACGCACCTCATTGAGAAAGTCGGAGAAGGTGCGGTTGGTAAGCGTTTTGAAAAACCGGCAAAAAGAATGCAGCTGCAAACCGGCTACCGATGCCGCCTGCTGGAGAGTAATATCCTCCTTGAAATTCTGCTGGATGAAATGCATCAATTTAGGCACGCGACCGGACGTCTGGCTCGCGTAGCTGGTAATGGGATCCGGGACATTGAGCCACACCAGTTCCCCGGGGTCGAGCAGCTGATCGAGGATTTGCAGGAACGACGCCAGCATTCCCACATGGCGATGCTGCTGCGCATGCATTTGCTTCAGAATATGGATGATCAGGCCCCTTTTCTCTCCACAAATACGGATCCCCCGCTCCGATTCCCTGAAAAACTGCCGCAACTCCTGGGTATCGGTCAATGCGCTCAAATGCTCGCAAATAATTTCCGGATTAATATAAAGTGCCAGTGAAATGGCCTCGGAAGCCGGCTCGTCCGGTTTCGATTCGCTGTACCAGACGTGAGGCACGTTCGGGCCTACGAACGTGAGATCGCCTTCCTCGAACCGCTCGATCGAATGGCCGATGATGCGGGTACCCGAGCCGGAAAGCACATACACCAGCTGGCATTCCTTATGGAAATGAAAGTCGGTCGAAAAATATGGCCTGGCGATCTTCTTAACGACAAAGGGTTTCTGCGAGGGCGCAAATTCCGGTAGCAGGGTGTAGGTCGCTTTCATGGGGTCAGGGAGTTTCAAAAAGTTACGCAAACATAGTACTACAAGTTATCAATCCGCCATTAACTTACAGGACTTATCACTCATAATTTTGTACAAATTCAGCAACAAACCAAGTATGCAAAAAATTGACATCCAAATTTCCTGAGCCCTTTTTAACATTACATTAAAATATAACACTGATAAGCGCCTATTTTAAACACTATTACCAGCACTTACGATTTCACTCACCCCGACAATCCAGCCAAAATAATACTGGTATCATATTGACATCCCGATAACATGTACATTACCTCCATTGAAATAAGAGACCAGCGCTTCGACCTCCCCGACGGGGTCGGCTCAGACGCTACACACACCACCCCGAAATATGCCTACGCCGTTTGCTGCCTGCGCACCGACTCCCCCGTTACGGGTATTGGCCTGGCATTCACGCTCGGCGCAGGCACCGACCTCGTATGCAAAGCCATTGAATATATTTCGGTTGCATTAAAAGGCAGGGAAATCGAGGAACTGATGGCCGACTTCGGTAATGAGTACCGGCGCATGGCCGATTCCCCCTCCCTTCGCTGGCTGGGGCCGCACAAAGGCGTGATACACCTTGCATTGGCGGCCGTCGTGAATGCCTGTTACGATCTTTGGGCCAAATCGCGGCAGGTACCTTTGTGGCAGCTCCTGCTCGACCTCACGCCTGCACAGCTTGTGAATACGCTCGACCTCAGCTATTTCGAAGAAGTACTGACCCGCGACCAGGCCATTGCATTGCTCGAAAAGCATTTACCGACTCGAGAAGAGCGTACCGGCGTTCTTTCAACGGGTTACAAGGGGTATGATACCTCCGTGGGCTGGTTCAACTATCCCGATGAAAAGATCGTACTGAACACCCGCAAGGCGATGGATAACGGTTTCAATGCCATGAAACTCAAAGTGGGCTCCGACGATCCCGGGCGCGATATTCGCCGCGCGGCGCTGATCCGCCAGACAGCCGGCGACGCAGCCACCATCATGCTTGATGCCAACCAGAAATGGAACCTGCCGCAGGCATTGTATGTCTGCGAAAAACTGGGCGATATCAACCCATTCTGGATCGAAGAACCCACGCACCCCGACGACGTGATCGGCCACCAGGCCATTGCGCGTGCCATAGCGCCCTTCAAAGTGGCTACGGGCGAGCACATCCCTAACAAAGTAATATTCAAAAACTTTTTGCAAGCCAAAGCAATGGATTTCTGCCAGGTAGATGCGGTACGTGTCGGCGGCGTGTCGGAATTCCTCACGATCAGCCTGTTATCGCGCCAAATGGGCGTTCCCGTAGTGCCGCATGTAGGCGATATGGGGCAGATTCACCAGCACCTGGTGCTGTTCAATCACATCGGCATGGGTCACGAGCATCTGTTTTTGGAGCATATTCCGCATTTGCGGCCGTATTTTGTACATCCGGCAGAGATTACCGGTGGCTATTACCAGGTGCCCCAGGTACCGGGCAGCAGCAGCGATTTGAAAGACTGACGCAAACGGGAACAGCATTATGAATCTGACGAACAAAACGATATTCATCACCGGCGGCGCATCGGGCATCGGACGCGAATGCGTAACCGCCTACCTCCGCGCAGGCGCCCGCGTGAGCGTGCTCGACCGCGATGAAAATGCATTGAATGAGCTGCAAATGCAATTTGGCAATGAAGCACTGCTCACATGGCAAGGCGACGTAAGACAGAAGGAGGATATTCAGAACGCGATCGAACAAACAGTAGCGGCATTCGGCAGCCTGCACGTGATCCACAACAATGCAGGCATTGCCAGCCCCTCGAAACCGGTGCACGAAACCTCCGAAGACGAGTGGGACAGCCTTTTCGAAATCAACCTGAAAAGTGTTTACTACACCACGAAATACGGCCTGGAACACCTCAAACAAACCCGCGGCAACATCCTCAATACGAGCAGCATCGTGGGGACGATCGGCCAGGAGAACCATGCGGCCTATGTGGCTACCAAAGGCGGAATGAGCGCTTTGACGAAGGCTATGGCGCTGGATTATGCCCCGTTCGGCATCCGCGTGAATGCGGTATGCCCCGCGGGCGTGTGGACGCCCATGCTGCGTACATGGGCAGGCGAGCAGCCTAATACAAACGAAATTGAACAATACCTGGACGATATCCATCCGCTCGGCGATTGTCCCGAAGGCGACGTGATCGCCGACGTGGCCGTGTTCCTCGTTTCGGATGCGGCGCGGTTTGTAACAGGGTGCATTATGCCGGTGAGCGGCGGAGCGGAATTAGGTTACAGAAGATAATATGGCAACAAAAAGAACCTGCATGGCCCTGGACCTGATCGACAACGCCGAGCTGATCGCGTCGTACGAGCACCATCATGCACCCGGAAACATCTGGCCGGAAATCCCGGCCGGGATCCGCGACGCGGGCATTACCGATATGCAGATTTACCGCATCGGGCGGCATTTGTTCATGATCGTGGAGCACGACGAGGCGACCGATCTCAAAACCGCGTTCGACAAAATGACTACCCTGCCCCGACAAAGCGAATGGGCCGCATGGATGGACAGCTTCCAGCAAAAACTCCCCGAAGCCGTCCGCGGCGAGCACTGGGCCGTGATGAAACCTGTGTTTTTACTCAACGACCATCTGCAATGAAAAACAGCAAAACGGTAGTGGTACCGCTTCTGGTCGTGATGAGCCTGATGTTTATCTGGAACCTCAGCCGGAATATCAACGACGTACTGATCCCGCATTTGAAGCGGGCCTGCCAGCTTACCGACTTCCAATCGTCGCTCGTGCAATCGGCGTTTTTTGGCGGGTATTTCCTGCTGGCATTGCCCGTGGGGCAGTTTATCGGCCGGTTCGGCTACAAGGCGGGCATGGTTACCGGGCTACTCACAGCCGCGGCGGGCGCGTTCCTGTTCTTTCCCGCCGCCGACACCCGCTACTACCCGCTGTTCCTGGGCGCATTGTTCATCATGGCCGCCGGATTTACCTTCCTGGAAGTGACCGCCACACCTTACATTTCCGTCCTTGGCGATCCTGAGCGCGCTTCGAGCCGGCTGAGCCTTGCCTCGGCAGTGGGCTCGGTGGGTGCTACGCTCGGGCCTTTCATCGGCAGCCGCTTCTTGCTCCACGCCACGGAAGTGGCTCCCGAAACCGTCGCCGGGTTCGATGCCGCGCAGCTGAGCACGTACCTGAATGCCGAAGCCCAACTGGTCAAAACGCCCTATCTGAGCCTTGGCGGTTTGTTTCTGGCAATAGGCCTTTTACTATATTTTATTAAACTACCCAAAATAGCAGGCGAAGATGGCCATGCCGGCAGCATCCGCGACGTCCTGAAATTCCGCCATACAGTACTTGGGGCTTTGGGCGTGTTCTGCTACCTCGGCGCGGAAGTGGGCATTGTGAGTTTCCTGATCCGCTACGCAAAGGCATCGGGCATTCCGGGGCTTACCGAGCAACGCGCGGCATTGTTTATCACATTGTACATGGCATTGGTGCTCACCGGGCGACTGGCCGGGGCATATCTGCTCCGCAAGGCCAACCCGCCATTGATCCTGGCATTTTGCTCGGTGGCTGCATTGATATTGGTGGGCGTTTCCATGACGAGTACCGGTTATGTGTCGGTGTATGCATTGGCGCTGGTGGGGTTGTTCACCTCGGTCATGTACCCTATCCTGTTCACACTCAGCATTAAGAATTTGGGGGTTTACACCAAAACCGGCTCTTCGCTGATCATCATGAGCATTGTGGGCGGGGCTGTAATACCGCCCGTCATGGGACTGCTGTCCGATGGTTTTGGGATACAAAAAGCATTCATAATACCCGCATTATGCTACATCTACCTCGTGTATTACGCCCGGGCAGGTCATGTGATAGTACAGCGGGCAAGCACAACGCAGGTTTAAAGCATTGATTTGAATTTTAATATCATGAAAAAAAACATACTGACATTACTCCTGTCGGCGGCACTCACCCTGCCCGGATTCTCGCAAACCGAAATACCCAAAGCACAGCGCCTGAAATGGTGGCAGGATGCAAAAATGGGCCTTTTCATACACTGGGGACCGGTTTCCCGCATTGGGAAGGAAATCAGCTGGTCACGCGAGGGATATGGCAAAGCCCGATACGATTCGCTGTACCGCGATTTCAACCCTACCCGCTTCAATGCCAAAGAATGGGTAGCGCTTGCGCAGGCTTCGGGCATGAAATACATGGTACTCACCGCCAAGCACCACGACGGCTTCTCGCTTTTCGACACCAAAACCAACAATTACAACATCATGCACACGCCCTTCGGCCGCGACGTGTGCAAGGAGCTCGCCCAGGCTGCGCATGAAGCCAATATGCCCATCGGCTGGTATTTTTCCGTAGCCGACTGGAAGGACCCCGATTGCCGTAACCCGCAAACCAACGGCGTTTTCGCCGAGCGCGCGCTCGAACAGGTGCGCGAGCTGCTAACCAATTACGGCAAAATCAGCCTGCTATGGATCGACTATGAAGGCTGGCCGACGCCCGTCGAGCCTAAGAAAGTGTACGACCTCGCACGTAAGCTTCAACCGGAGATCATCATCAACAACCGCCTCGAACCTTTCACTCCGGACGAGTCGCACGCCTACGTGGGCCGGTACGCCGACTATGCAACACCCGAGGGTTTTGTGGCCGGCTACGGTAAAGTACCCTGGGAAACCTGCACCAACATGGGCCATCAATGGGCATGGCGGTTCGGCGACAAGCCCCGCGATTTGAAAGAATCGGTGCATACCCTGCTCCGCTGCGTAGGCGGCAATGGTAACCTGCTCTTCAACATCGGCCCCGACAGTACGGGCGTGTTCCCAGCTGATTTTGCCGCGAGGGCGCGTGAAATGGGCGACTGGATCGCGAAAAACCAAATGGCGATTTACAACACCAAAGGCGGCGTGTTCACCCCGGCGCCCGATTATGTAAGCTCCTATCGCGGCAAGCAGGTATTTGTCCATTTGCTGAATGCCGGAAAAACCACACTCGCATTACCGGCTATTCCAGCCAAAATATTGAGTGCGAAGCTGCTCGACGGCACTCCCGTTCAGTTTAACCAAAACAATAAAAGCATCAGCCTCAGCTACCCTTCCGGCAAAATCGACCCGGTCGCCACCATTGCCGTGCTGACGCTCGACAAAGATGCGTCGACCATCGCGCCGACTGCGCCATTGCCTACGTCCGGCTCCCTCGCTTACGCACACAAGGCCACGGCTTCCAGCGCGGTAGGCCAGTTTTATCACGATGCCTCGGCCGCATTTGACGACAATCCGAAAACAGCATGGAAAATCGGGCGCCGGAAGGATGTAGACTTTTCGAAATATTATGGCAAAAACCTGCATTACCAGTCGCCCGAAATCATGGCGCTGTACGAACCGACCGGCTGGCTGGAAGTGGATCTGGGCAAGCCCGAGACGGTAGGCCGCATCAAGCTCGGCGAGTCGAAATACGGACAATCGGAGATCAAAAAGTTCGAAGTATTGTATTTAAAAGGCAATGAGTGGGTTTCGCTGGCGCAGGACACGAAAATGGGCGATTGGGACAAGGCCGTCGCCCCCGTAAAAGCGCAGAAGTTCCGACTCGCCATCCAGGATTACCACGGCTATTTCGGGGTGAACGAGTTCCAGTTGTTTCCTCCGGCTCCCTGACCGAAACACACGGCCCTAATGCAAAAAAGCACACGCCAGATAAACTGACGTGTGCTTTGAAATCCTGGTCTTGAAACTATCAGGCCAGGATTTTTTGCAAGTTTTGATAGCAAGTCTCCACGGTTTCGATGCCCGGTGCCAGGTCGTACTCTACGAAGAAATGCTTCAACCCGGCGATTTGCGCGGCTTCAAAAATCCGTTTAAACTCCACCACGCCGGTTCCTACCGCGGTAATGGTCGACAAATCGGCCTTGATATCCTTCACGTGCCAAAGCGGGAAGCGGCCCGGATGCTCCTTGAATAATGCAACCGGATCTTTTTTGGCTTTGGTAGCCCAGGCGAGGTCGAGCTCCATTTTCACGAGGTCCTTATCGGTTTGTGATAGTACAAGTTCGTAAGGCGTTTTGCCGCCGTCCACCGGGTCGAACTCGGTAGCGTGGTTATGGTAAGCAAATTGGAGGCCCGCCTTTTTCGCGGCTTCCCCTGTTTTCTGGAAAACTTCAATAGAGCTCTTGATTTCGTCGGTCGTGGCTACGGGCGTGCTCGCGCATACGAGATAGCTCAGGCCTGCCGAGGCCGCATCGTCCACCAGCTCCTGATAGTTATCGCGGAGGTTTTTCATCGGCGGAATGGTGATGGGCTTGCCGTCGGAACCGGTGGGCAGCTTGCGGCCGGGAGGCATTTTAAACGGCGCTCCCAGCGCGTGGTGCGCTCGCCAGGTCATACCGAGGCTTTCCACCAATGCCTTGAACTCCTTCGGCTCGTAGCCATAATATTTCCCCCGCGTGCTGAATGCGGATTCGATTTCCTTGTACCCGATTTTGGCGATCTGCTCCAATGTGCCTTTGGGATCGGTATTCATTTTTTCAAAAACCGTGAAAAGCTGGATACCGGCCGGCTTGTCGGCGAGCATTACACCTGCCTGACGGGCTGCTTCGGCTAGTGAAGGCAGCATCAGCGTACCGGCAGCCATGGCACCCGCACGGGCGAGGAAGTTTCTTCTGTTTATGGTATTACTCATTATTTCCATGTTTTAAGGTTAATTTTTAAACTTGATTTTGGAGAAAGACATCAGCGGCTCGATCGGCTTGGCTTCTGCATTCCGGAATACGAGGTAAATATCCTGTTTACCGGTCGTGGGTTGCAGCGCTATGCGCACCGGAGGCTGGGCGAAACGGTTACGCGGTGCCGGGGCAGGTTTCGGTGCCGTTTGTGCGGGATTAGTCCCCGGCGAGCCCGTCGAAGCGGTGCCCGAACCAGCACCTTCTTTCTTGGCACCATTTTCCAATTCAGCCATCATTTTAGCCACATCCACCGGCTTCGCAACGGCCAGTTTTTGCTGTCCGATCAGTGTGCCTGTCGGCGAGCCGAGGCGGATTTCGATGGTTCCTCCCACACTGCCTTCACGTTGTTGGGCGGCCGCGTTGAGTTCGAGGGAATCAATGCCGGTGAGGTCGATGGACGGGAATGCGATGTAGCTGTTTTCAAATGCGACTACGGCAAAACCTTGTCCGGCCACACCCAATGCCTTGGTTTCGACGCCCTTGGTCACCGGCGCCTCGGCTGCATTGAGTTCTGGACTGCGGAGCACGATCATTTCCTCGGTGGTTTGGGCGGGTACTGCCTTGGTGGTGCCCACAGGACGGTCGGTGTAGGCTGCGCGAATGATGACCGAGCCTTTGCCATTATCGGCTTTCGGGATCTGCGGGGTGTATTGTCCTTCCAGCGGCAAAGTCGAAAGCGTCTTTTCGGTGCTGTTCAGAATATATTTCACAATCACTTCTGCATCTGCGACAGGCAATGCCGGGTGCGCGGCCATCGCCACTTCGCCCCACACGCCCGAGCCGCCTTCCAGTACCTTCTTCACAAGCTTGTCCAATGCGCCGGGATCGGCTTTGTACTTATTGGAAACGTCCGCAAATGAAGGCCCTACCGACTTGGTATTCGGCTGGTGGCACACTTTACAGTCACTTTTACCCATCAGTGTCTGCGCTACCGCAAATTGCGTGGTCGCATCGACGCTGCGCTGGCTCTGGGCGACTTCGGCGTAGTCGAAGCCTTCCGCGGTGTAGTCGATGCTCACAGCCACCTGGTTAGCCTTGATTTTGCCATCGGCGGTGCTGCCGTCTTCCTTATCCGAAATACTCACTGCGTAACCGACCGGCTTGTTCGGGAAGAAAAACGTGCTGTTACCGTCCAGTTTGATAGCTACCTTCGGCGGCTCGTTGCCCGCTATAATGCGCACCGACTGGCTGTTGCTAGCCCCTTTGGAATCAGTAACCGTGAGCGTGGCGGTGTAAACACCCGCCTTATCGAATTTCACCGTCGGGTTTTCGCTGGTAAATACCTTCGGTGCCACGCCGGGGCTGGTCACTTTCCAGCTGTATTTCAATGCATCGTTATCGAAGTCCTTCGTGCCTTTGGACGACAATACCGTCTCAAACGGCACAGTTCCGCCTTTTTTCTCTACCGAAGCTGCCACCACAGGTTTACGGTTGCCGCCGTTGTACTCGATACGCACCAGGCGTGAATTATCGCTTTTCCGGAACCAGTTGCTTCCGTATTCGAGAATATACAAATCACCGTCCGGCCCGAATTTGATATCAATCGGCTGCACCGGGTGATAGCTTGGCAATACGCGTTCCATCGATTCATAATCGCCCTGCGCATTCATGGTAATGGCCATGATCCAGCCGCGGGAGAAGTCGGCGGCGATCCATTTGTTTTCATAATAGGCCGGCCACGGACGTTTCGGCGCCTTGAAATCGGAGCGGTGGTAAACCGGGCCGCCCGTTGCGCTGCGCGAGCCTGAGCCCACGAGCGGGAATTTTTCGGAAACGCCGTAAGGATAGTAAATGAAGCTCGGCGCCGTTGGATACAACTCTTTCAAACCGGTATTGTTCGGCGAAGTGTTCACGAGATTTTTAGGGTCTTTCTTCTCTCCGGGTTTATTATTGGCATAATCGAACACCGGAAATGCCTGGTCATTGCCCACGAACCACGGCCAGCCGAAATTGCCCGGCTTACGCGCCTGGTTCAGCTCGTCATACCCCCTCGGTCCGATCTCGGAATCCTCGTTGGCATCGGGCCCCACTTCTCCCCAGTAAATGTAGCCCGTCTTGCTGTCCACCGAAATGCGCCACGGGTTGCGATGGCCCATCGAATAAATTTCCGGCCGGGTTTTGGCAGTGCCTTTCGGATAAAGGTTACCCTCGGGAATGGTGTAGGTACCGTCCGCCTCCGGGTGAATGCGCAGAATTTTGCCCCGCAAATCGTTGGTATTACCCGCATGTCCCTGGTCGTCCCAGCTTTCGCGGCCGGGGCGTTCGTCGGTTTGTGCGGCGCGGTCGTTGCCGGTATTGTTGCCGACGGTCAGGAAGAGGTTCCCGTCCTTGTCCCAGGTCATACCGCCGCCGGTATGGCAGCATACTTCGCGCTGAGTCGTCACTTCGAGCATCACTTTCTTCGTGCTTTCCACGAGTTGATCATCCACCAGGTCCCAACGGGCGAGAATGTGCTTTTTCTCGGTCGGGTGAGCGTAATAGAGGTAAATCCAATGATTTTTGGCAAAATTCGGATCAAGGGTAATGCCCATCAAACCTTCTTCCGCTTCACGCGAAACACCTTCCTTGCTCACATACTTGGTATTAACCGGAATGGTCGTGATGAGTTCGGTCGTTTTGGTCGACGGATTGTATTTTTTCAAAGTACCCTTCCGCTCGATGATGTAGGAGCTGCCGTCGGGCAACACTTCGAATGCCATCGGTTCATCGAGGTTGTCGGCCAGGACTACCGGCGTGAAACGGCTTTCGTCAGGTTTGGTGACAGTGTCCTGCATTGTGAATGCAGCGAGGGCGGCAACCGTGATCAGTTTGGCTGACCAGCGGACCGATGCGATGAGGCTTTTGCGCGGGATAGGTTTGAGCATAGGTATGTACATCAAAGTGAACCATTTAATATATGACTTTCATTGAATGCGCATCAAAAGCGGAAAGCAGGGGATTGCTCCCCCACCCTCCTTTCATCCATCAGTATTAAAACTCGTAAGACAACGAGAGCCAAAAACTCCTCGGGAGAATTGTGCGTCCCGGCATCATTGTTCCTTTTTCCACGGCGGCAAAGTTGCGGAACTGGTCACCGCGCACATCGCCTTCCGTCAACACCCTTGCATTGAGCAGGTTATCCACCCAGAAACGGGCATTGATCGCCTTGGTAAAGTTGTAACCTGCGCCACCTTTCATGAGCACATAGGCCGGCAGCTTGTAGCTGTCGCTCGGAGACGTAAACCGCGATCCGATGTAGTTTCCTGCCAGGTAAATATTGAATTTTTTGTAATCGTAAGTGGCCGACAATTCAGTATTGAAAACCGGGACACGCTCGGTACGCTTGCCTGTGAAGCTGTAAGTGGTATCGCCCAGGATCGCCATGATAGCCGAGTTGGTGTTCGTGTTCGCGGTATAATCGGTGTATTTCGAATCCTGCAAAGTACCGGTCCAGCGAAGGCTCAAAGCCTTGGTCAGCTTGTAAGAAGCCTCGAACTCAGCGCTGTAAGTGCGGGTTGAGCCGAATGCGACGAGTACCTGGTTACCTGAGGAAATGGTCGGCACGGTGATGGACAACGACACATTCTTGATCGCGGAATAGCTGGCAGAAGCAAACAGTGAAAAGTCGTTTTTTGCATACTTCACCCCCACTTCACCCAGGTACACAGGACGTTTCTTGATCTTCGCGGGATCGTACGCGGTAGCGTTGTAATCCGCGATCGTAGGCGCATTATAGGCACGGGTAGCACGCGCGAAGAGCGCCGCTTCGTTGTTGATTTTGTAGTTCAAACCTGCGGTGGCCGCCCAGTTGGTGATCGTTTCGGAGTAATCGGTATAACCCGCGATCGTCAGACCGGCACCTTTGGTATAATCCGGCGTGCCGTCGGCTTTGAATGCGTAGAACGGACGTTTTCCATCCACATTCTGGTTATCGATGCGCGCACCGAGGTCGAGGCGCCATTTGGGGTTCAAAGTAATCTCATCGGATGCATAGGCAGACAATGTACGCGTATCGCCGATGACCGTAGCCAGGTTGGTAGCCGTGATTTTCGCACCGGTTGGCGAGGTCAGCAGCCTTTTAGGATTTTCTTTAAACTCCTGCTGGTAAGAGAAATTATAGTTCGGGCCGTCGTTGCGGTTGAACTGGTGAATACCCACGCCGAAGCCTACATTATGGTTACTGATCGACTTCTTAAAATCCAGGTAATCCACGATCTGCACATCCTTACCCTGCTGGCCGATGCCGGTCACATTCACAATCCGGTCTCCCGCTTTCAAACCGGCCTCTGAGCCATCCAGGTAATAATAAGGTGTCGATCCGTTGTAGGTTATAATGCTTGCCGGAATACCCGCGGTCACCGTGCGGTTGGTGTGCTGGTAGCGGAAATTGTTATTCACTTCCCAGCCGTTATCGAGCAGGTAGTTGAACTGGAAACCGCCCGCGCCCTGCTTGGTGTGGATGCCGTCGGCGAAATCGTAGTTGCGCGTCACGCCATTGGCGTCGGTATAGCTGAACTTGGTATCCACCGTCGCCAGCGACTGGGTTACCATGTCGAAATTATCGGTTTTGGTAGGCTTGCCCGTTCCGTCGTAAGGATAAAAGCTCGTCAGCATCCATTGTACCTTGTCATTGAGATACTTACCATAAACCCGCACGAAGCCTTTCTGGTTTTTGAAATTGAAAGTCATATTGCCTTTCAACTGACCACCCTGGTTGGCTGTGTAGCCGGGAGGAACAATGCCCTTATCGGTGCGGAAGAAGCCGCCGATGTTGTAGCGGATCTGGTCGCTTACCTTGCCGCCGACGTTACCGTCGAGGCGGTAGAGGCCCTGTGAAAGGCCGGTAGTAGCCTTAAACTTGCCGTAAGTTTTATCCGCACCGGTGTAGCTCAGGTTATTGATCACCGCGCCGGGCGTATTAGCCATCACGATGGATGCATTACCACCGCGCACGGCTTCGATATTCTTAATGGTCAAATCGGTCTTATAATACTGATCGACAGAAGGAATGGAGTTGAAACCCGTCGGCAGTACCGGCAGACCATCTTCCATGATCCCGAGGAAAATATAGCCGCCCTGCTGGGGGAAACCGCGTACCCACACGTTACCGGGCCCGTCGCCTCCAGTACTTTCCACTGTCAGACCTGGGATCGCTTTCAGGAGGTCGGTACTGTTCAACGGCGCGCGGGTTTGAATGTCTTTATTATTGATAGTCGTGATCGCCACGCTGCTTTCGATTTTCTTCTTCGGATTACCACCCGTCACCACGATTTCCTGCAATTGCAGAATGTCGTCCTTCATTTCGATATTCAGCTGCACATCCTGGCCGGCCACCTGTATTTCCTTTTTAATCGCCGTAAAACCAATGCTGGTGACGTTCAGCGTGTAAGTACCATCGGGAATGTCGGAGAAGCTGTACGTTCCGTTAATGTCCGTCACTACGCCGAGATTGTTGTGGCTGAGTATCACCGTTACGCCGCTGAGCGTTTCGCCCGAGACGTCGGTGATCTTCCCCGACACGGTATACCCTGCCTCCCGGCTCCGAATGCTCGTCGCAGGCCCGCCCGCCGATTTGTCCGACCGGCTGATGATGATCAGGTTGTCGGTCACCCGGTAATGCAAGCCGAGCGGTTTCAATGTTTCATCCAGTACTTTATAGAGTGGTTTTTGCGCCGCCTTCACACTCACTTTCCGGTCGCTGCCAATCATTTTGGCGCTGTACACAAACTTTCCATTCACCTGCTTTTCCAGATTTCCCAGCACGTTTTCGATCCCCTGTTCCTGGATATCCACGGTCACTTTTTTGGACAAAAGCGCCTGCGCCTGGCCATCGGTCGCCTTGGCTGTACCAAGCGCCCACAATCCCACAAGTAAAAACTGGCACAGCGATATCCGCATGACTCTGAAAATAAATTGAAACTTAAAAGCTTCTTTCATACATTTGACTGTTTTATTGAGGTTAGATTTTGATAAAACAATCCCCGTTATCCTTCTTTGGACGGATAGTATTTGCGGTCGAAAACAAATATGGGGATTCATGAGGGTCGGGCATGTTGGTAGCATTGTCCGACTCTTTTTTTGTGGTTACTTTCTTCTATATACGCATTGGCATCCGGGGTTAGAATGGGTTGAAAAGGGTTTTCTAGCTTTTACAGCCTTTACTATAAATGACGACTTTGCCGTCGAGCACTTCATACCGCGCCTCGATCACCTCGCAGAGAATACTCAGCTTGCTGAACATCGGCTGTCCGGCCAGCGACGCCGTTACGGGGCATCCCTTCATGACATCACGGTCGAAAATGATGTCGATCTGGTAGGCCTCCTCGATGTCGGTCAGCACGGAGGACGCGGGCGCATTCACAAATTCAAATGTTTTCGGGTTATCGGAAGGCACGATTTCCGGGTTATCGCTGAGCGTGCGGCGCATTTCGCTGCTCGCATGCTCGAAGATCAGCTTCTGGTTCGGCGTGAGCACCATGCCGTTAGGCATTTTGGACTGCACATTCCTGCGCGCCGCAAATTCTTTCTGCTTGAACACCGACACTTTTCCTTCGCGTACTTCAACTAGGGTTTTATCCGAAGCATCACGGGCCCTGACAAAGAAGCTGGTACCGAGCACTTTGGTCACCAGGTCCGTGGTATGCACCAGGAATGGCCTTTTCGGATCTTTGGCGACCTGGAAATACGCATCGCCCGACAGGTACACAGTACGCTGGTCGGCCGGAAATGTTTCAGCGAAGCTCAACCGGGATTGCGGATAGAGCACTACCTGCGTGCCGTCGGTCAGTTTGATGACCTGCTGTTTCTCCGAGGTATTCACCCGCTCCACCAGCTCCTTCCCCGAAACCAGCCCGTTGTAGCCGCAATTGAAACAATAATACTGCCATCCAACCCATCCCAACCCGATCACCAACACCGCGCAAGCCGCCACCTTCACCCAAATACCCGCATGCCACGGCCGGCGAAGCGGCACTACCCGCCCCACTTCCTCAACAACACCTGACTCAATCTCAGACTCAATGACCACACCTGACTCACTGACAATACCTGGCTCCCATCTTCCATCCTCCCTTTCCTCCATTCTCCTTCCCCCCATCTGTCTTTTCTCCGCTCTCACGCGTTCCAGAAGCCCTTGTATTTCGAGGTCTATCTCCGCCTCGTCGATATCGGTGCGGTAATGCCTGTAAACGCGGTCGAGCAATTTGCGGGCGCTTTGAATATCCTCTGCCTGAGCAGGATTCTCATCGAGATATTGCTGCCAGAATACTGCGTCAGCAGCTCCCCGATGCCGCACCCAGCCCTGAAAGCGGGCGTCGAGGACGAAATCTTCAAGCGTGTATTCCTGGTACTGATCCATGTTATAATTGTTTTCTAATTATACATAGGCAGGGGGTGAATTGGAATAATCAAAAAAAATCGATTTTTTTTTAAAGAGCGAAAGAGAGGATAGAGAAATGCTGTCAGGCATGAAACATTGGTCCCATTTAATCTGCTACCAATATTACATCGCTACGCGATTTAGCAAGGTGCGGCTATAACCGGTCTTTTAACTCCTGAATAGTACGGTAAAGCAGGTTGGCAACCGCCGGTCGGGAGATCCCCATCACCTGGGCAATCGCCTCATTATCCATGCTTTCGAAAAAGCGAAGGTAGATTACCTCCTGCTGGCGGCGGGTAAGGAGGTTGATTTGCTGGTTGAGGGTTTTGAGCATCGCCTCGTTGGTTTCGATTTCGATGATATGCTCTTCGATGGACGCGTCGCCGATGGCCTGGGCGGAAAAATCGAGCTCTTCGCCCTCGCTGATCCATTGCTGGCGCTGGCTTTCCCGGTAAATTTTCCGGCGGAGCGATTTGAGGAGGTAAAATTTGACGAATGCCGTGTCCCCGATCGTCTCGCGCTTGGCCCAGAGTTCCATAAAAAGGTCCTGGATACAGTCTTTCACAAACTCACGGTCACGGGAGAACTTGGATCCATAGCTGAAAAGGCTTTTGTAGTAATGTCTGGCTATTTGCCCGAAAGCCTCATCATCCCCCGCACGAAACAACTTCCACAAGTCGGCGTCATCAGCATTGTTTTCGGGATGGGATTGCATTCAGGAGAGGTACGTCTGTTCTATCGGGACTACAATCCTACGCCTTTTTATATAATTAAACAATTTTATTTTTGGGAGAAAGAGAGAACGGAGGATGGAAGAAAGGGAGGAAAGGGAGGATGGAGGAAAGGGAAGAGGCTCCTTCCTCCCCTTCTTCCCTTTCCTCCCTTTCTTCCCCTTCCTCCCTTTCTTCCCCTTCCTCCCCCCACCTACCGCGGATACGACGCGTGGCTCTTCACCTTCGCGATCTGCCGCAAATGTCTGTCGGTGTGGCCCCATTGGTAAATCAGCACCTGGTGCATGTTACGTGGCTCGGGCGTAGCTGTAAATTCGAAAATGGCCCGCATATCGACCTCACTACTGCGTACGAAACCCAGGCTCTGATCCCGTCCGCGGAGGAAGAAAGTCAGGTTGTCCTTTCCTTTGATAAATCCGGTGGGCTTGGCAATTTCTGCTGCTTTGTGCGGATTCGGCTCCATGATAAAATCCTGGTAATAGCTGTCGGGCCGGGAGGTTTTCAATAGTTCCGGCTGCGGTTTGTTGCGGGTACCAATGCTGAGCTCCCTGAACCAGATGATTTCCCAGAGCGCCAAATGCTCCACCACTTGCGCAATGGACCAACGATCGGGCGACTCCCGGAATGCCCATTGTTCCGGCGTGAGGTTTTCGGTCTCCTTCACCACTGCGTCCCGTGTGCGGACCAGCTGGTCGATCGTGTACTGTTTGTCGGCCGCTGTCCAGAGTTTTTCCTGACCAAAGCATTGTACGGCCGCGCAGAGCCAAACCATTGTAAAAAGTGTCCTGATTTTCATAGCCTTTGTTTGGTAAAACCCTAATTCGGGCACAATGCTATTTCTTTTTACAGGGTATGGCAATTTTGATTATCCTACGGAGAGAATTAGGGGGTATTTACGGGGTTTTGATGATTTTACGGTTTGAAAGGGAGAAAGGAGGAAAGGGAGGAATGTCAGTCTGAGCGTACCGGGCCGCCGGGCGGTCGAAGGTTTCTTAACAAATGCCGTCAGGCATGTAATATTGGTAGCAAACGCCGCGCATGTATGGCCACCAAATGCCCTTGGGCATGTAACAACCGAGCATCGCCGCAGCTTTCGCCCGAGATGTTGTTGCATCCCTGACGGGATTTGATGTGGATTCTTGCATATACATTTGCTACCTATCTTGCATCGCTACGCGATTCTGATCCGAATATTTCCGACTCCTCCCTTCCTCCCTTTCCTCCTCTATTCACGACTCAAATAACTCGGCAGAATAGGCCTGATCGTCGGATTATCAAGCAGGCTTCGCAGACGGATCGAATCGGGATAAGGAATTTCGAACTGAGGCTGGACGAGCACCGACGGGTCGCCGGTTTTCAGGTATTTACGTACATTCGATTCCTGTTTCAGGGAATTGCCATACGATTCGTGTACATTTTTCATGTCGTGCTCGAAACGGGAAATGTGCCCCCAGACGAATACCACGAAAAACACCGCCCCGAGCCAGACAATGCGCCGGTTTTTAACCATAGCCTCCATGAAGCGCACCGCAAACCAGGCATTGCCGATCAATCCGATCGTGAACAGCTCGGTATAGCGCGACGATACGCTGCCCATCGACTGCCCCCGCCCGTACGCGATCGCGAGCGTCTGCGCGAGTGACCACATTACGCACCCGGCCATGAACAGGTCTGCACGGGATAGCGCACGCGTACGTAGGAGCCAGGGAACCATGGCCAAGCCGGGTATCCACAAAACAACCGCAGCGGGCCAGCTTTTTAATACCGGCCAGGCCAATATCAACTGCAAGGCATTCCACATGTCCGAAAGATTGCGGGCGCGGTAAATATGGTTCGCTTCAATCTGCGGGATAATGGAATATCCTGCCGCCGCGAGGCCTGCAAGCAAGACAGCCAGCAAGACTTGCTTCCTGTTGATTTGCCGTTTTTGAATGCTCTGTAACACATACACACCCGCCACGGCAATGGGAGTAATAATGCCCGAACCCATCGTCAGCACGCTCAGCCACGACAATACCGCCACACCAGCCATCGCTACCGGGCTATCCGGGTAAGTTGTGGCCAAAATGATGGCCAAAAGTGTGAAAATGATCAGGAAATAGAATTGGCTCTGGAAACCCACCAGCAGGTTTTCATAGGAGAAAGGCAATGAAAACTGGGCGATGATTACGATCAGTATCAGCCAGCGAGGGCCGTGCAATGCCTTTTGGCGCATTAAAAACAGCAGGATCATCGCTGGAATGCAGGAAGCCAAAAGGATATTCACCCGTGCCTCGATGAGGTTGTCCCAAACTCCTGTGAAATTGAAAATCAGGAGCGAAAATAGCCTCGTAGGGAAAATGCGGTGCTCATTGTGCGGCTGCCAAAGCTCCCGAAGTTTCAGCCGGCCTTCGATCCACGGCCTCAGGAGGAAGTCACCTTCGGCATCCCATTGGTCCCAGTAGGGCAATGAGACGCCAAAGGTTCCCACAAAATATAAACGGGCGGCTACGATCAGTAGCAGCGTCGCAAGCAAAGCAAGGATATTTCTTGTAGGCATAAGTTATTCGGGGGACTGCCTGCACTACCGGAAAATCCGTGCCAGCCAGCCGCTTATCTGCTAACGGTTATCTTCCGGGCAACCGATGTTCCGTCGGCATTCCGGATTTGAATAATGTAAGTTCCCGGCGCCAATTTGCCCACTGATATGCCCTCACCGTCGATTTTGACGGTTTCGTGCACGAGCTGGCCGGCAGTATTACGGATTTCAACGGCGGCAATCTGGTTGGAATCGGTTGTTTTGATGAAAATTTTCTCAGTTACCGGGTTAGGGAACGCGACCAGTTCTGCCCCATTCTCCCCCAACAAGTTACGGATGCTGCTGTACGCGAAAGTGCCGTCCTGATCCACCATTTTTAACCGGTAGTAAACATTGCCTGCCGCTAGCTGGCTATCCCAGTGCGTGTAGTGGAGCAGCGCATTGCTTTCCTTCGCCGCCTCACGCGTCCCAATCGCCGTCCAGTCCTTCGCATTCAGGCTTTTCTGTATCTCAAAATGGGAAGTGTTGGTTTCTGCCGAGGTCGTCCATTGCAGGAATGCCTGGTTTTCGACTTTGGAAACTTTAAAGCTGGCGAGGGTTACAGGGAGTGGTGGGTCTTGTTTAAAAACATAAACCGCACCGGGAAAGTCTACCGTAGTATTGTCAGAAGCTTCTTTGGCAGCACCGCTGGCTGAGCCGAACAGGTACCTTCCATTCATAGCCACTTGTCGGCCGAATTGTTCCGATGAAACGCGGTTGGACAACGAAAGTTTATGCAGCTGCCCCCAGTTATCCGCCCCATTCAAATTTCTGTCAAACAAGAAAATAGCTCCCGACTGATACAATGTATTCGCACCGTTGCCGTCCGTGTTATCGAGGCGGCAACCTACACCCGCGAAATCGCCGGAGATTGCCACTACAGCCCCGAATTGACTGCTGCTCAGGCGAAGACTGGCCGTCAACTTTTTCGTTTGTCCCCAGTTATCGGTCCCTCCGGTATTTCTGGAAAAAATATACGCGGCACCCGCGTCCGCGAGATTGTTGAGCTCGTTAGCATCCTCATCCTCCAACATGGCCCCGATGATCACATTGCCCCCTGAAATATCGACCGCACCACCAAAAAAATCGCTTGCAGCCCTGTTCACAGGGGTAATCTTCTTCACAAGTCCCCAGTTATTGACGCCCCCCTGATCTTTACGGAATACATAAGCGGCGCCCGCATGATCCAATTTGTTGAGCTCGGCACCGTCGTATTGCTCGGCATAAGCGCCAATGACAATATGATCACCATCAATGGCTGCCGATGTTCCAAAGTTCTGAGCGGCTCTCCTCACATTGGCGGTAATTTTCTTGACAAGTCCCCAGTTTTCCGTACCGCCAAAATCCTTTTCGTATATGAATGCCGCTCCTGCGTCGTCCAATGAATTATTGTCCTCCGAATCCAGATCGTCCCAACGCGTTGCCACAACGATGAAGTTCCCGCTGATATCCACTTGCGAGCCGAAGTTGTCGACGATATTCCTTACCCTCGCCCGGATTGTTTTCACAAATCCCCAGTTATTGGTACCGCCCTGATCCTTTTTATAAATGTGGACCGAACCTTTGGGGTTTCCATCCAGGCGCTCACCAGGTTCTCCAACCACTATATAGTCACCGCTTATCGAAACAGACAAACCAAACATGGCTGAATTGCTCCGCTGAGGTGCGACTACTTTTTTAACAGGCTTCCATTCGCCGGCATCATTATACAAAATGAATACGCTGCCCGCCCATTGTACAGGGTTCAGACCCGAAGCATCATAATAGTCGGAACTAGCCCCTACGACGGCGTAATTGCCCGAAATACTGACCGAATACCCGTAGTCCATCGAAGCACTCGCCGCTGAGGTTCCGTTACCGTTGCTTGCCAGCAGTTTGGTTACCTGCTTCCAATCCTGGGCTTTGCTCAATATTGGCAGGGCAAAAAAAATCGCGCAGGCGAGCAGGCCTGAGCGTAGAAAACGTAAAAAATCAATCATGTAACAAACTGAATAGAGTTGGATGAGTAGTATCACCAAAATTAGTTTGTAACTATTACATTACAAAAAGCGATATAAAAGAAAGCGGGTTGGCTCAATGAACCAACCCGCCCGTTACGTAATGCTGCTGGATTACATCTTGTTAACCACCGTTACAATGCTGCGGCCTTTTACCAAAAACTTCCCTTCCGAGCCGCTGAACTTCACAGGCTCCAAATCACTCTGCGCGGAAGTTTCATAGGCTTTTGCCGCGCCCGGCTTCAACCCCGACCCGATTGAAAGCTGAACTTCCCGCTCCTCGCTATCGCTGTTTACGATCACCGTTACCAGCTCATTATTGGTATTTTGATAGGAAGAAACCAGTAAGCCGTCGGTACCAAGGCTGCTGGAAGCCTCCACACGCCTCGCGCCGGGGCGTACGAAACGACTGAAATTGCCGAGCGCCCAGAGCATCTTGGACGACTGGAAATTGCCGTCGGTTTTGTTCATATCGATGTAAACCAAACCATCCTTGTAATCATAAGGAGAAACCGAAAGCCACCAATGCCAGGAAGTCGCATTGGCAATCGCGAGGTCGCTATGGATCACCCTTGCAATGAACAGTCCCGATGTGATGCCCAGATCGCGCCCTTCTCCCTTTATCTCGCCCTCATTATCGCCAAGAATGCAATATTCGGTCTGCCAGTATTCAAGTCCTGGTACCGCCGCCACACCATTGGCGAGTTGCTTCCGTTTCTCGACCGCGGTTTTATAGGGGGCATTTGTAAAATAGCTGTGCCCCGAGATCGCCGGGATCACATTAGACAGGTTACCAATGTAGTCGGCACTGTTTTTGTCAAAAAACGCGGAAATCTGGCTCGCGCGCCCCGGACGGTTATGCTCCGAATAGAGGTACTCGATTTGCCCGGCTTCCGCGATATTGATTTGGGTAGACAGGTTTTTCTTCAACAGCGCGGCGCTCAGCGAGCGGGTAATGGCTGCCAACTGGTTGTTGAAATAAGGTGTCCCCTCCTGCCCTCCGTCGCTCCAATCCCACTGCGGCTCGTTCGCCGGGCTTACATACTGGAATGTAATGCCTGTTTTCTTGCGGACGCCGTCGATCACGTCGGCCAGGTAACCCGCGAACTTATCAAATTGCTGCGAAGCGAGATTCGGCTGGCCGTTGGTCGCAAAGCCTTTCCCGTTGGTCGTGAACTGCACCGGCGGCGTATTCGGGAAAAGCAGGAATTCCTTGACGCCCCGTTCTTTGGCTGCGTTCAGAAACCACATTTGCCCGGCTTGTTTGTTCCAGTCATAGCCGCCGTCTGCCGCGAAAAAAGATTCCGCACGCCGCCATTCGTCGCGGATACCGCTGGCATCGCCCTGCTCGGCGGTACCTCCGCCCGCGTTAAACCGCCAGAGCGACAGCCCGATGCCCTTCAAATGCCCATCGGCCAGGGTATCGGTACTGAAAAGCAGATCGGCGATGCCGTTTTTCTTCGCTAATGGCCAATTGCCCGCAAACTGGCAGGCCCAGGCGTCGGAACCGCCGAAATTTCGGATGGTCTGATACTTTTTCGACGGGTCGATGCGGATCGTCACAGTCTGGCCGGTAGCCGGGACGACAGTTTCGGTAACAGGCTCGCCGCCGTTGCAGCCCATGGACGTGGCCATGAGGAGCCCAAGGAACAGTGTTCCCAGGTGTTGAGAGTTTTGCATGAAATGGTCTGTCAGGGAATGGATAGAAAAAGAACTCCCGGCGACTGAGGCACCGGGAGCGAAGAATGCATTAATAACCAGGATTTTGTTCGAGCTGGTTGTTCGAAGCCTGGATCTCGGTACGCGGGATCGGCAGCCAGTATTGCTTATCTGCAAATGCACGGCCGGTAAGCGCTTCCTTACGGGTATAGGTAAACGTGCTGCCGCTCTTGCCTACTTCCACGCCATAGGCAGGTGTATTTTCGACAGTGCCTGCAATTTTCCAGCGGCGCACATCGTAGAAGCGGTGCTCCTCGAATGCCAGCTCGACGCGGCGCTCATTACGGATACGTTCGCGCATCTGCGCCTGTGTGAGGCCCGCAGGCAACGCAGGCATCCCTACGCCCGTGCGCTGGCGGATCGCATTCACAGCCGCATACACGGTCGCGTCCGGGCCGGAAGCTTCGTTTTGTGCCTCGGCGTAGTTCAGCAATATCTCGGCGTAGCGGAAGTAAATCCAGGTTTGAGTACCCGCCACATCCCACGGGTTATCGATCGGCAGGTTATCATTCATGAATTTTTTCAGGTAATAACCGGTCTTGGAGGTATTCCAGTTGGAAGGGCCGTCTTTGCTGTCCTTCCCGCCCGGCGTGAACGTCTCCACGGTGCTGCCGCGGTAGGGCGCCCCATTGTACAAAATGGTAGCATAAAAACGCGGGTCGCGGTTTTTGTATGGATTTTTCGCGTCAAAGCTGGTGTTCGCGTCGCCAATGCGCGTACCGTCCATCATTTCGTAGTCGTCCACGAGGTTCTGCGTCGGCACGTTGCCGCCCCATGCATTGTAGCCGTTCGGGCCATTGGAGATTTCAAGACAAACGTGGCGTGCGCCCACCGCGTACAAGCGACCGAAAATGATCTCCTGGTTGTCGGTAGTCGTGAAAAGATTGCCGTAACCGCCCGTGTAGAGGCTGTATTTGTTCAAATCCATCACCGCTTTCGCTGCTGCGGCTGCCTGTTGCCAGGTACCGGCATTGTAAAGCGGGCTGGCAGCGTAAAGCGCCAGACGTGCCTTCAACGCCAACGCGGCGCCTTTGGTAGCACGGCCCAGCTTCCAGGTATTATTGTCGTTCGATGCAGGCAGCAATGCGGCCGCTTCGTCAAGCTGAGCGATGGCGTAGTCCAGCCCGGCTTTGATCTCCGCCCGCTGGAAAAGCTCGGGGCTTGTGAGGTCGTCGCTTACTTCATAAACTTTATCGCCCAACAGCACCACTTTACCATAGTTACGCAGCAAATCGTGGTAGCGGAACGCGCGGATGAACTGCAGTTCGCCTTTCAACCGGTTGCGTCGACCGGCGCTCATCGGCACGGCCTCGATATTCGCCAGAGCGTAATTGATTTCACGAATGCTCCGGTAGCTGCGGCCCCAGAAAGTACCGGCGATACCGGTATTCTCCGGCGCGATTTGTCCCCGCTGGATCAGCCAGGTATTGTCGTCGTTATTGTAAATGGATTCATCCGTAACCGACGACCACATCGCGTATTCGAACCCGCGGCCAAAGCCGGGCAATGTTCCTTCCGCTTCCTTGTCGGTCAGGCGAACACCCATGTAGCGGTTGGTAACGTACGCTTCAAAAAGCACGGAATCGGAGAGAATGGAGGCATCGGACACACGGTCGGTGGGCACGACGTCCAGGAAATTCTGGTCGCACGCAGACAGCGAAAGCATCATCGCCGCGGCCAGGGCTGGTAATGTGAAGCTCTTTATTTTCATGTTAATCATGATTTCCATTAAAATTTGATGTTGAGGCCCAGGTTCAGGATGCGCTGTTGCGGATAGAACTGGCCGCTTGGGTTGTTACCTTCCGGATCGTAATCTTTCACGCCGGTGATCGTAAACAGGTTGAATGCGCTCGCATAAACACGCAGCGAGGAAATTTTCAGCCTTGTCAAAGCGTCCTTAGGCAGTGTGTAGCCCAGTTCCACGTTTTTCAAGCGGACGAACGACGAATTGTTCAGCCAGAAATTATTGGCATACAAACCACCGTTGATCGATGACGAAGCACGGGTGTCCACGCGCGGGTAGGAGCCGTCAGGATTGCTTGGGCTCCAACGGTTGTCGGCCCAGCTGCTGTAAAAGTTTCCAACCTGGCCCGATTCAGGCAATACATACTGGCTCACCATGCCCTGTCCGGAGAATACCACTGCCAGGTCGAATGCATCGTAACCTGCGTTGAACGTCAAACCGTAGGTCAGCAAAGGCACGTTGCCGTATTTGCTGCGCACCTGGTCGTCGGCGGTGATCTTGCCGTCTTTGTTGTAATCTTCGAGGATCAGGTCGCCCGGCTGCGCACCTTGTACGTGCGGGTACGCATCGAGGTCGGCCTGCGAACGGAAAATCCCGAGGGTATTGTACAGCAGGTTGGTATAAAGCGGCCCGCCCGTCTGACGCTGGTAATCCAATGCGCCCGGCGCTTCGTCGATGAAAATCACCTTGCTTTTAGCATAGGTAATGTTTCCTGAAATGTTGTAGCGGAACTTGCCGTTGTGGTTGTAGCCCAATGTCGCTTCCACCCCGGTGTTGTTCACTTTTCCAAGGTTCTCGTCCGGTACCAGCGGCGTATTGTCGTTGGTTTTGTAAGGGTTTACGATACCCGAAGTATTGGGGATAGAGGCATTTCTCGCCGCGAGGATATCCGATCTTTTCTGATTGAAATAGATCACCTCGATATTGAAGTTTTTCAGGAACACCGCATTCAAACCAATATCCAATTTCTTGGAAGTTTCCCAGGTAATATTCGGGTTGGCGAGCTTGGTAAGATCGATACCCGACGATATCACATTGCTGCCCAGCACATACTGGTTCACGAACGAGTAGTTGTTGTAAAACTGGAACTGGCCCACGTTGTCGTTACCCAATGTTCCGTAGGAAGCACGGAATTTCAGGTCGTCGATGAAATTGACGCTGTTTTTGAACCAATCTTCTTCCGAAATGCGGTAACCGGCCGAAACCGATGGGAAGAAACCATATTGCTTGCCTTTCGGGAAAACCGACGAACCGTCCACACGCGCCTGCACCTCGGCCAGGTATTTCTCATTGTAGTTATATGCCAAACGACCGATGTAGCTGCGGCGGGTGAAGTTGTAGCTGCTACCCGAGTTGTTCTTGTCGGTTGCGGCCGCACCGCCTTGCGACAGTTCAGGTGTGGAAGAAGTCGGGAAATTGATCCGCGTCGCACCGAATTTGGCCTCGTTGCGCTTGTTCTGCTCGTAGGCCACAAATGCATTGATATTGTGTTTACCAAGCGTTTTGAGGTAGTTCAAACGAAGGTTTTGGGTGATGTTGGTGATATTGAGCTGCGACTGGTCAATCGAAGCCGCACCTGCCGAGCCGCCGGTAACAACGCCCGTGTAAGCGCCGGTGGTCTTGTTGTAGTTGTAAAGCGTGTAAGGCGTGCTGAACGACTTCGAGAAGTTGAACGATTTATCCACCGAATAAAAACCATCTACCGAAAGGCCGTCCACAAACGGCAGGTTGTAGCTCGCACGCAGGATACCGTTGAAAATGGAAGTCGGGTTACTCACGGTACCGCCCATATTGGTTCCCAGCACTACGGGGTTCTGGTTCTCAACGCCGGTCGAGTAATAGCCGTTGGGATATTGCGCGATCACCGTCGGATAAGCCCGGTAAATCGAGCGGAAGGTGTTTCCTGCCGAAGAAATCGGGAATGCGCGGTTTTCCTGACGGCCTGAAAGCCCGAGACTTACTTTGAAATCCTTGGTTACGTTGGCGTCGATGTTCGAACGGAAATTGTACTGCTTGTATTTAGTCGCACCATTTTTGTACAAACCATCCTGGTAAATCGTCCCCAGCGACACATAGTACTTCACGTTGTCCGTACCACCGTTGATCGCCAGATTATGCTGGTTCTGCAATGCGAAGTTTTTGAGCGCTTCCTTCTGCCAGTCGGTATTCGGGTAGTTCAAAGGATCGGAACCGTTGCGGAACTTCTCGATTTCATCCGCCGAATAATGCTGGTTCATCCCGCCCGACGGGTTGTTATAGTAATCGATCTCGTTCATGATCGTCGCATACGTAGGCGAATCAGCGAGCTTGGGCAGGCGTGTAGCCGACGAAAAGCCCTGGTTGAAGCTGTAAGAAATGACCGGCTTACCTGTGGTACCGCGTTTGGTCGTAACAAGGATTACCCCGTTAGCCGCGCGGCTTCCGTAAACTGCCGCCGAAGCGTCTTTCAGGATCGAAATGCTCTCGATATCATTGGGATCGAGGCGGTCGAGCCCTCCCACCTGTCCAGGGATACCGTCCACAACAATGAGTACGTCGTTATTACCCGTCGTCGCAAAACCGCGCACGGTGTAACTCGAACCGTCATAACCCGGCTCACCGCCACGGTTGTTGGCTACGAAGCCCGAAAAACGGCCCGCGAGGGAGTTGGAAAGGTTAGGCTGCGGGCTTTTCACAATGTCCGCCCCTTTCACTTCTGATACCGAGCCCGTCAATGTGGCTTTTTTCTGTGTACCATAACCCACCACCACGATCTCGTCCAGGGTTTTATCGTTTGGCGCGAGTTTCACGTCCAGCTGGGAACGGCTACCTACCACGATTTCCTGGTTCAGATAACCGATGTACGTAAACACCAGCGTACCGTTGCCGTCCGGCAGATTGAGCGAATACTTGCCGTCCACGTCGGTAGTAGTACCGGTGGAAGTGCCTTTCAGGATCACGCTCGCACCGGGCAGGCCTTCGCCCGTTTCGGAAGTGACCGTGCCTTTCACGTTAAAAGTGCCCTGCGCAAACGCTGAAAGGGAGGTTAAGGCGAAGAGCAGCAAAAAACACGTCACCTGGAAGGCGGCGCGGATGTCTACACGTGGGGCCATTCGAAACGCTGGCCCGTCACCTCTGTAAAAAGTTTTTTTCATACAGCTGTAAAAGTTGAATAATTGGAGCCGATCAATTCACAGAAGCAGCAGGGGCGCTCATCTTGATTTAGTCATAAACCGGAGCTGCCGCTCGCCGCTTTTATAAATTGATCAATCAAAAGTAGGACTATTTCAACCCGGCCATAGGGGGACATTTTCGCATTAAAGAGGGGGTGAATTCACAAAAAATGCCCGATTCTGTTGGAATCAGGCATGAAAAGCTGGGGATACTCCAATAAACCGGCCGCTTACACGGACTTTTTCCGGAAAAGGTCCTTATCAATCGTGCTGCGCTCGTGGAACGGCTTTCTGAATTTTTTCACATAATCCGAAGGCTTCATGCCGAACAGTTTCTGGAAATGCTCCCGGAAATACCGGATATCGTTGATGCCGACGCTGAATGCCGTTTCGCTGATCGTAATGTCGGTGGTGATGAGCAGCTGAGCCGCCTTGCGCAGGCGTATGAACCGCACAAAACTCGTCGCCGACTGGCCGGAAATCGATTTAATGCGGTTGTAGAGCGTAGAATGGCTCATTCCGATCTCCGCAGCGAGTACCTTCACATTAAAACCAGGATCGGTAATGTGGTTTTCTACAATGCGGATACACTCGGTCAGGAACTCCTTGTACTCGACTGAAATCTTGAAATCACTGGTTTGCAGGGTGATTTCATTGTAAAAATACCTTTGCAAATCGTTGCGGTTACGGAGAATCGACGCAACCCTTGCTACGAGAATGTCCTTATCGAACGGCTTGCTGATGTAATCGTCGGCCCCGCCCTCGATGCCTTTCAGGCGCACATCCTGCGAGGTGCTGGCCGTCAGCAGGATTACCGGGATGTGGCTTAACGCCATATCGAGCTTCATCTGGCGGCATAATTCAATGCCGGAAGTGCCGCCCATCATCACATCGCTGATCACAATATCGGGTAAATGCTTCCGAACGAGTTCCAGCCCCTCCTCCCCGCTTCCAGCATCAAACATTTTGTACTTTCCCGAGAAAATGGAACCGAGGTACAGCCTGATTTCCGGGTCGTCGTCGACCACCAGCATCGTATGGCTCTCGGTCGAAGGCTCCTTCATATCGAGCAGCTCGCTTTGCCAGTCGGGAAATGCAGGCGCTTTCACCGGCATTACCCCTTCGGAAAGCTCTTCGAGCAACACCGATCCCCGCGTTTCGCTTCCGCGGGCGTAAGAAACGAGCTCAGGATGCGCTTTCCAGAGTAAAACGTGAAAGGTAGTGCCCTCGTCCAGCTCCGATTCGTACCGCAACTGGCCGAAATGGTTCTCTACAAATGTTTTGGACAGATACAAACCAATCCCAAAGCCACCCTTGGCCGTAACCCGGCGGTCGGCATACTGATGAAAAACCTTGAAAATATCCTCGCCTGCGTCCCCCGGAATCCCCGGGCCGGTATCACTCACGGTAATTTCAATCTGATCGCCGAGGTCGAGGACTTTTACATGGACTGCCCCCTGCTCGGGCGTGAACTTCAAAGCATTGGAAATGAGGTTAAAGACAGCAATTTCCATCTTTTCCCAGTCACATACCACTTCCAGTTCGGTTTCAGGTAATGTCAGCTCGTAGTGAATGTGCTTTTGTTCCGCCTGGTGCAGAAAGCATTGGAATACCTCGGTAACCAGTTGCTGGAAGTTATGCGCGGCCGGTTTGAGCTGGTCGGTCTGCTGGTCTGCCTTACGGAAGAGCAGCAGCTGGTCGACGAGGCTGAGCAGGCGCTTGGCATTGCGGTAAATGATGTGCATGTTGGTGGTAGTCGCCGACGAAACACTTGGGGCCGTCGTCCCGACGGTGCCCCCCGATGCAGCCAACGTCTCGTTGGCGCCTTGCATCATCTCCCGTATTGGATTGATAATCAATGTAAGCGGTGTCCGGAACTCGTGCGACACGTTCGTGAAAAAGGACAGCTTCTTCTCATTGAGCTCCATTTGCTGACGCGTCTCCATGTGTGCGAGCTGCACCTCATACTTCATTTTTTCCTGCCCCAGTTTGTATTGCTGGTAGTAGTACAGCACGAGCCCGATCGTCAGGATGTAGAGCAAATAGGCCCACCAGCTCTGGTACCACGGCGGCATAACGCGGATCGGCAGCGAAGCATGGTCTTCAAACCAAATGCCGTCCTGATTGGCTACCTTCACCTTAAATTCATAGTTCCCCGACGGCAGGTAACGGTATGTCGCCGAGCGCTCATTTTCCACGTAGTTCCAGTCCTTGTCGAGTCCTTCGAGCATATACGCGTAGCGCGTAAGCTCCGGGTATGCGTAGTTCAATGCCGTGTAGTCGATCGAAAAAACGGGCTGGTCGGGTTTGATCGAAAACCGCCGCTGCTTACCGAGGTATTCAAACAGCGATATCACTTCATTTTCCTTGTCCTTACCAAATATCCTGATGCCGCTGATCATCACCTTCGGCTGGTAGCGCGACGCCCGCACCTGTTTCGGGTCGAAGAGGTTCCAGCCCTCTGTCCCGCCGAAGCTCATGAGGCCGCTTTCAGCATTCAATAATGCGGATCCCGGATTGAACTGCCCGCCTTGCAGTCCGTGACTGGTATCAAAATTCTCGATCGAACCCGTTTTTGCGTCGATCCGTGACAATCCTTTATTGGTGCTTATCCATATTTTATCCTGGCTCTCAGGCTGGATCGCGTTGATCACATTGCTGGCCAGACCACGCTTTTCATCAAAAAAACGTACTTTTTTCGCCCTTGTATCGAACAATAGCAGCCCGTTTCCCTCCGATCCGATCCACAGGCGGTCGAGGCTATCCATATATAAGGAGAAAACAATCCTGTTCGACAAATAGGGTTCTTTACCGGCCGCATTAAACCATGGAACAAACTGCATGGTGCGGGTATTGAGGTAATTGAGCCCGCCACCGTAAGTACCGATCCAGAGGTTACCATATTGATCCTCCGTAATGGCCCGGACGTCATTCGCATTGATCGAACTGTTGGATGGGATGAAATTGCGGAACTTGCCCGTCCGCTCATCGAGCAGGCTCAGTCCGCCGCCGTTCGTTCCTACCCAGATATTCCTGCGCCGGTCCTGGTAAATCACCCGCACATCGTTTTTACCCAACGAATGCGGGTCCGACGGATCCGCCGCGTAGCGCTTGAAGCCGTCCGTGGCGGGATCGTACCTGACCAGCCCTTTGGAATAGGTCCCAAACCATAACCGGTCCTGACGGTCGCGGTGCGCGGCAATAACGGCCCCGTCAGGCAACCGACCGGGCTGGGCGGAAGGAGCATAATGCTTCAATGCTTCGCCGGACGCGGTTGTTTTATAAATACCGTCTCCATCCGTACCGATCCAGAGATTACCGTCCTTGTCAGCGCACATTCCATAGTAACGCAAATAGCTTTCGGCGCGGGAATCAATGGTTTTCTGTTCAAACTTCCTGAATTTTTCGGGGATGGCGCTGATCAGGTACGTGCCCTCGCCGTAGGTGCCGAGCCACACATTGCGGTCCTTATCGATGTAAAGCGATTGCACGGAGCGCTGCGTAATGCCCTTATTGTCCTTGTCGCGCACTTGCTCAAAAACGAGCGCGTCGGGCGGGCGTACCGCCATTTGTGACAATGCGAGGCGGTAGACCCCGCCATCCTGCACACCGATCAGCAAGTTCTGCTGCCGGTCTTCAATGAGCGAAAGGTAGATGTCGCTGTGATGGAATGTATTGATATGCAAATCATAAAACCGGTTTTCGGCCCTTTTGAAGAGGATCAGTCCCCGGGAGGATGCGATCCACACATTCCGTAGATGGTCTTCGTAAATGGCATTGATGCGCGACTCCGGCACGTTGCCCGTGTCCATCCCAGCCTTCACCAATTTACCGGTAGCGTCGTATTTCCAAACCTCGATCCCGCTATCGCGCGAGCCGAGCCAGAGCATTCCCTGCGAATCCTCAAACACATTCAGGATCGCATTCGTAAAAAGCCCGGGCAGCGTTTGCTGGTTATGGGGTGTAAATTGGTGGGTTTTGGTGTTGAATGACGCAAAACCGGAGCCATTCAGGGCAAGCCAGAGGCGGTCGCCCTGTCCCTGGCTGATGTCGCTCACATCGTTTCCGACACCACTTTTATTTTGAAATGGCTTGTACCGGTTAAAATGTTGGCTGGCCGGCACAAATTCGGCGATCCCATCGCGGGAGGAAACCCAGATCGTGCCATTTTTATCCCGAACGATGGATTTGACATAATTCCCCGGTAAACTATGCGGGTCGTTACGGTCGTATTTGAAATTTTTGAACGCGGTACCGTCAAACCGGCTCACGCCGTCGCCCGTTGCGAACCACATCAGGCCGTCCTTATCCTGGGCAATGCTGTTCACCACGCCAAACGACAACCCTTCGCGGATCGAGTAGCGCAGCACCCGCCCCGCGGCATTGTCCACAGCATACCCTGCCAGGGTCGCGCAGCACAGGCAAAGTGTTAGTAGATTTGAAAATATGCGTTTCATCACCCGCATAACCCGCTTTTCTGACATATTTCCGAACGAAGAGGTCCATTACCGTCCCGTTTTTCACAGGCGGAACTTCAAATATAGCAGAATCGGCGGCGACTATTTAAAGGATACCTTCAACTTCTGCATAGCCTGGTTCCTGAAAAATGCCACCTCTCCTTCGCCCATCCAGTTGATCTCCTGAAAAACATCCATCAGCTCCGTCACATTGGCGATATCCCGGTGGTTCAGGACGCGGATCACATCTCCCGGCTTCATTCCTGCACGGGCGAGAATGCTGTTTTCCGGTGCCGCTTCCACCACCACGCCCTTTTCATCCGGTAACCCATATGCCGAGCGATCCCCCAGCCCGCTGACGTTCCGCAGCTTGCCGCCCAGCCATGCCGTTTCGGATGCCGTCTTGCCATCCGCGACATTTTTAATCACCGGCGATGGCACGTGCGCAGCCAGGCTTTTCAACTCAGGCGAAACGACGCCGAACTGGTCCATTGGAAAATTCACAAACCCGATTTTCAATGCTGGGCTGCCTGGTTTTACCCGGTAGTCTCCTTTTGCAGCATCCTCAAACATCGGATCACCGGCCAGGCTATGGGCATCGGTACCACTCTGACGGGCCTTTTCCAATGCCTGCTCGTCGGGGAAGAGGTTGTAATCCACTTCCTTGCCCCATTCATTCACACGGATGGGCGCGTAAGGCTTGGTCACGATGTTTTTCCGGAACACATCCCCGCTTTGGGCAAACCATACATGCGGATGGAAGGAGTTGTTGACCATAATATTGTTCTCCACCACCCGCTGGAAACCTTCACGCAGCTTCAAGCCGCCATTCAGGCATAAATTATTGTAAATGTGATAATTGGAACTTCCGTCATCGAGGTCGATATCCCAGCCGTGATCGCAGCGAAAGCGGTTATTGCGGATAATAATCGCCTTACCGGCGTCGAGCAGGATCAGCTCGGGATGCGCAGCCGCCAGGCTATCCATCTTTTCGCGCACCGGATGCCAGAAACGGTCGCGGCCCCAGGAGTTGAACGATCCGTGATCACCCGTTTCGAGCACGGTATCAAATACGTCATTGAATTCGATCACATGCCCGCCCCACGTGCCCTCGCTCACATTAATGCCCGCACGCGGGATGTTATAAATCGTGTTATGGCTCACGGTAATATCCATACTCATCGAAATCTCCACACCCGCAATCTGCTTCTCCACACGCCCCAGGCCGTGCATCAGGTTGTCGTAAACCCTGCATTGAGCCGGGTAATTGGTAGTTTTCGGGCCGGGCGTCTTGTCCATCCGGTCGTAAGGCACCGATTGGTTGTATTCAAAACTCGGCGAACGTACTGCGGCAGGATCGCCCACAAAGCAAACCGCGCTGGCGCCGGTTTCGTCGAAATGGCAGCCCGACACTTCACCGCCCCGGTTGTAATTGCTGAAAAAGACGCCATTACCGCCTGTTGCGTTGAAATGGCATTTCCGGATGGCGCAGTTTTCAGTGCCCTCCAATATGACCGCCCCTCCACGGTAAATAGCCCAGTCGCTGCGGAGCAGCGGCTCCCGCGTCTCCATGAAAGTCCGAAGCGTATGCGTGAGTTCGAGCCCTTCGATATGGATATTCCGCACCGGTTTTTCCGCCGAACCGCGGAATTCGAACAAGTGCCTGATCTGCGGCGTGAGCACCACGGGCGCATCCGGCGCGTATGCATAAAGCGTACGCGAGCCGGCATCATAATACCATTCGTCGGGTGCGTCGAGTTCTTCCAGCACGTTTTCGATGAAGCGGTATTTATCATGCATGCCCATTTGGCGGTTATTCTGGTAGCCTCCTTCGAGTGCCAGGGTGGTATCGGTGCTTTTACCCGTCACGCGGTAATGGTAATCGCCCCATTCGTGCTTGTGCATTGCATGAATGAAAGCGCCCTCCGGTTTCTTCCAGGAGTTGATCTTGGCCGCAGACAGCACATCCGCTGAATACCCGCCAAAATGGCTCGCCGCCGGGTCGAAATTCGGGTAGCGCGCCATATGCAGCTTTTTCTTTGCGATAAAAAGCTGATCGAAAATGTAGTCGCCAGTAATCGCCGCTTTTTTCACATTCCCTTTGTATTCCTGCCATTTCACCGCCACTACTGCCGCCCCGCTGATGGTAACTTTTTCACCCGGGTACGACTTGAAAGTAAGCGTCTGCCCATCACTCCGGGAATCCTCCGGCCCGAAAACCAATGGCTTGGAGAGCATATATGTACCCTTCCGCAGAAATACGGTAACCGCCCCACGCATTCCACGTACTTTGTTACGAGCAGCTTCCAGTGTTGCAAGCGGCCTCTCCCGTGATCCCGGGTTTCGATCGTTGCCATCCGGTGCAATGTAAATGTCCGCGGCGAACGACGGGCCGGTAAATACCGTGTACGACACGACGGTTATCAGGCTGGCAATAAGGAATCTACCAACACGACTTCTAAATAAGGTCATAAAGAGCGGGAAAATGTTCTGCTATTCTTTACAAATCACACGTAACAAAGCAATCGATCGGCTGATATCTACCTAAGACGAAAACTCATTAATACCCACCGATGGCTAAATGACCGAATAAGAACTTCCGTAGCGAGCCTTATATCTAAACCTTGTTACCCGGATTAATTTATCACTTTTCAGAACTTTCATCAACCTGACTTATGAACGAAGCACTTATCTTTTTAGAGCAGAGAGTCTTTTGCCAATCGTTTATCGCCGATATCCTTTCGGGCTTCATTACTTCCTTTTCCTTTCTTTTTGCGCTCCTGTTTTTATTTCGTCCCCGGATCAAAATAGGCCGTCAGATTGCAACACATGTCAAATCGTACGGCGGTCGATCCAACAAATGGTATTGCTTCAAAATCATCAACAGATCGCTGTTCAGGGCATTTGACCTTCGTGTGGAAGTCACTCAAAAGATTCCTATGACCGGTCCGGAGGGGAAAACGAATCATCGGACTGCCCCGCTGGCGCTGGTAAAAGATCACTATAACTATGTAGCACCATACCGAATTGGCGAAAAATCCGAATATGCACTTTGGTTTCTAACCACCGACGACATTTTGACTATACTTAACGAAAATGAACATCACATCGTCGAACTAAGAGTAATCTGTAAACATGAACTCACCGGCTTAGGAAGCGTATTTGTAAGAACATATTCAAAACATGATATCAAGGAAGGTACTTTCAAGTCTGGGAACACATTTGAAATTGTAAATTGAAAACCGTATCATTACATTACTTTTAAGGCATTAAGATTAAAACTCAATCTGATATGAAACTAGACATTATCGTGATCTAAGCCCTTCCGGGTATAAGATCAAACCAGAACGACAAAGGGCACCTCTGATACGAGGTGCCCTTTGTCGTTCTGGTGCATAGCCAAACCGCGCGTTTACCGTCTGGATTGCCCAATCCCTACCACCCCATATAATAACCATCACTCAACCACGTCGGCCTTGTCAGGTGGAAATGGGATTCCAGCATCTTCTCTGCCTCGCAGAATGCACCTTCTACCCAGCCCTGCTGATCGGAGTAGGCCTCACCTACGACGTAAATGTTCTCGCCGTCATCAGGCTTGCGCATGTAGGGCATGACGTTCCAAACCGCGACGCCGGCTTTCCAGGCGTGGTATCCGGCGCCAAACGGGTCGTCGGACCAGTCGCGGAAGTAGGTCACGTATGGCTCGGGGATTTCTACCTCCGCACCATGCAGCTCGCGAAGCTGGTTCATGATTTCGTTCACCATCAGTTGCGTAGCCTGCTCTCTTTCAAGCGCTTTCAATTCCACGAGCGAAGCCGATTCCGCTGCACTCACTTTGAAAAGCACGGTATCATCCGAAAGCGCCTTCCAAAACGTCTCCGTTTCCATATCCCCGTAGCTGCCTAGCAGCATCGAGTTATTGTTCCGCGGATCGGTTCCGAAATAATAGCACTGGCGCATCGGGAGGTCGGTGATAGAATGCCCGGAGTCAATGCCCAGCTTCTTCCACCACGGTTCCCGGAAGCCCATCAGTATTTTGAATGCCGGCTCCATGATCACCGAGCGGATATTACGGTCGAGTACGGTATTCTCATTGGAATTGAAGAAGAAGTTCTGCTGATCGAGCAGTTCGAGCGACTTCCGCGGCATACCTAATATAATATGATTGGCATAGGCATGCCAGATCTGGTTACTCGGGATGTTCAGGAACGTCAGCTCGTAGCGGTAGTGCTCGCGCTGGTCGTGGCCTTTCGAGAAGGTCAGCAGCTTGTTCTCCGACCAGATACAAGCCCCCTCAATTCCCATGTATTGGTTCGCCAGCGCGTAGGCAATGCTGTCGTAACCTTCCTCGATGGTTTTGTAAGTCACATCAGCCGAAAAATCGCCTACCATATAAGGAAATGCTTCCGCCGCATTCCAGTTGATCGTGTTGGAATAATAACCACCGGCATTCGCCACAAAGGTGTAACCCTCCTCGGAAACCTGGTCCTTGATCAGGTTCCAGAAGCCCAGGTCGTTTACTTTCCGCCCGTCATACGGTGAACCTGCAAAATGGTAGGTAAGGTTAGGCTTCACTTTGTCCCAGTCCTCGCTGGTAAGCTTGAATTCGTAGTCGTACTCCCCTTTCTTGGTAGCCAACCCTGGGAAATTGCTCACATACCAGGGATCCGCGACGAGTACGTCGTAAATGATTTTGTTGAAAAGCTGGTCGGAGCTGAAACCAATGTCGTCGTCGTTGAGATAATAGCGGGTTACCAGTTTCTCGCCTTTGTCCTGCGCCACATTCCACGCATTCTGTTTGAAATGCTGCTTGCGTAGGTAAAAAAGAAGGTCAGCCGGATTGCCCATCGGGAACGGAACGGGCGTCATATGGTCTTTGAGCACCGGCGTGCGTTTGCTCAAATCCTTTTCAGACAGCGGGTAACCTTCGATGAGCGTGGTCACGATCTCCTGCGAGGTGAGGTAGCGCATGCCGCCCAGTTCGCCCCAGAAGTTCATTCCCGGCAGGATCACCGATTCGAGCCGCCCACCGAGCCGCTCACTCATATCGAAGATCTGTACCTGGTCGCCGGTGTATTTGCCCACGTCCGTCAGACGGAAGGCGCTGTACAAACCTGATGTTCCCGCACCAATAATCGCGACTTCCGTCTGTAAGCCGGGCTTCATCCCGTTGTTAAGTGGTGTGTTTTTATTCATGTTGATGGTTTTAAATGGCTTTGAAATAATTGTAACCCAGCTTGAACGGCGAGATATCGAACGTCGAATGGCCATCAAGCGCCAGCTCTGTCAGTATTTTGCCCAAAAACGGCGTAAACTTGGCCGCCCAGCCGGTGGCATACACCACGATATTCTGGCTATTGGGCACATAAGGCGGTGCAAAGTCGATGAGCAACTCCTTGTTCGGGATCTTGCTGAGCGCAATGAGGCATGTGGATGTGAAATAAGGTGTCGGATCGAGGCCCGTCATGTGGTCGCGGACCCACGCCGCCGTGTACGCGAGCTCCTGCGGGTTGGGCACGAGCGTGCGCTGCTCGGGGCTCGCGAGCGGATCAATCACAAAATCGGGTGCCACGCGGATGTATTCCGGGTGGTCCCAATCCACGCCGGGAAAACCATAAAACTGGTTCCCATTCGAGCCGATCGCGTTCTGGAACACAAACCACGTCGGGTATTGAATCTTCGGATCGGTCTTTTTGAAATAGCACGAGGACATATTCCAGTAAGTCGCCTCGATCGTAAAGCCGAGCAGATTGATCACGCCATCGATATACGGGCCGGGCACCAGCACCAGTTTTTCACCCGTAAAAACCCCTTTCGGCGTAGACACGGTAAACAGTTTTCCGTCCTGTTCGATGGCCGTCACCGGAGACTCGTCTTGTAAGATCGTATAAGGGTCACGCTCGCAGGCCTGGTACAAGGTTTCGATCGTAGCACGGAAATCGATGCTGGCGCCGTCCGCCTGAAAAAGGCCCGTGTAGGTCTCCGGCAGGTTGCGGAAATGGTATTGTGCCTCAATTTCCTTTGCCGTAAGGCTGGTGTACGGCACATTAAGTGCTTTAAGCGCCTGCTCCGCCTCGGCGATATTTCCCTCGGTTGAATGTACCGCCGGGTCGCCAAACCAAAGCGTGCCCACCTTGTCGAGCAGCGTTTTGGGAGTGAGGGTTTGTAGCTCATCCCAATACGGTTGCGCGTCGAGCGCCATTTGCACCATATATTCCTCGGGGTACGGAATGCGGTATTGCCGCGAAACGCCCGCCGAGCTACCGAGCTGGTTTTTGAAATTGAACTGTTCCAGAACCAGTGTTTTAGCCTTTCTTTTTCCCAGATGGTAACCGGTGGAGAGGCCAATCGCCCCTCCCCCGACCACGATCACATCAAAATGATGATCTGCTGGTTGCGCCATGAATATTCTACTTATTGTGAAGGTTTTAGGAATCGCTTATTGTTTCACCAGCGTATTGATATTCACGTGCGGCCACTCGATCAGCTTGGACGGATCATGGAACTGCGGGATAAATTCGATGATGGAGTTCTGCGAATATTGCAGTTGCAGGAACGAGCCGCCCGTGTTCGGGTTCTTCACGGTTTCAATCCAGAAAGTAGCCTCGAAGCTCGTCGTGTTGGCGTTTTGAACGATGAATGGAATGTTGGTAATACCTCCCTTGTTGGCTGTGCTGACCGAAATAGTGGTGGTCGAGGTAATCGTCTGACCGGCAATCGCGTCGCGCAGGGTAGCATTCGGGTTCACCTTGTTGAAACCTTCCAGCGGCGTGAGGTAAGGATCGGTATAACCCAGTGGCTTGGAGCCCAGCCCGGTAATGGGCAATGTGCTGATATCCGGGATGTTGGGCGCACCAGGCGTCACCGACGACCCGCCTAACGCCAGCAAGGAGTCTCCGTGCGGTACCGAAGCCTGGCGTGCGATGCTGAATTCATCCGGGCAATCCTGCAATAGCAGCCACGTTCCGTTTTCGGCATGGAGCAAGCTGCCGTCGATATTGCTGTGGATCGAAAGGCTGTACAGCAGCGTCGGTACCTGCTGCACGATATGCGTTCCGCGGTTGGGTGTAGGCGTGCTTAGCGGCGTCACCGTCAGCGTTTCGGTGTAAGGCTGCACCAGGAGCAGGAAGCCGCCTTTCTGGTTGGGAACGGCCACCAGGTTCCACCCCTTCCGGCCTACCCAGGTACCGATCAGGTCGGTCAGCGGACCGAACATCGATACGGTTTCATCGGGCGCGCCGCCTAAGCGTACGGTTTGAAGGGCATTACTAGTAACTTTTAACATGGTGTATGATGGTTTAAGTGAAAAAAGAGAATGCGTACCGGGCACTCATGGCCTGTCAATCCGATCGTTACCAACCTGCCACAACTCACCCGATCCGGATTTCACCATGTTGTTCATTATAGAATTAGTTTTATAATATTTGACAAACTAGCTGAAATAAGGTGCAACCAAACTAATACTACCTTCGAACTTATTTAACGGTCAAAGGATTTCGCTGGCCCCCAAGCAAATTTCCACCGCCCCCATTATGTCCTACAAAAGGAATTATTAGCTTTACAGCCGAAATCCATTTCCGGTCGGGACTACCGGCTGCTGCATTTTATGAGTGATCTGAAAAACGATATCCGGCCTTTGGAGCCATCCACGATGACCGATCTGGTTGAATCCAGGCTTCGGGAGTATTTGAAACGCAAGTCATTTGTGCCCGGCGACGCGCTGCCGAAGGAGCAGGAACTGGCCGATGCGCTGGGAGTGAGCCGCAACGTGGTCCGCGAGGCACTTAGCCGCCTCCGTATGCTGGGGATGATCGATACCCGAAAAAAACGGGGTATGATACTCGCACAGCCCGACATCCTCGGCTCGCTCGAACGCGTTCTCGACCCGCTGCTCCTCGGCAAAAACACTTTGAAGGATATCTTTGAACTACGCCTGGTATTGGAAATGGGCCTCGCCGACCTGATATACCTCCGCAAAACGCCCGAAGACATCGCCGTGCTGGAAGACATCGTCGCGCAGGAGGTGAACAAGCAGCAGAAGCCCTTCCGGGTGGAACACGAAATCGCTTTCCACGGCAAGTTGTATCAGATGACGGGTAACGATACCTATATGCGTTTTCAGAAAATGCTGCTGCCGGTGTTCGAATATGTGCTCGATTATGAAATCCAGGTCGATGGCCGCGCCGACGTCGGCAAAGTCACACACCGCGACCTGGTTGAAATCCTGAAAACCGGCGATTCCGAAGATTTCCGCCGCGGTATGAAGGCGCATTTGAAACCCCATTTCGATCGGTTGAAGCCCTGATAATAGCGTTCAATGATGCCGTAGCAGATCGGTAGTTTACATCGCTACGAGATTGAGGAAAATAACGTATCCTGGTTATACAGGGTAAAAGTACATTGCTGCGTGGTTCCCCTCTAGATGCAGGCCGTCGCGGCCTTTGATTGAAAGTCCTAAATGCCGTCAGGCATGCAACATTGGTAGAAAAGAGTAGATGCAAGGTTCAGAAATCCTGTCAAGGATGCAACAACAAGTTTAGACGCGCACATTCCAGCCAACATTTTGCATTATTTTCTGAATAAATATTTGGATGTTCAGCCTCAATGCTTTTACATTTACTAATATGTAGAACATAACTACTAATTATGATCAAAAAGACATGGCTGCTCCTGATCGTCCTGGGCGCCACTCGTGCATTCTCACAAGATATTCCCCAAACCCGCGCATTGTTCAGCGCAGGTGAGAGCGGCTATAAAAGCTACCGCATTCCTTCGCTCATCCGGGCTAAAAATGGCGCACTGATCGCTTTTTGCGAGGGCCGCAAAGAGGGAGCCGGGGATGCGGGAGACATCGATCTGCTGATGAAGCGCTCGACGGATAATGGCAAAACATGGAGCCAGCAAACGGTCGTCTGGGACGATGGAGCCAATACCTGCGGCAATCCCTGCCCGGTACTCGACGAACAGACCGGCGAAATTCTCCTGCTGCTGACCCATAATCGTGGCGACGCATCTGAAAAAGACATTATTACTAAAAAATCCGAGTCGACTCGGACGGTATGGCTCTCCCGGAGCTCCGACAACGGCGCCACCTGGGCTAAACCGGTTGAAATAACCCAAACCACCAAAAAACCCGAATGGGGCTGGTATGCGACCGGCCCGGGTATTGGCATACAGATTCAGAACGGCCCCCGCAAAGGCCGCCTCGTAATCCCCTGCGATTTCAGCTACGACGACCCGAACGGAAAAGTCCGCAACGGCCCGTTCGAATATGGCGCGCACGCCATTTACAGCGACAACCACGGCAACACGTGGCAGCTAGGTGGCACAATTACACCAAAAATGAATGAATGCCAGGTTGTTGAAATCGAGGACGGTAATGGCACACTGCTGATGAACATGCGCTCCTACCTCGGTCGAGGGAAGCGGGCGCAATCGCTGAGTTACGATGGCGGCGTGAGCTGGACGGCACCGGAGGACAACCCGGAGCTCGTAGAGCCGGTATGCCAGGGATCAATCATCCGCTACCGGCGCCCGAATGCAAAAGGCCTCAGTGCAATGCTTTTCCTCAATCCTGCCAGCACCACCAAACGTCATAACCTGACGTTGCGGGCCAGCTTCAATGAGGGAAAAACGTGGCCGGTAATCCGCACCATTTTCCCCGGCCCATCGGCCTATTCATCCATGGCCGTATTACCCGACGGTAATATCCTGTGCCTCTATGAAGCGGGAAAAACCGGCGCTTACGAACAGATCGTGCTGCAAACGATCACCCCAAAATGGCTATTCCGGCCTCACAAATAGCTGTTTTTCAATACATCCATTCCATATGCCTACCATCCAACACACCGACGGCCTCATTGCCGCGCTTTTCACGCCGTTACATCCCGACGGCGCCGTACATTACGAGCTGCTGCCCGCATTGGTCGAGCATTTGATCGCCTCCGGCATTTCGGGCATATTCATTTGCGGCAGCAACGGCGAGGGCCCCAACCTCACCCTTGAAGAACGCATGCAGGTTACCGAAACCGTGATTAATGCCGGTAAAGGTCGCCTGCGCATGATCGTACACGTGGGGCACGCAAGCATCGCGGAGGCACGCAAGCTGGCACGTCACGCGCAGGAAGCGGGTGCGGATGCCATATCGTCGGTGGCGGCATTTTATTTCAAACCCACCTCCGTGCAAAACCTCGCCGACTGCATGACCGAAATCGCGTCCGGCGCACCGGAATTGCCATTCTATTATTACCATATTCCCTCGCTCACCGGCTTTTCGGTGGATGTCCTTGATTTCATGCGCATTGCGGAAAAGCAAATTCGGAACTTCGCTGGTGTCAAATACACCGCTTCGACTCTATGGGAATACCAGGAATGCCTGAATTACGAGGGTGGTAAATATGACGTGTTATATGGTTTTGATGAAAACCATCTGCCTGCATTGGCGATGGGTGCCAAAGGCTGCATCGGCAGCACTTTCAACTTCGCAGCCCCATTCTATTTGAAAGTAAGGCAGTATTTCGAAGCGGGTGAGATCGATAAGGCACGAAAACAAATGCTTTTCTGCGTAGAAATGGTGCGTATTGTGGTACAATATGCGCCGATTCCCGCTCAAAAGGCGGTGATGAAAATGCTCGGTTTCGATATGGGACCTTGCCGGCTCCCGCTCGAAGCACTGTCCGACGAACAATACCACGCGCTGCATTGCCAACTAACCGACATTGGCTTTTTCAAATTCCTGCCCACCGGGGAAGCCCTCCCTGCGCCCCTGACTACCCTTGACAACTCCTGACCACTCTTGACCTAATGACAACCAATGATTGAATGACCGAATTTCAAATGAGTGAATGAGTAACTGAAAGACCTCATGACCCGCTTCCTTTTCTTCCTGACCATTTTCATGCAAACTTTGGTTTCCTACGCCCAGGAGGCCGGTCCGTCGCCCTTTGTCTGGAAAGACCTTCCGGCGCTGCCCGATGCGGTTGGATTTGCGGGTGCTTATGCGGGCGTCAGCAACGGTGCGCTGATCGTCGGTGGCGGTGCTAACTTTCCTGGGAATGCGGGTCCCTGGAGCACAGTGTCGAAGAAATGGTACGATGCAGTATTTGTACTGGAAAGTCCGTCGGGAAGTTGGAAGAAAGTAGGAAAACTGCCCCGAGCTATGGGTTATGGCGTTTCGATCACCACACCCGAGGGTGTTTTTTGCATTGGAGGCGCCGACGGATCGCGTCATTACAGCCAGGCATTCTATCTGCATTGGAAAAACGGACAGGTTAGTACCACACCGCTTCCGGCTTTGCCGGTTCCGCTTGCCTATGCTTCCGGCGCGTTGCTGAGCGACAAAATATATGTAGCAGGCGGCACGGGCTCGCCGTCCGACACCCTTGCATCAAGCCGCTTCTGGGAATTTGATTTACACCAAAAACAATGGACCGAACTACCCGCATTACCAGGAAACGGCCGGATGCTGGCTGTCGCGGGGGCGCAGGATGGCCGATTCTTCCTTTTCAGCGGTGCGGAACTGCATTATGATGCAACTACCGGCGCAGTACAGCGTAATTATTTGAAAGAATGCCTTGCTTATAATCCGGTAACCAAAACCTGGAAACGCATGGCCGACTTGCCTCATGCGGTCGTAGCTGCGCCCTCGCCTGCGTACGCGGCCGGGCAGTCGCACCTACTCGTCGTGGGCGGTGACGATGGCACGCTTGCGCAACGGGTGATGGAGCTGCGCGAAAAGCATCCCGGCTTCCGTAGCGACATCCTGGCTTACCACAGCATTACCGATACCTGGGCATCGCTAGGTGCGTTTCGCGAAGGAAAAGCCGCTGTTACGACGCCTCTCGTGACCTGGAATGGGCAACTGGTGATCCCTTCCGGCGAAATCCAGCCCGGTATCCGTACGCCCCGCGTGATAACCGGCAATCCCGTTATGGGTACTGGTACATTCAGCGGAATCGACTGGGGTGTAGTGGCCGTTTATTTTCTGCTGGTACTGGGCATCAGCATTTATGTTTCCCGCAAAATGAGCGCCAGCACCGACGATTTCTTCCTCGGCGGCCAGAACATCCCCTGGTGGGCGGCCGGGCTAAGCATTTTCGGAAGCAAAGTGAGCGCGCTCACTTTCATTGCCATTCCCGCTAAAACCTACGCTACCGACTGGGTGTATATTTTTGCCAACGCGATGATCGTCGCCGTGGCGCCGATCGTGATCTGGTTTTTCCTGCCCTATTTCCGCAAACTGAAAATCACCAGCGTGTACGAATACCTCGCATTCCGGTTTAACAAAACGGTGAAACTGGTAGGGGGCCTCACATTCGTAATTTTTCAGGTGGGAAGATTGGGGATCGTGATCTACCTCCCCGCATTGGTACTGAGCACTGTTACGGGCATGAACCTCATGCTTTGCATTGTTCTTACCAGCCTCATCACCACCGCTTACACGATCTCCGGCGGCATTGAAGCCGTGGTTTGGACCGAGGTAATGCAGGTCGGCGTACTGCTGGGCGGGGCGTTCGTCAGTTTATTCTTCATTGCCCACGCATCCGGCGGCTTCGACGCGCTGTTCGGGCAGGCACACGATGCGGGTAAGTTCCATATGGTCAACACCGGCTGGGCCATTACCGAGCCGGTGTTATGGGTGGTTCTGGTGGGTAATTTCCTGACGCAGATTGTCACCTATACGTCCGATCAGGTGGTGGTGCAGCGATACCTTACCACACCCACCGAGGCGGAAGCCCGCCGGTCGATCTGGACTAATGCATTCCTGGTCATCCCCGCCACGCTGATATTCTTCCTCGTCGGCACGGCTCTGTGGGTCTATTTCAAACAAAGCCCCCACCTGCTGAACCCGATGGCGCGTACCGACGATATTTTTCCGTGGTTCATCTCCACGCAATTGCCCGCCGGGCTGCGCGGGTTGGTGATTGCCGGCCTTTTCGCGGCCACCATGTCGACCATCAGCTCTTCCATGAATTCGATAGCCACGGTCGTGACCACTGACTTCTTTCAGCATTTTGTTCCCCAATCCAACGATCTGCAACGCTTCCGCTTTGCCCGCTATACCACGCTTGCATTGGGTGCGGCGGGGATCGGCATTGCGGTGTGGCTCGTTTTTATGGAAAACAACAGCATATGGGATCAGTACCTTAAACTGATCGGTATATTCGGCGGCTGCCTGGCGGGAATGTTTGTAGCCGGGATATTCGTCCCTTCCATTCATAGCACGGGCATCCTCGCCGGCTTTTTCCTGAGTGCGGTACTGCTCTATTTCGTGCAGGCCAATGGTTGGGTGCATTTTTTCCTGTATCCCGGCGTCGGCATTTTCGGATGTCTCATTTTCGGGTGGCTGGTCAGCAAAGCCTTCCCCCGGCTTTACTGAGCAAGTTGTCAGGAAAAACTATGCACGCGGCATTTTATAGCCATTATGATATTCGCTGGTGATCAATTGATTAGCCATAGAATCATCAAACTCTCCTTTTTGCGCATTCCAATGCAGCATATTGCCGGTGCGGTAAGCGATGTTGCCCATTTGCGAAAGTGTCGCCACCTCTGCGCCTGCCTGTATGGGCGCGTGCAGATCCTCCATTCGCCGCGAGCGGATTACTTCCACGAAATTTTTGGCGTGCTCATCTAACCCATTGTCCGAAGACTTCGTGAACGGAACGGCCTCCATACGCTTTTCGTAGGGTACCACTTCCCAGCCCTGCCGGTCGACGATAAGCGTGCCATTCTCCCCCATGAATGCGATGCCGTGCTGGCGGTTGTAAATACCAGCGCCATAGCCGATCACGTGCTCCCATTGGATGTTAAAATCGTCGTATTCGAAGAGTGCCGTCAGCGTATCAGGTGTTTCAGCACCAGGGTTACGGAGCATGGCCCCGCTGGCGCTAACCCGTTTCGGCGTGGCATTTGCCTTCATTCCGAGCAGGGCATAGTCGAGCAAATGCACGCCCCAGTCGGTCATGATACCGCCTGCGTAATCCCAAAACCAGCGGAATGAACCATGGAAACGGTTTGGATTAAAGGGCCTCGTAACAGCGGGACCTAGCCACAGCCCGTAGTCGACACCGGTCGGAGCCGAGCCATCGGGCTGCTTTAAAATAGGATTACCATAATTAAAATACCCCCATACTTTCACCAGCCCCACTTTTCCCAGCTTTCCCGAATGCACGAAATCGACGGCGTCGCGGAAATGCTTCTGGCTGCGCTGCCATTGCCCCACCTGCACAACCCGATTGGTCCGCTGCTGCGCCGCTACCATCGCCCGGCATTCCGCGATCGAATTCCCGATCGGCTTTTCGACGTACACATCCTTACCGGCATCGCATGCTTCGGCCATCATAAGGCAATGCCAATGGTCGGGCGTACCGATCACCACCGCATCGATATCCTTGCTGTCCAGGATCCGCCGGTAATCGCTGAAAGTCTTGACCTGCATTCCCTTCCCGGCCAGTTCCGCTGCTCGCTTGTCGAGCACATTACGGTCGACATCGCATAGCGCCACACATTCCACACCCGGGTTTTTCATCACCGCGTTGACGTCCGCCCATCCCATACTGTTGATCCCGATCGCCGCCACCCGGATCTTGTCTGCAGCCGCAGATCGGATTGGCCTTTCAGCATACGCGAAGTCGGTGATAACGGGCGAAACGGCAGCGCCCCCGGCGACGGCAGCGGCAGTATGGATGAATTTTCTTCTGGAAATAGTCATGACAACTCAGGGGGATGATGATGGCAAAACAAAGCAGGTTTCCGCACACTTTTACCGCTGTTTTTACACAAAGTATTCTTGCAATATTTCAAATGTCAATCTGACAAATCTTGCCTTATAATTTGGTATTGCCGGGAAAAAGTATGGCTTTCCCTATAAAAATCACGAATGATAACGTTCCCGGCAACGTCTGCGTAAAAAAATCGGCCGATTGCATTGGTCACGATTAAAAATGGATTCAAATTAAGTCCGGGCAAGGATGACCGGATTTACACCATACCGGAAAAATCCAATTTCAAAAAACATCCAACCCATCGCATTTTCACAGTATCGGTAACCACTCATGAACCTCAGATCTCTCCCGGACCAGCATCTTGTCGAAGCCCTGCGCGACGACGACAGCCTGGCGTTCCGCGAGATTTACCAGCGTTACTGGAAAAAAATGTACCTGCTCGCCCTCCGCAAGGTCGACGACCGCGAAGTCGTGGAAAGCATTGTCCAGGATGTATTTCTTCGGTTATGGGAGCGACGCAGTCTTTTGCAGATCGATAATCTCGAAGCCTATCTGATCACATCCGTGAAATACACGTGCATCAACCATTTCAAATCGGCGATGGTGCATGAAAAATACCTCGCTCACACGTTCGCAGGCTATTCCGACGCGACCTACACGACCGAAGATCAACTGAATGCAAGCGAACTAATGAGTAACATCGAGGCCCGCCTGAGCCATTTCCCCGAAAAAGCACAGACCATTTTCCGCCTCCACCGCCTCGAAAACCGCTCTACGAAAGAAATTGCCTCGGAAATCCAAATGCCGCAAAGGACCGTTGAGCATCATTTGAGTCTGGTGGTGAAGGCGTTGCGCAGCTATCTGAAAGATTATCTTTGAAATGGAGGAAGGACGAAAGGGAGGAAGGACGAAAGGGAGGAAGGAGGAAAGGGAGGAAGGAGGAAAGGGAAAATGCTCTTGGGCATGTAACAACCATGCGTTACAAACATTATTCGCTGTTGTCACATCCCTGACGGGATTTCCGGATGGTACCCACGATATTGATAGCTACCAATGTTACATCGCTACGCGATTTTGCACTCCATCGTACCTTCCTCCTTCCTCCTTTTCTCCCCATTGCACAAAAGCCAGAACATTCGTCCATAAACGCCACAGAAACATAACTTATCCAATAATATTTAAAAAGTTTTGCGGATCAGCGGCGCGATGGTTGACTACTCACTAAAAAGCAAGTAGCCAACCATCGGCCATGAATCGGGAACAATTCGCAGCATTATTGGAGAAGTATCAAGAGGGCCGATGCACAGAGCAGGAAAAGCAGCTGGTCGAGCATTGGTATGCACTCCTTGAAAACGACAATGCGGGGGGTGTTTCCGAAGACGATCTCGACGGTGCCGAAGAGCGGATGTGGTCCGGTATGCAGGAAAAGGCCAGTATTCCAGACCTCAATGGGCGCGACGGCAACAGCCCGTTTCGATCCATTTACCTCCGATGGGCAGGTATGGCCGCCTCCCTCCTGCTGATTGCCTGGTTTTTTGCAGGGAAGGTCCTCGACCGCCATGTGCCTCTAACGGCTTACACCTGGCAGGAAAAACGCAACGACAGTCAAAATGTCCTTCCTATTGTACTGGAAGACAGCAGCGTGGTGGAGCTCCGCCCAGGCAGCTCGTTGCGCTACCCGAATCGCTTCGAGGGAAGCAAGCGGGAAGTGGTGTTAAAGGGAAATGGCTTTTTCAGCATTCGCAAGAATCCCAGGAAACCTTTTTATGTGCATTCGGGCGGGGTTACTACCAGGGTATTGGGTACCAGTTTCCACGTAAGTACGGCGCCCGGCGGCCGGCAAACAAAGGTGGAGGTAGTAACCGGGCTCGTCTCGGTTTACAGCGAAAAAACGAGCGAAGAGGCTGTCGATATGCTGGTGAGCCCCAACCACACCGCCACATTCGACCGTAACTCGGGTAAATTCTCGCCCGGGCTGGCGGAGCGCCCGCGATTGCTCAATGCGAATATCTCCTTCCAATTCCATCACGCGCCGCTTGCGCAGGTCGCCCAGCATATGCGTGATGCGTGGGGCGTGGATGTACAGGCCGAAAACGGCCAGATCATGAATTGCACACTGACGGCCGATCTGAGCGGGCAACCGCTTTACACCCAGCTGGACATTATTTGCGCTGCATTAGGCGCGAAATACAAAGTCCGCGGCTCGACGATCCGCATTGCGGGTCCGGGATGCAAAATGCGCGGAACACACGCTTTTCAAACACGTAAACCCAATCCTATGCAAACATAGCCGCAAACGAAAACGCTGGCCATGCAGCGAACATGGGCCAGCGCCAGCAAATCCTGCGAGGCCGACAGCGAATCGCGCCTTTTCGGGAGCTTCATTTTATCAAATCTCCATTTAATAAAACATTTAAAGGTATGAAAAAAACGGAACCTTTACTTTTCAAGGCCTGCCGGCGTACAAAAGCCGTCGGAAACATACTGCTGCGAATGCTCCTCGTGGCGTTGCTGGTTTGCCCGGCAGCCCTCGCCGCCGATCAGCAGGAAGTGATGTCGCGGCTTGTCACGCTGAAATTCCAGAACCAGCGCTTCGAAAAGGTCATTAATAGCATTGAAAAACAAACCAAAGCCCGCATTGTGTACAGTTCCGAGCGGGTGAATGTCGCCCGGAATGTGAGCGTTGAAGTCAATAAAAAACGGCTGGATACGGTGCTGGACGAGATCCTTGCTCCGCTGAACCTCACCTACCGCCTCGTGGGCGGGCAGATTGTCCTGGAAAACGCTGTTCGCGAAGAATCGGCGGCGCCGACAACGCAGCAGGCCATCGACAGGACAGTTTCCGGCGTGCTGACCGACGAAAAGAACGCTGTACTTCCAGGCGTGAGTGTGATCCTGAAAGGTACCAACCGCGGTACCAGCACCGATGGCCAGGGTAAGTTCAGCCTGCTCGTCCCCGACGATGCTACGGCGGTGCTGACTTTCTCATTTGTGGGTTACCAAAGCCAGGACATCGTTTTGGGTTCGCAAACGACCTTCAATGTTTCGCTGAAACCGGATGTGAGTGCATTGGAGGAAGTAGTCGTGATCGGCTATGGCGCCGTGCGCAAGCGTGACCTGACCGGATCGGTCGTGCAGCTTAAAAGCGAACAATTGAAACAGGTACCCTCCAACAACGTCCTCGATGCCGTGCAGGGTAAGATCGCGGGTGCGGACATTACGCGCAGCAGCGGTCAGGCCGGTGCGGGCGTGAATATCACCATCCGGGGTAACCGGTCGATAGGCGGGAATAACTCGCCGCTCATTATCGTCGACGGTGTGCAATATGGCGACCTGGCCGACATCAATTCGAATGATATTGAATCGATGGAAGTTTTGAAGGATGCTTCCTCGATAGCCATCTACGGTTCGCGCGGTGCGAATGGCGTTATCCTCATTACCACCAAAAAAGGTAAAAGCGGTCGCCCGGATATTTCGTTCAACTCTTACGCGGGCGTTTCGCAGGTAACCATGTACCCGCGCGCGATGAATATCAATGAGTTCCGTGATTTCAAGCGGGAAGCATGGCGCGCAGCCGGTGTTTGGAATACCCCCGCCGACGACCCCGCGATTTTTACCAATGTGGCCGAATATGATGCATTGCAAAAAGGCATCTGGACCGACTATCAAAAGGAACTCATTCATCCGGGTTTCCAGCAAAACTACCAGCTGGGTTTCCGCGGCGGTTCCGAAAAATTGAAATCCTATGTTTCTGTGGATTATTTCAATGAAAAAGGAATCCTGAAACTGGATGAAATGAAGCGCTATACCGCGCGCCTCAACGTGGACTACACGCTGACCGACTGGATGAAAATCGGCTTGCAAAGCCAGTTGACCTATTATAACCAGAGCGTCCGCCGCGACCCTTTGAACCAGGCCAACAAGATCAGTCCGCTCGGCTCGCTGTATGACGAGAACGGCAATTTCAACTTCATTATGCTGGATGGACAAACCGCCAACCCGCTATCCGACGAGCAGCCGGGTGTTTTTAACAACAACATCCTGACCACCCGCACCCTGACCAACGGCTACGTCGAAATCACGCCGCTGAAAGGCCTGACATTCCGCAGTACCCTTGGTGCAAACCTGTCGAGCACGCGAAACGGAGCTTACTCTTCGCCCAAATCGATCGACCGCTCGCTGACCGGGAAATCGCTTGCTACCTACAATGTTTCGAACGGCCGCACCATCAACTGGGAGAATGTGGTAACCTATCAAAAGGCATTCGAGCAGCATAGCTTTACATTTACCGGTATCGGGAGCTCGCTGGCCACTGTTTCCGACAATGCTTCGGCATCCGGCGTGAATCAGCTGATCCCTTCGCAGCTATTCTACTCATTGGGCAGCGCTACCGAAGAGATTAAAATCAATTCGGCCTATTCCAAAAACAACCTCGTGTCGTTTGCTGCACGGGTGAATTATGGTTTTAAAGACCGCTACTTACTTACGTTGACGGCCCGGAAAGATGGTTCTTCCAAACTCGCACCGGGTAACAAATGGACGTTCTTCCCGTCGGCTGCATTTGCGTGGCGGATCATCGACGAGGGTTTTGTGAAGAATATCAAAAAACTCAGCGACCTGAAATTGCGTGTCAGCTACGGTATTGCGGGGAACGACCCGTCGGGCCCTTATGCGACGCAGACCACGCTCACGCGCATTGCATTCGGATTTGACGAGGTGGCTTATCCGGCCTACACTTTCTCCCGCAATGTCGGAAATGCAGCCCTGGGCTGGGAGCTTTCGGCTACGCAAAACCTGGGTCTCGATTTCGGATTGTTCGATGGCCGCATTAATGGTTCGATTGACTATTACGACACCCGCACCTCCGACCTGCTCCTCGACCGTGGCCTGCCTCCTACCACCGGTGTAACGACTGTAAAGCAGAACATCGGTAAAACCCGCAACCGGGGTATTGAAGTCGTGCTGGGAAGTACCAACATCCGTACCGCCGATTTCACCTGGAATTCCAGTCTTACATTTACCAAAAACAAAGAGGAGATCACCGAACTCGTGACCGAGGGCAACGATATCGGCAACGGCTGGTTCATCGGCAGTCCGATCAGCGTCTTCTACGATTACGAGAAGCTGGGCATCTGGCAAACTTCGGAAGCCGAGCAAGCCAAAGCCATGTCTCCCACGCAATTACCGGGTGAAATCAAAGTAAAAGACCAGAATGGCGACGGCAAGATCGACGCTGTGAACGACCGGGTGATTCTCGGCACGCCACGCCCGAAATGGAGCGGAGGCTTGGATAACACCATCAAATACAAGGGTTTTGACTTGAACTTCATGATCTACGCACGCATCGGATCGATGATCAACTCCGACCGCTATGCACGTTTCGATCAGCAAGGCGTAGGTAACAGCACCGCAGGCCTCGATTACTGGACGCCCGAAAACCCAACGAACGAATACCCGCGCCCCAACAAGAACGCGGGATTGAAATACCTGTCCACACTGGGTTACCGCGATGCCTCCTACGCACGTATCCGCAACGTAACGCTGGCGTACAACCTGCCGGTCGACAAGTTCAACTGGAAGATCATCCGCGGCCTGCGCATTTACGCGACTGCCAAAAACCTGGCGACATTCACCAAGCTCGATTACGACCCCGAACGCGGCGGATCGGAGAACTTCCCGATGACGAAACTGTTCATTTTTGGCCTGAATGTGAACCTGTAACCCTTTAAAACAGTCAAGACAATGAGATCACAACTATTGAAAACAGGGGTTATAGCGGTTTCCCTCATGGGACTGTTTGCCTGTGAAAATACATTGGAAGAATACAACCCCTCCGGCCTGACGTCCGAGACCGTTTACACCACACCCGAAGGTTTCGAAACGCTCGTGAATGCCGCCTACTCCTACCAGCGCTGGTGGTATGGCAAGGAAGAAGGCTACAACATCGCCGAAACCGGTACCGACATCTGGACCAGCGGCGCCGGCGAAGTATACCGCGATTTGACCCAATACCTGAACCTCCAAGGCAGTAATGCGGCCCTTACCAACGAATGGAGGGAGTTTTATGCGGCTATCAACCTTTGTAACGGCGGCATCAACCGCATCGAGGGGGCCGGTCTTTCGGCTGCGTTACGCCCCGTGCGCGAGGGTGAGCTGCGGTTTCTTCGGGCATTTTACTATTGGCATATTGTCGAAACGTGGGGCGGCGTGCATTTCACCACCACCGAGACCAACGGCATTGTGACCACCGCCAACAAAACACCGGTAGAGACTTTTTATAACCAGATCTTCGAAGATCTCAAAATTGCCGTCAACAACCTGCCCGCTACTCAGCCGCAATATGGCCGGGTTACGAAAGGGGCGGCTCAGGCGTTTCTGGCGAGAATGTACCTTACCAGGGGTATGAACAAAGAGGCTCTGGAAATGGCCAAGGCCGTTTTGGATGGAAATTATGGGTATAAGCTCGAAGCTAATTATGCCGATCTATGGAAAATGAGCAACCTCAAATCCAAAGAGGTGATTTACACGGTGGATTACTCCGCTAACCTTGCTTTGAACGACCTGGCCAACTCGACGTTCAATCCATACGGACACAGCCGCGGCAGTAACAATGCGCATTTGCTGTTCCTGATGAAATACGACGACCGCCCGGGCATGACCCGCGACATTACCAACGGCCGGCCGTTCAACCGGTACATGCCTACCCGCTTCCTGCTCGACCTTTTCTCGGCCGACGACGCGCGTTATGAGGGCAGTTTCATGGAGTCGTGGTATGCCAATTCTGCGACATTGCCGACTGGCATCGCCAAAGGGGATACCGCTGTGTATTGCACTAAACTCGACATTGCCGACGCCGTGGAGGCTTCTAAAAAGTACCAGACTTACGACCGCAGCGACATTTACCTTGCCGACGGCACCGTGAAGGATAACCTGCGCTACCCTACTCTTTCCAAATTCATGGATCCCACCCGCGCCAGCCTGAACGAGGCCCAAAGCGCACGCGACGTGTTTGTGATCCGGTTGGCGGAGGTGTACCTCATCGCTGCCGAAGCTGCGATGCAAACCGGCGACCTTGCCAAAGCAGCGGAATATGTAAATGTGGTGCGCACCAGGGCCGCCAAACCGGGCAAAGCAACGGCTATGCAAGTGAAAGCAGCCGATATCACGCTGGACTTCATCCTCGACGAGCGTGCACGCGAGCTCGCAGGCGAGCAGCTCCGCTGGTTCGATCTGAAACGCACCGGTAAACTGGTGGAACGGGTCAAAAAGTATGCACCTGATAATGCCGTCAATATCCAGGAACACCATATCGTCCGCCCTATTCCGCAGACGCAGCTGGACGCGGTGGTGAACAAGAGCGAGTTTAAACAGAATGCCGGTTACCAATAATAATCCATTTAAATGCCTTCCTGCCCTGAGAAGCGGGAAGGCGCTTTTGCTATGACCTACAAAAAACGAATTGCAGCATTGGCCACCGCCGCATGGGCGTGCTATGGCGTATCCGCCCACGACGCATCCGGGCAGGATGCATACAGCTGGTCGAACCTGCCAAAGATCCAGCAGCCGGTTTTCCGGAAGGACACTGTCCGCATTACCGCATTCGGCGCATTACCCGACGGCCATACGCTGAATACCAAAGCCATTAACCAGGCTATTGAAAGTTGCAGCAAAAAAGGCGGCGGTGTGGTGCTGGTGCCTGCCGGACTCTGGATCACGGGCCCGGTGGTGCTGAAAAGCAATGTAAACCTGCATTTGCAGGAAGGCTCGCTGCTGCTTTTCACGACCGACAAGTCGCAGTATGCGATTACCGAAGGCTTTTATGAGGGGAAAGCCGCAGCCCGGAACGAGTCACCCATTTCAGGAAAGAATCTTGAAAACGTTGCCATTACCGGCAAGGGCATTGTCGACGGGAATGGCGATGTGTGGCGGGCTGTCAATAAAAATCAGCTTACCGAACCGCAATGGAAAGAGAAAATCGAGTCGGGCGGTGTGTTGAAAGACGATGGCAAAGTTTGGTACCCGAGCGAGCAATTCAAAAAGGCCAGTGTCGAAAACAAAAGCATGCTGCTCACCGGCGGTAAAAAACCGGCAGATTTTGCGGATATCAAAGACTTTCTGAGGCCGAATCTGGTGGTTTTCAACAACTGCAAGAAAGTTTTGCTGGAAGGCGTGACGTTTCAGAACTCCGCCGCCTGGTGTCTGCACCCGCTGATGGTCCAGGATCTGACGATCCGTAATGTGCGCGTCAAGAACCCCGAATATGCCCATAATGGCGATGGGATGGACATCGAATCCTGCAAAAACTTCCTCATCGAAGGCTGCGTGCTCGACGTGGGCGATGATGCAATTTGTATCAAGTCCGGCAAGGACGAAGAAGGCCGCAAGCGCGGCATACCCACTGAAAACGGCATTATCCGTAACAACATCGTGTACCAGGGCCACGGCGGGTTTGTGGTAGGCAGTGAAATGAGCGGAGGCGCACGCAACATTTTTGTGGAGCAATGCACCTTCATGGGCACCGACAAGGGCTTGCGTTTCAAGTCGGTACGCGGGCGCGGCGGCGTGGTCGAGAAGATTTATGCGCGAAATATCAATATGAAAGATATCAAGCAGGAAGCGATCTTTTTTGACCTCTATTATTTTGTCAAATTCGCCACCGATGGCGAGCGGGATATGCGCCCGGTGGTGAATGAAGGTACGCCGGTTTTCAAGGATATGATTTTTGAAAACATCGTGTGTAATGGCGCTACCAAAGGCGTTTTCGTGCGCGGCCTGCCCGAAATGCCGGTCCGGAACATTCGCATGGAAAATATGGTGCTTTCCGCCGAAACCGGGGTCGAACTCACAGACGCCGACAAGATCAGCTTCAAGAATGTGAAACTGATTACGAAGCATTCTAAACCCGTTATTCTCGCCGATAATGCAACCAACATCAGCATCGACGGCCTGCAATACAACGATCACGCCGAGACGCTCATTTCGGTTACCGGCGAGCGCAGCCAGAACATCAGCATAGCACATACTGACGCTTCGAAGGCCAAAAAAATAAAGGAATTTTCAAAGGGAGCACAGGACAAGAGCCTGGTCATTCATGAAGGTAAATAATCACTTTTGGGTCGCCGGCGCATTGCTGGCGACCTCCGCTTTTGCACAGAACAGGACTGTTTCAACTACAAAAACGCAAACCGAAGTTTCAAAAGCATTCATTTCGAAACCAGCCGTTTCCGAAACCTGGGTCGCCGATTTGCAGGACGGCCGTTACAAAAACCCCGTTCTCCATGCCGATTACTCCGACCCCGATGCCTGCCGCGTTGGCGAGGATTATTACATGACCGCTTCCAGTTTCGATGCGATTCCGGGACTTCCTATACTGCATTCCAAAGATCTGGTCAACTGGGCATTGATCGGCCACGCATTACCCCGGCAAGTACCGGTCGAACATTTCGAGCAAACACAGCACGGAAATGGCGTGTGGGCACCGGCAATCCGCTTCCACAAAGGCGAATTTTACATTTATTATCCCGATCCGGATTTTGGTATTTACGTAATGAAAGCCCAAAACGCCGCCGGGCCGTGGAGCGAGCCAATACTTGTGGAAGGCGGCAAAGGACTCATTGACCCATGCCCGCTTTGGGACGACGACGGCCAGGTGTACCTCGTACATGGGTGGGCGGGCAGCCGCGCGGGGATCAAAAGTGTGCTCACCGTCAAGAAAATGAATGCGGAAGGTACAAAAGTGCTCGACGCAGGTGCGCTTGTGTACGACGGCCATAAGGTAGACCCGACCGTCGAAGGACCTAAGTTTTACAAGCGAAATGGCTACTACTACATCTTCGCACCGGCTGGCGGCGTCGCTACGGGCTGGCAAATTGTGCTGCGTTCCAAAAATGTGTACGGGCCCTATGAGCGAAAAGTGGTCATGGCCGAAGGGAAATCGGGCATTAATGGTCCGCACCAGGGTGCCTGGGTTACGACCAGCCCCGTGAATGGTAAATCCGAAGATTGGTTCCTGCATTTTCAGGATAAAAACGAATATGGCCGCGTGGTGCATTTGCAGCCGATGAGATGGGTAAACGACTGGCCGGTGATCGGCAACGACCCTGACGGCGACGGTATCGGAGATCCCGTTTTGACCTGGAAGAAACCAATGACCGCCCGCAAATATCCACTGGCGACGCCGCCGGAATCGGACGAATTCAACGGACCGGCGCTGGAAAAACAATGGCAATGGCAAGCCAACCCAAAAGGTACCTGGGCGATGCCGGCGGCCGGATTTTTGAGATTATATTCTTACAAAACACCTGATAATGCGAAAAACCTGTGGGATGTGCCGAATGTCCTCCTGCAAAAATTTCCGGCCGAGGAATTTACCGTTACCACCAAACTACGGTTTACCCCGAATGAGAAATTGACCAACGAAAAGACAGGATTAGTGATCATGGGACAAAGTTACGCGGGTATTTATCTGAAAAGCGGCAAGAATAAATCCGAACTGATTTACGCCGTTTGCCAGAAGGCTTCGGATGGGAAACCGGAAACGACGCGTATTGTGGCTGAATTCAAGCCGGAAACCGACTTGTATCTTCGTGTGAAAGTCAGTAAAGGAGGTAAATGCGAATTCGGGTTCAGCGAGGATGATGCGAACTTCACAATGACCGGCGAAATGTTCCAGGCGGAAGTCGGCAGGTGGATCGGCGCGAAGGTGGGGTTGTTTTGTACCCGGGATACCCAGACGAACGATTCCGGGTATGCGGATTATGACTGGTTTAGATTAACCCAATAAAAGAAATGCTATGCCGGGCGAATGCTATCCAGGTTCAAAACCACGGAGCGCTTGCGGCCTGAGTAATTGTATTTGACCGAAACGCGGTCGCCGGCCTGGGGAATGCGGGTAAGTTGTTCCCGCAGCACATGGACTTCCGTCACAAAGTTACGTCCCCGGGCCGGCTTCACATGCACCTGAAACGTGTAGTAGCTTTCCCCCTGAAGGTAGGACCCGCGATGCTCTTCCGAAAGCAGTACCACCGCGTCGGCAACCTGCCCATCCCGGAGATTCTTTCCCCCCAGTAACAGCATCATCCGGCGGAACCGCAGCACGAACCAGAGCCCGCCGATGATCAGAAATGCCAGTAATAAAATGAGCAACAATTGCCCTGCGCGTATCGCCAATATCTCCATAGCCAATAGAATTCGATGGCTTCAAAGAAAAGACGCAATGTTCCAAAGAACGACAATTGTGATTTAACGGACAGTTTCACTTATCGAGTGGCTGGTTTCCGAGGGGCAATTGTAAAAGCACTTCCTCCTTCTTTCGCCTGGATATTTCTACGCGGCTGCCGTCCAGTAGTTCTACTAAATCGTGGTCGGCCATGAGTTTTGCAATAAATTTGGGGTTCACCAAATGCGACTTGTGCGTCCGTATGAAGCCAAACTCCGTCAGCATTTCCTCATAGTATTTCAAAGTCTTGCTGGCCAGTACCGGCTTGCGGCTTTTGATGAAGATATTGGTATAATTTCCCTCCCCCTGCAAACGAATGATCTGATCCAGGGTAAAGAAAGACACGCCGTCCTGATAAGGTACCGCGAGCCGGAACTCGCTCGCCCGCTTATGTGCGATGTTGCGCACGAGGTTATCGAACAGGACAGGGTTCTGGTGCACGTTCTGCTTTTTCAGAAACCGGTCCACTGCCGAACGCAATTCATCGGGATCGACCGGTTTGAGCAGGTAATCCAGCGCGCTGAACCGGATCGCCTGCACGGCATATTGATTGTAAGCCGTCGTGAATATGACCTCGAAAGCGGGCTCCTTCAAAGCCCTCAGAAAGTCGAAACCATTTTTACCAGGCATTTCGACATCTAGAAAAACAATATTAGGGCGGAACGTTTTGAGTATGTCGAGCGCACTATCCACTGATTCGGCCTGCTTCACTTCGCGTATCTCTTCCACGTAGGTTTCAATGTAATGCGCCAGCACGTTTCTTGATTTCGGCTCGTCGTCGACAATAAGTGCTTTAATCATCGTCTAGGTCTGATATAAGTAGGTGGATAATTCTATTCTGACAAGCGTTCCGGTAGCATTGCCGGCGGCATCGTACCGGTCGATCACTTCCAGGCGGGCGTGGTTGCCCTGGCGGGCGAGGACATCGATCCGGTCTTCACAGATACGTATTCCGCGCGATTCGTGTTCCCGCGTGCGCGAAGAATTTGCTTTGAGTTCGGCCGACTTTTTCCGGCCAATGCCGTTATCCTCGATTTCGCAGGCAAACTGCTCAGGACCGAAGAGAAAAAAACGAATGCTCATGTGCCTTTCGCCATCTTTATGCATCAATCCGTGCCATAAGCCGTTCTCCACGAAAGGTTGAAGCAGCATGGACGGCAGCCGCACGTAGTCATCTTCCAGCTCGGGATCCAGTTCAATGGAATATGTAAATCCCTGCCCGAAACGCATTAGTTCCAGTTCGAGATACAGTTCCAGCACATCCCGCTCTTCGGCGATCGTTACCAGGTTCCTGCCCGAATTGTTCAGTACCAGCCTGAACAGCTTGGCGAATTTGTTGAGGTACTTACTGGCCTCGGCGTATTTTTTGGTAACAATGCATTCCTGGATGCTATTGAGGCAGTTAAAAATAAAATGCGGGTTCATCTGCGCACGCAGGGCCATCAGCTGGCTTTCCGCGAGCATTTTATTGATCCGCAGGAGCATAATTTCCTGCCGCTCGGCCTGTGCGCGGGCCATCGCTTCCGTGATCTTGTTGGCACTGATGGCTGCGATCGTCGAGATCACCCGCACGTGGTTATGGTTATAGAAATTCCTGCGCGGGTGCTCCGAATCGATAACGCCAATTACCTGCCCCTCATGCAGGATCGGCACCGCCAATTCCGACGCCCTTGCCTGATCGTCGATAATGTAGCGCGGGTCTTTTGAGGTGTCACCGATAATCTGGGGCATGCCGGTAGCGGCGGCGGCACCCACAATCCCCTCGCCTACCGGTATTTCGATCGGATTGAGGATTTCATACTCCTTCGGACTTTTCGGCCCGTACGCCGCTTTCTGGATCAGTTTGCCGCTCTCTTTATCCAGCAAGTAAACCACGCAATCCTCGAAATGCAGCTTGGAAATGCAGTTACGGGCAATGTCCCAGCATATTTCGTTCACGGAGTTATCACCGTAAACGCTGTTTGCAAAGTACTCGATGGTGTCGTCGAGGTCCTTTTTACGCTGCCTTTTGGTATAAACACTATAAATCCAATACAGAATGCCCATGATGCCGATAGTGCATGCGATCAGAAACCACCAGGTCTGCCACCAATGCGGCAGCACGCGTATTTTGAGGGTTTCGGCTGATTTCATCCACCGGCCGTTCTCATCGGTACTCCTTACCTTAAAGACGTAGTCGCCAGGAAGCAGGCTCGTGTAGGACGCCATGATATTGCGCCCGGCCACGACCCAATCGTCGTCCAGCCCCACCAGCTGGTAACTGTATTGGAGCGAGGGAATATCGCGGTGACTGAGCGAGGCATATTGAAAGGCTACGAATGATTCGTCCGGCTTTAATTCCAGCAAATCCCCTTTGAGGTCGCGAATGCGCTCCTGCCCGAAAATCTTCACGGAAGTAATGGCAGGCGGCTTTTGCACGGGAACGGAAGCAAAATGCCGCGGATTGATCACCACCACGTGATCGAGCATGACTGCATAGATTTTGCCGCCGGCCACAGTTACATAGTTCCAGTAATCCTGCAAAGTCTTGCCCAGATCGAGTTCCACCTTACTTACATTGTTACTGACGGGGTCGTACGCGGCAAGCCCTTCGCGCGTAGCCGCCCACACCACGCCATTGTCGTCGATATCCAGCGAGGAAACCTGATCATAAGGCAAGCCATTTTTCGTACTGATGCTGCTAATAACCTGGCCATTAGCATCAATTTTCACCAGTCCGGCCGCCGTTGACGCAGCCCAGATATCGCCGGTATTGCTCTGGCGCATGGCATATATGTACTCATCCGCGATGGCAGGCGTATTCAACTGCGTGAAGCGTTCGGTGGCATAATTGTAGCGCAACAGTCCTTTTCCCTCTACCGCAAAAAGGATGTCGCCGTTGGCAAGCAGGACGAACGCTTGCGAATTGGCAAATTTGAACAGCCCGTATTTCGGGTCGGTGCCATCGAAGCGGATGCAAACTTTGGTAACCGGATTGTACCGATAGAATGCATCCCCATCGATTTCGAACCAGATATGACCTTGTTTATCCAAAAACACGAAAGGTGCCTGATACGACGACAACCCTTTCTTCATCTGGTCGAAACGCTGCAAAACCGTTTGCCCGGGCGCAAGCGAATAAATCCCATCGAATCCTGCAAACCACCAGACATCACCCACTTTGGCTGTCATCACAGAGCGGTTATTCCGCAACCTTTTGCTGGGGGTAAGGTATTTCTGATAGGTGCGATCATCGGTATTATAGAACACGACGCCGTCTTCCTTGCAGGCGATGATCGTCTTACCCTCAACGGTAATGGAGTTGGCATGGGCAAAACTCGTTTCCAGAAAGAAATGAAAACTGGGGAGCTTGTAAATCGCCTCGATAGGGTTCTTCGGTAACGTTTTGCTCACGCCATTGATGGTACCCAGCCAAACGTTGCCTTGCGCGTCGGATATAGCATCCCGAAAATGCCCGTAAGCAATCGTATAAGCCTGATCCTGACTGTACTCCAACTTTCGAAATGGCTGCCCTGGCTCTTTCAGAAATGCGGCAAACAGCCATGTAGAAACCCACACCCTGTCCTGACGATCGATAAATATAAAGTTGCACCCCTCGCCGATCTGCTTGCCGTCCAGCTCATAATGCTTATCCAGCTTGCCGGTGCGGTAATCCCAGTAGTTGAGCGTCGGCTCGGTGTCGCAGCCATACCATACATTTCCGCGACGATCGAGCACAATGGCATTCACATGCTCCGATTCGAGCAGCGGGCTTTTCAGGGGATTATTGCCTTTGAAATAAACCCGGTTGGATTTGCAATCGACGAAAAAAGGCCTGTTTCCTCCCACCCATAACCCTCGCCGCAACGTGTCATACACCATGAAAGTGAGTTGAAAACGCGAAAAGTCGAACTTTCGGGCTTCGGGGAATGCCTCCGTCAGCGGCCTCAGCTTTTGATGATCATACAAGTAAAGCCCGTCGGATGTGCCGATCCATATGCGTTGCTGGGCGTCGGCACGGATACTCACAACATAGCTTTGCGCAAGCGACGCAAACCGGGGATCCCGCGAGAACCTGCCCGTCTTTTTATCGAACAACAGAATGCCTCTACGCAGCCCGATCATGAGCGTATCTTCGCCCTTAAACGGCAAAATGGCATTCACAAAGTGTTTTTGCACTCCATTTGCATCCTGAAACCGCTGCACGACGGCACCGTCGTAGCGATCGAGCCCGGCAGAAGTGCCGATCCAGAGAAAGCCCGACGAATCTTTATACAGACATCTGATTTGCTTCGCGCTGAGCCCGTCCTGCCACCTGATGTTTTGGAACAGCGTCTGCGCCCCAAGTTGTCCTGCGAACAAGCACAGACTTACAAGGGATAATGCATGAACCAGCTTTTTAAGGGATAGCAACACTGCCGACAGGATTTTCATTGATGATTCGCGCCCAATATCTGCGATCTCGAGACCAAATACGTCAATTCTATACAACTGTACTACCTGATTTATTTATCGGTAAAAACCCATAACCGCCTCAAAATCGTTGAAATGGCCTTTTTCGGAGCTCCGGATAATCAATGATTTACCGGTAAATAGTCAATAGTTACCGTTGCATCATTAATACTGGACGTTACTTGCCCCGATATGCACTTTTGCGGCTCTATTGCCAACGCCATGAAAAATAAACCTCATCACACTCAACCTCATCCTATACCGTTATGCTGATCCTGCTTCTGATAACCAGCGTATGTCTGACACTCGTCGTCGCAAGTCTGTTCCTGCTCCGCCCTGCTACCGAATCTTTCGTCCCCTCGCCGTCCTTCGACGTTTACGAAATCGAAAACAAACTGGTTTTTTACAAAGGAAAAGATGGCAGCAAATCACCGATCGCCGAAGCGCACGCCAGGACATTCCAGATTCTGATGACTGGTCAGCTCGGGCAATCGGATCCGTCGCTTTACGCACGCGATTTTGAAAATGTCTACTTCCGGGGCAAAAGCATTCCCGGAGCGAATCCGGTTTACTTTCAAATACTGGGGCCTGATCTCGGGCGAGATGACCGGCATGTTTTCAAAGCCAACAATCTGATGTCTTCCGACGCCAGAAATTTCAAATGCCTCGACGAACACCTGAGCAAGGACAGTCAGCGCGTGTACTTCGACGACCAGGTAATCTCAGAAGCCGCCAGCCATTTCAGATACATTGGTAAATGGCAGAAAACCTCATTCTACAAAGACCACAGCAAGGTATTCGCAAACGGAAAGGGTTACCGTGTCGCCGACATCGACACTTTCGATTACGCAGGAAATGGTATTTTTACAGATCGTTACCAGGTTTACAGATTCAACGGAGATGGCTTTCAAAGCAACTCCGGGCAACCGGTTTTCAGGGCAATGATGCAATTCCAGCCAGCCTTTGGGTAAAAATATGAACTATCTGAAAATTGTCACCATCATCAATTGGGTGGTGATTGCCCTGTTGTTCCTCCTAGTAATGGCCGAAACGCTGTTCCCGACGAAAGGCGGCGGAGATGCTGCTTCGGGTATGGGAAGAGCCATTTACTACCTGGCGATCATTCTCCTCGTCATTTTGGTGACGCTCAATCTGCTTCCATTTAATTGGAGCAAGTACACGGCATTCATCATCGTGGCGGTGCCTGTTTTTTGGATAGCCTTCGGGTCTTCCATCGGCAATTTCAAGAGAGGCATTACAAACATGATTGAGGCAAAGCCGTTTTTTGAAGATAAGGAGAGGAACAGAATGGCTATTGCAATCTTTGATGCGAAGCCCGATAAACTGAAAAAATACATCGCGGAAGTACAGCCAAAGCTTCGGGATAACGCTTATGGCTATCCGTTGCTTGAACTGGCCATCGCAAACGCCGGTTCGGTCAACAATGACGGCGAACAACGCCTGGAATGCATTCGTGCGCTGTTGCAGGCGGGCGTGAGCATTAAAAGTGACGATCCTGAGGTCGAGAAGATTCACTTCTCGCCCGCGACAGGCGGAAACGCGCCCGTACTTCGCCTGCTACTGGAACACGGGGCTGACGCCAATGCAAGGGTGACCGATTACGGTAGCGGCAAACGCGACGTAGTTCCCATCATTTTCGAAGCGCTGTCAACTTCCTATGGCGCCTACGATTGTGTAAAAGCATTGCTGGACCACGGTGCCGACCCAAATGCCATCATGCCATGGGATGGCGACCATGAAAAAATGTCGGCCCTGCTCTACGCCGCCGAGCGGCAGTACTGGGGCGTATGCAAGATGCTCATCGAAAAAGGCGCCGACCCGCGCTATACCACGCCGGACGGCACCTCTATACAAACGTTTATCGAACAGGGTGATAGCTTCTATCCCGAAAACGAGCAAGCTTTGGCCGATTTTGAGGCCGTGCGGGGGATTGTGGAAGGGCGGTCGGCAGACCGCTGACGGCCGTCAGCGCCCCTACTTCATCCGCTTGGCAGTCGCGTCGAACATGCTCATCATACTTCCTTTCAGATTGTCATCATCCACCTTCGAAAGGTCTACCGTCACGTCGTAGCCCTGAGCGGAAAAACCGATTGTAATCTTGTCAGCCGCTTCGTCGACGCTGGTGATGGCTATTTTTTCGGCGCTGGGGTCCGTTGCATTGGTGATTTGGCCGGTCAGCTTTCCGTCGGTCCGGGCGAGATCCGCAACGAGTTTCGCATCGCCATTGGGTGTTCCGAAAACGGTGATCTCCCATTTACCGGCAAAGAAATCGGCAGGCGCCGTTTGGGCAATGCTCGTATAAACCGCGCCCAACAGGCACAGGATCATCATCATAGAGCTAATCCTTCTCATAATCAACTTGTTTTTAGTGAAGAAATGAAACCATCCGGCAAGGGGATGTCGACCTCCCGCGACCGTCGTACAGCAAATGTAAAGAAGAAGTTTATTTATTGTCTATATTTAAGACAATAATATTTTTCCAAATACTTATTTATTTAATACAAATAGTATTTAAAGACCGTGCACACACAAATTTGTCCGGATTACCCCTCGCAAAAGTCTATTTTACACACCTTTATGGCTCTTCAAACTGGCTAACTTTACCAAAAACATCTCACCATGAAAATGAGACCCGGCGAGTTCATCGCCCTTTCGGCCTGCACAATGACGCTCACCGCATTGGGCATCGACATTATGCTGCCCGCATTCGGTGAAGTACGAAAGCATTTTGGACTGAGCGCCGACTCTACCGATACCGCCCGGATCATTTCGTTCTTCTTCATGGGCCAGGTGGCTCAGATCCTCTTCGGCGCCCTCTCCGACCGTTTCGGACGTCTGGCCATTCTGCGGATCGGGTTCCCGTTGTACATCGCCGGCGGTATAATTGCCGCATTGGCCCCCGACATGCCTACCATGCTCGCTGCCCGTTTTTTTGCCGGTATGGGCGCGTCCGCCGTATTTATGACTACCATCGCAGGTGTCCGCGACCGTTTCGTCGGAGATGAAATGGCACGCATTCTGTCCCTGATATTTACAATCTTTCTGTTCACGCCGGTAATTGCACCGTTTTTGGGTTTGGCGATTATGTCGGTGGGAACGTGGAAAATGGTGTTTCTCGCGCCACCATTGTTCGCGGTAGTTGTGTTCCTGTGGTCCTTACGGCTCGAAGAATCGCTGCCGCCCGCGTCACGCACACCGCTCAACCGCGCACACGTGGGACGCTCCATCGCGCAGGTGATCGGCAACCGCACGTTTCTGCGATACACCACAGTCACCACATTGCTTTTTACTGCTTTGAGTTCGTACGTATCCAGTTCCGAACACATCGTGGGAGAGATTTACGGTAGGCCTGAACTATTTGCCTGGATATTCGCTGGTATGGGCGCCATGATGTCCATGTGTGCGCTGCTGAACTCCCGGCTGTCGTCCCTGTTCGGTGCCCGGCGGACGATCAAATGGCTTCTTGCGATTTACACTATTGTGGGAGCAGTGCTACTCGCATTCACGTGGGCGTTTGGCGACCCACCGGTAATGCCCCTGTTTTTCATCGCCGTTACCATGATGCTCGCAATCAATCTGGCTGTGGAACCCAACAGCAGCGCACTGGCGCTGGAACCCATGGGAAATATGGCAGGAATGGCTTCGGCCGTTTATGGGACCTGCTTCTTCTTTGTAGGCGCTACCCTCGGCTCGGTTACGAGCCATATGATGGCGCACGGGGTATTTCCACTGGTGCTTTGCTTTTTTGTGTTCGGGCTAATCGCTGTGCTGCTCGCATTCAGCGACAGGTCACAAACCGCTGCGGAAGTACCCTAGTGCCGCTTCTTACCCCAATTTTTCTTCATTGCGGCATACGACTTCTTGCTGACGGTTTTCTTGCTTTTCGACCGGGAAGTACCTTTCTTTTTGCGGGCATTGATATTATTTACGAGCGAATTCTTCACGCCAAGCTTATTGCGTTTCGCGGTTCCCTTCTTTTTAGTTGCTGACATATCCCTTTTGTTTTAAGGAAATGATATGTCAATATCCGTGCCCCGTTGCAACTGCCGCAGGAGAATCGTCGCAACGGCACGATTAATCCCCGGAAAAACTCGTGCAATCGCCCGAAGAATCGGAACCGGAATCGCTGCTGCCGGAATCACTCGTTCCGGAATCGTCGCTGCTGAAATCGCCTCCTTCCGTATAAGAACTAGATATGTCGCCGGTGTTCATGTCGAAATCGGCAAAAGCATTGCCCATTGGATCTACCGGGCCAATATCATAGGAATCGCCGGCACCGGCACCACCAAACTCCCCTCCCTGGAATGCCAGTGCGTCCTGAAATGTATGATCTGACGGAGGCGCGTTATCGGTATAATAGTTAGTAGTAGCAGACTGATCGAAAGCACAGGGATGATCCCGAATCGAATATCCCCGATCGGGCGGGGCTACCTTTTTCCTGTAAACAATGGTATTCTGCCTGCCGGCGCGCAAAAAAAGCAGCACCAATGCAATGATAGCCAGCACTACAACAACTTCGAGCATAGGAGGTGGATTTTGGTTGAAATCCAATTTAACTCCCATCGAAACCCCAACATCGATCCGATTACCAGACGGAATCAGGCAATTATCTTCCGTCGATCAGCTGCTTTCCTACCACAAGTTTATCGCCTGAATCGTCCACCTCAAAAAGCTTCGGATAGCGGATCGTCCTGCCATTTACGCTTTTATGGCTGTGAATGGACATCCGCAGTTTGCCGTCAAATGTGCGGAACAGCATCCCATGCCCGAAGTTAGGCGGGGTAATCGGCTCTTTTTCCTGAATCCACGGACCATCCAGTGTACCGCTTTGGGAATAAGCAACGCCCTGGGTGTAAACGTCGTAAATCCAGCTTGTCCAGAGCATGCCCAGCTTGCCGGTTTGGGTACGAAAGACCCAGGGGCCATCGGTAACTTTGTTCGGACGGTCGGAGCCATCCTTGTTTTTCTCGCGGCTCCATGGCGAGTCACTTGCGCGGAACAGCAGCTTCGGCGAACCGGTAGTGCCGCTGAAATCGGGTTTTAAAGCAATTTTTTCGATTGTCCCATTATCATTTTGCAGCCACTCATGGCAAAAAAGCATATAAGGTTTGCCGTCGGTATCAGACCAGAGCGTGGCATCCAATGTCAGTTTATCGGCCGGCAGATAAGTAGAATCTCTCATAGGCACGTATGGCCCCTCCGGCCGGTCACTCACGAGCACGTGGCACGCGCGGCGTTCGAGCCCTTCGCCGAGCTTGATAGCCTTGTTGGTAAAAGTTGCGAAATAGTAGTATTTGCCATTGTGCGCATGCAGCTCGGCAGCCCAGATCATCGGAGCCGGTCCCATCCAGGAGTTTGGGTCCGTTTGCGCGATGGTGAATGGGCCTGTCCATTTTTTCAGGTCCTTGCTTTTCCAAAGTTTACCTCCTGTGCCCGTCATATAGTAAGTCTGAGTAGGCTTGTCGGCCAGAATAAACGGATCGCTCAGGCGAATAGAGTCCAGCGGCAAATCTGTTTTCACTGCGGGAGCGACGTTTTGCGCAGCAATTTTGTCCGTTACGCACAATAGCGTTACCGTGCATGCCCATAAGGTATATTTGAAAAGGCTGAGGATCATTTCTGGTTGCTTTTTGAAACTAGAAAGGCGCACAGGCGTCCTTTTACTGCGTGCAACTAAGTTTTTGTTTCAGGTGGTCTTTAAAACAAATAAAATCGGCCTTTTAAACAAAACCCTCCGAAGCCCGTCCGGCTAATTTTGTTCCATCACTAACAATCAGACTTTTATGGAACATTCAGCAACAACCACCGTTCAATTCGATCATTACCAACAACCGCTGGGCTCAGGTTTCGACGCCTTTTCTACCGCCGACGAAGTGATCAGCGGCATCGATCTCACCGGGAAAACGATTATTGTAACCGGCGGCTATGCGGGCATCGGACTCGAAACTGTGCGTGTATTCGCGAAAGCAGGTGCACACGTGATCGTTCCTGCCCGCGACCTGGCCAAAGCTACCCGCAATGTAGACGGCTTTCCCAACACAACGGTTGAATCGCTGGACCTTATGGACCCGGCTTCGATTGACGATTTTGCCCGGAAATTCTTGCAAAGCGGCCGTTCGCTGGATATATTGGTCAACAATGCAGGCATCATGTGGGTACCGCTCCAACGCGACGCCCGCGGGTTTGAATCACAGCTTTCGACCAACCACCTGGGGCATTTTCAGTTAACGGCACGGCTCTGGCCGGCATTGAAACAAGCCGGTACCGCACGGGTGATCAGCGTCTCGTCGTTCGGTCATCATATCGCGCCGTTTAATTTTGAAGATCCTAATTTTCAAAACCGTGAATACGAAACGCTGGCAGGCTACGGACAGTCGAAAACAGCCAACAATCTCTTTGCCGTCGAGCTCGACCGTCGGGGCAGAGCATCTGGAATCCGCGCATTCGCATTGCATCCGGGGTCTGTCAACGGAACGGATCTCGGCCGTGTGGCGCCGATGGAGCTTTTTCAACAAATGGGCACCCACGATGCCGACGGCAACATTTATCCGGAAGTGGCTCAGAAGCTGAAAACCATCCCGCAAGGCGCGGCGACGACCGTTTGGTGCGCCACCAGTCCGCAATTGGAAACTCTGGGTGGGGTATATTGCGAGAATGCAGACGTTTCGGAGATCGATAACGGCGACATCGAGCACCGCTACGACCAGCCTTGGACATTACGGGGCGTGAAACCCTACTCCATCGATCCGGAAAATGCCCGCAGACTTTGGATTTTGAGCGAGCAAATGACAGGTATTACTTTCGAAACCAATTGATCAGCTGTGGCACACGAGGCACATTATATCCATCCCGACCTGAAAATCTCCCGTTTTACCGAGCATTTTCACAAAAGCGACGTGCTTTTTGAGGAGCATTTGCTGGTGTGGTTAATTTCAGGTGAAACCAAGATTGTCCAGGGCGGACAAACGCACCGATTCGGAGGCGGGGATACACTTTTCTTTCCCAGGCACGAACTGGTGACGGTGATCAATTATCCGAAGGACGATTTGCCTCATCAATCGGTCGTCATGCATTTGACCTCAAAACGATTGGAAGCCTATTATGCCAAAAACAAAGTGGAAGTAAAACCGGTATCCAAACCGGATTTCCGGACATTTGACAAACACCCGCTGCTGCAAAGCTGCCTGGCGTCACTAATCCCCTATTTCGACCTCCGCGACCCGCTGCCCGAGGCGCTGGCTGCCATCAAAATAGAAGAGGCTATTACGATTCTGAGAACGCTCGCGCCCGATATCGATCATTTGCTGGCGGATTTTGGTGAGCCGGGCAAAATCAACCTCGCCGATTTCATGGAACAGCATTATATGTACAACCTGCCCATGAGCAAATTCGGCTACCTCACCGGCCGCAGCCTCACCACTTTCAAGCGTGATTTTAAGAAGACCTTCCAAACTACGCCGCAGAAATGGCTCACCGAAAAGCGGCTCGACCTGGCGCATTACCTCATCCGGGAAAAGAAAAGACGGCCGTCGGAAGTATATCTGGAAGCCGGGTTCGAAAATCTCTCGCATTTCGGGTTTGCATTCAAGAAGCATTTCGGCTACGCGCCGACAGAATGATTTTGAAAAGAAACTGGGGATGGTGTTGTATTAGCACCATCACGCATTGCCCTTCGACTTCGCTCAGGGTGACATTTCGGCTGTCATCCTGAGCGAAGTCGAAGCAAGCTATTCGCAGGCACCTATCTCAAAAAGTAGGCGGTCTCCGGTTAGGCCGCTCAGCCGGTGCACCTATCGGATTTGCGGGTTTGATCTTCTCATAATCCACGACCCCGGTTTTCTCGGCCCACCGGAAATAGTCGGCCGAGAGCTGATCCACCACGTTAGGGTTCGCCGAGGCTACGTCGGTGGTTTCGCCGCGATCGCTTTCCAGGTCATACAGCTCCCATTTGTAAGCCGGGTAAGTGGACACGATTTTCCATTTCCCTTTCCTTACGGCCCGGTTACCGGCGCGTTCCCAGAAAATCGGCTCGCCGCCACGGTCCACCTCGCCAGCCTTGCCCGTGAGCACAGGCACGAGGCTCTTTCCCGGAAGCGGGTTGATATTAATGCCCTTTTCAGTGGCCGGATAGGCCGCTTTGGCCAGGTCATAGAAAGTCGGGGCAAGGTCGATCAGGTGACCGGTACCTTTTACGATCTGCCCGCCTTTGATCTGTTTCGGGAACCAGGCAATGAAGGGTGCGCTGATACCTCCCTCATGCATATTGTTTTTGTAAGCCGAATGCGGCGTGTTGGAAACATACGCCCAGGGCTGATCCTGATACACATAAGACCCTGCCGTACCTGCGGGGCCGGTGTTGCGCTGCGGTCTGCGCGGCGATGCGCCTGCGTAGCCACCCTGAGCACCGTTATCGGAAATAAAGATAATCAGGGTGTTATCGTCCTTTTTCAATGCTTTCAGCTTTTCGCGAAGCTTTCCGATATTCTGGTCCACCCGGTCGACCATCGCTGCGTAAATCTCCATTTTCCTTTCCCATAGCTGTTTTTCATCATAAGGCACATTATCCCAGGGCGTCACATCCTTGTCGCGGACGGCAATGGCCTGCTTCGGATCGGCGATACCCAGCGCTTTCTGGCGTTGAATGCGTTCGCTACGCAGTGAATCCCAGCCGATGCTATACCGGCCTTTGTATTTGGCAATATCCGATTCGGGCGCTTGCAGCGGCCAGTGCGGGGCGTTGTAAGCCAGGTACAGGAAGAATGGTTTGGCCGTTTTGCTTTGTTCATCCAGGAAACCGAGCGCGTGGTCGGTGATCTCGTCGGTGAGGTATTTATCGGGCGGAAGATTGATACGCTTGTTGTTCTCCACCAGCTCCACCGCCGGGCCTTTGCCGTATTTACCAAGATCATAATAGTTGCTCGCACCATTGATGAACCCGTAGAAACGGTCGAAACCGCGTTGGTTAGGCCACGCGATACTGTCGTTACCAACGTGCCATTTGCCACTCAGCAATGTACTGTACCCTGCATTGCGCAGCACCTCTCCGAATGTGAGTGATTCCTTATTAAGGTAACCCTGGTAAGCAGGCAAACCCAGGTTTACATTGAAATACCCCACTCCTGCCTTGTGCGGGTACTGGCCCGTAATGAGCGACGCCCGCGTAGGTGCACAAATGGAATTGTTATAAAACTCGCGAAAGCGGATACCCTCGCCGGCGAGCTGGTCGATATTCGGAGTCTTGATTTCGGAACCGTACGCGCCGATATCGGAATAGCCCAGGTCGTCGACCATGACCAGAATGATATTAGGGCGAGCGTCCGGGCCTTTGGGCGCAGGTTTCTTTTGCGCCACAACACCGGAGAAGGTCATCAGTGCCAGGGCGAAAAATGCAGAGGTCTTCATGATTTTGGAAAATGGTGTAACAAGAGATGCATAGCCGCAAAAATATATTTATTCTATATATCCTATATACTATATTGAAAATAAAATTATTATCATCTGAGGTTTTGTTGTTACATGCCTAGGGCATTTTAATTGGCTTGTCGATTTTCTTACTACCGATGTTATGTGCCTGACGGCACTGGTCTGCGCGGTTGACGGCAATTCATGCGGTAAATAAATAGCGTGGGCGAGATGAAAGCATTAAGGTCAGTAAATGCAAAAATCGCGTTAGCGATGTAATATTGGTAGCAACTGCGGTCAATCGCCCCCGCTGAATGCCGTCAGGCATGCAACAACAATGAATGAGCAGTGTATTATCGAACACCTTCGGTTGTCATCACCACCCTTCGCATTGAACCATCTTCCTCATAATACAAACGGTCAATACACACCGACCGCCGGTGGCTACCGCCCTCCGGTAATGCGCCATTATGATAGAAAAAGTAATCGGAACCTCCGAATTCGATAATGGCAGGACGGTTGGTCGCGCAGTTACCCGCTATTTCGTTCAATATGCCTTTGAACTCCCACGGACCTCCGATTTGCCGGCTTGTGGCATAGGCTACTCTTTCGGGGTAACCATAGCCGTATGCCAGGTAATAAGTGCCGTTCTTTTTGTGAATATGCGCGCCTTCTGAAAATTCCGGGAGATCTATTACGGAGATCGGGCTGGCAAGTTGGGTGAGGTTGCTTTCCAATTCAGCAAAGTAACATCGGCCGTTGCCCCAGAACAGATACGCTTTGCCATCTTCATCGATCAGGACGGTCGGATCGAGGTTGGCTTTGTTGCTTTCCGCAGCGGGCAGCATATCGTGGGTAACCAGTGCCGAGCCTTTCGCATCGGCAAATGGCCCGGTCGGATTGTCCGAAACGGCCACACCGATTGCCTTATAAGGCCCGCCCGCATGCGTCACGGACACGAACCAGTAGAACTTACCCCCGTATTCAACCACCTTCGACGCATAGGCGTCGCCACTCGCCCATTGAAAATCAGTAGCTTTCAAAGGCGAGGAATGCTCTGCCCAATGCAGGAGATCTGTGGAAGAAAAGCAAAGCCAGTCGTGCATTCGGTAGTCGTCTACACCGGGAGGCGGATCGTCGTGGCCCGTGTACAAAAAGACCGCTCCCTCATGCACAAGTACCGTCGGGTCGGCGGTGTAGGGGTTTCGGATAATGGGGTTACCTTCCTTAATCATATCTTCTGAATGCGGTTGAGAGGAGCATTACCCGTCAAAAACTGTTCCAAGAGCGGATGCCGCTCAACCGATGTCACCACCCGCTACGCCCATTCTGGCTGCCGATGTGTCCATTTGGGCATGATAGCCCATGCGCAGCAACTCGTTTCAGGCCAGTTTTGTGTCATCAATCACTCAAAAACAATCAAGATCATGACACAGAAAACAACAACGACGATCTACTGGATAGGCACTGCATTAACATCACTCTGGTTCGGCGCAAGCGGCTTTTTTGAACTAACTAAAAATCCTGTGGTGTGGGACATTACGGTACAACTCGGTTATCCGGCCCATTTCATTTACCTGCTCGGCGTTTTCAAACTTTCAGGCGTGGCGGTGCTCCTTACCCCCAACAAACTGCACCGGTTGAAAGAATGGGTATTTGCCGGGATATTCTTCGATATCATTTTCGCATTCGTGTCCAAACTGGCGGTGATCGGCTTTCCGGCAACCGTCGACGCGATCGTAGCATTTGTCATGGTATCGGTCACTTACACCATGTTCCGCAGGCTTGAAAAGTACTCCGGCAACGCGTTCGGCCAAGGTCAGGTCTTAGCACATTAAGCAAAATGGATTTCATACCGAACATATCTGGCCCAGCTGTTTTTGTAAAAACTGCACCAGAGCAACAGTCCACCAACGACCTACCTTCGTATTGCGATTTCGCACTGAACCATTTTAAATCGAAAACAATGAAAAAGGCCATTTTCTTTCACGCCGGCTGCCCGGTTTGCCTCAGCGCAGAGCAGGACATATTGAACCTCATCCCGGCCGACCAGATAGAAGTAGTGCATCTCGGTGAGGACAAAGGCAAAATTGCCGACGCCGAGCAGGCTGGTGTACAGTCGGTACCGGCGTTACTTACGCCAAACGGCAACGTGCTGCACATTAATTTCGGCGCGGCCATCGGCGATCTTAAATAGTGATTTACAATGCATTGCGAACAGCCCGGGATATTCCTCCCGGGCTGTTTTGCTTTTTATTTAAAAAAATATTACTCTACTATTTCTATATACTAAATAATATCCATAGCTTTGCCGGAGAAACTTACAATCCCTACATATGAAACCACCGATTATACCTTACTGTTGTCGACCGAAGCTCCGTAAGCAGCACTAGGAAAGGCTGTTGAGCAGTAACCACCACGCATAACACCATCGAAAACAGTAAAGCAATTCCTCATTTATGAAGACATTTTTAACGACCCTATTCAGTTCAGCAATTCTACTCATCTCATTTGTTGCACAAGCCCAGAATGCCCCGATCGTGAATGCCACGGTTTCAGGAAAGATTCTGGATGCTTCCAACGACTCCCCACTCATCGGAGCGACCGTCACCATCAAAGGAACGACCAACGGAGCGGCCACAGATGCCAATGGTGAATTTCAGCTGGTAACGGGTCAAAAACTTCCATTCACACTGGTGGTTTCATTTTTAGGATATATCAAAAAAGAAACCGTGATTGAAGGCAGCGGGGTAACGATCAAACTCGACCCTTCGGCCGGTAACCTCGAAGACGTGATCATTTCTTCACGTCGCCGTCAGGAATCAGCGCAGGAAGTACCGATCCCGATCTCGGTAATCCGGGGTTCGGCTGCGGAAGATGCAGGTGCGTTCAATGTGAACCGTTTGAAGGAACTCGTTCCGACCGTTCAGCTTTATGTGTCCAATGCGCGTAACACGACCCTGAACATCCGCGGCCTCGGCTCGACGTACGGTCTAACCAACGACGGTATCGACCCGGGTGTAGGTTTTTATGTTGACGGCGTTTACTACGCTCGTCCGGCTGCCACTGCACTGGATTTCATCGACATTGAGCGTATTGAAGTACTCCGCGGACCACAGGGAACGCTTTTCGGAAAGAATACCACTGCCGGTGCATTCAACATTACTACCCGCGGCGCCAGCTTCGATCCGGGCGGCAGCTTCGAGCTGAGCTACGGTAACTTCGGCTACATTCAGGCCAAGGGCTCATTCACCGGCCCGATCAACAAGAAACTGGCAGCCCGCGTTTCGTTCACAGGGACACAGCGTAACGGCCTGTTTTACAACGAGCATACCCAACAACGGATCAACGACATCAACAACATCGGTGTACGTGGTCAGATTCTCTACCAACCAAGCAGCAAGGTTAACATTACCGTGATCGGTGACGTTTCTGACCAGAAACCCAACGGATACGGCTGGCCAGTGGCGGGTGTAGTGCCTACCAAGCGCGCGGCTTACCGCCAGTTCGACGCGATTATCGCCGATCTGGGGTACAAACTCCCCTATTCGAGCGCATTCGAACGCAAAGTGGACCTGGATACGCCATCCAAAGCAGATAACAGACTGGGCGGCGTGTCGGCTAATGCAGATATCAAAATTGGCAACGGAACGCTTACAGCTACTTCGGCATGGCGCTTCTGGAAATGGGTACCGCTTAACGACCGCGATTACCTTGGATTGCCTGTATTTACGATCTCTTCCGGTAATTCGGTGCACGACCAATGGTCACAGGAAATCCGCTACTCCGGCAAGATTTCACCGAAACTCAGCGGTGTAGTGGGCTTGTTCGGCCTCTGGCAGGACCTGAAATCAGATCCTGTGCAAACAGAAGAAGCAGGTTCGGCACAATGGCGTTTCGCACAAAGCACCACCAGCGAGCTTTGGAAAACACCGGGCTTGTTCGATAACTTCGGTATCCGCACTACCAACCGCATTAAAAGTACCAGCTTGGCCGTTTTCGCACAGGCCGACTGGGCAATCACCGAAAAGCTGCACGTATTGCCGGGTGTGCGCTACAACTACGACAAGAAGGTGGTAGACTATAAAAGAGAGACTTACGGCGGCCTGCAAACCACCGACCCTGCATTGCTTGCATTGAAAAGACTCGTTTACACCGACCAGGCATTCAATACCAACTACGACCAGGGTAATTTCTCAGGGCAGTTGTCGGTCCAATACAAAGCCAGCAGCAAATTCAATGCCTATGCTACCTATTCGATCGGCTACAAGCCTATCGGCGTGAACGTGGGCGGTCTGCCGACGGCCAATGGCGCGGTGCTCCTTGACCTGGCTAACGTAAAACCTGAGCACGTTGATCACAAGGAATTGGGTATCAAAACCAAACCGACCGCTAACTCGGTGCTGAACCTGACACTTTTCCGTTCCGACATCAACGATTATCAAACACAGGTTCAAACGCCTGAGCCGGGCGTGAACCGCGGCTATCTTGCGAATGCGGAGAAAGTACGTGTACAAGGTGTGGAAGTGGATGGAAATATCCGTTTCAGCAACTTGTCGTTCAACGCGGCGGTAGCATATACTGACGGTAAATACGTGACTTTCAAAAACGCACCGGTGCCTTTGGAAGAAGTAGGCGGTGAGCAGGCGTTCAAAGATATTTCGGGCGGCCGACTGCCGGGTATCTCCAAATGGTCGGGTTCTGTGGGCGGTGAAGGAACCGTGAAAGGCACATTCCTGGGCTTGAAAGGTAACTACTTCCTCGGCATCGATGTGTTTGCGCGGTCAGAATTCTCGTCTAACCCGTCGCCATCCAAATACCTGAACATCGGAGGTTACTCGCTGACCAACAGCCGTCTTGGCTTCCGCGCTTCGAACGGTATTTCGTTCTTCGTTTGGGCCAGAAACATATTCAACAAAGACTATTACGAGCTGCTTCTGGCGGCACCGGGCAGCTACGGCCAATACGCGGGTGTAGTAGGCGATCAGCGCACCTACGGCGTGACATTGCGCTACTCGTTCTAAGATTTCGAGCGAAATACGAATATTATAACACTATCGATCGGGGCGTTCCACTTGGGACGTCCCGATTTTTTTGTCTTAGCCCAAAAGTCACGCCGCTCCTAAGCCATTACATCATCAGGCTCGGCTCTTTTCGTTTTCAATGGCTCAATGGGGCCATTGGTGATTTGAAAAATCGCAGCGCCTAATTTCACTTCGAGCAACGCCAACGTCTTGATCGTGAAGTTGTGTGTACCGGTCATCCATTTGCTCACCTGCGATTCCTTTTTACCCAGCATTTCAGCGAGGTCTTTCTGCGTCAATCCTTTTGATTCGAGTATTTCATGAATCCGGTCGGATAGGTCGAAGCTCGTGTCCACGAATTTATCAATTGCCGGATCCGGAACGATTTTGTCTAATGCATTCATAATTATAAGTCTACAAAAAGTTCTCCCTGCAAAGTCATCAGGTCGTCGGAATAGTGAATTGTCTTTTCGCGAATCTTTTCAATGAGTTTTTTGTCGATCGCCATCATAAGCTTCATCGCTTTCCAGGTTTCCGCACCATCCTGCGTTTTCTGGCCTTTCTTCTCTCCTCCACCATCCAAAATGATGATGCTGTCGCTACACCTTATGCAATAAATGCGCAGCCTGGAACACGTTACAGGTCCTGCGCCGACATTATTTTCGGACCGGAAGTACCGAAGCTGTGCTCCCCGGATTTTAATATTTTCCAGCCAGCGCTTAATTAACCGAGTATCTTCGAAAAAACCATTTTCAAGATATTCGTCTAGAAAATAGTCGGTCTCTGTGACTTGACAACCCTCAAACCTGATCGAATAGATAGTCACCTTCTCCGAGCGGGAATACAATTCAAAATAGATACGATTCACTTATAAGTTAAGTTCAAAGATAAAACATTTCCTGACAAAAAGGAATGTTGAGTGAGATCGATCTTGTTGGCAATATCTTAAAATTTCCTCTTATTGTCTAATGAGTAGATATTAAGCCTGCGCCGCTTCACCATCCGGATATCCCAGTTTCCCGGCAGTAAATCAGCATATTACTATGAAAAAACTCGCGCTACTTGCCTGGGCGCTTCCTGCGCTCGCATTCGGACAAAATCCCTCCCTCCAACAAGGCTTTCAAACCCCGCCCGACGCCGCCAAACCACGGGTATGGTGGCATTGGATGAACGGCAATATCACCAAAGAAGGCATTACCAAGGACCTGGAATGGATGAAGCGTGTAGGCATAGGCGGTTTCCAGAATTTCGACGCGAGCCTTTTTACACCCAACGTAACGCCGAAGAAGCTGGTGTTTATGACGCCGGAATGGAAGGATGCATTTAAACACACGACCGATCTGGCCGAAAAACTAGGCCTCGAGATGGCTATCGCGGGTTCACCCGGATGGAGCGTAACGGGTGGCCCTTGGGTACCGGCAGCCGATGCGATGAAAAAATACGTGTGGACCGAAACCCGCGTTGCCGGCGGTCAGACATTCACCGGTCAACTCCCCCAACCCAGGCCCGTAGCAGGCAAGTTTAAGAATGTGCCTCTCCCCGCCGAGGGCGGTATTACAGGCCCCACGGGCGAAGTGCCTGATTATTATGCCGATGCAGCGGTGATCGCCTACCGCTTGCCGACAGCCGACAAGCTCATGACCGCATTGAACCCCAAAGTAACGTCCAGCGGAGGTACCTTCTCCGTAACGGAACTGACAGATGGCGACCTGGGCAAAACCAGCCTGCTACCACCCATGGAAGTAGGCCAGGATATGTGGATCCAATATGAATTCGACAACCCGCAGACGTTTAAGGCATTGACCATCGTGGGCGCGAGCTCGGGCGGGGCGTTGGCGGAATTCAACGGCGCGCCTAATAACCGGACATTGAAGGTCAGCGATGACGGCGTGAATTTCCGGGAAGTGGCAACTATCAAAGGCAGCACCGTGCCCCAAAACACGCTGGCTTTTGCCCCGGTAACAGCCAAATACTACCGCATTGCTTTCAAGACATTGCCGCCCCCGTTCAGTCCATTCGCAGCGATGTTTGGAGGTGGTAGCGCACAGCCCGCCAAGCCGGAGGGCGTACAGGTAGCCGAAATCGTGTTCCATAACACCGACCGGATGGACCAGTTTGAAGAAAAGGCGGGTTTCAGTCCATGGCGTGAAAATACCGGTTCCTATATCCAACCAAATGCGGATGCAATTCCGCTCACCGATGTCGTCGACCTGACGTCAAAAATGACTGCCGACGGTAGCCTGAACTGGACGCCGCCGGCTGGTAACTGGATGATTGTCCGACTCGGTTACGCTCTTACCGGCCGCAAAAACCACCCCGCTTCACCGGAAGCCACCGGCCTGGAAGTCGACAAGCTCGATAAGGAAGCGGTTTCCAAATACATTAATACTTACCTCGACATGTACAAAGACGCTACCGGGGGGCAAATGGGCGCCAAAGGCCTGCAATACATGGTACTGGACAGCTACGAAGCAGGGCACATGACGTGGACGAAGGCGATGCCTGCTGAATTCAAAAAGCGCCGAGGGTACGATCTCACACCATGGATCCCTGTACTGACGGGCATAGTCGTAAAGAGTGCGGCAGAAAGCGACCGGTTCCTGTGGGATTTCCGCAAGACCATCGGCGAGCTGATCGTCGAAAACCATTATGAGGTAATCGGCGATGCATTGAAGGCCCGCGGTATGAAACGTTATACGGAGTCGCACGAGGGCGGGCGCATTTACCTGGCCGATGGCATGGACGTGAAGCGAAAAGCGGATATCCCGATGGCTGCGATGTGGACGCCGGGCAGCCTGGCCGGCGGTGCCGATGAAGAAGTCCGCAGCGAGGCAGATATTCGCGAATCGGCGTCGGTAGCGCATATTTATGGACAAAACATCGTTGCGGCGGAGTCGATGACATCCGTCGGGAATGCATTTACCTGGTACCCCGAAAAACTGAAACGTACCGCCGACCTTGAAATGGCGTCGGGCTTGAACCGTTTTGTGGTCCATACCTCCGTGCACCAGCCGCTCGACGATAAAAAGCCGGGCTTTTCGCTGGGGCCATTCGGACAGTATTTCACGCGTCAGGAAACATGGGCCGAGCAGGCAAAGGCCTGGACAGGCTACCTGGGCAGGAGCTGCTTCATGCTGCAACAAGGCAAGCCGGTGGTGGATATGCTTTATTATTATGGGGAAAACTCCAATATTACGCAGATATCGACCCAAAAACTGCCCTCGATCCCGACAGGCTACGCATTCGATTTTGCTAATTCGAGCGTAATCAGGAATGTACTTAAAGTGGAAAAAGGAATGATCGTGACGCCTTCGGGCCAGCAGTATCGGCTGCTAGTGCTCGATTCTACTGCCCTGAATATGACATTGCCAGTACTTCAAAAGATCGGCGACCTGGTGGCTGCGGGCATGAAAGTGGCCGGTGTAAAACCCGAACGTTCGCCGAGCCTGGCCGACGATCCAGCCGCTTTTACATTGCTCGTGAATAAGATTTGGGGTAATTCGAATGTTTCAACACAACCGCTGGAAACGGTATTAAGTGCTATTGCTCCCAAAGATGTGACCATTACCGGTGAGAAAGCGAAAATTCTGTACGTACATCGTCAAACGGCCGATACAGACATTTACTGGCTCGACAACCGCAGCAACGACAGCAACGAAGCGCAGATCAGCTTCCGGGTGACCGGCAAAATCCCGATGCTCTGGAACCCTGAAACCGGCAAAACCAGTAAAGTCTCGTATCATATTGCCGACGGTCGCACTACGATCCCATTGAAATTCGATTCCTGGCAGGCATATTTCATCGTTTTCAGCGGAAAAGCGACCACCAGCGCCTACACGACCCCTACCTTATCCGAATCGGAAATCACTGGCATTACGGGTACATGGACGGCACGCTTCCAGCCTGACCTCGGCGCCCCCGCACAAACGCAGCTAACCGCATTGACTTCGCTTTCAGACAATACCGACCCCGGCATCCGGTATTTCTCCGGAACGGCTACCTATGAAAACACGCTCAATGCGCCTGCTATCAATAAAAATGCGCAATACTGGCTCGATCTCGGGGATGTCAAGAACCTGGCGGAAGTAATTGTGAATGGCAAAAACGTAGGCATTACCTGGAAAAAACCATTCCGCATTGAAGTGACCAATGCATTGAAACCAGGCTCCAACAGCATTCAGGTGAAGGTCACGAATACCTGGGTGAATCGTCTGATCGGCGACGCGCAGCCCGGCGTAACCAACAAAATCACCTACACCACGATGCCATTTTACAAGGCAGATTCTCCGTTACTGCCCAGTGGCTTGCTCGGCCCGGTGAAACTCATCGCGGCCACGCCGGCGAAATAATGGTCAGGGGTGGTCAAGTTTAGTCAGGGGTAGTCATGTGTAGTCATGTATGGTCATGGATGGTCATGTTTAGTCATGGATCGTTCCATACCTGACTAAACATGACCATTCCTGACTAAACATGACCATTCCTGACTACACATGACTACACATGACCACACATGACCACACATGACTAAACTTGACCATTCCTGACCACGCCCGCCCGATACCGTTTAGCAAGTCCGCGGACAAGGGGCACTCAGGTCGTAGTAACCGCTGTCGGGGTCAATTCCCAGCGCACCGCTGCCGTCCTCTTTGTTGGATATTGCCTGGAATAGTAGTCCAAATGCATAGGAACCCGTCAGTTCCTTTTGTACTTCCTCATTGGCAGCCGGGAAATAGCGGTGCAGCACGAAGCGAAGGTAGATCTTTGGCATTTTCTCAAACCTGAAAAGCGCAGCCAAAAGCTCTTTCACAGGATAGTTATATCCATTTAAAAATCCGTACTGTGTGCGGAACAACGGGCTGGTAATCTCACCTTCGTGGCCTTTCCGTTCCCAATATTTGATCCACTGCCTGGCCAGCACATCGGGAACATTTCCTCCCGGGCCTTCGCCTGCTTCACGGAAATCGGCCGGCGTGTGCGCGTAGTAAGGCGTGATAATCTGACCGGCACTATCGACGCCAAAAAGCACCAGTTTGAATGGGTTTTCACCGGGTTCAAAACCAAAACGAACTTTGATAACGGCTACTCCTGGTGTGGACACGAGGGTTTCGAAGTCGTCACCATCCAAATAATCCCCCAAAAGGAGTTTACTCCCCAAATTAAAAAGCCAAAGGGTTCGCGGCTGTGTTCCAGCGCCTGCCATTGGGCAGCCCATTTTGCAAAAACTTCATCACTGATAAACTTCGGCATGCTCGCTGAGATTTAATGGTTTAAAAGGATATTTGCTTCCCGATCGTGCAGCGCAACCCGCATCTGCACAATGGAAAGCAATATACCTAAGGGCAAGGAGGCATTGTAACTAATTCGTTGAAAAAATAGAATTAATTCGATTTATCGGTTAGGTTAATGATGACTGATTCGTTGTTGCTCCGTATCCCGAACTACGCGTCCCGAACTACGCGTCCCGGACTACGCGTCCCGGGCCGCGATCCGAAGAACTCGTTTTGAGTTCCCCGAACCTTCGTTCGCCCTGGTTTTTAGTTTGATGAGTCAGACGCAAGCATCAACCAGGTTCTTTTTTCAGCACCCCGTCCTGATTGACAATTCAAAATTGCACAAACCGGCGCCCGGTTGTAAGCGTGTAAACACGTGAATGTAAAAACAGGTGTTTTCCGGGGGGGCAGGGGGCTACGATCCGCTCGGCCAGGCCCAGTTTCAAAGCCTTCAAATCGACCAACACCAGTTGCGCCATTTTCCGCGCGCCGAGTTCATTGAAATGCGTATTATCTTCTTTTCCGGCGGGATAGTTTGGATTTTCACCCGGCATAAGGTGCAGAAACAGCAGTTTGGAATTTTCGACACCCATATTCTGGAGTAATGCCTGGCTCCGTTTATCGAGGTCGATCAGAGGAACCTTCTGCGCCGCAGCCACATCCCTCACCAGTTGCTAATACACCGCGTGTGTTTCCTGAATCTTGCCTCCCGCATCGAAGTTCCGCCGGGCCACAGGTGTGATCAGTACAGGGTTAGCGCTTTTTGCGCGGGTCTCTTCAATAAAGCGAACCAGATTTTTTTGGAAACCCGCTTCATCAATGTAGCTCTTTTTGGTTTTAACCTCATCATTGTGCCCGAACTGGATCAGCACGTAATCGCCTTCCCGCAAGCTGTCGGCCACGGATTGCCAACGGCCTTCCTCGATGAAGGTCCTGGTGCTTCGCCCATTCATCGCCCGGTTGTCCACTTTTACCGTCTTGTCAAAAAACCAGGCGAAAGGCATGCCCCAGCCGGCTTCCGGGTAGGCACTTACCTGCTTGTTGGCCATGGTGGAATCGCCGATCAGATAAACAGTTACAGGGCGGGCTGCCGGGAAAAAGCTCATGATCAGCAGCAGGCAAGGTGCCGCCAGCAGTCGGAAGAAACGCAGTCTATTCATTGTATTGATCACAAAAAATGTCGTTGACTAAAAACAGAACGACCGCAAAAGAATGCCGTTTTATGGGTTTACTGTAATTCAGGCGGGTTTCTTATCCCGAAATAAATGCCTTTCTTCGTAACGCCATCATTTGAGACACATCATGAAATTCCTGCCTGCCATACTGCTGCTCACCCTGTTTTGCTCCGTCGAAGTTTCCGCTCAAAAACCCGCACCCGCGAGGGTAATCACCTACCGCAACCCGGTGATTGCCGGCGACTTTGCCGATCCGTCAGTAATACGTGTGGGCGATACCTACTACGCAGTCGGAACCTCTTCGGAATGGGGCCCGGCCTACCCTATTTATAGTTCCAAAGACCTTGTGAACTGGGAATATGTGGGACCGGTTTTCGCGGAACTGCCCAAATGGACGATGGGAAGCTACTGGGCGCCGGAGCTATTTTTCCGGAACGGGACATTCTATGTGTACTATACTGCCCGGCGGAAATCCGATAAACAGTCGGTAATCGGCGTGGCGACCACGAAGGATATTACAAAAGGATTCAAAGATCACGGCCTTATCATCGAATGGACCAAAGAAGCCATCGATGCCTATGTCGTGGATGATAAAGGAAAGCTGTTTATCACCTGGAAAGCCTATGGCCTCGACAAGGACCGCGGCATAGAGCTGCTCGGAGCGGAGCTCTCACCCGACGGACTGAAAGTAACCGGCAAGGAATTCAGCCTCATTAAAGCCGACCCGACAGGCTGGGAAGCCGGTGGTGCAGAGGGCCAGGCGATATTTAAAAGAGGAAACTATTGGTATATGCTCTATTCAGGCAATGCCTGCTGTGGCGACCGCTGCGACTATCAGGTCGGGATGGCGAGGGCCGAAACATTGCAGGGCCCATGGGAGAAATATGCGGGTAACCCAGTCCTTTTCGGCGATGATACCTGGAAATGCCCGGGACATGGCACGGTCGTAACTACTCCCGATCGCCGGTGGTTCTACCTGCATCATGCCTACAATGGTATTGACTTTACATTTGCTGGTCGCCAGGGTGTGCTAAGTGAACTGATTTGGGACGAAACGACCCGCTGGCCTGCATTCCGATATGGCAAAACCACGCCTGCACAAGCGGAGTCGCCCGCCGGCGCTGGACCTGTTCCGCAGCATAGCCTCAACTTTTCGGTTAACTACGAACGCGATACGCTGAGACTGCCCTGGGTATTCGATGCCGGCCAGCCGAAGCCGAAATTCGGCATCAGGGCCGCTGCACTGGAAATCGAATGCGAGAACCCGGCCCCGACAGGTAATTTCCTGGGACATACCATTAAGAAAGGCAGTTACACCTATGCCGCCGAGTTCGTGATCAAGGATAACCTTTTCCAAAACATTGTCCTCTATGGCGACGCTCAGAACGCGATTGGCTACGGTGCAGGTCAGAACCGCGTCGAACTATGGCAGGTGAAAGACGGCCAATATGAAATACTCCAAAAGCAAGAAATTCCCGATAAATACAAGAACATCAGACTCGAACTGCAAAGCCGTTTCGGGCGCTACTACACGTTCAGCTGGGGCGTAAAAGGCCAGAAAATCGACTCGCTCACCAGTTCGGTACAAATAGAAGCACCCTGGTTGCCCCGTTGGGACAGGGCACCAAGGGTGGGTGTCAGCGTAACCGGGGCAGTTGATCAGAAAAGTGAGATTAAGGCAATTGAAATGAAGTACGATTAAAAGTACTGCTGCATCAGCTTCGGATACGCGGGTATCACCACCTCTGGCTCCTCGATCTCGGGGTGCCATTTTTTTTCCCATTCGAAACTGTAATAGCCTTTGTAATTGTCTTTCACCAGCACACTTATCGCCTCCTTCAAAGGCCCCTCGCCCTTGCCGACCTGCACGTATTGGATCTTGCCGTCTTTCAAAATGCCGTCCTTGATGTGAGTGTGGCGAATGTATTTTTTCAGTTTGGCGTAAACTTCCTTCGGTGGCTCCTTCGTGACCGACCACATATTGAATATATCCCAGATCAGGCCCACGTGTTTATGTTCCGATTTACCCATTACCGTTGCCAGAATGTCTTTTCCGGTCACGTCACCATGGGATTCCAGCAGCACCGTTACCGAAGTGTTTTTAGCATAATCACCCAGTTCGAGCAGTCCGGTGCTGATTAGCTCAACCGTTTGAGCCACTTCCTGATCTTTGGGTAAATCATTGGGAAACACCCGGACATACGGGCAATTCAGCTGCTGCGCGAGATCGATAAACCGCTTTGCTTCATCCAGGTTTTTCGCCCGTATTGTCGGATCGGCCATGTGTAATGCGGCCGACGATCCCAGGTCCACGATTCGCAAACCTTTATCCTCGGCTATCTTCTTCGACCGGACGATACTTTCCGGGCTGCTGAATTCGCCGCATTTGGGCAAATCCATGCAATCCAGCACGCCACGGATCTCTATTCCGTGGTAGCCGTTGTCGGCAGCATATTTGACGATCGTGGCCCAGTCCCATTTCGGGCAGGCGAGTGTAGAGAACGAAAAAAGCGGTTTGGCCCTCGCCAGCGCATTCAGAGGTTGCAATAATGGCAATGCCAGGCTGGCGGAAGCCGCCATAAGGAAATCCCGGCGGCTCGGGAAAGATGATGTGTTCATAAGGTTCAGGAAAATATCCTGAAATATATCGGCTATTGCGTAGATTGGCAAATCCGGCCGACTCCTTCCCTATTTCACGGCTTCGTCGGTCAATTCGCTCTTGCGCAGTTCCATTACGATCCGGATGCCGATGGCAGCAATTACTACCGCAATCCCGAGCTGGGCCAGTCCTGCCCACATACTAATTGTCCATTCCATGTTTGTGTCGATTTAATTTTCAATACAAAATAAAAACGAGCCAATATGGTATTAAAGCGTTATCAATTAACCGGTTATCAAATTTAGTAAACGGCAAAACAGAAACGATCACAAAAAAAATGCCAAGCCCCTATTGCAAAAGTTCAATTCCTATTTAACTTTGAATTACAAAGTACTTTTTAAGTACCAGAATTTAACCGCTCACCACAGAAAAAGCTGATCACCATTCTCAATCCTTGTTTTATGCGTGAAGAAATCCTGTTGAACCAAACCAACGCCCTGCAACTGGAAAAGCTGTACCGGGGCAACAAGCCGGACTTTAAGGCTGCTTTCAATGCATTATACCCCGAATTGCGGAGTAATCCGCTGGCCGAGGGCTGGTACCAGCGACTGAATTACAGTCCGGATGAGCGCTTTTGGGGCACCCCTTCCGAACGGGCCTTTGTGGTAACAGCTTCCCTATTGGCAGCGCTGCTTGCCAAGCTGCCCGAGCTGCTTTCCATTAGCGAAGACTTCTATTACCCGCGTAATGTAGGATTTATCGTCGCTCCCGCATTAATGGCCTATTTTGCCTGGAAAAACGCTATTTCGTGGAAAACCAGGGGGCTGGCGATATTGTTGCTGGCTGCCTCGGTGGTGTTTATCAACTGGCTGCCTCAAAACGAGCAGAGTGATACGCTGATCCTCTCGTGCATGCATCTGCCGCTCTGGCTGTGGTCGCTCCTGGGCGCTGCATATAGTGGCGGAAAATGGAAAAACGGTGCCAGCTGGCTGGAATTTCTGCGCTACACCGGTGAGCTGATTGTGATGTCGGGCCTCCTGGTGCTTGCCGGCGGGCTTACGACCGCCCTTACCATCAACCTCTTCGGGCTGATCGGCTGGGACGTTCAACCGATTTTCTCAAAATACATTGTCATATGCGGGCTGGCCGCCGTGCCCATTGTCGCGACGTTCATAACCCGCGTACAGCCCACGCTGGTAAATAAAATTCCGTCGGTAATCGCGAAACTGTTCAGTCCGGTAGCGCTCCTGATGCTGATTGTCTACCTTGTTGCCACGCTCATTGCCGGCAAAAGCCCCTACCACGACCGGGAGTTCCTCCTGATTTTCAATGGATTGCTCGTCGCGGTAATGGCGCTGATCTTCTTTTCACTGGCTGAAACCGATCATTCCGGCGGCAACCGCGGGCAAATCGTGTTGCTGTTCCTGCTATCGGCCGTGACTTTGCTGGTCAGCAGCATCGCATTGTCGGCCGTTTTGTTCCGCATTTCGGAATGGGGGCTCACGCCTAACCGCGCTGCTGTGCTCGGTGCCAACGTGCTGATGCTCGCCCATCTGTTTTATGTAGGTCTCAAACTCTTCGCGGTACTCAGCAAAAAGTCAGAACTTTCCGCGGTCGGTGCCTCGCTGGCGATATTCCTTCCGCTGTACAGCATATGGAGCGCGGTTGTGATCTTTGTTTTTCCATTCATTTTTGGGTTTAAATAATCCGCTCCGGAAATCACCTTGCAGTATTACTCTCAACTTCAAACCAATCGAAAAGCCGTCGGATTACCGATGGCTTTTCCTGCTTTATCGGGTATCTGAGAAATTTGCAACTCTCGCTGTAATCCTTGTACGCCCGGGGCGCCGCCAACCAGCCACCTTTGTAATGTTCTTTAACACTAAACAAAACGACCATGAACTCACTCGAAAACAAAGTAGCACTCGTCACCGGCGCGTCACGAGGAATAGGTGCAGCGGTAGCCCTCCATCTGGCCAAATCAGGCGCCAAAGTAATTGTTAACTACACCGGCGGACTGGAAGCGGCCCTGCAAACCGTAGCAGCCATTGAATCGACAGGCGGAGAAGCCATTGCATTGCAAGCCGACGTCAGTAATCCCGGCCAAGTGAAAGAGATGTTCGACGCCGCAATAGCGCATTTCGGGAAAATTGACATACTGGTCAATAATGCCGGCATTATGATCACCAAACTGCTCAAAGATACCACCGACGAAGATTTCACCCGCCAGTTCGAAGTGAATGTGCGCGGAACGTTCAACACGCTGCGCGAGGCCGCGACACGACTCGCAGAAGGCGGCAGCATTATCAACTTCTCGTCCACCACGACGCGCGTCATGATGCCCACTTACGCGACCTATGTAGCAACCAAAGGCGCCGTCGAACAGCTTACACGCGTTTTTGCCAAGGAAGTGGGGGCACGCGGTATCAATGTCAACGCCGTGCTCCCCGGCCCCACCAACACCGAACTTTTCACCAAAGGCAAACCCCAGGAACTCATCGACCGCCTCGCCTCGCTGAATGCCTTCAACCGCCTCGGCGAACCGGACGACATCGCCAAAACCGTCGCATTCCTCGCCAGCGACGACGCCAAATGGATCAGCGGGCAAACGATCGGTTTGAATGGCGCGATGGCGTGATGCGGACGAGGGCAGTAGTTAGTACATTTGTTCATGCCACTTGATCATTATCATTTCGGTCATTAATCGCTAGAAACGCACGAATCTATCCTGATAAACAAAACCTTACGACTTAACAAAACGCCGTGTTTGTTTGGAATGAACTAATTCAATTCAGTGTATTTCAAACTTTTTTTCACAATTTTGAAGAAACAATTACGGCCGGAATCCTATGTCGCACATCGAAATGAATATTCTGGGAGAAGCAGGGAACGATCTTCTCGACAGGCTAAAACTTTTGCCTCATGAAGTCGTGGGTACCCTCCGGATTTTCAGCGGGCAGCAAGGCGAATATTGGGTTGGCATTATCCCTTCCTTAAATGTGAGCGGTTATGGAGAAAATGAAGTTGATGCATTTGAAGCATTGAAGGAAAACCTCGACACGTTTTTCGAAGACCTGTTCCAATTATCAGAAGCTGAACGTGGTATTGCAATGGCGAATATCGGGTGGAAAACAGAGAAAACTTTCCCTAAAAAATTTTCGAACTCGTATGTGGATGAACAAAAAGTCCTCAAAAACTTTGATCATCCTGAACAAGTCAAAAAATCAATTTTACAAACGGCATGAGCATTGGGAAACAACAGGCCAGTTAAAACAAAAGACTGGATTCGCTTTCTCGAAGCCCACGGATGCACACAGACCAGACACAGCGGAGGATCACACGAACAATGGAAATGTCCCGGCTGTTGGAGAACCATCACGCATCGCAGCCATTTGAAAGAGATTCCACCCATGCACCTCAAAACGAACCTGGCAAGTATGGGCAAAACGCTCAACTACCTGTATGCGTGGATCGAAAATAACTAGTGCATTCGAAGTAGAGTAAAAGAAAGCAGGACACGCCTTCAAGGGGGTATGAAAAAGTTCTGCTTTCTTTTCTCTCAGCTATTCCTCCTGGTAACAGCCGCATGGGCGCAATCGGGCAAGTCGCCTGATTTCCCGGACGGCACGAAAATACCTGCCTGGTTTTCAGACACCTCCAAAATAGACATAAAAAGCCTTGGCAAGCAATTTATCATTACGGAACACGGCGTTTCGCGGGATAGCAATAAAGTGCAAACCGTGGCGATCCAGCGCGTCATCGACCGCGCGAACGAACAAGGCGGCGGCGTAATTGTGATCCCCAAGGGTACGTTTTTGAGCGGGGCCCTGTTTTTTAAGCCCAAAACACATTTGTATATCGATCAGGGTGCGGTACTGAAAGGTTCGGACAAGATCGCCGATTACCCGATCATGCCCTCCCGCATGGAAGGACAAAATCTGGATTATTTCCCTGCATTAGTCAATGCCTATGGGGTGAACGGCTTCACGATTTCGGGCAAAGGCATCATCGATGGCAACGGGCTTAACTACTGGATGGCATTCTGGCAACGGCGCAAGGAGAACCCGAACTGTACCAACCTGGAAGTATCGCGACCGCGGCTGGTTTTCATCTGGAAAAGTAATGATGTGCAAGTCCAGGACGTGACGCTGCGAAATTCCGGCTTCTGGACGAGCCATTATTATCAATGCAACAATATTAAAATCCTGAATGTCAGGATAACCGCGCCGCATGAGCCGGTGAAAGCGCCGAGTACCGACGCGATCGACCTGGATGTATGTAATAACGTGCTGGTTAAAGGCTGTTACCTCGCCGTTAACGACGACGCCATTGCGTTGAAGGGCGGAAAAGGGCCTTATGCCGACAAAGACCCCGGTAATGGCGCGAATACGAATATCATCATCGAGGACACCCATTTCGGGTTCTGCCACGCGGCACTCACGTGCGGGAGCGAGGCTATTCACAACAAGAATGTAGTGATGCGCAACTGCCATATTGAGAATGCAATGCGGGTGCTCTGGTTGAAAATGCGACCGGACACGCCCCAGAAATACGAATTCATCAGCGTCGAAAACGTGGATGGTAATGCGTACAGCCTCATTTATGTTAAGCCCTGGAAACAGTTCTTCGACCTGAAAGGCAGAAAGGACGTCCCACTCTCCTATTCAGACCATATCAGCCTGAAAAACATCAAACTGAAATGCGAGGTGTTCTTCGACGTGAGCCCGGGGGAGTATGATAAATTATCGGAATTCAGTTTTGAAAACCTAGAAATTACGGCCTCAAACGCCGCTTACGACAAATCTATGGTCAAGGGCTTTTCGCTCACGAATGTCAAAGTGAACAACAAGGTGATCCAATAGCTGTTACTTTCGAGACTTTCCCTTTTTGCGGAATAAAAAATAACAGATCAGCAACCCTGAATTGAGCAGGACCGAAAAGCCGTTCGACAATATGATGGGTAACTCGTCTTTCAGGAAACCATAATACGTCCACAATCCTACGCCGCAAATCAGGACGAGCAGCATCAGCGGCGAGAGGTTGCCTGCATCCCTTTCCCGGAGCACTTTGATAAACTGCGGCACCATGGATGCGGAAGTAAGCACGCCGGCGATGATCCCTATCACGGTTTGAGACATATTCAATTGATTTCGAAGGTTGGTGATTGAGCTACTGCCCTCAGGTGCCCAGGTACCGGCAGGCGAGGCGGTAAAGCTCGGCGACGAAAGCGTCATAGACGATGAAAATGTCGGGCTTGGCGATGAAATCCCGCGCTCCCGCACGGATACACTTCTCGCGCGTGGATACGACGGATGACGTCGAAGTTGCGAATACGGCAATATCCGGATGGGTCGTTTTGAGCTCATCTATAACATCATAACCGTTTTTGCCCGGCATATTCAGGTCCGACAATATGAGTTCCGGCAACTCCTTCGGCGAAGCGTACAGCCATTCGGTAAGCTGGTCGCCATTGCCGAACTCGCCGAGGATTTGAAATTCTCCGGAAGCCCTGAGCGCCTCCGACATAAAAAAGCGCTCATCTTCATCATTTTCAACAATGGCAAGTCTGAATGTTTTCATGTGCAGGGCTTAGATCTTGGGTAACATAATATGGAAGGCGGCTCCTTTTCCCTGTTCCGATTCGGCCCAGATGGTACCGCGGTGCCGCTCTACTACCTTTTTACAAACCGCCAGCCCAACCCCGTTTCCGGGATACTGACTGGCAAAATGCAGCCTTCTGAAAATTTCGAAGATCTTTTCCAGGTTTTCCGGAGAAATGCCGATACCATTATCTTCGACGACGAACCGTACGCGGCCATCTTCCATCCAGGATTTCAGCTCGACCTCCGGCTTCCTGCCGTTGGTGAATTTGAGGGCGTTGGCGAGCAGGTTCTGAAAAAGCTGCACGAGTTGAACGCGGTCTCCGTAGATGAACGGCACCCCGCTATCCACACGGATTTGGGCATCCGACTGCTCGATGGCGTCGTTCAGGTTCTGGATCGCTTCGCCGATCACCTCTTCCACGTCCAGCTTCTGACGTTGCAATCCGCTCTTGCTTATCTGCGAATAATGCAGCAGATTATCGATGAGCTCGTGCATGCGCTGCGCCGCCAGAATCCCCTTTCCAATGCTTGGTTTCAAAAGGTTGAATTTCTGCTGGTCGACGTGCTGATCCATCAGATACAAAAAGCTCCGCACAGTTCGCACGGGCTCTTTCAAATCATGTGAAACAATGGCCGTGAACTGTTCCAGCTCACTGTTCACAGACGAGAGTTCGTTGTTGGCCACCGAAAGTTCCTGCGCCAGCTGCCTGTACTTGTCGGAACTCTCCTGCAATGCCTGCTCGCTCATTTTGCGCTCGGTCAGGTCACGCGTCACTTTCGAAAAACCGCTCAGCCGCCCTTCGGCGTCATATACTGCCGTAATGACCACGTTCGCCCAGAAACGGCTCCCGTCTTTCCGTAAACGCCATCCTTCCTCTTCATATTTACCGGTTGCCCTTGCCACTTTCAGCTCCCAACCCGGCTTCCCGTTGAGAATGTCCTCTTCGGGATAAAAAATGGAGAAATACTTTCCGATCACATCTTCCGCACTATAACCTTTGATGCGCCTCGCGCCCTCGTTCCAGCTGATAATGCGGCCTTTCGTATCGAGCATGAATATGCCGTAATCGCCCACCTGCTCCACCAGCGACCGGTACCTGGCCTCGCTCTGCCGCAATATTTCCTCTTCTTTCAACCGCCCTGTCAGATCGCGTGTCACCTTTGAATAACCAATCAGTGCATTACGGTCACTGAAAAGTGCGGTCAACACCACATTGGCCCAAAACAATGAGCCATCCTTCTTTACCCGCCAACCTTCCTCCCGGTAGGAGCCATTGTCACGCGCCATTTGCAACTTCTTTTGAGGCTTGTCATCGAGCAGGTCGGCGGCTGTGTAGAACACGGAAAAATGTCTGCCCAGGATTTCGCTTTCCGCATAACCGTGGATAAACGTCCCACCCTCATTCCAGGTAACTACGTTCCCCTCCGGGTCCAGCATGAATATCGAATAATCGCGGATCGCCTCGACCATGAGCCGGTAGCGTTCCTCACTTTCGAGCAGACCTATTTGCTTATTCTTTTGCTCTGTAATGTCGCGGAGCAGCACGCAATATCCCGCAAGGCCTTCCGATTCATCGAAAACCGGGGAATAGGAAGTTTCTGCCCAATACCTGGTGCCATCTTTTCTCAACTTCCAGCCCTCGGCTACAAACTTTCTCCTTTTCAAAGCCTGATCCAGCTCGTAGCGATACTTGATGGGATCGTCGTGCCCATCACCGATTGCATATAAAGGCTTTCCGGTTATATCAATGTCCTGATAGCCTGTAATAGCGCTCGCGGCCGCATTGCAAGTCGTTATTTTGCCTGTTTCATCCAGCAGAAAAATGCCTTCTGCGAAGTCCCGGAAAATCAGGTTACTGTTCAAATGCATGTGTGGGTAAGGTATAAATCAAATCGGCAAAAAATGCAGCAAATTCCATGCCAAAAAAATCAGGCGTACCGGAGCTAAGCCAGCACGCCTGAAATACATTCACATCCATGGTTTTTAACCAATATGGTGACCGGCTACATGGCCGCCATCGAGGTTGATCACCTCGCCGGTGATAAAGTTGCTGCCTGCCAGGTACAATGCAAGCTGTGCAACGTCCTCCGTTTCGCCGATACGATCTACCAGGTGCAGACCGGCTAGGCTGTCGGCATCGCTGACGCCCGTTTTCGCTTGAAGCGGGCTCCGGATAATGCCCGGCGCGATCGCGTTGACACGGATATTGTTTTTGCCAAACTCGGCCGCGAGCTGCCGCGTCAACGCATGAATACCCCCTTTGCTCGAAATAGGTGCGGTTGCGGGGAAGCCGCCGATCGCATGGTCCACCAGCACGGTGCCGATGTTGATGATCGAACCTTCACCCTGTTGCAGCATTTGCCGGATAGCTGCCTGGCTGGTAAAATAGGTACCTTTCAGGTTGATCCCCAGGAAATAGTCGAGATGGGCTTCGTCGACTTCGAGGAAGTTGCGCGGTTCAAATACCCCTGCATTATTAACGAGCACATCCACGCTGCCGAACCGGCTTACGGCGGTATCGACCAGCAATTGACCCGTTGCCCGCTTGCTGATATCGCCGGCCACCATAACCAGGCGGTCGTGGTTACCAAGCTCGTTATACGTTGCCGCCAGGTTATCCCGGTTGGCCGAATTGATGACTACGTTATGCCCGTGTTCGAGAAACAGGCTGGCTACTGCTTTGCCGATGCCGGTGGATGCACCGGTTACGATGATGGTTTGTGTTTTCATGATGTTATGTCAGATCTGTTACTGTTTTCTTTGAGCGGTGATCCCTTTTTCGCGGAGCACGGAAACCTGTTCTCCGGCGTACCCCCAATCGTCGAGTTCCACTTCCCGGATCACGACGTGGGTGAGATGAGGATCTTTGTCGAGCACTTCGGTAATCAACTGTGTGACACCGGCAATGAGCTCCTGTTTTTGCTTGCGGGTAACGCCTTCGCGGGTCACCTCAATTTTTACATATGGCATGATTACTGCATTTAAAAAGGGTTGTCAATGTATTCTTTGCCAATCCATTACTGCGTTTTGACGATACAAAGTAACCCGGCTTACGGCAGACCATTACGTGACATACATCACAAGTACACGTCCCCTGAAACGTTCTTAATGCTCACCTTCGCAATCGTCTTCTTCATCGTCGGCATCATCGGCCGGGCCGGAAAAAAGAACGTCTCCGGTGTTAGCGCAGCTGATAAGCGGATATTGAAATAATACATGAAAAACCATCACCTTTATTTTAGCTGGATTTAAATAAAGGATTTCTCACGAATGCCGCGCCAGGCGAGCGGACGAATCCTGAAAGACTGGAATTGAGCCATTTACAGCATTTTTCTTTTTATCAAAATGAGAGACTATTCTCAAAAAGGAAGTGTTCCTAACCCTTGTTACCGCACGATGTTTTCATACCGCATTTGCATTGCCGGCCAAATAGTGAGAAATTGCGCGCCCAATTTTCCAAAACAATGACAACTCCTGTTTTCTGCGGCATCGATTTCGGCACTTCCAATTCCAGCCTCGCAATAGCAAACCCAAACGACGTTTTCCTGATTCCGGTAGAAAACGACCATAAAACAATCCCCAGCGCGATGTTTTTCGCGCGGAAAGATAACGAGGCATTCTTCGGACGGGCAGCGATGGAACGCTTCCTGAGCCGCCATCCGGGCAGGTTAATGCGAAGCCTGAAACGCGTGCTGGGAACACCTGCTATGCGCCAGGGCACGATGGTGAATGGCGAACTGATGAAATTCGATCAGATCGTCGCCGCCTTCCTGGACCAGATGAAGAAAAAAGCCGAGGCAGACTGCGGTACCGAACTGAAACACGTGGTAATGGGCCGACCGGTGCATTTTATCGACAACGACCCTGCCGCCGACGAACGGGCAGAAAACGAGTTGAAAGCGATTGCCGAAAGCCTCGGCTTCGAGCACGTCGGCTTTCAGTTTGAACCCATCGCAGCCGCATTCGCCCACGAAGCGCAGGTGACGGGCGAAAAGCTGGCCATGGTGGTCGACCTGGGCGGTGGAACTTCGGATTTTACCATTATCCGACTTTCCAAGGACAATGCGCGCAAACACGACAGAAGTAGCGATATCCTCGCGAATACCGGTGTGCGCCTCGGCGGTAACGACTTCGACAAAGACCTCAGCCTCGCCCGCATGATGCCCGAGCTGGGTTTCCGTACCACTTACGGTGCCAAGAACCTCGAAGTACCTTCCTACCATTATTTCGATCTTTCGGAATGGAGCAAAGTCAATTTCCTGTACACCAACCGCACCATTTTCCAGGCCAAGCAACTACTTCGCGAGACGCATTCTCCGGAAAAATACGGAAGGCTGATCAACGTCCTCGAACAGGAAAGCGGCCACGCGGTACTTGCTGAAACCGAAAATATCAAGATCGGCCTCACCCAAAACGATACCTACGTCGCTTCCCTCCCGTTTATCGACGAAAATTTGCAGATCAACGTCGAACGCGAGGTATTCAACGAAGCGATAAACACCAAGACGCAGCGCATCATCGATGCCGCCAAACAATGCCTGCAAAGTGCGGCAGTGGCGCCGGAGGCGATCAGTCTGGTGATCATGACCGGCGGTTCTACCGAAATCCCGCTCATCCAGGAGCGCTTCCGCGAGCTGTTCCCCGCCGCCGAATGGTCGGAAGAAAACAAGCTTTCCAGCGTAGGCCTCGGCCTCGCCTATGATGCCCGGAGCCGGTTCTCCTGAGGGAAGTTCGACGCATTGCTGGTCTCCAATTCGCTCCACTCGCGCGGCGCATCCTAATCTCTTTGCTGCTGGCGTTTGCTTCGGATACTGATATCTGGTTATACTTGCATTATGTCAATTTCAGATAGAAGCATCTTAATACTCGGCTGTTTCGATACCAAGGGCGATGTGTTTTCTTACCTGCGGGAATGCATTGGCGCACAGGGCGAAACGGTGATAACCGTAAACACGGGCGTTTTTGGCACCACCAGCGCATTCCCGGTCGATTTTGAAGCCGATGCCGTGGCCGCGGCGGCCGGCCACGATATTACCGACCTCCGCCGCGACCGCGACCGCGGGAAGGCGATCGACATCATGGGCCGGGGCGCTTCCAGGCTGGTTTCGCAGCTTTACCAGGACGGAAAAATCAAAGCCGTCGTCGGAATGGGCGGCGGGGGCGGCACTTACATTGCCCTCTCAGCCATGCAGGGTATTCCTTTTGGTGCACCGAAGGTTTGCCTCACTACATTGGCCACGAAAGACCTTTCCCGGCAGATCGGCGATAAGGACATTATGCTGATCCCGTCTGTGGTGGACGTGGCCGGCATGAACCATATTTTAAGACAACTGGTAGCACAGGCCGCAGCGGCCGTTTGCGCCATGGCCAATGTCGATACCGCCGATCACCATACGAAAGCTCGAAGCATCGCCATCAGCATGTTCGGGAACACGACGGCATGCGTCGACAAATGCACCGAACTCCTCACCCAGGCCGGTTATGAAGTGCTGGCCTTCCATGCTACCGGTGTGGGCGGCAAAACCATGGAATCCCTCATCCGCGAAGGCTGCTTCGACGCCGTCCTTGACATTACCACCACCGAACTTGCCGACGATCTTTGCGGCGGCATTTGCAGCGCAGGCCCCGAAAGGCTCACCGCCGCCGCCGAAATGGGCATTCCGCAAGTGGTGGTCCCCGGCTGCATGGATATGGTCAACTTTGCACACCTCGATACCATCCCGCCTGCATTCGCGGGCAGGCACCTGTATAGCTGGGCGCCCGACGTGACGCTCATGCGTACGGACGCGCACGAGAACGCGATCCTGGGCGAGCGCCTGGCGCGCAAGGTAAGCCGCTCGCCGGTTCCTGCGGCGGTGGTGCTCCCGTTGAGAGGCATTTCACAGGTCGCTTCGGAGGGCGGCATTTTCCACAACCCTGCCGTCGATGAGGCATTGTTCAGCGCCATCCGAGCCCACGTATCCGGCAACGTGTCGGTAACCGAAGCGGATACGCATATCAACGACCCGGCATTCGCCCATTTGCTGGTGGAAACGTTGCTTGATTTAATGCAGAAGAAATAGCAGTAAGAAAATAAATCAATCAAATCACTTAACAACCGAAACAAGAACATGCCTAATCCATGGACAGGTAAGGGAAATCCTTATACGAAACAGGAAGTAAGAGACCGCCTGCAAGCGACGATAGATCAGGGTAAAGCGATCATCGCGGCCGGTGCGGGCACAGGTATCAGTGCCAAATTCATTGAAAAAGGCGGGGCCGACCTGATTATCATCTACAACTCGGGCCGCTTCCGTATGGCCGGGCATGGCTCTACGGCCGGCCTGATGGCCTACGGCGATGCCAACGCAGTAGCAATGGAAATCGGTGAGTTCGAGGTGCTGCCCGTGGTAGAAGAAATACCCGTGATCTGCGGCGTACACGGTTCCGATCCCCGCCGCCGGATGTGGCACCATTTGCTGAAAGTGAAGGAAATGGGCTTTTCGGGTGTCAACAACTTCCCTACCCACAGTATTGTAGACGGGCATTTCAGGCAGGTACTGGAAGAAACCGGGATGGGTTTTGCCAAAGAAGTGGAAATGGTCCGGCTGGCGACCATGATGGATCTTTTCTCGATCGTGTACGTAGCAACGCCCGAAGAAGCACGCCAGATGGCCGAAGTGGGTGCGGATGCCATTATCGCGCACGTCGGCACTACCGTGGGCGGCTCCATCGGTGTGGTAGACGCCACTTGCAGCATGGACGAAGCCATCGAACGCACGCAGCTCATCGGCGACGCGGCAAGGGAGGTTAACCCCAACGTATTCGTGCTCGCCCACGGCGGACCCGTCAATACCCCCGCCGACGTCCGCGAAGTGCTCTCCAAAAGCGATATCCACGGCTTCGTAGGCGCATCTTCGCTCGAACGCATGGGCGTGGAGCAGTCGCTGACCGAGCTGACGAGGGACTTTAAGAGGTTGACTTTGGGGAATATTTAGTGACCGCCGACGACTGACCGCTGACCGCCGATTACTTGATTTAATAAAATAGGTAATCGGCGGTCGGCGGTCAGAAATTCAATACAAAAACACCTTCCTCGCCACAGTACCACCAGCAGTCGTCACCCGCACGAGCACGATGCCGGCGGCGGCGCGGGAAAGGTCTAGCGTGGACTCTTTGGATATGATCAGCATACGCCCCGAAAGGTCGAAAACAGTCACCCGCTCAACAGCCTCACTCGACCTGATATGTAGTTGGCGTGATGCATCCGCCCATACTGTTACGGAATGCTCCGGATCGGCAAATCGCACGGCTGCCACGCGGGAACGCTCGGTGGTACCGTCGAAATCCGTTTGGCGCAGGCGGTAGTAGCTAAGGCCCGCAAGCGGTTTTTCATCCCGGAATGTGTAATTCTTCACGACCGAAGTGGTTGCGTTGCCATCCACGAAGCCGATATCGTGCCAATTGAATGCGTCGGCGCTGCGTTCGATGTAGAAACCGGCATTGTTCGTCTCCGAAGTTGTGCGCCATTCGAGTTTTACGAACGAATCTTGTGCCCGGGCATTGAAGGAAACAAGTGTGACCGGCATCGGGTCGTCGTAACGTAATTTCACTGCATTATCCTCATACAGCACCTTCCAGCCTATTGCCAACCCTGTTACCGAGCTGAATGTACCCGATACAGAATTGGCACTCAGGATTGTAAACATATCCCCGATGGTTGGCGCGTAGTTTACTGTCACAGCCAGCGTACCGCCTAGCGTCGCCTGCCCCGTAACCACGATCTGGTCGTAATCGGTACCGGCAGCGCCTGCTCCGTTAAGCTCCATATCCAGAATGCTGTTTGTGAAATCCTGGCTATCGTTGAACGTGAGAATACCAGGTGAATAGCCGGGCGACAACGTGCCGCCTGCGCTGGTAAGGGCTTGTGCATTGATATTGCCGGTGCCTTTCAATACCCCGCTCCCATTGTTGCTGAAAGTTCCGCTTCCGTCACGCGTAAGCATGACGGTCACTTTCGGAGGGGCTGCTACTTTCACCGTGCCCGCATTGGCAAATGTGCCGTCCTGCGAGTATATCCCGTCGTGCGATCCTTCCAGGTTAATCTGCCCGCCGGCATTATTTGCGAAAGCCGCCTGGTTACGGATACCGTAGTCACCCGAAGCGCTCACAGCGCCGATGGTGATATTTCCTCCGTTGGTAAACGTACTCTGGAAATTCCGCAGGCCGGAGCCCGCAGACCGATCGATCCGGATATCGCCATTGGCATTGTTATTAAAAACAGCTTCATTGAAAATGCCATGACCTCCGGGCGACTGGTTCGCACCGATAGTCAGTTTAGCGTCGTTCGTGAATGTTCCATTCGAATGGTAAAGTCCGGTGTCCGTCGAGCGGTCTATACGGATTTGTCCGGCACCAGTGTTGTTAAATGTCGAGCGGTTTACCAGGCCGTATGTACCTACGCTCTCGGTACCGCCGATGGTAATCTGCGCTTCATTGGTGAAAGTCCCGTAAGGCGTTTTCAATGCAATGCCCGTGCTCCGGTCAATGTGAATATGCCCTGCGCCGGTGTTGGTGAATGCTGCCTGATTTTCCAAACCATCGGCACCTATCGCCGCATAGCCGCCAATCGTGAGGTTGCCTGCGTTGGTAAAAGTAGCTGCTGGTGCGGGTGCCTCAGCGTTGGTCTGCCACAAACCGGTTACGGTCGAACGGTCGATCCATATACCGGCATTATTCCTGAATTCGCCGGTATTCCTCAAACCATATTGGCCTACGGCGTCGCTGTTGCCGATTATTACAGCACCATCGTTCGTAAAAGTCCCCGCTATATGGTACAGTCCGACTTCCGATGTGTTGTTGATCCGGATATTCCCTATTGTCTTGTTATTGAACTCCGCGCGGCTCTCGATACCGGTCGTTCCACCGGAGACACCTTCGCCGATGACGATGCTGGAGGTATTGTTGAAGATACCCGCAGCATGGTAAAGCGACGAGCCCGTTGCTCTGCCTATCCAGAGGCCGGCCGTTCCCCCATGCTCAAATACACCCTCATTCACAAGCCCGTGTGTACCTGTACTGCCTCTCCAACCGATGACGATGCTGGCAGCATTGGTAAACGTTCCTGCGGAATTATACAAGCCGATATCGGTGGCCCGGTCTATGGTAATATATCCTCCGACATTATTATTGAAACTGGCCATATTACGAATACCTACCGTACCAACGTCCGCCGACACGCCGATGTAAAGGTCGGCGGCGTTGTTGAAGGTTGCGTGTATAGATTTGGATTCGTCGGCATTGTTGACCAATGCCCTTAATGTGGAATTGCTGATCACGATCTGGCCATCGCCATTGTTATTGATCACAGCGTCGTTCCAAATTCCGTGCAACCCTATGGGATCACGCTCGCCGATCATTAGCAGACCGGCATTCGTAAAGGTACCGGATGCGTTATAAAACGCGGTGTCGTCAGCCTTCGAAATGCCTAACCTTGCGTTTGTATTGTTATTTAAGGTCTTCTGGTTAATAATCCCAAAATCTCCGCCTTCGTTGATTGACCCTGTACTTAGGAACCCGCTATTGTCGATCTTTCCTTCATTGTTGATCGCCGCCTCAAAATTGAATGGGAACGTGTAAGCCGCCTTGCCCTGCACCCCTACGATTACCCCTGAGTTGATCGTCAGTGAGGCATCCTGCTGTATGTGGAGCGACCACATGATGGCGTTCGACGTGATCACGGGCGCATTGGCCGCGTTTGGAATGACCACATTGTCGCCACCCACTGGCGCGGTTCCGTCCATCCAGTTTGCTCCGTCGTTCCAGTTGGTCGATACGCATCCGGTCCAGGTATCGAGGACCGTCGCCGGATATTGTGGGTTAATTACCACGGGATTTGCCGGGTATGCGCCCTCGCATTCCGGGCTGGCCTTTAAACGCGCTTTCAAAATGTAACTTCCACCAGGAAGCGCGGAAAAAACGGAATCCTCGGACCATGACTGCCCATTGTCCACGCTGTATTCGAGCACGCCTTTCCCCGTAGCGTGCATGGTTATCGCTCCGGTCGCCTGGGAGCACGACGTTTGTGTCACATCAGGTGCGGTCAACACGGGCGGTACGCAGCATTCCGTGAGCGTCAGCTGCCAGGGCACAGTCCACGAGCAATCTGCCCCGTCGGCGATCTTTACGAACAGGTTATAAGTCTGTTCGCTCAGTGAAGCGTCGGGTGTAAAAGTGTTGGTCGCGCTATCATACACGCCCGCAGACGTAGTTCCCGCCTGATCGGTAAAAACACCCGCAATGGTGAAGTCGATCGGGCCTGCGCCAAATGGCTGGTTCAGTGTTCCGCAGCTGCTGACGGAGCGCGGTGTATTGACAATCTCATGATTATAAATGCCTTGAAAAGGGTTGCCTTGCGGAAAAACCAGGACAGCATAATTCATAAATTGTGCAGGGGCAAGATACGTATGCGTACCGGAGGTAGTAACCTCGAAAAAACCTCTGTTCCCGATATCAGAAGCCATATTAACCGGGGCAAAGAGGCGTATTTCAGCGCAATCATTGTTATCCAGAACCGCTGCATTGGAAATGCTGTAAGTCCCCGGAACATCGGCACCGATGATCATCCTCCCGTCATTTCTGAAACTCCCCGTCCATTCGAGACGAAATCCATTGGTGGTCGCACGGTCTATTTTGAGCGTACCGGCATTCACAAAGCCGCCCAGGTTTTCGAATCCCGAAATACCCACGCCGGCAGTGGCACCGATTGTGATCTCTCCATCGTTCTGCATCGCGCCGCGAATGCCGGCAACTGCATTGGCATTGTTCATGATAGCGCGTATCGAGGTGCGGTCGATCACCACTTTTCCAGTGCTGTGAAGATAGGTTTGTCCATCGTTCCAGAGTCCGTGGTTACCCGAACTGGCCAATCCGCCGATCGATATTTCTCCACGGTTCTCTAAGCGCCCCCCGCTATTGAAAATCCCGGCCTCGATGGAATTGTTGATCTCCAATTTTGCGCCGACCATGTTGTTGAATGTCCCCGGGTTATAAATGCCGTGGTCGCCGGAACTACCTGTGGAGCCGATCACAAGCTCACCCATATTACTAACAGTCCCCAGGTTGGCCAGCGCCGAAGTGAATGCCGAAGGCGTCGTGTAAGAGGCAAAACTGGCAATAGTGAGTTTCCCTCCTGCATTGATCGTTAGCAAAGCATTCACCTGTACCAGTACCGAGCGGGCCGTTCCCACAGTGCCCGCTCCTATCACTGGGGTATTTGCAACGAGCGGTATTCGCACATCGTCATCGGCATCCGGCACCCCGGCCGACCAGTTCGCCGGATTACCCCAGTTCGCATCCGCACCGCCATGCCAGGTTGTCTGCGCAAACGCATTTGCGGCAAGCAGGACCAGTAAAAGGTTTAATATAGTTGATTTCATTTTTGATGATTTAGATAAATGACGGCCGACGGCTGACGACCGACGGCCGATCGGCAAGAAGCATCGGCGGTCGGCAGTCGGTCGTCGTCGGTCAAAAACTCACTTCCCCGGCTGCGCTACATACCGCAGATATGGTTTCACGGTCTTCCAGCCTTCGGGGTATTTCTCTTTTGCTTCGGCATCGGATACGGCCGGGACGATAATCACCTCATCGCCGTCCTGCCAGTTTACAGGCGTTGCCACCTTGTGCTGGGCGGTGAGCTGCATGGAGTCGAGGACACGGAGGATTTCGTGGAAATTGCGTCCAGTCGTCATCGGGTATGTAAGGTTCAGCTTGATTTTCTTATCGGGACCGACGATGAACACCGAGCGCACAGTCTGGTTTGTGGCAGCGGTACGCCCTTCGGAAGTACCCGGTTCTTCGGCCGGGAGCATATCGTAGAGCTTCGCGATGGCGAGATTCGGGTCGCCGATCATCGGATAGTTCACGGCGTAGCCCTGCGTTTCCTCAATGTCCTTTTCCCATTTCAAATGGCTATCCACGGGGTCGACGCTCAGACCGATCACCTTGCAGTTACGTTGCCCGAACTCGGGTGCAAGCCTGGCCATGTACCCAAGTTCAGTCGTGCAAACGGGTGTGAAGTCTTTGGGATGTGAAAACAGAATGGCCCAGCCGTCACCGATCCAGTCATGAAACTGGATGGTACCTTGGGTAGTGTCGGCCTGGAAATCCGGAGCGATGTCATTGATTCTCAAACTCATGGTATGGAGTAATTAAAAGGTGAATGGATAATTACGATCATGTGCAGGGGTGTGGGCGAGTACTCAAAAAAGCGTGTACCGCTTTTTACAGGTTTCGCATTCGTAGCATTCGGGTTTGACCTTCCCCAGTGACACGATCCTCGCTATACGGGCGAAATGGCACTTTCGGTCGGAAACGACCAGATTCCCGCCGCAAACGGTGCAGCGGATGCTCAGCACGGTCCGTTTAATGATGATTTTGTCGAGATCAAGCAAACCCATAACGTCGCCAAAAGTGGCGTCTGGCGGGCATTTGAGCAAAAAATAGGGACGAACGCCGTTGGCGTGGGATGAATGTGGGGAGGTTTGGGAAGGGGGTCAATTATCCCCCCTAATCCCCAACGCCCTCAGCAACTCCTCCCGATACGACTTCCCGATCGGGAGCTTTTCGCCCTGAATGGACAGCTCGTTAGGGAAAATGTCGTCGATAAAATGGGCGTTGACGGCGAAACTCCGGTGAATACGTATAAAACGGGCTGGTTCGAGTTGCTCCATGAAGTCGCTGATCGTGGAGCGGATCATGACTTTCTTTTGGGACGTCAGATGCAGGAGAACGTAATTGGCTTCGCTTTCCATGTAGAGCAGTTCATCAAAAAAAACCTTCCGGAATGCGTAGCCGTCTTTTACGAAAATGTAATTCCTGGCCGCAGAGGCGGCGGGCTTGCCGGAGCCTGCCTGGTTGCCGGTAAAATTATGGAAGGCAATCTCGATTGCAGCGTAAAGCTCCTCCTTGGTAAACGGCTTTACGATATACGCGTGAGGTTTTACCTTTTTGGCGCGGTCGATGGTTTCAAAATCACTGTTGGCAGTAAGGAAAATGAATGGCAGCTTGTAAGTTTCATTGAGCTGCTCCGCTACGTCGAAGCCGTCCTTTCGCCCGGCAAGCTGGATGTCCAGTAAAAGCAGGTCCGGTTTATCGGCATCGAGCATTTCCAGCGCCTCGGTATAGCTGATCGCCGGGCCGCAATGCGTGTAGCCCAGCTCTTCGAGCGTGCCCGCGATCGTACGCGCGATCACCAGCTCGTCTTCCACAATACCTATTTTCAGTTCTGCCATCAGGGTTTAGTCTTGATTTTTACGCACTTCGCGATTGGTGAAATCGATGATAAATACGGCTCCTTTCACTGCCTGGTAATGCACGCGGCCCCCTATTTGCCTGGTAAGGTCATTTACGAGCTGCAAACCCAACGTGGTGGCCTTACGCACCTCGAAATGCTCCGGCAAGCCCGGCCCGTTATCCGAATAGACGAGCCTGAACCTTCCTTCCGAAACAACATTGACCGTAACCCCTATTTCACCTTCGGATACATCTTTGAATGCATACTTAAACGAATTTGATAACAATTCGTTCAAAATTAACCCCAGCGGGACCGCAGAGTCGATATCCAGGTGAACATCCGGCACATCAACAGCCAGTGAAACCGTCTTTTCCCTTTGAAATACACTCTGTACCTGCCGACACAGGTCCCCGGCGAAGCGTTTCAGGTCAATGTTGCTGAGGTTTTCGAACTGATACAGGTTTTGGTGGATCAGTGCGATACTGCGCACCCGGTTCCGGCCCTCCTCCAATGCTTCACGTGCCGCATCATCGGTGAGCGTCTTGCCCTGCAATTCCAGAAGGCCCGAAATCACTTGCAAGTTGTTCTTCACCCGGTGATGGATTTCCTTCATCAATACATCCTTTTCCAAAAGCAATGCTGTTTGATCTGAAATCGATTGTTTCAATTGCACAGTCCGCTCATTGACAGTCTCTTCCAGCCGCTGCTTCTCGCGCGCGAGTTGCCTGATCCTGAGCCGTACAAGCAGGTAAATCAACAACGCAACCAACAGCACGACGGTCAGTATAAAGTACCACTGAAGGTAAACCGGTTTCAAAACGCTCAGCGGGATGCTTAGTTCCTCCTTATTCCAGGCCCCTTCCCGATTTTGTGCCTTGATCCGCAGCACGAAATCGCCATAGGGCAGCCCGCTGATCCGGACCGAGTTTTCATTGATAAAAACCCAGTTCCTGTCCAACCCCTCTATCTGATACGCATATCGGTGGCCGGCATACCGGTGGCCCTCGTCTTTGATAAAATCCAGCAACTGGAAATCGAGGGTAAAGAACTTATCGTCCGGTGCCAGTACGATGCCACCATTGCGGAGTAATTCGGCTGTTTTGTTAACCAACTCATTGGCAGAGCCCACAAACTGGTTGAATGCGATAATGCGCAATGGCACGCTTAGCTGCAAAGTATCGGTTTTAAACGCTCGCGGATCAAAGCCAACTACGCCATTCAGGCCACCGAAATACAGCTTCCCATCGGCCGCTTTGAACGACGATGTGCGGTTGAACTCATTATGCGAAATGCCCTCGGTGGTGGTGTAAGTGTTAATGGCAAAATCCTTCCGATTGAAACGAATTAACCCATAATCAGAGCTGATCCATAGGTTGTTGAATGCATCCGGCTCAATGCGGTAGAGCACGTCCGACGGAAAGCCCGCCGTAATATTGAACTGCCGGGAGCGGTTCCTCTTCGGGTCCCAGTGGTAAAGCCCCTCCCCATTCGTAGCAAGCCACCATGCGCCGTCGGTATCCTGCCAGGCATCGAGCAGGCTCAGGCCGTTCAGTAACGTCGATTTTAGCCTGACCATTTGCAATGTACCCCGCGCAGGATCGCCTTTGAGCTCGTACAACCCGTTTTCGGCCACAGCCCAAACTTGACCATGTTTATCCCTCAAAAACCTATACACAAATCTGACTTCCGGCTCTCCCTCCGTGTGCAAAGGTTCGAACCGCTTAGCCGCAGCATTGAAAACCGCAAAACCGTTGATACACCCAACCAGCAGAAGGCTGTCGTTCAGCGAGTAGAGCGACCATATCTCCGAAGGCGGCGGCATGGGAATACCGATGAATTTTTTCTGTGCTTCATCGTACCGCGACAATCCAAAGCCGCCGGTGTACAGCGCGCCGCCATGCCAGGCGAGGCCGTAATTAATAAAATTGTGGCTGAACCCGTGCACGCGCTCGCCCTCCTGCATAAATGTGTGCCCCCACACGTTCGCGACCACGTTGCCGCGCCCGTCCGCGAGTATGCCGCGCGCCTGACCGTTCCGCTCCATTGCCTGCTGACTGGTCGAGAAATAGGGTTTAAAACGGTTCTTTTTGATCGTCAGCTGCATGACCCCGGATGACGTGCAGAGCCACAGGTTACCGAGCTTGTCGGGAAAAAGCTGGTATATAAACAGGTTTTCAAAACCCTTCAACTCCGATTTGCCTATAATTTTCAAAAAAGCGCGCTTGTTCCAGAGATACAGCGCATCGGTTGCCATGTAAAATGCCGTAGCCTGCCCGTCGGTAGCCGGCCGCACCTGGTACCAATACCGGCCCTTCACTTCATCCAGGCTATACTGATCCGGATTTTGAGCAGGCACAAGCTGCCCCTGGCCGGTTAGCTTATCGATTTGAAAATGGTCAACGTCGGTCGCGGTGTTGTAAGTAATCAACAACTCGCCCTGACCCGTTAGGCCGACCGGCAGCGAGCGCAGCACATCATGCTGCTTAAACGAGCTCACCTTTTTATCCTTCACCACATATTGCACCTGCTGGTTATTCAGTTTCAAATGCGCGGTTCCTCGCAGGAAGGTATTCACCGGCCCGGTGGTGCGGTAGTCGAGCAGGGAGTCCTGCCTCACCCACCCTTTCATTTCGTGCATGAGCCGGAAACCCTTTTTGGAAGAATACCGCCAGTATCGGAACGGGGACGCCGTCAGGAAGCTGATCTCGCCGGTGCCGTCGTTCGCGATCCAGTAAACATCCTTTTCCTTAAAAGGCAAATTGGGAAATGCGGCCGTGAGTGTCTTCACTCGTTGCGTAGTGGCATCCATGACATCCACCTTACCGATGGTCGTCAGCTGAAACCCGGCGCTGCCGTACTGGATAAAAAGATGGTCGGCGTCATCGACGGCCAGCTGCACCACCTTGTTCTCCTGAAGTCCGTTCCGCTGGCGGGTAAAAAGCAGGCATTTGCTTCCGTCGAAGCGGTTGAGCCCGTTGCGGGTACCGAACCACAGAAAGCCGGACGAATCCTGCACCCCGCAGAATACTTCGTGGGAAGCAAACTCGTTTTCGACCGAAAGCAATCGTTTGGTAATGGTGTATTCCAAACTGGTACGTATGGAATCGCTCTTCCCGAAAACGGTGAGCGCATTCGGGAAGAGCAACAAAAACCATATGATACGGAAACGGCACGGAGCAGGTTTCCAAACCCGACGATCTGCCAATGACAACGGCTTTGAGGTGAATGCGGCAAGATAGCCCAAATTTCACAAAAGCCTGCCAAACGTCCCGGCTGGTCTATTGATTTGCCCCGCCGTTCACCAGCAAATGCTGGCCGTTTACGAAAGAGGAAAGGTCGCTGGCGAAGAACTCGGCGATGTTGGCCACGTCTTCCACTTCGGCCAGACGGCCCATCGGGCAGCTATCGAGCAACGATTTACGCAGTTCGGGGTAGCTGCCCTCTTCGGCAAAAATACCCGAATGATCGACCGCGAACGGAATGATCGAATTCACCGTCACACCGCGATAGCCGATTTCTTTGGAGAGCACATCCACCAGGTACCGCGGGGTGGTTTTGCTGCCGCCGTACACCGCCATCCCTGCTACGGGAAATGCCGTAGTACTGGAAGCAATGTAAATGATGCGGCCATTGTTTTCGACGTTCAGCGCCGCCTGCTGCATGGTGAAATAGGCGCCTTTGGTATTGATGGAAAACAGGCGATCGAACTGCTCCTCGGTGAATTGCGTAACAGGCGTTTCCACCATTTCGATACCCGCATTGGCCACGACAATATCGATTTTACCAAATGCTTTCTTCGCTTCTTCGAACAGGCGGTGAATATCGGCTACTTTGCTGACATCGGCCTGCACGGCGATCACACGGGCACCCATGGCAGTGATATTGCTCACCACTTCCCCGGCCGAGGCTTTGTCGCGGGAGTAGTTGATCACGATATCGGCGCCGAGTGCGGCATAACGTTCTGCAATAGCTTTACCAAGGCCTCTTGCGGACCCTGTAATAACGGCTACTTTGTTTTTGAGCGAGTTCATGGTCGTTTTGTTTAGTGTTAAAGAACATGACAAAGGTGGCCGACGCGCCTCGCCCCGGGCGTACAAGGATTACAGCAAGAGTTGTAAATATCTCAGAACCGCCGGATTGGCCACAACTTTCGCCCGGTTCGCCAACTTTTTTCAGCGCATTTCTCGTTTTTGGGACTAATTTGTAGCAGAATGGCGACCTGGCTGCAAAAGAACGGAACACCCCTACTGATCGGAATTGCGCTGGCGGTTCTGCCGGTGCTGTATGTCAGCTACACCGGTGCGAGCTGGCACCCGCTCAATCCGCACGAGCACCTGGTACAAAACGGGCTGGCCTATTGCTTCCTGCTGCTCTTTTCCTATTTCAACCACACGGCATTCGTGCCGCGCTGGTTCCTCAACAAACGTTACACGAGGTACTTCACGATTACCGTCATCTGCATATTGGGCGCGGTGTATTTGCCCTATCGCATCGAGCAATGGGTATTTTTCAAGAAACCGCACGAAAACACCGTGGTGGCATGGGCCAGGCAGCTGTTCTGGGAGGAAAATATGCTCAATGCGCCGCGGCGGGGCCCGCACCGGCCTCCGTTTGACGAGCCATTTCCCGATCAGGGCGGTCCGAAGGGAGAGCCGCCTGCGATACGGCCCGATGGTCCGGGCCCCGGCCCTGAATCTGGTCCCGATTCCGGTCCTCGCGGAAGAAGCTTCTCCGTAATACTACCGGCCAAACTGGCGATATTTTTCCTGCTAGGCAGTGTCAGCTCGCTGATCTCCATTCTGATCCAGGCCACCAACAGGCTGCGGCGTGTCGAGAACGATCAGTTGCAGGCGGAGTTACAGCAGCTGAAAGCACAGATCCAGCCGCATTTTTTATTCAATACTTTAAACAGCATTTACTCGCTCGCCATCCGCAACGATGAACGGACAGCCGATACGATCGTCAAACTTTCGGATTTCCTGCGATACATCATCCGGGACGCCCACCGCGACAAGGTACCGCTCGCTGCCGAGCTGAACTACATCGCCAACTACATCGAGCTGCAAAAGGCGCGGCTGCGCGACTCCGTACAAGTAGATTACCTGCTTGAAGGCGACCCGGGCGGGTTGCTGATCGCCCCGCTGTTGTTGTCTTCATTTATCGAAAACGCATTTAAGTATGGTGTCAATCCCGAAGAGGATTCGCCGATCGGCATTCATTTGACCATCCGGGATCATACGCTGCGGCTCATTGTCACCAACAACAAAGTGCAGGTCAGCCAGTTGGAAGAATCGAATGGCATCGGGTTGCGCAATACGCGCGAGCGCCTGCGCCTCACGTATCCGGGCGCGCACGAGCTCACGATCGACGACACTGCTACCGACTACCGGGTTCACCTGTTCCTTCAACTGACATGATCAGAGCCATTGCCCTCGACGACGAACGCCCTGCGCTGGATGTGATCGAAGCATTTTGCAGTCGCATTCCTTCCATTACGCTGGTCAAATCTTTCACCCGCACGGGCGAGGCGCGGTTGTACATGGAAAATAACCCGGTAGACCTGATTTTCCTCGACATCAATATGCCGCGGGAGTCGGGGCTGGAATTTTCGAGGAGCATCAACCAGCAAAGTATGGTCATATTCACGACGGCTTACAGCGAGTTCGCGGCGGAGAGCTACGAAGTGGAAGCGGTCGATTATTTACTCAAACCATTCACATTCGAGCGGTTCGGGCAGGCGGTGCAAAGGGCACAAATACGTTTGAAATCGCTGAGTACCGAGCGCATGGAAAGCGGGGAGCCCGCGCATTTGTTCCTGCGCGTCGACTATGGGCTCGTGAAAGTGACGCTTTCGGACATCCTGTTCATTGAAGGGCTCGACAACTATCTCAAAATCCACCTTCGCGGCACCCGCGCACTGGTGGTGCGGCTAACCATGAAAGCCATGCAAGACAAGCTCCCCGCAGAGCATTTCGTTCGTGTGCACCGCTCCTACATCGTCCCGCTCGACAAAATCCGTACCGTTCGCAACAAGGTCATTCTCATCGAAGAGGAGGAAATACCCATCGGCAGCAGCTACGAGAGGGATTTCCTCGACCGGTTCATCCAATAATTCCGCCCAGGACTTCGCCCGATTCGCCACAAAGGCCCCCCATCCGCCCCCACATTCCCACGATTCGCCACAGTTTTTCCGGCGTCTGCGCTTTTGAGGCAAAATTTGGAGTATTGATGGCTGACCGCTGACGGTCACCCATCAAATCCCACAATTACTAACATTACCCACATGAAAGCACTGACAAAAGCAGGATCCAGCCTTGCGCTGCTTGCGCTTTTTACTTTGAGTTGCAGTTCTTCCGAGGAGTCCTCGGAAGTAACACCCGATACCGGCGCGACGTCGTCGGTTACCGAAGCCCTGGCGGTTACCACGAGCGCCAATACCTCCTGTTCATCTGCGAGCGGTGTCGCGAAAGTGGTATGCCTGGCGGAGGCATTTAAGACCACGCTCAGCAGCAGCCAGGTTTCCACCATGCAATTGACTTACAACCAAACCAATACCCGGAAATGGTCGAACCTCCCGGCTGGCATGTCGGCCAGGGTCGGCATTGACTTAGGCTCGCTGAATGACACCCAGCTAGCTGCGTTCCGGGATTTGATGGTGGCTGTTCTCGAGGTGGGTACCAGCAATGAAGGTTACGACGAAATGCTCGGCAACCTCGTAGCCGACGATTACCTGACTACCGTCGGTGGCGGGTCGGACTATGGTGCAGGAAACTACTACCTGTCGTTTCTGGGCACGCCCAGCACTACCGGCCTCTGGGAAATCCTGTTTACCGGGCACCATTACACGCAGCCTTACACATTTAATGCAGGCCAGCTTACCGGCGTAACTCCTGCATTCCGGGGAGTGGAACCCGCTTCCGCCATTACCGCAGGCAGCACCACCTACCAGCCATTCGAACAGGAACGCCAGTTATTCGCTACAATGCTGGGCGGATTCAGTTCGGCTGAGCAGGCTTCCGCCAAACTTTCGGCTACCTATTCCGACCTGCTGCTCGGCCCCGGCCAGGACGGCAAGTTTCCGGCCACGAAATCAGGCCTGAAAGTCGGCTCACTGACTTCCGATAAGCAAGCATTGGTATTGAATGCCATCAAACTGTACGTCAACGACCTCGATGCCACGTCCGCATCATCGATTTTGACCAAATACACCAGCGAACTGGCCGATACCTACGTAGCCTACTCGGGCACTACGGCGGTTTCCACCAAGAATGACTACGTGCGCATCGACGGCCCGAGTGTCTGGATCGAGTTCTCCTACCAGGGCGGTGTGATTATCCGCGACACGCCGCACCCGCATTCGGTATGGCGCGATCACAGCTCCGATTACGGCGGCAACTAACAGCATCAATGATGAATAGCCTGCTCCGCACCATCAGCTTCACCAAAAAGAGGCTGATGTTCGCCATCCAAATCATTTTGGCCGCGCTGTTGCCTTTCACAGCCCCGGCACATCCGATGCCCAATTCTGTGGTACTCCTCACAGTACATGAAAACCGCATCGATGCCGAGATTCAAATCCCGCTGAGCGAATTGGAAGCTGCAACGGGGCTACCTGTGAACGATCCGGAAATCGGGTCGGCGCAACGATTTGAGCAGCAACTGCGCGCCTATTTACTAACTCACACCCGTTTGCAGTCACCGAACGATCAATATTGGCGTGTAGAGGTTGGCACATTGTCCTTCACCAAAACGCAGAACACCATCAACGGCACTTACCGGGAACTGGTTGCGCACCTGCGCCTCGTTCCGCCCGCGGGCGCAGACACGCGGCGGTTCACGCTGCATTACGATGCGGTCCTGCATCAGGTGGCGACCCACAAAATCCTCGTATCTATAAGCCAGGATTGGGAAACCGGGCAGCTCGCCGAAGAAAACCCGGAGCAGGTAGGCGTTATCGAGCTGGATATCGTCAATAACAGGATATTACCGCTGGCTGTCAGTTTGCAACCGGGCAATGCCTGGACCGGCTTCTCCTCTATGGTAAAGCTTGGCATGCAGCATATCGCCGAAGGTACGGATCACCTGCTTTTTCTGCTGGTATTGCTGCTTCCCGCGCCATTGTTGTTTTCGCGCAGGCGTTGGGAAAGCTTCGGGGGCGTTCGTTACAGCCTGATGCATTTGCTGCGGATCGTTACGGCATTCACTGTCGGGCATTCGCTTACGTTGCTGCTGGGTGCGATGGGTTGGGTGCATTTGCCCATCCAACCGGTTGAAATCCTCATCGCAGTATCGATCCTCGTTTCGGCGCTCCATGCGTGGCGGCCGGTTTTCCCTGGCAAAGAAATATGGGTAGCCGCCGGCTTCGGCCTCGTACACGGGCTCGCGTTCGCGGATACGCTCGCGAACCTGTCGCTGAGCACCGGACGGATGGTACTCAGCATTCTGGGATTCAATGCGGGTATCGAGCTCATGCAGCTACTGATCATCGCGGTTACCATTCCTGCGCTCATCGCACTGAGCCGGCGGCCGGCCTATCGGCTGATACGCGTCGGCGGCGCGCTACTCGCCTCCGTGGCCGCCATTTTCTGGATCATCGAGCGCGCGGCGATGTGAATGCATTAATGCGCATTCAGCTTCGGCAGCGACTGCCACCAGGCAACCAGCTTCCCGCTTAGTTCTTTCGTGATTTTTGCCTCCGTTGCTTGAAGATTGGTCGTTTCGGCCGGATCTTTAACAATGTTGTAAAGTTCCGCTTTACTGCCGTCTGCATCCATCAGCAGCTTCCATTCGCCGGAGCGCACTGCGAGGCGTGGACTGCGGTCATTGCCTTTCGGGTAATTATAGGCAATATCGTTCCGCCCGTATTCCCAGAACATTTCCTTTTTTCGGAACGAAGGTTTGCCCAATAACATACCCGATCGGTCGAGGCCGTCGCCATGATAGCTTTCAGGGATCCTTACCCCTGCCAGCTTGGATAAAGTCGGCAAAAGGTCGGTCGCGTGCAGTTCTGATCGGTCGTCGGCTTTACCAGCAGGAATATGACCGGGCCAGCTAACGATGAAAGGCATTCGAATGCCCCCTTCATACAGCGACAGCTTCGATCCCCGGAAGCCTCCGCTCCGTGCACCGCCGAAAGTAGGGAGTGCACCATTGTCACTGGTGAAGATCACTATCGTATTCTCGGCCAGCCCAAGCGCTTTCAGGCCGTCGAGCAATCGCCCGATTTGCACATCATATTCTTTGAGAACACCCTTAAATGCGGCTTCCTCCTGCGGATTCATCGGAAATTTGCCGGTATACTCGGTTTCCACTTTGGGTACCCAGGGCGTATGCACGTCGTCGGGCCAGAGGTTGATGAAACACGGCTGACCTTTGTGCCGCTTCATAAAATCCAGCGTTTTGTCGACGAAGTATTGGGTGCGGCCCCACCTTTTAATGCTGTCTTTTTCCGACCAGATCCAGTTCGTAGCGGTAATCGCCGGGTCCGGCTCGGGGCTTTCGTAGGTGCTGGCATGCTCGTCGAAGCCATACTGCGCGAAGCCGGGCGCATTGGTCACGTCTCGCCCACCACCCATATGCCACTTGCCAAAATGCCCTGTGGCATAGCCCGCATTCTTGAAAAAACGGGCTATGGAAGGTGCTTCCGGAGTCAGGTAGTCAATCTGTTCCGCGTCCTTATTGTGCTTTCGGGTGTCCAGAAACGTGGTAAAGTTCCATTTTCCGGGTTGCATGCCGGTGAGAATGCTCGCCCGCGAGGGCGAACAGATCGGCGCGCCACTGTAATACTGCGTGAGTTTAAGACCGCCCGCCGCAAGGCGGTCGATATTTGGCGTGGGAACAAAACGTCCGCCATAGGCACCGATATCCCCGTAACCCATGTCGTCGGTGAGGATTACGATGATGTTCGGCGGCGATTGCGCCGCCTTCCGCTGGGCAACAGCAGGCAGCAAACTGAATAGCAGTACAATACAAACTAATGACCTGACTAATCTGGTTCGTCTCATAAGATGGCATATAGCAGTAAATTCCCCGGAACAGCCAGCATAAGCACTCCGGGGGTTGGTCCAAGTTTGCTAATATACCAAATCCATAGAATAGGACAGATTAATTTAAAGATCTTACTCGCTTCTCAAACTTTTGACCGGGTTCATCAGCGCTGCTCGAATGCTTTGGAAACTCACCGTAAACAATGCAATGGCGATCGACAGCATACCGGCCAGCAAGAACACCCACCATTGGATGTCGGTATGATAGGCAAAGTCCTGTAACCAGTTTTTCATGCCATACCATGCAATCGGCGATGCAATGAGGATGGCCACAACGACCGGTTTGAGGAAATCCTTTGAGAGCAGCCCCACAATGCTGGGTACCGAAGCGCCCAGCACCTTTCTCACGCCGATTTCCTTCGTCCGAAGCTCGGCCATGAACATCGAAAGCCCCAGCAAGCCCATGCAGGAAATGAGGATCGCAATGCCCGCGAATATGCCGAACAACAGCTGTTGGGTTTGCTCCCGGGCATAAAGCTTGCCAAAGCGCTGGTCGAGGAATTCGTATTGGAACGGCACATCCGGGAAACGACTCTTCCACACCGAGCCCAGGTGAGCCAATGCGCCCTGAATATCCTTGCCCGCCACCTGCACGGATACGCGCCCGAGGCGGCCCGGCTGGTAGAACATCACGATAGGCGCCACTTTCTGATGCAGCGATTCGAAATGGTAATCGGCCGTCACACCAATGATTTGTCCCCGCATTTCACCATAACCAAAACGGTTACCAATGGCCTCCTCCGGGTTTTTCCAGCCCAGCAAACGGGCGGCAGTTGCATTGAGGATAAACCCGTTGGTGCGGTCGGTCGGGTATTGACGGGAGAAATTCCGACCTGCGGCCATTCGGATCTGGTACGCGGGAATGAAATCCTCGTCCACGGAAAGCGACTTGATATTGATTTGCGTAGGCGCCATCGAATCGCCTTTCATGACGTACGCATCCCACGAGTCGAGCAGCCGGCCCGACGGTATGCGTGACGAACGCCCTACTTCCCGAACCCCTGCATGTTCCTTGAACCGCTGGCGGATCGCCTCGACATTCATCGTCGAGTCATCGGGCATACTAAACGTGATCACCTGGTCTTTGGCATACCCCAGCTTATAATTCTGTATAAAGCGCATCTGGTTGTAAACGACGGCCGTGCTGATGATCAGCGTGACGGCGATCGCAAATTGGGCCACCACGAGCGTCTGCCGTAGCTTGCCGTTTTTAAGAGCGGATGCAATCTTGCCCTTCAATACCGCGATTGGCTGAAAACCCGTCATGAAGAATGCCGGATAACTCCCGGCTACCAGTCCTGTGAAGATCGTAATACCCAGCAAAATCGCCAGGAATGCAGGGTCCAGCAATGCCGAAACAGAAAGCTGTTTCTGGGTGAAATTATTAAATAACGGCAGGCATAATACCATGGCCACAAAGGCAATCACGACCGAAATTGCGACCAGTACCACCGATTCGCTCAGAAACTGGTTCACGAGCTGCGTGCGCACCGCGCCGATCACCTTGCGCATGCCCACCTCTTTCGCACGCGTGGCAGATTTGGCGGTTGCGAGGTTCATATAATTGATGCAGGCGATCAGCAAAATGAAAATCGCAATCGCCGAAAACAGATATACATATTGAATATCCCCGTTCGCTTCGATTTCGGAATCCAGGTGAGAGCGCAGGTGAATATCGGTGAGTTTCGTGAGCGTCAGCACGGAATATTTCGACGCCTTGGGATCGATGTGCTTGTTCTGGAATGCCGGAAAAGCGGCGGCCAGCTTTTGTGCATCATAATGTTTCGGCAAGAGCAGGAATGTCGAGAAAGAATTGTTGCCCCAGTTGGTACGAAGCCCCTCGGCGCCGTAAATACGATCGTCGTTCAGGGTGGAAAAGGAAACCAGGAAATTAGGGTGAAAATGCGATTGCGCGGGAAGCGGCTCGAAAACACCCGTTACGGTATAGTCGAACTGGTTGTCGAGCCGGACCACTTTCCCGACAGGATCTTCATTCCCGAAGTACTTCTCCGCCATAGGCTTCGAAAACATAATCGAAAAAGGGTTTTCGAGTGCCTTATCGGGGTTTCCCTGGTCTACTTTAAAAGTAAATACCTTGAAAATATTCGCCTCGGCGGCAAACATTTGGTCCTCCGAAAAGCGCTTCTCGCCATATTTTACCAACGCCCCGGTTTCCAGCAAGCGTACGACCTGTTCAACCTGCGGGAAGTCCTGCTTCACGAGCGGGCCAAAAGGCGGTGCCGCATGTCCGAGCCGCAGCGATTCCGTACCGTCGTTGGCCAGGAAGGTGCGGTTCAGCCGGTAAATACGATCGGCATGTTCGTGAAACCGGTCGTAGGCCAGCTCGTCCTTCACATATAACGCGAGCAGCAAAAAGCAGGTCAATCCCAACGAAACGCCGGAAATATTGATGAAACTGAAAGCCTTGTGCTTTGTCAGGTTCCGGAAGGCGATTTTCAGATAATTCCTAAACATATTGTCTGTATTTGGGCCTGGCAGGGCGCGGGAGAAAAGGATCGGTTGTGGTGAAACGCTAATAAATGCATGCCATTTCAATAATACATTGAAATTCAAAACATTAACCAAAACATCCTGTCCGAAAACGGACGCCCTCGTCCGTCGCTGCACGGCCTTCATGAATTGAAAACGGACAGCCCCGTTCGCTTCCGAACATCGCATTAACTTTAAAATGCACTGTGTATCAAAAAGTTACAAACTGGCATGATACTTGAACCAGCACGTTCATCTAATCAGCCATATTGTATGAAAAACAAATTCCTCACGCTCATCCTGTTCTCTAACCTACTGACCCATATACTTTTTGCTCAAACCACCCCTCTTCCCCGACGCATCGACTCCCTGATGCAGGCAGCGCACCGCATCGGTGTCTTCAATGGAAATGTGATGGTAGTAAACAAAGGCCAGACCATCTACAAAGCCGCGGTAGGGTTCGCGGACGGAAGCCGGCAATACCCGCTGACCATGCAAAAACGGTTCGATATCGGCTCCATTGCCAAAGAATTCAACGGCATATCGATCATGCTTCTCGCTGAAAAAGGCAAGCTCTCTGTAACCGACCCCATTCGCAAATACCTGCCCGAGCTTCCCGCCTGGGCCGACAGCATTCGTATTTCGCACCTGCTGAGTTATACCAGCGGGCTCCCCGCCGGCGCTATGAATAGCAATCGGGATGTCCGGAATGAGCTTCTTTCGCTCAAAAACCTCGCTAACGCACCGGGGAAAGCATACATATACAGCTATTCGAACGTGTACCTGCAACAGCGGATCGTCGAGCAGGTTTCGGGTTTGAAATACCAGGTATTTGTAGAAAAAAATATCCTGAAACCGCTCCAAATGAAGCATACCGTGATGGACTTGCCTTTAAACGACACCACAATGGCAATCGCTTTCAACAACAAGTTTATCAATGAAAAGCCCCGCGAAACGACCTCCGGCTGGCCCCGGCTAACGACCGAGGACCTCTATCGGTTCATTGCGGCGGTTGATAGCTACAAACTCGTCAGGAAAACGGCTATCCAACAGCTTTCCGAGCATTTCGGCGAAGGTGAAAGCAGCCTGGGCGAGGCAAGATTCGAAAATGGCGAGCTGGTCTGGCATCAGCACCACGGATCCAATTTCAATTACGAAGCATTGATCACACACGACCTGAAAAACGACCGGTTCGTGATCCTGACGACCAGTAACCAGAATTTCAAAGTGAGGCAGCTCACGACGGCAATCCTCTCGATCCTCGACGATAAGCCTTACATCGTGCCCAAACGCTCGCTATACCTCGAACTCCGCGAGGAAATGCTTACTGATTTCGATGCGGGCGTTGCATTTTACCGCACAGCCACTGAGACAAAAAAAGACGTTTACGACCTTTCGTTCCCGATCGGCGACCTTGTCAATACCGGCAAATTCCTCATGCGCCGCAACCGCATCGACGACGCGATCAGGGTGTTCACGCTTGGTCTCCTGCTGGATTTACAGGATAAGGACTATGCCATCGCCTGCCAGTTCATCGCCGAAGCGTATAAACAGCAGGGTAAGAACGATATGGCGGTTTTATATGCACAGCGGGCCGTCCGGAAAGATCCCGACAACAAAATTGCCCGCTCCATGCTGGACCAGGCAGCCGCACGCGGCAAAAATCAGTAGCAGAAAGCCGCCGGTTGTTTGTACCCGCGCAAACCTTTGAACCAGGCGTAAAGTACCTGGAAGAATTTAGGCGGAGTGCGCATTGTCCGCTGCTTCCGTACAGCAGGTTGGAGACTTTGGGAGTTCCCGGCACCAGGGCCTTGCGAGGCAGAGGCTGCTACCAGAATGTCCAGCGCTCCATTGGTGAGCGCGTAAATGTCTTCGTGAAGTTCATCGAGCAGGTTGGCTGCCCGTCCGCGAAGATGGTGCCGGTCGGCGATTTGAAGGGTGGTTTTGACGGCGAAGTCGTAAATTTCCTGCGAAAGCTGGTCGCAAAGCTCGCACATATCCGCCCTTCGTTCGGGCAGGACAATGTTTCTGGCTTTCATTTCCTGGATTTTACGCTCGGTTTTCGCGACCAATTCGGCGCGGATTTCATTCAAATTCATGTTATGGGTGCTGTTAGAGGAGTATTCAAGAACGCATAAACGCTCTCAGAAATATTATCAATATTTTAATAGAATCAAAGGTTTTAATTTTTTTCTAATCTCTATTGGTCGGCACTGACCCCGGTATCCCCTACTTTTAATGCTCATCATTAAATCAGGGAATGTTTATAGGCTACTTGCCACACGGGGCGGAAGATACTTTTTTAGAAAAACTTCAGATGGCGGGATGCCATCAAATCATCAGAGAAACGGAAGCCGGCGGCAGGTCCGGCCTATCGGAAATAATCAATGGGTTGAACGAAGGCGATGTGCTTATACTGTGCCACAGCAGCCATGCCGGAACGGAAACAGATTTCCTGCAATTACTGGTACAGGTGGGCACCCGATCCGCCCATTTTGTTTCCATAGACGAAGACTTCGATACGCTGCGGGACACCACCCATCACTACGCGGAAACCTCCCGTTAAAGCCATATTGTAAACAGCGCTGTGGCATCGCATATCATTTGCGATGGCTATACCGGTTGCAGCAGCGTCGGCAAGGCCTGACTGTGCCCGTCGACCGCCCGCAAGAGAAAATACATAAAAGTCATTTCATACGCTTCATATGACGGTTCATCTGAGTGAACGTAGGCGCCCCCGCTGCTCCGCCCTACTTTTGTCTCATTCAAAACGATTAATATCAGCCATGAAATTGAAACGTATACTTTTTGCGACCGTTCCGCTCGACGGCCATTTCAGCCCGCTTACCGGCCTGGCCATTCACCTCAAACAGCTCGGGCACGACGTGCGCTGGTACGTGGGCGGGCATTATGGCGCGCGCGTCACGAAGCTCGGGCTCGTCCATTACCCGAGTGTCAAAGCCCCGGTGATCAACCAGGAGAATATGGACGAGCTGTTCCCGGAACGAAAAAAGATCAAAAACCCGATCGCCCGCGCCCGGTTCGATGTAAAACACACTTTCCTAAGTCCGATTCCAGGGTATGTTGATGATCTTGTGAAAGTACACGAAGAATGGCCGTTCGATCTGATCGTTTACGACCTGGCGTGCCTGGGTGCATTGTTTGTGCAGGAATTGCTGGCCATCAAAGGGGTGGCCGTGGGTGTGCTGCCTTTGTTTGAAAGCGAGTTGAACCTGCCCTCGGACGATCCCGAACAGAATGTCCTGGCAAGATCGGTGGTACGCTGGGCAAAACGTGCCAAGATCCATTTTCAGTTTAACATGATCATGAAGCCGTGCAGTGTGCTGTTCAACGAACTCCGCGCCCGCTACGGCCTGCCGCAGGAGCCGGGGTTCATGTTCGACGCGGTGTTCCGGAATGCCAGTCTGTACCTGCAAAGCGGCGTGCCGGGTTTCGACTATCCGCACAGAAAACTGAGCCCGAATGTCCGGTTTGTCGGACCATTGCTGCCCAACAAACCGAACGCCAAAGCGTCATTTGCGCAGGCTGATACTACTTTAAAATACAAGCGGGTTATCCTGGCCACGCAGGGCACATTTGAGCGTAATGTCGAAAAGATTATCGTTCCAACGCTCGAAGCCTACAAAAATGATCCGGAAACGATGGTGATCGTCACCACCGGCGGCTCGGGTACCGGGGCATTGCGCCAGCGTTATCCGCAAACACATTTCCTCATCGAGGATTTCATCGATTATGACGCTGTGATGCCCTACGCGAGCGTGTACGTAACGAACGGGGGTTACGGAGGCGTGATGCTCGCCCTGCAACACCGGCTGCCGATCGTGGTTGCGGGGGTGTACGAGGGCAAAGACGACATCGCGGCACGTGTGCAGTTCAACGGCGTCGGAATAGACCTGAAAACCGAAACGCCCGGGGCCGCCCAGATTCGGCGGGCCGTAGCAACGGTATTGTCCGATCACAAATACCGTCGCCAGGCACAGCAGCTCAGTGAAGAGTTCAAAAGTTATCCGGCCAATCAAATAGCAAGCCGGTATATTGGAGAATTGGTTTGAAACCTGATTACCGGGAAGCTGACACTTCTTCTTTCCGCGGTACGCCCATGATCAGCTTTTCAATCGAAGCCATTTTAGCATCCATCGCTTCCAGTTTGGCTTTCAGCTGATCATTTTCTTCCTGCAATTGCCGGGTACGTTTTTCCAGCGCCTGGATAGCCGCCATATTCACGCCGTCGATGTCGGAGGAATTGATCGTCGTATCGTTCCCGATGCCGTCCAGCCCGAATGCGGCATAGAAATCCTGGGCCATCGGGCCCACGTGCCGGGTGGTTGCAGGCTGGCTTTTGTAGTTCCAGCTGGTAAGCGGCAACTGCGCCACTTTACTGAGGATATTTTCGGTATTCAATACTTCGAAATTCTCTTTTTTGCGCCTGTCGCTGACCGCACTCCACGATCCTCCGCCGGCAGTAATCTCGACGCCGCTTGTAAGGCCCTGGTTGGTGAACACACGTGCCCCGCCCGCAAAACGCATGGTGAGCTGGTTGTTGGCGGTACTATATGCGCTGTCGGAGCTGAAACCGGCGCTTCCGTCGCTGATCACGATGGAACCCTGGTGTCTTACCCGCGCATTCTTGCCCAGTGCGACTGAGAAATTCCCCCGCGCGCTGTTTTGCAGACCGATAGCCACCGCAAATGCCCCGTTCGCAATGGAAGGTCCGATTACTACGGAAGCCAAACCGCCTGCGATGGACGAGGGGCCCAGGGCAAGGGCATCGTCACTGGTAGCCTGCGCACCACTTCCTATTGCAACGGCCCCAACACCGCTCGCCGTGCCGTTGAATGCCAGTGACCTGTCTGCCGCAGCTGTGCCGTTATTCCCGAGCGCCACCGACTCATCGCCGGATGCGGTAGTCGCCAGACCCACGGAGAAAGAATGATCGCCAGAAGCACGGGTATTCTGGCCGGCCGCAAACGAGTAATTCCCAATGTTGGCTCTATTCCAATAGGTGCTCCCGAAAGAGCCCACCTGACCTACCCGAAATGCGGCCTTATCCACATACCACATCATACGGCGCCCTTCGCCTTCAACGGGTGTGGGTTTGGCTCCTGAAACATCACCGGGAGCGGCGAAAACAACGCTGCTGTCCGCCACGTCCAATCCGGCCCGGGGTGTGGTGGTACCGATACCGACCTGGGCATGGGCATAAAAAGATGCTGCAACAAAAAGGGAAGTAATGACGATTCGCTTCATATCAAAAGGATCAAGGGAGAGACATTTATTCAACAACCAGCTTGTGATTTACCACACCCTGGCTAGTGACTACTTTAAGAAGGTACATTCCCGAAGCAACGCCATTCAGGTTAACTTGTACGGAGCCATCGGACAATGAGGAAGTACGTACAGACATCTCCCGACCCAGCATATCCCAAAGGCTGACCGCATTCGCAGGAATGCCCGATGAAACAGTCACCGAACTCGCTTTCCGCGCTGGATTGGGGTATACGCCCGCATACTGGCCCGCGCCGCGAGGTTGCAGGGCAACTGCTCTCGATAAGCTGAATGTACCGTCCAGGTCAACGGAGCGGAGCCGGTAGTAAACAGTTTGCAGCTGGCTTCCAAACGAACGGTCTGTAAAATTGTAGCGTTGCAGGGCATTACTGTTACCGGCCGCAGCCACTGTACCGATTTTCTCGAATCTCCGCGCATCGAGGCTTCGCTCTACTTCAAAATGGGAGGCATTCTCTTCGCTGGTGGTCTGCCATTCAACGAATGCATTCTTTTCAACCACCTTCGCATTGAAACTGACCAGCGTAACGGGCAATCCGGCCTCCGGGACAGCACCGAGTGTGAAAGGGCTCCACGACGATATTACCTCGCTCGTTACAAAGCCGGCGGTCAGCGTTCCGGTCACATTGTGCCCTTCGTTGAGCCAGTTACCACCCGTAAGGTGCGCAACGCTGAAAACATTCGGGTTTTCGGATATGGTGATCGACGGATTCTTGTAGTCGTCATAAGTAATAATAACCTTGCCCGTTGCGGTGCCTTTCGGCGCAAGATCCCAATACTCCTGGTTGTTATAGGCTTCCAGCGCAATGGAAGAAGCCCCCGTCGTAGTGAACGTACCTGTTCCCGCATCTCCGTCGAAATAACGAACGCTCATACCGGCGCTATTGTCAGTCAGGTCGAGGGTAATGGGCTGGTATCTCACGCCATCGCCGACAGGGTACACAAAACTACCTGTTCCGTTTTTGACCACGTAGCCCTTCACGTGTCGTGCATCGGACACACCCACCACGGCGGCGGTATCCCCTATGATCAATGCGGCTACGTCGTTGGTCGCGTCCACGAGTCCGTTAGTGAAAGTAGCCCTACCGCCTACCTTGATACTGTTATCCAGCACAATACCCGCCGGATTATCGATATTCAACAGGCGGGTAAAATAAGGCTGGGTACCACTCACGGTTTGCGTAGCGGCGCCATCCAGCGTCAATGCCCCGGTATCCGCTTCCGTCATGGCCTGGTTGTTGACCAGGTTACCGGAAACAAAAATGTTGCCGTTATTGGTAAAAGAGCCTCCACCCAGTTCCAGGTTGCCCTTCACTTGTAAAATACCGCCCTTGACGGTCACGGTCCCGCCGGCGCTGGACAAGCCCTGCGCAGCGGCGCTACCGCCGAGCCCGGCAAGGACCGCCAGAATATATATTGGTTTCATTTGGAATAGATTTGGTTAAAAACAGAGAGTTGAAGAGGACCAACGTGCGAGGACCAGAACCTGCCTTAGCCCGCGATTACACGTCGGCGGGCCAGTAACAAGCTTCCCGCCAGCCCCAATATCAGCAATCCGAGGCCTGCGAAGCCCATCCAGGAATTGCCGCTATTGTCCTTCATTTGCTGGCGAAGTGCCGCATTATCCGCTTTCAGATTTTCCAGTTCTGCGGCGAGGTTACGGGTGCGCTCTTCCAATGCTTTGATACCGGCCAAGGCCACACCATCGGCATCCACGGTACCGATGCTTCGATTGTCGCTACCAAGCCCAAACGCCGCGTAAAAGTCTTGCGCCATAGGCCCAATGTGCCTGACACTATCTACCTCTGTCTTATAGCTCCAACTCGTAACAGGGAGTTTCCGGAGTTTTTCGAGAATTTGTTCGTTGGATATCTGTTCAAACCGGTGTTTACGGTTCACATCCGATGCATTCGTCCATACCCCGCCGGTTGACAGCATGGCCCCCGTCGATGTAGAAATAACCGCATTGGCTTGCCCCCAGTTACTCACCGAAGCGCCGCTCTGGAACGTCATACCGGTGCTGAGGTTGGATGCGGTAAATATCCGGAACCCGCCACTCACCCTCCAATTGGCCGAGTGATTCACTCCGGCCCGGATCGTATCCACTGTGGACCTGTCTCCGAAAACAAAGCTTCCCTGCCGTGCATTGGTATGTGAATGATAGCCCAATGCGACCGAGGCCGCTCCACTTGCCGTCGCATGCTCCCCCGCAGCGAATGAGGATTGTTGTGCAGCCACAGATCTTAAACCAAAGGCAGTTGCATTGGATGCCGAAGCCCGCACATCCTGACCCATTGCAACGGAATAGTCGCCGATATTGGCGGCCGTCCACTGCGCACCGGACACGCCTCCTGAGCGAAAGGCGGCCTTCGCCGGGTACCACATCATGCGCGTCCCGACCTCTTCGATCGGTATGGCAACGCCTGATGCGTCTCCATCATATACCCCGCCCAACAGAAACGCTCCGTCTTGAAAAATGATCATGTTCTTGTTTTGGGAAGCGTCACGCCCTACCATGAGCGTGTCCGTCTTTTGCGCGTATACGCTCACCGGTACAAGTAGAGCGCAAACAAGAGGTTTAATGGCAGGTCGCCAGGAAAATGGCTTTGACAGTTTTCTTGCGGAAAACACATTGGTAAAAGTTGGATTCATAAGAGAGATAGAATTAGGTGCTGTTATAAATAATACAACTAATTCCAAAAATACGACTACATAAACAAAATATTTACTACTCCGAAACAATCTCATTTGTAGAAAATGTTAGCGGCCGTATTTCATCACTCCAAAGCCGCCGAAAGCCAGTCCGGCCTGCCGTAAAACATCTTTGTAACTAACTGGTTATCAAACAATATTCAACATGAGGATTCATTTCAAAACCGTTTAATAACTATTTACAAAAAAGCGCCGCGGGAATGGGTCCCGCGGCGCTTTTACATCAGCTATTTTATTCAATCACTGCGCAAACTTACGCTGCTTGGTTTCTGTCTCAGTCGGAAAATCGGCTGGAATAGGAATATCCACTTTACCGGTTGCCGCCCATTGGCTGCCGCGTTGCAGGCAGGTAACGAAGCCCACACATTCCACGGAGTAGTCGGCATGGCCCAGCGCCATATGGAAAATGCGGCCCTTACCGTAGCGGAGGACAATCAGCATGGGTTCGTTGCGGTCGGTGCCGTTATTGGTCTTAGGCGAAAATGCCGTGGCGAGGATCTGCATATGCTCGGCCGGGCCGCGGAGGCGATCGTACAACTCGTCGCGGCTGTGCAGCCAGTTCGCAGGCATACCCTTCGTAATCGGGTGGTTAGGTTCACGAACGGTGATCTTGAACTCCATCTGCGCACCGTGCGAACCGGCTTTGCCCGGCTGCATATCGCGCACCTCTTTGCCGCTCTGGTCGTAATACACGTACGGGCCGTCCTTTTCGGTTCGGTCACCCCAGCCGCCCAGGCCGATCATCTGGTTGTAAGCAGGCCATTGCGGGAATGAGTTATTGGCCGCGTGGATGACCACCAGTCCGCCTCCGTTTTTCATGAATTTTTCAAAATCCTTCTGAGCATCCGCTGTCCACGGCGCGGCGTTCCAGCCGAAGTTGCAGATCACGACATCGTAGTTCGAGAATTTGGGATGAAATGCGGAATCCATTTTAGGCTGCTTCAATGCCTCGGTCTGCGGTCCGTTTTTAACCGGGTACTCCTGTGCGAGCTTGTCGCCCTGCCAGGTGTAGCGCGTACGCTGGATGTCCACGGCGAATTTTTTACTGTCTTCCAGATAGTACTTCATCATGGCGGTGATCTTCGGCCATTGCTCGTGGTTGTTCTGCCCATCCACAATGAGCACTTTCAGCGGCGACTTCTGGGCAAATGACGAAACCGAAGCGGCCCCCGCACTTAGTAATGCGAGCAGGAAAATCAGGAATTTGTTATTGAATGTCATAAATAGACGGGTTATGGGATATTGCGACCGGCCAAGTTAAATGAATGTGCGTTTCAAACCAAGCGCGCTACCGCCCCATTACCGGCAGGCCGCTTGGGACGCTCTCGGGAATAGACTTATCGAAGGAGTCGTCATTGAGCGTATTCAAAAACTCTACAATTCGTGAAATATCCTTGAAATTAACGTCCATATGCGTTGCCAGCGGATCGACCTGCCCTTCTTTGACGTTCGGGTTCAGCAGCTTGCCGCCTGCGATATCTTCGTAAAACATCAGCACCTGGTCGAGGGTCGCAAACTTCCCGCTATGCATATACGGCCCCGTGAACCGGAGATTACGCAGCGTCGGCGTCCTGAATGCGTATTTTTTATCGGCACCCGAATCGCTCTCTTTCCGGTTTTCGGTATCGGGTACGCCCAGGGTATGGAGTTTGAAATCCGAGAACATCGGGCCGGAGTGGCATTTGGCACAACCTGTTACCAGGAATGCATTCATTCCCTCCTTTTCACCGGTGGACAACGCATTACTGTCGCCCCGCATGTACTGGTCGAAACGGGTGTTTGTAGCCACAAGCGTGCGCTCATAGGCCGCAATGGCGCGGGCTAGGTTCAACTGGCTGACGGGCGACGGGTCCTTCGGAAAGGCCACTGCAAACAGCGTCCGGTATTCAGGAATGCGCGATAGCCTGGCTATTACCTCATCGAGGATGCCATTTTCGTGGTAACCATTTCCACGCATTTCCTCCAACGTTTTGATAGGCTCCAACGCCTGCTGTTCGAGCCCTTTGGCCCGCATGTCCCAAAACATCGGCGCGGAAGCCGGGTCGTATGGTTCGTTATTTTTAAGGCCATTGAACGCTGTATTCAGCACGCTCTGGGAATTCCTTTTAACAAACGGAATATCGTTCGGATCCACGAACCGGCGGCTCTGCCCACGACCGACACCATTGACGCCGATAGAGGTTTCCAGAAACTCCGCGTAATTGAATTCGGGTTGATGACAGGTAGCGCAAGCCACGTCCTTGTTCCCGGAAAGTACCGGATCGAAGAACAGGACCCTGCCCAATGCAACTTTTTCCGGTGTCGACGGATTATCGGCCGGGTCGGCAACCGTGAGCGGCAGCGCCCCCAGGTCCGCGATGGTTTCAACGCGCGCGGCTTCCTTTTCCGAGGCCTCATTTTGCTCCCCGCCACAGGCAAAAAGCATAGTGGCGGCGCTCACCGTTAAAATACAATTCCTTAACACTTCAATCGATACTCCTGCCATTCCAAATCTGATATCTCAACTCAAAACTCACCCATATAAGGCAAGCCGGATCTGAAATTTACCATTCACATGGCATGAATAACTATGATGCAGGTCATACCGTCACATTTTAATCCGCCCGCGGCGGTCGGCGGGAACTTAACCGCCTCCCATTTCATTTGATTTGTATAATACGCAAAGCCGCCATGCATACCGAAACGCTGCAACAGTTCTACGAACGAACAAAACAACCGATGCCGGCAGAGTTGGCCTCACAGGCGAACGTGAGCCATTTCAATGTAAAACAGCGCACCTGCCTGAACAGGATGACGCCCTACAACCGGCGCGACTATTACAAGATATGCATGATCATCGGGGACGGTATGCACCTGGCAGGCGGCAAGGAAACGCCTATCGAAGGCGCCGGCATTATATTTTCAAACCCCGGCGTCCCCTCGTCCTACCACGCGATTTCGGAATCGCAAACCGGGTTTTACTGCCTTTTCAACGACACATTCCTGTTAAACAGCGTCCGGCAAGAGATTCGCTACCGGAGCGCATTGTTTAACCCTGCCATTCAGGCAGTAATCCCACTCGACGTCCCCGGCCAGGAGCGGTTTCGGCACCTTTTCAGCGAGATGGAGAGCTTATTATCAACCACATACACTTACCGGTTCGATATGATCAGAAGCCTGCTGCAAATGCTCATCCTGGAAGGCATCCGCTTACAGGGGCCCGTCGCGAGCGAAAACAGCAACGACCGGCTGATCTCCCGTTTCTTCGGATTGCTTAACCAGCAATTCCCCGTCGATTCACCCGAAAATCCTTTGAGATTGCTCACTCCCGCCGCCTACGCTGATCAGTTGAGTATCCATGTCAACTATCTCAATAATGTCCTCAAAAAGTCTACCGGAAAAACTACCCGGGAAATCATCCACGAGCGCATTGTGGAAGAAGCTAAAACATTGCTACTGAACACCGACTGGGACGCCGCCCAAATCGCCTACACCCTCGGGTTCGAGTACCCTTCCCATTTCAACAAGTATTTCAAGCAAAACACCCAAACCACTCCCCTGCTTTTCCGTGAGCAACTCCGGCAAAGCCATTGACATTTGTTTTGTATAATCATTGGTTTGATTCATATTACCTGCGCGTTTGCTTGCTGCCCTACCTTTGGTGCATTAATAGCAAGCATATGAAAACACTTAAAGAATCCAATAAAGCCGTCAGCACCGTCCTGGCCCTCGCCCTGATCCCGATCACCGGCTTTGCCCTCGACGTGTTCATCCCCTCGCTTCCGGCCATGAGTGCCCGGTTGCACGCTACGCCCGAGGCGGTTCAGCTGTGTATCTCCATTTTTCTCGCGACCTATGGCGTCAGCCAGTTGCTCGTTGGCGGATTACTGGATAGCTACGGCCGTTTCTGGCCTAACATTTTCGCGCTGGCCGGTTTCAGCGCCGCCAGTTTCGTGATTGCCGATACCGAAAGCCTGCAAATGATCTACGTAATGCGGGCGGTTCAGGGCGTAATGTCAGCGGTGATCGTCGTCAGTAAGCGGTCGTTCTTTTTCGATCTTTTTGAAGGCGATAAATTAAAACATTACACCAGCCTTTTTTCCGTGATCTGGTCGGCGGCACCGATCATCGCCCCCTTCCTGGGCGGTTACCTGCAAACCCATTTCGGCTGGCAATCCAACTTCTACTTTCTGGGCTTCTTCGGCTTAACTTTCCTGGTGCTGGAACTCGTGTTCAGTGGCGAAACCATCGCCTCCAAAGCGCCACTGCGGCTAACGACCATCAGCAATGCCTACCGCTCCATGCTCGGGACCTGGGATTTTACCTCCGGCCTCCTCATTCTCGGATTATCTTATGCGGTACTGATGATTTATAATATGTCGAGCCCGTTCCTGATCGAAGAAGTGATGCATTACCCCGCGACGGTAACGGGCAACTGCTCCATGATTTCGGGCCTTGCCATGCTGGGCGGAAGCCTGCTATCCAAAGCACTCATATCCAAGCCATTTTACAAAAGATTATTCACGGCGGCCGTCGCGCAGCTGGCGGTATCCGGAGTGCTTATTTTGCTTACAATACAGTTGCACAACCTGTACACGCTCATGGTGTATGTGATTTTGCTGCACTCGGCATCGGGTTTTATTTTCAACGGCATGCTCGCCTATTGCCTCACCCGCTTTTCACAATTCGGCGGCCTGGCCAGCGGCCTCACCGGCGGCGGCTACATTCTTTCGACCTCGGCATTCAGTTACCTCGTTGTTAAAACCATCCGGATCGACAGCCAGGTTTGGCTCGGGGCAGGCTATGCGGTGCTGATTATAGCTGTGCTGACGCTCATCATCCGCACGAAATGGATCGAACGCGGCGCTAAAACCGAGGTTTTGGAAGAGCGGGATGCCACATTGATTCTGGAATAAAACCGGGGCGGAGTAACTGGCATTGGCAGTCGGGAATGCTGTCAGTTACCCGTTTCCCCGCCCTCATTTTCTTTCAGGAAGTCGATCGCGATCCGGCAAAGCATATCACCTTTCAATTCCGGCATTTCGTGCCCGATGTGAGGATAAACACACAACTGCCCATTTTTAAGCAGCCGGTACATTTCGATACTGTGTTCCAAACGGATCATATCCCGGTCGCCTCGAATGACCAGTACCGGAACTGCAATGCTGGAAAGCTTTTCATCCGGCACCTTGATTTCCCTCGCCCACATTTTCTGATTATCCTCCCAAAATTTGACCCATTTATCGGGCTGAGGGTTCATTTTTTGATAATTAGCCAGCCAGTCCTTATCTTCCTTTACCGCTTCTACCGTATATTCTTTTAATAAGTCACGCCCTTCCTGCGTCAATCCGGCTGATTTCGAATTGGAAGCGCCGCTTATTACCTGTCTCACCTTGTCGGGCCTGTCCGCGCCGAGCAAGAGTGCTGTGTTGCCGCCCATGCTCCATCCCATTACGTAAACACTATCCAGTTTCAGCTGGTCGATGAGTGCGGAGCCGTAATCCGCCAATAATGCCCCGCTCAGGCTATCGGCCTGTTCCGAACGGCCGTGCCCGGGCGCATCATACGCGATAACCCGGAAATGCCTTGATAACTCCGGGATAATAGCCCCGAGGTTTTCAATGGATCCCAAACCCTGATGCAGCAACAGCAGCGGAACCCCGTTCCCGTATTCTTCATAATATACCCGTGTATTCCTGATCGTCAGATATTTCCCATTGTTGGAACCGTATTTAACGGGCATCTCCGCATTTTCCGCTGGTTTGCAGCCGAAAAACGCAATGCAAGTGATTATCGAGTACAAAAACTGTTTCATAGCGACCGTATTTAAGTAACCTATACGCAAACCGACGCGCTTCTGAGGCAGCTTTCAAAAAAGCACCTCGCAGCTCCCGACGGCAGTTGACGGATATTAGCATGACAGTCCGGCTCTCCCGTGCTGCGCGCGGGGGCAGCACGCACGGGCATACGTATACGCATAAGGCGTCATTTCAAGGCATTAGCTATCATTGGCTGATCACGAGCGGAGCCAAATGCCCCACGGAGAAATTATGTAGAGCGGCCCATTGGGTACCGTCATTATTATACGATTTTTGCCAATTCTCCCACCACAAAAACGCACCTTCCAAAGCCCCGCGAGCCGAAGAACCCCGGCAGTCTGCACGTTCATCCGGAAGGCCATCACACTTTTGCATACCACAACATGAGGCACCGGGAAAAAGCCAATCCGAATGATGAAACACTAGTCACCGGCAGTGTACCTCGCGTGCTGAAACGAGCTCGGAAATATCCTCACAGCCTCTCAGGTGCGCAATGAGGCCACAAAAGCCTTGTATTCACAGACCAGATACTCCCCCCGAAAAAGTACTACAATGCGAATGACTCGGCGAGGCCTTTTGCGCCGGAAGTTTTCGCGTGTGCACCTTACCACCATCGCCCAAAAAGATTAAAAATAAATTAGAAAAATAACAATCCCCCTTGCTGTAATTCTTATATTTTTTTGATCTTTATGACGTCTCAATAAAAGAAGACGGCTCAATCCCTAACAAACGTAAAGCATGTCCCCTATCAACAATTTACTTCCTAGCCTGTTACCGCCATTCCGGCCCAAATACAGGCATATCTTATGCAACACAAGTAACTGGCGGTTTCCAGAATAACCCTCCAACTCCCGGCCAGAACTGCCTATTTTCCTCTTTTTGGAGCAGCAACTATTTTTTTGACCGATAACCGTCATTCGGTTACAACCATGGTTAATCCGTGTGTGTCTCGTGTTTGCTATATCCTGTCGGAAGAGAGAACATAGTCGGCAATCAGGCCGTGCAGGAAATATCCGACACCAGGTGTATCAGGGAATAATAACTCAGGATTATTGATGGATTCCGCTCCGGCAACATCGCTCATTATCGCAACTTATAATTGGGCGGATGCGCTGCATTGCAGCCTTTTGAGTGTTATCAGGCAAAAAACCTTACCTACGGAGGTGGTCATCGCCGACGACGGTTCAGACGACCGGACGAAAGCGGTGATACGCAAAATGCAGGAAGTATTTCCTGTGCCCATAATTCATGCCTGGCACGAAGACCAGGGCTTCCGCAAAAGCCAGATCCTTAACAAGGCGATCGGACAATGCTCGGGCTCATACGTGATCCAGGTGGATGGCGATGTACTGCTGCATTCCTCTTTCATCCAGGATCATTTGGCTGCGGCGGAGCACGGGGCTTTCATACGCGGTACCCGTGCGCGCCTCACACCCGCAAAAACCAATGAATTGCTCCGAAACGCCGGAACGAACGTCGGCTTCTTTTCAAAAGGAGTTTATAACCGGTTCAATGCCTTACGGTTGCCCTTGCTGCAAACGCTCGGCCAGCGGAAGGAAATGAATTGCAGGAGTGTCCGCGGCAGCAACCTCGCCTATTGGAAAGACGATTTCCTCCGCGTGAACGGATATAACAATGAGCTCAGCGGATGGGGCCACGAAGACGAAGAATTGGCCGCGCGCTTCATCAACAACAACATTATCAAGAAAATCGTGAAACTGGGCGCAGTACAGTACCACCTGCATCACGACGAATTGCCCCGGTCGAACGAGCCCGTTCATCGCCAGATTATCCAACATACCCTGCTAACAAAAGTCAAAAGATGCCTTAATGGATATGAAAACCTTCTCTAAAAGCTCGCTGATTATTTCCACCTACAATTGGCCGGAAGCACTGCGGCTTTGTTTGCTCAGTGTGTTGGAGCAGTCGGTATTGCCCGACGAGGTGATTGTTGCCGACGACGGCTCGACCGGGCAAACCGCGGACGTCATCGAAGCCATGAGGCCCCTGTTTCCGGTGAGACTCATTCACGTCTGGCAGGAAGATAATGGCTTTCAACTATCCAAAATCCGGAACAAGGCCATTGCCATGAGCTCCTGCGACTATATTATCCAGATCGACGGCGACCTCATTCTGCACAGGCATTTTATCAAAGACCACCTCACATTAAGCAAACGCGGCTCCTTTGTGGCAGGAAGCAGGGTATTGATGACCAAAGAGCTCTCCGAGAAAATGCTGGACCGCCGGCAGGCTCGGGTAACGCCGTTCCAGTCGGGCCTTGGCAATTTCACGAACCGGTTCAGCGTCGCCTGGTTGAGCAGGTATATGGCAGATCGCTATAAAACGCACGATATTTACGCATTGCGGGGTTGCAATATGGCATTCTGGCGGGAAGACTTGCTCCGTGTCAATGGCTACAACGAAGTTTTTCATGGTTGGGGCCGAGAAGACAACGAAATTGCCGTGCGACTCCTCAACTCCGGTGTCAGGAAACGCGCCGCCAAATTCGGTGGGGTTGTGTTCCATATTTATCACCCCGAAGTGGACCGTGCCCGCTGCCCAAAAAATGAAGCTTATCTTACCGAGGCATTGCTGAACAAAACCGTGTATTGCCGCGAGGGGGTTCATCAATATCTTGCTCATGTCGAGCCGGTTGGACTGGCAGAGAGAGAATTTGCGCTTTAATGCATGATTAGCACCCCATTGATCTCCGTCATCCTGGTGACTTACAATGCAGAAAAGTTTTTGCAGAGATGCCTCGACAGCATCTACGACCAGCAGTATCTCCCTATCGAAGTCATCGTCATGGATGGCGGTAGCACCGACGGCACGCCTGCCATCCTTCGCAGAAATGACGACAAACTTGCCTTCTGGAAAAGTGAAAAAGACGGCGGCATTTACGAAGCGATGAACAAAGCCCTCGACCACGCAAAGGGGCAATGGATTTATTTCATCGGCGCCGACGATATACTGACGCCCGAGTTCTCGCGAATGGCCAAAGAGCTTACCGACTCTCATGCCATCTACTACGGCAGTGTAATCAAAGCCGGCCGAAAGTATCTTGGTGAAATGCAGGACTATAAGCAAGCGAAAACGGGCATCAACCACCAGGCGATCATTTACCCGGCAGGGGTATTCTCCGTGCGCAGGTACGATACGCGTTACCGCATCTCAGCCGACCACGTGTTCAATATGCAATGCCACAGCGACAAGCATTACCACTTCACTTTCAGGGATTTTAACATTGCCATTTTCAATGATACGGGCATATCATCGCTGCAAAAAGACCGCATTTTTGAAAAGGAAAAAGCCGGATTGATTTTGAAGCATTTCGGTCCGGCCATTTATCTGAGGTTTTTATTCAAGAGGCTGAAAGAACGGCTTTTCAACCATTAAGAAGTTTCCAGCATCACCATTCCGGCATTCCGGTCGGCTACAATTTTGGGCGGCAGGCCGAGTTGCTTCGCCGCCATGCGGTTGCGCCACTTTCGTTTTGGAATCAATTTAATCAGCATCAAGACGAGCCGGTTAAAACCCAGCTGCGATGCATTGCTTTTCTCCTTTACCAGCAACTGTTTCATCTCAGTCAGGTATTGACCGCGTTGATTGTAGCTCTTCTGGTTTTCGCTCCGGAAACGGAAGCCTCCCAGCATGAACGACGTAGTATACAAGCGTTCATGCCTGAAAAAACGGAGCCAAAGTTCAAAATCGGCCGCTAATGCATAATTCTGATCAATAAAACCGCCCGCTTTTTCCCATAGACTGCGCCGCCAGAAGACCGATTCCTGCTGAATGAACCCGCCGTCGGATAATTGCAGCCGCAACCGCGACCAGCGCTGGCCATACAGGAGGTCGTCGTAGAGAAAAGGCCTTCCCGCTTCATCGAAAAAAGTATTGGCGCCCATGATCCATTTTACATCCGTAAACCGGTTGAAAATCTCGGCTACGGTAAAAAGGGATTGAGCATGGTACATATCATCGGCATTGAGCCAGGCCATAATGTCGCCCGAAGACCGACCGAAGCCCTTTTGCAGGGCATCGTACAAACCCTTATCCGCCTCGCTCACCCACCAGGCGAGCTGGTGCTCATACTTCCGGATGATATCCACCGAGCCGTCCGTGCTGCCGCCATCGACAATGATGTATTCCAGATTGGGATACCCCTGCCCCAGCACCGAAAGAATGGTACTTTCCAGGTATTTCGCCTGGTTGAACGAGGGAGTCACAATGGTAATTTTCGGCAGCATATGCAATGCAAAATACTCTTTAACAACCCATTAAGAAAGCGAAAACTCATACTGCCGGGGCTCCTGCACGCATTCCTCTTGCTCAAACGGCTCGGATGCGAGTACCATCAGAATAGATTCGTCGGTGAGTTCAAGCATCTCGTGCCGGTCTTCCGGCGCCAGCAGCAGGCATTGGTCAGCCGAATTAAGGATAAAATGCTGCTCTTCGCTGCCGGTATGGTTGGAGATAAGGCAGCTCCCTTTCAGACAAATCACCGCCTGTTTCATACGCTGGCGCTTTGTACCGGTTTTGAAATGATCAGGACCATTAACGTAAAAAATACGTTTGATTTCGAACGGAATTACGCGCTCGATCACGGTCAGGCTCCCGCGGGTGTCCGTAATGGTTTTTAGATTGATTAAACGAGCCAAGGGGTGTTTACGATTTAGATTAGGTTAATGCATTCCTTTTTGTATAATTCTTATAGCGCCCCCGCAACCCGAACTGTATACGTCGCGACAGACTGACTCGGATCCATTTCAGGACCATCGGCTGCTCATGGAAAACAGCCGCAGGATCAACCCGCAGGATCTGGGATTCCGCGGAAGAGAGTGCTTTGATATAAGTACTGTACACGAGCCGGATCATACTTTCCGGGAGACGATATTGTTCGGCGGTGAGGCGGAAACTCTTGTCGATGCAGTACCGGAAGTCGTGGAAATGATAGAACACGAGCGGCACCTTTTCCGTATTCGTTCTCTGCACATACAGTTGCCCATTTTCGTTTTCACAAGTATAATCAATGGCATTCCAGGGCGCCACGCCCCCGCCCGGATGTGCGAGCACGTGTACGCCCGCGAAGCGCTCCGTCCAGTCATCAAGGTATTTCTGGTCCCCGAATTTGCCGTCCTCGAAGCGTGCATAACACCATTCCAGGCAGGCGTTCATCCACCACGCCAGCACCGCAAGCCCTTCCTCCGTATTCCTGAAAGTGACAAACTGCACGCAATAGATGCCGCTGTTTTCCGACTGATCATATTGCGCCGCATACCGGTGCGCGGTGATCAATACCGATTTTTCGCCCATCTCGTCCGTCAGGACTTTCGGATCGGTAAAAAACAGGAGATCGGCGTCGAGATAGGTGCAATGATCCAACGAAAACGCATGAATACAATGCCAGATCGTGAAAGAGGTACAAGTCCAGCAATACTCCCCTGCCGTGCGGCTGCTTTTTACCGCGAGCAGTTCGGGGGTTTCAAATTCGTGCAGCGAAATAATTGTCGCATTCACTAAATTAAGCCGGCGCAGCAAGGCGTCGCAAGCATCGTCGAATGCGAAAATATACAAGTGAAAATCACCCCCTTGCCGGAGCAGCGAATTGTACATCGCCAATCCCCGCGAGAGGTAGCCCGAATTAAAAAGGGTACAAAAATTCTGCATTAAAGTATGTTAGGGGTAGAAGAGGGTAACTTCTACTACAAATATCAAAGATAAATTGCGAATGTAGCTATCCCTTCGGTTGGTAAAATAATATATAACTGATCATTTTTTTCATAACAAGGTTGTAAATGTCGTTCAGAATTAATTGACATTCAGACACATAAAATCAAACATTGCTCATTATCACGGAGTTGACTGTGCTAATATCGTATTATAGCCGAGTTACTGAATAATGTCATAAATTGCGGGCGATCTAAAAGAAAAATATGGGCTTCTTTAAACCGAAGAAAAAAAATCCTTACGGCTGGTTTGGCGACTATAAAAAGTGGGAAGCACTCACCGCGCTGTCGGGCGGCTACGAAGCAGAAGCCATTTTGGACAAAACCAAGAACGCGCTCCTCAAAGTAAAGAATGGCCAGGCAGTTTACGAGCGCGATTCGGTGCTGTTTGATAAAAAAATTTACCCCTACTCAGTCATTTCAGCCCTTCTTTATACCGCTGTTGAATGCGGCAACAATCTGAATGTCCTTGATTTCGGAGGCTCATTAGGCAGCACCTATTACCAGGTGAGGGACGTTATCCCGCCGGTAGTAGATCTGCATTGGAGTGTCGTGGAGCAGGATAATTACGTTCGGTGCGGACAGGAGTTCTTCGAAGACGAAATTCTGAAATTCCATTTTACGATCAAAGAAAGTTTGAAGGCCCGGAAGGCCGACGTGCTGCTGCTTTCGAGCGTGGTGCAATACCTCGAAAAGCCGCACGACTTTCTGGAAGAGATCAAACAATATGATTTCAAATACATCCTCATCGACCGCACAGCGTTCATCAAAGCCGATCGACCCGACCGGCTCACATTACAAGTAGTGCCGCCAGAGATCTATGAGGCGCATTACCCGGCCTGGTTTTTCAATGAGAAGGATTTTCTCAAACATTTTGAAGGCTACGAAATCAAAATGGAGTTCGAATCGTTCGTCGCAGGCGAGCAGGAAATGGAGATCGACCACGAGAAGGCCGGTTATGACAAAGGATTCTTTCTGATCAGGCGCTGAGTAGCCATTATTTACTCTGCCTGCTCACCATTTCATTGATCCAAATGGGTGCAAAGGGAGATGTACAACCCTTTGAAACCGGATAATCGCGGTAAATGCCCAGCTTTTCGCCGATCGCCAGCGCACGCGCCCGAAGCTCCGGAAAATGAATCCCGATCTGCGCCAGGGTGGTGTTCATAGTCCATTGTACCTCGGAAGGGGCTGTGGGCATTTCAGATTCAATGCGATCCAGCAGACCCGGAACGTCGATCCCCTCGGGGGTGCGTGTCACGCGCCCGGCCGTGAGGCTCCATCCCGCACGTGCCGCCCACGGGTAATCCGATTCCATCCAAACTTCACGAAGTTCTTCTTTTTGCGGATGCTCCTTTACAATATAGGACGAAAACCAATCGGCCACCCAACCGTAATTGACTCCGTGTACCAGCCGGTCGAGTTCTCCCACGGAGAGCAGTTTGGGTTTCATGATCAGCATTCCCAAAAGCTGGGCCTCGATATTGCCGGTAGCCCACAAAGCCAGACCTAGTTCATGGTCGGACTTGATTTTGTTCGCGATGCCCCTGATATCGCCCATTTTCACCCCGAACTGATTTTCGTGCGCGCCATTTTTTTTATTCATGGCGCGCACTTTTTCAGATCCGAGCGATTCAAGTTGTGTTAATACTTGTTCGACGGTCATTTACCTTGCATTTTTTCCGGATCATCATAGTTGACCATCCAGTTGATACCAAATTTATCGGTCAGCATTCCAAAATACGCTCCCCAGAACATATCCGCCAGCGGCATCGTCACCTGCCCGCCGTATGGAAATCCTCCTCCAAAAACGGATTTATAAATAATAAGGCTTTTCCAATAAAAAACTGCTTACGGCTCCACTTCCACGATCATTTCGATCTCTACGGCAATCCCGGAAGGCAACGACGCCACGCCCACCGCGGAACGTGCATGCTTACCGCTTTCGCCAAAAACTTCGACCATGAAATCGGTGAAGCCATTGATAACCTGCGGCTGCTGAGTCAGCGTTGGCGTGGAGTTCACCATGCCCAGCACTTTGATTACCCTTTTCACCTTTTTCAGGTCGCCTATCTCGTGTTTCAATGAGGCCAGCAAGCCGATCCCGCACAGTTTGGCCGCTTCCTTACCCTGCTCGACGGTGAGGTCGTCCCCTACTTTGCCGAGTATCTGGCCGCCGCCGGGTTTGTCAGGGCCGTGGCCCGAAAGATAAACGAGGTTGCCCACACGCACCGTGCGCAGAAGATTTCCTTTACCCGGATTGATTTTGGGCAGTGTAATACCCATTTCGGTCAGCTTTTTCTCGGGATCGGGACGGCCGGTCTGGGCCACGGCGTGAAAGCTAACAGTCAGTGCCAGGAGCAGCGCAGCTGCCAACGAGGTTGATTTAAATCGCATAAGGTTTAGTTTAATAATTAATGCGGCTAAAATTAACAATCATTCGTAGAGAACCCGCAATCTCAGCCTTTCAATCGTGATCGCATCCCACCGCGCCGCTCCCTCCCGATGTAGCCTATCGTTGCTACCCCGGCACTTCTCTATTTTATTTTTAATATTTTTTCATCATATAGTTAAACAAATACAGTATTTGTTCAGTCATTCTTGACTTTCTAAGGCGTAAATCCCCCCTGATTCGTCTGGCGATCCAGATTATGATATTGTTAAATAGCGATTCGCGGCAGCCTTAAATAATGCGGATTGCCCAATTTTGTCGCCTCAAAACCGGAACTAACTCAATTCATTCACCATACCCAAAATTTACACCCATATGTATCGATGTAAAGAAAGGTGGTCGCTTGGCGCAGGCGCCTTACAAAAATCGATTGCCCATGCAGCGCTGCTCGCAATGATCGGCGGCACGAGCTGGGCAAGCCCGACTAAAACCGGCATTCTGCCCGGTAACGTACACAAGAGCATCGTGAAAGCCGACCGCCAGATCAAAGGCCGCGTAACTGATGTGGATACGCCCGACGGTATCCCCGGTGTGAACGTCGTTATCAAAGGCAGTCAGGCTGGTACGGTCACCGATGCAAGCGGTAACTATACGCTCGAAATCCCCGACGGCGGTGCCGTGCTGGTGTTCTCCTATGTAGGTTACACAAGCCAGGAAGTTGCCACGGGCACACGGTCGACCATCGATGTCGCATTGAAGGCCGACAGCAAATCACTGAACGAAGTGGTGGTTGTCGGATATGGTACGCAAAAGAAAGTAAACCTGACCGGTGCTGTCGATCAGGTGGGACAGGAAGTGCTTCAAAACCGTCCTGTACCTAACCTCGCACAAGGCCTGGTGGGTGTCGTACCCAACCTGAACATCCGGATGTTCGACGGAAAACCTACCCAGTCGCCCCAGTTCAACGTCCGCGGTACGACCTCCATTGGCCAGCAAGGCAGTGCACTCGTCCTGATCGACGGTGTGGAGGGCGACCCGCGCATGCTGAACCCGCAGGATATCGAGAGTATTTCGGTATTAAAGGATGCTGCTTCGGCCTCTATTTATGGAGCAAGAGCGGTTTTCGGGGTGGTATTGATCACCACCAAACCAGCGCCCGAAGGTAAAATGCGGATTTCCTATTCGGCCAACTACTCAATCAAAGCACCGACCGAAGTACCAGACAATATCGTGGATTCTTATCCATGGGCACAGGGTTTCAGCGACGCATGGTCACGCTGGAACGATAACGGAAGCACGCCGACGGCGATCAACAAAACCATTGCATTCTCCCCTGCCTACCTGGCGGAGATCAAACGGAGATACGAAGATCCCTCGCTGCCCCGCGTAGAAGTGAACCCTTCCACGGGCGAGTATCAATACTATTACAGCACCGACTGGTATAAAGAGCTTTACAAGAAAAACCTCAGCGCACAAGACCACGCATTGTCCATCGCCGGCGGCACCGACAAAGCGACTTACCTGCTGAGCGGCCGCTTCAATAACCAGGACGGTTTGTTCCGCTACAACACCGATAAATACAGCATGTACAACTTCCGCGGTAAAGGCGGTGTGCAGCTTACGTCGTGGCTGCGCGTGGATAACAACACGGAGTTCTCGTCGATGAAATACCACCAGCCGCTCAATGTCGGTGAAGGAAGCGGTATTTACCGTAACATCGCCGATGAAGGCCACCCGCTGGCACCATTGACCAACCCGGACGGATCGCTCTCATTCTCTGCCGCTTATACTGTGGGCGATTACTACTACGGCCGCAATGCGCAGGATCAGACCCGCCGGTTCCTCAAAAACCAGACGGCCCTGAAGGCACAGTTCTTCCAGAAAGCGCTGACACTCAAAGCCAACATGACGTTCCAGAGCACCGACCTCGCGACGAGCCAGATCCGCGTGCAGGTGCCATACAGCCGCACGAAAGGCGTAATCGGCTACACCGGCACCAACACCAACGACATTGCGGAAGGACGTAACACGATTAATTACCTCGCTACCAACTTCTACGCCGACTACGTGAAGTCGTTCAACAATACGCACAACTTCACATTGCTGGGCGGTTTCAACTACGAGCGGTCACTCACGACCAACCTGGCTGCGCAGCGCAATGGTATCGTGTACAGCGGCGCGGACGATATTAACCTCGCATTGGGACAAAGCATTACCACCCAGGGCGGTTACCGCAAATGGGCCATCGCCGGTGGTTTTTTCCGTTTGAACTACAACTTCCGCGAGCGCTACCTGCTTGAAGTGAACGGTCGTTACGATGGTTCTTCCAAATTCCCGACCGACCAGCAATGGGCATTCTTCCCGTCGGTATCGGCCGGATGGCGCGTGTCAGAGGAGCCATTCTGGAAAGTGGACCCGAAAATCCTTTCCAACGTGAAAGTCCGTGCTTCTTACGGATCGCTGGGTAATGGTAATATCGACCCGTACACATTCAATGAGAAATTCAACATTTCGCAATCCGGACGTGTGATCAACGGGATCCGTCCGCAAACAACGAGCATGCCGGGCGTTGTACCGAACGGCCTGACCTGGGAAACGGCTACTACCGCCAACCTTGGTCTGGATTTCTATGCGCTGAACGGCCGTCTCCAATTCTCGGGAGATATGTACCAGCGCAAAACGACGGACATGTTCACCGTTGGACCGACACTGCCTGCGGTTTTTGGAACGGGCGTTCCAAAAGGAAACTATGCCGACCTGAAAACGAACGGATGGGAGCTTTCGATCAACTGGGACGACCAGTTCAACATGGGGTCTAAGCCATTCCATTACAATGTCCGTTTCACATTGGCCGACTACAAAGCGACTATCACCAAATACAACAACCCCGACAAAAACCTGACCGACTATTACGAAGGCCAGCGCGTGGGTGAGATCTGGGGATACAAGGTGGCAGGTCTGTTCCGGTCGGACGCCGAGATCGCCGAATCTCCTTCGCAGGCGAACATCCCGAACACCAACACCCGCAAAAACTATCCGGGCGACCTGAAATTTCAGAACCTGGATGGCGACAATGTGATTTACCAGGGTTTGAACCGTGTGGGGAACTCGGGGGATAAAACCATTATCGGTAACTCCGAACCACGTTACAGCTACGGGGTGAACCTGTCGGGTGACTGGAACGGCTTCTTCCTTGGCGCCTTTTTCCAGGGTGTATTGAAGCAAAACTGGTATCCATCATCGGAAGCGCGTTTCTGGGGACAGTACAACCGCCCTTACAACGCCTATCCGCGTTGGCAAAAGGACAATATGTACCGCGAAGAGCTGGGTAACTTCGATGCTTACCTGCCGCGTCTTGTAGGATATGTGGCGCAAGGCTCGGGCCGCGCGTTGCAGGTTGCCAACGACCGTTACATGCAGAACGTGGGCTATATCCGTTTGAGAAACCTGCAAATAGGATACACCATTCCTGAACGCATTACCTCGAAAATCCACGCCCGCGACCTGAAAGTTTACGTTTCCGGTGAAAACATCTGGACGTGGTCACCGCTGTACAAATGGACCCGCGACACCGACGTGACCAGCATTTACGGATCCGACCGCGACCTGGGCGGCGGCGGCTCGGGTGACGGTTACAACTACCCAATGCTGAAATCCGTATCGATCGGCTTGTCACTCAATTTTTAATGGAATTTATGAAGACGAAAAAAATACTTAGCTATACCCTTGCCGTCATGCTGCTCGCTACGGCAAGTTCCTGCGACCTGAACGAAGTACCTGTAGATACCGCCACCAATGAAGCCGTGTTCGGCTCCGAAAGCGGTTTGGAACTTTATGCGGGTTCTTTTTACGACCTGCTTCCCGGTACGGACGTAGGCGTGTTCCAGATCGACGATAACTCCGACCTCGTGGCACGAAACGGCGTCGACGACTACCTTGCCGTCAACGCATTAAGCCCCATTACCAGCAGCGGATGGAGCTGGACGCAGCTGCGCAATATCAATTACTTCATTGAAAATACCGAAAAAAGTACTGTCCTAACCAAGAACCACTACCTGGGCGTCGCGCGCTTCTTCCGGGCCTTGTTCTATTTTGATAAAGTAAAAAGATTCGGTGATGTACCCTGGATCGATAAGACCATCGGTGTGGACGACGATGCCGCGCTCTATGGCGCTCGCATGAACCGTTACGAAGTAATGGACAAAGTGCTGGCGGATCTCAATTTCGCGATCGAGAACATCACATTGACTTCCGACCCGTCGGTAACACGCATTACCAAAAACGTAGCCCGCGCGTACAAGACGCGCATTGCATTGTTCGAGGCATCGTGGCGGAAATACCATACCGAGGACAACAAGCAGGCAACGGCCAATACCTGGTATGAAGAGGTAGTGAAAGAAGCCAACGCGATCACCGGCTTTACGCTGCATTCGACTACACCCGACAGAGCCTACCGCGAACTGTTCCTCGCGAAAAGCGCTTACACCGACGAAACGATCCTTTCGGTAGCTTTGAGCGCGAGCTTGCAGGTGTACAGCTCGGCCAACCGCCGGTTCATCAGCCCAACTTACGGTAACCGTCCCAGCCTGACACGCCGGTTTGTCAATACCTATCTGAATCTGGATGGGACTCCTTTCACCAGCAAAAAGGGTTACGAAACGACTCCATTTGTGGAAGAGGTCAAAAACCGTGATTTGCGTTTGAAGCAAACCATCCGCACCGGCGACTACACCCGTACCGAAAACGGCGCGCCTGTCATTGCCCCACCGAATTTCACCCAGACCTACACCGGCTACCAGCCCATCAAATGGTGCTACGACGAGCGTTTCCCTTTCGACGACGAAAGCCGCAACGACAACGCGCATATTATCATGCGCTGGGCGGAAGTGCTCCTGAACAAAGCAGAAGCTCTGACCGAACTCGACAAAATGACCGACGCGGAATGGACCAACACCATCGGCGCATTGCGCAAGCGTGCAGGAATCACCGGCGCAACATTGACGAGCCTTCCTACCACGGCCGATCCTTATATGGTATCGTTCTTTGGCGGCAAGTTCACCAATGCCGTGTTGCTGGAAGTATTGCGTGAAAGAGGTACCGAAATGGTGTTCGAAGGCCTCCGCCCCGACGACCTGAGACGATGGAAACTGGGTAGCCTGTTCCAGGATACGCCTATGAACGGCATGTACGTACCAGCCCTCGGCGAATACGACCTGAACGGCGACGGTAAAAACGACGTGCACTTCTACCAGGGAACAAAACCTACTTCAACCACACCCGGCATTGCATTCGTGGACGTGAGCCCATCGACTGCCGTAGGCCGCATCCAGCTATCAAAAGGCACTTCCGGCGAAGTAATGTGGAACCCCGGACAGCGCGAATGGGCGGACAAGAAATACCTCTACCCTATTCCGGAACCCGATCGTATCAGAAACCCTGCTCTGGGGCAGAATCCGGGCTGGTAATGTTCCGTATTGTCAGGAGTTGTCAAGAATTGTCAGGCATTGTCAAGAGTTGTCAGGCATTGTCAAGAATTGTCAGAGATAGACAAGTGTAGTCAGGTGTGTTAAGAATAGCACTTGAAAAATTGCGAAGCGAGGTTGTCGGCAACGGCAACCTCTTTTTGTTCCCCCGCCAGTCCCATTGCCCCGGTCTTTGGACCGGGGGATATAAATAATATAGATTTTAAGCTTAAAAATATTTTACATACAAAACATGATTTTATGTTTTAATAATACATACATTTAATGACTAAATAGACTAAACCATTGTCGGCCAGATGAAAGGGACTAACCTTGGCGAATTTGAAGAACTGGTACTGCTCACCATTGCCGCGCTCGCTGCCGAAGCATACAGCGTGGCTATTTGTGATGAACTGGAAAGGTACACGGGCCGCTCTGCCAAACTCGGCGTAGTACATGCCGTGCTCAACAGGCTCGAAGAAAAGGGGCTGGCCAAAAGCCACCTGGGCGATGCCAGCGCCACGCGAGGGGGCAAACGAAAACGCTTTTATGAAGTTACCCACGCGGGTAAGGTGGCGCTCATGCGTGCTAAGGAGCTGCGCGAGGCCATCTGGCGGAATATCCCCGGCTTTAACCTGGAAGGATCCATATGAACAAGGATCCGCAACCTCCGCAATGGGCCACGGCCTTCCTGAGATGGTACTGCCGACCCCGGCTGCTCGAAGATCTGGAAGGCGATCTCTACGAATATTTTGTCCGGAATGTGAGCCGGAAAGGCCTCCGCTATGCACGGCTGGTTTATTGGCTCGATGTGATCAAGTTCCTCAGACCCTACACCATCCGCAAAATAGAACCTCTCACTTTTCTAACCCATTTCATGATGATCGGCAGCTATTTTAAAACTTCGAGGCGTAACCTCGTCCGCAACAAACTCTTCTCATTCATCAACGTCGTAGGCCTTGCCGTGAGCATGTCGGTTGGGTTGCTGGTGATTTCCATCGTGAACGACTTGCGTTCCTACGATGATTTTCATGAAAAGAAAGACCGCATTTTCCGCGTCCTCACCCACCACCAGAACGACGGCCAGGCGCCGACGGACCTGGCATCCAGCTCCATAAGGACCGCTCAAAGACTTGCCGGAGACGTTCCGGGCGTGGAGAATTTTACCATCCTGCGCAACGGATTTTCAGGGGATGCGAAGGTGGGGCAAAATACTTTTCCATTGGAAGGCACCTGGGCCGATCAGTCATTCTTTAAAGTATTTACTTTTCCGCTCCTGGCAGGCGATCCGGCAACGGCCCTCCAAGCGCCCTATTCGCTGGTTTTGACAGAAAAAACGGCAGAACGGCTGTTCGGCAGTACCCAGGTTTTGGGCCAAACCGTACGCTTCGACACGCTCGAATACCAGATTACCGGCATCGCCAGGGATATTCCACACCTTTCCCACATCCATTTCGATGCATTGCTGTCGTTCGCCAGCGCGGATGCGACAATGGGTAAAAAGCAGGATGGATTTTACAACTGGGATAATGTATGGTCCAACTACACCTACATAACCCTCTCCAAAAACGGCAGCACGGCAGGCGTGCAGCGGGCACTCAATCAAATCAGCAAAGAAGAAAACAAGGCATTGCTCCACAAAAAGGTAACGTTGTCGCTCCAACCTTTGAAAGACATCGCATTAGGCAGGAAGCTTTCCAACAATATGGGGCCCCGCATGGAGCCTGTTACGCTCTGGATATTGGGCGGGCTGGCTTTCGTAATCATTTTATCGGCCTGTTTCAATTACACCAACCTGTCGGTCGCGCGGTCGCTCAGGCGCTCGCGCGAGGTGGGCGTACGCAAGATTATAGGCGCACGCAGGAGCCATGTTTTGGGGCAATTCATGACCGAGGCAGTACTGATCTCCTTCCTGGCCCTGGTCTTTTCTTTCGGGTTGTACCTGCTTCTGCGTCGCGAGTTCCTGGCGCTCGACCCGCATATTCCCGAAATATTCACACTCGACCTTTCCGTTCGGTCCGTGCTTTCCTTTATTGCGCTGGCAGTCATTACCGGCTTCGTGGCAGGATTTCTTCCGGCGGTTTTCTTTTCGAAAATCAATGCACTGTCTGCCATGAAAGATGCTTCCGGGCTCCGGATTTTCAAACACATCGGCTTACGGCGGGTGCTGATTGTCGCTCAATACACCCTTTCGCTGGTATTCATCGCCACCACGCTCGTGGGGTACAGCCAGTACAAAGGCTTCCTGAATTTCGACCTCGGCTTCACGACCGAAAACATCCTGAATATCAAACTGAACGGCACCGATGCAGCAACATTAAAAAAAGAGCTTTCGGAAATCCCCGGTGTGACACAGATCGCGCACTCCAGCATGGTCAGCAGCCTGGGAAGCATGTATGGCTTTGATGTAAAATACCGCCCCAGCAATGCATCACCGGGAGATTCCGCATTGGTTTGGGTCAATACGGTGGATGAAAACTACCTTCCTATTCACCAGCACAAGCTGATTAGCGGCAGCAACTTCACGCTGCGCCCCGAAAAAGGAAAAGAAAGCGAAGTGATCGTCAACCAGCAGGTTTTGAAACGGTTCAATATCGGCGGACGCGACCCGCAGAAGGCATTAGGGCACGTTTTGTCGGTCGACGGACGGGACCTGACGATCATTGGCGTCATGAAAGATTTCCATTATGGAACCGTCGAAAACAAGATCGAGCCGGTGATGTTCCGCTATTCCAAAAGCGAGCCATGGGGCTACCTGAACCTCCAAATGGCCTCTACCGACCTGGAAAGCACGATGGCGAAAATTGAATCGGCCTGGAAACAATTCGACAAAGTACACCCGCTGAAAGCGAATTTTTATGATGATCAGATTGAAAATGCATACAGCCAGTTTTCCATGATGGTGAAAGTAATAGGCTTTCTGGCCTTTCTGGCTATTTGCATTGCCTCGTTGGGCCTTTTCGGCATGGTCGTGTTCACAACCGAAACCAAATTGAAGGAAATCAGCATCCGCAAAGTACTGGGTGCCAGCGAACCGGGATTGATATACCTGCTTTGCCGCGGATTTATCGCGCTGCTGGCCGTTGCTGCGCTGATAGCCCTGCCGGCTACTTACCTGCTGTTCGACAAAGTACTGCTTACCCGATTTGCCTATCACCAGCCCATCGGTATCCCCGAAATGCTGGCCGGGGCGTTGATCGTGATGCTGCTGGCCCTGGTCATGATCGGCTCGCAGACCGCCCGCGCTGCCAGGAGCAACCCCGCGAAAGTCCTCAAAAGCGAGTAAATGACAACGCCGCCGATAAATCCGGCGGCGTTGTCATTTATTTAACATTCACAAATACATTGATCTTCCCGACTCCATCCCCGGCGTAGTTCTGCAATGCCTTACCGATTACCTGGCCCGGCTTTATCTGGCCCGGATCGGCTTTCATAGCCACACCCGGCCGCGAGGACGTCACCAGCAAATCGCCCCTGTGAATGGCCCCGCCGTCGGCACATACCTTGGTAGGAATTACCCCCACCACGCCCATCGGTACCCTGTCGATCATTTCCACGTCTACCGGCTGATCGGTAAGCAGCACGCCCGGCTTGGTGGCATACACCCCCAGTACCAGCGTGGAATAGGCCCCGGTGCTTTTTTCCACCGTCCGGTCCTTTTCTGTGGCGATCGCCAGCACATCACCCGGTTCGTAAGCGGCAATGTGCTCTGTTACCTCAAAAGCTTCTGCAAGGTCGGCACCGGAATTTTGGGTACCATCATTGAAATACCCTTTCCCCGCCCTGTCGATGCGGGCGACGTTGGCCCCCGCGGCTTGAAACACTGCAATATTACCAGCCGTTCCCCTGTGGTTGGCAAGAAAAGCATTTCCCTTACCTTGCGTGTTGATCTCGACGATATTATTGGTATTGTTAGCGGCCGTATTCCCGAAAAAAGCAACCTTTCCCGAAGCTGCGCCGGAGATGGTAGCATTGATGGCATTGCCCGCATTCGAATGCGCGGCATAAATGGCATGACCTGTTTGCTTCGCCTGAGCGATAACGGCGTCGCCGGTGCCTTCAACAATTGAGACAATTCCGTTCCCGTCGCCAGCCGGATTGCTGGCATGGAACGCCCCCGCCTGCCCAACGCTTCCAGAAGCAATGCCAAAAATACCCGCCGCGCCAAAGTTAGCAAACTGGGAATTCACCTCGCCCCTCACGGCAGCACTGGTACTCACCGCCTGGTCCACCTTGAAACTAGCCGCATAGCCATTGGCCTGGTTCGTAATCGTCATTAACCCCGGGGTGCTGCTTTGCGTGGCTGAATACGGCAATGTAAACGGTTCATTATCCAGCTTGCCCCAGCCGCTTCCGCCCGCATAGAACCAGAAATGCTTGCTATCCGTATCGTATACCAGCAAGCCGTCCGCGGGATTCGCTACGGCTGTCCGTTGGGCGGTGGTCATGCGAGGTACCAGCATACCTTTGGCAGTGGAAACAATGTCGAGTTGCGCACTGGCGTCGGGCGTCTGCGTGCCTATACCTACCTGTGCATACGAAGTATTTAAAATGCCTGATACCAAGGCGATTGCCAGAGTAGTTTGTAAAAATATCTTTTTCATGGAACGGTTCATCAGAGAAGATTGTGACCTCCTAATCTAATCCAATGTAACCGTCAGTGAAGTAGTAATTAATACGATTTAATTGTCGAAAATTCGCTACATACAACAAGCCCGAGATGCTGTCTTTTAGAATTAAAAAATTCTTTAATTAACTTTGTAACACAAAGTACTTTTTAAATATTTGAAGAAAAATCAACTGCTATGTCACTTCTAAACCGCCTGGCTGCATTTTACGTGGAAGCGAAAGGGAACAAATGGTTCCGCTACTTTGCCATCTTTTGCCGCATTGGTGTGGCTATGGCGTTTATTCCTTCGGGGATGGTGAAGGTGATGGGTGAAAGGTTTACGGCACTGCCCTCAAACCATCCGCTTGGTCACTACTTCGATGCGCTGCATCTGACCGGCTACTATTATACATTTATCGGCGCGGGGCAGTTGATCACGGCCGCATTGCTCCTCATTCCGCGTACGGCGGTACTGGGAGCTCTCATGGCTTTCCCCATCATGCTCAATATCTCCGTGCTGGTGTACGCCACCCGTTTTGAAGGCACCCGCATTGTTACGCTGATCCTCCTGGCGAACGCCTATTTGCTTTGCTGGTACTTCGACAGGCTGCGGTACATTCTGCCATTCAAGACAGCCGACCTCGGCCTACCGGCCTACAAGACAAGCAGCAACAAGTTCCCATTCGCATTTTTCGGACTGGTCATCGCCGCCATTGCGGCCGTCATCATCGGTAATGCCTACCTGTACGACATTCGTCCCGGCAACTCCGCCGAGGAATGTACGAATGGCTGCCCGGGCAACAGCGATCCCGAAGCCTGCCAACAGTTCTGCGACTGCATTTACAACCAGGGTAAGCCGCTGGATACTTGCCTGAAAGAATATGAAAATGCTCCCCGGCAGAAGAAATGAAAATCGTCCCGGTCCAACTGCTTTGCCGGGGCGATGCTTTGATAACCCAAATTGCTTCGTCAGCCCAAAGCAGCGGTTTGAGGTTTTATCGAAAAAGACTGACCTATTCTTGTTTTTATATAAAATTAAATTATATATTTGATCAGTAAGGTTAAATGCTCTTTTAAACCACTAACCAACCTGACAAATGGCAGCGATAGAAGTATCCGGCAACGCCCGCAGTACAGGCTCCGGCAGAATGAGAACCCGCATGTCCACACGTGTCGACATGACGCCCATGGTAGACCTCGGCTTTTTGCTGATCACATTTTTTATGCTTGCCACCACCATGAGCAAGCCTACTTCGATCTCCGCATTCTTTCCCGCCAAAGGAAACGAAGACGGCCTGCCAATCAAGGGATCGGGCGCCCTGACCATTTTTCTGGGTAGCCATGACCAAGTCTATTATCTGGATGGCATCGCTCCGAACGATGAAAAGGCTTCCGCCTCACTCAAAACCACAGACGCGGGAATCGGGCTACGGAACGTTATTTTCGCCGCACACAAGCGGGTAAGTACGCTCGAAGGCAGGCCCAGTGACGACCGCAATGCCCTCGTGATCGTGATCAAACCTACCGCAGTTTCCACCTACAAAAACATGGTCGATGTGATGGATGAAATGGCGATTACCAAGTCGCGGCGCTACGCTTTGGTGGATTACCTGACGGATGCAGAAAAGGAACTGCTCGGCGACAGGATCGAAGAAAAGAAATAGTACGTTTACATCCCTCCGTAACCGGACCGATCGCCCTCCTACTGAGCTACTTGCGATTTCCGTTCCGTTATGGCATACCATTGCAGGATCGTGAAAGCGGCGATGAGCAAGGGAGCGGCGATCAGGTTCACGACATTCCACCCCCAACGGTCGAGCGCTGCGCCGGCAGTGAAGGATGATAAGGTAGCAACGGCGTATACCATGAAGTCATGAAAAGCCTGGCTTTGGGCTCTGCCGCCCGTCGCGTACGACTTTGTAAGCAGTGCGGTGCCGCCGATAAACATGAAGTTCCAGCCAACGCCCAGGAAGATCAGCCCGGTGGTGAAATGGAACAGTTCCGTACCCGACAGCGCCAGGGATAAATGGAGAAGGAATATCAGAATCCCGCAGGAAATGACCCGAACCGCGCCAAAACGCTGAATAAGGTCACCGGTAAAAAAGGACGGCACAAACATGCCCAGCACATGCCATTGTATGACGAGCGAGGAATCATCGGCATTGTAGCCGCAGAGCTTCATCGTGATGGGCGTGGCGGTCATGACCATCACCATCACGGCTGACCCTACCGTCGAAGAGGCGATGGCGGCAATGAATGCGGGGCGTTTCAGAATCTCCGAAAGCGTGCGCTCTCCCTGCGCAGTTTCCTGGACAGCCGCCTGATGCGTGTCGTGCCGGATGCGCGAAACGGCCGCGACTGCCAGCAGCGACAGCCCCATGATCGACAAATAGGAATACAGGAAAGGGATTTCGCCGATGTCTTTGGTAAGCCGCGCAATGGACGGCCCCGCCACAGCCGCAAACACCCCTCCCGAAACGACCCACGAAATGGCCTTGCTGCGGTCGGCCTCCGGCACGGATTCCGCCGCCGCGAAACGGTAATACTGTGAAAAGCCCTGATATGCCCCGACAAACATATTACCGACGACGAAAAGCCAGAAATTAACCAGATAGATCCCCAGCGAAGTCAATGCCCCGGCCAGGAATCCCAGCCCGATCCCGATGATAAAGCCCGTTTTCCGGCCGTATTTTTTCATCAGCATCGATGCGGGAATCAATGCTGACGCTGTGCCGATGCTGACTACTGCGACGGGTAACGTTGCCAGCGCTTTGTCGGCAGCCAGATTATACCCGACAAGCCCCGACAATGCCGCGACCAATATGCCCACCGTCTGAAAAAAAGCCTGGCCGGCTACCAACGGGAAGATACTTGCAAGAAAACGGCCTTTCGGATCAGTCATAACAGGACTTCTTCATTTAATCGGGCGAAACCAACGCAATATTATGGTTATGCCCGAAACGTCCACACCTTTCAGTAGGTTATTTCGATTCGCCTCTTTCGTTTTGCTATTTTTAATCCCGTAAGGAAAACAATCCGATATGCATATACCTTCTCCGGACGAAGTGCGGGCCATTGCGGCAATCTCCGACCCGACGATCCGTAACCTGCGCATCACGCAATGCTATTGCGAACTTTCGGCAGCATTTATCGGCCGCACCGGCCCGGTTGCCAACTGGTGTACGTTTGCCACCTGGGCTTCGAAGCAGGCCGGCCAGAGCATCCGGCGCGAAGATCTGCTCCGAAGCGTGGAAGCCCGGCTGAACCTGGCCCAGCTGGAAGAGTTGAAGGTCCTCTGGCGCGTAGCCGATGAACTGGGAATCAATACCGGTTTGGAGCAAAAGCTGCACGGCATTATCCGCAACACCTGGCTTGCGGGCATTATCAACGGTATCAGCGAAGCCGTAGGCCGGGGTAACCGCAAAGTCTTCGAGGAAATAGGCTGGGAATTTGCGCGGTTCTTTTCTTCCGGTTTCGGTGACGAGGCTTTCGATCAGCAGCGCTTGGACGCTTTTTGCGCGACTTTGCGGCCAGGCAATCCACCCGACGGCCAGCAATATCTTAAACAGGCCTTTGCCCATTACCACGAGGCATTCTTTGAACAGGATGCCCAGCTACAAACGGAGTTACAGCTATTGGCCAATCTTGAAATCGGGTTTCATGAACAGACCCGCCTGCAACCGGAAATCGCGGCCTCGCTGAATGCAGCATTTACCGCTGACAAGGAGATTGTCCGCAAGAAGATCACCGATGCCTTTTTCCCGCCCGACAGCTGGCTGGCGCGGGCACGCCTGGCATACCTGAAAATCACGGGCAGGAAATCCCGGCTGGACGCGGCGATCGATCAACTCATGAATCGCTTGCAGGGTATCGTCCGCGAACAACTCACGGCGCATCTCATGACGTTGACAATCCCGCCCGATCTGCGTTTGTCACTGGGCAGGGATTTGAACAAGCCTTACCCGGCTGCTTTGCTGCACCTCTCGTACCCGGGCCTGACGGCATTGCTCTCACAAATAGATCCCACGCCCGATAACCTGGCTCAAAGCGGCGCGGTCGACTGGGCCGATTTGCCGGATCGCATGCATTTCATCGCAGAACTTTTCCGCTGTTACCACCTCGATCTGGCTCTTTATCACGATGCATTTACCCCGCAGCAAGTTGTTTTTATGAAGGAAGGAAAATTACCTTCGGGGCGGCTATGAAATAATCCATTGCGACTATTGGTAAGTCTTCAAAACAATTGAGCAAGAATTATTTTTTTCTTTCATGCGCATTGAAATAAGAAATTAAACGCACAAAAAAAGCTTACCTGATTATTTTTTAACAGGTATTAAAACTCCCAGATGTATGGATATACCTTTATTGTATACATCTCCGTTGGCCGCCAGCTTTCTTAATCCGTAATGATATCTTGCTTCTGTAAATATCTTGCCAAATTGTAACGGATAACTAACTCCGGCGCCGCCCGTCAATCCAAAATCGAATACCCGGTAGCCATGCGGTTGAGTCAGATCATATTCCATATAAGTATCCTCGACCAATACCCCCTCCTCGTATTTCCGGGTAGTTGTTTCTATTTTCTGAGGCCCTAAACGGAAGCGAAATTCGGGTCCCAGAGAAACGATACCCTCGAATTTACCGAACCGCGGCTTATATTGAAACAACACAGGAACTTCCACATAACCCAGCAAAATCTCACCAAACATCCGGGTCCTTTGCCGGGTGCTGCCCACAAGCCATTCCCCATCAATATCAAATTTTGCGCCGCGCTTTGAAAACCCCGGCTCTATTTGCAGACTAAAATATCGATGGAAAGGAATATTCAATAGCAGTGCCGCATTTATACCGGCTTTCGAATCATAATCAATTGGACTTGGCACTCGCATATTCGAGAAATTGACACCGCCGCGGAGGCCAACATTCATTTGGGCACTCGCATCACGGCAAAGAAATAAGAACAAAGCCGCGGAAATAATGGAAAACCGTATCATTTTTTTCATGAACTAATAGAGATTTGTGAGTTAGCTTATTCCAGAAACGGAAAGGATTAGTTATTCGATATTCCATGAATGCAGATTTTACAGCTTTTAGGTTTGCAAAAATATAACTACCTTAAATCGGGCTATTTCATCTTTCATTATATGGCATTCAACGAAATATTGAGCGATCGCATCCGGGAAGCATTGTCGGAGCAGGAAAACGTAGTCGAGAAGCGGATGTTCGGAGGCATTTGTTATATGGTCAACGATAAAATGTGCGTGGGGGTAATCGGCGAAGAGATGATGTGCCGCGTGGGGGAAGAAGCCTTCGAGTCGGCTCTCGAACGTCCGGGGTGCCGTGAAATGGATTTTGCCAGTCGGCCCATGAAAGGTTACGTGTATGTGAGCGACGAGGGCATGCGTACGCGCGAGGATTTCCAGTATTGGATCAATCTTTGTCTGGCCCACAATCCGCAGGCCAACGCTTCGAAAAAGAAAACCGCAACAAAAAAGGCCAAATTGTGAAAGCAAGCCCTTTTCGAGCAAATTTTAACGTCCAAAAACTTGCTTGAAAAGCCCAAACGCGGATATATTCGCCCGATTGTTAAATAGTATTTTTTCGGGTATGCACACAAGGACGGTAATTCCGGTTGTAGTTTTTCTTCTTATTTTCTCATTATCAGCAGCATTTGCACAAAACAAAGCAGAGTTCGCCAACGCCATCAATGCCGGCCGGCTCAAAACAGCCAAAGATACAGCCTGGCATAAGATCGAATTCGGGGCAAATCTCAACCAGGGGTCGTTTTCTTCCAACTGGACAGGCGGGGGCGTCAACTCCGTGGCGCTCGGTGTGTTTTTCAATGCATTGAACGAAAAGAAGAAGGGGAAGAACTCGTGGCGCAACGATTTCCAGTCGCAATACGGCATTGTCCGTAACAAGGGCCAGGAAAGCCGGAAGAACGTCGACCGGATTTTCTTCGATACCAAATATAACCGCGAGCTCTCCCCGAAATGGAGCTTCTTCGCCAACATCAACTTCCTGTCGCAGTTTGCCGCGGGTTATGAATACAGCGCCGCCACCGATACGGTTGCGTTCAAGAAAAAGGTTTCCGGCCTGTTTTCGCCTGCTTACCTGACCGAAGCGATCGGTATCGAGTACCGCCCGGCCCCCTATTTTTTCGTGGACCTGGCACCGGGCGCATTGCGGCAGACAATCGTCGCCGACCGCGACTTGTACGTCAACACGCCCGACCAGAAGAACTACGGCGTTCCCATAGGCAAGCGTGTGCGTACGGAAGCCGCGCTGATCCAGCTCGTAGCCAACTTTGACAAAGACATTGCCAAGGATGTCAATCTGAAATTCCGGTACCTGATGTTTTCAACCTTTCAGGATCCGCTGGAAATCGATAACCGCCTAGACGCCCAGCTGACGGCCAAGATCAACAAGTATGTGAATGTGAACCTGGGCGCTATCATGGTCTACGATAAAGATCAGAGTACCAAAATCCAGTTCGCCCAGGCGTTGAGCATCGGCTTCCTTTTTGCGCTGTAATCAGGAAACCGGGGATTTCCATAAGATACCGTTCGGCGTTGCATAGGTTTGCAAAAAGCCGTCCTTCGCGAGTGTGCTGAGTTGATTTTCGGCAGTGTCAAAATCCTGACCTGCCAGCACGGCAAATTCCTGGGTAGTGAGCGTCGGATACTTACTGAACAAATCCTGCCAGTTTTTGCTGTACCAGGCCTTTGGCGCGCCCGGATGCATTTTGGCAATCGCGCCTTCGAACACCTCGTAGGGTTTAAATCCGTACACTTTCTCATGCCGGCCTTCCCTGTTGAATACCAAGAGCGTAGGAAAGCCCCGGACCGCCCATTGAGCTGCCAGTTGCAGATCTTCCTGGAAAAGCACTACCGCACGGGTCCGGTAATCCTGTTCAAACAGCGCGACGTCCAGCCCGGCATAGCCTGCCGCTTCCGACAAATGCTCCCAGCGAGTGATGTTCTTCTTTTCCAGGAACACCATTTCCCTGATCCGCCGAAGGAACACGATGGCTTTGTCCTCATCCTGTATTTGCGCCGCTTTGAAAGCTACGGACGGCGGATAAGACGAATGTAAGGGATCTTCCAGCCACACGTCGCCCACGATAGGCATCTTGTAATAATGGCTCACCTCGTCCCAATGCGGCGCCACGTCCGTCGGCTTGCTGATGCCCCCGCTGTTATAGGACCAGTCGGGCAGCAAGCCGCCCATCCGGTATTCAACCTCCACCAGTTGTCCGTATTCCAGTTTCAGTTTCCGAAGCTGCGGCTCGATCCCCCAGCATGTGGAGCAGATCGGGTCGGTGAAGTAAATGATTTTGACCGGCTTTGTACCGGGTTCGATAGTGCCTTCAATGTTTTCAACAGGCGCCGACGGCAGTTCACAAATGCCGCTTTCGGTGTCGCAGAGCAATGGATTGTTTTTCATACACGAAAGTACCCTCCGCCCGGTTTCCGATTGTTATGAATTTCCCTTTGGTAACCAGTTACCTCTTGGAAACTATCAAGCGCGGTTTTACCTTTACGGACAACCCTATCAGGCAAAGAGCATGAAGAAACAGGCATCGTGCAATACCTCACAGCAATGCAGGAAAAGAATCCTCGCGATCAAGGACGCCATGGAGATCCTTTCGGGCAAATGGAAGTTCCATATTTTGGGAACGCTGCTGCTCAATGATAAAATGCGTTTCATGGACTTGCTGCGCGAAGTGGATGGCATTGCCGCCAAAATGCTCTCCAAGGAATTGCACGATATGGAAATGAACCAGCTCATCACCCGCCGCGTCCTGGACACGAAGCCCGTAACCGTGGAATACGAGCTCACCGAATACGGCCGATCCGTGGAGCCGATCATCAACGAAATCGCCGGCTGGGGAATGCTCTACCGCAAGGGCGTGGTGGCGTAATAAACACGAATAGACCTCCGGTTACTTAAAGTTTTTTTGTTAATTGCCGCCGATCTATTGTACCAAAAAACGAACTAGCCATGCGACCATTACCAAAACTCCTCAAAGTAGCCCTATCCGCAACTGCCTGCTATCTGATGGCCAACACAGCCCATGCTCAAATGAGCCTGGGATTGAAGGGAGGCGTCAATTTCAGCACCATTTCAGCCCAAAACAGCGGTATCGGCAATTTCGAAAACCGGACCGCCCCCAATTTTGCGGTGATCTTTAATTATCAGTTGGGACCTGCATTCAGCATTCAGGCCGAACCGGGTTTTTCGTCCCGCGGGGCAACTGTCCACCCGGTTCAAGAAGAGCCGGGTGTCGTCCTAACTCCCGGCTGGCCCTATCAACGGGCAGTGAAGGGAGTGGCCAAGTTCAATTATTTCGAATTGCCGATTGTGGCACAATACCGGCCTCACCTGACCGAAAAACTCGAAGCCATTATTTCGGCCGGACCTGAAATTCGCTTCCGTACCGGACCACAGAAGCTGGAAACCACCACCGCAACTTACATCAGCGGCGAGAAAACATCGTCGGTTACAATCACGAAATCCTACTCGGGCGGCGAAGCAGTAAGCACGTTCGACGCGGGCTTGACGGCCGGTGCGGGCGTTGCATATCCGATAGGCCGTTTTAAATTGTTTTTAGAAGGACGCTATCACCTGGGCTTGTACAATATTGCATCCAGCGCCGATGATCGGCGTGATGATGCTGTTAAAATTCACAATCGTGGCGCCTCGGTAGTTCTGGGCGTGACGGTACCCATACTCAAATAATCCATTATGCTGCCTGTAAATCTACCGTCCGCCCCCATATCCATCGCCGTTCTTCCATTTAATAACCTGAGCAGCGATCCCGAAGAAGAGTATTTCAGTGACGGTGTAACGGAGGAGATTATCAATGTGCTAAGTCGTGTGCCCGGCTTGCAGGTGGCGGGCCGGACATCGGCTTTCACATTCAAGGGCAAAGCATACGACCCGCAATCCGTCGGAGCGCAGCTGCAAGTCGGGCATATCCTGGAAGGCAGCCTGCATACCTCCGCCAGCCAGCTGCATATTACCGCCAAACTGGTGAATGCCGCAAATGGTACCGCCATCTGGTCTGAGCAATACGACCGGGAGCTGGAAGACATATTCGATGTGCAGGAGGAGATTGCACAGGCCATATTGGGCGCGGTGAAAATTGAGCTATTGGGTGAAGAGCCCGCAATGACATTCAAACGCTATACCCACAACAAGGAAGCTTACCAGCTTTATCTCCGGGCCCGGTATTACCACAACAAGTTCGGGGGAAGCGACGATTACCACAAAGCCATCGGGTATTTCCGGGAAGCGCTGGAAATCGACCCTGCTTATGCGATAGCCTACTCCGGCATTGCTTCCTGTTATCTGAACATGTGGTTTTACCGCCATATGCCGGCGGCGAAGGCTTTGCCCCTGATGAAAGAAGCCACGGGGCAAGCGCTCGCGCTCGACGACACCATTGCGGAAAGTTACCTCGCCCTCGCGCGCATGCAAATGCTGTACGAATGGGATTTCACCGCCGCGTCCGAGTCGTTCGCGAAGGCGCTGGAACTCAATTGGAATACGGCCGACCTCCATGGGCAGTACGCATTGTACCTCGCCCTGACCGACCACCCTGCGAAAGCTGAGGCAGAAGCCGCCCTGGCGCTGACGCTCGAACCATTCTCGCTGATCAACAATTTTTACGCTGCCTATGTATATTGGATTTCTGCCCGGTTCGACCTCGCCGTTGAGCAGGGACGTAAACTGGTAGCGTTGGACCCGGCTTTCTGGGGCGGACACATGATCACGGGGCTCAATCTGATCACGCTAAAACAATATCCGGCAGCCCAGGACGCGCTTGAAGCGGCATTGGAAATCAATTATAACGGCATTACGCTCAGCGCATGCGGAGTACTTTTCGGCTTGTCGGGCGAAATTGAAAGCGCGCGCGATATTCTCACGCAAATGAACGCATTGCACCAAACGAGTGTCGTGTCGGACTATGATATGGGGATCGTCAACGCATCGATCGGCGAAACCGAGACTGCGCTTGCGCATTTCCATGCGGCCATCGACAAACACGAGCCGCCGATGCTTTTCTTTAAGTATATCATAAGAGACTGGCTTTCAGGAAATTTATATGACGAGCGTTACCGAAGGCTGGTTGCCGTCCGCCATTAATTTTACAATTACCATATTTGCGTTACAACATCAGAATTTTATCCTACCTTTGAAGCTTAACAAAAAAGTAAAAGTATGAACAAGGGAAGGGTTAAGTTTTTTAATGAAACGAAAGGTTTCGGCTTCATTACTCCGGAAGATGGAGGAAATGACATTTTTGTACACACATCAGGGCTGAAAGACAATGTTCGTGAAAACGACCTTGTAACTTACGAAGTAGAGAACGGCCGGAAAGGTCTCAATGCTGTGAACGTTACGTTAGCCTGAGCCATCGCTTGACTCGGCATACAAAAAATCCTCCTTCCCGGAGGATTTTTTGTTTTAAGGACTTCGCACTACACATGAGCGACTACCGCGCATTTCGTTCATCGAAATACGTAGAATAATTTCTATATTGTCGATCATTCAGTACGCATTAGCCTTACCAGTGAATACAAGCGCCCATCCTTTTTATCTTTTGTTCTTTTTCCTGTTTTGCAATCCACTCTGTGCCTGGTCTCAACATGCCCGTCAGCCAGTAGTAGAGGAATTCCGCGTTGAACACTACACCGACGAGGATGGCCTGCCGCAAAACAGTGTGTATGCCATCGCGCAGGATGAACTGGGCTATATGTGGCTGTCTACCCAGCGCGGTCTAGCGCGGTTCGACGGCAAGAATTTCAAAGTTTTCGACGATTTCGGGAAAACCTATTCCGCGGCTAGCATCGGCTCTTTCCATATTGACCCACGTCCGGCCCCGGTCGGCTTTTTCGCGTTGAACGACGACTGGGAGTTTATTCACGTGCACCAGGGCAAGGCTACCCTCGACTCCGGCCTGCATCAATTCATTAAGCAGCAACCTTTTCTGTACCCTAGAAAGCACGAGGGGCATATCATGGAACGCCATCCAAGGCTTTACTACGGAAATCCTTATCCCAACTACGCGGTGTATCCCGTCGGCCGTGACCGCTTTTTCGTATTCAACGGCACCACGCTGGCTTACTACAAGCAAAAAAAGCGGGCGGGCAGCATCGGGTGGATCGATGAAGTTCCCTGGCACTTCTTCCGCACCGGAAATAACCTATATCACCTTAAAAATGGCCAACTCAGCCAGTTTCCCATTGATTCGACACCCTTCGGTCCGCGACCGGCCGTTTTAAGAGGGCCGCTCACCCAGGAGACTTTATACCGTCAAGGCAATTACCGAATGTACTGGAACAATGCAACGGAACAGACATTCATACAGCTGGGCACCTCGGTCTACCGGCTGGTACCCGAGCGGAATGGTGATTTAAACTCCGAACTGATCCTGACCGGGTTTGATTTTATCAAAGAACAGATCAACGCTATTTATTACGACGCCAAGGCCCAGCGCATCTTTATCGGCAGCCAGCTCAGCGGCCTTTTTGTATTAACCCGAAAAAAATTCAGCGCGCTGGCATCGCCCTACCCCAACACCGACCAGGTGTACTACGGGCAAACGCTGATCGACAAAAACACCATATTATCCAACCAGGGCATTGCCTACACCACCGACGGCTCCGGAAACATCACAAGCAGGCAGCTCCCACTGGTTACCAGCAGCGTGTTTTGGGACAAATCCAGTATTCTGAAAGACCATAACGGCTTCATTTGGTGTAAACGCGCTACCAGGCTGATGATGCTCACTCCCGACGGATCGGCCATGAAACTCGCCTGGACATTGCCGTCGGAAATCACGCAACTCTACCAGGGGGCCGATAAGACGATCTGGATCGCGACGCGAACGGAAGGCCTGTTTTCCATCAGCGCACCTTTCACGATTAACAGCCAGCCCTTGCCATTCCTCAAAGGGCCGCTCACCAATGTATCGTGGGTGGTGGAACAACCGGCCGGGACGCTCTGGGTCGGGACCGGCCAGGGGCTGTTTAAGGTTATACGGAAAACGAAGCAAGTTTCGGAAATCAGGGGATTGGAGGGTATCTATATCCGGAGCCTCTACCTCTCGCCCAATAATACCGAGCTGTGGGTAACGACCTACAAAGACGGCTTTTTTCTGCTTAGAAACGGAAAACTGACGCACTTCCCACTCGACCGCAAAGGCTATCTGGCCAATGCACACTGCATTGTTGAAGACAGAAACGGCTTTTTCTGGATTCCGACCAACCGCGGATTGTTTCAGGTATTAAAAAAAGACCTCTGGGATTATGCCGACAGACCGGCTGAGCTGTACTATCATCACTACTCGAAAACCGACGGGTTCAACACCAACGAATTCAATGGAGGGTGCGAACCCTGTGCGGTCCGGCTGCCTTCGGGAATAGTGTCGTTGCCCTCCATCAATGGATTGGTGTGGTTCAAACCGGAACAAGTTCCGGCGGAAATGCCCGATAAGAAAATTGTCATCGACCGGATCGAGATCGACCAGAAAACCCTGCTCGCGCCCCAGAAGCATATTTCCTTCCTGCAAAGTCAAAAGCAGCTGAAATTGGAGGTTAACACGCCGTTTTTCGGGAATGATTACAATGTCGAATTTTCCTATGCACTGGCTGAGCGCGGCAGCACACCTGCTGCCACCGACTGGCTCGCCATCGACGCGCCGGTTGCCAACAAGGCGACGATCAACATTTCCACCCTCGGCAAAGGGCATTATACCCTGCATGTTCGTAAAAAGAATGGCTTCGGCACCGGTAATTACGGGTACGAAACCCTCGACATCGACGTGCCGCCATTCTGGTACCAGACCTGGTGGTTTTACCTCTCGATCCTGCTGGCGGCTTTTCTGGCTGCATTCTTCTACCTGAAATACCGGATCCGGTCGGTGCAGCGAAGGAGCCGGCTGCTCGAACTTCAGATCAATGAGCGTACCAGCCAGTTGCAGGGTACGTTACGCGATCTGGAAAGTTCCCAAAACGAGCTTCTGAGCCAGATGCACCTGCAATCACGCCTGATGGCCTCCATCGCACACGACGTCCGCTCCCCACTCGGGGCAGCCATTATCGTCGCGGGTGAAATGCAGAAGATGATCGAGCGGCAACAGTTCGATATGGTGTCGCTTTTTGGCAAAAATATTGAGGATGCATTGCGCATGGTGAAGGGATCACTGGAAGACCTGCTGGCCTATGTAAAAATCCAGGTCTACAAACACGAGCCGAAGAGTGAAACCGTATCACTGCACGAGTTGCTGGAAGAGAATATGCAGCTCTACGGTAAAAACACGAAAATCAATTCCAACACATTCCTGAACCTGATACCCGCCGGCACGTTCATCGAAACGCACCAGCAACTGCTGAAAATCGTGATCCACAATATCATCGACAATGCCAACAAGTACACCGACAGCGGCGAGATCAGGGCTTATATTGCCCACCAAAACAACCGGCTGCAGCTGATCATCGAAGACACCGGCCGGGGAATATCCAAAGATCTGCTTGCATGGTTTATGGAAGACATACCCCTACCAGCATCATCGCCGCAGACCGGGATAGGACTTGCGATGATCAAGGAGCTGGCGCCGTCGGTGACCGATCGCATTGAAATGGAACGGCTCGAACCCGGTACGAGGGTGACATTGACGTTCCGGGCATTTTCGCAAAGTGGTACCTGACGATCGGAAGTCAGGGGCGTTCCGGAATTTCGGGCTCCCTGATTTTGGCAGCCAGGTCGATCACATTATCAACGCCCAGTTTTTCGAAGATTCTTGCCTTGTAAGTGCTGACGGTATTGGATTGAATGTCGAGGTGGGCAGCTATTTCCTTCACCCATTTACCGGCAATCAACAACTCGGTGATCTCCCTTTCCCGACCAGAGAGGCTTTTAATACCGAAGGGGCGCGTCCGCTTCTGCTTGCCGTACGTCGCCACATCGAGTAACCGCTCCTGAACCGCCTGGCTTACATAGCGGCTCTTTTTAACCACGGTCATAATGGCCTTGATGGTCTCGCTTTTTTCGGCGGTCTTGGATAGGAACCCGTTTGCGCCGGCGGCGATGAATGCGAGTGCGTTCTGTTGCTCATCGGCCGCGGAACACACCAGAATCGGCGTTTCGGGTTGAAACTGGCGGATTCTGCCCACCATTCCGGTCCCCTGTCCACCGGGAAGTTCGATATCGAGCAGGATCAGATCATACGCATTACCACGCATACGGGCAATTGCATGGTCGAAACTATCCGATTCGTCGATGCTGGCCTGGCTGTAAAGCTCTTGCAGCACAATTTTCATACTCATCCGAACCAGAAAGTGATCTTCAACGACAAGGATGTTCATGAGCTAAACGTATAGTAGAGGTTTTCCTATAAAACAATATGCAATTGTAGTAATAATTCGCAAATCATCATTTCTTAAATTTGCTAAAATCAAAACTTAGCCTTTCCGACGATTTTCAGGACCAGCCGCAATATCCGACAGGAGTATTTGCTGAATATCAAAACTGATAAACCGCAATCGTTGCGAGGCGCGGTGCAATGCCTCCGCTACCTCCACCGCGTCGGACTTCCTGGAAATTAACGCAGTGATGCCGGCCTTTGCAAATGCATAAATATATTCAAATTCATCGCCTAAATACACCACCACCGCTGCCTGCGGATTGGCCTTCTTAAAAGTATCGAGCAAAGCGATGTTTTTTCCATCGGCCACACCGACATCGAGGACCACGATGCTCGCGGGTTGGCCGAAAGTTACTGCAATCGCTTTTTGAAGCGTTTCCGCTTCGAAGATGGTAATATCAGGAAATTCACCGATGATAATGGTGCGTAAACCGATGTTCAGAGTGGGGTTATCCGTAACGATCAATATCGCCATGTTGCAGAGCGAGGTTATTCTTTTTAATGGGTGCAGGTTATTCTCCCGGGCTTATGAACAAAGCCCGGGAGAAGCCGGATGTCTTTGCGCTACCTGGTAACGGCTACTTTGTGTGTGCTGATAGTGCCGTCAAACAGGGTCACGGTTACGATATAGACGCCAGGCGTTAGTTTCCTGACATCGATTCCGTCGTTGGACACCTTTTGAACCTGCATAAAGTTCTGTCCGGCAGTATTTTTAACCGATACTTCCTTCACTTTGACATAACTGTCGATCAGTAATCTGTCCGACACCGGGTTAGGATAAGGCCTTATCGCCTCCCCTTTCACCTGCACATTACGGATCGCGCTATACGCGTAGGTATCGTCCTTGTCCACCATTTTCAGGCGATAGAGATTCTCGCCAGCCAGCGGCGCAATATCCGTGAACTTATAATTTACGAGTACTTTGCTTTCGCCCGTAGATGCCACCGAGCCGATCATAGCCCATTTCTTGCCATCGGCGCTGCGCTCCACTTCGAAGCGATCGCTGTTGGTTTCCTCCGTCGTTGCCCAGGCGAGCAGCGCGGTTTTCCCTTCCGCAACGGCCGTAAAGCGGGTGAGTGTCACCGGCAACGGCAGCGTAAGCGACGCGAATGTATAGGCCGTATAGGTGTTCGGTGCGAGTGGCGAAATGGTGGTGATAGAACCGGCCGTCAGATCGCTCGTGCCGCCCAGTATCGAGGTTACATCCACCTTCGAAGGAATCGCTACCCATTGTACACCGTCCCATCCTACAATCGATAGTTTGTTGAGCTGGTTGGTTGTCAACGTGCCGATCGCACTTCCGGCATCCCATGTCAAGGTCAGCGGAGTTGCATTGGTGCCGTCAATATCCCAATACTCAATCGTGCTCACGACGTCCACATTCGTACCCATGTTGCTGGTCGGGAAAGGCCCGCCGGTTGGTAGCGGCGCATAATTGGAACCTGTAAAAAGGTTGCTCGTAACGGCGGTGTTGGCATCGGCATGGAAGTAAGCGCCCATTACCCCGTCGGCGGAAGCCGCAAACTGGCCCACAAAACCGTTGTCGCCCACGGGAAACACGAATGCGCCCGCTCCGTACTTGCGTACGTACCCATCCACGTAACCCGCGTCGGACGCGCCTGTGGAAGTAAGGTTATCACCTGCGAAGTTGAGCACACCGAAATTCCCAGCCGCACGTTCGGTCAGGATTACGCCCGGCTGAGCGCCCCCGCCTCCGGTCACGAAATTATGGTTGCTGAAAAACGTCATCTCGGCCCCGCCGAAAATCGTCGTATTTCCCTGGCTGCCCTCCTGGGCCTGGGCCAGGTGCCCTGTTAGCAGAAGGGCTGCCGAGGCCGCCATGCTGAGCCATCCTTTTCTAGACGGGTTGGTATATTCTCGTTTCATTGATTCGTCTGTTTGTGGCATTAGGAAACCCTAACGACCTGTTGCGTTACTGTGGAAATTGAAATAATCTCAATTAATCAATTCTAGTTTTTATTACAATCGATACGGGTACCGGAGAAAAAAATCGCGGCGGTAGTCACCGAATCCGGCTTGACCCCGCTGACATGATCGGAATTTATCTGAAACGTTACCTTATCACCTGCTATAAAATAATTGGCAGAGGTTATGTCCTGCCAAGCCCCAACTCCATATGCCAATTCCGGCGAAACAGTATGACTTAAAAGACCCTTAGATACTGAAATCAAATCGATAGAGGTATTTCTGGTGCCAGTATTCCCGATAGCAACATTATAAGTGCCCACCGACCCGTGAAAGATATAGAATCCATTCTCAGGGATGGTATACTCCCCGGTTGCACTATTATAGGCACCGGATGGAGAGTAAGAAACATTGCCGGCAATCAGCTTTACAGGGGAATACACGCCGGCATCAGCTACTGGTGTAGTTGTATCATCCCCCTTCGCATCAAAGCTGGCACACCCTGCCCCGCTCGTTTGCCAGCTTCCCCCACCATTGGCATCGGAGGTAAATACTTTTCCAGCACCCTCAGTACCATCGGTAATGGTGACCTGCCCTGTCGTCTTGTCAATTCTCGTTTTACGTCCGGGCGTAGAGGCTTCCACTTCCAGGTTGGAATTCGGCTCGATGGTCGTTGGATTGGCTCCAATCTTCACCTGGGCAAAAGCGACGGAACAACCGGTAAGCAATACAACTGTAAACAGCGCCCTTGCTACCTTACTTCCGCAAGTATTAGATAATAGATATTGTGTTTTCATGTCGATATCGATGAGATTTAAAATGTTCGTTTACCGGCTCACGGATTTTGTGTTCTCCGCGCCGTTAAGCATATTTTCTACTTGGGTTAACCGCTTGCCGAACTCTGCATAGGCATCCTCTTTAAGCTTCAACTCCGCGCTAAGCTGAGCTTTCTCCTTTTTCAGCAGTTCTACTTCGTCGCTGAGCTCCTGCACCGATTTCACCAGCATCGGCACCAGCTTGCTGTAATCTACCTGCCAGGGTTTAACCTTTTCATCGGCACCGCCAACGGTAACCGCTTGCGGGTATACCTTGTGCAGCTCCTGGGCCAGTACACCTGTGGAAAGTGTTTTCCTGGAATCGGATTTGAAATTATAATCGTACACCCTGACCGCTTTCAGCGCCTCTAACCCGAATCGGGTCGAATGAATGTTCTCTTTCAGACGCTGGTCCGAGGTAGTATTGTAAATGACCCCTGCTACGCCATCGTACAGGATCGCCCCCACGCCGCCCGGAACGCCATCCACACTGAAAATGGCAAACGAGTGTTCAATCGTACCGGATGGTTTGGAAAGGTGAAGCGGCGCACCGCCTCTCCGCTGAATGCCAACCCAGCAATCGCCCGCGCCGGCGCTGATCTCGACTCCGTCCATATTGGATGTTCCCGTCCAGATTACCCCGGTTTGTGTGCCGGTTTGGGATAGGATCTTGGTCGTCCCCCGGATATCCAGGTAGGATTGCGGCGCGGCAGTGTTAATGCCGACGGCGCCGGATTCCATTACGACGGTGTGCGTGTTGGCGACCGACTCCACGTCCAGCTGAGCTCCCGGTGTGATTGCTGTGGGGTTTAATCCGATTTTTACCTGCGCAAAAGATGCATTCGGAACCGCCGCAGCAGCAAAAAGCATCATGGATAATAGTCGTCTTGTTTTCATAAAGAATCGTTGTGTTTTAACTAATAATCATTGAGAATATGGTTGCTGATCCGTTAGTCGATCTTCGTGACGGTCATGTATGCACGGCCGCAAGTACCGGTCCAGATGTTGTTTACCGGCGGGTTGCCGTCGGTTTGCATGGTGTAGCCTTCCAGCGAGATACCGTCGCCGGCATTCAGTTTTCCCGTATAAACCACCGATTGCCAGTCACCGGCGGTGAGGCCCATCGGGCTGGTACCTTTGAAGATCGGGCCGCCATTCTCGGACACTACCCAGATCCGCGTCCACAACGTTACGCCTGCACCTGTTGTACTGATACACGACAAGCCGACCTGCACCGAGTAGGTTCCGGCCACCGGAACGATAAACCGCTTGGTACTTGCGTTCCAGTCCGCTGCACCTAGCGTAGGGACAAGCGGAAGCCGCTGGTCGATCTGATCGTGGGTAGTGAAGGTGGGGATCGTAGCCAGGCCGGTAATGGCCCCGCTGAATGCAGTAACCGGAATCGCCAGTTCCGACTGGCTTTGCCAGGTTGCTACGCCATTCGCGTCGGAGGTCAGCACCTTTTTGTCGCCCTGCGAGCCGTCGGCGATGGTTAGTTTCCCCGTAGTTTTGTGAATGCTGATTTTTTTCGTCGGATCAGCACTTTCAACTTCAAGGTTGTTGTTGGGATCGATCGTTGTAGGATTGGAGCCAATCTTTACCTGACCGAAAGTGGCAGCGCCTGTTGCCAGGGTCATCGTGAGCGCCAGAGCCGAAAGGAGTCGAATTGCTTTCATGTAGTGATTTGTTTGTGGAACTTTGGTTGAGTTTGAAACAGAACAAACCTACTACCCCCGGATTATTTGAGCCTGTCGACATCAGAAATAGTTATCGTAGACTAAGCCCTACAAAGTAGAATTTATACTACTTTACAATAGGAATAATTCGCGTAATCAACTCCTGAATATCGACAAGAGCAATCCCGCTACAAAGCAAAAAAGTCTGCAAACCAGTGGAATGCAGACGCTCAGTATTCTTTAAAATATACTATTTCTCAACCCGCCCCCACGTAGCTACGGATATCAAAAACATTTAGACCCAGTACCACGGGAATCCCAGGTGAGGACTTAAACTGGATTGTCGTCGATCCGGGGGCAGTCGTGATCGTGTTCGAAATCGCCGATGAAGCTACGGGGCAGTAAGCCGGCCAGTCTCCAATCGCCGCAAGGCCTTTGATAAGCGTTTGTTCCATTGGAGTGAAGTCGGCGTCCGATGTGAGGGTGAGGGTAATACCGTCGGCCGCAAGTATGGAGCCCACCGCGTGGGTAAGGCTTCCGCTGTCTCCGAAATAGGTCTGCCAGTCGGAACTGTCGATCCACGGCGGAGTCGACTGCGACGCCCAGGCCTGGTGCAGCAACGAGGAATTGTACCATTGTCCAGGCGTGACGGTTACCACCGCAAAATGATCGAATTGTATGGAAACAGTGATTTTGCTCGACGCAAACTTCCTGCTTACGAGAAACGCCGCCGAACTGCCGGTCCATATCCCGAAATAGTTGGGGTCATCGCCCGGCACCCAGGAATTGGAAACGTCCGGGTCGTCGTCGGTCGAGTCGAAGAAGAAACTCGTTCCGGGCGATGCGCGTAATGTGTTTTTAAGGTCTGAAAACGAAGGGAAAAAGTCGGCAGGTTTCGCATTTGGGCCTTCATAGGGTTCCAGCGCCGCCTGCGCACCGCTGATCAGCAGTTGGGTGGCAAGGTCGGAGCGACCTATATTGGCCACCGAGGGGGCATTCACCATCGCCCATTGAAACCACACCGTCGGCAAGGTATTGGCGGGGGGCGGAGGCGAAAGCGTTTTCAGATAAGCCTGCCACTGAGCATAGGTATCGGCACCGATGTCTTCCACGAAAGCGCTCTCCGGGAACGACAGCCCGTTCACCACCGCGGCATACTGGCTGAAAAACGTCGGCTGCTGATAATACCAGCGGTTGTATTTGAGCGTGGCGGGAGGTACTACATTGAAACAATCCCACAGGGCCTGATCGCTTACAGGCACACCCGGCGGTTGCAGCAACTGGAAATGCCGGATGGATAAGTTGAGACTGGCGGCCAACCGGTTGTACCATCCGTCGGTAACGGCTGTCATCGTTTCGGCAGGGCTATCGTAGGTAGTTATCATTTTGCTTCCTGAATGATGGTTTCCGGGCACACGGTAAAAATCAAAAGAAGAAGGCTGGGATCACCCAGCCTTCCAAAGCAAACATTATGCAGCAGCCAGAATTTCGGCAGCAAATGCCTTGGCTGATTCGAAGAGCGAAATGCCCAGGCTCGAAGAATGGCCCACAAACTCACCGGCCGACAATACATTCACGCCCAGCACCACAGGTACACCCGGAATGCTGCTGGTAGTGATGGTCATATTGCCTTCCTGGTTAAACGACACACGGTTGGTCGACGTGCTGCCGCTATCACCGGAATAGAACGGCCAGAAACCGGACGAGCCGCTGGAAGTGATCGTCTGCTGATCGACAGAAGAATACTTCGCATTGGATGTAATGGTAATGGACATACCCGACGCAACGATCACGTTCGCCGAGAAATATTGCATGTTACCGTTCGGCCCGAATGTGTTGTTCCAGTTGATCGACGATTTATCGCTCCATGGATTGCCCGTTTGGTTGGCATAAGCCAGGCCCATTGCGGACGAGTAGTACCATGCACCCGGCGTGTTGGAAAACACCAGGATACGTTCAAAACTGGCGTCCACCGTAACATTGCTGGAAGCAAATTGCTCGCTGAGCGTCGAGGTGGAGCTGCTACCGCCCCACAGGCCGAAGAAGCCCGAGGTGGAGCCGCCAGCCCATGAGGTGCTTACATTTTTGTTCATGGTACCGCTGTTGAAATTGAAAGAGCGGGAAGGTGCGCTGGCCAGTTGGTTAACCATATCAGCGTAGTTCAGCTGCCAGTCGAAGTTGACCGGCAGGCCCTTTTCATTGGTATACACTAATGTGAGCTCATTCTGTGCCGTAGCGATGGGGTCGAGCAGAATGGCCGCGTAATCGGACGAACCGATGTTGGCCACCTCCGGCGCGTTGAACATCGCCCAGTTTCTGAACATGGTCGGGATCTGGTTCATGCTCGGTGCAGGTTGTGTTTGCACGTAGGCATGCCACGCCGCAAAGTTTTCGGCTCCGATATCCGCTTTCACGTCAATCTGCCGCGAAGGGACCAGTGCCGAAAGCAAGCCTCTGTAATTGTTATAAAACTGGTTACCACCGCTGGCAACAAACTGGGCGGTCAGTGTTTTCGGAGGGATATTGTTATAGTAAGCCCAGAAAGTCGGGTTTGCGGCAGTGCCGCTGGCGATCGGAGGTGCTGGCTGAATGATCTGAAAAGATTCCTCGCTCTGGCCTAATCCCTGGATCAAACCGTTGTACCAGCCGTTTTGTAAATCAAGAAAATTGCTCATTGTGACGTATGAATAATCCCCTGTTGTAAGACGTGCAGGATCCGTCCCCGTAATGATGCCTTTACAGGTAAGCCCGTTTTTTCAAGTGGTAGCTGATCTCCACCGTACAAAAGCTTTTGCCCGACAAAGGTTCGTAGAAATAATTCTTCAAAAACGACTACAAACACGTGTTTTGAAAAACAGGTGTTTACACTTGTTGGGGAGAAGGAGGATGGAAGGGGAGGAAAGGGAGGAGGGAGGAAGGGGAAGATGGGGGAAGGGTAAGATGGAGGAAAGGGAAGAGAGGGAAGTTTCCCCTTCCTCCCTTTCCTCCCCTTCCTCCCTTTCCTCCCTCTCCTTAAATTTCTACCTCCCCGGATTCCAACGCATATTCGGTAGGCGTTTTACCGAACTGTTTCTTGAATTCCCGGCTGAAATACTTCCGGTCGTCGTACCCTACGGCGTAGGCGACTTCGTAGATGGTCATTTTTTGCTGCCGCAAAAGTTGCGCGGCCCTTTTGAGACGGATCGATTTCAGGAAATCATTGACCGAAAGGTCTGTCACCGCTTTGAGTTTCTTATACAGCACCGACTGGCTCATCCCGATCTTTTCTGTCAGCATGGCCACGCCGAAATCCGGATTGTCCATCAGCTCCTCCGTAATCGCAACGATCCGGGACAGGAATTGCTCGTCCAGGGATTCAATCACCACATTCTGCGGCTGAAGCGTAATCTGGCGACTGTATTTTTGCTGCATGAGTTTCCTGGAAGCCAGCAGGTTCCGGACATTCAATTCCAGCAACTGGATACTGAAAGGCTTCGGGATGTAAGCATCCGCACCGGTTTTCAACCCGCTAAGCTGGTGGTTCAGCGAGGCTTTGGCCGTCAGCAGGATCACCGGAATATGGCTCGTACGCTCGTCGGTTTTCAGTTTCGCACACAATGCAAGCCCGTCCATTTCCGCCATCATCACGTCGCTGATAATCAGTTCGGGAATAGATTCGGTAGCCGTCGCCCAGCCCTGTTCGCCGTTTTCAGCCTGAACAATGCGGTAACGCCCGCCCAGCGCCCCGGCGATAAACGCCCGCACTTCTTCATTGTCTTCCACGAGCAGCACCACAGGTTTATCACCTTCGGGTTCCGCCACGCCTAACGCCGCAGCTTCCGCCAGAAGATTTGTTTCACCCGTGGCCATGGCCGCCTGCGTTTCCAGCTGTTCCGCTGCAAAATGCCCGTTTCCTTTTCGGAGCGTGATCGTGAAGCAGGTTCTCCCCTTCCGGTGCTGCTCCTCCACTGTACTTTCAACTGCGAGCTCCCCTTTGTGCAATTCCACAATGCTTTTGGAAAGCGCCAGCCCGATTCCGTAACCGGTGTTCTGCTTGCCGTGGTCGTAAATCTGGAAGAAGTTAGCAAACAGCTTACCGAGGTATTGCGGCGCAATGCCGATGCCGTCGTCTTCGATGCGGATCTTCACCCAATCGTTGTGTTCCGTGACTTTGAGCAAAACCTTCCCACCATCGTGCGTAAACTTGTATGCGTTGCTGAGCAGGTTGAAAATCACCTTCTCCATTTGCCCGGCGTCGAAATACAGCGAAGTTTCTTCGGCCTCATATTCAAACACCGATTCGATTTTCCGGTGCTGCGAAATGAAGCTGAAATCGCTGAAAACACCTCGCAGAAACGGCACGAGGTCGTTGTGCGTCACGTGCAATGCGAGGTGGTTGGTCTCGGCTTTCCGGAAATCCATCAGCTCGCTCACAAGCCGGAGCAGCCGGTTCGCATTTTTGCGTACCAGCGAGAGATTCGTTTGCACCTCCTCGTCCTGTTGGCGCGCCAGCATAAGCCCTTCCACAGGCCCCTGTATGAGCGTCAGGTGCGTACGGATCTCGTGCGAGACATTGGTGAAAAAATTCAGTTTTACCTGGTGCAGCTCATGTTCCCGCTTGAAAAGCGCGGTCATATAAAAGTACCGGGTTACAAAAAGCACGACCGCAAGCGCCGCAACCACATACAGGCAATACGCCCACCAGGTTTTCCATACCGGCGGCAGAACGTGGATTGTGATACTGGCAGGCGCTTTGCTCCAAATTCCATCATTATTAGCTCCTTTTACCAAAAAGGTATAGGTCCCCGGCGGCAGATTGGTGTAAGTGACTGACGACGCCTTCACATAGTTCCAGTCCTTTTCAAAGCCGTCGAGCCGGTAAGCATAAGCGTTCTTCTCGGGCTTGATGTAATTCAGCAGGGCAAAATCGATGGTAAAAATGTTCTGCGCATGCGTGAACGTGATTTCACGCGTCAGACCGATATCCTTTTGCAGCAGCTCGTCCTGCCCGCCGATGCGCACCGGCGTATTGAACAGTTTCAGCCCCGTAAACACAACTGGCGCGGCAAAATCATTGGTTTCAATAGCGGCAGGCATAAAACTCACCAGACCGTTAAGACCACCGAAAAATAGCTCGCCGGATTCATCCTGGTAATGGGTATTGGAAATAAACTCATTGCCGGGAAGTCCGTCGGCGACGGTGTAATGCTTGAAAACACGCCTGGCCGTATCGAACCGAGATAGCCCGTTGGAGGTGCTGATCCACAGATTACCCCGCTCGTCGTCGAGGATACCGAGCACATTATCGTTCGGCAGGCCGTCTTTCCGGGTAAAATTGATAAATGTATTGCTGGTACGATCGTAGCGGGTGAGCCCACCGTAATAGGAACCGATCCAGACGATTCCGCGCCGGTCTTCCAGCACGCAGTTGATAATTTTCGGGAACCGTTTTTCGGGAGATTCCCCGCGCGGCCTGATCCACTCGATACCGCCCGAATCGCTTCGAAGCACATTCACACCCTCATTGGTACCGATCCAGAGGTTGTGTTTCGAGTCTTCGTAAAAATTACGCACAAAATTCCCGCTTAGCTTAAACGGGGCCTGAGTACCGACGTTGAAATGCCGGAAAGTGCCGGTTTGTTTGTCCAGCAGGTCTACCCCCTTCTGATCGGTCCCGACCCAGAGCCGTCCGCGGCTGTCTTCGAAAACCGCACTGACATTATCCGAACTGAGCGACCCCGCATCCGCCGGATTGTTCCGAAATGCCCTGAACGTATCTCCATTGTAATAATTCAACCCGCCCAAATGCGTACCGATCCACAAGCCGCGGTTCTTATCCTGTACAATGGCTTTCACCAGATTGGAAGTCATGCCGGACGCGCCCGGTCCGCTCCTGAAATTCCGGACGGCGCCCGTGCGGATGTCGAGATGGTCGAAGCCGCCGCCCTCCGTACCGATCCACAGGTTGCCGGCCCTGTCCTTCACCACGGCGCTTACTACATTGTGGTTAATGCTGTACTTTGATTTTCCTGCCTGGTAAACCTTGAATGGTGTTTCATGCGAATACACAATGTTGACACCATTGTAGTAGGTGCCGAGCCACACCGAGCCGTTGGCATCCCGGAAAATATCATACAGTGAGTTCTGGCTCAGGCTAGTCGGGTTTTCGGCCTCGTGCTGATAGGTGGTAAATGTGCGTGTAGCCGGATCCAGAATGCTAAGCCCTTCCAGCGTCGCGATCCAGAGCTTGCCGGCCTTGTCGGTAAATATCTTGCGGATATTGTTGTGAGCCAAGCCATTAGCCCCCTCCCGTTTCTGGTAATGTGTAAATGTCTCCGTAGATGGATCCAGCAAATTCAGCCCGCCGTGCTTCGTACCTACCCATATATTACCTTTCCTGTCCTCCGCAACAGCTGTTACAAAATTGTCGCTCAACCCGCCCGTAACCGGGTAGCCCACAGCCGCATTGCCCTCGCTTTCACGCTTCGACATTCGCGCAACAAAACTCCTGAAACGGATTCCATTATTACCAAGCGTGATTCTGGTCAGCCCCGTGGTGGTTCCCACCCAAAGACGCCGCTGTGAGTCTTCGAAAATACAACGTATATCATCCCCCGCCAGGGTGGGTTCGGACGCGCCCCCATAATACTGCCTGAAACGCAAACGCTGCCGGTCGATGAGCTCATTCAGTCCGCGACCGGTACCCACCCACACTATCCCGCGGCTGTCCTCGAAAATACAGTTGACCGTATTGTTGCTGAGCTTGGCTTCCTCCCCCGGCTTCCCTGCCAGCACAGACTCGAACGAATCGCTTTCGGGTAAATAGCGGTTCAGGCCATGGCTCGTACCGACCCACAGTGTACGTTTCGAATCGCTGAGTGCCGAAAGGATATAGTTCCCGCTCAAACTACCCTTTACGGACGGCTCATGCTGGTATATTTTGAAATTACGGCCGTCAAACCGGTTGAGCCCGTAGCTGGTGCCGAGCCACATAAACCCGGCATGATCCTGCGCAATCGCCAGCACGGAATTCTGCGACAATCCGTTCTCTGCATTCAGCTTATTAAAAACCAACCGCTGGGGCGCCAGCCGCCGGGATGCCGGCCACTGTGCGTTTGCACCGGAGCGCGGCCCGCCTACGTACAACGCAATTATCATCAGGAGCACACTCCCTAATCTCATCATTTGTCGCCTCCCAGGCACAATTATGCCCACTGTTTTTTTGGTACTAAAATACGATAAAATTATCCCGCCGCTGAAAAACACCCCTATTCGAAATGGATTTTCACCCCGTCGGACGGCCCGGTTAGCGGAATTTTGTTTAAACATTTTTCTATCAAACAAAATAATCCACCTTCAAACCCCGGGAAATACGATGAAGTATTCTACCAAAACAAAAAATACCCCTCCTGCCCCGCTTCCGCCCGTGCGGCACCTTCGCGGTCGCGCGGGTGCGGCGTTCGTTGCGCTGTCCCTGCTGTCGGCCCCGGGCATTGTGCCGCTTGCCAGTGCCGCCCCGACCGCCTTCGCTCAGAAAGCAGCGGCCGAACTCACCGGTAAAGTAACAGACGAAAAAGGTGAAGGTCTTCCCGGAGTAAGCGTTATTCTGAAAGGCTCCCAGCAGGGAACCGTTACCGATGCCGACGGCCGGTTCAAGCTCGCGATCAGCGATGTCGCGGGCAAATCGCTCGTGTTCAGTTTTGTCGGCTATGAATCCAGCGAGCAGGAGATCGGCGGCCGGACCGAGTTCAGCATCAGCCTCGCTCCGCTGGCGAGTAACCTCAACGAACTCGTAGTCGTAGGTTACGGCGAGCAGAAGAAAGTCAACCTGACCGGCTCCGTGGCTACAATCGATTCCAAGAGCATTGAAAGCCGCCCTGTTACCAACCTTTCTTCGTCGCTTGCAGGCCTTGGGCAGGGTGTGTACGTGCGCCAGAGCTCGGGTAAGCCCGGCGACGACGGCGCCACGATCCGCATCCGGGGCACGGGCACTCTCAACGACAACAGCCCGCTGGTGCTCATCGACGGCATTATCGGGGTAATGGATGCCGTGAATCCTAACGACGTGGAGAGCATTTCCATCCTGAAAGACGCTGCTTCTTCGGCCATTTACGGTTCCCAGGCTGCCAACGGGGTCATTCTCATTACCACCAAAAAGGGCTCCAAAAACAAGACGACCGTTTCTTACAGCGGGTTGTTCTCGACGGCAAGCCCCAGCAACCTGCCGCAGTTCGTGTCCGATTATCCGCGCCACATGCGCCTTTTCAACGAAGGTGCCGCCAACATCGGCCGCGCAGTACCTATTTACTCGGATCAGACGATCCAAACCTGGGAATATGCCAAACAGCACCCCGACGAGCTGAATGTAAACGGCGTTCCCAACTGGCTCGCCTATCCCAATACCGACTGGGGCAAAGTGATTTTTGAAAACAACGTGGTCCAGAACCACAATATATCCGTGAATGGCGGAAGCGAAAAGTCACTTTTCAATATCTCGCTGGGCTATCTGAACAACCCTGGTGTAATGCAGAACACCGGCCTGAAACGCTACCAGCTCCGTGCCAACGTGCAGACCAAGATCGGTAATGCGGTAACCGTGGGTACGCAGACGTTCGCCCAGACCCAATCCAAAGACATGGGGAATACCGCCAATGCGTTCAACTTCCTCCGCCAGACCGTACCCGGTATTGTGCCCTATTACGACGGTCGTTACGGCCTCCCGGCGGCAGCGGACGAAATCCAGACCGCCAACGGCATCCTGGCCTACCTGAACACCACAGGCGGCAAAGATTCGGAATCGCGGTTCAACAGCACGCTTTTTGCGAATGTCGACATTCTCAAAGGTTTGAAGTTTGAAACCAAGATGAACTACCAGATCCGGTTTGCGGAATACAACTCGCATGCCATCCCGGTATTGCGCTGGAATTTCGCCAACAATGTGGCCGACGACGTGAACCAAACCAACGATCCGACCACAATGAGTACGCGGTACACCTACAACAAAAACTACCAGATCACCTTCGACAACGTTCTCCGATATAACACCACCATCGGGCGCGATCACGAGATTGGCGCATTAGCAGGGTACAACCAGTATTACTACAATTACTACGATATCGACGCCACAAAAACCGGCCTGATCGACTGGACCATTACGACCCTCGGCTCGGCGACCGATATGACCAACACCACGGGCACCGAATACGACCGTGCTATGCGCTCCTGGTTCGGAAGGCTCAATTACTCCTTCCGCTCAAAATACCTCTTTGAAGCAAACATTCGCTACGACGGTTCTTCAAGGTTCTCTCCGGATACGCGCTGGGGTACATTCCCGTCGTTCTCTGCCGGCTGGCGGATTTCCGAGGAAAACTTCTTCGCCGGCTTGCGCAACCACATTCCGAACCTGAAACTACGCGCTTCGTGGGGTAAACTGGGTAACAATGCCTCCGGCGATTACGATTACCAGGCCAACTACGGAAAGGTTAACTACTCGTTCAACGGCACGATCGCCTCCGGCCTCGCACAAGGCAAGATCGCCAACCCGTTCCTGAGATGGGAATCGACTACGGTAACCAACATCGGTCTCGACGGAAATGCGTGGAACAACCGCGCGAGCTTCGAATTGGAATGGTATGACAAATACACCGACGGTATCCTTACCACCCCGCCTATTCCGCTCACGGCCGGGACCGTTTCCGCACCCACACAAAACACCGCTGCGGTACGCAACCGCGGGATCGAGTTCTCGCTCGGATGGCGCGATAAAGTGGGCGGCGTGAACTACTCGATCAACGGGAACTTCGCCTATAACATCAACCGAGTGACGACCTACAAAGGCAAACTGAACGAGCAATGGGTTACCAATGCCGACGGAACACGAAGCTATACCAGCAACCTCGGCGACGTTTCGACCGGTGGTGATAACCGCATTCTGGAAGACCGCGCGATCAACGAGTTCTATCTCCGCGAACGTTATCGCGGCAACGGCACCTACAAAGCCGGCGGTGAGGTGGATATCAATGCGGGGCCGAAAGACGGTATGATCCGTACGCAGGACGACCTCGCCTGGGTGAATGCCATGAAAGCCGCAGGCTATTCGTTCTCGCCCGTGAACAGCGTGGGCAAGGCGCAGCTTTACTACGGCGATTTCATTTTCGCCGACCTCAACGGCGACGGCAACTACGGCAACAGCTACGACCGGAAATTTACCGGCACCACTTCGAACCCCAAATACGTATTCGGGGTGAATATGGATGCCAGCTGGAAAGGCTTCGACCTGTCGATGATCTGGGCAGGCTCGGCCGGTATGCAGTATTATTACAACTTCGAAGGGTATAACAACTCCATCGTCCGCGACGGTAACGGCATTGCATCGCGCGTGGCCGACGACCATTACTACTACAACGATGCCAACCCGAACGACCCTAATAACAACATCACCGGCTCGTTCCCGAGGCTGAAATACAATGGCGACGCCATTAACACGACTTCCAGCACCACCTGGCTGTACGACGCTTCCTACATCAAGCTGAAAAACCTGCAACTGGGCTATTCGATCCCCGATGTTTGGAGCAAAAAGCTGAAAATCAGTCGTGCGAGGCTGTTCCTTTCGGGTGAAAACCTGCTGATCATCACCAAATACCCGGGCCTCGACCCCGAGATCGGTGCCGGCGTAGGTTATCCGACCATGAAGCAATACTCACTGGGAGTGAATGTAACCCTTTAATTTTCAATCAGCATTATGAGATTTCCTGTTCATATATTCAAAAGAAAAGTCTGCCAATTCGGTATTCCGGCGCTTTCGCTGCTCGCGTTGAGCGCCTGCGAGCCCGACCTGCTCGACACCAGCCCTTACGGCTCCATTTCGTCGAATACGATGTGGACCACCGACAACCTCACCGACCTCGGCATGACCGGTGTCTACAACGGGCTGCGCCTCGGTATCAGCACCAGCTCCGCTTCCGGCCGGGAGCTTTACCACTTCGACCGCATGGGCATGAGCGGCCAGCAACGCGATGGCGACGCATTCATGAACGGCACCGCCACCGTGGGTAATGGCAACGTCAGCAGCGTATGGTCCGAGCTCTACGAAGGCGTGCACCGCGCGAACGACGCCATCAAAAATCTCACCGAAAAATCACCGTCCTCGCCCGAAAAGAAGGCGCGTTACATGGCCGAGGCCAAATTTCTCCGCGCTTACTATTATTTCAGGCTGAACCAGCTTTTCAAGGGTGTCCCTATCTACCTCGAACCCGTACAACTCGAAGAGATTACCAAAGGCCGCGAAACCGAAGCGAAAGTCTGGGAGCAGGTTGTAAAAGACCTCACCGAGGCCATCAACGAGCCTGCATTGCCCAACAAATATGCCAAAGGCAATGCTGCATTCGGGCATGTGACCAAAGGAGCGGCCTATGCATTGCGCGGCAAGGCTTATATGTATACCAAACAATGGGACCTCGCCATTGCCGATTTCGAAAAGGTGAAAGCGGCCGGTTATGCATTGTTCTCGGGCGCTGGCGCCGACAGCTACCGGTTGCTGTTCAAGCAGGCCAACGAGCAGAGCGACGAGGCGATTTTCTCCATCCAGCATATGGGCGTGAGCGGCTATGGTTCCACGACGCAGTTCTTCTGCGGCACCCGTTCTTCGACAGGTTCTTGCTGGAATACTTACCTGATATCCCCCAATGTCGTGGATTTGTATGAAAACAAAGACGGCAGCAAGTTCAACTGGGACGCGATCATCCCTGGCTATAATGCGATGCCCGTAGCCAAAAGAGAGGTTTACTTCCTGAGAAACAACCTCACAGCCACGGAAATCGCCGCCATGACCGCCAAAGGCCTCGATATGAGCCTCTACCTCCCCACCGGAAACGAGGAGCGCGTTATGAAGGCATACGAAAACCGCGATCCGCGTTTGCAAGCCAACGTGATCACTCCATATGCGTCCTACAACGGCACCACGCCCGTGGTTTCGCGCTGGCCCTACCGCGTCGCGAACGGGCTGCCCATTGCCGACCTCCGTACCGACACCGGTAACCTCTTCTACTACCTGCACCGCAAATTCGTTTACGAAGGCGCGCCGGGCGTGGAAATCGAGAACCGCACCTACGGCGCCACCGACTTCCCACTCATCCGTTATGCCGATGTGCTGCTGATGTGGGCCGAGGCGCTGAACGAAAAAGGCAATACCGCCGGCGCCGTTGCACTCGTGAACGAGGTGCGTACGCGGGCAGGTGTGGCATTGCTCAATTCCAATGCCGCTACAACCGTGGCCGGGCAGGCCGATCTCCGCGAGCGCATCCGCAATGAGCGCCGCGCCGAGTTCGTCAACGAGGGTATCGATTACTTCGATGAGCTGCGCTGGGGTACTTTGAAAGAAACCGTTTTCTATACCGGGAATGGCGTGAAACAGATTTGGGGAACGGTAGTGGTACCTTACGTTTGGTCCGGCGACTTCCTGAATACCTGGCCTATCCCGCAGTCGGAAATCGAGCGGAACGGCAACTTGCAACAGAATCCAGGCTGGATGAATTAAGTATATTCCCAAAAGCGGAGTGCGGCTTGGTCCGGCTCCGCTTTTGTATTTTGTCAAAAACAGGCTTATCCATTTAATTTCAAAACATCATGAAACAATGTAAGTCCTTTACCTCAATGCTTTTCCTGGCAATAACGATCGCTTTCCTGCCGGGTTCCAAAGTACACAGCCAGAACGATTTCACCACCATTTCTGACCGTATTTTTGACAATTTCCAGGCGACCAGCGCTTCCACCGTCGATACGCAGACCGCCTCCCTCCTCAGCACATTACAAGCCGACTTTTCCTGGCCGGATATCAATTACGCGTCCACCGCCCAAACCGACTGGGCGCCCGGCAACCATTTGGCCAGAATGGGTACCCTTGCCAAAGCCTATTCCAAACCCACCAGCATTTACTACGGCGACGCCGCCCTGAAAGCCAAAATCGAGGGCGTGATGAACTATTGGCTGGCATTAAGCCCCGCGCCAACCAGTACCAACTGGTTCTACCTGTCTATCAGCGTGCCCAAAGACATCGGTAACACGCTCATTTGCCTCCGGAGATCGCCGTCAGGCATTTCCCAAACCCTTGAAAACCAAATGATCGCCTGGATGACCAAAGGTGTTTCGATCACCGTATCGCCTGCGAAAGACGGCTCCAACCTCACGGACGTCGCGCAGCATTACATCATGCGCGCCTGCCTCACCGAAAACCAGAGCCTGCTCAACCAGGCCATTACCGCGGTGGCCGGGTCGATCGTCGTCACTACGGGCGAAGGTATCCAGATCGACGACTCCTACACCGCGCACGGCCCGCAGCTGTATGTGTACGGGTACGGGCGCGAGTACGTATCGGGCATCAGCAATATTGCGGTGTATGTGGCCGGCACCTCCTATGCATTTTCGAGCGACAAGCTGGCGATATTCTCGGATTTTGTCAGAAAAGGTTTCGTGAAACCTTCCCGCGGCGCCTATGCGGATTACAATCTCTACGGACGCGGTGTGAGCCGTGCCAATGCGGGTAAGGCCGATGTCGCCCTCATCGAAAAAGTGAAAGCATTCGACCTCCCCGCCTACGCCACCGAATACGACAATGCGATCCAGCGTATGCGCGGATTACAGCCGCCTTCGTACAATGTCTCGCCCGAGCACGTGCATTACTGGCGTACCGATTACACCGTGCACCACCGGCCCGGGTATATGTTCGGGCAGCGCAGCATTTCCAACCGCAATGCGAAGTCGGAAATGGGTAACGGGGAAAACATCAAGGGCTATTACCTGACCGAAGGCGTGAATTACATTGCCGTGAATGGCGATGAGTACTACAACATTTTCCCGGTTTGGGAATGGAACAAAATCCCCGGCACGACTGTCCCCGAGATTACGACCTACCCCGTGCGGACTTCCTGGGGCGTGAATTTCGGTACCGTGCCATTTGTGGGCGGCGTGTCCGACGGCGTCTACGGAGCCAGCGCGTTCGCGATGAACGATTACAGTACCACCGCTAAAAAAGCCTGGTTTTATTTCGATAATGAAATCGTTTGCCTCGGAGCGGGCATCAACTCGTCCGCGGCCCAGGCTATCAACACGACCGTGAACCAATGCCTCCTGCAAACCGGTGTGACGGTGTCCGACGCCTCCGACAATGTGAGCACCCTGGCCAACGGCTCACGTGATTATGCGGGTAATCTGAAATGGGCTTTGCAGGGTAATGTGGGCTACTATTTCCCGCAAGCAGGCCTCGTTTCACTGAGCAACCAAACGCAGACCGGAAGCTGGTCGTCCATCAATACCACCGGCTCCTCGGCCTCGGTATCGGCCGACGTTTTCAAGCTGTGGTTCAAACACGGTGTTGCTCCGAGCAATGCTTCTTATGCCTATTTCGTGCTTCCGGGCAAAACATCGGCTGCCGAAATGCAGGCTTACAATGCATCGGATATCAGCATATTAACCAATACTTCGACAGTGCAAGCCGTACGCCACAATGGACTGGGCATCTGGCAGATCGTATTTTACCAGGCCGGCGAATTCACCGCCGATCAGGTGACCGTCAAAGTCGACAAAGCCTGCGTGGTGATGCTGAAAAACGCCGCCAGTAGTGACGTCACTGTGCATATTGCCGATCCGGCGCAGAGTGCGCAGCAGGTTTATGTGGGTATTAAAAATAACCAGTTCACTACCATGAAAGCCGCGACCATCACCATGCCCGCAGGGGCCAGCGCAGGAAGCTCGGTGGAAACCCATATTACCAACAGCAACCCGGATTATCAGCAACCGGTTGAGCCTCTGGCCACCCTCACCGCCGTGGCCGATGCCTTCGTCCGCAGTGGCGGAAGCGGCAGCACAGCCGCCTACGCGACCACCAACTATGGTACCGATGCAGTGCTGACCGTGAAGAAAGAAAGCGCCGGATACGACCGCGAGACATTCATCAAGTTTGACCTGAGTACGGTTACCTCCACGCCGGATAGCGCTATACTGCAATTGCGGGTAAACAATGCTAACACGTCCATTGCAAGTACCAAATGGGCATTCTACCTGGTTGAAAACAACAGCTGGACAGAAACGGGCATCACCTGGTCGAACAAACCGGCGCATACCACCCGCCTCGGCGATATGACCGGCACCGTGAGCGGCTCCACCATCCGGTTCAATGTGTCGTCGGCGGTCATAGGCCGGCTTTCGGCCGACAAAATCCTGTCGCTGCACATTGTATCCGAGCCGACCACCACCGACGCAGCGGTGATCAGCAAAACCGACGCGAGTTTCAATGCAAGGGAAAACACCAATGCGCTCTACCGGCCGCAAGTCCTGATTTACGGCAACAACACCCCAAGCCCGCAAACATTGAAAGATTCCGTACTTACCACGGCCGATTCATACGTGCGCAGCAACGGCAATGCGGCCAACAACTACGGCACGCAGGGGTACCTCGTAGCCCGCAACAAGTCCGACGACACCCAGGAAGTGTATCTGGCGTTCGACCTGCACGGGATGCATCGCAATGTCTCGAACGCCAAAATCCGGCTCTGGGGCATTGAAAGCGGTCTCAGCACCGGCTGGAACCTCTCCGTGGCTTCCAACAACTATTCCACCAGCGCCACCCCGTGGACCGAAACCGGCGTGAACTGGAACAACAAGCCGCAGGCAGGCAGCACCATCGCCAGCGCCACCGCACCCGCAACGGCAGGGTATGTCTATTTTGATATTACATCCGCATTGGGTAGCATTTCGTCCGACAGCATCCTGACCGTCAGGATTGCCGCCACCACCGACGTTTACAGCTCGTTCCGGTCCCGAAACTTCGCCACGGATGCCCTCCGCCCCAAACTTATTTACGAGTACAGCAGCGGACAGTCGCCAACGCTTCCGGTGGAGCTGGTGTATTTCAGAGGAAATGCAGTGAATGACGCGGTAAGGTTATCATGGGAAACGGCCGCGGAAGAGAACAACAGCCATTTTGAAGTCGAGCGCAGCGCCGATGCCCGCACTTTCCACACGATTGGCCGCGTAGACGGTTTCGGAACCACCTCAATCGCTAGAAAATATGCACTGGTAGATAACGAGGTTGTGAGCGGGCGTGTTTATTACCGCCTCCGGCAAGTCGACCATGACGGAACGTCCACGGTTTCTTCCATTATTTCAGTGTTGTCAAAATCGAAGGAAACATTGTTCAGCATCGGGCCAAACCCTGCTTCCGAGCGCCTGGATGTATTTCTGGGTGACGAGGGTGCCGATGCCTCGCTGTCCATTATCAATGCGAATGGGCGCATACTCGCTGTAAAACAGGTTTCCAAAACGCCCACAGCCAATTTCGACCTCACCGGCTATTTGCCGGGCACTTATCTGATCCGCATCAGTAAAGGACAGACGGTGCAGACTCACCGGTTTGTGATTACAAAATAGGTTAATATCCCGCCGGCTGGTGCGCATTTGCCCCGGCTGGCGGTAATTATTGGTTAAAGAGTTTCGATTGTCGCCGCGATCCACTCCCGCACAATGGCCGACAATGCCAGCCTGCCCGCCTCAACAGCCTCCTTATTCTTGAAAGCGGCGATTGCCCGGTCGTTTTCTTTCCACGCCAGCAGCCGGGATGCATCCGCTACGAGCCGTTCTTTCGGCTGTTCCTTCACCTTCGCCCCGCGGTGGAAAACCAGTTGAATCTGCTTCGGAGGCTGAATTTTCATCGTAATCCTGTCTTCCGCTCCAACCGAATAGTTGGGGCCATTCCATTTGATGTTTTCTTCCAGCAACGGGCTGGCATCCAGAATAAGCAGGCGCAGCGCTTCGATCTCTTGCCGCAGCGGATGGTCAAGTTCATCTAAAAATTGGGTAACATTTTTGTTGAGAGGCATTTGAAAGGGAATTTATATTGATAAAAACCTAATCCTGAATCAGTTGACAAAACCGCAACGTATTCCCGTCCGCGTCCGTCACATAGAACTCCCTCCTTCCCCACGTCTGATCCACCGGCCCCTCGTGTACCGGTGACCCGGCCTTTTGCGACGTATCCAACCCCCGCTCCTTGTATTTCGCGAACAATACGTCCACATCTTCCACCCAAACATACACCACGGAACCGAACAACCTTTCACATTCGGCCGTCGTGATCTGGAAGTTGTCACCATCCCTACCCAGGTCTACCACCGGCGAATCGGCAGTATCGTCCGGGTCGGTCATTTTAAAATCCAGCACTTCGGTATAGTGCCGGATGGCCTCGGCCATGTTTGAGATTTTGAATAATGGGACGATCATAGCGGTCAGGTATTTTTCGGTTCAGTTGTTTTGAGGCTTGGATTATATCAAATTTTAGATGATATTTAATTAAATTATATATTAATCATGGATTATTTTAGAAATATCCTACCATTCATCCTGTCGATCGTATCCGCATTCACAAATGCACAAATTCGCGAGGTTCCGCTTCAAACTCACAATAGCATTCCATTCGTCTGCGAGCTACCCGCCCCCGGCCTTTCAAACAATGGGACGGCCACTAGAGAGTTGGACTGTTTACTGACCGTTGAGCAGCAACCTGAATACCCCGGTGGTCCCAAAGCGATGTACAAATTTATGGAAGCCAACCTTCATATACCTCCCGCCGCCAGACAGGCTGGCATTTCGGGAAAGGTTTTCGTCAGCTTTGCGATAAACAAAACAGGTGATATCACAAATGTTACTGTTTTAAAAGGGCTCGGATTGGGCTGTGATAGTGAAGCCGTCCGATTGGTAAAATCAATGCCTAAATGGAAGCCGGGCAGACAAAACGACCAATCTGTATCGGTCAAATACATGTTGCCGATTTTATTTAAATCAAAATAACTGACCAAAAGGCGTCTCTCCAATTGCTTGTAAAATACTCGTAGTATCCACGTTACGCCAAGTCAACCATGAATTACCTTTTCACTCCACTTCTATTTCTGCTTCCGATCCTTTGCGCTCCGGCCTGCGCTCGTGCCCAGGTACGCAAGGCTGCATTACCATTGGACACGGGTGTGCTAAACGTCGCGCAGCCCATTGTACCCTACGACATCCCTTCTAAACCCAGCTCGCCGTCGTCCGAAAAATATTTTGGCCCCGTCGAACAACAACCCCAATTCCCGGGTGGCACCAAGGCTTTGTACAAATTTATTGAAGCCAACCTTCGGATACCCTCAATGGCTAGGGAAATCGGCATTTCGGGCAAGGTATTTACCACTTTTACAATTGAAATAACAGGTGAGATTACTAACGTCACAGTTTTGAGAGGACTGGGATTTGGTTGCGACGAAGAAGCGATTCGTCTGGTGGAGTCGATGCCAAATTGGAAACCAGGCACACAGTCTGGCAAAATCGTGAAAGTCAAATACAATCTGCCGATTTCATTTATGACAAAATAGGTTATCGGAAATTTGCCGAATGCAAATCTCCGATAACCTAACCTGCGTTTCTATCTCTAATACGCCACCGTCTTCGTAGAAACCCCAATCCGGTTCAGGAAATTGATATGGCTGATGCAAATCATTATATCCCCGATCTCGCTGGTATTGAAATGCGTTTTGATATTGTCATAGGTGGCATCAGCGACGCCGTCGATGGAAATATGCGTGATCTCCTCTGTCAGTTGAAGGGCGGCTCGTTCGCTTTCCGTGAAGAGCGGGCTTTCTTTCCAGGCGGAGAGAGCGAATATCCTCCGGGTCGATTCCCCTATTTGCAAGGCCTCGGTGGTATGGTAATCGATGCAATAGGCGCATTTGTTGATCTGCGAGGCACGAATCTTGATCAGTTCGATCAACGTGCGGGGAATGGATGAGGCGTAGATCCGCTTTTCGATGGCTGCCATGTGCGTCCAATAGGAAGGTTCTTCTTTCCAGACGTCCAGGCGGTGTTTAACAACTTTTGACATGATTGACATTGTTTTGTTTTGGTATGACAAAATTCGCCAGCCATACAGAGGATCTTCTTAAACTGGTTTAAGAAACGGATTTCTTGCGTATCTCACTCAGGTATTCGGGGGTAAAGCCCAGGAACGAGGCGAGCAGGTACTGCGGTACGCGCTGCATAAAGGCGGGATAATTCCTGCTGAAATCCTGGTACAGATCTTCCTTCGATAGTTCGTACGTCTTTCGTATCCGCATTTGTGACGCCGCGTAGGCCCGCTGGAACATGAGGTGAAAGTATTCGTGGAGTTCGGGGAGCGCGGCCAGCAACTCCTGCTGCCGTGCGGCGGAAAGCACGAGCGCTTCCGTAGTCTCAACGGCACGAATGGAAAATTGCGCGACGCCGCCCTGCTGAAAAGCCATGAAATCGCTCGTCCACCAGTTTTCCAATGCGAAATCGATCGTTTGCTCCACGCCGTTCCGTCGCAGGTAATACAAATGCACGCATCCTTTCGCGACGAAAAACTTCTCATGGCACCGCTGACCTTCCAGCAGCAGCGGCTCCTTTTTTTTGAAAGTCCGTACCTCGAAAAAGTCGGCGATAGGTTCCAGTTTTTCTGGCTTTATCGAACTGTGGCGGGTAATATGGTCAATCAGTTGCTGCATCGGTACGCGTACGAATGGTGTGGGGATAAAATTACGTGTTTGGGCCTTTGGGTAAATCGCGCTGTCAAAAAATATGCGTTTTCGTGCACGCACCATAAATCATCCTGAGAGAAATTACTAAATTCGTTTTTCCCAAGAACTTTTTATGCACAACGACGACCATCTTGATGATCTGGAATTGTACGGCCTCGCAAAGTCCGGCGACGAAAACGCCTTCACGATGCTGTACCGCCGTCATTGGCAGAGCCTTTTCAACGGGGCCTATAAGCGGCTGCAATGCAAGGACCAGTCGCAGGACATCGTGCAGAACATATTCATCGATTTCTGGGAAAGGAGAAACGCCGTGGAAGTAGGCAACGTGCAGGCCTACCTGCATACGGCCGTCCGTTTCCAGGTTTTCAAATACACCGCCCGCCAGCCTCAGAACGCACAATTGCTCAACAGTTTTGAAGCAACCCTTGCAGCCGCAGGCCACGCCGACGACGCGGTGCTCGAAGAAGAAACCCGGACGCTTTTAAGCTTATGGATCCAGGCCTTGCCATTGAAACGTCGGGAGATCTTCTTGCAACACTATTTCGAGGGCCTGTCTACCTCCGAGATCGCCGCACGGCTCAATATCGCACAGAAAACCGTGCAGAACCAGCTCAATACGGCCACGATCGAGCTCCGGACGAAGTTTGATAAAATTTTGTGTCTCGACCTGATCGCATTCGCAATTTTCTTCCAATAATACCTTCCTGGGGGTTTTTATTCGGCCTTTTTTAAAAAAATTAGAAAAAATCCTGATCCGCTTTGGGAGTAATGGGAGCCTTCCGGTACATGTGTCAGAGAACGGCACCGAAACCGCCGTACGCCCCTACACATGAAAGCATTTAAAGGCCAGGAGGATTTCCTCAGAATGATACGGAAGTACCTCAGCGGCAATGCCGACGAAAAAGAACGTGCCTTTCTGGAAAGGTTTTACGAAAGCCGGGATAACGGGCAGAAAGTGCTCGACCATTACACCGACTACGACCGGGAAATGCTCGGCAGGGAAATGGAGGAGAATATCCTGCGCGGGATCGCAGCAAACCGCTCAAAGAGGCGCTGGCTGCTTACGTGGCCCCGGTTCGCGGCGGCGGCCGTTGTGCTGATCGCTTTGGGAATACTCTTCTTCTCCCGCCAGCGACCCGAAACACCTGCGCAGCATATTGCCGCACAACCGACCGATTTTGCGCCGGGAGGCGAGCGCGCCGTACTCACACTCGCCGACGGCTCCACGGTAGTGCTCGACAGCGCCGCCCTGGGACGCATTGCCAGCCAGGGTAATGCCACTGTCACGAAAAACGCGGATGGCGAGTTGTCGTACCAGGTAAGTGAAAACGACAAAACGGTAGCCGGCATGAATACGATCAGCACACCCGCCGGCGGGCAATACAGTATCAGGCTCCCCGACGGCAGCCAGGTATGGCTGAATGCGAAATCGTCGATCACTTTCTCGACCGCTTTTGCCGGCAAGGACCGCCGCGTGAAGGTGCAGGGCGAGGTCTATTTCGAGGTTAGAAAAGAAAATGGCAGGCCATTCGTGGTCGATGTAGACGGGCGGCAGCAGGTAATTGTTACCGGAACGCAGTTCAACGTAAATGCTTACACCGATGAACCGGAAATACGAACCACGTTGCTCGAAGGAGCCGTGCGCGTCGCTGACACGCGGCGCGAAAGCCTGCAACTTGCGCCCGGAGAGCAGGCCAGTTTTCAGACCGGCGGCAGGTTTCGCAAAGCGACCGTCGACGTAGCCGAAGCCGTTGCGTGGAAAAACGGGCTCTTCCAGTTTCGTGAAACATCGCTGGCTACCATCATGCGGGACATTGAGCGGTGGTACAATGTGGAGGTAACCTATCCCGAGGGCATTCCGCAAAAGCGGTTTTCCGGAAAACTGCGGCGCAACTCCAAAGCTTCGGAAATACTCGAAATATTAAAATTTGCCGGTGTGAATTTCCGTATCGAAGCCAGCGAATCGGCCGGATACGACGGCAGGATCGTCGTGCTGCCGGCCGAGAAGAACTTATAGTCCAGTTTGTTTTTCCACTTAACCTGACACTTAATGACAGCAAATCTACGAAGCCCCTAGCCCCGCCCACCCGGTTACAGAAAAAACCGCAGACGTGCTCGAACCACATCTACGGCCTCATTCAGGCTAACCGCCACGGCATTGCCGTGCAAGAATCTCACATCTTTTGTTAACCCAAACTTTGTAAAAGTAATGAATTTTCATTCACAAGGGAAGACTGTGCCCGATGCACAGCCGGGTTTCCTGTGCCCGCCACACAGGCCCTCGAAACTGCTGCGCATCTCAACGTTATCCAAGCACCAGATCATTATGCGCATTAACCTAACTATGATACTGCTGGCCGCCCTGCTCGTCCGGGCACAGGCAGGAAGTTTCGCGCAGCCTATTACGCTCTCCGAAAAAAATGCGCCCATCGAACGCGTTTTCGGGGTAATAGAGGCACAAAGCGGACATGTATTTTTCTATGACAGCGAGGACGTACGCGGACTGAAAGTGAGCGTCAATATGAAGAACGCTTCTCTTCAGGAAACATTAAAGCAATGCTTTCAGGGCCTCCCGCTGACGTACAAGATCGTAGACAAAACCGTGGTGGTGCGTCGGCTGGAAAGCCAGGCCAGAAAAGCGGCAGAATCGCAGCCGGTTTCGCTGGTCCGTGAGGTCCGGGCCGAAATCAGAATCACAGGAAAGGTGCTCGACGACAAAGGCGACGCATTACCGGGTGTGAGCATCCTGCTCAAAGGATCGAGCCAGGGAACGTCGTCGGATATCAACGGGAACTGGGAGCTGTCGGTACCCGAAAGAGGTGCTATCCTGGTTTTCAGTTTCGTAGGCTTTACTACCCAGGAGGTGACCGTGGGCAGCCAGTCGGCGATCGACATCACCATGGCGCCCGACATCCGCGGATTGGAGGAGTTGGTGGTGGTAGGTTATGGGGCACAGAAAAAGGTGAACCTGACCGGCGCCATTACGTCCGTCAATTCGGTGGATCTGAACAACCAGTCGGCATCCAACCTCTCGAACACGCTCGCGGGCCGCGCGCCCGGCGTGAACGTAACGAACACATCCGGGCTCTCGGGCGCGTCCTCGTCCATACGTATGCGGGGAAGCTTCGGCGATCCGCTCTATGTGATCGACGGTATCGTGCGCGACAAGGAGGCATTCGATGTGCTGGAAGCGAACGAGATCGACCAGATGAACTTCCTCAAAGACGCCGCTACGGCATCCATTTACGGTTCGCGGGCGGGTAACGGGGTGGTGATGGTCACTACCAAATCGGGCGTCCAGCAGAAACCCACATTCAATTTCCAATCGAACTATTCGACCAACCGCCCTACCCAGACGCTCCTTTCCGACCTGACTACCGCCGAGGATGAGCTCATTTACCAAAACCGCGTGGCGGAGTTCAACGGTACGCCGATCCCCAACGGACAACGCGAGTTCGACTATTTCAAAGACAAGCGTTACAATGTCCACGACTTCATCTGGCAAAACCCGTACAGCCACCGGCATTCACTGAGCGTGACAGGCGGTGATAAGAAAATCACCTACTATTCGCTGCTGAGCTACCGGGGCGAAGAAGGCTCTTACAAAAGCCTGGAAAACAGCAAGTTCAACATGCGCACCAATGTGACGGCGCAGATTAACGACGCTGTGAAAGTAGGTCTCAATATCGCTGCTTACCAGCAGAATTTCGACCGTTTTTACTGGCCTTTCACCGGCGACGATGATTTCGATGTGTCGGATTTGTACCGGGTGACTTTCAACTGGCCCAAATTGTACCCTTTCTACACCACCGCCGACGGCACGCCGGCCAACTATCCGACCGCGTACCCCGTGCAAACGCCGATGGGGAGCTGGCAGGCATGGAGCGTGATCGACCAGGTGATCGGCGACCGGTACATCAAGACCCGCAACCGCAATCTCAACTCGATCCTCACCCTGGACATCAAGCTCGACAAGCTCACTCCGGGGCTTTCGACCAAGGTGATCGGCAACTACATCGCAGAGGACTACATGCGGAAGAAATACATGACCTTCCAGAAAAACTATGTTTTCAACCAGGCCGATCCCAACGGTAACCGTTTCATCCCCGGCGCACCTGACGAAAACAAGATCAATATCTTCACATTCAGCCAGAACCAGCAGTCGCTGAACTACGTCATTTCGACCGGATGGAGCTACCAGTTTGACTGGTTTCTGAATTACAGCCGTACTTTCGGGAAACACGGTGTAGATGGGCTGGTGGTTTTCGAGCAGGCGCAGAATGGCTCCTACCTGGCCAGTGCGCAGTTGGAAGAGCCTTTGACCGCTTATGATCAGCCGTTTGTGTACTCCACCGACACCCAGCGCCGCAATGGCAGTGCCTTCGAGGAAATTGGGGCGAGAAGGTCGTGGATCGGGCGTTTCAACTACAATTTCGACAGCAGGTATATTGCCGAATTCTCGTTCCGTTACGACGGCAACACGCTGTTCCCGAAAGGAAAGCGCTGGGGCTTTTTCCCTTCCGTATCGGCCGCCTGGCGCATTTCGGAGGAGAATTTCATGAAAAACAATACTTCCTTCCTCCACGACCTCAAACTGCGCCTTTCTTACGGAACGACGGGTAATGACCTGGACGTGAGCAACAATAAAATCAACCCATTCTCGTACAGCTACCGCTACCAGAATGCGGGCAGCTATATATTCGGGGATAAACTGTACCAGAGCATTGCGCCGGGCGCAACACCTAACCCGAATCTGACCTGGGCTACATCGACTACCTACAACGCCGGTCTCGATTTCGGATTTCTCAAAAACCGCCTTTACGGAACGCTGGATGTATTCCTGAAAAAAGAGACCAACATCCTGGGCTCACGCGTGGTGACACTGCCCGATAACTACGGTCAGGGCCTGGCGCCTGAAAACTACGCGGCGCGGTCGTGGCGTGGCGGCGAGTTGTTCATGGAATGGCGCGATAAGGCATTCGATAACCAGATCAACTATTCGATCAATGCAAACATCGGTTATTCCAAAGACCGCTGGGACATTCTCGACGAGTCGGCGGCATTCCAGCCCGGCGGCAACCGTCACTTCCAGAGCCAGGTAGGACAGCCCGCCAACCGCATTATCGGTCTGAAAACCATTGGCATGGTGCGCACGCAGGATCAACTGGATGCATTGCTCGCTTCGGGTTTGAAACAATATGGCCGCAATCCCTACCTGGGCGGGCTCTATTTTGAAGATTTCCGCGGGGATGGCTATTCGCCGGGTCCCGACGGCAAGATCGACGGCAACGATATCCAGGTGCTTTCTACCAACGCGACGCCGCGCATCAATTTCGGTTTCGGGCTGAATGTTTCTTACAAAGGACTTTCGATCAACTCCCATTTCCAGGGCGTAGGCGCTTACGACCGCATTATCAGCAACCAGGAAGGGGAAGGCATGCGGCAGCATGGCGGTACCGTGCGCCCTTACTACCCTATCTGGGCCGACGACGTTTGGACGCCCGAAAACCCGAATGCCAAATATCCACGGCCCATCGGCCAGAACTGGTTTGAATCGGGCACCGGCGCTACGTCCTTCTGGATCCGGAATGGTGCTTACCTAAGGCTCAAAAACCTGAACATCGCCTACAATATCCCGAAAAAATGGGCTTCCATGCTTAAACTGGGCAGCCTGCAAGTATACGCGAACGGCACCAACCTGTTTGCAATGTCCAAAGTGAAGGAATTTCACGATCCGGAACAGAAGAACTACGATTCGTTCCCGATCATGAAAACCTATACCATCGGTCTCGATCTCAAATTCTAAGCTGAACAAGACATGAAGAAAATATTCTCCCTGATCATCGGTATCTCGCTTTTCTGCACATCCTGCAACGATGTGCTCGACGTTGAGGATATCAGCAATTACAATCCCGAGCTCGTATGGAACGATGCCAACCTCGCGAATGCTTACATGGCCAACCTCTACCCGATGTTCGGGAACTGGAACACCGGTGCCGACGCATTCAGCCAGCAGTTGGCAGGCATTAATTTCTATTCCGACCGGATTACGATCACCAATGGCGAATTCAAGCTCTGGAATTACAACCGCATCCGGCTGATCAACCAGGCTATCGTGGATGTCAATAAAGGAAGGCTTTCGGACGCCGTGAAGGCCAACATTACTGCACAGGCGCTTTTCATGCGTGCTTACACCTATTTTGAAATGGTGAAATTCCACGGCGGCGTGCCGTACATCACCGTGCCGCAGGATCGCTACACAGACGAGCTGGCCGTTCCGCGCAACTCCACCGCCGAGTGTTTCGACCTCATCGTGAAGGACCTCGATCAGGCGATTGCGGGGCTCCCCAAGAGGATAGTACCTACCTCCGCCGATTTCGGTAAAATCGACGGCAATTTTGCGCTGGCTTTCAAGGCAAAAGTATTGTTATGGAAAGCTTCCCCGCAATTCAACCCTTCGAAGCCGTTCAGCAATTCGTATTGGGCGGCCGCTTATGAGGTTAACAAAAAAGCCTATGAAGACCTGAAAGCACAGGGCTACGGACTGGTTGACAACTACTCGGATATCGCGCTGGTGGAACGAGGTAAGGAATCGATTTTTACCGTCATCAACTCCTATCCCAACAAGGTAGCTTCCTGGGACAATGGCGTACGCCCCGGTTCGGAAAGCCGTGGTCCGGCATCGGCAGTGCCTACCTGGGAGTTTATTAAGGAATACCCCATGAAGGACGGTAAGATGTTCAACGACCCCACCGGGAAGTATTACAAAACCGAAGAAGCGTTGCTGCAAAGTTTCTGGAAAGACCGCGATCCCCGATTTGACAAGTCGATCGTCTGGAATGGCAAGCTGTACGAGGTATCCGGAAAAGCCGGGAAGCGGCAGTATACCGCCCTGGGCGTCGCGCATGAACTGGATGATTTCGGTACCAATCCGAAAGCTGGTGTCAATTCCACGAACCTCGACCGCTATACAGGCTTTTTTATCCTCAAAAACAGCCTTCTGAAACTCGCCCAGGCAGAAGTGCAGCAGTACGACCTGGATTTCGTGGCGATGCGTTTCGCAGAGGTTATGCTCAACTACGCCGAGACTGCCAACGAAACAGGCAAGACCGCCGAGGCGCTGGATATTCTCAGACAAATCCGCAAACGGGCCGGTATCGAACCGGGAGCTGACGGCAACTATGGTATTTCTGCCACCTCGGCAGCTTCCATGCGCGAGGCGATCCTGGCGGAACGGAACGTCGAGCTGGCCTTCGAAGGCCATCGTTTCTACGATCTCCGTCGCCTCCGGATGCTCGACCGCCTCGATGGTACCACCAAACATGGTGTAGAAGCAATCGCCGTGCTTCCTAACGGGCAGGATATGCCCATCGGCGAAGCCCGTGAGAAAGCCAACAAGTACGAATTGGTGGAAACTAATTTTAAGTACAGCCTGCTGCAAGTGCCGCGGTCGGGGGTGAAGGTGAATGTGGTACCCGACAAGTACTATTTCTTTCCTATTCAGCGAGATATCCTCGACAGGAACAAGAGCCTCGAACAGAATAAGGATTGGGGAGGGACGTTCGACCCTACCCTGCCGTAACAAGCCCTATTCACTCACTTTTAACAAAGCCGGAAACGTTTTCTTCCGGCTTTGGCGTTCGTTGTGGAATGAAAATAGTAAATTCGCAACCACCCGCCCTGATCAACCCAGGGCTTTAAGACTAAACTTCCTGATAAAATGAAATTTGCAATCCACGCGTTCGTCGCCGGCGCATCCCTGGCCCTTGCGCCATCTCTTTCGATCGCCCAGCAGAGCGCCCCGGCTGCCGGCAGCCCCGTCGAGACCAAGAAACCCAATTCGGAATACAAGTCTGCATTCGCAGGCCAAACCCGCATCGGATCGGTCGTGACCAAGACCCCGTATGAAGGAAAAGTGCTGACTTCCTCCCTGGAAAGACCGTGGGGAATCGCGGTATTGCCCGACGGCAAGTTTCTGGTGACGGAAAAAGGCGGGACAATGCGTATCGTGTCGGCCACCGGAGAAATTGGAAAACCCATCGACGGTGTCCCCAAAGTAAATAGCGACGGCCAGGGCGGCTTGCTCGGAATTACCCTCGACCCCGCTTTTGCACAAAACAGAATGGTGTACTGGGCATTCTCGGAACCGCTTGCCGACGGTAACCTGACGGCCGTAGCCAAAGGGAAACTGTCTGCGGATGGAACAAAACTGGAAAATGTAAAAGTCATTTATCAGGCAACACCCGCGTACAAAGGCACACTCCACTACGGCGGCCGTGTGAAATTTGCGAAGGACGGAAACCTGTTCGTTTCCACAGGCGAGCGTTCCGACCTCGTTACCCGTCCGCAGGCGCAGGACCTCAACTCCGGCCTGGGTAAAGTGATCCGTATCACCACCGACGGAAAACCTGCCAAGGGGAACCCGTTCATCGGCAAAGAGGGTGCACGCCCTGAACTGTATTCTTACGGTCACCGCAACGTCCAGGGATTGGCGATCAACCCGGTTACAGGCGATTTGTGGGAAACGGAGTTCGGCCCGAGAGGCGGTGACGAGATCAACCGCGTATTGCCGGGTAAAAACTACGGCTGGCCTACCATCACTTACGGAATTGAATACAGCGGCAAGCAGATCGGTGACGTGATTCAGCAAAAAGAAGGAATGGAACAACCCGTGTATTACTACGACCCCGTTATTTCTCCGAGCGGCATCACTTTCTACGACGGCAAGCAAATCCCTGAATGGAAAAACAACCTGTTCATTTCATCGCTCAGCGGCATGCACGTTTGCCGTATCGTGATCAAAGACAACAAGGTAGTAGGTGAAGAAAGACTTCTTTCGGGCGAAAACCAACGTTTCCGCGACATCATTGAAGGACATGACGGCGCACTTTACGCCGTTACCGACCAGGGAAGGTTGTATAAAATAGGTAAGAAATAGATTTCAGGAGTATTCTCCATATGCGAAACCCCGTAACTGTCTGATCGACGGCTTACGGGGTTTTCTTCGTTTCTATCGCCACGATAGCCTGACCTTGCGCACCAAGATAGTACCCGAGCAGATCCGGGTAAATCTGAATGCCATTGTCGGAATTCGTGAAAATAACCAGTGCTCTGTTGGATTTGGGCAGTACAACGGCGAGGGTATGCACTCCGGGGTCATGACCTCCGTGCGACAATGCATATTCCTCCCTTCCTACCGGATCATATATTACCCAACCGAGCCCCATATACGAGTCGGTCTTCCGCGTGACCTGCCGGCTTGCCATTTCCCGGAACAATTCCTTGCTTACCCCGGCTCCGTTCAAAACCCAGGTAATGAACTTGCAGTAATCGGGCATAGTGGTTTTAAGCAAGTCCGCTGCGTTGGGCATTGCATTTCTAACCACTTCCAATTGTTTTAATTCGGCGTCGAAAGGGTAAGCAAAACGCCCCTCATCGGCTGAATTCCAGACAAATCGCGTGTCGTGCATGCCAAGCGGCTTGAAAATGATAGAATCGGCCAGTTGATCCAGCGAACGGTGAAATTTACTTTCCAAAGCGTGCCTCAGATACTCGAACCCTTCGCCGGAATACTGGTACCGGGTTCCCGGGTCAAATTGGAATGCCAGCTTTCCCTCCGGTAATTCCGATCGCCAATTTGGAAACCCGCTACGGTGCGTGAGGATATCCCTCGTGGTGAGCCGCGTGCTCCTGGGATCATCTTTTACGTCGGGATCTGTAAAGTAACGCGCCACGGGCTCGTCCAACCTCCACTTTCCCGCATTCACCAGATTAAGCGCGACCATCGAGGTGATTGTCTTGGTGATCGAGGCCACGTTGAAAATTGCGTCTTTCCTCGCCGGAACACCGGTTCTTAGTTCTCCGAAAGCGTGGATATCCTTCACACTCCCATTTTCGATATAGCCAACGGCCAATGCGGGAATGCGCTTTTCTTTTAGCCATTTTACTACGGCTACCGAATCCCGCATATCCGGCACGGAGTTGGGCTGTTGCGCGTTTGTGCTAAAACTTATCAGGACAAACAGCAAAATCATGTATTTAACAGGCACCCTCAGAAAACCTGTTACTTCCCAAAAACGAAATTGTGGTAAAATCTGCATCTCGGTATTTTTTTAGCTCCACCCATAAGAGAACAAATTCACCACACCGGTTACAAATTTTCAGAAACAATGTTTTCGAAAGTGCGCCTGCATCGTATTTTCACAATTCACCAGCAAACTGACGCTATCCATGAAAATTTTACCTTCCATTTGTATTGCGCTAATCCTATTCCAGATGGCGGCCAGCCATGCGTGGGCACAAAAAGGTAATCCGGACAGCGCGCCAAATCCCCGTACAATTCTTTGGAAAGTGACCGGGCCCAACTGTCCCAAACCTTCGTATTTGCTGGGGACGTTCCACCTCTCCGACGCCGAATGGCTTTTGAAAACACCTCAAATGAGCAAGGTCGTTGATAGTACAGAGTATATTCTGAATGAGCAATTTACAACTCAGCCGCCACCAATGACACCCAAAAAGGAGATCTTGAAGGCATTACCGCTGCTTGACAAAAAACAATTCGAGACGCTGGATTCATTCTTTGTCGCCCGCGTTGGTGAAGGTATCCGCAACAACCCTGATGCCGCGGCCATGACGGTGGCGGAGATGGAGTCAGCCATTATGGTAACGTTGGTGTCAGGAAACAATAAGGCCAATGCCTTTACAAAATTCATGGATAAAGACTTGTTTGAGTTATATGTGAAGCTCGGAAGACAGGGCGACCGCCTGGACCGGGTGAAAGTCACCGATTTCGACTCGACGGAAATCGGGCATGCGAGGCAATACCTTACCCGCGCCGTCAATTATACGATTGGGAGCGACAAACCGGATTGGAATTTCTACGGCATGCCTAGCGTAGAAGATACGCTTGCACACTACAAAACCATGAGATTTGAATATCATCTTGACAAATATTCCACCAACACTGCGAGTGCCCCTCATTTCGATTTTGTTCCTCTCGCGCAACGGAACAAAGAGTGGATGCCCAAAATCATATCTTGCATTTCAAGCCGGCCTACGTTGATTGCCGTCGGCCTCGGTCATTTATACTACAAAACGGGCGTGATCATGCTGTTACGCGCTGAGGGCTACCGGGTCGAACCGGTGATGTTTGATTGACTCTTGGCTAAATTGAACTTGCGTACGCCGGCGTATCAAATTCAGTCGCATCGGGCATAGTTTTCCTTCAAAAAGAATTCCAAATTGTTGCCTTAAATTGCCCGAATGAAGATCCTGATCATTGAAGACGAACCCGGCCTGGCCGAAAGCATCGGCGCCTACCTCACGGCGCAGGACTACCTGTGCGAGTACGCGGCCACCTGGGCGCAGGCACGCGAGAAAGTGGAGCTATACCGGTACGACTGCATTCTGCTGGATCTCATGCTGCCCGGCGGCGACGGGATGGACATCCTCGAAACGCTTAAACAGCAGGGACAGCAGGGACAGCAAGACGGCGTGATCATCATTTCGGCCAAGGGCGATTATGAGACCAAAATCAGGGGCCTGCACGCGGGAGCGGACGACTACCTGGCGAAACCTTTCCATTTACCCGAACTCGCCGCACGCATTTACTCGGTAATCCGCAGGCGGAGCTTCGCCAACCATAACCAGGTCGTACAGAGCGAATTGAAGGTAGATCTACTAAGCAAAATGGTGACCGTCAATGGTCAGGTGGTGGTACTCACGAAGAAAGAGCTTGATCTTCTGCTGTTTTTTATCGGGAACAAAAACCGGGTAATTTCCAAAAGCGCATTAGCCGAGCATTTATCGGGCGACATTGCCGATATGTTCGATAACCACGACTTCGTGTACGCGCATGTGAAAAACCTGAAAAAGAAGCTGAGCGAGGCCGGTTATGGCAATTATCTCAAAACGATTTACGGAACCGGGTATAAATGGGAAGGATGAAAAAGCTGCTCGACCAAAGCCTGCGCCCGTTGGTGATTTATGCATTCACGGTGCTGGTGATCAGCATTCCGGTGTATTTCCTGATCATCGACGTGATTTGGGAGAATGAGCTGGACAAGCACCATTATGCCATCCGCGAAAAGCTGGAAAAACGCCTCACACACCTCAGCCTGCCAGATACCGCGGTGGACAATATGATCGCCGTGCTCGATAAAATACAGCCCGGCTTCTCGTTCAACGAAACCACCACTCCCCGCCCCGACAGCCTTTATACCGTTATCCGGTTCGATAGTTTTATGAACGACCGTGAACAGTTCCGGTGCCTCACGACCGACATCCGCGTCAACCACAAACTGTACCGCGTGTTGGTTGAAACCAATATGGAGGAGGTCGACGAGACGATCCTGGCTATTGGCGGGGTGACCGTCTTTTTCATCATGCTGCTGCTTGCCGGATTTATCTATCTCAACCGCAAAACGGCCCTGCGTATCTGGCAGCCATTTTACGATACGCTGGCAGGCCTTCGCACTTTTCGCCTGGAAAGCGGCAAGGCCGTGCCGCTGCCGGTTTCGGATGTGACCGAATTTACCGATCTGAATGCCAGCCTGGATACCCTGATGCAAGGCAGCCTCGCCTCTTACCGCCAGCAAAAAGAATTCACTGAAAATGCATCGCACGAATTGCAGACGCCGCTGGCGATCGTCAAATCCCGGCTGGACATGCTCTTGCAAAGCCAGTCGCTGGACGCCGGGCAAATGCGCATCGTAGAGCAAGTGTACCAGGCGATCAACCGCGTTTCGCGCATCAATAAAAACCTGCTCCTGCTTGCACGTATCGAACACGCGCAATTTGAGGAAAAGGAACAAATAGCATTGGACGAAACGCTGGCAGGCGTTGCCGAGCAGTTCGCCGACCGTTTTGAAAACAATGCATTGCATTATACCGAAAGCATCGAACCGTTTCGGGTTGAGGCCAATCCGGTATTGACCGAAATCCTGGTCACCAACCTGCTTGTGAATGCGGTACGCTACACGCCAACCGGCGGGGAAGTACTTGTGCATTTGGCCGGCGGTGTGCTTACCGTTTCCAACACCGGCGCGGAGGCATTACTGGCTAAAAACCTTTTCAGGAGGTTCGCGCAGGCGTCGGACGAGCATGCAGGCAGTGGGCTCGGGCTCGCGATCGCGCGCGAGATATGCGACCGCTATGGCTGGCAGATCGGCTATGATTTCGCCCAGGGTATGCACCGGTTTTCTGTCCGCTTCTGAATTCGAAATTTCTTCCAAATCACTACTCATTTTTGCCATCAGATCATCAAACACAACATCTGAATGGCTTTCAAAAGAATCCTGACCTGCCTATGCTTCCTGCTTACCCTCTCGCAACTCAAAGCGCAGGTCAGCAAGGTAACGCTCTCCGGGCAGGTCACTTCCGTGGCAAGCGGGCAAGCACTCCCATTTGCCAATATTGTTCTCAAAACTGAAAATGACAGCGCATTTGTAACAGGCACCATTACCAACGAGCTCGGGCGATTCAGCCTCCCCGACGTTCGAAGCGGCAATTACCGCATTGAATGCGTGTCGCTGGGCTATAAAGCATTGCGCCAACGCATCACCGTGGGCACCCTGAGCCCCTTCCTCGATCTCGGCGAGTTCAGGATGGCCGACGATTCCCAAAATTTGCAGGAAGTGACCATCGCCGGCCAGGCAGCCGAGGGAGTCGACGATAAACTTGACCGGAAGACCTTCAACATCGGCCGGAACGTGAGCCAAAGTGGTGGATCGGTATTGCAGGCGCTGAAAAACCTGCCGGGTGTAACGGCCGGGGAAGATGGCAAAGTGCTGCTGCGCGGCAGCGACAAAGTGGCCATTCTGGTAGACGGCCGCCAGACAGCCCTCACCGGATTCGGCAGCCAGACGAGCCTCGATAACATCCCGGCTTCGGCTATCGAGCGGATCGAGATCATCAACAACCCATCGGCCCGTTACGATGCGAACGGCAATGCAGGCATCATCAACATTATTTATAAAAAAGAAAAAAAGGAAGGTTTCAACGGCAAAATAGGAATGGCCGCGGGACTGGGCGCATTGTGGGTACGGAAGGAAAACTTGCCTGATATCCGCCCGCAATACCGGAATACCCTCAAATTGAACCCTTCATTGGCCTTGAATTATAAGAAGAAGAAAGTCAATGTGTTTTTTCAGGGCGACTACCTGCACACGCCGACGCTCAACAAGAACGAGTTTGTAGATCGCTACTACGACAGCGGAGATACCGTCAGGCAGCAAACCAAGCGGAACCGGAGTACCAATGTAGTTACCGGCAAAACCGGCATCGACTGGACCTTCGATGAAAGCAATGCGTTGTCGGTTTCGGCGCTGTTCAGCAGCGAGAAGATCCTCGACCGCGGCGATGAACCGTTTTTTAATGCAAAACTGACCCAGCGAAGCCGGCTCTGGCAATTCCTGGAAGACGAATTGAAAACCACTGTGACCGCGAGCGCGTCGTACCAGCACAAATACGCGCAACCCGGACATTTGCTCAACATTGGCCTCAACTACACCTTCCACCGCGAAAACGAGCAGTATTTTTTTACCAACATCATACCCGATTTCACCGGCAAGGAGGCCTTCAAGCTGCTTTCGGATGAAAACGTGTTCGACTTCAATGCCGATTACATCCGTCCGCTGCGGTACGGCAGGCTGGAAGGCGGTTTGAAACTGCGCAGGCGTTTCATCCCGACCAATATGCAGTTCTTTCCGGGCGTCGCCACGCCGGGACGTAACTCCCCTATCGACAGTCTGGCCGGCGGCTGGGCCGACTACAAAGAGACCATTCCCGCAGTCTACGGCAATTATGTTTTTGAAAACAGGAACTTCGAGGTGGAAGCAGGTTTGCGGGTCGAGTATATCAATCTCCGTTACGACGTCAACCCGACCCACCCTACCTACCACTCCGACGGTTACACTTATGCAAAGCCTTTCCCTAATGTGCGGTTTGCCTATAAAATCGACGACCGAAACAAGGTGTCGCTGTTCTACAACCGCCGCGTCGATAGGCCCAATGAAGTGGACATCCGTATTTTCCCGAAATACGACGATGCAGAAATTATCAAAATCGGTAACCCTGCCCTCAAACCGCAGTTTACCAGCTCCTGGGAAGCGGGGTACAAAACCAGCTGGAACAATGGCTCGCTCTACGCCGCATTGTACCACAAGCAAATCAACGGAACCATTACGCGTATCGGCACGATCGTGCCCGGCAGCACTTTGATCTACAACATTTTCCAGAATGCCGGCAAGAGCTACAATGCGGGTGGCGAGCTGGTGTTGCAGCAAGATCTGGCGCCGTGGTTTTCGGTGAATATAAATGGGAATATTTATAAAAATACGGTCAATGCATTCTCCGTCGAGAACCTGTATCCTGTAAAATCCATTTACAGTGCCTCCAAACAAACGCTCACCTCCGGCAGTGCCAAAGTGAGCGCCGTATTGAAAGGCAAAAAAACCGAGGTGCAGGTGGTGACCATTTACCAGGCGCCCGACATCGTACCGCAGGGCCGCACAGGCTACCGTTTCTCGGTCGATGCCGGTGCCAAACGACAGTTGCCCAAAGGCGAGATCTTCATCAACGCCACCGACCTTTTCGGTACGCTGGTCATCCGCAAAACCGTGTACGGTGACGGCTTCCATTACAACAGCCGTGATTATTACGAGACCCAGCTAGTACGGGCCGGTTACAGTTTCAAATTTTAAAAATGATTACCCCATGCGCCTCCTCATCATTTTCCTACTGTTTTCAACTACTTCGTTTGCACAGTCGCTCACGGCTGCCGACAGTTTGCCCGTGCGTAAGCCGCTCACATTGCAGCAATTTTACGCACCTGCATCGCTGATCATCGGCGGCCTCATAGCCAACGGGCATTCGGAGGAATCCATCAAAAACGAACTCGCCGAAAGCCGGAACCGGCACATTCCGCGTTTCCATACACATATCGACGATTACATGCAGTTTTCGCCGCTGGTAGTCGCCTATGGCCTCGATGCGTTCGGTATCAAATCCAAAACCGACGTGCTCAACCGCACTGCGATACTCGTCAAAGGCGAGGCAATGGCACTCACCACGGCCACCATTCTGAAATCGGCCACGCATACACTACGCCCGGATGGGAGCACGTATAATTCCTTCCCGTCCGGCCATACCACCCAGGCATTCGCCGCGGCCACGTTCCTCAATGAAGAATACAAAGACCGCTATCCCTGGATGCCCTATGCGTCGTACACTGTCGCGTCATCCGTGGGCCTGCTGCGCGTCGCCAACAACCGGCATTACATCAGCGATGTCCTCGTGGGCGCGGGAATCGGGTATTTGTCGATGAAAGTAGCCTACTGGACTCACCGGTATAAAGGGGGAAAACCCCGGGCGAACTCGCAGCCGGTATATTGACAGGCTAAGTTCTTACCGGCCGGAACCACTCGGGACGTTTGAACTCGTCCGTCCAGAACAGCGCAGCCTGTCCCCACACCCGACCGTCCGGATCGCACAGCTGCCACACTATTCCATCGTAAATCATAAAACTCCGGCCGTATTTATCGACCCTGGGGCCTGAATAGTTGTAAACAATGCCATCGCGTAAGACAATTTCGAGCATTCGCTGCCGCTCAGGTCTGTCCTGCTCCGAGGCGCTCAGCCTCGACGGTACGGCAAGTATTTCCTCCGGCGTGTATTTAAATGAGGCCAGCGCATGCCCATTGGCATATATAAAATGCGGGTCGGCGTCGGTATTATGCGCTAGAATGCCGTAGGGAGCATCTTCGTGGAGCCATTGGTAGACGTTGGCTCCGGGAGCGGATGCTTCGGGAGCGGCATAGAGGGGTTGGCCTGATAGCTGTTGGAAACTGTCGCCGATCCGCCGGATCAACGTGTCTTTTGGTGTGAGGTTCATATACTACAAATTCTTCAGACGTGGATTTTTACCTAATACCTGATTGGGATCAACCGGAACTTCAATAAGCAGAGACTTCACCGGCCCCGCTTCTACGCGCCGAAGTATTTCATCGAGGTTACTAAGGTCGGTCGTGAGGCGTATGCCATCCCAATTGTTGGCCCGCGCAATCGCACAATAGTCAACCGCGCCAAGCCTCGAATGGTAGTACGCCGTGCCGATATCCGGCAAGACCTTTCTCAGTCCCTGCTCCACAATGCCGAATGTCTCATTGTTAAGCAGAAACACCACCAGCCCGAGATGACTCACCTCGCCCAGTGAGCCCGAAAACAACCGGAAGCAGCCGTCGCCGGTGAACAAAAATACCTGTCGGCCAGGATCTGCGAGTTTCGCACCTATGGCCACACCAAACGCCCCGCCCATGGCTGAGCCACGATACAGCGAAAAAAAACGGATATGGTTGTTCGGCCGCTGAGTCACATATTGGCGATCCTTGTAGGCGAGGCAAGTGTCATCGATTCCGATAGAACCCTTGGGCCACCAGCGGTCGAGATGCTGATACAATGCGGCCATATCCGCATACGCACCGCGCGCACGGGCAAAGGACTGGTCGTTCAAATCGGGCGGCGCTGTCTCCGCCGGGATGTTGACAAACGGCAATTGGGTTGCAGCATCTGCCAAAGTTTGCAGTAACGAATCCAGCGGCGCATTCACCCGATAATAGCGGCCATCTACCACATGCTGCAAACTGTTATCCACCAAGCCATAAGCCTGCGGAATATTGCTCAAATGAAATGTAGCAGCGGCAGATATCCTCCTGAAGTTGACCGTGTATTCATCCGGACACGCGCCGATCACCAGCAACACATCCTGCTCCCCCAATGAATGATATAACGAAACAGCCCTGTCGTTGCCGCCAAATGAAATATAACCATAGCCATAAGGATTGTTACGGCTGACGGCATTGGCGCCATTGATACTCCATATCACAGCGGCCTGAAGTACTTCGCTGAGCCGGGTGGTGAGGTCGGCGGCATGCGGGTAACGCGCCATTTCCTCACCGACGAACAACACCACGCGCTTCCCCTCTGTTTCCCTCCGGAATGTCGTCAGAAACGTCTCCTGGCAATGGTTCTCCCTTATGCGAGCGTTCGGTACGGTCGGAAGGAGATCTGAATCCGTCTGAGAAATGCTGAGCCCTTCATTGTCCAGTACCAGCACAACGGGCTTCGAACGATCCAGCTGTTCTTTGGCAAGCGATAGCTGTTCATTTAAAGTTGCCCTGCTGTCCAGCACAAAGACGGATTCAGGTAATTCGGCCCGCAGCTGCATGAGTATATTGCTACCATGTTCCGTTGTGTCCTGTAACGGTGAAAATCCGGCCGTGCTTCCGTTCGATACCGGTACGATATATACGGCGGGAATATCGTGCAGCTTGGCATCGCTTAATCCGCAGCATATGAGCTTGGTAGCGGCACCGGTAGTCGCAACGGACGCGGCAATCCGGCCGCTTGCCAGGTAGTATCCCAGCGGAATAAAACCCGCCGTATATTCCCCGATGGTCAGCAAGGATGGCATTCCGGTGTCCGTCCGGTCGAGTGGCGCGAGGTGTTTGAGCAGATGGATTACCCCTCCGCCGTTTACCCCGGCATACAATCGTATCCCCCAACTGCTTAATGTTGTAATGATGATCTGATAGCTGTCCAGATTAAACTGTTCGTCCAGTTCAATGATACAGGACGCGGATTCGCGCGCTTCTAGGCCCATGATGATGTTGTTGTTGAGTAAATGATCTGAAATGAATAACTATTCTGCTGTTGCGGCGATGCGTCAAAAGTAAAACTAGTTGTATTATTATAATGTCAAATCATTCATATTTTGTAGTAGATATTTATCTATAAATAAGAATAAATTCTATAACTTGAATATAGGGCTTCCCAATTCAATCTTGGCCTCTGAAATCGTTCCCCGCACCAACCTCACATTTTTGAAAATGTCGACGAAGTGTCGATGTCGGCCATATGATAATTTAACATCACCTTACACTAATCAATACAGCACTTTTAGGTCCTGTACAGGGGTTAAAATCTTGATACCAGGTTTGGAATTGCTGAGAATCTTTTCTATCGTTGATGCAAAATGCGAACAGTTGCGAGACCGATTATCCGCCTGGCTATGAAACAATTTGTACTGGAAACGCACCCGAAAGATCAGGAAACTGAGGGCGAAGAGCTGAGCCTGATTTTGAATGAACTGGTCGCCGACGACGAGCAAGGGCAGACCTTCATCTTTGCACTCGTCGCCTTAGCCATCCTCACGGGCTCGACATTGGTGGGTATCGGCTTGTATCTGGGCATTTTTTGGGGACTATGAGCATCTGCGCCTGAACATTTAATTCACTTACACTATACCTGCCAGTTTATGATCAATTCGCTTCTGTTGAAACCTTTTGGGCTACAAGTCTCCCGGATCAAAAAAGAAGAAAAATTTACCGATGATGAAACGTTCCTCGCATTGTACGAACAATGCAGGCCGTATACCATGACGTCCATCGAACGCATGTACGCTTTGTTCAATGCGGTGAAATATGTCGTGAAAAACAATATTCCCGGGGACTTTGTCGAATGCGGCGTTTGGCGTGGAGGAAGCTCGATGATGATCGCCCTTACCCTACTTCACCTGCGCAGCACCGACAGGCGGCTGTACCTCTACGACACTTTTGAGGGGATGTCGGAGCCCACTGAGCATGACAAAACTTTCCGAGGGGAAGATGCGGACAAGCTGCTCGAAAAAAACATCGATAATAAGGAAACATCGGTCTGGTGCTTAGCCGACATTACCGACGTGAAACAAAACATGGGTATCACGAAATACCCGTCGGCCAACATCCATTACGTGAAAGGCAAGGTGGAAGATACGATCCCATCCACATTACCAGCCAACGGCATTGCATTGCTTCGGCTCGATACCGACTGGTACGAATCCACTGCACACGAGTTGAAACACCTCTACCCGCTCCTGATCGTCTCCGGTGTGCTGATCATCGATGATTACGGACACTGGGACGGCTGCAAAAAAGCCGTGGACGAGTATTTTGCGGATAAACCGCTTTTGCTGAACAGAATCGACTACACAGGAAGAATTGCGGTAAAGTCTCAATCGCTTTAAAGTAACTGCGAAAAATCCAGTCAGTGCGAAACGTGGGAGCCTGTTACAACCCCGCGAACACTGACTGGATTTTTGTTTCCATACCATTGGCGCTAAAATGGGCCACTATCGTTTGCCTTGCCGCTACACCCAACCTACGCCGTAGGTCCCGGTCCCGGATCAGCATTTCAAGCGCAACAGCCAGGCCCTCGTTATCCTTTTCCCCGACGAGCAGGCCGTTTACACCGTCCTGAATCGCCTGGGGAATTCCCGCATGATAGGTAGACACAACCGGCTTCTCCATACTCATTGCTTCTAAAATAGAATTCGGCAAGCCTTCCATATCCCCCTTATGGTCAGTCCGACTGTTGAGCACGTAAATGTCGGCGTCCTTCATATGCTCGTTGACCACGCCGTGCGGCTTGGAACCGAGCAGCGATACTTTTTCGCCTAAGTTCAGCCTTTCAACCAGGTCCTTGCACAACGGCATCTCCGGACCATCGCCGATGATGCGCAGTTCCAGATTGTCGTACCGACCGCAAAGTGTGCTGAATGCCGTGATTAAGTCAGGTACACCCTTTTTGGCTACCAGACGGCCCACATGCTGTATCACGATTTGCTCCCGCTGCGGCGTTTCCGCCGGAGTGAATTTCTGCTCGTCGGCACCATAAGGAATCAAGTGCACCTTGCTGCTGAATCGGCTCAGGTTGAGCGTGTCGATAAAATGCGGGCTAACGATGATGACCGCCTTCGCGTATTCGATTACTTCCCGAATGCTATCCGCATACTCGCGGTTATTCAGCATGGCCGGAGCCGCGTCGATTCCATGAAAACTGACGACCATGGGTATGCCCAGCTTTTTTGCCACAGGCAGCATTTCAATTCCCGAGGGACCGAAATGGGCGTGAATCACGTCAATTCTCCCCTTTTGCAGTAAATCAGACACCCGTGACCGGTTTTGAAAGCTCAGCCTGTGCGCTTCCTTCCCTGCCAACACGCGTAAAACCTTCGTAATCAGCTTATCGGGCAAGCCCTCGTACGGGGCCAGGGTCAATTTTTTAGCATTGACAGGAAACTTATCTTCATTTTCGTAGCGATAAGTGAGCATCGTTACATCGTGATACCTGGACAAGCCAACTACCTGACGGTGTACAAACGTTTCACTAAGCGGGAAAAATGATTGATTGAATACCAGAATGTTCATATCGTAAAACTTCGGCCATATGCCGGTTGAATAGTGTGTAGATAAAAATGATCCGCAAAATTAAAAAACTTCCGATCGATGTTAACGAACCGTTCGTTAACCACGGATTACCGATGGTTGTAAAAAGGTCAAATATACATTCGCCGGTCTGCAATTCGCCCGAAAAGAGTTATAAATTGCACCTTCGGTAGCCGGAAACCGTCTGATTCAGGCGCTGACCAGCGACCTGCATACTACAAACACTATACTTTTATTTCAGCATGACAGAAAGAGAACCAGGAGTCGAACGCTTGTATCCGTCGATATTCGGACGCATGGCCACACGCTATTATTACCTTCGCCAACTTCGCCAGGCTATTGAAGATGTTGTCCGGGATTTTGTGGCGCGCGATTCGCGAAGCTTAACTTTGGCCGACTATGGATGTGGGAACAGGCCTTACGAGTCAATAGTGGCGCCGTACGTTCATAAATACATCGGTATCGACCTCCCCGGCAACAAAGTGGCCGATATTTTGATTTCTCCCGAGGGCCGAATCGAGCTGCCCGATGAAGCACTCGATGTGGTGCTATCGACCCAGGCGCTGGAACATGTTGTCAATCCGACCGAATATCTAAAGGAAGCGCTGAGAGTACTCAAAACCGACGGACAATTGATTCTGAGCACACATGGTTACTGGATGTTCCACCCCGACCCTACCGATTTCTGGCGCTGGACTTCCACCGGTTTGAAAAAAGTGGTAACCGATGCGGGCTTTGAAGTAATTCACTTCCGCGGGATCATCGGCCGGTCGGCCATGGGCCTCCAACTCTTCCAGGATGGCTTCACATTTGCGCTGCCGCCTTTCCTGCGACCCGTCCTGGCGATCATATTTCAACCGCTTATCTACCTCTTCGACCAGATTCCCTCGCAGGGCGGCAAGGATAAGGATGCCTGCACTTACATTCTTGTAGCGAAAAAGAACGCCCCGAAAGCTTAGTGATTCATTTCTCAGTCCGGAGCGGGCATGTAATCAAACTTACAGAAAATGCGGGTTGACCAAGAAATCAAGAGGGGGACTTTTTTTGTTTTTATATCCAAATACAGCAACATACTGATCGGGCTGGTAATCAATTCCATACTGGCCAGATTTCTATCCCCGAATGAATACGGTATTGTGGGAGTGGTGACCGTATTCATTACTTTTTTCAGCATCCTGGGCGACATCGGTGTGGGGACAGCGATCGTCCAAAACCGGGACCTCACGCGGAAGGACATTTCCGATATCTTCAAAATCAACATTCTGCTGAGTACCTGCCTCGGGCTGGCTTTCTACCTGCTGTCCTATGGTATTGCCTGGTTTTACGAAAGCGACGTTTACATCCGCATCGGTCAAATGCTTTCCATCAGCGTGTTTTTCAGCTCGTTATCGGGTGTCCCGAGGAGTCTGCTGATGCGGGAAAAATCATTCAAATTACTGGGTGGGATAGAAATCATTGCCAGCGTTACCACGGGGGTACTGGTTGTATTGCTTGCCGTAAAAGGTTACAGCTATTATTCGATCATCTGGCGATCGATCCTCTCGAACATCATGATTTGCGTAATGTGCTTTTACTTTTCCAAGCTGAGGCTCCTCGCAGGTTTCGGTTTCGACGGTTTCAGAAAAATTGCAAGGTATTCGGGTTTCCAGTTTGCATTCAACTTTATCAACTATTTCTCCCGCAATCTGGACAACATACTGATAGGCAAATTCATGGGCAACCAGAATCTGGGAATTTACAGCCAATCGTACCAGCTCATGATGTACCCGGTCGCGAACCTTACGCACGTGATCACGCCTGTGCTCCACCCCGTGCTCGCGCGCTATGTGGATCATCCGAAAACCATTTTTGAAGAATACCTGAAGGTCGTGAACATCCTGGCCATGCTAGGCATCCCCATTTCGGTGTTCGTTTTCTTTTCCTCGACGGAGATCGTCTACTTTGTACTGGGCTCCAAATGGATGGAAGTCGCTCCGGTCCTGCAAATTTTTGGCGCGTCCATCTGGCTCCAAATGGTCAATTCGAGCGGCGGTGCTATTTTCCAGTCTATGGGCCGCACGGATAAACTATTCAAAATGGGGATTCTCAGCACATTCACGACCATCTCGGCGACGCTGCTCGGCATTCTGTACTTCAAGTCGCTGACCATGACAGCCCTGTGCATTTCGGTCGCGATCGCCGCCAACTTTGTGATCGTATACTATGTGCTGATCAACAGAATATTAGGTGCAAGTTTCCTGAGATTCCTGAAAGTCATTGCGAAACATTTAAAACTGGCCGCAGTACTCACCCTTCTCCTGTATTTAACACAAGTTTTTGGCGATTTCAGGCAGGATAACGCCGGGCTGATCTACCTGTCCCTGATCAAATCGGCCATTCTGGCTATAACCTTCCTGGCATTTCATTTCGAAATGGTTATGGGTTTGATCAAAAAGGTTTTAGCCAATGTGGCCGGGAGGATCAAGTCGTAGGCCTGAGAACCGACTGTGTACGCTCCGATTTACGCACACCTTTATCTTTCAGCATCTGGCTGATCTGGCCTGCCATGTAAATCGACGCCTCGATTTCCGCTTTACGAATGGCGACGCTTTCGATATTGAAGCCAAATGGGATGGAACGTTCCATACAGAACGCGGTGAGCTCGGAGGCAATGTCGAGACAAATATTGACCGATCGTTCCAGAATATCCCCGGACTTCCGCAAGTCTTCTTTCACGTCCTCCGGAACATTGATGCCCAGCCAATCCATAAACTGCAACGTTTTTTCGGAGCCACAGGCGGTGATTGTGAAAATAATGGTCGGCGGGGTAATTTGCTCCCGATCACAACGCAGCGCGAGGTCTTCGATCACCTGCCGCGCATATTCGAGATTGAACACACATTGCGAGATGAAGTACGACACGCCGCACTCCATTTTGTCCAGCATCCGCGTATCCTCGTCTTGCAGGATCTTGTGGCGTTCAGGAATCGTCACCGCGCCGATGACGGATGTTTCCTCATTCTTACGCCAGATTTTGTAGGCTTCGGGAAGGCTCGTCTTCACGGGAAAGTCCGGCGCAGGTACGCCAACGAACACGGGGTAAAAACTTTGCTTGTTCAGTGCATCCAGCCATTCGGACAGCTCTTCCGGCGAAAACTTGCCGGCGGGGCGGTAGATGATCTTCGGAACATCCAGACTGCCGAGGTATTCCGAAGCAAAATGCAGCGGGTCGAGCGAATTCATGAACGGAAAAGGTCTTTCTTCCTTGGTGCGGGCTGATTCGTCCTGCACGTCATATACTACCAATGCATCAATATCCAGTGCGGCCAATCGCTCGATGGTTTTCTGGGCGATTTCGGTAACGCGTTCAATAGTGGTGTCGGCTTTGGGTGGCGTGATGCCATAAAGCACCACTCCTGATTCTTGGGATTTGATCTTGTTTAGAAACATGACATTACTTGATGGCCTTCCTGCCGCTTCGCTTAAAAAGAATACCTGCAAACGGACGTCCTGCTGCACTTACCTATTCCTCTTTTCGTCCATTCTTCAAACTAAACATCATTTTCTGGATTTATTACTAACCTGATTATCCTGCTGCGCATTTTTTTTATTAATCAGCATCCCGCTCACACCTGCCCGACTCCCGGCCACTCACGCCGGTTAACCAGTCATAGCAAGCCGAAAATCAGCTCAGATCTACCGATCACGTATACAATACACCGATCAAAGCCTATTCGGGAACGTCAGCTGACAAAATAGTACTGCACCAAGAAACAGTCGATCTAAAAAATTGAACTTTTCAAATACAGCACATTTGACGAATTTTTAATTCAAAATAACTATCAGCGAAACAGCTGTTTTTTATAGTTTCTTAAAATCCACTGCAAGAAATAGTTCAATATGATTTACAAATTACTTACTATCAATACAATATACCTTTTGGAAAGTATACGTTGAGATGTAATTCTACAAGAAAGAGGAGTATTTCATAGACAGTTGCATGTAGTTTTACATAACAAAACACTACGCTCAATTTTAGAAAAACTATTTAATATTCACAAAAAATATTTAATTATTTCAAGATATAGGATGTATATTAATATATAACAAATACCTACTAAACGTCCTGTATTATGAAAACACTTCACGCGTTGGGATTGATTTTGATGGTAAGTTTTCCGGCCTCCGTTTCGCTGGCCGACCCGTGTAGTTTGAGTGATGACCTGGTTGAATTAAACAGTGTTTCAGCCTCCGGTGGAAATTGCATCGTTAATGTTAAATACTCTTTTACACTCACTAAAAACAACGGCAACAAATTCGCTTACATCCATTTCTGGCTGACGAGCAACTACTCCGCTCCCGACTACAAAAAGGGCCCAACCAAAGATGAGCTCGGCGATGTATTGGCAACCATCGCGCTCAGCACCGACTCTCCCGTAACCCTGTTACCCGATTACGACCCGGATAACACGGTTACGCCACTGTTCGCAGGGCTCACGGTGAGTGAAACCGATCTGGGTGGCGGCTCTTTCAGGATAACCGTAGATAATATCCAGCTGATCGTTCCGGGCGCTTGCTCGGGATTACCTGACATTCAGGCCGATGTTTGGGCATCGCAGTCCAATGACAAGGAAACTCCACCCGTGCATTGCGTTCTCAAAGGAGGCAATGTGATTCTGCCCGTGACATTAGCCCGCTTCGACGGAACATTACTCGACAATGCGATCAGCCTTTCATGGACTACAACCGAACAAACGAACAGCCGTTACTTTGACGTCGAAAGAAGCGGCGATGCCCGGGAATTTGCGCAGGTAGGCCGGGTAGCTGTACGCGGAAACTCGCTGGCTGTGGAACGATATCAGTTCATGGACCTCCAACCGCTTTCTGGAATGAATTACTACCGCCTGCGGATCGTCGATTTTGACGGCGGTTCCGAAATCTCGCGCCTGATTGCGATCGACAACAGCGCGAACAGCATTGCATTTGAGCTGCTCGGAAATCCGGCGTCGGGCAGGGAGATCCGCTTCCTGCTGAAAAATGAACCCGCATCCGCTATTCACTTCTATAATCTGTCCGGAAAGTCACTTGGGTTTTCGCTGGCCAGGACAGGAAACGAATTCACGCTGAAACCCAAAGATCCTCTGACGGCAGGCTTGTACCTCATTTCGCTTCAAGGCATTAGCACAGGCCGCCGGACGAAAAAAGTACTCGTTCCTTAGCAGCACGACAGACAACCCCTGAAACCAATAGAGGATTGTGACTAAAGGGGGATTTTCGGCAGTAGCAGACGAAAGACTGCTACTGCTTTTTTTCTAAGTCCCTCAACGGCGCGGAAATCTGTGAATTTGCCTGCCACGGAAAGGTATATACCGGAGCCGCATTGCTTAGTAAATCGAATCAATACATTACAAGTCATGGCTAACAGACGCGAATTTTTAAAAACTACCGCAGCAGGCTCGCTGGGGATCGCCATCGGCGGTACGGCCATGGGTTTCAGCGCAAAGAGCTACAACCGCATTATCGGAGCCAACGACCTCATCCGCGTGGCAACGATCGGGGTCAACAGCCGGGGCAAAAGCATGAGCGGGACTTTTGCAGGTCAGAAAAACACGGAAGTAGGCACGGTTTGCGACGTGGACGAGCGGGCTATCCCGAAAGCCATTGAGGCAGTGATGGAGGCCAAACAAACCGCCAAACCCAAATCCGAAAAAGACTGCCGCAAAGTACTGGAAGACAAGTCGATCGACGCCATATATATCGCCACGCCCGACCACTGGCACGCGCCGCTTACAATTATGGGCTGTCAGGCGGGCAAGCATGTGTATGTGGAGAAGCCATTGAGCCACAACCCGCGCGAGGGCGAGCTCGCGATCGAGGCCGCGCGCAAGTACAAGCGCGTGGTGCAAATGGGCGCGCAGCGCAGATCCGCGCCTGTACTCACGGAAGGCATCAAACAACTGCACCAGGGCATTATCGGGCGTGTGTATATGGCCAAAACATGGTATACCAATAAAAGAAAGGCTACCTACCTGAAACCCGGCACTGTCCCTTCCTGGCTTGACTATGAGCTGTGGCAGGGACCGGCGCCACGCATGCCCTACAAGGAAGGCCTGATCCATTACGACTGGCACTGGTTCTGGCATTGGGGCACCGGCGAAGCGCTCAACAACGGTACGCACGAAGTAGACGTGGCGCGGTGGGGCCTCGGCGTAGACTTCCCGACGCGCGTGAGCTCGGTAGGAGGACGGTACGAATTCAAAGACGACTGGGAAACGCCCGATACGCAGATCATCGCCATGGATTACCCCGGCCGCATTTCGCTGGTATGGGAATCCAGAAGCTCCAATGGCCGCAAAATCGAAGGCCAGGACCGGGGGATTATATTCTACGGCGAGAATGGCAGCCTCGACACCGGCGGCGATGCTTACAAAGTGTACGATCTCGACGGGAAACTCATTAAAGAGGTAAACTCTCCCACCGAGGAAGCCGGTATGCAAGGCCGGAACCTCGCCAGCCCCAGCTTGGGCATGGACAACCTCCACGTGGCCGATTTCCTCGACGCGATCCGCAATAACCGCAAACCGAATTGCGACGTGGAGCTGGGTTACAAGAGCGTCGTAGCCATGCAGCTCGGCAATATCGCCTGGCGGGTGGGCCGCGACCTGAAAATCGATCCGAAGAACGGGCATATCATCGGAGACAAGGAAGCCGAGAAACTCTGGTCGCGCGAGTACGCGAAGGGCTGGGACCCGATTGTGTAAATGTAAGGGCCCCTGCAAAGACTCATTTGCAGGGGCCCATTCATCCTGTGTCTTTCCAAAATTAACCCGCCGGCGACAATTTCCTGTCGACCGAAAACCGCCCGCTGCCCTGTACGATCACTGCCAGCGCCAGTCCGATTACCAGCAAATGGTATTCATAACCTTCGCCCTGCTGGTTGCCGAACCAGTTCATAAAGAAGCCATTCTGAGTGTGCCCCCCCACAAAAATAATCCCGGCAAACAGCCCGATAATAGCCACCGACCAAACCCGTGAAGCGAAACCTGCGATCAATGCGATCGCGCCGGCAAATTCGATCAGGATCACCAGGAAGGCGATCAGCCAGGGTATTTGAAGGGTTTGGGTGAAAAACTGCATTTCACCGGCGAAACCCGGGCCGCCGAACCAGCCCAGTACTTTTTGCGCGCCATGCGGGAAGAGGATCAAACCTATGGTAAGCCGGAGAATAAGGCCGGTCCAGTCGTTGTTCGTTTTAAAAATGATTGCTTTCATTACTTTGCCAATTGTTGTTTGAGGCAGCAAAGGACCGGAAAGCGGCGGTCGAAAAAATTAAAGTAGTTGAAGAAATCAGCCCTTCGTCATTTTTTTACGGAGCATACTGAGAAATACAGGCGTAATGCCAAGGTAGGCGGCGATCTGCTTTTGCGGAATACGCTGCCCAAATGCCGGATACTTGCGGATAAATTGTTCATACCGCCCCGCAGCGTCCAGCGAAAGCGACTGGTCAATCCGCTCCATGTGGGCAATGAATGCATTTTGCAGGAGTATCCTGAAAAATCGCTCCATTTTGGGCACTTGTTCGTAAAGCTGGTCGAGGTCCGGCTTGGTGACTTGCAGCAATTCGGTATCCTCCAATGCCTCGATATGGTAGCGGCTTTCCCGGCCCGTCAGAAAGCTGAACAAATCGCCCACCCACCAACCTTCAATCCCAAACATCAGGATATGCTCAAACCCGTTTTCATCAAGTGAATACACCTTGACACACCCCTTCACAATGAAACTTTCCGACCGGCATACCTCACCCTGCCGCAAAAGAAGCGCCTTCCGCTTCAATACCTTCGGCTGAAACAGGGAAAGCAGCAACTCCGCTTCCGCCGCATCGAGCCGAACATGATTTTCAATATTTTGAATTAAGAGGCTGGTATTCATCGCCTGAACTTGCTGTTTATCATGAAAGAGGTGCTCCGCTCCAATCAAATTGCCGTCAAGGGCAGTTTACCTTACCGGAACGTGGAGAACGGAGATTGGAAATTAATACAACATCCCGATTCCCGAAAGTATACGGGTGAGATACTGGTGATCGGCCCACGCCCTGCTACCCAGCGCGTTGACTTCCCTACCCCTCTGTCCAGGGTGCATTTTAATCTTAATTTAAGGCCATTTTAACGGCGTTTAAATCTGCACGGGCCTTTTTTGGACTATATTTTTTAAAAATATTAATATCCCCCCTCCCCTGACATCATACCGAATTACGCCTGCTGAGCGGCATTAGGCGTTGGCATTGCCCTATTCGGAAAATCACTAAAACCTGAAATTATTACTAAACCTGTTGAAAATCATGACTAACATCCGCTCCCCCGTCGTGCCCGCACGGACGCCCTTCCACGTATTTTTTTTACACAAAACGCTTGATAAACACTAACTAATTTCTACATGAAAAGTTATGTACAACCGCCCGTCCTGCGGTCGGGATGGATTATGAAAATAGTCCTGCTAAACCTATTGCTCCTGATCTCGCTGTGCTCTCACGCCCGCACAGCCACCGACAAAAAAATCACCGGAAAAGTACTGGATTCCAAAGACGCCTCCCCGCTTCCCGGTGTGAATGTGCTCATCAAAGGGACCGGCATCGGTACTTCCACAGATGCTTCCGGAAATTACGAAATCAATGTCCCGAATGAATCCAGCGTACTCGTATTCAGCTTTGTAGGATTTTCCAGCCAGGAAATCACCGTGGGTAACCAGTCGGTAATCGACGTCAACCTCGCTACCGACGCAAAAGCTTTAACGGAAGTGGTCGTGATCGGGTACGGTACCGTCCGCAAATCGGACCTTACCGGTGCGGTGGCTACCATTAAGGGTGAGCAGCTCGTAGACAAGCCGGTTCCGAACGTTTCCCAGGCCCTGCAAGGCAAAATTGCGGGTGTCGAGGTGAGTGTCAACAGCAATGCGCCCGGTGCTGCGGCCAAGGTGCGCGTGCGGGGTATCGGCTCCATCAACTCCAACATCGACCCGCTCTACGTGGTGGACGGTGTGATCGGCGTAGATGGCAACTCGATCAACCCGAACGACATTGCCTCGCTGGAAGTACTCAAAGACGCCTCATCCACGGCTATTTATGGGGCCAGGGGCGCAAACGGGGTGATCATGATCTCGACGAAACGCGGCCGTGCCGGTGCCATGAAAGTTTCCTATGACGGGAATGTGAACGTGAGCGACCTGTACCGCCATGTTAAAACCCTGAATTCCGACGAATTTGTAAAGGTTTACAATGAGGCCTACGCTAACGGCACCAAATTTGACCCCGCCGGCGGTACCTGGGCGCCCCCGGCGGCACTCAACCACGCCAACTTCCCGCTATTGTTCGATGCCAACGACAAGCCGCTGTACAATACCAATTGGGAGAAAGAAGTGTACAAACCGGCTACCTCGACGAACCATTCGCTTAACTTCCAGGGAGGAAACGATAAGACGCTGTTCAGTTTGTCGCTGGGTTACCTCAATCAGAATGGTCTGATGGCGACCTCCGCTTTCAAACGCTACAACCTCCGGTTCACGGTGGATACGGACATTAATAAATGGCTCAGAGTCGGCGGAAGCCTCTCGCTGATCAGCAGCCGGCAGCGCATGGTGTCCGACGGTAACGGCGGGCTGAATGTGCCCCGCATGGTATCGGAAGAAGTGCCGATCCTGCCGGTGAAATACCCCGATGGCACCTGGGCGGGCAACAACGACATCGCCGGACTGGAAGGCGGGCCGAACCCCGTGAATATCGCCCACAACCGGTATACGATCAACAACACGCTCCAATCCCTCGGCAATACGTATTTACTATTCCATATTGCCAAAGACCTGGATTTCAAAACCGATCTCGGATTTAACCTGCAATCCCAGAAAAACAACTTCTTCTCCTCCCAGAACCTCGCGCACATGTCGGCCGACCAGGGCGGGGTGGCCAACATCCGGGGTTACCTGAACACCTACTGGCAGTCGGAGAACTACCTGACCTGGAACAAGACGATCAACCAGCGCCACCGCTTTACCGCATTGCTCGGGGCATCGTGGCAGCAGTACAACCAGGAAACCAATTTCGTTGAAACCCAGAACTTTATCGACGACATTTTCCAATGGCATACCCTCGGCTCCGGTTCCGTAAGAAGTTCCTCTACCTCAGCCGATTACAAATGGGCCATGAATTCGTATTTCGCCCGGGCGACCTATAACCTCGACGAGAAATACCTTTTCACAGCGACAGGCCGTTACGATGGCTCCTCGAAATTCGGAGCAAACAACAAGTATGCGTTTTTCCCGTCCGTGGGGGCAGCGTGGCGTGTTTCGGAGGAGGCCTTCCTGAAAGGCAACAAGACGATCACCAATTTGAAGGTACGCGCGAGCTATGGGCTCTCAGGGAACCAGGAAATTGGTCAGTACCAGTCCATTGCACAGATTCAGCCGGGAACTACCAACGCTACCAGCACGGTGTTGAACGGCGCATTGCAATCGACGCTGTTGCCGAGCTATTTGGGTAACCCTAACCTGAAATGGGAAAAATCCTTGCAGTTCGATGCGGGTGTCGAACTCGGCCTGGGAGAAAAAATTGACCTGACGGTGGACTATTACAACCGTGTCACCAAAGACCTTCTGCTGCAAGCGCCTATTCCATGGTCGGCCGGTGAAGTGAATGCGAATGTGTACCAAAACGTAGGTTCAGTCCGGAACTCGGGTTTTGAAGTGAGTTTGAATACAACCAACATCGAGACGCGTAACTTCTCCTGGACGACCAACTTCATATTTGCAACGAATGCGAACAAGATCCTGAAACTGAACAAGGGCAATGCCGATATTTTCCCCGGCCCGAACTTCCTCGGCCAGACCAACATCCTGCGCGTAGGCGAGCCGATAGGTTCGTTGTACGGCATGACGCGCATCGGGACTTACAGCTCCGATGAGGCAGCCCTTGCTGCCGAGCATAACCTGAAACCAGGCGACAGAAAGTACATCTACAATGCCGACGGAAGCAATTATTACAGCATTATCGGCCGTACGACCCCCAAATGGACGGGCAGCATCAACAGCACCATGAAGTACAAGGGCTGGGATTTCTCATTCAATATCCGTTTTGTGGAAGGCCTGAATACCGCCGCGACTTTCAAGCACTCGGTGGAAGACAGACAGACCATTGCAAACAGCCTCGCTACTGTGCTCGACGCTTGGACGCCGGAGCACCAGAATACGATGATCTCGCAGGTGCGTAACTACAAATTTGCGCAGGATTCGCATTTCGATACCTGGTGGGTAGAAAACGGCTCGTTCATCCGCGGCCAGAACTTCATGCTCGGCTATTCATTCAACGACCCTGTTCTTGAAAAACTGAGAATCGACCGGCTGCGTCTGTACGCAAGTGTTCAAAACCTGTTTGTGATCACGAAATACACGGGTTATGACCCCGAGGTTGACACATTCAACTCCGGCTATGGTGCCAATACCGCTTTCTCGCAAAACCTGGACTTCTTTGCCAATCCCCGTCCGCGGGTTTGGAACCTGGGCTTGACACTTACTTTTTAAACCGCAACTACAAAAGATATGAAAGTGCTAAAAAATATATTGCTGGCCGCTTCCTTGCTGACTATGGGTTCCTGCTCGGATTTCCTGGAAGAAACCCCGACGGGCTTCCTGACGCCCGAATCGGAGGCTTCCAGCAGCAAAGTGGCCCGGGCTTATGCCAACTCCGCCTATGTGAACTTGCAGGGACTTCTGGCCGGCCAGCCGGCTTCCTACGGCGGCAACACGTACAATCTGCTGGAATTCATGACCGGCAAGGCAAACAGCGACCTCGGCCAGACCGGATTCGTGAACTACCAGAACCTGGGTTACACCAATACCTCTTTTTACTTCGACACCTGGTGGCAGCAAATGTACCTCGGCGTAGGAGCCTGTAACCTGGCTCTGCAAAGTATTCCGGGCATTAATGCGGCCGGGCTTACCGACGAGGCCAAGAACAATATGCTGGCCGAAGTCCACACGCTGCGGGCGCTGTATTACTTCTACCTGGTGCGGATGTACGGTGCGGTTCCTGCCGTAACGACTACGCCTACCAGCCTCGACCTGAATGTCGCGAGAACACCGGCCAAGGAGATTTACGACAAGATCATCATCCCCGACCTGCTTGCTGCGGAAGCATCGACGCTGCCATGGTCGAACACGACGGGCAATGTATCCATGTCGGCGGTGGAATCGATCCTTGCGGATGTGTACCTTACCTACGCGGGTGCGGCGATCAACGGCGGGCAGCAATACTATGCCGAATCGGCGAAGCGGTCGCTAAATGTGATCCAGAAGGGTGGTTACTCCCTTTTCAAAAATTACACGGACATGATCAATCCGGCGAACAAGAACCTCGGCGAATTCATTTTCCAGGTGCAATATGCTGCCAGCGTGCCACTGACCAACCCACTCACGCCGCTGACGATCCCCAACTATTCGGGTATTTCGAAATATGCGGATGAGTACGGCTCGGTATACCCTACGCCCGAGTTTATCAAGTCGTTCCCGGCGGGCGACAAGCGCGTAGAAGAGAAGCAGTTCTTTTACACAACTGCGCCGAGCATTAAAACCGGCCAGCCTGTGAAGTTCAAGAACACCTACATTTACAAGTGGTTCGATGCAAATGCGGTCACGAATACAATCAAATCGGATTTGAACTACACCTTATACCGCCTCGCGGACGTGTACCTCATGTATGCGGAGGCGTCCAACCGCGCGGACGGCGCACCTAACGCGAAGGCGGTCGAGTACGTAAATGCGATCCGCACGCGCGCCAACCTGGCACCGGTATCGGGTTTAAGCCAGGCGGCATTTGAGCAGGAAGTATGGTCACAGCGCTATTTCGAATTGTGTTTTGAAAACAAAATGTGGTTCGATATGCTCCGGACCCGGAAAGTACGCAACGACGTGACCGGCAAATGGGATGATTTTGTAGGCCACAAAACCGTATTCGGTGCCACTTTCAGCGAAAAGCAGTTGCTGTTCCCCGTACCGAGACAAGAATCGGACGTGAACCCGAATTTGCTGCCTAACAATCCTGGATTTTAATTTAGAATAAGGTTAGAATGGAAACAGCCGGCTCTCTGAGTCGGCTGTTTTTGTTTGAACGGCTGCGCAGCGCGGGGTAGCTAGCGACTGTCTGAACAGTAAACACCCGCCTTTCGCACACATTCTTTTCGGCACTGCTTTACGGAGAATAATTATATTTATTTAAAATATAATTATATTTAATATGAAATTCATCACCGAGTGAACCCTATCATCCGTTACCATGAAAAACATTACCAGGCTTTTACCCGTCGGGGTTTGCTGCTTTGTAATTGTTGCAGCATTATGGCTTCCGGTCGCCGTTCTTCACGCCCAACCGCTAACCAGCCCCATTTGCTCTTCTACGTCACAACATCAGAAACTGATTCTTTCGAAATCCCAGAGACAAATTTTTGACGATGCACAGAAACGGTTGAAGGCCCACATGGCCGCTGCCAAAATGCAACGCACTCAGGCCGCCGACCAGGTTTACACGATTCCGGTCGTCGTGCATATCCTGGAACCCATCGGGCGTTCGCTGATCACCGACCTGCAAATCCATGAAGGCATCGCCGAATTGAACAAAGCATTCCGAAACCAGCTCGCCGAATCCGACGGGGTGGACACTCAAATCCAATTCCAGCTGGCGGTGCGATCTCCACAATGCACACCGACCACGGGAATCGACAGGATTTATACCAACAATGCGGCCTACACCACATTTGGTGTCACCGGGCCCGGCGGCTCCGGGTTACCCTATGACCAGGTGTATCCAATGGGTTACTGGAATAATCTCGAATACTACAATGTATGGCTTGTCAACTACATGGACCAGGCCGCTGGTCTGGCCGGATATCCAACCGGCGCTTCTTCGCCGACCGACGGCGTGCTGCTCGTTGCCAACTATTTCGGAACAAAGCTGCTCGCCCACGAATTCGGGCATGGCATGTTCCTGGGGCACACGTTCTCACGGGGAATCGGCGAAGGCGATCTTGGGACGATAGAATGCCCGCTCAACGACAACTGCGCGGCACAGGGGGATAACATCTGCGACACGGAGCCGGTCAATCAAAGCTCCAACTACCTGTGCCCCGGAAATCCTAACCCGCTTAATCCATGCAACAACAACAATCCGTACGGTAACGTCCTCAAAAATTACATGGGTTACAACAGTTTCAGCTGCCAGACGCAGTTTACCAATGATCAACGCACGAGAATGCGGAACGCTATTGAAACATTACGCTCCGGACTGATCAACAGCAAGGGGCTCGACCCCGTCGTGGCGGGACTGAATATCCCGAAAGGCACCAACGCGACACTCACCGCCACGGGCTGCAATGGGCTGATACAGTGGTACGACGCACCCGCCAATGGCAACCACCTCGGATCCGGCAGCAGCTACACCACGCCCATTCTCGAAGAATCCCGAACCTATTACGCCTCATGCCTCCGCGCCGACTGCCCCAGCGATGTGCGGGTGCCGGCTGTGGTCACCGTCGGCGCGCTGCCAGTGACGCTTGTCAGCTTCGGAGCGGAGCTACTGGATCAAAACCAGGTAATGCTAAGCTGGACGACGTCATTTGAAACCATGCACGACCATTTCGATGTGGAATCGGCCCCGGACGCTAAAACATTCCAAACGGCCGGGCAGGTATGGGAGCCTTTCCGGCTGGCAGCGGGGCTTTCGGAATACCAGTTTAAGCATTTACCCGATTTGCCGACGAACCTAATCTACTACCGGCTCAAACAGATCGATACGGATGGCAGCTACGCCTATTCCAAAACAGTGTCCGTGAGATTGCCCGAAATACGAGATATTACCATTAGCCCCAATCCGGCTGAAAACAACATCACCGTCAGCGGCGTCTCGCAAAACTGGGATATCGAAGTCATCAATGCAATTGGCGTGGTAGTGCAACAGACCAGGAATCAGCACCATATCGACTCAAAACGGCTCCCGGCCGGTCTTTACGTGGTGCGCGTAACGACACAAAACGGATACACCGTCTCCCGAAAAATCATCAAGAAATAACGCAAAACGCCGGCGGAGCGGTTAAAACCAAAACCCTCCGCCAGCGTCAACCCAAGTCCTTCCTCCTTCCTCCCCTTCCTCCCCTTCCTCCCCTTCCTCCCTCTCCCAATCATTTCATCAATCAATACTATAAAAAAAGCTTCTCAATTCCGTCGCGAAGCTGTCCGGCACTTCCAGCGCTGCGAAATGCCCTCCTTCGCTCATTTTACGGAAGCTGACGACATTCACAAAACGCTCCGCCCATTCTTTCGGAAATTGCGCTTCCCTCGGGTACAAAGCCACACCGGCCGGCACTTTCGATTTTTGCAGCGGCTGCGCCCCGCTCCATTGCGCGATGGCATCCGCCTTATACATCCGCATCGAGGTGGCGATGGTCTGCGTCGTCCAGTAGATCATGATGTTGGTAAGCAATGCATCGCGCCCGCCAAAGGCCGCTTCCAGGATTTCAGGGGACGCACCCGCATTACCGAAGCTTAGTATCCAGGCCGCCAGCCCGGTCGGCGAATCATTCAGTCCGTAGGCGAGCGACTGCGGCTTGGTGGCATGCACCATGGCATAGGCACCCTCGCTGTACCACCACTGCTGCACAAACTGGGCGAACTGCTTCTCGGCTTCGCTCATGGTAGCAGGATCTTCCTGGCCCATCGGATAGCCTACGTCGGTAAAATGCACACCGGACACCACATCGGGATATTTCGAAGCCAATGCCTTGGTAACGCCCATGCCCACATCACCGCCCGCCGCGTAGAATTTATCGTAGCCCAGGTTCTCCGTCATCAGTTCTTTCCAGAGATCCGCCACGGCCTCGCTCGTCATAGCCACTTTGCCCGAGAACCCGAAACCCGGAATGGATGGGATCACGAGGTCAAACCCCTGCTCGCCCTCGGTCAGGAGCGGGATGATCTTGTGGAAGCGGTAATAGCTATCCGGCCAGCCGTGCGTCAGGATAAGCGGTTTGGCATTTTTACCTTTTCCTTTGATATATTGAAAATGAACCTTCACGCCCTTCACATCGGCAATGTACTGCGGGTACTTATTGAGTTCGGCTTCCTGTTTGCGCCAGTCGTAGCTGGTGAGCCAGTATTGTACCAGTTCTTTCAGATAGGCTTCGCTCGTACCGAAATGCCAGCCCGAGCCTTCCGCTTCGCCCGGCCAGCGGGTGTTTTGCAAACGGCTTTTTAAATCATCCAGTACTTGCTGCGAAACCGATACTTTAAATACCTCCATGTTTTTCATAGTTGCGTTTTTTTTGGTTTGTGAAAAAGTGACCATCGAACTCAGAATGAGCGATGTGAGCATCAAAAAGCGAAGTGTTTTCATGGCGTCCTGTTGTTTGAATGAAACAAAGGTATCACCATGGAGCCGGGCGCCGTTAGGAAGGATTTCGGGAAAGATAGTAAAAAACTCCGCTGCACAAATCAGCTCTTCCGGTATTCGGTAGGCGTCATGTTCGTGAGTTTTTTAAACGATTTGTTGAAATGCGAGGCGTCCTCAAAGCCCAGCCAGTAGCAGATTTCCTGGATCGACAGGGCCGTCTGTTTCAGCAAACTTTTGGCTTCCATCACTACATATTCGTCAATAAAAGCCTTCGCCGGCTTGCCCAGTTCCGACTGTAAAACTTCGCTCAGGTATTTAGGGGTAATGTGCAATGCAGTTGCGTAAAACGCTACTTCCTTATGCTCCGGGAAATGCTCCGCGACGAGCTTTCTGAACGACTGGGCTATTTTTTCTCTGTTGGAAATACCATTTGAAACGCTATTGTAGGTACCTCCGTTAGGTGTGCGGCTCTCGGGATCGGCGTGAAACGACTCCGCCAGCATCAGCAGCGAATGGACCATCCCGGGAATGGCACTTCGGTCGTCTTTCAACTCTTTCAGCAAACCGAACAGGGAAGCCATTTTTCTGGTCTGATCGTCCGATAGCCGGATTACGTGCCTCCCCCCGTGGAAGAAAAAGGGAAGCGAATGCAGGAAGGCATTGTTTTTCATCCCCTCAAACAACTCCTCGGTGAAATAGACCGTGTCGTGCTCGGCGGTATAGTTTCCTGTCCACTGGCAAACCATCCCGGGCCCCACCGTGGTAAGGCAGCCGGCCGTCACCAGATAATCGGTGCTGCCGATCTTGAATACGTCGCCCTCGCCCGTGTAAGTAATGCCCAGCCCGAAAGTAAATGTCCTGAAGGGAAAGTTGACATGGGCGCTTTGATAGGTGTGCCTGTCGGCTAAAAAGAAGGGTACATTGAAACTATGGGCATTCTGATGTTTGAGAAATTCGTAAAGATTAAAGGACGTCAAGTTGAATTTTTTCTGCATAACATGCTGGTTTCGATGTTCCTGTTTGTTGATTGGCGGGCGAATGATTTTCCCGGCGCCCAAAATAGTAAAAATCCTTACTTCCCATTCTTAAATCCGCATTTGATATCGTCACCCATGAAAGCCATGAGCTATCTTTTCATGCGCGCAGCCGCGTTCGCCGACAGAATAGAGAAGAGGTTACGGCGAATTTTTTGCATATTGAGTAAGCGGTGCTCCTGAACTGCTGACTCGCCAGGCCGCAGAGCGGCTTCCTGTTTATAGAAAACGGCAAGCGGCCTCCGTCTTGGCCCCCGAGGGGCCTCCTCTAACACCCGCGTTACGATTATTAACCACACTATAATTGAATTGAACATGGCTAACACCTATTCCCAAATCTATCTCCAATTTGTATTTAGCGTTAAACATCGGCAATGCCTGATCCCTAAACATCACAAGGATGAGTTACATCGCTACATAACCGGGCTGGTGCAAAACAGAAATGCTAAAATGCTAGCGGTGCATTGCATGCCGGACCACACGCACTTATTCGTCGGGTTTAAGCCAGCAATGTCGATTTCAGATTTTGTAAAGGAAATCAAGGTTGAAAGCAACCAGTTTATCAATCAAAAGCGATGGACAAGCCATAAATTTGAATGGCAGGAAGGATACGGTGTTTTTTCATATTCTCAGTCGCACATAGATCACGTTGTCCGGTATATTCTTGGTCAGGAAGAACATCATCGCAAACGGACATTTGGAGAAGAATACCGGGATCTGCTGCGGAAATTTCAGCTATCGTTTGAAGAGAAACATCTGTTTGATTTTTTTGACACGCACTGATCCGGGGCGACGTGTATTAGGAGGCCCCTCCGGGGCCGAAACAAATAACGTTCACCTTCATGCTAGAAACAGGATGGCCCTCCGGGCCAATGAGTACAAAATATCTTCCCCGGACACCGTAACGCTGGCGTGCCTGACAAATAGCATCGGACACGCCAGCCAAGTGTTATTTTTTGATCACTTTATAATGCCGCACCTCGCCTTTGTACTGGCTGGAAAGAATGAAAATGCCCGCAGGAAGTCCCGAAATATCCAGCTCCTTCAAAGTACCCGGCGTGGACACGTAACGCCGCACGATGCCTTTCGAGTCCGTGATCCGCATTGTTTCGTATTCCAGCGGCTTGTCGAACACGATCCTGTCCTGATCTACGGGATTGGGATAAATAATAAACTCCGACGACAGGCCCCGGGGCTCAGTCATGGGCGCGAGGCGCGTCGGGGCGGTCAGCACTTCGGGACTCATGGTGATATCCATATCAAAATGCAGATCCGAGCTTGTCGCGCTGGTTTGGTGCAACTCTGCCGCTATCGTATTCTGTCCCAGCCTGAAAAAGCTCCCGTCGTTCGGCACCACGACCGTCTGCCAGGTATACTCCGGCGAGGCATTGCTGGCGGTTGTATTAAAGGTAACGGGAGTGGTAGTGCCCATATTCCCGTCCGGCAGGTTTAGCGCTTTGCCGTTGATATAAATAACCACGCCATCGTCTCTTTTGTAATTGATAATGAATGATTTATGATAAGCCATACTCTGCGAGCTTATGCGGGCCGTATGTCGGAAATAAGAAGTAATCCAACGCGTTGCACACGGCGTGGTAACGCAACCCGCGCGCAGGTAAGAGTTGGGCCCCAGGGCCTCGTAGCAATCCAGCTCAGCCTGACATGCCGGGAGAAGCGTCCTTTCCCCATCTTCGCGGTTAGGCGAATAGCCGAAAGGCGCCGGACCGGAGGGCCAGTTTGAATCTGAATCATAGTTTGGCGGGTCTTCCACATTCACTTCGTCGGGATCCTGTCCGCCTTTCCAGTTAAATATACCATGGTCGGGAGGGACGATGCCCCGGGCAAAATAGCGCCAGTAACTTCCTGCGTGCAGCAGCACCACGGTACCGCGGGGATTCAGGTTGTAGGCCTGGCCTCCTATGCCGCCTCCGCCATTCAGCCGCCCTACTACAAACTCGCCGGAATAGAAAGCGTGTAGTTTCGTCGGGTAAAAGAATATCTCCGGCTGATTGAACCCATACCGCCATTTGTATTCAAGCGGCGTGGATTGCTGAAAAGTGACATCGGTTTGTTTCACATCGTACAGCCAGATACCATCCTGGTTGAAATTTTTGGCGGCTAAGATTTTGTTATGGTCGCCCTGCGTGGGATCCAGGTTATAAGTTTTTGATATGCTGTTTATTTTGTAAAACCGCAGGCTTTGGTGCCATATCGGCTCGTAGTTGCCTTCGTTGAGACGCAAATAGCCCAGGTCCGAATCCTTGTAATAATGCCGCACAGTTACCTGCTGCTTTCCTGTTAGCTCGGGATTGGGTTTAATCGTCCAATAGCGGTTCATCACCCGCCAGTTGGAACTGAATGTCCTCACCCTGTTCGCCCACACATAGTTAAGCGAAGGGCCAAGCGCGCTTACCTCCGTTCTGCCGGGCGCTCCGCCCAGTTTTACTTCAAAGGGAGCTACGCCCGCTTTCCCGATGCTCAGGTCGTGCTTGTTGATCGACAGCAGCAGATTGCCTTTATTGTCGACGTAATGCGTGAAATTATCGCCTCCCGGCTGTGCATCCGCGCATTCGCATATGGCCGTGCGTACAGTATTGTCGGTTTCTGGCACGGTAAAGCCGTCCAGGTCTTTGAAAATCGTAAACTGGTCGACCACCTGTTTGTTGGCGCTGATATACTTGGCTGTCAACCGCTTGTTCTCCACCTCAATATACATCGACCCGCCCGACAACAATGCAGAGGCAGCCATAAGCCGGCTAACCAGGCCGGGATTTTTGACATTGCTGCTATATTCCTTTTCCCCCTTTCGCCCCCCAGCCCCGTTCACGACATACACGATCCCCTCATTTTTCGCGGCCGCACTGTTTTTGTAATAAAAGCAGGAGTTAGGCGTCCCGTCATAGCGGGCATTGTCCTGTGCATTACTGGTCAGCACGGGGTTGTGGGTATTGCTTACAAAATCGGCCGAAGCGGTCTTAAGTCCGCGCATCAAACGGGAGCGTTCATAACCGTGGCTATGCCCGGTCACGAGCAGGTCCACCTTATAGTCGTCCAGAATAGGCACAAGATTCTGCCGGATATACATCAATTCAGACTCGTCGTCCGAATTATGTGAACCACCCGTGTAGGGCGGCATATGCGTAAATACGATCACCCAGTTGATATCCGGATTGGCATTCGCTTTGGCAAGATCCCTCCTAAGCCACTGTGCCTGAACGCTGGCGGGCGCCAGAATCGACGACTTGTCATCACCTTCTTTTTCAAATCCAAAAGAATCCAGACTGATGAAGTGGATGTTGGCATAATCAAATGAATAATAGGCCTCGGTAAAGGACGGCTCCCCGCCTCCTTCACCGTTTGTAAAATTGTCGACAACACTATAATAATGGATTTTCTTATCTAACCTTCTCGCTTTAAGGTCATCTTCGGTCTTCGTGCTGTCGTAATAATCGTGATTACCCGGCGTAGCGAAGAATGGCGTCTGCCGGAACATAAAATCGTACCGCAACCTGCGCCGGTCGAAAACATGGTCCTGGTATTGGTCCTTTGTTCCCTGCTCATAAGCATTATCGCCCAGCCAGAGCCAAAGGTCCATCGGGCCCGTTTTGTTCACCGTCATATAGTCCTTCCACGAATTGATCACGCTATCCTGGCGGCTGGCCGTATCAGGTTGGGAAGGTGTATAGCCAAAATCGCCCAGTACCCACATTTTCACTTTCTTTTTAACACCCGGCAAGGGGGGCGTCCTGAAAAAGTTATCGGGTGTTTTTTCCAGCTGCTCGGGGAATGCCGGAGGTATCCAGCTGCCAATATAGTACCGGTACTGCTGGTCGGGTTTCAGGCCCGTGAGCGTGATGATGTGATCAGTGGTCGCCGCCGGCTCCTCCGCGATCGGCGACCCATTTCCGAGCAATTCATACTCCGGTTCCGATGAATAAACGACCCGCCCGATATTCTTGATATCGGTCTGCCAGCGGATGGTTATGGAAGCAGTTGAAGCAAACTCATTTAGCTTTTTTGAATACGCCATTTGCAGATACGGGCCGCGCGTTATTTTGGGTGTCTGAGCGAAACACGCCGAAAATAACAGGAGGCAAAATGAGAGCACAGATAGAGTCGGTCTCATAAGCATCAGGATTTAAAGATGGAAGAAGAGGGACTTGTATGCACAAATAATTGTATAGAAAAATTGCTATTTATTCTTTATATATCCAAATTAAATTCAATATATTTACCCATATGAAACCCTAATTATCAGACAGTTACATCTGTTTGCAGCATAGCCTCTATCGGTACTCGCCTCCCGTTTTGCGCGGGAAAGTGAGGTGGTAAATTATGGTGTTTACCAACGCGTTTCGAAACGTTTGCTCATCCCCTTCCTACTTTGAAATCATGATGAAAACGATACCCCTCCCCGGCAAAACCTGCCTTTGGATACTCCTGTTAATTGCACTGATATTAGCTTGTAAAGGCCCGGACGGCGACACCGGCCCTGCCGGCCCACAAGGTCCTCAGGGAACGCCGGGCCAAAACGGCGCACCAGGCCCCGCCGGACCCGCCGGATCGGCAAATCTCATTGTCTCGCCGTGGATCAAAGTCCCTAATACGGCCTGGCAGCGTGAGGATTCGACCTATTTCATGGTGACGCACGCCGATAATAATATCACCCAGGCGGTGCTCGACAGTGCCCTGGTGATGGCCTATTACCGCAATGAAGGCCGGCCTAATGTGGTATTTTCCCTGCCTTCCGCCAATGAAGAACTCACGCTGGGCTTTTTTATGCAGGTGCAGAACCAGGCCGGGGCGATCAATTTCGATGTGACCTATTTCAAACCCAGGCTTACGCCCATCGATTTCGATCTCGAATTTCGGTGGATTATCATCCCGCCCAACAAGCGGGGCCGCATCAGCATCGCCGACCTGAAAGATTATCAATTTGTTAAACAGCAACTGGGCCTGACTGACTAGCCAGGCCCGGTTACGTGCGGATACCATTATACGTGACTGAAATGCCTAGGCCTCTTCCCCCGGCAACGCCCCTGCCGGGCGGTAGGTGTTGATGATCATGCCGGTTGAGGTGACTTTCGAATCGACCAGCGACAGTGCTCCGGCGGGAACACCGCTCTCGAACAAACGCTTTCCGCCGCCGAGTACGACGGGCGCAATCCACAGCCGGTGTTCATCAATGAGCCCGGCTGAAATCAGCGTTTGCAGGAGGTTGCTGCTGCCCCAGATGTGGATTTCCGGACCTTCCGCTGCCCGCAAGCGCCCCACTTCCTCCACCACATCCCGCAGGATCTGCGCATTATTCCAGTCGAGGTGTTCGAGTGTTTGTGTCGCAACGTATTTCTTCGCTTTGTTGAATGCTTTTCCGATGGGATCGTCGTCGTGCAATGGCCAGTAGGACGCAAAAATATCATAAGTCCGGCGCCCCAGGAGTATCTCAAAATCTCCCGAGATAATTTCGCTGATGGTTTTATGCAGCAGGTCGTCCCCGTAATGCATAAACCAGCCGCCATGTTTGAATTCGCTGCTCGGATCTTCTTCGGGGCCGCCGGGCGCCTGCATGACGCCGTCGATTGACAGTTGGGTAATGGCGATGATCTTTCCCATGTAGTTTGCTCTTTGTGTTTTCAGTTGAATTGTGACACAACAAAGGTACATGGTCATTCTCCGTGAATGCGGGTGCAAACTTGCCAAAAGAAGGGGCTGATCACGCCTGGCCGGCGGCGCCTGGCCGCGCCCGGCCGGCATCAATATGCTATGCAGACCATTCGGTAGGCGCCTTTCCGAATTTCTTCTTGAAGGAATGGGAGAAATGCGACAGGCTTTCAAACCCCAGATCGAGGTAGATTGCCGAGGGCTTTTTCCCCTTGGCTTCGATCAGGTACCGGGCCTCCGCGAGCCTCCTTTCTTGGAGCCAATGCCGCGGCGCCATGCCGAATATGCGCTGAAAGTCACGCTTAAAGCCCGCCAGGCTCCTTCCGGTAAGCCTCGCAAACTTTTCGACCGGAACATTGTAGTGAAAATTGCTGAGCATGAATTTTTCCAGATCCATCTTGTAGGGTTCCGAAAAATCGAACAGCAGCTCTTCCAACTCGGGCATAGCGTGCATCAGCAAATGCACCGCCTCCTTCACTTTCAGCATCCCCAGCTTCTCCGTTACCGCTTCATGCGGGTTGCGGATATACGGCATCACCGATTGAAAGAATGCCCGCAGAAAATCGTTTACCGGAACCAGCACATTCGGCGGCCCGGAATACTTGTGCCCGGTTTCCACCTGCTCTTCCAGCGCGATGGTGCGCAGCAGATCCTCTTGCAGGCATATTACCACCGTTTGATAATCCTCGCCTTCGAGGGGTGTTTTGGTGATTTCTCCGAGCTGGTTCTTCTGCACCAGCAGCATTTCGCCCGCCCCCATCGAGATTTTCTGCGTGGCCGTTTCCAGTGAGAAACGGCCCGAGACCTGCAATATCAGCGTATTATGCTCCATGAAAGCGACTTTATCCTTCCTCTGCTTGGAGAAATAGGAATAAAATATCACTCCGGGGATTATTTCTGTTGGATTCGTCACACGGTAAAGATATAAAAAGAAGGGTCTGAAAGTATCCCGCTATCGTTGCAGGTATGTTCCGCCAACGATCGCCCCCGGAGCAAAATGCGTGTTAAGGGTTTCTATTTCCGCGGGGGTAAATGTGATACCCATCGCTTCCATGTTTTCGGGCAGCCGCGCGCGCCGGCTCATGCTCACGAGCGGCATGATGTGCCCGCCCTGCGCATTCACCCAGGCAATCGCAAGCTGCGCGGGCGTATGCCCTTTTTCCTTTGCCATTTGCTTCAAAACTTCCACCGTAGCCAGGTTTTTGATGAGATTTTCGCCCTGGAAACGCGAAAAATGATGCTGGTAACTGCCTGCCGGAAGCGGCGCTTTCATCTCGCCGGTGAGGAGCCCCTCGGCGGTATTGGCAAAAGTTACGACGCCAATGCCCAGTTCCTCCGCCGTCGGCAGCAAGTCGCTTTCGATCTGGCGGTCGGCGAGCGAATAGCCTATTTCCAACGCGGTTACCGGGTGGACGCTGTGCGCCTGGCGCAATTGGGCTGCGGTGATTTCGGAAACGCCCAGGTGACGGACCTTGCCTTCCGCAATGAGGTCGGCCACGGTACCGATCACATCTTCCACCGGTACGCTGCCATCGAGGCGGCATGGCTGGTAGAGGTCGATGGTATCTATCCCCAGCCGCACCAGCGAATAGTTGATGAAGTTCTTAATCGCTATCGGGCGCAAGTCCAACCCCAGCCATTGATTATTGTAAAAAACAGCCCCGAACTTGACGCTGATAAATGCATCGTCGCGACGGCCCCTGATCGCTTTGCCCACCAGCAATTCGTTGTGCCCGGCTCCGTAGAAATCTCCGGTATTGAGGAAATTAATGCCTTTGTCCAATGCAGCCTGAATGGTAGCAATGCTTTCGGATTCGTCGCTGGCCGTACTTCCCCAGACAGGTGACATACGCATACATCCTAATCCGAGTTTGGAAACAAGCGGGCCGTTCTGGCCCAGGTTCATTTTGGTTATCGTGGTCATCTTTTTTGTTGATTTTAACAATGCAAAGATGACCCATTGCCGCTCGGGGCCGATTTCCTCCACGGCTCAAATTACTTGCTTGTACGGTTCAGCCGGGCTGCCTACCCCGGGAACATCTTGCCGATCATCCGGCTGATCTCCACAAAATCGTCGTGATTGCTCACCGACCGCTTTTCGGTTTCATCCGCATTCTGTTGCGAGAATGGGTAAATCAGCAAAAAGGTGTTTTCCAGCGCATGTTGGTTCAGGAAATCAGGCATTTGGCCCATACGCGGGAAGAACGACGCCATTCCGCGTTTGGCCATGAACAATATCAGCCCCTCATCGGCCGCAACCGATACGGCAGCCTGCTCGGCCTCTCCCCAGTAGTCGATCGTGTGCAGCGACAGCTCAATGGCCGATTTGCCCGCTACCCTTTCAATAATGCTGATGATCGGCGCACTGGCGTAGAATGCCATTTCCGAGCCCGACGACTTTCCGATGTTCCATACCCGCAGCAGGGCATGGAAGAAGCCGGGCTCCTTGTCCGCTTTAGGAGGAATCAGGACAATGTATTTTTTAATGGTTGAAATAGGTTGGGCCGCGTGGTAAATCAGCGTATTCACATTTTCATTCTGCAAATAGCCATTCGTGAGATTGTAAACAAACGACGGAGTCAAACCTTTGCCGGGCTGCAAAGCGACGATCAGATCGGTGATCTTCTGCTCCTTGATCACATTACTTATGCCGGTAGCCACATCACTGTCGTACCGGGTCAGCGGCCGGATCTGCACGTCGGCTGCCGCAGCAAGGGTTACCGCCGTGTGGAGCGTTTTTTCCGCATTCCTGACGGACGATTCATTCTTTTCATCGTTGATCACATTCAATGCAAACAGCCGGTCCTTGTTATGCCCGGCCTTAATAAGCAAACCCAGGTTCACCGACTTTTCTACCGCATCTTCATAGTTGACGGCGATCAGGATATTCTCGGTTTCCGGATTCGCGCCCGACGCCGTTGCCTCATTGTCAGCCTCGGCAATCTTCGCCGCGCTCGACATCGAGACGAACGACGAGATCGTACAGGAAATGAGGATCAGCAAAATACTGCCATTGAGCACATGCTCGCTCAGCAAGCGAACCGGCTCCCCACTCTCGGTTTCGGAAAGAATGATGTTATAACCGACCATTACCGCCGCCAACGTTGCCGCGGCCGAGGCCGAGCTCAATCCGAAAATGATCATCCCTTCATCCTTCGTCAGCCGGAATGTCTTTTGCGTAAACACCGCCGCCAGGTACTTCCCGCCAATAGACGCCACGAGCATTACGGCAGCGACAATCAGCGTTTCCAGGCTTTTGAAAAACACGGTAAAGTCGATCAGCATACCTACGCTGATCAGGAAGAAAGGAATGAAAATAGCATTACCGACAAACTCTACGCGGTTCATCAGCGCGGAAGTGTGCGGGATGAGCCGGTTGAGTGCCAGACCGGCAAAAAAAGCGCCGATAATAGCCTCGATACCGGCCAGTTCAGCCAGCACCGCCGCGAGGTATATCATCACCAGCACAAATATGTATTGGGATATCTTGTCATCGACCTTCTTGAAAAACCACCTTCCAATGATGGGGAACACAAATAATACCGTGAGGCTGAATGCCGCCACGGAAAGTCCCAGCCGGAGCCAGAATGCGCTGTTTACCTCTCCCTGGGTCATCCCCACCACCACAGCCAGTACCAGCAGTGAAAGCACGTCCGTCAGCATCGTTCCTCCGACGGTGATATTGACGGAGAGGTTTTTGGCCACCCCCATCTTGCTCACGATCGGATAGGCAATGAGCGTATGCGAAGAAAAGAGGCTGGCAAACAGCACCGAGGTGAGCATCGAGAAATGCAGCACATAATAGCCTCCCAGCAATCCTAAAATGAATGGAACGGCAAATGTAAATACGGTGAATGTGATGCTCTTGCCCATGTTCTTCTTGAAATCGCCCATATCGATTTCAAGCCCGGCCAGGAACATAATGTAAAGCAGGCCGGTGGTACCGGTTACCACCACGCTGCTATCGCGGGAAAGGAGGTTGAGGCCGTTGGGCCCTACCACGGCACCGGCGATCAGCAGCCCCAGCAAATGCGGAACTTTGATCTTATTGAGCAGCAGCGGCGCACTCAGAATGATGATCAGTTCGAGCAGAAACTTCAATACCGGATCCTCGATCGGTAAACTGCCGATGTGGAGGTTGAGCAGCGTCATCATCTAGCGGTTGGTTAGGCGGTTTAGCTCAATGGAAAATTTCGCGGTGCAGGATTTGTCGATGGCTGTCGTCTGCATTCCCTTGATCAGATTCTTGTTATCACGGGTCAATTCCACATTCATTTCCATATTCTTCGCGGCCGACGAGTCGCTGGTATAATGGAGCTGGATGCTGGTACTATCGTACTTTGCCGAATACACCCTGACTACCTTGTTGTTATTGATCACACGGGTATAAAGCCCGGTGGAGTCACTTACAAATTCCCAGGTGTTGGAACGCAGATCCCCTATCACATATTCGCTGCAATTGGACTCCCGGCATACCGACTTACCCGCCCAGATCCCGGCGATCTCCTCGGGCCAGCGCTGGATTACAACCGCCGTGTCCTTCCGGGTCAGCAGGCTGTCGCGCATTCGCATAAGCGACTGGTAGTCAGCTTCTTTAATCGCAAATTCTTTCTCGCGCGCAAGTATGCCCTGCTCGCGTACGTCGAGCTCGTGGGCTCTTTCCTTGTCCTGGCAGCCGCTCAGCAGGCTCAGGGCGACGAGGGTAGCAAAAAGGTATCTGTTGAATGCCATAGCACGTGGTTCTGGTGAGAAATACAGGGCTGGCAAGTTAAAAAAGTATTCTTTTAAACAAAGGCAAAATCAGCCCGAATGCGCTTGAAGCAAGCTGCGGTAACGATCGAGCAACCTCGATTTTGCGATAAAACCGATGTAACGGCCCTGAGGATCAACGACCGGCAAATGCCAGGAACCGGTTTGGTCAAATCGGGTCACAATCCGGGCGACGGGCTCGTTTTCCCCGACGGTCGCCGGCGGCTGGCGTACGAACGACGCTACCGATAAGCCAGCAACTTCTCCCGTTGCAAAAAGGTAGGGATAGAGGTCTTTCACGAGGATCATCCCACGAAAAATACCATTACGGTCCACCACAGCCAGGTGGTTATGGCTGTTTTCATGCAATGCATCAACGAAATTTTCAAATGGCAGGTCGATGTCCACGACGGGCACGTCCCTGTCGATGAAATCCAGGGTATTCAACTGCGAAAGCAGGTTCCGGTCGTGTTCCCGGGTGAATATTTTGCCCTCATCGGCCAGCCTTTGCAAATCGGGAGAAATGGTAGAAAACCATTTGGAGATCAGGAACGACATCACGCCTACCACCATGAGGGGAATAAACAGGTCGTATCCCGAGCTGGATTCGGCGATAAGAAATATGGCCGTCAGCGGGGCATAAAGCACGCCGCTCATGACGCCCGCCATCCCCACCAGCACCAGGTTGGCTACGGGTACATCGGAAATGCCGATAAAGTTGCAGAATAATGCAAATACAAATCCGAGGGTACCGCCTGCAAAAAGCGACGGCGCAAAGTTACCGCCATTACCGCCGCTGAAAATGGTGATGGAACTGGCAAATGCTTTCAGGAGGCAAACAATCGTCAGAAACACCACAACCGCCCACCGCTGCCCGCCGACGATACCGAAAAAACTGTTTTCCATCAACTCCCCCACCTGCCCGTTGACCAGTGCCTTGACGGTTTCGTAACCCTCCCCGAACAACGGTGGGTACAACACGCAAAGTACCGACAGCATCCCGCCCCCGATCATGGCTTTTCTTAACCTTCCGCCTTTCAGGTTGCCAAAAAATCGCTCGACCTGATGCCCGATTACCACAAAATACCGGGCATAAAGTCCACACAATGCGCCCAACACAAGGTAAAAGGGCAGATTATGGTAGTTAAACGGGTGCCGGCTGCTGAAATGGAAAAGGGTTTCCTCATTGAGCAGCATTCTGGAAAGCACATTGCCGCAGACGGCAGCCAGTACGAGCGGTATGAAATCGGTGAACACCACACCGGTAAGCAGTATTTCGACAGCGAACATCATCCCGGCAATCGGAGCGTTGAATGCCGAAGCGATCCCCGCCGTGGCGCCCGCGGCAAGCAACAAAGTACGCTCGCGGTAATCGAGTTTATAGGTTTGTGCGAAATTGGATCCGATCGCCGAACCGGTTACCGCAATAGGACTTTCCAGACCGGCCGAGCCCCCAAGCCCCACGGTTATAGCACTTTGCACCACCTGGGAGTACATTTTTACCGGAGCCACGATACTGGAATTCTGCGCGATCTCGTGCAAAATGGCAGGTATGCCTTTCCGGTCATTGCCCCCGAAGAACAGGACAACGACAAGGGAAGTGAGTACGATCCCCAGGAAGGGGAACACCGCATAAAAGAAAATCTGGGTTTCGAAATGGACCTTGTGGGTAATCAGGTGATGAATGGCATGGACCAGCGATTTTAAGACCACACCGGCCAATCCAGCACTGCATCCCACCAATATCCCCGATAGGATCAGGAACTGCGACCGGGTAAGGATGCTTTTAAGCCAAAAGACAATGACTTCATAGAGTTTGAACTTTCTTAAACTGTACGCAGTCAGCCCCCTTTTGAATTTCAGGAATGAGCGAAATTTCTTAATGGTCGCTTGTTTCACAATAATCAGCTTAGTCTCCTTTACAATGCGCTCCCGTTAGCCGCTTAAAGTAAACGTAAAAATTTATGCGGGGCAAGCGTTGCCCGGCAACCCTTGCGGGGCAACCTTTGTCGGGCAACGCTTGCGCGGCAACGTTTCCCAGCCAATATTATGCCCGGTGCATGACAAATTCAAAAGCAGCACCTTTCCCACTCTCGCTGACTACCTCGATCGTGGTTTGATGTAATTCCAGTATTTTCCGAACGATCGCCAAGCCGAGGCCTGCGCCCTTCTGCCCCGACGGGTACATTTCCGCCTGCTTGTAGCGTTCGAAAATCTGCTCCTGGTAAGCCTTCGCAATACCTACTCCTGTGTCGGCAACCCGGATTTTGATCCCTTTACCGGAGTCTTCGAGGCGTACGGTAATCTGCCCGCCTTCCGGGGTAAACTTGAAAGCATTGTCGAGCAGGTTCTGGAACACCCGTTCCGTCAGCGCGATATCGGCAAAAACGGGCGGCAGGGCGGGAACGGTTTCCATCGAGAGCCGGATGCCCCGCTCGTCGGCTTTCAGTTGGTACGAGCTGAGGATGTCCGAAACCAGCTCATCCAGGGGAAATACCTCTTTTTGTACCGACACCACATTCGCTTCCAGTTTCGAGTATTGAAACAACTGGTCCACCAGCCCCGAAAGCTTGCGGGTCCCTTCCTGCACAATAGCCAGGTACCGCTCCTTCTCCGGCTCCGAGAGCGTATCCTTTTTGATCATCATCGTCTCGACGTACCCCTGCATAATCGAAAGCGGTGTCCGTAAATCGTGCGAAACATTGGCGATCAGTTCCTGCCGGAGCCGGTCGGTGGCGGTGATCTTTTCGATATTATCGACGATCACATCGGCCATGTCGTTGAATGTGGAGGTTAGTACGCCCAGGTTCCCCGTCGCATACCCGTGCACGCGTGCAGCGTGATCGCCATCCTTGAACCTTTTCACGACGCCGGCAATGCTGCATATGCTATCGGTGATGAGAAAGAATGTGACAATTCCCACGACAAACGCCCCAAGCAATGCAGCGAAAAAAATGTAGGCAGCCAGCCTGAAATTCAGGTCGTCGGTCAGCGAGGCGAGAATCTGTTTCTGGGTCTCGCTCGCGAGCACCGCGTACACATACCCGACCTTCACGCCGTTTTCCAGCACCGGTGCCACCGAGAAAATACTGGCTTCGCCGGGATGCTTCGGATTATCGCCCATGGGTTTACCGGCATCCGAGGCAAGCCATTCGCGCACGATCGCCATATCGACCCGCTTCATCTGTACGGAGGCCTGGGGCACCACGTAGTCGGTAATGTTCCCGAGCGTGTCGAGGAGGTATACTTCTACGCTCGGATTCGCGACCATGGTGGAATGGATAATGTCGTGCGTAACCGTCGTATCGGGCTTGCCATTTTTAATGGGCTGGGTAAATGTGGCCAGGTGCTGCGCGATTCCACCGTACAGCTGTTGGTGGGCTGTCATATAATACGACTTCGAAAACCGGGAGGCGATCATGACGAATATGATGCCGAGGATGATCAGCAGGCTCGTAAAAACACCGCTTATTTTCCAGAAGAGAAGGTTACCCCCGATGGTTCTTACTGACATTTCACAGATCTTCGTTAAACCGGTAGCCGATGCCCCAGGTGGTTAAAACAAATACAGGATTGGAAGCATCGGCCTCGATTTTTCCTCTCAGCCGATTGATATGCGTATTGACCGTATGCTCGTATCCCTCGAAATCGTAGCCCCACACGAGACTCAGCAGCTGCTTGCGGCTGTAACTTTTCCCCGGATTCGACGCCAACAGCACGATCAGTTCAAATTCACGCGGCGATAAATCGAGCCGTTCGCCGTGCAGCATTACCTTGCGCTTGTCCATATCGATTTCCAGCCCTGCAATACGGATCAGCTGCGGCACCGGCGCCGCGTAACGTGCCTTCTCCTCACTTCTTCTGAATATCACCCGCACCCGTGCAATAAACTCGCGCACGCTGAAAGGCTTGGTAAGGTAATCGTCGGCACCGGTTTCGAGGCCCATTACCTTGTCTATTTCCTCCGAACGCGCGGTAAGCATCATGATGGGCGTCTGCCGGTCGGCCTGCCTGATTTTCCGGCATATCTCCATTCCATTCAGGCCAGGCAGCATCACATCAAGTATGATCAGGTCAAAATTTTCGTCTTGCGCCCGCGTGAGGCCGTTCTGCCCGTTTTTCTCTGAGACCACCTTGCATCCCAGGTCCGAAAGGTGGATCGAAAGCAATTCGGTAATGTTGGTATCGTCCTCGACGATCAACACGTTTTTGGTGTCCATATCCGCTGATTTTCTGCAAAGTTTACAAATAAAACAGCGCGGAATACCGCTGTGATACTTTTGTTATAATTCCGTGACGCTGCCGGGATACCGTGTTGGTTGCTTTGCATCATCCAACGATTCAAAACGGAAACAGACATGATCAGATCACTACTCGGGCTGTCGCTGACGGCCCTCATTTTCGGAGCCTGCACCGACGACCACGACCCGCAGCCGACCGCCAAAACCCTTACCATTGAAAACGTCCTCGACGCCAAACCGCTTGTGCAATCGGGCACATTCAAAGGAACCGGCACGCCGCCCGTGATATTGCCGGGCCAATCGGTATCCTTCTCGTTTTCAGCCGCCAAAAACCAGCGCCTTACCTTCGCCACCATGTACGGATGGAGCAATGACCTTTTCTTTGCCCCTGCCAATCCGGGGATCAGGCTGTACGACGACAATGGTGCCCCTATTACGGGCGACGTTTCCACCCAGATCAAACTCTGGGACAATGGCTCCCGCGTGAACCAGGCGCCCGGCATGGGCGTAACGCACCCGGGTACAGCCGAAGCCACGCCGCGCAATATCAAGGAAGTAACGGGAATGGACGACTATGGCCATGCATTCCTGCCTGCCTCCCAGCTCATGAACGTCTCCCTGGCCTATGACGGCAGCTCGATGTTTACCATTACGATTAAAAACCAGTCGGGGGGCACCGCCAACGAGACGCCTTTCAGCCCCGGCGTATGGGCCATTTCTTACGTGGCAGGCGGTAACCTGCTGCTTCCCGAACCCGTTTATTCCGAAGGCAAAGCCACCACCGATGCACTGACCCCCATCGCCGAAGCCGGCGACAATGCCCCGATGAGTACCTGGCTGGCCTCGCAAACCGGCATTTTCACGCCACTTTCACCGGTATTGGTGGTGGTTTACAACGGTAATGAAAATCCGTTTTTCAAATCCGGCGAGAATGACCGCGGCGAAGGCCTGAAAGAACTTGCACAAAAAGGAAATGCCGACGTGCTGGCTGCCGCATTGAAAATGAAAGCCGGCATTAAAAATGTATACGTCCTCAAAGAACCGATGAGCACGGTGCTATTGCCGAAAATCGGCGGGAATACAGGCGGCAAAGTTTCGCAACCGCTCACGCTTACATCCGGCGACCGCATCGCCATTGCGACCATGTACGGCTTCTCGAACGACTGGTTCTTTGCTACAAGTGGCAACGATATCGACGGTAATGCCAGCGGCGATATTTCGGGGGCTGTCGGATTATATGATAACGGCACGGCCATCGACCAGTTCCCCGGCGCGGGCATTACGCAATTCAATCTGGCAGGCACACCATTGAATGAGAGCAAAGCCATCGCGCCCGTCCCCAACCCGAACAAGTTCACGACGCTTCCGGCGATCAACAATATCATTAAAGTGACATTGCAATAACCATGAAAAGCCAGATCAATATCCTGTTGCTTCTGCTGCTGGTGACGGGCACCGTCTTCGCGCAGCATGCAGAGACTCGGAAAAAACAGTATAACCTCGAATCATCCGGCCTCGCGATACAGGGTTACGACCCGGTGGCCTATTTCACCATGAACAAGGCCGTGGTTGGCCAAAAGGACCTTTCGGCCAACCACAACGGGGTTACCTACCGCTTTGCTTCCAAGCAAAATAAGGACGAGTTCCTGCGCAACCCCGTCCGATACGAGCCGCAATTCGGTGGCTGGTGCGCTTATGCCATGGGCAAGAAAGGCGAAAAGGTGGAGATCGACCCGGAGACTTTCAAAATTGTGGACGCAAAGCTCTACCTGTTTTATAATAAGTTCTTCAACAACACCCTCAAAAGCTGGAACCAGGATGAGGCACGCCTGAAAACGCAGGCCGACCGTAACTGGATGAAGTTTGTACCTTAAAAACTCGAATTACCAATGAACAAAGTCCTATTCGTTGCCGCATTCATGCTCGCGGCCCAGGTAACATTTGCACAGAAATCCGAAATTTTCGCGCCGAAAGGAAAGGCAATCAAGGGTTACGACGTCGTGGCATTTTTCAAAGACGCCGGACCCGTTGAAGGTGCCGATAGCCTTTCCTACCATTACAAGGACGCCGATTGGCTGTTCGCCACCCGCGCCAACCTCGACGCATTCAAGGCCGCTCCCGAGATGTATGTGCCGCAGTACGGCGGCTACTGCGCCTACGGGACTTCCGAGGGCCACAAAGCGCCTACCGAAGCAGAAACCTGGACGATCACAGACAACAAGTTGTATTTCAATTATAATATGAAAGTCAGAAACAACTGGTCGAAAAAACGGGAAGAATTCATCGAAAAAGCAGACATACAATGGCCACTAATCAAAGACAAGGAGTGATGAAACCGCAAACACATCCGGGGTGGTCGTGGTTGCTGCGGCTGACAGCGGCAGTGATTATGCTGCAAACCCTCTATTTCAAATTTTCCGCCGCACCCGAATCCGTTTACATCTTTTCGACCGTCGGTATGGAGCCCTGGGGACGTATATTCGTAGGCGTATTGGAGCTGATCGCCTCCGTTCTGATTCTGATCCCACGCACTACCGCCTACGGCGCGCTGATCGGCATCGGCGTGATGACCGGCGCCGTCTTTATGCACCTCACACGCCTGGGGATCGTGGTGCTAAACGACTCGGGCAAGCTTTTTGTTATGGCGTTGGTTGTACTCATTACCTGCCTGGTGCTCGTGTACTGGCATCGCAGCAGCATTTCGGGCGTCAAATCCCGCGATTAAACGTAAACCCCAATCTTCAAAAAACCGGGCATTGTTTTTGTCCTATTCCAAAATCAACGAAATGAACAGGCAACTAACAAAATCAATTAAAGCCACATTGGCGCAGATCGGCACAATGCTCGATGCATTGTCCGACGAGCAGTATGGGCGCAGCTTGCCCGTACTCTCGGGCGCGTCGCTGGGCGGGCACGTACGCCACGTGATCGAGTTCTTCATCGAGCTCGACCGCGGTTACCGGACAGGCCGTGTGAACTACGACGCCAGGCAACGCGATAAAGCCATTGAACACCAGCGGGAACTGGCGCTAACTACCCTGCACGGGATTGCAGCTGCGCTGGAAAAGGAGAACAAAATGCTGCTGTTAACAACCGCCACCGAGGCCAGCCATAGCGGCTTCCAGGTGACCACCAACTATGAGCGGGAGCTGGTTTACAACCTTGAACATGCGGTGCATCATATGGCTTTGATGAAAATCGGCATCCGGGCGCTCGCCGCCGTGCAACTGCCGGAGAATTTCGGAGTAGCCAGTTCCACCATCCGATACCGCCAGGCGCAATGTGCACCGTAACCTACATTCCGACCAGTAAAGGCGCGTTCCTGACATCCAACCGGGATGAACGCACCGATCGTGCGCCTGCCGAGCCTCCCGCAACCCGCCACGCAGGCGCCTCGCTCACCTACCCGAAAGATGCCCAGGCTGGCGGCACCTGGATTGCACTGAAAGGCCGGCGCGACGCGGCCGTGCTGCTCAACGGGGGCTTCAAAAATCATGTACGCAAGCCCTCGTACAACAGAAGCCGCGGCCTGGTAATGCTGGAAATCGTGGAGGCGTCTTCTCCGGCAGACTGTTTTGAAACGACGGTTTTGGAAGGAATCGAACCCTTTACGCTGATCCTGTTCACAGACGGCAGGCTCATGCGCTGTACCTGGGACGGCAGCCGCAAACACCGGAACGAACTTGATGCCCATCAGCCGCATATATGGGCATCGGCGACGCTGTATAATGATGATGCACGGCAAATGCGGGCGCAAAGGCTGCAACAATGGTACGGCAAAAGCGCCGTCACCAGGGAAAGCATCCTGGATTTTCACACCCAAAACGGCATTATGTTCGATCCCAGCCACAGCTGTCATGAACATCGCGACGCAATAGCTACCGTGAGCGTTACTTCCGTCGATCTGACCGGCCCCGAGCCCGCCATGCATTACCATGACCTCCGCGCCGGAACCACTTTTGTTTCCCGGCCGGCAGAGGCGCCGCCGGGTGAGCAAATGGCATTTGACAGCCTCCGCTGGAAGGCCAGGCGCTTTCTGATCCGCCTCCGTAATTGGGAATACTGGCCGTTGGAATGCGTGTATGCGCCCACGCTACCAGCCTGGCTTTGGTTAAGCATAAAGGCGCGTGCAATCTGCTTTTTCGGCGCGGCCAACCCCTCGATGCGGTATGCGGGCTTCGCCGAAGAACGTAAGAGCAGGATTTACGCGCTCATGCCAAAGGGCTCGTACCCTGAAACTTTGGTGTGTGAGGCAGGCATTCCGCGGGAGAAAATACAAATGCTGTTACAGCGCTCCTCGTTCACATTCCCCTTGATCGCTAAACCCGACATCGGCGAACGCGGCGTGCAGGTAAAGCTCCTGGAAAATGAAACCGATCTCGAAGATTATCGCCTGCACAGCCGGGTCGATTTCCTCATGCAGCCCTACATCGACTACCCGAACGAAGCGGGCATATTCTATCACCGAATGCCGGGCGAACAAAGCGGACACATTTCGGGCATCGTCGGGAAGGAGCTGTTGAGCGTCACCGGAGACGGCGCATCGGACATCCTGACGCTGATGATGCAGGACGACCGGGCGATTTTGCAACTCCCCGCCCTGCATGAGTCCCTGGGCGAGCGGTTAAGGTCAGTTCCTGCAAGGGGTGAAAAAATCGGCCTCGTCCCTTACGGCAACCATAGCCGCGGCGCGAAATTCATAGACCTCAGCCGTCGCATCACCCCCGCGCTCACACAGGCGATCGACCGGATATGCGCGCGCATACCCGGCTTCCATTTCGGGCGGCTCGACATCCGCTTCAAAAGCTGGGAAGCACTCGAAGCCGGACAGCATTTCTCAATCATCGAACTCAACGGCGCGGCCAGCGAACCGACACACATCTACGATCCGCAGCATTCGCTGTTCTTCGCCTGGAAAGAGATTTACCGGCATTGGAAAATACTTTTTGAAATCAGCATGGCAAATGCGAAAAAAGGGGCACCTCAAATGACGCTCAGGGATGGTGTCGAGATGGTGCGGGAGCATCAGCGGCATTTGAAATTGATGCGTTGCCATCGGATTCGACGCTTCGAAAATGAAGCGTAAAATGGCAAAAAAACAGGGTGGAGTGTTATCAACTTTACAACGTTTCTACCGTCACAAGCATCTAAGTAATAAATTGGTGACATTATGAAACGACTTGTACTTCTCCTGCTTCTCTCTTTGGCATTTACCTATTGCAAACGCGATAAAAATGCAGAACCCGAACCACAGCCTGTGCCCGAGATCGCAGGCATCGTCGGCGATTGGCTTTTGGTGGAAACCCGATACACGTTAGGCGATTCTACCGTGATTAAAAACATGACCAACGAACCGCAAAGGGCCTTTTCGATACGCTTCGACGGCGTAATGCTATACGACGGGTTGGGGGCTTGCTGCGCCACGTCCGAATACGAGGTGAACGGAAAGGTGTTTAAAGTAAAACCGCAGAAAGACATCCCCTTCGACGAGAATTGCAGGCTCGTCGATTGCATCATTTGCCCGAAGCTGATCATTACGCAAACAGGGGATGAAATGACGATTAAGTCGTGCCTGGGAGGAATTAGCAAGTATCGGAGGAAAAAATAGCAGCGTATAAGATGCAGAGTTAGTCATCCTGCTTCTTTGCAGGCATATTACAAACCTGCATCAACCGTTCACTAAAAACCCTCCAACCAACTCATTACCAGTTCGATATTTTCTATATTTGCGGGTACCGCACCTCGCGGGATACTTTCCTTCTACATGATCTGTGACTCAAACTTCTACGCTCATGAAGCACGGCCATTGTTACCTCGCATTGATTGTACTCCTTTCGTCCTGCTTCAAAAAAAAGGAGCAATCGGAAAAACCGGCCTCCGACACTACGGGGCGGATTACGGTTTGCTACAATCCCAAAACCACCGACGCCGAATGGTATAGTTCGGGCAAAAAGGCACCCATGCTCGACGGATTGAAGGGCATCGATTTCAAGATTACCACTTCCAGTCCGGAGGCACAGGCCTATTTTAACCAGGGACTGATGCTTTCCTACGGTTTCAACCACGCTGAGGCCGCCCGGTCGTTTTACCAGGCTACCCGCCTCGATTCGACCTGCGCCATGGCCTATTGGGGCTATGCCTATGTGCTGGGCCCTAATTACAATGCGGGCATGGAGCCGGACAATTTCCAGCGCGCCTGGGCGGCTACTCAAAAAGGACAAAAACTGGCGGCCAAATGCACCCCCAAAGAAAAGGCGCTGATCGGCGCACTGACCACGCGGTATACCGAAACCCCTCCTGCCGACAGGTCGCCGCTGGATATCGCGTTCGCGGCCGCGATGAAAAAAGTGTACGACCAATTCCCTACCGATCCCGACATCGGGGCGCTGTACGCCGAAGCGCAAATGGACCTGCATCCTTGGGATTTGTACGACAAAAAGACGAAAGCCGCCAAATCCTGGACGCCGACGCTGCTCGCTGTACTGGAAAGCCTGCTGAAAAAGAACCCGCGGCATCCGGGCGCACATCACCTGTACATACACGCCGTGGAGGCTTCCGCCATGCCTGAAAAAGCGATGGCGTCGGCCGCATTACTCGACTCGCTGGTTCCGGGCGCAGGCCACCTGCTCCACATGCCGTCGCATATTTACATCAATACCGGCGATTATCATTTGGGGTCGCTTTCCAATGTAAGTTCGGTCGAGGCAGACAGCAACTACATCACCACTTGTCACGCGCAAGGTGCCTACCCGCTCGCCTATTTCCCGCACAACTACCACTTCCTGGTAGCTACCGCCACCCTTGAAGGCAACTCCGACCTGGCCTGGCTCGCTGCCCGGAAAGTGCAGCATTACACCGCGAAGGAAGTGATGCGCCAGCCCGGATGGGGCACGCTGCAGCATTATTACACTATCCCGTATTATGTAGCGACAAAATTCTCGATGTGGGATACCCTCCTGGCCGAGCCCAAGCCGGGCAACGATCTGATTTATCCGCAGGCAATCTGGCATTACGCGAGGGGAATGGCGTTTCTGGGCAAACATGACCTGCCCCACGCGCAGGAAGAAATGAAGTCGCTTGCCGCATTGGCCGCTGACACAACGCTGAAAAACATTACGGTATGGAACATCAACACCTCCGTGGATCTCGTGCAAATCGCCTCCAAGGTATTGTCGGCCGGTATCGCCGCGCAGCAAAACCAGCTCGACAAATCTGCCGCCCTGCTCAATGAGGCCATCGCCCTCGAAGATAACCTCAACTACAACGAGCCGCCCGACTGGTTTTTCTCCGTCAGGCACCACCTCGGTGCGGTACTGCTCAAAGCCGGAAAAAATGCCGAAGCGGAACGTGTCTACCGGCAGGATCTCCTGACGTGGAGGAAAAACGGCTGGGCATTGATCGGCCTGTACAATGCTTTGGAAAAACAAAAAAACAACGAAGCACAGGCAGTCAAATCGGCATTTGAGAAGTCCTGGCAGCATGCCGATATTAAACTTGCGGCTTCGTCCAGCATTGCGGATTAGGAATTAGCATGCAGGGATTGGTTTTCAAAGCGCAAAACCAATCCCTGCCTTGGCCCGTAATTCGGCATAGTTAACCCTGAAAACGGTTTCCCGCATGCTACCGCCGGAAAAGCTGACCGAAGCATCGAAATAAAGCTTATTGAACAAACGCTGCTGATACCCCGCCATCATACCCGCAGAAGTGTACCAGGTATTGAATGCGCTCCTTCCCCTGAGAACGGTCCGGTAATAGTTATATGCAAATAGTGGCCCCAGGTACAACCCCGATAAATTGTCCGAAGCCTTACCCTTTCGCACTTCGCTTTTTTGAAGATAAAACCAGCGAATCTGCGCCTCGCCTACTGCCGTAATGGATGACAGAATTTCAAAAGAAGAAAAGGCCGTTTCACTACCAACGCTCAGATTCACCGACAGCGGACTCTTGCCCAGCTTTCGCTCATAGCCTGCTTCCGCACGGAATGACTGGGATTCTAACCCGATATTCACTTCCGGTAACCGGATTTTAAAATGCTGCTTCACGAAATAGTCGCAATGCAAGACGTCACATAATGGCCCGCTGCCGCTCCGTTTCCAATCCCCAAATGCGAGGCCAAGCAATGCACGCGAAGCAATAACGACATTCCGCTCGTTAAAACCCGACGACAGTCGATCGCCCCTATCCCACAGGGACAAGTACGGACTCGCATAGTAGACACCCAGCGAGAAATCGAGAAAGCCATTGGCCAGAAAACGGCTTTGAAACCCGTAGACCAGACTAAAATGCTCCCGCGGCCTGTCACTCTGAATGGCCGCCAGCGACCTTTCATACGCAACCCCCAGATAACTGCCGCTGAAATTATTGGCACTTTGGTGGCGGGCAATCCGCTTGTTCATTTCAAAATACCACCGGCTTCCGATGCTCGCAAACAGATTGTTCCCGCTGAATTGCCGCTCGAACCGCTCCAATGTGATAGCGTTTCCGGTACGGTTGGTCCGGCCGGTGAGCGCCAACTCCACCGATAAAGCCGGTAAAACCTTGTACTCAAACGCGGCATTGAACCCGAGCCCGTTGTAAGTCGTCGCCAGATAACCCAGTTTGAACATCTTTCGGGTAGGGATTTTAGTCATGAAAACATTCTCATAACGATCGATAAACCGCTGTTCTGCCACGGGGCTATTCTCTTCCGTAAATGTGACGGCAGTAGTGTCCTGAGCAAAAGACCGGGCGGCACATGCCACCAACGGGATTAGTACAAGAAGAAGTTGACGCATTGATTGGCTAAATAAAACCCGTCGCCGCATGAGACACAGGCTTGGCATAAAGAGGCAGAGGGTGACATCAATCGTTGTATGAAGTCAAAATAAATGTTCCTTCCAATCTCAAACATATATATAAATAAATTATATACATTTGGTCAATTTAGCAACAACCCGAATGATTAGCCACCGAATTGCCGCCACGTTAACACTCATACTGCTTTGTAGCAGCATTGCCTTTGCCCAGCCGGAAAAGTTGAAGGGAATCTGGATTTCGTCACAGCTGGAAATGATTGAAATCCTGCACACCGGACCGGAGTCGGTCAACTATATGTGCAGCAGAGAGTTGAAAGAAAATTTCTTCCATTTGTTTATCCATGGCGATACATTGAGTTTTCAGGCGAGATACTCGACGTCTTCTACCCACAATCAGGTTGAATACGTAGACCGCTACGACCTGAAAATTGTCAGAAGCAGTGATTCCGAGTTGGTCGTGGAACCGATATCCGATTTTTCAAAAGCCTTTTTTTGGGATAAACCCTCCATTACCCTTAGAAAAAAAGAGTCTCTCACAGACCGGACAATTGCCTTCGAGAAACTGGTTTACCATTCGTTTTATGGTGGAAGTGCCCCTTACGTATCCTTGCAGGTCGACAGCGCCCAAAATCTCTATGTACATTTTCGCAATGAATATGGCGACAAAAACCTGCGAAAAGGGACCTACTCGGCTGTGCTCGACGACGATACTTACAATAAATTGATTGATCAACTCCAAAACGCCCAACTCCGGGCATTACGGTTCAGCGACGTCAAAGGTGCCGACTCGCCCATCACTACCCTGATCGTCTATTTCAACGGCAAGCGCAAGCACCTGAAAAGCATCGCCCCACCTCGCGTTGCCCGCGACCTCCTCGGCTTCATTGCCTCGCAATTGGCCCGTTATCCCGGTCTGAAACCCACCAGCGAAGTCCGTGAGCTCGAATGGCCATAATACTTAATTTGTAATTAAACTAAATAAGCCATTTCTTTGCCGAAAATCCGCCACTAACGGCGCTACACCACAGGCAATGCAAAACCGTCCGTCGCAGCTGACTACCATTGACGAGCAATCGTTCGAGATGCTGTACACGACGTATGCCAAAAAACTTTTCCGCCTTTGCTGCTCCTACCTGCGCGATGAGGAGGAGTCGAAGGAGATTGTGCAGGGAATCTTTCAGACGCTTTGGGAACGCCGCGGCGACTTGGAAATCAGGACCTCGCCGGAGCATTACCTGATCCGCGCCGCCAAATTGCAGGTTAACAGGCACTTCCGCGACAAAGCAATTCACGACCGACACCTCGAAGCGATCGGAAGACAGGCTACCGCCCAGGAAAATACCACGGAGGAAATGGTCTCATTCGAGCAACTTTCCGGCACAGTTTCCAGCCTCCTGGCACAGCTGCCGGCAGCTACCCGGCGCATCTTCCAACTCAGCCGTGAGCAGGGAATGGGCAACCGGGAAATCGCCGAGGAAATGCAGGTTTCGGTCAAAACGGTGGAGTACCATATCGGCAAGAGCATCGCATTGCTTCGGAGCGGGCTCGAATAATTCGTGGTTTTTCAGGTAAGTCGTTTAGGGATGCATGGGGAGTTATGGAACTAACCTCATGTACACGTCGAGTTCCCCATGCGCATTACACCCGAATTACTGCAAAAATACCACCAGGGGCTTTGTTCCGAAGATGAAGCCCTGGCCGTAACGCAATGGCTTGCCGCGACGGACGACCTCGACCAATATGCGGAGCAGGACGAAGAAGATGCCGCAACGGACGAAATCTGGCAAAAACTTGATTTGGGAAAAGCAAATGAACCCAAAAACAACCGCCTTGCATGGCTTTACCCGTTCCTCGCGGCTGTCGCTGCATGCCTTTTACTGGTCGCGTCCTGGAATTATTTCCGGCAAACGCTAACCTCAAAAGATATTGCAGCCTCCACAATAAGCAGGAAAACCGAATACCGGTATCTGCAAACGGCTACCGGTGAACGCAGACGTTTTTTACTGCCCGACAGCACGGTCGTATACCTCAACGCAGGCAGCCGGCTCACCTACCCGGTCGGGTTCAGCGACACGGCTCGCACCGCGTGGCTTACCGGCGAAGGCTATTTCGAAGTAGCCAAAGACAGCACCAGGCCATTTACCATTCACACAGTCACCACCCGCACGACCGTACTCGGTACTGCATTTAATCTCAAATCATACCCGGGCAGCAGCGTGACCCTCGTCGTAAGCGAGGGAAAAGTTCGCTTCGCTCCGAAAGGCTCCGGCACGTCTCATCTCATACTCACCGCCAATGAACGCGGCATTTACGATCACGCCAATGGCCGGCTCGCGCAGGATCGCGTGTATGCGCAAGGACATTTCGGCTGGGTACGCAACAGGCTTACGTTCGATAACCTGCCGCTCGCGGAGATCGCGCCCGTGTTGGAAAGATGGTATGGCGTAAAAGTGGTGATTACCGCACCGGAACTGGCCTCTCGCCGCTGTACCGGTTCATTCGCAGATGCATCGCTGGAAAACGTGATGAACAGCGTGGCCTACTCGCTGAATATCAAATACAAGATTGTAAACAAAAAACTGACCATTTACCAATGACGTAAGCCCCCTGACAGACTATAAAAACCCCACGGCCAAGCCGTGGAGCTGTTCCGGCGTGCGTTTGGCGACAGAACGCCGGAGTCGACAGCCAATCGAGTGATCAATTAACCATTCTTTCAAAAGTATGCATTCTTATTTACAATCCGGCTACCGCAAGCTGTGGATGCTCGCGGCCATGCTGGTCGTTCAAATCGGCGTCAGCCACGCCCAGCAATCGATCCTGGACAAACCCATTACCCTGAAACTCACGCAGGTGAGCGTGGCCGACGCGTTACGCGCGCTGGAAGACCAGGCCGGCTGCACATTCGTGTACAGCAGCACATTGATGGACACTCAACGTACAGTAAGTCCCGACTACGAGGCCGTCGCGCTGGGCGATTTGCTCGGGCACCTGCTCGGGGATTACGCACGGGGCATTCAGGTGCAGGGAACGCGCATTCACATCAGGCCCGCGAAAGGGGAAGCCAGGGGGCATTTGAAGGGAAGCGTCCTCACCGCTGACGCGAAACCGGCCGTGGAAGTAACGGTAAGAATTAAAGGTACTCCGCGTGGCGGCCAAACCGACCAGGAGGGAGAATACAGCATCCGCAATATTCCTGCCGGTACGCAAACGGTGGTGGCAAGTATGGTCGGGTATGCGCCTGTGGAAGTGGAAGTGAGCATCCAGGATGGCAAAACGACCGTTTTCCCGCCCATTTTACTGAACGAGGACAGCCAGTCTCTGCGTGAGGTGATCGTAAGCGGGAATGTCAACAAATTTGCCCGAAAGGAAACCGAGACCGTGGCGCGCCTGCCCCTCAAAAACCTCGAAAACCCGCAGGTGTACAATGTGATCGGCAAGGCGCTGATGCAGGAGCAGCTCGTTACCGAACGGACCGATTTGTACCGGAATGTGCCTGGCGCCGTGCCCAATTCGGCCGGCGGCGGATCGCAGGGCATGACCCTACGCGGTTTTGCCAACTTCAACGGCGTCCGCAACGGACTCACTACCAGCGCCATTCTCCCCATGAACCCGGTAATTCTCGAAAGTGTGGAAGTACTGAAAGGCCCCTCAGGTACACTGTACGGCAACAGCCGCTCGGCTACTTTTGGCGGAGTTTTCAATTACGTTACCAAAAAGCCTTACGATACCTTCGGCGGCGAAGTGAGCTATACCGCAGGCAGTTACCGCTTCGCGCGCGCAGCCGTGGACGTGAATGCGCCCGTGAACGAAAAGCGCACGGCATTGTTCCGGCTCAATGCGGCCGGACAGACCGAGGGTTCATTCCAGGACCAGGGTTATGCTAAAAACTTCACCATCGCCCCAAGCTTTTCGTACCAGGTAAACGACCGGCTGAAATTCCTTGTTGACTTAGACATTACCCAGGCAGCCTATACGACTTCGACCTTCAACATCGGCTCGTTATCAAAAGTGACCGCGCGCAATTTCAAAGACCTCGCTTTGGGCTACAAACAATCCCTGCTGAACAACGGCATCGACGCCTCCGTAGGCGTGTACAACTTGCAGGCGCAAATCGAGTACAAACTTTCCTCGCGATGGAAATCTCAGACCAACTACCTGTTTTCCAACGGCTTTTACAAACACCTCTACCTGGTCACATTCTCCATGCTGACCGACTCGACTGTTTCGCGCACCGCCCGAAACCAGACGCCCGAAACTTTCGGCAATATCCAGCTGCAACAGAACTTCGTCGGCGATTTCGAGATCGGGCGCATGCGCAACCGCCTCGTGCTGGGCGCGGATTACAACCAGAACTACTATGACCTCTACCGGGTAACCGTCCGCTACGACACCGTCAATATCCGCAAGCCCCTCCCCGATTTCAACGCTGATAAGCTCAATCAACGATCCTCGCAGCAGGGTTTCGTAGGCACCAGCTACAAAGGCACGAGCTTCGGCGTGTATGCGTCCGACGTCATCAATATCACACCATCACTGATGGCTATGCTCAGCCTCCGCTTCGACCGCTTCACAACCGACGGTACCATGGCCGTTGCCGCGGGCAAATATGCCGGTAATTATAGCCAAAACTCCCTTTCGCCAAAGCTGGGGATTGTATATCAGCCTATTCCGGAGCGATTGTCGGTTTTTGTGAACTACCTGAACGGCTTTGTCAACCAGGCGCCCGTCACCCAGCCCGATAACACGGTACTGAACCTGAAACCGCAATTTGGAAATCAATGGGAAGGAGGTATCAAGTTCGACCTGATCCGCAACAAACTGAACGGGTCGCTCAGCTACTACAACATCGCCGTCACCAATTCGACGCGCACCGAGGTCATCAACAGCCAGAATTTTACCGTGCAGGACGGGACGCAAAAAAGCAAGGGTATGGAACTGGAACTAATCGCCAACCCCATATCGGGCCTGAACTTTGTGGCCGGCTACGCTTACAACGACAACCGTTACGATAAAGCGGCCGAAGCATTGCAAGGAAAACTGCTCGCCAACAGTCCACAGCATGTGGCCAACATCTGGGCAAGCTACTACATCCTGAAAGGCAATGCGAAAGGGCTCGGCATCGGCGCGGGAGGCAACTATGTAGGCGCGTCCTGGTTTGAGAGTACCAATACCTTTAAAGTACCCGCCTACACGCTGGTGAATGCGTCGCTTTTCTACGATCAGCCGCGGTACCGCCTGGCCCTCAAAGCCAACAACCTGCTCAACGAGCATTACTGGAACTCCAACGGCACGCCGCAAAAGCCAGCCAACATCCTCGCGAGCGTTACTTTTAAGTGGTAATTAAGGAGGAAAGGGAAGAAAGGGAGGAAAGGGAGGAAAGGGAGGAAGGGAATAAAGAAGGAAAGGGATAAAGCTGATTGCGGTTTCCCTTTCCTCCATCCTCCCCTTCCTCCCTTTCTCCCCTTCAAACACCCTAAACGTCAATAGCGTCGTACACGATTACTTTGTCCCACAGGTGACTGCAATCCTTGATGAATTTCTGATGGATGGGGTGATCCTGATACGTTGCCTGGCCTGCGAGATCTTCGAAAAACATCAGCTCGGACACCCCCCAGCTGTTGTCGACGACATCCCGCTTCTCCGTGCTGGCCACGACCCCGATACGAAGCTCCTTGATGGCCTCGATTTTCCGCAAGGTTTTCAACCCCTCGATGATTTTGTCCCGATCGGCCACGGAGCCAGGATTTTTGAGCCAGAAAAACACGTGGTGCACCAAAGGGGCCTTACTTTTCTCCGGGCTAACCGGGGCCGCTACGGACGCAGCAGCACCTGCTGCAAGGGTGACAGAGCTTGCAATGAATTTACGACGGGAATTTGTCATAGTAAATGTTGAGATATATTGAAGAATTAAAAGTCTACGGAAGTGAATATGTTGATGAAGACGCCGAAGATAGGAAGGAAAGCTGGCTCCTGAAAGCCCGTACTCCACTATAACCCACCAAAAATAAGCGCTCGGTGGCCACCACCGAAAACAAGTAAAAAAAGCACGATGGCCCAGCCAAGCACCGATAGAATAAAAATCCAAAGTGCGAGTCGAACCAAAATGCGCAAGTACTTCATCAATGTTGCCAGATAATTTCTATCAAAGATCAACTAAAACTCGACACAGCCGAACCACTGGAAGCGTCTTTACACCCAACAGAGGCCACACCTCCCCGAGTAGTATTTGATAGTCAGTTACTTATAATTTGTAACTTCCATCAACCTTACTGCTCAGTACCATGAAATATTTCTCCTTAATCAAGACCGCCGCATTTTCGGCCATTCTTGTAACCGCAATGGCATTCTCATGCCAGGATCACCATGTCCCGGATCCAGATCCCATCTCAAATTGTAATCGGGTCGACGGAACGCCCAGGGCGTTGCCTTGTGAATTCGAAGTTACCCGCGTGGAATTCTTTAAAACCAATACCAAGCAAATCATTGAAACGATCGACGCCCAGCATTTGCAAGGCGAACTAATAAGAGGAAATGCCGCGAGAGTACAACCGCTTACAGGTCACGATGGAGAAGTTTTCATCGTTTTCAATACGAAAGTTTATGTAAAACGAATCGCAAATAGTCCATCTACCGATTGGAATAAATATCGTATTGCACAATTTAAGCTAGGGAAACATCCGGAGCATGGAGATGTTATAGACTTGCCTATACAATGGAGAAACGACTTAGCGTACTTCCAGGAAATATCGTCCTGGGCGGTCGGAGAGACCAAAACATTTGAGACTCAAGTGGCTTTTGAATCCTATCCGGAAGAAAATATCGACATTTACTGCCCCATTATTAACTATAATGCTTGGGAGATGCTGGTGGCACCGCCATACAACTATGAGTTGGTAAGGGATGTAGCGGAAGCTACGCTTAAATACAAGGTTCAAATGAGACTTCAGTAGCTGGAAATTCATTTGTGTGGATCAAGACGACGATGGCCCTAACTAAATAATGTCAGCTTTCGCCGCATTTCGGCCATTCTAGCGACCGCAATGGCACTTTCGTGCCAGGCTCATAATGTTCCGGAACCGATTTGGAGTTTATCTGTGCAATACCAACGTCTTTGACCATTTAGATCCATCGATGCCACTCGTTTCTTGAATTTGGGCGATCAACTTACCGTCAACAATGCTTGCCGTTCCCGCGTACATAAAAATTGTGCTAGGGCTGGCTCTTGAATAATTTAGTATCATGTTGTCGGATTCGTCTATTCTTACTTTATACACCTGTGTTTCAACTGCAAAAGAAGGAAGAAAGTCCTCCATTCTGGACACGACGCTATCTGTGGTGGCGATGTTGACGATATTCGGACCACCTCGTTCGATTTTCCAAAATGTCTGAAAAGTAAACAGGCTCGAGTCTGCTAGCTCTGTTCTCCAATTTCCGATGAATGGTGTGGCCCGATCAGGCTTCGGATCTTTCGAACAAGCGGTTAAAAATGCCAGGCAGATCGCAAAGAGGTAAATCAGCTTTTTCAAAATTTCGTGTATTTCAGGAATATGACCGAAATATACTAAGCTTTCGAAAATCCCTATCTGCCGACCGATTTTTTTTGTAACTCCGAGATAATTGGCGCACAGAAGCTATTTTCGCCCTGGCATTCTACGGTCGTGCAGAGTTACCTAAAAGCCATAGACCAGCTGCCTGTATGGCAAATAACAAACACGAGTAGTGCAGTGAATACGGTCATCTCAATCAGAAGCAGCCATAGGGCCACGCGAAGCAAAATGTACAAGTGTTTCATCGATGTCGCCTGGTGATTTGTAACTGGTTATGACCAAGATGCGTTCGGGACGGCCAACGCCGCCAGCAAACAGACATACGCTTTCTCCGACTAAATGGATGGTTTCTAGCCGGATAAATTCGCCTGAGGAAGCTTCTGAGATTTAGCTAAAAGACAAAGCGTAAAGATTACCAGCATTGATCTGCTTTAAAGAAATTGAAATGAGACATAGATTATACAACCTTCTCTTTATACCAGTTTTGATGCTGATTTTGCCCGATTCTACATGCCTTGCTCAGACGTCGGGGCAAAAGTCTCAAATGGAGAAAAACATAGAAGCGGCACGCATCATGATTCCCCAAAAGCAATACGAAGAAGCCCTTACCTTGCTTTCGAAAGTAATCCGGAATAATCCAAACAATTATCAGGCCTATTTGCTAAGGAGCCAGGCAAAATACGGCTTGCAGGACTATCTGGGATCAATGAATGACGCCCAGGAAATTTTGGCGGAAAGATTTAAAGCTGACAGTAATTCAATATTTATTGCACATCACAATATTGGCACTTGTTACAATAATTTGGGGCTATATGAAAAGGCAATAACATCTCTGAACCTTGCGAAGTCGCTGAATAGTTCTGATGTTTCAGTCCATTTTTCTTTAAGTTATAGCTATATGCAACTGCAAGTTCTTGACTCGGCAATTGTTGAGTTGGATGCATTGTTGAAGCTGGCTCCCAAGGATAAAAGGGGGTATTACGGCAAAGGTAAGGTTTACATTATGAAGGAAAAGTACCAGGAAGCGATACTCGAATTTGATAAAGCGATTGACGTGGACCCTAATTATGTGATGGCATATCAAAACAGAGGTGAAGCCAAGCGGCTAATAGGAGACAATGCAGGAAGTTGTAGTGATTGGCAAAAATGCGTTGAGCTTGGACTGGAAGATATAAAGCCTTATCTAAAAATGGTATGTCAGTGATTAATTTTTCGATTGAATCGAATAGCCAGGACTTCGATTCACAAAAAACACCCCGTCAGTTACTTGAAATTTTTCATGCAAGCGAATAATACTATTTGGGTCCTCTTCCACAACACCGGAAAATACCCCTCTAATTTTATGATCGGTCAACTCTGTGACTTCTACTGTACCCTCATAAAATGACCAGTATGCCCGATATACAAGTGGATTTTTAGTTTTAAGATGCACCCAGCTCATCAGTACGTCAGAAGTTCGATAAATATCGGTTGAAACTTTCCATACGCCTTTTGTCACTGGCTCTCCGTTCCAAATGGTTATCCAAAAAGAAGGGGCCTTTTCTGTTGAATCCCTACCAGCTACTCCTAATTTGTATCCCAAAGGATTGTCTCCTGTTTTACCATAAAAAAAGCTAATATACTGACTACCATTGCCGTGCTCTAAACGATATTTTTGACCATCAATTGAATAGCTAACGTAACTCTTCGCATTTTCTTCCGGGTCGACGTGTTCCTTCTTTTCACATCCCAGAAAAAAAATAGAAAGGCCCAAAAACAATAGTGCTCTTAACTCCATGGAATGTAAAGAAACGTTTACACTCCTTAAAGATATGCGTTTTACATCAGTCAGTCAACTCAACCAAATTGCCACTTCCATACTCGCAAATCATTATATCTTTCCAGTGCCCCAAGGCCATTCAAGCTGCACAAAGTCACACAAAATAAAAACTATTTTGACATTTGATTAGATTGTGATAAGATTAGGATAATTACAACCTCACCGCTCTATGACCCGATACTTACTTCTCCTGGTTTTTGTGTTTCTATTTTCCTGCAAAAAGGATAAAGACCCCGCCCCCGATCTAACCCGGGACCTTGTTGGAGTTTATCAAACCAAAAACTCTCAGACGGTATTTGACGATATCAACGTGACCATTACAGTGCGTTGGACAATTGATAAATTATCCGAAAATAAGATCCGGCTTACACATGACGAGGAAACGATTTTTGAGGGAGATGGGTGGCAGGAATATCTCGATTCCATACCACCCAGAAAAGTAATTTTCGATAATATCGAATTGACCGAGCCAAACAAATTCCACGTTAAACAGAAGGTAGAATCAATGATCGACGGGGTGATTCAATCCTCCGATGTCGAAATCACAGCGGAGCTCGCCGGCAAGCATCTGGATGCTAATATCAAAGAGACATACGACGGAGGTAGTTATCAGGGTGATGTCTTGATGAAAAGGCAGTAGCCTAAATTATCTTCATCTCCCCCACTCCACATTCTTAAACACAATCGCCTTGTATCCGTCCCTTTCATAGAGGACGCCAATTGTCTTTTTGCCGGTTTTGACGATATCCGAATAGGCCGTAAAATCTCTTTCGCCAGCCGCACTTTTATCAACGAGATAACTTTTCTTCCAGGTTTTACCGTCGTCGAAACTGATGCGCAATGTCAGGTTATCACGCATTTTGGTGTCGGCTGCGTTGCAGAATGCGAGTATATTTTGGCGTTTGTCCTGGCTAATGGTCAGAATGCTGCCTTCGCAGACGGGGTCGGGCAGGTTACGGTCGAAATAGGTGGTGTCCCATTTGGCGCCGCCGTCGGAGCTAACTGCCACGATCCTTGCGCGGACGTCGCCCTTCTGGTTGCGCGCGTTGAACATCAGGCGCCCGCCCGAGAGCTCGGCGGCTGTCGCTTCGTTACCGCCTTCCACGGGAATGGTCTCGCTAAGTTCGAAGGTTTTGCCATGATCGTCGGTGTAAAAGCCGTGGGCCTGGTAGTCGGCAAAATTACTTTTGGGAGTGCCGGCACTGTGGTTGGCGGCAATGTAAATGCGGCCTTTGTGTCGGCCTTCGGTGAGTTGCATGCCGTGGCCGGGCGTATTGGCATAGCTTCGCCAGTCGTCCGGGAAATTGTAGGCGGCATTCAGCGCCGGTTGCTTGGGCCGGTGCACCTGCGTGGTGATGTTCACGGGGTCGCCCCAGGTAATGCCCCCGTCGGTCGAAGTTTTGTACCATACTTCACGCAGGCCCTTCCCTTTTCTCACTTCGCCTTCATGGTTGTTACCCGTATTGAAAAACAGGAACAGCCGCCCTTTGGGAAAAGCGGGGTCGGTCAGGTCCATCACGGGCGCCGGGTTTCCGGCCTGCAAATCGTCATAAGTAGCCACCACGTGGATTTTGGACCAGGATTTGCCGCCGTCCTGGCTGCGTTTCATCACAATGTCGATATCCCCGAAATCACCGCTGCCGCCCACCCTGCCTTCGGCAAATGCCAACAGCTCGCCTGTGGGAGTACGCACGATGGCGGGGATGCGATACGATTTATAGCCATCATTCCCCGATACAAAAACCGGTGTTTGAGCCACCGAGAAAAAGCTTACCGCCACCAACTTAGCAAACAGAAAACACTTCAATAATTTCATGATCAAAACTTTAAATTTTCAAATCCAAAACCTCCTCTACCTGTTCTTTTCCGGCAAGTGAACCCAGCAATTGCATGCAATACCACTCCTGCCGCGGCAAATGGAATGGTCCTTTGAACAAATTGCCCTTCGCACTCTGCGCTACCGAACCATCGCGGTGCAGGTAACCGAACCATTCGCCATGTTCCTTGTCGTGGAAATGCCTGTACGCATAGTCGTGCACCAGCCGGTGCCATGCTGCATATTTGGCATCGCCGGTCAGCGTGTAGGCCAGCAATGTAGCAATGATGGTCTCATTATGCGGCCACCAGAATTTCATATCCTGCCAATACTCCTGCACGGGCTTGTCGTAAACATCCCTGAAATAGAGAATGCCTCCGAACTCCCTGTCCCAGCCGCGCTCCCACATGTAGTCGAGCATTTTACAGCCGAGGGCGATCAGCCGGGGATCATTGTTACGGTATTTCGCTTCATGCAGGATAAACCAGGCGCCTTCGATCGCGTGGCCGGGGTTGAGCGTGCGTCCGTCGACATGATCGATAATGCTGCCGTCCGGCGCCACCTGTTCCATCACGCAGCGGATATCGTCTTTCACAAAATCCCGTTCGATTTCAGTGATAAAACCATCGATCAGCGCATCACAACGCGGGTCGCCGATGGTCTCGCGGAGTTGCTGGGCGGTGTTCATGAGGATCATCGGCACACCTATGCCTTTGGCCGGGCGCGTACCGGTAAATTTCGGTTCCAGCAAGCCCGGTACCGTCGCATATTCGATGCATTTCCCGAACAGCTCCCGGGCCCGGTCCGCCGCCTCGGCGCTCCCGCTGGCTTTCGCGTAAGCGGCATTCGCAATGACGGCAAAGGTTTCCGAGAAAAAATAGCGTCGTTTCCGGATCGGCTCACCCGCACGGGTCATATGAAAAAACATACGGCCGTCGGTGTCGAATGCATGTTTGTTCATAAAATCAATGCCCGATCTGGCACCTTCCAGCCACTCCTGCCGCGGCTCCACGGTGTTGTACAACGTAGCGAGCAGCCACGCCGCCCGACCAAGGAACCATACCGACTTATCGTCATCGAGCAAAGTCCCGTCGCGGTCGCGCATGAAAAGGTAACCGCCATGTTCCGCGTCGAACGACCGCGGGAACCAGAACGGCAGCGTATTACCGAGTAGCTGATTTTTATAAAATGCGTGCAGACTTTCGAGTTCTGCCGGGTTGTAGTTCATGGGTTTTACATTAATGTACTGAAATAGAAAAAGTCGCTGCCGGTAGTCCGGCCTCGTTGTACAAATTGGCCCTTGTGAATGGTCGGTAGGCGTACAGCACCGTTTCGATGGCCTCTCCCGCAGGTACGGGAATGCGGACGCGATTATTCCAAATCACTGCCTGTGCCGGCAAGCGCCTGCCGCTTTTCGTAAGCAGTTCGAAGCCCGTCAGCGGTTGGTTATCCGGCGTCAAAAGCCTTTGAGCCGATGTAAAATCCAGCAAAATACCATCGCTCCGCAAGCTAGCTTTCCGGATCACCGGACCATTCGCTACTACCGGCTTACCATAATATCCTTGCAATGCCAGCAGCGCCAGGCGTTCGCCTACTTCCTTTTTGCGTACCGGATGCACATCCAGGGAATCGCCCAGATCGTAACTCACCGCCAGACCCGAATGGGCGATCTTGCCGAGCATTTTCCGCTGCGAGTCCCGGAATTCGGGCCAGTTGGGCCGCTCGATGCCCGAAAGCTGCACGTAATAAAATGGTAGCGCATTACCCCGGCTCTGCCGCCAGCTTTTCACGAGCGTTTCAAAAAGCGCCTCGTGCAACGCCACATTGTGCACATTGCTTTCGCCCTGGTACCAGATGATCCCCGCGACCGGAAAATCGTTCAGCGGCGCGATACCCGCCTCGTAGTTGTAGCCCGGTTTGAATGGGTGCCGCTGGTCCGGCGACTGCGCATGCTTCGTGTTCACGCCGGCGCGCTCGCGGCACCAAGCCATTACCTGCTCCGAATGCTGCCAGTCGGCAAGCATCTCCGCAAAGCGGCCATCGCGGGCGAGCACCTTTTTATCGATCCACGATTCCGTAGGCGAGCCGCCCACCGCCACCTGAATGAGGCCGATCGGGACGTTTTCCTCTGCGGCAATTTTCTGACCGAAATAGTAAGCTACTGCCGAAAACGCGGCTGCCGAACTCGCGTCAGGTATTTTCCATTCACCTTTGAAAAACTCGAAACGGTTGACCCTCGCCAGCGTCGCCGAATCCCACGAAACATCCCCCCAGGGTACCGAGCCACCGCATTTCAGCAGCCTGAGCCGCTGGTTAAAACTCCCTTTTTTCAGCTCTTCCGAACCGGTCGCGGCGTTTTTCAACTGGAAATCCATATTCGACTGGCCCGAGCAAAGCCACACATCGCCGATGAGAATGTCGTTCAAAACCACCTTGCTATGCCTGCCGGAAACCGTCAGCTCATACGGGCCACCTGCCTTTTGCGCAGGAAAAACGACCTTCCATTTCCCTTCGCGATCCGCGGCGGCTTCCCTGTTAATGCCCTGCAAGCGCACGCGCACCGTCTCGCCCGCACGCGCGCGGCCATAAATCTGCACCGGCTTGTTCCTTTGCAGCACCATATGATCGGTGAAAACGGGCGCGAGAACGAGGCTGTCGCCCGAAAGACTTTGCGCTCCGGCAATGCCCGTATGGACGATGAGAATGAGTAAGCAAAACAGGGTCCGGAAGCTCATTTGTAAATCGTTAGGCCTGACAAATCACGTTCGGCAGGCATGAGTAAACTTAAAACATACCCGAATACGACGCAGCTCACCAGCCCGGTGCAGGCGTACATCAGCAGGTGGATGTCGGTATATTGCTGGATCAGCAGCTGGGTAATGCAGCTGAGCGCCATTCCGGCCATCACGCCGTTGCCGCTGGCTTTGGTCGTAAAAATCCCCAGCACAAATGCCCCGCCGATGCACCCCGTGAACAATCCCAGAATGGTGTTGAACCGGTCCCAAAGCGACGACACGCCCTTATGCGCCATGTACAACGCAATGCAAGTCACGAAGATACCGAGCAGCAAGGTGGCGGTGCGCGCGAAAAAGAGTGTTTGTTTGGGTGTAACGGCAGGGTTCAGTTTCTGGTAAAAATCGGTCGTAAGCAGGGTTGCGGTGGAATTCATGCTCGCTTCGGTACTGCTCATGGCGGCCGCGAAAATACCGGCGATCAGCAAACCCGAGAGCCCCGCCGGCAACTGGCTCACAATGTACCAGGGGAAAATATTATCAACATTATCCAGCGCCATATTGACCTTCTCCGGCTGCTCGCGAAAGAACAAGAACAGCAGCGTACCGATCGAAAAGAAAACCAGCGTGGAAGGCAATGTGAGCCAGGCGCCCAGTTTCAGACTCCGCACCGATTCGGTCTCGGATTTGGTGGTCAGATACCGCTGCACGGTGGTCTGGTCGGTGCCGTAGGTGAGCAGGTTAATCGCCAGTCCGCCGATCACCACCACCCAGAAAGAAGGTTCGGTAAAATCGAGGCGGAAGTCGAACACTTTCAGTTTTTCGGCCTGCACCAATACTTGCCTGGTAGCACCCCAGTCTTCGATCTGGAATGGCAGGTAAAAAAGGCAGAACAATGCGCCCGCCGCCAAAATCAGCACCTGTATTACTTCTACCCAAATCACCGCCTCGATCCCGCCTTTTACCGTGAAGAAAATGCTGATCGCGCCGATCATGATAATGCAGACGTTGATGTCGATACCCGTAACCAGCGTGAGCGCGATACTCGGCAGCAGCACCACGATACCCATCCGCCCGAGTTGCAGCAGTACATACAACGCCGATGCGAGCATGCGCGAGCCGGTATTGAACCGCTTGCCCAGGTATTCGTAAGCCGAGGTGACGTTCAGCCGGCGATAAAAAGGGATAAAATACCCCGCTACCAGCGGCATCACCATGATGATCGTCATCAAAAGGAAAAAGTAGGTCCAGTCGGTGGCGTAGGTTTTGGCGGGAATGCCCATGAAGGTAATCGCGCTGAGCTTCGCCCCGAAAATACTGATCCCGGCAGCCCATTGCGGAATGCGCTCGCCACCTTTGAAATAGTCGTCGGTGTTGCTGGTTTTTCCGGTAAAAAGAAACCTTCCGGCCGTCATCAGCAGAAAACAGACGAACAACACCAGCGAATCGACCCATGAAAACGACGACTGGCTCCGCACGCTCCCACGTGTGACCACAGGTGTACGCACGCCAGGCTTCACCTCTCCGCTCGGGATGAAAATATCTTCTCCGGCTTTCACGGCCGTGGTGGCTACCTGCGCAGCCCCGGGCAGCTCGCCGATCTTCGCCCAGGCGTCGGTAATGGTATTGTACAGGTAAATGTCCCTGCTGAAACCAGGGTGCGTCTGCAACAAGCTTACTTTTTCGGCTTGCAGCCGTTGCTTCTCGCTGTCGGTCTGCGCGGCGGCAATGCGGGCGTTGTAGGTTTCGATCCTGTTGAACGTGTCCCCTTTGTCACCCCCCAACAAAACAATGTAGGAAGCCCCGTTGGCTACGCCCGTTCCTGCGGAGAGGTTCGCAGGCGTGGTACCGTCGCTGATACCCGCCCGCTGCTCCCATTTCCGCTTGGCCGGATCGTAGCAAAAGTTGGTACCGTGCAAATCGCTGATACCGCTCGCGGTAGCGCTGCGCCCGCCCAGTACGTACACGCACGAGGCCTTTCCATTGCTTTGCACCACCGCCACCGAATGCGACATGGCTACCGGCAACGCAGGTAGTGTTTGCCATTGCGGATCCGCATCCGACAGATCCAATGCGAAGAAGCCATTGGAAGGCTTCCCCGCATGCTCACCACCTGCCACATACACCACGCTTCCCATGCTGGCAGCCGCTGCATTTGCCAGCGGCACCGGCAGGTCGGGGAGGGTTTTAAAATCGATTCGTTTGCCGGCCTCGTTCCATTGCATCAGGAACACCGATCTACTGGTGCCCGCCTCGTTTTCGCCTCCTGCACACACAATACCTTGTGGAACCGAGGTGCTCGCACCATAGGCCGTCTTTTGTTTCAAATGCGGGTTCGCGGCTTGGATCCACTGCCAGGAGGAACCGTTTTTTTTCAGAACATAAATACCGTCGTGGTAGGCCTTTCGCCCACCCTCCCACGGCATGCCGGCCGGGAAATTGGCGCCGCCTGCGATCAGCAATGCGCCGTTGTGCCAGCCTGTAAAGGCACCGGCCACGCCCAGGCTGGCAGCTGCGTGCCCTGTACCTGGTGCGGGAAGGCTGGCGGCCACCGACCAATCGATCCGGTTCGAGAGCGTATCACCGGCCAATGCGTTATCGGGCCACATCAGATGTAAGCAGATTAGGATACAGAAAAGGTTGATTTTGCAAAACATTAAAATGTGTTTTTGGCCAAAACCCGGCCCGATTTAAACGAATCAAAATCCAGCAAAGCCACATCGGCCCGGAATGCCTCGAACTGCCCGCCGGTCATGTTCCGCACCGGCAGCCTGAACTCCCCGCAATCCATTCCGACCAGCCGCATATAGCTCTTGCCCACCGAAATACCTCCATATTTACCCAAAAGCCGGATCATATCGATCGATTGTTGCTGCAAAGTGGCAGCAGAGTCCATCCGGCCCTTTTCGAATGCCTCCATCAACCGGTGATAGAGCGGCGCAGCGTAATTGAATGTACTGCCTACTGCCCCCCTCGCTCCGATGGCCAGCGCCGAAAGCATATTCTCGTCACGCCCCCAGAGCATATCGTACCGGCCATTGCGGAAGTTAAGGCAAGATTGAAAATCCATAAAATCCTCGTGGGTATACTTGATTCCCGCAAAGTTGGGAACCCGGCCGTCGATGGCTTGCAGCAGGTCGTACATCGCAAACCCAACGCCCGTCAGCACGGGAATGTGGTAATAGTAAAACGGCATTTCGGGCACGCTTTCCGCGATGGCGACAATGCATTCGGCCAGCATTTCCACGTTGGCCGGCTTGAAATACGACGGGCTCGTGAACGACACCGCATCCATCCCCACACCCGCGGCGTGCTTCACCAGATCAATGCAATCCGCAATGCAGGTACCGCCCAGCAGGGGCATCACGGTAAATGCCGGGTCGCCCGCCGCACAGGCCGCCCAGGCTTCGGTCACGAGTTTTTTCTCGCGGAAGGTCAGCGATACACCTTCGCCCGTAGAGCCGCAGATGAATGCGCCGCTGACGCCATTATGCTTCAAAAACTCGTAGTAAGCGGGGATAAGATCGGTATTGAGGCTGCCGTCGGCCTTCATAGGGGTGAATGGAGCCGCAATAAGGCCTTCCAAATGTAAATTCATGAATGTATCGGTTTTGAAAAGAGAATACTCAGTTAGGTCGCGCGGTGCTGTATCCCGGCGTTTGCGTCACGAGCGGGTCGTTGGTCCAAATGGCCGCTTCAATAGGCCAGAGAATGCGGTAACCCTGCGTGGTTTTGTCGAGCACGCCGTAAGGGTGCGCCGCACTTCTGAAAACCAGCGGCTCGCTGCCGAATTTCATCCGGCGCAGGTCATACCAGCGCTTGCCCTCGTGCACGAACTCCCACGTGCGCTCGTTAAAAATCGCCAGTTCGTTGGCGTCCTTTCCGGCATTCACGAATGGTTTCGGGTCCTTGCCGCCGAATGCGCGGTCACGCACGGCCTGAATGTAGGCCGTCGGGTCGCCACCCTGCGCATTGGTAATCTCCGCCAGCATCAGAAGCCTGTCGGCCTCGCGGTATACCGGCCAGTCGTCGGAGAAATAGCGCTTGTTGGCGTCGATGGTACCGAGGAATTTCACCAGCGCGGTGTTCCTGATGGTCGGCACAAAGGGCGTTACGTCGGTATTGACCTTGTAATAATCATAGAAAGTAGCATTCCGGCGGGTGTCGGCGAGGTTGTACGATTGAAATAATTCAAAAGTATAGGCATACCGCTGAATGACCTGCTGCGAGTTGGTGGCCGCCAGCACCAGCGGATCCACCAGGAAATTGCCCACACCGGCGCTCACGGTCGAATCTTTATAATGCAGCCCATTCATGTTGAAGGTAGAATAGGTATAAGCCGCTACACCGCTCATTTCGGCTTCGCCCACTTTGTACCGCACAGCGAAGATCACCTCGTTGTTATTCTTCTGATTGTAGGCAAAAACATTCGCGAAGCTGGGCAGCAGGCTGCTTCCGTTCACGGCTTCCAATGCCGTTTTGGCTTCGGCAAGGTCAGCCGGTTTGCCGTGCAGCTTGGCCGTCCACAGGAACACCTCGCCTTTCAGCATCCGGGCTGCATTGGGCGACCACAGGCTTTTATCGCCAGTGGCTACCTGCACGCCGAAAAGGCTCACCGATTTATTAATATCGGCCTTCACCGCATTCGCAACTTCCTCCTCTGTGGCCCGGGCCTTCCGGAGCAGAACCGCGTCGGTAGTACCATTGAGCACATCCGCTTCGAGCACCAGCGGTACGCCGCCGTAAGTGCGCAGCAAATGGAAATAGTAGTAAGCACGCATAGCATAGGCCTGCCCCAGCAGGTAGCTTTTGCGGGTTTCGGACAGAAAACCAATGCTTTCCACCTTTTGAATGAACAGGTTGATCTGCAAAATCGGGCCATAAAAACCTGCCCAACTGCTCACACCCGATGAAGTTTCCTCCAACCGCTGCTCGATCACCGGCAGTTCATTGAGCGAAGTCGCCTGGCGATCGACGTTGCTGTACGTCCCGCCGCGCATTTCGCCCAGGCGGAGGAACTGAAACTGGTTGTCGCGAAACTGCTTGTGCAGGCCCACCATGAAATTGCTCACCTGGGCTTCGTTCTGCCAGAAGTTACTGTTTCCGAAATAGTCCTCGGGCGCGAGTTCAAGCGCATCCTGGCAGGAGGTCGCCAGCACCGACAATACGGCCCAGCATATATGGAACATGATCTTTTTCATGTGATTAGAATGTGAGGTTAACACCAAGGATAAGGGATGTAGGAATGGTATATGCGCTGGTCTGGTTACCGGTACGCTCGGGCAATGCCAGCATTTTGTTGGTCAGGTAACCCAGGTTCTGCCCGGTGGCGGTAATATTCAACCCTGCCAGTTTCAGTTTTTGAAGCAAGGCCGAAGGAACGGTGTATGTCAATGACACCTCGCGGAATGCCAGGTACGACGAGTTCACCCAGAACATGCTGCTCGGCCGGTCGAAATTCTTGGAATTGAGCTGGTCGGCCCAGGTGTAGCGGGGATATTTCGCATTCGGGTTCTCCGGCGTCCAGGTATCCTTCACCAGGTCCGTCACATTGAACTCGCCTTGCGCGCTGGCCAGCGACCACAGATGTTGGAAATCCATCTGGATATGGCCCAATCCAAAGTCCATCCGGGCAAAAAGCGACAGGTTCTTCCAGCGCACCTGCATATTGACGCCTCCTGTCCACCGCGGGATCGTCCGCCCGAGCGACACCATGTCGCGGGTATCGATCGTATCGTTGTTATCCAGGTCCTTCCACATCATATCGCCGAGCTGCGTGGCAATGTAGGTGGTCCGGCTAAGGCCTTTGGAAGAAATCATCGCCTCACTTGCTACCCGCTTGCCTGCCGCGCCATTGTACTGCACCTCTCCGGCGGCGATGTCAATTTTATTGTATTTGGATAAATCTTCGGCCGTACGGATAATGCCGTCGCTCACATAACCGAAAACCTCACCGTACTCCTGCCCTTCCTGCAAACCACCTGCCCAGATCGTCCTGCCCGATTTCGGGTCGTAAATGCGCTGGCCGCCCTGACGGTTGTTCTCATTGCCGTTGAAAGGCAGTTTCAGTACCCTATTCTTGTTCCAGGCCGCATTCGCGCCGATCTGCACGGTGAGGTCTTTTTTCTGAACGGCTTTAAAAACGCCTTCCAGCTCCACCCCGCGGTTGCGCATACTGCCGTTGTTGGTACGGATGCTCGAAATACCGGCCGAAGTAGGCAGGATCACGCTCGCGATCTTGTCGGTCGTCACGCGGTTGTAGACGGCAATATTCGTAGTAATGCGGTTATTGAAAAAGCCCATTTCCACGCCGCCTTCCACGGTATTACTTTTCTCCCACTTCAAATTGGGGTTCGCAACACCGGTTTGCAGGAAGCCGATAGACCCGTTGTAGGCCGTTTGCGAACCATAAGAACCCTGCAATTCGTATACGCCGATGCCGTTGTTGGTACCAATGCCTATATTCCCGTTTTTACCATAGCTGGCACGCAGTTTCAGGAATGACAGCCACTTTTGCGTCGCCGCCATGAAATCCTCGCGGTGCATGAGCCAGCCCGCCGAGAAAGCCGGGAAAGTGCCAAACTGGTTGTCGCCGATCAGCCTCGAATAGCCGTCACGCCGCACCGTAAACGACGCAAGATATTTGCCGTCGTAATCGTAGTTCAGGCGGCCAAATGCCGAGATAATGCGCTCGCGGGTATGGTAGGAATCGATGGTGCGGGTGTTGGCATCGTTGGTCGTCAGGCCCAGGTCCTGGAAATCGTCGGTCGGCGCGAGGCGGCCGGCGGCGCTGAAACCATTCGTCGCCTCCTGGTAATATTCGGAACCGATCATCGCATCGATGAAGCTCTTGCCCAAAAATGCCTTTTTGTAGTTCAATACGGCATTGTAGGTCTGCCGAACCACGCGGTCGAAACCTGCCGATGAAGCGCGGTCGCGGTTCCAGCCGGTATTCGGGTTGGTCGTGCTCATGATACCGATGCGGAAATCGCGGTTGAAGGACTCCGCCACGGCTTCGTCGTACATCAATATACCGCCTGCTTTGATGAAGAGGTCTTCATTAATATCCGCCCTGAACGATTGTCCTAATGTGAATTTGTCGGACTGGTTCTTCCTTTTGTATTTATCAAAATTGAGGATCGGGTTGCCGTCGCTGGCATCGCGGCCGAGGATCAGCTCGCCGTTGGCGTTGGTACCGCGCATGGTGGGCGGCGCAGAAAGCATCCGGCCCCAGTAGTTGGCCTCACCATTTTGCAGCGACTGGTCGCGCCAGTTCGCCCGGGCGAAGTTGAGGCTGCTTTCGGATTTCAGCCAGCTTTTGATCTTGTAATCCCCATTCAATGTGAAGGTAAGCCGTCGATAGAATGTGCCGAGCGACAACCCGTCTTCATTGTAATAACCCAGGTTGGCATAGTAGCCGCCCTTCGCATTACCGCCATTCATTCCGATATTATAATCCTGCGAAATAGCCGGCGATTTGAATGCATAATCGCCGTAGTTGAAATCCTTGTAAATCAAATCCGCATTGGTCCCGTTCGGGTCGTAAGCCCCTGCCGCATTGGTTTTGACGGGATCTTTCATGGTTTTCCAGCCGTCGTTTGCATTCAGCAGTTCCCGGTTGCTATCGTTCAGGCGCATGGTGCTCCAAATCGCCCGCGAATCGTAATTCCCGTCGAGGATTACCCCATTGGCATCTTTGTAGAGGTTACCCGTCCCGCGCGGGCCCACGCCCGAGAGCAGCGACGACGTAGCGGTCCCGTTCCTGATCGCCTCCACAACACCCATCCGCGTCCATTTGATATAGTCTTCCGCGTTGAGGTAGTTATAGGGGATGTTCAGGAAATTGAAACCCGTTTTAGCCTTGAAGCTGATCGACGAAACACCATCTTTTCCTCTTTTGGAAGTAATCAGCACCACCCCGTTGCTGGCGCGTGCGCCGTAAATGGCGGTGGCGGAAGCGTCTTTCAATACTTCCATACTTTCAATGTCATCGGGGTTAATGTCGCTCAGCGAGCCCCTCACCTGCCCGTCGACCACGATGAGCGGGCTCCCCGATCCGTCGAAATTGGTTCCGCCGCGGAGGATAATGGTGGGAATTGAGCCAGGTCGGCCGGTGGCGGTGGACACGCGCACCCCGGCAATGGTACCCGCGAGCGCCTGGGCTGGGTTCGCGCGCATCCCTGTTTCGAGCACTTTTGAATCCAGCTTGGCGATGGACGAGGTTATTTTCGTCCGGCTGGCCGACCCGTAGCCGGTTACGACCACCTCGTTCAATGCGGAAACATCCGGTTTGAGCGAAACATCGAGGGTCGCCGCTACGCCTACGGGCATTTCCTGCATCACATAGCCCATCATCCGGAACTGGATCACGTCTCCCCCACTCACTGGTATGGTATAAGTCCCTTCCAGGGAGGTTTCGGTGGCGATGTTCTTGCCTTTCAGCAAAACGGTCACGTTGGGAAGCGGCTGCTTGTCGTCGTCGGACAGCACTCTCCCGGTCAGTTGGCGCGTGGTTTGCGCGTGCAGGCATGTCGCCAGCAACAGCCCGACGAGGCTGAGCAGGATGCTGCGGTGGGTAGTTTTCAATTTCATAGAAAAGGTTAAGAGTTAAATTTGTCTTATGTATGACATAATAAAGGTAGAGTTTTCACCGTCTTGATAGCAAGCATCTTGCGAAAAAAATTTTTCGCCGGCAGCATTTCTTAATCACAAAATGGCTTGCGCTTTAACCGAAAACAGCCAAATTTGTCATACATAATGCGCTGTAAACACTCATGGGAGACATTTTTCCAAATATCAAAAGCGTCGACACCAGCTCGCTGGTCGACAAGGTCGAGAGCAATCTCGTCCAGTTTTTTATCGATCACAATTTCAAGGTAGGCGACTCGATCCCGAAGGAACTGGAACTGGCCCAGTCGCTCGGTGTGAGCAGGACGGTCGTCCGCGAGGCGATGCTGCGGCTGCGGCTGATGGGTCTGGTGGAATCTAAAAAACACCGGGGGGCGGTGATTACCAGTCCCGACCTGGTATCCATCCTCGAAAAGAGCATGAATCCGAAGATCCTCGACGAGAACACGTTGAAGGAGATTTTCGAAATGCGGCTGTCGCTCGAAATCGGGATGGCCGACTTCATTATGGAGCGCGTAACGCCGGAGGATATCGCCGTATTGAAAGTACTCGTCGAAAACGAACCCGCCGCATCCGACCGGATGATATTCCAGATCGAGCACGAGATCGCCTTCCACGGCAAGCTGTACGAGATCACCCGAAACGAAACCATGAAGAAGTTTCAGCGTATGCTGCTGCCGGTATTCGATTACGTGCACAAAAGCGGGTTGCTGCGTAAGCTCCCTTCGAACAACAACTTTATTTCACATAAGGAAATCGTCGATATCATCGAGCACGGCACGGCCGAGAAGCTGCGCAACGGCATGCGCAGCCACCTCGAAAACCACTTTGCGCGGTTATTGGGGTAAAAAAACAAAATCGCCGGAGTGCAATGCCTCCGGCGATTTTGTTCAGTATTGTATTCTGAGGATCAGCTACGATATTTTGACGCTCTTGCCCGTCGCCACCGATTTGTAAATAGCCTCCACCACACGGATATCGCGCAGGCCTTCTTCGCCTGGGGCAATCAGGTCGGTGTTGTTCATGATGGCCAGGCAGTCTTCGTCCATTTGCTTCGCCTGCTGGCTCTTGATGGGGTAATTAATGATAGTCCCGTCCGACATGCTGCCTTTGTTACCGTTATAACCCGACTGCGGCTCCAATTTCAGCCAGCCCTTTTCGTAGTTCACTTGCAGGTAGTTCATATTAATGCCAAAACTGGTCTGGCAGGCGGCCCTTGCCCCGCTCGGGAAATCGAGCATGAACATCATCGTTTCTTCCACCTCTTTATAAATATCGGGGCGGGTCGTGGATGCCTGCGCGATCACGCTGATCGGCTCCTCGCCCGTTGCCAGGCGTGCGCCTTGTAATGCGTACACACCCATATCGCCCATGCAGCCGCCGCCCAATGCCTTTTTCTGCTTCCAGTGGTCGGTGCGGGCGTCGAAATACCCCGCGGCGCTGTTGACCATCTTCACTTTCCCGAACTTCTGCTCCTTCGCCACCTTCATATAGGCCTGAATATTCGGATCGTGCTGGCAGCGGTAACCGATCGCCAGCTTCACCTTGTTGCTTTTGCAGGCGGCAATCATCGCTTCGCAGTCGGCCACGGATGGTGCCATCGGTTTCTCGCAGAACACGTGTTTACCGGCTTTCGCGGCCCGCACCACATACTCGCGGTGCATGGATGGCGGCAATACCACGTACACAATGTCGATATCGGGGTTCTTCGCAATCTGGTCGAAGTTCTGGTAGTTGTAAATGTTCTTGTCGGGAATGTTGTACTTGGCTTTCCAGGCTTCGGCTTTCGACGGTGTACCGGTCACGATGCCTGCGAGGTAGCATTTCTCCGTGAGTTGCAGCGCGGGGGCGAGCAGGTCGGTGCTGTAATAGCCCAGGCCGACAAGCGCAATGCCGAGCTTATCCTTTTTCGGCGACGTAGCGGCGATCAGCGGGTTGCCGGAGAACAAAGTAGCCGCTCCGGCCAGTGTTAATGTCGATAAAAAATCACGTCTTTCGATTTGCATAGCTTGGATGATTGAATGCTTTTGGATGAGGTCGTGGCCACAAATGCGCCGGTACAGCCATTAAAAGCCGGCACCGGCGCTCGTTTCACTAAAATTTGGATATTATTTCCGTTTCGGCGTCGGGGGCACGATCGGGACGATCGCGCTAACGCTCAGGGCACGATCGGGACGATGGCACCATCCGCACCCCGCACAAGCTCGCGCACCTTCACATTGCGCAGGTGGGTTTTGCCCGAAAGTTCGGAATCGTGGTAAAAAATATACCATTTACCTTTGAACTCCACGATGGAATGGTGCGTCGTCCAGCCTTCGACCGGTTTCATGATTACCCCTTTGTAGGTAAATGGCCCATAGGGTGAATTGCTTTCGGCATAGCAAAGCAAATGCGTGTCGCCGGTGGAATACGAAAAATAGTATTTACCATTGAACTTGTGCATCCACGCTCCCTCGAAAAACCGGCGGTCGTGGTCGCCGCCGAGCAGCGGCTTGCCATGTTCGTCGAGGATTTGTACGTCACGCGGCGATTCCGCAAATGTGCGCATATCACCGCTCATTTTAGCCACCTTGGCACTCAATGCAGGCTCCTGGTCATGGCCTTTGCCCAGGTCGGTGGACAGCGACTTATCGTACTTCCCCGAATGCCAGCGCTGCAACTGCCCGCCCCAGATACCGCCGAAGTACATATAAGTCTGCCCGTCGGTATCGGTAAAAACAGCCGGATCGATGCTGTAACTGCCCGGAATGGGTTCCGGCTCCGCTTTGAAAGGCCCCGCAGGCGATTGGGACGTCGCTACGCCAATGCGAAAGACGTCCTGCTTGTCCTTAACCGGAAAATACAAATAGTAAGTCCCGTTTTTGAATGCGGCGTCGGGGGCCCACAGCTGGCGTCCTGCCCAGGGAATGTCTTTCAGATCCAGCGCCACACCGTGGTCGGTTACCTTCCCTCCGATGTTGTCCATCGAATACACATGGTAGTCCCGCATATTGAAATGCCCGCCTTCATCATCCTGCGGCACATTGGCCTCGATATCGTGGGAAGGATAAATGTAGATTTTACCATTAAAAACATGCGCGGACGGGTCGGCGGTAAATAGGTCACTCACCAACGGTTTCACTTTGGCTTGCTGGCAATGGCCCGTTTCAAGGCCAATGCTGCCAATCGCCGCCAATGCCATGCAACTGGCCGATAACAAGCTGCGAGTCATATCAATAAATTGATTCATAAGGTTTAATATCCGGAATTTTGTGGAAAAGCAGGACCGTCCACGACTCTATCGATCTGCGACTGGGGAATTGGCCTTAACATATTGAAATCCTTCACATAAGGCGCCGCTTCCTGGTTCCACTCCTGCACGCGCCGTACGAGCGAGCGGGTGCGCACGAGGTCATGCCAGCGCTGCCATTCGCCGAAAAACTCGCGGCTCCGCTCGTCGAGAATGAAATCCAGGGTCACATCGGCGGCGGTGATGTTCATCGCAGCTGCGGCAGTGGCATTCTGTGCAGCGGTATTACTCTTGCGGAATGCCGCGCGCTGCCGCACGACGTTAATCAGGCTGGCGGCTTTCGCAGCGTCACCGGCTTTAAAATGCGCCTCGGCGCCGGTCATGTACACGTCCGAAAAGCGGTACAAAACGCATGGACGGGTGGATGGATCATTAAAATTCGCTCCACGGCTGGGATCCATGAACTTCTTCAAAGCAGGGAAAATACCATTGTTCCAGAGGCTCGGCGGCACTACAATGCCTTTGAAAGGCCTGGTACCGACAAACTGCGGCGCACCGGGCACCTCGTAGTCGGGCAGCCACACGGCGGTATCCTGCCCCACAACGGTGGTATATCCGATCCCCCGGCTGTTGTTAGTCGCACCGGCCGCATTGGTAATGGAAGTATTGGAAATATAAACAGTATAGAAAGAGCTGGCAAAACGCGAGTCCACGTCGCGGCGGGTAAATGCCTGGTCGAGGAAATAGTTCTTGCCTGCGTGCGGGCCGGTGGCCCATTTGTCGGAGTTCGGGCGCATACGGATATACGGCCGGCCATAGTAGGAGTCACGGATCATGCCCGAAGTACCGCTGTTCACAAACGCGCCCGCAGCATTCTTGATGGAATTGATCCCGCTGTTGTTCGGGTAGTTCCAGTTGGTAAACCAGGGCGAAAGATTCTGCGCCGCGCCGCCGCCGGCTGCACCACCGACATTATAATAGCCATATTTCGGATCCAGCACGTGGTCGCTCACAAACATGGTTTCTTTTCCGTAATCATTGGCTGGCACGAATGCATCCCCGTAGTCCTGCCAGAGATCCAGCCCGTAAGCCGATTTGGCTGCGATGATCTCGTCGCATAATGCGGCTGCTTTGGTAAAGTCTGCCGCGGTATTGTTCAGCCAGCCGCGGGTGAGGTAAGCTTTGGCGAGCAGAAACTGCGCCACGGGCTTGGTAGCCGCTTTGCCCAGGAATGGCGCGGTGGGCTGGTTGGGCAGATCGGCCGCAGCTTCTGTTAAATCTTTAATAATCAACTCATAAACCTGCGCCGCAGGCTGCCGAGACGCGGCCTGGGAAGGCACGGTGATGAACTCGGTATGCAAAGGCACATCGCCCCAGGTTTGTACCAGGTAGAAATACCAGAACGCCCGCAGGAACTTGGCCTGTGCGAGGTATTGCTTGCGGGTAGCGTCGGGCAGGTCGATCGTCTGTCCGTATTGCAACACGCCGTTCAGTGTATTAATATCCTGAAATGCAACGCCCCAGGCCGACCCGAAGTTACTGCCGTTCAACCCATTATAAGTGTAAGGAATAGGCGTACCGGCGCTGAGGCCCTGGATGAATTCGTCGGTACCCGCCTGCATTTCGACCGTAAAACCCTCGGTTCCCCATTGGCTGCGGATGTCGTTATACACCCCGGCAATGCCCCCGAGCACGCCCGACGGGCTGTTGAAATACGAAGGGACGATCTGGGATTGCGGATGCTCTTCGAGTACTTTTTCACAACCGGAGCTCAGCATTGCGACCATACCGGCGGTGATGAATATTTTGATGGATTTCATAGTCGGATCAGAATTTAAGGTTTACGCCCACGGTGAATTGCCTTACCGGCGGGTTGTTGAGGTTGACGGCGATTTGTCGCTCCGGCGCGCCACGCTCGCTGGCCCCCTGCGGGTTGAGCGTCGACTGTCCGCTCGCATAGCTGTTTCCTTCCGGATCGACGGCCAGGTTATCCTTCACCAGCGGCGAATAGATAATGAACGGGTTGGTGAGGTTTACATAAATGCGGGCCGAAGTAGCGCCTATCTTCTTGATGATGTCGCTCGCGAAGGTGTACCCGAGGTTAATGCTGCGGCATTTGATGAACGAGCCGTCGTAATACCCGAGCGTCGAACCGAAGTTGGCAACGGCACTGCTGGCGTCGGGCGCCGGGAATGCATTGGTCGGATTGGTATCGGTCCAGTAATCCACTTTCACCTGGTTGACGCGGCTCTGGTTGAAGAATGCAAAACCGCCCGATCCCGTAGAGTTGCCCGTCAGGTACGGCACCAGCACTTTCATGCCCATCCGCGCATAGGTGACGATCGACGCGTCGAAGTTTTTGAAACTGAAACGGTTGGTAAGGCCTCCCTCCCATTTGGGCTGGAAATTACCCAGGATCTGGCGGTCGCCCGCGTCGATTTTACCATCTGCATTCAGGTCCTCGACCCTGATCTGCCCCGGATATTGCACGGGCGAAGTTTGTTTGGCCAAAGTACCGTTCTCTGCATCGGCAAGTTGCCAGATACCCAGTTTTTTATAATCATAAATTACGGAGAGCGGCTGTCCGACGAACCATCCCGCGCCCAGGTTGGCTTTTTCCTGCGGGGTAGTGAGCTGGGTGATTTTCTCGCGGTTGAAGAAATAGGTCGCGTCCACGCTCCAGTTGAACCCTTTCGGTTTCCGGGCTATCTCGAAAGTCACAGCCACTTCCAACCCCTTACCTTCGGTTTTCCCCAGGTTTTTCAAAGTCGAACCGGCCCCGTTGCTGGGAGGAAGCGGCACGGACAGCAGAATATCCTTGGTTTTTTGGTGGTACCAATCCACCGAACCGGTAATGCGGTTGTTCAAAAAGCCAAAGTCGACACCGATATCCACCTGCGAGGTCGATTGCCAGCTCAGGTTGCTCGCCGGAAGGCTCGTAACGGTGTAGGCCAGCTGCTGCCCTGCGGTACCTGTTCCGAAATTGTAATACCCCGCCGACAATGCACCCAGCGTCGCGTAAGCGCCCACATTCCGGTTCCCCGACACGCCCCAGCCGCCGCGCAGTTTCAGGTTCGAAACAAAGGCCGCGCTCTTCATAAACCCTTCCTCGATCACATTCCACCCCAGGCCGATGGCCGGGTAGTTGAAATACTGGTTACCCGGCGACAGCGTGGACGAACCATCCCGGCGCAGGGTCAAAGTGAGCAAATAGCGATCGTCGTAGCTATAATTGAGCCTTCCCATGTACGAAAGCAGGCCGGTTTCCGAAAACGAGTTCCCGAAGTCCGAATTGGCGACGGGCTGGCCGGATGCCAGCGAGAAGTTCGACGTTTTGATGTAATCCGCCGGCACGCCCGTCACTGTGAAGCGACTTCCCAACGAGTGGTTTTTAGTATATTCATAAAGCGCGGTGAAACCCAGTTTGTGCTTATCTGCAAATGTTTTGTCATAATAAAGCAAATGTTGCAGGTTCACGTCCCAATATTCGGTATTGCTGATTTCGGCGGTGGATGAAGACTGTACGGTCGCCGAATTGAAGTACGTCAGCGGACCGTTGTAGCCATTGTAATTCGATTGGCTGAAATTCAGACCCGCATTGAACCGGTATTTCAAACCCGGCAGAATGTTCACCTCCGCGTACAGGCTGTTGAATGTCCGCACGGAGCGTGTGCGCCCGAGGTACGAATCCTTCTTGGTCAAGATCGTGAGCGGACTCACGCCGGCGGCATCGATAGAGCCTTCCGACGGGAACATATTCACGCCGCCATCCGCATTATAGGGCGATGCCAGCGGCGTCAGGCGCACGAGCCCTCCCGGCACACCGCCCCCGCCGGGCGTGTTCTGGTAAGTGAGGGTATTCAACGTGTTCAGTCCTATCTTGATGTTCTTCCCGATCCGCTGGTCGATCGTAGCGCGAAGGTTGAAACGCTGGAAGTTCTGATTCGGGACAATACCCGTTTCATTGAAATACCCCAAACCCAGCGAATACTGCGTATTTTCAACGCCGCCCTGCATGCCAAGCTGGTGATTGGACATGAACCCGGGCTTGTAGATCAGGTCCTGCCAGTCGGTAGACACGCCTTTGTCAAGGGCTTCCTGTTCCTTCGGCGTAAGCAAATAGCCCGACGTACCGGGGCTGGTGCGGTTGTATTTGGCGGCATCCGCTTTGAACTGGGCATATTCAGGGCCGTTCATGACATTGAACTTGCCCATAATGCGCGTCTCGCCGTGGTAGCCGTCGTAGCTGAACACCGGCTTGCCGATCTTTCCTCTTTTCGTCGTCACGAGGATCACCCCGCCCGCACCGCGCGAGCCGTAGATCGCCGTTGCCGAAGCATCTTTCAACACTTCCAGGCTCAGAATATCGTCCGGGTTAATGTCGTTCAACCCTCCGAACGGAATCCCGTCGACCACCACCAAAGGGCCGTCGAGGCCGTCGCTTGATCCCGAACTGGTCGTCAGCGTGCGGTTACCACGGATGCGGATCTGCCCCTGTGATCCCGGCGTGCTGCCATTGCTGATAATGGACACCCCCGCCGCGCGGCCTTTGAGCTGGCTGACCAGGTTCGGCGCCGGTACCTCTTTGAGTGTCGACTCGCTCACAGAAACCACTGAGCCTGTCACGTCCCGTTTGCGCTGCGTGCCGTAACCGACCACTACCACTTCTTCCAGCACTTTATGATCGGGGGCGAGCGATACGTTGACGATCTTCTGATTCCCCACTACCACCTCTTTGGATGCATAACCTACCAGTGAAAACACCAGTACCACTTGCTCGTTATCCGCGACCGTAATTTTGAAATTTCCATTCTCATCGGCGATCGTCCCGCGCGTGGTACCCTTAATCAGGATGCTCACTCCGGGCAGCACTTCGCCTGGCTGCCCTGCCCGGGCCTCTCCCGTAACCTTGCCGGTCACCTCCACATCCGCGACAACTTTGCCGACGTGCATTTTCAAATCCATTTCCGATGCCCGGGCGTCGCCGGCGGGGCTCAGCGTCATCGCCAGCATCAGCGGCCACCCCATGGTCGCTAATGTGCAGAGCCGGTTTCTCTTGTTCAGTAAAAAGTAGCGCATACGCTTGCAGGGTTTTTGTTGAAAATTTTTATTTGTCATTTTGACAATATATTTTTATAACATAATGATTCCAATAATTTATAGTAACCTGACAATGGACAAAAGTAGCATGGCCGCGAGGCCGACCGTGAGCACATTTGTGCAAACTATGGGAAGGAATGTTCAAAAAGGGGCCAAAACAGACGGATTCATGGACAAAGTTGCATTTAACCCATTCCCGGCGACGGAGAAATACCCCTTTCCATCGTCTTTATAGTAAATCACCTTTCATTACTTAAAACGTGATACAAATAAGGCCGTTTCTCCGCCTACTAATGAGCCTGCTGCTGCTATTTGCCTGCACAGGACGGCTGGCCATTGCCCAAAGCGAACCGCCCCGTTTTACCGCCATTACCGCCATGGACGGGCTCTCTTCCAACACCGTCACCGCGATCCTGAAAGACCGCCACGGCCTGCTCTGGTTCGCCACCGACGACGGTCTTAACAAGTTCGACGGCACGGGCTTCACCGTCTACCGGCACCGGAAAACCGATTCGACCTCCCTGAAATCAAACGACGTTTCCGCGCTGTATGAAGACCGTGCGGGCCGCATTTGGGTGGGGACGATCATCGGCTCGCTGCATTTGTATGATCGCCGGAAGGATTCATTCGTCCGGATCAAGGCATTCCACAGTATCAATTCGATATGCGAGGATGCGCAGGGCCAAATCTGGGTTGGTACCACGCAGGGCCTCATCGTGGTTGATCCTCATACATTCCATATTAAAACATTCGCTGCTGGCCCGGGCATACCACCGCAAGTGGCAGGCAAGCACGTGCACCGGGTTTTTCGTGACCGCGCCCGGCAAATGTGGGTAGGTACCGGCAATGGACTTTTCAGGTTTTTAAGTAAACCAAACCGGTTTGTACCGGTCGATTACCGTGGTAGCGAAAGCTACCAGGACGGTGCGGACTTTGTGACGGCCATCAGCCAGGATAGCACCGGCACCATGTGGATCGGTACGCAGCATGGCCTTTTTACGCTTTCCGCCGACGGAAAACCGGCGCGGCGATTCGGGTACCAGCCTGGAAGCAGCCATTCGATCAGCAACCAGATGGTCTTCGCAATCGCCCCGCAAAGTGGCAGCGAGGTGTGGGTCGGTACCGACGGCGGACTGAACATCATCGACACGCGCACTGGACACATCGCACCCCACGCACCCGACCCGCGTATGCCGTTCAGCATAACGAATAAGTCTATACGCTGTATCCTCACCGATGCCGCAGGCATTACCTGGATGGGTACCTACAAAGGCGGCGTGAACAAATACGACCGTAATCTGACGCTCTTCGGACTGAAACGCTGCGATCCCTACGACCCCTACGGCCTCAGCGCTCCCTTCGTCACGTCGTTCGCGGAACACCCCGACGGCCGCATTTTCGTGGGTACCGACGACGGCGGCGTGAACCTCTACGACCGCAAAACCAATCTTTTCAGGAAGTATACCATTCACGCCAGGAACAAGGCGGCGGCGTCAGGGCTAGCCGTCTTATCGCTCAAAATGACGGCGCCCGATGCGCTCTGGGTCGGTACATTCCAGGACGGGCTCTTCCGGCTGAACCCTCAAACAGGCACGTACGAACAGTTCCTGCAAGGCCCGGCGGCCAACTCATTGGGTAACAACAATATTTTTTCACTCACCCGGGATAAGAAAGGAAAGTTGTGGATCGGGACGAACGGCGGGGGCGTCAACGTGTATGATCCTGAGACGAAGCAGTTCGAAAGACTTTTTGACCCCAATATCTCTTTGCTGAAACGCATGATACCGCTGAATGCCTACATCCGCGACATCGTGGAGGACCGGCACGGAAAAATGTGGATCGCCTCGCATGGCACCGGTATCGCCGTTTTCGATCCTGAAAAACGGATTTCCATACTGCTCGACCGCGAAACCGCAGCACTTCCCAGCAACAATGTGCTCTCGCTTCTGGAAGACAGCCGCGGCAATATCTGGGCGGGCACCGGCGGCGAAGGGCTCGCGCTATTCGACCAAAAAACCCGCAGATTTATCCCATTCGGCGTCAATGAAGGGCTGCCAAGCGGCATGGTCAACAAGGTTTTGGAGGATGCCCAGGGACGGATTTGGGTGAGTACCAACGAGGGTATCAGCCTTTTGGATTTGCATAAGAAGAAATTCACCAACTATACCGCGCACAATGGCCTGCAAAACAACACTTTTGCATTAGGCGCAGGCATGCGAACGGCGGATAATATGCTCTTTTTCGGCGGTATCGCGGGTTTCAATTACATCGACACCCGTGGCCTTAAAAAGCACCAGGGCCAGACGCCGGTGATGCTCCGGGAGCTGAAAGTCGGGAACCGCGCCATCACATCCGCGGATTCGGGCATGATCGACGCCGATATTTCCGTCGCGCAATCGATCCGGCTCGGTTACAAACAGAATTTTTCGATCGGTTACGGGGCGCTCAACTATACCAATCCCGAACAGACCGCCTACCGATACCGGCTGGTAGGCTTGCAAAATGAATGGCAGCAGGCAAGCCGGGCCACCACCGCGAGTTACACCAACCTCAGTCCGGGAGAATACCGTTTCGAGGTACAGGCCAGCAGCGACGGCAGTGATTGGACCTCGCCTCCTGCCGCCGTCGCGGTGATCGTAAAGCCGCCATTTTACCTCACCATTTATGCTTACATTTTCTACGTGCTGGCCCCCATTGTGGCGGTGTTCCTTATGCGCCGACGCGGCATTCGCAGGCTGCACCGGAAGTTCCGGGAAGAGCAGGCCCACCGCGAAATCGAACGCAAACAGGAGCTTGACAAGCTGAAAATTAAGTTCTTAACCAACCTCAGCCACGAATTCCGCACCCCCATTTCGCTCATTCTTGCACCGGTCGAAAACCTCCTCGCACAGGAAACACCGCACCAGCCCCAGATTTCGGCGATCCGGCGCAATGCGAAACGGCTGCTTAACCTCGTGGACCAGCTGCTTGATTTCAAGAACTTGCAGGAACAGGAATTAAGAGCCGACCTCCGACGTGCCGACATTGTGCCTTTTATCCGTGACGCATGCGACTCATTCAGCGACCTTTCGCAGCGCAAACGCGTCCGTTTCACGTTCGATAGCGCCATCGCGCATTTACTGGTCGATTTCGACACCGACAAGATGGAACGCATTCTTTTCAACCTGCTTTCCAATGCATTCAAATTCACACCGGAAGGTGGCGAAGTGGCGTTGCAACTGACCTGCGGCACCGACGATTCCCAGCAAAACTGGTTGTACATCAAAATATCAGACACCGGCATAGGCATTTCACCGGAGCATTACGGGAAAATATTCGACCGGTTCTTCCAGGACGATGCGGATGCCTCGGTGCTCAACCAGGGCAGCGGGATTGGCTTGTCGATCGTCCGGGAATTTGTACAAATGCATGGCGGGTTCATCACGGTCGGCAGCAACGGCGGCAGCGGCAGCGTTTTCACCGTAGGGCTTCCTTGCCAGGAATGGATGTTCAACCCCGTCGAAATCGCGCCCGCGATGCCCTTCCCCGAATCTGCTACCACTGAAAACTCCCCGGCAAGTCGTTGCCCGGCAACGAAGACCCCACAAACCGATTTCGAGGAAGTGCCGGGCAACGTTTTGCCGGGCAATGATTTGCCGGACAACGCGTTGCAGAGCGACTTGCCAAGGATTTTGATCGTCGAGGACAATGCGGAGTTCAGGCATTATCTCAAAGAAAACCTCGAAAGCCATTACAAGGTTCTGGAAGCGGCCGATGGCAGAGAAGGCTGGCAAAAAACACTGAGCTGCCATCCCGAGCTGATCGTGAGCGACATTGCCATGCCGGAAATGGACGGACTCGCGATGAGTGAAAAGATCCGGTCCGACAAGCGCACGAGTCACATCCCGATCATCCTCCTCACAGCGTCCAGCGGCGAAGAGCAGCAATTGAAAGGCCTGAGTTCCGGCGCGAATGATTATCTGACCAAGCCTTTCAACTTTGAAATACTGAATGTCAAAATCAATAACCTGCTGCTGCTCAACAGATTGCTAAAAGACGTGTATTCGAGACAGATACAGATGACGGGACGCGATGAAGCGATCGAATCCGGGGATGTAAAACTGCTGCGCGATATCCTCTCCTACATCGATGATAACCTGAATTCGACCCAGCTTAGCGTGGAGAACCTCGCGCGCCACGTGGGTATGAGCCGCGGCACGCTCTACACGCGGGTACTGGAAATCAGCGGACAGAGCCCGATCGAGTTTATACGGTCGATCAAACTGGAAAAAGCAGCGCTATTGCTCGAAAAAAGCGATATGAACGTTTCGCAGATCTCATACACGGCCGGGTTCGCCACACCCAACTATTTCACGAAGTCTTTCAAGGCCAAGTTCAACATGCTGCCTTCGGAATACAAGGCCATGAAACGAAAGCCCCTTTCGCTCGTATCGCATTGAATTTTAGCATTTTAAATAATACGGATTGATCCGCATGAAGCTTTCAAAACTACTAACCTTAATCGTCCTGTGCGCGGCCATGCCCCTGCACGCGCAGATCCGCCTGCCCAAACTGATTTCGGACCATATGGTTTTACAGCGCGACCAGCCGCTCCAAATCTGGGGCTGGGCGTCGCCGAAAGAGAAGATTACCCTTCAATTTGACCAAAAAACCTATAAAACCTCGGCAGACGCGGCCGGAAAGTGGGCAATAGCGCTTCCCGCGCACAGAGCGGGCACGGGCTATGCGATGGTGTTGAAAGGCAAAAACGAAATCCGCCTGACCGACATCGCATTCGGAGATGTGTGGCTGTGCAGCGGACAAAGCAATATGGTGATCAACATGGAGCGTGTCAAAGAGCGCTTCCCGAAAGACATTGCGTCGGCCAACTATCCTGAAATCCGCAACTTTTTCGTACCGACGCTCACCAACCTGAACGGCCCGGCAGAGGATTTCCCGAAAGGCGAATGGAAAACGGCGAGCCCGGAAAACGTGCTTAGCTTCGGCGCCGTTGCCTACTTTTTTGCCCGTGAAATCTATGAAAAACACAAGGTACCGATCGGCATTATGAATAGCTCGGTCGGAGGAACGCCTATTGAGGCATGGGTGAGTGAAAGTGGTTTCAAGGATTTTGAAAGTATTCGGAAAACGATCACGCAAAACAAGGATACCAGCTATGTGAATGCATTGGCCCGCATCGCCAACGCTATTCCACCGCATCGCCCGGCCGCGGATGCAGGCCAGCAGGAACATTGGGAAAGCGATGCTTACCTACCCAAAGGCTGGCGGAATTTCAATATTCCCGGGTACTGGGAGGACCAGGGGCTGAGGGCGCTGGACGGCGTGGTGTGGTTTAGGAAAACGATCAATGTCCCGCAGCATTGGGCAGGGAAGCTCGCTAAGTTGTACATGGGACGGATTGTGGATGCCGATGAAATGTATGTGAATGGCCGCAAAATAGGCAACATCACCTACCAATACCCGCCGCGGCGATACGAAATCCCTTCCGAACTGCTCAAAGCGGGGCAGAATACGTTCGTGATCAGGGTTACCAACACCTCCGGCAAGGGCGGTTTTGTCCCGGACAAGCCCTATTTCATGACCACGGGCAGCGATACCATCGATTTGAAGGGCACGTGGCAGTACAAAGTCGGGGCTGTTTTTCCGCCCGGCCAAGATGCGCCGCCAGCACGGCTCGTGCATCAGAACCAGCCCACAGCATTGTACAATGCGATGATCGCACCGGCCCTGCCGATGAAAATCAAGGGCTTTGTATGGTACCAGGGTGAATCCAACACCGGTAATCCCGAGCCGTACAATGCATTGCTCCCGGCGCTGATCAACAACTGGCGCGCGCTGTGGCACGACGACCGCCTCCCGTTCCTCGTAGCACAGCTGCCCAATTTCCAGGACATCGACTACACCCCGGCTGAAAGCAATATCGCCTTACTGCGGGAAGCACAGAACCAGGCACTTACGTTACCCAACACCGCCGTGACCGTCACCATCGACCTCGGCGAATGGAACGACATTCACCCACTCAACAAAAAAGGCGTCGGGGAACGACTGGCGCTTGCCGCGCGGAACCTGGCGTATGGCGAAAAACAAGTCGTCCACTCCGGTCCGGTGCTGAAATCGCATAGCGTCGATAACGGCCGGGTGCTATTGACGTTCGATCACGTCGGCGAAGGTATCGTGTCGTCGGACGGCGAGGCATTGCGCTGGTTTGCGGTTGCTGGCTCCGACCGAAAGTTCTATTGGGCGGAGGCTGAAATACTCGGGAAAAACCGGATCGCATTGCGCAGCGAGCAGGTCAAATCCCCTGAATACGTGCGGTATGCCTGGCAGGACAATCCCGAGGGCGTCAACTTTTACAATTCGGCAGGCTTACCCGCATCGCCATTTCGTACGGACGGGCAGGGTTTGAATCACGCTCAACCTCAATGAAAGCACCAAACTGATCACCGTCAAATTCAACCTAGTACATGATGTTATTTACAAAAACCCTTTTATCCGACAGCGTAAAAAATCTGGTACTGCTGCTGCTGTTTTTCGGCTTTATTTCAAACGGCGACGCATTAGCTGACGACGGGTACCGGCTCTGGCTGAAATATGATCGGATCCAGAATGCAACCGTAAGGACATCTTACAGCAAGTCGCTCAGTTTCATTGCCATATCGGGCAACGACGATATACTGAACAATGCCGCCAAAGAGCTCCAAACCGGCCTGAGCGCGATGCTGGGAAAGCAAATTCCAATTGTGAAGAACCCGGTTGCGAACCAGAAAGGCATTATCCTTTCCGTTTCGGCCGGTGCGGCAACCGGTGACGGCTATGCCATTGAAATGAAAGACGGCAATACCGTCGTTTCCGCCACGAAAGAGGTGGGTGTATTGTATGGCAGTTTTGCATTGCTCCGGCATTTGCAGCAGCACTTGCCTCTTGAAAAAGCTGTTGGGCAAAGCAGCCCGAAAATCCAGCTCCGGATGCTCAACCATTGGGATAACCCCGAGGGAACGATCGAGCGCGGATATGCGGGATCGTCGCTGTGGAAATGGTACGAGCTGCCCGAAACCGTCGATCCGCGCTACACCGATTACGCCAGGGCTAATGCGTCCATCGGCATTAACGGCACGGTCGTGAATAATGTGAATGCCAGCGCGCGCTTTCTGACGGCCGAGTACCTGCCCAAAGTGGCCGCATTGGCGGGCGTTTTCCGGAAATATGGTATTAAAACTTATTTATCCATCCATTTTGCCGCTCCCAAAACGCTGGGCGGGTTGAAAACCTCCGATCCGCTCGACCCGGAAGTGCGAAAATGGTGGGCCGAAAAAACGAAGGAAATTTACCGCGCGATCCCCGATTTCGGAGGGTTTCTGGTAAAAGCCAACTCCGAAGGCGAGCCCGGCCCGCAGGATTACGGCCGTACCCACGCCGACGGCGCCAATATGCTCGCCGAAGCGCTGGCCCCATTCAATGGTGTGGTGATCTGGCGGGCGTTCGTATACAAGGCCGATCCTAATGCCGACCGTTTCAAGGCAGCCTATGAAGAATTTGCTCCGCTCGACGGAAAATTTGCGAAAAATGTAATCGTCCAGGTCAAAAACGGCCCGATCGATTTCCAGCCCCGCGAGCCGTTTTCGCCGCTGTTCGGGAATATGCCGCGGACGCCCCTGGGTATGGAGTTTCAGCTCACGCAGGAGTATATGGGTTTCGCGACACACTGGGTGTACGAAGCCCCGCTGTTCAAGGAATGCCTCGATGCCGATACTTATGTAAATGGCAAAGGCTCCACCGTGGCCCGCATTGTCGATGGCTCGCTGCACAACTACCCATTAACCTGCATCGCCGGCGTGGCCAATACCGGCTCCGACCGCAACTGGACCGGGCACCCGATGGCGCAAGCCAACTGGTACGCCTTCGGGCGGCTGGCCTGGGACCACACCCTGAGCCCGGAAACCATCGCGCGGGAATGGACGCAGCTTGCATTAACCACCGAGACCAAAGCTGTGACCGCTATCAGCGATATCATGCTCCGTTCGAGAGAAATTTATGTGGACTACAATACGCCGCTGGGCCTCTCCCGCCCGTGGACAGGCAGCCATTACGCGCCCGAGCCGTGGCAAAACCGCAGCTCCCGCCCCGACTGGACGGCCATTTACTACCACCGGGCCGACAGCCTCGGCCTGGGATTCGACCGCACAACCTCCGGCAGCAATGCATTACAGCAATACCGCCCCAAAGCAAGCAGCGCCTGGCTCAATGCCGAAACCTGCCCGCTACCCTATTTGCTCTGGTTCCATCACGTGCAATGGTCGAAACAGCTCAGCTCGGGCCGGAATCTCTGGGACGAACTTTGCCACCGGTTCTACACCGGTGCCGATTCGGTGCGCTGGATGCAAAAACAATGGGCCGGGGTCAGCACTTCGGTCGACCCGGCGATCCACGCCGACGTTTCCGGCCGACTCGCGAAGCAGTACAAGGAGGCATTATGGTGGCGGGATGCCTGGGTGTTGTACCTGCAAACGTTCTCCGGGAAACCCATCCCTGCTATTTACCCGAAACCAGACGGGACCTTGCAGCAGGTGAAGGAATCCGTGAACAGCTATTTGATGCGATAACAAATCACCATTTGAAATGCAGCAGCGACACCCCCTGGCGTGGCAGCTGCATTTCCACCGTCGCCTGGCCATTTTTAGGTTCGATCCATTGCGGCGAGGTGAACAATGCGAGTTGCCCGGCCTTTTCGAGCAGCCGGATTTGTTCGGCGGTAGGCTGTTTGGGCGAGCCCATGGCTTTCCATGCTTCGTAGGAATTGCTGTTTTCCTTGTCGATGCGGTAGTGGTAGAGCATCATTTTCTGCGAAGGCAAGCCTTGTACCAGCACTTTGACGGCAGCATCAGGTGACGGTACGTTGTCATCGTGGTAGTTCCACACCATAACCGCCGCCGAATTGGCACTCTTGGAAGCGATACCGTTGATATCGGCTTCCTTGCGGACGCTTTCATCCCTTATTCTTTTGAAATCGTACGCAAGATTTTGCTTCACTTCCACCCGGCTTCCCTCCATCATTCCAAACATCCGGAATACGTTCAGCACGGGCTTGTCGACACCGTTGGTCGCCAGGTCCCGGAAGCCGCGGAACCAGGCCTGGTCCTCAAACTCGAACGACCAGCTTACCGCACCGAGCAGATTCACGCCGCGAGCCTCAGCCAGTTCGTATTTCCGGGCAAAGGATGCCGCCGTGTAGCTTGAATACATCGTACCATTTCGGTACGCATTCTGCGGGCTTACGTCTTCCGAGCACGCCGCGCATCCTTCGGGATCGGACTCGCCGATGATGATCGGCAGTTTTTTGAGCGCCGGGTAGGAAGCCACTATCTCGAAACCTTTGTCGAGGTCGCGCAGCTGCGTGCCCATGTTCATTTGCACATGACCTTCCACGATTTTAGGCGCGCCTTTGGCATGGTAGGTGATAAAATCGATGGGGGTACCGGTTTTACCGGTCACATAGTTTTTACCGGCCGTGACGTGGTCGAGGAACTTCCGCATAAATGCCTCGGATTTGTCCCAGGAAGGCCCTGTCACTTCCGGCCCGCCTATTTTAGCGGTAGGCAATGCGCGTTTGACGGCGTCGGCTGTGTAGTCGTACAGCTTAATGTATTCATCAACAGTGCCTTTCCAGTAGCTGATATTCGGTTCATTCCAAAGTTCCCAGTACCAGCTTTCCACTTCTTTCTTGCCATAGCGGGCCACCGAGTGCTTCACCCATTGGTACACCAGCTCAGCCCATTTGTTGTAGTCGTTGGGCGGATAGGCCCAGCCGAGGTAAATGTCGTTGTAATTATCGCCCGGCTTCCAGTGGTGACGGTAAGGTTCAGGCTTCGAAGAAAGTGCCTGCGGCATAAAACCGATCTGCGCGATGGGCTTCATCCCCCTTTCAATATAGGTGTCAAAAATTTTATCAACGATCTTCCAGTCATACACCGGTTTACCCTGCGCATCTTCGGTGTAGGCATTGGTGGAGCCCCATTTGAGCGCCGCCTCGCCGTCGCCCGTCACGAGCAGGCTATGCGCCCGCACATACACCGGTACCTTGCTGAATTGCGAGATTTCGGTGAGCAGCTTTTTCCCGTCTTTCATATAGGTATAATTCGGCTCATCATAGCCAAAAAACGCCCAGATAGGCTGCATCGGGGCTTTTACCTTTGCCAGGTTGACGTCGATCACGACGGGCTGCTGCTGACTGAAAGCGGGAGTGGACAATGCAGTGCCCAGGATAGCAGCACGGAACAGGGCAAGTTGGGTTATTTTGAAAAGCATGCGACAGGTGTTAAGCGATAAGGAAAGCTCAACGGTCACAAAATCTATCGGGGAAAATCCGGTTTATCTGAACAGAAAATAAAGGCACCCCATCACCACGCCGATGCATGCCCAGCCCAGCCATATTCCCCGGCGGTCGTAATGCGGCTGAGAAGCGTAGGTTTCGGCCAGCGTGGGCAGTGGTGAACCGATACGTTCCTCTGGAAACAGCAGGGAAACGGCAGCCATGAACAGCATCAAAAAGGCAGTGAGCAGGAACGTGAGCAGCATGAAATGCGGCCAGAATGCTTTGTGCGGGAAATCGGACAGTTGCATGATACCCACACCCAGGCAGAGCGGCGAACCGAGGTACAGTGTGAGGTTGGCGGCACGGCTGGTGGCCTTTTTCCAGATCACGCCCATTAAAAACACGGTCGTAAGCGGAGGGGCCAGGTAGGTCCCCACAGCCTGCGAGAGGTCGAAAAGGCCTTTGTCGACGGTCGAGAGCAGGATCGACATCATCATGGCGAGGAACGACGAGCCGATGATCACGAGCCTCCCCACCGTCCGGAGTTTTCGCTGCGAGGCATGGGGATCGATGATTTTGGAATACACATTCAAAGAAAAAACCATGCTGAACGCATTGATACCCACGGCGACGTCGTACACCAGCGCTGCAATGAGTGCCGCGAGTGTAATACCCACCAGGCCGACGGGCAGCAAGTTGGCCGTCATGACCAAATACGCGTGATCAGGATTACGGAGGTTCGGGTAGAGGATGTAGCAGTAAATACCGGGCAGCAGGAAAATGAAGGGTACCAGGGCTTTGAGGGCAGCCATGAGCATGGTGCCATACTGGCCATGCCGGATGTCCCTGGCGGCGAGGGTCTGCTGCACGATCGTCTGGTCGGTGCACCAGTACCATATTCCCACCACCGGATAGCCGAGCAACACTGCGTGCCACGGGTAAACGGGGTCGTCGGAGGGGCGGAATATCGTCCAGAATTCCTTCGGCGACCGGCTGATCACCTCCCCGATTCCGCCGATGCGGTTCACCGCGATTACACCGACAATAAGCGCCGCGGCCGTCACGACGACGGATTGCAGCACGCCCGTTCTGGCAATTGCGCCGAGGCCGCCCGTAGCCGTAAAGCTGGTGGCGAGCACGGTAGCGCCTACCGCCGCCATCCAGAATGGCACATCGAGCAGCTGTGCAATCACGAGCCCGCCCGTGAGCAGCACGAAACTCACCGACACGATGAGCGTCGAAATCATGGAATAGTAGGTGAGAAACGTAAACGAGCGCTGGCCATACCGCCGGAGCAGGAATTCGGGCATGGTGCTCACTTTCGTCGCAAAATAATGCGGCACGAACACCATTGCCAGCAGCAGCAGGAACCACCAGGCAAGCCAGTCGAAGTTGGCAGCGACCATACCGGTGGTGTAAGCCATACCGCCATAGCCCACGAGCATGACCGGACTTACATTACTGCTGAAAATGGACAGCCCGACGTTGTACCATTTCAATGACCTACCGCCCAGAAAGAGGTCATTGGCCGTTTCGATCCGGCGCTTGCGGGAAAAGTAGAGCCCTACCCCGACCAATATAGCCAGGTAAAGCACGATAATACCGGCGTCGATGCCGCTGAGGGCCACTTCTTCGCGCATGGGAAGGTCACAAGGTTTTTCTGCGGATCAGTACATTGGGCAGGATTACCTGGATCTTCTGCTTTTGCATGATCGATTGCCCGGCAAGTTTGCCCATCAGCGCAAAGTCGGTCGAGTACGTGGTAATGTCGACAAACTCCTTGGCAGGCTCGTCGTTGACGGATAGCAAGCCGACATCGACACCCATGGTAAATTTTTTGCCTTTACATTCTTTCAGGATCGACCACATCGTGAAGTTGTCGAGCGTGAAATAGGCCTTCCCCTTCTCGACCGACCCCGGCACGAACTCACTGACGATCTGCCCCTTAATGGCATAATCATGCAAGAATCGCTTGAATGAGAACACGATTTCCTTCGGATCGAGGGATTTCGGAGAATGATAGAAAATGATCTCATCAAACTGCCGGATCTTGTCGGCCAGCGCTTCCAGCACCGCGTAGGTCGAGCGCTCGAACTCCTGCGCGATGTAGCTCACCTCGCCGTCGAGCTGTTCGAACCGGTCGAATATGAGGAGGTTGCTCCGGGGAATGGTTTCGAGGATTTCCTTCGTTTTGCGGTGCGGGATCGGCGCTACCACGTACATGCCGTATTTCCCTTTGATCTGGAACAGGGTACTTTCCAGGACATCAACACTGCCATGGTGGAAAAACACGTCCAGATGCACCTTTTGGCCTAGCTCCTTCCGGAAATTCCGGTAAAAAAGTTCTTCGAATGTATCGAGATTATACATGATCAGGGCCACTTTCATGAACTGGCTGGTCTGCGCGTTGGTCACGTAGTACCCGATCCTGTTTTTGGATTCAACCACTCCCCGGTCTACCAGTTCGCCGTACCCTTTGCGGATGGTTTCGCGGGAGAAGTTCAGTTCCTGGATCATCTGGTTCACCGACGGCAGCAAGTCGTTGGGTGAAACAATCTTCTGGTCAATCGCATTGATGATCCCTACGACGATCTGGTCGTGTTTGGAATAGGATGTTACTTCCCGCAATTCCTTTATTTTATCAAATATGCTCTCCATTCGGCGGTAATTACTTCGTAAAGCTAAAAACTTAAAACAACCCCTGCAACGCATGGCCGCAGGGGTTAGGACTGTAAAAACTACTGGATCCGGGCAGTGACCTCCTGACCGGCGGGCACCGTCACATCCAGGAACGACACCGTGCGCGATCCTTTCACGAGCATCTGGCTGGCCTTCCGTCTCTTCCCATTCACCATCATGAACGGATGCTTTCCAGCAAACATCACCCGCCATTGGACAGGAGCGGCCGACAGCCCGGCATTACGCAGCGAGGCCGTCTTTGCACTTTCGGTTACGGATATGGTACGCTGCAAAACCGGCAGGTTTTCAAGCGTATGCGTATCCGCAGCCCGGCCGTTGAACAGCGTCGTGATCCGGTTCACGCGCGCATCCGCGTCGATCCCCATAATGCCCTGCACCACGCCCTGTACGGCTCCATAGGAAACCTCGGGGTATTCACGGCGTTTGGTGGCCGGGTCCGTCAGGTGGAGAATCTGGCTGCGGATTTGCTCGGGATAGCCGTATTGCCCCAGTACATAAGGGAAATACGACTGGTTTTCCATATTCCAGTCACGCGCCAGGATCTGATCGATCGTTTTGCGGGTCCGCGTGGTATCCTTCAACACATCAAACCAAAGCAGAAAAGTCTCGCCCTCGGTATATCCGAATGCGCCTTTGGAAGAATAGTAGGTGAAATACTTATCCTCTTTATCGCTCCACCATTTGTTTTCGATATGCCGGCGGTATTGCTCGGCCTTTTGATCGAATGCGGATGCCTCAGTGGTTTTGCCTTCGAGGCGCAGCATATCGGCATAAGTTTGCATTCCCCGCGAAAGCGAGGCGATCAGGTCGACGCCCATTTTCAGGTCATGCACGCCTTCGGAATACGACGCAAGCCCGCGGCAACGGTGGAACGCGTCTTTGTCGTTGTAGCCCCCGTGCGCATTCGGGTGTAACGGGCGCGACAGCAGGGAATCCGGCTGCAACACCCAGCGCTCCACATATTCGCGGACCGATTTCCGGTGAAAATCAGCAAACTCGGGGCCATTGACATACCGCTTGTCGCCCGTCCACAAATAGAGCTTCCAGGCCGCCTGCATTACATCGAAGTTCGCATTGAGATTGTACCAGAACTCGTCGTCGTTCCGGTAATCTGCCGGCGCAGGCTTTCCCTCCTTGTTGATTTCCCAATAGGAGCACCAGTCCTTGCTATCGGAGATGTTTTTGGCAAAAAGGGAGAACATATTGGCGTTCGCTTTGCCCAGGCCCAACATTTCAGCGGCCATACTCTGGTGCGCCACATCACGCATGCAGAATGCGAAGCGAGAAGGCAATGCCGCCTCGTACCAATCTCCCACCGGATCGGCAGGACTACCCACATGGCTCAGCGCCATTTCCGCGGCCCGATCGAAAGCGGTTTGCAATGCGGCGTCCGTCGACCGGAACTTTAACGTTTCGCTTTGCGCCATTCCCTGTTGCTGAGCAGCCAGAAAGATGGAAGCAGCTGCGATGAATCTGATCATTCCTTTTGTTTTTGAATTAAAATACAATGTCTTTATAAATATCCTCAATCAATTATAATCGGGATTCTGGGTCAATGCCGGGTTCCGCTGCAACTCCGTCCGCGGAATCGGGTAGAAATAGAGCGCCGGGAGCCACGTCCGCTTCTGTACAGTGGCCGATTGATAGGTAAACGTGCCATCGGCCTGCTTGGTAATGATCACGCCCAGCGCATCCTTCGACCCTATCTCGGCCATACCCCACCGCCGGATGTCAAAATAGCGATGGCCTTCAAAGCAAAGTTCAATGCGGCGCTCCTGCCTGATCTTGTCCATTAATGCCGCGCCGGACGCATTCACCGGCGGCATACCTGCTTTTTGCGACCGCAGCTTGTTCAGGTAGGTAAGCGCTTCGCCGTCCTCGCCCAATGCCGCACAGGCTTCCATGTAGTTCAGGTAAATTTCCGACAGCCTGAAACCGACCCATTGCGAGGCAGCATAGTCCTGCTTCTGCCAGTCGACCGACTCGTCCACCATTTTACGGATCACATAGCGCGTCTTGGAGGCATTCCATGGAGAATACGGGCTCTGCGGTGAATCGTCCCCGCCTTCAAAAAACTGCGTGGTGCGGCCTTTGAACAGCTGGTTGTTGGCCAGGATCGTCGCATAAAAACGCGGATCACGGTTGGCATACGGGCTTTTCGCATGCACCGGGTTGGCCCAGCTGAATGCAGTCCCGTCGGCCATTTCGAAAGCATCGACCATTTGCTGGATCACATTATAGGCGCTGTAACCCTCATAACCATTCGGACTGAGGTCGCGGCTCACGGTATTGTACCGGTCGGCTCTCGCCAGTCCGCTGTAAACGCGGGCAAAGATCACCTCGGGATTGAAAAATTCCAGGTAAGTCTTGTTGTACGTCCCATTGGCTGCACTCCCATACAAGGCATAGGACGCGCCTTTGAAATCGATCACGGCTTTCGCCGCCTCCTTGGCTTGTTGCCAGCGCTTTTTATCGCCGGAGGTATTGAAATAGGGGCTCGCCGCGTACAGCAGCAATCTTGATTTGAGGGCCAGAACGGCGCCTGTCGTCGCGCGGCCTTTGTCGAGGTCGGCCGAATAGGCCGCGGGTAATAACTTTCCTGCCTGTTCGATGTCGGCGAGAATGAAGTCCTTGGTTTCCGTCCACGAAGCGCGCTTTTCATTAAAACCTGTGTCGTTGACATCGTACACCTTGGTGATCAGCGGCACGCCGCCGAATCGCTTCAACAATTCGAAATAGGCCAGCGCCCGCAGAAAATAAACCTCTCCGCGCATCGTCCGCACGGCTTGCGCATTGGAAACGGTGTCCAGCTGGCTTACGTTTTTCAGGAACACATTGCAATTGCGAACGGACGAATACAGATCGCCCCAGCGGTTCAGTGAAGAAGATGTCTGGTTGTCGGGCGTGGCTTCGCCTTGTACGTAGCTGTTTTCGTTGGTCCAGTTGAAGTTACCGTACAGCTCGTCGGTTTGCGCGCCCCAGCCGAAGCCGCCGTCTTTGTATGCCATCACCGTCTGATTGTAAATGCCGTTCACAAATACCTGTACGAGGTTCGGATCGGTCCATACGTCGGACTCCGAATAGGCATTCTGTGGTTTCAGGTCGAGCACGTCCTTGCAGGAGTTCATGACCAGCATGCCTGCCGCGATGGAAATGCCCGCAAGCAGTTTTCCCGACCAGCCGACCGCGCTTTTCGCAGCCTGAATGCCGGATTGGATTGTATGGTTGGTTTGTGGTTTCATCGGTTGAATGGTAAGGGTTAGAAGCTGATATTGGCGCCCAGGTTCACGACACGCTGCTGTGGATAGTAGTAGCCTGTGTTGTTCGGCATTTCAGGATCAAAAGAAGGCCCGAACTGGTCGATCGAGAACAGGTTGCTGCCATTGATATAGATCCTTGCGCTGTGCATTTTGGCCTTTTTCAGCAAAGCGGAAGGTACCGTGAAGCCCAGCTCCACATTTTTCAGCCGCACGAATGCCGCATTGCGCAGCCAGAAGTCCGAAGTAAGCGTGTTCACCCCTCTCGATGCGCCGGTAGGGCCATTGAAATTGCGTGGGAACTGGTTATCCCCCTCTTTCTGCCAGCGGCCGTCGAAAAACTCCCTGGCCATATTCAAACCCGCCGGTGCGAGGTAGGATTGCGCCATTGCCTGGCCCTGCACGAACACCGAAAGGTCCAGATTCCGCCATGAGAGACCCAGCGAGGTGCCGTAGATCAGCTGCGGCGTCCGCACGGACGATTTCCGTACCTGATCCAGGCCATTGATCGCGCCGTCGCCATTGATATCCTTATAACGGATGTCTCCGGGAGCCGTGTTGGCCGGGTGCGGGCTGGCGTCGATCTCTGCCTGGTTCTGGTACAGGCCGTCGGATTCATACACGAGCCACGAGTCGATCGGAATGTCGGTTTTGCGCTGGTAGGAAGGCACGCTTGCGGCCTCGTCCATGAAAATAACCTTGTTGCGGGCGAAAGTGAGGTTACCCCTGATATTGTACCCGAAGCTGTTCCCGATGGTGCCATTATAATAGGCTTCCAGTTCGATCCCGCGGTTCAGCACTTTGCCGAGGTTCTGATTAGGTAGGGTCAGGCCCGTGTACGCAGGCACGGACTCGCTGCGCGTGATAAGAATGCCCGTGCGCATGGAACGGAAATAGTCGATGGTAACGCCCAGCTTGCCTTTGAGAAACTGCGCGTCGAGCGCGACGTCGGTGGTGGTAGCTACTTCCCAGGTAATGTTTTTGTTGGGAGTCGGACCGGGCACGAGCGAGCTTACCTGCGAGGCAGCAGGCCCGAGCGAATAGCCGTAACCGGTTCCGAGGAGGTAGGTCTGAATGTAGTTGAATGCCGAAACAACGTCGTTACCGGTCTTACCCCACGAGCCGCGCAATTTCAGCTCTGTAATGCTTTTGGAATTGAAAAAATCCTCCTGCGAAATGCGCCATGCCGCCGAAACCGCCGGGAAAAAGCCGTAGCGTTTTCCTTCGGGAAAATTCTGCGAGCCGTCGTAGCGCATGTTGTAGTCGAACAGGTATTTATTCTTGAAACCATAGGAAGCGCGGGCGATGAAGTTGTTACGGCCCGTCTGCGCGGCAGTCGAGTTGTTCTGCTGGCCGATCAGGCTGCCTGCCGAAAGCTGGTCGAGCGAGTTGCTGAGGAAGTTCGACCGGAACGCGCTGATCTCGTCGGCATTGCCTTCGAAGCGTTCATACGCGGCAAAACCCTCCACGGAATGGTCACCAAACCGGTTGTTATAGCCCAGCCGGATGTTCATCAGGTTTTGTTTCAATGTACCCCGCACCTCCGACAAGCTCGGTTTAATGGCCGAGTTGATCTGCACGTATTTGCCGGTGGCCGCGTCGTAACGGAAAGCAGGCGGAGGTGTTTTGGTAAATGCTTTGTTCTTCGAGAAAGTGAGGTCATAAGCATAATACCCATCCAAAAACACCCCGTCGACCAGCTTGGACAAATCCCATTTGAAATAGGTCTTGGTCTGCAAATAGTCGTTGGTATTCCGGTTGTAGCCGGCCTCGCCGCTGGTGACATACACCATGCTGTTATTGGGCCCACCGCCGATACCCGGCCCCACAAGCCCGTTCGGATAAATAGGGACGAGGTACGGATAAGCAAGCCACAACTCCCGGAATATCGCCCCGGCATTGTAGTTGCCGACCGCCGAATTGCGGAACTCGTTGCGGTACAGCACATCCACCCCGATTTTCAGGTTGTCGGTCACGGCCATATCCACGTTGGCGCGTGCCTGGGCCTGCTTGTAATAAGCCGCATCCTTTTTGTAAATACCATCCTGTTTCTGGTACTGGCCGGAAAGGAAGTAGGTAACCTTGTCCGTACCGCCGCGCAGGGAAATAACCTGGTTGTGCTGCAATGCCTGTTTTTTCATGGTCGCATCCCACCAGTCGGTTCTGGGGAACGAGAGCGGATCGGAGCCGTCGCGGAACTTCTGCAGGGAGGCGTCGGGCCAGGTCGGGTTCTGGCCGATCATCCGGTCGTACTCGTTGGTAGCCAATGCGTATTCGTAGGAACCCAGCATTTGCGGCACGCGCGTCGCCTGCGTGAGCGACCAGTTGGTACCGATGGACAACACCGGTTTGCCGGCCTGCCCGCGCTTGGTCGTGATGAGGATCACCCCATTGGCCGAGCGGGCCCCGTAAATCGCCGCGGTAGCATCCTTGATCACGGTAAACGACTCGATATCGGCGGGGTTTAACCGCGCAAAGCCGCCCGAACGGTCGGGAATACCGTCGATCACGACGAGCGCGCCCGTACTGCCGAGCGTAGCCTTGCCGCGGACGAATATCTCCGCGTTGTCGTTGCCCGGCTCGCCACTCCTCGTGTTGGCGATCAGGCCCGGTACGCGGCCGGCGATGGAGTTGGTGAGGTTGCTCGCGGGCGATTTTTCGAGCTCGGCACCTTTAATCGTCGATACCGATCCGGTGAGGTCCGCGCGGGTTTTGGTCCCGTAGCCTACCACCACCACTTCGTCGAGCGCTTTGGTGTCGGCTTCGAGCAGCACATCGAGCTTGCTTTGCTTGCCAACCTGAATTTCACGGGGAATATAACCTATGTAAGAAAAAACGAGAACCGCATCGGCAGAAGGCACATTGATCGTAAAATGTCCTTCCGCATTGGTGGACGTGCCGCCATTGGCACCCTTGATGATCACACTCACACCGACGAGCGGGCCGGACGCGTCCGTTACCCGGCCCGAAACCGGTACCTGGGCCCTGACCGCCAGCGCGCTGAAAAACAGCGCCACGGCCAGCAGCAGTGGAGAAAAGCGGGTAGAAAAAATCATGTTAAAAAGGGTTATAAAGTGAAACACGAGCTATCCCGGGCCAGCCTCCGGATGCCGCCCGACACAATCACATTGTTTAATTTTTTATCAAAAGAACACAATTTTATTCTAACCTATACTATTCTATACTATTTTAAATATAAATATTTTTTCCAGAAATACCAAAAGCGGCCGTGCTGCTATTTTAGGCCAAATAGCTATTAATAAGTATCATTCAGACACTTTAAAGCAGTTTTGAATAAGAAACGGAAACAACTATACTATTCTATACTTTTTATTGAATATACACGTCGGGTTACTACGAAAGTAACCCGACGTGATGGCGAAGCGCCGATGTTGTGAAGCAAGAATCAGGATAAGACTTCGATGATCGAATCGTAGACATATTGCAAATCTTCGTCACTGATGCAATAAGGAGGAACCAGATACAGCACATTTCCAAGCGGGCGAAGCAGAACGCCCTTTTGGAGTAAAGCCTCGAAAACAGGCTTGCATTGATTTCGGAAATAGGCATCCTTTCCATTGTCGCCGATATTCATGGCCAGGATCGTACCCTGCTGGCGAACGGCATGTATGGTGGCGTGCGTGGCTATACGTGCGCGGAATGCTTCATGCTGCTTGCAGATCCTGGCAATGGCCGCCTGCGTTTCCGCGCTTTTGAGCAGATCCATACTGGCCAGCGCCGCCCGGCATGCCAGCGGGTTGGCCGTAAAGGAATGGCCATGAAACAATGTACCGTAAACATTATCCGTAGAAAATGCCTGATGAACCGCCCCGGTGCAGGTGGTAACGCCCAAAGGCATGGTACCGCCCGTGAGTCCTTTGGAGAGGCACATGATATCGGGTTTTTCGGTTAAATGGTCGGCCGCGAACATCCGCCCCGTCCGGCCGAAACCAACAAATATTTCGTCCTGAACGAGCAGAATATGCCTGGACCGGCAGTAGCGCATCAGGGTATCGAGCTGAGAAGCCTCGTACATCAGCATTCCGCCAGCCCCCAGTACCAATGGTTCGTACACAAAACAGGCGACCTCGTCGGCATGCTGGTCGACGAATGCCTGGATTTCGGGCAGGTTTTCTGCCGTGGGCAGATCAATGTGGATTACATCGAAGAGCAGTTCGGCGAAGGGCTCCGTCCAGCCGCTGCGGCCGCTAACGGCCATCGCCCCGAAAGTATCGCCGTGGTAACCTTGCCGGAATGCGAGGATTTTAGTTTTCTTTTCACCCCGGTTGTAGGCGTATTGTAAAGCCATTTTCAAGGCCACTTCCACGGCCGTGGAGCCGTTATCCGAATAAAACACCTTCTCCTGATTCTCCGGCAGGACCGCCAGCAGTGCCTCCGAAAGCGCTACGGCCGACGGATGCGTGAAGCCCGCAAAAATGACGTGTTCCAGCGTGCGCAACTGCTCGTACACCTGCTCCGCGATGTACGGATGTGCATGCCCGTGCAAATTCACCCACCACGACGAGATGGCGTCAATATAGCGTTTGCCGTTTTCATCATATAAATAGGCCCCTTCTCCTCGGAGGATGGCCACAGCTTCACCGGCCGTCTTGATCGGCGTAAAAGGGTGCCAGTTCACGGCACTGTCGCGCTGCGCCCAGGTAAGATTTTGCGTGTTCATTTTTTAAACGGGATTACCATGCTCCCTGCGCAGGCGGCGGGCGGCACGGGCAATGCTTGGTGGATTTAATGTTTTGAAGTCCGGGATATCGAGTACCGTCGCCTGGATATCCGGGTACGAAAGAATGACGCGTCGCGTATCCTCGTCAAACGGCCCGTTGAAAATCAGGTACTTTAACGGAATAGACCGCTGTTTGAGCGCCTGAATCGATAGCAAAGTATGATTGATACAACCCAGGTAGTTCCGCGCGACCAATGCGACCGGCACGCCGAGGCTTTCGACCCAGTCTATCACACAAAACTGCTCATTGATAGGCACATACAACCCGCCCGCACCTTCGATAATAAGATGATTTTGTGTTTCGGGAGGGACCAGATCGCCGGCCGCAATGCACCGTTGCTCTTTCCGCGCGGCTTTGTGCGGTGATGCGGCCAATTTGAGGCGAACGGCCTCCGGGTGCGTTACAATATCGGGACCCGTCAGGCCGGAAACCGTTTTCCGGTCGGAGTGACTTAGTGTACCCGCTTGCACGGGTTTCCAGTAGTCGGCCTGGTACCATTCCGTCAGAACGGCGGAGCAGACTGTTTTCCCCACATCCGTTCCGATCCCGGTGACGAACAAGGTAGTCCTATTCGGTGTCATAAAGCTGTTTTAGCAAGTCGGTAAGTTGTTGGATTTCCGCATGGGTGTTGAATGCATGCAGGCTCACACGCAAGCGTTCGGAGCCGGCTTTCACGGTAGGAGGCCGTACCGCAAATGCAAAAAGCGATCGGGCCTCGAGGAATTCCTTAGCCGCCGCCAGCCTGGCAACGCCAGAAAACGGTATGGCCTGAATCGGGCTCCCTGCGCCGGAAAGTGTTGGTAGTCCGGCTGCGGAAAAGTGACGGATCCGGCCTTGCAGATCGTCGCGCAGGTGCGGATTCATTTTCAGGAAAGTATAATTGTTCCTGATGGTCGCCGCAAACAAATCCGGCAGGGCGGTGGTATAAATGAATGGAGCTGCGAAGTTGATGAGGTAGTCGATCACGGTGCCGCGCGACAATATGGCTGCCCCGTGTGCACCCATTGCCTTTCCATACGTGACCACGGTCGCGAATACCCGCTCCTGCAAGCGCGCGTCGCACACGAGCCCGTGCCCGAAAACGCCCATGGCATGTGCTTCATCGACAATCAATGAAGCCCCGTAACGCTCTGCCAGCACCACCAGGTCGTGGAGGGGTGCGAAATCACCTTCCATCGAGTACAGGCTTTCGACTGCGATCCAGCATTTCCCCTTTGTTTTGGCAAGGCGGCTTTCCAGATGGTCCAGGTCATTGTGCCGAAACCGCAATTTACCGGCAAACGAAAGGCGGCAACCGTCGAGCACCGAGCGGTGAACAAACTCATCGAGCAGGATGGTATCATTCCGTTTCGGGAGGCAGGAAAACAAAGCCATATTGGCCATATACCCCGACGGAAACAGCAGCGCCCGTTCGGTTTGATGCTCGGCCGCGATAAAATCCTCGACCGATAATGTTAACGCCGAGTTGCCGCTCACCAGCCGCGACCCGGTACCCCCGCGCAGCCATTGCGGGTTGTCGTGCAGGGAAGCCAGAAGCATTTCGTGGCACGCATCATTGGCTGCCAGTCCCAGGTAATCATTGGAATAAAAATCGGTACCCGGCTGTCTCGTTCGCAATTTCCGGAGAATACCCTGCTCCTGCCGGTCGGTAAGGGCCTGCGAGAGGTCTGCCAGCACGTTGTCATGCATCGGCGAGCTCGCTTTCCAGGCAGCTCAGCCACCGGTTAAACAGCCCTTCCTCCATTTTTTGCAATATTTCGGCATGAGTCTGCCAATCTTCCGAAAACTGACTCAGCTGCGAAGTCATTTCTTCCAAATGCCCCTCCTCTTCCGCGATAATCGACTTGACGGTCACGCTATGCGACGCGGCCGAAAGTGCCCGCTGGTAAACCGGGTACAGTTCATCGGCCCTTACTTCAATGAGATAGGTCACAAACAGGTAAGCCGCATATCGCAGCTGTGAGCCCTTTAAACCGAACACTCTTTTGATATACCTGCTGCATTGAATGTCCAGCATAGCGAGGTATTGCCGGGTAGATACCGCAGCAAACAGGTAAGGCTCCGAATAGTCCGGGCAGGCCTCCGGCGCCAGTTTTGAAATCTGTTTCTTTAAAATATAAGCATGCCTGTGTTCCTCTGCGGCATGTTTCAATTGAATGATTTCCACCGCAGTCCGGTGCTCGCAGGCCGATATCTTCCGCGCACCTGCGTTTTCCAGGTAGGACAATGTGTTCAGCCAGCGGGCATGCAACCGGTCGTGCTGTACGATTCGTTGGATCAGGTTATACATAGCGCATTTTTTCTGCCAAAAGTATATCCCGACCGGACGCCCCGGGTGTGCCGGTTTTGATTTTGGAGGTAGTCCGGAGCCGTTCCAAACAAAAAGGGACAAACCCGCACAACCGGCAGATTTGTCCCTTTCATTTGATGCGCCGTTACCGGCCGTTGTCTTCCTACTCGACTACGAGCCAGGTGTATCCCTCCGCGGGAATCTCCACTTTGTAGTCGACGTCGTAGTTGCGGCCTACCTTGTACGATTGCGCCGCCCCCTCCTTCACACGAATTTTCACGGCTTGATCCTTACCCGTATAATACACCGGCAGTTTCACATTGCGAACGACCTTCTCCCCGGTCGGATTGTACAGCATCACCAGCCCTTTCACCGGCAACTCCGGGTTCACGTGCATGATCCCGTCCCAATCGCGGCCATCGGCACGGCGGAGGTGGATAATGTCGGAATTGAGGATATCGCGGTACTTTTTATACCAGCTCACCACATTGCTCACGGTCTTTTTCGTCTCGTCGGTATCGTACAGGCGCGGGCCCCGGTAGCAGGCCTGAACACCCGCACCGTAGTATTGCATCATCAGCTGCTCGTATGCATCGAGGTGTTCGGAAAGCGGTTCGAGCACGGCTTCCGGCCCGCCGCCCTGGTATTTGGTGAGCGGCACAAAGCCCCATACCATCGAAGGTGTCTCGTTCCAGGTCGCATCGAAGATATTCTGGCGGTTGAGGATCTTCTGCTGCTCACGCGGGAGCGAGAAGTTCACCTCCCGGTAGCCCAGGGCCACTTTGTTGGTCCCATCGAGGAAATACCAATCGGGCGCATTGACATATATCCCGTTTTCGGCACACCAGTGGTAAAGGCCCTTTTGGAGCGCCATTTGCTTCCATTGCGAATCAGCCAGGCCTTCGTGGCCGGGGTGCGAGGTCGACGCGCATACGTCGCCCGGGTAGGGACCGTCGTTTTCAAAAATATTGAAACCGGTGTAGCTCATGAATTTTTTCAGCTTATCCAGATAAGCCAACCCCCATTTGCTGCCAAGGCAGGGCGCATTGCCAAAGAAAGCACCGCCGGTTTTGCCTGTTTTAGGATTAATCACATCGTCCTCTTCGCTGATCTTCCGGGAACTGAAAAGCGAGTAGCTGCCGATCAACACCTTTTTGCTGTGAGCATAATCGGCCAGATCCTTCCATTTTTTGAGGTTTTCGGGTGAAATATCCTCCATATTACAATGGCTTCCGAAACTGAGGATCAATGCCTCGTAGCCGGTAGCCGCACATTGGTCGATCGCGGTGCGTACCTGCTCGTCGTTTTTACTCACGAGGTGCATGAAAATCGGGTTGACGGTCGTCCACGGAGCGATAGTCCGGTACATTTTGCGCACCGCCATTCCCTTGCGTTCACGGTCGTAGCTATCCATGAGCAGCTCGTACGTGCGGATCGATTCCAGGTTTTCACCCGCTTTCAGGCGCGTTCCCACCGGTACTTTCGGATGCACTTCGAGGAGGCAGGGGGTCTGGTAGTCGTAATTCACCTGCGAAGTGTAGGCTTTATCAACCTTCCAGTGCGTCGCCTGGTCGCTGAGGCCGTAGCGCATGGCGTTGTTGAATGCAAAGTTGTTTTCAATGTATAAACCATTCGGCTTGGCCATTTCTTCCGGCTTGCCCACTACGGCACTCTCCTCTTCCGTCACGGCCAGTATCTCGTTCACTACCTGGTCGATGGTCACGTCGCTCTTGCTTTTGTTTTCGATCGTAACCCATTTGGAAACCAGCGGGATACCGTCGAAGATCGCGTAATGCACGTACACCTCCACGCCCGCAAGCGCGGGCAGCGACGAGCCGAAGCGGAATGTCACCTCGCTTCCGGTCGCGTCTTTCTTGCTTCCAGCCCACATCGCAGTCTTCCACTGCAGGTAAGGCTGTATTTTCGAGACTTTATGGTCGATATAATGAAAGGCGCTGTCCGACACTTTCAGTTGATCCAGCCATTGGGGCAGCAGGTATGCATTCTCCTTCTGACCATACAAACCGCCCACATTGTAGGCGACGCCGTTCAGCACGACCCTCGCCTCGGGCTTCACGGCGCGAAGCAACTGCTGGCCGTTGGTGAGGTTCTTGTACTCGACGCACGCCAGATCCGGTTTGAGACGGAACGCCCTTCTCACGAGGCCATTGGACAGCACGATGTCGCGGCCGTCCGCGGATTGATCAATGTGCGCCTTGGCGGCTGCCGGCTTGATGAGCCAGTCGCCGACAGCCGTCGGATCGGCCGTTTGCCCCTGGGCGGTAAAACTAAGCAGGCCAAGTGCTAAAAAGAGGTATTTCATAAAAGGTAATTGGGAATTGATTAAGGGTATTTAAAAGATTATTTCGAATAGACTTCCGCGGCAACAGGCCCCCATTTCTTGAAAAGCCGCCCGACCACCCCGATCTCATCGCCTTGCGGTTGAGCGGCCAGCGTAAGGTCATGCTTATCGCCCCAATCCGCTTCCCAGCGCGAGATCATCTTGTAAAAATCATTGGCCTCATTGGCAGGGCGTTTGAAACGGTGGTTGATATTCTCTTCCTTATAGCGGGTACCTGCTGCTTTTTCAAGTTCATTTTTCAAAAATACAATAAACATTTCCCAACGCGGCTTATAAAACGTACGCACCAGACCGTTCCATTGGCGCGCCGAGTAGTCGTACTGGATCGCCTGCGGATGGTAAGGCCCCCAGATCGTAACCAGGCTGCGGGCATTCTTTTCATAAAGATCCTTTTCCGCTTCCGTAACCCCAATGGCCCGGGCATCCGCGATCCATTTACCCAGCAGAAAATCCTGGCGCGTACCCAGCAGCGCGTCGAAATCGTCCAGCAAATCAAGGAACCGGCGGCTTTCGAGCTCAAATGCGGCCTTATCGCCATCCGTATAAGCCTTTGCCAGCCTGCGTTGCAGCGGAATCGCCAGGTCGGCCATCGACTGGCGCATCAGGTCCACGAGGTCGTACCGGTACGTCTCCGTCTTTTGAATCGAAGCAGATGCCTGCTGTAATAGACCGACGGCCGGCCAGAGGCTATGAAACGGGTAATTCTTCTCGGAATTCAATGCACCGTTGGGAGAAGCGCCGTTCACGGTCAATGCCGGCCTCGCGCAAATGGCCGATTCCCGGAAGGTTTCGACGCCGTGTTTGCCGTAAACCGTATGCAGCAGCGTGTCCCAGCAGGCGCTCACGGGCGCATCGGCGGAACCATAGCGGGCCACGAGATAGCTGGCCAGCCATTGTTTCGTGTCGGGCTGCTGGCGGTGCCAGGCCATTTCGGAGGCTGCTTCGTAAATAACCGGGTTATGCTCGCTGGCTTCCGGAAACATGCCGATGCCCGCCAATGCGCGGGTTTGGCTTTTTTGCTGCAACAGGTTAGGGAAACGCGCCAATACCGCATCCAGATCGCCGCCCATGGCGCTGTTCCCGCCAAAGTTATGGATAATGCCGGCTACCCAGGGCCGCCCCCAGAATGCGCCGCTGTTCTTCCATTTAGCCGAATTCAGGTCGAGCATCAATATCCTGTCCGCCGGAATCGCTTCCACAATGGGCTTGCGCATGCTCCAAGTCTGCATCGCGATCACGGCCTTGGGATCAACCGCCGTGGTGGTTTCAAAAATCTGCTTTCCTACTGCCGCCAGATAGGCCGTGTCCTTCCGCGGCGGCTCGCCTTCATGGAAAGGATCGGCAGCATACAGGTGATCGGTGCCGAAAAGCCGGGTTTGCTCTTCGAGAAACGTTTGGGTCATTTGGGCAAACAACGGGTCGGTCGGGTCCAGCTGGGCAGTACCGGGGCCGACGTGAAACCATACCGATTTTTTAACAATGCTCGCCTGCGGCTGCTTTTCGATGAGTTTCAATGGAACATACCCCGTGAACCCCTGCAAGATCGGCGTCATACCCAGAGAGCGCTCACGTTCGAGGATTTTTTGCCCGAGGGTAATGCTCCGGTCGATCCAGTTTTGCGGCAAGGGGCCGAAGATGCTTTCGATGTTGGTCATCCATTGCCAGGCCGCGTACGCCGGGCCTACGAGGAAGCTCCGGATTTCGTCGTCGCTCATTCCGTACTGCCGGAGCATATTTTGCCAAACCGCCTCCTGACCGGTGATAGCCAGCGGGAGGTTGATCCCGTGCATGGCCATCCAGTCGATCTCCCGCTCCCATCGCGCCCAGTCCCACCAGGTCATGGTGTAGTTGAAGGTGCAATAATTGAGGTAGGCCCGGTGGTTGTAGGGCGTCTGCTTTCTCAATTTCTCCTTCACAGCAGGCAATTTCTCCGGCAAACGGAGGTTATCGCCATTCCAGGAGAGCTGGCAATGCGCGAAATATTTCAGGTACCAGTTCAATGCCGAAGCCACCGAAACGGCATTGCTTCCGCGCAGCATTACCTTGTTTTGAATGCTCTCTATCTCAAAAACATCTTTTCCATTCTCTTTGGCAATGATTTCAACCAGAAACTGCCCCGCATGGGATGGTACCACGCGTTTCAGCAATGCTTCGGCGGCGTTCTTCTGGTTTCCAGCCGATGAAATGCCTTCCGCACTGAATAGCCGTACGGTTTCGCGGCGGGCACCGTTGGTGATCGGCCAGAGTAAGTTATTGCCCGTCAGTTTGGAAGCTGGCGCCTGCAATGTCCGACGTTCGGCTAGCAGATGGCTTTCAAATCCCGCATTGCGTCCATAGGAAATGGTAATGCGCTTGCCTTTGTATGGCCGCAGATCGAATGCCTGCATGGTCCACGGCCGGGCTTTTTCGCTGATCATCCCCGCTTTGGCATAGCTGGCAAACTTGTTGATGACCGATTTCGAGCTCCTTGCCGGCGATACCGCCACGCCATTTATTTTTATGGAAGGTACGTCCGGGTAACCGATCAGCAGCAGATCACAGCGGTCGGCAATATCGGCGGGTACGGTCAATGCGGTTTCTGTTTCGCCGGTGGGTTTGTTGGTGTTATTCCAAACAATCCGGCCTGCTGGTGCAGCCGCTTTTCCCGGCTTGCCTTTCTGAAATGAAAATGCCATGGTAGCATAGCCCGGCAGCTCTACGACGATCTTCCCGCCCGACTGAAATGCGGTGGGGTAAGTATCCTGGTACGGGAACAGGACGGTAGCGGCATAGCTTTCACCCCTTTTTTGATAAGACCCGGTTTGTTCGTCGAAAGGGATCACGAGTTTCTGTGTAGCAGCGCCGGGGTTACGGGCCACAAGAATGCCCTCATCGTCGTGCCAGCCCATATAGCCGTAAGCGTGCCCTTCGTCGGGGCGGCCACCCACGTACACGGTATTGTTGAGTATTTCGCGGTTTTCCTTTGCCCAGTTGTCGACGGTGCAAAGTGCTTTCCATTCCTCAGGTTTCAGGGCGGAGGGGGTAATGTACCATTCTTTCAGCAAGGTACCCCGGCCGTAATGCATCAGCACGTGTTCCAGCCAGTCCTGCAAACCATCCTCCTTGCTTTCCATCCGGCCGTCGGAGCTTTTGATAATCCCGTGGGTCATGAGGCGGGAAATGGGCACGAGCGGGCGGTCGGTGGCCTTGCCCCACATGCGCCAGATGAATGTATCGCGGTCGGTGGTAGCCATGGCGCGCGTGGAGATTTCGGGCCAGTTCCCGTTGGTACCGTCGTCACCGGCGAGCATCCACAGGTAATCGCTGTACATGAGCCACCAGGGCGAAAACCAGACCCAGTTAGTGAGGTTTTGCAAAATATCCGGCTTCACTTTCCGGGTAGCGAGCAGCACTTCAATGGCCGCATCCAGGTTGGCCTCGTGCCCATGCCTGTCCGTGGCCGGGTGTCCGTTGCCTACGCCGGTGTCGCTGAGCTGGTTGAAATCATGCTTGTAGTAAACCGCTCCCGTTTCCTTCACGATAAACGGCACCTGCCGCAACAGTTCGCGTTTGTAGGCGGGAGACGAGAGGCTGTAATACCGCCCGAATTGCTTGAAATAGGAATTAGGAGTAGCCTCGTGGTACCCGTTCCGGATTCCCCAGTCGATGTCATTGACATAGCCATTCAACGACAGCCAGAAACCGAAATCTACGCCTTCCTTCCGGAGGTTACCGGTGAGGTTTTTAACGTCTGTCCAGCCATTCGGAAAGAACTTCGGCAATGGCTGCCATACCGATTTCCGGTCCTGCCAGCCATTATCGACCACCATGGCGTCGAGTTTCACGCCGTAAGGCTCTGTGGCAGTGCGGAATTCCTTGTAAATATCGACCAGCGCCTGGCCGCTCAGGTCTTTGGCGCGCGGTTCGAACCAGTTGTTATAATGCAGGAACGACCGCGGCGCTTTCCACACCGTAGCCAGGTATTGCATGAATGCATGCCGAACGGAAGCGCCGGCCTCCGCCAATCCGCAGACGGCCGTTTTACTTTGAATACTAAATTTGACCGAATCGGTGGTCACTGCGTTGCCCGGGAAGTGCATCAGCCTCACCATGCCCGCCTTTGCCGCAGGCTCGATATCCCTCCCTTCGAGGTCGATGAAACTGTAATTCCCGACTTTCTCATAATGCCTCGCATAATCGGCCGGTGTATTGCCATCGGTGTGGCGGCTATACCCGCCCGGATATTCGAGGCCGGTAAACCATTTGTCCCCGATAAAAACGGGTTCTCCCCTGCCCCCTCCGGTAGCGGACTTTTCGGTTACGAAGCGCTCCACTTCCAGGCGGTCGACTGCGGCTGGATCGCCCACAGCAGGCAATCCGTTCGCTGCACCCGCATATTCCAGTACCAGGGTTTTACGAATGTGCGCTTGCTCATTAATGGCAAAATAGGTCACCAGCAGTTTTACAGGTACACCCGGCTTGCCTGCAATCGCCGGTTTCGGCCGGTAGGAAATCCTTACAAAACTGGTATCAGCCGAACGCGAAGGAACAGGCTGCCCCTCCGCGACAAAATCGTTCACCGTAAATCCTTCGCGCGCTTGCATAGGAAGGATGTGAAACTCGTCGCTCCGGACGGTCAATGCGGTTTTACCGGAAGCATCCGCAAAACGCGTCGTACGCCAGACCTGCCCGTCGTAGGACAGCACGCGTTGTATCTTGTCATTTCGAATAACCAGCTCCTGCCCGAAGGACAATGTGGTCACGCAAAGGAATATTCCTGCGAGGATTCCTCTTATCATGGATTCAGGAAATGTGGGTAAAAAAAGTTTGTACTTTATTGTCAGCCTGAGCGGAGTCGAAGGCATTTGCGCGATGCAAAAGATGTTTCGACCACCCGGCGGCCCAGACCGCTCAGGCTGACAGCTTAGTCGCATTTGATACGACTTCCATTAAACCTTACATACCTTCCAGCGGGTCGAAAGTGCCGTCGCCCCAGCCTTTGGTTTGTTTCAGATTGACATTTCCCTGAATGGTAGCCGTGTTCAGCGGCAGGAAATACATATTTTCGTTATAAACCATCGGTGCATTGTCGCGGTCGTAGAGCGTGTAGGTAAATCCGCCCGGTTTCGAAGCGTCGGTATTGAGGATCATCGCGTGGCGTTTGTCCTTGCCCGTCATTTTGAGGTGCATTAGCCGCCATCTGCGCAAATCCCAAAGCCTTTTCTGCTCGAATGCAAATTCGATGTAACGCTCGTCCTGGATCGCCTGGCGCATTTCAGCTTGCGTCATGGCGGGGTTCAGGCCGTAGACTTTCCCGGCCAGGGAAGCGTCGCCCGGAGTCGTTTCATTAATGCCCGCACGCTTGCGGATCTGTTTGAGCACGTCGAAGGCCTCCGGCAGCTTGTTGAGCTCCATGGCCGCTTCGGCGTAGTTCATCAGCACTTCGGCATAACGCATATCAATGTAATCCGTTCCCGAAATCTGCGAGTTGGTAATGTCCAGCGACTCGTCGATCGCCTTTCTGGAATAGTAGCCGGTGAGGGTACCGTTCTGCTTACCATAGGAATAGCCGTTACCCGAAGCATCCGCATTCAGCTCCATGGTTTTACCCAAATAGGACACGCCATTGTAAACCACCGTCGCGTAGAAGCGGTTATCGCGGTTCTGCCAGCTTTTGGTCACGTCCCCTGCATATTGCGGATCATTCCAGGCCGTCTTTTTGCCGCTTTTCAACGGAAATGCATCCACAAGCTCCTGCGTAGGATGGCAACCACCGGTGGCATTGGCCGTGAAATCGATCGGCCGCACGGCCGCGTCGCGGTTCTGCGTGCGCCCGGCGGGGTTCAGGTAGCGAATCGCGAAAATCACTTCCTTATTCATTTCGGCCAGGAACAATGCTGCATTGCTGTACGTGTCGATCAACCCCACACCTTTGGAAGAAAGGTAGGTCAATGCTTCCCTATTGGCATCGTAGGCCGCCTGCCAGTGCGCCGGGTTGCTGGTCGGATTGAACTGCGGGCTGGCACGGAAAAGCAGCACACGCCCTTTCATAGCCAACGCCGCTCCCTTGGTAACACGGCCCAAATCAGCCGCCGGATAGGATTCCGGCAATTCACCGGCCGCGGTATTCAGTTCGGAGAGCACGAAATCGAAGCATTCCTTCGTCGAGTTTCGCGACACACGCAAGTCGTCGTCGCGCTCCTGCGCGGTGGTGACGAGCGGCACACCGCCATAGCGCTTGATCATTTCAAAATAAACGAATGCCCGGATAAACCGTACTTGGCCTTTCAGCGTGGTCTTGGTTGCCTGGTCAATCGTACTGGTCGGCTTATCGATCTCCTGCAAGAAGAGGTTCATTTTGCGGATGTCGGCATAGGGCCAGTAGCCTGGCCTGCCGGGATCCAGGACATTATCGATAGTGGTCACACCCGAAATCCATGGATTACTGCGCGAAGCCTCGTCCGTCGCATCGGCCAGCGTGACGTCCCAGGACGGCACCGACAGGTAAACATTATTGACAAATGCCGTCGCCAGCACAGGATCTTTCCATACGTCCTGCTCGGTAATAGCCGACAAGTTCTTTTTATCCAGCACATCCTCGCAGGACATTAGTCCCACGGATGATGCCAGCATGATCGCGCACAGGTATTGATATGTTCTATTTCTCATTTTTATCTAAATCTTGGATCAATTGAAATAACCTGTCCGCCGGATCAGAACCTGAGGGACAAACCTGCATTGTAACTTTTCATGATCGGGTACTGGTACACGCCGTAGTTCCCTTCGATGGCCTCGGGATCGGAGACTTTAATTTTATCGAGCGTCACTAAGTTAGCACCGGATACATATATACGTAACGCCCCGATACCCAGCTTGTTGGTCAAAGCCTTCGGCAGCGAGTAGCCGATCTCGATGTTTTTCAACCGGATGTAATTGCCATTCATGAGCCAGAACGAGGATGGTGCCCTGCTGGCGCCGTAGCTGCTCGCTCCGATGCCGCCCACACGCGGGTATTTGGCATCCGGGTTTTCGGGAGACCAGGAATCCGTCCATATTTTCAGTACCGCCTGCTCATCCCACAGGTCGTTCCGGTTCGGGAATATCAGCTTGCGATTGGCAACACCCTGCACCAGCACATTCAGGTCAAAACCCTTCCAGCGACCGCCTGTGGTGATACCATACATGATTTCGGGCGTCACACCTTGCCGCGACAGCACGACCATATCTTTCGAATCGATGGTACCGTCGCCGTTTTTGTCTTTCAGGATCACGTCACCGAGTGACCATTCGTAGGTGCCCCATTTAGGCAGGTTTTCCAGGTCCTTCTGGGTGCGGGCAATACCCGCCGCCTCGTAACCCGACAAAAAGCCTATCGGACGGCCCGTCGGGATCTGATAGTCGAATGCGCCGGCGGCGTAATCCTGCTGCTTCACTTTGTTGCGGGCAAAACTAAAATTACCGCCCAGGAAGTATTGCAAGCCGTTTTTGAGGGTATTGTCGTGGCGTGCCACGATTTCGATCCCCTGGTTGCTCACGATGCCGTAATTTTCTTTGGGAAGCGTCGCACCAAATGTGTTAGGGATTGAAATAACCCGGGCTCCCAGGATATCGTAGGTATACTTTCTGAAATAATCCAGCTCGAAGCTCAGCAAACCTCTCCACAGCGAGCCTTCGAGACCGATGTCGGTAATGCGCGTTTTCTCCCAGGTAATGTTGTAGTTAGGCAGCGCACCCGGAGCAATACCCGAGGTGGCCGAACCGAACACTGCACCGCTTGCCACGGAGAAAATACTCTGGTAACCATATTCTGCCACCGCTGTGCCCCCGTCGTTCCCCAGCAAACCATAGGAAGCCCGCAGTTTCAGGTTGTCGATATTTTTGAAATTGTTCTTGACAAACGATTCCTCCGACAACCGCCAGCCGGCCGATACCGACGGGAAGAAACCCCAGCGGCCTTCCGGCGCGAATTTCAGCGATGCGTCCGAGCGGAAGTTGGCCTCGAACAAGTATTTTTCATTGTACGAATACGTCACACGGCCGATGTAGCCCAACCTGCCGGTCTCGGTGGCATTACCCGTGGCACTTTGATTCTCGCTGGCGGCATTACCAATAAAGAGCTGCTCGATTGTGGGCGTAAGCAGCTTGTTGCGCATCCCGTAGAGATAATTTCCGGTACCTTCCGACTGCTCGTACATACCCATGATGGTCAGGAAGTGCTTTTCGTTGAAAGTCTTCTCGTACTGCAATCCCGCATTGAGCTGATAGGAATTTGCTTCGTTGAAAGAGGCAAACGCGCTGTTCTCCCAGTCGCCGAGCAATAGGCTGTTGGTCACCTCTTCGGTCAGCAGGTGGTTGTGCCCGCCAGTGGTTTTGAACTCGGAAACCGGGTATTTCTTACGTACCGTCTTATCGTATTCGTAGTATTTGCGGTAGTTGAAAGAAACGTTCGCTTTCAAGCCATCGACGTGTGGAATGGCGTAATCCAGTTTCAGGATACCGTTGAAAGTATTTTTCCGGATGCTTCTGTAACCGGCATTGTCGATCAGCCCGATGGGGTTCCATTGCTGGAATGCGCGGACGTACTTATCCCCGATTTTCCACGGCATGAACGACGGTTTGTTCAGTAACCCGCGATAAAGGTCGTACATCCGGTCGTCGTCGCCGCCGTCATAAGGCCAGTAGGGCCGGTCGCGCTTTTGCAGGCTGGCATCGATCATGAGCGCCATATTCAGGCCCTTCGCGATTTTGGCATCCACGTTCGAGCGCAGGTTGAAACGGTCGTATTTGAGGTTTTTGAACCCGCCGTCCTGGAAATTATAGCCGAGGCTGGAAAAATACTTTACCTTATCGCTACCACCCGAAACACTCAGGTTATGCTGCGTAAAAACAGGATCCTGCCAGGCGCCTTTGAACCAGTCGTAGTTGACGTTGTTGTTCTTGAAATAATCGATTTCGTCCTGGGTATAGTACGAAGGGTCGGTGATGGGCCTGTTGTTGAACCGGGCCACGTTATTGCGGTACAACGCGTGCTCGTACGCATTCATCCGCTCGGGGACCTTGCTCGGCGTTTCCTTACCCACATACGCGCTGTACGTGAACGTGGGCGCGTCCGTGGTGCCGCGTTTGGTGGTCACAAGGATTACCCCGTTCGCGGAGCGCGCGCCGTAAACCGCTGCCGACGTGGCATCCTTCAATACCGAGATGGTCTCGATTTCCGTGGGACTAAGCGCCTCGAAATCACCCGGCGTGCGGACAATCCCGTCGATCACATAAATGGGGTCTGTGGAATTGAATGTGCTTTTACCCCGGATGATGAGCGTGCTCCCCGAGCCTGGGGCGCCGCTTTTCTGGGTCGCGAACAAGCCTGCTACGCGGCCGGCCAATGCATTGGTAATGTTGGCAGTAGGCACATTCTTGATGGCTTCGGACGATACTGTGCTCACGGCACCGGTCATGGAAACCTTCTTCTGGGCACCATATCCTACCACGACCACTTCATTCAGCGCGCTGGCCAGGGGTTCGAGTTTAACATCCAGGTAAGCCCTGCCCCCGATCTGTACTTCTTTCGATACAAATCCTACAAAACTGAACACCAGAATACCCTCTCCGCCCTGCACATCGAGGGAAAACTCCCCGTCGGCATTGGTGAGCGTACCATTGGTAGTGCCTTTGAGCAAAATACTGACGCCCGGAAGCGGCACGCCTATTTCATCCACCACCTTTCCTTTCACCGGCGCGAGGTTGATCATCGGCGACTCGTGCACTTCTATCTTTACGGGCGCGGGCGCGGCAGGCGTTTTCGAGAGAATAATATGCTTCCCGCTGAGCTCATACCGGATATTCATCGGCTCGAAAAGCTTGTCGAGCAAATACCCGAGGGGCGCATTGGTCACTTTCAGCGTTACCACCTGCTGCGACTGGCCAATCTGCGGTGTGTAGGAAAACCGGACATCGGCAATCCTTTCCAGTTCTTTCAGGGCGGGTCGGAGCTTTACCTCGGTCAGGTTCAGGCTCACCCGACGACTCAACAGCTCCTGCGCCGACAGATCGTTAGCCCAGGAAACCCCCATAAACACAAACGCCAGTAACGCCTGAACCAACGATATTTTCATACATTGGAATAGTAAATGTCTTGCTTGTTTCATACTTTTGAATGAGTTGTTCGTTTGGAAAATTCGGACAATAGCAGTCCTTACAACCTCTCCGGGATGCTAAGGATGATTACAGGCCAATGATGGAGCAAGCATCATTGGCCGTGTTGCTTAAGAAGTATGGGGATGTAGCTATGTTATCATACAGATGAGGGCGTTTGGTGAAAAGGTTGAGGATCAGGTCAAGTCAAATATATATAGCGTTATGGTTTACATCCGGCGGTGGTGATTACCACCTGGGCGTCGATGATCTCGTAAGACGCCCCGATGGTCTTGCAAACCACATCGAGCTTTTCCGGCAGGCTTTCGTCCGAAAATGCAGCTGAAAACTGGCAATTGGCCAATAGCTCAGGGTTGTAGACGACATTCACTCCGTATGCTTTTTTGATATCTTCAAAAAACCGGACTGCAAAGCCGTCCTCGTATTCGAATTTGGGCAGCGACTTTACATCGGGCAGCGAAACGGGGTTTTCGACCAGTCTCTTGTCGAAAAGCTCCGCTTTCCGGTCGAACACCACCAGCTGGTTGGGGAGCAACAGAACGGCCGATTGCTTCGGTGCGACATCTGCCCCATTATTCCTCACATTGTTCTGATATACAGTAACCTTACCATTCAGAACCTTCACTGTCACATCCGAGCCATCGTCGAACGCCACAACTTCGAATTTGGTGCCCAACACCTTGGTGACGATCTCGTTCGCATAGACGAAGAACGGCTTGCCGGCGTTCGGGACCACATCCAGCGTAGCTTTGCCGGAAAGGTATACGCTGCGGTTCTCCTGGTTATAGGCTGCCGTAAAACTGACCTCGCTTTGCGGCGCCAGCATGACGGACGAGCTGTCGGGCAAGTAGTAAAGCTCAGGCTCTGCCGAATTGTTGATATGCCGGGTTACTTTGGAAGTGCTTTCCAATGCGGAAATGGTTTCCGCGTAATGCGCCTTGCCGGAGGTTTTGGGCCGCCAAACCATATAACCCGCGGCTACCACCGCCAGTGCGACAACCGCCGCGGCCATCCGGTACCAAGCGGTCTGCCGGAGCGGTTTCACTGGCGCCTCGTGCGTGCGGATATCGTGCGTACCTGCGTCGTATGCTTCTGTGGTGCGCATGATGCGGTCGAGCAGCCGTGCTTCTTCTTCCTCGGACAGATACGTTCTGGAATAGCTCGTCAGCCCGAGCAATACTGCATTGAGCAGTTCCTCGGCTTGTTGCCATTCCGTGTTTTTGTGTGGGTAATGCAGGAGATATTCTTCCCAAAACACCGTTGATTCCGCCGAGGGAGCCAGATGGTGTCTCAGAAAGCGATCGTCCGCGACGAAGTCTACCGTTCCAAAATGTTCGTATGTGCTGTCCACTGTAAGATTGTTTTACAGTTAGATAACACAACCTTCATTTTCATACTCGGCAGGGTGAATAAATTTTTAAAAAAATTTTAAAACTACCGGTAGTTACAAAATATTATTTCCAAATAAGGCCGTATTGAAAAAGGAAAAGTGCTGCCAGAAGCCAGCCGCGTAGTTTTTCCATCGCCCGAAACACGAGGTTATGCGCCGACTGGGTATTGACTTCCAGCACCTGCCCGATCTCCTGGTAATCCATGTTTTCGACAAAGCGGAGCCTGATCGCCTCCTGCTGGCGCGGCGGAAGCTGGCCGATAAGGCGGGTGAGCAATTCCTCCCGGCTCGCCGATTCCTCCTTTTGCGTAAGGATATCTTCGGCCGAAGATTCGAACCACAAATCTTCGAAATGCTCCTGCGAGACAAACATATGCGGGCGCTCCTGCCGTTTCAGCAAATGCAATATCCTGTTTTTCAATGCTACAAATAGGTACGAGCGGATATTGTCGGGAACGCTCAGGCGGTCGCGCTTGATCCAGATTTCTGCAAAGACGTCGTGAATGCAGTCGAGGACGAATTCCTCCGAAATGGATACGAGACTCATCCCATAGCGGTACATGGCCTTCACGTGCAATCCGTAGATCGCCGCATAGGCCTCCTTATTCCCCGTGAGGAGTTCTTTCCACTGTGTTACTTCATCTGTGGGTGCGCCAGCCATTACCTGGATGTTTTTTCACAGGTAAAGTGAAAGAGAAAAATTTTTAAATACAAAAAAATCTCACGATTTGAGGAAATGCCCTTCTCCCCGACCACGGCACGATTTTTGTACAAAATTTGTTCGCGCCAATCCCCGTAAGCGCATTTAATCACTTTTACCTCAGACACTTATGAAAAAGCTATGCATTTTGCTCGTGAGTATCAGTTTTCTCATGCCGACCGTCGGCGTGTGTCAGATCGCGCAGGGCCTTTTGGTGTCCGCCGCGGAAGAAAGGCCCGTCAAAGGAGATGCAGGATATTTTTTCGCTTTGAGGCAGGTGCCGCTGTCTGAGAAACACTACATTTTCCTGGCCGACCCGCTGAAAAGGGCTGTTTATGTGGATGGCGGTAAAAGCATTATCCTGAGCCACACCATGACAGTCCGCAGCGCCAAAGGTTTCGACATGTACTTTTCGGCTACGGATTACAACCTCATTCTGGCGGTGAAGGAAGCCAAGGAAATCGTGGAAGGGACCACCGGCTACCGGGGCACGCTGTCGATCCGGCACGGTTCCGAAAAACACAAACTGGCCGTTCATGGTTTTCAGAACCGCTGATTCAATAAGGCCTAGTCGACCAGTTCGACCTTTCCTCCTGCCGGTGCGCTGAACGTGACCACCTTTCCGTCGTCTTTTACTTTCCGCACGCCTTTGGTCATGGTTATTTTAAGACCTGAGTCGGGCAATTTCAATGAAAATTCGCCTGCTTTTTCGGCCACGAGACTGATTCGGACAACCCGTCCTTCTTTCCTTTGGGCACTTACCAGCACGGCTCCTTCCGCACGGAGGTTGCTGAATGCAGCATTCTTCCAATCCGCAGGCAATGCAGGCATCACCTCTATCGCATCGGCATAGCTTTGCAGCATCATTTCCTGCAATCCCGAAGCAAATGCAAAATTGCCTTCCAGCGTGAATGGGCGGTAGGTAAATTTGGAAAGTCCGGATTTCGTCTGGTCGCCATTGGCGTGGAAGCTGTTCGGCAGGCAGAATGCCCGCGCAAAAGTCGCGAGTGCGTCCCGGGCGCCCGCACCATCTTTGGCGCGCGCTTTGAGGTTGGCTAGCCAGGAGTAGGAATACCCACACCACCAGTCGGGCCCCACTTTATCGAGCAGGGCTATCGTGCTGGTAATCGTTTTCCGCGCCTGTTGCCCATCTTCCCATTTGATCAATCCCAGTGGGTGAATGGCCATTAAATGCGAAAAATGACGGTGCGACTCATTGTAGGGCAAGGTGCGGGCAAACATCAGTTCATTATTGTCCGTCTGCGCAAAATCCGGGAACTCCGCGAGCAGCTTGCGCCACTTTCCGGCCTGCTCCTTGTCGCCCATCACCTCCGCCAGCTCGGCTCCGGCCTGAAATGTGAACCTGATGATGGCCAGGTCGTAGTTGGTCGTTTCCGGGAACCACGCTTCCAGGCGGTTATCCCTGATCTCCGGGCTGGAACTGATCGGCAAATGCCGCTCCCCTTTTTCGTTTTTGATGGTAATATTTTCAAACAGGCCGCATGCCTGCCGGAACCACGGATAAGCCCGTGCTTTCAGAAAGGTCTTGTCCCTGCCATACCGCCATTGGAGGTAATAATGGTGCGCCAGCCAGCCCGAAACCGTGGGCGACAGCGAGTACTGGATCCAGCCGCCCATTTCGGTGCCGTCCAGAGTGGTTACGCCGGGTACGGCCAGTCCGTCGACGCCAAAGTACAGTTTGGAATAACGCAGGTAATTGTCCTTGTTTTCGTCGAGGTGGTCGAGGTAGCCTAATGCTTCCTCCAAATGGTTCCCGCTGTATGCCGGCCAGTAACTGAGCTGGGTATTGAGATCGTGGTGGTAATCTCCTTTCCAAGGCGGAATGCGGCCGTTATCGGCGGTCCATACGGCTTGCAGGGAGATCGGAGGCGCGCCGCGGCGGGCTGCCGAACCAAATTTGTATTGTTCGAGGTACCATTGCTTCTCAATAAGCGGATCGGGCACCGCAATGGACGACATACCCCAAAACCGTTTCCACCAGGCCTGATGCGACGTAACAGCCGCTGTGTAGGTCTGTTTTAATGCATTTTGGGTAAGCGCGGCAGCGGCCGGCTTTGCAGCGGCTTTCGGATAATGCGAAGAAACGCTCCACACGCCCTCCACTACCCCATTTTGCAATGGCTTCCAACGCACCGCCACCTCATAACTGAACCCGCCCCAGCCTTCCTGCCGGTAGGTAATGCTGCCCGGCCCTGGGGTAATGGTTCCCTGCTTGTAGCCGAGGCGTGCCAGGTCGTCGCCCACGAGGGAGTTGACCGTGCCGCCTTCTTTCACCGCGCCGGTATATTTCGGCGCGACGAGTTGCGGCAGCATGTCCTGCTGTACGTTTTCAAAGCGGAACCAGCCAACCGGCTCCGTAGCGTGTACAAATGTTTTCAGTACCACGCCGTTCGACCATTCCACTTCCGCCGAAGCCGACGCGAGTAACACATCGGCCCGCTTCACCTGCCATCCGGCGGGCAAATCGAACTCCAAAGCCCCGGCTGGTATTTTGGACGGCGCGGGTTCCCGGTCGTAAGGCGCATCGAAATACTGCTGAACCGGCTTGTAATCCTTTTTACGGACCTGTTCCTGGACCCATTTGTAGCTGAACTCCTCCCGGTGCAAGCCGGCCATCGGGCGCATATCCCATACATCGGCGCGATCGAGCGAGAAGCGCAGCTTGCCTTCCCGCTCCCAGATCAGCGCTCCGATGGTACCATTGCCCAGGGGAAGCGCCTCGTCCCATACTTTGGCCAGTTTTTCAAAATGAAGATTATGCTGCTTCGCCGGTTGGGCGTGGACCGTCGTTGAAAACGGCCACACGCACGCCAGCAGGATTGGTAGGCAAATACGGCGCTTAATATCCCTCATTTTGTTTCAATGCTGTGTTAATGTCTATTTCACTTTGCGAGAATGGCCAAATATAGAACTTATCGTCCCATTTCAACCGGATATTGCTGTGGATCAGTTTGTCGTTGATATCCTTCCCGATGCGCCAGCGAACGACGTCGAAAAGCCGCAGGCCTTCGAATGCGAGCTCCCGCCTGCGCTCCTTACGTATGAGCGCACGGGTGAGCGTCGGGAATACGGGCACGCCCGCGCGGCTGCGGATCGCATTCACGTACGAAAGCGCCTTGGCGTCGGTAGTGGTGCCGCCCGCCTTTTCCATTTGCGCCTCGGCGTTCATCAGGTAAATATCCGAAAGCCGGAAGAGTACAATATCGTGGCCGGTGAGGATATCGCGTTCGCTGGGAATGAAGCGTCCGGGATCCCAGACGGCCGCGAACTTGATCAGCCCGTAATTGGTGGCGGTGAACTCGGTTTGAAATTTGAAACCGTCCTCGCGTTCGAAAGTCGTTTTGTTGGGTGAAAAGTAATACCACTTTTTCAGGCGAAGATCTCCGGTTTCGTATTCGTCGATCAGGTCCTTGGTGGGCGCAAGGCCGCCCCAGCGGAAGAACTCTACCTCCTGGCCGCCATCGTTCGATTGACGTCCGTCCCGGGTTTCGATGTATTTAATGGAGAAAATGATTTCCGGGCAGGATGCCTGGCCTTTTCCTTTGATAAACTGGGATTCCAGGTCGGTTGCCAGCGAATACTTGTTCGACGAGATAATGGCAGAAGTCAGTGAAATCACATCATCCCATTTGCTCTGAAACAATGCAATGCGCGCTTGCAGCGCCTGGGCACTGGTTTTCACGGCATGTCCCGATTTGTAGGCATCATTAGGCAAGTTGGCCACCGCGAAATTCAGGTCCTCCTCTATGAACTTGTACACCTCCTCTTTCGTCGATTTCGCGATTTTCAGTTGCTCGATATCCGAAGGAACCTCTTTGTAAATCACCACTCCGCCCCAGTGCTGCACCAGCTCGAAGTAGAACATCGCCCGCAGGAAACGCGCCTCGGCCTCGTAGATTTTAGCCGCCGCGTCCGGTAACGACACTTTCGTGAAGTTTTTGAGGAAAGTATTGCAGCTGGCAATACCCGTGTAGCACGAAGTGTACAGCGACCGCGGCGCGCCTGAGTTGGCAGGGTCGAGCGTACCCGATTGCATGAGGCGGATATCGCCGTAATGCTGTGCCCAGCCGTTGTCGGCGGCGGCATCGAAATAGCTGCGATGCCAGGTCAGGTAAGTGCCTTTCATACGGGCATAACATCCTGCCAGCCCCATTTGCACATCGCCTTCCGAGGTCCAGAACTGCCCCGCGGCGATTTCCTGAGGCGGGTTTTTATCCAGAAAATCATCGCTGCAACCCGACAGCGTGGCAACGAACATAGCCGGCAAAAGAATACGGTTCAGAAAAGTTTTCATATGGTGTATATCTTTTAAATCATCTTTTTATACCAATCAGAATCTCAGGTTCAACCCTACTGAATAAACTTTCAGCTGCGGATATTGTGCATGCCAGCCGTCTCCCGCGCGTTCGGGATCGAGGTCGGGGTACTTGGTGAACGTGAGGATATTGTCGCCTGTGACAAACACTTTCAGGTGATTGATACCCACTTTTTTCGTAACCGAAGCCGGGATGGTGTAGCCGATCTGCAAGTTTTTCAAGCGCAGGTAAGACGCGTCTTTGAGGAAATACGTCGAGTTCTGGGCCGTTCCGCCGGTCATAGGCGCATATCCCCAGCCGTAAATGGCCGGTATATCAGAATTCGGGTTGGTTACGGGATCGTAGGCATTGAGGAACTTGGGATGCGGGGATGAGCCTTGCGAGAATGGGTCTTCACCAAAGAAAAACGTTCTCACCTTCTGGCCTTCTACTCCCTGGAAGAAAAACGCGAGGTCGAAGTTCTTCCATCTTACATTGCCGCCAAAAGAGTAAATAAAGCCGGGATAAGCGCCCTTCACGCGAATGCGGTCGTCACCGTCGATCTTGCCGTCGTTGTTCTGATCTTTGAATTTAATATCCCCCAGTTGCGGGTTACCGGGTGTTACCACGGCTTTGAGTTCCTCCTCAGATTTGAAAAGGCCGGTGTATTCATACAGGTAGTAATCCTGATAAGGCAACCCTTCCTTGATGATCCGGTTGCTGTATGCCGGTGCGGGGAATTTCACGACTTTGTTACGGTTGGCCGATACTTGTGCATTGATGCCGTACTCCACCGCACCTACCTTACCCTTGTGACCCAGCTCTACCTCCACGCCATAGTTCCGGAGTGCTCCGTAGTTGATGGTAGGAGCCGACATCCCGGCGCTGGCAGGGATAATGGCGCCGGCCAGGATTCCGGTCGTGGATTTGTTGTACCAGTCGATCGTTCCATAGATCAGTTCATTTTTGAGGCTGAAATCCAGCCCGATATCGGCGGTTTTGGTTTCCTCCCATTTCAGCTCGCGATTGCGGTACGCATTCTGCTGAACACCCTGGTTCAATGCCTCATTGAATGCGTAAGTAGTTGTAACATAAGTTTCCTGCCACGGGTACTCGCCGATATTGGCATTACCCAGCAATCCATAAGAAGCCCTGAGTTTCAGGTTGTCGATCCAGTTGGCGCGGTCACGTATAAATGCCTCCTCGCTGATCCGCCATGCGGCTGACGCGGAAGGGAAAAAACCCCAGCGGCTGTCCTTGTAAATGCGCGAAGTTCCGTCATATCTGAAATTAGCCTCTACCAAATACTTCTGCGCAAATGCATAGGTAGCGCGCCCGAAAAGCGATTGGAAGGCCCATTCGGTCAAACCGCCGGTGGTCGTCTGGTTCAGAGGTCCCATGCCGTCGAGCTCGTACATATTCTTCACAGGGAATACGCTGCGGGTGCCGCCCAGCCAGCGGTATTTCTGCTCTTCCTGGCTGTAACCTACCATGAGTGAAATGTCCTGCCGGTCGGGGTTCCAGTTCCAGTTCACCGACGAATAGAAGGTACTCAGCAGCGTCCGGTAGTTGCCGTTGGTCACGCCCAATGCCTCCGGCCCGAATGGCGTGCCTTTCTGGTATACATTGGCGCCGCCGGTTGCGTACTCGCTTTCGGGCAAATAATAGTAGGCATCCGCCCCGTAGTGGTAGATATTGCGGAACTGCTCGGCGAAGCGGGAAGCATATTTGGAACTCCATTTCAATCCCATTTTCTCGGTTTGCAGGAAATTCACGTCGAGCCATCCCTGCACGTTGGCCTGCCAGTCTTCATAATCCCGGTAGGTCTCGTTCGCGATCCAGAACGGGTTCCGGTTGTTCTGCGTGCCGCCGACGCCCGTTGGTACGGCTTTGTCGGTGTAGCGGCCGCTGCCGTCGGGTAAATAAGGCTTCACAAGCGGTGCCTGGGTCATGGTCATGAGCACGAAATTCTGGTTTTCGTAGTAAGGAGAAACCGAATTGCCTTTCATGTAACTCACGTTGGTACCCACTGTAATATACTTGTTGATCGTCGTCGAGAGATTCGCCAGCCCGTTGAAACGCTTGTAATTGTGGCCCATCAGCACGCCCTTCTGATCGATGATCCCGGCCGACATATTGTATTTAAATGCATCGGAACCGCCATTCACGCCCACATTATGCTCCTGCATCGGGGCCGATTTCCATACGGCATCCGCCCAGTTGTAATCGGGGAACATATCCTTGTTCCGGTTCGGATCCTTGTATTTGTCGATCAGCGATTGCGGAAATGGCACCGCGCTCACGGCATTGCGGGCCACTGCTTTGTTGAATAGCTCCATATACTGCCCCGAATTCCATATCTGGTTCGGCACGCCAGTGGGCGACTGCGTACGAAGCGACATATTGTAGGTCAACGCGGGCTTGCCCTTCTTGCCTTGCTTGGTGGTCACGAGGATCACCCCATTCGCCGCCCGCGCTCCGTAGATGGAGGCCGAGGCCGCGTCTTTCAGCACCGAAATGCTTTCGATATCCGACATAGGCAGTACATCCAACGAACCTACCACGCCATCTACCAAAACCAGCGGGCTCGTGTTGGTACCCCAGGAACTGGCTCCGCGGAGTTGCAATGACACGCTCTCGCGGCCGGGCATACCCGTTCCCTGACTGATGCGCAAGCCCGTAACCTGCCCCTGCAATGCGGCAAGGCTGTTGCTTACCTGGCGGCTCTGCATATTGCCGACATTGACAGTCGCTACCGAGCCAGTAAGGTTCACCTTCTTTTGTGTTCCGTAACCCACCACAACCACTTCTTCTAGCGCTTTCTCGTCTACTTTCATGGCAACGTCCAGGGCTGTACGTTCCGCTGAAACCACTATTTCCTGTGAAATATAGCCTACCGAAGAAAACACGACCGTCTGCGGGCCATCAGGCACCAGGAGGCTGTAACTGCCGTCGGTATTCGTTACGGCGCCGCGCTGGCTGCCTTTGATCACGATATTGATTCCCGGCAGGCCCTCGCCTTTTTCCCCGGTAACCTTGCCTACCAGCGAGCGGTCTTCCACCACGGTGGCGTACTTCGGCGCATTCGGGCTCAGCGCCGGTTCCACGGCGTTGATCACCTCCGGTTGGGTCCGCAGGACAATGCGGTTGCTCACCTGCTTGTAGCTGATTTTGTTGGGCAGCAACAGCTTGTCGAGCACCGCGGCAAGCGGTTCGTTCTGGGCATTCAGGCTCACCGTGAATTTCAGCGGCAGCATGCGCGAGTTGTAGGAGAATTTGATTTCAGCTGTTTTTTCCAGCTGCTGTAATGCGCTGCCGAGCGTAGCGCGGTTGAGATTCAGCGTAACTCTTTTTTCCAACAGGTTCTGACCGGCCAGCGGTCCGGCCATTGCCAGCTGGGCTACGACAATCAAAAGGACGATTTGTTGTAACGACTTCATTAAGAGTTGACACAATAAGCGTTTGGCAGTCAAAGTTTTCTTCATAGATTTGACGGTTTATTGTTTCGATTCGAGAGAAAAATTGGGCAATAACACCCCACTCCCAGGGCGTAATGCAATCGGAGTTGTGGATTTCGGGAGCCGGCCTGCTGCAACCAGTCCGGCTCTTTTTTGTATACAGGTTGGTTAATTCATAGGCGGGACATTAATTACATCCGGTGGATTCTACAATCACGTGGTTTCCTTCCATGCGGAACTGCGTACCGGAGCTGATACTTTCGCAGACGATTTTCAGTTTCGACAAAAGTGGTTCATCGGACAACGAGGTGGAAAGGTAACAGTCGCGTAAGACGTCGTGCGGATAGTCAATCGTGACGCCATAAGCACTTTCCAGGGTTGAAAAAATCGTCGCGACGGGCGCATCTGCGAAATCGAAATTCAGGTATTCGATCGCCCGTTTCGGGATATCCTTATTTTCGGGTTTTTCAAAAAGGCTGCGGGATTTTACATAGCTGACCGACTGGTTTGGAAGTAGCACCACATTCTCGGCCACCTCGCTGTCTTTCGGTTTGATCTGCCGGACATGTACTTCACCCGTTTTCACAAAAACCTCCACTTCGGGCTGATCGTCCGCCGCTTTGATGCGGAAGCTGGTTCCTACTACTTCCGTCACAATGTCGTTGGTGTAGACCAGGAACGGGCGCAGCCGGTTTTTACTGACTTCAAAAAACGCCTCACCTGATAAATGTACTTCACGTTTTTGCGCCGCGAAGGTCCTCGGATAGCTCAGTTTTCCACCAGGTTGGAGGATAATCGTACTGCCATCTTCAAGGTTCACCAGACGGGGTACCTTGGAATCGTTGTAAATCCCGATATCCCTGATTTCCGGCGAGGTAGCCGACGGCTTGCGTACAGCAATATCCGTTCCGCCCGAATGTTGACGCGACACATACCAACCCAGCCCGAGCGCAAATACCAGAACCGCAGCCGCCACGCGCCACCAGCGCGCGAGCGCAAGGGGCCGCACGCGGTGCTCCTGCTCGTGGATCCGCCACCAGGTCTCTTCGAGCGCCTGATCGGTTTCACCGGCCGTGGCACCGGGGGCGTCGTTTCCCATCGCCAGGATGAGGTAACGCGCTTCCTGCACCAGCCGTTGCTTGTCGGCATTCGCTTCGAGCCACTGCGCCCAGCCCGCATGATCACGCCCGGTGATCACCCAGTCCCGGAACAATGCATCGTCACAAAACTGCGTAACGGTAGTATAGCTTTCTCGCTGCATGAAGTAGTGGTTTTTCAGGCAGGAGAGGACAGTACCGCCGGGCGATACTCACCAATTTTTATTTTTTTGATAAAAAATTTAAAAATACACACAAAGGAGCAGCGCAAGCGTGTGTATCTCTCCTACCCAAACTTCCCGGATGTGCTTGATTCCCCGATGAAGCAGGTTGGATGCCGACTGCGGATTGATCTGCATCAGTCGGGCGATTTCGTCGATATCGAGCTGCTGGTGGTAACGGAGATACAGCGCCTCGCGCTGGCGCGCGGGAAGCTGGTTCAGCAGGGTATTGAGCTGATGTACCTGCCGGCGCGTCTCCTCGTCGGAGATCATCTCGTCGAGCGGGGTAAACTGAAAGGAAAACTCGGTTTCGCCAATGTCGCGTGAATGCCTGAAAATGCGGTCGCGTTCGAGGCGGCGCGCGATACGCCTGCGTACGCCTGCCAGCAGGTATGCCCGCACCGAGTCGGGTACGGCGAGGTTTCGGCGGTACAGCCACACTTCCATGAATGTTTCCTGCACGCAATCGCCGGCCAGTCCGTGGTGGTCGGTCAGTGACTTGCCGTAGCCGAGCAATGCAGGGTAATATTTCCGGAAAAGGGCTGTGTAGGCAGCCTGGTCATCGTCCTTGATCAGGCGCCAAAGTTGTGAATCCGGAAGCGTAGAGTCTGACATTTACCAGGGTGCGGGTTAGGACAATTAGAGAATAATTGTGCATTTTACTCATTTTGTAAGGAATTCAAAAATGCCCTGAAATTTTATTCCGCCCATGTGCTTTGACTATTTTCATATAACTTGCGGGCACACCTATCCTTTCTTTAACCAGCCATGAAAAAACAATTGAACCTCTTCCTGTTTTGCCTGATCCTTATTACCCCGGCCTTCGCCCAGCAACCAATTCAATGGAAATTTCCGACTGCGGGAGGCATTCACGGCGCACCTGCCGTGACGGACAAAGTCGTCTATTTCGGGAGTAATGACATGAATTTGTATGCCCTCGATAAAGCTACGGGCAAGCAGCTCTGGAAATACCCCACGGCCGGAGCGATCAGATCCACGCCCGCGGTGACCGCCGGCAAAGTGCTGTTCAACAGCGCCGATGGCAACATTTATGCCGTAGACAAGACAAAGGGCAAGCTGCTTTGGACCTTTAAAACCGGGGGCGAGCAGCAGTACGACATTTGGGATTATTACCTGTCCTCACCCGTCGCGGAGGGCAATACATTGTACGCCGGCAGTGGCGACAGCTCGGTGTACGCGATCGATATCGAGTCGGGAAAGTTACGTTGGAAATTCAAAACCGGGGGCGTCGTACATGCTTCACCGGTAGTGCACAACGGCAAGGTCTTCATCGGCAGCTACGACGGCCATTTCTATGTGCTCGATGCGCAGAGCGGTAGTCTGATCTGGAAATTCAAAACTTTGGGCGATCCGGCATTTCCGAAAGGGGAAGTACAGCGGGCCGCCCACGTCGATGATGAGCAGGTGATTTTCGGCAGCCGCGATTTTTACATTTATAGTTTAAATACCAAAACCGGCGAGCAGAAATGGAACATGAAAGAAAAGGGCAGCTGGGTGATTGCCACACCTACTCTCTACAAGGGGAACCTGTTCGTAGGTACGTCGGATACGCACCAGTTTTATTCGCTGAATGCCGAAACCGGGAAAGTGAACTGGATCATGCCGCTCAACATGCGGGTGTATGCAACGGCCATGATCGTTGAGAACAAGCTGGTATTCGGCTGCTTCAATGGCAGGGTCTATTTCGCCGACCCGGAAACCGGCAAAGTGATCAAAACTTTCCAGACCGACGAAAGCAAGAAAAACCACGCGCTCGTGTACGACGACACCGACCATATCCGCAAAGATTTCGATATGTACGGCGACAATTATTTGCAAGCCGAAAAGCACATCCTTTCGCTGGGCTCGATCCTTTCGGGGCCCGTGGCTACGGACGGAATGCTGTATTTCGGGGATGCCAACGGGCATTTCTATGCGTTGAACACGCGCGAATACCTACGCCCCTAGCCCATTTATTTCAGTTCCCACGGGCCCTTCTGTGCAGATCTTCGACCAGTTTTGAAGATCTGTACCCAAAATCCGCGCCAAAGCTGTTAATCACCAGCCCGTGTATGTCGTGTTGCGACGAAGATATGGCAAACACAATGCTTTCATCGGCGGGGTCGGTCATGCCTTCGAAACGATGGATTTCATCAATCACGAACTCTTCCGGAGACAGTTCAAGTGAACGCTGTTTGCAGAACAGGCATTCCGCCCCGTCCTCAATCAGAAAATCATGGGTATAACCTCTTTTTTGCAGGTCATTTACGGCTTCGCTGAGCGTATCGTAACGGTATGGTTCCATTTTTCGAAAAGGTTTATGGATAAAAAGCACCACTACAATACTACTGAACAATCTCCGCGCTCCAAAGGAATCCCAATACCTTTTTGACATCTTGATAAGGTACAATGCGGCACCAGGTTTCGATTGCGGTGCCGTAAGTATCGCCTTCGCTCAATGCATGCAGGAGCGGCGGGACTTCGATCTGATTCAGGTAAATCATCGGCCTGGAAAGGTTCGGGTGTACCAATGCACGCCGGACTTCGACACGGTTACCGGTGACGGCAAATTCGGAACTGAATGCGAGCTGGCCGGAGAGGCGGACGGGTTTGTCCCAGAGGAACCGGATGAGTGGATCAATAGGCACCGCGGCGGCGGGGTTACCCGACCCGTGCTGCGCTGGCCGCTGCATAAGTCGCTGTTTTACCAATGTGGTAAAATCATTCACGACTGCTATTTCGTCGATGCGGAAACGTCTCCGTTTCTCCCAAAAAGGAAAGGAGGCATCCGCTTTGCCGGCTTCCGCATAGTACTCCGAAGTCCAGCGCGAATGAATGGTGACTGCTTCGGCCAGTTTATGCTCATAAAATGACTTCGCGACGCCGTGCTCTCCGGCGGCAAGCATGGTATGGACGGCAATGGCGGCTTGCAGGGAAAAGCGCATCGCCGCTTCCACCCCCGTGGAGGAAAGCGGATCGAGGGCAAATGCGGCCTCACCGATTTTGATGAATTGATGTTCCCACGGGCATGAGTGCACGTAGGCGCTCACGAGGCAGGTTTTCAGGTTTGAATTCAGATGATCAGCAGCCACAATGCCAAACAGCTGTGAGCGGGAGAGCATTTCCTGCATAATATCCCTGTGCCCCATCCCCTTGATTGAATCAGGATCCGTAAAAGCCATGATCCGGTACTGGCCTCCCGGCACCGGTGCGCCCCATATCCAGCCTTCGTCTACCGTTTCAATACGGGCTTCGCAAGGCATCTTGTTCGCAGGTACGTGCGTCCATAATGCAACAGACGCGGGCGCGAGGTGCATAAGCTCGCGGGCATGCGCCCCATTGCGCCCTCGGGCATCCAGCACCATGCGGCAGGTAATGCGGTGATCACCCGTCGCCGACTGTATTTTCAATTGGTACCGGTCATTTTGAAAAGTCGATGCGGCCATTCGTGCGGGTTGAAAGAGGCGTACCCCCTTACCGACCGCCAATGCCAGCAACTTTGCGTCCAAATGCGCCCTGTCGACCATCAGCCCTGCTCCCCGTTGGCCAGGTTGCAGGAGGGCGGGTTCTCCCCCGCCCCACGCAATTCTGGCAGGTATGTTATGCAAGTAGTAAGCATCTTCCAGCAGGTGGCCGGCACCGAGGTAATCGAAAATGGCGCGTACGCCGGGTGAAAGCGACTCCCCGATCTGCGGACGCGGAAATGCGGCTTGTTCGACCAGCGCCACCGAATGGCCCATTTCGAGCAGGCGGATCGCCGCGGTAAGCCCCGCCGGCCCGGCACCGACAACTATGATTTCAAAATCCTGAATCATAACCGATTACATATTCCACCCGGGTTTCAAACGTGCCAGCCGCTCATGCGCCTGTATCGTATAATGCAGCCAGGAGCGGATATAGTCGCAGGCGGTGCGCCCCTTGGCGATTACCTCGTGATGGCACCCGCCCCCGCACAGATAACGCGCCCAGCATTGCGTGCACGGGCTCTGGCTGCTCACATGACGTGACGAGAGCCAGCCGTTTTGCAAAGCCGCGTCGACGCCGCCGGTCAGGTTACCCATTTTGCCTTCGTCCTCGTTTACGAAACGGTGGCAGGCAAAAAGCTCTTCATCAGCCGAGACCCCCATGTAACCGGCGCCCGCCCCGCAGGGATACGGCCGGTGCGTGCCTTTGGAGATTTCCTTCAATGCATTCACCATATTCAAAAATGGGTACCGCCTGCCTGCCAGCACATTCTTTTCGAAGTTCAGGCCGCAGGCGATCATGTTTTCGAGCAATACCGAAAGCTCTTCCGGCCCCATTTCGTCGCGACCGTTCATCGATCGCAGCAAAGGCGAAAAACCGACGCTATGAAAGCCCATTTGAATGAATTCATCGAGCATAACCGGCAAATCGAGGTTACGGGGCGTGACGGTAACCCGGGCGGAAACCTGCATTTTCCCCTGCATGGCCAGCAACGGCCGCAGATTCCTCATGATCAGGTCGAAACTGCCCTTGCCGCCTTTCATAGGCCTTTGTAAATCATGGCTTTTACCAATCCCGTCCAGACTGACAGTGACCGCGAAGCCATATTCCTCAAAAAAACGGGCATCGGCTTCGGTAACCATCGTACCATTGGTTGTGATCGAAAAACCTACTTTAATCCCCCTTTTCTCGGCTTTGGCCACCGCATAGGCCGTCGCTTCCATCAGGGCTTTGCGGTTGGCGAGCGGTTCACCACCCAGGAATGTCAGCTGCACCTTTTCACCCTCGGGACATTGGTCCATCAGGAGGTCTATCGCCCGCAGTGCCGTGTCCAGCGACATGCTTTTGGCCCGCCCGCCAAAACTACCCTGGTCGGCGTAGCAATAGGTACAGCCCATATTGCATTTCTGGGCAATAGCGAGCGAAAGTGCGTAGAGCCTGGGGCTTTCCAGCGGCGTGGTATCGACATAATCGGGTGCGGACAGGCCGAACCTGGTCAGTAAATCCTGCAATTCGGCCTCGTCGCCTGCGTCCAGCGCACGCGCGATCCTCTGCTCCACATCGCCCGCCACGGCGTACAGCCTGCTGCCGTTCGGAATAAAAAGTTGCGTTTGCCTGCCTTTGATCAGGTGGGCCGACGGCGATTTCGGCCGGGACTGTGCGGCGATCGTCCCGGCCAGTCGTGAAACCGCCACAGCCGGTTCCATTTCAGCTGTTAAGTGCATCTTTTCCTTCCACGATAAAGTTGAGTTCGCCCTGCCAGTTGATAAACAGGTCGTCATAGGACAACAACCGGGTATTCACGCGGTCATCGGGAATGTATTTGCCGGTACGTTTCTTGGCCATCCAGCTATCGCCGGTGCTGAGCCCTTTCTCGTCGGGCACGACATTCACGTAATCGGGACGGCTGGCGGCCCAATAGTAGCAGGCGCATTCGCGGTAGTCGTTCTGCCACGGGGCGCAAAGTCCCTGGGTGAGTTCGCCGGGCTTGATAATCTGCTCCGAAAGCGTGGCGCTATCGCCCTCGAAAACCTTATTGACCGTCAGCATAACCTTGGTATACAGCGCCGGGTCTTCGAGTTTATCCAAATCCACCACCACCTCGTGTGTGCTTTGTTCTGCCGTAAAATAGCAAGCTACCTGCTGCCCTTGTTTTTGCAGCACATTCACCATCGAGTTGGACCATTCCATGAACGACACCCCGTTCGGATTGTCCTGGGTGCGCAGCGGAACACTATCGCCGTCGGGAAATACGGGTCCCGAAGTGGCTACCATCGTTGGTTTGCCGTCAATAGCTACCAGGCGGTGATGGATCAAATGTGCGAGTGACTTGTCGGCGTCGATCACATAGTTGTTGTTTTCGATCAGGACAATGCCCTGGAATGCACGGCGCCACAGGTTGCGGAAGTCGAATTCCAGGCCGGGAAAGCAGTTGGAGATCGCCGTACGCGGCAATACGCTCACCGGGTTTCCTTTCCCCCGGTAATGCAGCTGAGCGGTCAGGTTGGACGGCACCAGTGGATCGTCGCCCGAAGCATCTGCCGCGTCTGTCTCCGGCATGAGTGATCTGGCCGCGGCTTTGATCACCATATTGATCTGCCGTTTGGTAAATGTGAGCGAGCGGCCATCCGCTCCGCGCATCAATGCGGGCATTTTGCGAAGGGTTTTGGCCGAAAGGTCGCCGATTTCCTCGGGTTTCCGCAGCAAGTCTTCAAACCAGGGCGAAGCACCGGTACTAAGGCCCGCAAAAACGCGTTCGTGCAGTACCTGCAATGCCATGTTGTCCACGAGTGAGGTAGCCATAATCGGCTCATACAGGCGCCCGAAGTCGTTGGTATTCTGCCGTACCATTGTACTCGCGACATTCAGTTTACCTTCGTAGGCATTGCCGTTCATGATGGCCGTGTTCATCAGGCGGATCGTTTCGAATGCGCGGCGCACAATTTCCTCCGCTTCCTCGATCGTCACTTCTCCGTCGACGTCGGTACCTTTCAGGATTTGTTCCAGTTCGTCGGACACCACGCGGATAGGCAGCGTGTCGGGCGCGTACGCAGGAGGCCCGGCGCTGATATGCGCTTTCGCAAACTGCGTTTTTCCGTCCCGACCGGTGAGCTTTACGGTAACAAACCCGTCACATTCGTCGTCCAGATACCCCCAGCTTACCTGGTTGCCATTCGCATCCGAATAGCCGGCGAATATCTGCGCCGGGTTGGTATAGAGCGGATTAGGCGTGCTCGTTTCCGAATAGCCACGCCATTTCCCCTTTTTAGTATCATACAAAATAGGGTCGTCGCGCCGCCCGGCAAACACGGGGTCTACCTGCTCCTTGCCATTGTTAAACCTGACCAGGCTCGACCCGTACACTTTTCCTGCCGCGGGCGTGAACCGGAACCTTATTTCCGGAAAATCGGGTGTAGGCTTAATGAACTGCACAAACCCGAGCGGCAGCGTTTTGCCTTTGAGGAAGTTGGCGCATTTGCCCTGCAAGGGTTTCAGCTCGTGCGACCGGATGCCGTCGATCGTCGCGTACATCTTGTCATTTTCATCATTGGTCCTTCTGAATATCTTGATGTTACCCACCTGCACGTCCCAGCTGATATCTTCCAGCTCGTGGCCTGCTTTTTTGAGCAAATCGACCGTAAGCGGCACCAGCTTGTCGGGTTGCTTGTCGGTAATGGCGAACACTTCCAGGAACGGCGCCACCGGGTGTGCCTTTCCGGTTTTGTCTTCCAGGTTTTCGGCGTCTTTAAATGCGACCCGCTCCGGCTGGTAGGCCGTTATTTCGCCGGTCGAGGGATGCACCTGGAACGACTGTTCCGGAACAATTTTCCGGAAATCCAGGGGTTTGTCCCGGGATAATGTGAGGTTATAGGCAGCCATCGGCTTGTCTGATTCGCCCAGACGCCCGAGTGCAATGGGAGGAAGTATTCTTAATGCTAGAATTTTCATATCCGGCAATGGTTTTGGCTTTAATATGTTGAGAAACTCAGGCCAGCTCAGCCTGCATCAATTGGGCAATCGCTTCGAGCAGCTTACGGTCGATCTCCTGCAAAGCATTCAGGTACTGGCTGTGTGGCTGGTTCTTAAGTGCTTTGAGATTCTCGATGAGATTACCGGACGCAACCAGCAGGTCACGGTGCAGGCGCCAGCGATTGTGTTCCCCGAAAGGCAGATCGAAGCTGTACGGCGATGTGAACGGCGGGCCGGCCATGAGCTTGCCTTTCTTCGACAGCGGCGTTTGCACCAGAATGGTTGCCAGGCTTCGCAAATTGTACATTTCCCCGAAAGTGGAGTTGATGATCAGGCCACGCGGCGTGAATGATCCGACATTGTTATTGCCGTTGTCGAGCAGGAAACTGTGGGCAAGGAAATTAAGCAGCAGCCGGTACCGGGTATCGAACAGATTGGCCCACAAAATGCCGTCCTCGGTGGTGATCTCGTTCTGCTCCATTTCGTCGGCGGGTTCGTTCGAGGCTGTGCCCGCGTGATCGGGGTCACCGGCAAACGGATTGGTCGCAACATTATAAGCCGGGTCGAATTTGCCGCCAGTCTCTTTCAGAATGGCTTTGAAATCATTGTAGATGAATAAAAAGCGCTCGAAATGTGAAGGTGTGTCGGAGTCGAGCTCGTCGCCCTCGCCCTGCTCGGCGATCTGTTCGAGGGCATTATAGGCGTCGTCGCGCGAGAGCAGCGGCGCGACGAGCACGTCGGGGCTTTTGGTGAACTTGTTATCCTTCGCGCTGCCCCTGTCGCCCCCGGTATAACCCCGGCCCCATTCGTCGAATTTGGCCTGATAGGGATAGGTACCGGGCTGAAATGCATCGTCCGAGATCACGTCCGGGTCCTGGATCAGTTGCAGCAAAACTTTGAAAAGCGCCCCCACGGTATGCGGGTCCGACGCCTGCGCGTGCACGGTCTTGTTGATTTCCTTCGCCACGGGATCGTCGCTGCTGAGCCATTCCGCTGGCGCCTCGGCATATACGTACTTCGCCAGTGAGCGGAGCGTGAATTTTTCCAGTGTGAAAGGAAACGGGTAGAACGGCACATCCCAAGGGTAACTTTCACGGCCAAAGTTCAACGGTGCGCCGATGATCTTCAACACATTTTGCACTGAAATAAAGTGCCCCATTTCCTCCTTGGCTATTCCCAGGATAATATTTTTCCAGTTATGCACCCGCTCACGGTACTTTTCGGGGATCTGCGGCCCGCCGATGCTGTAAGCCGAATACAGGTATTGCAGCATCAGGCCGTGTTCGATCTCGGCGTCGACGTGCAGCAGCATGGTAATGTAATCTTTTCCGGTAAACTGCTGGGGTACTACAAATGGCATTTCCTCAGGCTCCGCAGCGGCTTCCGATGCCGCTTCCAACCCTTTGGCCAGGCGAAGTTCTTTGGGCTTCTGATTAGCCCTCGCCCATTCGAGAACCGGGTCAATGAAAGATTTCCTCAATTGTTTTTCGTCCATGATGATCATTTTTGTGAAACAGGTAGGCAATACATTTCCAAACCATTGCAGGTGCAACGGCCTATTGATACGGGTAATCTGAAAGGAATTTAGTGGGGCGCCAAAAAGCTACTTCGAAGTAATTCTATATGCAAAAAGCAAATAGTTACATAAACTACCTTTGAAAGACTATTATTTTTTAAAGAATGGGGAGAAGGATTTATTAAACGGTCAATCGGGCAACTCCACGAAAAAGGTGGTTCCGATGCCGCTCACCGATTCGAACCAGATCTTGCCCCCGTGCGCTTCCACGATTTGCTTGCAGATCGAAAGTCCGATCCCGAACGACTGCTCGCCGGCGGTCCCTACCCTCCTGGCGTCGTTGGTCGACAGAAATATATGTCCTTTGAGATCATCCGGAATCCCGATACCGTGATCCTGAACACTAAGCAACGTCAGGTTCGAATCCTTTTTTAAATTGACGTTAATAGCACTTTCCTGCGGCGAAAATTTGACCGCATTGCTTAGTAGATTAGAAAATACACGCCAGATCTTTTCCCGGTCGACAGGTACCATTGCCTTCTCATAATCATAGTGAATCGTCTGCCGTTTTTCCTTGCCCTTGTAGCTCAGCATATCAATGCAAGACTGCACGATTTCGGCCAGGTCTTCCTCGCTTTTGCTGATTTTTTTCTTGTCGGGCCCCGCCTGCAATATCTGGCCGATCAGCCCGAACGCCAGTTGGCCCGACTGCTGGATCGCGTTGACGAGCATGGCCTGTTCCTCGGACGGAGGCTGGTCCCAGAAAAGCACGTCCGCGCCGGAGATCATCGCGGCGATGGGGTTCCGCAAATCGTGCGCCACGATCCGCAGCATTTTTTCCTTTTCCACCTCCGACTCCTCCAATGCATTGACGGTATCCTGCAATGCGATATTGCTCTGTGTGATCACGCCATTCAGTTTGGTTACTGCACGCAGGTTGTGAATCGTTTTCCGGGTATTTCGCCAGATCAGGTACACAATGACGGCCATCGCAAAAGTGAGCAGTACCGAAAACCGGAGGATCAGACCTTCGCGTTCATCTTTTTGGGCAGCCAGCTCAATTTCATGCTCGCGCTGGACCTGCTGCAACAAATGTCCGACGTTATTTTTGCTTTGTGCATTTCTTTTCAGCTTCCCGTTGCGCTCCGCCTCCACGTTAGCCAGAAGCAGTTTACCGGCCTCTTTAAAATCCCCGCGACCGTATGAAATGGATGCCTGCATGGTCCGGTACAAACTGTTCGCGGCCGGGTTGCCGGCCGCCCCCGGGAGCTTTCTCAGCGAGTCCAGCTGGGCCTGCGCTTTATCATACTCCTTCGAATCGATGTAAATTTGCGCCAGTATCTGCCGCGATTCCCGCTCGACGTCGATAGACCAGTCAATGCTCGGATCGTGTTCGAGGCATTTTTTGATCAATCGTTCGGCAGTACGGTTATCGCCTTTCAGCGCATAAGCCTCCGCCTTGTTTCGCAAAATAACGATCCGTGCGAACCGGATAAAATTCTGCTCCTTCGGAAACCGAGCGGCATTTCGGGTGATAAACCGGTCGGCCTGGTTGAAGTAATCGAGCGCCTTGCCCGGCTCGTTGATCAGCATATAGGCGATGCCGACATTTCGCATACTACCCTGTTTTTCAATAAACTCCAACTGAAAATTCTCCGGCTCCCTGCATTGCGCCAGCTCCTCCAATTCGTGCTTCCAGTATTCAATGGCCTGGTAGTAGTTTTCTTCCTTGAATGAAATATTGGCGATCCTGCTGCTGTACCGCGCGCATTCACATATTTCTCCCCTCGAAAGCAGAAAGGATTTGCCTTTATAATAGTTGCGGTAGGCCTGATAATATTCCTTTTGTTTCAATAAATCGTCTCCTTTTAGCAACAGCGCCTTCGAATAGTCGATCGGGTTTTCCTCGCGGGCATGCGCAGACGCAAAGAGCCCCAGCAGACTGTCGGTATAAGCGAATGCGGCGGCGTTCATTGTGGAATCGCGATGGCTCAGCACCTTCATGAATTTGAAATAGAGAATACTGTCGTGGATGTTTTTCCGCGGCAGCGTAGCCATGAAAGAATCCAGACTGGCGATCGCCTTGCGGCTGCCGGTTATCCGTGAGGTCCGGTCGAGGCTGTCGATCCGTGCTTTCAGCTGCACGTCATGACCTGTTTTCTCCGACTTCCGGCACCCCGCGAAGCACGCGATTAAAACGAGAAACATCAGAATAATCCTACACTGTAAAGAGGGCAACAGCAGGCCAGATTGGTTATTCATCGCTTTCAGATGGGTTTCTCTTTTACAATGATACCGGGAGATACAAAAGCGTATGCGTTTTGTACAATTCACCCCTGTTTTACAGTATGTTGATGGACAGATCAGGATCGAAAAGTCAGCAAAAATCTACACAATTCGTACTGAAAAATTGTAGAAAAAATTCAGTAAGGCAAGCAAATCAAAAAGGCCGGCAGCCGTCCCATCGCGGGAAGCTGCCGGCATTTGCACTATACCTTTGGTTGTCAACCGGATACCGTCAAAACCTGAAAGAAAAAGTCGCCACAAAGTTTCTGGTGAATTGCGGGTTCCCGACGGAGTCCCAGTACTTCGCATTGGACAGGTTGTTTAGCTTCAAACCGAGCTTCCATTTATCCCTCTGATAAAATGCCGTCGCATTCGTCACGTGATAGGCCGGAATCGCGTAAGTGTTGCTGGAATTCAAATAGGATTCACTCACATAGTTCCCGCCAAAACCCAGGCCGACGCCTTTCAGAACCTGGAAAGGAAGGCGATAGCTCAGCCAGTAGTTGACAATGTGCTGAGGCGCCTGCGTTTCAAACTTACCTTCGTATACATCGGCTTTTACAAACTTGTTTTCATTGAAACCATACCCGGCGATCACATTAAGCCCGGCCACGGGATTGGCGGTAAGCTCTACCTCGATACCCTTGCTCACCTGCCGGCCATCCTGAAAACTATATTGCGCGTCGTCGGTACGCAGCGCATTGTCTATATTAATGTAATAATAGCTGACACTTCCGCCCAGTTTTCCTCCGGGCAATTCGGCTTTTACGCCTCCTTCCAGCTGATTGGCAAATACCGGTTTCGGTTTGAAGAGACTGCCGTTGGGCTGCTCAACAGGCCCCTGGTTACGGAAACCATTCATAAAGTTTCCAAACAACGATACCTGGTCTTTCACGACTTGATAAACGATCCCCAGCTTAGGCGAAAGCGATGGCTGTACGAAACCTCCTTCGTAAGTCTGCTCGAACCGGTCATAGCGCAGGCTCAGCATGGTCGACAGTCGGTCGGTCTAGCTGATCACGTCTGACACATAGATCCCGAGCGCATTACCCCCGTACGCGTCGTGCGAGGTGGGCGTCGCGGGGTCGGCTAGGGCACTGTTAACCCGGCTCAGGCCTGCTTTTGCAAAGGGTTTGTTAACATTGATTTTATCGAGAGGCACGATCTGGTAAGTGACCGATTCGTCATTATACTCATAGCTGGCGCCGATCAGCAGGTTGTGATGAAATCTTCCTGTATGAAAGCTGCCGTTGAAATTCTGCTGCACGTTGGCGTAAGTCCTTTCCCTTGGGCCGAAATGCCGGATGCTCGTCACGGCGGTATCGGCGCTGATCCAGTTCACGTAAGGTTGGTAACTATGGTTCAAAAACTCATTTACGTGGGATATGCCCGTCGTCGATGTCCAGTTTTTGCTGATCTGGTACTTGGCCTGCCCAAAGTATTTGGTGGCCTGCGCGTCGCTGAGCAGATCATTCTCAAAGAAAGATTTTTTGAAACCCAGCGGAATATCCTTGGCCGACCTGAATGGCACCTCGTCCGCGAAAAGCAGCGTGTAGGCCAACCGGGTGGCATTGCTTTTGAAATACTCGAAATCGAACAGGAACGAAAGGCGGTCGCTGGCCTGGTAGGAAAGGCTCGGTGCAATGACAAACCGCTTGTTCTTACCATATTCGTTGGAGCTGTACTGCTGGTGCTGCACGGCATTGAACCTCAGTAACACCTTTTTCTCCTGGTCCAGCGGGGTATTAAGGTCGACGGTAGCCCTGCTCAGATCGAAGCTTCCCATGCTGTAAGTCACTTCGCCACCAAAACCCGCGTAGGGCTTTTTGGTAACAAGGTTCATGGCGCCTCCGAAAGTAGATACCTGCGAGCCGAAAAGCGTGCCGGACGGGCCTTTGATCAACTCAATGCGTTCCAGGTTAGCGATTTCGGTGCCCGTTCTGTAAACCGAGGTCGCCATCCCATTCCGGGCATAGTCGAAATTGGTGAATCCCCTGAACACCACGGCAAAGCTGCCGGTAACGTATTCCGTGGGTGCAACACCCGGCGCAGCGCGGAAGACTTCTTTTACGTCGGTCATCATCTGCTCCTTCATCAGGTCCTTGCCTACCACATTGTAAACCTGCGGATTTTCCAGGTTTTTCAGCGGCATCCGGGCCACATAATCGGTCTCCTTGTTCGTCAGCCGGTTATCGCTTCGGACAACCACCTCCTGCAATTGGCGGTTGTCCTCGGCGAGCGTAAAATCCACCGAACTCGTCTCCCCGGCAGCGACTGTTACGGTACTCGTCTGCGCAACGAGGCCCGTAAAGCTGGCCGTCAGCGTGTAAGTGCCCGCGGGCACCTTGTTAAGAACATAATGTCCGGCTTCATTCACGACTGCTCCCCTTGCGGTTTTTCCAAGGCTAATATTGACAAACTCGGCCGGTTTGCCGTCGGAAGTGGTTACCGAGCCCCTGATCGTGCCCGTCTGGGCAAAACTCTGTACGGATAATATGCAGAAAACCAATGCTAGAAATCGACTCATTTGCTTTTTATTTATTTGGACTCATTAAAAATAATGACAAATATGTAAAAGCGTTTGCCTGCGATTACAGGTTTTGCAAAATTTCCTCATAGTTGATTTCCGGCTTTCCCATCGCGGTGCCTTCCACCCGGAAAGTGGAAACGTCCGTCATGCCGGTGTAAGCGCTGAACACCGCTTTGATGTAGGATTCGATAAACTCGTACCCCTCCGGCCAGAACGCCTGCTTGCCGCCCGAGGCTATGGCCAGGTACACTTTCTTGTTTTGAAAGCAACCTGCTCTTGAACCGTCTTCAGTGAATTGATACGTAAGCCCAACGCGCACCAGCTGATCAAGCCAGGCCTTCAACTGCGCGGAAACGCCGAGGTTATGCGTAGGCGTGCTGATGACGATGATATCTGCCTGATCGATCTCGTCGAAAATCGCATTGGCATAGCTGAGCAGTTGCTTTCCTTCATCGGAGACTTGATCAGGGTATTTGTAAAATTCCCCGATCAGGTTTTCGTCCAGAAACGGCGGGGGCGACTGCGCCAGGTCCCGCTCTACGACTATACCGATCTCTTTTCTGTCGGTTAATTTCTGGATGATTGCCGCGCTCAGGCGCCGGCTGTACGATTGCGCGCCCCGCGCACTGGAAGTAATGTGTAATGCAGTTTTCATTTTTCGTCATGCTTTTTATGCCATGACGACCGGCATTTCGAAACGGGGACAAAAAAGAGGGTAAGCCGGAAGGCGGATTAAATGCCTGCCACAGCCAGTTCGGTATCCCGAGTCCGGTAAAGCTGCTCCGGAACAGTGGCGAGCTTGGAGGGATACACCTGTGCCCCCAGCCCGTAAAACTGCTGAAAACTCATGATGAGCGGCCGCCATTTATCAGGGTCAACGTGATGGGGATTCTGGTCGGAAACAATGGAATCGTCTAAATGAACCCGCAGGATTTTTAATTCCAGCGTCACGCTTCGGATGTTTTCGATGCCCGTTTCAGCCGCAAAAGGATGAATCGCAACAAACGCTGCTTCCAAATGCACAGGACATTCTAGTACCCTCGGCGCCTTCACCATCGTCGATTCGAGCGGGGTCAATCCGGCCCTGCCGAACTTGTCCGCTTCGTGCACATAACCCTTTAAGGCTTTCCCCGCAGGCACGGGGTTACTTCCGGTCAGGAGCGCAAGCCTGTCGACAGCCCCTGCCTGATCCACAGACGGAAGATTGAGTACGCATTCCTTTGTCCGCAGGATATTTTCCGTAGTTTTCGAATGGGCCGCAATGCCGATCATGCAGCGGTAGCCCAGCCAAAATGCGGACGAAATGGGTGCAAGATTAAGGCTTTCATCGGAGTTGGTCGTGCCTACCAATACGACAGGGGTACCAAAATACAGAATAGACGGGTTGCTGATGTGATGCATTTTTCAGTTTGTTTTTTCATCAAAACAGCCAAATATTTCTCCGCTTGCAAACCCGTTTCTTGCGGCAATACTTTTCCATATAGTTGACAAAGTCAACTATATTTTTCAATTTTGTAACGACGGAAGGCGCTTTTCTGGCTATCACCCAGTCGCGATACAACAATAACTAATTAATAACCAGCAAAATGAACACACCCGACGCTGCAAAACCACTCCTATCCGACGTGACTATCCGAAACACGCTCAGGCCGGGAGACCTGGGACTGATTGCCTCGATCCATGGCGACATCTACGCCAAGGAATGCGGCTATGGTTTGAATTTTGAAGCCTATGTTTTGAAAGGGCTGGGTGAGTTCGCACAGCAATATGATCCTGAAAAAGACAAACTCTGGCTTTGCGAACACGATAACCGGGTGGTCGGCTGCCTGGTTGCGCAGCACAGGGCCGATGCCGTTCAGCTTCGCTACTTCATTTTTTTACCCGAATACCGGGGCATTGGTCTGGGGAAGAAATTAATGGGCGAGTTCGTCGCATTCATGACATCCACCGGCTGCAAGCACGCCTATCTCTGGACCACGGAAGATCAGCAAGCGGCCATAGCGCTGTATGAGCGATATGGTTTCGTACTTTCCGAGCAAAGGCTATCCGATGCATTCGACAAGGAATTGACGGAGCAGAAATACGAATTGACATTAAATCAATAGCCCGATGACAGACCAGCAGGTTCAACAGATCAGAAGTTTCAACAGGTTCTACACCGATTTGCTCGGGTTGCTGGATAGTCACCTGCTCGACAGCCCCTATTCACTGGCCGAGGGCCGGATACTGTTTGAAATCGCTTCCAATGGCGAATGCCGGGCTTCCGACATCATCGAAACGCTGAGTATCGACAAAGGCTACCTGAGCCGTATCCTCAAAAAGTTTGAAAAAGAAGGGCTGATCGAGCGAAAAGCATCCGAAAACGACAAACGCGCCTCAGTGCTATCGCTCACCCAGCCCGGAATGAAGGTTTTTAAGGAGCTCGATGCCGCTTCCAATCAGCAAATTGAGAAAATCACCGCAAATTTGGATGATTCAAAGCTGGAAACGCTCGTGAGCTCCATGACGCGGATTTTACAAATCCTGCGTTAACTATTTTTCCGCCTGAATCGGCGCAACTGCCGGGTAATCGACCGGTATTTTCGTGAGCGCGTACACGTAGTTAGTGAATGTGCGTACCGTTACGAGCGAAATCAGGTCCATCAATGCGGCTTCGTCATATCCTGCCGCGAAAAAAGCGTCTTTCACGGCTTCACTGGCCTGTCCCTTGTTTTCCGCGATGGCTTTCGCGAGCTGGACGGCACTGTGCAGCCTGGGATCGGTGGCATGGCCTTTACGCAGGCCGACGATCTCCTCGTCGGTAAATCCTCTCTTGCGCGCAAGCAGCGTGTGCGCGGCGAGGCAGTAGTCGCAGTGGTTTACTTCCGACACCACGAGGTAAATCGCCTCCCGTTCTTTCGCAGTGAAAACGCCATGGCTAACGCTCTCTTCAGAAGCCAGCATGGCCTTAAGGGAGGTCGCCGAGTAGCCTATTGTCGCGTACAGATTGGGCATCCGCCCCAACCGTTTTGACATGGTGTCAAAAATTTCCTGTGATTCGGGGCTTACCTGGTCTCGGGAAGGAACTGTGATGTTTTTCATTGTTTCGAAATGTAAGTTTTAATTCAAAATGCTTCCGGCCGCCGGAGTTTTCCATGCCATTCACTCGGGGTACTACGGTTACCGGGCTAAAAAGTAATACATTGGGAGGTAAAACCTACTTTTACCACCGAAATGACAATCCGTCCTTACCAGGCCTCCGACTATTCCGGGTGCATCCGGGCATTTGAAGGCAATCACCCCGAGTTTTTTGCGGATCATGAAAAGATAGAGTTTCAACAACTGCTCGACGACCTCTCGCAAGGAAAAGACGAGGATTCACTTTACTATTACGTCGTTGAAATAGAGAATCAAATTGCCGCCTGCGCAGGATTCTATTTCCCTGACAACGAGCCCAACACTGCCGGGCTCGTGTGGGGCATGGTAGCGCGGCAGTTTCACCGGAAAGGCATCGGAAAACAGCTGCTGACGTTTCGCTTAAACAAAATCCGGGAGCTTCGGCCAGGTGCATCGGTGATCCTGGATACGACCCAATTGAGTTTCCCGTTCTTCGAAAAACTGGGATTCCGCGTTACGCAGGTTACCCCGGATTTCTACGCTCCCGGCCTCGATCGCTACGATATGGTACTGGCGCCCTCAGTGATTTCAATTAAATAGAACAATACTTCCCCAATCATCTGCCATGACACAACAGACTTCAATCCCCACCTTATTCGACTGGGCCGGCGGAATGCCCGTTTTCGAAAACCTGACTCGCCTGTTCTACCAAAAGGTTCTCCAAGACCCGCTTCTGGAACCGGTCTTCAAGCATATGTCGCCCGATCACCAGGTGCATGTAGCGCATTTCATTGCCGAGGTACTGGGCGGGCCGGAATGGTACAGCACCTCGGAAGGCAGTCATTTCAAAATGATCCAGAAGCATTTGGCCAAACATCTTACCGAGCAGCACCGCCAGCGCTGGGTTTCGCTGCTTCTGGAGACGGCCGATGAAATCAAGCTGCCCGACGACCCGGAGTTCCGTTCGGCATTTGTCGCCTACATCGAATGGGGTACACGCATCGCCGTCATCAACTCCAACAGCAACGATTTGCAGATGAACCCGGACGAACCAATGCCCAAATGGGGCTGGGGTGTTCCGGGAGGCCCCTACCTCGGATGAGGCCGCATTCGCCAAATTCCAACCGGCCGGAATAGAATATGAATATCAAACCAAAAAATATAACTTTGTCAAAAACGTAAACTTGACACCTCTTCACTAAAATGCCGCAAAGCCCACGAGTTTCTGACCAGCAGCTGCTGGAAGCTTTATGCTCGGGGCAGGAATGGGCCTTTACCGCTATTTACGATGAGTATTGGTACCCGATGTACAGGGCTGCATTCCATAAGCTCGGGCAACGGCACATTGCGGAGGAAATCGTACAGGACATTTTTACGCGTCTCTGGAACGAGCGTGCGAACCTGCGGACCACCACGCTGAACTACTACCTTTTTTCCGCCGTGCGGTTCGAAGTCATCGACCACATCCGGAAATCCGGCCCGCGCAGCCGGTACCTCGCCTATTATCAGGCATTTGCAAGCCAGCACGAGCATTATACCGAAGACGAGGTAGCCTACAACGAGCTACTGCGCAACATCGACGAAGGCCTCAAACCATTTCCTGCCCAAACGCGTGAAATGTTCAAGCTGAGCCGGATCGAAAGCTGGACGATCGCCCAGATCGCCGAATTCATGAACCTGTCCGAAAAGACGGTCGAATACCATCTCAGCAAAGCCTCCAAGGCCGTCCGCGAGTACCTGAACGAAACACTTCTCCTCCTCCTGCTCAGCATTTTCTCCTGACCGCCATCCCGAACACGTTGCATTTTTAAAGGAAGTTCAGGGCCAAACCCCTTATTTTACATAAACTTTCCAAGTTATTTTAAAAACATTCAGGGACAATACGGAGCCAATACGGTTTAGAGGTTGAATCAGATAAAAAACATCCTGAGCCAACCACCCCCCTGAACCGATGAGTTACGACGAAATTGAAAGCTTGCTTTTAAAGTACCGCGAGGGCAAATGCAGTCCCGCGGAAAGAGACCGCATCCACGCATGGTACAACCAGGTACAAAGCGGCGCGCCGCAGGCCGAACTCTCAGATACCGAGAAATCGGTTCTGAAAGCCCGGATGTGGAGCGCCATCCAGCACGAAAGGAAAGCGTCCGGAAAGACCAGAACATTCCTGCCACGGCTGTCGCCCATGACGGTACGCATTTTCGGCTCGGTTGCGGCCGTGCTGATCGTATCGCTGTCGTTGTTTTATTTTTTTTCAAACAAGCCTGCTCCGGGCACGGTAGCAGGCGATACATTATTGCTGGAAGCAAGTCAGGAAGGCCTGGTTTCGACAGCTAACAGCACCGCCCGCCCGATGCGCGTCAAACTGGTCGATAGCAGCGAGGTAACCCTCGCCCCTGGCGCCGCGCTGACCTACCCCCGCCAGTTCTCAGCCGCAAAACGCGAGGTGCAGCTCACCGGCGACGCGTTTTTCAACATTACCAAAGACAGCCGCCGCCCGTTTTTCGTGTACAGCGGCAAGCTCGTGACGCGCGTACTGGGCACGAGTTTCTGGGTAAAAAAAGGAAGAGAAGAACATCAAATGCAGGTTGAAGTGGTGTGCGGAAAGGTTTCCGTATTCGAAAACGAAAGCATCGGCTCCGAAAAAGACGCCTCCCAGACGAAGCACCAATTCAACAAAAGGGTTATCCTGACCCCGAACCAGCGCGTGACCTATTTCGAGGAAAGCGGGCATCTGATGACCAGCCTCGTCGACAAGCCGGTGCTGCTCACTGCCCACGCGGAGCTGCCGCCTGCGATTTACAAAAACATGGCATTACCCGAAATTTTCCAGCGCCTCGAAGATGCTTACGGGGTAGATATCGTCGTGTCCGGCGATGCAGTGAATGAATGCACATTTACCGGTGACCTTACCAGTATGTCGCTGTTCGATCAGCTCGATTTGATTTGCCAGTCCAACGACGGCTCCTATGAGGTCCAGGGAACGCGAATCCTGGTTTCGGCGGCCGGCTGCAAGTAATTTTTGTTTCACCTAAAAACTGCCTATGCATTAAACCTGTCCAAAAGTCCCCCAAAAAGAAACCGGCAGAAAGCTACCCTGCCGGTCAAGTACTTTCCCACTGCCGGAAATCCGCCAAGATGCGGCAGCAGGGTATTCATTAGTTATAAAAAACCTTTCTAAACTATGAAAAAAAACCGATACCGAAAAAACCGGGCATCGCTTTGCTTGCTCATGAGAATTTCTTTGGCCCAGCTTATCTTTTCAATCGTCTTTTCCAGCCTCACCTACGCGGCGCACGTCAGCAAGGCGCAGGAGGTATTGGAACGGAACGTGACACTCCACGCCGACAAGGTGGAACTGGCGACGGTGCTCGACCAGTTGGAGCAGAAAGCGAATGTAAAATTTGTATACAGCAACAAGGCCATCCGCGCCGACCGCCCGGTAGCGATCCATGTTGTGAACCAGAAACTGGCAGCTGCATTGCAAACGCTGCTGGTACCTCTTCAAATCTCCTACCAGGTAACCCCGTCGGGGCGCATCCTGCTCAAAGCCAGTAAAGAACTGCAAACCAAAAGTACGGGGCAACTCTCCACTCAAATGCGGGATATGCTGGCGCAGGTGTTGAAAGGCAAGGTAAGCGACGAAAACGGCGACGGCCTTCCGGGCGTGAGCGTGCGCCTGAAAGGCACGCAACTGGGTACCTTGACGGATGCTTCCGGCAACTTCGATTTTGAGGTGAGCAATCTGGAAGCCGTGCTGGTATTCAGTTTTGTGGGCTACAAAACGCAGGAAGTGGCGGTGGGCGACAGGGCCGTGATCAACGTATCGATGGTTCCGGACGATAAGTCGCTCAACGAGGTGGTTGTAATCGGCTACGGAAGCTCGCGTAAGCAGGATGTGGTCGGTTCGGTGGATATAGTTTCTTCCAAGGACGCCGGCGCTACCACTGCTACCAACCCTTCACAGCTCCTCATCGGAAAGTCGGCCGGTGTGCAGGTGCTGCAATCGAACGGAGCGCCCGGCTCCGATGCCCAGATCCTCATCCGCGGTACCGGGTCATTTACGGGAGTCGATCCATTGTATGTAATCGACGGTATCCAGGGCAGCAAAACGATGTTCAACACACTCGCTACCCAGGACATTGAAAATATCACAATCCTGAAAGACGCCTCTTCCACTGCTATTTACGGTTCGGCTGCGGCTAATGGTGTGGTCATTATCACGACCAAAAGAGGTAAGTCAGGTGCGCCGCGCATCAATTTCAACACGCAATGGGGCGTTGCCAAAGCCTGGAAGACGCTGGATCTGCTCAATGCATCGCAGTACATAGACCTGTTGAAAGATTTCGCGGCCACAACCAATTCGGCCCTGCCCGCGAAGTTCAATACATCGGAAGTGACCACCGACCGTACCGACTGGCAGAAAGAGATTTTCCGATCGGGGCTTGTATCGCAAAACGATTTGAATATCAGTGGCGGGAGCGAAAAAGTGGCTTACAATTTCTCGTTGGGCTATATCAAACAGCAAGCCATCGTGAAAAACTTCACCAACAGCAGGCTGAACGCGCGATTTGCCTTGGACGAAACCCTGGGCCGTTTCCATCTGGGACAAAGCCTGAACATCCGTTATACGAAGGACGACGGCCAGCTGGCCAGCATTTCGGAAGCGGTGTATTATGCCCCTTACAAGCCTATTTATGACCCCGCTATTCCGGGTGGCTATTCCAACACCACCAACGTCGACGATTTCAGCAATGGTAACAACCCGCTCGCGGCCATTAATCTGAACCACCCTATCAATACCGGGTTTGTGTTCTTTCCTCAGGTTTTTGCGGAAGTGGATATTATTGCCGGATTGCGGTTTCGCACGCAGCTTTCGGCCGAAATCGGCGGGGGCAAGAACCGCAGTTACCAATATGGCTACACGGCGGGGAATAACCTGACCAACCCGCAGCAGGCGACGCTGGGTTTCAGCAACTATTCCTTTTACACGCTGGAAAACTACTTTTCCTATAATAAGGTATTCGGCAAGCACAGCGTTTCGGCGACGCTTGGTAACAGCTACCTCGATCCGGGAAATGCTTCCGGCCTGAATGCGACCGGTACCAAAATCCCGAACGACGCCATTCAGAACATCAGCGTAGCGCAGTCGCAGGCCGTTACCGGCTCCAACTACGGCTATGCCCGCTCGTCGGTGATCTCCTACTTCGCACGTCTGGGTTATACTTTCGACGACAAGTACATTCTTACGGGAAGCTTCCGCCGCGATGGCGCTTCGAACTTCGGTGCCAACAATCGCTTCGGGAATTTCTACGGCCTGGGTGTCGCCTGGCGCTTCATCGACGAGGATTTTATCAAGAACAACCTGAATTTCCTGAGCGACGGAAAGATACGGTTCGGATTGGGTAGAACGGGTAACAACACCATCCCTACCACCGGTGTGACTTCGGTACTGACTTACAGCGGAAATCCCAACGGCAACCTGGTTTACTCGCTGGGTACCAATGAAGGGTTTAACCCGGGAACGACCATCAATACATTATCCAACCCGAATATCCGCTGGGAATCGACCGACCAGACCGACATCGGCCTCGACCTCGGCTTCCTCAGCAACCGTTTGAGCGTGACCGTCGACTGGTACAACCGCAAAAGCTCCGGCTTGCTCGTGAGCGTGCCGGTTTCCGGAAGTACCGGGGCATCCAGCAGCGGCGGGCAACCCAGTAAATTTGCCAATGCAGCCAGCGCGCAAAACAAGGGCGTAGAGTTTTCGGTCGGCTACCGCGACCAGGCCCGGGGCGGGTTCCAGTATAATGTGAGCGCGAACCTGGCCTACAACAAAAACATCGTGAATTCCCTCGGAAGCGAGTTTGCCGCGCCCATTCAGGGAGGGGCATTCAGCAACCTGCCTACATTCACCTACACCGCGGCGGGTTCGGCGATCGGATCGTTCTTTGGGTATGAAGTTTCGCACGTAGCCAAAGACCAGGCGGAAATCGACGCATTGAATGCCCAAGCGGCTGAAAAGGCGGGCGATGCCACCACCAAGTATCAGGCGGGGCTGCTTCCGGGAGACTTTATTTTCAAAGACCTCGACGGGGATGGCAAAGTGACTTCCACCGACCAGAAAATCCTGGGTAACCCTATCCCGAAAATCGTGTACGGTTTCAATGCGGGCGCCAGCTACAAAGGCTTCGATCTGAATGTCGTTGTCTCGGGTGTTTCGGGTTTGAAAATATTGAATGCCTTCAAATTCGTGACAGACAATGAATCGACGGGCCACAATGCATCTACCGAAATCCTGAAAAGATGGCGGAAAGCGGGTGATGTGGCCGAGCTTCCGCGTGCGGGACAAAGCGCCACGGGCGACGGCAACTTGCGCCCCTCCGACTGGTGGCTCGAAAACGGCTCCTACCTGCGCCTGCGCAATGTGACGCTGGGCTATACCCTGCCCCAGGGCTTGCTCGAAGGCATTGGCGGCGGCAAGGTGTTCAAGAGCATTCGCGTGTATGCGGCGGCACAAAACCTTCTGACCTTCACCAAATACAAAGGTTATGACCCCGAGGTAAGCACCCAGAACGGCGGCAGCTACATTTTCTCGCGCGGTATCGACGACCGCCTGCAGTTGCCGCAGCCGAGAACTTTGCTTTGCGGCTTGCAGCTTGGGTTTTAATGGTTAGAAGAAAACTTACTTGAAGTGAACATGAAAAAGATCATATATTTTCTGACAGGCCTCGCGGCCGTTTTCCAGCTCGCCGGATGCGACGAATCCAAACTGGAACTGGAAAGCCAGAGCGCCTACGATTACAAAACCTATTTTACCTCTTCCGAAGGATTGAACCAGGCTGTGATCGCCACTTACGCGACATTGCTGCACAATGGCCTCTGGTCGCGGGAGTACTACTTTATTTTCGATTTGCTGGGATACGAAGCCAAGAAAACGACCAACCTGCAAGGCGACATGGCGCAATTGGCCGACTACTCGTTCGGGACGAGCCAGGCGCAGATCGGCCAGCTCTGGAACAGCCTTTACCGGCTGATTCTACGGTCGAATGTGGTCATCGACCGCGCAGGAGTTTGGAATCCCGCGTCGGCTGCCGACCAGCAGGCTGCGAAGCAATACATTGCCGAAGCGCGGTTTCTGCGGTCGTATGCCTATTTCAACATTGTGAACCTGTGGGGTAAGGCACCGCTGATCACCGCTTACGACAGCACAGTGGCCAACAACTACCCTTCCCGCTCGTCCGCGGAGGCGATTTGGGCAACGATTGAAAGCGACCTGAAACTGGCCGCGGCCGACTTGCCCGTAACTTACGATGCGGCAACGGGACTCGGCAGGGCCACCAAAGGTGCGGCCGTGGCATTGCTCGGAAAGTCCTATTTGTACCAGAAAAAGTGGGCACAGGCTGAAACCACATTGGCTCAGCTGACGGCAGCGCCCTTCACCTACTCCCTGGACCCGTCGTACGAAAACCTGTTCAGCTCGACGAATCAGAGCAGTCCTGAAAATATTTTCCAGATCATGAATGCCAAATGGACCGACTGGGGCATTGGCAACCAGTACTATGTTTTTGGCGGACAGGAAACCTGGGGCGGCAAGGCCACCCACTCCGACCGTGCGCAGGAATACGGTTTCAAGGACTGGTTCAATGTTTACATCCCAACCACAACGGTTAAATCATTCCAATATCCAAACCCGTCCACCAGCGCCAACTATGTGGACCCGCGTGCGAAGTTTACGTTCTACGGCAACAAGGAAAGCGGCGGCGACACCCAGTATTGCCAGAAATGTGCCGGCGGCGCGATCGACTTCCCTTTCAAAGCCGATGACCCACAGGGCTATTATGTTTGGAAAAAATACCAGTATTACAATGAAGTAGCCTCCTATGGCGGGCCGCAAAGCTCCATTAACGGGCAGGTGATCCGCTATGCCGATGTGCTCCTGATGCTCGCGGAAGCGCAAATCCAGCAAGGGAAAACCGGTGCCGACCCGCTGGCGCTGATCAACCAGGTTCGCAAGCGTTCGGGCGCCGTTGCGTACACGAGCCTGGGCGCGCAGGCCGACGCGATGAAGCTCATCATGCGCGAACGCCAGGTGGAACTTTGCGGCGAACAAAGCCGGTATTTCGACCTGATCCGCTGGGGAATTGCCAAGCAGACGCTCAACGCGCAACGCGCCGCCGAGCCAGGTGACGGCAAGCAGCCTTTTCAGGACAAAAATATCCTTCTGCCGATCCCCGACGTAGAGAAGAACTACAACCCCAACGTAGCCAAAGACATCGCTAACGGCTGGAATTAAGTCGGTGCATTGAAAAGAGGTTGTATCAAATGTGCGTAAAGTCTGCGCTCAGGCTGACAGCTTACACACATTTGTACAACCTCTTCTATTTTCCCCAAATACCGCCTGCAATTCATCACCCGTTACGGAGAAACCAGCCGGCCCCCCCGCTGCTGATCGGCCACTGCGACGGGATCGACGGCGCCGAACTGCCGTAAATGATGGTCCGAGTGCTTGTAGGCAAATATCCCGATTTGCTCGCGCGTCATCTTCCCGAAAAAATCGTGAATGAAATCCGGATTGGAAAAGTGCTCATAAGCGGCAATGCAACGGATCCAGATTTGCTTTTGCTGTTCCAGGTCGCCGTCCAGCTCCTTGACGATAAACATCCGGCCGGTCGGGACATTCTTCTGAATAGGCCGGTCGTCTTTCACGAAGGTTTTCAGGGCCATTCGGCCAAAAATCCACCCCATCAGTTCCTGTTTGTACTTCGGTTTGTGAACGCCCAATACCCATTCGTCCCAGATCGTGCAGTGCCTGGTCATTTGATACACATTCATTTTGCCCCACTGCGCCGCATTGCTTGTTTCGAGTGACCGGATCCTTCTGATCAATTCGTCCCGGGTAGCTGCATCAAAGATTGTTTTCATAGTTTGTTTTTGTTTTGTGATAATGCAAAACTAGCGGGACCCGAAAAGTCGACCGGCGTGTAAAAATGACAATCAAAGGTGTATTTTGTGCCATCTTTATGATAGCTTTGAATAAACCTGCCAACCTATGCGTCCGAGACATATTTCTGTAATCGTGTATGAAGATGTGCTTTTGACGGCCCTGTCGAGCACCGCTGCATTGCTGACCGGCGCGAGGGATGCGGTCGTCAGAAGCGGCAAAACGGCTCCGTTCGAAATCGACCTGGTGGGCGTGCACCTTCATGATGTGCAGCTCAACCTCCCTGTCCAATTTCACTGCGGGAGAACGCTGGCCGATGATTTTGAAACGGACGTGATCGTCGTGCCTCCGATGAATACCGAGGGGGCCGACATGGACCAGCTGCTGCTTAAATATGACAAGCTCATCCGCTGGCTGGCGGAAAAATACCATCGCAAGGCGCAGATCATCAGCCTTTGTACCGGGGCTTACTTTGTTGCAGAATGCGGCTTGCTGAATGGTATGCCGGCTACTTCTCATTGGGGCGCGATGGACGACATGCGGAAAAGGTATCCCCTCGTCAATTTCAGGCCCGAGCGGGTCGTTACCCAGTCGGAGGCCATTATTACCGGCGGCGGCGGCTTTTCGGCCCTGAACGCCATCCTGTATTTCATCGAAAAGACCTGCGGGAAAGAGACCGCCATTAATCTGAGCAAGTACTACGCCCTCGATTACGGCCGCACTTCGCAAAGTATTTTCACGATATTCTCCGGCCACCGCGGCCACAACGACCAGGACATTCACCGGGCACAAACCTACATCGAAAGCGAGTTCAAGGCCGACATTTCGGTGGATCAGATCGCGGGCGAGGTCAATATGAGCAAGCGGAATTTCATCCGCCGTTTCAAAAGTGCTACCACCCTCAACCCGATCGAATACATCCAGCGAATCAAGATCGAAGCCGCCAAGAAATCCCTGGAAGCCGGCGAATCGAACATTGCGTACGTCACCTACGACGTCGGGTATAACGATTTGAAAACTTTCAGGACCATCTTCAAGCGCATTACCGGCCTCACGCCTATCGAATACCGGAACCGGTATAATACGGAGACGTTGCTGCGATAGGCTTTTGAAATTATTTCACCTTACCATTTGCATCGTACGATTTTAATCGTACCTTTGGTATGTACTTAATTTTCATAGCCATGAGTTCCGAAAAAGCTGAACCCACGAAAGCTGAGCTCGATATTCTGACCATTCTCTGGAAGAACGGGCCTTCCACCGTGCGCTTTGTGCACGACCAGCTGAATACATTTAAGGAGGTGAACTACACCACCACCCTCAAACAAATGCAATTGATGGCCGAAAAAGGCATGCTCTCGCGCGACGAGCGCAGCATGAAGCATGTTTACGAGGCGGTTGAAGAGGAGCAAAAAACAAAAGGCCTCCTCCTCGACCGCTTCGTGGACCATTTATACGGCGGCTCGGCCAGTAACCTGGTCATGCAATTGCTGGATAACAAGAAAGCTTCCAAAGCAGAGCTCGACGAAATCCGGGCGGTTTTGGACCAATTGGAAAAAGGGAATTCCTAAATCAAATCAGCCATGAAAAATCTGTTCACTTCCGAAACCACCTACGCCCTGATCCGGCAGATCGGGCTGGCGCTGGGGCATTCACTCTGGATAGGTGCCGTTGCAGCGCTGCTGGCAGCAGCTGTGATCGTATACACCCGTCGCAGCCGGCCCGAAATCCGCTATAACCTGCTCACGGGCTTGCTTTTGCTCTTCATCGTGGGTACCGTCGTTGCATTTGTGCGATCGGGTTCCGCTGTTCCCGTGGAAACACAGGTCCGCGATGTTTCTGCAACGCACCTGACTAACGAGGCCGTGGGTTCGGGTCCTACCATATCCCATCCGCAGAGCTTCGTGGGCATCGTCACGGATTTTCTTGCTCAAAACATTTACACGATCACGTGGCTCTGGCTTCTCATCGTAGCCGCTAAAATGACGGGTCTTGCGATCGGGCTTTACCGCCTGCATCAGCTCAAAACGCGTCAGATTTACGCCATAGGAACCCATTGGGAACAACGCGTGCGTGAATTTGCCCGAACCATGGGCATCACGCAGCACGTGAAGATATTTCAATCCGGCCTGGTAAAAGTCCCGACCGTACTGGGGCATTTCAAACCCGTGATACTCGTCCCGCTGGGCGTAATCACGTCCATTCCGGCGGATCAGATCGAAATGGTACTGCTCCATGAGCTCGCGCATATCCGCCGCCTCGACTTTTTTGTCAATTTTCTGCAACGGCTGACCGAGCTCCTGTTTTTCTTCAATCCCGGCATTCTCTGGATTTCCCGGCTCATGCACGAAGAGCGTGAAAATTGCTGCGACGATATGGCCCTGAGGTGTTCGGGGAACCAGACGACCTATATCCGCGCCCTCCTGTCGTTTCGGGAATACCAGCTGAATGAGAACGTATATCAATTAGCGTTCTCAGGGAAAGGTGGATTGGTACAACGCGCCAAACGCATTGCCTCGCGCACCAACTCGACATTGGGGGCCTCCGAAAAAACGGTGCTGCTGGTGGCGATGCTGGCATTCCTCACATTTTCGGTCTTGTTCGCACAATCGGACGGGCGGCAAACGAGTCCCCAAAAGCCCAACGCAAAACAGGCCCGGCAAACAGGTAATGCGAAAAACCCGGCGACGGCACCAAAGAATCAAGTTCTGCCACAGCCTGATCAAATCAGATCAAAAACGACTGAAAATCAGATCAATAATAAGCCAAATACGCTACAAAAACAGGCCGTACAAAATCCTGCGGGAGTTGCAAACCATCCCAACCTGACACGACCGGACACGCTGCAACCTTTGCAAAAAACAACAGGCGCGCTTAACCGGCTCTCTGCCACGCTGGACATCGACTCTTCCGCCAATGCACGCCTGGCGCCTGTACAATGGCAGCCTTACGCCCAAACGTACCAGGCGCAACCCTTGCAGACTTACCGGCAGGAATACCGTCCTAATCCAATCCGCATCAAACGCCAGGCGATCAACGAAAAGATCATGGATGCGATCGAACGGCAGGGCATCGAGATTTCCCGAAACAATATCGATTTCAGGATCACCAATCATGAACTGATCGTCAACGGCGTGAAGCAGCCGGATTCTGTCCTCAAAAGTGTGCTGGACGCCGTACTTCCGAAACCTGACGACGTGATCGACTTCACCTACGGGAGCCACCATTAACCCGGATCCATATTCGCATAGGTCAAAAACTTACTTTGGGTAAGGCGGGTAAACTATGCCCGTCAGTCATGAATAAACAACTTTAACATCACATTATGAAAACCATTGGCCGGGTGAGAACCACCCTGTGGATTGCCGTTGCCCTGCTGGCGGCATTGGGGAATGCATTTGCCCAAATCAAAGGAAAAGTGGTCGGTGCGGACAACGCGCCGCTGGAAGGAGCCGTCGTCTCGGTGCTCCAAGCCGCAGATTCGAGTCTGGTGAAAACGGTGCTTACCGTGAATGACGGGACATTTTCAATCACCGGTATTCAAAGCGGGCGCTATTTCGCTACCGTCTCGATGATGGGCTTTCAAGGCTTTACCGGAAGCTGGTTTGACATTTCTAGTGAAAAACCAGCTATTGACATGGGAACCACCACATTAAAACCCACTGATATCAAACTAGATGAAGTGAAAGTGACCGGACAGAAGAATTTCGTGGAATACCAGATCGACCGGACGATTCTGAACGTCGATGCGCTGATTTCAAATGCCGGCGCCAACGTGCTGGAAGTGCTGGAAAAAGCGCCGGGCGTGATGGTCGATCAGAGCGGCAGTATCAGCCTCAAAGGTCAGCCGGGCGTGCTCGTGCTCATCGACAACCGCCCTACTTACCTCTCGCAGGCTGCATTGGCCGCTTACCTGCGTTCATTACCGGCCAATTCCGTCGAAAAAATCGAGTTGATCACCAATCCTCCGGCGCGCTACGACGCGGCCGGAAGCGCCGGGATTATCCATATCAGAATGCGCAAAAACAAAGTCCGCGGCCTGAACGGGAGCATTACACTCAGCCCGGCAAGATCGAAGTACTGGCGGCATAACGAGAACGTGAATTTCAATTACCGGAGCAACCGCTTCATTTTTTTCACCAATGCCAGCTTCAACAGCACCGACCAGTGGCGCAGGCTCGATATCGAACGAAGGTATTATGACGAAAACGATGCATTACAATCATCGTTTGACCAAACCACCCTTTTTTACCCCAAAAGCAGGACTACCAACCTGAAAACCGGGATCGATTTTTACGCCAATGAAAAAACCACCTGGGGTATCGTGTACACGGGCGCATACACGCAGTCACGCGAGCAGCGGCCAGTGCGCAGCGTGGTCAGGAATGCCGCGGGCGTGATAGATTCCCTCATCCGCGCCCGGCAGACGTTCATCAACGATTTCCTCGATGGGGAGGGCGCATTCAAAAGACAGGAGAAAATCACCACCGACCTCCCCTCTTCCATTGCCATTTACTCAGCCAAAACCGATTACGAACATCCATTGCGAAAGAGCCGGTTCGGGGCGGGCTTTAAGACCAGTATGGTGCGCACCGACAATGCGGCCAACTACTTTCTGCATCAGGGAGAAGCCATTTCGGTGGATTATGACAAAACCAACCGTTTTCGCTACACCGAAAATATCAATGCGGCTTACCTGAATTTCAACAGGGATTTCAAAAAACTCTCGCTCCAAGCCGGACTGCGTGCGGAAAATACAAATGGGTACGGGCATCAGCTGGGCAATGCGGTAAAGCCGGATTCGTCTTTCACATTGCATTACACCAGTATTTTCCCTACACTTTTCGTCAGCTACAAGCTCGATACCAACCAGACGCACCTGAATTTTTCCTATGGGCGCAGAATCGGCCGCCCCTACTACCAGGACCTGAACCCTTTCGTTTTCCTGCTGGACAAATTTTCCTACTTCGCCGGCAATCCCTACCTGAAACCCGAGTTCGGCAACAGGTTCCAGCTTTCATTCAACTATAAAAGCCGGTTCAATTTGTCGCTGCTTTACAATTACACCCGGAACATGCAAGGCGAGGTCATCGAGCAGGCGGGGAACGTTTTCATCAGCCGGACGGGTAATATCAGCAGGCTCATCTGGGGCGGTATCACACTGACCGCCCGACTCAAAGCGGGCAACTGGTGGACCTGCAATTTTTACGCGGAGCTCATCCACAACAACTTCCGCGGCATGCCCGGCGACCCCGACCGCACCACCGGTTCCACGTACGGCTACATTAGTCCGAACAACCAATTTCTGTTCAAAAACGGGTGGAGCGCCGAGTTGAGCGGGTTTTACATTACCCGAAGCCAGAGCGCACAGTTCGACAAGGACGACCTGTTCCTCGTGAACACGGCGGTGCAGAAAAAGGTGATGAAAGACAAAGGCATTGTTAAACTTTCCCTTCGAGACATTTTCAGCTCGCTCGAACCGAACGGTCGCATTCTCAACATTCCGAACGCCCGGGCAAACTATTACAACGATGCCGACACGCGGGTGCTGGTGGCGTCGTTCACGTACAACTTCGCCAGGGGCACTTCCGGCAAGCGGAAACGGAACGTCGGCGGCTCGGGGAGCGAGGAGCAGCGGGTGAAGAACTAGCCGTTGGAAACTCCCTGAAATATTGGCGGAAAAGAGGCGATATATTCTATTTTTACGATATGAAAATCCTGTTCTTCTCCGCCAAGCCCTACGACAAGCAATTTTTCGATGTGCACAACCGCCCCCACGGTTTTGAAATCGAATACCTGGAAACCCATTTGGGACCGCATATCGTGAATGCCGTAGACGGCCAGGAGGCGGTTTGCGTGTTCGTCAATGACAAAGTGAATGCGGAAGTCATTGCTGTACTGGCCGAAAAAGGTGTAAAAGTCATTGCCTTGCGATGCGCCGGGTTCAATAATGTGGACCTGGAAGCCGCGCGCCTGCACGGGATACGTGTGTGCCGCGTACCCGAGTACTCGCCAGAAGCCGTAGCCGAGCATACGGTGGCCATGTTGCTCACGCTCATACGCAAGACGCACAAGGCCTACAACCGCGTGCGGGAACAGAATTTTTCATTGAACGGGCTGCTCGGTTTCAACTTGCATGGCAAGACGATCGGCGTAGTTGGAACCGGCAAAATAGGCGGCGCATTTTGCCGGATTATGAAAGGCTTCGGCTGCAAAGTCATTGCATACGACCTCTACCCGAACAACGAACTCCAGCAGGCGGGAATCGAGTATAAACCATTGGAAGAAGTGCTCCGCTCGTCCGATGTTATTTCCTTGCATTGTCCGCTCAACCCTGCCACGCATTACCTGATCAACGAAAATACCCTGGCTGCCATGAAACCCGGTGTGACGCTGATCAACACGAGCCGCGGCGGGCTGATCAACACCGCCCATGCCATAGAAGCCCTGAAAAGCAAGCATTTGGCCAACCTGGCCATCGATGTCTACGAACAGGAAGAAAAGCTCTTTTTCAAAGACCTTTCGGAAAGCATCATCGAGGACGACACCATCCAGCGGCTAATGAGCTTCCCCAATGTGCTGGTGACGGCCCATCAGGCATTTTTCACGGAAGAAGCACTGACGGAAATCGCGCAGGTTACATTACAAAACATCGACCGCATTCTTCACGGACAGGAACCGGAGCAAGCCGCTGCGGTACTGGCCTGACCCCATTACCCTGCGCTTTTCAACAAAGTAAATTGAGCTTCCCAGCAAAATGAAGCAGCTGCTGACCGGCGAATTTTGTATTCGCAATCAGTAACTCATTCAAAAAAAGCAAAAATGGATTTTCAAATAAGCGGAAAACGCGCGCTCGTGACAGGGGCGAGCTCAGGCCTGGGCGAGGCGATCGCCCGGATGCTCGCGGGCGAAGGCGCGACGGTCATCGTACACGGACGGAACGAACAACGCGCCAATCAGGTCACGGAAAACATCATACAAGCAGGCGGCAAGGCGGAAGTGGCCATAGGCGATTTGTCGACGGATGAAGGCGCCGATGCCGTGGCCGCAGCAGCATTGCAAGGCGGGGCGGTCGATATCCTCGTGAATAACGCGGGAGTAGTGAGCCACAAAAACTGGCCGGACGCCATGCCGGACGACTGGATGGAGCTTTACAATGCCAATGTGGTTTCCTATGTGCGGATGATCCGCCGTATCGTGCCGCAGATGAAAGAGCTGGGCTGGGGCCGCGTGATCCATATTGGCGGCGGGCTGGCGATTCAGCCGATCAAGGAACAACCGCATTACAACGCAACCCTGGCAGCACGGCATAATTTGTCGGTTTCGCTGGCCCGGCAATTGAAGGAAACCGGCATCACGTCCAACGTGGTTTCGCCCGGCGCGATCATGAACCCGATGGTGGAAGAATGGCTCGTCAATGCGGCGCCGAAGTTTAGCTGGGGCACCGAGCTGGACGAAATCAAATACCGCGCCGTGCAGGACCTGATCCCCAATGACACCGGGCGGTTCGGCCTCCCGGAAGAAATCGCCGGGGCGGTTCTGTATCTCACCAGCCCGCTGGCCAACTATGTAAGCGGCGCCGTGATACGCGTCGATGGCGGGACGATCAGAAATTTGTAAAACGCCCCGAAAGGTAATTGACGACTTCAAAAGGATCCGGACAGGCTGCTGAATGCCTGTCCGGATTTTTTACTGATGCGCAACAAACTTTCCAATGTCGAATAAAACTATTTTCGTTTCACATCGCTAAATGCCGGAACATTTATCCAAATATCTTGCGACTGAACCGAATTAACATCTTTTATGAATTTTAAAGCACTTTACATTTCGTCTGAAAGATATACGCCCAACATACACCTAAAAAAAGCATTAAATTGACAGCGATAATTCCAAAACTGAGCATCAATCTGGTATGAACAAAAAAATTACCCTCGCTGCATTTCTTGCGCTGATAGTCGGATGCGTTGCCTATATTATTTTTTCTCAAAAGGCTGTCGCCAAAAAATCGCAGGAGCCGGTACCGCCGTTTCCTTATTACAGCGAAGTGGTAACCTTTCAAAATACCGAAGCGGGCATTTCGCTATCGGGCACCCTTACATTGCCCGACAAAAAGGGCAGCTATCCTGCCGTGATATTGATTACCGGCAGCGGCCCGCAGGACAGGGATGAGACGGTTTTCAGCCATAAGCCATTCCTTATCATAGCAGATTACCTTACGCGGCAGGGTTTCGCAGTTTTGCGGTACGACGATCGGGGAACCGGTAAATCGACAGGCGATTTTTCGACCGCAACATCAAAAGATTTCGCCACAGATGCCGAAAGTGCCATTACCTATTTGAAATCAAGAAATGAAATAATCCCTAATAAAATCGGGCTCGCCGGTCATAGCGAAGGCGGGCTGGTGGCGGCTATCGCCGCATCGCAATCAAAAGACGTCCGTTTTGTTATTTCACTGGCCGGCCCCGGCGCGATCGGCCACGAAATAATGGCGCTGCAAATGGAATTGATCGCACGGGCAGGCGGTGTGGATAAGGCAGGAATTGCATTCATTCATCAGCTCAATAGCGAAGCGCTTGAAATATTGCAAAATTCGCCGGACACTGCCGCATTGCGGACCAACCTCACCGCCTTTATTCAACCGAAGTTGAAGGATTACCCGAGCCAAATGCTTCCTCCGGGTATCACAGCGGAGCAATTTTTCAAGAACCAAATCAATGCAATGTGCGGACCGTGGTATCAATTTTTATATAATATTGATCCCGGACATTACTTTCAAAAAGTCACCTGCCCGGTCCTGGCATTGAATGGATCGAAAGATTTGCAGGTTGATGCACGGCAAAATCTTCCCGCGATTTCAAAAGCATTAAAAGAAGGCGGTAATTTAAATGTGACAATAAAAGAATTACCGAATCTCAATCACCTTTTTCAGGAAAGTAAGACTGGCCATCCCAGCGAATATGCGGGCATTGAAGAGACTTTTTCGCCCAAAGCATTGGCTATCATGTCGGATTGGCTAACAACTCAAACCCGTTAAAACATGAGGCAATTCCCTATTTATTGGCAGCTGTAAGTTCGCCGATCAATTCTTTTGCATCACCACCATCGTCACCCTTGTCTGTGGCAATTTTCAGTGCTTCCTCCGCGGCTTTTAAAGCAGGCTCTTTGTTTCCCAATTTCTTTTGAAGCTGGGCATAAATGCACAAATGCTCATAGTTTTTGTTCAGATTCAGAACTTTTGCCATAATCTCGGCACCTATTTTCAGCGTTTCGGGATCTTTGGCGAAAGCTTTCAGGTAAGCGCCCGTTTCATACATTGTTTGCCAATCTGCCGCCCCGATAGTACTTCCATATTTCAATGTAGATCTGCCATAATTAAGCCAATCGTGCCGCCCGTTGTAAAAGTAAATTTGCAGGAGTGACAGCGTCTTCAGGCTATCCGCGAAATGGGTGGTGGCAACCTTTCTCAGCTCGCTCATCAATGCCAGGTCGTTGTTCCTGCCGGCCATATTGGCCGTGCGGGTCATGATTCGCTGCGCTGTCCTTTCGACATCTGCCTGGCCGAACAGGCCGATGAATTTCTGCTGATTTTGCAGGAGATACTGTGTAGCCGGTGATTTAAAACCGAGGTCAGCGCCGAAAATGAACCTTAAATTCCGTTCCGAGCCCAGCTCCCCGGCCGATTGCGTGGCGAGGTACTCTTCCATCACTTTTTCCTTCGGGTTATCATCAACCATGTAATACGACAATGCATTACTCAGATTGAACAGCAACTCCGGCGCGCGCTCGCCCTTTTCGTACCTGGCCAGCATCGGAAACAATGCAGTATTCGGATCGGAAGCATTACGGCCGTCCCGGATAAAATCAGCGGCAGGCTTGGCACCCGAGCTCTGATGGAGCTTTTGACCGCTTTTACTCAAAAACAAGTAAGTAGGATAACCTGCAATTCCGTACCGCTTCGCCAGTGCCTCTCCCGGCCCTCCGTCTTCCACATCGATTTTGTAACTCATAAAATTCCGGTTGTAATAATCGATCACATCCGGGTTGACGAGAACCTCTTTTTCCATTTGCCGGCAGTACCGGCACGAGGTAGCCCGAACGTATAAGAAGACCTGCTTTCCCTTTTTCTCCGCATTTTGAAGGGTTTCCTCCCAGGAAGTAGTGACGAAATCAATTCCCTGGGCCTGGCAAAAGGTTGAGCAGGAAATCAAAAGCATGAGGCAGAGCATCTTTTTCATAGCCAATAAAATCAGGATTTCTTTTTATTTTAGAAGGCCTATCGAGGGTTTCAAACTTAAAACTTCTGATTCAAAATGAAAACAAAGCATTATTATCTCCTGATGGTTATTGCAATAGGATTTGTTTCCATTGCAGCAAAAAATGTGGTATTGCCCGCGGATATTATCGGAACCTGGAAATACCTGATCTCCGACGTTCCACCGGAATACGAATCGGGCTTTTTTACTTTTGAACAAAAAGATAACAAGACTACCGGATATGTGGGCGACACCGAAAAACAGGAGATGAAGGAGCTGACCGTGGATCAGGAAAAAGTGGCATTCACCGTCGAGAGCCAGGCCGGGGTTTTCAAATACAGTTTTATGCAAAAAGGCGATACGCTTACGGGCATTGTGTCTTCCCAATACGGGGATTTTCCCATCAAGGCGGTTAAAGAACCTAAGAAGTAGCCGAAACGATATTCGGGCAGCGGCTTCCGGGAAGCGGCTTCCCGAATATCGTTTCCTGCCTGTCAATATCCTGCAACCTGCCCGTCTTTCCGCATTTCCGATGCGCCGTGGTATACTTTCTCGTCCTGATCGACGAGGATCGCCTGATAACCACCGAAAAAATCCTTATCGGCCAACTGGTGGCCTTTGCGCACCAACGCTTCACGCACCTGTGCCGGAATACCGCTTTCAAGCGCCACTTTTCCACCGTCCGACATGACGGTACCGATCGGCTCGCTGCTGCCCGAATGCGAAAAACGAGCCGCGTCGCCGGCTTCCTGTACGTTCATTCCGAAATCGAGGATGTTGCAAAGGATCTGCAAATGTCCCTGCGGCTGCATGGCGCCGCCCATCACACCGAAGCTAAGGAACGGCTTGCCGTCTTTAAGCACAAAACCGGGAATGATGGTGTTGAATGGCCGCTTCCCGGGCGCATACACGTTGGCATGGCCGGGCGCGAGGGCGAAACTGCTGCCGCGGTTATGTAGCACAAAACCGAGCCCGTCGGGCACCATGCCGCTGCCGAATTCGAGCATGTTGCTCTGGATGAGCGACACCATATTGCCTTCCACGTCGGCGACGGTGAGGTACACCGTGTCGCCGTCTTTCAGCACCGACTGGCTCGGGTAGATTTTCGCAGAAGCCCTGTCCGGGTCGATCAGGTCTCTGCGCTCGGCGGCGTACTTGTCGGATAGCAAGGTCTGCAACGGGATTTTGGCAAAATCCGGGTCGGCATAGTAGCGGGCGCGGTCCTCGAATGCCAGTTTTTTGGCCTCGATCAGCAAATGCAGGTAATCGGCACTATTATGGCCCAGCCTTTTCAGATCGTATCGTTTGAGGATATTCAGCATTTGCAGCACCGAAATGCCCTGGCCGTTGGGCGGCAGTTCGTACACGTCATACCCCCGGTAATTCACCGAAACCGGTTCCACCCACGTACTTTTCGTGGCGGCGAGGTCTTCCTTTCGGATAAACATGCCTGTTTTCCGCGCATAGGCATCGATCCGGTCGGCTATTTCTCCTTTGTAAAACACATCCCTCCCCTCCTTCGCGATCTTCTCATAGGTAACAGCCAGGTCGGGATTTTTGAAAACCTGCCCGTGACGGGGCGCGGCGCCGTTGATCAGGAAGGTTTTGCCAAAGTTTTCAAATTCTGTAATGTCCTTTTGCGCTTTCAGCCGCTTGCACGCGACCTCCCACGAGTAGGCGATCACCTCGGGTACGGGCGCACCTTCCCGCGCGAACGCGATCGCAGGTGCGAGGACATCAGCCATTTTCAGCTTGCCGAAGCGCCGGTGCAATGCGAACCAACCGTCCACAGCGCCAGGCACCGAGATCGACAGCGGCCCGTACAGCGGCATTTGCGTCCTGTCGCCCAGTGCGGATTTCAATTCCTCGTAGGTAAGGCCTTTGGCTGAGCGGCCGCTGGCATTCAGTCCGTAGAGCTTTTTATCCTTCGCCGACCACACGATCGCAAACAAATCGCCGCCGATGCCGCAGTTGTTGGGCTCAATCACGCCCAGGGCTGCATTCGCCGCAATGGCCGCATCCATGGCCGTGCCGCCCTTTTTGAGGATATCGAGCCCCGCCTGGGTGGCGAGCGGGTGACTCGTGGCAACCATCCCGTGCATGGCCAGCACCGGGCTGCGCGATTCGAAATTGGAACCGCTGATACGGTCGCCCCGGCCCGTCTGCGCCGACGTGCCCGTAAAAAACATCATTTGGGACGCCAGCAACGCCCCAATCATCCGGAAATTCATTTTCATCATGGTAACAAGGGTTCAGGCGATTACGTGTCGGTACCGGCGGACCAGAACGCCGCCGGTAGCATGGTGGGCATATGGCAACCCCACTCCTACACCTGCGAATATGCCGTAGGCACGAGAAAACTGTTGCTGATTTTGGAGATCGTGTTGGCATACTGCGGGTCGCCGACCAGCTTTTTCCAGGCAGGGTCTGCAATGAATGCTCCCCAGCCCTTGTCGCGCGCCTCCATGCTCGCGCAGGAAAGCAGGTAGGTCAGGCGCGGGAGCTTGTCGCCGGCTATGACGTCGCCAAAAAACACCGGATTGAGGCCCGCCCGCTGGAAGATAGGAAACTCGCCGTCATGGAACATTTTGATTTTCCGCGTAACCGCCTCCTCACTGTAACCTTCATAGGTCCGAAGCTCAAATACACGCGGCGTCGCGGATGGGACCGTTATGGCGGGCCAGCCTTCAAAAGCAATCATTAAGGAAGCGGTGAAACGACTGTACAATGCCTTGTCGACCGGAATGCCGTTGTATGCCGCACTGTTTTTAATGTACTCCTGATCCGATTTCAATTTTTCATGGATCGTCATGCGCTGCTCCAACGAACCGTAGGGTATCAATGCGAAGAATTTGGCAGGATCCGACGCCCGCCATTCCCGGAAAACGCCCACCGTTTTTACGCCGGCCCGATTCAGCGCCGGAATAAGCGCTGTTTTGAAATAGTTTTCCAGCTGCGACTGATCTGCCCCGAAGCGGAATTCATATTCCCGCCATTCATATATCTCCCTGCTTGCCGCAGGCGTATTGCCGGTTATTGAATTGGCGGTACCCACGGCCGTACCAGCTGTGGCCACAATGGATGATTGAAGAAACTTCCTGCGCTGCATAAAGAATTAGTGTTTTCAGAATAATAGGTTAAAAGTGCTTTTTGCATTGAGTACCGCCACGCTGGAAGGGGACCAGCCATTGAGCAAAATCGCGATAGTCGTCTGATGCTCCGGAAGATAGAACACTTTTCCCACAAACCCATACACGTGTCCGTCATGACCAATGGCGGTACCATGGTCCGTTTCGATTTTCATCAACCCTAACCCGTATTGTTTGTAATATTTCAGCTCGTCGGGCAATGTAGCAGGGTCAATATCCTGGTAGGTTTGCATGAGTGCGAGCGAGGCGGGCGACAGGATTTTTCCGGTCAGCAAGGCTTCCAGAAATGCGGCCACGTCGTCGGAGGTCGAGATCATCCCGCCGTCCAGCTGTCCCTCGCCGCCTACGGCATTGTTATCGACCCAGGTCACCTCCTGCATCGCACCGTCGGTTTCAAAGTAGGACTGCGTAAGCGATGTCGGCAAAACCAAGCTGGCGGAGGTATTGTGCAATCCCAGCGGAGCTATCGCTTTTTCACGTACAATATGGTAGGCACTTTCTCCGGTAACCGCCCGGATAATCTCCGAAAGCAGCAGGTAATTGGTATTACAATAATTGCCCTTACCCAGCGGAAAATCCGCCGGTTTGTCGTACACGAGCGCGAGGTTCTGCGCGGCCGAATACTTCACGATACGTCCGCTGGCAATGCCTTCGATCGTCTCATCACCAAGGTACTCACGCACGCCCGAGGTGTGGTTCAGGCATTGCTCGATGGTCGCCTCACCGGCATTGGCAATGCGGCTGGTCATTTCGGATGGCAGGTATTTGCTGATTTTGTCGGTGATCGATAGCTTCCCGTCCTCCTGCAACCGGAGGATGGTGACGGCCGTAAAAACCTTCGACATGCTGCCGATGCGGAGGGTATTCCCGGCACTCATGGCAATACCCTTTTCCTTATCGGCATAGCCGCCCGTGCCATGCCAAATGCCCCTGGGCGAACGGACGGTCACGCTCACGCCCGAAGCGCCCGCCTCCATGAACCGGGTAATGATGCGCTGGTATTTCCCGGCGTCGGGGTGATCCACGGGCGGGACGTGATCGGTGGTACAGGAGAGTGTCCAAATTGCGAGGACGGGGATAAGGAAAGCGGTGCGCAATACCGTGCGGATGCTCCGGGGCCGGGCCTGCCGGCGGGTAGTCTGGTTTTTCATCTTTGCTGATTAAATGTTCGCCACAAAGATGAAATCCGGGGTGCCAGGCATCGCCCCGGCGTGTAGGATGGTACGAATTCGGCCATTCGGCCCGGATGATTCCTATTGGAGATGAATATCCCGCCGGGCAAGGAACTCACTGGGCGATAAGCCGGTATGCTTCTTGAAATTACGATTGAAAGATGTTTTGGAATTAAACCCGCATTCAAGCGCCAGGTGGAGCAAAGTATACCTCTGGTTTTCAGGCAGCACGGCAATCCTGGTAAATTCGGCGATCCTCAGTGCATTCACATAGTCGTAAAAACTCTTGTTACCCACCATATTGATCACCTGCGAAAGATGGTTGGCATTGGTGCCGAGCTTTTCCGACAGCTGTACCAGGGTAAGCTCGGGGTCGGTAAAAAGCCGCTCACGCGCCATCAGTTCTTCCAGGTTTTCGTACATCTGCAAGGCCGCATCACGGCTCAGCCCCGACCTCGCATACTTCGATTTCACCACAGCATCCATTGCCGCATTACCCGCGTCCGCAGTCGGCCCCTCAGGCCCCGCCTCTCCTGCTGTATCCTGCAAAGCACTTGTACTGCTCTCCATTGCAGGCTCCTGCTCCCACGCGAGCCGGGATTGATCGGTAAAAATCCCGGTCTGCCGGATGCCGAAATAGCCGATGAAGCACACGAATGCCACGACCGTCCCGAAAATGTAAGCCTCGTTGTCGAGAAAGATCGTCAGCCAGATCACCGATATCCCTGCAATAAGATACCGCAGCCAGGCCAGATTGATCTTTTCAGTATTGGAGAACCGGGCATCGATGCGCTTTCGATGCCTTTGCAGCCGCAGCCACGACGCCCACGCATACGACGCTCCTGAAAGCACGATCGCGCAGAGCAATACCAGCTGTCGTTCACGAAACCCTGCCCCTTCATGTTGGTATACCCAAATCTTTCGCTCTGGCGCCAGCATATAAAACGGGATAATGTAGAGATAAGCCAGCACCACAGGCAGGAAATGAAGCAACCGGTAGCGCCGCCTGGACGTGAGCCGTGTTAGCTCGGAGGTGTACAAGTACAGCAGCGGCCCGTATGCCAGCGGAAGCGGGATTTCGACACCCAGCAAATAGGGAAATCGAAGGTATTTCCCGCTCGCAACCGAATAGTAAAATCCCAGGTGCACACCAATCAGCAGCAGCCAGATCAGTAACACATAATCGGCGCTGGTCTTATGCTGCTTACCCCATAAAATGACAGCCAGAAAGAAGGTAATTGCCAGCCCTATCAGACTCAACATGCGAAATAGCGGAAATGCGAATACGGTTAGTGCTGGCTAACTTAATGATTTTTACAAGAATCCTGCTATCCTCCGTTAAACTGCATTCAGCGAAAAAATCTTCTCCAACTGCCTTTGGTTAACCCGCGCGGGCGTCGCTTGCATGATCAGATTGCGCAAGCCGACCATCAAAGGGTTGCGTGCGTGCGCCACCTTGCCAATGCGCCAGCTCGTGTTAACGATGTAATGCGCTTTCGGCATGCGGACAGCCGGATAGCGGCGAATAGCCTCGTCCAGTGAACAGGTTTTGAGCAGCTCGCCCATCGCGTACGCATCCTCAATGGCCTGGCACGCCCCTTGTCCCAGGTTAGGTGTGGTGGCGTGGGCAGCATCGCCGATCAGGCAGGCACGGCGATCGCTCCATCGCGACATGGGTTTCAGGTCAAAAATCGGTGCGACGATCCGCCCGGAGGATGGTGTGGCCTCAATAATCTTCCCGACCAGCGGGTGAAAGTCGCTTAAAAAAGGGGAAACGTCGGATGTGATGCCGGCCAGGTCCTGGTCAATCAGCAGGTACCAGTACACTTGCCGTTCATTCAGCCTGACGAAACCAAAGCGCTTCCCTTTTCCCCAGGCCTCATTCAGTTCGTGATGGTAGCGCTCCGGGAGCTCGTAATCCGTCACGCCCCGCCAGCAGTTTTGCCCGGCATCACGCAATTCGCCATTACCGAACAATGTGGTTCTCAGCCGCGAGCGGAGACCATCCGCGCCCATCAGGTAAGCCGTCGCAGCAGTGGTACCATCTTCAAACGACAGTTCATAGGCAGTTCCGGTTTGTGAAACGCCTTTCAATCGCTTGTTCAGAACGATATGGTCCGCGCCCACCGCATTGACCAGAACCCTGTGCAGATCGGCACGGTGAATAGCAATGTTATGCAGGCCCGACCGCTCCTCAAACCATCGGAGGTCATTCGAAGATAGTGGGCTCAGGTCAGGACGGGTAAGGTTCATCACCGAAATGCGGTTGCCAAGCGCAGCGGCTTCTTCCGCAATGCCCCAGGCATGGAACGCCTGCATGGCATTGTTCGCGATCATAATGCCTGCGCCCACGGGTTCCAGCGCGGGTGCACCTTCATAAATACGGAATGGTATCTGGGCTGATTTTAATGCAAGGGCCGTGGACAATCCGCCGATCCCTGCTCCGATAATGGCTACTTCCATGTTTTTACAGTTGGTTATTTGTAGCCGCTAAATTGGTTTACGGGTAGGCTAAAAGACGTTCACTTAAGTTAATTAATGATCCGTTTCCGAATACGGCTCAGCGACTGGGGCGTAATGCCCAGGTAGCTCGAAATGTATTTCAAAGGGATTTTCTGAACAATTTCCGGCATTTTGCTCAGCAACCTGAAATAGCGTTCTTCCGGCCCGAAGAACAACAGGTCTTCGATCCTGCGCTTGGCTTCGAGGAAACAAACGTCGGGGATCTTGCGACTGAATCGCAGCCAAAAAATGTCGCTGTCGATGAGCCGGTCGAGGTCGTGCTTGTCAAACAGCAACACCTCGGTATCCATCACGGCTTCGATGATGAATCCTGATCGCCCGCCCGTGAGGTAACTTTCATAATCCCCGAAAAAATCCCCATTCACTTGCAGCAGGAAGCTGATTTCCTGCCCGGATTCCATCACGCAATAGGTCCGCAGCGCCCCGTTCACAATGTATCCCAGGTGGTTGCACACCGTATCCCTTTGAAAAACGACTTCGCCCCGCCGGCAATGCTTCACCTGTGCAATGTCCATCAGCTCGCGCAGGCGGCCGCCTTCCAGCCCCAATCTTTCCCCCAGAAAATGTTCGATCTGCATACTGTTTGTTCAACCAGGTGACCAAATTAGCCAACACCGCCCTTAAAACAACTTTTCGTGTGACAGATCATTCATCTTCACATAGTCGGACGGGCGGATTCCGATGATTTTATAAAAGGTGGTGCTGAACGTCGGGACGCTGTTGTAACCCACCAATGCCGCTGCTTCCTTCACGGGCATATGCTCTTCGAGCAGAAAACGCAATGCCCGCATCATCCGCTGGATGGTCAGGTACTGGACGAACGACATCGCCAGGTCTTTGTGAAACAACCTGGACAGGCTGCGTTCGCTAAAACCGAACCGACGGGCCAGCTCCGGGAAGGCGATGGGCTCTTGCAGGTTGTCCTCCATAAAACGTATCACCTTGTCGAGGCGTTTGTCTTTGGCGTAAGGCAATGCGAGCGGCAGGTTATACATACTTATTTCGGGCAATATGTATTTCAATGCCATTGCAAACAGGTAACTGCTTTTGTCGGCCTCGTTGATATCCCCGCTCCACTGATTACTGAAAATCACCATTTGCAAAAGCAGGTCGTTTACAGGATAAATGCCTGTTTCGAAGTAGAAAGGCTGGTCTCCGGGTTCTACCGGAAAATACAGGTTCCGCATGATCACGTCCGGCGAGCCCGGATGAATGCTGTGCTCCACGCCGGGAGGGATCCATAGATAATGCCTGGCCGGCAGAAAATAGGTCTTCTGCGGTGTCACCACATGCACGATCCCTCCCTGTGTGTACAGGAACTGACCCTTATGATGCATATGAGGGGCCACGTCGTTTTCGCCCATCAGGTCGTGCATGCAGTAGATGCTGCGGGGCTGCTTGTCGACCTCCGTGAGGTAATACATCCGGTCGATTTTGGACATGGCGTAAATGGATAAATATTTGACTTTGCAAGATAATAAAGCCATACCAAAACGTCGCACCTTTGCTTCACAATTTAAATCACCCATAAGTCCTATCGCAATGAGACCTGCGGCCGTGTTCTGGCAGTCCACACTCAGCAAAGTGCAATTCCGAACAAAACTATCCCCGAGAATTTATTACTCATTATCAACCCATTGCAAAACAGGATCTGTGACAGCCAGCGCGGTATTTGCCGGTGCGTTGTTGCTCTCTTCCGCAACGCAGGCACAAACCGCCCGGCGGGTTTCGCTGTCCGAGGCATTGCAAATCGCGGTGGCCAATAACCGCGACATCCGGCACGCCAGGATCGAGCGGGCGGTGACCGAGGCCGACATCGACGAAAAGAAGGAGCTGCGCCTCCCCGAAATCGACTTTCACGCGTCCTATGCCCGCATTACCGACCTCACCGAATACCGCCACGGCCTGGGCGACAAGGTTGTGACGCATACCATACCCGTGATTGCCGACCTCACCGGCTCCGCAAAAATGCCGCTTTACACCGGCGGAAAGATCCGGTATGCGATCCGGAAGGCGCGGCAGCAGGACGAGATTGCCTCGCTGGTGGTGCTGAAAACGGAAAACGATGTAAAAATGGAAGCGACCGAGCTGTTTTTCAGTGCCTATAAAATGATGGAGCTCGACAAGCTGCTGCAAGAGCATATCCGGGAGGAAGAAGACCGGCTTGCGGAAGTGCGGTCGTTCAAGGCGCACGGCACCGTCACCCGGAACGAAGTACTACGGGCCGAATTGCAGCTTTCCGATATGCGCCTCTCGCGCACCACCAACCGAAGCAACATCGAAATCGTGCTGCATGATTTGCATACTTTGCTGGAAATGCCGGAAGAGGTATCGCTCGAACTCGACACAACCCGTCTGCTGGACGGTGCCGTACCGGTTGAAGACAGGCATTTCTACCTCCGGGCGGCGCTCAACAAAGATGAAATGCGCATTTCCGAAAAGATGGAAGCGGTTTTTGAAACAGACCAGCGGATCACGCGGGCGGGTTACCTGCCGAATATCCACCTGTTTGCCTCCTATGGGTTCAATTACCCCAACTATATGTTTTTCCCGCCCGATCCGTACCTGTACACACTAGGGCGCGTGGGTGTCGAGGCTACTTACAGCCTTTCCAATTTGTATAAAAACAAGACCCGCACACACATCGCACGCATGCGTACCGAGGCGCAGCACGCACAGACGGCCATCGTTAAAAACCGCGTAACGGACAATGTTTTCAGGCAACACGCCGAACTGAAAGACCTCCTCGAAACCATTCCCGTCAAAGAAAAGGCCGTGACACAAGCGACCGAAAACTACCGCATTGTAAAACTCAAATACCTGCACCAGCTCGCGTTGATCACCGAAATGCTCGACGCCGACAACGCGCTCCTCCAAGCGCGGTTCGATCTGCTGACGGCCCGCATTCATGCCACCGTCAAACACCGCCGACTGCTGTACGCATCCGGCCAGCTGCCCTGAGGCCGGTTTACTCCCATACATCCCAAACACATTCTCATGAAAATCCGCAAAACCCCGGCCGAACACGGCCCATTCCATACCGCCATCACCATCATTGCCAGCGTAATCGCATTGGCCGGCATTGGGCTGGGCGTATGGTTCTTGATCATTTACAGCAACTACGAAGAAACGAACGATGCCCAGGTGGACCAGTATGTAACACCCGTGGCAACCCGGATCACCGGCTATGTACAGCAGGTGCGCTACGAAGAAAACCAGTTTGTACACCGCGGCGACACCCTTATCGTGATCGACAACCGGGAATACCGGGCGCATTGGGGCATGGCCACAGCCGAGATCAGCAATGCCCGGCACCACGTTTCGGCAGCCCGTAAAAATGCCGCGTCGACCCAAAGTCATGTGGCCGTAGGTCAGGCGCAGTTGGATGCGGCCCGCACGCTGGTTTGGAAAACAAAGCTGGAATACGAACGCTATGAAGCCCTGCTGCACGAAGAGGCTGCCACCGAACAGCAAGTCGAGCAAGTACGGGCCGACTACGAATCCGCACAGGCGCATTATGAAGAAGTGAACCGGAACATCCGGGCATCGGAGCTGGCTACTTCGGAGGCGCTCGCGCAGGTGCCCGTGGCCGAATCGATGATGGAGGTAAGGAATGCGGCTGCCGACAATGCGGCATTGTACTTATCGTACACCGTCATTACGGCGCCTTACGACGGCTGGGTAGGCCGGAAAACCATCCAGCCCGGACAGCTCGTGAAGGAAGGCCAAACGCTGGTGTCGGTGGTGAGCCGCGAAAAATGGATCACCGCGAATTTCAAAGAAACGCAGATCGCCGATATGACGGTCGGGCAACCCGTTACTTTCAAAGCCGATGCTTCCCATGGACGCACTTTCAACGGCCGGATCGAGTCGTTTTCGCCTGCAAGCGGCGCCCGGTTCTCTATTCTTCCGCCCGACAATTCGACCGGCAATTTTGTGAAAATAGAGCAGCGCATTCCGGTTCGCATTGCCCTTACCGACCCCGGTTCGCAGACGGCCTTTCTCCGGGCCGGCATGAACGTCACCGTTACCGCTGCCCACCAGCATTGATGCCGTGAACAAGCAACCTGTTTTTAAAAGCTGGGTACCCGACTGGCTCATCAAATCGGTGCTGATATGCTGTATGCTGCATACGATGGTGCTGCTCGGCTTGTACACCAGCAATATGACCTACTCGGCGAGCTTTCTGGACGTCGAGCCGGAGGATCTGCAATTTGCCATGAGCGTCACCTACGGCACATTCCTGGCGACGTTGCTGGTCGAGAACCGCATCTTCCGGTACTTTCCTACACGGAATTACTTTATCGCCATCTACGCGCTCGCCGCGCTCACATTTATCGCGTCGGCATACACGCACGATTTCGTCCTGTTTCTCATGCTCAGGGCAGCGGAAGGAGTTCTAATGGCCCTACCTTGGGTACCGCTGCGCATTTTGCTGCTCACCCGCTTCCAATCAAGGAATGCGACCATCATCGTGTTTTCCTTCACCTACGGAATGCTGCTGATGGCCTCTCCTTTCATTATGAATATCGCCGTGTGGCTGCTCGAAAACTACGATTGGGACTACATGGCCTACGGCTCTGCATTTTTCCAGCTCCTGTGCGTCGCATTGGTGCTCCTGATCTTCAACGGGCACCGCTTCCATCGCAAAACGCCGCTCTTCCAGATCGACTGGGCGAGCCTCGTGCTCGTGCATGCGGCCATTCTGTGCGGGGCGTTCGTGCTCGTGTACGGGGAGAAAAAGTACTGGTTCCAATCACCGCTCATTGTCGCGGCCTGTGCCGGTGCGGCTGTTGCCTCCGCCCTTTTCATATTAAGACAACAGCTCGTCAAGCGACCGTGTTTTGATTTCGCGGTGTTCCGGTATGCCAACCTCCGCACGGGCCTGCTCCTTTTTATTGTTTTCTATATTTCAAGGGCGACGCTCAATCTCTGCCATCAGACCATGACAAAAGTATGGAACTGGGAGCCCGTCAGAGTCGCGCACATCCAGTATCTGAATGTGGCCGGCAATGCCATCGGCATGCTGATCGCCGCGGCTTGCATGTCGCGTTCGGTCGCCGCGCGGTATATTTTCATGCTGGGGTTTTCGGTACTGGCCATTCACCACCTGTGGATCACGTTCCTGTTCGTGCCCGACGTGTCGCTGGCCGACATTGCCGTGCCTTACCTCCTGCAAGGCGTCGGCGTGGGGGTGATTTTCGTGCCGCTCGTATTGTTCACCGTTTCTTCCACACCTTCAAGCCTCGCCCCGTTTGCGGGGACTGTCGGCGTCACGGGCCGTTTTTGGGGCAGCACGTTGGGTTTTTGTATTATGCAAAATGCGCTGGTCTTTTTACAGCAAATGCATTACAGTAAATTACAGCAAATGCTAACCCCCGAAAATGCCGAAACGCAGCATTGGCTGGCCGGATCAACCGCCCGTTTCGTTTCCAAAGGCTTTTCGGAAGACCAGGCGACCGGCCTCGCATTCCGCCAGCTCAACCAACGGCTCACCACCCAAACCACGCTCCTCGCCGAGATGGAGATTTTTACATTTGTTGGGTATGCATTACTGGCCGCCGTGGTACTGTTGCTGCTCAACAAGCATTTGCGGCAGACATTCGATATTTTGAAAAACCGGATTTGGGGTACTTAATAAAAAAGACGGCCGGCAACCAGGCCGACCGTCTACTTTGCTGAAACGGGGTCACGATTCTACCGATCCGGCTAACGTTGTTCGTCTCCGCCGCCTAGCGCCCGGTAAAGGTCTGTCACGGCATTGAATTGCTCGCGGCGGATATTGATGGCTTCGAGGTCGTTCTGCAACGCGTTGTTCTGCGCGGTGATCACTTCAAGGTAAGTCGCCATTCCGCTCCGGTAGAGCACGAGGGCGTCCTGGTTAGCTTTGGTCAGCGACTCCTTTTTTTCACCCACCAATCTCAGCCGCGTTGCCACGTGCTCCGATTTGGCCAGGGCATCCGAAACCTCCCCTACGGCCGCCAGTACCGACTGCCTGAACTGTACCGCTGCCTTCTGCTGCTCGATCTGCGCGATTTCGTGGGCCGTTTTCAGCTGCTTTTTCTGGAAAAGCGGCTGCGCGATATTCACCGCCACGGTTTTCACCATCGAGCCCGGCAAATCGAACCAGGTATTGAACTTGAAAGAGTTCGCACCGATGGACGGCGAGAGGCTGATCGCCGGGTACATGGCTGCCTTGGCCAGTCCGGTCTGCGAATTGGCTGCAATGACGGCGTATTCGGCAGCCTTTACATCCGGCCGGCGGCTCAGCAGGCGTGCCGGGACATCCGCTGGCAAGGTTACGCCTGAAACCAGCGACGCAGCCGCGCCGGAGCGCTGGATGCTGTCGGGATAGCTGCCGCAAAGGATGCTCAATGCATTTTCCTGCACTGCAATATCCTGCAATGCGGCGGGCACGAGCAGTTCGGCGGTTTTCTTCTGCGCCTCCGCCTGCTCCAACGCCAGCGAGTTCACCTGCGCCGACGCATATTGCAGGCGAATCATATTCAGCGTGCTATCTCCCAGTTCCACATTCCGGCGGGCGATTTTCAGCTGCTCGTCGAGCGTTACAAGGTTATAATAAGCCTGCGCGACCTGCACCACAATACGGGTACGCAATGCCGACAGGTTTTCCTTTTGGGCAAAATAATTGGCCAATGCCCCTTCCCGCTGCATGCGGGTTTTGCCCCAGATATCGGCCTCCCAGCTCAGGCGGATGGTCGCACTGTAATCGTCCATGTAGCTGGTTCCCAGGAACTGGTCGCTGAGGGAGCCGTTGAGCGAGTTGGTGGAGAGCCAGGTACGGTTAGCCCCCACGCTAAGGTCGGCGGTTGGCAGCAGGCCTAGCTTCGCCTGCCGGTAGGTGAGATCGAGCTGCTGCATATTCATCATCGCCACAGCAATGTCGTTGTTGTGAACCAATGCCTTTTCGATGAGCTCGGCAAGGGTGGTATCCCTGAAAAACTCGCGCCACGAAAGCGTCACCGAATCCGCTGTGAGGGCGATCGGCTGCGCCTCGGGCGACTGCCCATTCCCGGATTGCCGGTATTGCTCCGGCAGGTTCAGGTCGGCGCGGCTGTACTCCTTCCCTACCCGGCAAGCCGAAAGGGACAATGCCAGTACCAGGCCGGTTATGATATATCGATTGAATGTTCTCATTATTATCCGTTTACAATTTCAACTGGCCTTTTACGCGACACCTTTTCCTGCAAATACTGGAAGAGCATATACAGCAACGGGATCACGATTACCCCGAGCACCACACCGCTGAGCATCCCCATAGCGGCCCCGGTACTGATCGATTTGTTACCCGAAGCCGAGCCGCCGGTAGCCAGCATCAGCGGCACCATTCCCACGATAAATGCCAGGGAGGTCATGATAATAGGGCGCAAGCGTGCTCGCGCCGCATCCAAAGCCGATTCCACGATCGACAACCCCGCGCGCCGCCGCTGCACGGCGAACTCCACGATCAGGATTGCGTTTTTGGCCAGCAAACCGATGAGCATGATCAACCCGACCTGTACATATATATTGTTGTCGAGCCCGATGGACTTGATGCCCAGGAATGCCCCGATGATACCCGTCGGGATCGAAAGCAGTACGGCCAATGGCAGCAGGTAACTTTCGTATTGAGCCGCGAGCAGGAAGTACACGAACAACAGACTGAGCGAGAGGATCAGCATGGTTTGGTTTCCTGAGGATTTTTCTTCCAAACTCAGCCCCGTCCATTCGTAGCTGTAATCGCCCGGCAGTTTACTCAGCACATTGGTTTCGAGGTTATCCATAATCGCCCCGCTGCTGGCACCCGGCGCAGCCACCACATTGATCGTCAACGAATTGTAGAGGTTATACCGGCTCACCGACTCCGGTCCGTACACTTTTTTGAGCGTTACCAGCGATTTCACCGGCACCATCCCGCCCTGGTCGTTGCGTACGAATATCTCGTTAAATGCCTCCTGGTCGGTCCTGAAAACGCCGTCGGCTTTCACATTCACACGGTAAAACTTCCCGAAACGGGTGAAGTTCAGCGACTGGTCACCAGCGAAGTAGGTTTGGATCGTACCCAGCATACCATCCACATCGACGCCCATTTGCGTGGCCTTTTCTTCGTCCACTTCCAGTTCCAGCTGCGGGTAGTCGGCGCGGAACATCGTGTATGCATATTGCACGCCCGGCTGCTGCATGATCTGGCCCATTACGCTGTCGGCCATGGCTTTGAGCGCCGCCGGATCACGGCCCATACGGTCCTGCAATACGATTTCGGCGCCGCTGGTGATCCCGTAGCCTTCCACAGGCGGAGAGCGGAATGCCATTGCCGTACCTTCTTTCACGGTAGCGAGCTTGCCGGAGATGATACCCAGGATTTCGTCGATGTCCTGCACCTTCCCGCGGTCTTTCTGTTCTTTTAATTTCACAAAACCGGTTGCATAGGCGGCACTGGCATTACCACCGAGGATATTGAATCCGGTAATGCTGGTGTTGCTTTCAATCGCTTCTACATCGGCCAGAAGTTTGTCGATCTTGTTGGCGGCTTCGGTCGTACGGGAGAGCGCTGTGCCCGGGGGCATCCCGAGGCTGTATACAATAAAGTTATCGTCCTCCATCGGCACGAAGCTGCGCGGGGTGGTAGTCATGAGATAGACCGCAAAACCGGTGATCGCCACCACAATTCCGGCAGCCAGCCATTTTTGTCCGGCCAGGAAACGGACGCCTTTGACATACCGGCCCGTCATGCTGTTGAAACCCGAATTGAATGCCGTAAAGAACCGCTGGCTGAAATTCATCGGCTTACCATGGCTGCCTTCGGCATGCGTGTTTTTCAAAAGCAATGCACAAAGCGCGGGAGTCAGTGTCAACGCATTGATCGCCGAAATGATGATCGCGATGGCCAATGTGTAGGCAAACTGCTTGTAGAACAGCCCCGAAGAGCCGGTCATGAAGCCAATGGGGATAAACACCGCCGACATTACCAGCGTTATGGAAATCACCGCGCCCGTGATCTCGCCCATCGCACTGTGCGTAGCCTCGCGCCCGCTCATATGCGAGCCTTCCATCTTGCTATGCACCGCCTCCACGACCACAATGGCGTCATCGACCACGATCCCGATCGCGAGTACCAATGCAAAGAGGGTCAGGATGTTGATCGTAAACCCGAATGCAAGCAGGAAAAAGAATGTCCCGACAATAGCTACCGGCACTGCGATGGCCGGAATGATCGTCGATCTGAAATCCTGCAAAAACAGGAACACGACGATAAACACCAGCACAAACGCTTCGATCAATGTGGATTTCACCTGGCTGGTACTTTCATCGAGCCGGTCTTTGGTGCTCATCAATGTGGCATAGCTGATCCCCGGCGGGAACGAGCGGGATGCTTTTTTGATCTCGTCCTTCACGCCGATCTCAATCTCGTTCGCATTGGAACCGGAAGTTTGCAGGATCGCCACCGATACGGCATTACGGCCGTTGTCCTTGTTATTACCGCTGTAACTGATCGACCCGAACTCTACGCGTGCCACGTCTTTCAGCCGCACCAGCTCGGTACCGTTCCTTTTCACGATGATATTCTCGTACTCTTCGGGCAGGTTCTTCTTGCCTTTGTACCGGATCACAAATTCCAGCGCAGCATCCGACTCCTCGCCCAGCTTACCCGGCGCGGATTCGAGGCTCTGGCGACCAATGGCCGAGGTAACATCCGAAGGTACCAGCCCATAGCCCGCCATTTTCTGCGGGTTCAGCCACACACGCATCGAGTAATCCTTTGACCCGAACACCTGTGCCTGACCCACACCCGGCACGCGCTTGATCTGCGGGATCAGGTTGATATTCACATAGTTTTGCAAAAACAGCTCGTCGTATTTGGCATTATCTTCCGCATACACGTTGAAGATCATGATCATACTGTTCTGCTGCTTGGAAGTCGTGAGGCCCATCCGTATTACCTCCTGCGGGAGGATCGGCGTGGCTTGCTGCACGCGGTTCTGCACGTTCACCGCAGCCTGATCGGGGTCCACTCCCTGCTTGAAAATCACGCGGACGGAGAATGTACCGTCATTGCTGGCAGTGGACGAAATGTATTGCATATTCTCCACGCCGTTGATCTGCTCTTCGAGGGGCGTAACTACGGAGCGAAGCACCGCCTCGCTGTTACCGCCCGGGTAACTGCCGCTTACGAGCACGGTAGGCGGCGAAATGTCGGGAAAACGCGTAATCGGAAGCCGGGTAAGGCCGATGATCCCCAGGATGACGAACACGACGGAGATCACCGTTGCCAGTACCGGCCGGTCTATAATTGATTTTAACATGACTTGATTTCAGTTGTTGATGATGCCTTACTTGCCTGCCGCGTCCGCCACGCCGGTCTTGCCCGGTTCTACGGGCATGCCTTCGGTCAGGATGTCGATGCGGTTCAATGCGATGCGGTCACCTTCTTTCAGTCCGCTTTTAATGATATAATGGTTCTTCGCCCGGCCGCCGACTTCAATCGGCCGCATGGCTACCTTGTTGCTGTCGCCCAGGGCGAATACGAAATAACGGTCCTGGATGTCCTTCACGCTGGCGAGCGGTACGGTGAGCGCGTCGGTGAGCGTCCTTCTCAACACCACCTTTCCGGTTCCGCCCGACCGCAGCACTTTGTCGGGGTTAGGGAAAACGGCTTTGAGCGGAATGCTGCCGGTAGCCCGCTCGATATTACCGCTGGCAATTTCTACACGGCCTTTTTGTGTATACGTAGTGCCATCGGCCATGATCAGTTCCACCGTGTTAAGGCCCTCGTCGGTCTTGCGGTCTTTCATGAAGGCGATGAAGTCGGATTCGCTGAGCGAGAAATACACGAACACATTGCTGATCTCCGAAAGCGTGGTCAGCGGTGCGGCGTCGGCCGGCGTTACCAGGTTACCGATCCGGTTGGGAATGCGGCCGATGTAGCCGCTTACCGGCGCCTTGATGAGGCTGAATGCCGCATTGATCTGCGAGGAGCCCAATGCCGCCTTCGCCTGCGCGACCTGCGCCTTCGCGGATGCGTAATTCGACTCGACCGTTTGCAACTGTACGGGCGACATCACCTTGCCCTGTACGAGCGGCTTCATCTTTTCCAATTCGATCCGCGCACTTTCCTCGGCGGCCAATGCGGCTTTCAAAGCGGCGTCGGCATTGTTGACCTGCTCCTGGAACACATCACCCTTGATGCGGAACAGCGGCTTGCCTTTTTGCACATACTCGCCCTCGCGTACGTAAATTTCATCGAGATAGCCCGACACCTGCGCCTTGATATCGACATTCACCGAACCCTCGATCGAGCCCGGGTATTTTTTCTCCACCTGCGCCTCCGATTGCCGGATCTCCTGGAAATCGACGCTCACGGGTGCATTCTGCATGGGCGGCTGCTCCTGCTTCGGCCCGCAGGACGATACCCACGCGACCAGTCCGATGAGCAAAGCCTGTTTTGTTTTTTCACGGCTCAACATGAATCCCTGTGTCATTTTTAGAAGTTGATTTTTGTGCAAAAAAATGCAGATTTCGGGCCTGTGAGTGGTTTAAACTGACCGAACCGTTGATTTTCGCGACCGAAACGAAGAATGGCCCTACCGAATCCGGGCGGGTGTCGGGGGTATTGGCCGGCGTCGTTTCAGTCGCACGCTCATGCGGTTCGGCACCCGATTTGCACGCATTGGATCAATTTTCGACGGGTATCGGGCGGCGCGTTTTATTTTTGTAGCGAAATAATGCAACCTGTCCTTGGTAAAAGGCTGGAAGCGTATTTCAAAGCAAACCTGACACATCGAATGACCAACGGAAGAGACGCCTATTTTTTGAACAATAAGGGGATACGCATCCTGGTAGCGGTGCTCGCGTTCCTCGCGTCATACCTGGTATCCTACATCCTGGACCCTTTCGCTGCATATTGGCAGGATTATTTCGAGCGCGAGCCGCTGCTCATTCTCGGCGACTGGCTGGTATCTTTCCTCTACTGCCTTTCGATTTCCGAGATCAACATCGCCATCGGCATGCGGCTCAACAGGCTGATGTCCTGGAAGGAACACCCCGGCAAGCGGCTTTTCCTGGAAACCTGCTTCAACCTGATCGCCGTCCTGCTGCTCAACCTGCTGATCAACATCGCATTCATTTACCTGTCGGACGAAAAGCAGCTGCTGTTGCTCGAATCTGGGCTCACGATCGAAGAAACGCGGGGTATTATCCAATGGATGGTGGTGAGCACGATCATCGCGATTATGGTCATGGGCATCAACATCGGCAACTACCTGATCATGAACTGGCGTAATGAGGCCATTCAGGTGGCGCAGCTCAACCAGGCGGCCATGGAAGCGGAGTTGCAATCCCTCAAATTACAGATCGACCCGCATTTCGTATTCAATAACCTCAGCGTGCTTTCGGAGCTCATTCTCGAAGACCAGCAGCTGGGCTACGAGTATGCGGAGAATTTCTCGCGCATTTACCGCTATATGCTGGTTAATTCCAAAAAAGACGTGATCCCGCTGGAAGACGAGCTGAAATTCCTGAACTCGTACATGTTCCTGATCGAGCACCGCTTCGGCGAAGGGGTGTCTTTTGAAATCGACGTCGACCCCGCGCACCGCCACCTGCTGATGCCTCCGCTCACGCTGCAGCTGCTCGTAGAAAACGCATTGAAGCACAACCGTACCAGCAAGAAGGAGCCGCTCGTGGTGCGGATTTTCAGCAACGAAGAGAAGGAACTGATCGTCGAAAACACGCTTCTGCCGCTCGAAAAGCCGATCCAGTCGTCGGGGATAGGCATTGCGAACATTGTGAGGAGATTCAACCTTCTCTCCCACCGCCAGCCGGTGATTGAAACCGACGAACGTACTTTCAAAGTGATTATCCCATTGATAAAAATATGATTGACACCATTCTGATTGTCGAGGACGAAAAGCCCAATGCCGACCGCCTGCGCAGGCTGATCAAGGCCATCCGGCCCAAAGCTGAAATCGTGGCCGTGCTGGAAAGCATTACCGAAACCGTGGAATGGCTCGGGCAGCACCCGCACCCGGACCTGGTGATGATCGACGTGCGGCTGTCCGATGGCCTGAGTTTCGAGATCTTTGAAAAGGTACGCGTCGAATGTCCCGTCATTTTCACGACGGCCTACGACGAATATGCCGTGCGGGCATTCAAATACAACAGCATCGATTACCTGCTGAAACCCGTGGAGCAGGACGAGCTCGAAAACGCATTCGCCGAAGCCGAAAAGCTGACGCGCCGGGTAGATTTCAGTTCGCTGGAAGGGCTACTGAATTTTGTCCAGCCGAAGGAATTCCGGAGCCGGTTCCTGCTGCCTTTCAAGGATGGGTACAAAACGGTGTTGGTGAGCGACGTAATTTATTTTCACTCCGAATTCAAGATCACACGCGCCTGCCTTGCGGACGGCTCCGAAGAAGTGCTGGTACAAACGATGGAAGAGCTCGAACAGCAGCTCAACCCGAAGGAGTTTTTTCGCGCGAACCGCCAGTTCATTATCCACATTGACGCCATTGCCCGCATTCACCATCATTTCAACGGGAAGCTCAAAATCGACATCCGCAACCATCCGGAAGTAGAAGTTCTTGTAAGCCGCGAAAAGGCAAATGTGCTGAAAGCGTGGCTGGATTACTAACCGGCGCCTCGCAAGGCCGCTTTTGGCAGTAGAAACAAGTCTTTTGCCGGTTACTAACTTTATTAGCGTCAAAATTACATTATCCGGCTTGGCGGCTTTTTTTGCCCGATTTTTGATAGTACATTACTCAATTATTAGCATTTGTACACCCTACTTGACGCCTTCATGCCCAAGACTTTTACTGAAATCTCCGAATGGATCGCCGCAAACATTTCAAAACACGCAGGAATAGATCCCTCCGAAGCAGCACTCGATACCGACATTGTTGATTTTCGTTTAGATTCCCTCATTCTCGTCAACATCACAACAGAGCTGGAAGAATACATCGGGATGGAACTAAGCCCTTCCATTTTTTGGGAGATGCGTACCATCGCCGCAACCAGCCAATGGATTGCAGAAAACCAGGAAATATAAAAAACCGTTTCCGTCTTGATCATGCAAACCCCGCTCATGTCTGCGACGTCGATCTGGTCGTCGAAAACCGAGGTCAATCAAAATTATTCCGGGCTGATCGCCGATATCCGCCAGTCGGACCCGCTGCATTTCAATATGTTCGGCGACCTGGTGGCGATGGATTATGCCAACGTGAAGAAGATCCTGTCCGATTCGGAGAACTTCAAAAACTTTGACTTCACCGAAAGGTTCAAAATCGTGTCGGCCCTTTCGAATAACGATCCCGGCCTGCTGGAATTCGGCGAAAGTCTCCGGTACTGGCTATTGTTCATGAATGGCGAAAAGCACGCGGAGCACCGCCGTTTCGTGAACCAGAAGTTTTACCAGGCCGATTACGAGAAGATCACGCTCGACGCGATCCAGGAGATTATCGCCGGACTTGAAGGAAAAGAGGAAGCAGACATCGTCGAAATGGCGCGGCAGTTCAGTTTTCTGATCATCAGCAAGATTATCCAACTGGAAAAAGCGGATTACGATTTCATCCAGAAATTTTCCTACGTCATCACCTTTATTTTCGAGAAAACACTCTCCGTCACCGAGTTGCTGGAATGCGCGGCGATGTCGCGGCAGTTTCACGGCTACCTTTCCGAAACCTTCACCCGTCAGGAAGCGGAGGCTACCAACAGCCTGCTGCTCGAAATGCGGGAGATTATGGGGAGCGAAAGGGCCTCGCAGCTGATCGGTACCTGGGAATTTCTGGTGAATGCCGCAACGGAAACCACTACCCTGCTGCTGACCAAAAGCATCGGGGCATTGATCGAAAACCGCGACCAGGTGATCAACTGGAACGCCCATAATGAATGCGCCATCGCCGTGGAGGAGCTGATCCGCTACGTGAGTCCGGTGAACTGGATCCCGCGGCAGGTGGCACACAGCATGGAGTTCGAGGGATTGAAGCTCCGGAAAGGTCAAACCGTGTTGCTCGGACTGGCTTCGGCTAACCGCGACCCGGCCGTATTTCAAAACCCGGATACGTTCGTGCCTACCCGCAAGCCCAACCCGCACATCGGTTTCGGGTTCGGCATGCATCACTGCCTCGGCGCGCGGCTATCACGGTTCGAAATGCAGAAATTCCTGCCCCGCTTCATGGCTGCGTTCCCTGATATCCGTTTACACCCTGCCAAAAGTCCTGAATGGGATTCCAAGATCTTTTTCAGAGGCTACAAGAGTTTACCCGTGCTCTTAAAATAAAAGAGCATGGTCAAGTTCACGGATTTCACTTACTTACTTTTACTATCCCTCGTTGTTGCCGCCTATTACAAAGTACCGGAGGCCAAAAAATGGGTTTTCCTGCTGGTCGCCAGCGTGTTGTTCAATCTCAGCTGGAGTGGAAAATACCTGGTGGTATGGCTGGTGCTCGTTCTGATCTGCTACGCATCCGCTAAGGCGCTGGCCAACCAGGAATATTCCAAAAAACACCGGAAAGCATTGCTATCGCTCTCGATTGTGATCTGCCTTTCACCGCTTTTGTTTTTCAAATACCTGGTACCGGTCCACAACTCGATGTCGCTGGTAGCGCTGAACTGGATCGCGCCCATCGGCATTTCCTATTATACATTCCTGATTATCGGCTACCTCTACGACGTCTACCGCCGGTACATCAAGCCGGAGAACCACCTCGGTTACCTGATGATCTACCTCGGGTTTTTCCCCACGCTGCTGGCAGGCCCGCTGGAACGCACGCGCCAGCTCGTCCCGCAGTTGCGCGCACCAAAACCGTATGTACCAGAGAATATCAAGGCCGGCATTTACTTCATTGTCTGGGGGTTATTCAAAAAAATCGTCCTTGCAGCGAGGCTTGCCGACATTACCAGCCCTGTTTTCGACCGGCCCGACGCCTACACGGGCTTTTCCGTCACGCTGGCCATTCTGCTCTTCTCGGTACAGCTCTACTGTGATTTTTCGGGCTACTGCGACATTGCTACCGGCTCGGCCCGGCTGCTGGGGATCAGGCTTAGCAAGAACTTTTCGAACCGGTACTATTTTACCCCGTCGCGGACGGAATCGTGGAGCGCCTGGAACATCACGGTCACGTCCTGGTTCCGCGACTACATCTTTTTCAACATCAGCAAAGGGGTTACCAACCAGAAACGGCTCGAATTCAACCGCTTGCTGACGTTCATCATCACCGGGCTCTGGCATGGACCAAGCTGGTCGTTCGTGATCTGGGGAGCGCTGCAATGGGCCTACATCAATTTTGAAATGCGTACGAAAAGTTTCTGGCAGCGGTTTTATGCCAAACTCCACTTTTCTACCGGCACGCAGGCATATTACGTATGGCGCGTACTCGTGAGGCTCCTCACCGGCACCCTGATCATGGGGTGGTTCCGCGCCGCGGAGCTGAGCAGCGGCGTGCGGCTGTACAGCAGCATGTTCGGGTTTAAATCCGGTACAACTTCCCTGCTGACGTCCAGCTTGTTGCTCACCATCGCATTGTTCCTCGTGATGGATTTTTTTAATTACAAAATGGGTGAAAAAGAAGACATTGCTTCTTTTATGTTGAAGAAAAGCGCATTGTACCGGACGTTGTCGGTGCTGCTGCTCGTTCAGCTCGTGCTGATATTCGGGAGGCCGTCGGTAGGCAATTTTTATTACATCCAGTTTTGATTAACCATTACCAGCCGCCGGCATCATGATCGTCAAAATTATCAAATGGCTGCTGCTGCTTGTCGCCTTCAAAACAGTCGTCGCACTGATCGTCGCGCAGTTTTACACCGATCCCCGGCGCGACATCGAGGCAAGGGAGCAGCTTTGCCGCACATTCAATCCGGATGTCGTTTTCATCGGCACCAGCCGCACCCAGTACGGAATCGACCCGGCGCTTTTTGATTCGTTAAACGGGCAGAAGACGCGGAGTTATAATTTCGGCATATTCAGCCTCTCGCCGTACAGCGCCATCCAAATAGCGGAAGAAATGCTCACAGCCAGCCCCGCCGTGAAAACCATCTACATCGAGCTGAGCGCGCTCGATTACAGCACCGTGGCATTGCCGCCGCAGCAGGTGATTCAGGATGCCGTTTTTCGGGCCCGCGTGCTGGCCGACTGCCCCGACATCGGTTTCCAGGAAAAAACCGGCAGCTTCCTGACGGGCCTTAATACGACATTGTTCCAAATGGTATCCATTGCCCCGCAAGTGCTGTCCGCCAAGAAAGCAATCAACCCTGGCACCGACCCTATCGAAGGCGGCGCGAATCTGCTGGCGAATGGCTACCAGCCCGTTACGACGGCTCTTTCCAAAACGAACGACCGCATCGCGGCGAACAAAACTTCGACCAAGCAAATGCTGGCTATTCGCCCGCAGACGCAGCGGAATACGTATTACATTTCCCAAATCAGCCAATTGATCGCCCGTGCCAGGCAGCTGGGCAGGAAAGTGATTTTCTATTATCCCAACAACATTACCCGCGGAGAACAGCAGCTATTGTCACAGGCAGCGCCCTTTTTGCCGCAGGAAAATCTCATCCGCTTACCGGAACAACCGGAGTTCGATGCGCTTTTTAAACCCGAAAACCTGTTCGATGCGCACCACCTGAACCGGAATGGGGCGGCAGCATATACCCGTTTTTTGCAAGGAGAGTCCGTCAAGCGGTAAAAGTCTGGCGGCTTTTTGCAACTTTTAAGGACCATGCCTGTCCAATCGGTAGCAATGGATCAGAAAGAACATCATAAGCCGACCGACCGCGTACTGGTGGATAGAGTGCTCAGTGGCAACACCCGGGCGTTCGGCACCATCATCAGGGATACCGAAGGGCTCGTCGCGCAGATCGTGTTCAAAATGATCCCCGATCGCGAGGAGCGGCGGGACATTGCCCAGGATATTTACCTGAAAGTTTTTCAAAAGCTGGATAGCTTCCGTTTTCAATCCAAACTCTCCACCTGGATCGCGCGGATCGCGTATAACACCTGCATTAACCAGCTCGAAAAAAATAAGATCTCGGCCATCGGAAACCCCTATCCCCTGCCGACCGATCACGAGGACGAACACGAGTACCCCGACGAGCAGGACTTGGAAGAAACGCTCATGGGTGCCGAATTTACCAGTCTGCTTGCATCGGAAATTGAAAAACTCCCGGCCTTGTACAAGTTGCTGATCACCCTCTACCACCATCAGGAGCTGAGCTATTCGGAGATCGGGCAGATCGTGGCATTACCGGAAGGGACAATCAAGAGCTACCTGTTCAGGGCTCGAAAAATGTTAAGAGAGCGCATACAAATGATTTATAACAAGGGCATATGAAAACGACAGATCATTTATCAGACATTGAAATTCAACAATATGCGCTGGATGCAGGAAGCACCGGCATGGCAAACGCAAGCCATATTGCACAATGCCCGCATTGCTCGCGCCGCGTCGCATGCTATCAAAAAATGGCCCGCAGCATGTCGGTAATGCCTGCCGACTCATTCGATTTCGACCTCACCGCGGCCGTGCTGGCGCAGCTTCCGGCGCGCGAGCGCAGATATGCCCCCGAGCGTGTGTTTGTCGCGTGCGTGTCGCTCGTGGGCGTACTCGCGGTCATAGGGGTGTTTTATTATCTGAATGGCGGTCTGCCTAATGGTCTGTCAGGCAATAGCGAAGTGGTTACCTACGGCGCCGCCGGTTGCCTGCTTTTCTCCTTCCTGCTGTTTAATCTATGGAACGACTATACCGGCCAGGTCCGCAGACTCGGCGCAACAGACGGCTTGCAACATTTAGGGAGTGCGGCGGTCTAATCTACAAACGGCAATTAAACATGAAAAAGATATTATCGATCATTTCCCTGGCATTCCTCACCGCTCCCGCAAGCGCGCAGGCGATGGCAGATACGTACATCGACCGCGACCAGGTTGCATTGGGCGTGACCGTGTTGCTGGTGGCACTCATCCTGGCTTTCCTGCTGGAACTCACCCGGCGGTATTTTCAGTACCGGGTCAAAGAAAAAATACTGGAATCGGGTGTGAGTGAAGAGCTGGCGGCCCTCCTGTTGCAGCCCGACCGCCGGCATAACCTCCAAACCTGCGTCAAATGGCTTGCCATTTTCCTCGGTATGGCGCTGGGCTTTACCATCGTTTCGCTCACGAATCCTGCGCCCTGGGCCGCACTTGCAGTCCTGTCGCTGTGCCTTTCGGGCAGCTTTGCCGGCTACTACCTCTTTCTGAAAAAGTCCGACTTTTAAAATTCTCTAAATCAACTCATTATGCTGTTTTCAACTACACCCATTCGCTGGGAAGGGATCCTTATTGCCCTTATCATGCTGTTTATCATGACAGCCGCAACGGGTCAGGTTGCGCCCAAGACCGGTTTCGATCAGCCATTGAACGCCTCCCTGCTGCGGGAAGATTTTCTGACTTTTCGAAAAGCACTTACCGAAAATCACCCGGATATGTATCGCTACCGGTCCCGCGAGTCGCTTAACCGGCTACTCGACAGCTGCGAAGCCGCAATCGAAACTCCGATGAACCTGATTGAATTCGGAAACCTGATCCGGTTTGCCGTTAGTGCGCTGGAATGCGGACACACCAGCGGCAGCCTGCCGGGAGAAGTCATGGAAAGTTACGCAGCTTCCGTGCCGATGTTCCCGCTGAAAGTGTGGTTTGCCGGCGATCATGCATTTGTGCTTTGCAGCAGGAATGAAAATGTGCCCGCCGGAGCCGAAATTTTGTCCATAGACGGAGAATCCATGGAGCAAATTCACCGGAAACTCCTGCAATACCTGCCGTCGGATGGCCCGATACAGACCAAAAAGAATGCGACTTTGAACAACGACGCGTTCTTGTTCCTTTACAATTTCATCTATGGTCCGAAGACGAGCTACCATGTACGGGTCGCGACGCCCGAAGGCCATTCACGCGAGGTTACCTTACTTCCCGCGCACTTCGAAAACACCGGGTGCCCCGCCTACAAAACCGGAAACGATGCCAGGCCGCTGGACGTCGCTTATCCGGGCCATGCACGTGCCCTGCTGACAATCCGCACATTCAGCCGGCAACGCATCCTGAATGCCGGCCTGGATTTCCCGGCTTTTCTGGAAAAGACATTCGCGGCGCTGCGGCAGAGGCAAATCCAAAGCCTCGTGATCGATTTGCGTGGAAACGGCGGCGGTGACGATGTGTACGGTGCATTGCTGTATTCCTACCTCACAGATGAACCATTCCATTATTTTGCGGCGCTGCGTTCGCTGGCGAAGCCGGTCATGACGGCCGACGCCCCCCCCGGGCTGGCCATACAGCAACCTGCCGGACTGCATTTTCAGGGAAAAGTGTATGTGCTCACCGACGGGCGAACATTTTCCACCGCCGCCGATTTTTGTGCCATCGCCAGAAGCAATGCCCGGGCTGTATTCATCGGAGAGGAAACCGGCGGCAGCTACGAAGGAAACAATTCGGGCGGTACCGTCAGGGTCACGCTCCCGCATTCGGGCGTGCTGATCGCAGTACCGACAATCAGGTACGCCAACGCTGTGAAGCCGGCGAACTTGCCGGGGCGGGGCATTATCCCCGACTACACCGTTATTCCGTCCATTTCAGATATGCTTACTGAAAAAGATCCCCAGCTTCAAAAGGCGCTTGAATTGAGTGCCGACAAATGAGTGCCCGAGCCGCGAGCCGCCAACATCCCGGTAATAACACGGGCTGTCTCGGGCTGCGAGGGGGGCATAGCGTTTGCCGACTTGATGTTTCCGAGATGGTCTATCAAAAGGTAATGCGGGATTCCCGTAACGCGGTATGCATCTGCAACGGAAGGGCTGTTTCTGTCCGCAATCACATGAACGCCCTTCATTTTTTGCTCTTTACGCAGATATTCCTTCCATTTTGAAGCATCCCTATCGAAGGATACAAACAAGAATACGACCCCGTCGTTGCCCGCAAACTGGTTGATCAGCTTCCTCGAATGGGGAAATTGTTCGATGCACGGCCCGCACCAGGTTGCCCAGAAATCGACGTAAACGACCTTCCCCTTCAACTCCGACAATTGAAACCGCCTGCCGTCTTCCCGGAAAGCATTGATTTCCTTGGCAGGCTCGCCGCTGCTCAGCGACTTCGACTCGGCGAATTGGCGTTTCAGTGCAGGCACGTAGGTCGAGCCCGGGAAACGCTTCATGAACTGGTCGTACAATTCAGCGACGGATGGCGTAACGGCTGTGAGGCGCAGACAGTAATACAGATTCTTCGCCAGCAGCAGCTCGGAAAAAGATTCGGGAAAACCGGCCTTGGTGATCACCTCTGCACAGCGCAGTCCGATCGTTCCATCGTCGTAGTCATCTTCGGACTCGTCCAGGTGAAATTCAATCGGGTGCCAAAGGTTCCGCAGGAGCTCCGAATTGACCAAATCGAAGTAAAAATAACCATCGAAAACACCTTGCGAAGCCACGGGCGTTGTTTTGAAAAAATCCGGTGCATAGCCATTGGCCTCATTCCCGTTCTTTCGCCAATGTTCGTAGAGGGCCTCGTCGTCACCTGCCCGGAACGATCCGTCGAACGATCTGCTGAAATTCTGCGCACCAAAAATCAGGACTTCCTTATGTTTGGCAGTCAAGTCGTTATCTGCTTTCACAAGATCCTCATACCGCCGGACAGGCATGCGGGCCCTTTCCAGAAATGCAGCCTTTTCAGCTTCCGGGATTCGACCCGCGCCCGCACGGCGCTGTTCACCCACGGCGTAAAGGCTATCTACAATCAGTTTGAAATCAGCCAGGTATTGGTAAAAATGGCTATTCGCACCTTTGAAGCGAGGGGTTTTACCTGCATATACCATTTCGGTCTTTTCACCCGCGAAAAAATACATCGCCCGATAAGCGCCGCTATCTATCCCTAACGAAAGATAGCGGTCATTGGGAATGTTGAATTGAAGCGTGACCTTTCCATTCGAATCGAATTGGCCTTTTGCTATTTCTATGTTTTTGGGTTCCAATAAATCGGGTGAAATTATTCTCACCGTTTTCCCTTTGCATTCGCTGCATTCAATTTCGATGGATGTCACATCCGACCGGCTCCTACAAGAAGCAATGCCCAATAACACAAGCGTACTAATGATCGATAACAGTTTCATGCGTCAGGGTTTTCATTTAATCCAAAATTAATCACCGGCTGCAATCTAATTTTATTTCAATAACAAAAACAAAATTTCACCGTTACATTTAAAATTCAAATCACACTACTTGTGCAAGTCAAATCTACGGTATTCCCTTTCCGCAAATCACAATTTGCCCGCTACATTCCGGCGGTTATTATTCTCTTTCTGACAGGCTGCGAAAAGCCGGAAGAATACGTGGCAGTTCCCGACTATTTCCCGGTAACCGCCGGCACTTACCGCATTTACGCGGTCGATGAAGCCATTTATTCGACTGGAAACAAGGAGCCTAAGACTGCCAGCTGGTTTGAGAAAGAAGAAATAACCTATTCCAAAACGGATTCAAACGGCGTTTCGGAATGCCTTATCGCCCATTCAACAAGGGTTAAACCAACCGACTATTGGCAAAAAACAAAAGAATACAAAGCCTTTGTTTCCATCGACAAAGTAATGCAGAACAAGGACAATGAATTGATTACTTCATTGGTATTCCCTTATAGTCCTGCTGCGAAATGGGATGCATTTTCGCATTTCGCGATGAACGACGAAGATCCCCGTTATGGCCATTTGTTCCGTTATGAAAACCTCGATCAGCCGCAGCAAATCGATTCCCTTTATTTTCCAAATACCCTGAAAGTCAACGAACGCACGGATACGACCGGGCCTGTGATTTATCGTTTGGGATACAAATATTATGCGGCAGGAGTTGGATTAGTTATGGATGTGCAAACAGATTACGATTACCTGCAAAACAACGGAGATCTTGTCGGCGACCGGATAATCGACAAGGGTGTCCGCAGGATACGGAAAATTATCGGCTATGGCGTGCGGAAGTAGACGCGATGGCTTCTTCGATCTGTTTTTTAAGCATATCCGGATTGTTTGCCGCCTGGATGGTATGGAATCTGCCAGCGGGGTCAATGATGTAAGTGCTCGGATAGGCAGTCACATTGTACGACTTAATCATGGGGTGCTCGCGCAGCTTATTTTCCGTGAAAACATGGTACGCCTTCACGCTGAACTTCTGGATTGCCCTCTTCCAGGTCATTTCATTGTCAATAGACACGGTCAAGAAAACCACTCTGTCATCCTTTTCGAAATGCTTCTTGACCGGCTCGATGGATTTAAAAAGTGCGTGGCACGGCCCGCAGCCGGCAAACCAGAAATCGAGGTAAATAGTCTTGCCATGGAACGACGCAAGATCGACTTTTTCTCCCGCCAGATTTTGCACCGAAAACTCCGGCGCCTTGTCCCCCGATTTGAGCAGGCTTCTGGCAGTGAGTAAATCTTGAATAATCTGTTTCAACTGGCTATCGGCAAGCAGTTCAGCCGCGTCCAACACCACACGTTCATTCATTTCGCCCGGAGCCGTTGTGATATCCCATTTGAGGGTCATGAACAGAACAGGTGTACGCAACTTTTGGGGCAGCATTTCGATCAGCAGCTGATATTTCCGCTCCTCGAAATGGTCGGTAACCGGCCGCAAGTTTTCTTCAATATGGATGGAAGCGAGGCTTTTGACGGCGTCGACATAGATCCGGGAGTCATAAAGCGCCTCCTCGTAGTCCAGCAATTTTTTCATGTGCACTATCGACGCATCACTCAGCCTTTCCCGGTGATTTGCCAGAATGTTATTGTAAGAATCTCCAAAAACGGCAACCAGGCCACTTTGTTTGGCATGTTGCGCAGTAGCCGCCAAACCTCCGAGTAGCCTCTTAGCACTCTCAGCACTCATCGCATTTGCCGATAGATCGATTCGCCTGTGAATAGCATCCTGCAAACTATCGATCGCGGCGAACATATCATCCACAGGATATTTGCGCCCCTTCGCGGCTGCGGCAATACTGCGTGCAATGCGTTTCATATCCATCATCGAATGGGTTATCTCAAACTTCTCCTTGCCCTTTCCGGTGTAAGAAACACTATTTGCAAAATTTGTCCGGTCATATGCGATCACAATGCTGTCACCGGGATCCACAAACCCTCCAAAATAGTTGGTACCGTCGCTGAAACTGAGAAATGTCGATTCCGCTACGTCAAATTGATAACTGAAACGCTCGCCCTTCATGGGTATCGCCACCCCAACCGGATTGCTGGCCAGGTTGTTTGAAATAAGCGTGCACTGAAGATTTTCTTCCGTTGCATTGCGGGCGTGCCCTTGTATACGCACAACGCCTGCGAAAGCCAGTTGCACCGGAAAAAGCACGGTGAGACACCACACAAAAAATATTTTCATGGCTAATAAATGGTTGATATGTAAGGCTATTCCTTCACTTCCGCCGGAATAGCATCTTCCGTAAGAATAAATATGTCTTCGACGGGCTTCCCGAAAACCCTCGCGAGTTTGATCGCCAGTACTGCCGAAGGAATGAACTTTCCGGTCTCAATCGCGTTGATCGCCTGGCGTGAGACGTCCACGCGTTCGGCCAGTTCGGCCTGCGTCATACGCCTAACGGCACGCTCTATACGCAGTGTATTTTCCAGTTTCATGTTCTGAGTACTCAATCCTGATCCGCCTTGAAATAGCTATTCGCGTAGTAGCGGAGCACGTAGGCGGCCAGAAAAGTGCCGCACGCAAGCCCCAGAATGCCCTGGAATGTATTTTCTATCTGATAACCCGGGGTAAAATAAAAATAAGCGAAGGCAATCAGTCCAACCACGAACTGCGCGATCACCGCAAACTGGATTGATTCCAGCCGGAGCTTGTAAAAATATTCGTCCGGCTCCTTCGCCAGAAATACCATAGCGGCCCCAACGGTAAGCATGCACGCCGACACCATTCCGAACGCCGCATTGATATCCCAGAAATTGGCCGGATATGGGTAAGCACCGTCCGGCAGCGTGCGGCCCGGCAAAATAATCCGGTAGACATTGATCAGTCCTTCCCAAGAAGCGACCCATAAACACAGAAACCCGGCGATGGCCAGGAAAATCCCGGTTGCCCGATACCGGGCTGGAAATGATAGCGCCATATTCAAAAAGTTAAGTGACGCTGCAATGTAATATACAGTTTACTAAAAGTAAAGTATACCTTACAAAAAATTCCAGATACGCCCCTTTACAGCGATTGAATGTACGCCCTGATCAACGCCACCCCGACCGAGTCGGGAACGGTCGTGCCTAACTGCGGCATCCGGATATCCGGGTCCGTCGCCTCTACGCGGTGCAGGATGTGGTCTTTCCGCGCCCGGATCCGCGTGTTGGCAAGGGGAATCTCATAGCCGAAAAACAACCGGGTGCTTTCAGCGAAACCGGTAGCCGAGTGGCAATGCGCGCAGTTGACGTCCAGGTATGCACGCGCACGCTCTGCCAGGGGAATGGAAGGACTTTGCCAGTCGGGCAGCGGGGCCAGTAAATCGCTGGGTTGCAAAGTCAGCAGGCCGGTCTGCTCGAAATGCAGAAGCTGGTTTTCCTGGTGAGGGTGATCGGCCAGCGGCAGGTTCAGGTTCCTCGCTTTCGGGCCAATGGGCGTGATGGAACGACCGGTACGATGGCAAGAAGAACATTCTTCCTGCGCTGGAATGCGGTATTGCAGGGTTTTGCGAAGCCCATGTTCATTCACCCAGCTCACGTTCTCGTCGGTACCGTTTTCCAGCAAATATGCCTCGGTTTGTTCCTTATTCCATTTGTACGTACCCACATTCCATTGCCCGTTGATTTTTACTAAAAGCCGGGTTTCAATCAGTTGCTTGCCGGCGGAAGGCTTTCGTTTGTCGGGGTAATAGAAGAATGTCTTGACCAGGATCGAACTGTCCGGGAAAACGGCATTGCCGGATGAGTCAAAGGAAAATTGTGCCCCCCGCGGCAAATGGATTAGACGCTGTTTTTCGGCATAGTCTGTAAAAAGCTGGGTAGCGAGATGGTACCGGTGAAAACCGGCTGCGGGCCGTTCGATAGCCCCATCGGGAAAAATTCCGTAGTCAGACAGTTTGCCCGGTAACGTGGCGGTATTGGCAATAGGGGCCATATTACCCACCTCACACGAGCTGATTACGCCCGCAATGCCGCACAGCAGCAAAATCGCGTTGCAGATCAAATAAGTTTTCATGGCTTTCGGGATTTGGAGCAGAATCAGATCAGTTTGCGATGCCAGTCGACCCGGTAACCATATACCCAGTCCATTTTCCGTGCTTCCAGCCTGACGAAAAAGGGAAGCAGCAAATCCCGGAAAAATTGTTGAAAGCGGTTGGGAACGGTCTTGGTATCCCCTACTTTCCGTGCCTGCCGAATGATGGCCTGCACGCGTGCCTGCCGCAACGACTGAAAACGGGCAAATGCAGCCTGTAAACCGGCACAGTCACGGATACACTGCGCCAGGACGAGCGTATCTTCCAGCGCCAGCGATGCCCCTTGCCCGATGTGCGGAGCGGTAGCATGCGCCGCGTCGCCGATCAGGCATACCCTATCCTGATGCCATTGATCCAGAAACGGAATATCGTAGATCGGGTAAATTTCGATGGAATGAGCCCGTTCGATGATCGACGCAATAGGTTCGGGATCGTTCTTGTGCAATGCCGTCAATCGCCCTTTCAAATAGGCCAGTTCCGACTGATCCAGTTCATGGCGCCTGGGCGCGGTTGCTTGCGCGATGTTGTTGAACCACCAGATTTCCCCGCTCGTAGAAACCGCATACCCAAAGAACCCCCGCTCTCCAAAGGTCATCCGAATGGCATCGGCCGGAAGTGTCAAATCATCGAGCCGGGTGAATCCGCCCGTCGAGAGCAGGCCCGTGTATTCGGGCTCGGGAGCATTAGGGAAAACCGCCCGGCGAACGGCCGAATGAATGCCGTCGCAACCGATCAGCAAATCGCCCTCCGCGATGGACCCATCGGCAAACGAGACCGTCACGGTTCCCTCGCGCTGCCCGATGGACAGAAGCCGTTTACCAAACTCGACCGGTATGCCGGCCTCCTGAGCCGCGCGCCGCAAAGCACCGTTGAGCAAGCCCCGTTTCACCTGGACCGTCTCGCTGCCGTACCGCGACAGTTGCCCGGCATTATCGATAACCCCGATGGCCTTGTTGCGCGCATTGAAAAAACGGATTCTGCCGGGCGTGTAATCGGTCAGCACCTCGTCGAGCGCGACGTACTCCTTCAATATGTTCAGCCCATTCGGTGAAATCCCCAGAAAGGCGCCCTGCGCATCGTCCGCCGCCTCGCGCGCCTCATAAATGACTGCCTGCACGCCTACCTTTTGCAGCGCCAGTGCCATAGCTGGGCCGGCGATCCCGCACCCGATGATAATTGCTTTCATGATAGTAGCATATTTAGCGGCTGCCCGATTATGGTTGCGGAACGGCCTGCGGACAGGGTTTTGAGTGAAATGTCCATATTAAATACATCGGTTCAGTTGTTGTATTGACAAAATTACATCGAATTAGATATATAAACAACGAAACCGACTATTTTATTTACATTTACATCAAAAACGATCCATTATGAAGCCAGTTGTAGAATTGATTAGTGAGTGGGATAATTACAAGGAGACGCATCCGGACGCTACCGTGGCCGGTTTTTGCCGCCATTACCTGGCTATGGCGGAAATAACAGGCTCAGGAGAGGATCTTTTTTCCGGTATCGAGCCGCCGGACATGACATCGACCGTAGCGAAGTTGATCGGTCGGCTGGGCGCCATGCTGACCACCTATTCCAAACTGGCGTTAAAAGAGGGAGAGGAAGTGGAGCTGGATTGGTTCTATTGCCTGAATGCGATTTTCCATCAGGGGGAGGCCCGAAAAATTGACATTATCACCTACAACTTTCTCGAACAGACCACCGGCATCGATATGCTCAACCGGCTTAAAAAGGCCGGCTACATTTCCGAACGGGCCGATCCTTCCGATAAACGCGCTAAACTCGTGCAGCTGACCGCCGAGGGAAAGCAATTGTTGTTCAGGCTTTATGAGCGGCTGTACCTGCCTGCGCATTTGCTGTTTGGCGAGATGTCCCACGTCGATTCCCATCTGTTGGTGAACCTGCTGGGGCCTATTGAGCAAAAGCACGGGAAAATATTGGAAGATAACCGCGCCAGGGGCTTTGCCGATTTGCTGGCTGAAACACTAGGCCCGCAGAAACTCGATGAGATCACCCGGTACCAGCAAAATCAGATTAACCAATTTGCATCACGCAAACGATAGCGAACCTCCGTGGCATAATTGCCCGCGAAACAGCTGTCGCTTCATGTAGTTATCTATACACCAAAAACGAGATGTTGCGGAGCCAATATGTTAATATCGCTTACAATTCGGTTAATGTTTGGCCCAATCTTCCTATCAAAATACAATTTCTTTGTATGGTTATAAATCACATACAAACAGGGCAACTGTAATCGTATCAGCACATTGTACGGCGGTTCCCGGCTACCATCATGAAGACATTAGTTTGCGAAGCTCCCGGGAATTTCCGGTACCACGACTCCGACGTTCCCGTTCTGACAGAAAACCACACGATCTTAAAAATCAAAACCATCGGCATTTGCGGCACCGATTTGCATGCATTCGAAGGAAAGCAGCCGTTTTTCAACTACCCGAGAATACTGGGTCATGAGCTTGCCGGTGAAGTTGTCGCGACGCATGGAGCGCCCGGCTTCTCCGTCGGTGAAGCGGTCACTTTCCTGCCCTATTTCCATTGCGGGCACTGCATCGCTTGCCGCAACGGGAAAACCAACTGCTGCACCAGCATGAAGGTGTTTGGGGTACATATAGACGGCGGAATGTCCGAATTCATTTCCGTGCCTTCCGACAAACTGGTTCATGCCGAAGGGCTTAACTATGAGGAACTCGCACTGGTTGAGCCGCTCGCAATCGGCGCACACGCCATCCGCCGGGCCGGTGTTACGGCCAGCGATACGGTGCTGGTGGTAGGTGCGGGCCCTATTGGCCTTGGTGTGATGGAATTTGCCCGGATCGCGGGTGCAAAGGTGATCGGCCTGGATATTCATGCGGGCCGGCTGCGGTTCTGTGAAGAAAAAATCCAGCTGGAACACAGCATCAATGGTTTAACACAGGACGTGGCGGGGGAACTCGCCAGACTGACCGCCGGCGATATGCCAACCGTCGTGATCGATGCAACCGGTAGCCTGAAAGCCATTAACAAGGGCTTTGAGTACCTTTCGCACGGCGGAAAATACGTACTCGTGGGCCTGCAAGGCGGCGAGATTGCGTTCAGCCACCCCGAGTTTCACAAGCGGGAAGCAACGCTGATGAGCAGCCGGAATGCGACAAGAGCCGATTTTGAATATGTGATCAGCTGCATTAAAAATGGGCTGATAACCCCTTCGAACTACATTACCCACCGCGTCGGGTTCAGCGAGGTCAAGGCCGACTTCAACAGCTGGCTTGATCCTGCCACGAACGTCATCAAGGCCATGGCATTCATGCATTGACCGCGCATCCCTAACCAGAAAACTATCTATCTTATCCGTACCTTTTTATGAATCTTTTAACCAGAAAGTTAATTGCCGCCGCATTTTTGGGGCTGTGGTGTTTCAGTACTTTCGCGCAGCAGTCTGCCGGACTGAAACTTTGGTATAAACAGCCCGCCAGCCGCTGGGTGGAAGCGTTGCCTGTTGGGAACGGCCATATTGGCGCGATGATCTTCGGAGGCGTGGAGCAGGAGCTGCTGCAACTCAACGAGAGCTCGCTGTGGTCGGGCGGGCCTGTGAAAACGAACGTGAACCCTGCCTCGGCGTCGTATCTGCCGCAAGTAAGGGAAGCACTTTTGAAGGAACAGGACTATCAGAAGGCGAATGAATTACTCAAAAAAATGCAGGGGCTTTACACGGAGTCGTATATGCCGCTGGGCGACTTGCAGATTAAGCAGGATTTCAATGGTAAAAAGCCCACCAACTATTACCGGGACCTGGATATTGCCAATTCCGTAGCCAGCACGAGCTTCACGGTCGACGGGGTGAGCTACAAAAGAGAAATTTTCACGTCTGCGCCCGATAATATTTTAGTCGTACGCATATCGGCATCGAAACCCAAACAGCTCAATTTCACGGTTTCGGCCAACAGCCAGTTGCATTATCAACTCGAAACCGGCGGAACGAAAGAACTGGTAGTGAATGGCAAGGCTCCCTCGCACGTCAATCCGAACTATTACAATCCACGCGGACAGCACCCCATCATCTACGACGATCCGAACGGCTGCAACGGCACGCGGTTTCAGTTCAGGATTAAGGCGGTGAGCAAGGACGGCATCATTTCCACCGACACCTCGGGCATCAAAGTGAAAGACGCCAGCGAAGTGTTTGTGTACCTGTCGGCAGCGACGAGCTTCAACGGGTTTGACAAATGCCCCGACAAAGACGGAAAGGACGAAAAGGCGCTGGCCAAAGGGTACCTGGACAAGGCATTAGCCAAAACCTACGCCGATCTGAAAAAACGGCACGAGCTGGATTACCATACTTATTTCAACCGCGTCCAATTCGAACTGACGGATAGTGCTCCCGCCAACCCCAATCTGAAACTGGCGTCGGACGAGCGCCTGATGGCTTATTCAAAAGGGGACTATGACCCGAAGCTGGAAGTACTTTATTACCAGTACGGGCGGTATCTGCTGATTTCCTCTTCGCGCCCTGCGCTCCCGGGTGTCCCAGCTGGCCCGCCTGCGAACCTGCAAGGTATATGGAACAAAGAAATGCGTCCGCCATGGAGCTCCAACTACACGATTAATATCAACACGCAGATGAACTATTGGCCGGCGGAAGTGACCAATCTTTCGGAAATGCATATGCCGCTGCTCACGTGGATCAAGGACCTGTCCGAAACCGGCAAGGTCACTGCAAAAGAGTTTTACGGTGCACGGGGCTGGGTAGCGCATCACAATGCAGACATCTGGGGAATGTCCAATCCGGTCGGCAATGTCGGGGATGGCGATCCGGTATGGGCCAACTGGTACATGGGCGCCAACTGGCTGTGCCAGCACCTGTGGGAGCATTACCGGTTTACGGGCGACAAGGCATTCCTGCGCGACAAAGGCTACCCGCTCATGAAGGAAGCCGCCCTGTTTACGCTCGACTGGCTGGTTGAAGACAAAGACGGTTACCTGGTGACAGCCCCTTCCACCTCCCCGGAGAACAAGTTCAAAGACCCCAAAGGCGGAGAGGCAGCCGTTTCGGTAGCAACTACCATGGACATTTCCATTGTACACGACCTGTTTTCGAACCTGATTGAAGCAGCGGATGTGCTCGGCAATGATCCGGAATTCAAAAAACTATTGATTGAAAAAAGGGCTAAACTGTACCCGCTGAAAATAGACAAGCGCGGCAGGTTGCAGGAATGGTACAAGGATTTCGAAGAGACCGATTCTTTGCACCGCCACGTATCGCACCTGTTCGGACTGCACCCGGGGCGGCGGATTTCGCCGGAGACGCCGGAATATTTCCTTGCGGCGAAAAAGACGCTCGAAGTGCGCGGCGACCATGGAACCGGATGGAGCAAGGGCTGGAAAATCAATTTCTGGGCGCGGCTCCTCGACGGCGACCATGCCTACAAGCTCATTCGCCAGCTGATGAAATACACCAATGAAGGCAACAGCGAATACAAAGGCGGCGGCACCTACCCCAACTTCTTCGATGCCCACCCGCCTTTCCAGATCGACGGAAATTTTGCCGGCACGGCGGGCATGTCCGAAATGCTGATCCAGAGCCATTTGAAAGAAATACACCTCTTGCCCGCCCTCCCATCCGACTGGAAGGAAGGCAGCATCAAAGGTCTTCGCGCACGTTCCGGATTTGAAGTGGATATGAGTTGGAAAAACGGGAAACTGGCGAGCTCGGCCATCAAGTCCCTCGACGGGCAGGTATGTACGCTCAAAACCAACGTACCTGTAAAAGTGGCCGGCGCCACCACCAGGAAGACCGACGCCGGGTACATTACCGAGTTCAAGACTGCGAAAGGAAAAACCTACCAGATCGTGGCCGTGAATTGAGTGCATTCAAAGCCAGCTCTGACCTGAAAAATCAGAGCTGGTTCCGTTTGAGTGCCTGCATAAACTGCAACGGCGATTTACCGTATTCTTTTTTGAATACCCTCGAAAAGTTGGAACTGCTCTGCAAGCCTACGCGATCCGCCACTTTGTTGAGCGGAATATCTTCGTGGGTCATAATCTGGATCGCCCTTTTGAGCCTGATGGTTCGCACAAAATCCGCTACCGACTGGTCGGTAATGCTTTTGATCTTTTGATATAGTTTGGTCCGGCTGGTGTACAAATGCCGGCAGAGGAAGTCGACATCCAGGTTCGGATCTTCCAGGTGGTCTTCGATGAGTTTCAGCAATGCCTCGAAAAACTCTTTGTCCTTCTCCGAATGCACCAGTTCACTGGCCTCGGAGAGGTAGTTGTTCGTAAATTTCTTCCTCAGTTTCTCGCGCTGCTCGAATACATTATTCACGGTCAGCATCAGCAGGTCAATGCTGAGTGGTTTGGAGAAATAAAAATCCGCTCCCGACTCCATACCCTCGATTTTACTCGTGAGGGCGTCCTTCGCGGAAAGGATAATGAACGGGATATGGCTGGTTTCAAAACTTTCCTTGATCTGCCTGCAAAGTTCGATCCCGCTGATCCCGGGCATCATCACATCGCTGATGATCAGGTCGGGCATCTTTTCCGCGGCGAGCTTCATGGCAGTATCACCATCGGCAGCCTCGTAGATAAAATATTGCTGTTCAAACCTTTGCTTCAAGAAAGTACGTAATTCCGCATTATCATCCACCAGCAGGATACGTTTGCCCGACTGGACACCCTCCTGCCGGCCGGAAACGGGATCCGTAATAGGCGCCAGTATCGAATGGTCGGTAGGTTCCAACCGCACCTCCGGCTCAAAGGTCGACGGCGCACGCTCCGCCTCCGCCCAGTTTTCTTCGCCCAGAGGAATGCCGATGATGATTTCGGTCCCCTTGTAACGCTCGCTGTAAACGTAGATGTCACCCTTGTGCAGGTGCGTAAGGCTCTTGACGAGCGCCAGCCCCACGCCCGAGCCAAGGTGGTCGCTGCTGATGCGGTAGTAGCGGTCGAAAATCCGGGTAATGGTGTCCGCTGAAATACCGATACCGGTGTCGGCCACCCGGAAATACAGGTACTTCTGGGCGCGGTGCCCCTCGTGCAGCAACTCGAACCCTGTTTCGAATGACCGTTGGAACCGGCTCAGGTCTGTAAAAATCTCAAAAGTGATCTCTCCCCCGTCCTGCGTGTATTTAAATGAGTTATTCAGGAGGTTCAGCAGAATCTTTTCCAGAACCTGGGCATCGAAAAGTCCCATTAACGGCCAGTGCGCCTTCTTTTGGGTATGGTCGATCAGGTTCAGCACGGTGTGTTTGCTGGCCGCTACACCGTCAAATTCCGCTGCGAGCTGCCGGCAAAATTCACTGATCGCCAATGGCCTTACTTGTAATTTAATCAGGCTGTCGGACACTTTCTTGAAGTTCATCAACTCGCTGATCAGATTAATGAGCCGCTTCGCGTTCCGGTGCATGAGCTGGTAGGAATGCCCGAGCGTGGCGTCGTTGTTCTGGCTTATCAGGCTTTCCAGCGGGCCGAGGATCAGCGACAGCGGCGTACGGAACTCGTGCGAAACATTGGTAAAAAACATCAGCTGCTGCTGGTAAAACTCTTCCCGCTGGCGATGGATCTCCTCCCGTTTCTGCTCGGCCACGCCGCGCACCTCGATTTCCCTTTTCAGCCGGTGCCAGCGCGCCTGGTAGAAGTAAATGCCCACCAATGCAGAAATGGCCAGCAACGTGTACAGCGCCTTCGCGAGGTCGGTTTTCCACCACGGCGGACTGATGTTAATGCTTATTTCGGCGCGGCGCTTGCTCCATATCCCATCGTTGTTGGTCGCTTCGAGCACCAGCTGGTAGTTTCCGTAGCTCAGGTTACTATATCCGGCCCTGGGGTTATTGCCGTCGGTATAATTCCAGTCGTTGTCAAAACCGATGAGCTTGTACCGGTACCTGCATTTAAGCGGATTAGCAAAATGCATGGCCGAGAAAGAAACGATGAAGTTGTTCTGCAGATAATTGAGCTCCACATTTTCGCCATACCCGATGGCCTGGCTCACCACATTGTCCATATCTGCCGATTCGCCGATCTTGGGCCGCCGGTTATTAATGAGGATACCCGTAAAAACCGGTTTGGCGGCAATCGTATTGAGGTGAATCTGCTGCGGATAAAAGTAGTTCAGGCCGTTGATGCCTCCGAAGTACATTTTCCCGTCGGCTGCTTTGAACGACGACCTGATTTTAAAGCTGTTCCCCTGCAAACCGTCGTTTTTGTCGTAACGGATGAGCTTTCCGGTCTTCGAATTGAGGCATAGCAAGCCGTTCCCGCCCAGCCAGATATTGTCGCCGTCGATCTCGATGCCTTCCACATCATTGAAAATGCCGTGGCTTTCACCGAAATGCTCAATGCGCGTAGAGCGGTCGCGCTCACGCAGCGAGAGGCGGTGCAACCCTCCCCCGATCGTGCCGATCCAGTAGGTACTGTCATTCTGCCGGCCTATTACTGCGCTGTAATCCGAGCTGAGGGATTGCGATTTCGACGTAGCCCGGTAGCTGATGGCCCGCAAAACGCGCCCCCGCGCATCGACTGTGAAGCGTTTCACACCTTGCCGGGTCGCTACAAACAGCTCCGGCTTGTCCTTTTCGGCCAAAATAAAGTGTCCTTCGGCATACTCCCTGACGTGGTATTTCCCTGCCGCGTCTTTCCATATTACCCCCAGTTTGTCCAGGTTGCCGTACCAAATGTTACCATAATAGTCGGTCACGAGGGTGGTTATTCCAAAAGTCGGAAACTGCTGATGGCCTTCGGGCTTCCATAATGTCTGCTTGTCAGGCCTGAGAATATCGATCCCCGACTCCGTGCCAATCCATAAGTTATGGGCCGAATCAAATGTCAATGCGGCAATATTGTTGTTCCGCAGCCTGACGGCCGAATTCACGGCATTGTAATTGGTGCGCGCCCCCGACGTGCGGTCGTACAGGTCAAGGCCATTCGCATTGGTGCCGATCCAGAGGTCGTTTCCATTCTCATAAATCGAACGTACGTAGCTCCCCGTCAGCGAATTTGCCTGTCCGGGCTCGTGCCGCATGGTATAGAAAAGCTTCTGATTTAGATCAAGATAATTAAGTCCCCCGCCCGACGTCCCGACCCAGAGGCAATCCGACCGGTCGATGTAAACGCGAACGACGGCCGTGGAGTTTAAACTTCGGGGCGCCGATACTTCATCGATTTTCTGGATCAAATTCAGGTTTCCATCCAACCGGATCAACCCCGTGCGGGTATTCACCCAGTAATCCGGGCCGCTTCCTGCCGCAATCCCGACAATAGGCGTGCATTCGGCGCAGGTAAATTGCTTTTTTACAAAAGGCAATTGTCCGCCGCCCGTCAGTAATACCTGGTTTCCGGAGGCGACCAGCAAATTGTTTTGGCTATTGAAGAAAACGCGTCTGAGGTTCTCGGATGGTAAGCCGCTCACCGGCACTTTGACGAACCGTCGCTGTCCTTCGAGCCGCCAAAGTCCTTTATCGCTTGCAAAATGGAGGATACCGTTCCGATCGGGCTGCATATCGAAAAAGCGGACACCGGCAGAAATCGCCAGCGGCAGTTCTTCCAATACAGTGCCGGCAATCCGGTACAACCTGATTTGATAATCGGTCAAGCCGTAGATCAGGTTACCGGTCGGCTTGAAGAACTTCCAGAAAACCGGATTTTTGCTCGTGTTCCGGATCGCATAGTCGATGTACTGCTCGTTGGCCGGGTCAAAGCACTGCACTCCGTTTTCGGTACTCAGCCAGATCTTATCTTCTCCATCGGGATGGAGTGCAATAATGCGGTTCTTGAATGCATTTTGGAGCGGCACATTGGTATTGTAAAACCGCTGAATGGAGTAGCCATCATAACGGTCCAGGCCAAAGTTGGTCCCTACCCAGATATACCCCTTCCGGTCCTGCGCAAGGTCGTTCACGTCGGTATGCGACAATCCCTCGTCGACCGTGAGGTAGCTGAATTTATACGGGAAGCCCTGCCCGAAGATATAGCCAGGGACAGCACACACAATCAACAGCAGGGATATTAGCAGGCTCCTCATCAGATTTTATACAACCACATATTCGCTGAATACCAAATTCAGGCAAAATTCAGTCTTAAACCGGATTTCCGCAACCGTTTGTCCGGACGATTTTCAAAGAAATGCACGATTTGTCAAGAAAAGTGTATGATGTGGCAATGATGGTCCCCTCCCGAAAGTGGTTATTTGCAGTGCATTTGTTTTGAACAAATTAATCACCAAATCATCACATATAGCACTCGATCCACAAATTATGAACACCCTCGCCATTGTTCCGATACTGGGGAAAACCCCGCTCGGGCACGCTAAAATTGACTCCCAAAAACCCTTAACCAGTCTTTTATTCAAGCGGCTTTACCTTTCCATCCGGCAACAGTCGCCGTGGAAAGGTACGCTTGTAATGGACCTCACCAACAACCCTAATTCCAAAGACAGTAAAACACAGGACGATTTCCGGACCTACCTGGCCGCGAAGGAATCGTTGTCCGAAATGCAGATCACCCATAAACAGGCATTCGCCCAACTCTATGCCCGCTGGCTGTCCGAACTCGGCCGCCAGCCCGATCGCCTGCGTATCATTTACGACAAAGACGAGGGATTCATTGAATATCCGGTCAAGCTGGTGATGCAGGGAAAAGAAAAAGTGGTCATTCAGATTCAATAGCAACATAAGCGGGATCCTGTCCGTAAGCCGCGCGTCGGCATCGGGCAGGATCCCGCAACAACATCATTTACCGGTTAATAACCAATTAACTACAACGGCATTAAAAGACAGCAGGTTACTTCTTACTCTGGTTTGATCAGGAATTGATCAATACCGGTATTCTACCTCACAATCCAAACCTGTCAGTCAACCATGTCCTACTTTATCTATCCCGAGCGCGGTGTCTATCATCTGCCCAAGAAAAACATTCTCGTTTTAAGCTGCATTGATCTGAGGCTAACCGACAATTTGCTGGAATTCCTTCATTTTGATAACCTGACCAACCGCTACGACCATTTTGCGCTGGCCGGAACGTCGTTAATGACCCAGGCAGAGAATCCTAAACTCACCATCCTACTGGATCATGCAAAACTTGAAAGCGGAATAAAAAGCTACAAAAACTGGAACGAAGTATGGCGCGACCACGTGCGGATTGCGATAGCCCTGCATGATATCCGGGACGTCTACATCATCGAACACGAAGATTGCGGCGCCTATCAGAATTTCCTGACGAAGGAGGCGCTTGCTGACGGTGAGCACAGCTGCCATGTCAAATTTTCGAAGGCGCTGGCCAAGGAACTGCATCAATTTCAAGTGGATGATCAAACAACGGTAACCCTGAATGTCCATTGTTTTCTTCTGGATTTGCGGGGAAATATAGAACACCTCTACTCGATACACGACAAAGACCTTCCTAGCCTGGCATCCGCAAAAGAATAACACTTTGAGCCGGGGCAACGTATACCATTCCGCGTAATCGTCGCCCCGGCTTCAATCCGAAGATAACCACTTGCCCGCTGCTCAACAGCGGTTAATGCACCGTCACCCGCATTCCAAACTGTGCCGACAGGTTGGCCGCCAGGTAAGGGCTCCCCATCTCCCATCCTTTGGTTTTACCATTGAGCGAAACATAGGCCGAAACTCCTTTGCCGATGCTATGGAAAAGCCGGGCGCGGACCGCTCCGCCTGTCAGATGTTCCGCTTTCAAAAACGATTCCGGCTGCTGCCAGCCTTGCAGGGTGAGATCGGCGTACCATCTATCGGCGAAGCGTTGATTAGCAATCCCCAGTTCAATGCCGTAATAGCCGTGGTCGCGGTTGTTATAGCGGTGTGCACCGAACAACAAATCGCGGTTACCCACCTGCACGGGCACGATCAGGGAAATGCTGTTGCCGAAATGGGTAGGCGCATATTGCGTAAAGAAGTTGAAAGCAACGCCCCGCCCCAGCCTGATCCTGTTGATCATGAATATCGCAGGATTGAGGTAATTGAGCAACGAGAGCTTTTTTTGCCTGAGCAGAAAGGTCTGGGCATCTTTACTCAGCTCCGAAAACCCTACCCGCCTGTTGACGCCGTCCCCACCTTTAAACTTGGTCCGTTCGGTAAATGCGGATTCCGGATTAAACATATCATAAGCCCAGGCGGTCAGGTCAGCGCCGGCAAAGTCACGCTCTGTTTCCAGCGGACTTTCAAATGTCGGCGACCACACTTTGGCCGAATCGCTTTCCGAACTGGTCGAAAACCAGAAATAATTGTGCACATACCAGGCATTATAGAGTATCAATGCTCCCTTCGGCAGCGCGCGCTTCTTGTAAAAATCTTCGACTGAAATACGCTTGTTCAGCATTACTTCCGATTGCACCCCGGCAGTGTATGCGTACAGCAACGCATTCGGGTTTGTTTGTTTCAAAGCCGACAGGCTGGCGTCGGTAATGCCGTAAACGGTCCCGTCCCAGCGGTTTGGAAACCAGTTGCCATTTTTAGAGGCGATTCCGTTGACGCCCAGTACCGTCCGGTGAAACTCCTCATGCGCCCATTCGCCGAGCGGGATAGGCAGCTCGCTCGCAAAACGTGAAAAGCCCAGCGTCATGCCGTATTTGAGGAGACCATTCCAGATCTTTCTCCCGGGTGATTTCGGGCGTACTATGGCATTTCCCAGCGCATCGATCCCCCAAAACGACATTTCGTACATCCCCCGGGCGTATTCGAGGGACTGGTCCATCGACACGTAACGTTGCGGAAGGTCTGCTACCTGCGGAAAGTCCACCAGCGGGACGGTCATTCGGAGCTTGTAACGCAAGGAGTCCTGCGCCTGCGTGGGCAAATGCGCGGCCAGCAGCGTCAGCGACGCCGCAATTAAAACTTTGATTTTCATGGCTGATTTATGGTGATTGGATATAAAAATTCACTTGGCGAGCAATGCATCGGCCGGGTCGCGGCCAGAGAGCAGGTCCTCGCGCGACGGCCTCACGACCACATCTGGCATTACACCGCGGGGAATGCCGGACTCTGGTTTGACGGCCATATAATAGCCTGCAAGCGGAATGCCCACATCCAGCCCAGTAGCAGGCAACTTGTAGATCGCGAACGTGCCGCTGTTGTCACCCTGGTAGGCCCCGCCCGACTCTTCACCCATGAATATGCCCCGGTTTTCGCTGCGTGCGACGGCCAGGAACTCCGATGTAACAGAATAGCTCAGTCCGTCCATCAGGAATGTCACATTTCCGGCATAGGCATGCCGGTGAGGGCTGTGTGTGCCGAGGTTCTGGTGTTTTTTGAATAATAACCGGCCCTGTTCGTCTTTTCTGATAAACCACCTGGCCAGCCCGATGAACCGGGGCAGGTACACATTGCTCCTGTTCGGAACATCCCGTTTCCGTTTCACCTTCACTTCAATGCGGTCGTAATACCGGAAGTCGTTTCGGGCAATGTGGGCATACAGATGTTTTCCCAATGCGTCATTTCCGCCTTCATTACCCCTGAGGTCAATGATCAGCCGCTGCACCTTGCGGCTGCCGATCTGCACAAAGGCCGAATCCAGAAACCGACGGAAGTACTTATCACCCTGCGGCGGATAGAACGTCGCGATGCGAAGCCGCGCAACGGTGTCCGAAGGGAAAGTAAGTTGGTTGTGGCCAGTCAAATAGGACGTATTCTGATTCAACACCTGCCAGGCGTCGGCGTTGATCCCCGCCATCCCGATGGTCGTTTGCGCTCCTTGCTCATCGGCCAGTACGATCGTAAACGGTCCCGCGCCAGACTGGATGAAATCGGCATACCAGGCGCTGAAATATTGCTGGATTTGCGCGTCGGCCGAGGTTTGCACATACGCATCGACAAACACCTGCCTCCGCAATGCATGCAGCACCGAGTCGATGGATTGCCCGTTAATGCGTTTCACGTATTTCCCCACGGCCTCCGGATACCCCGAACGCGTCACCAGCAACTGCCCGGTGTTGTCAAACCGGACAATCACGGGGATGAGATTGTCTGTAAAAAAGTAAAAAGGAAACCCCTTCATGGGAGGGAAAAACTTGGTGTGCCCGCAGCGGATTTTTGTGAGCACCGGATTCACCATTCTGAAAAAAGCCAGGAAGGAAGTCGAGTCGCGGCTGCTTATCACATTTCTTACCGAATCGAGCGCATGCAGGACTTCTTCACGCGGTCCGAAGCGTCCGAAACCGGGATGAAGGGTTACGACCGCAGAGCGTACCATTTCCAGATCGGAAAGCAGTGCGGCGGAGGGATATTTTCTGTCGGGCAGAGATTGTGCACCGGTTGCTAAGTATATAGCCAGTTGCAGGAGGGCAGTAAGTAGTGTACGAAGTTTCATTTTGAAATTTTCCGCAATTTTGGCTAAAAACGAGGCAGGCGTCGTCTTTCCCGACAAGTTCATACCTCTTTGATGTACCTATTTAGCGCATTCAACTTCCTGTTTTGATCACAGCCATACTCCTTTCAGGCATCATTCAGGGCGGCTTTCTTGCCCTTATGCTGCTGCGAAAACCGTCCAATCAGGTTGCTAACCGCATCCTTGCCGCACTCATACTGGTGCTTATGGGCCACCTTTTACTGGTCGCCCTGGACGTCAAGGATCTATTTCTCGTATATCCGCATTTCAGCAGGCTGTCATGGCTGTTGCCGCTTTTGTACGGGCCACTAATCGTGCTGCTGACGCAAAGCATTACCGATCCCGATTTCAGGCTGCGTCCAAGCCAGGGGCTCTCACTATTGCCTTTTGTCGTTTACTTCGTCATATTACTCCCCTACTTCGCCTCGTCGGCGGCCGACAAGCTGGCCTGCCTTTCCAATGCCCATCTTGTCGCCCAACAGGACTTTGGCTGGATGAACACCCTCACCAACTACCTGCATGTGGGTTTCGTGGCGGGTGCATTGGTGACGTTTTACCGCAACGTCCGCAAACGCACCGAGCACTTTTCCAGCAGCGAACTGATCGACGTCCGGTGGCTGAAAGAATTCCTTTGGATCGTGTTATCGGTCATGCTCTTTTCTGTGATCACTTTTTACGCCCGGAAATACCGGATTACTTACCTCAGCGGCATTTATCCGGCGCATTTCCTGCTGGTGGTCGTGCTTGTGTACTGGATCGCATTCAAGCTGCTCCATGAAAAAGCCGCGTTGACACCCGCGCCCGCCACCGAACCGGCGCATCCCGCACATGAGACGGAGCCGGTCGTCAAATATGCCAAAAGCGGCATCACCGATGCGCTCAGCGACGACATCGCCCAACGGGTTACCACGCTGATGCATTCCGAAAAGCCTTATCTGGACAACAATCTAACGCTCGCCGAACTGGCCGCGCGCATGGATATTCCCCGGCATCAGCTTTCACAGGTGATTAATACTGCATTTGGCGTAAATTTTTTCGAATTTGTGAACCAGTACCGGTTACAGGAATTCAAAATCCAGGCACTCGATCCTTCCAACCAGCATTTATCGCTATTGGGTATCGCGCTGGAATGCGGGTTCAACTCGAAGGCGACTTTTAACCAGGCATTCAAAAAACTGGAAGGCACCACGCCTTCCGATTTTGTGAAGAAGAGCCGGGAAAATGTGTTGAAATAACTATCCGCAAGACGCTATGCAATCACAACGCATTCTTCAAAACCTGGCCGAGTCCATCCAGCTTGACACACTCGAAACGGATTTTTTCTTGTCGCTACTGCAAACGCAAAAGCTCCGCAGGCGGGATTTTCTCTTGCAGGCGGGTGAGGTGTGCAGGCATCAGTCATTCGTCGTCTCCGGCTGCCTCAAAGTCTCCTATCTGGATCCGGCCGGTGCGGAGCATGTGGTGAAATTTGCGCCTGAAAACTGGTGGGCGTTCGATCTCGAAAGCTTTGCCGTGCAATCCGGCGCTTTTTATTCAATCCAGGCCATTGACGACACCGAGGTACTGAAAATCAGCCGTGCAAATATGGACCTGCTGCTGGACCGTGTTCCCAAGTTCGAGAAATTCAACCGGCTGATGTACCAAACGGCCTACATCGCTTTGCAGCGCAGGCTTACCCAAAACCTCGCCAGCAAGGCCGATGAGCGTTATCAGCAATTTCAATTGAAATACCCCGGCCTGGAAAACCGGATCGCCCAGAAGGATATTGCCTCCTATCTCGGCGTTACCCCCGAATTCCTCAGTTCAATGCGCCGCCGTGAAATGCGCATGCATCTTTCGGACAATCCAATTCTTAATCTACATTAAGAGTTTGCGCTTTTTTCGGGCCTTGCTTTGTGAAACTAAATTTCAACCATTGATGGATCAAAGCATTGCTTACACAAACATGGACTGGTCGGGCCTGTTAATGCGCCTGACGCTTACACTCGTCATGCTCCCCCACGGCGCCCAGAAAATGCTGGGAATTTTCGGCGGATACGGTTTTAAGGCGACCATGAGTTTCTTTACGGAGTCGATGAAACTGCCGTCGCCCGTCGCATTCCTGGTCATTGTCATCGAGTTTGTCGGGCCGATATGCCTGTTCCTCGGGTTAGGCACAAGATTGTGGGCCACCGCACTTGCAATCGTGATGATCGGGGCGGTATGGACTACAAGCGGGCAACACGGTTTCTTCATGAACTGGTATGGCAACCAGGCCGGTGAGGGCTTTGAGTACCATTTGCTGGTCATTGGCCTATGCCTCTCCCTGCTGATCTCCGGCGGCGGACAATATGCGATCGACCGCTTGTTTTGACCTATTCCGAACGAACGCCGTCCGCAGCGACTTGGCCTGGCGATTGGAGGATAGCAGCGAAGAATTCCCTGATATCCTCCGCCAGTAACTGAGGCACTTCCATGGCCGGGAAATGGCATCCGCGGTCATAAAAAGACCATCTGTCGGGTTCGCCCATGAAGGAAGTGAGTTTCTTCAACAGGCTTTCGTCTTCTTTTTTACCAAAACAAGCCATTGCGGATGGCACTTTCGGAGGCGCCCATTGACTGGCATCCTGCGAACTATCCCCGCCCCAATCAAACGCCATGCTCATGTTTTCGGACAGGATGGCCGCGCTCGACGCGCCGAGCTGGTTGAACCAGTAGAGTGACACATTCGTCAGCATAGCGTCCATACCGATGGCGTCTTCCGGAAGGTCTTTGTCGGCATCGGTCCATTCCTTGTACTTTTCGGCCATCCATGCCAGCTGGGCTATGGGGCTGTCCGACAATGCAATACCGATCGTACCAGGCCTGGTCGCCTGGATTTCCAGGTAGGCTGTTCCTTCTTTTTTGTAGCGCTTCATGCGTTCCAGCCCGGCCTTTTCTGCGTCCGTCAACGACGAATCGTCCGCAGGGAACATGCCTAATCCGGCGACGGCAAAAAAATCTGAATTGATATGGGTCCCTATCAGGTTATACGCAGCCACACCCGACATAATGCCCGCGATACCTGCGCCCATATCGCCGCCATGCACGGCAAACTTTTCGTAACCAAGCCTGTTCATTAAAGTAGCGAACGTCGTGGCGATCTTGATCATGTTGTACCCCTTCGTTTGGACCGGAATCGAAAACCCAAAGCCCGGAATAGAAGGGATCACAAGGTCGAATGCAATCTGATCTGGCTCCTGAGGATTGGACAATGGTTCGATAATCCGGGTAAAATCCGCGAAGGATCCGGGCCAGCCATGGATGAGCATTAATGGCACTGCATGGGGCCTGGCCGACCTGATGTGCAGGTAGTGAATGTTCTGCCCCTCGATTTCGGTTATAAAATGCGGGTACCTGTTCAATTCCGCTTCTTGTTTCTGCCAGTCGAACTGGTGCTGCCAATAGTCGGTAATCCGTTTCAGGTGGTCGACAGGAACGCCCTTTTCCCATCCGCTTTGAATAGCCGGGATGGCCCAGCGGGCATTAGCGAGTCTTTGTTTAAGGTAATCAACTTCCTGGCCGGAGATCTGAATCTGGAATGGCTGCATGATTTTCGAATTTTGAATGTGAAACTGATAGGTCAAAATTCGGCACCAGGCGTCCGGCAGACGATAACAATTGTTAATAAACGCTACCTGCGGTTGCGGATCCGGCTCAACGACACGGAGGTAACGCCCAGGAAAGAGGCGATGTAATGCTGCGGCACCCTTTGCAGTATTTGCGGATATTGTTCGAGCAGCTCGCGGTACCGCTCTTCCGGGCTGTTTTTAATCCTGGAAAGGAACAGCTTTTCTACGTACAACAGTCGCTGGTGCGTTTGCTCTTCCATTGCCTCGCGGATCAGCGGTGAAGCTTCGATAATTTCAGCGTAGTCCTTTTTGGTAAGCGTGTGAAGCACACATGGTTCAAGGGTTTCGATCGCGTAAAGGCTTGGCTGATTGTAACGGAAGCTTTCGGCTGAGGAAACGCCCTCGCCTTCGAAGAAAAACTGAAAGGTAATGTCTTTGCCGTCCTTGTTGAAAGAAAGCCTCAGGCAGCCCTTTTCAATAAAATATACCTTTTTGGCAACCTCAGCCTCGTCGAGCAGCACGGTCTTGGCCGGAATTTCCTCCCTTCTGAACAGGTGACCGAATTTCGCCCATTCGGCCTGTATGTTTTGGTTTGCCATGAATTCTAATTTCCGAGCTTAACGCATACCCGTTGCGCCACCCGTAAAAAGGATATCCCGGTACCTCATTTCCGCGAGGGCATTCAGCTTCCACCTGACCAGCTGCTTCCGCCAGCCCGTTGCATTGTCCAGCTCGTGGCCGTATTCGGCCATCACCTGTTTTTTGACCGCCAGGCGGAGACCGTTCCGATGAGCGGAACGCGGATTCAGGAAAAAACCATTGTCGTCGGGAAGCATATCGATCCGCATTTTGATTTACGTTGCGTAAGATACGTTTTTACAAGTAATATTACAGCTCCCTTCTCTTTTATGGGATTGATAAACCGCATCTAGCTTCATGGACCAAAAGATCATACGAATCAAAGACATTGCCCTTAAAGCCAAAGTATCTCCCGGCACTGTGGACCGCGTCATTCATAACCGCGGAAAAGTGGCGGAAAAAGTCAGGATCCGCATCCAGAAAATCATCGACGAGAGCAATTACGAGCCCAACCTGATGGCTCGTGCGCTTGGTTCTAAAAAGCAGTACCGGTTCGCAGCCCTGATTCCGGATCACCAGGTCGATTCGTATTGGCTTGCGCCCAAAACAGGTATTGAAAAAGCAGCTGCCGAGCTGAAACAATTCGGCGTTTCGGTGCAGCAATTCATTTTCAACCCTTATGACGCAAAGGATTTTGTCAGAAAGGCGGAGGAACTGACGGCCGCACGACCTGAGGGTATATTTCTCTCGCCGATCTTTTACCACGAAGTACTTCCGTTTCTCGCCCAATGGCACGATAGCTCGGTTCCGTTTGTGCTCTTCAACACGGAGATATCCGACCACGGGCCACTGAGCTACATCGGGCAGGATTCGTACCAAAGCGGAAAGCTCGCCGGCAAACTCATGCATTATGGTCAATCGGAGCCCTGCTCGATCCTGATCGCGCATATCGACGAAAAAATTGACAATGCGGCCCACTTGCTCAAAAAAGAGGAAGGCCTGCGCGACTATTTCAGCCAGCAGCAGGACGTTTTCGGCATTACCACCATAGAGCTCGACAGCTCCGACCCCGAGGGATTCAACAGCAGGCTCGCCGACGCAGTGAACGGTATCGCCGACCTACGGCATATTTTCGTTACCACTTCCAAAGCACACCTCGTTGCTGCGGAGCTTGAACGGAGGCAGCTGGGCGATATCCGCATTATCGGTTACGACCTGGTGCCCGCCAACCTGCATTACCTCGAAAAAGGCAGCATCGGTTTCCTGATCAACCAGAACCCCGAACGACAGGGCTACCTCGGCATCCGGCAACTGGCCGACTTCCTGGTGTTCCGCAAGGCAGTTTCCAAAACGAAATTCCTGCCGCTGGACATCATTACGCTCGAAAACCTGCGGTATTACCTCGAAGAAGACGTGATGAACGTGGCAGAAAAGCTCGCATAACCGGCAGGCGACACCTCCTATCGGTCAATTTGTAACCGATAATTGCATTAGTGTAAATCAACAAAATTAAAATTTTATAAAAGTGTGTACGCACACACTTTTATTTGGTAGTTTCGTATTTATGAAACTGACCCTACCGCTTCTTTTCATCTCCCTGGTCTCGTTCCGGCCGTCCGTTGCGCAGGAACTCCCTTATGTTTCCGGCAATAATTCCTGGAACCCCGACTCACTCGGGAACGTCCGCGCCGTAATCGACGTGAAGCAGAAAAGCGCCGCGGCCGCTGCGGTGATCGACTGGCGCCGCCGCGACCGGCACACCGACAGCGAGGTGATCGTGGTGGACAGCGCGACCAACCGTCGGATTTTGAATGTAAAAACAGGCCATATCAGCCGCGAGTCGGGCGAGGTTACGTTCGAACCGGTATCGGGCTCAGGCACCTATTATATTTACTATTTACCTTATAAAGTCCAGGGACGGGCCAATTACCCCACAGCTAACTACCTGAAAAGAAGCAACACCGCCTCCGCAGCGTGGCTGACAGGCTTGAAAAATGCGGTGCCGGCGAAGGTCCGGCATATCGAAGCGGTGAACGAAATGAGCAGCCCCTACCCGATGGAAGTGATCGCGAAGTCGGGTGAAATCAAAAAACTGCTGGCGGCAAATGCTTCCCGAAAATACCTCGTGTTTCCCGAAGACCGGATGCACCCCATCCGCATGACGGACGATCTGCCGCAGCGATGGATTGCTAAAGGAGCCAACCGCGCATTCCGCGATCAGGCACAACCTGGCGAAAACTATACATTTCAAATCGGCGTATATCCACTATCGTTATCACTGAATAATGTCCGCATCCGCTTCTCGGATTTAAAGCAGGGCAGCCGGGCCGTTATTCCGGCCAAAGCATTCTCCTGCCTCAACACCGATGGCACAGGCTGGGATGCTCAACCGGTCAGAAAGCAGGTTTCCGTCGCCCAAGGCAAAGTACAGGCCCTCTGGTGCCTGGCCGACATCCCCGCGAACATCCCTGCGGGCGCTTACACGGGAAAGGTTTATGTAACTGCCTCTAATGCCCCTGAAACGGCCATCGATATTACCCTGCAAATCGGCGGGCCGGTGCTGGCCGACAAGGGGATCAGCGAGCCGCAAAAGCAGACCCGACTGGCATGGCTCAATTCGACCATGGCGCAACAGAACGAGGTGATCAGCCCCTCCCTGCCGTTGCAGCGGCAAGGCAATGCGGTTTCGCTTTTGGGCCGCAGGTTTACCGTCGGCGCCAATGGGCTGCCGGAACGCATTGAAACCTATTTTACACCGGAAATGACCGGCCTCTCGGCCACCCCGAAAGAGGTGCTGAAAGCGCCCTTCCGGTTCGTTGCCACGGCGAAAGGCGGAAACGTTGAAAAATGGACGGATCAGGGCGTTCGCTATACGGAACAATCGCCCGGCACAGTAGCCTGGACGGCTTCGAGCACCTCCGCGCACCTGCGTATGGACGTGACGGGACATATTGAATTCGACGGCTTTGTAGCCTACGACGTCAAAGTGACGGCCCTCTCCGACACGGAACTGGACGACATTTACATGGATATTCCCATGAGCCAGGATGCCGCGCGCTACATGATGGGACTTAACCTTAAAGGCGGCAAACGCCCCGCTTCCTACGATTGGAAATGGGAAGTGGCTACTAAAAACCAGGACGGCGCGTGGATCGGCGATGTGAATGCGGGGCTCAATTTCTCCCTGCGCGACGAGCATTACGTACGCCCGCTGAATACCAATTTCTATCTTCAAAAACCGCTTCTGCTGCCCACTTCATGGGGTAATGCTAACAAAGGGGGCATCCGGATATCCGAAACCGACGGTCAGGTACTGGTCCGTAATTACAGCGGCGCCCGGACCATGAAAAAGGGAGAAAGCCTGCATTATAATTTCACCCTGCTTATTACGCCATTTCACGCGCTGGATACCGATGCGCAATGGAAAACACGGTTTTACCACCGTTACAACGATCCCGATTCGATTAAGGCGAAGGGTGCGACGATTGTCAATATCCACCACGCAACGCCCATTAACCCTTATATCAACTACCCGTTCATCGAGCACAAGGCTATGAAGGCGTATATCGATAAGGCGCACCAGGACGGTTTGCAGGTTAAGATTTACAACACGGTGCGCGAGTTGTCGAACAGCGCGTACGAACTCTTTCCGCTGCGCAGCCTGGGCCACGAGATCTTCTCGCCGGGCAAGGGTTTGGGTTATGCCTGGTTGCAGGAGCATTTGGGTGACGATTACATTGCCGCGTGGTATGTACCTGAAATCAGGGATGCGGCGGTGGTCAACTCGGGCATGAGCCGCTGGCACAACTACTATGTGGAAGGCATGAACTGGCTGACGCAGAAGGTCGGAATAGACGGAATTTACCTCGACGACGTGGCTTTCGACCGCACGACGATGAAACGCGTCAAGCGCGTGCTCACGCGAGACGGCCATCCGGGCTACATCGACCTGCATTCGGCCAACCAGTACAACAAGAACGACGGCTTCAACAACAGCGCGAACCTGTACATGGAGCATTTCCCCTACCTGAACCGTCTCTGGTTCGGAGAATACTTTGATTATGAGCAAAATAACCCGGATTTCTTCATGACCGAAGTTTCCGGTATTCCTTTCGGCCTCATGGGCGAAATGCTCGAAAACGGCGGAAATCCGTGGAGAGGGCTCATTTACGGCATGACCAACCGGATGCCCTGGAAAGAAGGCAGCGATGCGCGCGCGATCTGGAAAGTGTGGGATGCATTCGGGATGCAGGGCAGCAAAATGCTGGGCTACTGGACCGGTGCGAACCCGGTAAAGACCGACCATCCGCAGGTGCTCACTACCAGTTACGTTCAGGATAAACGTGCACTTGTCTCCATTGCCAGCTGGGCAGAAGGCGATGCCAGTTTCCACCTGAATATCGATTGGAAAAAGCTGGGCATCGATCCGCAGAAAGCGCAGATCAGCGCGCCGGAGATCATCAACTTCCAGTCAGCGGCTAATTTCACGGCTTCACAGTCTATTCCGGTTACAAAAGGCCGCGGATGGTTACTGATTATATCGGAAAAACCGTAATCAGTAAAATGAAGTATTTCAGTTTCATTTTCCAGTAAAATTTTCTTTCAAATTGATAAAATGCAGGAATTTTAATTTTAGAGTGTGTACGCACACATTTTGTTTTCTACATTTGTTTCAACCTATATTTCACTCTAAATGAGCGCATTTGACAGGAGCTGCCAACCGGTAGTCGTTCCAGTCTGGAAGAGCTTTTTATGTTAACCCCAAAACCCAATTCCTATGAAGTTAAAGGCTATACTGAGTTTCATTTTCGTTGCCCTGCTGGTTGCCGGCAGCAGCTTCGGTCAGACCGGCGAGATCCGCGTGTCGGGTACGGTGACCGACGCTAAGGGTGCCGAGATACCCGGTGCCAACGTATCGCTGTCGGGCACCACTACGGGTGTCATTACCGACACAGAAGGGAAATTCTCCCTCTCCGTTCCCAATAGCCAATCGGTACTGCGCATTTCGTTTATCGGCTACAAAACAGCCGAGATCACCGTGGGCAATCAGACCGTCTTCAAGGTTACGCTCGAAGAAGATTCCAAAACCCTCGATCAACTGGTGGTGGTAGGATATGGTACCCAGAAGAAAAAGGACCTGACCGGTGCCGTGAGCTCGATCGCCAGCGAAAGCCTTAACCTCGGCGGTGCTACTTCCAACGTAGCGCAGGCGTTTCAGGGACGCGCGGCGGGTGTGCAGGTGAGCCAGTCAAACTCGGCGCCCGGCGGTACTACCGTGGTGCGCATTCGGGGTGGTAACTCCATCTCATCCACCAATGAGCCTTTGTATGTGGTCGACGGCTTCCCTTCCGAAACGGGAAAGGACATCAACCCCAACGATATCGAGGACATCCAGATCCTGAAAGACGCTTCGGCAACTGCTATTTACGGTGCACGCGGTGCCAACGGTGTGGTGATCATCACCACCAAAAGAGGAAAGGCCGGCAAGGCCCAGGTCGTTTTCGACAGCTATTACGGTGTGCAGAAAGTGAGCAGCAGCTACGAAAAGATGACCGGCCTGCAAGCCATGGAAATCACCAATGCGAAGAACGCCGAAAAAGGCCTGCCTGCATTGTATACGCCTACCGACCTCGCGAGCGGCATCAGTAACGACTGGTTCAAACTCGCTACCCGTAATGCGAGCGTGCAGAGTTACAGCCTGACGGCCAGCGGCGGCAACGACGACACCCGCGTGGCATTGTCGCTCAACTATTTCAACCAGGACGGCGCATTGAAAAACACCGATTACGACCGCTATTCGGTACGTCTGAATGCAGACAAGCAGTTTGGCAAGCGCTTCAAAATGGGCGCCAACATTTACGGTGCGCATACCTTCTCGCGTTTCAAGAACTACGACGGCTCTATTGTTCCTTCCAACGTGATGTACGGCATTTTGTCGGCCTCGCCAGCGGTGCCTGCTTACAATGCGAACGGCACTTTTGCCCGCTTCCAGGGCCGCGACAACCCATTGGCCTGGCTGCTAGCGCCTACCAACGACAAGTTCGGCAACAAGATTAACGTCAACGCATTTGCCGAATACATGATCACCGACGACCTGACCTTCAAAGTGAATGCAGGTACGGAATACAACGGTTTCAAGGAAGGTACTTACCTCCCCCGCGACCTCGTGGATGGAGAAAAGGTGAAAGGCCGCGCCACTGTGAACGACAATGCGGCGTACCGGAACCTGGTAGAGGCCTATTTTACCTATATTAAAACCTTCGGCGACCACTCGATCAATGCGGTAGCCGGTGTTTCGACGCAGGATGATAAAACGGAGGAGCATTACTCGGCTGTTCAGAATTTCAGCTCGGATGTGTTTTTGTATAACAACTTGGGTGCGGGTACCGAACGCGTAACCTCGACCAGCTCGAAAGTCAATACCAAGATCGCTTCGGCATACGGCCGGATCAACTACGGATTCAAGGACAAATACCTGGCCACTTTCACGATCCGTCGCGATGGCTCGTCACGCTTCGGGGAAAACAACCGTTACGGATATTTCCCTTCCGGCTCATTGGCCTGGCGTATCGGGGATGAGGAATTTGTAAAAACCCTCAACCTGTTCTCCGACCTGAAAGTACGTGCCAGCTACGGGGTTACCGGTAACGACCGCATCGGGGATTATGCCTACATGACCACCTTCTCGCCCGTGAACGTGACCCTCGACGGCGACAACTCCTACGGCGGCGTGGCAGCAACCCGTTTGCCTAACCCCGACCTGAAATGGGAAAGCACTGCCCAGCTCGACCTCGGTGTGGACATGGCATTTCTCGGCGGCCGCATTTCGGCGACATTTGATTACTACCACAAAAAGACCAACGACCTGCTGATGAACATTCCGATCGGCGACTGGCAAGGTTTCAGCAGCCAGATCGTGAACGCGGGTGCGATCCAGAACAACGGTCTTGAACTTTCACTCAATACCCAGAACATTTCCAAAGGCAGCTTCCGCTGGAAAACCGCATTGAACATTGCCTACAACAAGCAGAAGATCCTCGACCTGGGCGGCCGTCCTTACATTATCACTACTACTGCCAACCCTTACGGCGGCCGTGCGGTGGATTTCACCAAGCTGGAACCGGGCCGCGAGCTCAGCAGCTTCTTCGGGTACCAGTATGCAGGCGTGATCAAAACGGGCGAAACATATGCGCCGCAGCCGGGCGCACCTGCGGGAAGCCCCAAATATGTGGATGTGAACGGCGACAATGTGATCAATGCCAACGACCGTACCTACCTTGGCCATGCTAACCCGCATTATACTTTCGGGATCGGCAACGAGTTCAGATACAAGAACTTCGACCTGAATATTTTCATGCAGGGCGCATTGGATTACAGCCTGTACAATGCCAATGCACTGATCCTTGAATCGGGTTTCGGCACCTCGGCACTGAACCGCTGGACTACTGCCAACCAGAATACCGATATCCCTCAGGACGGCTACGCCACAACCTCTTACGGCGGCTATATCAACTCCCGCTTCATCGAGGACGCTTCTTACCTGCGCTGCAAGATGATCACATTGGGCTACGAGCTTCCGTTCGGCCAGGCTAGCAGGGTGAAAGTGCGGCTGTACGGCACGGTGCAAAACCTGTTCACGATCACCGGCTACACCGGAACCGATCCCGAGGTGAACACGAAAGCGGCCAATACCGGCAGCTCGGCCAGCAGCATCAACCTCGCGTCGGGTCTCGATTATACCGCCTTCCCGTCGTACCGTTCCTATACCCTTGGCTTAAAAATTAATTTCTAATAGCATCAAAATGAAATACATATCAACTCTGTCACTGATGATGTTGTTCGCGGCGGTTTCATGTGAAAGCCTGATCGAGCCGAAAGTTTACAGCATTCTCACCGACGCCAATGCATTCCAGTCGAAAGACGATGCCATCGCCGCCGTGAATGCCGCCTATTCCCGACTGAAACAACCCAGCGGAAGCAACGACTCGTGGATGTATTACGCGGGTTTCCAGGTGACCATCACCGACCTTACCACCGATGCAGGCCATGCCAAATCGGGCGGCGACGTAGGGCTGATGTCCGACGCCAACTGGGGGCCGAGCAATACCTACCTCGCCTATGCGTGGCAGCACCAGTACAAGCTTGTTTCAGACGTGAACAATGCATTGTATTACATTCCAAAAATCAAAGCCCTGACCGGCGAGGAGCAGGCGCAATTTGCAGGTGAACTGAAATTCCTCCGTGCACTGGGGTATTACGACCTTACCAATGCATTTGGTCCGGTGCCATTGATGACCGAGGATTCGGTAGCGAAGAATATCCAGAACCCGGATTATGAAGCCAAAACGCCGGTTACCCAGGTGGCGGAGATCAACGCGAAGATCATCAGCGACCTCGAATATGCGGTGCAGAACCTGCCATTGAACTACACCAGCAGCAAAATTTACAAAACCAACGACGTAGGCCGTGCTACCAAAGGCTCAGCCCTCGCATTGCTCTGCAAGCTTTATTTGCGTGAGAAAAACTGGCAGAAAGTAGTGGAGATCAGCCAGCAGATCACCGATCTGAAACAATACCAGCTGTATCCCTCCTACTCGGAACTGTTTGCGGAAAGCAATAAATGGTGCTCTGAAAACATTTTCAGCGCATTGTCCAACAACCTCGTGGATGCGACCGAAATGATGAACCACTTCGGGCCGATCAACCACAAAGAGGTAACCGACCGCTGGCAGTATTTCGGGATCCCCTGGCGGTTCTGGAACACGTTCGAGAAGACCGACGAACGCCGCGAAATGTTCTTCTACGATTACATCGGTACCGACGGCCTGCGCTATGTGCAGCCACCGGCCGGAGCGGTGAACCCACCCGCAGGCTACTATTACCTGCCCGACGTCGCTTCGAAGAAATACGCCGACCCGAAAGGTTCGACGACCTACCTCGACGGTCACGTTTTCCCGATCATCCGTTATGCCGACATCCTGCTGAGCCGCGCCGAGGCGCTGAACGAGCTCACCGGTCCGAATGCGGAAAGTATTCAGCTGATCAACCAGGTAAAAACCCGCTCAAAAGCCACCTTGCTTGGGGCGGCAGGCACATTTACCAAAGAAACCCTGCGCGACGCGCTTCTGCAAGAGCGCGGATGGGAGTTCTTCTTCGAATGCAAACGCCGCGAAGACCTGATCCGGATGGACAAGTACCAAAGCATGGTGAACACCTACCTGAGCGCCATCGGCAAAACGCCTCGGATCGATATTAACAAACACAGATACTTCCCGTACCCGCAGGCACAGGTAGACATTAATCCTAACCTTTCGAATACCGGCAGATAATCGTCGGGCAAACATGCAGACAGGCAGTACGCACTCCCGCGTATTGCCTGCTGCCATTTTCGGGGCCGGTTTTGAATTATATTTACAGACACATTCCATCGATTTCCTATGCAACGCATCCTCCTCGCCTTCGCACTCCTGATTACCGGCCTCACTTTGCTCGGCTGTAATGGTACGGGTATAGAGACGATCAGTCTCAGCGCTCCGGGCAGGAATACGCTGAAAGTGAGGATCGATGTCAAAACCACCGACCCATGCGTAGTCCGCATCGAGTACTGGCAAAAGGCCGAGTCGCTGCATAAGTTCACGACCGTTTCATCGCCCGCAGGTACCGACCATGCATTGGTACTGACCAACCTTCGGCCCAAATCCCAATACCTTTACCATATTGTTTCCTCCGGCGGCGGCAAGGAAACCACCAGCAAGGTTTACGATTTCCGCACGTCGGGCTATCCGATGTGGATCCAGGATTTTTTCCAGACCATTGCCCCCGATTCGACCGTCGTGCCGGACGCATTCAAAAAAGGCTTTATCCTCTTTTCGCGCCGCGAAACGCCGGGGATTATTTTCCTGCTCGATCACAAGGGCGATATCCGCTGGTACCATCAGGTGAATGGGACCGGCTTTAAAACCACACATTTCACACGCAACAAAACCATCCTGTCCATTCTCGGGACAGAAGAATACCCTACCAGCTACGGCAACGAAATCCTGGAAGTATCGCTCAAAGGCGATACGCTGCTGCATTTGAAGAAAGGCGAGAACGATTTCAAGGAAACGATCCACCATGAGATCATCCTCAACGACCGCAGCCAGATCGTGACCTTGAATGTGCAAACGCGCATCATGGACCTTAGCTCCGTGGGCGGTAGTAAACAGGATACCGTCAAGAGCGACGGCATTCTGGTACTCGATCGCAAGGGTAAAAAAGTATGGGGCTGGTCGGTGTTCGACGCGCTCGATCCGCTGAAAGACCCGAAAATCATGCAGGAGAAAAAGGATTGGATGCATGCCAACAGCGTGAGCTTCGACCGCGACGGCAACTACCTGATGTCGTTTTACAACAACGGGCAAATCTGGAAGATCGACTCCCAAACCGGCAAAGTACTCTGGAAATTCGGCCGGGGCGGCGATTTCAAAATGCCTGCCGATGGCGTTTTCGACCAGGGGCATGCCGTTCACCGCAATGCGCAGGGCGACCTGATGCTCTTCGATAACGGCACCAGCAAGCAAACCACCCGCACGCTGACTTTCGGCCTCGACGAATCAGCCAAAACCTCCGTGTTGAAACACCATATTACATTACCCAAGGAGTTTTACACCGCGCGTATGGGCAGCGCTTACCTCGTGGGGCCGAATGCCGTGCTGCATTGCAGTTCGAAGACCAACAGCATTGTGCTCACCAACCTGGACGGACGTTTCCTGTGGGCACTCAAAAGCAGGATTATGCCCTACCGCGCCGAATTTGTTCCACAAGAGCAGGTTGCCCCCTACCTGGTAAACTGACGCCCGATGCAACCGGTACCCGCCTATCTTTTCCTGACATTCCTGAAAATCGGCGCTACGTCGTGGGGCGGCTTCATGTCGCTGATCTCGATGATCCAGAAGAAAGTCGTGGAAAAGGACCGGATGCTCGACAATGCAAAAGTAATGGAAGGCATTTCGCTTGCCTCGGTGCTGCCGGGGCCGATGGCCGTCAATGTGGTTTCCTATGTGGGCTACCAGCTCGGCGGATGGAAAGGCGCGCTGATCAGCGTCACTGCGGTGATCCTGCCGTCGTTCGTATTGATGCTGGCGCTTTCGCACTTCTACTTTCAATATGGCGATGTGCCTGCGATGAGCCATTTCTTTGCCGGAATATTACCTGCGGTTGCGGCCATTATCATCAGTGTGGCGATCAGCATGGGCCGTAAAAGCATTTCCGATATCCCGCAGGTACTCATTGCAGTCGTGTCGGCAGTCGCGGTTTTTGTTTCAAAATCCTATTTCTCCACCATGGCCATCCTCCTGGCGAGTGCGTTGATGGGCTATTTGATTTATTTCAAAAAGACTGCTTCCACTGCAGCGCCCGAGTCTGCACGACCGGGCTTTAAAATACCCTATCCGCTGGTTATGGCCGCGATCCTGCTCATTGGGCTGATCACCTGGCCCCAAAGCAACCCGTTTGCCGCATTACACCGGACTATCCTGCTGACCTTCTCCGGCATGAGCCTTACCCAATTCGGCGGCGGCTACGTGATCATCCCTGCCATGCAGAAGATCATCGTGGATGGCCACCGCTGGCTTTCCGACCGTGCCTTTGCGGATGCAATTGCGATGGGGCAAGTCACGCCCGGGCCGATTTTTATCAGCGCCACATTCATCGGCTACAAACTCGCCGGTTTCTGGGGCGCCCTGAATGCGACCATCGCCATTTTCACACCTACTGCCATTTTAACGATCATCGCAGCCCGCTTTTTTAATAAAATCAGCCAATCGGAACTGGTAGTTGCGGTTTTTAAAGGTCTGAGGCCCGCCATTATCGGGATGATCGTTTCGGCCGGCGTTTCCATTTTGTGGGGCAACGGCTTTACGCTCTTTTCAGTGGCCGTATTTTCGGCGACGCTCGGCGCGACCATTTATTTCAAAACCGACCCGGCAATAGTAGTGCCGGTAGCCGGCATTCTTGGATTACTTATATTGTAAGCTATGGCATTTACCCCAGTTCAGATCATCGGCACCCAGCGAAGCGGCTCCAATTTGCTGCGGCTTATGCTCAACCAGCTACCCGAAGTATCGGCTCCCCACCCACCCCATATCCTCGAAAGGATCATGCCGCTGTTGCCGGTTTACGGCGACCTGACGATTGAAAGTCAGTTTGATCAGTTGATCGACGACGTGTGCACGCTGGTGGAAACCAATCCGGTGCCTTGGACGGCCGTTACCCTCGACCGCGCGGCCATACGCGTGCGGTGCGAAGCGCCTACCCTGCCCGAAATCGCCAAAGCGGTGTATGAGCTGAAAGCCCAGGCCGACGGTGCGCGCATCTGGACGTGTAAAAGCATGGCCAATATCCATTATGCCGCCGAACTCGAACAATACAGCACGCCACCCCGCTATATCCACCTGTTCCGCGACGGCCGGGATGTGGCGCTTTCTTTTAAAAAGGCCATCGTGAGCGAAAAACATGCCTATCACCTCGCGCAGCAATGGAAGCGCGAACAGGAGGCATCCATTGCATTGTATGAAAAACTCGGTCCCGGACGCGTGCTCCGCGTGCGCTATGAGGATTTGCTCAAAGACCCCGAAACGGAATTGAGAAGCATTTGTACGTTCATCGGAGCCCAATATTCCGAAACGGCACTCGCCTACCACGAATCCGCCGAGTCGCGGGAGACCGCCAATTCGGGATTGATGTGGCAAAATGTGGTGAAACCGGTATTAACCGACAACCACCGCAAGTTCCTGGCCGGGCTCCCGGAAGCGGATATCCGCATTTTCGAGCGCGTCGCCGGTGATACCCTCGAAAAACTGGGTTATGAGCTCGTTTATAAAAAAGACTATACGCTTTTTTCAGCGGAGGAAATCTCGGATTTTTCGCAGATTAACCAGGATTTGAAAAAAGAATTCCGGAGTAAACTAAGGCCGGAGGACCTGGAAAAAAGACGCGCGCAGGAACAACTCCTGAAAGCGATTGCCGACCGGTTACCCCTTATTCCTCATTGATAATGATGCAAATAGACATTCATATACTACCCGCCATAGCGCGCGAAGCCGGAGATGCGATTATGAGGATCTACAACGATCCTGCCAAATCGGGCGAGGTGGAGAACAAGGCCGACGATTCACCGCTCACGCTTGCCGACAAGGCTTCCCACGAGGTGATCGTTGCCGCATTGGCCGAACATTTCCCCGGCATACCCATCATGTCGGAAGAAGGCCGCAACATTCCTTTTGAAGAAAGAAAAAACTGGCATACCTACTGGTGCGTGGACCCGCTAGACGGGACCAAGGAGTTTGTGAAACGAAACGGGGAATTCACGGTCAACATTGCCCTCATACGCGACCGCACGCCCGTCATGGGTGTCATATACGTGCCCGTAACGGGCATAACCTACTACGCGGACCAGGCAGGCGGCGCGTGGAAGACCGACGCCGCTGGCAACGCCGCCAGACTTCAGACGAGCCACGCCGATGCCGGGTGGACGGCCGTAGGCAGCCGGTCGCACGGGAGCCCGGAGGAAGCCGCAGTGCTGGCCCGGTACCCCGTCACGAACCAGGTTTCGGTGGGGAGTTCCATCAAATTCTGCTTCATTGCGGAAGGCCTCGCACACATCTATTTCCGCCAGGGGCCAACCATGGAATGGGATACCGCCGCAGGGCAGGCGATTCTCGAATGCAGCGGCGGCAAAATGACCACCGCGTCGGGCGAGCCGTTTTTATACAACAAAGAATCACTGCTGAATGGCAGTTTTCTGTGCCTGTGCCAATGAAAGCGCATCAAAAAGGAATGGTGGTGTGGCTACTGGGGCATTCGGGGGCCGGCAAAAGCACCCTCGCCCAAATGGTTGCGCGCCAACTGGAAACCGACGGCTACCGCACGCTCTCGCTCGATGGCGACGTGGTGCGCGCGGGCATGAACAGTGACCTGGGCTTTTCCGATGCCGACCGGCTCGAAAACATCCGGCGCGTGGCCGAGCTCTGCAAAATATTGCTCGAAAAGGACCTCATCGTGATTTGCTCCTTTATAACGCCCATGCAGTCGCACCGCGACCTGCTGCGGCAAACCCTCGGCGACCGTTACCTCGAGATCTATTTGGAATGCCCCATCTCCATCTGCGAGCAGCGGGACGTGAAGGGCCTCTACCGCAAGGCGCGTAACCATGAAATTGAAAATTTTACCGGTATCGGCTCGGGCTTCGAAGTGCCGTTACACCCGGACCTCATCGTCCCGACCGCATTATGGCAGCTTGAAGAATGCGCGGGGCAGATTTACCGATTGGCGATCAGCACACAATCCTGAATTAGCAAGACGTAACAGATATTTCGTCATTGCTATTTCAGGGTTGCATATTATCAGAGACAGGTATTTATTAATATTATTTTGGTTCTTCGGACCAAAGCAATATGCCAAGCCTCAATCCGGCCGACAGGTGCCCGGTAATTCTATTTCCGGAAACGTAATTTTCGCCTTCATAGAAAAGGTCCGGTTTGTTTGTGCTTATATTTTTGTTTTTGTAATTGGAGAACATTGAATTGGTACGCGAGAAACCAATGCCAGTGAAAAAATCCAGCGTCATTCGTTGTCCGAGGAATATCCGCCCGCCGAGCTTGCCAGTAACACCTATTTTGGTTTTGGAAAAGTCGGCATAATCAAAGTTCACCTGCGTTGTGTCGTTATTATTTTCGAAATGATAGCTCTTTCCGGTCGTTCCGCTCATGGTTGAAAACAATCCTTCGGCTGCCATATACCAACCACTGCGCTCGCGTTTCAACCAATAATATTTCACTTCCGGTCTTACCTCAAAAAGTTTGTATTTCCCTTTCTCCCACTTTTGCTGACGCAATCCCAGTGCCGTACTGAATGGTACCGGCACCCCTACGCCTAAATTAAGCCCGGCCGCCCAGCGGTTGCCAAACATCATTTCCGAGCCAAATCGGATCGACGGATCGGTAAATCCAAGTGGCACTAAGTCGATATGGGCATCGATATTCCGTCGCGAAAAGTCACTTGCCCGCTGGGCATTTGAGCGGTTCACAATCAAGAAAATCAACGTAATACTCAGAAAATAAAAGATGTTTCTCATGGCGTTTTAAAAGATTGGTTGGTTCAAGTAGCTTTTTATTATTTAAGTGTCCTATTCAAATTGCTTTTTAATAATATTCAAATTTCAATAGGGTGCTCTATTACCTTTACCTTTCCGAATTACTGCTACAAGAAACATCAAATTTTCGAACACTTCACAAAACGGTTCAAAATATGATCAAAAAATAGCGGCAGCTTTTTGTTACCAAGTCTGCCGCTTCGCCTCGTGCTCCCTTATAGTGCCCTTAATAAACCCGATTTCAAGGCCCGGCTGACTATTCGCATAGCTGACCGCGTCAAGCCCCTTTTCTTTTCCCGCCGGGTAGTAGAGCGGGTTGAGCGTCATGTCCAGCTTGCAGGACATTTTCGCCTCGCTGGTCCCGGGGTTGATCTGGTATACCTTGCTGTCGGTCACAAGGGCATATACTTAGCCCAATACTACCCCGCCGAATCTTCGCCCATTTAAGCAACTAACAATTAAATGATTATAAATAGGGCGTACGAATGATGCATGCAACAAAATTACCTCTGAATGCATCAAAAGTCCGGGTGAAAAGCGGACAAAAGCCTGAGTTTTGCAATATCGTTACCGACACCATTTAGCCATTAGCTATGAAAACAATCATCTGTTCACTACTTGCCCGCATTCTCTTCAACCTACCCAACTTTAACTTACTGGAATACAACGGACTGGATTTTGATCCGGTAGAAGACAGCCACGACGATCCCGGCCCGATCGAGACCGCGGCTGTCATGGCTGAGGAGTGAAGTCAGCCGGGCATTCGAAATGATGTTTTCGCATCCGCATACAACCATCCCCTATTGCGAGCGCCTCTTTGGTACGAAAGCTGATCGAAATCGAATCGTAACTTTACCATCTATGAGGCTGCTGTTTTTTGTACTGTTTTTATGCATTTTCCGCATTTCCAATGCACAGGATTCCATTCGCGTTACATTCGCCGAGGAAGAATCCCGGGAAACATTTGTGAAACAGCGGTTTGTAGACCGGTATGAGAATGTATTCATGACCAAAGTGCCTACGCGCCATATGCTGAAACTGGGGCTGACATTTAAGCCCAACTACATTTTCAGCATTGAAAACACCGCTAATAATACCACACAAGTCGATGTGGGGTACGAATACAAGTTGCTGCCGTCATGGTCTGTCGGCGCAGACGTGGGTGTCAGCGGAGGCTGGGGTGATAATGCCGGGCTGGAAGGATTGGTTTCAGGAAAAATCTATGGCCGGTGGTACTACGACATGCGCCGACGGATAAGGGAAGGAACCGGTAGTAACAACTTCACCGGGAATTTTCTGGCCGTGGTCGGCGAGCGGCAATGGGGCAAGGAGATCGTGAATAACCGGCTGAAAAGGATCGGATTGGAGTTCGGACTGCAAAGGCGTTTTCTGAACCGGGGCCGAATGGAATTGGGCATCGGACTTTACTACCAGGACTACCGGCAAGACGGTGATCCGCTGCTGCTGGCTTATGAGTTCGGCAAGTCGTCCCGAATCGCCATCGCATCCCGCACGAGCATGGGATTGGCTTTCGGCGACTGGAAACGACAGAAAGACCAGCCCTTTTGCGAGGTACTCCGTTGCGACGACTTTGTCCGACAACTTTGGAAGCTGCAATGGCCAACCGTCTACATCTCACCCGATTATTCCAACGGGAGCATTGGCCTCGCCTATGAGCGGAAGCTAAAAAGCAGCCCATTCTCCCTGAATACGCAGGTTGCTCTCAACTACATGCGCATTGTATCGCGGGATTTCCCTACGCCCGGAGCCAAGTTGGTGTCGAACGACTATCAGCTGCAATCGACTTTACATTTACGCTATTATACCCATCAGAAGAAGGCCATACGACAAGGCACGGGCGGGAATAACCTGTCGGGCTTCTACATTGCCCCATACGTGCATCACCTCTTCTACCACAGCGAAACTTATTTTGGCGAGGGAAAGAGCAAACGACACCTGGGACTGGGCGCCGGTGTTGGATTCCAGCAGGTTATGCTTGGCAGCGTATTCATCGACATCTCCGCTGGCGTGAGCCAAAATCTGCTGAAAATCGACCAGAACTCGCAGCGCTACCTGGGCTATGTCCGTATGGGCTTCGGGCTTGTGTTATAGACGGCAAGCCCCAGCCCAACTCGCATTACCTGATCGCCGCGACACCCGGAGCGGCTTCCGGAAATTTTTCGAATACCCTCGAATCGTGGCCCGGCAGGATGTATTTCGGATCGCTTACGAGGGATTTCATTCGCTTCATGGCGTCGACATAGCCCTGCGGATCGGTGGTACCGCCCGGTGAAGGAGGCGTGAGATGATCGAGGCTGTAATAAATCCATATATTGTCTGAGGCAATCACGACCTTTTCCTTGCCGTTACTAACCATCACGTACTGTGAATCATAGGTATGTTTCGAACCTGTAAAAACGGTCACGCCCGGAAGGATCTCTTTGTTATCTCCCGCGATCAGGCTTAGCTTTCCCGCCAGGTTGAGGTCGATCACCGTCCGCACGTCACTCTGTGCAAACCCGCCCTTGCGTCCGTCCTTTTGCCAGGCTGTCCCCACGAAACCGTCAAAATCGGCCTTTTGCATCCAAAGCGTAGCATTTGGAAACAGCGTGACGCCGCCCAGGTGGTCCCAATGCGGGTGTGACAGAATAATATCGCTCACGTCCCCGGGCTTCACGCCCAATTTCAGCAATGCCGAGTCGGGACGGATATAGCCGGCTATTTTGAAAAACTCCTCTTCCTTGACCTTTTCCGGCATAAACCCGGCATCTACGAGGATATTCCGGCCATTTTTTCCCTTCAACAACCAAAACATGAAACTGATCGGGACCGGCACATCTTTTCCGCCTCCGCTCGCCCACTCGGCTTCATAAAACTGCTTGTCGGTACCGGCGAATTTGATCGCGAATACTTCATAGGTGTCAGATTGCCCATAGACAGAGGCGGGCATTAATAGCAAAAAAGTAATCGTTGCGAAAGCGGCTGATTTCAGTGATCGTAACATTCGATGCATAGCTGCGGGATAATATTGGAACAAATATAAAATTACTCAAAAATTTTATTGAATAGAGGCAACTGTCGAAGGCTTTAACTGGGTCTGTATATCCGAACCCAGCTATTCATCCTTAGAATACACTTCATGGAACAAACATTTCCGTTTCGTTCAGTCCCGGAAACCTTACCGGTCTCCACTAAATCGCTCAAAAAGCGAACCGCTAATTATTCGATAAAATACATTTTCAATGAAAACAATTTAACTAAGTGCCTGAGTTCTGACCGCAGGATAATGATCACTTCGGTTATTATATTTGGCATCGTGCTGCTATTCACCTACCCAAAATATTTGGAACTAATTTTTGACGATAATATCGGAGTGAATTATGCTTACTTTTTTGACAAAATATCGGATCCAATGTCAACAGTCACGGTCGATAAAGAGACACATGGAGGCAAAATAGATTTCAGATTTACCGTTCCATTACTCGCCGGATTAATTGGCGTGAATGCAGGTTCGACTGGAACAAGTGTGGTCGCTATCTATTTAATACAGTCCGCATTATTGGTACCATTCCTTTTTATGCTAATAAAAATATTGCTGCGGCGACTATCTCCGATGACGGTTCTGTTGTTTGTCATGGGAAGCTCCACCATTTACCTTGCAAAGGCCTTCTTTTGGGATTATGATTTTTGGTTTGATGCCTTCGCTTATTTCTTCCTGACCCTGGGAATGTACCTTAAAAACCGTGTCGGGATCTTTCTCTCATTGACATTGGCATGCTGGACGGACGAGCGGGCTGTAATCGCGCTGGCTTCCGTCTTTCTTTTCCACCTGCTTTCGGAGTCGGATTTCGAGCTGAAATCATTCAGGCAATTGGGAAGTAAGAAAGACTGGCTCCAAAGGACTTCTTCCGTCGTGCTGATGGTTGGCATATCATACCTGATAGTCAGAACATTAATAGCAACGTTATTTAACTTACATACTCCCACCGGCTCGGGTTCGGGCGTCGAATTGAGTCTGGTTCCCTTCCAGTTCAAGCACAGGCTTTCGGGAGTTTTTCTCACCTTCGAGGGCTTTTGGGTACTGTATCTGTTTGCCGTTGGTCTGCTGATAAAAAAGGGAAATACATTGCTATCTTTGCTAATGCTGTCGCTCATGGCCGGCCACATACTGGTTGCGTATGCTGTGTTCGACATATCACGAAGCCTGACTTATGCATTTCCGCTAATGATTATCTCGGCATTTATCATCAGCAGGTATGAGGTTCGCAACATAAAATATCTGTACATGGCAGCAGCAACCATTTGCGTTTTACTGCCTACTCAATATGTTATTTTCTATCCACGTCAAATCCCCTGGACGATTCTCAGCTTTGAAGAACTTAAACCTGTGATCAAGCTGCTATTCTTGTAACAGCATTAAACTTTTCAGTTTTATTTCTATTTGCGAATGGTAGCCTTTTTATTTTCTTAAACAATATTGTCATTCATAAATTTGTTTGTATAAAACAAGTTTCAAATTCACATAAGTCAATCATCAATATCAGCGATACAAAGCAGTTACATTACTCATAATCGGAGCATCCGTGGGCAACTTTACAGCTTCCATCATATGCCTTATCGGTATTCTTACCTGTTCGTGTAAGGAGGAAGAGCTTTATGTCTACAAATGCGAAGAGGGTGCTGTAAAGTTCGAATTGCTGAATGATGAATTAAATCCGGGAGCCCGTCTGAAAGATCCCGGCAATTTCGATATTGATTATGAAGTAATTCAGAACGACGATGAATTATACCAAAAAGTTTTTATCCGGTATTTAAAGAAAAAGATCGACTTCAATACCAAAAGTCTGATCGTAGTCAGTGTCAAAAATCATACACATGCAGCTGTGATGGCTCAAAATGTAACGGCGAACTGTGCACGCAACAGATTGACAATTACCGCTGACCTTCGCTACGGATCACAGCCGGTCGGCGGCGTGGATTATGTTTTCGCCATCGTGCCCAAAATCCCGCACGACACAGAGATTGAATTTATCCCGAAATACATCAGATAACGACGCTCAGGCAATGATTCCTTTAACCAGCTTACCCGCCACGTCGGTGAGACGATAACGCCGGCCCTGGTGTTTGAAGACCAATTTTTCGTGATCGAGCCCCAGCTGGTTGAGAATCGTAGCATGCAGATCATGAACATGAACCGGGTCCTTTACGATATTATAACCGAAATCGTCGGTCTGCCCATAAGAAATCCCCGGTTTGATGCCTCCGCCAGCCATCCAGATCGTAAATGCCCTCGGGTGATGGTCGCGCCCGTAGTCTTCTTTCGAAAACTTACCCTGGCAATAGTTGGTCCTTCCAAATTCCCCACCCCAGATCACCAGTGTTTCGTCCAGCAAGCCCCGCTGTTTCAAATCCGTTACCAATGCCGCGGAAGCCTGGTCCACATCCATTGATTGCGCTCTAATCTCCTTCGGCAGATTGGAGTGCCCGTCCCAGCCCTGGTGATATAACTGGACGAACCGCACGCCCTGCTCGGATAGTTTCCTGGCCAACAGACAATTGGCCGCGTACGTGCCGGGCACCAGGCAATCGGGACCGTACAATTTCACGATCGACTCCGGCTCTTTGCTCATATCCGTAATTTCCGGAACGGCGGCCTGCATCCGAAACGCCATTTCATACTGCTGGATTTTCGTGGTAATCTCTGGATCCTGGTACTCGGCAAAAGTCCCTTCGTTCAATGCCGCCAGCTTGTCGAGCATTTCGCGCCGCTCGCTCCGATCCATACCATCAGGATCACCCAGGTAAAGTACAGGATTCTCTCCGCTGCTGAATTGCACGCCCTGGTGCACCGAGTCGAGAAAGCCGTTCGTCCAAAGCTTGGAATACACACCTTGCCCATTACCGATCCCGCGCGACAGCAGCACGCAGAAGGCGGGCAAATTCTGATTTTCGCTGCCAAGGCCGTAACTGAGCCAGGCACCCATACTGGGGCGGCTTCCCACCTGCGCCCCGCTTTGAAAAAAAGTGAGCGCAGGATCGTGGTTGATCGCGTCCGTATTCATAGACTTAATGAAGCAGAGGTCGTCCGCGATCCTCGCCGTATGCGGGAGCAACTCGCTCACCCACGCGCCCGAGCGGCCATGCTGAGCGAAATTGAAAATCGACCCTGCCAATGGGAAGCTCGTCTGATTGGCCGTCATGCCCGTCAGCCGCTGCCCTCCCCTCACCGATTCCGGCAGATTCTCCCCGAACATCTTATTGAGCAACGGCTTATGGTCGAACAACTCATACTGAGAAGGTGCCCCATTTTGAAAGAGATAGATGACGCGTTTCGCTTTGGGGGCAAAATGCGGCAATCCGGATACGATATCGTTGACGCTCGTTTCCTCCCCGCCCTTGAATATGTCGGGTATTAAAAGCGAGCCCAACGCCGCGCTTCCCAGGCCCAGGCTCATCTTCGACAAGAAGTGCCTGCGGTTGATATTCATACCAAAATCAAAAATGGGCTTTTCCATAGCGGTAAGTCAATGCGGATGGTTTTGTCAGGACTTGGTGATTGTTTCTTCCATATTATAAATCGTGCTGATGACCCGCATCAATGCAGCTGCCTCGTCTTTTCGCACTCGCTTTTCATGTACAAAATCTCCCACATTCAGCACTTTCACGGCTTTTTGCTGATCCTTCGAGAATTTGGCAAACTCGGAATGATAGTAACCTACCAGCAAGTTCACTTCTTTCTCCGTCGGCTTGCGGCACACAATTCGCTGAAACAGCTGCCGTATCTTTTCCTCCACCGGTATTTTCCGGGCAACCGTGCGCTCGGCGAGCACGCGCGATGCTTCCAGCACCGCAGGGTCGTTCAGCATGATCAGCGCCTGCAAAGGGGTATTGGTTTTTTGCCTTTTTACCTCGCAATGGTCCCGGTTACTGGCGTCGAACACAATCATCGCGGGCGGAGGCAACGTCACCTTCACAAAAGTGTAGAGGCCCCGCCGGTAGAGTTTGCCGGCCGTATCCTGCACATATTTCGTCAGGTCGCCCCTGTTGGCCGTGCTGCCCTCCCAAAGCCCCTTGGGCTGATAGGGCTTCACACTCACCCCGCCTATTTCGGGGTTTAGCAGGCCGCTGGTCGACAAGACAATGTCCCGCACCATCTCGGCGGGTACGCGGTAGCGCGCCCCGCGCGACAGATATATATTCTCGGGATCCTTCTCTTTCTTTTCTTCGGTGAGTTTCGACGACTGCCGGTAGGTAGCGGAGGTGACGATTTGCTTCACAAGGCGCTTCACATTCCAGCCGTGGTTCATGAAGTCAACCGCGAGCCAGTCGAGCAATGCGGGATGTGAGGGCAAATCCCCCTGCATTCCAAAGTCGCCGGCACTTTTGACAATCCCCCGGCCGAAAAACTCCTGCCACACCCGGTTCACAAACACCCGGGCCGTCAGCGGATTATTCTTATTAAACATCCATCCCGCGAGTCCCAAACGGTTTCTCGCATATTTCGTGGTATCGAATGGCATCACCGATTTTAAACTACTCGCCGTCACAACTCTCCCGGGCGCGTCGTACACGCCCCTGTTCAGAATGTGTGTGGGGCGGAGTGTATCATTCTCGCTCATGACCGAAAGCCAGATGGTACTTGTATCGGCACTATTGATGAAATTCAGGATACCTTTTCGTTCAGCGTCCGTCACTTCCAATATCGGTGCCACCGCTACGCCGCCCTGGATTTTGTCCTGACCCTTTTCTTTGGAGTTATTAAAAAAAGCAAACAACCGGTAGTAATCTTCCTGCGAAATCGGGTCATACTTGTGGTCGTGGCACTGCGCACATTCCACAGTAAGGCCCATCAGCCCGGAACTGACCGTCTTCGTTTTATCCAGATTATATTCAATGCGGTACTCTTCCAGAATGATACCGGCCTCCTCGTTGTATTTGTGATTCCGCAGGAAAGCGGTAGCCAGAATCTGCTCTTTCCCGGCATTGGGCAGCATATCGCCGGCTAGTTGCCATGTCACGAACTTATCATAAGGCATGTTCCGGTTGAATGCGTTGATCACCCAGTCGCGCCAGGGCCATTGCGTTCTGGAATGATCGTTCTGATATCCAAATGAATCACCATAACGCGCAATATCGAGCCAGTGCACGGCCATTTTTTCTCCGTAAGCCGGCTGGCTCAGGAGTTGGTCGACGATTTTCTCATAACTCTTTTCAGTACCATCATCCTGAAACTTCTTTTGAAGCTCCGGCGACGGTGCCAGGCCGGTAAGGTCCAGCGACAGCCTCTTGATCAATTGTTCTTGTCCCGCGGGCTCGTTAGGCTCCAACCCGACCTCTTCCATCTTTGCAAGGGCAAAGTAATCTATTTCATTCTTAGGCCAGTTTTCATCCCCTATTTCAGGTAAGGCGCTTTGCTTCGGAGCCACAAACGCCCAATGCTTCTCATATTTAGCTCCCTGCGAAATCCACTTTTTCAAAATTTCGGTTTCCTCTTTGGTGAGTAGTCCCAAATGCGACTCCGGCGTAGGCATTTGATAATCCGCATCCACCGAAATAATCCGTTTGTAAACTTCCGATGCTTCCGCATTACCGGGAACGATGACAAACCCCTTTCCGTCCCGGAGTTTCGCATAGGCACTTTCCGCCATGTCCAGTCGCAACCCCGCCTCCCGGTGCTTGGCATCGGGGCCATGGCATGCAAAGCATTTGTCGGAAAGAATAGGCCTTACCTGAAAACTGTACGAAACCTCGCTGGAATTTCTCCCGCTCTTTTTTGTGTGGACGCACCGAAAGCAGAATACGGCCGAACCAATCAGTATCGTAATCCCGAAAAAACACTTCGTGAAGGTCTGTAAGCGCATGTTCTCCTTTGTATGATGAAAAATGGTACGCAACCCATTTAATATTCGAATAGTGATAATCAACAGCACCAAAGATCCTATGATTCAACGCAACAAATAAGTAGTGAATTGACATTTTCTAACACCAGATTGGTGTCTTTCATGATTCGAACGAGCATATTCAGATAGCGGGAATTTAATCATCAGCAGTTACAACCAAATCCTCCCCAAATACATCTTTCCCCTGTATTCCCAGATTCACCTTAACAAACGCCCTTATGAAAATCTCAAAATCAGTATTACAGGCAGTTGCCGTCGCGGTTACGGTCACTGTATTGGCCACCGCCTGCACAGACAATGCTGTTGGACCAAATGGCGAAAAAACCACCAAAAATAAAAAGGTGGACCCTTGTCCAGCCTGTGGAATGGGCTGATTCCTACGTATCCATGTCTGAAATCTACTCATCGATCGCCTGCAACCTGGACACTCATATTCTGCAAGCGGCCTTGCCTTTGTTTGAACAAGAAAAAGTGGAGGCCATTGAGTGGTCATTCGATACACTTTACCGATTTGACGAAGTCCCTGCCTGGTTTACCGATCTGGTGAGCGAGTTCAGCAGCCATAACCGGCTGGTCGGGCACGGCGTATATTTTTCATTATTTTCCGGCAAATGGTCGACCGGGCAACAGGAATGGCTCGACAAGCTCAAAAAGCTGTCCGGCGAATACAATTTCGATCACATTACCGAGCATTTCGGTTTTATGACCGGCGAGGATTTCCATAAAGGTGCTCCTATCGGCATTCCGCTTACTTCCCGGACGCTGGCGCTCGGAAACGACCGACTCCGAAGGATTCAGGACGCGTGCCAATGTCCGGTCGGGCTGGAAAACCTCGCTTTCTCCTATTCGATCGATGAAGTGAGAAAGCACGGAACATTCCTGGATCAATTGGTAGAAAGTGTCAACGGCTTCATCATTCTCGACCTTCACAACCTTTACTGCCAGGTTCACAATTTCAACATTGATTTTGCGGATATTTTAAGACTATACCCACTCAACAAGGTGCGGGAAATCCACATTTCGGGCGGAAGCTGGGAGGACACGATGACGCCCCCGCACATGCCCGTGCGCCGGGACACGCACGACGAATCGGTGCCCGAAGCAGTGTTTGAATATCTCGGCAAAGTCATTCCCCAATGCCCCAATCTCAAATTTGTGGTGCTCGAACAAATGGGCACTGCGCTCGCCACACCTGCCAGTCAGGCCGCCTTCCAGTCTGATTTTCTGCGTATGGACCGCATTGTTAAATCGCTGGCACGAAAATCGCTTCCCATACCTGCACACCTGTTTGCGCCACTAGCGGGACGTGCGAACCCCGTACCGCTCGAAGATCCTGATTTACACAAGCAGCAAATGCAGTTATCACACATTCTTGAAACGGCCGCAAATGTAAGTGAAGCAAAAGCCATGCTGCGTTCGTCCGATCTGCATAATTCCGCCTGGGAAGTTGAAAACTGGGCTCCGTACATGCTTGAAACCGCTATGGCGATTGCACAAAAGTGGAAAAATGGGTTTGTTTGAAAACCGTATTTTAATCTTTAAGCAGGTAACCTATGAGCAATAAGCTATTGAGAATGGACAACATCGGTATCGTTGTGGAATCCCTCGACAATGCCATTTCTTTTTTCACCGAACTGGGCATGATGCTCGAAGGGCGCACCACGATTGAAGGCGACTGGTCCGGGCGTGTTACCGGCCTCAACTCGCAACGTGTCGAGATTGCCATGATGGTCACCCCCGACGGCCACAGCCGGATCGAGCTATCGAGATTTCTCACGCCTGCCATCGAATCGGACCACCGGAATGCTCCGGTGAATGCGCTGGGATACCTCCGCGCGATGTTCGCCGTGGAAGACATTGATGAAATGGTAACCCGGCTTACCAGCCACGGCGCCCAGCTCGTTGGCGAAGTTGTTCAGTACCAGGACTCGTACAGACTCTGTTATATTCGGGGAGCCGAAGGGATTCTAATCGGCCTGGCGCAAGAAATCGGAAAGCAATCATAGACGGCCTATCAAACATCAAAGCCCGGCAAACACTGGGCTTGCCGGGCTTTGATGAATTCGGAACGCGTATTAATACCCCGGATTCTGTTTGAGGTTATTGTTAACCGCGATTTGCGGGCTTGGGATTGCGTAAACAAGTGTTTTCGGATCCGGATCCGCAGGTTTGATTTGCCCCGCCAGCAGGAACTTGCCGAAGCGGATCAGGTCCTGTCTCCTCCAACCTTCCCAGTACAATTCTCTGCCGCGCTCGTCGAGCAGGTTATCCAAAGTCAAAGCAGTGAGATTGGCTGCTCCGCGATTGGTACGGATCGAATTGACGATCGTCAGGGCATCTGCGGCCGCGCCGGGCGTGCCGCCACGCAAAATGGCCTCCGCTTTCATGAGCAGCACATCCGCATACCGGTACACCACCCAGTCGTTGTTCCGCTGTCCCTTCGAAGCATAGTCGAACGGATATTTGATCACCCTGATCCCTGCCGTTTCCAAAGTAGCACCGCTCGTACGGATCGTAATATCCTTTGTAAAAACCAGCGGCTGAGTAGCCGGGTTTCTCGCATTGAGGGGCTTGTTGGTCACCCAGCTGTACTGCTGGCCTTCCAGGAAGCCAACGTTCTGGATCTTGTAGCTTTTGGTGCGGTTGGAAGTGGTATCGGCAGGATAGTTGTAATAAATACCCTTTCTTTCATCCCCTGCCGCAAACTTATCGTAGAAATTCGAAAGCGTCGCCCATCCATTCCATCCGCCCGGCGTCATATTGTAATGCGACACCGTCCAGTAAGCCCGGTCCACACCGCCGCCGCGCACGCCTTCTTCATTGTACAGCGTGAAAATGTTCTCGGTCGACTTCACATTGTTATCCGGGGCGAAGTTATCGAAATACTTGCCCGGCGCCGAGATGGTATAGCCGGTGATCTCGTTGGCGAGGGAAATAACCTTGCTCATATCAGCCGCATCGAACTTAGGGCTTTGTCTGTTCAAAAACGCGCCCTTGTTCAGATACACTTTCATCAGCAATGTCCTCGCCGCATTCTTACTAGCTACATACGCCTGCCCCGCGGTCCCATCCGGAAGGTCTTTCATAATAGCGTTCATTTCCGAAATGATAAAATCGATCGTTTCCTGCGAGGTGAGCGTTTTCGGCAGCTCGCGGAAATCTTCGAGGCTCTCGCGGTAAGGCACGACACCCCACAAATCCATCACATCGAACATCGCCAGGGCGCGGATGAATCTCGCCTCGGCCGCCTGCTGGGGTGAAGGCGCATAGCGCAATACGTTGGACGACTGATAGATCGCCGTCAGCAACCCGCCGAATGTGTTGCTCATGTATGAGTTATCGGCATTCCAGGTATGCAGGTGAATGGCCCGGTGGGTACCATTATCGTCCCAGTCGCCCCCGCGGGTAGGTGCCACCGCCGCATCGGTCGAGAGCTCCTGCAAACACCAGCGGTTATCCTGCTGGTAAGGGCCGTTCAGCGATGAGTAGGCGCTGATCAGCAATTCGGCGGGATTGATGTTCCCGGTAGTACCCTTTTCCAATGCGCTGCCCAGCTTTTCGTCCAGATCCGTGCAGGAAAGCAGCATGCTGCAACTGAGGATTGCCGCACAATATGTTTTGAGTTTCATAGATTCTTTGTTTTTGATGAATTACAGTGAAAAGTTTACGCCCAGCAGGAACGTTCTCGCCGAAGGGTACGGAATGTACTCGATCCCCAGGGAAGGAATGCCGCCGCTGGATCCGTCGGTGTTCACCTCAGGATCGAAACCTTTGTAGCCTGTCAACACAAAGAGGTTCTGGCCCGTCAGTGAAATGTTCAGATTCTTGAACGCCTTCCCGATGTTGCCAACCCTGTAACTGAGGGTAACGTTTGACATTTTCATGTAATCGCCTTTTTCAAGGTACCGGGTAGAAGGCGCCGCCGAATTGGAAGTGGCTTCCTTGATATCCTTGTTGAAGAAGTCTTTCGCGATGTTTTTGGTAGACAGGTTATTGATACCCAGCACCGTTGCAAAAGTGTTATTGAACAGGTAATGCCCGAATGCGCCGTTCATATTGACAATCGCCGAGAACTTCTTGTAAGTCACGTCCGTCGAGAAACCCAGGAGGTATTTCGGGTTGGGGCTATGCACGTAAAACTTGTTTTGAGCGGGGTCAACCGAAGTACTCACCTGGCCGTCTGCACCTTCGTACATGCTGGTTCCCGTCGTAGGATCGAGGCCGGCGAATTTAGCCAGGTACCAGACGTTCAGCGGCTGCCCGCTTACCATTCTCTGTCCCAACACGCCTGAGAAGCCCTGTCCTCTCAATGCAGCGGTTTCGTAAAACCCTGGCAGCCCTGAAACGCTGTTTTTTAGATAAGTAGCATTCGCTGAAATATTCCAGGTCCAGTCTTTGTTTTCCAGCACGGTACCGGTCAGGGCTACTTCTACACCTTTGTTGACTACCTCGCCATCCAGGTTCACCCAGATTTTTCCGCTTGGCGCAGGTTGTGCCAGCGTTCTTTCAAACAAACCGTCGGTTGTTTTCTTGTTAAAAACATCAATCGAACCCACGATTCTCGACTGGAACAAGCCAAAATCGATACCTCCGTTGAAAGTTTCGGAAGTTTCCCATTTCAGGTCGGGGTTCCCGAAGTTAGCCTGACTGATACTTTGTGTACCAAACACATACCGGTCACGCGAAGCACCCGAGTCGAACTCCCGGTTACCCGTCTTACCCCAGCCGAGACGAAGTTTCAGGTTGTTTACCGTGCTGTTACCTTTCAGGAAAGGCTCGTTCGAGATGTTCCATGCAAGGGCTACCGCAGGGAAATTAGCATATTTATTGTTTTCCCCGAATTTGGTAGAACCATCCCGTCTCACAGTTCCGGTGAAGAGGTATTTATCGAGGTAATTCAATCCAACCCGCACAAACACCGATTGCAACTGGTTTGTGGGGGATTTGAAGGAGTTGATTCCACGGTTGCTCGCTACCGAGTAGTTCAGATAATCGTAGAAATCCAGACCAACATACGTAAAGCCGCTGCCGCTCACAGAATTCCAGCTATTCGCATAGTCGAGGAACTCGTAACCTGCTACGGCGTTGAGGTTCAACGACGGGCTGATATCCTTGTTATAGCTCAGCGTCTGGGTCAGCTGCTGGTTGGTTTCAGAGTTGTTTCCAATAAATGCAAAACCATTTCTGATTTGCGCCGGATCCACCAATCCTGCAATATACCGGCCCTTCCGGTTACCGGTCTGGCGGGTAATGCTATACACCAATTTATATTCCAGGTCATTGGTGATCTTGTAGGAAGGTGCAATGCTGGCCACGGTGGTATTCACGACCGCGATATCCTTGTACGCTTTCAGTGAAGTGAGCGGGTTGATCGTCGTCGGGCTTACGTACGTGAGCGAGTCCGCATTGACGCGCAACGGGCGGGTAGGATTCCAGGTCAGCGCCTGTGAAATAACGTTACCGGTGAAGCCTACACCCACGTCGATCGGCGCGAGGTTTTCGTTCGTCTGGGTAAACAGCACGTTAAAATCAAGTCCCAGCTTCTTGCTTTCAAGGAATCTGAAACTGCTGTTAATGCTCGCTGTATACTTTTTCAGTCTCGAAGTTTCGATGATCCCCTTCTGGTCCATATACCCTGCCGAAACACGGTATTTACCATTATCGGTACCGCCGGCGATCGCCATTGAATAGTTCTGAACCGGGGCTACGCGGGTAATTTCATCGAATGCATTCACATTGCCACCAAAATCAGCCCCTTTCACGTCATTGGGTGCATAGTACTGAACCGCCTCGCGGAATTCGTCGGCATTCAATACTTCCGGCTTTCTCAGCAGGCTGGATACACCCGTTGAAGCATTGATACTCACCGTCGGAGCGCCCGAAGCACCTCTTTTGGTGGTAATGATCACAACGCCATTCGCACCGCGGGAGCCGTAGATGGCCGTTGCCGAAGCGTCTTTCAGAATGTCCATGCTGGCAATGTCGTTCGGGTTGAGGTAGGCCAGCGGGTTACCGCCATCCGAGCCGAAACCACCGCTTCCCCCAGGCCGCGCCGAGCTGCCCGAAAGCGGGATACCATCCAATACGAACAACGGGTTGTTACCGGCACGGATAGAGGAGTTACCCCGTATACGCACAGTGGTTGCGCCACCCGGCTGCCCGGTGTTGTTGATCACCATCACGCCCGGTGTGCGACCCTGGATCAGCTGATCCGGCGCTGTAATCACCCCTTTGTTGAAATCTTTGGGTTGCAGTGAAACGACCGAACCTGTCACGTCTTTTTTCTTGACAGCCCCATACCCGATCACCACCACTTCTTCCAACGCCTTCACATCATCGACCAGCACGACGTCGATAGTCGTCTGGCTGCCGACGGTAACTTCCTTCGTTGTGAAGCCGATGAAGCTGAATGCGAGGGTGGATGCCGCAGGAGCGGCAATGGCATAGCCCCCCTCCATATCGGTGGAAGTTCCCTTGCTCGTCCCCTTAATGGTAATGGATACGCCAGGCAATGCATTGCCTTTGCTGTCGGTCACTTTACCTTTCAGAGCTATATCCTGGGCATAAGCATTTCCCAGGAAAAACGTACAAAACAGCATTAACGCGCCCACACCTTTCATGCCAAAGGACATCCGCCCTTTCGCGCTTCTTTCACCGGGGCGAAAAAGACGCAGAGAAAAATTCATCATAGATAGATTAGTTAGTGTTTGAAGAAAAAGTACAAAGGAATCCAGGCCTCACGGGGCCCTCAGGTAGCAGCATACATAGCATTTTCAAGTTTTGGTTTTAGTTAGGTATTTGATAACATCCTACCATTCCCACGCGGGAGGGCAGCGTGCGGGAGGGAGGCTGAAAACGGGACTAAACGCGGAATGGCGTAAATAATTAAGCAAAAACGTCACTCCACCGGGGCGAAGGAAAAAGTAAAGTTATGTCGATAGAAATAGGATTATTTAAATAACTAATAAAATTTACCAAGTCAACCGCTGGTAAATTAATATAAATAGATCTGATAATGCAAAAAGAAAAAGTGAAATATTGGCGTCTGAGGTGACATTTTCAAACTATGCCTATTTTGTCGAAATATTGTACAATATTGACATTAGAGAAGTGCAAAAAAACGGCAGTACCCTTCTGAGTCATCCAAAAAGGAAATGTTTCCCGTGTAGGGAGGGAATAGGGGGAAACACCGATGCGTTACGCTAGGAACCGGAAAATTCGGGGAAGATCATCTTCGCGACTACCTTTCCGGAAACCGCTTCAATGGCAAAGTCGATATTCAGCAGTGCCGCAATATCCCTTACCAAAATCAGGCCAAGGCCATTGCCATCTCCTCCCAAATGGGTGAAGTACTTCCCTGCGCCATTGAGCCGGTCGGTTTGCGGGATTCCAACCGGCAACTCAGTGGCAACCGGATTTTGAATATGAAGATACAGCCGGTCGTCGACAACGTTACCGGATATGGCTATTTCCCCATTCCGGGTATGCTTTGCTGCATTGTCCAGCAGGTTATGCAGGATAACACCCAGCAAATGGGCGTTGGTGTGCACGGTCAGATTTTCGTTGAGGGAAATATGCAATGCATTGCCGGCCGAATCCAGAATCTGTTCGAACAGGCGCCCCTTTTCCCGCATAATAGCAGCCAGGTTCACATGAGCCGAATGCAAAGCGCCCTTATGGATCTGGCCTCTGGCAAATTCCAGGAGGTTTTGCATCAGCATGGCCGTATTGCCTAAACTGATTTCAATTTGCTGATTGTATTCGGTTGCCTGCTCCCATTGGCGGCTGTCGATGAGGTTACCGGTATGCTTCGCGGCGGCGATGATGAATTGCAGCGGCGCCTGAACATCATGGGCTATCGATGCCACCACCCGGGTGAGAAGATACACCTGGTGGTCCAGCTCCTCCTGCGATTCGCTCAAAAAGGAAAGCGTCTCTTCCAATTCCGCCGTCCGCTCCGAAACAAGCATCTCCAACACATGCTTTTGCTGCTCGGCCTCCGCGGCACGGTCTCTCTCCCTTTTCAATGCCTCCATTTGCCGCTCGCGCTCGGTTTCGAGCAGGAAAATAATGGGGACCATAATCAGCCCCAGAAGGAGGCCGCGCAAAGAAAGGCGAATCGTGAGAATCCAAAGCGGAAGCTCCCGCACCGATTTGAGCGGGTAGTCGTCGAACATGCGGAACGACGCAAGGAAAAATAAATTGGAAATCGCTGCGCACAACAGTAGCGCGATCGCGATTTTCTTCCATTTGACCAGGTTGAACTTGTAATAAGTCTGGTAGCTGGATAGCCAGGTGGCCATACACATCAGCCAGATCACAATTTCCGATCCGATCAGGCTTACAAGATTGGCGCCCTGGCCTTCCGCGAGTCGAACAGGCACTATCGACAAGGTCACAACCGTCGCCATCAACGCGCCGAGTTGCAGATTATATTTTTTCATCAAGGAATTCATACCACCAAAAGTCGGCGCAATATAGCTGGTACTTATCCTAACCTCATCAGTAAATCAGGGTCGTTGCAGAAAATTCGTACAACAAATGCATTCGGGCAGATTACCATCAATTCGTTTTCAGCGACTTAACAGGATTCGCCGCCGCTGCCTTGAAACCCTGAAAACTGATCGTTAGAACAGCCACACACAACCCTGCCGCCCCGGCCAGGACAAATACCCACCAGCTGATCGGGATATGGTAAGCGAAATCTTCCAGCCAGCGCTGCATTGCCAGGTAAGCGAGCGGCGAAGCCAGTAAAACGGAAATGAGCACCAGTTTCAAAAAGTCTGTGGAAAGCATGGTTACAATATTCAAAACCGTCGCGCCGAGTACTTTCCGGATGCCGATCTCCTTCCTGCGCTGCTCGGCCGCAAAGATGGTCAGCCCGAACAATCCCAAGCAGGCTATGACAATGGCCACACCGGTAAACCAGTAGACAATCCGGCCGGTTTTTTGCTCGTTTTTGTACATTTTGTTGTAGGTGTCGTCCAGGAATGCATATTCAAAAGGTCGGTTTGTGTTGAACTGGTTATAGATTTTCCCGACGGATGCCAGGGTGCTTTTCGCATCCGCATTTTTGGCCAGCTTGATGTACAGGTAGTCATTAAAACTGCTGTCGCTACCGATTTCCAATCCCATCGGGCCGATCTTTTCCGTGAGCGTACTGAAGTGAAAATCTTTGACAATACCTACTAAATCCCTGTGGGTACTCGCGCCTACATTCAATGTCCGGTTATAGTTCGCGATGTCGATCCCCAACTCCTTCGCCGCCGTTTCATTCAGCACAACACTCGTCCCCTTACCTTCACCCAACTTTGCCCTGGGCCCGGCAACCCATTTGACCTGCATCGTCTCCACAAACTGTTGATCTACCGAGAAATAATTAACATAGACCGTTTTATCACTATTCAACTTTTTCAACTCCCATCTGTTGCCCAGGGGATAATACATCAGTAGCGTGGAAGAAGTGACCGATTCCACGCCTGCGATGTTTTCCACGCTCTGCCGGATTTCCCGGTAATGTTTGGACAACCCATCTTCATGATCCAGGAATACGGTCACAATTCTGTCCCTGTTAATGCCCAGATTTTTGTACTGAAAAAGCTCCATTTGCCTGGTAATCAAAATAGAACCAATAATAAGCGCGATCGATACCGTGAATTGAAAAACGGTAAAAACCCTGCGTGCCCGCGCCGCGCCGCCCATGGTTCCGTACGCTCCCCGGAAAATCTGGCCCGGAGCCAGCCGCGAAAGCAGCACCGCGGGATAACCGCCGGAAAGCAGGATGCTTGCAACATAGAAGCCCGCCAGAGAAAAAAGGAACCAGGGGTTTTTCAGGAAGGAAGCATCCACCGGCAATTCGAGCGACCGGTAGAGGTAATCTTTCAAACCCCAAAACAGCCCTACTGCCAATGCAAATGCAATGGTCACATAAATGGCCGATTCGAGGTAAAACTGCCATATCAAAGCCATCCTTTGCCCTCCTACCACTTTCCTGACTGAAACCTCCCCTGCCCGGCTGGATGATGAGGCGGTTGTAAGGTTCACATAATTGCACAAGGCCAGCGAAAGGATCAGCAACCCGATGAACGAAAAGACCATTGCCTTTTGCTTCGCCGGCTTGTTATCTCTTTCAAAATACATATCGAAAAGCGGGAAAATGTCGTAGCTGTCTTTGCCATCTTTTATTTTCGACGACGAAGAAAGCAGCGAGGGAATTTTCCGGGCTACCGCCTCCTGCGAAGCGTCGGGACGGAGCAGCAAATAGGTATGGTATTTCCCCATTGCTCCAACATAGCTGTTCTGATCTTTCACCGTGCTATCGGCGGTATTCCCTACTCTTTCTTGTATGTCACGAGTGCGGAACGAGATCAGATCGCTCAAAAAATCAAATTTGATGGTGGAATTATAGGGCAGATCCTTCAAAACACCTACTACTTCGAAAACCTGTGTTTTGTCGTAGGTGATCGTTTCCCCGATGGGATCCTGGTCGCCAAAATACTTGGCAGCCATGCTTTCGGTCAGCAGAACCGTATTGGGTCTGGTCAAGGCTGTTTTTTTATCCCCTTTGACAAATTCAAAGGAGAACATTTGCAGGAAGTTGTTGTCGGCGGCCACGAAGCCGGTTTCATAGTATTTGTGCTTGCTATCACTCTGCACGAGCCGACTATAAAAGCTCTGGTCCGATATCCTTCCAAACTGTTCCACCTCGGCGCATTGGTCCTTCATTGCCTGCCCGAAACCATACGAAAGCCACGGTATGGAATACGACTTGTCGCCCTCATTATGATTGAATTCTACTTTAACAATCCGGTCGCCCTTAGCATGAAAACGGTCGTGGCTATACTCATTAGCCACGTAGGCGGCAACCAGCAATGTGGCCGTGAGGCCGATCGCCAGCCCACCGATGTTGACGAAACTAATCACATAATGCCGCTGAATATGGCGGAAAGCGATTTTCAGGTAGTGTGAAAACATGGCTAACAGGGTTTCTGGTTCGGTAATGAAAGAGGCTTGAACGCTAAAGATAGAATCTCAAATGCAAATTCCCAGTGCGGAGTCGCTCATTTTCACGCCGGTTACAACTTACTCCTATTTGCCGGTATACGAACTGAGCATTTACCCGGCAGTCTCCAAATGGCAGCGATATCGGACAAAATCATATATATTTGAATATTCTAATATAACAAAACCAATGAACAGCCCGCTCCATCTCTACAAAGCCGAGTTTTTCAAGACGTTAGGGCATTCGGTCCGGCTCGCAATACTGGATGCGCTCAGGGATGGCCCGCTTTCGGTAACGGAATTGCAGGCTGTGATTCAGGCCGATCAATCGATCCTGTCGCAGCACCTGGCCAAATTACGCGTCATGAAGTTTGTAAGCAGCCGCCGCGAAAGAACCACCATTTACTACGATGTACCCGACCGGGAGATCTACCAGTTTCTTGACCTGGCCAAAAACATCTACGTGCGCCAGCTGCGGCAGTCGGAGGAAATGCTGAAAGAACTGGCTCCGTCGGAGGAATGATCAAATTAACCTGAGCGAGAACACCGCGATAATCGGCATGTCACTCCGGGCATGCAGCCATTAAGAAAATAATTTTGACCACCATATGAATTTGAAACTTGAAAAAAGAAGCGGCAACGCATGCGAACTATGTAAATCCGATCAGCAGATCTCCGTTTACCAGATCCCGCCGGTCGTCGGTTACGCCGACAATGAGATCGTCGTATGCCAGAATTGCCGCTCACAAATAGACAGAGAGCAGGAAATGGACAGCGATTACTGGGGCTTTCTGTCCGAAACCATGTGGAGTGAAGTACCTGCGGTTCAGATTGTTGCCTGGCGTATGCTAAGCCGTCTCAAAAATGAAACCTGGGCTGCCGACAACCTGGATATGCTGTACCTGGACGAGGACATGCTGGCATGGGCGCAGGCAAGTTCCGACCATGAAGGAGCCGCAGATCTGGCCGTCCACCGCGACAGCAACGGTAATGTCCTGAAAAACGGGGACACGGTTGTGCTTACCCGCACATTGGATGTAAAAGGCAGCTCGCTCAACGCAAGAATGGGTACGGTTGTGAAGAACATCCGGGTTGTGGAAGACAATACCGAACAAATTGAAGGCAAGATAGATGGTCAACTGATCGTGATCCTGACCAAGTACCTCCGCAAGCAGGCTTGATAGTCATGGGGCCAACGAAATGTTGGCCCCATGACCTGAGTCTTAAATCGCTATTTCCAGCTCCTTGGAAAGCGTTTCTATTATTTGGAATTGACCTGCACATCATCGACATAAAACGTTGCCGGAGCCTCTTTCTCGTCGGCGCCCGACAATGGCGGCGCCTGCTGCTGATTCGGCGTCGTGCGGTTGGGGACGTTGCGATAAGGGCCTGTCCGGAACGAAATGCGTTCTACCGAGGTAACCGCCTCGGATAGCTGAGCCTGCGTGAGAACTTTGCGTCCATCCACATAGAGATCAAAAGTACCTTTCACCGAAGCATTCACCACGAGTTTGAACTGGTACCATTTGCCAGGCGTGTAAGGTGCAATCACCTTTTCCTCGCTACCGTTCCAGGCTTTCAGCACGCCATCGGCATCAAAGCGCAGGCGTACGGGCCGGTTACCGTACCGGTCGTTGAGCTCCACATCCAGAAGCCCGGCGCTGTTCTGCTTCGCCAAAACCTTGAATGCCAGCGTCGCCTCGCTGCCCTGCTGAAAAACGCGGATCGCACGGGCATAGTCATATTTGTCGGTATCGGTAAGTTCCAGGCTTTTATTGGAAGCCGACGGAAATGCAGCAATCTCAACCGGCGCCCATTTCGGGGCATAAATATTCCAGTCCTTCACTGCGCCGTTTACTTCCATTGCGTCAAAATTGTCATTCACCGGCCCTGTCACCGTTGTTCTGACAGGTACAGGCACGCGCGATACCCAGGCATCCTCCTTGTTGACAGTGTAAGTCAACCACATGTCGTTGCCCGGCGGAGTACCGTCCCCCTCCACGATTCCCCGCACATAGCAAGGCCCGAAATCTTTCCAGCGCCCGTAAAACCGCCGCTCGGGCACTTCCGAATGTACCAGTGACATATCGTTGTAAATAATGCCGTCGCTGCTGGTCATCACGATCAGCGGAAAGCGGTATTCCTGGGTGGCAATCGGGTTAAAGCTCATCGCGTAGCGCCCGTCCCTGGTTTTTTGGCCCCAGTTTTTACCTCCCGGCATGAGCAAAGTCGGTACCTTCACGGCTTTCGACCACGACTTCCCTTCATCGTCGGACAGGCTTGCGTATGAAAACTTCCAGAGCGCTACCACCTTTCCGTCGGCCCGGTGGTAATACGACGGCGCTTCAATCTTGCTGTTGTCGGTCTCGTCCTTGAAGGAATAGAAACCGTCCTTTCCCCGATCCTCATCCCACCATTGCAGCGTTTTCAGCTTATCGGCTAACAATTCGTCACAGGCAGCCACGAATCCGGCGTCGGGTGATTTTTTGTAGAACGGATAAGAAGTATTGCTCTCATTCCAATCCCCGTGGCTTGTATAACGGATAAAATATATAGGCCCGAAAGTACCATTCTTGTACACTTCACGCACTACCCTGCCAATGCCGCCCTCCTTGAACGGGTGCTCGGTGTGCCCGTAAAAGCCCAACACCAGTAAACGACCATCTTTCGCTACATGAAAACCCATGCGCTGGTGCATCATATAACCGGTATAACCTTCCGGAATTTTCACACCGTCGGGCGCCTTGTAAGGCGGAAAGATGACCACCGGCTTATTCCAGCGACGGCCGTCCCTGGAAGTCATCAGCAAAGTTTGCACCGGCGCGACGTGCTCATCTACGGGGCCGCTCAGGTAATGCTGGTAAAACTGCCCGTTCCAGTAAGCAAGGTTTGAAGCATGATTGTACGTCCAGCCGTAACCGTCGGCTTCTTCGGGATGGGTACGGTTGGCACGCAAGGTCTGGCGGTTTTCCACGCCTATCGCGTAGCGCAGCGCTCCGTCCTGCACGGAAGGGTTTGCAATTTCACCACCGATGTAACGTACCGGCTCACTGGCTGTACCGGTCTGTGCCAGCAATGCATTGGCCCACAGCAGCATCGACGACGTGAGGAGGATTCTTGATTTTTTAATAAGCATAGGAGAAAAAATAAAGGCGGGGCCAGCAGGCTCCGGGGAAAACACAATATATTTCTAATACTGCAATAACCCCTATTTTGAGCCAATTTCATTCGAAAATTACAAAGTGTCCATTACTGCATCCATTACCAACCACTTAAAACCCCTTGCGCTGCCGCACGCCGGCATCGGCATTATTTTCATTCACCTGCCTGCGTTGGCCGCCTTTGCTGAATGCATAGGATGCTTTTAGGAAAACCGGAAGCGTTGTCAGTTGGATGGTCTTCTGCATCGCCCGAAAGCGACTGCGTGCGGATTTCCTCTCCCTGGTAAGTAAATGTCCTTCCGAACGGCAATGCGAATGTCAAACCAGCCCTGAAAGCCTTTGCAAAGCTCTTTTGAAGCGATATGAAATACAGGGGATCGGCGAAAGTCGTTTTCTGCATATCAATGGCCGGGCTATTATAAGTAAACTGGGCAGCCAGCGTCAAATGATACGGCAGGTTTGCACTTGCGGACAGGGCCAGTTCATAGGACGTTTTCTGCCGGCTTTCCAATATCTGCCCGGCGACGGCGCCGTCTGCACCGGCAAAGGCCCTGAACAGTTTCATATAGCTTTGCAGCTGGACCGCCTTGCCGATGGAGCATGTACCTGTGAATTGGCCGCCAATCTGCTGTATGGACCCCAGGTTGAAAAACCGGGTGAGCAATAACCCGTCCTCGCCCAGCCAGGTAAAATCGTTAATAGCCCCTTTCCTGTTATTCCAAAAGATACGAAAACCTATAAAATTCTTACCCAGGGACCGGCTGTATTCCACGCCCGCATTCGTAACGTTAGTGGGCCTGAGATCCGGATTTCCGCTTCGGTAGCTGTTGGGATCTTCCAGCATTTGAAAAGGATTCAGCTGAAACAGCCCGGGGTATTCCAGCGTCTTTTGATAGTTGGCTTTGAAACTGGCGCCCTCCCTCGGCTGGTATTGAAAGGCCGAGTTGGGCAGAAAGGTCATAAATGCCCGGGCATCGCCACCGATGATTCCTAATACCGCCCGCTCCATCCTTAACGAAACTTCCGAGGAGACCTTCTGCTTCGAAAACCGGACACCTCCATACAAGGCCTGGCTGGCCCCCTCGTACCGAAAGCTGCTTTGGTTTTTGTCGGCAAAATGGTTGGATTTCAATTGAAAACCGGTTGCTAACCTGACTGCCTTCGAAAGGGGCACCGCGTAGTCGACTCTCAGGTTGAATGTGTTCTGCCTCGGACGCACCAGATTGGCCTGCGTTGCGCCCGTAACCAGGTCGGTGAATACGCTCTGATTTTTTGCCCGCAAGTGATAGAAACTCCCGTCGGCGGTGAGCTCGCTTCCCTCGCGCCTACCCGGAGCGCCCTTGTAAAACAATGAGTGGAAACTTCCAAGATTCCTGTCCGTGTCTTCTTTGAAATAATCCCATTTCGCGGTCGTGCGGCCGTCGTAGCGCGCCTGTACCCACCCATCCAGTTCCTGCGAGTAGGGATTGAAATTTCCGTAAAAGGCAATCAGGTTCCGTTTGTCGAACGCGTAGTCCAGGCCATAACTGAACCGGTGCGACCAGTTCTTTTGCCTTTCATTCCTGGAAGATGAAATACTGGTTCTAAGGTCGGACGCCGAAGCTTCTTTCCGGCTTTGTTCGACGATATCGAAATAGCCCATCGACCCGCTGTATGAAACGAAAGCGTCCATCTTCCCGCGCCCATAGCTCAGCCTGGCCGATGGGAAGGTATAGATCTGTTTCTTCACAGTCGGAGCTTCCATATTCACGTTTGCCGACCATCCCGCGCTGCGGTCCTTTTTCAGGACGACATTGATCACCCGAGCTGCACTAGCATCATACCTGGCCGGCGGATTGGACATTACCTCAACTTGATCGATATCCGCTGCCGGTAGCTGGCTCAGGTATTTAACGTCCCGCTCCATACCGTTTACCAGGATGATCACCTTCGTACTTCCTTCCAGGCTGAGGTTCTGCGCCAGGTCAATGCTAATGCCCGGGACTTGTTTGAGCAGGTCCATTCCGCTGACGGCAACTTCCTTCATTCGGGCGCTCACCTGGAAGGTCGTTCCGGACAGCCCGGTTTTTGCTTTTTCGCGTTCGCCGCGGATGGTCACTTCCGTTAATGCCTGGAAAATATCCGACAACAGTACCGTATCCAGATCGATCGTCTGCGACTCCGCCAATTCAATCGCATTGGTTTTAGCTGCATAACTTACGGAGGTGAATCGCAGCATGTATTTTCCTTCCGCAATTCCCGTCAGTTCGAAACGCCCGTGATCGTCGCTTTGGGTACCTCCCAGCAGCGTGGAATCCGCTCTGGCATACAACCCCACATTCACGAACGGAGCCGGGAGCCGAGTGCCGTTTTCCATTAAAATACCCTTCACCGATCCTGCGGCATGCTGCTGGGCACGGACGTCGCGGACGGACAGCAGTAAAAACAATGTACAAACAGGCACTAAAAATATCCGGGGAGTAAAACACTTTTGCATCCTTTTATCAGGTGTTGATTGATAACTGGCTGCAAAGGGAAGCAAGGCCTCCGTGGAAGACAATCCGGAGGGATACTTGGCAAGAATATGACGTCAACGACGATCAGACAGCCGCTCTTGGGACGAATAGCAACAATTTGGGATGAATGATCAGCGCATCGCCCAATACATTCGGTCGAAATTTTCGACGTTACTCCGGGAAACCGGGATCAGGTCGCCAGCTCCTTCCAGCTGCAAACGGTATCCCGCTGAATTTCCCGTCCGCTTGCTCACTTTTTTAATATTGACCATAAACGCCCGGTGGGTCCGGACGATGAACGGAAAGCCCGCGAGCATCTGCTCCACGTCGCTGATGGAGTTCCGGATGATTTCTTTACGGACCGAGCCATTTTGGAATAAATGAAAGACAACATAGTTCCCTTCCGACTCGATATAGAGCAGGTCGGACAATGGCAACGTAAAAGCCTCACTTTTCAAACGGGATTGAATGTGTACCGTTTCCTCAACGGAATCACCGCTAACGGTAACGGGTATCTGTCCGCTCTCCAGATACCGCAGGTTAATCAATGTCAGCATACCGTACAGGATTGCGCATGTCAGAAATACAATCTTGCAGGAATCCATCAACGTGGCGAAGTTCAACCGGTTCAACGGCCCCTCAACCCAAAAACCAAAGGCGAACACGAAAATACCGAGGCCAGTCAGGATCAGTAAAATCGCCAGAATTTCTTTTCGGATGCTCCATTGATCCCGGTTGGAGAAAAACCACATTTTTCTCAATCCATAAATCAGCAGCATATGCACCGGAATCATCGCCACGGTGTAAAGCGCCATCGTCGCCTCAAAACTCATTTCCCCTTTCGCGCTCAGGTCAAACGGCCTGTAAATAATCAGAAACAGCAGGCAATAGAAGGATAGCAGCACAGAGCCGATCACCGGTTTTTGGATCAGGTAGTTTTGCGGATACTTTTGATCTATCCAATCGACATACTTAGCAATCATCGCGCGAACACTCATTGGGGGATAACCGGATGCAAATATATTGGCCGCACACGATAATCACATCCAACCGGGGCTGTTCGTGCCTGGTTTTGCCCATAGCCTTTGGAAGCGACCGCAAGAACTGCACATTTTTTGTAAATCAGGCCGCGTACATTTGTGCTGTAAACGTGAAAGAAATGACCAGCGAAGTTCTGCTATATATCAACAGCCATTTAGACAGCAAAATCACTCTGGAGACATTAGCCGACGTGACCGGCTACTCACCCTTCTACCTTCAGAAAAAACTGAGCGCCGGGTTGGGTAAAAGTCTCGGCAGGTATATTCAGGAGCAGCGTCTGCATACCGCCGCCTATTTCCTGGCTTTGACGCAGTTGCCGGTTCATGAGATTAAGTATTTGATCGGCTTCGAAGACGACAGCTCTTTCGGAAGGGCATTTAAAAAGCTGTACGAAGTATCGCCGCTTCAATACCGGAAATCGAAGCAACACCAGCAGGCTTTTCCCGTGCAGACTTTTAAGTACATATCCGCAAAAGGCATTATCAATAGCGGGTCACCTCAAACAGCGCGGGTTTTCGCATCGCGGGGCGACTATTTCTCGGAAGGCATATTCGCGATATGGAGGGACGTTTCCGAATACATCAGGTCGATCGACAAATCGCCGGGGGATTTCCACCATTATGCCATTCTCCATGAATGCCCCCATTTGACGGGCAGCCGCGACTCGCGTTATGATGCTGCCATCGTCCCGATCGGCTTTGAACTTCCGGAGGACCCTTTCCTCGAAACAAGAATCCTGGATGGCCGGTATGTAAGATATGACTTTTGCTCCCACGTGCGCGACTATGAAACCGTAAGTTCGGAAGTGAATAACACGCTGGCGCTGCAAACGAATATACAGCACCGTCATGGCGTGTCGTACTTTAAATTCGACACCATGCCCGACTACCGGAATCCCGACAACCTGTTTATCAACTGGTATTTACCCATCGAATAAATAATAATACGTACATGAAAAAGAGAATAGTAGTATCCCTGCATTGCCTGGGGATAGCAGGGCTTGTTTTTGCGTTCGGCGACTTGCTGATCGAGCAGGAAAATGTCATTTTCAAGGCCAATGCGGAGCCAGCGGCATTTGCCAAACTAACCACCTCCATCGCATACCTGTGGTGGGCGGGGCGGGGATTTCTGGGTGTATTCCTGGAAATGATCGGGACCGTCGGGCTATATCTTTACCTGCAAAAATCGAGGGCTGAAAAATGGGCTTTTGCAGGATTGCTCCTTACCCTCACGCACCAGATGCTGGGAATTGGCGTGTTTGCCGTCGCGTACTTTCTGTTTCCCGCCGCAGGACATCTGTTTCTGGCCGGGGCGCCGAATGCGATTTCTTACGCGACCATGGAAGGCGCATTAGCCGGTCTTTTCGGAGTCTCGCTGATTTGTACCATGGCAGGTTTGTTCTGCATGGCACTCGCCATCCAAAAGAGTGGAAAACTACCGAAATGGACCGGATGGCTGGCATTTCTGGGTTTTGCGCTGATCCCCGTCCCCGGCGTAGCGATCCAGTTCCTGGCTAACACCCTGTGGGGCGCCGCTTATTTCCGCATGGCCGTTTATGTGAACAAAACAATGGATGTGCAACAGGAGTCAATGGCCCCGGTTTGAAAATCTTGGTTTTTACCAAATACTGCTAAAATCCCGCGCTGCAAATTTGCAGGGTCAGGAGAACATCACCTGGCCCTGTTTTAATTCTAACTATCTGTTTGCCATGAAACTTACTTGCCTGGCCGTTTCCGCGGCTATATGGTCGGTGTGTGCCTATACCAAGGGCCCCGAAGCGCCCAAACAAATGATCCGGAACTTGTGTGAGCCGTCGAGCGTCAAAGTTACGGCTCGCGCCCGCCCGTCAGAACTTAGTCGCCCGTTTCCGAAACTGCGTCGGCGACATGCCGGTAAACTGCTTGAACTGCCGCGTGAAATAGGAGGTCGATTGAAAATTGAGCTCGAAAGCGATGCTGGAAATATCCTTGCTAATGTCCTGAAGCAGGATCTGGCTATGCAATATACTCAGCTCCCCGATCCACTGTTTGGGCGGTTTGCCGGTGGTTTCCTTAATGCATTTGCAAAGGTAATTTTCTGAAATAGAAAGCTTGTTGGCGTAAAACAATACTTTCTTTTCCGTCTGATGGTATCGCTGCACAAGATCTTTGAATTGCAGGGTGATATAAAAAGTCCTTTTGATAGACGCTTCTTCCAAAGATTGGTCGGGCCGCATTTTCATTAGTGCAGCCTTCAATAACAGTCCGCTGATTTCGATATTGTCGTTGGAGCCCAATTCCAGTTCGAGCAGCCGGAGCAAATGCGACATCCAGTTCTCCGTCGGCTTGGACAGCATCGCATAGGGCGATGTTTTGAAGAAATGGTAGTCGGTACTTTTGTCGAGGGATATGTTTTCCAGCAGCTCGTTCTCGAATACGATAAAGAAGCCTTCCGTGTCTTCCGAAATTTCGAGCGTGCGGGTAATGCTGCCTTGCTTGATCAACAACACGGAGCCCGGACTGATCTCATATTCAGAGATTTCCAGCTGCTGCTTAATCCTTCCGTTGGTCACGAAAATGATAAAATTGAAAGTGGTACGGTATGGAAGGACCGGGATCAATATGTTCCGCAGATAGTTTTCTATCCGGTACAATTGCAGTTTCGAATTGTTGAAATAGATCTTTTCCGATAACCCCGGCAGGAACAAACTTTTGTACTCAAAGTTTGACAGCATCTTGATCGTATCGCTCATAGCTCCGCAGATAGTGGATCGTTCCTCATTGATTAAAACCTGAATGCAACACCCGCCTTCAAAAAAAACGGAGTCCCCGGTGTGAATGTCAGCTGGTCGTATCCGCCGGCCGGTTCTCCTTTCAGGCGTGTCGTTGCCGCAAACATCGCCTCGTTCCATTTCGTATCGAACAGGTTCTGGATCTGAAAGCTCAGCACCATCGCCTTCTTTTGGTAGCTCATGATGAGGTCATTCACAAAATAGCCGTTGGCAATGATGCTTTTATCCTGCGTCGCGGGCCTGTCGTGCATATACCTGTATCTCAAATTGGCAGTAAACCCATTATTAAACGTAAACGCAATGCCCCCGGTACTCGTCATGGTTGGCGCCAGGTCGACGTAATCGTTGCCCCGCTCCTCGCCCGTCAGGCGCGGCCTGGCCAGGTTTACGTCGGAATCCAGATACAACCAATGAAACGGCTGGTACCGGAACGTCAGGTCTACCCCCAACCTGCGGGTACTTCCAATGGCCGAGGTACCATAGCTGTCTCCGTTCCAAATGTATTCATTCTGCAAGAAGCTATACCAAAGCGTGGGGATAAATATGAACCCCGGCGCCGGCGTCCAGATCGTCCCCAGGTCGGCCCCCACCGAGTAGGGCAGGATTTCTTTCCCGTTCTGCGCCACCACCGCACGCACGTCGTTCGAATGAAAGCCCAGCCCGGATTTGATGAAGACCTGCATCGTCGGATTCACATTGTAAAAAACATTAAGCTTCGGGCTCACACGTGCCGCCTGGGCGCCCTGCTGGCCTTTTTGCGGAATGAGCTTGTCGTAATAACTGAAATTGAACCAATCGAATCGCAAACCGGGGTTCAAATTCCACCGGCCGACCAGCCAGGATGCCGACGCGAATGCATTCAGGTTCGTCTCCGAGGCGGTACCCCAGGCTAGGCGCTCGTTGAGCGTTTCGCGCTGGGTGACGTAGCTCAGCCCCAGTTCATGGATATTATCATAGCGGAAGCCTGTCCCGGCCGAGAACTGCAAGGTACTGTTGGCGAAATCGATATGATGGTGGTACTGAAAGTTGGTGCCGTAAATGTCCCGGTTGTCGGTTTGCTGTATTTCATCGCCAGCGTCGGGATGCACGAGGTAGAATGTAAAATCGGAGAAGAGCTCGAAATCGTATTTGGCATAGTAGAATGTATTTTGCCAGCCCGAGTGATCATTAATCCGGTGGTTCCAGTTCAGGATCAGGTTCGTGCGCGAGGTATGCCCGCCCTCCGTCATATCCACCGAACCAAACCTCCCGATATCCGAAACGGCACGGACCGGAATCTGCCCCGAGCCATTCCAGTTAGAAGTAAATGTTGAGCCGGTTATGCTAATGCTGTCCTGCTCACTGATTCTACTGCCGACCTTGCCGAACAGGTTCAGCCGGTTGAGGTTTTGTTTGACATCAAATGGCCCGTCGGTAAAATTGTATTCCGCCGCCACATACGCATTACTCCTCTCCGTATTGACCACATTAAACAAACCCACCGCCCTCAGCGTATTGAAACTGCCGCGTTCCACCCTGACCATATTGTTTTTCAAACGGTCGTAAGTGTGAAAATCCACGTAGCCGGAGGTGTTGAAATCGCCTTTCCCGGCATAGTAACTACCTTTCCCGAAACTGATATTCTCCACCGTCTCGGGAATCAGGAAATGCAGGTCGGAATAGCCTTGCCCATGAGCGTGCGAGACGATGTTGACCGGCATTCCGTCGGTCGAGATGCTGATATCCGTTCCGTGGTCATTATCGAATCCACGGAGGAAAATCTGCTCGGCCTTCCCGCCACCGGCATGCTGCGCGATGAACAGGCCCGGGACTTTGCGTAACAAATCCTGTGTGGTGTTGAGCGGGATCCTGTTCAGGTCGATCTTCATGATGTGATCCTCGGGCGATTTGGCCGTCACGACCACTGCCGACAGCAGCATCGCCGTCGAATCGCTCAAATGCCCGTTTTCATTCGCGGTAACCCGCGTACTATCGATTTTGGTATCGGCGTGCGCTGTGCCTGCCATTAAGAAAAGGCCCACCAGCACGCCCGGCCAAAACCGGCAATTCATGTCATTCATTTAAATAAAAATTTGTTGATGCCCTCTGGTCCTGCTCCTATCCCTCGTTTTCGTTACTGAACTGGTAAAAAAGTCGCCTGATCGGCAATGTGAGCCAGGTGCCCAGCACAAAAGGGAATGTGAGTACGCCTCCTGCCTTGGTGAGGATGTCCCAATCCGCTTTCAGGAGGTAGATGTCGATCAATACCGCCAATGCACAGGCGATGAATGCGAGCAGCCCGTCCTTACGCTTCACGCCTGCAAAAACAATGGAGCACAGCACCGCATTGAAACTGAACAGCCCGATATGTACCTGTGTGATAGGCTCCGCGAACAGCAGGGCAATCCAGGCGCCCAGAATGGACCCCGCCAGGCCGTACAATGCCGCCACGGGATTGGAGATAAAAACAGCGACCATAAAGATCACCCCGGCCAGAAAACTTCCCTGGAAAATCACCTCGCCGAAACCGTTGGTAGAAGTCGTAAAATCATTCACCTCATTGCTGAACATGCTCGTTTCGACCAATGCAACCGGCGCCGGTATGCTCGTAAAATGGTGCAGGCAAAACACGAGCACCCAGGTCACCAGAATGAAGGGTAAGGTAAAAACCGGGATTTTCCGCTCGATAAAGAAGTGCTGTATGACTGCCGCTGCCGCCGAACCCACGATGATCATCACCCATACGACCGGCTCCGCGCGGAAGTGGAACGTCAGCGCAACGCCCACCAATGTCGCGCTGAAACCATACAATCCCATGCTGATTTGCGCCGGGTCGTACTTCAAAACACGGGCGGTAACCGTACCGACAACAGCGGCCAGGATAGCGGCCACGCCCATCGTAATATCATCATAAAAGATACCCGCCAGGAACAGCAGGCCCGTCCAGATATTCTCCTGCAACATAATCTGCCCGACGCCTTTGAGGGTTTCCGAGATAAAGGGGGCTCTTTTTTCGATTAAATCCATTTTGTTGAATATTGTTTGAAAATCCTTTTAACTCACCATCCCAAAAACACCATCCCCGTCGCGCAGAACGTGATCGCGACACCGCTCACGACATGGATGTAGCGTTCCAGCCGCTCGGTGCGGAGAAAACCGTAGCCATAGCAGCCCAGCAGCACCATGAAGAGCATGGTAAGCACCGTACAAGCCGTGAAAACGCCGATCAGCACCGCCACTTCGGCCATGGAGCGGTTGGTACCAGAAAAGAACAGCAGCGGCACCAGCGGCTCGCTGGGTCCCATCACAAAAATGACGAACAGCACGAGCGGCGTCACCTTCACGCGGTTACCAGGCATTACCGCCTCCCCGTGCCGGTGTTCATACACGTACACCTCGTCGCTCATCACGTCGAAATGCTTATGCGGGCGGTTGAGGTACGCGTGGCGCAGGCCGAAAAGCAGGTAGCCCACGCCGAACAGCAGTAGCGCCCAACCTGAAAGATCCCCGCGGATATCCTGAAACCAGGAAATTTTATTCAAATGCCAGCCCAGGTACACGCCTGCCAAACCCAGCAGTACCGAGCTGAAAATGTGGGCGAAACCGCAGACGATCGTCAGCAATACCGTCCGGCCCATCGTCCATTTGCGGGAGCGCGACAGCACGATGAAGGGCAGGTAATGGTCCGGCCCCGCGGCTGTGTGGATAATGCTGATAGATGCGGCCGTCAGGGCCAGCACAATGAGGGTTGAATTCATGCGAGACTAACTTTACTTTCTTCCCAGATCAGATTTTGGATTCTTTGAAAACGGTCGTACAACTGCTCACCTCCGTGCCCCAGGCATCGCAGCACAAAGCCGTCGTGCCGGATTTTAGAAATGCCAAATTGCACCTCCTGTTCCCCCTGCATCATTTCATAAATGCATTCGATCAGCTCGTCCACGGGCTGGTTCCCGGTATTTACATAAATCAAAGTTCCCTGGTGCGTGAAGCCTTCGAGCAGGCCGATGGCCGCCAGCGGCATCAGCTCTGGCAACAGCAGCACATTGTCTTTCAGTATCAGCTTCTGCCGATGCCTTACCTCGATCAGGTTCTGGAAATGGCTGTATTTAAAAACCTCCCCGTGGTACTTCCGTCCGCAGGTAATGATCTCGCTCATCAGGAACTCGCATGCATCGCCGAGCGCCACTTTCGTAACACTCTTGAACGTCGAATTTTCGTGCGGCACCACCGGATGCGGAACGTAGGAGAATGCAGCGCCGTCGGCCAGGTTCACCTGCATCAGTTGCGAAGCGCCGCGTTCCATGTTAAACAGCCGCTGGTACGATTGCGACTGCAATTGCAGGCGCGCATTTTGCTCGACCTGGATATTCAAATCATAATGGTCGCCGTCCAGAATGCCGGGCGATGAACTCATCACCATCAGATAAGCCGCGCCATCCGATTTCGTCTGGCCCACCGGAACCACGCGAAATGGCGCCGACACGAACACATCTTTCATGTACGACTTCCCATCCCTGGCCCCGGCGGTAATACTCAGTTTACAATCCACTATCTGACGAGGTTGGGTTCTTCAATTGTTTCCAGCAGCGCATACTTCCTGATCCAGTCGATAATGCTGTCGACGCCCTCGCCCGAGCGCAGGTTCGAAAAAATGAACGGCTGTCCCTTGCGCATGCGGCGCGCGTCCTGCTCCATCACTTCCAGGCTCGCGCCCACGTAAGGGGCCAGGTCTATTTTGTTGATCAGCAGCAGGTCGGAGCGCGTAATGCCCGGCCCGCCCTTGCGTGGTATTTTCTCACCTTCCGCGACGTCGATCACGAAAATGGTCACGTCGGCCAGATCGGGGCTGAATGTGGCCGAAAGGTTATCGCCGCCGCTTTCGATGAGGATAATTTCAATATCGGGAAAGCGGTTTACGAGCTCGTCCACGGCTTCCAGGTTCATACTGGCGTCCTCACGGATGGCCGTATGCGGGCACCCGCCGGTTTCCACGCCGATGATCCTTTCGCGCGGCAGCAAGCTGTTTTTTGCCATAAACTCGGCATCTTCCTTGGTATAAATGTCGTTGGTGATCACGGCCAGGTTATAGTCGTTCATCATCCTGCGCGACAGGCATTCCAGCAGCGCGGTTTTCCCCGAACCCACGGGTCCCGCCACACCTATTTTCACATATTCTCTCTCGTTCTTCATTGTTAATTTTCCTTTTTGAAATAATTTTTCGCCTGTAAACGGGTACCCGGGCGGGGAGCTGTCCAGCTCTTCTTTTTACTTGATTTAAGACATATACAACCTCGAATACAGCCGCTCATGCTGCATGCAGCGGATATCGAAAGCGATATTGCACAGCCCTACCAGCTCCCTGTCCACCAGCAGCGTTTCTTCCGCCAGCTGGTAAAAAACCGGTTGCAGGTCGAGCATGAGGTCCTGCCCGTCGAGCTGCCCGAGCGGCACCAGCTTTACGGCATTGGTAATGAGCCCGGCCGCGGCATTGTAGTAGAATGCCAGCAGCGCATCATGCAGGGGAATGCCGAGTTGCTGGGCAAACAGACCGAATGCAATACAGTAATGGCCTTCCGCCTCCTTTTCCTTGATCTGCCGGTCGAATGCATCGGCCAGGGCGGAGCATCTTTTCCGCTGGAAAATCTTCAACAGCCGCACGCCCAGCTTCTGGCTCGCTTCGCGGATTTCCCTCGGGCTTTTCAATGCGCTGCATTCCTGATCCAGCTCCGCCAATGCGCCGGTATCCGCCGCAGCAGCAGCCTCATACGCGAGGCGTACGAAGGAGGCATCGTTGTACTTTACATTGTACGTGAGCATGTTCGTCACAAACTCCCGCGCCGTGGCCGTGGAATGCACAATATCCTGCTGCACATAGGTTTCCAGGCCATTGGAATGCACATATCCGCCAATCGGCAGCGTCGGGTCCGACAAATGCAGCAATGCGGCGAGGAATGAATTGGGGCTTTCCTTTTGCATATTACCTATTTGGAAACGGACGAGGCCAGGTTAATAATTTTCGAAAAAAGCGATTGCTCCGCACCTCCGTGCCCGTGGGGCTCCACATTGGATTTCAACCAGTTGAGCAGCTGCCGCACCTGCTTTTCGGGTTTGTATCCACTTGCCTGCAGCCACCGGAACATCGGCTCCTCAAAAGGCATCAGCACCTGGTCGTCGTCGATGAAAAGCGGCATATGCTTGTTGCCGATTTCGTAGCATACCGTCCCCATTTCCAGCATGGTCGCAGGCGAGATCACAATGGCCTCGCAAGGCCGGATATGTACCGCCACGATTCGCGCGGCGTCTGCATATACGACATCGTTCTGCCGCAGGCGCTGGCCTTCGCGTGTGAACCTGATCGCGATTTCGACGCCACCGTTCGTGAACCTTCTGTGGATTTTTTTGGCACTCTCAAACCATTCTATTTCAAGGAGATCAACCACCTGTCCTTCGTTCGGCCAGGTCGCCAGATTCCCCAGAATAGCATTGATAATCGTCATGATTTTTTCTTTTTGAAATGGAAATTTTTGGAAATGCCCGTACCGAATGTGGCGCCACTTAGTCCTGCCGTGAAATTGTTGGTGGAAGCGCCGCCCTTCGGCTTCGTCATCAGGTTGGAAAGCTCCCCGAATTTGAATTTCAATGCCCATCCCCTGCCAAGAAGCACACCGAGCATCGGGTAGGCCCGCAAACGGTAGCCATTAAACTTCTCCTGCGTGCGGATTCCCTGCTCGCCCCATACATAATGTGCATCCACCTGCGCAATCAGCAGGAAATGCTCGCCGATCATCATCGAAGGACTGTACCAGATCCCGGCCTCACGCTGCTTCATGCGGTAGTCGGTCGCCGACTGCTTTTCACTCGAAAATGCGAAATTGACGCCGATCAGGTCGTTATTATTGATAAAATACCCGAGCCCCAGGGGAATGCCCGCGCCGGGGCTCGTGCTGAATGAACTGTTGTGGTAGCCGGGACCATTCGTTTTGGAATAATCCAGCGAACCGTACAGCATAAACTGGCCCTTGGGCCCGTTATCGGTAGCGCTCAACCGTTGCGCCGAAAGGTTTACCGCCGCCAAATGGCACAGCAAGCCCGTCATCAAAACCGTCAGGGTTTTTAAGCGAATCATCTTGCAGATTTTTTTGATGGAGGGTGCGATTAAAAAAGGAAGTACAACTGGGCCAACGGCAGCTTTTCGGCCGGCTCGCAAGTCACGTGCACACCATCCACGGTTACCTTGTAATTCTCGGGATTGACTTCAATGACCGGCGTTTTGTCGTTGTGGATCAGGTTCTTTTTGGAAACATTCCGGCAGCCGATCACCGGCAGCGACGTTTTACCCAGCCCGTACGACTGCACTGCACCATTATCGAGCGAAATCTGCGACACGAAATTCACACAGGTAGCCAACCTTGCCTTGCCATGCGCCCCGAACATGTTGCGGTAAATCACCGGCTGCGGCGTAGGGATGGAGGCATTCGGGTCGCCCATTTTGCTGGCGATCACAAAGCCGCCTTTCACGATCATTTCCGGTTTTGCCCCAAACAATGCGGGCTTCCAGATCACCAGATCGGCGATTTTGCCCGGTTCGACCGACCCTACATATTGCGAAATTCCATGCGCAATGGCCGGGTTGATCGTGTATTTGGCGACGTACCGCTTCACCCGGAAGTTGTCGTTTTCGTGCCCATTATCCTCTTCCAGCTCGCCGCGCTGCTCACGCATTTTGCTGGCCGTCTGCCAGGTGCGGGTTACCACCTCTCCTACCCGGCCCATTGCCTGCGAATCGGAGCTCATGATGCTGAACACGCCGATATCGTGCAGAATATCCTCGGCAGCAATGGTTTCCGGACGAATGCGAGAATCCGCAAATGCCACGTCTTCCGGGATGTTCTTACTCAAATGGTGGCATACCATGAGCATATCCAGGTGTTCGTCGATGGTGTTTTTCGTGTAGGGGCGCGTCGGGTTGGTCGAAGCAGGCAGTACGTTGGGATACATGGCCGCCTTGATAATGTCGGGCGCGTGGCCCCCGCCCGCACCTTCGGTATGGAAAGTATGGATTACCCGGCCGTTGATCGCGTTCATCGTATCTTCGAGGAAGCCGGCTTCATTGAGGGTATCCGTGTGAATCGCCACTTGCACATCCAGCTTGTCGGCGATCGTGAGCGACGCGTCGATTACGGCCGGCGTCGCACCCCAGTCTTCATGGATTTTCAAACCCAATGCACCAGCTTCGATCTGCTCTTCCAACGCTTCCAGCGAGGCCGAATTACCTTTCCCGAAAAAACCGAGGTTCATCGGGTAATCGTCTGCGGCTTCGAGCATTTTCTGGATATTCCATTTCCCTGGCGTCACGGTGGTGGCATTGGTACCGTCGTTCGGGCCGGTTCCGCCGCCGATCATCGTCGTAATACCGTTGTACAGCGCCGTTTCGATCTGCTGCGGGCTGATAAAGTGAATGTGCGTATCGATCCCTCCCGCCGTAACGATGTAGCCGTTACCGCCGTGCACCTCGGTAGAGGCGCCGATGATCAGGTCAGGGTGTACGCCGTCCATAATATCGGGATTACCCGCTTTACCTATCCCTACAATTTTACCGTCCTTGATCCCGATATCCGCCTTCACAATGCCCCAGTGATCGATGATGATCGCCCCGGTAATGCAAAGGTCGAGCACGCCCTGGCTGCGCAATGCGGTCGCCGACTGGCCCATCCCGTCGCGTACGGTTTTACCTCCGCCGAATTTCACCTCGTCGCCATATACGGCGTAGTCTTTTTCAATTTCAATGATCAGTTCGGTGTCACCGAGGCGAACTTTGTCCCCGGCCGTCGGGCCGAGCAGGTTCGCATATTTTTCTCTGCTTATTTTAAGGCTCATTTTACTGAATTTTGAAGTCTAACAAACCGGCTTTTTGCAATGCGAGCTTCTTGTTAAGCTCCAAAGTGGTATCGCCATTGACCAGATTATTGATGCCGATTACGCGGCGTGCACCGCCGAGCGCCACCAGCTCCACCGTCTTTTCTTCGCCCGGTTCAAAGCGCACCGCGGTCCCAGCAGCGATATTCAACCGCATACCGAATGCCGCATCCCGGTTGAAAGACATCGCTTTATTCACCTCGAAAAAGTGGAAATGTGACCCGATCTGAATGGGGCGGTCGCCGGTATTGGTTACTTTCACAGTGGCAGTCGGGCGGCCTTCGTTGCAGATTATATCGCCCTTTTTGATCAAAAACTCTCCTGGTATCATGCTTGTCAGGTTTAAGGGTTAACGAATAGGCTCATGAACGGTCACCAGCTTGGTACCATCCGGAAACGTGGCCTCGATCTGAATATCGTGTATCATCTCAGGCACGCCGGGCATCACGTCGTCGCGGGTGAGCACGGCCGCTCCCGCTTGCATGAGGTCCGCCACGGTACGCCCGTCGCGGGCGCCCTCCATGACGAAACTGCTGATGAGCGCGATTGTTTCGGGGTAATTGAGCTTCACGCCCCGCGCCTTGCGTTTGAGCGCTACCTCACCTGCCAGGTGCAGCAGCAGCTTCTCTGTTTCTCTGGGTGTTAAATGCATATGGATATTCTATTTTGTATTAATAGGTAGACATTCATTGCCTGAAAGGACGCCGCTCCCCGCGCCCGCTGGCACATGCGCTTGCGATCCCGCACATGAAACCATTGGGCAAAAGGATTTCCTGAACCGAAGCCAACCGGCCGGACAAGGAAAAAAAATGCGAACTTACATGGATATACGAAAGCTGAACGGGCAGTTCAAAACCAGACCGGCACAATGCGGCCACTCACCCGTTCGGGAACAGTACTTGTACCGAATGCGAAACGCACACGGCGCGTACCCGGAAGTAATCAGAAAGGAATGATCAGGGACCGATACAGAATGTACCGGGGAAGAGTCCGGGCAAGAACCGGCCGGGGAGCAACAATGGAAACACCCGGATCGTCAGTCGCATGCAAAACGAAGGACAGGTACCTGCTGAAAAAACCTGCCAGCTCGCTGAAATCCTGGCTATCCTTTTTCTCTTTGGAGACGGAAGAGGTATTCTCCTGCACTTCGAGCATGGCCGCCTCCTGGTGGTAGTTGTCCTTATCCGGAGATTTCCCGACGGTCGGGCAGTCGTTCGAATCCGCTACCGGCGCAACGGCGGGATGTCCCAGACTCCGGGTCCCGGTTGTCGTCAGAATGACAAGGAGTATACCAAATAGGATTCGAATGCAGCTCATGGGGTGCCGGCAGAAATTACATCATCTTTCGGATGATAAATGTAGATATTCCTGCATCCACCGGTTTTCAATAATCTGGACATTCTTTGCACAAATCTGGAAAATCCGTTCCTTGAACCTGAGCAAGCGCGTTTCAGGGTAGCAACACCAGTGGCGCCATATGCTCTCCTACCTGCACCTTTGCGTGGTCGGTGGCGTTGTGGTCACCGGTTATACGGATATTGCGACCGGTGAGATGATCGAAACGTCGGATGGCGGCGGACATTTTACGCAAGTGACACTTAACCCGGCGGTAACAGTGGCCCGGCCGGAAATGATTGAAAAGGCCATCGCATTACACGGGAGAGCGAGCGAGCTTTGCCGCTGACATGGCCGGGGAAGGGCTTAGCCATTTTGACATTCTCCGCTGGAAAACAGCCGAAAAAGTATTGAACAAAGAAGTAGTCAGTATCGAAGTGCCGGGTGTATTACCATTGCGGATCATCCACACACGCCGGTTCGACGCTGCCAAAGACTACCAATGGCCCGTTCCGCAAACAGCCATTGACAATGCCAAAAACCTGAAACAAAATCCCGCCTGGGAATAAAAGTACACCTATGAAGTCATTCTCATTATCTCTGTTTTTCCTCTTTGTATTGCCTGCATTCAGGCCGGGACAAGCGCCTTCCGAACCGGCCGGCGAGCTGATCAGGCTGGATTACCAAAATCCCGATACGGTAACCGACCTCGGTGCCGGGCTTTGGGCCTGGCCATTGCCGATGGACTACGACGGCGACGGCGATATGGATTTGCTGGTATCATGCCCGGACGTGCCGTACAATGGGCTCTATTTTTTTGAAAACAAATCGGGCAAGAAAGTCCCCGTGTTCGAGGCTCCTGTGCGCGTAGCCGCCGGCCTGAAACACCCGCAGGTGTCGTATGTGGATGGCCAGCCGCGTGTGCTCGACCAGGGTGCGGAGCTGACCGATTTCCTGCAAAGCAAAGGGGCTACCAGGCAGCCTGTGTATGCACCGGATTCACTGCATACCGATTTCAAAAAGAAACCGCGCTTTGTGCAATGGAAATGGGTCGATTACGACGCCGATGGTGACCAGGACCTGATCGCGGGCATCGACGACTGGCTGGAATACGGCTGGGATAATGCATACGATTCGAAAGGTAAATGGACGAACGGCCCGCTCCACGGCTATGTATACCTGATCGAAAACAGCGATGGGCATTACAAAAACAGGGGCCGCTTGCAAGCTGGCGGCGAAATCCTGGATATGTACGGTCCGCCCTCCCCCAACTTTGCCGATTTCGATGGCGATGGAGACCTGGACCTGATCTGCGGCGAGTTTCTCGACAAATTTACCTGGTTCGAGAACACCGGCACGGCTAAAAAACCGGTGTACGCCCATGGGCAACAACTGGCGAATGCGGGCGGCAGCATCCGGATGGACCTCGAAATGATCATCCCCGTGGCCGTCGACTGGGACCGCGACGGGCACATCGACCTCGTTTGCGGCGACGAGGACGGCCGCGTGGCGTTGATCCGGAACACGGGCAAGAAAAAAGGGCGTATGCCGCTTTTCGAATCGCCGTACTATTTCCAGCAGCGCGGCGGCTCCATTAAGTCAGGAGCATTGGCGACGCCGGTCAGTGTGGATTGGGACGACGATGGCGATGAGGACATCGTCACCGGTAATTCGGCAGGCTACATCAGTTTGATTGAAAATAAGGGAGGTGGTGCCAAGCCGGATTTCGCCGCACCGAAGTTTCTCAAAGCCGGGAAGGATGTGATACGCATTCAGGCCGGAGACAACGGGTCGATCCAGGGGCCCTGTGAGGCTAAATGGGGCTACACGACCTTATCCGTGGCGGATTGGGACGGAGATGGGTTAAAGGACATTATCGTCAATTCCATATGGGGCAAGGTGCAATGGTTCCGCAACCGCGGTAAAAAGGGAGCCCCATTGCTGGATCCCGCCAGGCCGGTGGAAGTAGCCTGGACGGGCATTGCTCCGAAGCCTAAATGGATATGGTGGACACCCGCTGAAAATGAACTGGCGACCCAATGGCGTACCACACCATACGCGATCGACTGGAACAAGGACGGGCTCGCGGACCTGGTCATGCTCGACCCGGAAGGTTACCTCGTGTGGCATGAGCGGTTCAAGGCAAGCAAAGGGCTGATGCTTCACCCCGGCAAGCGCATTTTTATGGATGAAAACGGAGAACCGTTACGCCTCAACAAGAAAGACAATGGCGGCAGCGGGCGCCGGAAATTTACATTAACCGACTGGGATAAGGACGGCGACCTGGATATGCTTATCGATAGCCGGAATGTCGATTTTTACGAAAACACCGGCGAAAAGGATGGGAAAGTGACCTTCCGGAATAAGGGGCCGCTTGCTGAACTGCGCCTGGCCGGCCACGACACCAGCCCCACCACTGTCGACTGGGACAAAAACGGTCAGCCGGATTTGCTCGTGGGTGCGGAAGATGGCCATTTCTATTACCTCAAAAGATAAATCAGTCTGTCGGACATCCCGACGTGGTCCATCACGGTTTCCAGTATGTCGATTGGCTTTTCGACGGCAAGAACATTGTATTTCTATCGCGTACCGCATACGACGACGGCCTGGGTGGCGCCCGAAATAATCACGATGCGAATTTTTTGACGTTTCACCGCATTAAGAAGTACTCGAAAAAGTAATCACCAGAAGCGCGAGGGGGCCAGTCTAGTTTTTAGTGCTGGCTCCTGTCGCTACGGTCTTGCCGGTGTCGCTTTCAACTACATGGGCGGGGAAAACATCGAGGATTTTTGTTACAGCCGACCGGATGATGACTTCCGGATCTTTGCCATCGTTAAACAGTACTTCAATTGCGGCAACCGCCCAGCCGCGCCAGATTAATTTCCTGGTCTGTGAATGCCAGACATCGATAATTAAAGTCGCCTCCCGGTACCGGAATAAGTTGTCGCGCGGCATCATCCAGTAGTCGCCGTACAAATAGCCGTACGGATCCGGGAGCAACATGGATTGCTCGTCAACACGGATATCATAGCGCAAAGTCAGGTCGGATGGCTCCCGGCTTAATACATACCCTTTGGCCCCTAGCAGGTCATTCACAGCCTGCTTGATACGGCGATCATTCCATTCATTAAAATACAAGGGATTCACCCCCCACGCCGCACTATCCGTTTTGGCCCATTGGAAAGTATGGTATTGATCCACCGCCCTGCTGCTGTCGATTTCATGGTAAACCCGCATTTCCGGGCTGCACCCGATAAAGATCGTCGTCAATAATGCCAGCAGCGTTCGCATAAAGCCTGTGAAAGTTCGTATGGATATCAAATGCCGAAGGAAAGCCAGCGGGCCTCTTCTTGTTCATTCCGGCTAGGCTATTTCGAACCAGCCTTCGCTGCAAAACCGCTCGCGCCCAACCGACCAGGTTAGCTGTGCGAGCCAGAAACCTTTGGCAAACCGGCGGGTCGAAATGCTTACCCGAGGGCCGTTGGCCGGGGTAAGCGGTATTGTAAGATCTTCCTCAGCCGATTGCCTGGTAAAGGTCACTTCGGCTTTCACAAAATATAAGGGCAGTACAAAAGTGACTTTTTCCTGTTCTGCTTGGTAGGTCATAGTAGTAAGGTTTTATTAGGTTAATCGGCAGAATCATGGTTCATTGCATTACATACGTGTAAGGCCTTTATTGCGCCAGGTAACCGCCGTCGGCCGGATAGTAAGCTCCTGTCACGAAGGAGGCCTTGGGGCTGCTGAGCCAAAGGACCAGCTCTGCCACTTCGTCGGATTCGCCCATCCGACCTATCGGGTGCCGACCAACGAGCCACTCCATGGTCGCTTCGTCCAGATCTTTCAATAAGGGTGTTTTGATAAATGCCGGGCCGACGGCATTGGCCCTGATGCCTTTCGTACCATATTCGAGCGCGATGTTTTTGGTAAGGCCGATCACGCCGTGCTTCGCCGCCACATAGGCGGGACTGTTAGCGAAACCTACATTACCCAAAATGGAGGCCATATTCACGATCACTCCTCCGCCCGAGTTGAGCATAGCGGGAATCTGATAGCGAACGCCGTAGAAGACTCCCGAAAGGTTCACCGCGATTACTTTGTCCCAGGCATCGATCGCATACATGCCCGTTGGCGCCATGGCCCCGCCAATGCCTGCATTGTTGCATGCAATATGCAAAGCGCCGTATTTTTCGATAGTGGCCCAAACCAGCGCTTCATTCTCACTCGCCGAAGACACATCGCATTTGAAAAAGAAACTGTCGCCGCCCGCGTCGGTAATGAGCCTTACGGTTTCCAGTCCCGACTCCTCGTCCATGTCGGAAACAACTACTTTTGCGCCCTCCCGTGCATAAGCGAGCGCAACGCTCCGCCCGATACCTGAACCCGCACCGGTAACAATGGCTACTTTATCCTGTAAGATTTTCATAGGCTTTCAGATTAATGGTTCCAGCCAGCTCTATTTCCCTGGTGATCTGGCTGCACAAAGGTGTTCGTTACCGGAGTGGCAAATTATGACTACAATCAGCTTTAAAACAGCACGTTGTCAAGGAAAGCACAGGTAACGGTCCGTTACTTTGCAAAAAACTGAAATCAGACATTAACCCAGGAAAACATGAAACCAATACTCCCCCTATTGCTAGCAGCCGGTGCGGGACTTGCCGCCGGACTGCTGATCGCACCGGAAAAGGGCAGCAGGCTCCGGCGTAAATTCAGGTTTGCCATTAAAGATGCAATTGAGGATCTCGGAGAACCACTTTGGGATACAGCGAGGAACATAGGAAGGAAAGGAAAAACCGGTTGCAGCCATATTATCAAATAACAGCGGAGCAGGCCATCGAGGCATTAGCCAGCACCTCCCAGGGATTGACCGCTGCCGAAGTGGCCCGGCGCCGGGCAGAATTCGGGCTGAATATGTTGGTGGCGGCTAAACAGCGGTCCAAATGGACGATACTGCTGGGTCAGTTCAAAGATGTGATGATCCTGATCCTCATCGTGGCCGCCGTTATATCCTTTTTCGTCGGAGAGCATATCGATGCTTATGTGATCATCGGCATCATCGTAGCGAATGCAGTGATCGGATTCTTCCAGGAATACAATGCCGAGGAATCCATGAAAAAGCTGCAACAAATTTCCGCGCAGCACGCGATCACCATCAGGGAAGGAGTTCATCAGGAAGTGGATGCTACGCACCTTGTTCCCGGCGATATGGTGGTACTGGAAGCCGGCAATATCATCCCCGCCGACGGGCGGCTCATCCGGATCAGCGCTTTCAAAACGCAGGAGGCCATCCTGACCGGTGAGAGCCACGCAATCGAGAAAGTGATTGCCTCTGTTCAGGGAAACGACCTGCTTCCGGCTGACCAGCTCAACATGGTCTTCAAAGGTACCGTGGTCGCTAACGGCTCGGGACAAATGCTGGTCACCAGCACCGGCATGCAAACCGAGATCGGCCGCATCGCCGGACTTTTGGAACAGGATGCCACGATTACCCCTTTGCAGCAGCGACTGAAGAAATTCAGCAAGGTCCTGGTAGTAGCCATTATCGCGATCAGCGTGCTGGTTTTCGGATATGGCTTGCTAAGGGGCGAGCAGCCGCTCGCGATCTTCATGACTGCCCTGTCGTTGGCCGTAGCAGCACTGCCGGAAGCCCTGCCTGCGGTGATCACCGTCGGGTTGGCCAATGGGGCAGCCCGAATGGTGGGCCATAATGCTTTGATCAGGAAGTTGCCGGCTGTCGAAACCCTGGGTTCGGTTACCTATATATGTACCGACAAAACAGGGACGCTGACCAGGAACGAGATGAGCGTTGAGAAGGCCTGGGCTGCACAGGAGTCAGAAGACCTGCTTTCCTACGCCTGCATGCTCAATAATGAGGTGCATTCTGACCAGCATGGCCGGTTGATGGGCGATCCGACCGAAACTGCACTGGTACGACACGCAGAAAGCCAGGGTATCCGCCGGGAAGATGCCGAAAGCAAATATCCCTTATTGCAAACACTTCCTTTTGATTCGGAGCGCATGAGAATGACCACTTTGCACGCCTATCAGGACCGGTACCTTTTGCTTGTGAAAGGCGCACCTTCCCGAATCACCGAAGTACTGCAAGAACAGCGCCAGGATTTGCTGGACCAAAACCGCGAATGGGCCCGCCAGGGATTAAGAGTGTTGTTTTTTGCCTACAAGATAATTGACCAGCGCCCCGACCCGCTAACGTTGGAGGACGAGCATTCACTGCTTTTTCTGGGAATGGCCGGGATGATCGACCCGCCACGCGAAAACGTGATTGAGGCAATACGGGATTGTCGGACGGCCGGCATCAGGGTTGTCATGATCACCGGCGACCAGCCATTGACGGCCACTTCTATCGCGGAGCGCCTGGAAATTGCCGGCACGCGGCTTATCAAAACCCTGACGGGAAAGGAGCTGATGGACCTGGACGACGCCCAATTACAGGCTATTGTGCGGGAGGTTTCGGTATACGCGCGGGTTTCCCCGGAACAAAAACTCAAAATCATCCATGCATTGCAAAGCCAGGGACAGTTCGTGGCCATGACGGGCGACGGCGTCAACGACGCACCATCACTCAAACAGGCCGATATCGGGGTCGCAATGGGTATTACCGGCACGGACGTTGCCAAGGAAGCCTCCGAAATGGTGCTGCTGGATGATAATTTCTCTACAATCGTCAAGGCGGTAAAGGAAGGGCGCAGGATTTACGACAATATCCGCAAATTCATCGCCTATGTGCTTTCCTGCAACCTGGGCGAAATCCTTGTAATCGCTTTGGCCCCGGTTTTCGGTCTGGCAATCCCGCTGTTACCCATTCATATATTGTGGATCAACCTGGTCACAGACGGGCTGCCGGGAGTAGCATTGGCGGCCCAGAAAGCCGAAAAAGGCATTATGAACCGCCAGCCGGTACCTCCCGGCCAGAGTCTGTTTGCCCAGGGATTAGCCATGCGAATCGCGGTGACAGCCATACTGATGGCCTCGGCGGCTTTTCTGTTACAGTTCCTGGCAGTCAGACATAATATGACAGTCCCAACCCAACGGACAATGGTATTTACGATGTTGTGTATCGTGCAGTTGGGGAATGCCCTCAGTGTTTCCTCACTGAGGCAATCGGTTATCACGGCTGGCATATTCCGAAACGTCCCGTTGCTCCTGACCATCGTTCTGACGACCGGCTTGCAGGTGTTGTTATTGTATGTTCCGGCACTTACAATGCTTTTCAAGACGGTACCGTTGTCGACGGATAGTTTATCGCTGACTGCCCTGGTATCGGTAGGCTGTATTGCGGCAATCGAACTCTCCAAGTTTATCCCAGGTCAAAAAGGATAGCCACGATTCACCGGTGCTCCTAAGGGTTTCCGCTATGCCCGGTTGCGGTTGTACATCTTGACTAATTCGTACCAGATCGTGAACAAAATTCCGGTACCGATGCTGATCAGCAGCTGATTCAAATTCACCGGCGCGAGGCTGAAAAAACGGGTAACATCCGGTATGAGAAAAATCAGTACCGAAAGCACGACCGTGATACCGATAATCAATAGAACGAGGTTGTTTTTGTACCGGATAGTAGTCCAGATCGAATGGCGGAATGAACGGTTAACGAGCGTCAGACAAACATTTGCGGCCAGCAGGGCGATAAAAACCATGGAGCGGGCTAGGTTTTCGTCGTACGACTGCGTCAATGCATATTGATACAGCACCAGCATACCCGCCGTAATCACAAGCCCTTGCAGAATGCTGACTGAAAGTTCTTTCAAACTAAAAAAAGTTGAAGTAAACGGCCTGGGCTTTTGCAGCAGCAGATCCTGTTCCAGCGGCTCGTTTTCATAAATGATCGAGCAGGTCGGCCCCATGATCATTTCAAAAAAGATAATGTGGACCGGCGTGAAGATATTGGGATAAGTCCAGCTCAACGCCAGAGGGATAAAAACGGTCAGGATGATCGGGATATGGATCGAAATGATGTAGCGGATCGCGTTTTTAAGCGAAACATATATTTTGCGTCCCATCGCCACCGCATCCACCATCCGGGCAAAATCATCATCAACGAGGATCAGCGAGGAAGCCTGCTTGGCGATTTCAGTCCCCTTTTTCCCCATCGCAATCCCGATATGCGCGGCCTTTAATGCCGGCCCGTCGTTAACGCCGTCGCCCGTCATAGCCACAATCTGCCCCTTCGCTTTCAGGGCATTGACCACTCTCAGCTTTGCCTCGGGAAACATCCTGGCAAAAATACCCGTCCGAAGCACCCTGTCCTGCAAGGCCTTTTCGTCCAGCGCCACGAGTTCTTCGCCCAGCAAAACCTGCTCAGCGCCGTTGAAACCAATCTGCCTTACAATGTTCTGCGTCGTGGCGGCATTATCGCCGGTGATGATTTTGACCTGGATGCCCGCCCTGTCAAATGCCTGAAAAACAGATTTAATGTTCTCTTTCGGAGGATCATAAAAGGCTACCAATCCTAAAAAATGGAATGGCAGCTGCTGCTGTTTTTCTGGAAATGTTTTCTCAGAATAGCTGCTCTGCCCTACCCCAAGCACCCGGTAACCTTTCGCCGCAAGCGTATTGATAGCCTCCCATACCGAATGCTTTTCATCTTCCGACATCCCCGAAACAGCCATGAGCGCTTCCGGCGCTCCCTTGGCAGCGATAATGCGTTCCGAATTCCTGTTTTCAAACACGTGGGTCATCATCGGGGGCTTCCCCTCTAACGGATACTCATATACCAGCTTAAACCCGGAGCGCAGGTCGACTGCCGCAAATGTCCGGTATGCCTCATGCAAAGCTATTTCCATCGGATCAAAAGGCACAGGCTCACTTGCCCACATCGCCGCAGCCAGCAGGTCCTTGCCCTGTTCACTCAGAGAGGCGTCGGGCGCCTGAATCAGATTTTGGGCATGGATGTATAAACTGGCCAGTTGCATTTTGTTCTCGGTGATCGTCCCGGTTTTATCCGTGCAAATCACCGTCGCACTGCCAAGCGTTTCTATTGTCTGGGTCCGCTTGACGATGATCCCCATTTTCATCAACCGCCAGGCTCCCAGCGCCATAAAAGTGGTAAATGCTACCGGAATCTCCTCCGGCAAGATGCTCATCGCCAGGGTCAGCGCTTTTAAGAGGCTGTCCAACAGCACTTGTGTGCGGATGTAGTTGATCGCCCACACGAGCAGAAACACCGCACCGCCAGTAATGGCCATTTTCTTGACGAAGTTGGTGATTTGCACCTGCAAAGGCGTCGGCTCCTGCTCTATCGATTCCAGACTGGCCCCTATCGCCGCCAGCCTGGTTTGCCCGCCAATGGCTGCCACCTGCACCACAGCCCTGCCACTCGCCACCAGCGTTCCCTGGAAAACCTCGTCTCCGCGTTCATTTTTCGCGACGGCCAGTGATTCTCCGGTAAGAATGGATTCGTTGACGGAGAAATCGTGTGCTTCCCGAATGGTGCCGTCCGCCGGGATCTTGTTCCCTTCCTCGATGATCAGCCAATCGCCGACCACAATATGGTTTCTCAGGATCTCGATTTCAAGCCCGTCCCGGATCACCCTGCATTTGGGCTCGGTAAGCGATTTAAGCTCGCGCAATGCATTCCGGCTTTTGCCGTCCTGATAAATCGAGATGATGGAAATGACCAGGATCGCCCCGAGCATGAAAAAGCCTTCGCCGCGCGAACCCGTGACAAAATAAATCGCTGACGCGGCAATCAGCAAAATCAGCATCGGCTCCTTTACGAGCCCAGAAACGGCGGCCCAGAAACCGCTTTCACTTTTGTCCTCCACCTTATTCTCACCATACTTGCTGCGTGATTCCAGCACCTGACTGGCCGAAAGGCCCCGGGAAGTGTTGATCGTGGGGGAAGACATATTATGCCGATGATTAGGGTCAATGACGAATCCGAGGAGAGCGACTGCAGAATGTTCAGGCGCAATCGCTGCTGTTAAAACCGGATCAATTGTTGTTTCTACTACGACTCGGACAATATGATGTTCGCTATTTCATCCTTCCGCTTAAAAATGACGCCCTCGTGCTGCTGCATATACCTGATCAGGTCATACGTTACTTTTACCATCTGCGGGGTGCCGCCAATCCGGTCATGAAAGCTGATCGACATCTGGCGGCGGCGTGTCGCTCCTTCCTTGTAAAGCTGATCAAATTCCGCTCTGACCTGCTGCGCAAACTGATCAGCCGAGAAACTTTTCCCCTCGATCAAGAGAATGTCGTTGCAACGCAAGGTATAAGGTACGACGGCGAAGTTTTGCCCCTCCACACGTGTAAGGAAGGGCTCGTCGCGGCTCAGATCATCGATATGGTATTTAAAACCAAGTTCTTTCAGGATTTTCAATGTGTTATCACCACGCCGGAGCCAGTTGGCATTGTAACCCACTGGATTAAATCCCGTTACATTTCTGATCGCATCTGCACCTTCTCGAATAAAAGCCTTTTCTTCCGGGTAGGCAAGGTTGTACTGCGAACGCCAGCTCATGCCATGTGCCGCCGCCTCATGTCCGCGCGTAACGATCTCCTTTGCCAGAGCCGGGTTTTTAAGTACGGCAGCCCCAACCATATGGGACGTCACCTTTATGCCAAGTTCATCCCAGTTGTCCAGCATTCGCGGAATGCCTTCCCGATAGCCATACTCGTACCAGGTAGCAGCCGGCAAGTCACGGAAGCCTGGTAGCATGTTTTGAGGAAACGGGCTTTCGGCATTATCCGGCTGACCGCCGGATTCAAATTGCATCGAAACCGATACTACCAGCCGGGAGCCATCAGGCCATCGGGGAGATGATAAATGCGGGGATTCTCTAAAACCTTTCCCGGCCAGAGCGGGCGTACCAAACACACCTAACGCCCCCAATGCGCCAGTTTGCCTCATGAAAGTTCGTCGCGTACTCATAAGGTTCATGGTCTGTTGAGAATTTTATCCAGCGACCAGGAGTTGCTGGCTATGAATTGGAGTAGTACCGCGAAAAAAACCAGGTGAATGAGTTGCGACGGGATCGCCTCCCAGTTCTCGACCATCGCCGTCCCGAAAAGTAATAACAGAACCAGGACGGCGCCAGAAATTAGCGCCGGTTCCGTAAAAAGGCCGATCAGGAGTAAAAAACCAATGACAAGCTCAGCAAATGGTAACACCATACTGAACGGCCTCACCAACTCCGCCGGCAGCATCGACTTTGCAAAACTGCCGACCATCCACTGGCTGAACGCATTCAACTTGGGCAACCGGACAAGGCCGTGCCCGAACATACTGATGCCGATACCAACGCGCAACAACAAAAAAACAAGTGCATTCATGTTTATAGGGTTAATGTTTCCAATGCTGCAAATGTCCCGGTATTTGCAGGGAAAAATCTGTATATTTATTGGATAAATCAGTAATTAGAAAGGATGCGAATTAAGAATCTTCATAAACCTTACGAGATAGAGCTGCTCGTGACCGATGAATACACGGGTAAGCAGCACAAAAACTCCTTTTTCGAAATGGTTTATATTTTGGAGGGGAGCGGTTTGCAGATCATCAATGACCACCAGTTGCCATATGGGCCAGACAAGCTCTTCCTGATGTTTCCCCAGGACAGCCACGGCTTCGAGGTTCGCGAAACGACGCACTTTGCATTTATCCGTTTCAACGAGGGCTATCTGAAAGCCCAAGCCAAAGAGTGGCTCCAAAGGCTGGAATACATTTTTCATAACCATAACCACCTCCCCGGATGCATCCTCAAAACGGTTACAGACAAACCATTGATCAGGTCGCTGACGGAAGCGCTTCTCCGTGAGCAACAGGCCGCAGGGCCGCACAGCCAACAGGTAATGCAACAAATGCTTAACACGATCATCACGATCGCGGCCCGGAACATTGCGCTGTTCCAGCAGGCAAATGATTATCAATCGGCGCAGCCACTATCCCTGCTGGGCTACATTCACGAACATATTTATGCTCCCGAGGCGCTCCGCGTCGAAAAGCTGGCCGCGTATTTCAATATATCGCAAACCTATGTAAGCCAGTTTTTCAAGCGCGAAACCGGTGAAAGCCTTCAAGAATACATCAGTAGCTATCGCCTTACCTTGATAGAATCCCGTTTACGGCATACCAACCAGCGTCTCGGCGAAATAGCCGCTCAATTTGGGTTTACCGACAGCAGCCATCTCAACAAGGCTTTCCGAAAAGCCAGGGGTTTATCTCCCTCCGAATTCCGCAAAGCGGGGAACGCTACCCCTTAATCGCTCCGGGATCCCCCCCCATCATTTCGCTCCCAAACGCCTCTTTTACCCAAAAGAAAAACCGCCGGAACCGGGCTGCGTGAAAATAAACCAGGCCAAATCTTGCATTTGGTATTTTGCCGGTTTATTTTTGACAAAAAATAAGTTAGTGCGTTAAGTTACTATGACAAAAAACTACCTCCGCTGGCTCGTTGTTTTCCTGGTGTTCATCGCCACCGGGCTTAGCTTCCTGGATCGCCAGGTGCTTTCCATTGCCGTGATCAAGATCCAGAAAGAGTTCGGATTTACGGATGTGGAATATGGCTGGGTAAATACCAGCTTTCTGCTGAGCTACGCGCTGATGTTCACGGTGGGCGGTCGGCTGATCGATCAAATCGGGGCAAAAAAGGGGCTGGGGATAGCGGTAGGTTTGTGGTCGGTGGCGAATGCATTGCATGGCGTGATGACCAGTCTGCCCCAATTGCTCACTTTCCGTTTCTTCCTCGGAATGGGTGAAGGTGCCTGCTTCCCGGGCGCGGCAAAAACAGTTTACGAATGGTTTGACGAAAAAGAAAGGGCACTGGCCAACGGCATTGCGATCGGCGGATCGGCCATTGGCGCGGTGATCGCGCCGCCGCTTACAATATGGATATCAAACGCTTATGGATGGCGAGCCGGGTTTGTGGTGCCGGGGTTAATCGGCATTGCGTGGGTGTTCGTGTGGCTGGCTGTCCCCTGGCGCTCACAGGCGGCCATCGCCGCTCCTGCGGTGCAAGCCGCGGCCGTACCACTTAGGGCCATTCTTCGCCAGCGTGCCACGTGGGTATTCATTCTCATGCGTTTCATGCTCGATCCGGTGATGTATTTCATGATGTTCTGGATCCCCAAGTACCTGGCCGAAGTACGCCATGTGCCTTTCGAACAAATTGGCAACCTGTTTTGGATTCCGTTCCTGGCACTGGGTGTTTCCAATATTCTGGGCGGCTATTTTTCTGACAGTCTGATCCGCAGAAATATCAGTACCGACCGCGCCCGCAAAATTGTGATGGGCTGCGCGGCGGCGCTGACACTCGCCGTCCCGCTCACCGAGTTCACCACGTCGCTAGCCGTTGCGGTAGGGCTGATGGCGCTTTATATGTTTGCCCACGGCTGCTGGATCACCAATTACATCACCGCTATTTCCGACGTTTTCGGCTCCCGGGCTACTTCCACCGTCGTGGGGCTCTCGGGTACCGCTGGGGCATTGTCCAGCCTGATCCTCAATCCGATGATTGGGAAAATCATTGCCGGATACACCTATAAACCGCTCTGGATCGCCTCCGGATTGCTCTACCCCATTGCATTTGCAGCCTTCATTTCGTTGATCCCGAGGCTCTTACCATTGCTGAACAAAGCCGAAGAAACAGTGGTGGCCGTACCCGCCAACGACTGATTTTTTGTTTAAACAGAAAAAGGGAAAACTGTTGCCTAAAAAACTTAGTGCGTTAAGATTTAAACTATAAAGAACCTACCAGAATCAACATTTAACCAACTCATGGGAAATACATTACAAAGTGAAAATCACCAGGTCAACGAAGCGATCATTCAGAAGCGCCAGCCCACGAGGCCCAGGATCGGCGTATTTGGCGTGGGTTATTTCAAGTATTGGAGCCAGTTCGACGGCCTGCTGGATGATATGCTGCGCAAACAGGCCGTTTTTATTGAAAAAATCCGCAGCGGCTCCCATGTCGAGCTCGTCGATTTCGGGCTGGTGGATACCGTCCAGAAAGCCTACGAGCTGGTACCGAAGCTCCACGCGGCCAATCTCGACCTTGTGTTTTGCGACATGCTTACTTATGCCACTTCCAACACATTCGGCACCATTATCCGCAACCTGAATGTGCCCATCGTGCTCGTAGCATTGCAGCCCGACCAGGCCATGGACTACACGCGCGCATCTACCTACATGCAGCTCTACAACGACGATATTTGCTCCCTGCCCGAGTTTGCGGGCGTGGCCGCGCGGATGGGCAAGAAAGTACCGGACATGATCATCGGCACGTTGCACGACGACCCGCAGGCCGACGCCGAGATCGAGGAATACTGCCGCATTGCCGCTGTTTTGCACGATGTGCGCACTTCGCGGATCGGTCACATCGGGCACCCGATCGAAGCGATGCTGGATATGCATTCCGATTCGACGATGTTTACGGCGCATTTCGGCGCGCATATCGTTCAGTGTGAGGCGCATGAGATCGTGACGCAATACCAGCAGGCGGATCGCGCTGATATTGAGAATATGAAAGAGCGCATTCTCGACTTTTTCGACACGCCCGAACCGGTCTCGGATCCAATTTCTGAAAAACTCCGCGACAGCGACCTCGAAACTGCCGCCCGGGTGACGGTTGCCCTCGAAAAATTCGTGGAAGCCAAACAGCTCGACGGCCTGGCCTACTACTACGAGGGCCCCGACAACAGCGAAACCCGCACCGTGATGTCGAACCTGATCGTCGGCAATTCGCTCCTGACCGGTGCCGGTTTTCCCATGTGCGGCGAGTCGGACCTGAAAACGTGCTTTGCGATGCTGATCATGGAACGTTTAGGCATTGGCGGTAGCTTTGCGGAGTTCCATCCGGTCGATTTCAAGGAAGGCTTTGTGCTCGTAGGGCACGACGGCCCGCATAATGTCGCCATCGCGGAAGGCAAACCCGTTTTGCGCAGCCTTACCAAGTACCACGGCAAGCCCGGTTTTGGGGCGGGTGTGGAGTTCAAGATCAAGGAAGGCCCCATTACCATGCTGAGTATCAACTCCACTTACGACGGCAAGTTCAAATTTGTCATTGCCGAAGGGCAGTCGGTCGAAGGGCCTATCCCGCCCACCGGCAACACCAATACCCGGGGCTTTTTCAAACCCGACGTCCGTACATTCCTTCAACGCTGGATGAAGGAAGGCCCTACGCACCATTTTGCATTGGGTGTAGGCCACCACGCGAGCGCTATTGCCAAAATAGCCGGATACCTCAACCTGGAAGCCGTCATTATCAAAGAAGATTGACGCACATTTTCGCCGACTGGTTTACTATGCAGCCACTCCCGGCTGAATTAGAGCCTTTTTGTCTTTTTCAAACCCTTTTTCGAGTTCAATCCTAAAAAATTGAAGACTATGATTCGTATTCTATTCTCCGGACGCTGGCTGTGGATCGGCTGTCTGCTATGCTGCCTGGCGCTCGGTAGCACCCCGTCACTAGCGCAATCCGACGGACGAAACACCGTTACCGGCAAAATCACCGGCGATACCGACAAAGCCCCGCTGATCGGCGCTACCATTACCGAGAAAGGCACCAACAATGGAACGGTGGCGGATGTGGACGGTAATTTTAAACTGTCGGTAGCCTCCGGCGCCAGCATTGTCGTGAGCTTTATCGGCTATGTGTCACAGGAAATACAGGTCGGCAGTCGCACGGTGATCGACGTTGCATTAGTGGCCGATCAGCACCAGTTGCAGGATGTGGTGGTGGTAGGCTATGGCACGCAGCGCAAAAAGGACCTTACCGGTTCCATTGCCAAGATTTCCAGCGAGCAGCTCATCCAGCCCTCGGCAGGCAGTTTCGACCAGATGCTCCAAGGCAAGGCGCCGGGCGTGCAGATTACCCAGACTACCGGCGCCCCCGGCGGGAATGTGAACATCCTGATCCGCGGCGTAAGCTCCATTACGGGCGGTAACCAGCCATTGTACGTGATCGATGGCTTTGCGATCGGCTCCGGCGGTGGTGGCTCGGATATGCGCAACTACGGCGGAAACAACTTCTCTTCCGCAGGCATGGCGGCCAATACCGGCAACCGTGTGAACCCGCTGGCTTCCATCAACCCCTCCGATATTGAATCCATTGAAATACTGAAAGATGCCTCCGCCACGGCCATTTACGGTTCGCGCGGGGCAAATGGGGTGGTGATTGTGACTACCAAAAGAGGCGCCTACGGCAAATCGCAGATCAGCGTGGATGCTTCTTATGGTTTCCAGGAAGTGGCACACAAGCTGAAAATGATGAACGCCAAACAATATGCCGATTACGTGGTGGACGGCCGCGACAATGCGTGGGTGTACGCCGGCGGAAAAGCGACGGACCCGAATGAAGTACGGTCTGTCAACACCCGGGTAAGGCCCGATTTCCGAAACCCCGAATCACTCACCACCGATACCGACTGGCAGGATGTGCTGTTCAGGACAGCGCCCGTCAGGAATTTACAGCTATCGTCGACGGGTGGCACCGAAAAGGCCCGGTACTTCATTTCCGGCGGCTATTTTTCGCAGGAAGGGGTCATTATCAATTCCGATTACACCCGTTTCAACCTGCGGGTGAATGTGGATGCGCAGATTACCAAACGCATTAAAATCGGGACATCGACATTCGGTTCCTACGGTTATGGTCGGTTTGTGAACACGGAGTCGCATTACGGTGCGGGCGGGCTGCTGGCCAATGTACTGGCCGCGTCCCCTACCATTCCGGTTTACGATGCAAATGGCGGCTACTATTTCAACCAGAATGACGTGAATGACGGCCTCGGGTTCCTCGCCAACGTGCTGGCAGTGGCCGACGGCTCCGGCGACCGCCGCAAGGTGATGGATTTGGTGACCAACAACTTCCTGGAAGTCAACATTACGGATGCGCTCACGTTCAAAAGTTCGATCGGAGTCAATTTCGGCACGAATAACATTCGCTTGTGGCGGTCTTCGGCCGTCCCGAATTTCGGGACGCTGAACTACCCCGCCACCGCCGGAACGTCCCGGGCCGAAAACCTGAACTGGCTGAACGAGAATACATTGACCTATGCCAAAGTTTTTAATAACAAACATTTTGTAAACGGGCTGATCGGTTTCACGGCCCAGAAAAACAGTCGTGACCTGGTCTCTACGGGCGCTTCCGACTTCCCGACGGAGTATGTGCCGTTCATCACGGCCGGTATCGTCAATGCAGGTACGCAGAGCATTAATGAATGGTCGCTGCTCTCGATGATGGCGCGGGTAACCTATTCTTATGCAGGCAAATATATGTTTACCGCCACGGTACGGCGCGACGGCAGTTCACGATTTGGCGCCAACAACCGCTGGGGTTCATTCCCTTCTTTTTCAGTAGGCTACAATATTGCGGAAGAAGATTTCATGAAAAACCAGAACGTAGTGAGCAACCTGAAACTGCGGGCGAGCTACGGTATTTCGGGCAATAACCAGATCGGCGACTACACGAGCATCGGCTTGCTGTCGACCACCCGCTATGTCAAAAACCGGGCGCTCAACCCCGGCCTCATTCCCAGCACATTATCAAACGATAACCTGACCTGGGAAAAGTCGAAACAGACCAATATCGGGCTGGATGTGAGCCTGTTCAAAGACCGCATTACCCTCACCGCCGACGCCTACCGCGACCGCAAGACCGACTTGCTGCTCGCCGTGCAGCTTCCCGCGGCTTCCGGTTTCAACAGCTCCACCCAGAACATCGGCGACATCGAAAACAAAGGCTTCGAGCTCGGCCTGCAAACCGTCAATGTCCGTCACAAACGTTTTGAATGGAGTACCAATGTGACATTCAGCCATAACGAGAACAAGGTTCTGAAACTGGCTACCGAAGGCGGAAGAATTGCCAACTCCGCCTATCAGATCACCCAGGTAGGGTCCCCCATTTCGAGTTTCTACCTGATCAACAAGCTGGGCGTGTTCATGAACAGCGCCGAACTGGACGGGGCCGCATTGCAGCACCCGAAAACCCAGGCCGGCGACCTCAAATTTGAAGATGTGAACAAAGACGGCGTCATCAACCAGAGCGACCGCAAGATCCTCGGCTCACCCTGGCCGGATTATACCTGGGGGATGGACAACAATTTTTCCCTCGGTAACCTGAGCCTGAACGTCGGGCTCGTGGGCTCGCACGGCGCGTACACGTACCTGGACGCGGGCGCTTCCCTGCTGGGGGACAATGGCGTACAAAACAACCTGGTACTGACCGACAAAAGATGGCGGTCCGAGGCAAATCCCGGCGACGGCATCATGCCCCGCTCCATCAGAAGCAACCATGCACTCGGCTTCGGGACCTCCTCGCATTACCTGTTCGACAATTCGTTCACCCGGATCAAAAACATCAAACTGTCGTACAACCTGCCGAAAGACCTGACCCGCCGCATGGGTGTGAGCAATCTGAATGTGTATGCCAATGTCGCGAACGTGTACACTTTCACCAATTACGTGGGCTACGATCCTGAATCGAGCATTACCGGCGACAACGTGGTGAATGCGGGCATCGATTACCTCAACTACCCGCTGCCGCGCACCTATACACTTGGGATCAAACTCACTCTTTAAAAGCATTACCCATGAAAAAGTACATTCTATACAGCCTCATCGCCGTGGCCGCCAGCTCATGCTCCGATTTTCTGAATTTGCAGCCCGAATATCAGATCAGCGAAAATTCATTTTACAAAAGCCCCAAAGACTTTGAAACCGCTCTGGTCGGCAACTACGCGGGCTTGCAAGGCCTGCATAACACCGCACTGATCGACCTGGGCGACCTTACGACAGATAATACCGACATTAAGTCCACCTCCCCGCTCGTGGCCGAAGCCGAATGCGACGAGGTGAACCTGACTGCTTCCAATGATTTTCTCAATACTGTGTGGAGCATCAGTTTCGCGACCATCGCAAGGTCCAACAACATCCTCTCGCGGCTCGATGCGGTGACTATGACCGACGCTCAAAAGAACCAGTACAAGGGAGAAGCGCTGTTTCTGCGGGCTTATGCCTATTTCTATCTCGTTCGCCTGTTCGGCAATGTGCCTATCGTGGATGTTTCGTTCAGAAGCCCGGACGAGATTATGAAATTCGATATGACGCGGAGGCCGGTCGCGGAGGTCTACAATGTGATTACCCAGGATCTTATCCAATCGGCGACGTTGCTGAACGGCGTAGCTGGTTTGAGCAAATCGCAGGCATCCACGGGTGCGGCCAAGACGCTTTTGGGCAAAGTATACCTCACTACCAGGCAGTTCGATCTGGCCAAAACAGTTTTGAAAGAAGTAATCGATCTGAAAACTTATTCATTAAACCCCGACTATAAGAAACTGTTCACGAATGGCAACGACGAATTGCAGGAGTCCATTTTTGAAGTGAAATACCTGTCGGGTAATGTGGGCGAAGGCAATTCATTCTCCACGATTTTCATGCCTTCCCGGTTTGACGTGGGCATGTTCCCGGGAAATATGCAGGGCGCGGGCAGGGTTTTACCGACGCGCCAAATGGCTAACGCTTATGAAAAAGGCGATTTAAGGCGAACCGCTTCCATCGGCGACTCAGTGAAGCTGATATCCGGCAAATATGAAAAGGACCTGTTCGGCCTCAAATTCGTGGATTTCACGACCGGCATCGTCGGGGATGGCGGCATCAATTTTACCTCGTTGCGCTATGCCGATGTGCTGCTCATGTATGCAGAAGCGCTCAACGAAACCAGTAGTACCGCCGACGCACATACTTACCTGAATACCGTGAGAAGCCGCGCGGGATTACCGGCAAAAGCAGGTCTGGACAAGGCCGCCTTCGCATCGGCGCTTGAAAATGAAAGGAAGTTCGAGTTTTTCCTCGAAGGCCATCGCTGGTTCGATCTGGTGCGGACCGGACGTTACCAGGTGGTGATGAATCAATATTTCAAAGACAATGGACTGAATTTCAGCGTCGCCGACCATGAGGTGCTGATGCCGATACCCCTGCGGGAAATCGACATCAATCCGAATCTGGGGCAAAATCCGGGGTATTAAACATTGAAACCGATGATTGTAAAAAAGAATATACGGGCATGGATAGCACTGTTGCTGGCGCCACTGACGGCCGTGGCGCAGCCGCAGCCCTCGACGCTCAAAGGGGTGCCATTCAACAACATCACCCTGGAAGTATCCCTGAAACCTTTCCGGAAGAATGACAAGGCTTATATCCGCGAAACTGCCCGCGAAATGTTCACGCAATGGCATTCGATGCTGCGCCATGCCGACACCGTGTCGGTGATGCTCTGGACAGGCGACGGTTCCGAAATCCTGGAATACAAAGGCGACGCGGCCCAGCGGCTCGAATGGGCACGCTACATCGGCAACCCGAATACCGCGCATGCGGTTGGTTCCGGTCCGAAAGAGCTTTCGATCCACGAACGGGCCTATTTGTACCTCGAAAACCCGCCGGAATTCACCTACGGCGACCTGCAATTCATCGTATCCGCATTGAAAGAAGAAGGCCGCAAAGTGACGGGCAAGCCTATCCGCATTGGCGAGACCTTCGACCCCGGACCGGAGTTTGCCAAATCCGATTTTAAATACAAGCGCCACCGCGAGATCCTCGGCGGCAGCGCCATGGGCCACAACACGATGGTAAGCTGCTATTCGGTACTCAAAGCGGATTCCGAGCCCTATGCCGGTTTCCCGAACGGCATTCCCGAGGGAACACCTTTCGGGACATTTCTGGGCCGGCAGGTAAAGCGGCTGACCAGCGATATGGGTTTCGATTTCATCTGGCTGAGCAACGGGTTTGGTTTCGGGGTGGAAGGCTGGTCCTCGACGGGAGCCATTTTCGATGGCAAAGGGTTTGACCAGGAAAAACTGGCTGCTACCCATTCCAAAATTGCCGATTTCTGGAAATACTTCCGGGCCGAATGTCCCGATATCCAGGTGCAGACGCGCGGCACCAACCTTTCGGCCGGTGCGGATCTGGCCCGGGATGGTGTGGATTTGAAATCAATTTACAAGGATAAAAATATTCTGCCCCCGCCCAACTCGCCGTGGGCAGCATTGGACGGCGATTTCGGACTGGAAATGGTGGGCTATATGTCGAGAATGGCTGAGCTGCCCGACGAGCGGTACCTCTTCCGCTACTACACCCACGACCCGTGGTGGATCAACAGCCCCTGGCTCGACCGCTACGGCCGCGAGCCGCACGACATTTACCTGCCGCTGGCCGTGTCGCGGATCAATGCGAAAGGCGAGGTGAAACTCCCGAGCCACTTCAACTTCCTGAGCATCGACGATTCTTTCGGGAACATGCCTACCCAGGTACCCGACGAGGTGACGCCGCACATCCTGAAAGCCCGCTACGACGCGCCTACCGCGCCCGGGCCGCTCGTGTGGGTGTACCCGTTCGACGAGTATTACGACTGGGCCTTCCGCTACAAAGACCGGCTGCCGGAAATCTATTACGGCGACTGGCTCATCCGCCAGGCATTGAACAACGGCTTACCCGTCAATACGGTCATTTCCACGGGTTCATTTCAAAAAGTAATAGGGCAGAACCCGGCTCGTTTCAAGGAATCGGTGTTGCTGAGTGTCGTGCCGGAAGCAGGCTCTCCGCTTGAAAAGGCGCTGATCACATTCGTCGAAAATGGGGGAAAGCTGATGGTCTACGGTCCTGCCGGACATGCAGGCAAGGCTTTTCTGGAACTGCTCAATCTGCAAAATGTGGCCCCGCTGGAAGGCGAGTTCAAGATCAGCAGCGTGTACGCGGGCGACGAAATGCAGCGCCCTTATCCCGGCAAAATCATCCACAGCGCATTGTTTTCCGGTGGTGGTGTGGCTACGCGGGTGCAGAACCCGAAGGATTCTTTTACCAAAATCCTCTCGCAAATGAGCCAGGGCAGCCAAAAACGCGATGTGGCGTGGGTAAGGGAGCGAAAAGAATGGAATGGCGGAAAGGTGGTGTACATCCGCGGCACCAATTCCAGCAAGTTCACAGGCGGCAAGCTCCTCACGCCCGACGACCCGTTGCAGCTGTTCACCGGCCCGCTTCTGCTTCGCTACGCCTTGCAGGAGTTCGGGATCGACCTCGGCATTGAGAAGGAAGATCCGGCCGTTAAAAACCCGGTACTGACCGTTTCGCGGAGCAACAATGCATTCATTTTCTCAGGCTACAATCCCAACACGACCATCCGCAACAAATTCCGTTTCCCGCAAGGTGCGCCGTTGCTGAACGGCCTGGATACCAAGCTCGAAAAAGGGCGGTCGGTGTACAGCATGCCCACAGCCTGGAACCGTGAGTCGCGGGTGTTTGTGGAGCAAAACGAGGGCATCGTGTCATTAAAAGAACTACATTCGGGGGAAATGGGCATTACCAAGCGCTACCGCATCGGCGGCCTCCGAAATGCTACCGTCCGCATTTACCCGCACGAAGACATTAGTCCCGAGCAGTTTCATGCTTATCTGAATGCGAACTACCCGTGGCGCGAAGGCCGCATTTCCTTCAAGCCCGGCGATCCGAAATTTGGAAAGCATTATGTAGTGGAAGGCGTTACGGGAGATTTGGTGGTGTCGTGGTAGGGGGACAACAATTGACAATACCTGACCATACTTGACCTGATAGACTATGCTTAAAATCCTTTCCGCCGCTTCCCTGGCCCTTTTGGCGACATACAGTGCATTTGCGCAGGTGGCTGACACCACCTATTTATCCGGCCTGAAAAAGGAACTGCGGACGGAGTGGCCGAAGAGCCGCCGGATCAATATTGTGTTTCACGGGCATTCCGTTCCGGCGGGGTACTGGGATAACCACGAGGTGCATACGCTGGAATCGTACCCGAACCTGTTTCTGAAAACATTGAAGGGACATTATCCCTATGCCGTGGTGAATGTGATCGTTACGGCGATCGGCGGAGAGAACTCGGTGAGCGGTGCAAAACGTTTCGAGGCGGAAGTATTGCCCCACCAGCCCGACGTGATCTTTATCGACTATGCATTGAACGACCGTTTCCAGCCCCTGGATAAAACCCGCGAGGCATTGGAAAAGATGATCCGGGCGGCGCAAGCCAGGAATATCAAGGTGATCCTGGTAACGCCCTCGCCTGATCAACGGATAGATATTGCCGATCCCTCGAATCCGCTGGATCCCTATGCAGCGCAGATCCGCGAACTCGCTGCGCAGTATCACACCGGCCTGGCCGATCCTTATATTGATTTTCAGAAAGTGGTAAAGGAAGGTAAACTAAAAGAAGTAATGTCGTCGATTAACCATCCCAATGAGAAGGGGCATACGATGATCGTCGAAAGGCTAATGCCCTACTTTTTGTGACACCGGCTAGTCGTGGTAATCGGGGTTGGCGCTGATGGCGAATTTGTATTTATCGCCGCGGTAAAACGACCTTTCGATTTCCACGACCTCGCCGTCCGTGCATATCACCGCGCTATCGAGAATGAACATCGGCGTGGCGGCCGACAGGTCAAAGTTATCCAGCTCCGAACCAGGCTGTACGATCTCCGTACTGAGCGTCTGCTTCACCTCGTCGATCCGCAGGTGGTAGGCATTTTCGTACACTTTGAAATAGGAAATCTCGGTAGGCATCCGGTTGATTTTCGGGCAGAGCGCGAGTGAAATGTACTTGATTTCGTCCTTGATAATCTCGTCGTCGGCGTACCGCAACTGGTGGATTTTCAGCACGGGGCCGTCCATAATGAAATGCTTCCCTCCTATTTCCGAGGAAATCCCGTCGTCGAGCACCGTTTTTTCCAGCACCACATTATGCGGCTCAAAACCTTCGGCGATGAGGCTTTCGTGGAAGCCGCGCCGCGTCGCGTTGATGGACCCCAGCGTACGAATTAAATGATGCCCCACCGTCCGGTTAAGGACAAACGTTCCCTTTCCCTTGATACGCCTCGCCCAGCCCTGGTTTTCGATTTCCAGCAGGCTTTTCCGGGCCGTCGTGTTGCTCACCTTGTAGTTTTTGATGAGATCATTCTCCGAAGGAACTTTGTCGCCCGGCTGTAATTCGCCGGATTTGATCCTTTCGATAATTTCACTGCTGATGCTTAGAAACTTGGGTTTCATTGGCGTGCGTAACGATTAATACAAGTTCCAAATTAACTGAACTTTATCAATATATCCGCAACCGGCCACAACGAAGGCAACTCCGGGTAAAATAGCGAGAGAGCTGCGGGATCATCGTGCTGCACGAAGGGCGCTCAGTCAATCAACCCTCTTTTAATAGCTTCCTTTAAAAGGCCTGCCGTATTTTTCACCCCCATTTTCTGGTTGATATTCAGCCGGTGGGTTTCGACGGTTCTCAGGCTAATGTATAATTTATCGGCAATCTCCTGACTCGAATGCCCTTCCGCGATCAGCGTCACCAGCTCCTTTTCCCTTTTGGTGAGCGGTATTTCATAAATCGAACGGCGCTGCCCGGTGAGGGTTTCCTGCAAGAGGATATTCTTGATCTTGTCATCCAAAAAATCTTCTCCGCCCGCTACGCGTTCAATCGCCCGGACGATCGTCTGCTTATCGGAGTTTTTCAGCAGGTAACCTCGGGCTCCCTTGCGCATGACATTTTTCACATAGCTGGAATCATCAAAACTGCTGAATGCAATAATATTCACTTTCGGTTGCTGCTGTAACACCTGCCTGCATAGCTCGATCCCGCTGATTTCCGGCATTTGAATGTCCATGAGCAACACATCGGGTGAGGCTGTCTGTAAATGCCCGAGCAGTTCCTTCCCGCTTTGCGTCGTGTAGGTAATTTCCAGCAGATCGGACGTCGAAAGCATGGCTACCAGGCCGTCTATCACCACTTCATGGTCGTCGATAATGGCCACTTCAATCTTTTTCATACGGCTATTTCCCTTTTTATATTCAATACCTCAAATTCCAGGTAAGCCGCAAAACCGTTCTCCTCCGACTCTCTGATATCGATCTTTCCGTTCATGGCCTTTACGCGGCTTTGGAGGCTGTGCAGCCCCATTCCGTCCTGCGCATGATTTCCCGCGCCTAACCCCACCCCATTGTCCTCAATGGAAATCGAGAGGAGGTCGTCCTGCTGGGTCAGTTGCACCATTCCGTGGGTGGCCTTTGAATGCTTCATCACATTGTTCAGTAATTCCTGGACGATGCGATATACAGACAATTCGAAGCTATCCGCAAAACGGTCGATGTCTCCCCAGGAATCGTATTGGATCTCCAACCCTCTGCTGTTGCTGACGCGCTCGCAATAACGGCCCAGCGCAATGTCCAGTCCATACTGCAACAGTACTTCCGGCATCAGGTTATGCGAGGTTTTGCGGATTTCCTCGGTGGCTTCATTCAGCAGGTTCATCCCCTGCCGGTAGCCCTCTTCCTGCAAAAGCCCGTCGGCCGATTCGGTGCTGCTCAGGTGCATTTTCACCGCCGCCAGCATGCCTGCCACCCCATCGTGCAGATCCTTAGCGATACGGCTGCGCTCCTTTTCTTCTCCCTGCATGAGGGCCTGCAACAACTGCAACTCCCTTTGCTGTCGGATCGACTGCAATTCCCGGGCATGCGAGAGCTTTTTGTACCTCGACTGTAAATAAAGCAGAATCGCAACCAGTGACACCAATATAAAGGCGCCCAGAGCGTAGTAAATATAGCTGCGGCTTTTTTGAAGCTGCAAGTCCTGGCGGGCCAGCTGCAATTTGTTTTGGGACAGCACCTTCTCCTTTTCCGCCGTTTGGTATTTCACTTCCAGCTCTGCGGCATTCTTCTTGATTTTTTCATTGCTGGTGCTGTCGCGATAGACGATGAATTTTTTATAGTAATCCAAAGCCTGCCCGCTATTGTTGAGGTGTTCGTGGGCCTCCGACAAGCCTTTGTAGATGTCGTCGAGCTGGATCACCACGCCTTTTTCTTTCCCCAATTGCAATGCCTTGTTGTAGTACCCGATGCTCTCCCGGAAATTCCCGGCCAGGCGGTAGCCATCGGCCAGCCCCATTGTGGCGATCAGCTGGTATTGCACGTCGTCGCAGGCAATCGCATATTGCAGTACTTGCCTGGCATGCTCAATGCTCAACCCGGCCTTGCCCCATTTGCGGTACAGCTCGGCCATGCTGTTATGGGCAACGCATAAGGTATAGTCGTTCTTTCGCAAAGTGGCCAGGCGGACCGCCTCGTTGGCGTTCGTCAATGCCTCGGGAAATTTCCCGAGCGACGACAGGCAGTTCGTCATTCCGTACAGCGTCTCCACCATGGTAGAGGTATCCCTGGCCTGAGTCGCCGTTTTTGAGCCTTTTTGAAAATACACCAATCCTTTATCGTACTCGTCGAGGTTGAAAAACAACACACCCATAGCACTATACGCGTTCGCGAGGATATTCTGGTATTTCGTGTTTTGCAAAAGTTGGATCGCCTTCGATATCCGACTGATTTTCACATCGATTTTGCCCAGCCTCTCTGCTATCGCACCAATATTTAAGTGGCTGTACGCCTCCATATCTACACGGTCCGTTTGATGTAAATACACGGCAGCCGAATCGAAATTCCGTATTGCTTCCGCATCATTTGCCGCTTTGGCATGCATATACCCACGATTGAACCATACCATCCCCGACCAGTACGGATAGTTCAGCTTTTTGCTGAGGCGCATCAGTTCGTCGTACAAACGGGCTGCTTTTTGTTTATCCGAATCGACAAAGCTGTAAGCATAGTTGGCGAGCCGGATTACCTTGGCTGAATCGTCTTTGGCTGAAAGAATTTTCGCCTCCTCCGTATCCTGGGCCGGCAGCGTATGGGCAATCAATAAAAAAGCACACAACAGAGCAGAGATCTTATTCATCGTTAAGGGCCGGTTATCAAGGGCCAAAGTTAGTTTTCCTAACCTGATTTTCAACGCATCGGGCTATTGCCGCAGGTTCGACAGGCTGCAAACATGGCGTTCCCGCGTTTTTGCCCCTGCACCGGAACAGGTGTTTTCCAAAATCTGTTTCCCGCCAATGCCCTCTACCCTTGCAGGGCAAAGCACATTCAAAGCAACACAAAATGAGAGGAAACCAAATCGGAATGCATTCATAGCTTAATAAATTCCACGCGGCGGTTTTGTGCTTTGCCTTCTTTGGTCGCAATGTCGGCAATGGGCTTGGCTTCGCCCATTCCTTTCGTTTCCATACGGGAAGCATCGATCTTATACACACCGGCGAGCGCATTTTTGACCGCATCCGCCCGGCGACGGGACAGGTCCAGGTTCCTCGCGTCCTCTCCGTCGCTGTCCGTGTAGCCGTCGATCCTGACCCTCACCTGGGCATTCTCCTGCATAACCGAGGCTATTTGTTTCAGCACAGCCGCACTTTCGGGCTTGATATGATCGGAGTTGGAATCGAACAGGATTCCGTTGGTGACCAGTTTTCCTTCCGTGATGAGCTTGCTGCGCATATCGGCCGCCCCTTCCGAAACCCTGATGTTTGAAACGAACACACCCACATTGTCTTCCTGGTTATTATCCGACATTAAAAAACCCAGGTGATTGAAAGCAGTTTGCGGGGCTATTGCTTGCGGGATGTCGTACACTTTTTCCTCGTTGATCCAGCAGCGCAGCCGCTGTTTCTGCACCCATATTGCCACGTGAAATGGCTTTCTGTAATTGCTGCCGAATTTTTTCAGGTCCTTGTTTCCACCCTCGAAATACATATCACCTTTATTATAACTCTGCACATAAATAGCAGAACGGTCCTCATAGGCGGGCTGGACTATCAGATTCAATTTACTGACCTCATTTCCGCCCTGGGCGAAGAGCCTGGCACTTTCCTGCCCGGGCGCCAATTGTAGCAGCTGCCATTCGAACCTGGGGAAAATAGATCCAAAATCCTGCTCTTCATTCCCCATGTAAGTGAGCAGCATATCAAATTCAACCGTAAAATTGTCGGGCAACTTCTTAATTTCCGGCGATACAAACTCCCCGATAAACATGCGCATCCATTTACCAGGCAGGCCCTCGAGGGTTACAGCCTCCCCTCTGTTGTTTGTGGACCAATGCACAGGAAACTCCCCGATCACATCCTGCGAAAAATCCTCGGCGTATCGAACATGCTCGCCGCGGACGAAATCGTACGACGAATAACTTTTGAAGGCGGTATTACCATCTCCCTCGTGAAACCTGTCTAAAACGGCCTGGCAGTAGCCGCCAGTTGCTGAGAAAAGAACAATAGAGAGTAAAACAAAGATATTTTTCATAGCCATTTGTGATTTTGATGTTACAAAGTAACCTCATGCAAATGGGCCATTTGTGCGCGGCAATACTGGTATTTAAAAATACGTAGAAGTACTTACGCCCATCTCACATACACGCGCGCGGGCAAGCGTATATACATAACTGTCATGCAGTCAATCCGGTACGCCCGCGATTTGAAACGTTGCTGGAAATGAAAAGCAGGTTAAGCGACACTAAACTATTGATATACAGAACCTACATACCACTTACAACGGCGCGTCTGACAGGCGTTATAAAAAGCACAACTTCCCGCATCACGACGGAAAGCGATGCCGTCGGTCTGATTTGAAATAAACTTCGTTCAAAATGCTGTCAAACAAGCTTCAAGGTCAGAAATCCACTCGCTCAGCAGCAATAAATTGCAACAAGTTGTAATTTTAACCGGCTCATTGTAGTACCAAAATGACAATGAACAGTAAATTGCATAGTTAAAATCTCTCTTCCATTTGAAATTAACTTTCCTTAAACTAAATGCGAAACACATTTACCCTCTCTCCCAGCTGCAATAGCTGGTTGTGCCGGCTGTTATGCGCGGCATTTGTGGTTATGGCAACCACGGGATACGGCGGTGCAGCCCTCCCCTCCCTTTCGACAGGCGTTTTACGCCGGGCACTCTCCACGGCCGACAAACCCGTGAGAGGAACCGTCAAGGACGAAAACGGAAACACCCTCGCAGGGGTTAGCGTCGTTGAAAAAGGAACGACCAACGGAACGATCACCGATCAGGATGGTAAGTTCAGCCTGAGCGTCCAGGGTGAGAGCGCCGTTCTTTCGGTGTCTTTTATCGGTTTTGTTCCCAAAGAAATCACCGTGGGCAATCAAAGCACGATCGACCTGGTAATGTCGCAGGACGTGAAGCAGCTGAGCGAGGTGGTCGTTACCGCGCTTGGGGTGAAGCGTGAAGAGAAATCCCTGGGTTACTCGGTACAAAAGGTAAGCGGAGCTGCCATTCAGACGGTAAAGGGTACCAACCTCGCAACATCTTTAACCGGAAAGATTTCGGGACTTTGGGTTAAAAACAGTACGGAATTTAACGAAGCACCCACGCTCGATCTTCGCGGCGAAACGCCGTTGCTCGTAATCGACGGTGTGCCTTATGTGAATATCTCACTGAAAAACCTCAACCAGGACGACATTGAGAGTATCGACGTGTTGAAAGGCCCGACAGCCGCTGCGTTGTACGGTTCAAGAGGCGGCAGCGGAGCGGTTATTGTTACGACCAAGCGCGCTGCGGCAGGTAAGGGACTTTCCGTTACCGTGAACAGCAACAATATGTTCAATGCAGGCTTTTTGATGTTGCCGAAGGTGCAGCATTCTTACAGCGCCGGACTAGGCAGCGCGTACAGCCCGACGGACTACATCTGGGGAGCCAAACTGGATAACGGCACCATGGCCAACCAATGGAACCCGATTACCAAACAAATGGAAGTATCGGAACTACGGTCGGTGGGCAAGGACAATTTCCGGGACTTCCTCGTACCGGGTCTGATCTCCAACAATAACGTGAGCATCACGCAAACCGGAGAGAACGGCAGTTTCCGTGTATCGATGAGCCATATCTATAACAAGGGCCAGTATCCCAACCTGAAATCCAACACCACCAGCTTTAACGTGAGTGGCGAAATGAAGGTAGGTGAAAAGTTCAGGCTGAACAGCCAGGTTGGCTACAACCGCATTACAGCACCACAGGTTGCGGGCTCCGGATATGACGCGCAGGGATACATTTATAACATCCTGGTGTGGATGGGGCCGGAATACGACCTGAGTCTTTATAAAGACAATTACTGGATCACACCGAATGTAAAACAAAACTGGCACTACAATGCATGGTACGACAACCCGTACATGATGGCGTATGAAAAGCTGAACGGAATTGAAGAGAACAAAATGAACGCCAGCTTCACTGCAACGCTGGACCTGTTTGAAGGAGCGAAAATACTGGTTCGCCCGGGATTTGACCTGTACCAAAACAACGAAACCCGCAGAAACCCGCCGGGAATCCTCTCGACCCGCGGCTGGGATGCATCCGGATTGTATTCCATTGCCAAGAGAAACGGTTACAGCTTTAACGGCGATGCTTTCTTTACCTATAATAAAACCCTTGGCAAGTTAGGTATCGACGCTTTGGCCGGTGGTACGCTCTTTAAATATGACAACAACTACCTTTATAGCGCGACGAGAAGCGGATTGCTTATTCCAGGCTATTATTCATTGAACAACTCTGTCGAAAGACCGGATGTAAGTGTAGTAGATCCTAACACGGCTGCATCTAACCCTCGCTTCCGCAAACAGGTAAACAGTTTGTTGGGAAAAATCAGTTTGGCTTATAACAACACCTTCTTTCTGGACGTAACGGGCCGGAACGACTGGAGTTCATCCATGCCTGCCAAAACCAACAGCTATTTTTATCCCTCTGTGGGTGCCAGTGTGGTGGTCAGTGAGCTGTTGCCAACCCTGCCGAGCTGGCTTGATTTCTGGAAAGTACGCGGCTCGTGGACCCTTGCCAAATCCGATTTGGCTGTGTATGCGACCAACAACACCTATTCCACCTCCACGGGTGTATGGAATGGCCTGAACTCGGCGTCCTATCCGGGCACCATCATCAATGCGGCTGACGTGGTGGCCGAAACCAACCGCACATGGGAAATCGGAACGGCGGCTTACTTCCTGAAGAAACGCTTCAAGCTGGATGTGGCCTACTTCAACAAGTACAACTACAACATTCAAACCAGCGCGGCGATATCGCAGGCTTCCGGATTCAACAACACGCTGATCAACATCGATCAGACTTACGTCCGCAAAGGGATGGAAATCTCTCTCGATGCGAACATCCTGAAAAAAGGCGACTGGCAATGGGATGCAACTGCGAACTGGTCTTACAACCACCGCTACTTCAAGGCGCTCGATCCGCAATATTCTGCTAAAAATAACTGGACCAAAGCGGGTGGACGCACGGATACCTACACGGGCGCGACCTGGCTGAGAGATCCGCAAGGCAATCTGATTCACCAGGCGAATGGTCTCACGCAGGCCAGCACCTACGCCAGCTTGTATGGCTACACGGATCCGAAATTCATTTGGGGCCTCTCGAACACCGTCCGTTACAAGCGGTTTACACTTAGTGCTGCATTTGACGGCCGGATTGGCGGATTCCTGAACAACTACACCTCTTACAAAATGTGGGATACCGGCGCACACCCCGACTCGGACAACGAATGGCGCTACGATGAGGTGGTGAACAAAAACAAATCATACGTTGGACAAGGCGTAGTGGTCACTTCCGGTGCCGTGGTGTTCGACAATATGGGTAACATCACCAGCGATACCCGGGAATACGCTCCCAACACCACCAAAGTTTCCTACGAAACCTATGCCCGCCGCTACGGTGACGGAACACGTGGCGTGACCAATGCTACTTTCTTCAAGCTGCGCGAGCTTTCCATCGGCTACTCGCTTCCCCCATCTTTTGCCAAATATGTGGGTGCCAAGTCGGCTTCCATTTCATTTACAGGACAAAACGTTTGGATGTGGACGAAGGACTTCCGTTTTGCGGATCCGGATAAAGCAAATGATACGCAGCTCACCTCTCCTTCCGTGCGCTACGTAGGTGGTAACATCCAACTCACTTTCTGATAAACACCAAAAGATCCCTATCATGAAGAAATTCATTTCAAAATATGTACTCCTGGCGGGCGGCTTGCTTATCTTAAATGGCTGCTCCGAATTCCAGGAGATCAATACCAACCCCAATGCGGCGACCTCGGTGTCGTCGGAAATGCTGGCCACCAACCTGATTTTGAATGCCACCTCCATCAGTTACCTGGACCCGGCGCTGCTTTCCAAGGCAATTAACCATACCGAATTCCCCAATTCACTCCAATACAACAATTTGGGAAAACAGGAATACAGCGGATTGGTGGTGCTCACCAACGTGGAGAAAATGATTAGCCTGGCACCGGAGGGAGCATTGAAAAACTCTTTCACCGGGCTCGGCAAGTTTGTACGCGCCTGGAGGTTCTATGATTTGACCATGCGCCTGGGCGACATTCCTTATGCCGACGCGCTGCGCGGAGAAACGGGAACCATCCGACCGGCCTATTCTACCCAAAAAGAAGTGTTTTTAGGTATCCTGAAAGAACTCGAAGAAGCCGATGTGGCATTCTCTCAGGGAACAAAATTCGCGGGAGACCCTATTTACAATGGTGACGTTACAAAATGGCGAAAAGTGGTCAACACTTTTGCATTGAAGGTGCTTCTGACCCTGTCGGCCAAAGAGAGCGACACCGATTTGAATATCAAATCGCGCTTCAACACGATCGTTACTTCGAAGCCTATCTTCGAAAGCTCGGCTGACAACTTTCAGCGGGTATATTCGGATGTGGCGGGGCAGCGGTATCCATGGTATAAGCTCAACAACCAGGGCCTCATCTACCCGGTGATGTCTACGATGATTGTAGACAAGCTGAAAGATCTGGAAGACTACCGGCTGTTCTACTATGCCGCTCCTTCGCCGGTTAAAGTGGCGGCTGGTGTGAGCACATCGAGCTACGAAGCCTACCGGGCTGTCAATCCATCGGCCGTTTACTCTGACCTTACCGCCGTGGCTTCTTCGAAAGACTACTCCAACCTGAATGCCCGCTATTCCGAACTTGCCAATTCCGAGCCGATTTATTTGATCGGTTATTCCGTTTTGCAGTTTATGCTGGCAGAAGCGTCGCTGAGAGGATGGATCGTCGGAACACCTGCGAGCACTTACTACGAAAATGCGATCCGCACGAGCATGCAGTTTACGGCTAACAATACGCCCGATAATGCTGATTTTCACCATAATCGCAAAATCACTGCCGATTACATCACAACTTATCTGGCCTCTCCTAAGGTGAAATTATCAGGCACTCCCGAGCAGCAGCTTGAAAAAATCATTACCCAAAGGTACCTCGGCACTTTCCTTCAATCGGGATTTGACAGCTATTTCGAAAACCGTCGCACCGGCTATCCGGTCTTCCCGGTTAATCCGCTGTCCAACAACAACACCGACAAGGATAAAATACCGGTTCGGTGGATGTACCCGGACACTGAAATCAACTACAATTACGAAAACCTGACCAAGGCGATCCAATCGCAATATGGCGGGAACGATGACTACAATCAGAAAATGTGGTTGCTTAAATAGGTAATCCCGCATCAGGCCAATAAAAAAATGCCCCCGGAAGCGCAATGCTTTCGGGGGCATTTTTTATTAACTGTGTACCTATCGGCTATTTTACAACAAAAGTTTTGCTGTGCATCTGGCCGTTTTCATACACTACACGCAGGACGTACACACCTGAACGCAGGCTGCGAATATCTACCGTGTTACCCGACTGGACCGCGTTCAGCACCTGGATACCGCCGACATTGAAGATCGACAGCTTGTACGAGCCGGCTTGCGGCAGGTTGAGCGACAGACTTCCGTTCGTCACCGGGTTAGGATACACAGACAGTGTGCCTTTGCCTCCGTCGAATTGGAGCGCCACGGCCGAGCTATACATATATGTACCGTCAAAATCAATTTGTTTCAGACGATAGTAGTTGGTACCCGCCATTGGCGACCCGTCTTTGAAATCGTAGGTCAACGCACCTTTGCTGTTACCGCCTTCGGTCTGGTTTTCTACAAATCCGATGGTGTTCCAGCTGCGTGCATCGGCGCTGCGCTGAATCTCGAAGCCTTTGTTATTCACCTCTTCGGCAGTACCCCAGGCCAGATTGGCTATGCCGCCTTCCTTGGCCGCCTTGAAGTAAGTAAGCGTAACAGGCAATGCCGACTCATTGGTTGTCGATAGATATACGAATGAAGAGAACGACGAAATGTTATGGAATTCGACGTAATTGACACCGTCTTCCACCCCGCTTGCGTTGGGTGTCAGCGCCACGGCTTTCGTTACGTCAAGCAGGCCGGATGCGTACACATTCGAGATTACGTCCTCTGCCGTTCCCTCATACTTGAACCATCCGTTCACCTGCGCGCCCGGTAGCTGGGTCGCGGCCAGTTCGCTCGCGCTGTAATACACGCGCACCTTCGCACCTGCTAATGGCGTTCCTGATGCGTCCGTCACCGTGGTGATACGCGGCATCAGGCTGGTGGTTTTCGCGGCATCCGAGTAGGTCACACCTTCCGGGGTAATCTTTACAGTGAGGTTGTTAAGCACTGTTGCCGATACATTGGAAGTTGCGAAAAGTTTCTGTGAAGCGTCCGCCGTATTGCGGTAGTAAGTCCATTCGCCGGTAGCGCAGTTGTCGACGTACTGCGTGGTTTCCTCGGTTACTGTCGGCAGGTACACCGTACCCGTAGTAATCGGGGTCACTTTACCAAACGTGAAGTAACTAGCTCCATTCGGGAAGCTATGGGTTGCTTCGTAGTCGCTACCGTTGACGGTCACCGGGATGGCAGTCACGTTCGTCGAGAATGCCGCATCGGAGGCGAAAATAATCACATAACCGGCGCATGCATCGTTGCTCAATGTGGTGGTCCCTACCGAAGCCTGCGGGAAACGGATCAGCGTCTCACCCCCTACATTCGTGTTCTGAACCTTCCAGATGCGGTTCATACGGCGTGCATTATTGATGCTGCCTTCGTATGCGAATGCAGTGTAAGTGCCGGCAGTGTTAGTCATGGCCTGGGTATTGCCGTTATCACCCCATACCAGGAACTGGCCGTCCGACAATGCACCGGTATTCGCAGCGTTCGTTGCGGCAATGCCCCCCAACCCGATAATCACCTGGTTGTTGGTGTTGGCATGCTGGCTGCGGCTTTGTTTTTGTTCCAATGCAGAAATGAAGTCCTTACCGATACCCGCCACGTTGGTATAGTAACCGCTGTTAGCCGTTGCATCCCAGACTACCGTACCACCCGATGTGGTGTAGTTGTTGGAGTTGTTCAGCGTAACGCCGTATTTGATAGCAAGGTAGGAATCAACCTTGTTTCTTTCGGTAGCCGTGATATTGCCGCCTCCATAAACAACCAGCTCGCCGATATGGCCTGTAAATCCGGCATTGTCACTGCCGTTGCTTGAAAACTGAGTGGTTCCAATCGCATGTCCGCCCGTCAGGGTTCCGATGGCCGTATGGGTGGCAGTAGTACCGTTGGCTGCACCGTTCAATCCTTTGGCCACGGTCGTGTTCGTGAAGGTATTGTACATAATGCTCGGACTATTGGACGACCAGTTGATATTGCCCGGGTTAGCGAGATATCTGAAATTGTAAGCCGTATTCATCCGCTCGATCCGGTTGTCGGCCAAAATACCGATACCATCCCAGTAGTTAATGCTGCCTGAAAGATCCGTGTCTTTCACCAGCGCGCTGAATACCCTTCCGTTACCGCCGGGTGCCAATCCCTCCTTGGTCAGGGTAAAAATATCATACTGTTGCGCCGAGACGGTCGGAACAGTGATATTTCCAAGGGTTTGGTTAGCCGCAGTAAAGTTAACGCCCGGGTTGAAGTTGAAATAAGTGGCATCACCTGCTTTGTATTTCGGCAGGTCGACGTCCCCAAGCTGAGCAGCCACGGTTCCCGAAGTAAAGTCGGTCCATGAGTTCACATCCGACCCCTCGCCGGTAGCCTCCGCGTAGATGTCCGCACGATACCACAAGCTCAGGTTATTGGTAACACCACCCGGCCCTTGAACAAACGCTGCAAAAGTAAAGTACTGCCCATCTGCCAGGGTTACGTCCGCATAAGCATATTCGACGCCATTCACTTGTTGTGAGGCACCCATGTCCGTGATCACGTCGGATGCGTCAATCGTAGCATCGGAGCTTTGGATTAGTTTCAGGTTACCAAGTCCTTTCGGCCAGGCAACGCGAACAACCCCCACATTGTTGGTATTCTGTGCCTTCCAGATCGCCGCGAAACGGTAGTTGACGCCGGAAATTCCTGAAATCGAAACAGACGGAGTTCTAGCCAGTGCGTTATCGCCCCAAACCAGGAACTGACCGTTTGCCAGAGCCCCATTATTGGCCGCGTTGGTGTTGGCCAGGCCGGTTGTACTTACCAATACTTGTCTGCCCAGGTTGGTACTCCATGATTGGCGCTGGTACAACGATCCTTCGTCATCCCTGGCAATACCCGCGATATTGTTGTGGTAACCGGTGTTCGTCGCGGCGGTCCACACTGTACCTGAGGTTGAATTTTTGTAGTCTCTCAAACCTTTGGCAAATGTGTTACCATATTTAATGGCCATATAGGTTTCCACCCGGTCCATTTCAGCCTCGGTCAGCTTGTTTTCGAATACAACCACCTCATTGAGTTGGCCGTTGAAACTACCATAGTTGTTGTCAGCACCGATCCGGAGACTTCTTGAAGCATCGTTAATCACTGCATTCTGGAGCTGGTTACCGGTATAATCGGTACGTACACCATTGAACGACACCGTTGCACCAGCGTATGCAGCGGTTGCACCAGCCCCGTTCTGCCAGCCCGAACCGGCAGTGAAGTAGGATCTGGATGTAATCGCATCGGTAGCCAATCCCTGATAGCCCGGACCACCTGTGAAGAACAAAAGTCTTCGCTCCGCTCCGGTGTTATTGAACATATGCAAGCCCGGGTAGTCCATGGAATCATGGAAGCCGAGGAAGCCACTGTTCTGGATCGTCTTTACAAAACCGGCCGCATAAAGTGAGCCGTTCGCTCTGTCGATCACATTCACACCCGTACCTGCTGTGAACTGCATAAGATCGTTGCTACCGTCAAAGGTTACGGTTGGGTTGAAGTTCGCCAAAGTAGTGGCGTTAGAAAATACGGGTCTGGCGCCGGATGAAGCCTGGGCCAGATCGAATCCTGTACCTTTGAACTCATTCCACTGCTGCAATGCCTCATTGTCTGCTGCTGGTGTTGTACCCGCGTCACTGTATTGCTGTCCTGCACCGTCGGCACGATACCATGCGGCCGAAGCTACACCGCCCGGTCCGACTACGTAACCCGCAAATGTGAAGTATTGCCCATCTGCGAGTGTCACATCAGTGTAGTTGTAGGCAACGCCATTAATAGTTTGCGTATTGCCGGTCATGTCCGTTCTTGTATCAGAGGCGTCAAAAACGGCGTCCGAACTTTGGAGCAAATGCAGACCAGGAATGCCTGCCGGCCAGGTTACACGTACTGTGCCTACATTGCCGGTATTTTGAACTTTCCAGATAGAACCAAAACGCAGATTCAAATCTACAATACCGGTTATTCCAACCGATAGGGATTTCGCCCCGCCATTGTCACCCCAAATCAAAAACTGACCATCGGAAAGTGACGTGCCATTACCCGCATTTGTTCCGGAAAGACCCGTCGTGCCGATCAACACCTGCTGGCCATTCACATTGCTGCGCGATTGCTTCTGGTTCAATGCGCTCGCATCGTCTTTGGCCAAGCCGGCGATGTTTTTGCTGTACGCGGCATTGTTGGTCGCATTCCATACTACGGTTGAAGCGCTGCTCAGGTAATTGGGTACGCCGGTACCTGCATCGTTTTTCAGGGTAATACCGTATTTGATCGCCAGGTAGGAGTTAATGCGCTGCTTCTCATCGCCGCCCGAATTCTGGTGGTCGGTGCTGTATGCAAACACTTCCGAGATGGCACCCTGGTATTGCTCCCAGCCATAAGCTGCGGTGTTGTATCCCTCGGAGCCGATCTGGAAAGTCGGCGGATTTCCGGTGGCGATATTGCCGATGTTGTAGCTGGTGGTAGAGAAGGTACGCCCGTCTACGTTCAGGTAAAGGCCGTTTGCAGCGCCTTTCCACGCCATACCGCCGATGTGCGCATTAGTCGTGTTCAGGCTTACGTCCGCTTGCAGTGGCAGGCCATTATCCCGCCAAAACTGGTAATTATTGTTGGCCCGCACCAGGTTCGGATCGTCGTCACCCCATCCATATGCGGTGTTATAACCGCCTGCGGCGGAGTTGAACATCACACCATAGGTAGATCCCGGACTGGTAGTCGACGGGAAATAGGCATCGTTCTGGCGGTAGAAAAAGTCATTCGACCCGTCGAAATAGTAGAACGGGTTGAAATTGAATGCATAGTTTTTAGAATTAGCCGTAAAAGACGCATTCGTTACAAGCGAAGGCTGGTAGGTTGCATTGTTGTTCTGGCTCACATCGCGGCCATTTCCCGACACATCCTGCCAGATGTTTTTCGCACCGGCGGTGGTCACGCCGTCATCGGCCTTATGCCACATCAGGATACCGTTCACCACACCGCCCGGTGCCGGCACTTTGGCCCCGAAAGTAAAATACTGACCATCCGAGAGGGTCACATCCGCGTAGTTGAATGTTACTCCATTGATCACGGTCTCATTGGCCGACATATCCGTCGATACGTCCGAAGCGTCGATCGTAGCGTCGGAGCTCTGGATGAGTTTCATCCCCAGCAAGCTCTTCGGCCAGGCCACCCGGACGGTGCCCACGCTACCGGTATTCTGAACTTTCCAGATCGCCGCGAACCGGTGGCTGATGCCGCCGATGCCCGCGATAGCCACGTTCGGCGTTTTAGCCAGACCGTTATCCCCCCAGACCAGGAATTGCCCGTTGTTCAGCCCGGTAGCATTATCTGCATTGCTGCCCGCGAGCGTACCCGTACCTATCAGCACCTGACGGCCGTTGCTGGTACTCCAGGATTGCTTTTGGTGCAATGCTCCGTTGTCGTCCCGACCGATACCTGCGATGTTGCTTTGAGAACCTGTGTTCGCAGAAGCGCTCCAAACCACGTTACCCGCTGAATTTTTGTAATCCCGCGTTCCGCTGGCATAAGTGGTTCCGTATTTGATGGCCAGGTAAGTCTCGACGCGGTCCATCTGGTCCGCGGTGAGTTTATCTTCGAATACCATCACCTCATTCAGCTGGCCGCTGAATGCGCCGTAGTTGTTGTCGGCGCCGATACGGAAATCGCGGGCACCGGTGCTCAGGTTGGCATTATACAGCTGGCTGCCGTTGTAATCGGTACGAGTACCGTTGAGCGACACCGTCGCGGCCGCGTACGATGCATTCGTACCAGCGCCGTTCTGCCATCCCGAGCCAGCGGAAAAGAACATACCCGCGGTATACGCTGAGGCACTCAATCCCTGGTAGCCAGGTCCGCCGGTGAAAAACAGCAGCTTGTTGTTGCTCCCAAAAATATGCAGGCCCGGATAATCCATCGACGCATGAAACCCGGCAAATCCGCTTTGTTTCAACGTGTTCACATAACCGGCGGCATAAATACTGCCATTGGCCCTGTCGATCAGATTTACGCCTGTACCCGCCGTGAATTGCAGAAAGTCATTGCTGCCGTCGAAGGTGACGGTCGGGTTAAAATTAGCCAGCGCGGAGCTATTGGAAAAAACCGGTCGTGCGCTGGCGGTCGCCTGGATCAGGTTACTGCCTGTTCCACGCGCTTCATTCCATTGCTGGACGGTGGCATTATTGGATGCGGCCGTGGAACCTGCATCTGAGAATACTGAGCCGGGTGCGTCGGCCCGGTACCAGGCAGCCGGGGAAACTCCTCCGGGTGTCTGCGCACGTGCGCCAAAGCACGCAAGCATTGCAGAAGCAAGTGCGATGGCGGCAACTTGTACATTTCGTTTCATAAAATAGTTTTCAATTGTCCATAAATGGTTTACACTTCTCTCCTTTTTCGTCATTTATTCATAATCAGCACATTAAGTTTTAAGAAATTGATTTTAGGATTTTTGGGCATGGCGTAGCCGACCGGGAGGATACGATCCGCCCCGAAATGGGTTCTTGGCCCCGGTCCGATTCAGTTACATGGCTTGATACACCGGTACAAAACCGTTCTGCCTGGCGTCAGGAAATGAAAATGACATAGTGTGGCATAGCGCAGTCAAGATTTCCCGGATCGTTTACCAGAAATTAATTCTAATGGTGGAGGTAGTTCTGAAAATATTTCTACGACAAATGTCCCAACTTAATTCGATTGAGGCAGGGGAAAATCTTGGCTAAATAGTAGGCTTTTCTTGTCAGAAAGGCCCCTGAATAACATTTCCCGCACTACTTCACAGATCTTAGCGGGGAAGTTTCCCAAATCTTAAAGGTCCCTGTCGAGACCCGGCTTAGCTACTTTCAGTTTGGCTATATACGTCGACAGGTAGTAAGTTTGCGTCATTTCACACAATCATCGTCTGTTCCTTAGTGCGTACCATTTGATGACCAGCTACAAAAATCTACTGCTTACACTCATTGCCATTTTCGCCTGCTTTGTCCCCACGGCAGGACAGTCATTTAAAAATATTTCGGGGGCTGAAGAAGATCCTATCAACGGGGTGCTCGCCATCACGCAGGATAAAGACGGCCTGATGTGGTTCGGTACGCTGACCGGACTCATCCGTTACGACACCCGGACGCTGAAACCTTACGGGAGGGATCCCGGCGGGAAACCGATCTTTTCGGACCTCCGGGACATGATCTCCGACTCCCAGGGCCGCATTTGGGTGGGTACTGCTTCGGAGCTGACGCTCTATGACCCAAACACGGCCGATATTACCCATTTCAAACATGACTCAACCCGGGCTAACACATTGTCCGACGAATGGGTCAACTGCCTGATCGAAGACAGCAAAAAACAGATCTGGGCGGGGACGCGGCACGGGCTCACCCGGATCGTTACAGGCAATGGGTCGGTTCAGCTATCCCGCCATTTGCAACATGAATTCAAAGGCGGAGCCCTGAATATCAAATGCATGGCGGAGGGCAAAGACGGAACGCTCTGGCTGGGCACTGCCGACGGGCTGATCAGGATGCCGGTAAATGGGGGGAAGCCGAAACTGTACCAAATACCACAGACGCCCCCCGAAACGCAGCCGAGCGAGGTTCTGTCCATTTTTACGAACGACAAAGGTGTCATTTGGCTGGGGAACAGCCTGGGCGGTCTAATCCGGTTCGACTCGGCTACGGGAGTTTTCAGCCCCATCACCGGTTTAAAAAACACCACAGGCGGCGTGCCGGTTGTGAGGGAAATCATATCCGACGGCAGAGGTAAGTTGCTGCTCGCCACGGATTCGGGGCTGGCGCATTTCAACCCGTCGACCGGAGAGGCGGATTGGTATATCAACCAGCCGGGCAACCCGCAAAGCTTGCCGGAAAACGCGCTCTTTTCGGCATACCTCGATAACCAGGGCGGACTCTGGCTGGGGTCTTACTACTCCGGGGTCCACTATTTCCATTTCAATTCGCCACGCTTCAAACGCTGGCCGGTTGGCGCCGGCGATCCGCTTGCCGGCTCCTTCGTGAATGCGTGGATCGGAAAAAGCAAAACGAATCGCATGTGGAGTATCTCCGACAAAGCGGACAAGCTCCTGCTTTTCGACGCCAACGGCAAAAATCCGGCGACATTTCCTTTGAAACTGGCTCCCGAGGCCGATTACTATTCCTTTTATATCGATCAGAACGAGGTGCTTTGGGCTGGCGGCAATACGCTCCTCACCAGCTACGACTTCCGCAGGGGCATTTACCGGCACTACCCTTTTGCTAAACCAGGTCAGGCAGAACCCGCGAACGGACGTACTTACGCGATCAATGAAGACAGCTTCGGGCATTTCTGGGTCGGCGGGCGATACGGCTTGCTTTTATTTGACAAAACGACCGGTACTTTCACAAAAGCACCAACCGTCACCTACACCACTACTATTTTCGAAGATTCCCGCCACAATATCTGGATCGGGGGAAAAGCAGGACTATATCGGATCAAAGCGGAAGCGGCCAGATCGCCCATGCCCGCGATTGAAAAAATCCGTTCAGAGGAAGATTTCGTCATTTCCTGGCGAATCAATGAAGACCGCGCGGGAAACATATGGGCCGCCTGCCACACGCAGCTTTTGAAATACAATCCCGAAAAAAATCAATTTGAGCTGAACACGGATATCCCTAGGGAAGCCGCGCTCGACGTTGTACCGGACAGCAAAGGCTACATCTGGATCAACGCATCTTCGAAATTGTACCGGTACCACCCCAAGGAAAAGACCCTGCAATCGTACAGCGCGCACGACGGTCTACCCTTGAAAGGTACCTTAATGCAGGGCGCGGGCACGGTCGACAGGAACGGCTATCTCTATTTCGTGACCGACAAGGGCATGTTCAGCTTCGACCCGGCCACCATCTCGATTCCAAACCGTACCGCCCCCATTGTCCTGAGTGCATTGAAATTATATAACAAAACGGTACGGGCACACGACAGTACCGGCATTCTCCCGGTGCCGATCGGCAAGGTAAACGAGATCACGTTCAGGCACGATCAGAGCATTTTCACGCTCGATTTCGCGCTGCTGGATTATGTGAGATCGGATGTCAACCGGTATGCTTACAAAATAGACGGCATTGACCGGGATTGGAATTACGTCCAAACGCCATCCGCCACCTACACGAACTTACCCGCCGGAAGCTATATTTTTCAGGTAAAAGCGGGCAATGGCGACGGTGTGTGGACAGAAAAACCGCTGCAAATCAGGATTAATGTCCTGCCGCCCTGGTGGAGAACCTGGTACGCCTATGCATTCTACCTGCTGCTAACCGCCGGGATCGTATATATTACTACCCGTTTTTTCTGGATAAGAAGCTCGTTCAGAAGAGAAAATGCGCTAAATCAGGTAAAACTCGATTTTTTCACCAACGTTTCCCACGAAATCCGGACGCACCTTTCGTTGATCAGCGGGCCGTTGGAAAAAGCCTACCAGCAGGCCGCCGAAGGCAAGAACAATGAAAACTACCTGGGCTACGCCCGAGCCAGTTCGGACAGGCTCATGCTGCTCGTGAACGAGCTGCTCGATTTCCGCAAAATCCAGAGCGGCGGCTTGCGCTTGCAGGCTCGCGAACACGACGTGGTCAGGATTATCAAAAATGTGATCGCGGCATTCGAGCACATGGCGAAAGATAAAGGCATCGAAACCACGCTCATCGCTCCTGAAATGCCGGTGCACCTGTGGTTCGATCTCGCCCAAATGCAGAAGGTGTTTTATAACCTGCTGAGCAATGCCTACAAGTTCACCCCCGAAGGCGGCAAAGTCGCCGTCCGGGTTGCCGAGATCTCCAACGAAGTGAAAATTACCGTGGAAGACAACGGAAAGGGCATGTCCCAGGACCATTTGCAAAAGCTCTTTACATATTACTACCAGGCGGACTCAGAGAAGCCAGGCTACGGTATCGGGCTGGCTTTGTCGAAGGCTATTGTGGAGCGGCACCATGGCTACCTTACAGCCGAAAGCCGTTTGCACAATGGTCATGCGCGCAACGGCTCGCACGGCGAGGCGTCGCGCGGCGAAGCGACGCGCGGCGAAACGACGCGCGGCGAAACGTCGCCCGGCGGCACTACGCTAACGATCAGGCTGCTGCGGGAAAAACGGCATTTCGCGCCCGACGAGCTGGTACGGAATGGAAACAGCTATATGGGCGATCTGCTGACCGAAACGACCACGATGCCGGCCAGTAACCATATAGCTGATGCCAAACTATCCAACACCATCCTGATCATCGAAGACAACGACCAGCTGCGGGTGTTTATCCGGGACCTGTTTGAAGGCGAGTTCAACATCATTGAAGCGGAAAATGGTCTGCAAGGACTGGAACTGGCCAACGAACATCTGCCGGACATTGTCCTGTCGGATGTGATGATGCCCGAGATGAATGGGCTGGAAGTGTGCAACAAGCTGAAAAGCAATATTGCCACCGCACACATTCCGGTGGTATTGCTCACAGCCCGGACCCAGAACGAGCAAGTCATCGAGGGACTGGAATCGGGTGCGGACGATTACCTCGCCAAACCATTCGATCCGCGGATTCTGGAATTAAAAATCCGCAACCTCATCCGCGTAAGAGACGAGCTGCGAGCGCATTACCGGCAGTCGGCCCTGACCGATAGTACGGACGGGAACACCATCGCCCAGGACGTGAACGAGGCATTTATCGCCCGCATCAGGTCCCTGGTAGCAGGGAATCTGGCCGACCCCGACTTCGGTGTAAACGAGCTCGCTGCGCAGGTAGGAATGAGCGTGTCGGTGCTGTACCGGAAATTGCGCACGCTTACAGGCATGACCGTAAACGAGTTTGTGAAAGCGATTCGCCTCAATGAAGCCAAAAAGTTCCTGGAATCCGGTGTTTACAACGTCGCGGAAGTCGCCACGATGATCGGATTCGACGACAGCAAGTATTTCAGTAAGGAGTTCAGAAAGGTGTTCGGAAAAAACCCGAATGAATTTAAAAAGAATACAATCGGCTAACCATACAAATCAGCCCTCCCGCAAATCCGGGAGGCTGACCTTCTTACTCAACGTCGGCCGGAATCCGGCAAAGATTTAGTGTGCATATCAGTGTATTCATAGTATTTACCTGGCACGTCGTTTCACTTCCGTGGGTGTTTTCCCGAAGGATTTCCGGAACTCTTTGCTGAAATATTTGCTATCCTCATATCCGATCGCAGCAGCAACTTCATTTACCGGATAAATGCCTGTCTCCAATAGTTTCATGGCTCTCTTCATTCGGATTGTCTTCACAAATTCATTTACGGTGGCTCCTGTATGTAGTCGGAGCTTGCGGTAAAGAACCGAAACGCTAATGCCTATTTGAAATGCCATTTCGTGGACGCCAAAATCAGGGTCTGCTATATTTTCGAGGACGAGCTGTTCCAGCTTTTCAAGAAACCGGTCACTTAACCCATTCCACTCGGATTGAGCCGACATTTCCTGCACGACTTTACCACGCATTGCATCGCCTAACCGGATGAGGTTTTCTATTTTCAAGCCCAGCACGTGGCTGTCGAAAGGCGGTGAAATATAATCATCGGCACCGGCGCGCAAACCATCAATTTGCTGCGCCATCGGGCCTAATAAAATTACAGGTGCATGGCTGGTAGCACTATCCGACTTCAAATTTTCACAAATAAAAAGACCATCGGAAGACGAAGTTGAAATATCGCAAATGACCAGATCCGGCTTTATTTGTCTTGCAAGTGCAAGCCCTTCCTCACCGCCGTTACTTTCAATTACACGGAAGTTATTTTTTAATATTTCTCTTCCTAAACCATACAGGTTAACGCTGTTGTCAACAATCAAAACCAGTCTCCTATCTTCCGAATTCATAACACTTCCAAAGCGCAATAATTTGCATTACAAACAAAAAGATACCTGTCAGAAAATGCATGGTACTGTCTCGGAGAGCAGCATTTCAAATGCCGGAATTTGCTGATCGCGGATCGCTTAAAACGTAGATCAGCCGACGTGTTTGCTCAACAGACGGATGCAAACATAGCCGACAGCATGTTCGTTGCCAATGGGTTAGGACGCCAAACGGGGCATTAACATGAAATTCTCACCAAATAGCCAAGATTTTCTACCATACGGCGCCCGGTGGGCCAACTGCCGATCCGCCGTCTCTGGAGTCGTGTCGAAATCCTGGCCGGGGCCATTTTTATTAGCCGGCATTTTTTTATTCATGCAAGAAAAAAACACCCCAAAATGACAAGTATATCGCCCTTCTATTTGGAAATAATGCAGCAATTTGGCCCCAGGAAAAAATCGCAACGAAGGGATACCAATTCAGGCGTTGCATTGTCATTGGGGCAAAAAAATTTCACAAAGTATGATAACCTACGATACCACAGAAGGCGATTGGATGATCATTGTAGACAACCGGCCCATGTACAGATCGGGCATTAAATCGATGTTGCAGTCGATGCGCCCGGGATGTAGATTTTCCGAATATCATCTCATGCCGGAACTAACGACGGATAGCCCCCAAAATGGCTCGTCTTATTTTTTTATCAGGATCGGGAAAATGCCGGACAGGGCAATCATCAGCGATATCAAAAGATTGCGATTGGCCTACAAATCATGCAAGATTATCCTCTACGATTACCAGCAATCCGTCGACAACTTAATCAACTTCTTCAGGGAAAAAATCGATGCATATCTGCCTGATGATTTCAGCGGTGAAGATCTCCACGAATGTATCAGCTCATTAACTGAAAACAGGGTCTATGTCAACATGCAAATCGCCATCGAGCTACTGATTAAGAACCCGATTGTTCGTCCGAGGAAAACGTCCAAGCTGACACCGACGGAAATCAAAGTCGCCAATTTTCTCGTCAATGGCCTGAGTCCTTCGCTCATTGCAAAGGAAATGGACAGAAAGATTTCGACGATCAGCACTATCAAATCGAACATTTTCAAGAAGACGCAAGTCAACAACGTGGTCGACCTGATGGGTGCGATGGAATGCAACCCAAGGGCATATGTTAGTTAACCTATATAGCTATACGCAAAACAGACGCCCGCGCTGTGCAAATGGTAATCTCGCCGCAACGAACGGACGGAAATTGCCATTGTGATGCCGTCTCGTCCGACGGAATGCATCAGAGCAGCTGATCCAGATCTGCCCGTGCCGGGTCGGTGAGCACATGCCCCAGGCAATCGAATCGTGCACCGTGACAAGGACAATCCCAGCTTTTCTCTTCCGTATTCCATTGCACGATGCACTTCGCGTGCGTACACACAGGATCGAGCACGTGGATATCACCCACAGAATCGCGGTAAACCGCCAGCTTTTCTCCGTCGAGCTCGATCACGCGCCCCTCATCCGGACTGACGTCTGCGAGGGAATCGATATGGGCAATACCGAAACGATCCCCGATGAATCGTTTTACTACGTCAGCACTTTCTTTTACAACTTCGGCAAATCCGGCAACCGGTTTCACCCGCGCCGGGTCATACAGCGTCTTGTATTTGCTTTCGCCTGTCATGATGAGGTCGCTCAATACCTGTGCAGCCGCAGTACCGAGGATCATTCCGTTGCCATTATAACCCGTGGCCGCATAAATGCCATCCGGTGCACCCGGAAGGTGACCTATATAAGGTAGGCCATCGGCCGGTACATAATACTGCGCAGACCATTGGTAGGCGACCCGCTCCACATGGTAATACTTCCGGGTATAGGCTATCAGGTCTGCAAAAGCCTTTTGCGGGTCGTCGTGACCGGTCTTATGGTCATTACCGCCCGCCACGAGATAGGGCTGCCCGTCGATCGTGTGTGTTCTGAAATAATGGTAAGGCTCCTGGCAGTCGTAAACCAGGGCGTCGGGATAGGCGCCGTCGGCCAGTGTGACCGCGATGACGTAACTCCGGTAGGAAGCATTCCGGAAATGCAGGACGTTAATGCCTCCCGGTGGGATATGTGTGGCATATACTACCCGCTTCGCACGGAGGCGGTGCTGATCGGCGATCGCCGTATAATAGCCATCTGCGGTTTCCACCTCCCGGATACAAGCATTTTCAACCACTGCCCCGCCGGATTTTCTGAATTCGTTCAGGAGACCGCCGATGTATTTCAGGGGATGAAACTGCGCCTGGTCATCGAATACCACTGCCGCCAGATAAGGTACCGGCGTGGGGACATCATCGGCGGGAGCTGCCTTTACACCGGCACGCAATGCACTTTGGTACAGCTCTTCGAGCTGCTTTACTTCTTCTTCCGTTTCGGCGTAAACATATCCCTGCCGCCATTCCAGGTCACAATCGATTTGGCAGGTCCCGACAAAATGCCGGATCAGCTCCACCGCGCCGCGGATCGAATCGGCGAAGAGCGGGGCGGCCTCCTTACCGAATGCCTGTTCTACCTCGGCATAGGTGTTATCAGCAAATGTGTTGATGTGGGCCGTGGTCCCGCCTGTTGTGCCAAACCCCGCATGATGGGCATCGGCAACAACACATCGCTTACCCGCCTGTTGCAGGAGCAATGCGGTGGTGAGCCCGGTTATGCCCGCGCCTACGATGAGCACATCGTAGACGTCGGTTTCCGGGACCGTCGCCCCTTCTCTTTTCAATGCCAAATGCCCGTTCCATAAACTGGCGTTTTGTCCGTCCCGCGCCCACCCGCGGGCGTCGGGCGCGTTGCCCTTTTTTGAATTATGTTTATTCCTCGCCATGATAGTTCTATTTTTTGTCGGTATTTCAGAATATTACATCGGGCACATTTGAGAACACTTTGACACCGGGGCCGTCGATGCACCAGGTTTCCGTTCGCACATTTCGCTGCGAATCGAGTATCAGATGCCAATGCGGTCCATCCGGAGGCAGGAAGGTGAACGTTTCGTCAGAAAAATTGATATAACAATACAGCATCTCCCGCTCGTCATTACTGATCCGTTTCAGGAGCAATGCCCTGTCGGTGAGCACGTCCACGGAAATACCATCCTTTTCGAAATTGCGTAATGCAGTATGTGTTTGCCGCAGGGCAATGAGGGTTTGAGTCCAGTCGAGCAGATCGGTGTAGGGCGCTTCGCTACGCTTCTGCCATTGTATTTTAGAACACAGAAACGTGTCCTCATCCTGTGGGTTACGAGGCTTTTGCCCATCTCCAAAGTCTTTGAACTCGCTTTCCCGGCCTTCGATCACGGCGCGGATCAGCTTGGGATCGGTGTGACTTACGAAGAAGAAAAAGGGTGTGTCTTCTCCGTACTCCTCCCCCATAAAAAGCATCGGCACGTAAGGCGAAAGCATCAATGCGGCCATCGCCACTTTTTGTCGCGCCACACTCACAAGCTGGCTGAGCCGCTCGCCGCCGGCACGGTTTCCTGCCTGATCGTGATTCAGATTAAAGGCAACGAACGAAGCGCCCCGAATCCCTGCCGACGAGGTCCCGTGCTTTCTCTTCCGGAATTGCACATAGCCGCCGCTGTGCACGAAACCGTCTTTATAGGCTTTGGCGAGCTGGCCGATAGTTCCGAAATCGATATGACGCTCGCGGCCGTTTTCATCGAGCAACACGTAAAGCGCATGGTGGAAATCGTCCAGCCATTGCGCATCGAATCCCATCCCACCGATTTGGACAGGTTTCACCACACGCGGGCTGTTCAGATCGGACTCGGCAATGAGGTGAAATCTACGGCCGCTATAAGGCTGATGCGCGTCGAGTTTTTGATGTACGAGCTCCCAAAAACTGAATGCGCCCTTATCGAAAATTTCATGGATGGCATCCAGTCGAAGGCCGTCCAGGTGATAGTATTCCGACCAGAATAGGATGAGGTCCGAGAAATAGTCCCGCACACCATCCGACCATTCACCGTCAAAATTGATCGCCTTTCCCCAGGGTGTTGAATATTTATCGGAAAAATAAGGGCCGAAATCTCCGAGATAGTTTCCCTCCGGCCCGATATGGTTAATGACGATGTCTAAAAAAACGGAGATCCCCAGGCCGTGGGCTGCATCCACCAGCACTTTGAGCTGCCCGGGCCCGCCATAAGCGCTGTGGACCGAATAAGGAAATACCCCATCGTATCCCCAATTCCGGCTACCGGGGAATTCCGAAACGGGCATTAGTTCGATGGCATTGATACCCAATTCGGCCAGCGCTGCCAGCCGCGGAACAATGGCTTCAAACGTGCCTTCCGGGGTAAATGTGCCCACATGGAGTTCATACAAAATGAGGTCTTCGAATGCACGTCCGCGCCATTCGCCGTCCGTCCAGGGGAAACGGCTATGATCTACAACCTGTGAATATCCATGCACACCTTCGGGCTGAAAATGCGATGCAGGGTCAGGAAAAGGCCCCCGGCTATCCGGATCGTACCGATAACGGCAAGGTTCGTCCCCCCAGGCCAAGTTCAGATTGAAATACCCTTGGCCTGCCGGCTCCATTTGAAAAGTTTCGGGTCCGGCATGCTCGCAAATCAGGTTCATTTGCTTCGTTTGCGGAGCCCACACCCTGAACCTGATTTGTTCGCCCTCCCTGTACGCGCCTGCCTTGATATTGCTCATATTGATAAGGATGTTAACCACCTGGCATTTTGAATTCCGGGCCTGAAACAAAACCTATGCCACCACGCTGCCGTGCAGGCGTGATTTTGGAAGGGGACTGCCAACTATTTCAAAAACAGACAGAATAATGGAACATACGACGGCCATATTCCCGACAGTACCAACTTCCGCCCAACACAAGTGGTGGCAACATGGCATTATCTATCAGGTATACCCCAGGTCCTTTCAGGATTCCAACAACGACGGCGTCGGCGACCTGAAAGGAATTGTCACCCGACTCGACTACCTTCAATGGCTTGGCATCGACTGCCTGTGGCTTTCCCCGGTTTTCGCTTCGCCGATGGCCGATTTCGGATATGACATTTCCGATTATCGGGGTATTCATCCGCTTTTCGGGAACATGGACGATTTCGATGAACTGCTGAACGAGGTCCACCGGCGGGGTATGAAGTTGCTGCTCGACCTGGTACCGAACCATACCTCCGACCAGCACCCGTGGTTTCTCGAAAGCCGCTCATCCAGGGACAATCCAAAAAGGGACTGGTATATCTGGCATGACGGTAAGGAAGACCGTTCCGTACCCAATAACTGGCTGAGCGTATTTGGCGGCCCGGCCTGGGAATGGGATGTGCATACCGGGCAATATTATTACCATGCATTCCTGAAAGAACAACCCGACCTCAACTGGCGCCATCCGGAAGTGCAGCGGGCGATGCTCGATGTGATGCGGTTCTGGCTGGAAAAAGGGGTTGACGGTTTCAGAGTGGACGTGATGTGGCATATGATAAAGGATAGCCAGCTGCGCGACAACCCACCCGCGCCCAATACCGCAGGCAACACGGCAAACCCGTTGTACGACGATTTCCTCCCCGTTTATTCCACCGACCAGCCCGAAGTCCACCAGATTGTCCGCATGATGCGCGAGCTCACGGACGCTTTCGACGACAGGGTGCTGATCGGGGAGATCTATTTGCCTATACCCAAACTGGTCACCTACTATGGCGAGGGTAACTCCGGGGCTCACTTGCCATTCAATTTCCAGCTGCTGACCCTGCCGTGGAATGCCCGGGAAATCGCGGGGGCGATCGACGCGTACGAAGGCGCGCTGCCGGCGGAAAGCTGGCCAAACTGGGTATTAGGTAACCACGACAAGCCCCGGATCGCAAGCCGTGTAGGATTATCGCAAGCCAGAATCGCGGCGATGCTGCTGCTGACGCTCCGCGGCACACCCACCATTTATTACGGTGATGAAATAGGGATGACCGATGTGCCCATTCCAGTCGATGAAATGGTGGATCCGCAGGGACTCCATATGCCTGATCTGAACATCAGCCGCGACCCTTCCCGAACCCCGATGCAATGGGGGCCGGGGATCAATGCCGGCTTCTCGGCACGAAAGCCCTGGCTAAGACTACCCTACAACGCAGCAAGAGTGAATGTGGAGAAACAAAAAGGCGATCTGCATTCTATGCTGTCGTTCTACCGCAGGCTGATTGACATCCGCCGACGCAGTGCGGCATTGAGCGTGGGGAGTTACAGCCCGGTTTATTCAGACGGACAACTTATTTCCTATCTCAGGCAGGAGCACGAGGAGACATTTCTCATCATTCTCAACCTGAGTCACCGCCCGGCCTATTTCCGTACGCCAAGTGCCGCCTATAAAGGCATTATTAAACTCAGCACCGAAGAAGAACGCATCGGGATGCATGTCGCCGGTGTGATTACCCTCGCCGGAGATGAAGGTATTATAGTACAAATTGATGATCAGGAGCTGACTTACCCGCATCACGAAGGATGAATTATACATATACCAACCACACTTGCTATGGAACATCATATTGAAAACGAGTTGCTCGAACCCGCCAATGATCAGAAAATACAAACACTTCCCGGCAAACCGTATCCCCTGGGCGCATCCTGGGATGGTAACGGTGTAAACTTCGCTGTTTTTTCCGAGAATGCGCACAGCGTCGAACTGTGTCTTTTTAATACGGCAGAAAATTTCATCGGAGAAACTGGTCAAACCGTCAAACCGGGCGAAATCCTGACTATCGCCGACCGCTCTGTGGTCGCATTAAGATGTCTGTCGTCTCCTTCTCAAACCCATTCGTAGATGCGGGATTCACCGAACGGCACACAAGAATTATTTTCCGGTTTCCATATGCCCGGCATCAACGGGTTTGGATTCCGGGGAGCCTTTTTGCCGGAGAAAAATAGACAGAATAACAATGGAAGCAACGGAAAGGAACTCGCTTTGCCAGTTCTGAAAAGTCTCAAACCAGAAATCAGGTTCACCGAGAAATAAGCTCAACGATTGTTTCGCTTCCCCGCGCAGCATCCTTTGCTCGTTGTGATCGGTGTAGCTCCCGTACAAATGACCTATCCAGCTTCCCAGGAAAAGCAGCACAAAAGCGATCGACAACGAATGTTGATACAGCTTTAATTGCCATCCTCCGCTCCTGACTGGTCCGGGGGCATCTTTTTTCGAAGGATCGGGCTCACGATCCACCTCTTCCGGCTTAACCAGATCTTTGGACTCCGCCGAACCAATCTGACGAAGGGAAATGGTCAGGATCACATACATAGCCATTTGAAGAAACTCGCTCTGGAAGTTTTCAAACGTCGAAGAAAAAAAGTGACCACTGGAAAGGTACTGTGTAAATGCGATCTGTCCGGCACCCAACTCCATCAATTCATCATTGTGCTGCTTCCATCCAAAGAAAGCCTGGGCTACCCATGCAGCAATGAAAAACGAGAGAAAGACAATTGATAGTCCGTTTCTGTAAAAGAAGTGTGGTTTATGTTCAGGCATAGATGTGGTGGTTAAAAGTACGCCTTTTCCCATTTCGAAAAGTATGCCAATTGCTCCATCACCCAACTTCCACCCGGTTATTTCCCTACACCCGACTTGAATAACGATAATAGGTATACGCAGTTCGTTTGCAGCACACGCTGCAATTATCCGAACCACATAATACCTCAATAATTCCCCTTTACTCTTTTCAAAATTATACCTTTTAAAAAAGAGCAGCATTGTAAAATGAGGCTATTCTTTTTGTACACAGATCTTTAAAACAATGTGTGAGGTTTGCAGGAATACCCTCGGAAATACGCCAAATGTTTTCTTGAACGTATTACTGAAGTGCGCCTGGTCGGTGAAACCGAAATTTTCTACCGCTTCTCCCAGCGTCATCTCACCCGACGCCACTGCATAGATTGATTTTTTAAGACGCTGCCATATAATGTATTGTGTAAATGGAAGGCCGATCTGCTCTGTGAACAAGTGCCGGAAACGGTGAGACGACAAATGCGCCAGGTTCGCCACTTCCGACAAATCTATATTCTGGGAGAGATTTTGATCGATATAGGATATTACCCGCCCCATCCGATCATCCATATGCTTCCGCGGCAATGCAGGTTCTTTTTTTGCTAATCGCGAAAAAAATGCCTGAATCCGCTCGACGATAACGGTTTCATTCATCATATCGAGCTCGCGAGGCAGAATCGAATCCACCTCCTCAACAGCGATTAATTCCTCGATGAGACAAACATCGCGCCCCGCAAGCAATACCCTGAGATCACGACCCCACCGGCTTGCGGGTTCGATAAGGCTGATAAACATCGCTGCCTCGCCGGAACTCCATCCGTGCAGGACATTTCGACTGATAATAAAACCTTTAACGGCTCTATGCTGAAACCCGTTGATCTCCGGATCAAAGGTATCACCCAAAGTAATGACAATCTTGAATCCGAATCTGTTTTGCAATCGAACAGAATGGTTCTTTGTTTTAATTACATAAGATATACTACAATCCTGCAATTCTCTGGATTGAGAATTCGCAGAAACAGATAATTTCATAAACGCGCTACCCCCGTTCTTTCAAAAAGTTTAAAAATGTTGAGTGTGGTTCCGACCGGAAACCAACCAGGCGAGTAAAGGGAGCGCTAAAATGAAACAAACGTAACTACGCCACAACCTTTTGAAAGAAGAAAACCTCTGAAACACTAAATATTAGCCCCTATTTACAAGTCGCCGCCATCGGCAACAACTTCTTCAACGTAGGCATCATCCTGTACAATAACCCTGCATTCACCTAAAAAAGTCGAGGGGTTCAATCCAAAAATGTTTTTAAAAGTCTTATGAAAATGTGACAGGTCGGTAAATTGGTAATCGCGGCAGACTTTCGAGAGCGATTCCCCTGATTCGATGACTGTTTTCAGCGTGCACCGCAGCCGCTGCCACAAGATGTATCGGGATAGGGGGATTCCCATTTCGGCGGCAAACAAATGCCGCGTCCTGTGAAATGAAAGATTGGAGATATCCACGATTTCCTCGTTAGTGATGTCGGCAGTCAGGTGCCCGGACACATAATCCAGGATCCGCATCACACGGGGGTCGATCAGGTTTGAGGCCTGAATTTCCAGTCCCGTTATTAAAAACATCAGTTCGAATATGTGGGGAATGAGGTCGGTATCCTTTAAATCCTCATGGTTTGGCGGAAGAATAGGTCCAAGGCTGTCTACATCCAATATTTCCTCAAACCGGATAAAGTCTTTACCGCCGAGAATCTCTCCGATCTTGTTACCCCAGGGACTTTGGGGCTCGATCAGGATGCTTAGCACCGGCCCGTCAGGAGATATGCATTTGTGCATAGCATTGCCAGTAACTACAAACCCTTTCATCGCGGTGTAGGTGGAATCTTCCACACTGCATTCAATCCGATGGTCAAGGCTTACAGCCACCTTATAGCAATAATGCTTGTGCACCATCACACTTTTCACGCTGGATATATAAGGCAGGCATACTTTCCAGAGCCTTTCCGATAATTCATCTGTTGCATACATATAGCTTATGGTTGGGCCCGAACTGCATTTTGCAGCAATTATTGTGCCCGGGAAGTTAGCCTCTGTTTACAAGTGAAATTAGATCCGGACACCTGAGTTTTGCCAAATCCCCGTTATTTATCATTCAAGCGATATGTCGGCTAAAAGAGAGGACTTTTTCATCCAGGCCGTCATTGCGCAAATCGACGAGGCCAGAAGCGCAAATAAGCAATACCTTATTTACACCATACCCGCGAACAATCCCGGCGGTAATATCGTAGAAGCCGTTATTGTCGAATTGAAAGCACTCGGCTTTTATGCTACCCATTTTTCCATTCCGGACCCCGAACCGGAAACTCCCTCTGCCTGGGATATCTACATCTGCTGGTCGGAAACCGCTAAGGAAGATGCCATAAAACGCGGCTATCTGTTCAACTGACTCCGGCACCTGTTGTAAACCGGGGCTAATCTTTACGGCTTCGAGGTATTTCGACGCGATACGGCATGCCTTTTGGGGATTCTATGCACCACGGAAGTGCTGAAACTTATCGAAAGAAAAATGGAACCAATCCACCTGAACCGCACCATTGTTAACGTCGTATACTACACACAACCGTTATGCCCTGTCAGTTGGCGGATGCAACAGCATTGGCATGAATTCACAACAAAATTCAGTGAACTGATTAACGTCAGGTTCTGCATGGCCACGCGTGATGCGGCGGGCCGAAATCCGGTGCCGGGCAACGAACCATCCAACATCAGGGCGTGCCAGGCGGTGAAAGCCGTGTCGTTACAGTCTGAACGGGCTGCGAATCTCTACCTCAATGCACTTCGCAAAGCAGCTCTCGTCGACGGAAAAGACATTTCGCTCACGAATGTTCTCGTAGACCTGGCGCGGGAAATCAGCCGGGAAAATCATGGCCTTCTCGATTTACAACGATTCGGAACCGATTTCGACAGTGCGGCTAGTCGGCGCGCTTTGCAAAAAGACGCACTGAAAATCCGCACGAACAAAATCGACAACTGCCCTACCATTACGTTTACCGTGAATGGGTCCGGCTTCAAAGTGACGGGATTTCACTCGTTTCAGCAGTTGGCGGCTATGCTCAAAAAAGCGTTGACGCCGATATTGCCGGCATAAGGCAGTTAGTAATCGTATCACTCCTGAGGACCTCCGAGTGCACGTTCATCTCTCAGGGAACTAAGGTGCAGCATCTTCTCCCGCCTGCGCTTTGATTAGGTTACCTCCCTCCTGCCCGGCTCCCGATGGAGACGCAATCAGAACTTTCAATACGAGATAGACCAGCTTTGCGGCGACGTAGCAACTGGTTAAAAAAAACAGGGCCCAAAAGCTCGTATTGCCAAACAACAGCAGGTCGTCTATCAAACGGGTTGAACAGCTGATCAATATTACGATGAAGAGAAACCCGAAATAACTGATTGCGGTAGGATTAAACTTGACATAGATTTTTCGCAGGTACCCTACCAGCAAACCAATAATCAGAGCATACAATATCCCTCCCCACAAACCAAAAAAATGGTAGGCCAAGTAGTTATATCGACCATTCGCCCCCGATGTTCGGCGATCGGTATAAAATGCGAAAACGTCAACCCCGACCGGTTCGGGGGGAATAATCTCAAAGCCAAGATTTTTCAGGATTGTACCCCAGCCCGGGTAAAACGCATATTTCAGGAAAGAGGTCTCCTGAATGGTAGCCATTACGTCGTCATAATAACCGAGCAGAAAAATATCGCCGCTCGCCATAAACCTCAGCATTACCTGCTGCACGGCACTTGCGGCTGACGCCCCGACCGAAATCATCACAATTGCAACGGGAAATGCAGCCAGCAACATCAGAAGCGGGAACGAAATTTTCACCTGCTTCATTTTTCCATGCAAAATCAACGGGTAGCTCGTCAGGAAAAAATTGACGAAAAAGACGACGACTGCACTTTTCGATCCGCTCGTCGCAAGGTCAATCAGCAACACCAGACAGATAAACAGCTCAAAAATGTTCAGCCTCTTTTTGAGCAACAGTAGTTTATAGTACAGCGTGAATGTCGCCAATGTCCTAAAAGACACCAAAAATGCCCTGATGATACCATGCCCGCCATATGCCGATACGTGGTTATTGTCCTCGTCCAGCAACACAATTCCGACCGTTTTCAGGTTGACGATCTCCACAATGGTGTAGCCAACGAAAACAATCAGGCAAAATACATCGAATTCCGTCATGCCGCGTTCAGGCTCGGGAAGGCGTTCCTCATGGCTGCCCAGCCGCAGCGCGGGAATCAGCGAGGCCAGGTGCAAGCCACACAGCAACGCTATTTCAGTACCGACGAATGACCAGCCATAAACAGGTTTGAGGGCCTGATCCGCATAGAGAAAGTATACGCAGAAAGCACCGCCACTTAAATTAATGGTAGTCAGGAACATCGGGTCAAATATTCCCCAGTATATTTTCCTGTATAGCAGCAGGTACGTGCACACGATCACACCGTAGATCAGGCCGTATTTAAGCCAGTCATCGAGAATAGGACCTACAAAAAATTCACTTGCCACTTTTCGGTCTTTTAGTTGAAAGCGCTCTCCATGCAGAAGAAAGCAACAGCCATCTGCCGCGGTAAAGATATGAACAGAATTTGTAACGTGCACATCCTGATAAAATTCCGCATTGCAGCAGGATTTATATAGAAAGAATTCTACACATCAGACAAAAACCAGGGTTCGGACACCTCCTCCCTGCTGGCCATAACCAGAGTTATAACGCCTTCAAATAAATTCTACACGCTAATATCGAGATTAACCTATTCCCGTTTCAGGTAGCAATCTCCATGCATAATTCAAATTTTCATCAGAAAAATACCACCAAAACACATAAGTATTTAACCGCCAACCCTTTTTTTACAAAACCGGCTTATGCTGCAACCGATAAAACGCGCGCTCACAATACCCATTCAAAAAAGCGGAAACTTGCATGATTAAAATCAATATGCTTATATTTGAACGGCGCTGCTAAGTGCAATTCAATCGAAAAGGGGGCCGAATAGGTGTGCCATTTACCCATTGACACTATATATGCATTGTAAGATTTGTGAGGGCGAGTCTAAACTATTATTCGATAGTAAGACAACCATATTACAACGGTATCAAATACACTATTACCAATGTACTGCTTGCCAGTTTATTCAAACTGAATCGCCTTACTGGCTTAACGAAGCCTACGCCTCTGCTATCACCTCTCTGGACATCGGCCTTGTCGGTCGGAATATTGGTATTTCCAGACAGGTATCTTCCTTGATTCTATCCTTTTTTAATAAGACAGGGACGTTTTTAGATTACGGTGGGGGGTACGGAATGCTTGTGCGCATTATGCGCGACCTGGGGTTTGATTATTACAGATATGATACCTATTGCGAAAACATTTTTGCAAAGCATTTTGATTTCGAAGATAGTCCGGTAAGCAAATATGAGCTTTTGACGGCATTTGAACTATTCGAGCATTTGGACGATCCTGCTGCCGAACTGGAAAAGATGCTTCAACTTTCGGACTCCGTTTTTTTCTCGACAGAACTTATTCCCAACCGACCTTTAAGCTCCGCCCGCGACTGGTGGTATTTCACCCCAGAAACTGGTCAGCATATCGCATTGTATTCAGAAAATGCATTGCGAAAGCTTGCGCAGAAATTCAACTGCAACTATTACACAGATTCGCACACACTTCACTTGATCACACGGCGGAAGCTGAATCCGCTATTGTTTCGCCTCTCGCTGAAGTCTAAGGTTGCTTTGATGATCGCGAAAGCGCAAAGTCGGAAATCGCTATTACAAAAAGATTTCGATTATATTAAAAACTCTATCGCCAGTAATGAGAATACTCTTCGATCACCAGATTTACAGTAACCAGAACTATGGGGGAATATCCCGATATTTCTACGAGCTGTCAAAGGGATTGACCTCACTCGGAAATGAATGTCAGAACAGCATTTATTTTTCGGAGAATGAATTCATGAAAGATAGGGAATTTTTCAACTCTCGGAGTTTCATCCCATTTCAGTTCAAAGGACGCCAGAAAGTAAAGGAGCACCTTAACCAGCTCGTTTCGAACAGACTTCTGAAGAAAGGGAACTACGATGTTTTTCATCCGACGTATTACGACCCCTACTTCCTGAACACCAAACCGGCCAGCAAGCCTTTTGTTGTCACATTTTATGATCTGATTCACGAGAAATTTTCGGACCGGTATCCAACGCTTCTGGCCAACATGGACGAAGTCATTGCCAGCAGAAAAGTGATGCTGAAAAATGCTTCGAAGGTTATTGCGATATCACACAATACGAAAAAAGATATCATTGACTATTACGGCATTCCGGAAGAACGGGTGTCCGTAACGCATTTGGCGAGCTCGTTTTTGCCCAATACGCTCGCGCCCGACAGTCACTGGGGCGATTATATCCTTTTTGTAGGAAACCGCCTGGGGTATAAAAATTTTGCACTATTCCTGGAAGCTGTACAACCGCTGCTTCTGCGGGAAAAGTCGCTGAAGTTGATCTGCGCAGGCGGGGGTAAATTTAATGATGAAGAACAGAAGCTGATCGGGAAATTAGGTGTTGAAAAGCAGCTGTTGCAGATACCTGTCGATGACAAGCGGCTGGCCACACTTTATACGAATGCACTCTTTTTCGTCTTTCCAAGTCTGTACGAGGGTTTCGGCCTGCCGGCCCTGGAGGCATTCAATTGCCATTGCCCGACCATACTGAGCAATGTGAGTTCATTACCAGAAATTGGCCAGGACGCGGCCTTGTATGTAGATCCGGAGAATCACGCGGACATACTTCAAAAATGCGAGCAGTTCTATTACGACCCGAAACTGCGTGATGAGTATCGTGAGAAGGGTCATCAGCAAGCCGCCAAATTTTCGTGGGAGAGGGTATCGTCGGAAACCCTGGACATTTATAAATCAGCACTATGAAGGTAGCCATCATTACCGGAATATCAGGACAAGACGGGGCTTACCTCGCGCAACTTTTGTTGTCAAAAGGCTACAAAGTAGTAGGTGTAGTCAGAGACCTGAACCGCAAACTAACCGGGTTGGAGTACCTTGGAATTCATAACCAGGTTACCCTGGAGTTATGTGATTTATGGGAACAGGCTTCTATTTTACGATTACTTGCCAAATATCGCCCCGACGAGATTTACAACCTCGCTGCCCAGAGCTCAGTAGGGCTATCCTTCGAATATCCTATCGAAACGATCAAATTCAATGTCGTTTCGGTCCTGAACTTTCTGGAAGCGATCCGGCTCTACGATAAAAAGACCAAATTCTACCAGGCTTCGAGTTCGGAGATGTATGGAATGGTATCCGAGCTGCCTGTACGGATCAGCTCGCCTATGTATCCGTTGAGCCCGTACGCGATCAGTAAAGCATCGGCATTCTGGATGATTGTCAATTACAGGGAAGCTTACAAGCTGCGTTGCTGCACCGGGGTGCTCTTTAACCACGAGTCCTATTTGAGATCGTCGAACTTCTTTGTGAAGAAGGTAATTGTGGAGGCTCTTAAAATGACTTCGGATCCTGAGATGGTCTTAAGGGTCGGCAACCTGAAAGTCCGGAGAGACTTCGGATATTCTCCCAAATATGTGGAAGCGATGTGGCTCACCCAACAAAATGAAGTGGCGAAAGATTACATCATTTGTTCAGGGGCCAGTATCCTTTTGGAAGATATTGTACACCATGTTTTTTCCAGACTGGGTCTGGACACCAGCAGGATCGTCATCGACAAGGACCTTAGCCGGTTGACAGACATTGAAGATATCTACGGAGACAACAGTGAGGCAAAAGCCGAACTGGGATGGGATTACAATCTGAATTTTTACCAAGTTCTCGACATGCTGATCGAAGAGGAAATTGCGAATACGCAAGCCGGACAGCATTTGACCACCCTCCGGCCAAACGGCCAATCCGGACACATTCATATACCTCGTTAGGCCAGAACCCCTGCCGGGGGCGGTTTCCGCCAATGGAGCAATGGGCCGGAGCACCCGCTGCGCTGCACTATGGCCGAAAATCGCGAAAAATTAGGTAGGTTGCCTGATGAATTAATTTGTTGCTTGTTGATGACTCAAAATAGTATTATCGAAAATGTGAAGGCCAAGATTCGGGGGCCCGTTATCCTGAACATTTTCTGGCTATCGTTCGATAAGGTATTAAAACTGGTCATTGGGTTGGTGGTAGGTATTTGGGTAGCAAGGTATCTCGGACCCACGCAATGGGGCAAGCTCAACTACGTTTCCGCTTTCATAACCATCCTGATGACAGTGGCCAAGCTGGGTATGGACGGTTTTTTAACGAAGGAGATTTTACAGCATCCCGACTTGAAAAACGAGACACTGGGCACGTCATTTTTCATCCGGGTCATGCTCCTCCCCTTTCTGCTGCTATTTGTAGCGGGTTACTTCTATGTGGAGCATTTGGAGCCGGAATACTACTGGCTGTTCGCCTTCCTGTCGTTAAATGTGGTGATCGTTCCGCTCGACCTGATCGATCTGGAGTTCCAGTCCCGGCTCCAGTCGAAGTACACCATCATATCGAAAAACATCGCGTACGTACTGGGCGCCATTGTGCGCATGTATCTCATTATAAGTCAGAAGCCAATACTTTGGTTTGCTGCCGCAATGGGATTGGAAGCCGCATTGTCGTATATCTTTCTGCTCGTTGTTTACCAGCGAAATAACAACATCTTTAACTGGAGATTCAGTAAATCGATGGCCGTGAACCTGCTGAAAGAGGGTTGGCCATTTATCCTGGCCAGTCTGGCCGTTATCCTCTACGTGCGGCTCGATCAGATCATGATTGCCAACATGGTGGGAGAAGAAGAACTCGGACTTTTTAGTTCGGCCATCAAAATATCGGACGTTTTTGTGTTCTTGCCCATGGCCATTTCCGGCAGCTTCCTGCCCTCTTTGGTGAACGCCAAAAAGATCAGCAAAGAAGCTTTCATTCAAAAAATTCAGTTTCTGGTGAACTGGATGATGCGGATATCGTTGGCACTGGCAATTGTCACCACCCTGTTCTCCAATCAGATTATCCAGGTCCTGTTTGGGTCGGAGTTTGCTGCTGCCGGCAGTATTCTTTCGGTGCATATCTGGGCGCTCGTACCTATGTTCCTGGGTGTTGCCACCACCCAGTACCTGGTTGTAGAAAATCTGCAAAGATTCAGCCTGTATCGCACGCTGCTCGGTTTGGTTGCCAACATACTCCTGAATATTTTCCTGATTCCCAAATACGGAGCCCTGGGAGCGGCTATTGCCACCACCATTTCTCAATCTGTTGCAGCGATCTTCAGCGGGCTACTTTTCCGGTCGACAAGGATACTGTTCAAGATGCAGGCCAGAAGTTTATTAATGCTCTTTAATTTTGAAGGGATCAGACAAAACTGATGTTTAACTAAGACACACGAATATGCTAAAAATGCTAAGGGACATCATCGCCCACCAGGTAAGAGGCTATGATGCCATCAAGGAAGTTAACAGAAAAGCGGACGAAGTGTACTGGAGCGCCGTCTTTAACTCGGCGATTACGGATTCTCCATGGTTTCTAAAGAAAACACTCAACCCCGGACGTTGGGCTGCCTCGTACCCGTTCTTGTACATTCTTTATCGGATCTACAACGAAATCAAACCAAAAAGCATTCTCGAATTTGGACTGGGCGAAACCTCGAAACTCTCCTATCAGTACCTGGAAGCATTTCCGGATGCAAAACTTACAATTGTAGAGCAGGATCAGAATTGGCTGGACTTTTTTTCCGCCAACATCCATAATGTAGTCCCGAACACGCTCGTACTCGAATTGGAACACAAGGTAGTTAACGGACATACTACCAAAGTGTATAAAGACCTTATCCCAAACGTTGCCGGAAATAAGTTCGACCTCATCCTGGTTGACGGCCCCTGGGGAAGCGACCGGTATTCGAGGTACCAGATTGTCGATATCGTCGAGAACGATCTGCTGGCAGACCGTTTTGCGATCATCATCGATGATTGTCATCGGAAAGGTGAAAGGGATACGGCAGACAAAGTGAAAGAACTACTGCGGAGCAAAGACATCAAGTTTGCAGAAGGCATGTATTCGGGCGTCAAAGACACTTTGCTGATTTGCTCCGAAAATTATAAGTTTCTGACAAGTCTGTAAGCCAATTTATACACACACGAAATCCAACTTTGCAGGAATAAGCACTTGCTTAGCGATTTTATAGCGTATCTTCACCATCGATGCTACACCACCCCGCACCTATTCTGCTATTTGTTTACAACCGTCCGGCCCAAACCAGGCGGACTTTGGAGGCATTGGCCAATGCCACATTGGCCGATGAGTCGGTACTTTACATTTATGCCGACGGCCCCGGAACGGATGCATCCGAAGGCGATCGCCAGCGGGTAGCAGAAGTGCGCGAGGTGATCCGCCAGCGTAAATGGTGCAAAGAGGTAATCATCACCGAATCGGCGACCAACAAAGGACTGGCCAATTCGATTATTGAAGGGGTCACGCAGCAGGTCAACCAACACGGAACTGTGATCGTGCTGGAAGACGACCTGGTCGTTGCAAAGGGGTTCCTGCAATATATGAATGATGCGCTGGTCAAATACGAAAGTCAGAACCGGGTCATGCAGGTGTGCGGCTTCCAATTTCCCATTGGTGTTCGGGCGGAAAAAGCAGCGCTCTTCCTCCCCATTACAGCATCATGGGGATGGGCTACCTGGAAGAGAGCGTGGGCCTCATTCGATCCCGAAGCGAAAGGCTATGAACGACTCAAAACAGATCCGGAACTAGCCAGGAAGTTCGACCTGAACGGGACCATCAAGTATACCGATATGCTTATCGATCAAATGGAACGAAAAAAAATCAGCTCCTGGGCGATCAGGTGGTGGTGGACCGTATTTAAAATCGATGGTATATCCCTATTCCCCGACAACAGCCTGGTGAACAATGTCGGATTTGGTAAGGACGCAACCCATACCAAGGGCCCCAATCCTTTCCGGGGAAACACATTTAACCCGGATTATAGCATTACGCACTTCCCGGACGTCATTGAAGCGAGCGAACCACATTTTCTTCGTTTACAGGATATGTACAGAAAAATCTATCCGGAGAACGAAAGTATTTTTGATAAGATCCTGCGCAAATGCCGGGAAGTGATGTATTCAATTTCCGAACGCGGGTGAGTTTTTGATTAACTACAAAGTAGCCATGCCTCCGTCGATAATCAACTCGGTTCCCAGCAGGAAGCGCGATTCGTCGGAAGCAAAATACACGGCGGCACTCGCGATCTCCTCCGGAGCGCCGAAACGTCCTGCCGGAATTTGCGCGGCAATTCCCTCTCCCATTTGTTTGAACTCGTCTTCGGAGATGCCGAATTTATCCGGGGTGTGGAGCGGCGTAGCTACCGGGCCGGGGCTAATGGCATTTACACGGATTTTTCTGGAAACCAGCTCTGCTGAAAGGTTTTTGGCCAACGATAGCAAGGCCGCCTTCGAGGCAGCGTAAATGCTGGCACCCGGCATGCCTAAATGTGCATTGATCGAAGTATTCAGGATGATCGAGCCCCCGTCGTTAATCAGTGGTAGCAAGGCCTGAATCGTGAAATATGCCCCTTTAAAATTGACATCCAATATCTTGTCAAAAAAGTTCTCGCTCACCTGATCGACCGGCGCAAACTGGGCAATTCCCGCGTTGATGAAGAGAATATCAACCTTTGGTGAAATAGCTTCGACCTGTGCCCTGATCGCCTGGATGTCTTCCCACTTGCCCGCGTCAGATACAATCCCATGAACTTGTTCGCCGAGCGCCTGCTCAACCCGCTGGTTGGCCTGGGCATTCCGGCCGGTAAAAATAACTTGTGCACCTTCCTGAATAAAGGCCTCTACAGTGGCCAAACCTATTCCGCTGTTACCACCTGTAACTACTGCTGTTTTATGCGCTAATCTTGACATGATCTTGCTTGTTTAAATTGTTTTGTAATGATCGATACAAAACTACATATAGTTTTTATAATGATCACTATAAAACTAAAAATATTTTTTAAACAGCTGAGAGAATGACGTCTAACGCCTTGTTTAAGTGCTTCTTATCACTATTGGTTGCTGCTATAACCCGAATCCCCATGAAGTTGATGAACAAAAAGCTGGCCAGCGCATCGACGTCCTTATCGGCCGAAATCTCTCCCGAGGACTGACCTTTCCGAATAAGTTCAGCCAGGATCGAATGCACCTGATTTTCGTTGTTGGAAGCAATCGCAAAAACCTGCTCATCCTGATTGGCCATTTCGGTAACCGTATTCACCATGAAACACCCGCGGCGTTCCGGATCGGCCAGTGTATCGTCTAACAGCGACTCCAGAAGGAACCGGATGATTTCCTTCACCGGCTTATTTTCCGCGACCGATTCCCGCATCCATGCATGCTGGGATTGCATATAGGCTTGCAGCGCCGATACAAACAGCTTATGCTTATCCCCATACGTAGCGTAAAGGCTTGGGGCATTAATGTCCATGTTGGCAGTGAGGTCGGAAATAGAAGTGCCGGCATAGCCCTTTTTCCAAAAGACATTCAGGGCTTTCTGCAATCCGGCCGCGTCGTCGAATTTTTTAGGTCTCGCCATAGCTGTTTTGTATCGTTCACTACATTAACAATACCAGCATAGTTTGGTTCCGCGGCGGCACATGACGGACCCGGCAATGTGCAAGAGGCCCTAGACCATAGACCCTATTTTTCCCTAATTCTGATGTTCCTGAATTTTACCACCGAACCATGACCAAGAAAAGCAATATGTCCGGATTTGTTCAAAACCGCCTTCTGAAAGCTACCCGGTTTTAGCCTGGCCGTCGCTTCATTCAAATGGCCATCCAGTATGGTTTCTCCATTCAAAATAACCTGGATATGATCGGCTATCGCCCGCACTTCCTGTACATTCCATTCTCCGGCCAGTTTCAGGAACCCGCGTTTGGCGGCAATAATCTTGTAAACCGAGCCGTGGTATTGGCCTGGTTCCAGATTGCGATAGCTCGGATGTTCATTATCCAGTATTTGCAGCTCCATTCCGCTATACCCATTGGGCGGCTCAACATAATCTTGCCGGATCCCCAGGCCATTATTGCCCGCAGGTTCCAGCAAGAACTCAAAACGCAGGATGAAATCGGAATAGGTATCTTTTGAATAAAGATTCCCTCCCGCTCCCGATTTTGGATGCATCACGATCGCACCTTCTTCGAGCACGTATTCGTCCAGATTGCCCATCCAGTGCTCCATGGAAGTGCCGTCAAACAGGATTTTGTAGCCCTGCTTTTTCTCTTTTTCCGGCAAGCGGAACGGGCTCACAGATGCCTCCTGCGCCCACACATCCATGCAGGCAAAACTCCATATCAGCAGAGCGCCCGCTATCAATTTACAATCACGCTTCATACAGACAGCCAACTGGTTTGTACATCAAATATCTTTTCAAAGCGCCAAAAACGTCCCAAACCCCATATCAATCCAGTATTTTAACAGGAATCAACATCGTTTTCGCCTGGGGGTCAATCCCATACTTTGAGACTTGCGTAATTTCAAGCGGCAGCATATACTCCCCCGCCGGAACCTTGCCGGTCATCAGGTAGTAGGACATGGCCTGTTCATTGTTCAGATTGGCGATGGTAAAACTGGATTGATCAACCCGGTAGGCTGCCGCAGGCAGCAGCCGGTGCGTGGTTCCGTGCTCCTTGTTGTACGCGGCCAGTGCCCCCTCGCTCACTTCTACCTTGTATTGCAGGTCCGATTGATTATTGTAGTTGGTTTGGAGAAAAGCATAATACCTCGTTTCGGGCGCCGAGTTGGCTTGACTGACCGACGAAGTAGCCGGTGCGATTCCCGGTGTTTTGAATTGGATATAAGGATTCAAAACCTTCGGCACGACCACGGAAAATAGCTGCTGATCAGACGCTAGTTGAAGGGTATTGGACGAAAGCCTGAAAGGTATCGCGTACTTCAAACGGGTACCGGCTTCCAGCTCCTGGATTGCGGCAGCGTCAAATTCGACTTCAAAATCAGCACTATAATCCGAGCTTTTGAGAGAAATCTGTGGAGATTTTACTTTGTAAAGCGCTGCCGGCAGCAATGTGTACTTGCCCTCGTAGCGCGCCAGAATGGACTCATCTACCTGGATAGAAACTTCACCCCCCTCCTGTCCCACACCACTTTTGATCACCTGAAGTCGGTAGATGAACTGTTCACCCTTGAAAACATTCTGCACATTCTCCCCGGATTCATTCAGATAGACCTGATCGCCAATCATATTATTCATACGGCGATCTTCACATCCCGATCCGAGCAGGACCAGGAAAACTACCCAAACCTGCGCCAGCCGGCATTGAAAAGTCATTGCAGCCCGGCATTTGTTATTGCTACCAGCCATAGTTCTGTGTAAAGTTTTTCATTTCGTTTAATTGCTCCTGATTAATCGGGAAGAAATAGTGTTTCTTTTCGAACACCCTGGTTCCCGGAAATAAAGTCGACGATCGTTTCCATGAGTCGTCATAGTTGGTCGCCACCAGGTTTCTCGTGTAGTTAGGACCTACAAATTCCTTCTCGGCGATCATCCACGTGCGGGCATCATGATAGCGGTGCGATTCGAAAGCCATTTCTACCATGCGCTCTTTGCGGATCAGTTCCCGCAGCAGCGCCTGGTTACCGACAACCTCCGGATAGGCGACTTCGAGTTTGTTGAGTCCGCTGCGGCTTCGCACTTTGTTAATGTAAGCCAATGCATCCGCTTCATTACGCTGCGGCTTTTCGTTGCATGCCTCCGCATAGCTCAGGTAAATCTCCGCCAGCCTGAACATCGGCCAGCAAAATTGCCCCCATTGCCCATTCTCGGTGTTGTTGCTGGGGTCGCTCATTCTCCTGAACAGGTAACCTGCCTTCACGCAGTCGCCCGAAGCCTGGTAGCCCGAGGTCCCGCCCGTATAGAAGGTAATCACCTTGTCGCCCGAGCCACGGTTATACCAGTTGAAGCCGTTGGCAAGAATGGAGGCGTAGAAACGCGCATCTCGTCCGACGGTACTGTTATGTGCCCTGATCGGCGCCCAGTTATCCATCGGGTGAATGTAATTCGGCGTAAAACCCTCTTCCCGATAACCCGACTTCGGATCCACAATGGGATAGCCCGTGCCATCATACCCGGTGACCGGGTAACGGCCGCTTTCGGCCATGGGATAGGTATCTACCAGTTTGAGCGAAGGCGAATATCCTCCGTACCCTTCTTTCACAGCCCTCGGCGGATTAGCCCTTACAACCCACCCATTGGCCGCTCCCAGCCAACGCCCCCAGATCACCTCCGAATTCCAGAATTTGAAAAATATGCCCTGATACGATTTGATCGCCTTCCGCATGGGGTCTGTCTCGGTGTTATCGACGTAGAGTGCATACTGATTCATATCGATCAGCTGCCTGGCCGTCTGTGCGGCAACTTCCCATTTGGCAGGATCGGTACCCTGCGGAAAAATATTTTTGCCTTCTTTGTTCACCATGCCCCTCAGATATTCGGCACCGTTGAAAAGCGGCCTCGCCGCGTAGAGCGTGGCGCGGGTTTTCGCGGCCAGAACAGCCCCTTTCGTTGCCCGACCCGCCCAGGCCTCTTCCGCAATGGTGGCAGGTAACGCAGCAATGCATTTGTCAAATTCCGACAATATAAAATCGAAGTTCTCCGCCACGGTATGCCGGTCGATGGTTTCCGGACGAATGGAAATATCCGAATCCTTATCCCCCCAGATGTACACCGGACCATATTTGCGCAACAGGTTGAAATACAGAAAGGCGCGGATAAAGCGCGCTTCCGCTTTCATAACCTCCTTTTCCGCCGGACCGATCTCTACATTCCTGTCGACATTGTTCATAAAAATGGTTGCCTGGTTAATACCGGTATAGCTGCTCTTCCAGGTTGCATAGGAACCGGTCGTCGGGCCCCACGAGCCATTGTTCATATTCAGCCAGGATACTCCGGACAGCCACGAAAACATCCCTTCGTCGGATCTGGGCACAACGGAACTCTCGCCGCCGACCATATCGGAATCGTCGGGAAGGAAACCATAAATCTGTGCGAGATATGCTTCGGTGGTGGCTCTTTTATTGAAGGTTTCTTCCAGCGTCAGTGCATTCTGCAATTCGACAGAGAGGTAATCGCTGCAAGAGGTAACCACAAGCATGCAAAGTAAAATGCCTGAAATGATAGAAAATTTGCTCATGTTAATCGCTGTTAAAAATTCAGACTTGCTCCTATACTCACCGTCTTCATCTGCGGGTAAATGTTTCCGAAGCTGGCATTCAGTTCCGGATCCCACAACTTGAACTTGCTCACTGTAAATAGATTAACCGCTTGCGCGTAAAATCTTAAACTGGCAACCTTCGCTTTACTGACGATGCTTTTAGGAACGGTATAGCCTATTTCCGCATTTTTGAGCCTGATAAAACTCATGTCCTTCTGATAGAAAGTCGAGGCCTGCCGGTTGTTTTCGTTGTAAGCCAGCGACATTCGGGGATATTCGGCATTCGGGTCCTGGTTATGCAGGCTCCATCTCTTCTCCGCCGCATCGGCCAGAATTTGCCCATTTACCAAAATACTTCCCTGCGGTCCCTGCACGGGATCCCCGCCGATAATGCGGGTCACATTTCCTACACCCTGGAAAAAGCCCGACAAATCGAATTGCTTGTATTTCGCACTCAACCCGAATCCGTAAGATAGCTCGGGGACCGTCGTTCGCCCGATCGCGATCCGGTCGTAGCTGTCCACTACGCCATCCCCATTAATATCCTTGAACTTGATATCTCCCGGCACAACCGATCCGAACTTCTGGACGGGGCTTTGTTCAATATCCTCTACGGATTTAAAGAGGCCCATCGACACCAGCCCGAACTGCTGATCATAGGCCTGTCCGGCCACTTCCTGGTAACCGTAAATAGGCGTTGGTGAATCGTTGTAAATGACCTTGTTGCGGTTGTAGGAGAAATTCCCCCGGGCGGAGAGCAGCCAGTCTCCTTTCACGTAGCTGTATTCAATGGACCCGTCGACACCCCTGTTGGCCATTTTTCCCAGGTTCACATATTGGGCCACGTTGATCCCGACTACCGACGGCACGCTCTGCTGCAAAATGTAAATCCCGTCGCGGCGCTCATTGAAATAGTCGATCTGCAATTTCAATTTATCCCATATCCCGATCTCAAACCCTATGTTTGTCTTGATAGCCTCTTCCCAGGCGACATTCGGGTTCCCGGGATTCCCCGTGGCGATTCCCGAAATATACTTCTGACCCGTGGTACCAAAGGTGTACGACCCCGAATACTGCATTTCGGAATTGTATGCGAACCGGCGATCCCCGCCGATCTGGTCGTTACCGATGTATCCGTGCGAGCCGCGGAATTTCATGAGGTTAACCGCCGGAAAGAGATCATGGAAGAACCGCTCCTTACTCACGTTGTATCCCAGGCCTATCGACGGAAAAAAACCGAACCGATGCGACGGCGCAAAGTTCTCGGAACCGTTATAACCGAAGTTTCCGTCAAAGAACAGCTTGTTTTTGAATGCATACGTCAAACGCCCCGCGATCCCGATGTTGCGGTAGGGAAATGCCAGAATGTAGTTTGTGGGAAAATTGTTGGTAAACTCCCTCCGCGTGAACAGGAAGAGGCCTCCTACCCGGTGATCACCAAACGCATTGTCGTATGTGAGCGACGATTCGAGATTGGTCGTCTTTGTACCGCGGTTGGACCTTGCCAGAGATAAGTAGTCGCTGCCGTCGGCATTTTTATGCAATATCAGCTTGCCGGATTCGTCACGCCCGGTAGCATAATAGGTCGCGGGGTTTTTCCGCTTATCTAGTGTCGATTCGTTGGTTGCGTCCCATGAAAACTTCACGTTGAATTTGAGGCCGGGGAGCACATATTCGCTCAAATCCTGCGTGAGGCTCATCAGCGACTGCGAAGTGTTCCAGAAGTCCTGCGAAAAGCCGGTCGAGTTGAGTGCGTAATATGGGTTACTTCCCACCAGCGGCTGCGCATGGCTTCCGTCGGAATAATACGGAGCAATGGCAATCGGCGGGGTGGTCATCACAATGTTATACATCGTGCCCATGTCCACACCCAGGCGGCTCTTATTCTCGTAGGTGTTCGAAAGATTGAGGCTCAGTTCCGTGGATTTAGTAATATCCACATCCAGATTAGACCGGAATGTAAACTTGTTGTACTTCACAGATGGATTGTACGATTCGGTAACCACGGGGTTGAACAGCCCGTTTTCATTATAATAGGAGCCTGATACATAGTACCGGGCAATCCTGCCGCCCCCGGTCACATTCAGGTTCAAGCGGTTGCTCGTTGTGACATCCTTGTAAGTGGTTTTCATCCAATCCACATTGGGATAGAGGTCCGGATCCGCTCCCGACAGGTACTTTTGCTTGATATGGTCCGGAAATGGGACAGACCCGTTGGCATCATAGCTGATATCGTTGTAGTAATCCATCCATTGTTCCGCATTGGCCAGTTTCGGCAGCCGTATCGGCGCTAAAAAGCCCCGTTCGAAGCGGGCATTGATGGTCGGTTTATCCGAGTACTTCCCCTTTTTGGTGGTAATGAGCACGATCCCGTTTGCCCCTCTCACGCCATAAACCGCCGTAGCACTTGCATCTTTCAGGATCGAAAATGATTCGATATCCTCCGGATCCACCAGATCCATCGAGCGCTGGATCCCGTCCACCAGGATAAGAGGCGTATTATTGGCCCCGAAACTACTGATCCCGCGAATCCAGAAGCTGGACCCCGAACCCGGCTCTCCGCTTCCCTGAACCGATACAATACCGGCAATCTGCCCGGCCAACGCATTGCTCAGCTTGCTTACCGGCACCTTTAAATCACTGGCCGACACCGAAGAAATGGCACCTACGATGCTTTCTTTTCGCTGCGTTCCGAAAGCGACAACCACCACTTCTTCCAGATTTTTGTTATCCGACCTGAGAATCACGTCCAACGTCTTCTTCTCGCCCAGCTGCACTTCCTGGCTGACATACCCGACAAAGGAAAACACCAGGGTCACCTGCCCCGACGGCACCGACAAGCTGTAATTCCCCGATGCGTCAGCCGATACGCCCCTTAATGTTCCTTTCACGGTCACATTCACGCCAGGGAGAACCTCTCCTTTTTCATCGGTTACCCGGCCGGTAATTGTTACATCAGCCGCCTTTGCGGGAACCGCCAGCATTTTTCTTTCCAGCATCCCGATGGCTTTCAGCCGATTGTCGGCCGGAAAAGCAGGCACGTGTTCGAGCGGCTTTTGCTCAATACTGATCTTCTCGTTCCTCAGTACATACGTATCCTTCTTGACCTTCATATAATGAATACCGGTCGATCGCAGAAGCGTTTCCAGATTATCTTCAAATGAGGCCGACGGCCGGATACTGTTGGGCGAAACCCGGATGTTTTCCACGATTTTCTCCTCAAAGAGCAGGTCGACGTGAAACTTGTCCTTCAATTTCAGCAGTAAATCTGTCAGGTCTACCAGCTGAGGCCGCGTGTCCGATTGCCGAACGATGGTCTTGGAGTTGGCCAGCAGCTGCCCCAGCGAACGCGCGGGAAATGCACCAACCGCCAGACAGAGGAACAGAAACCTCATACATTGTAATCGTAGCTTCATAAACAACAGATTTAGGATAGAAAACAATTAAGGGTTAGGAATTAAAATGACCTTATTCTCGGTTTTTTTGATTTCGAAATCGTACATGTAGGAAAGAATCGAGAGCAGTTCCTCGGCATTTTTCGCCGGGAATGAACCTGTCGCGGTACGCGCGGCCAGCTCCTTGCCATTTATTTTCACTTCTACGCCAAAGAGCTCGTGGATCTTACGGGCCACTTCATACAATGGCGTATCGTCGAATACCAGCCGGTGTTCCTTCCAGGCCGAGTGTTCGGCAAGCTTTTCCAGGGATAGTTTCTCGATGATGATCCGCCCGCTCTTTTCGACCGTCGCACGGTCGCCCGGCAACATCGTGAGCGGCTCTTCCCCCGCCGGTGAAGAAATCTCAACTTTTCCTTTGTTAAGCACTACGCTGGTCTTTCGGGGCCGGGTATAGACCACAAATTCAGTTCCGAGCACGGTAATCAGGCTTTCATCGGCATTATGGACCTTGAAATGCTGGTGATCAAACGTATGCTGCACCGAAAACTCGGCTTCCCCATCCAGATACACATGCCGGGTTGACTTCCCAAATCCCCAGCGGGGAACCTTCAACGTGGAGTTCGCATTCAGCAGCACGGTACTTCCATCGGCAAGCTGGAACCTGGTTTGCTCTCCGAACGCTGTGTGGTAGGTACGGTAAACCAAAAACTCCCGCCCTAAAAAACCTGCAAAACTCATCAAAAACAGGCAAGCTGCCGCCCATAGCAACATCCCGTTTCTCGAAATTCTCCTGATGGGCGATACCTCCTGTGACAGAGCAGGCTGCTTCTCTTCGCGCAGCTTCGCCTTTACCTTACCCAATGCTTCCGCGGGATCGGGTTGGAACTGAATGTGCATTTTCTCCCACTCCTCCAACCATGTAAAATACAATTCAACGTTTCGCCCGTCTGCCAGCCATTCCAGCACCATTTCTTTTTGAAGCGGTGTAGCATCACCCGAGAAATAGGAAAAAACAATATACTTCGTCAATTCTGGCTTCATTTTTTGTTCTGATAAATGTGTTTCAGGACCACAAGGGTCTTGCCTGGACTCACGTCTGAGTCAAACATTTTGAAAAGGCTCTCGCCGCTTCCGTCAAAGGCTATTGCCGAGTGCTCTTCTCAGCTCTGCAAGGGCCTTGCTAATATGTGCTTCCACTGCCTTCTTCGAAATTTGCAGCTTGTCCGCGATCTGCTGATAAGACATTCCGTTGAAACGGCTCATCAAAAAAACCTTCTGATTCTGGGGAGGTAACCCGTCTACTATTTTCACAATCCGCTGATAGAGTTCGTCAAACTCGACCAGTTTGTCAGGCTCCATGTGCATTGACACGAGCGTAGTATCCGATAACTCCTCCGCGATTTCATTCTTGAATTCCCACCTCAGATAGGTAAGACACTTGTTCCTCACCGACATAAAAAGATACGCGCGGAATGAGGTGGTGATATGGATATGCGCGGCCTTTTTCCAAAAAGCGAGAAATACCTCCGAGACGATATCTTCGGCTACCTCTCTAGAATATACGTACCGCACCGCATGGCTGCACAGCGGTGTGTAGTAATGACAAAACAGGAGGTCATAGCCCTTTTCTACATCTGTTTGAAATACACTTCTGATAAAAAATTCCCTATCCATCGCCGCATCCGAAGCTTCCTGCCGGTCAAGGCCGGATTCTGCCTGAATCATGCTTCTGTTCGAATAATCCTGATTCAAAGTTTTATTCTGCATCTTTTTCAGTTCGACGAATTTATTGTACACCATTTATCACAATGACAAAATATTAAGACAACACCCTACCTTGCCCGAGTAAATAATTTAATTTTGCCTGCATGAAAAATATTCTCATCGCCGATGACCATTCCCTGATACGCTCCGGACTCCGGATGGTGCTTGACCAGCTGGATTTCAAGACCAACATTAGTGAAGCCTGGGATGCGCGGACGGTGATGACGAAAATGAAGGAGAAATCCTTCGACCTCATACTGCTCGATATTCAAATGCCGGCGACGGATTCCGTGGTATTAATGCATTGGATACAGAGCTTCCACCCCGACACCAGAATCCTGATTGTTTCTCAAAATCCGGAGAATACCTATGGCAAGCGCTATATGCTGCTGGGGCTCACGGATTTATCAGCAAAACGGCTCCCGACCAGGAAATGATCAAGGCAATTTCCCTCGTACTCAATGGCGACACCTACGTCAGTACGGAACTGTCGCAATCGATCGTCCGCGGGGTATTCAGCGGCGCGGCGGCCAACCCGTTCGATCAGCTGTCCCAGCGCGAATTCCAGGTGGTAATATGCCTCGCAAAGGGCTATCCGATGAACGAGATCTGCGAAATGCTGCAAGTACAATATTCCACCGCGCACACGCACAAGCGGCGCGCCTTCGAGAAGCTCAATATTGAAGACAACAAGGAGCTCACGGACCTAGCCGGCGCCTACGACTTGCTCAGCTAGGCCGGACGACAGGTTGGCATCATTCACTGTTCCCTGTACACGCAACGTGACGGACGTCCCCGTCCCGCGTTCGCTATGCACATCCAGCTTGACATCGAGCCGGTTGGCGAAGTCGATGATCATCTGGTAACCCAGCCGGCTGTTCCGCTCGATACCCGCGGCCGTGGACGCCAGTGCGATCCGGTCGTGAATTCTTTTCAAAACAGGTTCGCTCATGCCATCGCCGGTATCGGCAATGGTAATGGCCACATGGCCGTCCGCCTCCGCGCTGGCCGATATGGTAATGTTACATTCGTGCGAATGCTTGTTGGCATTGTCGATGACATTGCGCAGGATTACTTTTAAGAGTTCGCGATCCGTGTGCAGGGTGTAATGCGCATACGCGTGCAAAATCAGCCTGTTGCCGTTGGCATCAAGCATTTCCCTGAAAAACAGCCCCAACTCCTGCAAAAGGCCGTCGAGCGGGAACGAAGTTTTATTAACCGAAAAACCTTCCGTAAAAGACGACGCCCACAGGTTAAACTCTTCCACAAACTGATATACCTGGTCGGCGGTGTTTTTGATCTCGCTGCTCGTCTGGTCGATGCCGCTGAAATTCTCCCGCTGCACATTGTCGCGCAAATGCCCCGTGACTTTTGACAGAAAGTATAAAGGTGATTTCAGGTCATGCGCGATCGACACCGTCAGCTTTTCCATCAGCTTGCTCTGGTAGGTGAGCTCGCGCGTCCGGTCTTTTACTTCGGTTTCGAGGCGGTTGCGCTGGCGGAGCAGGTAGCGGTAGCGCATTTTGACGATGACCGCAATAATGGCGATCACACAGGCGATCATGAGGAGGTAAAACCACCAGGTTTGGTAGAAAAACGGCATCACTACCAGCGGCAGCTCGGCGGTAACGAAATTGCCCGTACCGAAGCCTGCCTCTTTCCGAAGCCGGAGCTTGTAACGCCCGTAGGTAAGGGTGTTGAGTACAATGCGGTCGTTTTCCGGCAGCGGGTACCAGCGGTCGTCGAGGCCTTCGATGTTGTATTTGATATTGAGATTGTTGGAACTGCCAAAAAAAGGCGACGAAACGGTAAGTTCCAGCCTTTTGAATGTAGGGGCTATTCGTGAAAGCGCCTGAGCGTCTGCTGGCTTTCCATCCAGCAATACCTGCTCTATAAAAATCTTGCTCGCCGGGAGCACAGGCCTGATACTATCCGGGTGGAACATCACAACACCGCTCATCGAAGGGAATGCGAATGTTCCATTATCCAGCCGCAAACCGCTGGGCGTACATCCTCCATTGAATTCCGTAGTTTTCAGTCCGCTTTCCTTCCCGTAGTAATGCTGGTAAACCTGCCGGGATTTGCCGGACGCATAATCGTACAGGTCGTTGACGGCGCATTGAAAAAGCCCGTTATTCGTGGTCATCCAGATAAAGCCCTTATCGTCTTCCAGGAACGAATGCACGATTTTCAAATGGTGCGCGTCGTCTTCGGGCATTTTCGTAAACCGCCCGTTACGGAAAAGATAATAGCCGTTTCCATAGCTCCCTACCCAAATGTTTCCCTTTTTGTCGCGGTACACCGTTCGCAGCTCTATATTGTCAAACGCATGGTAAATGCGCTGCTTCCGGTTTTTGGCGTCCACCCACATACATATCCCCGTACCCACAATCCAGAATGTCTGATTACCCAAAGAAATGAAACTCTGCATGTTTTTCCCCGCAATACCTTGCAGTGGGTAGGTTTCGACCGTATTCCCGCGCACCCGTCCGAACCTGTTCTTCCTATATCCAAATTGTAATTCACCCTCTATCAACCAGATAGCCCCCCGTTCATCCTCGCCCAGAGACGAAAGCACGCCGGTAAGCGGAATTTTCCTGAGCACATTAAGCTGTTCATCCGCCGTCACGAGGGTCATGCCGTTGGCATACCAATAGTGCCGGTTACGGTCGCGTAGCAAGGTGTACCTGTTGTAACTGTCCTCTACCCCCGGTATGGAAGGGCTGCCGGGTAGCTGACCGGAGACTGGCAACACCTGGTTTTTCCCATAGGGAGCCATTGCATAGAAGGCATTTGCATTGAGCGGATTTTTACCGACGGCCCCGAGTTGCTTCCTTCTCAGTATGTACACGCCATTGCTATTGGAACCTGCAATCAGCATTCCCTGCCGGGGATAATAGCGAATGGAAGTGATAGAAGGGATATATTTTAAAGTGATAAGATGTCGAAATTCCAGTTCACCACCCGTGAGCGTCACTTCATAGATAGTACCTTCATTATGGAACAGCAATGCTTCGTCCTGCTGGCAAAAGAATGAAAGCGAAGGATTCACCCTCAATTTATCCCAGGGGATGGCGATCGGAGTTTTCTTTTTTGCGCGTACGCCATTGGAATCTAATAAAACAATGTCCCGGTCACTGCTAAAATAGCAGAGCACATCACCAATCCTCCCAACAGGTTGTGAAAAATAGGGAAAGATTTCCAGGGAGTCGATCCACCGCACTTTGTTATTCGAAACGTAGCCGGCAATGGTATTCTCATTTAAAATGAATCCTTTGCCTTTCCTGGTTTCATGAAAAAAAAATCTCAGGGCATCCGCGTACTGACTATGTGAAAGCTTCTGCGTGTATCGGGCCATCCCCCCCAAATCAACGTGATCAAGATGTACGAGTCCACTCTTGGTAGCGCCTATCGCGTCCGCCGACTTTACAGGTTTGGAAAATCCATTCCGGTCATCATAATAGGATAGCTGGACGTTGTCGTCAATGCAAAAAATCCGGCCATCGCCATCTTTGCCAAGCGACAGGTAGCGGTTACGCAGCAGCCCCGAATTGCTATTATCGAAAAGGCGGAAACCCCGACCATCGTAGCGCACGATACCGGCCTGTGTGACCATCCACAAATAGCCATTATCGTCCATGAACGACATAGTGACACTATTCTGCGGCAGGCCGTTTTCGCTGTTGAAATTCGTACCCGTCCAGGATTCGTTGTCCTGGGCATGTAGTGACAACGACAAAAGACATATGATACTAAACAGGTAAGGCACGTAGAAAATGCTCATAGGGGTGTCGTCGCGCCCGCCCGGGCGTAAATCAGTAACAAGCTATATGTCTTTAACTAGAACTAAAAGCAAATTCATGTACGAATAATTTGTTTTCATGTAGTAAAAATTTGTACGAATAATTCAAAATAAGCCGGACAATACAGTCTAACAACTGCATCGACATTTGTAAAAGCTATTTCGGCCATCACTTAAAATTATTCTTATGAAAAAGCATTACATCCTGGCGGGCCTCCTGATGCTCGCCGCAGCCCCTGGTTTTGCACAGGTAAAAATCGGCGCGGCAGGCGCACCCGATGCGAGCGCCACGCTGGAAGTAACCGGCGGAGCCGCCAACAACAAAGGTTTGCTCCTACCCCGTCTGACGACCGCACAGCGCAATGCGATCTCCAACCCCGCCAAAGGGCTCCTGATCTTCAACACGACTACCAATGAGGTGCAGACCAATGTAGGAACGCCTGCCGTGCCGGTATGGTCCACAACGCCGGTAGCTGGTTGGAACACCACTGGTAATATCGGCACAGATCCTGCTACCAACTTCCTCGGCACCACCGACAACCAGGCGTTGAGTATTCGCACGAATAATACAGAGGCCGTTCACGTTACAGCGGATGGCAAAGTGGGCGTCGGTATCGCAGCACCGGCGACCAAACTGCAACTGAATGAAGGTGGCCTGAGAATATCCAACTCAACGCCTCTCGCCAATCATGCGATTCACATTATCAACGACGGCGGCGGAAGCGTTTACAATGACAACATTGTGATCAATACATATGGCTCCGTCACCCGGCCATCCATTGCATTCAAATCTGCCCGCGGAACATTCGCAGCGCCTGTGAACAGCCAGGCGGGCGACAATGTGGGCAATGTTTTTTTTACAGCCCGCACCAATGGTGGCGAGGGTAACGTAAGCCAAATAACAGCCGACTATCTGGGAGACGGAACAACACCTGCCTCACGAATGAGTTTTTCAACCAGTGAGCAAGTGGCCATGACGATCGACAGCAGCACCAACGTAGGTATAGGTATTGGCGATCCAAGAACGAAATTGCAGGTAGACGGTGGCGTGATGGTGCGCAGGGAGAAAAACATCAGTCATTCCAATGGAACCTTGCTGACGTGGAGCACCGTGCGTTCGGGCGTTGGAGAAGCTGAATTCATCAATTACAATGGTACCGGTACAGGTGGATTTCGTTTCTATGATCTCGACCCCGGTACCGCCGCATTCAATACCAATAACATCGCTTTCATTGCCCCCGTTACCGGCGCATACACCAACGTGTCCGACATGCGCGTGAAGACCAATGTCAATGTTATCAATGATGGTTTGCAGAAAGTAATGGCTATGCGCCCGGTATCTTACGATTTCCACAGCGGCAGAACGATCAAAAATGGCGTCGTGAAATTCACTGATAACGACAAGGTTGTGAAAACCATCGGGTTCCTCGCACAGGAACTGGCGAAAGTCGTACCGGAGGCAGTAGTTATCCCAAAAGACCCGGCTAACGAACTTTACAATGTATCCTATGCCACCGTGGTACCCGTACTGACCAAAGCCATCCAGGAACAACAAGCTGAAATCGAACAGCTGAAAGCGGCGCTCGCTGTGGCCAAAGCGGATAATGCTGCATTGAAAGCAGATGTTTCGAAAATCACTGCATTGGCAGATAGAATGCAAAAACTGGAAGCTTCGCTGGGTACCAACACCGCCGGTAACACCAACGTATCCAAATAGCCATTCATACTGATTGTTCACATTAAAAAAAAACAAATAGTATGAAAAAAAGACTCATAGCCCTGGCATTGCCCTTGTGGGTGGTGCAGGCACACGGACAAAACGTTACCACCTATGGCCCACCCGATCCGGTGAGCATCAACACCGGCTACCTCAGCGACTACTCGCCGAACGGGACCGTCGTACAGGCAGGCGGCAGCGTCACGCTTGCGAACGGGTCCACGTACGAGCACGGGAACCTGAGCTTTCAGAACAATGGGACATGGCTTGGACAGACCAACAGCCTGGACCTGTTCAACGCCGCGGGCGCATTGTCGATCAGCGGATCGTCGGCTCCCGGCTTTCATAACCTGCAATTTCAAAACGGCGGCACGGTCGCGATCTCCAATACAGCCGGCGCCAACGTGGGCGGGCAGCTGAACTTCGGAACGAGCGGGATTATCACTACTACGCGCAACACACACACTATCAGTGCGCTTCGCTTAGCCGACGGAGCGACCTATGCCGGAGGGAATACGGATGCTCAGCATGTAGACGGTTACGTGACTAAGACCGGTGATGATGCATTTGTATTTCCCGTAGGCAGCGCATCCGACCTCCGTACCGTTTCCATTTCCGCTCCCGCGCCGGGTACCACCATCAGCACCGCCTGGTTTGCCGGAAGCCCCGCCACGGTAACCGACCCGTCCGACGGCGCCACGCACAGTCTCACCGCAGTGGCCAGTCCGGTTGAATCGGTCAGCCCGGTGGGCTTCTGGGACTGGGCTAATACCGCAGGAAACGATGATAATGTAACGGTCACGGTATCGATTCCTTCCGTTTCAGGTTTTGCCGCAGCGGCGAACCTTCGCCTCGTAGGCTGGAACGGAACGCAATGGATTTCACTGAGTGCCGGCGCAACAGCCAGTGACACGACGGAGAACAGCACACTCAGCGGCACGATCCCCGCCGGCGTCTCGATCACGGCGCTCGCCATCGGCAGTACCCAGCCTCCGTTGCCGGTTACGCTGGTCAGCTTCACCGGCAAGGCGGTCGAAGAGACGGTCGCACTCAAATGGGAAACCACGGAGGAAGTGAATGCGTCGCATTTCGAAATACAGCGAAGCAGCGATGCCCGACATTTTGAACCCATCGGCAACGTAGCCGCAAAAGGTGAAAGCAAAATCCGGATAACCTACGCGTTTACCGACGCGGCACCATTGCCCGGGACTAACTATTACCGGCTGAAACAGATCGACCAGGACGGCACATATGCTTTTTCAAAGACCATTTCCGTCACCAGTAATTCCGAACTCCGGATCAGCGTTTACCCTAATCCGGTAACCGACGTGCTGCGCATCGAATCCAGCACGGCGCTGCAATCGTTGGAGGTATTCAAAGCAGATGGTTCGAAGGTAATGGGCATCGTCATTCCGACTGGCAATGCGGAGGCGGCAACTTCCGGAAGGGCGTTCCGGGAGATCAGCCTCCGCGATCAAAAGCCAGGCATTTACATCCTAGTTGTTAACGGAAAGTGCTTTAAAGTGCTGAAAAACTAGATTAGAAAAGTTTAGAGTAAGGAGAACGTTTCGAAACACTATACCACACTATTATTTATGCCTGTCATTCACTCCGCAAGCTTTTTACCGGATTAGTCAATGCCGCTTTGATACTCTGAAAGCTTACCGTTAGCAATGCAATTCCCACGGCCAGCAACCCTGCCAGCACAAAAATCCACCAGTCGATCGTAACTTTGTATGCAAAATCTTTCAGCCACTGGTTCATTCCCCACCAGGCAAATGGCGAAGCGAGGATGAGCGCAATGAGAATAAGTTTCAGGAAATCGCGGGAAAGCAGGGCTACCACACTGCCTACCGATGCGCCCAGTACCTTCCGAACGCCGATTTCCTTCGTCCGCTGCTCGGCGGTGTAAGTGGCCAGTCCGAACAGGCCGAGGCAGGCGATGAAAATGGTCAGACTGGAAAAAAGCGTCAATACCTGTTCAATTTTCTGCTCGCCTACGTACACCTGCGCGAAGCGGTCGTCGAGGAAAGAGTAGCTGAATGGGGCCGCGGGGGAAAATGACGCCCATTGTTGTTTCAGAGAAGCCAGTAATTCCGGGAGTTTTTCTGTGCGGGTCTTCACCAGGATATTGCCGGAATTTCTTCCCAAAAACATCGCCAGCGGGCCTATTTTCTCGCGAAGGGACTCATAATGAAAATCGCTTACCACGCCCACTACCTTGTAAATCATGTTCATACCGTTCCCGTCCGTTTGGCCGATCAGTTCCCGTCCGATCGGATTTCCCTGCCAACCCAGCGCCTTCACGGCGGTCTCGTTCAGGATCACCCCGGCGGAATCGGTGGAGAATTCTTTCGAAAAATTACGGCCCTCTGCCATCCGCATTCCGAGTGTTGGAATATATTCGGGGTCCACAAAATAGAAGCGCGTCATCACGCCCTGGTCCGGGTTTTCTTTGGCCCTCACGGTGGTATTATCCATATTAGTACGCCCCACGGGCACCTGTCCGGAAATGCTTCCGGTCACAACTTGCGGTGCTTGCAGGATTTTGTCGCGGAACACGGCTTCGTTGTCGCCGAGCATGTGCGTGTCGTGGATCACCAGCACCTGTTCGCGGTTAAAACCCACTTTCTGTGCTTGCATATAGCGCAGCTGGCGGTCGGCAGTAACGGTCGCGATGATCATCGAAATCGTTACAAAAAATTGAAATACTACCAAACTACTCCGCAGGTTAAAGCTGCCGCGCCCGATCATCACCCGGCCTTTCAAAACCGAAACCGGCTTGAATGAAGACAGGTACCAGGCCGGATAACTCCCCGCGAGCAGCCCCACAAGTAAGGCCCCTCCCAATAGGCACATTACCACCAACGGGCGGGCGAGGAAACGAATGCTGAGGTCCTTATCCGTCAGTTGATTGAACGACGGCAGCACCAGGCCTACCAGCAGCAAGCCGACGATCAGCGCTACCATCGCCAGCGATATCGATTCTATCAGAAATTGTTGCTGCAACTGCCCCTTTACCGATCCCAACACTTTACGCACGCCTACCTCACGCGAGCGACGCGCAGCCGTGGCTGTGGACAAATTCATGAAGTTTACGCAGGCAATGAGCAACATAAAAGCGGCGATTGCCGTGAGCACGTACACGTACATGATGTTTCCGCCCGGATTCGACTCATTGGGCGAATACAAATGAATGTCTGTCAATGGCTGCACGGAAACCCCGAAGTCGTCTCCCCGCTCCCGAAACTGTTTGGGCGTCAGTTTTAGAAATTTCTGAATTTCACCTCCCATCCGTTTTTCGGCAAGCCGGCTGATTTTGCCTTCCAGCTTTTTGTAATCGTAGTGCTCCGACGCCAACACATAAGTCTGGTAATCGATGCTGTACAGCCATCCCGACCCATCGATGACCTGGTCCTGGCCAGTCAGCGTAGCCAGCATATCGAAATGGAAATGCGAGTTAGCCGGTACCTGCCTTACCACGCCCGTTACGCGGTAAGGCCTTTTGTCGCTGCCAAACGAAAGCACTTTCCCGACAGGGTCCTGCATACCAAAATATTTCCGCGCCGTTTCCTCGGTAATAACCACCGTATTCGGCTCCGTTAGTGCCTTTGAAGGATTGCCTTTTACAAATGGTATGGTGAATACATCAAAGAACGACGCATCGGCAAAAAGCAAATTATCTTGCCGGAAAGAGGTAGTACCGTAGCTGACAAACTCGCTGCCCCCGCGGATGCGCGTCGCTTCCAGGACTTCCGGCAACTCCTGCCGCAGGTCCTGGGCGGCGGTCTGGCCCAGGCTCGGTCCGCCTACGTCCTTGCCGTTCAATTGCAGTTTCAGGTTAACCCGGAAAATCCGGTCCGCATACGTATTGTAGCGGTCGTACGATAATTCATCCTGCACATACAGCATGATCAGAATGCAGGTGGCCAATCCGATGGCCAGGCCGATCACATTGATGCCCGTTGCAACTTTTTGCCGTTTCAGGTTGCGAAACGCGATTTTCAGATAATTATTAATCATGGCGAATGGGGAAGTGGTATGGGTTTGATATGCCTGTTGGTTGGATTTCCGCCGGCGGACAAATGGCGGCAGCACCGACACCACGTTGAGCAAGTAACGCAAAGTGGCAGAAAACCGGCCCGAGCGGCTGCGCCAATATGCGTACAGCTCGCCCAGATCGCCTTCGACCTCCTCCAATGTTTCCCCGGGATGCAGCCGCGCAAGCAGCCATTGAGCCCAGCGGGGCGGCTGGTTGTCGTTTTCCCCCGGATAAGTCCTGCGCATTGGTACGGCTTATTAGTTTATATTTTATCGTACAAATGTGATGCCAAGACACAAAAAACAGCATTACGCACCAGAAACGGCATTTTCCAGGGTGCTGGCGCAGCGCAGGCTGTCCGCAAATGAACAGTATTTTTTGCGGTCGGACACCGACAATGAACGCTTACAGCGCATCCATACTCCCTGCTTTGGGCCGGTCAAACGAAGCCAGTTTCTTGTGCAGCCGCATTTTGGCCTGGCGCACGCTGGCAGGATCTATATTGAGCAGCGTTGCGATTTCTTTGGTGGAAAGCCTGATATGGAAATAGGCGTACAAGCGGGCCTCGTTCCGGGTTAGCGTCGGATACTTCAATTCCAGATCCTCGAAAAAGCCGGGATGTACCTGTTCGAAGTGGATTTTGAACTTCTCCCATTCCGAATCCAGATGCTGATGGCTCCTGAGGATAGACGAAATGCCGCTCAATTTTTGCGGGCTGATGTCCGGGTGTTGTTTTGTGAGATCCGTTATCTCCCCTTTCAGCTTTTCCAACATTTCGTTTTTCTGTGCGAGATACAGCGTATTGGACGCCAGTTCCCGCTGATTGGCTTCCAATTTTTGCACAAGCGCATTGTTTTTATTTTTCTCATCCAAGACAACCAGGCTTATCTGCTGATTTTCCACTGTAATGAGCTGGTGGCGGAAATTCAACTCTTGTATTTCCATCGCGAGAAGCTGGGCTTCCTGCTCTTTTTGCTGAAGGTGGAGCCGCAGGTACCTGATAAATGCCACCAATGCGATTGAATAACCCAGCGATTGGGTGATAATTGCCAGTAAAGGCAGCCAGTCACCGGTGGTATCAATGGACGTGAACACATGCAGCAGGCTAATCCCGGCCATGAGCACAAGGGGTACCAGATTGGCAAAGAGATAGGGCCCCGCCGCCGGGAAACGCCGCACAAAGGCCTTGATGCTGGTGATAAGGATTATTATCAGGATCAGCAGACAGAACAGATTATCGTATGGCAACGTGATGTAATTGACCTGCGCAATAAAAACATTGATACACGCGAGCACCAGCTCGAACAGCAGGTAAGCGCGGAGGCTGTATTTAAGCCACGCATCCAGCCGCGGGAGCCTCGTTTCGGTTAGCAGGAAGCTGCGGGTAAGCTGTACCATACCGTACATGACAAGCACCACCGAAATGTGCATCAGCAAAAAATTGACATCGTAGCTGTTGACCTCGCCCCGAGGAGTTACCACACGGGTAAATATCTTCATCGGAAACCATCTGTACAGAGCGAGCCAGTAAGATGTAATGTAAAGCAGGCCGCCAAATTGCGCAATTACCAGATAGAGAATGACCTTCTCCCTTAAATCCCGATAGATATAGAGGTAGTTTAGTATGAACAAAATAATGATCGCCGCGCCCATGTCCCATACCGTAAGAACGTGCTGTTCGACAATTGTGTGGGACTCCATTGTTCGCCAATAGAGTGCGGGCTTTATCGCATTATCCGCCCGTTCAAGCCCGCGCAGCGATACTTTGATGTAAAGCGTGTCGGTAGTTCCCGCCCTCAACACGAAGGGAAGGTAGCTTTTATAAATTGTCCCGGTAACAGGCCCTTCCATCCCACCCGGTACCGCCTTCCAGGCCCGGGAGCCTGCCTGACGATAATAAAGTGTATTAAAAAATTTGGGAAGCACCTGTATCACGCAAGCTTGCGAATACGGTCCCGGGTTTGCCACCCTCACGCGCAGCCAGCAGGCGCTGTCCCGTTTCGGCTGTAATACGTCACGCTGCACGAAAACCAGGGCAGAATCGGCAGAGACCCTGTCGATGGTATAGCCTCTGTCGGGCAACACGTCGTAGTTTGTGATAGATTGTTTGTCAACGGCGTTCCCAAGCACCTCAGCCTCCTGCGCATGGGTTAAAAACGGGACAATTGTGCAAAGGAATAAAAGAAAGTTATGGAGCTTGCTCACCCGAAGACAGCGTTGGATTACGCTCCAAAATTAGGATTTAGCAAATATAATATTGTAGAAGTCTCATACTACTTATTTGCTGGTTACAAAAATGCAAACAGCCGACATAGAGATGGGTTTCCGCCACCTGCATGTCAGCTGTTGCTTGATGGATTTAATTTAAAAATCAGTGACGCACCGGTATCACAGTGCAGCGTTGCTTTCCTCCAAAACTTCGTCGATTTCCACCTGAACGGAAGTATCTTCAATTAATGCCGGGCTGGATGAAAGCAGCGCCGGGCCGGAGGGCGCCTGCTGCACGAACCGGACGGTCAAATCGTGAGAATTGGTTCCCAGGTAGGTACCCTTAATTTTCCGGTTCGGGAGCCTGATCCCCGATTTTAGGATCACAGTTCCGGTCATCGTATAAGGCACGGCGATTGTCGAAATGGTAGCAGTAACGAGGGCAACGATTACCGTGTGGGGAGCTACGCTGACAGGCGTATTAAAGCCCCAGGTTTTGCTTTGGGAAGTCGAGCCGTTCCAGGTGTAAGTATTTGTTACTTCTACCGAAACTTTTACTTTACCTTCGGCAACAAATGGAATACCCGTCTTGAAGCTCGTGCTAACCCCAACTTTAACGGATAGCGAACCAGACCATCCAGTTGTCTCAGTCACGGTTGCCGAGCCCGTAATGGAACTGACCTGCGGCTGCAAACTGTCATTGGTAACCGTCTGGCGATACAACTCTGCCGGACCCGATTGCAATATTTTTGCGGCCGCCACGTCGTATTCAATGTTGCCTGTCTCTACATTCGCAACAGGGTCAACTACTTGCGTACCCCAAACAAAACCTTGATTGTTTTCGGGCGCAGTACCTTTATAAATACAGAAATTGCCGTCGTCCTGCAATACCACAAAATACTCGCCTGTCTGCCTCGACGACTGTGAACCCCAGAAAAACCCTTTATTATCCTGTGGGCCGGTACCTTTATAGACGCAAAGATTGCCGTCACCCTGCATAGCAAGAAAGTATTGGCCGATTGGGCCTGCCGATGTTCTCGAACTCCACAAGAGCCCGAGATTGTCGCCCGGCCCTGTGCCTCTGTATACGCATAAATTACCGTCGGGTTGTAATGCGGCAAAAAACAAACCATTGTTTGACACCAGAATGTCTTGTGTCCCTAAGTACTGCCCTGATTTTAAGAAGGATCCTTTAACTGCCATAACTTGTTTTTTAAAAGGTGAAGAGAGAGAGAGGAAAACTCAATTTGGAAATGAATAATCAAAGCATTTAGAAAACTAATTGTTATATCAATACATCATTGGATTAATAGTTAATATACCTGATTAGCCCGCAATAACTTTGCTCCGTAATTCCGTTTTTGATGCCGGAAAATTACATCCATCCAAACAAGATTTCAAAACAAGTAAATAAGCAATACGCCCCATTTCAGGAGCCATATCTCTTTGAATATCTCACCAATTTTCGCAGATCACTCCCCCTCTATTGCTTCAAAAACCGGTTATTTCCATTTTATTGGAATAAAAATACCCAGAGGAAAATATTCACATTGTAGATACTTTGTCGACGTTTTAGAGAACCAGAAATCGACCGATATCTTCAGCTAACCGACAACCTCCTGTCAGAAAGTCGGCGGTGCAGCATTCAGGTCGGAATCCAGGAAATCGGTGACCATGGGAATAAGCCAGTTGGGACGCTGCATCATCATTCCAATGTGCGTGGTACCCGGCAGGATTGCCAGTCGTGATTTGGGCAGGCCATGCATATCCCCCATCTTGCCGCCTCCCTTTGCTCGAAAAAGCGCCAGCGCATGCTCGTACCGCACGCCGTCGGCATCACCAATGGCCATGAATATCGGGGCTTTGATATTTTTTACGTCTTTCGACCAGTCGTAAGGTTTCAGGTCGATGCTCATCACCTTTTTGACGAAATCGGGAAACTTGGCAGGGTCATTGCCCAGGCTGTCGTACTGGGTTTGAATGGGCGTGCCTTTGAACATATCCGCAGTGATCGTCGAAAAGCTGGCCTCTGCATCGGGCCACCAGCCATCGTGCGCATAGGTGCCCGAAAGTATTACCAATCTGCGAAGCTGTTCGGGGTGGCGCACGGCAAACTGGAAAGCTACTCCGCCACCCATACTGTAACCGAGGATATCGGCGCTATCGACTTTCAGGTGTTTGAGCAGTCCCGAAACATCGTCGGCCATTGCTTCGTAACTCAGCGGCCGGGGAATGTCGCGCGTTCGGCCATGCCCCTGCATTTCGGCTACGATCACCTGCCTGTCGGCAAGCATCGGGATTATCTGCGACCAGTTGGAAATAATATTCATAAAAGACCCGTGCAAAAGGACCACGGGCTTACCCTTGCCGTAAACTTCATAGTACATTTTCAAACCGTTGACTTCGGCATAGCCGCTCTTCGAAGGCTTGACGGGCTGGCTGGCTACTGAATCTTTCGAAGTGGCCGAATGTTCCTGTTTTTCTTTCGAACCCTGCTGGCAACCGAAAATAAACGCGGTCATGGCCGACAACAGGATGGTAAGGATTTGCTTGTTCATGAGTGTAGCTGTTTTTGTGAGGATACAAATCTCGGCACACTTCGAAAACAATAAGGGGGGCAATTGCGGCAATGATAGGGGCTTAAATGTCGACTTTTTTATCCTCTTTCCATCCTATAACCTTAGCTTTGCGGCTTCAAACCACGAGAAGATGATTACAGTTGAAAATTTGGCCGTCGAATTTAGCGGTTCTACCCTTTTTAGCGAAGTTTCCTTCGTTATCAACCCTACGGATAAAATTGCCCTTATGGGTAAGAATGGTGCCGGGAAGTCTACAATGATGAAAATTATCGCCGGCGAACAAAAGGCCACGCGCGGCCACGTACGTGCGCCCAAGGATGCCGTTATCGCTTATTTGCCGCAACATTTGCTTACAGAAGATAACTGTACCGTTTTCGAAGAAGCCGCGAAAGCATTCAAGCAGGTGTTTGAAATGCGCGCCGAAATGGAAAAGCTGAATCATGAACTGGAAACCCGCACGGATTACGACAGCGAGGAATACATGGCCATCATAGAGCAGGTGACCGAAATCGGTGAAAAATATTACCAGCTGGAAGAAGTCAATTACGACGCCGAGGTCGAGAAAGCCCTGAAAGGATTGGGATTCCGCCCGGAAGATTTTCAGCGGCAAACCAAGGAATTCAGCGGCGGGTGGCGCATGCGCATCGAGCTCGCCAAAATATTGCTGCAAAAGCCAGACCTTATTTTGCTGGATGAGCCTACCAACCATATTGACATCGAGTCGGTGATCTGGCTCGAAGATTTTTTGGTGAACAAGGCCAATGCCGTCATGGTGATCTCCCACGACCGTGCCTTCATCGACAATATCACCAACCGCACGATTGAGGTGACCATGGGCCGCATTTATGACTACAAGGCCAACTATTCGCATTACCTGCAACTCCGCGAGGAGCGCAGGGCGCATCAGATCAAAGCCTACCAGGAACAGCAGAAGATGATTGCCGATAATATGCAATTCATTGAACGCTTTCGCGGAACATATTCCAAAACCAACCAGGTAGCCTCCCGCGAACGCATGCTGGAGAAACTGGAAATCATTGAAATTGACGAAATCGATAATTCAGCCCTGAAACTTCGCTTTCCTCCTTCACCGCGGTCGGGAGACTACCCCGTTACCGTGAAAGACGTGTCCAAATCCTACGGCGATCATGTCGTGTTTAAAAATGCCAGCATGTCCATCTCACGGGGAGAAAAGGTATCGTTTGTTGGCCGGAATGGTGAAGGTAAATCCACCATGATCAAGGCTATTATGGGCGAGCTCGGTGTTGACGGTACCTGCCAGCTGGGGCACAATGTCAAGGTTGGGTATTTTGCGCAAAACCAGGCGTCCCTCCTGGACCCGGATCTCACTATTTTTCAGACGGTGGACGAGGTCGCGGAAGGGGATGTAAGAACCCAGATCAAGAATATTTTGGGCGCATTTATGTTTCAGGGTGATGATATCGACAAAAAGGTAAGTGTCTTGTCGGGAGGAGAAAGAACACGGCTAGCCATGGTGAAGTTGCTCCTGGAACCCGTAAACCTGTTGATCCTCGATGAACCTACGAACCACCTGGATTTGAAGTCGAAGGATGTTTTGAAAGAGGCATTGCGAAACTTCGATGGGACATTGGTGCTGGTATCTCACGATCGCGACTTTTTACAGGGCCTATCCCAAAAAGTATTTGAGTTCAAGGACAAGCGTGTCATCGAGCATTTTGAAACCATTGATGCCTTCCTGGAACGCAACCGGATCAAAAGCATCGCCGATCTGCAACTTGCAAAGTAGCCGATAGTGGCTGATAAGCAATAAAAGAAGTTGTCCCGTAGGGTATGCCTACGGGACATAATTCATACCCTTTGCCAGCAGATTGGCAGGTTCCTCTTTTCATCCTGCTTTACCAGCCTCCCTGTTTTTTCCCAACAGCACGATAACCGCCATCAGACAGCTCACCGCCCCGAAGAGGTAAACCGAAGCATATCCCGCCCAACCGGCGATAACGCCCGCAACCGGCCCGGCCAGGCCTAGCGAAAGATCAAAGAATGCGGCATAGGCTCCCAGGGCAGTACCGCGCATTTGCGGCGCAACTTTCTGAATGGCAAGCACGGCTAATGCGGGAAAAACCAACGAGAAGCCTACCCCCGTGAGGCCGCATCCCGCAATGGCGAGCTCGGGTGACGGCGCAAAACGGATCAGCAACTGGCCACAGAGCTCGATCATAAGCGACACCAAAGCCACCCGGTAACCGCCAAACCGGTCAGGGAAGGAAGAAAAGAAAACCCTCGTGAGCACATAGCATGCACCAAATGTGACGAATGCCAGCGATGGATTCCCCCAGCTCCGCGAGTTAAACAGCAGGGAGATAAAAGAAGAAATGCAGGCAAAACCGATCGACGCGAACGCCAGCCCGAGGCCCTGCCCCGAAATAAGGCCGATGATTTTGTAAAAAGGGGTACGGATATGTGTTCCGTCCACCTTCAATGCCGGCAACCGGAAAGTGGCCATCCAGCTAATTCCCGACAGCAGGATCATCGAGGCAAACACATATTGAATGCCATATGCCTGCCTCATCCAGATAGCCAATGGCGCACCGAGTGCGATACCGGCGTACATGGCGATGCCATTCCAGGTCATTACTTTGCCCGACTTGGGCGCTCCCACCAATCCAATGCCCCACGTGAGCGATCCGGTTACGGAAAGGCTCTCCGAAACACCGTGCACAATGCGCGCGACGATCAGCAGAGCGAGCGTGGTGCCGGCGCTTGGCCCGAACATAACCGCGCAAGTGTAAACCGCGCCCGCCACGGCCACGAGTGCAATGCCCAGGTAGTTACTGGTTTTAGCGCCCCGGGTGTCGGTGAGCGTGCCCGAGTAGGCTCGTGTGAGCAGGGTCGCCAGCGATTGCAAGCCAACGACTATGCCTACGACAAGGCTTCCAAAATGCAGGTCGTTTTGGACAAACCCTGGAAGTACGCCGAGTGTCATACCCATCGTGAGGTATACCGCAAAAACCGAGATGATAATAGGTGTGATGAATTTCGCGAAGGTATTTTCTTCGCCTGTTGCTACAATGGTGTTCATTTTGTACCGTATGATTATTTTACGGCAGCAAAATTAGTAGATGCAACATCCGCCTGTGGAGAGGCATTGCATGGCTATGATTGGACAAATAATGGTTTAGAGTTCCGGAATGCGACCGCAGTCACGCCCGTATGCTTTTTGAAAAACCTCGAAAAGTAGGCATGGTCTTCATAACCCAGCTCATAGGCGATCTGCTTCACATCCAGCCGTGTATACGCGAGCATCCTTTTCGCTTCCAGCAGAATTTCCTGATTGATACGGTGACTGGCAGAAAAGCCGGTAACCTCCTTTACGATTTCATTCAAATACAAGGGAGTGATATTCAGCAATGCAGCATACGCTTTCACCTGTTTTAAGTCCTTACAATTTTCGGCAACAAGCTGCTTGAAACGCGCAGCGGTGCGGTACTTCCGCCCCTCTGTCGGCCCGGCAGGATACTCCGATTGCAGGATATGCGACGCCAGCATGGTGGTGACCGTACCGGTTAACGAAGCGACCAACTCCTCTTTGAGAGCCAATGAAGCCTGTCCGAGCGTTGTTTCGAGAATAGGTATCAGCTGAAAAAGCAGATCGCCCGCCGGAATTGACGCCACTTGCCGCACATGGGTAAAATTGTCGAAAATCTCGCGGTTTTCCGGGGATACCAGAGCCGGTGTCACAAACACCAGCCACCCTCCGGCGGCGTCGAAATCCAGGTTCTGATGCACCTGACCGGGCGTAATAAAGCCTACGGCCGTGCCAGTAAGCGGTATCTGGCTGAAATCCAGCTCCCAAAGGCAGTATCCATCTTGCTGTACGATGAAAATGTAATGATCGTCACGGTGAGCGGGATACGTCTCGCATTGCAACGACTTCACCGGCACAATTTCCACGCCGATACTGTCCAGCTCGTCCCGATGTATGTCAATGGCAGGCTTTTTCATTTGCATTTCAAAATTAGAGAAATTCTCACGACAAAAGCCCAACGCTTACGATGCTTCCCGTACCGCCCTTATCTTTGTGTCTTTCATAACCCATCCGGATGGCAGCAGGCATCAGTACCCCTCTACAAATGTTCAGAAGTTTTGTTTTAGTAGTTTTTTGTTTGATTTCAAACCTTTGTTTTTCCCAGGAATTCGCATTGCGCAATCGTGCGATCGGGCGCGACTCGATTCCTGCGCAATACCCGGAAGGAGGCGACGCCTTTGTAAAAACAGTAACCCGCAAGTTCAAAATACCTTCCAGCGTGAACAAGTATTCCTACGAAGGGGTTTTTAATATCCATTTTACGGTGAATACCGACGGCATTCCGGCGATCGATAGTATCAATTTTGCTAAAATGAAGTTTCGTTCCAAAAGAATATCTGCCGCTACACTAGCGCAAGTGCGGAATGACATCAGATCCGAAATGGACCATGTTTTTGAACAAATTCCCGAGTGGATCCCCGCGGCAGCGAATGGCACTCGCATTCCATATCGGTTCACATTACCTTTTTCGGTGTATTTCGATTAGGTTAAATGGCATTCGAGGATACCCGGAATATCCTCGAATGAAACGCTATTTAAGCCGCATCAATCGCTTCACGCAGCGCTTTCGCGGCACTTGCCGGATCTTCCGCTCCGTAAATGGCTGCTCCGGCCACGGCAACCTGCGCGCCTGCCTGAATCACAGCTGTAACATTGCCAAGGTTCACGCCGCCGGCAATCGAAACCGGTACGCCGACTCTCGCCGCTTCGTCGATCAGCACCTGAATAGAATAACCGGGAGTCCATTGTTCATCAAGGCCTGCGTGCAATTCCACAAACTCGACGCCGAGTTCAGTTACCTCTTGCGCACGTTTCACGCGGTCGGGATAACCGATGGTGTCTACCACCACGCCTTTTCCGTGTGCTTTTGCCGCTTTTACCGCTCCTACGATCGTGGCATTGCCCGCTGCACCCATGACAGTTACCAGGTCGGCGCCCGCTTTGAAGGCCATATCGGCTTCCAGTTCACCGGCGTCAGCCGTTTTAAGATCGGCAAAAACAAGTTTATCGGGATGCGCATCCTTCATCGCAGTAATCACGGTCGATCCCATATTTTTGATCAGGGGCGTGCCCAGCTCGATGATGTCAACGTAAGGGGCTACCTTGGCGGCGAGCGCCAGGGCATCTTCGGTTGTCAATAAGTCTATTGCTACCTGTAATTTGGCCATTTTTGTATTGGTTTAATTGTATTGTTAATTAGAATTCACTCCATATTGGCATGTCGCTGCCAAAGCGTTTCCGCAGAAGAACCGGCTGATTTCCACAACTCCATAAAAATCGCGTCGCCGATCAGCAGTAATGCCTGTTCAAACAGGCTCCCTGCATATTGCCGGGATTTGCCCTCTCCGCGATCCTCCTTTTCGGCAGCCGGCACAAGCAAATGCGCGTCAGCAATGCCGGCCAGTTTTGACGATGCATTCGTGGTAATTGCAAACACCTGCGCACCGACAGACTTGCCCTTTTCTGCGGCCCGTACAATGGAACTGGTCGTCCCCGATCCTGAGGCAGCCCAAAGCAGGTCTCCCTCCCGAATAGCCGGTGTTGTCGTGTCCCCTACAAAATGGACATTGAAACCCAGGTGCATGAGCCGCATGGCAGTCGATCGCATCGAATAGCCTGAGCGCCCGGCGGCAATGAGAAATATCGCATTGGCCTGCTGAATCCCTTCGATCAGCGGTTCAAAATCAGCATAGCTAATCGCCTCAGCCAAGGCGTTATTCTCCTGAATGATCTGTTTTAAATTGTCTCGAATCGCAGTTGCCGACGAGGTAACGGTTTGTTGATCTAAATGCATTTTCCAATCTTTTTGACGACGGCAAAAGTATCCTGTAAAGCCGCAGGACCCGTTACACAATTTTCCAGAAGTGGTGGACAATTCGGCCACTATTCGTCTTTACAATGTATATTTAAGCCACAAATGGTGGACTATTTCCGAATAGTCCACTATTTGTGCCAGATTATCCACCCAGCCCTATTGCGCTTAGATTATGAATAGCCCTATTGAATCACGCCTGGCCAACGCGATGATTTTTATCAGAAACCTCGACAACTGTCCACCGAGTTACTTAAATGACCCGGGCCGGAAGGACTTCTTCGAGATCGTCTGGTTGAAAAATGAAGACCCGCTCCATGACACCAAATCACACGGCTTCGACATCAAAGGTGACTGGGTTTACCTGATTCCTCCGTACCGCGTGCATCAGCTTAACAAAGCGGGGAAAAATGGCGAGCTGCTGTCCTTCAAAAGGGATTTTCTCGACGAAGACGACAAGGAATTTTTGCTGGACATTTTCAAGATTTTCAATGTGCAGGGAGAGTTTTCCTGCCTGCGGCTCGACACCGGGGCGGCCACGGATCTGGGAAATGTTTATCAATTATTGCAAAATGAATACCAGGAAGCCGGAGACGATCTGGTTGTTCTCAAAGCAATACTGAAAGTTTTTTTATTGAAGCTGATCAAGGTTAAGGAGCAGGAATTTACCGGACACGATATTCATCAGAAGCGGGTATATGATTTTTTAATGCTGCTGGAAAGCAACTATCTCAACATCCGCAACACCGATTTTTACGCGGCGAAGCTCGATATCAGCTCCAAGCGCCTTAACCAAATCCTCAAAGAAAAACTGGATAAAACCGGCATGCAGCTCATACACGACCGGCTTATCCTAGAAGCCAAGAGAATGATCATTCACAGCGAGTACACGATCAAAGAAATCGCATTTCAGCTCGGCTTTTCAGACCGGCCCTATTTCAGCCGGTTTTTCAAGAAACAGACCGGCCAAACACCCGACGAATTTCAGAAACAATCACAAAACCATCTGAAAGTGAAGCACAATACGTTGTCTGATAGCAGCTCTATTCATTAATTGTGTAAGTCCCTTTTTTGATTTTTGAGCCGTGATGGATTTTGACCAGCACTTTTTTTTGCTTTAAAACAAGTGACATTTTCGACCAATGAATTGAATACAAATTAGTATTCAGTCTTCTATTTTTGCTTTGTCCATAAATTCACGTTCTTACAAAGCACTACCAAAAGAAGTTAATGTTCATTATTGAAAATTATCCCACCGCAGTTCTATTTTGTGTTATAACAATGCTTTGTTGGGGGTCATGGTCAAATACCCAAAAACTTGTAAATGCAAATTGGCGGTTTGAGCTTTTCTGTTGGGATTTTGTCAACGGAATCCTATTGGCTGCGCTTATCTTGGCTTTGACTTTGGGTAGTTTTGGTGAACAAGGCAGGAGTTTCCTCGTCGACATCCAACAATCGGATAGTAAGAGTATTTTCAGTGCCATATCGGGCGGAGTTATTTTCAATGCCGCTAATTTGTTGTTTATGGCTGCGATTTCGATAGCCGGAATATCTGTCGCATTTTCAGTAGGCGCCGGGCTGTCGTTGGTGCTCGGAGTCGTTGTAAACTATTTGGATTCGCCTGTCGGGGACACTATTCTACTTTTCCCGGGGGTAGCACTTATCATTGTTGCCATATCACTTAATGCCCGCGCTTATACAAAAATGCCTGGCGGAGCGGCTGCTGTTTCGGGTAAAGGCTTATTGCTGTCCATTTGTAGCGGCCTGCTCATGGGGCTTTATTATAAGTATGTCGCGAATGCTATGTTCCCGGATCCATTAAAGCCCTTATCCGGCATGCTTAGTCCTTATACCGCTATCTGCTTCTTTTCCGGTGGTGTTTTTCTTAGCAATCTCGTTTTGAATCCCTTGATGATGGCAAAGCCATTCGCCGGTTCACCTGTCAGCTTTTCCGAGTATTTCGGAGGCAGCCTGAAAGATCATTTGCTGGGTATTTCCGGAGGCTTTATTTGGTGCATTGGCATGCTATTCAGCATTATTGCCTCCTACAAAGCGGGGGCAGCTATATCGTATGGCTTAGGATCAGGAGCAATAGTTGTTGCTTCGATCTGGGGGATATTCTTTTGGAAAGAGTTTAACGGTGCTCCAAAAGGAACTCAACTAACACTCAATGTGATGCTTATCTGCTTTTTGGTTGGTTTATTGCTGATCGTGTTTGCCCGGTAAATCCAAATGCGATAGCTGAACAAATGCTGAATATCGATACTTACAACAAGATTTATTTTATTCAGAATAGCATTAAAAACTTCCGGGGCTTCTAAGATGAAAACTAACCCAATTTTCAACGCATTCGTTGTCTGTACCATCGTGTTCCTCGGTGCATTCGCAGGCGCTTGCCGGCACGACCGCTCGCATATGGATGCGGAAGCATTAGCTGCATTAAAGCAGAAATATGATACGGCGACACTTAATTATTTTTATGAAACAGTATTTCACGAGGATTTTTCTTCCGGTAAGATCGACAACGTATCGAAATGGACTTCAAATCCCAAAATTGCTATTCTGGGTGATACCGACAGTATAAATATAAATGCTGTCAAAGGAGCCATGTCGATTATCAATGCATTGGGGTTAACGCTGCAATGTGATTTTGCGAAAGAAGGGGAAACGCCTTCCATGGAAATCTATTTTGGAAAAGCCGGGGATGTTGCGTCCTATATCGGGCTCAAAGATTTGTCGTCGATGGGCATAGATACCAATAGTGCTTTCGGATTTGGGAGGCCGGAAATGAGCGACGGCGTGATTACGAAATGCCTGATTGGCATAAATCCCCTTGGTATCCCGGAGAAGGCAAGAGAAAAAATCGTTCTCGAAGAAATTGTGTAATCGCTCGGGGTAATCGGTGACAGTTATAATTACCCTTCCAGCATGCTTTTCAAAACGACAACTCCGAAAAGCAATTCACCGAACTCGATAAAAGAATACTGTCGCTATTGTACGAGCCCGCCCTTCCCGCAGGTTATGCACGAGAAGCATTCGAAAAGGACTTCTCTGATGTGCTCTATATTTCAAACACAGACGAAAAACTCAGGAAACGTTTGATGTCTTATCCCGCCGAGTTATACATGGGAAAGGAAATTGAAGAGTGCTTTATCGCCGGCAAACTTTTAAAGCATCCCAAAGAAGTAAACGTTTTTCTGAACGGCGGTTTCACACACGAAGATTCCGTTACAATTATAGAGACTGTTTCGCAACTAAGCGCTGTATCTCCTAATCTGACGATCCGGCTCACCCATCCCGGTGCCTACGAACCCGATCACGGGATTGTCATTAACCTCAAAGAATCTCCAAACCAGTCCCAGGCTATTCAATTGAATAACCAGGTGATCGCAGGGAAAAGCTGCATGCACCCAAAGCCTATTAAGAATAAAATTGAAATTACATTAGACGGCAGTCCAAGGAGCGAAGCGCTACGCAAAAAGAGTTTAATCCAGTCACTGTATTTCAGCGTGGTACCCATCAAGCTAAACAAAACCAGGGCTGAGGAACTGTGCAGCATCAGCGAAAATGGAATTGCGTTTAAAAGGCATTACTTAAACCTGCTTAACCTATTATATGCTAACGAATTAGTCGACGACCACGAGATTGGTAATTTTATCAAAATCCGTTCGAATCTGAAATCTTGAAGCAGACGGTCCTGACAAAAGCTAATCGGATAAAAGTCCACACTTTTACCCGATTAGCTGACGCGATTAAAAGATATTAAACATTACCATACGAGTTGGACTGCCCGCCGTCTATGGCGATGATCTGCCCACTCACATAGCTGCAATCTTCACTCAGTAAAAACACAACCAGTTTTCCCACCTCCTCAGGCAAGCCGAGCCGCTTTGTTGGATTTGACTGCGCATAATGATCTTCCGCCTGTTTCGGGTCAGCCGGATTGACCTGCCTGAAAGCCTCGGCGACCATCGGTGTTAAAATGGCTCCGGGCGCAATTGCATTGGTGAGGATTCCGAACTTGCCATATTCCAGCGCCGCATTTTTGGTGATACCGGACACGGCGTGTTTAGTGGCCACGTACGGAGTCTGATTCATCACCCCACGGATCCCGCCCACGGAAGCAACATTCACAATCCTGCCGTATTCCTGCTTTTGCATTACGGGAATAATGTATTTCAACCCGTAATAAACACCCATCAAATTGATGTCAACTACCTTTTTAAACACATCCAGGTCGTATTCCACCATGGGTGCCTGCCGGCCTTCGATACCGGCATTGTTATAGAACCCGTCTATCCGCCCGAATTGGGCAACGGTGTCGTCAACATATTTCTTCACCGCGGCTTCATCCGAAACGTCCGCTACGGCAGTCAGTATCTGCGTGTCCGGATACTGCGATTCGATGGCCGATTTAGCCTTTTCGAGTGATTCGGAATTATAATCTATGAGAGATAATATGGCTCCATTTTTGGCAGCTTCCAGTGCGGTCGCATAACCGAGCCCCATAGCGGCACCGGTAATCACGATAACTTTATTTTCTAGCCTTTTCATCTTGTTTGTACTTAATAATGTGATGATGTAAAGGTCAGAAAATGCCCGTTCAAACAGCCGCACAATCTGACCGATCATTACAACTATTTGAACATTCCGGCCCGGGCTGTTTCGCCGCACATTATTCCCGTATTAATTTCACCTTTGCATCAGGTGAACATTTTTGAATAATGAGTTGTGTGGATTGTAGTTCTAAATCCCAGGTAGGGCAGTCGGCACAAAGACCCAGGTACGGCGTGATGAGCGGAGCACTATGGAAGTCGATTTCGCGAACCTCTCCGTTAACTTTTAAGGCTGTCGGTCCACATGGAAGAAGAAGGCCCTGGGAGTTGACATACTCGCCATGTTCGCTGAAAAAGACGTAGAGGGTATCTGATTCGGGTATTTGCTTCCATTGTACAATGCCGTTCTCGGAAACCTGACGGCTGATCATTCGCCACCGCCCCGCAAGCTCTGCCGGCATAATTCCGGCGTCCTTTTTACACGACAGCAGCACCCACGTCAATATCAGTAGCTTCAATGCTTTCATTGCCCCAAATGTTTGTTTGATTTTATGACACCCGGAAACAAAATTTCGTTGTTATCGATCATTTCCACTTTTGCGGCCTTCAATTTCGGATCAGAAGTATCCAGCAGTTAAAACAAGCAATTATTTGACTTTTTTCAATAATAAATATCAGTAAATCCAGCACATCGAAATACTTTGTAGTGCATATTTTATCCGCAAGCATAGTACCGGATCCTGATGCAATTCGTCGCTGAAACGATGAATCCGATCCCGGCAACAACCTGATTTCAGACAGGTTGAAAACACCTTTCAGTTTTTTTTCAACTACACCTAACGATTAGTTTATGAAAAAAAAACACTTCTACTCACCATTCAGATTTGCCCCGAAACGTTTCACCAGCCTGGTGTGTGCCCTGATGGGCATCATGGCATGCTGCGGGTCGGCCATCGCACAACCCATCTCCGGGTTGGTGCTCGATGAATCGGGTTCCGGATTACCGGGTGTAAGCGTCGTGGTAAAAGGAACCGCCAATGGCACCACCACCGACACGAAAGGCAAATTCCAGCTCGACGTCCAGAGTGAAAACCCGACGCTAGTTTTCAGTTTTGTAGGCTATGCAACGCAGGAAATCGTCGTCGGCAAACGTACAGGCATCACCGTTAACATGGCGGTCGAGGATCGTTTGATGACCGAGGTGGTCGTGGTAGGCTACGGAACCCAGCAAAAGGTGAATGTGACCGGCGCCGTGGGCGTTGCGGATGCCAAGCGTATCGAAAACCGGCCTATTGCCAACACCGGCGAGGGCCTTCAGGGCGTGATCCCGAACCTGAACATTACGGTCCGGAACGGCGACCCGGCCCAATCGCCCACTTTTAATATCAGGGGTTACGAATCCATCAACGGAGGGGCCCCGCTGATCCTGGTAGATAACGTGCCGATGGACATCAACCGGATCAACCCGAACGACATCGAGAGCATCAGCGTCCTGAAAGACGCCTCGGCAGCAGCCATTTATGGCGCCCGCGCGGCATTTGGAGTGGTGCTAGTCACCACCAAAAGTGGTAAGTCGGGAAAAGTGCTGGTCAACTTCGGCACCCAGTTTTCGCTGGCCAAACCGATCTTCAATATGGATTTGGTGACCGACCCCTACCAGTTCGTTCTGGCGCGTAATGCAGCCAACATCCGCACGCTGGGCGCTCCGAGCTATAACGATCAGTTCGTAGCGGCTGTCAAAAAATATTCGGAAAACCCCATTCCCGCCAACGAATGGGGCGTGGTGGACGGCGCACTTCAATTCTACGGCTATAACAAGTACCAGGAAAAAATCATGACGAACTACGCACCGACCAATCAGCAGGATTTGTCGATCTCGGGCGGTGGTGAGAAGTCCAAATTCTTCTTTTCGTTCGGGCGGTACAGCAAAGATGGCTACCTGCGCTACAACAACGAGAAGTTCAAGCGGTACAACATCCTGATGAAAGCGGATTTCCAGGTCAACAAATGGCTCAATCTCTCGGAAAAAGTGGTTTTCAATTCGCAGAACAGCGATAAGCCGCACTTTTATAACTGGGACGTAAACATCAATTCGCTGGCGAGGGTGAACCCGCTGCAAGCCATACAGTTCCCGGATTTGCCATCCTACATGACACCCGGAGATCACGACAAATACGCGCCCTTGATCGGAAAGTATTTCGGCGGCACGAACTTCTTCCCCTACCTGCTCGATGGCGGGCGGGAAACCTTCACCAAAAACGACCTGTGGCTATCGCAGGAAGCGGTGCTTACGCCCCTGCCCGGTTTGAAGATCACAGGTAATTTCTCTTACAACATCTACAACAACATTTACCAGGACGTCCAGAGCAAGGTGGAAATCGTATCGCAGGATTTGAAAGAAGCCAATCCCATCAGCTATGGTTTCAGCGGCGACGACTGGATCAAGAATGTGAACGACTACAACCGGTATTACGTGCTCAACACATTTGCGGAGTATACTTTTCAAAATCTGGGCAAGCATCAGCTGATGGCGCTGATAGGTTACAACCAGGAAATGGGTAATTATCAGTCTGCCACGGCACAGGCCCGGTCGCTGATCACCCCGCAGGTGCCCGACCTGAGCACGACCACCGGCACGCAGCAAACGCTCGGCGGCAGGTCGCAAGTGGCACTCCGAGGTGTATTCTACCGGCTGGCCTATAATTATGCGGACAGGTATCTGCTCGAATTCAACGGCCGCTACGACGGCACATCGCGCTTCCCTAAAAATGACCGGTTTGGTTTCTTCCCGTCCTTCTCGGCCGGCTGGCGGGTTAGTAACGAGCAATTTATGGCCGCAACCAATAGCTGGCTCGACAACCTCAAACTAAGGGGTTCATTCGGAACGCTCGGGAACCAGATCATCCAGAACCGCAGCACGGGTGCCCAGATCTACTACCCGTCTGTCTCGACGATGGGCTCCGGACAAGCACCCTACATTTTTGCAGGCTCGCTGATTCCCTACGTTTCGGCAGCCGGCCTTGTGAGCCCGACGCTGACCTGGGAGTCGGTTACCTCCAAAAACATCGGTCTTGATCTGACCATTTTACGAAGCCGACTGGACATGTCGTTCGATTTTTACACCCGCGATACCAAGAAAATGCTGATGAACGTGGCTTACCCGGACATTCTGGGCACCACAGCTCCCCAGGAAAATGCCGCTGACCTGCGCACCAAGGGCTGGGAACTGTCACTCACCTGGCGGGACAAATTCAAAACCGACTGGACTTACGACGTAACCCTCGCCCTTTCCGATGCCAGCGCAACCATCACAAAATTCCGCAACCCTTCCGGCGCATTGCCCAACGAAGGCAGCGGGATTTATTACGAAGGCCAGAAACTGGGTGAAATATGGGGCTACCAAACCGTCGGGATATTTCAGTCGGCCGATGAGGTGGCTGCCGCTCCCAACCAATCTCGGCTGGGCAACAACTGGCGGGCGGGAGACATTCAATATGCCGACCTGAATGGCGACGGCATCATCAGCTCGGGCAACAATACCCTCGGTAACCCAGGCGATTACAAGATTATAGGCAACTCGTCTCCGCGATACACCTACGGGATCAATGCGAGCATCGGCTACAAGGGCCTGCGCCTCACGGCATTCTTCCAGGGCATCGGCAAGGCGGATTACCTGCCCAATAATGGCAACTGGAACTGGTTTTATCCGTTCAATGCAGGGCACGTGGAGAAATACTACATCACCGACACCTGGTCGGAAACCAACCGGGATGCCTATTTCGCAGCCCCGCACATTTCAACCAGCGATAAGAAGAACATCCTGCCGCAATCCAGGTACGTTCAGAATGCCTCGTACCTGCGCGCGAAGAACATCATGCTCAGCTACACTTTACCTTACGACCTCACGGGCAGGATCGGGATCTCACGCGCTCAGGTATTTGTGTCGGGTATGAACCTGTTCGAATTTTCGAAAATCCGCAAACCGCTCGATCCTGAAACCATCCGGACCCCGACGATCGAATACCCTATGCAGCGCATTGGTACGATCGGGATCAATTTATCCTTTTAAGCAGCCGGGAAATAGCGAAAGATTCCATCGATTATTAAATCAAATCCTTATGAAAGATATATTCTTAAAATCCATAACGGCCCTTGCATTACTCCTGCTGGCGGGCTGTAACGATGAATTTCTTGACCGGACGCCGATCGACAAAATTACCAATGCAACTTATTGGAATACTGAAAATGACCTGGCTGTTTACAACAACAGCCTTTACAATATCGCGCGCAACGACTGGAAGATTCCCATTATGATGGGCCATACGGAGGGTTTCGATAGTCATTTCGGCAATATCTGGTCCATCGACGAGCTTTCGGACAATATGGCCCCGCGTGAGCCGCGACACAACTTTTTTCAGCAGATCCGCGCAGGGAAATACAATGTACCTTCCAGCCCCGACTGGTTTGGATACCAGGGTTGGGACTTCGTCAGGGCCATCAATGTCGGGCTTGCCAATTACGACCGCGCCAAGGTCAGCCAGGCTGTCAAGGACAAATACATTGCCGAGGCGCGGCTCTTCCGGGGGTGGTTCTACGCCGACAAAGTGCAGAAGTACGGCGACGTGCCATTCGTGGAAAAGGAACTTACGATTGATTCGGAAGAACTTTATGCCGCCCGCACCCCACGCGCGGAAGCCATGCAAAAGGTGCTCGAAGACCTGAATTTCGCCAGCCAAAAGCTCCCTGCCAACTGGGGCGACGGCAATGCGCCCGGCAGGATCAACCGCTGGGGAGCGTTGTTGGTCAAAGCGAGGGTGTGCCTCTACGAAGGCACTTTCAACAAGTACCACGGAGCAGGTGATTCCAAAATGTGGCTCGAAGAGGCGGCCAAAGCAGCCGCTGAACTAATGGATACCGGCCCCTACCGCCTTTACAGCACCGGAAAGCCTCAAAGCGACTACAACGCCTATCACCGGGTACTCGACCTGGCCGGAAATTCCGAGGTGATTTATTGGAGAAAATACAAAACCGGAGTTATCAACAACCATGTCCAACAGTATTTCAGCTACACCGGCGGCGCTACCAAAAGCCTGGTAGAGGACTATCTGTGCACCGACGGGCTGCCGATTACCCTATCGCCGCTGTACAAAGGGGATGAAACCATTGAAAGCACCTTTGAAAACCGCGACCCGCGCTTGCGGCAAACCATTCTGCACCCGGAAGATACCGGCCTTTACAAATACCACCTGGCCGATGGCCGAGCCTATCCGATGCTGGAAGGCATGCCCGGAGGCGGCTTTAAAACAACCACCGGCTATCACATTATCAAACATTACAATGCCGATGATATGATTGGGAAGGCCTACAACACCGGCGAGTCGCCGGCCATTACCCTCCGCCTGGGCGAAGCACTGCTGATCTATGCGGAAGCGACGGCCGAGTTGGGGACCATCAGTCAGGCCGATCTGGACAAAACTATCAACAAGCTCCGCGACCGGGTAGGTATGCCGCACCTGCTGCTGTCCAAGGTGCCTGTTGACCCACGTTACACCAAGGATGGTATTTCTCCGATCATCGCGGAAATTCGCCGCGAACGCCGAATCGAGCTGTTTATGGAAGGCCAACGCTACGCCGACCTGATCCGCTGGAAGCAGGGTAAAAAACTGGAAATGCCCGCGATGGGCGTCCGCTGGAACGACGCAGCGAAAAAACGTTTCGCCGGTACCACGATGAAATCGGGCATAGACCCTGTTTCGGGCAAAGAGTATATTGCGGTTTACAAGGGTACCGACTACGAAATACCCGTCTTCGATGAAAAGAAGCATTACCTCTGGCCGATCCCGCTGAATACCCTCGCACAGAACCCGAAAATCAAGCAGAACCCGGGTTGGGAGTAAACATACCGCATTCGTATCATCCGACCGGCCGGCATACCGGTCGGATGCTTTTTTAAATCCATACACATCCATTAAAGTATGAAAAGAGCGCTGACAATACTGATTATCCTACCCCTATTCACCCTGACCCGCATTGCCGCCCAACCCGCTGCGGACAGCAGTCGGATCCTCCAAACGCTCCGACAAGGCCATCCCCGGCTTCTGCTTTTGAAAGGCGAAGAGAAAGCCCTCGTGACGCAAATCCGGAAATACCCGCAATGGCAAACCGTGCATAAGGCGATCCTCGAAGAATGCGATCGAATGCTTGACCTCCCACCGGTCGAACGTATCAAAATCGGCAAACGCCTGCTGGATAAATCGCGGGAATGCCTGCGGCGCGTCTTTATGCTGTCCTACGCCTACCGCACCACCGGCGAGCAAAAGTATCTCGGCCGGGCCGAAAAGGAATTGCTGGCAGTAGCGGCATTTGAAGACTGGAACCCTACCCATTTCCTCGACGTGGCCGAAATGACCATGGCCGTGGCCATCGGCTACGATTGGCTGTTTGACAAGCTGAACGAGCCTACGCGCTTACGCCTGCGCGAGGCAATGCTTACCAAGGGTATTAATCCTTCGATGGACAAGACCTACAACTGGTTTTTGTCGGCAGAACACAACTGGAACCAGGTTTGCAACGCCGGGATCACCTTTGGAGCGTTGGCAATCGCCGAGCACGAGCCTGCAATTGCCGCACAGATCGTCAAACGGGCGGTAGGGTCCGTACCCAAAGCCATGCTCCACTCCTACAAACCCGACGGCGCCTACCCGGAAGGTTTCAGCTATTGGGGATATGGCACGAGTTTCAATGTATTGCTGATAGCTGCATTGGAGAAGGCATTGGGAACAGATTTCGGGCTTTCCCGCTCCGACGGATTCCTGAAAACCGGTGCATTTATGCAGCATTTGGTAGGGCCTACGGGCCTGGCCCACAACTGGGGCGACAGCGGCCTGAAAGAAGGCCTTACCCCCGCCCTTTTCTGGTTCGCACAAAGAACACAGGAACCGTCGCTGCTTTTGGGACAAAAAGCGCTGCTTTCCGCACCCGGTTCTACGGAAGTCAAAAACCGTATTCTTCCTGCATTGCTGATCTGGGGTACCCAAACCGAGCTTTCCGCCGTGCATGCACCGAAACAGACATTCTGGGCTGGTCAGGGGCCTTCGCCCGTCGCGCTTATGCGAAGCTCGTGGGAAAACTCCCAGGCTGTATTTCTTGGCGTGAAAGCGGGCTCGCCGGCCGTTAACCACGCGCACATGGACGTGGGCTCGTTTGTGATGGACGCGCTCGGCGAACGCTGGGCGATGGATTTCGGCATGCAAGACTACAACTCGCTCGAATCCAAGGGTGTGGACTTGTGGAACCGGTCCCAAAACTCCCAGCGATGGGAGGTATTCCGGTTGAATAACTTCGCGCATAACGTGATTTCCTTTGATAACCAGCTGACCAATGCGAAAGGCTACGCCAAAATCGATGGAGTAGCCACGGAAGGTGCCAGCAGGATGGTGACCACCAATTTATCGGAAATGTATCAGGACCAGGTCAAAGCTGTCAGTCGCGGACTGGGGATCATCGATAGCCGCTATGCAGTGGTGCGGGACGAGGTCGAATGCGGCCCGAAAGAAACGCTGATGCGCTGGAATATGCTCACCGCCGCCGACGTCCGCATTGTAGACGCGAAAACCGTGGAGCTTTCGCAGAATGGGAAGAAAATGCTGCTCATGTTCGATACACAGACTCCGATCACCATCCGCACATGGCCTACCACACCCCAGCATGATTACGATGCACCGAATCCTGGAACAACTTTAGTGGGCTTTGAAGCAAAATTGGCTGCCGGCACCCTTCATAGTTTCTCCGCATACTTATCCGAATCCCCCGATGTAGCTCCCATAAAACCATTGGCTGAATGGCCTGTAAAGCCATTGAAATGATTACCTGATCCACGACAAGGCGGATTCCATTAACTCCTCATAACGCAATCCACACCGGATACGCAATCCGGCTCGCTGGTTCTGCTTTAAGGCGGGACGGTAAATGGAATCCGCCTGCTGCTGACTTACTTCCTTCCCGGCAGCCGTAACCGGATTGATCAATAGTAAGTCCTTTGCAGACAGTGCTTCCACCAGATCAGGGAGATCATATTCGGCCAATGCGCCGGGTACAGCCGAAAGTGCGAAACCGGGTTTGTAAAGTCTTTCCTCTGTAATGGATTGATAGGATACCAGCGGTTGTACCAATACCAGTTTGCCGAATGGGTTCCGGATCGCAGCCGCGTGCAGCAAATCGGAAGTCAGCGTCCCCACGGCGACGCCCGCCAGAGCGGATCCTGCCGTTCCGTTTGTCCTGATAAACCCGGCCAGGATCATGATCTCCTCCGCGCGGGTTGCCACCAGACTTTTGTGCGTCAACATACCAAAAAACCACAAATTCAGCGGCACGCCCTCGATGACCGAATCACCCCCGTTAATAAACCCACTGCCGAGTTCGCCGATGCCGCTCAGGTCGGGCACAACCACTTCATACCCCTGACTTGCCAGCTTGTCGGCCAATTTATCCTTCTCCACGGCTTGCGCCTTTCCCTGATCATCCAGCAACAGGACGGTCTTGCCGATGCTTTTGGCAGGTTTCAGCCAAAGTACGGGAAGGTGGTAACCGCCGCTTCCCTTCACCAGGTATTTTTCGACCGCATAATCCGCACGGTGCAGCCTGCCCGAGAAAATGACATCCATTTTGCCGGATGGCTTCGTAAACCCAGATATAGCAATGATTTTCTTCCTTAACTCCTCGGAAAAATTCGCAGTTGGCTTTGCCTTATATCGCTTCGCCGCAAGTTCCTTGGCGCGCTTTTCATTCAGCGAAAACATGCTTTCCCCTTTCAAAGAGGCAATGGCGCGTCCGCCGGGCGTTACATGCAGCTCCTCGTCGCTCAGCAATTGCACTTCCAAATCGGCAGGACTGCCGGGATTGTTAAGGTACTTTTGGAAAAACGCATAAGATGCCTCCCTGTTTTTTACCGTCGAAGCGTGGCCGGCATCATCTTCCGTCATTTGGATTTGCTCCGCTTTCCCGAAGGCCTTGTAAGCCTTTTTAGCTTCATGATAACTATCCCTTGCTCCCTGAATAGCAAAAATGTCCCGGGTGGTGGCCACGATCAATGCAGGCTTCGGTGCGCGCACTTCCAGAAAATCGGCCATATCGATGCCCTCTGCCAGCCCGTACATCAGGTTTTGCTCGGCATCCTGCGGGCCATTCGAGCGGATCAGTTTATCAAACGTAGTAATGTAGCACTCGGGGGCAGCCACGGCGATCCGGTCGTCCATTGCTGCTATGTACGCGCTTTGCGTTCCCCCGCCCGATCGGCCGGCTATGCCTATACGCGCGGGATCGACCTCTTTTCTGGTCAGTAAATAATCCACTGCCCGAATGCCGTCCCAAATAAAATAATTGGCCGGCGGGAGCCCGGATATAAATGATTGAACGCCCGCATAAGAATGCTCGCCTGTTGCGCCCTCTTTCAGCTCGGCAGACTGATATTGAATGCGTTCTCCCTGCCCGATAGGATCAAAAGCCAGTACGACAAAACCCTTTTTGACGTAATTCAGGATCAAACGCTGATACGCTTCACTGCGGAAGCCATTCTCGCTATGCCCGCTGCAAAAAATGATTGCAGGAGCTTTCTCCGGCCTTTTATCGGGTAGAAAAATGGCGGCTGTCACATGGTAACCGGGCTGGGATTCGAAATACAGCTTTTCAACCGAGAAATCGTCCTTTTTCAAAGTTCCGGTGATAACCGGGTTCAAGGGTGTTTTTTCAGGAAAAGGTCCGACGGCCTTTGCGAGCTTTGCACGGACTTCTGCCTGTCGCTTCTCCCATTGTGCTTTCGTAATCAGGGATGAAACAACAGCCTCACGCTTACCCAGCAGTAAGAATGCCCTTTCGCTCAGCGATTTGTACAAAAGCTGATCGGCCGCGGGCTGATGGTATTTCCAGTAACCATAAACCGAAAGATCTTCCTGGGCTAAAAGGACGTCGGATAACCCCAAAAAACAGCAGGCAGTGACAATCCAGGTATTGCATTTCATGGTGTATGCAGGTTTAGGCGAGCAATGTCCATTAAAAGACCGCCGCCGAAAAACTTCTACTTTACGGGCGGCTCCAACCTTCTTCGCATCATCTTTCTCCTTTCCTTACACTTTTCTTTCTCACGGCAGTAGCGTTTCAACGCCTTTTTACGACTTCGGTAAAAACAACTTAATCTGTTAGCAAAATGAAAACAAATCTTTCAACGTGCGTCGCATTCCTGTTTCTGTTCGTACTCTCCGTTTCGTTTTCCTGCAACCGGGAAAACAACATTTCGCCTGATCCGCATGAGGGGCCATTGGTCCAGACCAATGGTGCCGAGTATAGCAAATTGATGGCTGGGCGAGAGGCCTTCGACGGCACGCCGTTTGAAATCACCAAGGTAACCAGAGAGGGCAACGCATTGAAAATAAATGTAACCGGCGGCGGCGGCATCGAGCATTACAAAATCGTTTGGGACGGCTCGCTCATGCTCTCTTACCCGATGCAGGCCCGGCTTGTGGTGGCATACGACACGCCCGACGGTGCGCAGGATGCGGCCATGCACGACTACACGCTCGAAGTGGATTTGCAAAAGTTATTTGGAAAAGAGATCAATCCGTCGGAGGTCGTTGTGCACATAGCCAATGGCTCCAAGAAACAAGACAAGGTGGATGATCCCAACGGAAGCACTTCCAATCCAAAGTAACCTGGCGTCCTTTTCAATCACTTCATCCCCTGTTGGCCCCGGCACGTCCGGGGTTTACAACGTTATCTCTTATTGTGGAATGGCTATCTGATTGTACAACAAATGAAAAGCATTGGATTGAGCGCTGCGCCAAACGAGATCCCAAAGCACAGCAATGGGTGTTCAGACATTTTTTTGGCCTGGCAATGGGAATAAGCATCCGGTACCTTCCCAGCCATGCGGTCGCCCAGGAAGCTGTCAATGATTCGTTCCTCAAAATATTCGACCAGCTGCCCCGGCAACTGGCAGGCCTGCATTCCCTTAAAGCGTGGATGCGGGCAATCGTTGTGCGTACCGCCATCGACTATTTTAGAAAAGAACGTAAAAATCACCTCGCCACAAGTCTGGACGCTCACCACGACAGCTACGCAGCCACCGACGAGATCACCGACGGCCAGTCGGTGGAAGAAATACTGCGGCTGCTCGACAAGCTACCACCCATGTGGAAGGTTGTATTCAATCTGTATGAGGTAGAAGGTTACAGCCACGAAGAAATCGGGAAAATGCTGGATATCTCGACTTCTTCATCGAGGGTATACCTTGCCAGAGGTAAAGAGTTCCTGCGTAAAATGATAACGATTCAAAACGGTAGCCATTAAGATGTCGGATCAGGAACCCGTAGGCAAAAGAATGCTCGGTCAGCTTCGCGACCATACCGAACCCTATCGGCCGGAGGCATGGGAACATTTTGAAATGTTCCGTGCTGCCAAAAGCCGCAAGAGACGGACGGCGTTTTATTGGCTCAGCGCGGCGGCCTTGCTGGTAATCTTTGGCACCGCCTTGCTGACAAAACATGTCCCGGACCAGGGTATACCGGCGAAACCTCCCGTTGCGCAAAAACACACGAATGGCAGGCAAGCAAACCGGGAGGAAACCGCCGCGGCCAATGCAACCGCCGCACCCACAGCGCCGGAAGTAGCAGCTCCTCAGCAAGCGGCTGCCACGAAACAAACACTTTCAAAACACGAAAACCGGAAGACCAGCCGGGGCAACATCGGGGCCGCGAGGGACGAACGGCAGACGGAATATCCAGCCCCTGCGGCAGATTATGATCGGAAGCGCAGCAATTTCAACCCGGGCCCGCTGCCGTCGCGCCCATTCAATTCTCCCATTCTCCATTTCAGCCAATTGCGCATTTCCTTGCCGCAGCAGCCGATGCAGGTCCCGCCGCAACCTGCCCGACCGATTCGCTGGGGTATCGCCGTTTCACCGCAATCGAACCGCGCTGCGCATACCGACCGGGAGCTGAACTACGGCCTTGGCGGTGCATTGCTCGTGCCCTTATCCGGCAAAATCGCATTGGCGGCGGGTATTTCGGGTAGTAAACAATCACTGACCGTCGAAGCCCCGGAGCGCCTGGTTGCCGCCGAAGGGTCAGCACAATTGCAGCACGTTCGTTATCAATGGCTTAACCTGGAAATCCCTTTACAAATCCAATACAAACTAAGAACTTTCAAAAGCCTCGGACTCACCGCCTCGGGAGGAATTGCCCTGCAAAGCACTATCGGGCAACAGGCAGACTACCTTTATAAAACCCGGCGGACGATTGCGACCTACGCAGAAACCGGTGGTGGGCCGGTACTCGTTTCCACCCAAACCATCGAAGAACTCAGCTCGGTCACCGAAAACGACAAAAAGCGTACGTGGGCCATGGGGAGCCCGCTTTATTTCGGGCTGGGAATCAGCTATCAGCGCCCAAAGATCGCCATCGAAATTGAGCCATACATCAAATACCCGCTCGGCACAAGCACCGCGCAGCGACTAAACCTCACCACCATAGGCATCCAACTGCGGCTCATGATGGGTAAACAGTAGAAAAATCCTTCTGCGGACTTCGGTTGACAGAAGCTTCAACGAAATCGCAGATGAAGAAATCAACGCCTATACCCGTAGATGAGCCATTGTTAGCTGACCTATGGAACCGTTTCCGCGAAAATGACGAGCAGGCGTTCGATGAGCTGGCCAGGCGGAGGTACCGGCTGCTGTTCAACTACGCGACCAGGTTTACGAAAGACACCGAGCTGATCAAAGATTGTATCCAGGACCTGTTTCTGGAACTGTGGTACCGCAGGACCCGCCTCGCCGACACTCCTTACGTCACGGTTTACCTCATTTGCGCATTGCGTAACAACCTCTTGCGAAAACTGAAAGTAAATACGCGCCTCGACGATTCGGTCGATTTGGCAGCTAGTTGCGATGTTTTCACGGATAATCTCACGGTCGAAACAATGCTGATCAGCTCCGAGTCCATGTCGCAAAACGAGCGGGAGATCCGCAATGCGATCAACCGGCTGCCCAGGCGCCAGCAGGAAGTGATCTTTCTTAAATTTTATGAAGGATTGTCCAACGAAGAGATTGCCAAAGTAATGGACATTGAAAAACAGACGGTTGCGAATTTCATCTACCGGGCAATCAATCAGCTGAAAAACGACCTTCCTTCATTTTCACAAATCATTCCCCAGATTATCTTTCTGTTTCTCTCGTCCCAACCATTCGACTTACAATCCTGCTAATAAGCCGTTTAAATCCATTCATCTCATTTAAATAAAATTATTTCTAAAATTTTTATCATAAAAAGGGTATCAGCTTCCCGGGGTGTACTATTTCAATGTAGATAGTTCACTGAAACCGGAAAAATGCAGGATTACGCTCAATACGATATCAAGGATTTCCTGGCAGACGAGGCTTTTTGCAGGTGGGTGCTTCGTCAGCAGCCGGCAGATAATGCTTTTTGGGAAAACTGGCTGCGCAACAATCCGCAGCGCGCGGCGATCGTCTCGAAAGCCAAAACGCTGATTTCAGAAATTCACCACGCGCAGAACTATCTGAGCGAAGAGGAATTGGAAATGGAATTGCAGCGCCTCTCGGCTGCCCGAAAATCGGCGACCCAGTATCCGGAACACAAGGAATCCACGCGACGCTGGCTTCGCCCGGTCTGGCTGGGAGGAGGCGCATTGGTCTGCATGCTGGTCTTGTTTTTGCTCTTCGGCAACCCGCTGACCAGGCCGGCCGGCCCACGTACCGCACACGGGCCCGATAGCGCACACAAAACCGACCAATGGGTAGAAGTCGCCCATGACGGCGGCGGAACGAGGTTGGTTTCTCTTCCAGACGGCAGTACGGTCCGACTTTCAGGCAAAACCAGGATCAGCTACCCGGCTGCGTTCGTCAAAGCCGAACGCGAGGTACGGCTGAACGGCGAGGCGTTTTTTGAAGTGATCAAAAATCCGGAGAGCCCGTTTAAAGTCTACACGAGCGATATTGTTACCACCGTTTTGGGTACGAGCTTCACGGTGAAGGCCTTTGATGGTGATAAGGATGTGCGGGTGGTGGTAAAAACGGGGAAAGTGACCGTAGCCGCAAACACAGCTCGCGACGAAACCCGCGAGCCCGAAAAGAACGAGCTGGTCCTCCTACCCAATCAGCAGGTCGTATACCATCGCGAAGAGCAGAAAATGAAACGATCGCTCATCGAAAACCCTGCGCCGGTCGGGCAGCCCGTTGCCGCCAACCTGGTTTTCGAGAATGCGCCGGTTGCCCGGGTTTTCGAATCGCTGCAAAAGCAATATGAAGTCCAGATCATTTACGATGCCGACCTGCTGGCCGGGTGCCAGCTCACCGCCGAACTCGGCCAGGAACCGCTGTTCGAAAAGCTGGCGATGATATGCAAGGCCATTCAGGCACGCTATGAGCTGATCGACGGACAGATCATCATCCACGGAAGCTCCTGCCATTAAGCAATCCCTTTCCCTACCCTTAACCCAACGCTCATGATCCCATCCGGCCATCCGCCCTGATAAAAGCCAAACAAGCCGACGATGCTGTAACATCCCCGGCTTGTCCTGATTCCCCGTCTGATTGCTGCCAGTAGTCCGGTTCGTCAAAACCGGAGCAGGGAACCTTTGTATCTCATTTTTTCAAAAAAGCATACATACAAATCTATGAAAATTAATACGAAACCGATCAGGATTTTACTCCAAATCATGCGCATATCAATGTATCAGCTGATCCTGTCAATCCTGTGCACCTCACTGGTTGTAGCCAATGACAGCCGGGCCCAGGAATTATTGAACCGGCGGATTTCACTGGACCTGGACGATGAAAAAGTGAGTTTGGCGCTCCGGCAGATCGGCCGCCAGGCTACCGTGCGTTTCATGTACAGCCCACAGGTGATCCCCGCAGAGCGTAAGGTCACATTGCATGTTCAGAATGAGCCGCTGAGTACGGTTCTTGAGACGCTTTTCAAGCCGCTGGGTATCTCCTATGAAGTGTCTGGCAATCAGTTGGTACTCAGCATTTCTGTCGATCCAAAACCTGCCGTTCAGCAGCCGGAAGTGGAACAGCGCCCGGTCGACCGGAATATCCGGGGCTCCGTCAAAGATGAAAAAGGTTCACCCCTGCCCGGTGTGAGCATTGTGGTGAAAGGTACGCAGCGCGGCTCGCTGACCGACGCCGAAGGAAATTTCGAAGTGAGCATTCCCGACGGCGAGCGTACGATGATCTTTTCTTTCGTGGGTTACCTTAGCCAGGAAATGCCCGTCGGTAGCCAGAGCACAATGGATATTGTCCTGAAAGACGATTTGAAAGCATTGCAAGAGGTGGTGGTAGTCGGCTACGGCACCCAAAAGAAGGTGAACCTCACCGGCTCTGTGGCTTCTGTGGAAGGCAAGGAGCTGCTCAAAACACCCGCTACCAATATTACCAATTCGCTGATCGGCCGGTTGCCGGGGCTCATTGCCGTAAACGGGAACGGAAAACCGGGGGCTGGCTCGTCCATTTCCATCCGCGGGGCGAGCACGTTCGGCGACAACAGCGCATTGATCGTCGTCGACGGCATTATCCGGACCTTCGATCAGATCGACCCCAATGAAGTCGAAAGCATTTCCATTCTCAAAGACGCTTCCGCGACGGCCGTTTACGGGTCAAGAGCGGCCAATGGCGTGATCCTCGTCACCACCAGGCGCGGCGCCACGGGCAAGCCGACCTTCCATTACAATGGCTTCGCGGGCATCCAGCAGCCCACGCAATACCCGCGTGTGATGAATGCCTATGAGTATGCCGTTACCAAAAACAAGGCCGTACAGAACCTGGGCAAGCCCATTCAGTACTCCGACCAGGAGCTGGAAGATATCCGCACCGGCGTGCTTCCGGAATATGACTGGTACGGCAATACGCTGAAAAAACAATCCTTCCAAACGCAGCAGAACCTCAGCGTCAGCGGCGGGTCCGACGCGATCCGGTACTTCCTCTCGCTGGGCTACCTCGATCAGGACGGGATGTACGACCGCATTAATTTCCAGCGCTATTCGATCCGCACCAATGTAGACGCCAAAATCAATAAGAACTTCACCATATCCGCCGATATCGACGCCAGCAACCGCAATACCAACCAAAGCGGCTACTCGCCCGAATCGATTTTCGACGACATCGTAGCTGCCTACCCGCTCGACAAAGCCTACAACCCCGACGGTACCATCTTCTACACCCGCGAGCAGCACCCGGTGGAGGAGATCAAAACCGGCTACAACCGCATGCGTAACAACATTTTGCAGGCTACGCTCACCGTTAAGCATGATCTGCCTTTTGTAAAAGGGCTCTCTGTGACGGGTCGTGCGTCGTTCGGCCGCGAGTATTCCAACAACAAGCATTATAATGTCCCCATTTTCATGAACCGCCAGGATGCCGACGGTAATACGCTGGAAATCTATCCCTATGGCGGCTGGAATGGCAAAACGGCATTGACGCAATCGTTCAGCGAGTATAACACGACCACGCTCAATGCCTCGCTCAACTATTCGCGCAGCTTCGGCCCGCACGAGGTAGGCGGCCTGCTCCTCTTCGAGCAGCTCGATGCCAAAGGCAATAACTTTTACGGCTTCCGTACCAATTTTCCCGCCCAGGGGCTCGACGAATTCCTGTACGGCGGCGAAAGCCAGAAAGACGCGAACGGCGGATCATTTACCGATGGTCGGCGTGGGGCCATCGTGCGGGTCAATTACAGCTTCCAGCAGCGCTATCTGTTCGAAGCCTCGTTTAGAAGGGACGGCTCCGTGGCATTTCCCGAATCCAAAAAGTACGGCTTCTTCCCGGCCGTTTCTGCCGGCTGGCGCATCATTGAAGAACCCTTCCTGAAAGACGCGGCAGGACTGGCATTCGTCGACAATCTGAAACTTCGCGCTTCGTATGGTATGGTCGGCAACGACCGCAATGTATACACGGGCTATCTGCTTCGTAATCCTACCTTCCAGTATGCGCAGGTTTACAATCCGTCGGGCACAATTGTCTCGGGCGCGGAAGGACTATCCAGCATCGCGCCGGGCATTCTGCCGAACCCGAACGTTACCTGGGAAACGGCGGCCATCACCGATATTGGCCTGGAAGGTTCGTTGTGGAAAGGCAAGCTGCAATTCGAGGTCGATGTATTTTACAAAAGAACCTCCAACATCCTGCGCACGCGCATCCGCTCGATACCGGGCACGCTGGGTGCTCAGCTGCCGGCAGAAAACTATGCCAAGGTGGACAACAAAGGTATTGAGCTGATGCTGAGCCACCAGAACAGCATCCAGGCATTGAAATACTTTATCAAACTGAATGGCAGCTTCTCCCAGAACAAGGTGATCACGCTCGACGAGCCGGCCAATACACCCGATTACCTGCTGCAAACCGGCCGACCGCTGGGCTTCATTACCGGCTACAAGGCATTGGGATTCTTCCAGACGGACGAAGAAGTGGGCCAATACCTGCCGCAGTTTAATGGCGGACAAAAAGCCGGCGACGTTAAATACGCCGATATCAACGGCGACCAGAAAGTGGACGCGAACGACCTGACCATCATATCGATGGACAACAATGTCCCGAAAATAATCGGCGGATTGTCATTTGGAGGTTCATTGAAAGGCTTCGATCTGAATGTACTTTTCCAGGCAGCCGGACGTGTACGGCAGGTGCTTTACGGCGCAGCCCGCGACTTTTTCCAGGGCGGCTCACGCAATACGTACGTGGACCTGCTGGATCACTGGTCGCCGGAGAATCGTGACGCATTGTATCCGAGACCCTGGGAGGGCCCCAATCCGAACAACTCCCTGACATCCAGCCTGTACTTGCGCAATTCGAGCTACATCCGGTTGAGATCGGTTGATTTCGGCTACACGCTGCCGTCGGATCTGGTCAAACGAATAGGCGTGGGTAATGTGCGGGTTTATTTCTCGGGAGCCAACCTTTTCGTATGGTCGAAAATGAAGATGTTCGACCCCGAGATCGAGAACACCACCGGGACCTACTACCCGCAGCAGCGCACGCTGAACCTGGGCCTGAACCTAACTTTCTAATCAGTTAATGTTTACAGTCATGACAAAAATATTTGCCAAAACACTGCTGGTTGTAACGATCCTTATGACCACCGCCTGTAATAAAGATTTCCTGGACCGCCAGGCCACCAGCTCCATCCCCGAGGAGAATGTCTTCCAGGACCCGGCGCTGATCCAGCTTTTTGTCAACAATATGTACCTCGACGTCCCGGCCTTCGAGCGCAACCTTTACGATAACATCACCGACGAATCGCGCTGCTACTGGGGCGGCGGCCCGCGGAATGTGGTGCAGGGCCAATGGTTCCCGGACAATAACCCGATGGAATACTGGGCTTACGGGCCGGTGCGAAAAACAAATATGTTTTTGGACAAAATCGACGCGGCGAATATCGACGACGAACAAAAAACGAGCTTCAAGGGACAGGTAAAATTCCTGCGGGCGATGCTCTATTTCAATATGATCAAACGCTATGGCGGCGTACCCATCATTACCGAACCGCAAGGGCTCGACGACGACCTTTTCGTCGCGAAGCAAACCACCGACGAGAGCTTCGACTTCGTGGTGAAAGAACTGGAAGAAGCCGTTACACTTTTGCCGGAAACGCATGGAAGCAGGGGCGTCGATGTGGGTAAGGCCAATAAGCATTCGGCGAAGGCATTCCTGGGCCGCGTGCTCACCTATTGGGCGAGTACATTATACAATCCGGCGGGCGACGCGGCACGGTGGCAAAAGGCCGCGAAGGTCAATAAGGAAGTGATGGAAGCGGGCAACTACAAGCTGCACAGTAATTTCCGGAACATTATGCTCGACAAAAATAATGAGGAGGAGATTTTCAGTGTACAGTTTCAGAAACCGTTCCGTGAGCATGGCTGGGACTCCTGGGGCCAGCCCGATTCGCAATCCAAGCAGGACGCCGTGAACCGCAGCCCGGTGCAGGAATTTATCGACGCATTTGAAATGAAGAATGGAAAAGCGATCAACGAGACGGGCTCCGGTTACGACCCGGCATATCCTTACAAAAACCGCGACCCACGATTCGACGCGACGGTACTGTACAACGGCGCCACGTTTTTCGGCTCAGCCATTTATATGTACGAAGGCGCCCCGATTGACGGCATTAACCTGCCCTACGCGACCATCACAGGCTACCTGATCCGGAAAGGTATGAACGAAACCAACAAAGACTATTACGGCGGGGCCGGCAGCGACCAGAACTGGACCGAGCTGCGCTACGCGGAGGTGCTTCTGAACTACGCCGAAGCGCAAAACGAGGCGCTGAATGCTCCCGACGCCTCTGTGTATGCGGCCGTGGAAGCGGTGCGCCAGCGGGCAGGGCTGGCCCCCTACCAGTTGCCGGCCGGCCTTTCCAAAGCGCAAATGCGTGAGCGAATCCGCCACGAAAGGTATATCGAGCTCAGCTTCGAAGGCAAACGCTACTGGGACCTCCGGCGCTGGAAGATCGCCGGAGAAGTGCTGAACGGCAAGCAGTTTCACGCAATGTACATCACCAAAAATGCCAATGGCACTTACACCTATAATCCCAAACCCGTGGACGGCATTCCCTACGTTTTTCAGGAAAAAATGTACTTCATGCCTATTCCGCAGCGCGAGATCGAGAAAAACCCGAAACTGAAACAAAACAACGGCTGGTAATAGTTAACAGCCATTTACCGCATTTCCTATGAAGTTCACATTTCAGCATTTGCTCCCGGCTTTCCTATTGCTGTCGGTCATTTTTGCGGCACCGGCGGCCGGACAGGCGCCTAATCCCGGTTTTGCACCAAAAACAGGTGACCGCATCATTCTGCTTGGCAATACCTTCGCCGACCGGATGCGGCATTACGGGTATTTCGAAACATTGCTCCAAAAAAGCTTCCCCGACTGGCAGCTCACCCTCCGCAACATGGGATGGAGTGCCGATGAGGTGAGCTTACAGCCGCGGCCGCTGAACTTTCCCGGGTTCGGGGAAAAGACGAAGCGGCTTACCGAAGGGCAAAAGGAAGTAAAGTTCCAGGGTTTCACGCACGAGGGCGAGCGGATCGTGATGCCGGTGGCGCTGAATTTCGAAGGTTTGAACCAGGACCTGCACGATCAGAAGGCAGACATTATTTTTCTATGCTTTGGCATGAACGAGGCATTCAAAGGGCCTGCGGGCTTGCCGCAGTTTGAAAAAGACCTCGATGTGTTTATCAAAAATCTGCAAAACAACCGGTACAATGGCCGCTCCGCCCCTGCCCTCGTGCTTGTGTCGCCGATCGCGCACGAGGCCATGGGCGAGCATTTCCCCAACCCGGCTGAGCACAACAAAAACCTGGCACTGTATACCAAATCCATGCAGAAAGCGGCGTCTGCGAAAGGGATTTTCTTCATTGACCTCTATACGCCGTCGCTTGCCGGTATGCAGCAAAAAGGCCGGCCAAAGCTGACTATCAACGGCATTCACCTCACCGATGCGGGTTACAAACAGGCGGCCGAGTGGATGGCCCGGTCGCTGGGGTTCGGAAAAATGCCTGACTGGAACACGGAAAACAGCAGGAAGCTGCTGGCAGTGATCAAAATGAAGGACGACCACTTCTTTTACCGCTGGCGCGCTGTGAACGGCGAGTACATCTACGGCCGCAGAAGGGAGCCCTTCGGCGTGATCGCATTCCCGCCGGAACTCCGCAAACTGAACCAGATGACCGCCTCCCTGGATTCGGTGATCTGGGAAATGGGGAAAAGCCATGACGCTGCGGCCTTTCCGAAAGCCATTGAAATCGTGGACCGCCGCGGAAAGCCCGTGGATCCGATGCTGACGCCCGACATACCGATGACCGGCCGCCAGGGTGAAGCAGCCAAAGCGGCCGCACATGCCCACCACGAGAAAATGTGGCCCGCTACCACCGACAAGTTCAAACTGCCCGACGGCTACCAGATCAACCTGTTTGCCTCCGAAAAGGATTTCCCGATCGAAAAGCCCGTGGCGATGAATTTCGACGCCCGCGGCAGGCTATGGGTGGCCACGATGCCTACTTATCCGCAATATTTCCCCGGCATTCCGGTGCACGACAAGATCGTGATCCTCGAAGACACCGATGCCGACGGCAAGGCCGACAAGCACACCGTTTTTGCGGACGACCTGTATCTGCCCCTTGGCTTCGAGTTTGGTGATGGCGGCGTGTACGTGTCACAGGAGCCGGATATCCTTTTTCTGAAAGATACCGACGGCGACGACAAGGCCGATGTCCGTGAAGTCGTCCTGACCGGTTTCGGCTCGGAAGACAGCCACCATGCCACGCACGCATTCACTTTCGGGCAGGACGGTGCATTGTATTTCAATGAAGGCACGTTCCTGAATTCTCAGGTCGAAACGCCGTACGGGCCCATACGCTCCTACGCGGGCGCGACGTATCGCTACGAGCCTCGCACAGCCAGGCTCACGCATTACATTTCCTACCCCTATTACAACCCCTGGGGCAGTATTTTCGATAAATGGGGCACCCACCTGATCGGCGACGCTTCCGACGGCTCCAACTATTTTGCTCCGCCCATGACCGGCAATGTCACCTATCCCGACAAGCATCCGCGCATTGAAATGTTCACCGAGACGCGTGTACGACCGACCGCGGGTATCGAAATCGTGTCGAGCAGGCAATTTCCAGACGACGTACAGGGTAACTTTTTGGTTAACAACAACATTGGCTTTCAGGGTACGAAACAGCACCGCATCATCCCGCGCGGCTCGGGCATCGGCAGCAAGGAGGTGGAGGCCATTCTGCAATCGGAAGACCCCAATTTCCGCCCGATCGATATTGAGTTCGGACCGGATGGCGGTCTGTATATCGTCGACTGGTACAACCCACTCATTTCCCATGGCGAAAACCCGCCGCGAGATCCCGCCCGCGATAAATCGCACGGCCGGGTGTGGAGGATCACTTATAAAGGAAAACCCGCGCTGAAAGTAGTCGACGTATCGGGCCAGAGTGTGCCGCAACTCCTCGAAAACCTCAAAGTATATGAGGATCGTTTCCGGTACCGCTCGCGTGGGCAAATCCGTGCAAAACAAGCCTCGGAAGTACTGCCGGAGTTAAAAAAATGGGTTGCAGGTTTGGACCCAAAAGACCCGCAGTACGAACATGATTTACTCGAAGGATTGTGGCTCTTTCAGGATTTCGATGTGGTGGAACCCGGCATCCTAAAAATCTTGCTCCATGCAAAAGAACCCCAGGCCCGTGCTGCCGCCACGAAAGTGCTGCTACATTGGCGCCACCGCATTCCCGGCTCGCTGGAACTGATGCGTGAACAGCTGAACGATCCGTCGCCCCGCGTCCGGATCGAGGCGATCGTCGCATTGAGCCATTTCAATTCGGAACAAGCAGTGACAGCCGCTACGGACATTTTCCAGTATCCGAGCGACTATTACATGGATTACGCCATGCACGAAACGTTTCGGTTTCTGAAACCGATCTGGCTGGGTGGCATGAAGCAAGGCAAGAGCTTTGGTAAAAACACGAAGCAAGCGCAGCGGTACTTGCTCACACTTGCCAACGCGCAGGAACTCGCCACATTGCCTCAGACGAACGAGGTACTCACCGCTACGCTGACCCGACCGGATGTCGACCCGACTAAAAAGACCGAAGCCGTAAACCGTCTCGCGAAAAACCAGCAGACCGGAAAGGTGAAAGTGCTTCTCAATGCCATTAAGGAGGAAGAAAAAACCAGAAAAACGAACCAGCCAGGCACAGCCCAACGGGAACTGGTCAAACTTCTGCTCGCCTCCGAACCAGCGGAATTGAAGGCCAGTGCGCCCGAACTCACCAGGCTGATCGACGCCGACACCAGCCAGGTCATGCAGGCCACCGGTATTGCGGCATTGATCATCGCGCGCCAGCCGGAACAAGCATTGCAAAAAGCCATTGGCGAAAAAACAGCCGCGTACCTGACAGGCATTTCAATGCTGCCGGATGCCGGCTTAAAGGCTTCTTACTTCCAGAAAGTAAAAGAACTCGCCCCCCGGGCTCCCGCAACCGCATACCCATTGCTGATGAAAATGACACTCGAAAGCGAAGCCAAAACGCAATCGACCAAGAGCCTGGTAGCCTCGCTGAAAACCGTGCCCGAAACGGTTCAGAACTCACCGGGATTTGCTGCGGCGGTGAATGCGATGAAAGGGATGGTGAATGCGGTCCCCGAAACAGACCGGAAAGAAGTACTATCCATGCTGGAAAACATGGGGACGATCGAAATCAGGCTGATAGCCGTTCAGGCGAAAATGGCTTTTGATAAAAAAGCAATCTCCGTACCGGCGGGAAGAGCGGTGACGCTCGTGTTCGAAAATCCCGACCTGATGCCGCATAATGTCGTCATTGTCAAACCCGGCACCGCCGAAAAAGTCGGTGAGGCGGCAGACGCTATGGCGAGCTTGAAAGACGGGTTCGAAAAGCATTTCGTACCCTCCACACCGGATGTTTTGTTCGCGACCCCGCTGGTCAATTCCGGGAAAACCTTCCGGCTGGAATTCAAAGCGCCTGCGCAGCCGGGTGAATATCCATTTATCTGTTCGTTCCCGGGGCACTGGCGCGTCATGCAGGGAGTACTCACAGTTACCGATGCCAAAATACCCTGAAATGCACAGATTAACACCGTATTTTATCGCGGCCGGAATCATGTTCCCCAGCGCATGTAGCGTCGCACAACGCTACATGCGCCTGTATCCCGGGCCCATTCCCAATGCCATCGAAGCACCCGATAGGGAAACTCTGGCCGCCAATGCGACCGTCGATTCGCTCACATCGCACGTCTCGATTCCCGGCCTGACTGTATTTTTACCGAAACAACCGAACGGAACCGCGGTCATCATTTGTCCGGGCGGCGGCTACGGCACATTACTCACCAAGCGCGAGGGGAGCGATGTGGCCAGGGCGTTCAACCAGCTGGGCATTACGGCATTTGTGCTCAAATACCGGCTACCCGACGCGCGGATCATGAAACAGACTGCTCTGGGTCCTATCCAGGACGCGCAGCAGGCGATCAAGACCGTCAGGGAACGCGCCAGGGAATTCGGCATTACGCCCGACAGGATCGGCATCATGGGTTTCTCGGCAGGAGGCCACCTGGCTTCCACTGCCGGAACGCATTTTAAAAACCGCTATATCGATGAACACGGAAAAACCAGCTTAAGACCTGATTTCATGATCCTGATCAACCCGGTGATCAGCTTCAACGATACCACCGGACATATCGGCTCACGCGACAACCTGCTGGGTAAAAACCCCTCCCCCGAGATGATCCGTTCGTTCTCAACCGAATTGCAGGTGACCCAAGCCACCCCGCCCGCATTCCTCAACCATTCGGGAGCAGACGTGGTCGTTCCGGTTGCCAACAGCATCTCATTTTACAACGCCCTGCAAAAAAATGGCGTGTGCGGTGCGCTGCACATCTATTCCAAAGGGGAACATGGGTTTCTCACCTATCCGCCGTTCCGGGTCTGGTTCGACGATCTGATTGAATGGATGCGTTCAGAAAATCTTTTGAGTAGCAGGAACTAGGTCGTTCTGGCGAACGAATCATAGAGTCAGTCAATCAACCTAGTGAGTAACAAGCATCTGCGATGGCATCAAAGGCCGGGGTGCTCCGCCGGGAAGCTGCCGCACGCGGCCAGCGGGAAAGTGCAGGCTATCACCGTTCCGCTGGGGTATTGGCTGCCGATGCTCAACGAGCCGCCAAGCGCTTCCATTCGTTTTTTCAGCGACAATAACCCCAGCGACTTCCTATATTGCCTGTTACCGACGCCTCTGCCGTTGTCTGAAATTTCCAGGATCAGGGTATTCATATCCACAAAAAATGTGATTTCAACCTGCGTGGCGTTTGCATGCCGTATGATATTGGTGATCGATTCTTTCAGGATGAGCAAGATAGTAGCTTTGCTATCGGCATTCAATTCGAATCCTCCCAGATCGCTCACCAGGCTGATTTCCATGTTGGTACCGAAGAAGAGAATATGTACCATGGCCTCGATCCGCTTTAAAAATCCCGCGGTCTGGTCCTCCCAGTACATCATATACGACCGCTGTCTGACCCGGTCATAGCTCTCCTTCAACATATTGAGGACCGTCAATGCCCGGAGTTTGGCGTCCTCGGTCACCGCCTGATTGGCCTTGATTTGCAGGTAACTGATACTCGCCGCAATAGATGCCGAAAAATCGTCGTGCAGGTCCTGCGCCAGCCGCTTTCTTTCAAACTCCCTGGCCTCTTCAATCTGCATGGCTTGCAGCTCGGTCATTCGTTCCACTTGCGCAATGAGCTTGCGGCTGCTCACCTTCCCGATGCGGTATCGGTAGTAAATCGTCACCGAAACGATAATCAGCATGAGCACAACCATGACTGCAATCCCCATATTCCGGTATTGCAGCGCCTGGAGTTTGCTGATCCGGTTTTCCTGTTCCCTGACACGGTAAATCTGCTCCAACTCAATGCTTCTGCCCCGAAGCTCCAGCCTGGCCTTTCGTTTGACGTAAGTCAGCAGATACCGCTGGTAGTTCGAAGCCGCCTTGTAATCGCCATCCAAAACAGACAAGCTGTAAAGGTCTTCCAGCATTCTGCCGATCACCGGGCTCCGGACCTTCGAAAAATTAAGCTGTTTCAATAGCTTTCTCCCCTCTTTTACATGGCGGGAATGGATGCTTCCCAGTGCCCTGTATGCAATCGCGTCTTGAAGCAGCCCCCTCAATTGCAGGTTGGGATAAATAGCTATGGCAGAGTCCACATGCGCAATGGATTGCGCATAACGCCCCTGATAATACCTGACGCCGGCAAGCGCCACATGCGATTCGGCCTCCATGGCGCCATTGTACTGGCGCGGGAACGACCCGATACTTTTATGCAGTCGCTGAATGCTGTCGACCAGAACCGGATTGTTTGTTTTCACGTAATCGAAAAAAAACGTTCGCTGCTTTCCGTAAAGACAATAGATTCGCTGACCGATGATCCAGGCCGCTGCCGGTTCATTCCGTATCACCTTCAAAGCTTCGTCGTAATTCCGGATGGCCATTTCCGGAAGTCCCAGGGTTTCCGATAAGTATCCCAGCGAAGAAAATGCGATCGAAATGCTCGAAGTGATAGCCTTTCCGGCCGCTATTTCCTTCGACTGCAGCAGGGCGTAATAGGCTTCCTTATGCTTGCGCTGAGCCATCAGAAAATGCGCCTTATACAGAAAGATATTAGGTAAGAAGTGCTCATTAAATATCGACTTTTCCGGAAAATTATTGATAAACACTTCGCAGTAGCGCAGGCCCATAGTCGCCTGTGCAGGAGGCAGAATCTCGTCCTCTTCCACCAAGGATTCGTCGACCTCCATCGCGCGTTCCGAAGAAAAGTACAGATAGCCGCATATGGTATGGACAAAATCACATTGCTCCCTGACGGTCCTTAACCGCCGGTAGCTACCCGCGTATCTGAAACAGAGTGAATCCGCTTCGTCGTAGTAAGAGGCCTTCCAGCCGGCATTCTTAAACCAATGTTTCAAGATCTTGTTTACCTCAGGAATTTTGAGATGGAGCCTGTCGGCCGGTTTAAGTGAATCAGGGAGATCTCTGTAAAGCCCGGTGCTGATTTGCGCGGACGAAACGACCGGAACAAAAAGCAGCAGCACAATAATGCGAAGTATACAGAGGATCAATCTCATAGATTCAAAAAAACTTAACGAGGGTTATCAAAATCGTCGAGTTACAGGCAGGATTCCCGACGATTAGCATGCAAGATACAACATGAAAAAAGCCGGAGTATCGATTTTCGAAAATACCTTTATGAAGGTATTTATTTCACTACACAATCCGGTAATTTCGCGCTCTGAATATACTATTCAATACAATAACCCGCCCGACTAAGCCCAACAGATTCATATGAAAAATGTCGTTATCCTGGAAGATCACAAAATGTTTGCGATGACTTTTACGCTTTTCCTTGAAGAGACCGGACAATTTCAATCGGTTCGAAATTTCGACGATCCGTTGGCACTCCTTAATCACCTGCAAACCATTCATTCGGAAGAACTTTATGTTTTTCTAGATTATTTTCTACCCGACACACAGATAGAAAATGTAATCAAAAAAATTAAAGACATATTTATTTCCAGTAAGATTATCATACTCACCAGCCTGGAAAGTCCGATCCTATTGAATCAGCTGCTAGCCTTAAACATTGGTGGTATTGTGAGCAAGATTGACAGCGTACAGGAGGTAATGCTATGCATAAAGAATTACGAAAAAGGAAAAATATACCTATCAACGACCATTCAGCAGATTTTCACCAAAAGCCGCAACAATCATCAGAAGATCGAACTAACGAAGAAAGAATTGGAGATCTTACAGCTTCTGGCAGCGGGAAAATCGGTAACAGAGATCGCTAACGAGCTCAATATCAGCAAGCATACAATCGTAACACATAGGAGAAATATATTAACCAAATCGGACTTCAACTCTATTTCAGATCTGATTATTTATATGATTAAAAATAAATTAATCTAGGATCCCATACTTCATTAAAAGAAGTGTTGATCAAAAACAAATCCAGGCTATTTTGCCAAATGCTTCTAATTAATACAAGCAACCATTCTATTTTAGAATAGAAAAAATATTCTCCCAAAACCTACTCTGTTTTTTTCAAAATATCGGGCAATTAATCATCTCGCAAATCGCAACTACGATAAAATAAACAGGTTCGAGAAAATTCGAATTAATTCCTACTACACCTAGAATACATTCTAATCGATTGGTATTATCCAAGATACTCAATTAAATATACAATAAAAATTATGTAACCGGGTGTATAAATACCTTCAAATAGGTATTTATGATGCTTTTTGGCAAAGTAATTTTGATGCACCGAAACACTACCAATAAGGCTGCACAAAATAATTAGTTTATCCCACCATAAAATAAACTGTTCCAAATACAGGCTATTCCAATAATTCAAATTACCAATCCACAAAACTTAAAACACCAATGCTAAAAACATTTACGTTCACGTTGGCATGCCTTTCTTTTTCGGCGGCCTCGATGGCTCAGACAGTTCCACCACTGACAAGCAATATCAACGGGACTGTCTGGCAGGAAGCCAAACCCTACGATGGAATACGAGCGGCTTCTGAACAGAAGGTCGCCGGGATTCTCGTAAACCTGCTGGATGCGGGGTCATTCGAGGTAGTTGCATCGGCTTTGAGTAATGCGTCCGGCGAATTCTCTCTTAAAGCCAATGCCGGAACTTACATCATCGAGTACATCTACCCTTCCGACGGATTTGCACCTACCACACAGCGGGTAGGCTCGGATAACACCGTCAGCAGCGCGGCCGACGATTCTAACTATTCGCCCGAATTCACGATTGGCGACAACGAAACGATCAACGAATTCGGACTTGGATTAACTCCCAAAGCCAATACGATCACCTACTGTACGCAAAAAGAATCGGTTGTCACAGAATGGTCCCAGGCCCTGCTGCTCCCCAAATCGACCGTAGCACCTATCCCACTGAATGTCAAACTATTCGCGGCAGAATCGGTATACCACCCGTTAATCGGAATAGAAAACACGGGTACTGCCAACGCTTACAGCATTACAACGGCCGGGAAGGTTACCATGACGATGCCCATCAATCCGCCGTCGTTCGTGATGAACAGCGATGTGACCATTAACGGCGCATTGGCCGATTATGACGGCCAGGAGGATTATGATGGCGCTTCCGGGGCGACTTTTTATAACCGGGCCTCCTTTGCTTACGGGTATCCGGCCCGCAACACCAGTTCCCAGAGCATTATCAACGCCAACTTTGTAGGTTCGGCCGGGGACACGTTCTCGATTCCGACTACCGCGCAAAGCAGCGTGGCGTTTACCGGATCGGGAAATCTAAAAACCTCCGTTCAAACCTACGTGAGCGCGGGAGCCTGCGTCGTGTATACTTATGCCGAGGGCGCATTGCCCGTCACGCTGGCATCGTTCGGGGCTGCGACGGAAGGTAAAGTCACCAACCTGAATTGGACTACGACCGAGGAAACAGGCAGCCGCGAGTTTGAAATTCAGCGCAGTACCGACGGCAAATCCTGGTCCGCAATAGGCACCGTCGAGGCCAAAGGCACTACCAAGCAGACCAACCACTACTATTTCACCGATTCAAGCCCGCGCGGGGGACAAAATTTATATCGCCTGAAAATGATTGATCTGGATGGAACTTTTGCATTCAGCAGCATCAAGGCTGTAAAGTTCGGCATGACCCTGAACGTCTATCCCAACCCGGCGGCTGATGAATTGCATGTCAGTACAGCATCCTCGCCTGCCTCTCTCAAAATATCGATTTACAAACACTCAGGGCAGCTTGTTAAAGAAGTAGTGGGGAAAAGCGTCATCGATGTGAGCATGCTACCAAAGGGGATTTACCTGGTAAGTGCCCGGGATGCGGACGGAGAACAAGGCATTTCCAACCTGTTGATCACCCGATAACCCGCCACTACTCAACAGTCATATGCTGTGAAACGCCCCATTTGCAGGCAATGATTCGATAAGGGGCGATCGCAAACGCTTTCACACACTTACGTTGAGTAATAGAACAAACGCCTTCCTGGATTGGGAAGGCGTTTTTTGTAATCTGCCTGCTGCGAATTTTAGCACTCGTAACCAAAAGGCAATATATTTGATGAAACGCAATGCTATGATTCTCTCCAACCGCCTTGACTTAATCCAGAAGTCTCTCTCAGATTTGGCCGCAACTCATAACCTGTTCGTTCCGGCACCGGACTCGCAATTTATGCGCAGGAGCTGCTACCACAACGTGTTTGCATCCGTGGAAACCATTCTTTGGCTGCACAGACAAATATGCTGTGACCGACTGCTGCCGGACTCGGAAAGCAAATTCTGGGCAGGTGAACTTGCATTGCTGCGCGGTGAATCCTACGAGTTCGACGGGATCAACGGTGCAAGAATTGTCCCTCACCACATGAGCATTATCGACAGCACCCGCTTCACGTTCCGCATGGTGGGTAAGCTTGTTGAAAAAGATTTGGAAGCCGCATTCAATCAGCCCGACTGGCTGAATTTTCGCAACGCCGTATCCACAAAAAGCCGCCTTTCCCACCCCCGGAATCAGGAACTATTAAACGTGTCCGAACAGGATCTCAAAGATCTGGATGACGGGCTCAAATGGTTCACCCGGCAAGTTGGAGTGATCCACCAAATTCTGAAACGCATGGGGCGGAATCCGCAAACACGCGTAAAAAACATGAACTAAGAGGAAGGCCTGCCGGCATATATCCTAAAAGTTCATGATCAGACAACCGATCTATCTTGAAGATTTCGGCAAAACAAAAACAGTATTTAAATCAGTTTTTGCGGAATAGCCAGACAGACCAAACAAACGATTTTACAATTCCAATCAGAATCTCAATCAGCGCTAAGCAATTAAATATTAACCACTTAACAGTAGTTCTTTGTAAACAGCCGGTTTATTAACTAGTAATTGCTAGTTAGTTTAAAAATCCATTGTTAATAACATTAATTTTTAACGGCTATGAAAAAATTAACTACTCTCCTAACCTTTCTATTGATGTCGCTCGGCATCGCAAATGCCCAAACCTGCGGAGTGGGTGGTCTTACTTTTAATAACCAGGCCAGCATTGATAATTTCAATACAAATAATCCGGGCTGTACCCAAATTGCAGGGCCGGTAACGATTTCGGGGTCAGATATTGTTAATCTTAATGGCTTATCGGCCATTACTTCTATTACCGGTGATCTTACAATCAATAATAATCCGCTATTAACGAATTTGACAGGCCTTTCCGGACTGACCGAGATCGTGCTGGACCCTGACTTTTCAGGAGGGCAGCTTATGATCACCAACAATCCCGCATTGGTGAACCTGACCGGCCTGAATAACCTCAAAAGCATTGCAGCATTCTTTACGATCAGCCAATGTAATGCATTGACGAGCGTAACAGGGTTGGAGTCACTGGAAACCGTCGGCTACGCAATGGCCGTATCAGGTTGTACCCTGCTGACTGACCTGGATGGGTTCGACTCGATCACATCCATGGGAGGCCTTTCAATTAGTGCCGATGCGGGCCTGACGAGCCTGAACGGGCTGGAATCGCTCACCTCCCTCGGTGCTTTCTGGGACTACAAAGGCATCTCGAATTACAATGCGCTCAGCTCCATTACCGCTTTGCCGATAACGCTTCGGGTAACCGGAAGTCATGGATTTAGCGGTCTCGAAAATGTTACCACGGTCGGAGAACTCACATTTATAGAATGTTCAAGCCTCAGCGGTTTGCCGAATTTGAAGACCGTTACCGGCACGCTCGGTATTACCAATAGCTCGATTACCACGCTGGTAGATCTTTATGCGATTGAAACTGTTGGCGGGTTGCTTATCATAAATAACCCAAACCTCACAAAATGCAACATCCAGAGCATCTGCCGCTTTTTGGTAAATGGCACGGGGCCTTTCGACGTATTCAACAATGGCCCGGATTGTAATTACACAGGAATTTCCTCGTCGCCAACCTGCCAGGGAGTAGCGGCACCGACGGATATCGTTAATTTACAGGGCACCAAAACAGGTACGCAGATCCAGCTCACCTGGCAAACGACTTCCGAAAACGCCGTAAAAGGTTTTTCTATTGAGCGGGGCACGACACCATTTGCATTTACAGCCATTGGATTTGTGAATAGCCATGGCGATTCACCCAATCCGCAGAATTACAATTACGATGATACAGCACCCGGATATCAGAATTACTATCGGGTAAAAGAAGAAAAACTGAATGGCGATATTTCGTTCTCGGACATCATTTTTGTGGAAGGTCCCGCGCCATTATGCCCGCCAGGAGGTGTCAGTTTCTCTACACAGGCCAGCATTGATAACTTTGGTATTACCTTTCCGGGCTGTACTTCAATCACCGGTGGAGTCACTATTCGCGGGAATGATATTACTAATCTGAATGGCCTTTCCGCTATCACCACCATCAAAGGCAATTTATTTATCGGCTCCTCTCCGCTGCTTCAAAACTTGAATGGATTGAGCGGATTAACGACCGTTCAATTTGATACGACGGTTCTTTTCTGGGACTTTGAAACAGGGCATATTTTTATTGAAAAGCTTCCTCAACTTACCAACTTAACAGGCCTGACAGCATTGAATTCTGTTGATGGGAATTTCTCCATCACAGACGCCGTTGCACTGACTTCGCTTACGGGTGCGACCAACCTTGCCCATATCGGGAATACCCTTGCTTTAAGCAATACCAAACTGGTTAATTTAAATGGGCTGCCCAACCTGGATTTTTACCGGGGTATTTCACTGGCCTTCAATCCGGACCTGGTAAGCCTGGCAGGCCTCCCGGATACGGATACGCTATATTATATCCGGTTCCTCGCCAATCCTAAATTGAGCGACATCAGCACCCTGAATATGGTTAAATACATCCATCAGATTCTTGTCAGCAACAATCCCAGTCTGCTGGATTTATCGGGACTGGGTTCGGTCAACGAAATATGGGCATTTTGGCTTGACTCAGGCGGCCTGCTAAGCCTCAACGGATTGTCATCGCTTACTACCATCCGTTACGGCCTGTTTATTTCAGGCCCGATAAGCAGCCTGGAAGGGTTGGGAACGGTGACTAGTTTTGGAGAACTTTCCGTGAGCAATGGGACATTACAAAATTTCATCGGGTTGAACCCCGCCGCGAAGATTAAAAGGCTTAGCATCAGCGCCAATTCCGTGACCAGTCTAAGCGGGTTGAATGGCATTACTTCAATCGAAAAAATTAACATAACCGGCGACGGGCTAACAAGTTTATCCGGACTTGACGACGTCGATCCTGAGGGCATTACCGAGTTAACTATCTTATACGCGCTAAGTCTCACGGATTGCAGCGTAAAAAGTGTTTGCTTTTACCTGGCCGACCCGACCAATACTGCCAACATTGCCAGTAATGGCCTTGGCTGCGCTTCCAGGCCTGCCATTGTCAATTCAGAAACGTGCCTTGCGATCATGCCGGTTGATCTCGTCAGTTTTGAAGGGCGAAACACTTCCGAGGGAAATCGGTTGACCTGGAAAACCGCTTCGGAAATCCAAAACAAAGGTTTCGAAATTGAGCGCAGCGAGGATGCGGTCGTTTTTGAAAAGATCGGTTTTGTGGAAGGGAATGCGGATTCAAAAGTGGCCAATACCTATTCATTCCACGATCCCCACCCTGCTGCCGTTACCTATTACCGGCTCAAACAACTGGATTTCGACGGCGCATTCGAATACTCTAAAATCATTGCTGTCCGGGATGGCAACAGCATGGTAAAAGTGTATCCCAATCCGTCACGCGGCAGGCTTCACATTGTGAGCAAAAACAGGAACCAGCCCTATTTCATCAGGAATTCACAGGGCATTTCCGTTCTTGAATCTTCCGTACTCCCAACAAAGCCTTTGGATACGAGCTCCTTACAAAACGGGCTTTACCTTCTGAGTGTTGGCAATGACGTATTTAAAGTGGTAGTTCAAAACTGATAATCGCCCGAACCGGCACCTCATACACGCCAAAGTGGCCGAGCGGAGCGCGGCAATCGACACGAGCTCCGGCCCCCGTCTCAGTCGACGATGGCGCCGCATGAGACGTTCACTATGGCTGCCGTCATGGCGCCGGCGCGATCCGAAGCCAGAAACGCAGCCGTCTCGGCAACTTCGGAGAGCATCGGCAAACGTTTTAGCATGGTGCCCTGGGCCATAGGAGAACCGGGCAGCCATTCTGCTACCGACTGCTCGCCACCGGCCTCTTTGTATGATGCCTGTGTTGCGAAAACATCTTTGGTGTAGGAACCCGCCGCAGGCGCATCCGCGATGGCATGCGACCGTATACAAACAACTCTGATATTCTCCGGTGCGAGTTCAGCTGCCAATACTCTTGAAAAAGCTTCCGTTCCGGCGCAGGCGACACAATGGCCCAGGACGCCGGGCGCGGCCATCTTGGAGCCCGGTGTAGAAATGGTCAGTATCACACCGGGGTGCTTACCCCCCATATGCCGTGCAACCGCTTTGCTGGTGATAAACAGCGTTCGAAGGAATCCGTCAACCGGCAACATAAAATCCTCCAACGACAAATCCCTCAGCATTGTCCCCTGGTCGTGCACGACGCTAACCGCGTTGAACGCAATGTCGATATGCCCGGTTTTGGCCGCGATGGCATCCGCATGTGCTTGTACCGCCTGTTGGTCAAACGCATCGAGCACCGCAGTTTCGACTACCCCACCCATTGCGGCAATGTCGGCAGCTACTACATCGAGCCGGGATTGCGTCCTGCCGCAAATGAACACATTCGCTCCTTCTCTTGCGAATACCCTCGCTACGGCTCCGCCAATGGCGCCACCGCCTCCGTAAATCACCGCATTCTTGTTTCTTAGTAACATCGTTATCTTATCAGGTTTTATGATCATGCATGAATTTCACGCCGCTCGGCGAAGTATTTCCGAAGCGTTGCGGTTAGGATCTTTAATAGGGATAATCAGGCGTGCCCACGCCGGTAGTTATCAGATTTTTCAAGCTGATCTGAACATAACCGGTCCAGCCTTTTGAGCAGCCGGCAAAGCAGGAAAATTGAGGTACCAGACCGAAATGGGTAAACCGTAATTGGGTCTGTCGGCCTTCCCGGGATATTTCGAAACCAAGAGTTGTACCTGTCCATTCGTGCTTGTCTTCATTCCAGGGCATATAGCTGCCGGTAACCTGCCATACGACTTTTTCGGCAGGAACCGTTTCGATGATCCTGAGCGCCCACCAGTGTTGGCCGAAATCTACCATAAATTCATCGTGCAGCAGGACACTATCTCCCTTTGCTGCTTTCGACCACCATTCCCGAACTTTGTTAATGGCGTCAAACACTTCCACCGGTGACTCATCCACCAGAACCGTTGTGCTGAAATTTTCTCCTTTCATCGCGTGTATTTTAGTTTGTTCACAAAAGTAGTTGCGATTCAGGCACCCCATGATTGGGGAATTCAGACATTCTGACGGGTGGATTTGGACAAACAAATCCAGTAACTTTGTATAAAAAATCCCATGAAACATATCACTATACTTGCTCCTGACGGGCAAACAAGTATGTCCACGGTAGCATGCATTGTGGGCGCGAACCAAATGCTGACCGAAGCCAACTCCTATCAAAAAGCCGCGGGAAGCAACCTGGCTCACAGGATTGAAATTGTGGGAATGGATGAACAAGTAAACCTGGGCAGCGGATTACTGACCATCAAAACACATGCAACCATCCACCAATTGTCCAAAACTGACCTGATCCTGATACCCGCCGTGCCCGAGAGTTATGACAAGACCCTGGAAGGAAACAGGTTGCTAACCGAGTGGATTGTGCAGCAATATAAAGCGGGAGCCGAAGTCGCTGCCATGTGCAGCGGCGCGTTCATGCTCGCATCAACGGGGCTTCTCGAGAGCAGGAAATGTTCGACGCACTGGCGATTTGCCGAAACGTTCCGGTCCCGGTTCCCAAATGTTGACCTGCAAACCGACATGCTGATCACCGATGAGCACGGTATCTACACAAACGGCGGAGGTTATTCATTTCTGAACCTAATGATCTTCCTGATCGAAAAATACTTTGACCGGCAGACCGCTATTTACTGTTCGAAAGTGTTCCAGGTCGAGATCGACAGGCAAAGTCAATCCGCATTCAGCATTTTCAGCGGCCAGAAACTGCACGGTGATGAGGTAGTCCGTCAGGCTCAGGCCTATATCGAAAGCAAATTGGATGAGCGTATTTCCATGGAAGCCCTCTCGGCCCGGTTTGCGGTTGGAAGAAGGAATTTTGACCGGAGGTTTGTCAAGGCGACCGGAAATACGCCCACCGAATACGCTCAGCGGGTCAAAATCGAGTCGGCCAAAAAGGCCTTTGAAACGACCCGAAAAACGATCTACGAGGTGATGTACGAGGTCGGATACTCCGACTTAAAAGCATTTCGCGAGTTATTCAGGCGACTTACCGGGCTGTCGCCGCTGGAATATCGGACCAAGTACAACAAGGATGTCAAATCTGCTGGCACGGGTTTTAATACAATCTTCAACAGAAACTGACTAAACGGGGCACATCCTTCTATGAACAGTGGAACACCATTAAGTTGGCATAACAATCTACCGGAAAAACTTGATATTGACTTTGCTTTGCAGGTAAGCCGATTGGGCGTCTGGGAGCTGGATCCCAAAACTTATAATGTCCGGTGGGATGATCGCTGCCGGGAGCTTTTTGGGATGACCAAGGATAATTCTCTGTCATACGAAAAAGCATTGCAATACATCCACCCCGAAGATGTAGACAGGATTCGTCAGGCCGTCAGCCTGGCGATAGAACCAGGATCAGATCGTTTATACGACGAAACTTACCGCACCATTGGCGCCGACGACGGCAAACTGCGATGGGTACGTTTCTACGGTCGGACTTACCTGTCGGCTGAGGGCGACGTTTACCGTTTTGCGGGTGTCGCTCATGAAGTAACCGAGCAAAAAACTGCGGAGCAAAGGGAAGATGCGGTGCGCGACCGCGCCGAAAGGCAGAAACGCATATTGGAGACTATTTCGGCCAGTACCCCTGACCTGATGTATGTTTTTGATTTAAACTACCGCTTCACCTACGCCAACCAGGCTTTGTTAAGCATGTGGGGAACCAGCTGGGAGGATTCGATCGGGAAATCCCTTCTGGAAATCGGCTATGAGCCATGGCATGCTCAAATGCATGAACGGGAGATCGACCAGGTAATCGCCACCAAAAAATCGATAAGGGGTGAAGTATCGTTCCCGCATGCTACACTCGGTCGGCGAATTTACGATTATGTATTCTCTCCTGTGTTGAATGAGGAGGGAGAAGTAGAAGCCGTAGCAGGAACCACCCGTGACGTTACGGATCTGATCACTGCCAGGAAGTCGCTGGAAGAAAATGAGGCCGCGCTAAGTACGGCAATCGAAGTGGCCGAACTGGGGACCTGGAAGATCGACATTCTGAATCAAGTTGCGGTATTCTCACAGCGTGTAGCTGACTGGCTGGGCCTGGATACCGCCACCGTACACCTCGATACGTTTCTTGCATGCATTCAGGAGGGCGACCGGGAGCGTATTCGGGCCAGTTTTTCTGGTGCGGAAAAATTACCCGCGGGCAAGCACTATGATGAAACATACACCGTGATCAACGCAAAGGACGGGCACCGCAGGATCGTCCATGCAATGGGACGGGTCTATTTCGACAGCGATGGGCAGGCTGTGAAATTGGAGGGGAGCGCGCAGGACATTACCGCCGAGCGGGCACTCACATTGCTATTGGAGCAGCAAGTCCAACAGAGGACCTACGAGCTCGAACGGGCAAATGAGTCGCTCTTACGGTCCAACGACAACTTACAAAACTTTGCCTATGTAGCCTCGCACGATTTACAGGAACCGCTTCGGAAGATCCAGCAGTTTGGAAATCTGCTCACTGCCCGGCAAACGACTTTTTCCGAAACTGAATTGACGTACATCGAGCGGATGAGATCAGCAGCCAGCCGGATGAGCACTCTGATCAACGATTTGCTCACTTTCGCCAGCATATCGACTCCGGAACTGGTTACGGAAACGGTGGATTTGAACGCCGTTATGGAAACTGTGCTAAACACCCTGGAAATGTCGATCGCCGAATCGAAGGCTCGCATAGAGGTTGCGTACCTGCCCCAGGTTACGGGTAATGCATCGCAGCTCGTACAGCTATTTCAAAATTTGGTCGGCAACGCGGTCAAGTTCCGGCGAGCGTCGGTGGACTGCGAGATCCGCATTACCGTACAGACCGTGGAATCCCCTCAGTTGACGGCATTCAACACGAGGACCCAGGATTGCGCTTTCTACCACCAGATCGACGTCACAGACAATGGCATCGGTTTCGACGAAATTTACCTCGGCCGCATTTTTCAGGTCTTTCAGCGCTTGCATGGCAAAAGTGAATTTCCAGGCACAGGTATCGGGCTCGCTATCTGCCAGCGCGTCGTCGCAAATCATGGAGGTGCAATCAGCGCCAGGAGCCGGCTTGATGAAGGGAGTACATTTTCTGTATTTTTTCCGGCATGGGGATGCAGTTAGACAACGCTACCGGAGAAACCGTTAGCCTCACCTCGTCTGCCTTACCCGCAAGAGCTTTGCGTTGATCGCGACCACGATCGTCGATGCGCTCATCAGCACCGCTCCCATTGCGGGGCTTAACATAAAGGATGGATACAACAAACCAGCCGCCAAAGGGATCGCTACCACGTTATAACCTATTGCCCAAACCAGATTCTGCACCATTTTCCGATAGGTGGCCCTGCCGAATGTTATCATCTGAACCACATCCATCGGATCACTATTTACGAGAATTATATCAGCCGTTTCCGCCGCTACGTCGGTTCCGGACCCTACCGCAATACCTACATCTGCCTGTGCAAGTGCTGGCGCGTCGTTTACACCATCACCCGTCATGGCAACAATTTCTCCCTTTTGTTGAAACTCCTTGACTTTGTCCTGCTTCTGATGCGGCAGTACATTCGCGAGGTAGCCGTCCATGTTCAGCTTTTTGCTGACAGCCTCTGCAATTTTTTCATTGTCCCCGGTGAGGAGAAACGACCTGATGTTCATCCTCTTCAATTCCAGGATGGCCTGTGCGGCACTCTCCCGGATGCTGTCTGCGAATGTGATCAGGCCGACCAGTACACCATCTACCAAAATGAAATTCACCGTGTCCGTGGCCTGATCGACTTCCCTGGGAATAACTGGCATGGGCTTATGCTCCTGACTGAAATAGTTGGGCCCGGCAGCGACGACCCTCTTCCCATTTACCAGGCCGCTCACTCCGACGCCTTGCATGTAGGTAAAATCGGTCGATTTCCAGAGTTCCAAGCCCTTTTTCTTCAACTCCCGCATGACGCCATGCGCGATATGATGCTCTGAGTTCTGTTGTATAGCAGCCGCATATTGCAAGATTTGATCGGGAGAAAGATCACTGCTGACAGGTATTACCTTTTTAATCTCATGTGAGCCTGTGGTAAGGGTGCCTGTCTTATCGAAAATGATCGTGGTGAGCTTGCGGGCGTTCTCAAATGCCGTACGATTCCTGATCAGGAGGCCGTGTGTAGCCGAAAGTGTTGTCGACACCGCTATGACCAACGGAATGGCAACTCCCAACGCGTGCGGGCAGGATGTTACCATCACGGTCACCATCCTTTCCAGAGCGAATGCAAGCGGCTGGCCACCTGTATACCATACGATAAAGGTAACCACACCCACCGTAATGGAAACCAGCGTGAGCCAGCCAGCCACCTTATCTGCCAGATTCTGCGTGTTCGACTTGGCACTCTGTGCCGTCTTCACCATATTGATTACCTTATTCAGATAGCTTTCGTCGCCGGTGCCGGTAACCTGGACTTTCAAAACACCGTCCCCGTTAATCGCGCCGCCAATTACTTTATCGTCCTTCTGCTTGCGGACAGGAACACTTTCTCCCGTAAGCATGCTTTCGTTCACATATGAGTTACCGTCGACAATCAAACCGTCGGCTGCTACCTTTTCACCCGGCTTTACCAACAAAACATCCCCTTTCGAAAGGTCTTGTAATGGAATATCGGTCATTTGCCCATGCCTTTCTACATGCACCACGGACGGCAGCAAAGCTACCAGCGATTCCAGAGCCCGCGAGGCAGCCATCTGCGACTTCATCTCCAACCAATGCCCAATCAGCATGATGTCGATCAATGTTGCCAGCTCCCAGAAAAAGTCCATCCCTTCGAGCCCGAATACGACCGCGACGCTATAAACATAGGCTGTTGTGATGGCAACGGCAACGAGCGTCATCATACCGGCAGTCCTGCTTTTCAATTCACCGACCAGGCCACTTAAAAATGGCCAACCTCCATAGAAGTACACGATGCTGCTAAGTACCAAAAGCACATATTGATCCCCAGCGAACCGCAGGTTGAAGCCGGCCCACTCCTGGATCATGTGGGACAACATCAGAATCGGTATTGTAATGAGCAGACAAATCCAGAACCTCGTGAGAAAGTCTGCGGTGTGATGCCCGGCATGTTTATCATGCCCGCCGTGATCAGCCTCCTCGCCTGCGTGCCGCGCGTGATGCCCGTTGGCGCCAGTCTTCATCAGATCTGAGTCCATCGGCTTCTTATCCGCATGATGAATGTGATAGTGGTGTTCCATAATCAATGATTCTTCATTCAAGCATATATAATCGGGGAAGCCACAAAGGTCAAATCTTGCGAAAAGGTTTTGCTACACAATTTCCATTATCTGTTATATAATTATTGAATTGCCTGATCCACACCTCAATTCGCACGCATTTTCAAATAGTCCTGATAGGCATTTTCAATATCAACTTTACCGGGTTTGCAATAAATCAGCACGCCATAACCCAAATGAAACTCCTGCCCCTTTTGGATTACCTCTGCGCTTTTCTGGCCTTTCGTCAGGGCTTCCCGGCCGAAGGCATTTGCGGCCATTAAACCGTAATCGCGGGTATGGAACCAGCTCGGACGAAAATTATCCGGGTCAGGCATGATGGCTACACCCACATATTTCGCGTCGACAGGTCCGCTGTAATCCACCCAGTTTGAAGCCTTTCCCCAGGTACCGGCTCCGTCTTTCAATCCTTCGGCATTGGTAATATGCCCTTTTCCATATTGTACGGTGAATTTGGTATTGACACGAACGCCGAGTCCCATTTCTTCCTGGTCACCAAAAATGATATCCCCTGAATCGGAAGAAAATGTACTGTTGATCAGCAAAAGCGTCCCGGAGGGGCGCACCAGGACCGTATATTTTGCAAGCTCTGCCAAAACCCTGTCCTTTCCATCGCTGCTCATGTAATAGTTGCGAACGACAAAAGTCCCTTTTCCCGGCCCGCCCTTTGGCTGCTCTACAAACATTTCATGCTCCACTTTTGCCTTCAACCGCCAGTAATCATAGCCGTTGATGTCGCCAAAACTGAGCCAAATACCGGGATGAAATGTCGAATGGTCCTTGGGGTCGCCTTCCTGAGGCGGGTAATTGCGGGTAACCTGAATACCGCAGGGCGACTTGACGTGTGCGAAATAGGGCCGCGTAATTTTCTCATCTTCATAAATATAACTGGCAAACGGCTTACCTCCTACCAGTATGGTCAGTGCTCCCGGCTTCTGTTCAAATGAAACAACCGGCAGTGAAGTATTTCCTTTTTTCGGCTTTTGTGAATACCCGGGAACGGCCAGCAAAAATGCGATGAGGCATCCGTTCATACAGGTTTGAAAGTATTTTAAAACAGTGGGATATTTTACCATGACCGGCGTTGAAGATTTCTGATTGAAGAATGTAGTTTAAGCTTTGTAGGGAAGTTCATAACCTTTCCGGTAGGTCCGGCCGAGTAATGCATTGGCTTGCTTATCCAGGCCGGGGCATTTGATTTCTTCCTTCAAAGGGTCATATTGAAGCGAGGATACGCCCAATCTGGTAGCGATATTGGCCAGCAGCGCCATGTTGGTGGCAACAGCGCCTCTTTCGATCGGGGCGTTGAGTTTGGCAGGGTTACCTTCGCGGACGGCAGTGATGAAATTGGGCATAATTGGCTCCACGTTCTCGGGGGCTTCTATTTTGATCTGCTCTTTACCTTTTGTGATGACAACGCCCGCACGGCCGAACTCCATTTTTCCCTCCGTACCATATGCCACGTTACCGTTGTCGTGCCCTTCCAGCGTGTAGGGCGTCCACAGCCGCATTTCCCAGATGATCTGGGTGTCGTCGTATTCGAAAACGGTGGTCTGCGTATCCGGCGTCTGGTGGTCGTCATCGTAAAAATACTGACCGCCGGATGCGACCACCCGCCGGGGATATTTGTCGCCCAGGGCCCATACGGCCACGTCGATCTGGTGAACGCCGTCATTGGCTGCATCGCCATTGCCATAATCCCAGAACCAACGCCAGTTATAATGCCAGCGGTTTTTGGTAAAAGGGACTTTCGGCGCAGCGCCAAGCCACATATCGTAATCCACGCCGGTGGGTGGAGCCTCTGCCGGCGCCCTGCCAATGGCTTCGCGGTACTGGTGATCAATGGCCTTGATGGTGTGTACCTTTCCGATCACACCATTACGCAGCTGCCTGATACCTTCCATATGTGCGCCGTTGCTCCGGCGTTGGGTGCCGTGCTGCACGCACTTGTTGAATGCCCGGGATGCCTTCACGAGCAGGTTGACTTCCCTGACATTGTGTGCGCATGGTTTCTCCACATACACATGCTTACCCGCCATCATCGCCCATAAGGCCATGGGGGTATGCCAGTGATCGGGCGTGGCAATGGACACCGAGTCGATGGATTTGTCCTGCAACAATTCCCTGAAGTCGGCGTACTTTTTGATCTTCTCCGCATTCGGCAAGTCCTTGACAGCCTTGCCAAGCTGTTCGGGATCAACGTCGCAAACCGCCACCAGGCTGCATCCTTCCATTTTACCGAAAGTCCTGGTATGGTTTCGCCCCATGCCGCCCGTGCCGATTACCGCATGGCGGACCATGTCGCTGGGAGGCGTTTTTGCCCAGCCCGAAGTAATATAGGGTGCAACAAACATGCCCACACCCGCTGTTTTGATGAAATTGCGCCGGGTCACTTCCGGCGCAATTGTTTTTGTTTTACTGTCCATTATCCTGTTTTATGACTACTGTTTGTCCCACCAAACCCTTGTTTTGAAATTGTCCGTCCCCTGCCGGGCCACCGCCGCATTGTAGTTGGCGGCATTCAATACCGGCTCATCCTCGGGGTAGCGCAGCCTGCGCGGGTAGGTCCCGTCGGTTTCGTTGCTCGGATAATTGATGGGCGTCAGCTTGGGGTAGCCGGAGCGGCGAACATTGGCGTACGCTTCAAGACCATTCATGAAACAAGCCGCCCAATACTGGGTGTTGATCTGTTCGTACGCCTTTTCCTTGTCGGCAATACCTACAAAAGGGTTAGCCGTGAGATAGGCGTTGATTTCCGTGTCCGTAATGACCGCCGATGCGTCGTATTTTGCCAGGTTCTTCATGGCTCCGGCAACCCCGCTTTTGTAGAGCGCCTCGGCGTCACCGCTTACCCATCCGCGAATCGCCGCTTCGGCCATCATCAGCTGAACCTCGCCATAGGTAAGGCCCATGCGCGGGCCGTCGAGTTTAGCGTAGACATCACGGTTAATGCCCGAATACTGGTGCTGATCTTTCGTATTGTCCCAACTTGAATGGCTCTTGATCGTTACCAGGTTGAACCCGTTGGGCATCCCTTTCTGAACAGCGGGGTCCGTGTTTTTCGTTGATGCTTTGGAAGGGTCCGAATAAACGGCTACCATGTATTTCAGGCGCGGATCGTTGCGGCTTTTCATGTAGTCGAAGATCGTTGAACTGATCTTCCCCGGTGATACGCCTGATACCGACAACGTCCAGCTTTCCCCATTCACCAGTGATTGATTCGCGCCGGTCTTGTCCGGAAACCTGACGTACGTATTATCATCGACGGACGTAAATACACCACCGGCAATGGCCTTTTTCACCCAGGTTTCGGCAGTTGCCGGTTCCACTTTCTGCAACCGCATTCCGAGCCGCAGCATCAGGGAGTAACCGAATTTTTTCCACTTCACCACATCACCCCCGTAAACAATGTCGGCTGTGACTGCTCCCTTCGATGCGTCCAGCTTGGCCGTGGCATCTTCCAGTTCGCTGAGCATCGTGTAATAGATATCCTTCTGGGTATCATATTTGGGCTTGTAGTTCTGCGCCGAAAAACCCTGGTTGGCCTCCGAATAAGGCACATCTCCGTACAGGTCCGTGAGGCGATGGTATATCACCGTTTTCCAGATCCTGGCCATATTGTGGAGATTGCTCAGCTCCGGCTTGTCCTTCGATAATTGAATGGCGTCTTCCAGCAGCTTGCTACCACCGTTCACCGCATTGAATGTGTTCTTCCAAAGGCTCTCGCTTCCGCCTTTGTTATACACATATTTATCACCAAAGAAATCGAATGTGCCCGCGTCGCTCAGCGTCGCGAAATGCTGAACGAAAGGCTCGGTATAATGCAGCGAAGCCCCGTCGTCACCCCTCGACGAAAACAGCTGTGCGGAGGTGAACAGGTAAGCCGGGCTGAACCCCTCGGCGGTAGCTGCATTGGGGTCTTTATTGAGTTGTTCAAAGTCGCCGTCGCAGCCCGACAGGAGCACTGTGCCGACAGCCAATAGAACGTTTACTATTTTTTTCATTTTAAACAGGTTTGATCCGTTCCCGATTTAGAATTTCAAATTCACATTAAAGCCGTAGCTTCTGGTTGGAGGTAATTGCGTCGATTCGATCCCCTGGTCGTTGCCCGCCGACAAATTTGTCTCCGGGTCGATCCCCGGCGTGTGTTTCATCAGGGTCTGAAGGTTTCTGCCGACCAGCGATACACTGGCGCCCTTCACAAAGCCGATCTTTTCATACAATGCACGCGGCAGGTTGTACGTCAATGACACATACCGGAGCTTGATAAAACTTGCATTGTACAGATAGTCGTCCAACGCGTCGCGGCGCCTTACGATAATATCGCGGTTATTAACCTGGGCAGCCGTCACCAGCACTTTGTTCTCCTCTCCCGTCTCGGTCACCCCGGGCAGTACCACGCCATTCGCGCGCCCGAGCAGCGAGCGCGGGGACATGCCGCGGTGTTCCAGGTTGTAGTTGGTATTGGAGTAAATCAATCCCCCGAACTTGCCGTCAACCTGGGCCGACAGCGTAAATGACTTGTAGCTGAATGTGTTGGTAATACCGGAAGTATACCGCTGAATGCCGGAACCAAATGCCTTCACGTCCGTAGGCACGATAGGCAGGCCTTTGGCGTCCATCACATCCCTGCCATTGGCATCGCGTTTGATGGTACGCCCGACGATCTGCGAATACTCCTCTCCCACCACTTGTTTCAGGAAAACCTTCGTGGCTGTACCGAGCAGGAACTCGTTGGTCGAATTGGAGATTTTCAGGATCTTGCTCTTGTTGTAAGCCACATTGAGCGAAACATCCCAACTGAAATCCTTCGTAGTGACGGGCCGAACGGTAAAGAGCATTTCGACGCCCCGGTTGCGAAGCTCTCCCACCGTCACCACCGCGCCGTTATAACCGGTAACCGACGAGACGGTCTCCGTAGTAATGTCGTTTTTGGTAGACCTGTTGTAAGCTGCCACGTCGATGCCCAGTTTGCCATTGAACAGGCGCAGGTCCAGACCCGCCTCTAATTCGTTCACGCTCAGCGGGCGAAGGTTTTTGTTGGGAACCACAGCCTGGTTGATCGTCCCCAGCGGTTTGCCGTCGTAGCTGTAAGGCAGCACCCCGTACGTGAGATTGAGCTGGTAAGGGTCTGTGGCTCCGCCCACCGATGCATACGACACCCTGAATTTTCCGAAACTGATAGCCTTGGGCATTTCGAACGCATCCGAGAATACGTAACTCAGACTGGCGGACGGATAGAAGTAGTTATTCGATTCAGGACTGAGGGTTGAGAACCAATCGTTCCTGCCCGTTACATTCAGAAACAGGTAGTTTTTGTAGGCCAATTCGGCGGTACCGAACAAGGAATTGATCTTATTATCCAAAATGCTGGTGGTCGTGTTCCGGACAGATGTGTTGTTTATCACTTCCAGGCGGGGCGTGATAATCCCCGACCCGCTGATGTTGGTACCATTGCTGTGCTGCGCCATCAGGTTGCCTCCCGCATTGACCACCAGGTTAAAATCCTTGTTCAGCGCTTTGTTAAGGCCGATCATCCCTTCGAAATTTCGCTCATAAAAGTTGGTCGTGATCTGGTCGATCTGGCCATTAGGGCGATAACCGGTGCCCTCAGGGACAATTTTGTTGATTTGATAGGAAAACATATCCTGCCCGACCTTCCCCTGCACAAACAGCCAGTCGGTAATGTTCCACCTCGCATTAATCGCCGCTATGAAGCGGTCCTTCTGCGTATTGTTTTTGATCTGATTGAGGGCGTAATAAGGGTTGGTAGCACCCAGGTCGGTGCCCAGCACTTTCTCCTTGAATGTTACGGGGTCGTACCCGGGAGCCAGCGCGCTGGTGGGCATGTTGCTGTTTACGAATAAGATTGTCCCCGCACTGTTGGCATTGTTCGTTTCGAGCACGTAACGGTTATCTACTTTTTCATTGATATAGTCTACATTGGCGCTGATCGCGATGTTTTTGGTGGCGTTCTGATTGATGCTCAGACTGACATTATCCCTGCGCATTTTCGCATTCGGAATGATGCCTTTGTTGCGCATATCCGTCACCGCGAGCCGGAAATTCCCCTTATCGCCGCCCCCGGTAAAGGCGATATTGTTGGAGGAAGTAAAGCCGTTGCCGTAGAAATCCTTCAAAACCTGGTCTTTGACGTACGAATAGGGCCTTTCCACGCCGTCTAGCTGCACGACCATCGATCCGTCGTAAGGGGCACCCCAGTGATTTTGCCCGTGCGCGGCAGCAACGCCTACACCCGACGGTTTCACGCCATTGTAGCCCTGGCCGTATTCCTTTTGCAGATCCCATATAAAGTACGGTACCTCCACGGTATTGTTGGTATTGAATTCGATACCGATGCCCTTATTCCCCTTCCCCGATTTGGTGGTGATGATGATAGCACCGTTTTTGGCCCTCGACCCATACAATGCCGCGGCTGCCGCTCCTTTGAGGACAGTCATATCTTCCACGTCGTCGGGGTTGATACTGGATATATTATCCCCCCAATCGGGATTGTCGCCCTGGGTCTTTCCGAACTTTGTATTGTTCATAGGGATCCCGTTGATGATAAAAAGCGGTGCATTGTCGCCTGTGAGTGAAGTATTGCCCCGGATCGTGATCCGGCTTGACCCCGCCGGCCCTGTCGCCGCCGCTGAAACATTCACCCCTGCGACTTTGCCGGCCAGCGAGTTACCGATATTGGTTTCCCTTGTCTTTGTAAATGCACTTCCCTCTACCTTCGTCACCGAATATCCCACCGCCTTGACCTCCTTCTTGATACCCAATGCCGTCACCACCACTTCGTCGAGTGATTTGGTATCCACCGCCAGTTTCACTTCCAGTACGGAACTGCTGCCGACCGTGATTTCCCGGGGCTGATATCCCACAAATGAAAATACCAGAACGGCATCGGGCCCTGGTGCTTCGATCGTAAAGTTCCCGTTCGCATCACTGCTCGTCCCCTGCTGGGTTCCTTTTACCAAAACATTTACACCCGGCAGCCCGTCGCCCTTCTCATCGGTGACTTTCCCCTTCACCGTTTGGAGCATTAGCAGCCTGCCGCTACTCCTGTTGCTGATGATATTAACCCTTGTGGATTCAAATGGCCCGGCCGCGCGGGTGGAGATCGACAAGCCCGCAAGGGCGATTAACAGGCAGCACCGCTTACAACAACTTGTAAAGCGGGTGCCATGTTCTGGTAAAACTTTTTGTTCCATGGACTTAATTGGGTTAAAGTTTCGAAAGGATCCACAAGACGCTTAGCACCTAAGTAATAGGTGGATACAACTACATGTACGGTTGCACGTTGCAATCAGGCCTCCGACCAGTCCAATTTTTTAGAAATAAATTCCAAAATAATTTCAGCACGACATCCCGAAATAGATTTACAGGCAGAAGTTTGCTTTCGGTAGGTGCTGCCAAAAAAATAATTGGACAAAAAGACTACCCATTTTGATATTTTCAAGTACTCCTTACATCACTGATTCACCTAAACCCTTAACATCCCATGAAAACCGAGAATAAAGTGAGCAGAAGGGATTTCCTGGAAAAAATGGCCCCGGCAGCATTGGGAATCGTGGCTGGCGGCGGGATTGTGCCATCCGCCCGGACACATAGCCACAGAAAGGGCCTAATATCCCCCCGGACGTTCGCGGCTGACGACAAAAAATTCGTCCCTGTCATGATCACCCCGTTCGGTACCGACCTGAAAATCGATTACGGCAATGTTTCCAGGGTCATCGACTTCTACCTCGCTGCTGGTGCAAAGGGGTTCTTCGCCAATTGCCTGAGCAGTGAAATGTATTTCCTGAACGACCAGGAACGGATTGACCTCACCAGACATGTAGTGAAGCACGTAAAAGGGAAAGTACCGGTGGTATCAACGGGCTCTTTTGGCGATTCCCTTGCGAACAAAGCGCTATTTGCCCAAAAAATTGAAGATACCGGCGTCGACGGCATTATCCTGATATCCAGTCATTTTGCCACGCAAAACGAAAGTGACGCGGTGCTGATGGAAAATTTCGAGCGTTTTTTTGCGCTTACCGGAAATATGAAATTAGGCACCTACGAATGCCCCTCGCCGTACAAACGGATCATTTCCACCGAGGTATTCAAGTTCCTTGTTTCCAACAAAAACATGGTCTACCACAAGGATACGACGGAAGATATCGGCAAAATCGAACAAAAGCTGGCAGTGTCCCAAGGCACCCAAATGGAGCTCTATAATGCACATTCCGCCACTGCCCTGAAATCGCTGCAAAAGGGCGGAAAAGGGATGTCGCCTATTTCCGGGAATTTCTACCCCGAAATACATACATGGCTATGCCAAAATGCCGACAACCCGGCCAAATCAGAAGATGCGAACTGGATACAGGCCGAAATTACCAGGATGGAACCGCTGATCTCCAAATTCTATCCGTTAAGCTCAAAGTATTTCCTTAAAAAGCGTGGCGTGCCCATGGAGCTCACATGCAGGGCGAACAGCAAAGTAATCCCTCCCGGGCAACAGCAGGTGCTGGACACGGCACACAGCACATTCCTCGGCTGGTGCGATCGCCTGGGGATAACGGCGGTAAACGGTTAGACCGGGCTGTGATTTAGCCACAAAATACCTATTTTACGGCCGCCTTCCGCGAACGGATTGATGTAATCGGAAGCAGCAAAAAGAACATGACCACAATCACTAACAAGGAAGCCGATATCATTCGCAAGGTCGCCGGGAACTTTGCCAGGCACCCCTCGCAGGTGAACCAATTGATGGAAGCCGATGCGGAAATCATTCAACGCAATGGCGAATACCTGGTTCTTAAAACCGATGGCATCCATGAAGAGATCAAAACAAAACTCTATGAAGATCCATACCTGATCGGCTGGATGGCCGTAACGGCGCCGATCAGCGATATTGCCGCAGTGGGCGCCGTCCCGGAGGGCATTCTGCTGTCATTGCAGCTACCGCTCGATGGCAACGACGATTGGTTGAAGAACATGCAGGCGGGCATCGGCGATGCTTGCCTCCGTTACAATAGTTATGTGCTCGGCGGAGATACCAATTTTTCCGACTCCGTTTCAATAAGCACGACTGTCGTTGCGCATATCAGATCCGGCAGCCCGCTGCTTCGCACGGGTATGAAGCCGGGAGAATGCTTGTACACCACATCGTTGTTGGGAACCGGCAATGCATTTGCCTACTCCCGTTTCTTCAATCAGGCACTTGAAGTCCGATTTCATCCCGTTGCCAGATTGACGGAGTCTAAAACCATACGCACGTATGCAACCGCATGCATAGATACAAGCGACGGACTGTTTCCGGCGCTCGCCGTTTTGTCGGAGCTGAATGGCGTAGGCTTCCATCTTGAAACGCCTTTAATCAAATTGTTGTCAGAAGAAGCCCGGTCGATACACCACCACGACGGGCTCCCCGAATGGATGCTGCTGGCCGGCCCGCACGGTGAATACGAATTACTCTTTACCGTCCCTTATGAAAAGCAAAATGACTTTGAAAAGGAATGCGAATCCGAAGGCTGGAAGCCGGTTTATCTGGGCAAGGTTACCGCTACGCCCCAGATCGATTTCGTTTCAGGCTCATTGCCAATACGTTGCGATTCGCATAGGGTTGCGAATTTGTTTTATGAATCAAACGGCGATATTTTGGCCTATTTGCAATTGTTGAAACAACAACATGAAAGTTGGGTTTCAAACAATTAATCGGGTAACCATGAAGCCTACACTGACCAATCCACACACGATAGGACCATAAATGAGCGGGAAGAAATTATCAGAGCGGGTATCCTGATATGCTGTACTATACTAATGTCAACGAAGACAGCCGGGTAGAAAGAAACCTGTTGCAGTCAACGCATAGCAATACCGTTGTCGTCGTCGCAGGCAGCGGGGAGAGAGTGCTTGCATTGTTAGACAACGAATCGGTCGCGCACGTGCATGTCGTTGACGTGAATGAAGCAGCGCTGTTTCTTTTGCAGTTAAAACTAAGCGCGTTGAGCGTGCTGAGCGTCGATGATTACCTCAGATTTTGCGGACACAGTCCTGCAAAGACAGCTCAGCGAAAGGATTGGTTCGATCAATTGAAAAATGAGCTGCCTCCCGCATGCATGATGTACTGGCAAAATAACATAGCCTCCATCGAGAAAGGGATTGTCAACATGGGGCATTTCGAGAAATTCCTTCACAGAGTCAGGCCGTCCATCAATCTCATTCTTGGCAAAAACTTCCAAAACAGCTTCGGCAGCAATGGCTTACGCACAGCCTTCCCAAGGAAAAGGTGGGATTTCTTGCTGCGTATTTTCTCATTCCACCTTGTTTACCAATTGTGGGGGAATAGAGACGCCGCTTTTGTCAGTCCGGATGCCGTCGTGAAGCAAATTCCCTCAGCATTGAATCAGCTTGTCGATGACGGGGCTTTGCAGTCTTGCTTTATGGCTCATTTGATTTTCAAGGGGCATCTGCGCGAAATGATGCAGGCGGATTTTCCGCCGTCACTTCAGAAGGAGGTTCTCGAAAAAATCAAATCGAGAATAGCTTCCGCTTCACTGACCATTCATTACCATCATACCGACGTCCTGGATTTCATCCGCGCAAATGAGGCCGTCTTGCAGGGACCTGTTTTCTATTCATTATCGGACATCCTGAGTTTTGAGAATGTCGATTATTTGAAGCAGATATCAGAGCAACTAAAAGCGCCGGGAGATACGCTGGTATGGCGCACATTCCTGCGCAACCGGGTTGAAAAAGATCGCATTCACAATTTCCTGGATCACAACGATACCCGGGACCACACTGCTGATGAATGCACAAAAATGTATCAGGTATTTTCTTCACAAAATAAGATATGAACGATCCGGCATACGACGTGATATCCTATTCGGAAGAGCGGAACGATCAGCTTTTGCAATTCGAGAAAGGCATTGTACAAGGCGGCCAGATACAGCTGGAAATTGTAAAAGAACATTTTTTAAGCCGCGCAGTCGTTTTCAGCAATTTCGGGGTAATCATCGGGGTGGATGCACAAAACGATATTGCGGGTACCGCTATCGGTGCACAAACAACAATCGAAATCAACGGAGAACAGATCCAGGCCGGATTTGGTTTTGATGCCAAAGTATCTCCGCATCAAAGGAATAAGGGCCTGGGCAAAAATCTTGCAAAGGAAATGTACAGGCAATTCTTTAAACCGAATGGTCTGTCGCGAAACTTTATGACAGCTAAGATAAGTAATGCGCCCGTGTTGAAAATGATTTCCGGAATGCTTTCCAACGTGTGGATATATAACTTCACTTATCTCACCATTCCGACCTCCGCGAGGATGAAACCCGCCGATTTCTCCGGTTCAGCTCCCGATAATTTCGGCGTCCGGTTATTTGATCAGCAAAGCGTAAGCGATGATTATTATACATTTTTCGAAAATGGACTTGGTTGCTTTCACTCGCACAAAATGTATCAGCTAAAAATTAAAAAAGTAAAATCCGTTTATCGTGCAGCATTCTGGCTTTTAAGGAAATGCTACCCATCCAGGTATCAAAAGACTCCGAACGAAGGGGAAACAATGTCGTTCTCGATTCTTTATAATCATAGCATCGGCAACCTTGCGGGGATCAACCTGGTTTTGAAAGATCAGGAAAGCAAGGGCATCGGCTATTTGCTGGTATGCTGTAAAAAGCGGGGCGCAGTTTATCGGGCTTTGAAAAGCATTTCCATCAACAGTTACGATTACAATATCGTGTCGGATTTCCATTTGCAGGAGAACGACTCCGTAAACATAGATGTAAGGTGTTTATAAACCCCCAATCAATGAAAACACCGATATTCATCGTCATCAATCCGCACTGCCATCAGGGAGAAGGATGGAAAAGGTGGAAACACATACGCAGCCAGGTACTGGATCGATTGCCATCGGCAAAAGAAATTGTCACAGAAAATACGGAAGAACTTAGCCAGCAATTGGACGGCATTTTCAGCACCAACGAAGCCAGCTGCATTGTGTCTGCCGGCGGGGATGGCAGTGTTCATCTTGTAGCCAATGCGATTTTACAACACGAACAACCTTCCAGGCATGTACTGGGAGCGATCGGGCTTGGGTCGAGCAACGATTTTTTGAAGCCGTTCCAGTCTTTCATCCAAAAGCTACCGGTGCGGATCAACACCAGTTCCCACGTCCTTCGTGATGTCGGAGAAGTGCGCTACATCGACAAAAACGGTGTGAAGCAAAAGAAATATTTCATCATCAATGCCAGCATTGGCGTAACCGCCGAAGGTAACTGGAACTTCAACAATCCGGGAAAAACGTTGAAATGGTTAAAAAAAATAAATACCGGCGCCGCCATTACCTATACGGCCCTTTCAACCATATTCTCCTACCGGAACAAACCGGTTACAATCCGATTTAACGGCGAAGAAACAACTATGGCTGTCTCCAATATCAATATTTTGAAGATTCCATTTGTTTCAGGCAGTTTGCATTATCGGCAAAACATTCTACCGGACGACGGGCTTCTCGGCCTGAACATTTGTCGGGACATGAAAAGAATGGAGCTCATTCAGACATTAATGCAACTGGAAAAAGGGAAATTTGCAGTTAACGAAAAAAGGATATCTACATTCACCCAAAAAATTCAGATGCTTTCTCCTATCCCTGTTATTTTCGAATGTGACGGAGAAACAACCGAATCAACTGATATAGAAGTCAGCGTTAAGCAACAGGCCATCAACGTGCTCGACGCATGAAAACACCTGCAATGGAACAACACACGAAAAATTTTTATCCTATATTTTCAAGGTCATTTTGCCGGGCATACTTCATTCATATGCGCCCCTATTTGCTATTTATTTCCGGTGCGGCGGGGGCTATGGGAATTGCCATGGGTAAAACCACGGATACCGCCGAATGGAAATGCTGGCTTGCATTTGCGCCATTTTTCCTGGGCTACGGATTCGGTCAGGCGCTGACAGATTGCTTTCAGACCGACACCGATAAACTCTCGGCACCTTACCGCCCGTTGTCGCAGGAAGTAATTTCGATAAAGTCAGTATTAACGGTGAGCATTTCCGGCCTGCTGGCATCGGGCCTTCTAATGCTGTGGTTAAGTCCACTGGTTTTCGCACTCAGCATCGCGGCCGTAATCGGGTTAGCTACCTATTCATTTGTAAAAAAACACTTTTGGTTTGCCGGCCCGTTTTACAATGCCTGGATCGTAGCGCTGCTGCCGCTAATGGGTTATTTCATCACGCAACCACAAGGTGAATGGCAATTACCGGTTGATAATTACAGTTATATTCTCATTACCTTTTTCAGCTATGCCAATTTCGTACTAATAGGCTATTTGAAAGACATAGAGGCGGATAGGGCCACAAACTATCGAACCTTCCCTGTCGTATTAGGATGGAACAAGACGATGCTGACGGGCGATATTTTTGCCCTCGTCACACTCTTTCTGTTCTGGCAGCAAATCGCCATCAATGCATGGTCGCTGGCCTTTGGTATTGCCGGAAGTATCGTGACTGTCACTGGGCAAATTGCCGGTCACCTGACCAAAGAGGAAAACGAACGCGGGGCATTAGTCCCTATCACGTCAACCGTGAGAGGCTTTATTTTACTGCATATTGCCCTAATCCTCCGCTTTCAGCCAGATTGGTATTTGCTTGCATTGATTTACTATGCCCTGTTTGAATGGACACTTTTCAAGCGGCCTTCCAAATATCAGATTTAGGGCCGGGGCGACGGCACTGAATGGGTCTCATCCGCGAGAGCTTACCGAGCATTTTGATCCATCCCCGGCAGGCACCTGTCTTCCTGGCTTCCTCTTCTGATACGGTTGGGTAGTTTTCCGAAGTGTAAAATTTGGCCATTGTCAATTTGTTTAATTCTATTGATTGAGGATAAGTACATTAGCTGTTCGCAAGTAGCTAATTTTGATCAATAGCGATGGGCGAAAAAAATGTCGAAAGAGTAGGACTATCTTGCCAACCAGACTTATTGGCTATCAAGCGGTCTTTTACCCTTCAAAATGACGATATTGCTTGTAGCTGAATAGTAGATTAGTTGCCTGTTGGAAGCACAGCTATGAAGACATACAAGTTTGAAATATTTACGGATGTGATTGAGCGGAATATCCGTGAGGGAATTTTTAAGCCCGGTCAAAAACTTCCCTCTGTCCGGGCATTGAAACAGCAATATCAAACCAGCATCAGCACCATACAGAGCGGATACGAATACCTGATTATCCGTGGACTTGTGGAGAGTGTACCAAAATCGGGTTACTATGTCGCGGCCGGACCGACCATCACTGTTCCACAGGCTGGTGCCAGGCGCCAGCCTGTGGTGAGAGACCCAATTTTCAGGTGGCACCTTGCGTTAACTACCTCGCTCCGGGCGGGACCCAGTGTTTCGGAATTCAATGTAGCTGCTCCCGGAGATCTTTTGATCCCGCAGAAATTGCTGCTGCGTACCATGCAGCAGACTATCAGGGAACAGGGCGCCGGGCTGCTCAGGTATTATCCGCCGAATGGTTCTGCCGAACTTCGGAACCATATTATCCGGCACGCCGCAGTTCATAAAACCGCTATCAATCCCGACGAGCTGCTTGTTACGGACGGGGCCTTGCAGGCATTGTACATCGCATTGGCGTCTGTCTGTAATGCCGTTGACGTGGTGGCTGTCGAAAGCCCCTGCGTATTCTCCATGCTGGAAGTGATACGGGTACTTAACCTAAAAGTTGTGGAAGTTCCCGTCAATCCTTATGCCGGATTCGACATAGATTTCTTGCGGAAGGCTTGCCGTCATAACCGGGTTAAGGCGGTGGTGTTGACGCCCAACTTCCATAATCCGACGGGAACGGTGCTGAATGACGAGCAAAAACGCGCCCTGGTGGCTGTTGCGCAGGAATTCGGTGTGGCGATTATTGAGAACGACATTTACGGGGACCTGCACTTTCACGGTACCAGACCCTCCACCATCAGAAGTTTCGACGACAGCGGCACGGTAATGACTTACGCTTCCTATTCAAAAACGCTGGCAGCCGGGATACGGCTTGGTTGGTTGGCTGCCGGAAAATACATGCAGCGCGCCGAACAGATCAGGTTTGCATTGGGCAATACCGTTTCCCCTTTGTATCAGGAGACCGTCAACCGGCTTCTGAGCGACCACAGCTATGACCGCCATGTCCGGGCATTCAGAATGCAACTGGCCCGAAACGCCCATCAGGCCATTCAATTAATCTCGGAAAACTTCCCCGAAAAAACGCACGTGTTCACGCCCGCGGGCGGGTACAATGCATGGGTACAGATGCCGGACGGTACCGAGATGAATCAGTTTTACAGTCAATGCGAACAAATCGGAATCCGGTTTACGCCTGGCTATACATTCTCGTTTTCAGGCGTTCGACAAATACTTCCGGTTGGTTTACGCGGACAAATTCTCTCCTGACAGAATTGCGGCCGTCAAGCTGGCAGGGCAACGTTCACAGGCTAATCTGTACTGATCACTTTGTCAAAATGTGTATTGTGTATTGCCGCGGCCGTACATCTAAATTTGCCCCTGTACTATTGATACAGGAAAATGAATATTGTAACCAAATTCGTGATCGCGACGGATCAGGGAATAGAAACGCTTCTGACGCTCACCCGTCAACTGGCGATTGAGAAGTATTCGGCGGTCGTTGATCCGCAGACACTCGACCGCTACATTACTGAAAACTACCATAGGAAAGCGCTGATTGACGAACTTAACAGTATGTCCAATCAATGGCTCGTCGTATATGCGGATAACACACCGGCCGGATACGCGCGCATTACAACCCGCGGCAAAAAACCGCAATTGCTGGACGGCAAGCGATCCATTCGCATCGCAGATTTCGGAATCCTGAATGCATTCCCGGCGACGGCTGTGCGGGATTCCCTGCTTGAAAAATGCCTCACGGTCTGCCGGTCACACCAGGGTGTTCAAATCTGGCTCAACGAACACGTCGAAAGCCCCTGGATCCAAATGTTCGAAAACAACGGGTTTACCAGGATACAGGACGCCTGTACCCTGGATGAACTACCGTTGCAATCCGTATGTCTGATCGCGGAAATCAATTTTTAACCACTTTCATAACGGTACCATCATTGAACCGGATAAAGTAAATACCTGTGGGAAGGGAGTGGATGTCCACGTATTCCTTATCGGATTTGAAAGTCCATGTTCTGAGGTTCGCCCCCATCATGTCGACCAGGCTGGCAGTGGTTCCCGCAGCTCCCTGCCGTGCGATCCAGAGGCCGTGGGTAGCCGGGTTGGGATAAACGGATACAGGTTTCCGATTCTGAATTTTCAGGCTGACAATACGGCTAAAACTCTGTTTTCCATCACCCTCGGAGATCAGCAAACGGTAGTAAAGCAATGCACTACTCAACGGCGGATGATGACGGAACGTGTAGGTAGCCTCGGCTGCCTGGGTTGCAGGCACCGTTCCGGCCTGCTGGAAATCCCGCCCATTGGTGCTGTATTGAATATCATAGGCTGCAATATTCTCCTGTTCGACAACCCGCCAGTCCAGGCTGACGGCGTTCTCCGCATCGACCGCCCCTGTAAATGATACCAGCTTCACAGGCAATGGGCTGGCCACCGATCCGATAAAGAAACCGCTGAAACCGTCGACCGTGAAACTGACTTCCCACCGCTTTGCAGCCTCATGCCAGCGGATATTGGCGTCGTCCGGATCAATTATTGATGGGGAGCCCTGAAAATCGCCCGGCTTGCTGCCTGCCGCGCCCTCATATTGGAACACGCGTAAATTACTTTTGTTGACTTCGTCCGCGGCATTGCCGGGAAGGGGGCCGGAAGGGAGCTCCACATTGAATCGATCAAACTCATCTTGTGTAAAATAGAGCGTCATTCTGGCTGACCCGCCGGTAGGTCCATTGAAGAGGTAATGCCGCTGGACATAAGGTGAGCCTTTATGGAAGGCCACCTGGGCATCGATGTCTACCCGGACCGTCACGTTACCCGACAACGGGCTGCTGCCAATGGGCTCCAACCGGGTAACCAGCCGACAGGCTTCGTCGTTAGCCCAGAAATCGGTGACCGTGGTGACCATCCTGGCATTTTGGTCGCCATTTTTCGCCAGTGCATCGGCCGCTGTTAGCGGCGCCCCCTGGTACTCGAATGCTCCCAGGTCCACCGACAGGTTCGCTGCCCGTATGTCGCCGTTCGCATCATGCAATGCATTTTGTGGAATCAGCGCATTATTCCCTTTGTTCACCACGGGGCTGCATGCCTGCAACCGATAGTCGCCTACGCTGGTGGGCGCCAGGTCGTACCCGGCCGGAGCTGCAAAGCCGGGGTTAAGCGTTCCCGCCAGGTTACCCGACCCAACCGGCTGGCCCTGAACCAGGCTGTAAGTCAACGTAGGACTGCTACCGCCATAACTCCTGATGCCGGAGCGGTTCCCATAAACAATGCTGTTGTGAATGCCCGGCGAAGCATTGGTGTTGTTGAATATCCCGGCTCCATCGCCGGCCTCATTTCCTGCGATGGTACAATTGATGATCTGAGGCGAAGATCCGTTCCTGTTGAGCATCCCGCCCCCATTCTGTGCTGCGGCGTTACCGGTTATCTGGCAGTTGACCACCAACGGCGACGACTGCTCGTCGTTGAACATTCCCGCCGCGTAGTTGGCGTAGTTGTTCCGGATGATCAGGTTGGCAAACCTGAGCTTTGTGCCTGAACCATTTTGCTTACTGTAAATACCACCGCCATAATTTTGCGCCACATCAATGCCATTGTAGCCGGTGCTGCCGCCGCCGTCCGCATAGCCGTCCGTGATCACGAAACCATCGACTTCGATGCTATCCGCATCCGCCGGAATTCCCGCGATCACCATTATATGATAGCTGTTGTCATTCGGAGAGCCGGCATTCCCGATGGCCCCGCTCAGGGTCGTGCGATTGGCTGCCAGGTTTCGCTGGCCGGTAGCCGCATCGTATCCACCATAAATTTTGATCCCTCCCCGGGCGATGTGAAACGCATCTGCCCGGTTGGTACCCGAGGCGATGCCGGTGGGATAATATGTACCTTTTGCAACCAGAATCGTATCCACGTCGGTGTCGGTGTTCGCATGGGTCAATGCGTGCGACAAGGTTTTGAACGCTGTGCCCCAGGATGTACCATCGGCGCTATCGTCTCCTCCGGCTGCATCGACATGCAGAACCCGCATTACCGCTTGCGCCTGCTGGTTTTCATAAGCGCCCATGTCGATTGACGGGCCAAAGGACCGCGGATTGCCGGCGAGGTCCTTGTCATTGGTCAAATTTCCCCCGGCCGCAGTGTAGGCTGCATTGTTGCCGGCATCGCGCGCAGGGCTTGCATTGGTCAGATACAAAAAGTTGGCATCTGCGGGCAGGATCGAGGCAAAACCGGGATCAGTATCGATATTCCCGCCACCGTCTACGCCTCTCAGATCGTCCCAGTTATCGCTTCCGCCCCAATTGGCTATCAAACTGTTGGTAATTACCGGCAACGGGCTCCCCGAGCCGTAAATGGACGCTTCGGGACTGCTGTCTACCCCGATTGCCTCATTGTCCCAGATGATCGTGTTGCTCATTGTCAGCGGCGCCTGGAAGTTCACCAAAGCCCCGCCGCCAAACAGCGTGGAGACATTCCCCCAGAAGGTACAATTGGCTACAATCACAGATTCGCCCAGTCCGCTCATCATCCCCCCGGCCATCTGCGCCGTGTTTCCCGACACGACGCTGTTGATAACCGAAATGGAAGGGCAGCTTTCGTTGATGATTCCTCCGCCCTGGACAGAGTTGTTGCCCGTGATCCTGCTGTTCCTGATCGTCACGGTGGCGCGATCGTTCCGCATCGCCCCCCCACGCTGATCCGACCGGTTTCCTTCAAAAACGCATTTAGAAAAAGAAACCTGTGTCATGATATTGTGCAGCCCGCCGCCATCGGACTCGGCCGTATTTCTGAAAAATCCGCACCCGTTCAGCGTAATCAATCCGCCTCCGTTGCCCATCCCTCCGCCATTTCTGGCTTTGTTTTCTATGAAGTCACTATTCGTAATAGTGGGATTACTCTGGTTGTTCGCCATCCCTCCTCCTCCGTCAGCGGAGTTACCGGTGAAACTGCAGTCTACAAAAGAGGGGTTAGCCTGCATGTTACTGACTCCTCCCCCGCCGGTCGATGCTACATTATTTGAAAACACGCATTCATTGAATGTCGGGCCCGCAGCCCAGTTGATGGCGCCGGCACCTTCACTAGCCGAATTTGAATCGAATGTACACCGGGTAAACACGGGCTCCGAAGCCGAGCTCATAATCGTCGCGCCCCCTCCCAGGTCCCCCATATTCCGGTAAAACAGACAGTTTTTCACTGCTGGTGATGCGTTACTCAAATACATCCCGCCTCCCGAAGAAGAAAATACCAGCTGCCCGTTTACCGGAAGTGCGTCCTGCGCACCGTCCTCGGCGACGCCGCCTGATATCGTAAAGCCATCAATGGTTCCCGTCCCCACTATACCTCCCGCCAGAACCACATGATAGGCATTATCGTCATGATTTTCGAAATCGTCGGCATTGTCATTTCCCGACAGGTCACCGCTCAGTACCGTACCCTGTGCGGGCGAAGCGACGTTGGGCAGTATTCGTTCGTCATCGAGATCTTCAATTCCAGCGGCCGGGTCGAACCCGCCGTAGAGCTGCACATCGCGCACCATCACGAAGCCGTTGTTTCTGCCTCCATCGGTCGTGTAAAACCGGTCATCTGCATGATACGCCGGCAAATACTTCCCTTTGGCAACAAAAATACGAAGTGGGTTCGCACTACTCCATCCGTGACCGCCACCGGCATATTCCTCCCGGGCCCACTTGAGCGCGGCCGCCAGTTGCGGAACCGCATTGGCCCAGGAATTCCCGGCGCCCGTGTAGCCGCCGGCGCCGGTGTTGACATTAACGTCGACATACAAAATGTTGCCGGCGCCAGGCAAAATCCCCTGGCCGAATGCCGTTGTGTTGAAAAATACAATTCCCTGCCAACACAGAAGAATTGCCCATATGGCCGGGTGACGGTTCACCAAACGGTCGCGGCCTATCGATATAATTTGTAGAAGTTTTTCCATAGCATCGCAAAGTGAATCAATTCGCGGTTGCTACGGTACCCCTCTTTTGGGGGGGAGGAGCTATTTGTATTTCCGGCTTATGAGGGCGTGGCGGCTGTTCACCTGAAGTTTTTCGTAGATGTTTTTGATATGGTATTTGACTGTTTCCAGCGAAATGTCCATCCGGATGGCTACTTCCTTGTTGGTGAGTCCCTCTTCAATCGCCATCACAATCTGCGACTCGCGGGGCGTCAGGTTTTCCGATAGCTGTCCTGCATTTTTAGGATTGAAATACTCCACCACCTTCCGCGCGATGCCTGGCGACATGGGCGCACCACCCTCATACAAGGCTGTTACCGCCTCCTTGATCTGCGGCAAAGGGGTTTGTTTCAGTAAATACCCTGTTGCGCCATTGCACAGCGCCTGGAAGATCCGGTTGGCATCATCGTAAACCGTGAGCATCATTACGCTGCATTTGGGCGCCCGCCGTTTGATACGCGAAATACCCTTGATGCCCGACTCCCCCGGCAGCCCGATATCGGATAACACGATATCCAGGTAGATCGTCTCATTCCAATGTTCAAAAAACGACTCTACCGATGGCGCGGATAACAAAACGGAAATCCCCGGCTGGTTTCCGAAATAATGGTCCAGCATGTTTCTGATTTCATCGTCGTCTTCAATAATGCCCAGTCGTATCATTACGCAAAATTAGTCCGCACCTCTTTTAGTTTACATCCCTCTTTTGGGTGGTATTTCAAAAACAATGCGGAAAATACCTTCCGAATCGCTTACCGAAAGCTTTCCACCCACTTTCCCGGCGCGCAGCTCCATATTTTCAAGGCCTCGTCCGCCCTGGCGATCGCCGAATGAAACCAGCTTCGCGGGATAGCGGTTGGACACTACAAGCCTGATCATCGGGTCCACATGCAATGAAATGAGGATCTCCGCCCCGTCGCCGTATTTGATCGCATTGATGAGGGCTTCTTTGAAAATCAGGAAGAGGTTTTGGCGGACGGCCTGGGAAACTCTGCCGGATTCCACTTCCGCACCTTCGTCAAACCGGTAGCTGAAATCCAGCTCTTCCCTGAGCCGGTACGCGTAATCTTTCATCCGGATAACCAGGTCTTTCATGGTATCAAACCGTGAGTCGATAGACCATACCATATCACTCATAGTCAATAGCGCCTGCTTGCTCGTGTCGGCGATCAATTCCAATTGCCTGCTTTGTCTTCCTTCCTCCGGGTTAACCTCTTCCGGTACTTTCGCAGCCGGAGCGCCCGCCAGAGCGCTCGCCTGGAAAAAAATTCTCGTCAGAGAACTGCCCACTTCGTCGTGCAGGTCCGCCGCAATGCGGTTACGGATATCCTGCTCGCGGCGGATCTTGGCAATACGGCTTCGGTACCATAGCACCACGATTGCAGCGGCACACAGAGCCAGCATTCCCCGGAACCACCAGGTCTGCGAAAAGTGAGGTTTCTTGATCACCGTCACCAGGTTCAGCCTGTTTTCCAATCCGAAGCTCCGGGTGCGCAAACTGAGCTTGTATTGTCCCGGCGAAGCTTGGATGAGTGAAATAAATTGCCCTCGGACCAATGGCTCCCAATCGCCCGCATTGAGGGAGTATGCCACCTCGCTGTTGGCGCGGTAGTTCCCGGGCGTGCCCACATACAATGCCGTCAGGCTTTGGTTATAACCGAGCGTCAGCTGCTTCTCCTCACGATAGGGCCAGGTATAATCCCTGACTCTTTGCCCCGCTTTGCCGGTGGAGGTATGAATTTCCGTCACATAGCTTTCCAGTTGATCGTTCCGGTCGAACCAATTCTGATTCATGTCCAAAACAGTGTAACCTGACAACCCTCCCACATATACGCGCCTTCGCGCCTTGTCCACGAACGACGCGCCCGAATTGAACTCCGACTGACTCAATCCTTCTGCCCTGCCGATACGCCGCACGCGGTGTTGCGCGTCTACGAGATTCAGCCCGTCGGCCGTACCGAGAACCATTACGCCATCGACGCGTTCAAGACTGTATATCAGATTATTACTCAATCCATTATCCGTAGTTACACGGGCTGCCTCACTGCCATCGCTGCCCATCGCCACCAACCCGGCACCTTGCGTCGCGATCCACCATTTACTGCCGTCGACGATGACTTTGTATACTCCCATATTCCCGGATTTCGGGTATTTTTTTGTCAGCTTTCCCTGGTTAAGTTCAAACAGGCCAAGACTAGTACTCAGCAGCAACCGGTCGTCGCGGAGCCGCTCCATGTGCCTGATCTGCAAATCAAGTGCGTGCGGCGAACCGCCGGCAAGTTCGTAGCGATCGAGCTCCCGGCTCTTTTTATTCAGCAGCCAGAGCCCGTTCATTCCTCCGATCAGAAAATCGTCCGGCGTTTCGGCGAAGCACATGACATAGATCGGGAGATGCGCCAGGTATTTGGCCCGCGCATTCGGTGAAAGGCTATATTTTAACGGTTCAATCCTTCGGGTCCGCCGATCGAATACTTTCAAAAACCCGCCTTCCGTGCCGATCAGCAACTCGTTATCGTTCATCGGCAGCATGGTATAGGCGTGCTTCAATTCGGGAAATACAACAGCCTTTCCGCCGGCCTCGGCATACCCGGCCCCGCTGTATGTACCATAGAAAAGGGAGCCATCGGGGTAGACGTGGATGCCTCTTGTGCTGGTATTGGGACCAGGATTGGTATTCATCAGCTCCGAAAGCCCCTTTGTTTTGGGATAAGCTACAAATATCCCTTCCTCCGTTCCCAGAAAAATCTCCTGCTTTGAGATCCCCACGGACACGGTCCTGAACTTGCGTTTGGTCGGAATGCTAAGCTTCTGCCGCAGGCGCAATGCAGTGTCCATGATGTATAATGCGTCGTCTTCGGCGTACACGTGCATATCGGTCCCCTGCTTCACCACAAAATACTTATCATCGGACAGTTTAAAGCCTTTCGGGCGCATTTGCCGCACAAATCCGTCCTCCAACCGCAGACTGATATGCCCGGGGACGTCCACAAACAGTGTATCGGCATAACCTATCAAAGTTCTTACATAGCTATCCTCCCCGGACAACTTCCTGATCTGGGCGCGGTATCCCCGTGCAGGATCGATAGAGAGCAGGCTGCCGCCGGTGGTACCGACCCAGATTTTGTTTTTCCAGACCGTCATGTCACGGGGAGACAATTTGTTGCTGGCTTTCTTCCCAAGCTCAAAAAGATCGTCGATGCGATGAAACTCATCCCCATTCACCAGCAGCAGATGCCCGTTTTCGTAGGCAATGACGATGGTCGCATCGGGCAGCTCCGTGATCGAAAACACCGCGCGGTCCTCAACGGGCGGAAGCAGTACCGAAGCTACCGGATGCACCTTCCAGGTCCTGAGATCGAGGTAACTGAGGTTCGCATTACCCGCCATCCAAAGCCTGTCGTGGCGATCGATGAGAATATGCTGCGGCATATCGGCTGTTTGAGCCTGATCGGAGATTGTTCGCAGGACATCGAGCGCCCGGTAGCCGTCGTACCGGTAAATCTCGCCGTTGGTCAGGAACCAGACAAATCCTTTGCTGTCCGTAGCCACATCCTTGATCAGCACTTCGTCGCGGTCGGGAAAGAGTTTAAGTTTGGTGATGGTGTAATCCTGCGCTATCGCCGGTTTGCACCAACTTGCTATCCCTATACTGAGAAGAAAAATCACTAAACGCAGCCACTTTACTCCGAAAGTACTCATATGGTAATGACCCATGAAATTGTAACTTTCGGTTAATCTAGATAATTCCGCCAACTTTTAACCAATTATCGGGACATCTTTTGTGACTACGCCAAATTCTCAGATAAAACTAGCTTTTGCTTTGACTCGCGACTAAAAAAGCGGCGGCGCTTCCAACCCAGACCGAATAGTCTAACGGTGCCTTGATCCCCAAAGAAACGCTCATAGCCAATGCAAAAATGAGCAGTAAACAACCCGTGGCTATCGATGTCAGTTTCGTTTTGAAACCCAAAACCAGCATCAATGAAAGCACTATTTCCAGAAAGGTAGCAGCATATGCTGAAATTTTACTTAGTATTTCGGGAAGGAAAAACGTCAGCTGGCGCGTGTACCGCTCGAAATTCTGCCAGTTTCCCCAGGCAGCGTTGTCACCCCAGAAGCCGAATCTATCTGCCACGGCGGATAGCATTGTTACAGCCAGCGCCATCCTCACGAAGATCCGGGCGTAGCGTTCATTGTTATTGACCATTGTTCCATTTGCTTTTTACGGCACAAAATTGCGGGAACTATGCCATCAAAAACTTAAACCAGTTTAAGAAACACACAACGAGGTGCCCGCTCTGAGGGACTTGATAAGTTTCCGCCCGATGGCCCTTTTGGTCAAGGAACGATTGTCGTGAACAGGTAAACCGCAAACAATACCAGCAACACAACTCCCTGCATAATCGTCGTTCGACCCGTTGTAAATGCCAGAGCAACAGTAAACAGCGAAAGGACCAGCAAAACCGTCGATTTTGTATCAATACCCAATGAAATGGTCATATCGGTCATCAGTGAAACGATGGCGACAGCAGGAATCGTCAGCCCGATACTCGCCAGGGCCGAGCCCAGTGCCAGATTCAGGCTGATTTGCAGATGGTTCTTTTTGGCTGCCCGATAAGCGGCCAGGCCTTCCGGAAGCAGGATAACGAGTGCAACGATCACGCCCACTACGGACTCCGGCGCTCCCATTGCTACTACCTGCTCTTCTATAACCGGCGCCAGCTTTTTGGCAAGCAGTACCACCGCCAGCAGGCAAACCAGCAATAGCAAAAGGCTTATCAAAGTCGTTTGAACGGAGGGCTTTTCGCTCACCGGCTGATCTTCGTTTATCATGTCGTCAGGCAGGAAATAGGAACGGTGCCTGACGGTTTGCACCATGATAAACGTTCCGTAAAGCACCAGTGAGACCACCGCGACAAATATCAACTGGCTCAGATTATACACAGGGCCGGGAATACTTGTCGTATAATTGGGCAGGATCAATGTAAGAACCGAAATGGCGGTCAATGTCACCAGGGCGGCGCTCGTACCATGCCTGCCGAAATGCTGTTCCTTATACCTTACTCCACCGGCCAGCAGGCAAAGGCCGATGATACCCGTCAAAATAATCATGATTGCGGCAAATACCGTGTCGCGAGCTAGTGTGTGCGTATCGCTTCCGCCCGTAAGCATCAACGATACAATCAACGCCACTTCGATGACGGTAATGGCGATGGCAAGCACGAGGGTTCCTGCCGGCTCGCCCACGCGGTGCGCGATTACTTCCGCATGATGCACAGCTGCCAGCACAACGGCGATCAATGCTGCGGCCATCAACAAGTCGTAGCCACCAGCAAAACCAGCTGATTTTCCATAATAAACAATCCAGGCAAACGGGGGCAGCAGGATAGCCCAGTGTTTAGTGAACTTTGCTAACATATTATTTCAATTCAACAGCTGTTTAGCGTACGCAGTGCCTAATATTGGACAACTTCCTTACTTATCCAATAATTCTGAAACATGGAGTGAATTTTATGAGACGTAACATATCGCCAATAATGACAAATTAAGGCACGCTATATTTCCGGCCGATCAGCGGAAAACCCATCGCGCATTACCACATGCTTCGCAGCTCCGGAAGCCAGTGATCCAGCAGGTCGCGGCAGTTGATCACTTTCTCGGCCAGGTCGTTACACACGTAGAAATAATGGTTGGAAGCTTCAAATCCGAGCCGGCTATCACCGCCCTGCAATTGTGCCATTCGTTTGGCCAGGGTGATTTCGTTGCGAAGAACACCTTCGATTGCCGCGATAAGCTCCATCGCCTTTCTTTGATCTTTTTCAATTGCGAGCTTGTCCCGCGCCACCACAAACGAAGCCTGATTAGCGACACTGCCGTAATGTATCGCGATCGTTTCGGCCACGCCGCATTCGTCCGTCAATGCCTTCCGGAGTTCTGCCGGCAATTTCAAACCGGCCGTTTCGCGTCTTAGCTCCGCCTGCGCATGTTCGAAGCGGCGGGCCACCTTCTGCATTTGGGAAATGAAAATTTCAACGGGATAATTCGCACGCCAGCTATTCACGTCGTCATAAGGCAACCCCACCATACTCGCCTTATAACCCGTAGGCTTCGACCACAGCAAATTCGATGGGCCTGCCTGCAATGGCGCCGAGTAAACCACGCCGATATGGTACGGAAACTCGCTGAAACCCTCACTGTATTGCTGCCATGCTTTGGTTACCGCATCACCAGCCGCGCCATACCGGCGTCTGGCGACTTTCAGCATGGCTTCCTTGCCGGTGATGGTTTTACTGTTACCCATTTCGGCCACGACTTCCAGGTTGGGCGATGGATAACCGCCCAGCGTCCAGCCCAGCATCAGGCCATCTACACGGGCATTACGCAAGTTTTCGGCATGCTGTGCGACGTTCTCCAGCGCCGGAATATAGGGCACCGCCGCTATCTCCCAGGTGCAACCGGCCTGGATCTTCGCGATGGTTTTCAGGCCATTTTTCCGGGCGATATCCCAATGCTTCGTCGCCCGTGGCCCTGGCCCTACGGACGAGATCGAATATTCACCCACCTTGTTTTGTACCCCTCCCCTGGTGATTTCAAGGTCCCATTCACTGACGCTCATCAGCGCCGCACTTTTGGGTAATGCCGGAATGATCTCCTCTGCCCAGCCGTCCTGCCAGCCCCAGTCCCAGCAAATGAGTCCGGGGCCTCTTTCCACTTTGGCCACGACCAATCCCTGGCTGATACCTTTCAGATAGAGTTGGTTCAGCTCGGCGATCACTGCCGACGGCCCTCTTTTGGAGCAGCGCGGACATTCCGCGCCCTTTCCATGCGACCAGCAATGGGTATGGTTTTCCGAGGCGGTAATTGAAAAGAAGCCGGCCAGGCCGGGCACGCGTGATGTGATCATGGCCATCGAGTCGACCAGGTATTTCTGTACGTCGGGATGGCTGGTACACAATGCTGCCTGCTCGCCGATTTGTACCCCTTTCAGCTCCGGATGTTTCTCAAAGAATGCCAGCGGCATAAACCGTGGTTCATTGAGGTACAGATAGATCCCTATTCCGTGCTTTCCCGCCCTTTCGACCAATTTCCCAAGATTTTCCAGCCGCTGTTCCCAATGTTCACTAACAGACGGGTCCCAGGGGAACGGGGTGAGCTTGGAGAGGACAATATGCAGCCAGGTACCGTCCATCCCCGAGGCCGACATTTGAGCCAGGTACCCATCGGGATACGGATCAATGTCCTGCTGCAAGAGCGGGTCACCGAAAAGGGCAAAGTAGGCATAGCCGAACCTGGGGGAAAAACCGGACGAGCCTTGTCGCTCCGCTTTCTTTTCCTGCGCCCTGGACAATTCCTTCACAAACTGGAAAAGCGGTTCCTTGTGCTGCGGGAACCCCGTCGCGAACTCCTCCCGGACGACGCCGGAAAGCCATTTCTCCCGCTTGCGCACCTCCTCCGAAGATGCGCCGAACCTGACGGGCTCGCATTCGGGCTTCATACTCCCCAACTTGATGTAGAAAAAGTCGTCTTCCTGTAATGTAAAGGTCAGCTGCTCGTCGGTCCAGCCCAGCAATTCAAGCATTTGCTCTCTGGGAAGCAGGTGCCAGTTCCGCCTGATCACCGTCAGGTAGCTCCGTTGTTTCTGATCCGGCGAGACCTCTTTTACCGCGGGCAGCCCCATTACAGCCGCGAGTGTGTATATATCCGCAGGCTTGGCTCCGGTTACTGCCGCAAGTCGGTCGACAGTCACCAACCCCCAGTTTCGCCATAAAAACGCATGCATCCTGTCCGGGAAATGGGACAATGCAAGAGCCTGTTTTCCGATGGAACGAAATGCGAAAGACGAAGGTACGGCAAGCAAACCGGCCGTGGCCAGCGTGGCCGTTCTCAAAAATTCTTTTCGGGTGAAAGTCATTGATTTGATGAATTAACATTTCCGGGCTTGAACAAGATAAAACAGGAATACTGAATTGGAGTTTAAACGGGCTCACGCATTGTCCTGAAACGAACGCCAGATCGTTCAATTCCGAACAGCACCTTTCTCAAAACCGCCCTTTCCTGCATCGATTCCTCCTTTAACCAAATGGCAAAGTATTTGTCAGACAATTATGTAACTGATAGGAAAATATAAAGGGAAGTCACTATTCCCCCCGCTATACCTGTATGTTAAAAAACTACATCAAAATCACCTTCCGCAACCTGGCAAAAAACCGGACTTACTCGGCAATCAACCTATTTGGATTGTCCATTGGTATGACCACCGCCATTTTGATCGGCCTTTGGGTTTGGGACGAAGTTTCCTACAACAAGTCTCACAAGCACTACGGCCGCATCGCGCGCGTCATGCAGCATCAGACCTACAACGGTGTAACCAACACGACCGTTGCCAGTCCGTTACCCATGCGGGCGGCGTTGCAGAGCGAGCACGCCAGCGACTTCACCTATATCGCTTCCTCCTCATGGACAAGAGATTACGTGCTGTCATTCGGAGAAAAGAAGATTTCCAGAAAAGGGAATTGTGTCGAGCCGGATTTCCCTTTGATGCTTTCCCTCAAAATGCTCCGGGGCACTGCCAATAGTCTCGCAAGTCCCACATCGGCATTGCTCTCGGAGTCGGTCGCCAGGGCCTTGTTCGGTGATGACGATCCCATGGACAAAATCATCCGGGTCGATAACAAAAATCATTTCAAGGTTGCCGGTGTGTATGAGGATCTGCCACATTCCACCGAATTCCGCGATGTTTCGTTTCTGCTGCCATGGCGTTTTTTTCTGGAAGAAGAGCCCTGGGTAAAACGGTCCGAAACCAATTGGGGAAACAACTCTTTCTTATTGCTGGTACAAATTGCTCCAAACACCAGTTTTGAACAGGTAAGTGCCAAAATAGCGAATATCAAGGCCCGGCATGCCAAAGAAGAAGCGCGATTTAATCCAAAAGCTTTCCTTCATCCGATGAGCCGCTGGCATTTGTATTCGGAGTGGGAAAACGGCCTGCCTGTACGCGGGCGGATCCAGTATGTATGGCTGTTCGGCATTATCGGTGGCTTTGTTCTGGTATTGGCCTGCATCAATTTTATGAACCTGGCCACAGCCCGTTCTCAGAAGCGTGCCAAAGAGGTCGGTGTTCGCAAGGTCGTCGGATCGGTACGGAGCCAATTGATCACGCAATTTTTTTGCGAAACAATCTTAGTGGCCGCCATTGCATTTATTCTCGCAGTGAGCCTGGTGCAGGTGTCGTTACCCCTGTTTAACCAAATCGCCGACAAGCAAATCGTCTTCCCTTGGTACCATACCGAGAGCTGGCTACTGGGTGCCGGTTTTACGCTCCTCACCGGACTACTGGCAGGCAGCTACCCTGCATTGTATTTGTCGGGATTCCGGCCGATCAGTGTGCTGAGAGGCACTTTGCGCGCCGGCCGGTTTGCGGTTTTGCCGCGCCAGGCATTGGTCGTGTTCCAGTTCACGGTATCCGTTACCCTGGTCATCGGCACCCTCGTTGTGCTTCGCCAGATCCGGCACGCCAAGGACAGGCCGGTCGGCTTCGACCGGGCGGGGTTATTGTCCGTGGCGATCAACACGTCAGATCTTCAAAATCACGCTGACGCGCTATTCCAGGATTTACGGCAATCCGGTATGGTAATGCATGCGAGCAAATCGTCCAGCCCAACCGCTGAGGTTTGGAGCAGCGATGCCGGTTTCAGCTGGCCGGGAAAAGATCCCGATCAACTGGGCGATCTGGGAACGGTGGGCATAACGCATGGATATGGGAAAACGGTGGGCTGGCAGTTAAAGCAGGGCCGTGATTTTTCACGTGACTTCTCCACCGATAATCTTGGAATGGTGATTAACGAAAGCGCGGCCAAATTCATGGGCCTGAAAGAAGCCGTGGGAAAAAGGGTCGATTGGAACAACGAGCATTATACCATCATCGGGGTTATCAGCGATGTAATAACGGGCTCACCTTTCATGCCCATTCAACCGACCGTTTTCATGCTGAAAGAAGATTGGGCCTCTTTCATCCACATCAGGCTTAATCCAATGCTGAATTCCCAACAGGCAATCGGCAAGCTCGAAGGAATATTCAAAAAACATAACCCGGGCAGCCCATTTGAATACAAGTTTGCCAGCCTGGAATACGATTTGAAATTCAGTACGGAAGAACGGATAGGAACGCTTTCGACAATGTTTTCCTCCCTGGCTATTTTTATCAGCTGCCTTGGTCTTTTCGGGCTAACGTTATTTCTAGCCGAACAGCGGCAAAAGGAGATCGGTATACGCAAAGTATTAGGTGCTTCAATCGGAAGCATATGGGCAATACTTTCCCGGGACTTCGTGATACTCACCGCTATCGCCTGCGTTATTGCCATACCCGTCGCTTTCATAATCATGCGTGACTGGCTGGAACAATACACCTACCGGACTACGCTTTCATGGTCGATTTTCGCCGCCGCTATGATCGGCGCCCTGGTTCTCACGTTGGTTACCGTGAGCTTCCAGGCCATTAAAGCCTCGCTTCTAAATCCTGTAAAGTCTTTGCATGACAATTAGGATGTAGCAGCGCAGTCCGTTTAGAAAGAATGACAATGTTCTGTCAATGACTAAAATACAACCAAGTCCAAAGCACACCGCTCAGGAATGCCAGCCCTCCTGCAAGCAACCTGTTTTTAGCCGGTCGGGGAACATCCTTGATTGATCTATGCTCACTGTACGCAACCCATCTTTGGCTCAGAAAAGGCCATAGATGAGTCAGCAAAAGACAACAGTATACCAATACTATCAGGCCGTACATTGTTTTGTCACTTAACATAGGCGAAGGATTATGTTGTTGTTCAATATTCAAGTTACGAATTTTCCCGGAATTTTGACAGGGTCCTGCCGGGTATTCAGACGATTATAATCAGCGTTTTCTGCACGTATCTCAAATAGCCTCTTTTAGCTATTTGGGATACGTTACACCCTGATTACAAAGCACTTTAATATTTGAATTAACACAAAAAAACCGGGTTAAAATGATTAATTTATAATTACATTTAAAATAACTATTTATGGGTCAATTCGGGCAGCTATATTTGCGAAAACCAATATCACAAACTCGTTATATGAAACACTTTCCGAAGTTAGCTCTTCTCTTTTTTCTCTCCACTTTTCTATTTTCCTGCCAGGATCACTTGGGTGTTCCGACGGAAGGTGGCAAACGGGTTAGATTAAAACGTTTTTATGTGAGTACCGTCATGGTTCCCTCCCGTGCATACAATAGTTATTACGATTTTTTCTATGACGAATTGGGACGTATGAATTCCATTCCCCACTTCACGATCGACAAAAACGGAACGCCTGTAATGGACGAGCATACCATTCTCTATTACGATTCGAAAGGACGCGTCGAGCGCGAAAGAACCGACGGAATGGAATCACGCTCTACGCGCTACGGTTACGACTCCCTCAACAGGGTGGAGAATATCTGGATCAATATCGACGGATCGACCGGCGTCAGCGGCTTTCACTTCCTATATGACGGCCAGGGCCTGCCGTGGGAAAGACTTTTCTATGCTTTGAACGCCAATGGCGATTCCACCACAATTTCGAGGGAACGGTACAATTTTGATGTAAACGGGAACCTGGAAAGCCTTGTTCAGAAATATTCATCTAACGTTTCTCCGCCATTCACGAGAACTACTACGTATCAATATGACGATAAACCTAATCCGTGGCTACAAATTCCTGCCCATATTTTCAGGACTTCCGCCTTTTCGTACAGCCGCAACAACGCCATATCGTTCGCTACTCAAGAAGTCTATTCTCCGCCTACCGCGCCTTATTCATTCTCGCATCAATTCAATAATAAGTATAACAACGGATTGCTGGAAGAAACCGAATTTGATCAGCAATATGCATTGAAAATCTTGTACGAAACTTATTAAGAAATCAGAATAAATGGCTAATATTCGCCGCAATGCTCCCCGGGATAGGGATGCATTGCGGCTAGTTTTTTTTGAGCTGATGGCCGGTCGCGCATTCCAATACCAACGAAAGAACAATTGGCGGACATCGACCTTCTTGTTTTTGATATTCAGGACGTAGGCTGCCGCTATTACATCAATATTTTCCCTAATTCCGGTAATCTGTTCCAAGTTGATCCCGATAATCAGAGTTAGCATTCCCGCATTTTCTTCCAGGCAAGCTTGCTGTACATTTATTTTTGCATTTCAATTTCCAACGAATTTCCTTTCAAAAGTGCCTGTAAAATAACAGACTTGACGTTCTGTCTGTATTGATTACTTACCTTAAATACAAAAGGATATGATGCGTAATTTAATGTTTCTGGCGTTTGTGTTGGCTTTAACAAGCTGTAAGGAAGAGCAACTAAATCGTTCGGCATTCGAATGTTATTCTGAATTGAAAGGGTTAAGACGTTGGCATTATGTAGTCGATGCACCCGTCATGGTTCAAATGAGTGGCGGACTAATTATTGGCACGCAATTAAAACCACAAAATAGCGACGTGAAATGGGGAGCGTGCAATCTCCCGGGTCAGTTTATGCGAGACAGCCTGGCCATTTACGTAACCGGATATTTTCTGACGTCGGACGATCTGGCGGTAATGAACTTGACTCCCCTGCCATTTGAAGTAACGTCTGCGAAGCTAAGGTAGTTGAGGGCGACTGATTTATGTTCAGTTAAATAATGTCCTTCTCTTTACATACCCATTGTCGCTTCGTAACTTCCTGGCCGGTCACGCATGGCAATAACCCCGATTATAACCCTTAAAAAATGACGAAACTTATTTCTATCCTTTTCCTGACAATCCTGGCGGTCGGCACCATTGAATGTATCGCACAAAATGCGTTATCAAACCAGCAAATATCCGGCAAGCAGAAAATTATCACAGGCGCAGATCAGACCGAAAAATATTTGCCGCTTCTGAAAGGAAAACGAATAGGCCTGGTAGCAAATCAGAGTTCCATTATTGGCACAAAGAGCAGCGTCGATAGCTTGTTAAGCCTTGGTATTAAGGTTGTTAAAGTATTCGGACCTGAACATGGTTTCCGTGGTAACGCCAGTAATGGCGCCGCCGTAAATAATGAGACAGACGCCAAAACCGGGCTTCCGATCATCTCTTTATATGGCAAAAACCAGAAGCCAACGAAAGAACAACTGGCGGACATCGACCTTCTTGTTTTTGATATTCAGGACGTAGGCTGCCGCTATTACACCAATATCAATACCCTTGAATATGTAATGGAAGCCTGCGGGGAAAACGATAAAGAACTGCTCATTTTGGACAGGCCGAATCCAAACGGATATGTAGTCGACGGGCCGGTGATGACGGATGATCGATTTAAATCTGCCATAGGAATCCATTATACACCCATGACACACGGTATGACGATCGGCGAATTTGCCCAATACCTTAATGGGGAAGGCTATTTACCAAAACAATGCAAAATAAAGATCATCAAAGTAGCCAATTATGATCACGATATGGAGTACGTATTGCCGATCAATCCCTCGCCTAATTTGAATACCCAGCAAGCCGTCGTGCTTTTTCCCAGCTTATGTATGTTTGAAGGAACCGCTATCAACGAAGGGCGCGGAACCTATATGCCATTTACTATTCTGGGGGCGCCTGCATTGAAAGGCAAGTATTCATTTTCCTACAAACCGGTCGGCATTCCCGGCATGAGCGAGCGGCCCAATCACAAAGATTCCGTTTGTTACGGGCTCGACCTCCGGGAATACGATATTGCCGGTCTTCGCAAGAGCCGCCAGATCAATTTAGCCTGGCTCATCGAGTTGTACAATGCATATCCGGACAAAGCCCATTTCTTTACACCTGGAAGGGCCAACCAGCACATTTCCGCCTTTGACCTGCGAATTGGAACTGATCAATTGAGGCAACAGATCATAGCGGGCGTATCGGAAGCGGACATCCGAAAAAGCTGGGAGCCCGGATTGCAGCAATTTAAGGCAATCAGAAAGAAGTATCTCCTATATCCCTGAGCCAGGAGAATGTTCGCTGTCTTTATTCTTCGTCAGCGCTCGCTGCAATAGATTTGAGGCATTTATAAACCGCCTGCCGAAGTGTGTACCGGTAGATCTTCTCCATTTTTTCCTGGTCCGCGTCCATGGATTCCACACCGAAATCAGCCAGGGATTCGCAGGAAACGAGCTGTTTTTGAGTCGCCAGATCATACAAAACCACCTCCATCCTGACGTGCCCCCTTTCTCTTTCAGACATTGCCGTGGCGGAAAACTCCTTGTAAGCATCAACCAAAATAACGATCGCCTGTACGGACGGACCGGCGCCTTTGATGTTATACTTGAAAAAAGCCTCTATCTCGTGCCGGTGTTCGGGTGTGATGGCAGGCGAATGTTTAGTGTAGCTTTTCGGAGTCGAAATTGTCGGGATTTTCATTTCACCTCCTGAAACATTTTTCCTGTTGTCGACGATCTCGATATGCTGAACCTCGTAGGCCAGGTTTACATTCGGGACATCCTCGTCCAGTATTTTCGGTGTTTGTTTGATTGGAACACAACTGATAATCAGAGAGCAGACTGTTGCAATAGAGAGGAAGGAAATGAAACGTTCAATTACGCCATTAAAAGGAATACACATTTTGTTGGTAATTACACCTTATCGAAAGACTGTCAATGAATCCCCACCAGGGCTTTTTAGATTTTATCTGAGACAGCAACCCTTCGGATAATGCTATTGATTAATTTAGGTTAGATAAACTTTTTGCAGCGCAAATGTAGCCAGGAAACGTTTAGGATGGCATTTCTTTTTAGCAGTTATATTTTTATGCCTTTAAATGAGGTAAATAGCATTTTAATTAACACCTCCCGCTTCAACGATGACTAAAACCAATACACAATTGTTTATTGTCAGGCTGGTATTACCCATGATTCTGACCATTTTGTTTACTTCAGTTAAATCAAAAGCTTTTGCCAAAAATTCAGATATCACGGCTGTAACCCGGTTGTATGTCGCCGAAGGTGCGACAGGCGATGGATCGTCCTGGACCAATGCAATGGGGGATCTCAGCACGGCGCTCAACACAGCCCTGCTTGACAAAGCAATCACCGAAATTTGGGTTAAAGCAGGAACGTATAAACCCAGTGGGCAGCCTTACAACCTCAACCTGGGCGATGCACGGCATAATGCATTTTATCTGATTGATGGTGTTGCATTGCTGGGCGGTTTTGCCGGAAATGAAACGAATGCTTTCGATCGGAATCTGGGTATGAACCCGACGATTCTTTCGGGTGAAATCGGCGCGCCGGGCGACGCGGATAATTGTTATCATACAGTTGTTTACGTAAACAATGCGGCAACGGCATCGATGGGGAGTTTTATTATCCGGGACGGCAACGCCAACGGAACGGGCATTAACACGACTATCTCCGGAGTAGCTGTCGATGCCTCATCGGGTGGAGGCATTGTTCAGTATTCCTCCTCGGCGGGGATACACACTTGTACTTTTACCGCCAACAAAGCGCTGCTCGGAGGTGCCATTTTTCTTTCCGGCGCTAACACAACACCCAGAATCACCCAATGTGTGATCGCAGGCAACACGGGTGTTAATGGGGCTGGCGGCATTTATAACGGGATTAACTCCACCGCGTACATCCGGATAAGCACAATCGCAGGCAACAGTTCGACCGGCCAGGGCGCTGGGATACTCAATGTACAGTCTGCCCCGAGCATGGAAGATATTATTGTCTGGGGGAACAACGGACCGGGCCTCGCTGGCATTGCGGATGTAAATGCTAATCCCTATCTAAATGCGTCGGTAGTTCAGGGCGGACATGCGGGAACGAATGTGTTAACTGTTGATCCATTATTGGCTAACCTACCAGATCCCGATGGCCCCGATGATCAGTGGATGACAGCCGACGACGGGCTTCGGCCATTGCCTTGCAGTCCGGTGATCAACAAGGCCTATGATATTGATTTCAAGCCGGCGACGGATGTTACCAACGGAATCAGGGTGTTCGACACGGCGATGGATATGGGTGCATATGAACTGCAATCGTGGCGTGATGGCACGAGCCTTGGACAAAATGGAGATGAGAGCTTCATGTCTGTTCCGGGCGGACGCGGTGCCGTATCCAGGGGTATTGGTTTTGTAGTCGAAGATTGTCGGGTTATCGCAAAATTAGAGCCAGTGACGATTCCGGGAACGACTGACAACGTGCGGGCGAAGGTTATGGTGGCAGAAAACGTCATTGCTACAAGCGGGTTCCATTTTGTCCCGCGGTATTATGACATCAAATCCACCCTACTTCAAGTCTACGACGTGACGACTACCCTGTTTTACACCCAAACGGAATTCGATGCCTTTAACGCTGTGGCTGGGGATACGAAGCTACCCACATCGCCAACCGATGCCATCGGCAAGGCCAACCTGCTTTTATTCGAATACCCCAGCAACAGCACGGATCTCCCGATCATGCCCGAGGATGGCACCCAACCCAAAATGATCGACCCGGACGATAGCAAAATCATATGGAATGCGAAGCTTAGCCGCTGGGAAGTTTCCTTCGTATCCAGCTTGTACAGCAGGTTTTTTGTCACGAATGGCCAAAAGTTCCCGTTGAAGTTGGTCGACTTTACCGCCAAAGTAGAGGAACATACTACAAAACTCGAATGGCTAACGGCCGAAGAAGTCAATACAAGCTATTTCGAAATTCATCGGAGCATGGATGCACATAGCTGGGAGGTGTTGTCGGTGCGGCCGCCCGCAACCGGCAGCGGAGGGCATCGTTACAGCGCGACCGACGATGAGCCGCTTGCTGGTTTGACCTATTACCGGCTCAAAATGATTGATCTCGACGGCTCGTTTGCATTCAGCCGGATCATCACAGCCGACTACCGTTTTGGATTTCAGGCGCGGGTATTCCCGAACCCGGCCAGCACGCGTGTGGAAATTGAATTCGCCAACCAACCCGGAACCGGCAGCAAAGCCGAACTCGTGAACCTTGCAGGAACAGTAGTTTGGAAAGGCTGGGTCACCGGCGGCAAAACGAGTATTGAAGTTGGTCGGCTTTCCAAAGGCATTTACCTGCTACGCCTGCAAGACGCTGCAGGTACGAAAACACGTAGAGTAGTGATTGAATAGCGTAAATATCGAAATCAATTTCAACTTCTTTTATTTACTTTGGGTTTCCTGCGCTTGCAGGCTTTAAATTGGTAATAAATTATATTGAATGGCATCAGGATTTTTCGCAATACTCGACGATATAGCTGCATTAATGGACGATGTTGCGTTGGCTACCAAAATGGCGACACGCAAAACAGCAGGAATTTTAGGTGACGACCTGGCGGTCAACGCAGAAAAAGCAACCGGATTTCTGGCAGAAAGAGAGCTACCCATCCTCTGGGCAATTACCAAAGGGTCATTGATAAACAAACTGATTATCGTCCCGATCGCGCTGTTGCTCAACGCGTTCGTCCCGGTAGCAATTACTTACATACTCATTTTCGGAGGGTGTTATCTGGCTTACGAAGGGGCAGAAAAAATCATAGAATTTTTCACTAAATCCAAACATGAGCCGTCCGGAGCGGCAACGCAGGAGGAACAGCCGGTGCCTGTTACGATACAGGAGGAATCGAAAATTAAATCAGCGATAACAACGGACTTTATCCTCTCGGTCGAAATCGTCATCATCGCACTTGGGGCCGTTTCAACCCAACAGTCGATGATACAAATCATCACCGTGTCCGCGGTTGCATTGATCGCCACAGTCGGAGTTTACGGCATTGTAGCACTCATTGTCAGGATGGATGACCTCGGATATGGCCTGATTCGCCGGACGAAAAACGCAGGTCCGCTTGCAAAGGTTGGGAATTTGCTCGTTGCTGCGTTACCGGTTGTTATCCGTCTCCTGGGGATTGTGGGTACTTTCGCGCTGCTACTTGTTGCAGGCGGAATATTTACGCATAACATCCATTTCTTGCACGACTTATACCCCGGTCTGCCGGGCATCATCAAGGAGTTTGTACTTGGATTGGTCGCCGGCTTACTCGTTGCCGCGGTTGTAACGCTGGCCAAACGAATAGTGGGACTCTTTAACAAACCGCAAACAACCTAGCAGGTATCATCCGGGCGCGGGTTCCGATCTATTCGCGAGCCTGGGTAGATCTTGTGTCAAAAAAAGAGGGTAACAAGCAGCCAAATATGCTGTTTGTTACCCTCTTTTTAATTTTTACGTTTGAATTCCGGGTTATAACCGTGGTTTACTCATTCACAAATACCTCCATTTCGGCCAGGAACGTATGTATGGCGAGCCCTTCCAATGCCGTAAATTTAAGATACTGGTATCCGACCGCCGAGGAAACCGGAAAACTCTGCGGCGTGATGGTTGCCGGGACGAATTTGAATTCTCCGAGATTTGTCCATGATTCGCCATTGGCGCTTCCTTCCAATTTGAACCTGGTGAAACCATTCTTGTTGTTTTGGCGCGCCGTCAGATCTACTGAAATCATCTTGTTGGCCTTCTTCATATCCACGACAAACCAATGCGGATACGCCGGGTGTTCGGGATCATATTGGGTGTGCCAGATGGTGTTCACATCCCCGTCCAGCACGGCCGAAGCCAAGCCTGTATTCTCGGAGCCGTCTCCCTGCTCGCTGGACACCGCACTAATGGCCCAGTTCGAACGATCAGCTTTGGCAGCCAGGGGATAGTCTATCCGATCATCAGAGCAACCTAAAAATGAAGTGGTTACTACCAATGCCATCATGAGTTGAAATATATTCTTTTTCATTTTTTCTCCATTTTTAAGGTAAACTTTCGATATCAACTTGTGGCTGCTGCCCTCCTGCGGGACGTGTGAAGGGCGTTCCCGCCTCCACATAGGTATTAAAGAAACCACCGTTCCTGAGGAAAAACCGGCCGTTTTCCACACCTCCCCCGAAATCCATCCTCTGTTTGTTTTTGCCAGTGGCATCCACACCCATCTTGAATGCAGTTACCTCGGTCCATTTGCCATTCACGTCCCTCACCCACTGGTTGCCCCAGGTGCCCTTGCGTTCCAGATAGCCTTGTTCGGGAATGAAGTTTTCCAGGAATGAATGTATTCTGGCCAGATAGGTGGTCGTCAGTGGGCGCTTCCAGGTGGCCATAAATTGCCATTGATTGTGCTCCGGGCCTCGGAACCACGCCGAATAGAGCGTGTTTCCGGCACCATCCGGTTTGCCCTTTGTCAGGAATTTATACGTACTACCGGCTTTCCAGTTATAAACAAAATAGCTCTGCCCTCCTTCACCTTCGCCGCCGAAACGCTTGGTTACCACGCCCTCTCCCGATTTAACGGGTACGGTTGTCCCGCCGTCAGGGTCCCAGACCGAAAACAAAACCCAGCGCTCCGACTCCGATTTCACCTGTACACCGAAATACCCGTGAGCGAATCCGTTACACATGAAAAAGGAACCAATCTGATCCTCCTTTTCCGGTACGACCAGCTCATTGTAAAAGTATTCGATATCACCGGCCGGGATGGTATAATTGACGTGCGTCGACGGCCCGCGTCTTGACCAATAGAAGTTCTCGGGGTCGTTGGCGTAAATCGCGCCGTTGGCTGCGACCCCGCCGATCTGAACATCGGACACATCGGCAAACGAGGAGCCGGATTTGCTGACGCCTTCCAGATCCACTTTCACATAACCCGCTGCCGCGATATTCACTTTCCCGGCGTAGTAGGTCTTTGCTTCCGCTCCGGTCAACCCCACCTCAAAAGGAACTCCGTTCGCACTCACCTTCACTTTGCTTGTTCCACCGCCGGTAATACCGGCTTTTAGAAACACCGTGAGCTCTCCCGCCTGCGCCGCACGGAACCAGATGCTTGTCACAACGCCGGGTGTGGCCCAGTTGACCAGCCCCTCGCTGGTGATCTTTTCAGTTTGCCCGGCTACCCCTTTGGTGATATAGGCATTCCCGGCTAAGGGAATACTCACTTTGGGTGTCGGATCAGGTTGTACCTCTTCTTTTGGGTCAGTATCAGCACCATCGGTGCAACCATAACTGCACGTCAGCGTGGCTAAAAACAGGGCAGTAATCAACCAAAATTTATTCATAGTAACAGATATTGGCGTCCGTTTAAAATCATGCATGGCAGTTTACGGATTTTGGGTCAGTTTGCTGTTCTTATCTATTTCGGACTGCGGTATAAAAAATATCACGCGGGCATCGGTAGCCGGTACCGTCTGATTGACATTTGTCGTCGGGGTGTTGTTGAGCGAATGCGTTCCCGGATAATTCCGGGTCATCGGACGGTTGTTGCGGAAAAGATCGTAGGAACGGTGCCCTTCGAACGCCAATTCCATCCAACGCTCTTCCAATACGATATCCAGCGCCGTTTTACCGGTCGGCAGCGACGTGTAAAGCGCGTCACTCAGCCCCGCCCTTGTTCTGATGATGTTCACATCGGCAAGCGCGGCGGTGGTTTTACCCAGCTTGGCATTGGCCTCGGCACGGTTCAGATACATTTCTGCGAGGCGCAAATACACCGGCGAGCTGAGATTGATAATGCTCTCCTGAAGGTTGTATTTGTTGACATAATACATGGGCGTCTGCGGGGTCAGTTTCAGGTTCTTCTGCTGTACGCCATTTAACACATAAGGCGTAATGAAACTTTTCCGCAGGTCCTTCGGATGCAATGCATACTGGTTAACCAGCTTTTCGGAAGCATATATTTCGCCCCAACCGCTGACGCCCTGTCCGGCCGGGTTGCCGGCCACATCGCCGCTGAAATACATCGATCCAATCGCCGAGAAATCCTGGTTTTGAACTTTGGTATGGCGGATGCACATGATCGTTTCAGGATTTGTCTCAGGGTCCATTTTGAAATATCCCTGATAATTGGTGCCATCGACCAGCGAATACCGTCCGGACTCGATCACCAAATCGGCATATTTAACCGCATTCTCATTATCCTCCTTGTACAGATACACCCGCGACAGGAGCGCGTATGCCACCTCTTTGGAAGCGAAGGAGTTACCCTTCTCAACCGACATGAGGTCAGCCGCTTTCAAAAGGTCTGCGATCACGAAGTCGTATACTTCCTTCACAGAACTTCTGGAAAGGCCCGTTGTTTCTTCATCCGAAAGACCGTCCCGCAATATGGGCACGCCTGGCCCCGCGCCGCTGCCCTGCGGGTATGGCCGCCCGAAAACGCGCACCAGATTGTAATGCATCATCGCGCGCAGGTACAAATTCTCTCCTTTCAGCTGTTTCAAATCCGCCGATGCGTCGTCCGGCACATAGGCAATGATCTTGTTCGCTGCGGCAATTACCTTGTAGGCCTGCCCCCAGAAGTTGGTACAATGCGAGGAGGTGTTGATGTGGGTATACCGGTAAGCCCGCGTAAGGTCGTCGGAAGAGGACTGTCCCTGAGCCACCTCGTCGCTGGGGAACTCGGTCAGGAAGTGGACGCTTCGCACGTAGGACGGATTGCGTAGTACCGCATAGGTACCGATGGTGGCCGTTTCGACATCCCCCGCGTTGGTGAGCGCCGAGGTTTCTTCGATGGCCGTGGAAGGAGCAAAAGTTTCCTCACAGGCCGATGCTCCCAATATCAATACGCCTGACAGGATATATTTATAAAGATCGTTCGCTTTCATCGCGTATCTGATTTAGAATGAAATATTTACTCCGCACAGAAATTTCTTACTGATCGGATATTTGAAACTGGAAACCCCGGAGCTGAGATCGGTTTGGGTAAAAGATACTTCCGGATCCGGGCCTGAGAATTTGGTTGCGGTCCAGAGGTTATCCCCGCTCAGGAAGATATTCAGATTAGAGATCCCGCTTTTACCCAGCCAGGCTGCCGGCAAGGCATAACTCAGTTTGATATTTCTCAAACGGATATAGCTTCCATCTTCCAGGTATCTCGACGACGACTGGTTGGAGTCGTGATTTCCGCCGACGATCGGTTTCGGATGCGTGGCGATATCACCGGGTTTCTCCCATCTGCTCCATCCTTTGGCCAAAACCATCGCATTGTAGCTTTCGTACAAACCGTCGTTATCGAAATATGCCCGGCTGTTGTTATAAATCTCATTGCCGTATACGAAATTGAAAAACGTGCTCAGGGTTATGCCTTTGTAGGAAAAGGTGTTGCTCAACCCGCCCGTAAATTTCGGAGCTGCCGAGGTACCCGTAAACTGCCGCGATTGCGCTGTGGCTACCGAGCTGTAAGAGTTGGTCAACACTTTGTATTTCGCGCCGTCTGCGTCGGTCACGATTTTCTCCCACAACGGATCTCCGTTTTGGGGATCCACACCGGCCCAGATGGGCAGGTTCCATTCGTCCATATTGTGCCCGACAGCAATCGGCTGACGTGCACCGGAGTTAAACACCGTCGCTCCGTCGCTAAGCTCCAAAACCTTGTTGCGGTTAAACGACACATTCAGGTTCGTTTCCCAGTTAAAGGTACCTACGATATTCTTCGAAGTGGCGCTGAACTCCATACCACGGTTTCTGACGGCCCCTGCATTGACCCAGCGATAGCTGTATCCGGTGGTAGCCTGCAAAGGTTGTTTGTACAAAAGAGCGCTTGATTTTTTCTCGTAAGCGTCGACGGTCAGATCGAGCCGGTTGTTGAACAAGCCGATTTCGGCACCGATATTAGCCGTTTTCATTTTCTCCCACGACAAATCCGGGTTGCCCTTCTGTGAGGGGGCCGCTCCGGGGAGTCCGGCATAGCTGGCGTCCTGCGAGATACTGTATAGCCCTAATGCCGCGTAATTGGATATACCATCGGCATTCCCCACCGTTCCGTAGCTGGCGCGGAGTTTCAGGAAGCTGATGGTTTTCCACTGCTTCATGAAGTTTTCATTGCTGACGATCCACGAGCCGCCCAGCTGATAAAAGTTACCCGCCGGATTATTGCTTCCGAATTTGGAAGAATATTCATGCACAAAAGACGCGATCGCGAAATAACGGTTGTCGAAATTATAGTCGGCCTGCGCAAGGTATTTGCTGAAACTGTATTGGTCGTTGCCGCCCGTCGGGTTATTGATGATGTCCGTAGCCACCGACATCACATCCCTGCCCGGAGGAAGGCCTTTGCCCGAAATTGCGGCATCGTCGTAATAATTGCGCTCCGCTTCGCCTACTGCGAGAACAGCCAGGTTATGCAATCCGAAACTCTCCTCGTACCGCAACCGGTTCGACGTCAGTATGCGGCTGGTATAAGACCGGGAATTGTACAATTCGCCCCCGTTCGCACCGCCCTGCTTGGTTCTTTTATCGTAATAACTGGCGTCTTTATAGTCGAAAAAGCGAACGCGGTTGTAAGTCGAGAATGTCAGCTTGGGCGTGATGGCATAATCCAGGTTGACGTCCGTATTGACATTCAGACTTCTTGCTTTGGAATAATTGTATGGTAGGGAATGCAAAAAGTTTTCGCGGTCCCTCCCCTGCCAGTTTGCAGCAGTCCGGCCGTCGATGGGACTTCCGTCCGCACCATATGCTGCATCGAAAGGCATATTTACATAAGCATCATAAAGCGTGCCGCTGTTTTCGTAATTGTCCTGCGTGAAAATACCATTGAACAAAACGCTCAATTTCAATTTTTTGGTCAATTGAGAAGTGATATTGGACCGGAAGTTATACCCCGTTTTATCGTTTTCCAACACGGTTCCCTGCTCCTTGTAATAGTTACCGGAAACATAAAACTGGGTCTTGTCCGAACCTCCCGACGCCGACAAGGTGTAGCTATTCACGAAACCCTTTCTGAATGCGAGGTCCCACCAATTGGTATTCGTATTCACGATGGACGGATCGCGGTCGTAAAACGTCTTCTGATAATCGTACAACTGCTGGGAATTCATCAGCTTGAAATTTCCGGTTGTCGCCTCGGCAAAGCCCAAAGTGGTACTGAAATCGATTTTGGTCTTACCGGCTTTTCCCATCTTGGTCGTGATGATGATCACCCCATTTGCGGCGCGGGATCCATAGAGACCGGTAGCGGCAGCATCTTTCAAAACGGTAACCGACTCGATATCGGTAGGATTATAGGAACCGCCGATATTCCCATCCACAATGATCAGCGGGGCTGTGCTGGCCGAAATGGTACCTGCCCCACGGATCAGGATATTCGACCCGCTGGTTGGATCTCCCGAGCTGGTGGATACCACTACGCCAGGGGCCTTACCCTGCAAAAGGCTCGACAGCTCATTCGAAGTGACATCCCGTAATTTCTCGTTCGGTATCACCGCCACAGAACTGGAAAGGTACTTCGCCTTTTTCGACCCATAGCCCGTTACGACCACCTGCTCCAACAGGTTTACAGACGGCTGCAAGGTAATGTCAAAAGTCGTTTGCCCGCTGGCCGGAACTTCGGTGGACTGGTATCCCACGAAACTAAAAACCAGTACGGCGGTATTCACATCGGTATCCGACATATTGAGCGAGAAACTCCCTGCCGCATCCGTCACAGTGCCCTGGTTCGACCCTTTCACCATGATCGTAACGCCCGCCAACAGATCCCCTTTTTCGTCTTTCACGGTCCCTTTGATCTGCTTGTCCAGCAATGTGGAGTTGTTTGCTCCGTCCGTCGTCGGCCCCGGCTCACTTTCTTCCTTCTTCAAAATCACTTGCTGACCGTCCACCTGGTAGATGACTTCCAGAGGTGTAAGCAGCTCATCTAAAACCTCTCCCAGCGACTTGTTGCTTACCTGAACATTGACCCGATGCCGGGCCGGAAAGATCGACGGCGCATAGGTAAAATGTACGTCGCAAATCTTATCAAGTTCTTTCAGAACACTTTTAATCTCCTGATTTTTAACATGAATGGACACCTTTTGCTTCAAAAGCTCCTGCGCACCCGCGGTGTTCGCGAACGAAACCCCCGCGAACAGACCGGCCAGTAAAAGTTGGTAAAATGAAATTCTCATTGCTATCAGTAACAGCTGAGTTCTTTGTCGACGTTTTTTCATACTTTTGAATGATTTGTTCTTTTCAGAATCGGACAAATTGGTCCCGTGTCCTTTTTGCGAAGGACGCTTGCATAGCTCCGGGAAAAAATGGAAGTCAGTAGTGGGGCAAACACTGCTGGCTTTTTTTGTGAATAATACTAATTCATAGGCAGGAAAGCGGTTTAGAGATTACGATATAGTTAGGTAGTTGATTCGCGTTTTTATTTGCAGCCTTTGGCTAAATGCACGGTAACTTTCTCACCCTTCACGCTATACGTTGCTCCGATGGCCGTGCACGTTGCATGTAACCTTTGTTTCAATCCCTCTTCCCTGAAAACCGTCGATACGACACAGGAAGCCAGCCGGGTCTCATCATAGTCAATTTCAATCCCGTATTTCTTTTCAATGCTGTCAAAAACCTCGGAAACCGGCCGTTCTTCGAAAACGACGTCCGATTCATCCGGCAAGCTTTCGAGTATCGTCAGGTCGCGGATTACCTCCTTCTCGTTCTTTTTGGCTTTTGCACTAAAAACGACTCCTTCATTGGGTGTCAACACAACGCTTGCGGCCGAGTCGGAGCCATCATTTCTGAACTCATTTTGATTGTAAACCGACACTTTTCCGGTTTTCACCGCCACCAGCACGCCGCCATCCTCTTTGTTGGTTCTAACCCGGAAGCTGGTACCCAGAACTTTGGTTACTGTCTGGCCTGCGAAGACCAGAAATGGCTTTTGTGCATCCTTGGTCACATCAAAAAATGCATCCCCTTTCAGATACACCGCCCGATTCTTCCCCGAAAATTCAGCCGGGTAGATCAATTCTCCTCCCTTTTCGAGCATAACCACGGAGCCATCGCTCAACAGGACTGTTAATGTCTGATCCTCGCTATTCAGCTTTGTGAGCCACTCCGTATTTTTCGAGCCCGTGTAAGTCTGCACGATAACCGGCACCCGGGTCCTCTTCATTTGCGCATACCACAATCCCAGACTTCCCAGGAGAATCAACGATGCAGCGATCCGCCAGAAGTAACCTCTTCTCCAAATGCTGCGTGAACCCGACATGACGGACGTCCGGGTGTCCTTGTTTTTCACCCGATCGACCAATTTCCGGATGTCTTCCTGTGCTATTTGCTCATCGGTGATTTCTCCAAACTGTTCTTCCAGAGCCAGGACAAACAACCTCGCCTTTTCCACTGTTTCACGCCTGCCTTCATTCTCTTTCATCCAGCCTTCCCAAAAGGACGCAGAAGGGTCCGCCGGATTTAAAACCCACTTGCGAAATGCGTGGTTACCCGCTAACTCTTCCAATCCGATATTACTTTCATTGCTCATAAATGGTGGCTGTACAGGGTTAAAATGTGCACGAACACACTCCTTTGGTATGATTATCCGCGATTCACCGATTTATCACCATTATTTTTCAAAAAAATTTCAAAAAGGCCATTAAAACACTCTCTAATGCCCTTTTGACCAAAGAAAATAGCAGCAAAAAAACCAAAGATAAGCGCCCCATTGTTCGCGCATTTCACGCAGGGTTTTGGACAGGAGATTGGCCACACCCGGCTTGCCGATATCCATAATTTCGGCTATCTCATCGTTCCCGAGCCCTTGATAATACCGGAGATAGACCACTTCGCGCTGCCTTTTGGAAAGCCCGGAAATGATCCGATTCAGCCTGTACAATTCCCGATTCTGAAGTTCATCCTCAATCAGACTGCTCTCGATCGTCCCGGAAGAATCCTCGGGCTCGAACAGCAGTTCTGATGACTCTCCAAGGCGTTTCAGGCGAATACTCTCCTTGAAGATTTTATTACGTAACGATTTGAAGAGGTAAGGTTTGACCACGGTATCCTCGGCGAGGAAAAGCTTTCTTTCCCATAACTGGAGATAAACGTCCTGGATACAATCGCGGATAAATTCCAGGTCACGGGAGAATTTCGTCCCGTAGTTCAGCAGGCTCCGGTAATGAATATCAGCCAGCTGGCCCAAAGCATCAGGATTACCGGCTTTGAATTGACTCCAAAGCTCGTCACTAATCTCCCGTTCCTGCGTGGCGTAGATAGAATCCATTTGTAAGTGCTTCCCGTGTTTCCCGATGTAAATTAACAAATTCTTTTCAGGCCGTCCGCGGCTGCGGGTAAATCATTCAGCGCCCTGTGGCCGCATAGCTTCGGCCCAACAAAAAAACTAGTTATACCCATTGCAGAATGTCACCCTCAAGGAACACTTTTTGCACACCGATTTGAAAAGGAAAATTTGTTATTCGAATCCAACTGTTTTCACGAATCTCCAATAGCTATGACTGTCGATCAGGTTGCAACACATTTGGCAGATTATTGCCGCAAAGAACAATTTACGCAAGCGCTTAAAGAGCTGTACGCAGAAAATGCGGTGAGCATTGAACCGGTTGAATTTCCCGGCTTTGACAAGGAAACCAAGCGACTGGCCGCCATGATGGAAAAAGACAGGAAATTCAGTGCCATGGTGGAATCCCGGCATGGTACTACGGTTTCAGATCCATTGATTGCAGGAAATTCGTTTTGTTTTGTGTTGACGATGGACATGAAAATGAAAGGCCGGGACCGGGAGAAACTGACGGAACTATGCGTGTACGTTGTGGAAGATGGAAAGATTATTTCGGAGCAATTCTTCATGTAAAAACGAGTTCAACATGGCAACACGAATAGCTTTGAGCAATGATCAGACCATCGTCATCGGCGTATTGACTTTGGCGTTTAGTACCGACCCAATGGCCAGATGGTCTTTTTCGGATCCTGCCAGGTATCTGGAAACTTTCCCTTCGCTTGCGCGGGCATTTGGCGGAGGCGCGTTCGAAAACGGAACGGCTTATATTACCGATGGTTATACCGGCGCTGCCCTCTGGCTGCCTCCTGGCGTTTCATCGGACGAAGAGTCCCTGAAGGAGATATTCGAGAATGCCACCAGCGACGACATTAAAGAAGACATGCAGGTAATCTTTGAACAAATGGAAAAGTTTCATCCAACCCAGCCGCACTGGTATCTGCCGATGATCGGGGTGGACCCGGTTTGTCAGGGATCCGGCATAGGTTCGGCATTAATGACCGAGGCACTCAAAGTCGTCGACCGCGATGGAATAATGGCCTATCTGGAATCGTCCAATCCTAAGAATGTCCCCCTTTATCAGCGTTATGGCTTCGAAGTGATAGCTGAAATTCAATCTGGCAGCTCGCCGATACTACGCCCCATGTTGCGCAAGGCGCGTTAATTCAAGCCATCAGCATCACTGCAAATGGAGCGAGGCCCCGACTACCGTGGCGCCAACCCGAGTGATTTCCGGTAGCGTATAGCTCCTTTACGAGTGATTAATGCATTAGGTACCAGTTCTTTATTTACAAATTACGCTGCTGCCAAACGATCAATTGCCGGCCCTTCCCCGAACCTACCTTGTTTTCTCAAGCAAATCACATATAATCTCAGTTTTACCGACAACCACTTATTAGCAAGCCGATCTACTTTTGCTTCGCGAGCAACGATACAATGCCAAATGGATTCTCCCGGTTTTTATAGCCGGGCAGTGCTCCATGGTACCGAATGTGAATTGTCTCGATCCGGAATGACACGGAAAGCCTCACAGAAAAAGCAGGAACATAAATATGGAAAAAATAGGAATGACCAAACAAGACGTTATTGAGGCTGAAAACAAACTTTTTTCGGCTCAACTTGTGAGCAACGTGGACGTTCTTGATCAACTGCTACATAATGATTTAATCGCAGTTGCGCCGACAGGGCAAGTCCTGACTAAACAAATGGACCTGGATTCACACAAGGCAAAAACAATGATCATTGAAGACGCTTCAACGATCATTGATGAGATTAAAATAGCTGGCGACACCGCACTTTCAATCGTTACTATGACAGCGAAAGGAAAAATGATGGGGACACCACTGGAAGGGAAATTCAGATATTTCAGGGTTTGGAAACGCTTTGATGATGAGTTAAAAGTGATCGGTGCCAGTTTTATGCAATTACAATAGGATTTGCGCGTCGATTGAGTAAGGTTATTGGGCACGCTCAATTATTTCATCACCAAGATCCAGTGACTGACTCAAAATATTCTTAATCAGAGACATACCGTTATCGCTGTTGGTGAATAGGACGATCCCCCGCTGCGAGTTCGGCAATAGTATGATGATAGTCCGTACACCGGGATCGGCACCTGAATGCGTTATCGCAAATTCATCGTTTTTCAGGCCTTTAAAGAGCTGCCATCCCAATCCATATGTCTGCTTTTTATCCTGAAATGTGATCATTTCGCGATATGTACGATCATCTAAACCCTTTTATTCAAGACATTAGCCCCAAATCGGGTGTAGTCGGCAATAGTGGTCATCAGCAGATCCGCGGCGGACGGCTCCGTATATTTCCTAACCGGAAGCGGTTCACCATCACGATCATGTGCTACCGCAAACCGGCTCTCGTCCATATCCTTATCCCAGTAAAATCGGGTGTCGATCATTTTGTCGGGTTTGAGAAGATATTTCGCGACAATTTCGTCAAATGGCAAGTTGAACTTTTCTACCAATGCACGTTTCAAATATTCCAGCCCTTCACCGGAATATTGCGTTTGCATTCCAGGTTCAAAATCAAAGGTCAGCTTGCCGCTCTTATGCAACCATCTCCAATTCACAAATCCCGTTTGATGCGAGATCACATGCCTGGTAGTAAGTTGCTTATGACGCGGATCGTCAGCTACCTGGGGATCTGTCCAATAATGGAACAGCGGTTCATCCAAATCCCACAGCCCTTTGCTGACCAGCCGTAAAGTTGTCATTTCGGTAACAGGCTTCGTGAGTGAGGCTACCTGAAAAATAGCGTTTTGAGGGGCGGGCATTTCCTTCCTGAGCTCGCCAAGCACTTTCACCTGGGAGACCTGGTTATTCTCAATCACTCCAATCGCCAACGCCGGAACCTTATACGCATGCATAAGCCTTTTGAGCGTCGAATCTGCCGGAATGTTAACTTTCCGGTATTGAGAAAAAGCTTCTTGAAAGACAAACAGAAATGCAAAAACAAAAACAATCTTCTTCATGGCTAGTTGGGATAAACGGTTTTAAAACAATGAATTTTTCAATGATTCTGTCGATGCCCCAACGCGCCGTTTGTTGCCACTACCACATGGACCTTCACACCCTTGGCGGTATAGTGGCTCAATAAAGCTCCCATCAGCAGCTCATCGTCCGGGTGGGCCACTACGGCCATTAGGACATTACCCGGTTTCTTCTCTGTGACTGTTGTGGTGTGGTTGTCCTGATTGTAAATGCCTGCACTTAATAGCATAAATAGCGAGGCGCATAAAAGTTGGTTCATATGTTAACATGATTTGCCGCCGGGCAAATGCGCCCTACCGGATTTTCGGTAAAACAAGGGAACTGAGCACAATGAAACCTCTCAAAATGAAATTTGAGAGGTCAAAAAAGCTGTTTTGTTTTCGCAAAATGTAAGTTGAGCGCCTAGCGGGGCTGCTCCTGGAACTCCTTCGGGGAGCGGTGGGTATGTTTTTTAAAGACCCGGTAAAAGCTCGCTTCGGAGTTAAAACCCGAATCCAATGCAATTCCCAGAATCGACAGATGGGATAAATGACCGCTGGCGAGCTTGTCTTTTACTTCCTCCACCCGGTATTCATTGATAAGATCGCGAAAGTTCTTTTCGTAAGATTTGCTGATTGTGAAAGACAACACATTAGCCGACACATCCAATCGCCGGGCCATTTCTGCCAGCGTAATCGTCGGATTTCGATAGATCTTCTCTTTTTCCAGCAACACCTCAATCGCCGTCCGTACTTGCAGCAGTTTCTCCGGTGACACCGGCGCGACCGGGTCAGTTTTCCCGGTAATGACGGCTGCCGGTAAAGATAAGGTTGTTTGTTTGCTTGCCTGAAAACCGATGTAATAGACGATCACCGTCATCAGGAAATAAAACAACTGCCAATGGAAAAAATTGGCTTGCCCGTAGTTCATCCCGTAATCGAGCGTAATGTTAGCGAGCAATAGTATTGTCAATCCGCTCATCAGCAACAACAGATTTCTCAACCAACCGTAGGTCGGATATGAGCTGTCGGATATCGTATCATACAACCAGGATCTGTACATTTTCAAGTGCCTGATGCTGAGAAATAGATACACACCAAAGGAGAGAACCGATAAATAGTCTTCGATTTCTTTGACTGGGTTATAGGCAAGGGCCGCTGCTACCTTGCTTTTCTCTGATAAGTCGTCGAGCGGCAGCACGCGAACATAGACCAGTAATGCATGCCCCATTAACAAGAAAGAAGGCAAAAGATGGAGTATGACCGGCCGCCGGAGTTTGGGGAGGGACCCGGTAATTGAAACTACATACAAATACAACAACGGTTGGATCGTCAGATCAACAGCCAGCGGGAAATAACGAAAAAAACGGGTGTTCCACAGGCCCAGCGTGTGCAGCAATATCTTGCAGTTTAACAGGACAGTCGTAAGTAAAATCCAGGCCAACAACTTGTCCGCGTTTCGCCGGCTATTGAAAAAGAGCTGGACACTTGCAATGAGGCCTTGAAGTATCCCAATCAAGACAATGACATCAAACAAGGAGAATTGCACAGCCAGGATTTCTTTAAAATTTTAGTTGACGAACCGAAGGACCTCTCCGATGGTTCAATGGCCATTATTTCATTTATCAATCCAGATTTCGAATTGGCCAATCGGCACTTTGTCGTTGGCCAGATAGCGGACCGGCACCCTGGCCTGGATTGCCTTTCTGCCAAGAATTTGGTCCAGTTGACTTTTCAGGGTTTCCGCAGTCTCACTTTCATTTGGATGGAAGTATTTCACCGCATTGCCAAACCGCATCGAATTGCCGATATGCTGAATGGAAGGGACAATCGCGCCTTTTGCGAGCAGCGCAGCTTTCAATGTATCCGAAACCTGGCTACCCTTGCGATCATGGATGTAAACGATCAGGCCGAGAAAGGGTTTGGGCGGCTCGGCTACCACAATCGGCACCGCTATCTCATGCCCTGCCGAAATATGCGGTCGGGATGGTTTGACAGCTTCCTTGGGTTTCTCGATCTCCTTCGTGATCAGCGAAACGCGCCAGGTATTCAACTGTTTGTTAAGATCCTGGATACTGTCGTTCATTACTTTAAGCCTGTCTTCGGAAATTTTAAGTTGTTTATTCGCGTGCTTCACCTGGACGATCAAAACGATGGTCGAGATAATGAAAACGACGGCCAAAGCCAGCGCGAGCACGCTTTGCTTTTTCAGGGAGGTAATTTCCCGGCTCAGGCGGCTTTGCGCATGTTCAAATTCTTGAAGAGTGCTCATAGGGTTTGAAGGGGATTACAAGAGCCGGAGTTTTTTACGCATGGCTTCATCTACCAGCTCGGGGTTTAGTTCGGCCGTCACGTAACGCTGCTGGTTTTTAAAACCAAAAATTCCAACACAGCAGGAAGCAACACCGATGCCTGCGACCTTGATGTCATTTTGAAAGAAAATGCCGTAAGCGATAATGGCCAGCCCAAGCGTGAAGAGCAGCGCTGAAAGCCATATTTGTCCACGATCCCAGAACGAGCCGCCCGATATCAATTCTTTCCGTCCGGGTGTGATGACGCCTATTTTCCACCAGTCCCTGCTGTCAAGGTCAGAAAAGCCTTCTTTGACAAACAACTCCCACCGGTCCTTCTCGTCGCTGCTGTCTTTGGCAATGCCGCGCCAGCTGATCAATGCCGTCGAAGTTTCCGGTGCAATGCGTCCGTCCTTGATCATGGTATTGACTGCGTGTTCAAACGCTTCGCGGATCGTGTAATCGGTTGAAGAGGCGGCCTCATAAAAGGTTTCCGAGAAGTCCCTGGCAACCCCGTCATTGACCTTTCCACGGGTAGCGATCACAGCCTTCACGTTCTTCTCAAACAGGAGGTTAACCTGATCGTGGGTCGCGCAGCCGTTCAGAAAGACGACTTTCAGGTTTTGTGCTTCACCGAGCAACCCGGCGAGTCCTTTGGCATGAGCCGAACCATCTTTGAAAAGCAACAGCTGCGAACCGGCGTGTCCGCTGAAATGAAAAAGAATGATCCGGTGCTTGAATGCCCGGATATCGTCGTCGATCTGCTTTACATCCGCGGCGCCACGCGCCGGATACAACACATTAATGCTTTTTGGTGAAGCTGTTTGCTGATACTTCTCCCACGAATCGGTGATGGCGCGGTACTCGTCCTGTAAAAAATCCAGGTAAGGATCGTTCGGATCCCCGCTTTGGGAAAAGTAGGACAACACTACGGGCGTGTTAATGGGACTGCTGTTAGATGCACTGGCGGACATACTGGTTACAGACTGATTTCTTCTTTCATAAATATAGTCTCAATTTATTGTATCACAGTAAGTTTAAAGAATATACACCTTACCAGACATACTTTCGCACATATCAGGCCGCGGGGAGTGCCATGGGAAGCTCTCCGGTTACTTCTCGCTGATGCGGTATGCGCAGCGGCGCGCGCCCGCCAGTATGTGGTCCACGCGTTTGATGTCCACACCGTCGCCCAGCACCGTCTGGAACGTTTTCAATTCGTAACGGCAAAAATCCTGGCAGGCAGTCGCGGCCGCACAGATCGGGCAATGGTTTTCGATGAGCAGGTAACCTTCCTCATCTTTCACATATTCAACCATATAACCCTCCTGGTCGCGGATACCGGCTAACCGGGCAATGCGGTCTTCGAGATCGGTGGCCCCGCCTGTTTCGCTTATGTATTTACGCAGGCCGTTCTGGCTGTTCGCCTCGATCACCGCGTTCAATGCGTCCTGCCCTAGGGTTTCACGGATGGTACTGATCAGTTTTACGGTAAGCTCCGCGTGCGCATCCGGAAAACGCCCCTCTCCTTCTTTCGTCAATGCCCAGATCTGCTGCGGGCGCCCCCGTCCCTTCGACACCGTCGAGGATTGCACAAGCCCCTCTCCCGCCAGCTTCAGAAGCTGGAACCGCGCACCTTCCGTGGTGATGTTCAATTCAGCCGCGATGGCCGTCAAAGGCTGCGGACCGGCCGTTTTAAGCATCCAAATCACTCTATCAGAGCCGGAAGCGGTATTTTTCATAATAAACAAAGTATTTATTTGGTTTAATAAACAAAGATAGTACTTTTGTCACGAAAACAAACTGTCCGAGCCATGACACTTCGCTGCCCAATCTGTTCCTCCTAAATTGCCGGTTATCCATTAGCAAGGCAATTTAATCATTCCTACTGATCCGTTTCATCAAACGGTGCACAGGAAAACTACGCTCAAATTAACATCATACCATGAAGAAGATCCTGTTCCGGACGGCCATATTCATCGCCGTGCCGATCATTCTCTCATCCTGCAATACCAATCCCACCCAGGCCGTAGCAACCGAAAAACCACAGGAGTATCCGGTTATCACGATCCGCCCTGAAAGCGCGGTGTTGCATATCGACTACCCCGCCCGGCTGGAAGGCAGGCAAAACATCGAAATACGGCCGAAAGTCGATGGTTTCATTGATAAAATATACATCGAAGAGGGTGCCGTCGTCCGTAAAGGGCAGCTGTTGTTCTCCATTCATGCCCCGCAATACGAGCAGGAAGTAAAAACAGCTACCGCGGCGATCAAGAGCGCCGAAGCGGAAGTGAACCTGGCCCGCATGCAGGTCGAAAAAACGCGACCGCTTGAAAAAGAAGGCATTATCAGCAGCTATGAATTAAAATCAGCCGAATATACACTGCATGCACGGGAAGCTGCGCTGGCCCAGACCAGGGCCAGCCTGGCAAATGCGAAAAACAATGTGGGTTATACGCGCATTACCAGCCCCGTCGACGGCGTCATCGGACTCATACCCTACAAAACGGGAAGCCTGGTGAGCAGTACATCGCCCCAGGCGCTAACGACCGTCTCCGACATCGGGGAAATGATCGCCTATTTCTCCTGGGACGAAAAGCAGTATCTCGACTTTACGTATAACCATGATGGTTCGAAGCTCGGTACAAAGCTGAAATCCATTCCGCCGGTGCAGCTGATCCTCGCCAATAAACGGGAATATCCGCTGAAAGGCCAGATCGAATCGGTGGGCGGGCTCATCAATACCAGCACCGGTTCCATTCCCGTCCGGGCGTCGTTCCAAAACCCCGCGCGGTTGCTCCGCACCGGCGCCAGCGGGCTCGTCCGCATTCCTACCCAACTGAAAGAAGCCATTCTAATACCGGCAAAGGCGACATTTGAATTACAGGAAAAGACTTTTGTATATACCGTAAAAAAGGACGGAACAATACAAAGCATTGAAATTCAAATACAAAGTACAACACCCGACGGCCGTTACGTGGTAGGCAAAGGACTCACAGGTGGCGAGAAGGTGGTCACGGAAGGACTCCCTACACTTAAAGACGGCATGCGGATCAGACCGATGGAAACAAACATTACTTACCATGTTGAATAAATTTATCGAAAACCCGGTCCTGTCGACAGTTATATCGATTATGATCGTCATCCTGGGCCTGCTGGGGCTGTTTTCACTGCCCATATCGCAATATCCCGACATTGCGCCGCCGGCCGTAGAGGTGAATACCACCTACCAGGGCGCGAGCGCCGCCGTAGTGATGAAAACAGTGATTACGCCATTGGAAGAAGAACTCAACGGCGTGGAGAACATGACCTACATGACTTCCAAAGCCAGCAACGACGGCAGCGCCACCATCACCATTAATTTCAAGCAGGGAACCGACCCCGATATGGCGGCGATCAATGTGCAAAACCGCATTACGAAGGCTACCAGTCTGCTCCCCGCCGAAGTAATCAAAGTGGGAATCACGACAAGCAAGCGACTCAACAGCGAGGTATTCAGTTTCCTGTTGTACAGCCAGGACGGAAAGTACGACCAGAAATTCCTGGACAATTACCTTAAAATCAATGTCATGCCGCAGATCAAACGTATTCCCGGCATTGGTTCCGCGCAGGTATACGGCAGCATGGATTACAGCATGCGGGTCTGGCTAAAACCCGATGTGATGGCCGTATATGGCCTTGTACCCCAGGACATTATCCGTGCGCTTGCAGAGCAGAACATCGAAGCCGCACCAGGAAAAGTGGGCGAAAACAGCAATCAGGTTTTCCAGTATACCCTCAAATATACCGGACGACTGGAAAAGCCGGAGCAATTTGAAAACATCATCCTTCGATCCACCGGAAACGGACAGCTGCTTACTTTGAAGGACGTCGCCAGCCTTGAAATGGGCTCTTACACCTACGCGAGCACCATCACCGCGCAGGGGCGGCAGGCGCCCTACGTGGCCATTACCCAAATGGCAGGCTCCAATGCGCATGAGATCATCCAGGAATGCGAAAGGATCCTGGGCGAAGCTTCAAAATCTTTCCCGGAAGGTATACGGTACAGCGTATTCTCCAATGCCAACGAGTTTCTGGATGCATCGATTTCCAAGCTGATATGGACATTGGCAGAAGCATTTGCGCTGGTTTTCATCGTCGTTTTCCTCTTTTTACAGGATTTCCGCTCAACGCTCATCCCGGCCATTGCCGTGCCTGTCGCAATCATCGGTACGTTTTTCTTCCTGAAAATATTCGGTTTCACGATCAATCTCCTGACGCTCTTCGCGCTGGTACTCGCAATCGGGATCGTGGTAGATGACGCCATTGTAGTGGTAGAAGCCGTGCACGCTAAGCTTGACCACCGTTACCGCTCGGCCAAAAAGGCGACGATCGACGCCATGAGTGAAATCAGTACGGCCATTGTCTCCATTACGCTCATTATGGCGGCCGTATTTGTGCCGGTCACATTCGTAACGGGCTCCGTGGGGATATTCTACAAGCAATTCGGGCTGACACTCGCCGTGGCGATTGTCATATCGGCCATCAATGCGCTCACACTCAGCCCGGCATTGTGCGCCCTGCTCCTGAAACCGCACAGCGATGCGCACCAGGCCGGCAATGGTTTCCTGCCACGTTTTTACCGCGGTTTCAATGCCTCTTTCGAGGCTATGACCGGGCGGTACAAGCGATCGGTCCGCTTGCTGATCCATAAAAAGTGGATCGCAGTCGGGGGAATTGCCGCATTCAGCGCATTGCTTTGGTTCCTGATCAGTACTACACCTACCGGGTTTGTGCCCAACGAAGACAGCGGCTCGATCTATGGAAACGTCATTCTGGCCCCCGCCACGTCACTGGAACGGACCGAGGTCATCGCTAACCAGATCGACAGCATTGCCCGGACGATCCCGGAAATCGAGCTGGTATCTCGGCTGGCGGGAATGGACCTGATGAGCGGGGTCGGCAGCTCGTATGCCGCCATTTTCATCCGCCTCAAACCATGGAGCCAGCGAACGCAGAAGGGACAGGATATCAAGAGCATTGTAGGTACCCTGTTTGCCAAAACAGCCGGCATCAGGGATGCCAGTATCATCTTCTTCGCCGCTCCCACCTTGCAGGGATTTGGAAACAACGACGGTTTCGAATTCCAGTTGCAGGACAAAACCGGCGGCAGTTACCAGGCATTTGATCGCGTGATCGGCCAATTTATGGGCGAGCTCAACCAGCGCCCCGAGGTGCTGTACGCGGCTACATCCTATAACACCAACTTCCCTCAGTACGAGGTGCAGGTAAACGTGGCCAAATGCATGGAAGCAGGCATCCCGGTTAATGCCGTATTGAGCACATTGCAAGGCTATTTCGGCGGGATTTACGCTTCGGATTTCAACCGGTTCGGCAAGCAGTACAAGGTCATGATACAGGCCGAGGCGGGGCAGCGTTCGGGAACGGACGCGATCAACAAGATTTTCGTGCGCAATGAGCACGGTACCATGGCGCCGATCTCCGAGTTTGTGACTTTGAAAAAAGTGTACGGCCCCGAGTTTATCAACCGGTTCAACCTGTTTACAGCCGCCGCAGTGAATGGGGCTCCCAAACCAGGTTATAGCTCCGGCGACGCGATCAGGGCCATCCGCGAGGTGGCTGCGAAAACATTACCGCAGGGCTATGCCTATGAATTTTCGGGATTGAGCCTCGAAGAAATTTCAAGCGGCAACCAGACGCTGCTCATTTTCCTGCTCAGCCTGGTATTCATTTACTTCTTGCTCAGTGCCCAGTACAAAAGCTACATCCTGCCGTTTTCGGTGCTGCTTTCGCTGCCTGTGGGATTGGCCGGAGCCTTCCTTTTCGCGCGAATTTTCGGTCTCGACAACAATATCTTCCTGCAAATCAGCCTCATTATGCTCATTGGCCTGTTAGCCAAAAACGCGATCCTGATCGTCGAGTTTGCGTTGATGCACCGCCTCAGCGGCGAAAGCATCGTTCGCTCGGCGGTCGCAGGTGCCGTAACCCGGTTAAGACCGATCCTGATGACCTCTTTCGCATTCGTTTTCGGGCTGTTGCCTTTGATGCTTGCCACGGGAGCAGGCGCATTGAGCAACCGGTCCATCGGTACGGCTGCGGTCGGCGGTATGCTGATCGGGACGCTTTTTGGGGTATTCATCATTCCCGTGCTCTTCGTGCTGTTTCAGACACTGCACGAAAAAGTGAGCGGCAGCGTCAGAAAACCCGCGGAAGAAGAACAACTTATCTATTAATGTATCCATGAAAAATAAATATATCGGTGCGGTCATTTTAACGATCCTGGCAGCTTCCTGCCAGGTGACCAAACCTTACAAACGGCCCGAACTGAATACACAGGGCCTCTACCGGGGACAAATCTCCCAGGACACGACCAGCATGGCAGGTATTTCGTGGAAACAGTTTTTTTCCGATACCACGCTAACCGCACTGATCGCCCAGGGCCTGGAACGGAATCCCGATCTCCGCATTGCCATGCAGCATATCGTGGCCGCAAAAGCATCTCTGCAACTCAGTAAATCGGCCTTCCTGCCTGATCTGAGCGGGACTTTATCGCTAAAACAATCCAAACTGGCATTTCCGCAGGGTTATGGCATCATCAGCTCCACCACGCAATACGATCTGGGACTGGGATCATCTTGGGAAGCCGACATCTGGGGCAAACTCCGCAGCGCCAAACGCGGTGCACTGGCGGGCCTGCTGCGGACGGAACAAGCGCAAAAGGCCATCCAGACGCAACTGATCGCCGACATTGCCGGAAATTATTACACATTGCTTGTGCTGGACCAACAACTGGCAATTCTTGAAAAAACCAGGAACAACCGCTTTGCCGACGTCAAAGCAGTGACCATGCTGAAAGATGCGAACATCCTCAACGGCGCAGCCATTTCTCAGAGCGAAGCCAATGCCTACGCCGCCGAAATCGCGATCCCGGCGGTGAAAAACCAAATTCGGGAGACGGAAAATGCCTTGAACCTGCTGCTTGCCCTGCCTTCCGGCAATGTTATGCGGACGACGCTCGATCAGCAAAAGCTGGATATTCCCCTGGAAACAGGCATTCCGTCGCAGCTTTTGCAAAACAGGCCGGATGTCAAACAAGCCGAATACGCCCTTTGGGAAGCTTTTGAAAACACGAATGTGGCTAAAACCTTCTTTTATCCGGCACTGATGATTACGGCAAACAGCGGGTTTACCAGTTTCAATTTCCGGGACTGGCTCACATCGCTGGGGCTGTTCGGAAACGTGGCCGCCGGCCTCACGCAGCCGATCTTCAACCGGGGAGCGAACAAAGCCCGGCTCGCCACCGCCCAGGCACGGCAGGAACAAGCGGCTATTGAGCTTGAAAAGTCGATGCTGGCAGCGGGCCGCGAAGTTTCGGACGCGCTGTATGCGTACGAAACCGCGGGCACGCAACGCGACATACGCGTAAGGCAACTCGCATCGCTTGAAAAGGCCGTCGACGCCAACAAAAAGCTGCTCAGGTTCAGCTCCACCACCAACTACACCGACGTACTGACCTCGGAACAAAGCCTGCTGGCCGCACAGCTCGACGCTGTAAACGATCAGCACCGGCAGTGGCTGGCGGTGATCAGGCTCTACCGTGCATTGGGAGGCGGCACCCGCTAGACTAAAACCGGATACTCCCCGTAGTTACATCTATTAGCCTGACCATGCTTGCTAAACCCAAAGCTAATCTGCCCCTCAGTATATCGTGGTCGCCCCTGCCGGCAACTGCTCAACATGCCTCAAAAATGCCGAAACATTCAAATCCTCGTCCATTCGATATTCGTATCCATGCTTTTCAGCCACTTCCAGGGCCATTTTTCTAAACAGGTCAATCGTCGCATACACGCAGCGCCAGTTACTTTCCCAATCTGCCGACACATAAGTGGCCAGAAATTGGGCATAGATTTCAGGTTCCAGGTAGCGTTCGAAATACTTGCCAAACTTGCCCGCATTTACCGCACCGTGGCGACTTTCGATATACCATTCAGTCATTTGCACAAGCGCCTCGTGAATGACTCTATGGTATAACTCTTTGACCAAAATCATCTCCTTACGCCATAATCCTTTTGCCAAACCTGAATTGGTGTACCAGAATTCGTTACAGCAATCGGCGAAAGACCGGGCCGTAGGCGCTTCGACCAGGTAATCACGGTCGCTGGCCGGGGGAAGAGGGCTACCATCGAACAGGCCGTCCTTGTCGAGCAGCAGCTTGCACAGGCTGTCTTCTGTAAATCGTTTGGAATGCTTCACCGGTACCAAGGTCAGATCAATGCGGTTGCCATCCAAAAATTGCAGCAGGTATGAAAAGCCCCCTTTCATACTTTCGTCGGGGGGATACAGTTCCATGTCTTCGGGCATCTGCATAATCATGCGTTCGCCAAACACATCCACCCAACGGTGATCCCTGGTAAAAGGGCGTACGCTTTTTACGATGTAAATGATATCGAAATCCTGAAAGATATCTCCGGATACAGAGGGGTTTGATCGCGATCCGTCCTGTATTACCGCTCGAATCCGGGCATTGCTCCGGGCAACATGAAGGATCAACTCCATCATTTGGCGGTCATTTCTGCTGGCCATGCTATTTTAAAATTTGTGTCCGACTATTTTGTAACCGAATATCTCAAAATATTAATTTACAAGAAATGATTGCCTAATATTTCCCTCCCCCAGCTCCTGCCGGGATTCGCTCTCTTGATCATGTTTCCGGCGATGGGGCACCATAGTAATTCCCCAAAACGGCATTTGCAGCAAGTATAGTTAGTGCGTTAAGAGCCTTTTAATGCATAGGCCATCCCATCGGCCACCAAATTTTGGTAAATGATAAAACACGCTGCATTCGCCTTAGCTGCTGCATTATGCCTGCAATGGGGCATATCCGTCGCCCAGTCCCCCCCGAAATCCGACTGCCCTTGTGCGCAGCTCGCGAAGGCACGCATTCCGCAGGCGACCATCACCGTCGCCGAATGCGTGCCTGCCGGTACATTCTCGCCGCCTGGCAACGCGCAGCCACTCACCGACCTCCCGGCATTCTGCCGCGTCGCCGCCGTATTGAAACCTTCTCCCGACTCGCATATCCGCATTGAATTGTGGCTGCCTGAAGCGGGCTGGAACGAGCGATTTCTCGGCACCGGAACGGGCGGAGGGGCCGGATATATCAATTACGGCTCCCTGGCTATGGGCCTGCGAAAAGGTTTTGCCACGGCTAATACCGACATGGGCACGTCGCCCGGCGCCAACGAACATACGGGCCACCCTGAAAAGTGGATCGATTTCGGGCATCGCGCAACGCACGAAATGACCGTAGCCGGCAAGGCCATTACCGCAGCGTATTACCACAAGCCCGCCCGAATGGCCTATTTTTCGGGCTGCTCCACCGGCGGCCAGCAAGCATTGATGGAATCGCAACGGTACCCCGACGATTACGACGGCATCCTCGCGGGTGCCCCGGCCAACAACCGCACGCATTTACATACCGGCTTCGTGTGGATACTCCGCGCCACCAATGACGCGCCTGGCAGCACATTATCCAAACAAAAACTCGACCTCGTCACGCGCGCTGTGCTGCGCGCATGTGCAGGCAAGGACGGCGGCGCGCCCGGAGACAATTTCCTGACCAACCCCGCCGCCTGCCTTTTTGACCCCGAAACGCTTCCTATCTGCCCTGACGGCACCGACGACAGCACCTGTCTCACCAAGTCCCAGCTGGCCGCATTGAAAAAAATCCGGCAAGGCCCGGTCAACCCAACCACAGGAGAACGGATTTACACACCTATACCCGTAGGAAGTGAAAATGTGGCCGCAGGCATCGATATGCAGCAAAACCCTGCACTGGCGCCCAATGCATTGTTTTACCAATACAAATGGGCCTTCGGCAAAGATTTCGACTATAAAACTTTCGATTTCGATCGGGACCAGGACCGGCTCGACGCCCTGCTTGGCCCCGTCCTGAATGCCAACAGCACCGACCTTTCTGCATTCAAAAGCAAGGGGTCCAAATTACTGATGTACACTGGCACCGCCGATCCGCTTGTGCCCTACCAAGACGCGCTAAGCTACTACGAGCGCGTGATCGGCATCCAGGGCGGCATCCCCCAGACTCAGGACTTCTTCCGGTTTTACCTAATCCCGGGTATGGGTCATTGCAGCGGCGGCCCCGGCCTCAACGACGGCGGTGACATGCTCGGGGCATTGATGGAATGGAAAGAAAAAGGTGTTACCCCGCAGCAGCTCATTGGTACTGCCTATGAAGGTGGCGATTCGAAAAAAAGTATACGTTTCCAGCGCCCTGTGTATCCCTACCCGCTGCTGCCCGCGTATAAAGCCGGCAACGAAACACTCCCTGAAAGTTACGAAGGGCGGGCGCAGCCGATACCCGAAGTAACGGCGCCGGCTGCGCGGTATTTGAAATAGGCAAAACTTCCAGTACCCAGGAAGCGGTGCACGGCATAATTTCACACTTCGCTATTTCTAGTTAAGCAGGCCCGCCGTCCATTGCACCGCGTACGCCGTTTTGAAAAACTTGGCTTTCAGTTCTATCAGTTTTTGTTGCGCTTCGAGCACTTTGTTTTCGCGGCTGTTGACGAGAAACAACGAGCTTTCGCCATTGTTCAACCGCGTTTGCTCGGCTTCCAGCAGCTTTTGATAGTTGGCATAGTTCATCGTTTGCAGGCCGATCTGCTCTTTCAGTATTGCATATTCATTGTGGTACTGCCTTATTTTTAATTGCAAGTCGAGCTGCTTTTGGGCCTGGTCCAGGCGGGTTTCCATGATTTTCAGGCCGGCTTTCCGGTACTCGCCCCGCCCGGCAGACAGCCGCAGCGGTATTTCGAATTTGAAACCATATTGGTAATTGTTCCCCAGGAACGCCGATTCAGAAATACCCGAAAACGCATTGTAACCTTTGCTCAGGTGATTATAGCGAAAGTCGGCCTTCGGCAGCAATTCCTGGAATTTCAGTTTCTTTTCCACATCCAGCGCACGCAGCTTGTAGTCGTACACACGCAAAGCAGGGTGTGAATTTTCCACGATCGTCAGCAAGGCATTCAAGTCCAGCTCCATGTCTTTCAGCATATGCGGGTCGTCCCAGGCAGCAGGTGGCGAAATGGTTTCGGGGAGATTGTAGGGAGCCCCGGTTTCGGTCCACAGGAAGCTGGAAAGCGCCAGACCGGCGTTCCGGAACTGCATGCGGTACTGCGTCTCCTGGTATTGGAAACTTTGCAGCTGCGACAACGCCTCCACGGTATCGATGGCCGCGCGCTCGCCGTTTTCGAATGCCTTCCGCACGAACTCCATCCTTTCCACATTGATGGCTACGGCCGTCCGCATTACCTGGTAGAGGTTATAACTGCTCACCCAGCCCCAGTAGGCTTCCATGGCATCCATCAGCAAATCGTTGATGTAAAGCCGCTGTTCCGTTTCGGCCATGGAAGTGAAAATTCGGGCCTGCTTTAAATATGCACGCCGCTTGTCCATCAGCAGGTCTTTCCCCAGCGGGATGCTCGCGCCGATGAACGACGATTGCCCTTTGGACATGGTCGGGTCGAGGCGCTCGCCGGTGTAGTTATCGATGCCGCTGTACACTTCGATACCGTACCAGGTGGGGATCACGATTTCGGGCGACGCGCGGTCGTAATATTCCACTCCGCCGAACCGCTTCCGGGCGAGATAGGCGCCCAGCACAGGGTCGAAGCCGCCTCGGGCTACGAGCAGGTCGGCCTGGGCCTTATCCACATGAATGCGCGCCTGCCGGGCCACCGGGTGGTACTTGCGCACCAACTCCAGCACCTGCGCGCCGCTTAGCGTGCGGGTCGAATCCTGGGCCGATGCCGAACCGAAAAGCGCCGTTGCCACCAGCAAGGCCAGCTGAATTACGATCGTTCTCATAGGCTGCCGCTTCATTTTTCTTTACTTTTTGCAGCCGGCTCTTTCAGCATGTAATAGTCGGGTGGGAAGCCGTTGATATTACGCCAGAGCTCGTACCATACCGGCACATCTTTCAGCAATGCAATGGCCTGCGCCCCGGTACCGAGTTTCAGCTGCTGCGGCCATGGGCGGTCGGTAGTATCTTCGGCCACCAGTACCCTGAAAAGCCCGTTGGTGCTGATCGTATGCTCATAAGCAACCACTTTACCCCCAAAGGTACCGTAGCTATTTTCCGGCCAACCGCTGAAAATGATTGCCGGGAAGCCATCGAACATGAATCGCACTTTTTGTCCGACGCTGATCAGGGGCAAGTCCACCGGGCGGACGAACATTTCCACCGCGTACTGCGTGCGCGTGGGCACGATCACCGTAATGCGCTCGCCGTCTTTGAGGATTTCGCCGATACCGGCCTTGTTAGCCTGTACGATCTGCCCGTCCTGCGGGGCGGTGATAATGTACATCCCATTACGGATCGTATAGTTGGTCACCTGGTTTTCCAGTTTCGCCATTTCGCCTTCGCCCGAAGCGATGTTGCTCAGGCTTTGCAGCCGGTCGCCCTCGGCTTTGCTGATCTTTTCGGCATACTCCTGCTCCACCCCATTCTGCTCGATCTGCGTGATCAGAATTTCCTGTTTGGTCTGCGCTACCTTGTTTTCGGCCGTCACACGCTTGGCCATCGCATTCCGAAACGCAGTATTGCGCTGTTGCAGCTGGGTTTTGGACACAAGCCCTTCCTGCTGCATTTTTTCCTGACGTTCGTACTGGTCTTTCGCCAGGTTATACTCATTATTCACCGCTTCCAGCTCCGCCTGTTCACCCGCGAGTTTGCTGTCGAGTTGGCCGAGTTTATTTTTGAGCTGCTGGATTTTCAGTTTTTTGGATGCTTCCAGTGCCTGTATCTGCGAGGCGGCCGTGGCTGCCTTGCCTTTGTAGTACCGGACAGAGCCCTTTTTCGCATCGAGCTGCTGCTGCGTACGGCCCACGAGGTTAGGGTCGAGATAATCTTCCTTGATCTCCGAAATCTGCGCGATCGTATCGCCTTTCTGCACAAAGTCACCCTCCTTCACATACCACCTGGCAATACGCCCCGGGATCGGAGAAACGATATCCTGGGGGCGCTGCTCCTGGTAAAGTGTCGTGATCGACCCGCGCGCCTTGATATTTTGCGTCCAGGGCAGAAAAAGCCCGAGCACCAGGATTAGCATGATTCCGTAGAACCAGTAGCGGACCTTGCTTTCGTGATCGCGCATGTAAATCGTGTCGAACGATTTAAGAGGGATTTTATAGTTCGCCTGATCCATTTTCGATGTTCTCGGTTAGAGTTGCTGTGCCGTTACTGAGCAAAATCTGGTAATCGCATGCTTTCAGGAAAGCGGGGTCGCCGCCAGCCACGATGACCGTCGCGTCGTTGGGCCTGCTCGTCAGGTATTGGGTAAGTTTCTGCATTTCATGCCCTGCCAGCCCCTCCCATGGGTCTTCAAGCAGCAGCAGCCGGGGCTTGTTGAGCAACGCCCTCAGTAGTGAAATGCGTTTAATATAATGTCCGGGAAGGTTTTTGCCATGCGGCGCCACCTGCGTTTGAAACCCTTGCGGGAGTTGGTCGAGGAAGCCCGAGAGCCCGCTTTGTTCGGCGAGGTCGATGATTTCCTCGGAGGTAATGTGGCTTCTGCCGTCGATGATGTTGTCCCAAACCGTACCGGTAAAAACCTCCCGCTGGTTCAGGTACAAGCCCATCTTCATCCGAAGCGCTGCGAGCCTGTAATTGCAAAGCGGCACTTTGTTGAACAGCAGGGAACCGGAGAAGTCCTGGTAATGCCCCGCGAGGATTTTCAGGAAAGTTGATTTACCGAGGCGCCCCATTGTAGAAACACCCACCAGGCTGCCGGCCGGAATCTGCAAATTGATCCCGGAAAACACATTCCGGTTATCGGGAAACGAAAACGAGAAGTTCTGCAACTCAACAGCCACACCCTTGCCGGCCGAATCGATAGAAAGTGTACCGTCTTTCTCCGAAAGGTTTTCCGTCACGGACGCCAGCTTTTCGAGGCCGGTCACCACATCGTAAACAGTATCGAGGTTCACGATCAGCTTCTCTACCGCATTGATCACCGCAAGCACCACGATTTCAGCCGCAATGAACTCACCGATATTCAGCTGCTGGCGCAGCAAAAGGAATGCACCTCCGGCAAGCATGGCGGTGGTGATGGCCACCTTCGTGAACACGAGCGTTTTGTATTGCAGCAGCAACACCGAAAAGTGTTCCGTGCGGCTGTTAAGGTATTTGTTTACGTGGACGTCCGTGCGGGTGAGGTTGAAATTCGTGTCGTAGCTGAGCTTGAACGGGTTGATAACCCGCGCCATTTCTTGCAGCCATGCCACGGTTTTATATTTATGGACGCTCTCTTCGAGGCTGGTGTCGAGGCCCTTCGTACCGGTCAGACGGAAAATAATGGTAAGGACGACGATGAGCGTAAGACCGAATACGATGAAGAAGGAGTGATAAAGCGCCAGCAGCATGAGGCCGAAGACGATCTGTATACTTGCCGCAGGGACATCGAGCAGAAGCTTGGACAAACCTTTTTGAACATTGAGAACGTCAAAAAAACGGTTGACTTTCTCGGGGAGATAAAACTTGTCGGTTTTGAGCAGGTCGAAGCGCGGTATTTTATCGGCGAACTCGAAGGCGTAGCGGGTGAAAATTTTCTGCTGGATCTTTTCAATGATCCTCATCTGATTGATTTGCATGAGCCCTACAACCACCACGCCGGTCACCACTAGGGTTATCAATACGTAAATGGAGGTCACCATGGAGGCTCCTAACACGAACCCGATGATTGCCTGAATGCCCAGGGGAAGACTTAAATTGACCAGGCCGCTTAGCATTGCGTAGAAGTACACCGCTATGATGTCCGACCGGTCAAGCAATATCAAATCCCATAATCGCTTGAAGGGGTTTACCTTTTTCATAGTTCTTAATTGGGTTTCACCGCAAATATAACTATGCTTACATCAATAATAGTATTACTACCTTGCAATAAAGTGAAATTTTTATTCCGATATATTTACTGTCCATGACAGACATTTTACTATTTTAGTGCAATAATCGATGGTTGTATGGAATTTCATGTTAGTTTTCATTTGAATGAGAAGGTCTACTTAAAAGACCCGGAGAGCAGCGAGGTGGGCAAACAGCTCATTAAGGCGGCCATTGAACTCATTTACGAGCTTGGCTTCGAGCACTTTACATTTAAGAAGTTGGCATTGCAGGTGAACACTACCGAAGCAACCGTTTACCGCTATTTCGAAAACAAACACCGGCTGTTGCTCTACATCCTGAACTGGTATTGGAGCTATATGGAATTCCTCGTAATGTTCAAATTGCAGAACGTCGCGGCCCCTGGGCAAAAACTGCATGTAATTATCGAGCTGCTCACGCAGGAATTGCCTCAGAGCGCGGGAGCATTGAATTATAATGTAAAATTCCTGAACCAAATCATTATCAGTGAAAGCAGCAAGGTATACCTGGTCAAGGAGGTTGGGGAAATCAACAAATCAGAGGTCTTTAAACCCTACAAGGATCTTTGTGCCACAATCGCTCAGGTCATCACTGAATACAACCCCGCTTACCCTTATCCGAGGTCACTAAGCAGCACACTGATCGAGACTGCTCATTACCAGCAGTTTTTTTGCAGCTACCTGCCAAGACTTACCGACAATACAACCGGGGATGATCGTGCGTTTGTTGTAAGTTTTTTAACGGACCTGCTTTTTAAGAGCATTAGAAAGAGCGATTCGCAAGTCGTGGACTGATTAGTCACTCACGTCTAATTCTTCACAAATTTGGAATTCAAACCATTATCAGACACAATAATGTACGTTCCCACCGGCAGGCCACTGATCGGAATAGTAGTTTTCTCAGCATTGATTCTCATTCGCATTACCTGCCGCCCGGAACTATTGAATATTTTGAAATATCCTTTCGCTTTCCCCGAGATGGTCACCGAGCTGATAGCCGGATTGGGATAAATGTTCATGGTCAGGCCGGGTTGTAAATTGATAGGTTTGATCATTGAATAATCGGCTTTTCCTTTGAAGTCAACGATTTTCAAGCGGTAATACGAAACACCTTCGAGGGGATCTGAGTCGGTCAAAGCGTAATTCTGCGTGGTGCTTACGGTTCCCGCCCCTTTGATCCGGCCAATTGCCGTCCAGGTCCTGACGTCTGCCGAACGTTCCACTTCGAAATAATCGTTGTCCGTTTCCGAAGCAGTAGCCCAGTCAAGTCTGACCGCCTCGCCGACATTTTTCGCATTAAAATGGATGAGTGAAACTTCCAACGCTTCGCACTCGACGTCGTCACCAATCGCAACCGTCCAGCCTTTAGAATTTGTTAAAGTCTCCAAAGCTGCCGCAGCCTGAACACCATAGTTGATGCCTTCCGCGCCAAAAAAAATGCTGTCGGGCGTAGCAACATTGGCTGCCCACCCTTGCAACGTGAGTCCCATATTTACGCAATCCATTTTGGTACCCAACAACATGGATATCATCCCCGGTGTAGACGCCAATGTCCATTTATTAAGTGGCTGATTAAAATTCGGTGCCATGGCAAACATGTAAACCATGTTCGTAACCTTGCTAACGTCCCAATTATTAACCGGTTGGTTGAAACTATTGGCAAATGCAAACATCAGAAACATATCGGTGACATTACTTACATTCCAAGTGTCGACAGGCTGGTTAAACGAAGTCGCCTGATAGAACATATTGGGCATAGCCGTTACGTTGCTGACATCCCAGCTTTCCAAGGATTGATTAAAAACTGCGGTCCCTCTGAACATGAAGGACATATCAGTCACTTTGCCGACGTTCCAGGAGCCAATCGGCTGATTGAACGCAACTGCGGCGGAGAACATTCTGCTCATGTTCGTAACATTGCCCACATCCCAGCTACCGATAGCGCCATTGAACGCGGCTGCTCCGTTAAACATATGTTGCATGTCGGTAACCTGTCCTACCTCCCAGTTATCCAATGCCTGATTAAAATATGGTGCCTCTGAGAACATACCTTGCATTGCAGTCACACTGCTCACATTCCATGAACCAATTGGCTGATTGAAATTGCGTGCTCCTAAGAACATATTGGACATATCTGTTACTTTGCTGACGTCCCAGTTTCCAATAGGTTGATTAAAATCGGAGTTTGAGAACATCCCGTTCATATTCGTGACATTGCCGACGTTCCAATTTTCAAGAGGTTCATTCATTCTCGTATAGGAAAACAACCCCTGCATATTGGTTACCGAGCTCACGTCCCAGCTGTTAATTCCTGGAATTGTTGTAATAGCGCTGCAATTGCTAAAGGTGTTCACCATTGAGGTAACATTTTGCAGATTCGGGATGTCAGTTGCCGTAATTATCATCTTGTTACAGAATAAATATGCGGTTTCCATGCTTTCCCATTCGATATCGCCCCATTGTTTTAACTCAATCAGTTTGAATCTATCGCTTTCACCGCCAAAGTTAATTTGTGTGAACGTACCGCCGCCTGGTGAAATACTTACCTGGTAAATTCCCGGTGCAGGAAAAGTGAGCGTATAGTGACCTGATGCCGTTGTCGCACCGTTGTTCGCGGGATTACCCACTTCCTCCCAGGCCACACTGTAATTGGTGCCGGTTGCCGGGATGATGATCTGATTGTTAGCACTTTCACCAATATTGTCCGTTTTCCAGATGGTAATATATTGGCCGCTCGCATGGAGCGCAGACAGCAAAAGCACGAAAAAGAATGTAAAAAGGTTCTTCATTAAAATCCAGGTAAAGATTAAGGGAATGACGAATCAAACGTCATTCGCACTATTGGTAAATTTTATACCCGGAAAAGTAGCAAATAGTCGACCCTCGGATCGTACGATTAATTACGAATTGTTTGTCGAAATAGCGCCACAGATTGCTGTGCAGAAAGAGGCAGTTTATAAAATCATAAGTCTTTTCAGGCGTCATGGCAGGCAGTACAATAACAGCCAGAGTAGTCCTCTCGAAAAAGGACTGGCAAGCGCTCCGACGATGCTTACTTTCAGTTATTTATTGTTTGATTATCCGCTGTGCCGCCCCACCCTCGACCCGGATTAAATAAAGCCCCTGGCGCAGGGAACCCATCTCCAGATAATCGCGGTCAGAAGTTATTTTCCACTTCTTCATAATGTCGCCCCGAAGGTTGATCAGCTCAACTTTTTTGTTGAGTCCGCCCCCCTCTATCCAGACACCGGCTGCTGCCGGAACAGGGTATATCAGCGTCTGATTTTGTTCCGTCATTGCAACCGAAGCTATTGAGCTAAGGCTGTAAGATCCATCCAGATCGACCGACCGAAGTCTGTAATAACTGGTGGATGGAACAGGATATTTGTCCGTGAACGTGTATTTGTTAAGCTGCCTGCTATTCCCCTTTGCCGGCATCGACCCTAAAATGTGCCAGTTTTGAGCGTCGGAACTCCTCTGAATCTCAAAATATCCGCTGTTGATTTCTTCGGTTGTTTCCCAATATAAATGTGCCTGCCCGGCTTCCTCATCAGCCTTAAAGTTTATCAATGTAACAGGCAGTGCGACGCATGCGTCCAGAACTGCATCCAGGCTAAGGCAATCTCCCAGGTTGTTTTCAATTTTTGCCGGGGTATCAGGCATACTAATAAAATCACATACCGCCTTTATTGCGCATTCACTCAGCATTCCGTTATTAACAATGGTCACCGTGTTCGTTATTTCTTTCAAGCTTGTTAGCCCCTTTAAAGAAACCAGGGACGGATTACCAAACAGAATGAAATCTCCGACCTTTTCCAGCTTTGACAAACCACTAAGGTCGGTTACCAATGCACAATTATAAATATAGAACCAATCATCGACAGTTGTTAAGTTACCAAGTGCACTGATATCAGTTAGGGCATACAGGTTTTGTAACCAAATTTGGCCTACATGGGTAAGATTTTCAAGTCCGGCCAGACTGGTAACAGGAGTTGTTACTCCAATGTCGATTACGCCAGTGACTGTCGTCAGGTTACTAAGTGCAGTCAGGCTGGTAAGCGCGAGGTTGGCGTCTAAGCTTAGTGAATTGATAGTGGTGAAATGCTCCATCCCGGTAAGGCTGGCCAGTGCATTGTTATCTTGTAATCTAAGCCACAGATCGGCGATATTGCCAAGCCCTGCCAACGAAGTCAGGGATCCATTTCCTGATATTTGCAGCCCGCCTCCTGCACTGATAATGTTATCGAGTCCCCTCAGGTTTGTAATACTCGTGCCCCTGATGATCAGTCCTCTCCCCACGCTGGTAATTTGAGAAAGGCCCGAAAGATCTGTAATGTCAGACCCGGTAATATCAAGAACACCTGGTATTGCCGTGCAACTGGGATAATTCGCTTTAAAAGCAGCAATTTCGGCCTGTGTGTTAAACCTGATAGCATTATTATTAGTAGGAACCGGACATTGCGACCAACCGGTTAGAAACAGGAAAAGCAGAACGACAAGTAGAACTATTTTTTTCATATGATTTGTGGAGGTTTTCCCTAGCGTCGCAAAGTGAATCAATTCGCGTTTGCCAGGGTATCCCTCTTTTGGGGGGCAGGTCATTGGTCTGGTGGATACTCTCACAAATACCTACTTCCATCTCCACGAAGCATAGATCACGAGTTTTTGTATACAATATTTAGGTGCAAATCCGAACATACTGGTTACAAACGCCATTTAAAACCATCGCTACTACCTACATCTTCCATACAAAATCAGGCAACAAACAACCATAAACGCGGTCGAAGCCAATTAAAACAGTGCATATTCAAACATTTACCGTGGTTTTAGCGGCCCAAAAACAAAAAACAGCAAATTTTATTTTTGTATACAAAAATTCAATAGTTTTGTATTCAAGAATACAATGACTTCGCCACGCACTGACATCAAGCTTGTTAATTTCCGATCACTAGTCCAATCAATCACTCATTTAACCAAGGTGGCATGAATTATTCGGTTTACCCCAGTTTTGCGCCCGCGGTCAGGCAGCTGTCCAAATCCAGGGAGCTCTTTGCCTTGATCATCTGCTTGCTATTATTGCTGCCATTCACCAACGCGACGGCAGGACCGGGCTCCCGCTCAAAACCAGGTGCATGGGCACTGGCAGAGATCAGGGGCACAGTTACCGACACCCTCGGCAGTCCTATCCCCGGAGTTATCGTGCGCGTTAAGAGCACCAACAATGCCACGATCACCGACGAAAAAGGGGCTTACAAGCTCGAAAATGTATCGGAAGGCGCCCTGCTCGTATTCAGTATGATCGGCTACCAGCCGCAGCAGGTCATCGCCAGTTCCGGGCGGCTCGACATCAAACTCAGCGTGTCGGATGTTTCGCTGGAAGCGGTTACGATCACCAACGGCTACCGGGTCACGCATGTCGCCGAGAATACCAGCTCCACCGGAACAGTGGGCGGCAAAGCACTGGAAAACAAGCCGTTCTCTACCGTAATCAGCTCCATGCAGGGGCAAGTAGCCGGATTCACCGCGCCGGTCACCAGCGGGCAACCCGGCGGGTTGGTCGACGTCCGCATTCGCGGTCTGGGCTCCCTTTCGCTGTCGTCCAGCCCCTTGTTCGTAATAGACGGAATGATTGTCAACTCCGGGAAGCTGGGCTATAACACCACCACGGCCGACGCCCTGGCCGGTCTGAACCAGAACGATATCGAGCGCATCGACGTCCTCAAAGATGCGGCCGCCACCGCACTGTACGGTGCACGCGGTAGCACGGGCGTGATCGTGATCACCACCAAAAGAGGAAGTGCGGGCCGGACGCAAGTGCGCCTGGATACCGAAATAGGCGTTTCGGCGGCGATGGACCCGCCTAAGGCCGGCATGCCGCTCAATGCAAGCCAATATGCCGAATTGTTTAGAGAGACACTTACCAACAGCAATTTTACACCTGCACAAGTCGAGACCCTGGCTGAAAGCTATGGCCTTAACAGCGGCAAAAGCAATAATTGGTATGACCTGGTAACCCGTACCGGCAAACAGAGCCAATATAATGTAAGCGTCAACGGTGGATCGGAGAAATCCAAGTTCTTCGGATCTCTCGGCTACTTCTCGCAGGACGCCACCACCATCGGTTCGGACTTCAGAAAGATATCTGCGTTGCTCAACATCGACCACAAAATCAATAGCAAAGTGGCGCTGTCGGCAGGTTTCAACGTTTCGAATGTAAACCAGAATACACCTTACAGCTCGCAGTTTTCGGGTAACCCTACCTGGGCTGCAAGGTCGCTGCGCCCATTCCAGCTTGCGTATAACGAGGATGGTTCTATTAATACGACCACACCCGGCAACACCAACTTCCCGGGCATTTACAACCCCCTGTGGATCGCGGAAAAGGATAAAAAACTACTATCGGCGACCAAGATGCTCGGCAACCTGAAGTTGAAGTGGGACATTGTGAAAAACCTGTCTTTTTCCACCTACACGAGCGTCGATTACAACGGACTGGAAGAAACGCTGTTCCTCAACGCAACCATGGGAGACGGCGCCTCCCTCAAAGGACGCAGCAAAAATTATTACACCCGGTATTTCAACTGGCTATCCAGAAACCAGTTTGACTACCGCTACGATATCCCCGGTTTCAACAACTTCTATGTGAGCGCTTCGGTAGGCTATGAAGCCCAGAAATCGAAAGAATACCTTTTGGCGGCCGACGGCAGCGGGTTCCCTTCCGCGCACGAAGACCTGACCGCACTTACCAACGCGGCCACGCCGCTGGGCACCTACGGCCAATACAGCAACTATGCATTCACCTCGCTTTACGCGATCGGAGAGGTTAATTTCAGAAACAAATATGCGATCAGCGGTTCTTTCCGGCGGGATGGTTCTTCCCGCTTTCCGAAGGCAAATCGCGAAGCCAATTTCTTCTCCGTCGGCGGAACATGGAACGTGCATGAGGAAGCATTCTTTGTGAAACAACGGGTGCTGTCGTCATTGAAAATCAGGTCGTCCTACGGAACCACGGGCAATGCCAACCTTGGAAACTACGCGTGGGTACCGCAGGCAAGTTACAGCACCGCATACGGATATGCAGGATACAACGGACAGCAATATTCCAGCGTGGGTAACATTGCATTGAAATGGGAAACATCCAAAAAGTTTGATGCCGGCGTGGATATCGGCCTGGCCAACGACCGGTTCTCGCTCACGGTGGATTACTACCGCAACAATATCGACGGGCTGATCCGCTCCATCCCGACCTCTTACACCACCGGTTTTACAGCCGTGAGCCAGAACGTCGGTTCGATGCTGAACTACGGTTGGGAATTCACATTGAGAGGCGATTTGCTCCGAATCAAGGATTTTACCTGGAACAGCAACTTCAACCTTTCGCTTAACCGCAACAAAATCACCAGCCTGCCGGCCGGTACCGCGGTGACGAACGGGCAGTATTATCTCAAAGAAGGTTACAGCTTCTACACCTATTACATGCGCGAGTTCGCGGGGGTGGATCCGGCCAATGGTAGCCCGTTGTATTACACGAACGAGTCAAGAACGGAAAAGACAGCCAATATCGCCGACGCCAGCCTGATTGTCCAGAACAAACAATCGAACCCGAAATACACGGGCGGATTCAACAACCTGTTCACCTACAAAGGCATCAACCTCGGCGTTGATTTCAACTTCAACCTCGGCTACTGGATCTACGGCGCTTCGGACCTTTACCAGACCTCCGGTACTTATTATACGTACAACAAGTACCGGTTTGTTTACGACAGACGCTGGACAACGCCGGGACAGGTTACCGACGTGCCTAAAATGTCGACTACGACCGACAACTCCGTGAGCACCTACCGCATTTACAAAGGCGACCACATCCGTTTCCGCAACCTGATGGTGGGATACGACTTCAAGAACCTGGGGATCTTCAAAAATCTGAAAGTGAGCAAGCTGCATCTCTATGGAAGAGCCACCAACCTGTTTACCAAAACATTTGACAAACGTTTACCATTTGATCCGGAGGTTGGGTTTTCAGGATTCGACTCGCAGGATATGCTGCAATACAGAACCTACACAGTTGGCGTGAACATCGGACTATAATCCTTACTGACATGAAGATCAATAACAAATACACTGCCCTGGCGCTGGCCATGCTCATGACCGCCACGTCTTGCAGCGACAGTTTTCTGGACGAATCCCCTACTACGGCCATCTCGGTGGAGCACGCCATCAAAACCGACGGAGATATGATGGAGGCCACCGCAGGCATGTACCGCGTGCTGCAAGGTTACTACCTTTTCGGCCGGAACGCCACCGTTTTCGGCGATATGCTGGCCGACAACGTCTACCTGAGCAGTTCCAACTCCAACCGGCTCATCCCGCATAACAATTTCACGTTTGTCGCCGGAAATGCCGAAACCAGAATGCTCTGGCAACAGGCCTACTATGCCATTTTGCAAGCCAACCGGATCATTGGCTCGGAGATTGCCGAAAATGACAACGTGAAATACCTGAAAGGCGAAGCCTATGCCGTACGGGCGTTGTGCTACCTCAACCTGGTCAACTGGTTTGCCACCCCGCACACCGTAAACCCCTCCGCTCCGGGTGTGCCCGTCGTGACGGTTTCGACCGACATCGCGGGGCCGTTGGCCCTGCCGGCACGAAACACGGTGGCGGAGGTCTACGCCCAGATATTGAGTGACCTGCAAACCGCATTCGCGATGATGCCTGCCGCCACTCCCACCATTCATATTAACAATACCAATTTCTTCTCCAAATACGCGGTTAAAGCATTGGAAGCAAGAGCCCAACTCTACAAAGGCGACTATCAGAAAGCGAAGGACGCAGCACTGGAAGTTGTTCAGAATGGTGGTTATACCCTTTCAGCTACAAAAGCGGTATTCACCGCCTACTGGGCCGCCACCACGCCGCGCACCGACAAGCTCGAAACGCTGTTCGAACTGAACAACTCGGCCATTGCCAACAATGGCGTAGAGGGAATGGACTGGATGTATGCCAAAGGCGGACTCGGGGAATTGCTCGTGACCGATGACACCTACGCCATTTACAGCCCGACAGACATGCGAAGGGAGCTAATTCTGGACGGTACCCGAGGAAATAATCAGGTATATTATGTAAACAAATACCAGAATACCGCCAATACCGATCGCGACGAAATCAAGATGCTGCGATACGCAGAAGTGATACTGACACTCGCGGAATCGTATGCAAGGCTGGCCGACAACACCAATGCCTTGCAATACCTGAATATGCTCGCACAAAACCGCGACCCCGAGCAAAAGGCATATACCTTGACAGGCAGCGAGTTGATCAACGCGGTCCTGCTCGAACGGCGGAAGGAGCTCGCATTCGAAGGCTTGCGTTTCTTCGACCTGACGCGTACCAATGCCAGCTACACCCGGCAAAACATGGGAGCCAAGGCCGCTGCCATTTATCCGACGGTAACCACCACCGATTTCAGGAGGCTCCAACCTATTCCCGAACTGGAAATTGCAGCCAATCCTAACGTGAGCCAGAATCCGGGGTATTCCAATTAAATCTTACGGAAAAGGAAGACCGGAAACGCTGGAATCCGGGGCTTCCTTTTCCTCTTTGCGATGAACGTAATTCAACACAACAACAAACGAAAGACCGGCAAAACGCCGCGGAAAATACGGCTGGTGCTGACGATCCTCTTCTGGGGGTTGCTCCCCTTTGGGACAAGCGCTCAGTCATATTACAACAACAATGGCGAAATCGTCCTGAAAATCAATGCGTCGGAAGGCCAAATCAATAAGGCGACGACAAAAATCGTCCGTACGGCCGGGGATGCGAGGTCGAAAACATGGCTTGCCCGAAAAAGTGCCGGTCCCAGATCCGCCGCCGATTCGGTGGGGAAACCGGACGTGATTTTTAAGGTAAAACTGCCGCACGCGGGCCTGTACTACCTGCGTACCTACGCGATCGAAACCGGGCAACCAACCGGCAAAACATCGCATATCGGCATTCAGATCGACCACCAGCGGGTAACGCGCCGGATTGTTTTCGATTCGTACCACGGCGCTGCCCAGGTAGCCGGGAAATTCCATTTCACCGGCCAGCATCAGGAGCTAAAACTCTGGCTTCCGTCCGGAATCCAGCTAGCGGTCGTCGAGTTCAAAGAGTTTATCCCCCCTGCGGTTCCCGAAGCCGTCAGGAACTACACACCGGGCATCACGCCACCTGCCAGCCGGCCACGCCTTTGGGTTAACCACGAATCTTTGCCCGTCGTGCGCGGGCGGCTCACCCTGGGGGAAAACAAGCCGGAATGGGAGAAGGTAAAAGCGGCCGCACTGGCGCCGTTCCGGTTCGACTTCCAGCCTGACCACGAGATTTTTCACCGGGAAGACGTCGAGAAAGCGGCCGAGACCAAGGCATTTTATTACCTCATGACGGGGGATAAAAAAGTAGGTTCGGAAGCGGTGACGCTGATGCGCAACTACCTGTCGGTGCTGGAATTCGGCAACATCACCTACGGGGATATTACCCGTGAAGTCGGCAGGGCTATTTACACCGCCGCGCTCGTGTACGACTGGTGCTACGATTTACTCGATGCCACATCAAAAAAGGAGCTTTTCGACCAGATGCATAAACTGGCCATCGAAATGGAAATCGGCTGGCCTCCATTCGACGAATCGCTGCTGAACGGCCATGGCAACGAGGCCCAGCTGAGCCGCGATCTGCTCGCCATGAGCATCGCCGTGTACGACGAAGACCCGGAACCCTACCGCTACACCTCCTACCGTATCCTGGAACAGCTGGTACCGATGCGCAAATTCGAATACCAATCGCCCAGACACAACCAGGGCGTCGATTACGGCGCCTACCGCTTCGGCTGGGAAATGCACGGCGTGTGGCTATTGTACCGCATGAGCGGCCGGACCAGTTTTGACGACAATATCAAAAACCTGCCCGATTACTGGCTTTACATGCGCCTGCCCGACGGTTATATGCTCCGCGATGGCGACATGTTCAGCATCAAGAACAAAGGGACGCAACCCGGATACTGGAAACACCCCCAAACGATGCTCCTCTCCTATGCGTATTCGAACAATCCGCTCATTAAAGGCGAATTTGAAAGGCAGGGCGGGCTCCCCGACAACCCGGTACTGTACCTGTTGGTCAACGACCCGGCATTAAAAGCCGACCACGACCTCACGAAGCTGCCACAAACCAAGGATTTCGGAAAAGTACTTGGCTCGATGGTTGCCCGCACAGGCTGGGACAACACCCCGAGCAGCAACGACGTAATCGCGGAAATCAAAGGCGGCGGGTATAACTTCGGAAATCACCAGCATGCCGATGCCGGCGCCATGCAGATTTTCTACAAAGGCATTCAAATGGGCGATATCGGCTTATACTTATCCTACGGCCCTCCCTACGACATGGAGTTTAACAAGCGCTCCATTTCGCACAGTACGATGCTCGTGCTCGACCCGGACGAACAGCTGCTGTTCCGTACCAAAAAGCACGACGGCGGTTCGAGGTTCAGCCAGCGGTTTCCGCTGTCGCCCCGGGAAACGATGAGCGATCCGTGGTACAATTACGGTTCGGTCGTTTCCTCGCATTTCGGCCCCGACGCTGTCAAACCCGCATATAGCTATTTCAAGGCCGACCTTACGGCCGCCTATACCGGAAAGGTCAGTCACTTTACCCGCGAGTTCTGCTTTCTGGACTTGAACAGAAAGGATGTACCGGCGGTGATCATCCTGTCCGACGACATCGCGAGTTCCAATGCCGATTTCACCAAATACTGGCAGATTAATACGATCAATACGCCGGACACGACCGGCTCTGCAATTGGCCTGCACAACCAGCTGAATGGTGTTACAGGAAAAACACATGTGCGCATGCTCGTACCTGCCCCCGCCGACCGAACGCTTGAAATCAAAAGCGGCAAGGAGGCGAACAGCACATTCGGGCAGCAATTCGACGTCAAGTCCGACAAGCCGGAAGCCAGCGGGCACCGGATTATGGTTTCCCCGAAAGGAAAAAACAAGCAGGACCGCTTCCTGACGGTCTTTCAAATACTTTCCGATAACACCCAGCCTTTGCCGGTGCAATTCTCCGAAAGCGACGGACGCTACCTGCTGACTTTCGCCGACCGTGTGGTGAGCATGAATGCCTCGTCCGACTTCGCCGCATCCGCATTCAAGGTAAGCGCCCCCAACGACACGACCTACCAGTTGATACTCACCGGATTACAGCCCGGCTTCTGGTCCGTCAAGGCAAAAAATGGCGCTGCGCCCACGAACTACGACGTCAAACCCGGCGAGAACACGCTCTACTTTACCTCCGCCGGAGGGCATTTTGAGGTGACGCCCGGACGGACCCGGGAAACGCAGGACGTGCAACCTCCCGCCAGGCCCTGAAATGAATAAAGAACAATCCATTAGAGTCATAGTAACCAATACAATTTTAATTTAACCGAAGTGAAGGATATGAGCACGCTGAGCAAATCATCTGCAATTTTAAAACACAATGAAAATTACATTCCGGGAGGGGTTGTGTCACTCAACCGCAAGTCGGACCCGAATATATGTTTTACCAAAGGAAATGGAAGCCGCGTATGGGATGTGGACGGCAACGAGTACATTGACTATCAGGCTGGCTTTGCCGCTTCCTTCCTGGGGCACAACGACCCCGATATTAACCGCGCCGTACGCGAAACGCTGGAACGCGACGCCGTGCTGATGGGCGCCGGACCGACAGACCTGGAAGGCATTTTCGCCGAAATGTTCATCCAAAGCGTCCCTACCGCCGAGAGCCTGCAAATCACAACCACCGGCTCCGAAGCGACCTACCATGCGATCCGGATCTCCCGCGCGGTGACCAAAAAACAGCACGTGATCGTGATGCAGGGCGGCTATAACGGCTGGCACAACGATGTGGCCTGCAATGTGATCAGCAGCCTCGCCGACGTAGGCCCGCGCGTAAGCCCAGGCGAATATCCGTTCGACTCGCTGTCGGCGGGTATCCCGGATGTCCATAAATCCCTGGTACACATCGTCAACTATAACGACCTGGCTTCGGTCGAATACATCATCAAGCGGTATGAGGTGGCCTGTATCATTCTCGAACCGCTGCTGCAAAACATCGGGATCGTCAAACCGAAACCGGGCTACCTCGAAGGGTTGAGAAAACTGGCCGATGCGCACAACTTCCTGCTCATTTTCGACGAGGTCAAAACCGGCTTCCGCCATGCGCTGGGCGGTTACCAGAGCATTTGCGGCGTGACGCCCGATCTGAGCACTTTCGGGAAAGCCATTGCCAACGGGTTTCCGCTCGGTGTAATCGCCGGGAAGAAAAAGTACATGGATTACTTCGTTCACCCCGAAAAAGAACACCGGGTGCTGATCGCGGGCACCTACAATGCATTTCCGCTGACGACCATGGCGGCCATAGCGACACTGAAAAAGCTCGCGTCTGCCGAGCATGACGTGTACGGCCATGTGAACAGGCTCGGTACGATGCTCGAAGACGGGCTGAACGCCATATTCTCCGAAACCGACCAGCCCTATTACCTCGCTCGCCAGGGCTCCGCATATTGCCTTTACCTGATGGATCACGCACCGGCGGACCTGCACGATATCCTGAACAACCACGATTTTGCGCTCGACAAAGCCTATCGGCTCGCATTGATCGAAAAGGGCATTTACAACTTCCCGCTGCCGATCAAGCAGGGCAGCATATCCTTCGCCCACACCGAAAAGGATATCGAGATCACCCTCGACAAAACCCGCGAGGTGGTGAGCAGCTTGTTCAAAGGGGTTGTCGCACAGTAAAATACAATAGATAGTTCAGATGAAAATCACCGCCATTGAAACCAAAGTTTGCCATGCCCGCATGCGCAACTGGATATTTGTTAAAATCATCACCGATCAGCCCGGCCTCTGGGGCTGGGGCGAAGCTACGCTCGAATGGCATACCCGCTCGGTAGTCGGCGCGATCGAAGACCTGTCGCAACTGCTCATCGGCGAAGATCCCCGCCGGATCGAGTACCTGTGGCAAATGATGTACCGCCAGCACTTCTGGCACGGTAACGGTGTCGTGCGGGGCACGGCCATCAGCGGCATCGATATCGCTTTGTGGGATATCCTGGGTAAAATACATGGCGTTCCCTGCCACGAACTGTGGGGCGGCCGCGTGAGGGATTACATCAGGCTGTATTGTCACCTGGGTGGCGGCAAAATGGAAGATTTCTACGAAACGCGGCGAGACGACGCCAAACGTTTTGGTGAGCTCGCTCAGAAGGCCGTCGAGGACGGATTTACGGCCTTCAAGTCGATGGCAGTGCCCGAAACGGCTCCTTTGGAAGGCTTGCAGCCCGTGCATTACGCGGAAGCATGCGTAGCCGCCATGCGCGAGGCAGTCGGCGATTCGATCGACATCATGGTCGACTGCCACGCGCGGCCTTCCCCGCGCATGGGAATGCTCTTCGCAAAGGCCCTGGAACCTTACGGCCTGTACTTTTTCGAGGAGCCATGCTGGCCCGAAACCATGGAGGATATTGCCCTGATCCAGCGCGCGGTCAAAACGCCGATCGCCAGCGGCGAGCGGCTAACGGGCATCCACGCATTCAGGGATATGCTCGAAAAGCGTTCGGTAAGTGTGATCCAGCCGGACATTACCCATTGCGGGGGATTGAGTGAAGTCCGCAAGATTGCCGCGCTGGCCGATGCCTATCGGGTATCCATCGCGCCGCACAATCCGCAGGGGCCTGTGAGCACGGCGGCTTCGATAGAATTTGGATTTTCGGCCCCTTCGTACATCATTTGCGAAAGTGTTCACAACGATGTAGAATGGCGGCAGGATGTCGTACAGGAAGGATTTGTGGTGGAACAAAAAGGGCGCATCGTAAAACCGAACGCATTGCCCGGACTGGGAATCGAGATCGACGAAAAGGAAGTAGCCAGGCATCCGTTCCAGCAAGAGGTATTGCAGCGCAGTTTTTACAAGGACGGAAGCGTAGGTGACTGGTAACAGACCAGCACCTTCAAAACAGCAGACTATCAATGAATAAAATCTTTCAAGAACAGGTGGTCGTGATCAGCGGCGGGCTGGGCGACATCGGCAAGGCCATTGCCCTCGCGTTCGCTTCCGAAGGGGCGTCGGTCGCCATCGGGGATATCAGACCTGCCCGGGAAGCCGAAGCGTTACTTGCAGAAATCACGTCGCAAGGCGTGCAGGCTCATTACCGGCAGGTGGATGTGGCGCGCCCGGAGGAGGTGGCCGGTTGGATCGGAGCGGTGGAAAACGCGCTGGGTACCCCGCAGATTGTCATTTCCAATGCCGCCACAGTCACCATAGCGGGTATCGAAACGGTGAGCGACCAGCAGTGGGCGAACGAGATCGATATTAACCTCAACGGCTCTTTCTACCTGAGCCGCACCGCAGCGTCCCGTATGATTGCCGCGCAGATCCCGGGCAGGATCCTGTTCGTGGGCAGCTGGGCAGCCCATGCGGTACATCCTAACCTGCCCGCCTACTCGGTGTCCAAAGCCGGCGTGCGGATGCTGTGCAAATGCATGGCGTTAGAGCTGGCGCCGCACCAGATCCTGGTCAACGAGATCGCTCCCGGCTACGTGGAGGCCGGTCTGAGCGCCTCCATCTGGAAAACCGCACCGGAACTCGCCGAACAGGCCCGGCAACGCGTACCTGTCAAAAAACTCATTACCACCGGTGAAGTAGCCAGGCAGGTATTGCACCTGTGCCACCCCGACAATGTCCACATGACCGGCAGCACGCTGCTCATGGATGGCGGCCTTTCCCTATTAACCTGAGAACATCTATGTCCTACCCTATTGTAGCCAACCCTTCCTTTTCAGGACTGATCGGCGTATCGCAGGCAGTCATTACCCCTCCGGCGGGTATTTATGCAAAAAACTGGGGTGCCGCCACGCACGAAACCGCCGAAGGCGTGCACAAACCACTGTACTTGACCTGTATCACATTCAGGGCGCCCGGAATGGCCGACCCGCTGGTGCTGATCGGGGCGGACCTGGGGTGGTGGAAAAGCGCCGATGACGAAAAGTTTCTGCGGAACGGGATATTATCGAAAACTGGGCTTCCCGTCGAAAACCTGATGTTCTGTTTGTCGCATACGCATGCCGGCCCGAGCCTTTTCCGCGAGGATGCCGGCAAACCCGGCGGGCACCTGATCGAACCCTATTTGGCCGAAGTCCGTGACAAATCCATCGCCGCCATTCGCCAGGCGATGACCGCTGAAACTACCGCTACGCTGGCCTGGAACTACGGAAAATGTACGCTGGCCGTCAACCGCGATTTGCCGGAGCAGGGAAAGGACCGCCTGCTGGTGGCGATGAACCCCGGCCAGCCTGCCGACGATACGCTGCTGGTAGGAAGGATTACCGACTCCCAGCACCAGATTATCGCCACGATCGTCAACTACGCGTGCCATCCAACCACCCTGGCCTGGGACAACAAGCTGATATCGCCCGACTACATTGGCGCGATGCGTGAAATGGTGGAAACCACCACCGGAGCCCCTACCTTGTTTCTGCAAGGCGCGTCGGGTGAGCTTTCCCCGAAAGACCAATATGTGGGAGACACGGCTGTCGCCGACCGCTACGGCCGACAGCTAGGCCATGCCGTGCTGTCGACGCTGGAAGATATGCTGCCCGCGGCCACCGGCCTCAGTTTTCAGGGAGCCGTGGAATCGGGAGCACCGCTGGGTATCTGGGCCCAAACCGCGGTAACGCCTCCCGGAACCGTCGCATATGCCCTGACCGACATCCCTTTCACCCTCAAAGAAATGCCCTCGCTGGCCGAAATTGAAGCGGAGTGGGCCGCCTGCGCCGACGCCGTGACGCGGGAAAGGCTATGGCGAAAAAGGGGAATCCGAAAGACCGTTGGCGACGGCGGCACCAGCCATATGCCGTTATGGATATGGCGCCTGGGTGACTCCCTGCTCGTCGGCCAACCCAACGAGGCCTATTCCGCTTTCCAGCAGCAGCTACGCGCCGAATTGGATGGAAAAGCAGTGGCCGTGATCAACATTGTGAACGGTTATGCGGGCTATCTGCCCCCTGAAAGTTTGTACACCGAAGACACCTATGCCGTCTGGCAGACCCCATTCGAAGCGGCTTCCCTGGAACTGCTCATCGAAAAAACCATTGACATCGCTCAAAGAATCCTCCGAGAATGAATATAAACCTGACCCTGGCGGATGCCGTCATTTTTGGCCTATACATATTGAGTATTCTACTGCTTGGCCTGTACGCCTCCCGAAAAGGCAAGCAGACCAAACGCGACTATTTCCTGGCCGGCGACAAGCTGCCGTGGTGGATGATCGGCGGGAGCATCATCGCTTCCAATATCAGCAGTCACCACCTGGTGGGTGCGATGGGCGCCGCCTATAACCGGGGCTTCGTCGTGATCGCGATGGAATGGGGCGCGATCCTGATCGGCTTCAATGCGCTGCTCTGGATTTTCCTGCCTTTCTACATCCGCAACGGGTTTTATACCATTCCTGAATTTCTGCATAAAAGATTCGGCACCGCCGCCCGGAGCACGTATTCGGTATTGATTTTAATGACTTACGTTTTTGTGGAGATCGCGGCCGTACTGTACCTAGGGGCGCTTTCGCTCCACGCGCTGCTGGATATTCCGGTGATCGTCAGCATTATTTTACTGGCGCTGCTCACCGGCCTCTACACTATTCTGGGAGGCTTACGGGCGGTAATATGGACGGAAATGCTGCAATTGGTCGTGCTCGTGGCCGGTGGCATTATCCTGACGATCGCGACGCTGAATGCTACCGGGGGCGTAGAGTCCGTGCTGGCAACCACCAAGGACTGGGAGCTTATCCTGCCTTCGGACGACCCTGATTTCCCCTGGACGATGTACCTCGGCGGCCTGCTCTGTATCAGTATTTTCTATTGCGCCACCAACCAGTTTATCGTGCAGCGCGTGCTGGCCGCCAAGAACGAATGGCATGCGCGGATGGGCGTCATTTTCGGGGATTATCTCAAATTCCTGGTGCCACTTATCATTACCATACCCGCGCTCGTCGCTCCCCGGCTGATTCCGCACCTGGATAACCCCGACCTGCTTTTCCCGATGCTCGTAGCCAAGCTGCTACCTTCGGGGCTGGTGGGGCTGGTCATGGCCGGACTGATTTCCGCCGTCATGTCGCATTTGTCCGGCGCGATCAATTCCTGCACGACGATCTTGACCGTCGATGTATACCTGCCCCATTTCGCAAAAAATGCCTCCGACCAGCAGGCCGTTCGCTTCGGGCGTGTCGCCGGAACGCTCATTGTGGTGGCGGGTATCCTCTGTACGGGACTGTTGATGAACTATTCCGATAAACCGGTTTTCATTTACCTGATGAATGCGTATGGATTGTTCACGCCGGGGATCGCAACCATGTTTCTGATGGGAATCTTCTGGAAACGAACCACGCAGGCAGGTTCATTGACTGCCGGAATTTTGACCATCCCACTGTCGCTGCTGATTGAATTCTCCTTCCCGCAAATGCCGTTTTTCAACAGAACGGGCATCGTGTTCTGGATATGTATGCTGCTGTGCTTGGTGGTGAGTATGATGACCAAGCCCAAGCCGGAAGCCGAGCTCTCCGGGCTGATCTGGAACCGTGAAAGCCTTCGCCTCCTGCCGGAAGAACGTGACCAGCAGCGCGGCATTCGCGACCCGTTTTACTGGTGGGCCCTTATTACAGCTGCCGTACTGTTTTTCTATATTCGTTTTGCCTGACCAATGGGGGCAGTTCCCCAATAGGTATTAACTATATAAATTCGTTTATTTGAATTAATACTTTTTGTATACACAATGAAACAGGACTCACAGGCCAGCAAGGTATACGTTGAACTGAGGCGAAAAATCCTTTCCAATCAACTCTCGGCCGGAAGCAGGCTGAAAGAAGACGCCTGGGCTAAAAAAATGGAAGTCAGCCGGATATCTGTCCGTGAAGCGCTGACCCGGCTTTTAGGGGAAGAACTCATCGTTTTCGGGGAGAAAGGCGGCTATTTCGTCAAATCGCTCACTGCTCAGGACGTCAAGGAAATACGCCAGATGCGGCAAATTTTCGAAATTGGCGCGCTCAGACTGATCTTGCAGAACAGAGACCCGCAGGTGATCACCAAACTCGAAGAAATCTGCGACGACTTTTCTACGATGATACAGCGCGGGTATCTTGGCGGCGCGTGTGAGGCCGATATCAAATTCCACGAGACGCTGATTGCCAGTGCCGGAAACGAGAAGTTAAAAATGTTGTATCAGGTTAGTAACATTCCCCTTTTTCATCAAAAACTGGGACAAGCCCAGTCACACATGGACGACTACGAGCTCACCGATACAGAGCACCGGCAAATCCTGGAAGCGATCAAAGCCAACGACCTGGATTCAGCCGAAGCTTTATTAAACAAACACCTGCTTAGAGGCGAAGCTGCCGTGCTGGAAGGTGTTGATTAGTAATTGCAGCAGTGCAGAAGTCATCATATCAGCTTTTATGTTTACATTATTTGATTATATTTGCATACAATATTTAAGTTTTACCTTCGATCAGTATCTACCCGGCGATCATGAATTGGGAAGTTGCGGGTAGTTTCCGCTGTCATTTAGGAGAGGGACCCGTATGGGACGTGGCAAGTCAAAGCGTGTTATGGGTTGATGTCGCCGAGGGCAATATTCACCAGCTCTGTGTTGATTCGGGTAGCCACTCCAAGTATTTCACAGGTCAACAAACAGGATCAATAGCGCTGGAAGAGACAGGCATGCTGGTAGCAGCCCTGCAAAACGGTTTTTTCCTGATCAATCTGCGGGACAAAACGCAAGTTCCGCTCGCAGACCCTGAACGGCATTTACCCGGTAACCGTTTCAATGATGGCAAATGTGATCCTGCCGGACGTTTTTGGGCAGGAACCATGTCGGTTCAAAACGAGCCGGGGGCAGGTAAACTCTACTGTCTGGACAGGGACGGTTCGGTATCGGCAAAGATCTCCGGAGTCGGCTGCTCCAACGGGCTCGCATGGAGCCCGGACCAACAAACGTTCTACTTTATCGATTCGCCGGCCCAAAATGTGGTTGCCTATGACTACGATGTGGCCACAGGCAAAATCTGCAACTCCCGTACAATCCTGGAAATACCACGGCAAAACGGCATTCCCGATGGGATGACGATCGACACGGAAGGTATGCTCTGGATTGCCTTGTGGGGTGGCGGCAAAGTTATCCGGGTCTCCCCCGAGACCGGTACCATCCTTGATCAAATCGCGTTACCGGTAAGTCAGGTAAGCTCCTGCACATTTGGCGGGGCGGGCTTACGTGACCTGTACATTACCTCGGCTAGCATCGGCCTGACTGACAAGGAGCTGCAACAGCAGCCACTGGCCGGTTCGCTTTTTGTTTGCAAAAACACTCCATTTCAGGGATATGAGCCCCATTATTTCGTCAGGTAAATACGTAAAAATAGCTCGCTTTGAGCGCTGTTTTTACTTCCTTGAAGCAAAAATTACTACATGAAGGATGTTTCGAAAGCCACTACGGCTTATAATGAAATTCGCAAACGCATATTGTCCAATCAGGTTGTGGCCGGTGCCCGGCTCCGCGAAGATGAATGGGCGAAAAAACTGGATGTCAACCGGGCAGCGGTGAGAGAAGCCCTCACCCGATTGTTAGGAGAACAACTGGTGGTACCAGGCGAAAAAGGCGGTTATTTCGTCAAATCGTTCACGGAAGAGAACGTGACCGAGATCCGGGAACTGCGCAAGGTTCTCGAACTGGGTGCGCTGGAAATTGCGATTGTCAAAATCAGCCCGGAGGATCTGCAAGAGCTTTCGACAATTTGCGACGAGTTTACCGCCATGGTGGAAAGGGGCTATTATGGTGGCGCCCTGGAAGCGGACATGAAATTTCACGAAACCCTGATCGCGGCATCAGGCAATCAGAAGATCGCGGGTATCTACCATTCGAGTAACATTCCCTTGTTTCACCAAAAACTCGGCAAGATCAAAAGCCACCTGGACGACTACCTGCTGACCGATCAGGAACACCGGGAAATTTTAGCGGCTATTCGAAATGCAGACCTGGAAAAGGCGCGCGAAGCACTTTCCAGGCACTTGATGCGCGGGGAAGTATATTTGTAATGACCGCCCGGCAGATTTCCTATGGGTTGCTTAGTAGCTCGATGTCCGACAGCCTGATTTTGGAAATATTCGCTTTCCCGAAATCGATAAAAGCATTGCTGCTCAACCCCTCGTAAATCGTCGAAACATTGCTGATGTGAAGCTCACGTACGTCCATCTGGTCGTCAAACCGCAACGTTGGTTCGGCATACCGATTCTCGAGTCTGGCAACGCCGTCGATCACCAGCCGGTCAATTTCCGAGTTTTTGAATGTAATTGCCGCGTACGAGGCGTGTAAATCCGGATGTTCAGACCGGGAATAAACGTTGGTGCCTTCAACATGGGAAATGCTCACGTTGGAAAAATAGCCTTTCTGATCGAACAGGCTGTAAAACAACACCGAGGCCGCGGCCGTGTTGCCTTTGACATTGTCGATCGTGATGTTCGAAACGCGTGTGCGACCGAATGTGTAGAATGCAACGCCCTTCAATGCCGGAATGGAATCGTAAATGCTTTCCGGGAAGATATTACGGACCGTAACATTTTCGTAGTTTCTGGCTGAAAACGGCGACATTTTGCCCTGAAAACTGGCCCCACCCGACGCAAATGCAATCAGGTCGTCGTTAGTAAAACCCGAAATATTCTCGATGAGCACATTGTTGCCTCCTCCGGTCACGCCGTCGCCGTTATGATTCAATGCGCTGGTGAACCGGGCGTCGCGGAAGGGATTTTGCTGAAAGCGGATGTCGTGGATGTAAACGCTATCGCATTCCATGTAGGCAATCCCCCAACTGCGGGTACTGTCAATCTGCAACTTGCCTACTTCCAGGTTTTTGACTTTATAAAAGAAAAACCCGAAACAGAAGTCCGAATTGTCGACCTTGTCACGAATCGTACGCGTCTGCGTCCAGGCGTTGCCATTCCACTTCCCGCCAAAGACCTTTATATTCTCGTTGCCGTTAACAATGTCCTTGTTACGAAGCAAATACTGGTTCGACGATTTCTTTAATTCCAGATAAGCCCCTTTATCGGCGACGAGCGTGAAGTTGGAAGGGATCAGCAACGGGGCCGAGAGCAGGTAATGCCCGGCTGGGATTTCCAGGCGGTTGGTTCCCTTTTGAGCGGCACGGTCGATGGCCTTTTGCAAGGCCTTGGTATCGTCTTGCTGACCCATTGCGTAAAGTGCGGTGCCAAAGACCAGGAGAATCGCTAACAGGTGCTGATATTTCACGGATTCGGGAAGTTAATGAATGAGAAGGCTGTAAAAATAAGGGTTTAGGTAGAGACTGCCCATAGCCGGTTGTTGCCGGCTATGGACGTCGAATTAACTGCTTAATATCCGTTGTTCTGCTTCAAATTGCTCGACAGGTCGATCTGCGCTTGCGGAATCGGGTATATTTTCATGAAATCCTTGGGCACAAGATTCACTACCACCGGTGTTTTTGCCGCATAATTGTACAGGCGTTCTTCCTGCGTCATAACGGTCAGATACTTGCCGGTGCGCACCAGGTCGAACCAGCGCTCATGCTCGTAGGCGAGTTCCAGCTGCCGCTCGTTGAGGATAAGGTCCATCAAATCGGCGGCCTCGGTGCCTTTGTAGTTATGTGTTGCATTTCCGAAAGCGCGTTCCCTGACTTTATTAAGCTGGATCAATGCATTGGCCTTATCGCCCGATTTGAAAAGTGCTTCGGAATACAGCAGCAAAATGTCGGCATACCGCAGCACGGGGATATCGATACCCGACGCGCCATAGGAATGCTTGACGGCGTATTTACTCACATACGGGTAGTAAATCGGCTCGGCGTTGGGCTGTGCGGGCGAAGTCCACCATTCCTGAACAGTGGCCGCTTTACGCTTGTCGCCGGTTTCGTATTTTTTCATCAGACTCCACGACGGCAGGGAAGTCTCCGCGCCGCGGTCGGCGATCCCGACAAGGCCGCCGTTGGGCGTGTAGGATGTCGACAGGCTTTGCCCGTTTGTCCCATCCACGTATTTGACGGTAAAAAGTACCTCGTCATTGTCCTCCGATTCGAGCTTCCAGAGTGAAGCAAAGTCGCTCACCAGTTTGTAGTCCTGTTCGTTCACCAGCTTTTCCAGTTGCGTTTTCGCGTTGGCCCAATCCTGGCGGTACACATACACTTTGCCTAGTAAACCGGTAGCCGCCCCTTTGCTGGCTCGCCCGGTGGCGATGGACTTCCGTGCGGGAAGTTTGGCGATCGCGTCGGTCAGGTCCTCGATGATCAGCGAGTAGATCTCGTCCTCGGTCGATTTCGGCAATGCGGCCGCTTCGGTAATCGAAATTTTATCGACGACTTTGGGGACACCCCCAAAAACCCGCACGAGGTCAAAATAAAACAGTGCCCGCATGAATTTGGCTTCACCGATGTACTGGTCCTTCAAACCCGCTCCGTAGTTGGTAGGCGTGTCGATATTGAGCAACACCGCATTAGCCCGGAAAATACCATTGTAGGTCGTATTCCAGAATGCGGCTGTCAATGCATTGTCGGCATTCACAGTCAGGAAGTCGACGTCGTTGGAGCCGGCAATGGTGGTGTTGGCCGACATATACAGATTATCCGCCGGTACTTCCATCAGCAGGTAGTCGGTCTGGCGACGGGTTTGCAGCGAGTTATACACGCCCAGTACAGCCTGGTTAATATCGTTGGCCGTTTTATAGAAGTTCGTCGGCGTGAGCACCGATTCCGGTGTGAGGTTCAGCAGCTTGTCTTCACAACTGGTCAGGCCCAATGTCATCAGCATCAGGCCGGTTTTAATATGTTTTGTGATTTTCATGTTCCGATTTTCAAGCATTAAAAGTTGAAATTGAGACCCAGCGTATACACACGGTTGATCGGCGTCGCTCCGTTGTTAAAGCCTGGCTTACTGCCCGTTCCGGCAATTTCACCGCCGGTGTAACCCTCCGGATTGTAGCCGTGAAAACCTTTTTTGGTAAACATGAAGGGATTCGCGAGCGAGGCATACACGCGCAGACCCGACAAACGCAGCTTTTGCGAAACAGTAGAAGGCACCGTATAACCGAGGTTGATATTGCGGACGGCCAGGAATGAAGCGTCCTCGATGTAGGCATCCGACGAGGACTGGTAAGTGAGCTTGCTCAATGAGCTCGCGGGTACCCTGCCATTGCCCGGCTCGGCTTCCGACCACCACTGCGTGTCTACCAGCGAGCGGCGCATCGCTCCCAGTAGCGCGCCCTGGTAGTATTCGTTTTCAAAATTGTACATTTTGGCACCCACGGAGGCCTGCATGGCAATGCTCAAGTCAAATGCCTTATAAGCGAAGTTGTTGATCAAACCGAAATATGCTTTGGGCTGAAAGTTGCCCAAAATCACTTTATCCGCCGAGGTGATCTGGCCGTCGCCGTTCACATCCTGGAACTTGGGGTTACCCGGCACCGATCCTGCCAGGACCGGCGAGTTCTTCACATCCTCCGCATTTTGCAGCACGCCTACGATCTTGTAGCCATAATAGGAGAACATCGGCTGCCCCAAACGCAGAATCCAGCCCATTCCATAAGTATCGGTGGTAATGCGTTCCTGTACGCCACCCAGGTCTTCGACTTTGTTCACGTTCCTGGCCATATTGAATGAAGTCTCCCATTTGAACTCCCCTACCAGGTTTTTTGTGGTCAGTTCAATTTCAAAACCTTTGTTGCTCACACTGCCGACATTCGATAACGAGCTGGTAAAGCCGGTCACCGATGGGATCGACACATTGTAAAGCAGCCCACTCGTGCGTTTGTCATAATAATCCAGCACCAGGTTCACCCGGTTGCGAAACAGCCCCAGTTCCAGCCCGAAATCGTAGCTTTTGGTTTTCTCCCAGCTCAGGCTATTGTTACCGTAAGAGATTTGAGTCTGGCCTTTGGTGAGGGTATTGTTGGGCGAGTAGTATACATCGCCGATTTGTCCGAGGTATTCAAAATCGCCGATGTTGAAGTTACCGGTAGCTCCGTAGCTCGCGCGCAGTTTCAACTCGCTTACGGGGCGGACATTTTTCATGAAATCCTCCTGCGAAATGCGCCATGCCACGGAGGCCGACGGGAAGTACCCCCATTTGTTGTCGGGGCCGAACCGCGAGCTACCGTCGGTACGGATCGAGGCAGAAAGCAGATATTTGTCCTTAAACCCATAATTCACCCGGCTGAAATAAGAAATCAATCCCCATTGCGACCTGGACGAGGCCGAAGCCGAAGGGTTGATGATCGCATTATTGAGCGTATGGATGATATCATTATTGAAAGAACCGTTCACCGCCGCCAGCGAGGAGCTGCTCGAATTATATTTCTGGTAGGAAGCACCGGCGATCGCACTCACATTGTGAATGCCTTTGAAAGTGTTGGTGTAGCTCAAAACGTTCTCATTGGCAATGCTGGTAGTCGAGCTCAGCGCCTGCGAACCGGAGTTCAGACCGGTACTGGTCGCCCAGGAGGCCTGGAAGCGATCGGTGGTGTTCGAGGCGAGGTTGGTGCTCAGCGAAGACCGGAATGAAAGGCCTTTGGCCAGGTTCAGGTTGATAAACGCTTCGCCCAGGTTGTTAACGGTCGTACCGAAATAGTAGCTGCCGTCCAGCGTGGCCATCGGATTGGCCTGCCCGCTCACCACCGCGCCCCAATACGAACGCGCGTTCGGATAGGTACCGTCCGGATTTTGCACAGCCACGAAGCTGGGGAACTTCACATAGTTGTTAATGTCCGCAGATGCAAAGCGGCGTTTCGAATATGACGGGTTCAGCATGAAACCCAGGCTCACCACCGAATTGACGGTCACGTCCACATTTGCACGCAAGCCGTAGTTCTTGTACCAGGTGTTTTTCAAAGTCCCTTTCTCATCTTTCAGCGTACCCGATACGTAATACCGTACATGGTCGTTTCCTCCACCCACCGACAAATTGTAGTTCTGAATGGCAGCGCTTTGCATGACTGCGTCTTCCCAAACCACATTGTTACCGTTTTTCAAAACGTCGCTCACCTGGTAGGCATTCGGCCGGCGGGAGTCGCCCCACACCGGGATACTGGTGTCGCCGCCAATCCATTTGTACTCGCGGTTCTGGTAACGTACCGCGTAATCGTAATACTCCTGCCCCGTGATCCAGTCCTTATGCCCTTTGGCATTGGCCACACCGGCATATGCATTGAAATTGAATTTAGCCTTACCCGATTTACCCTTTTTAGTCGTAACGATAATCACGCCGCCCGCGCCGCGTGAACCGTAGATGGCCGCCGCAGAAGCGTCCTTCAAAACCTCTATTGACTCGATGTCGTTGGTACTCACGCTGCCGAGGCTCCCACCGGGAAAACCGTCAATTACGACCAACGGGTCGTTACCCGCGTCGATGGAGCTCGCACCGCGGATACGGATCAACGGCGCGCTGCCCGGCGAGGTATTGTTTTGGGTTACGTTCACCCCCGCAAGCCGCCCCGCCAGTACCGATTCTGGCCTGCCGACCGGAATCTGATCAAGGACGGTGTTCTCGACCTTTGCCACAGATGCAGTCACCGAACTTTTCTTCACCGTACCATAACCAACTACCACCAGCTCGTCCAGAACGGTATTGTCCTGCCGCAGCACCACCCTAATCACCGTTTGATTGCCCACCGGCACCTCGACTTTTTTGTAGCCGATGAACGAGAACGTCAGTACTTCGCCTTGTGCAGCCTGGATCTGGAATTTGCCATCCACATCCGTAGTGACACCTTTGCTCGTACCTTTGATAACCACGCTTACTCCGGGTAAAGTGGCGTTGCCAACGCTATCCACTACCGTTCCCGACACATTGCCGGCATCCTGGGCCTGTAACCGGCCCGACATACACAAGGCCAGCATCAGCATCATCGCCAGCAGAGGCCTTTTCAGGTAAAACTTCATTTGGATCATAGGGTATTTGGGTTTAACTAAATATACAATTGGTGACGTGCGCGTGCCCGAAACCGGGCAAATGGATTACTTGATTCGCGTCTTAGCAACATCGCTGACACTGACGGGGTCGAGGTCCTGGTTGAAAGACTGCCGTACATAAGTCCCGATCTCGGCAATGGACTCATCGGGCAGAAAGCTCATCGCGGGCATATGCTGATCGAACTCTTCGCCCTGGACAGTTATCTTCCCCGAAAGGCCATTCAGCATAATTTGTACAAATTGGTCTTTATCTTTCACCTGCTGCGTGCCGTGCAGGGTCGGAAAAGTACCGGCGACGCCTTTGCCGTCGGGCTTGTGGCAGGAAGCACAATACTGGCGATAAAGCCTGGCGCCATTCGATACGTTATCGGTCACGGCCTGGCTTTGCGCTTTGCGGGCGAGCAGGTCCGCCTGTGTACCGCGCGTAATGCGCAGGATGCGGTCATCCTCCGGTTTTGGGAAACCGCTGCCGGGATTCCAGTCGCGGTTACTGGTCGAAACGTAAATGCTGCCGTCGGGAGCCACGCACACCGCACGCAGACGGCCATAGCTCGCATCCAGCGGAATACTTTCCGACACAATGCTTTCGCCTTTCGCGTCCGTTTTCAGCACCCGCAAATCGGCTTCCTTCAAAGTAGTGAGCAGGATCGCGCCTTTCCATTCAGGGAACAGCCTGCCTTCGTAAACAGCGATTCCCGCAGGGGCGATCGTGGGCGTCCAGGCTTTGACCGGCTCTGTTACTTTCACCGAGTCACAGAATGCCTTTTCATTGGGCTGATCGCAAAAACCTTCGACCTTCGGCCAGCCGTAATTCCGGCCGTTACGGATGATATTCAGTTCGTCTTCGACCGCATCGCCGTGCTCGGAGCTGTACAGAATGCCGTTCCGCCCGTAGGCCAGCCCCTGGATGTTGCGGTGCCCCCAGGACCATACAAGGCTTCCCTTGATCGGGTTATCGGCCGGCACGCTTCCATCCAGATTCATTCTGAGCACTTTGCCGTTCAGTGAGCCGGTATTTTGGGCGTTGGTGATGGTAACCGCGTCCCCGGTAGCGAACATCAGTTTACGGTCAGGTGAAATCACGATCCGTGAACCATTATGGCCGGTGTGAGCAGGGATTTCCAGCATCGTCAGCGGGTCGGCAAGCCGGTTCTGGCGGTAAGTAAACCGCACCAGCTTTGTTGCAATAGCCGAATCCTTTTTGCAGGTGTAATCCACATACACATAGGGTTTCCGAGGAAAATCAGGATGCAAAGCCATTCCCAGCAGGCCTAGTGAGCGGTGGCGATACACCTCGTCGATTTTCACGAGCAGCTGCTTCTCTCCTGTCTTCGGATTGAGCCTGCTGATACTGCCGCTCTGCTCGGTATACCAGATCCAGTTATCCGGTCCCCAGACCATTTCCCAAGGTACATTCAGCCCGGAAGCCACTACGTGCACGTGCACGGAAAGGGGCAAAGAATCAGGTTCAACGGGACGTTGCGGCGCTGTCGCATCGCGACCGCCTGTCACGAATACCGCCGCAAAGGCAGCTATCCAAACCGGTATGGAACGGAAGAAATCCATCAGATCACATTTACTTCATTTTCAAGAAAGCGCGCCACGAACGTATCGTCGACGAGTTGCGGATAGGCGTCGATCACACGCGTGATTTCTTCAAACTGCCCCGGCGAAAGCGTTTCTTTGGGGTTCAGCGTCCAGATGCCGTCCATCAGGCCCTGGCGGCGCAGTACCTCGTGCACGCCGGTAATGCAGCCGTGAAACGCATTGGCCGGATCGAAAATCGCGGCGTTCATGTCCGTAACGGCAATATTCGTGGCGAGCATCGAAGCCGCATCGGCATAATCGGTGGTGAGCGTCTGTTTTACTGTCACGAGCAATTCCACGGCCTTTTCCGTCCAAACCGCCCAATGCCCGAGCAAGCCACCCACAAAACGCTTTTCGATTGTTTTTCCTTCTATTTCAAAACGATAGGGCGTCAAAAGGTCGGCTACGATATTGTCGTCGTTGCCCGTGTAAAGGGCAATTTCATCGCGACGGCCCGAATGCGCCACCGCCCGAACAACATCCAGGGTCTGGTAGCGGTTGAATGCGGCCACTTTAATGGCGTACACATTGGGAATCTCGGCAAACTGCTGCCAGAACTCGTAGCTGTAAACGCGCCCGCCGATGGCCGCCTGCAAGTAAAACCCAAATACGGGAATCACCTCGGCAACCTTTTTAACGTGCTCAATAATCTCGGATTCCGGCTGCGTTTTGAATGCCGCCATGCTGACAAGCCCCAGGTTATAGCCCAGGTTCACGGCGATTTCAGCCTCCTTCAAAGCCTGCACCGTCAGTCCGCAAATGCCGGCTACTTTGATAAACGGGCGTTTCAATGCCGCCTTATCGACTTCATCTGCCGCTATTGCCAGCACTTTTTCAAACAAATTCACCTCGGGATCGCGGATCTCAAACTGCGTGGTATGCACACCAACCGCCACGCCACCGGCCCCGCTGGCCATATAATAGCGCGTCAATCCGCGCTGCTTCTGCTCGTCGAGCTGCAATTCGTGCGTCAACGCCAGCGGATGCGCCGGTATCACCGTCCCTTCAAAAAGCAGCCTTTTGATATCTTCTCTCAACATAACCTATTCATTAACAACATTAAACAACAACTACTTCCCCCCAAACTCCCCTCCTCCCTTTCCTCCATCCTCCCTTTCTTCCCTTTCCTCCCTTTCCTCCATCCTCCCCTTCTTCCCCGATTAAAACTGCCCCTTCCGCTCCTGGAAATGCGTCGGCTTATTGATCGTCTTGCCGCCTTCGAGCAGCCATTGCGCGGTAATGCCGATCATTTGCTTCAAAGTCGTGCGCGGATAGCCGAACAATCGGAACGATTCGGCCGCATTGCTTAAAAGCGCGGTAGCCTGCTCCTCGCCGGTAAACTGCGGTTCGATGTTGAATATACGTCCGAACTCCCCGGCCAGCCAGCGTAGTGAGACCGTCTCTGGGCCGGTAATGTTCAGGGTCTTCGAAGGCGAGTCGCAATGCAGCAGCGAGCGGATCGCCATTTCATTGGCATCTCCCTGCCAGATCACGTTCACATGCCCCATCGTCACATCCAGCGGCTTGCCGTTCAGCACCGACTTGGCCACTTCCAGCAGCACGCCGTATTTGAAATCGATCGCGTAGTTCAGCCGGTAAAGCAGGATCGGTGTGCCGTAAACCGATGAAAAGTACTGGAACATCCGCTCGCGCCCAAGACACGACTGCCCATATTCCCCTACCGGGTCGGTGCGCATTTCCTCCGTGGCCCCGCCCGAGCCCACGGGCGTGAATGGGTACACGTTGCCCGTCGAATACACCACAATGCGCGATTTGCGGAACTTCTCCGCCACACGTCCCGGCAGGTAGGTGTTCATCGCCCAGGTGTAGGGCTCATTGTTGGACGTCCCAAATTTCTGTCCGGCCAGGTAGAGCACGTTTTCAACCTCCGGCAGGTCCTGCAATTGTGAATCGTCGAGAATGTTCGCAACGATGGTTTCAATGCCTTCCGCATTCAGTTCTTCCACCAGCCCTGGTTCGCTGAATCGCGACACGGCGATCACGCGCTTATCCAGACCGGCCCGTTCGATGGCCTGCATGGTGAGCCGCGCTATGCTCGGGCCGATTTTCCCACCCGCACCGAGGATCATAATGTCGCCTTCGATACGCTTCATATCCTCGACCAACGCCTCGGACGGGCTAAGCCATTGTTCCTCAAAAGATTTACTACCGTTCATTTCTATTTAAAAAGCGGATTGTTGAAAAATAATTCTTTACTGTTAATGATAGCCAGGCTGAACACGATGATCAGCCCGATCCCCGCCACCACTTTCACAAGCGGGCTGTTGACCTTATCACCCATGATCTTGCGGTCGTTGCCCACCATATACAATGCGGTCCCGATAAATGGAACCACAAAAATCGTGACGCTCTGTGCGAAGACGATCAGTTCGAGCGGCAACTTGCCAAACCGGATCGCGATCGTCGCGCCGATCACCATCACCAGCGCCACCAGGTAACGCACTGATTTTGAACTAAAATTACTTCCAAGACCCAGCGCATCGCCCAGCAAAGTGCCGCCTACCGACGCATTGCCGATCAGCGACGAGAATGCCGCACCGAAGAGTCCGATCAGAAATAAAGTGGATGCATTGCTGCCGAAAATCGGTTCCAGCGCCTTGGCCATATCGGTTGCCGAGTTCACGGCAATGCCTTTCGGATGCAGCACCGCCGCCGCACAGATGATCACAATGCTGCACATGCCGCCGAGCAGGATAATGCCCGTGGTGCTGTCGTTCTTCGTGCCGCGCAATTCGGGGTTGATTCGGATACGCTCCTGAATAAGGTAGGACTGGTACGACGCGCCGACGATCGAAAAGCAGGAGGCGATAAAGGCAATGATCAGGCCCGTCGAACCTTCGGGAATCGTGGGTGTGGTGAAGCCTTTCGCTATTTCTACCGGATCGGGATTGGCCCAGAAGAATGTGGTCGCGAACGAGAACAGTTTCACAAAAATCAGGATGACCATCACACTTTCCAGCACTTTATAAAAGCTCCGAAAAAACAACAGACTGATCCCGAACGCATTGAGCCCGATAATCCAGGGCACCGGCGAAGTATGGAACAACTCCCCTACCGCAATGCCCACGCCCACCGAATTGCCCGCCTGGAATGAGGTCGTAACCAGGAATACCCCGATACCCATCGCGACCGATGCCGGCTTGCCCCATTTCTGCTTCACGGAAGCCAGCAACGACTGGTTCGTAGCCACGCCGATGCGTGTAGACATGGCCGTGAATACGCCCATGAAGAAAATCGCAACAACTACAATCCACAATAGCGAGTAGCCGTACACCGCGCCGAGTTTGGAAGTAATAGTGAGCTTGCTGGGCCCGAACACGAGCGCCGCGGTGATCATCCCCGGCCCCAGCGTTCTGAGCCATTTCATAAATTTTTCTTTGAAGTTTTCCAAGGTAAAAGGGTTTGTGTTGGATTGAATTTTGCGCTGCCGGGCAAATTACGGGCACGTGCCCGTAAAGGTAGAAAAGAATTTTATAATTCCACTTTTTGGCAATTTATATCTATTAAATTTTGTCATTTTCATGCGGACAGGAGTTTCAGCTACCCTGGTCGACCTTTTACAGTATATTTTAAGATTTGCACTTCCTAGATACAAATAATGTTCCCGGTCCTCAATGTAAAGCAACAAATGGAGGTCAATACGCACCCAGTCATAGCCGGTTTTGACAAAGATGTATTCGTCTGGCTTTATTTCACTTTCAATGTTCGAATGTTTTGAGGTAACCCGGTTTTTATCGTCAAGCGCCCTATTGATTTCGTCCAACTTCCATCTTAGATCTTGCTCGTTGCACACCAGCTTCAAGCCCGGCTTTTATCATCTTGCTGTATCCGTCATCATTTAGGTAATTGCTGAACGTTAAGCCTTGCTCATAGTATTCCATGGCCATTTTGAAGTCTGCCATGTCTTCATAGCACTTTCCCAGGTTCAAATACAGCGACGGAAATGCTGCTTTAACATACTCTTTGTCAATAGTCAACGCCTCATTCAAAGCAATTTGATCCCACTTAACCTTTTCGAAAATTGTGTCCTGGATCCGGGCCACGTAATGGGCAGCGATGAATCGCTCTTCATTATTCACTGCAGCATCCCACGCCTTTCGGTAGTAATAACTCGCTTTCTCGGGTTCACCCTCAAGTTCGATTCCCTTAGCACATAGCTTTACAACATGATTTTCTGAGTCAAAAAACATAACGGTTCTAATAAATGGATTTGAAAAAGGGGCCCGGTTTCCAAATAGAGAGGTAATCTAAGTTTTCCCTTCAACCAGCATATGTAATTGGTAAGTGTGGCCGAGCGCCACAATCTTCAAAGCAAACTCTTGAACCTCTCCCAGGTAGTCACCAGGAATCGTGATCGTTTCATTCATGTCCAAAAGTAAGCTGAAACATCAAGCCAACCGTAAAACGGTCGATATCTTTGTAACTCCGGTAGTTCACACCGGCCCGCATGGCGTGATCCCATATGAAACCGTCACGCGGGTGCGCGATTTGCTTCTGCCCTTCATAGTCATAGGTCCCGCCCTGGCTCCGTAACTGGTTTCCGCCCGAGGCATAGAGCGCCCGAAGTTTATTACGTTTTACAATGAATCCAGAAAGTCAAGATACTTTGGAATACTTTACTGTATCCATTCGTCCGAAGAATTGCGCTCAATCCCGTAATACGCAAAAAATGGCCGGTAGTCGGCTCTGACGTACTGGAAACTGAGCTCAAAAGGCCTTGTCAGTTCTTCCAACGTATACTTATACTTTGCCGAGGGCAGGTACTCGTCCTCATCGATCCCCAAAGAAATGGCCAGCGCAATTTTCTTACCCGCCATCCTGTACCCGCTCCGGCTGCCGTACGCCCAGCCGTAAGTCATCACTTCATCCAGCCATTGTTTGAAAAGTGGCGGGCAACTGAACCAGTAAAATGGGAACTGGAATACAATTTTGTCGTGAACTTCGATCAGTTTCTGCTCTGCCGCAACGTCCAGTTTATGGTCGGGATAAGCTTCGTACAACTGATGGACGGTGTACGCAGAAATCCCCCCTCGTGTGGAGTATGAGCTGACCCCAATTGGCTATGATCTCAAACCGATTATTAAACAACTGGAAATCTGGGGAGATAAGCATAAGGCTCTTTAATTTAAATGGCCCGGGTTACCATTAAACCCCGGGCCATTTAATATCACTGCTCCGTATACAGCTGCCGATCAAAAATCACTTCATCAGGCTAATATTGGTCATCCCGCCATCCGAGAGGATTTCTGTTCCGACAATAAAGGCCGAATCATCGGAGGCCAGGAACACGGCGGCCTTTCCGATATCAGACGGAAGCCCCTGCTTACCCACCGGGATCATGTCGATCCAGGTTTGCTTTACCTGCGCCAAATGCTCTTCGGGCACCAGCTTTCCAAAAACAGGCGTATCGATCGAACCGGGTGAGAGCGTGTTAACGCGGATGTTTCTGGCCAGCAAATCCAGCGAAAGACCCTTGGCAAGCGAAATGACCGCCGCTTTGGCCGCGCTGTAAATTGCCATGCCAGGCGCAGCCCGGTGGGCGGCGCTAGACCCAATCAGGATGACCGATGCGCCGTCGTTCAGATATGGAAGCGACTTTTGCACGGTGAAATAGGCGCTTTTCAGGTTCAAGTCCATGTAGCGATCGTAAGCCTGCTCGGTCACATCGCTAATGGAGCCCATCGGAATACCGTCCACCACGCCGCCTGCATTTACTACCAGCACGTCTATTTTCCCGAATGCTTCGGCGGTTTGTTGAAATATCCTTTCCAGATCATCCTGATTGGTGACATCACCCTGGATACTTATAAACCCCTCCCCCAATGATTGAACAGAATGATTCAATGTAACCTGGTTTCGGCCTGTAATAGCGCCTTTCGCGCCTTCATTTTTAAAAGCCTGGGCGATACCAAACCCGATACCACTATTGCCGCCGGTAACAACGGCTACTTTATTTGCTAATTTGTTCACTTTGTTAATCCATTTTAGTTTGGAATACAAAGCTAGGACGGATCTGTTACTTTTCGTAACTTCGTACTGAAAAGTAACAGTAACATCCAGGTAACAAGGTAACATATGCAGTGCGAGCCCCACCAGATCGATAAACACAAAAAGAAAATGATGGCCGTCCAGGATTCGATGGACGTGCTCAGCGGCAAATGGAAGATTTCGATTATTTCCTCTATTTGCTATTACAACAAAAGGAGGTTTTCGGACATTCTCAATGATGTCGACGGCATTTCCAACAGGATGCTCAGCAAGGAATTGAAGGAACTGGAAATCAATCAACTGGTGAAGCGAACGGTACTCGACACGCACCCCGTAACAGTGGAGTACGAGCTGACCGAGCACGGCCTTACACTAAAAACCATCATCAACAATCTGACCGATTGGGGTATGGAGCACCGCAAGAAGATCATCGGCGTATAACTTACAGATTCAGCCAAAATCCCAGACACCTATGTACAGCACGCTGCGGGAACATATCGAGAAGATCATGCCCCTTACAGACGAGGAATTCGCGTTTGTTGAAAAGCATTTCAGTTTCAAAAAATTCAAAAAGCACCAGTTTATGGTCCAGCAAGGCGAGCTGGTGCCTTATAACTATTTCCTGCTATTCGGCCTGACAAAACTGGTGTATACAGATCCCGACACGGATAAAGAGTATATTCTTGCATTCGCCATGCAGGACTGGTGGGACAATGATTTTCAGGCCTACTACACCAAAACCAGGGCCTCATTTTCGATGGTCTGCCTGGAAGATACCCAGGCTCTTTGCTTGTCACTCGATGATTTCACCGCACTCCGGGCGGGCCTGCCCAAAATCGAGCACTTCTTTCTGGAAAAAGTAATGGCCGGCTTTTTGTCCGCCCAGCGCCGTATCCTTTCCATGATGACTTCCAACGCCCAGCAGCGTTATGAGCAGCTGTTGGCACAGCATCCGTCCCTGGCACAGCGCCTGCCCAAAACACAACTCGCTGCCTACCTGGGTGTTTCCAGGGAGACACTCAGCAGGCTGAGCGAATAGTGTGATCTACCTCACACCAAAGACGTGAGAAAGCGCACGGGTTGGTTTTCAGTAACTTACCTAGCTTTGTATTGAAAATCAACTCAAAAGAAAATGGAAAAGAGAATCATCAACCCATGGACATGGCAGGACCAGCTCAGCTACGTGCAGGCAGTGGAAGTAAAAGATGTCGCGGGCACATTATATGTTGCCGGGCAGGCGGCCGTTCACCCGGATGGTACGTCCAGCGATGCCGATATGCGCACCCAGCTTGGCATCGCGATTCAGAACCTTGAAACCGTCATCAGTCAGGCAGGTTACGAGTGCGGTAATATCGTCCGGCTAACTATTTATTCAACTTCCTCTGATGAGTTCATCAACAAGTGCTTTGATATATTCCAGGATTTCGTGGCAAGGCATGGCATGAAGCAGCCGGTAACCCTTTTGCAGGTCGTTGCCCTGAACGAAACGCTCAATGTAGAGCTGGAAGCAACGGTTGTCAGATAATCACCAGGCAAGAAACTTGACATTCGTAAGTGCTTGTGTCGCCCTCCTGCAAGTCAAACCGCCCTAAACCTTCTATCTAGCGAACCGACGCATTTCCCTGCGTTGCGTATAATGGCGCGAGTCTTTGGTCAGGGCGCGTCTTCCAGCTCCATTCCGGCAAGCATATGCGTAAGTATAGGTTCACATTTTTCACGACAGGCCGGATAAAAATGCCGGTGTTGCCAGAAATCGGATTTTGGGGACTGGCCCCACCAGAACTCAGCCATCGCAACGGGTTTCATGCGGTGCCGAAAGGCATATTGCAGCATTTTGGGTGCGGCGCACTCGCCGGCACCCGCAGGAGGGTTTTTGTATGAGGCCCCTTCGAAGATGGCGCGCAGGCTTTTCTCTTCCCCAGCCTGGTTTAAGAAGTGGTATTGGTCGTAAATCTCGTTTTGAAGGCGGTTTGAATGAATTTTTCGCGCTGTTTTCAATGATTGTATTTCCTCTTCGAAACCTTCAGGCTTTCGCGTTTGCAATGTCCTGATCTGCTCGTTGATATTGGAAAGTTCATGCATTCCTGCGTTGAGAAACGCACCGTCTGCCAATCCGTCGAAGATCGGCGGCACAAACCCATCGTGGTGATTGCGACCTGCCAGTTTACCCGAAAAAGCAGCCAGGTAACCAATCCTGTCGTCCCGGGTCAGTACCACCAGTACACCGAACATCTTGCCGATAACGGCTTCGTCACTCGCCGACAGACCAAAATTATGGACCCAGTTTTGTTGTACTTCCAAATGCGATTGCAGCTTTTCAACCGCCAGGAGGCTGATCGCGTGCGGCTGATAGTGAAACGGAAAAGTAAACTTTTCAGGAAGCGGAAAGTCCCCGGGTGTTCCGTTAAAATAATGAATGACAGAATGCTTTTCCGTTGAGCCTGTGTTCAAAATATGCAGCTTATTGCCCGGGCCGACCGGAGATTTTAGTCTAAAAAAGATTCAAATTTACAGAAAGTTATGTTGTCAGTGATAGCTTTCCCGAATGTTAAAATTGCATATGTTCCGCTCACGAAACTCCCTCCCAGAAGTCAGAGTGACTGAGACCTTTGTGCATTCACGGTATATTACGTCATGATGATTCAGCGAAGCTCCTGTATAAACATACAAAACTGACGGCTTTATGCTTCAAAATCGCGGAGCCCCTTACGGACAAATGATCTGGTATCTCCGCCGAGGGTATTGGACGGGGAATCGCGGCGTAATTCACAATGAACGCAAAGAAATAATACGAGTATTTAGTGTAAGGCCGTGGATCACTTGTTTGGCTGGAGAATTCGGTGTCGATGACCATCATTCCGTATCAGATTGACCATCGATAGATTACTACTTACGCAGGTGAAGAATCTATTAATCATCCATTTATCCTTATTACTTTCTCCCGAAATAGACTGTCCTTGAATCCCGAATTGAGGTGGTCATTGGCTCCGAATTCTTCAAGTCACGCGCTGACGAGATGCACAAAAGTGTAGGGCTATCTGAGAAAAAGAACAATCAGCAAGCCAATAAGTAATCGCCAGGTGAGGAAGAGAAAAGTAAAGGTAACAGCAAGAAACGCAGCTTGAAGGTATGATCCATTCTGATTCCCAAAGCTCCGCTCTCGAATGCCTAACCGCTTTCTTTACGCGGATACAAAAAGACCCGAAAATCGGCCCGTCTCACATTGCGCTTTACCTGACGATATGGAAGGAAACGATTTCCTCTGGAAACCCCGGCCACCTAGCAATTTATAGCCGGTCGCTGATGAAAGGAGCAAAAATTAACAGCAGCTCGACATATTCCAGGGTTCTCAAAGACCTGTGTAACGGCGGCTACATTTGTTTTGAACCTTCGTACTTCCACAACCAACCTAGTAGGTACCTACTGGTCCCGCCATAACAGGGTTGCATTTGATCTGACAAACTTGGCGTAAGAATGTTCATTACATTTGGGAGAGCTCTCAACTATTTTATGTTATCAGCTCGAGAAGATTTTGGCATCTCTTTCCTTATGGCTCAATGTTCAATCAATTGATCAACATATTTTGGACAATAATCGCGTTTAGCGTTACTGGCCAGACTAAGAATCAAAAATTTGCTCTATCAATCAGGCACTTAATAGATTTAAGCTATGGTTGGTTGCTAAGCAAACCTTAGGCGGAACGGCGGCAAAGCTGGTATAGAAGGCTCGTGCTGCTCCATAGCCTGGTAGAAAAAGAATGACAGGCCATCCTTTGCTCGCCTTAGCCACTGTTGCATTCAATATGCCATAGGTATTAATTTGATCGTAGTGATCCATTAAGAAGCTTGGTAGGACACTCACATTTGGTGGTAGCCTATGTAAGCCATCCAGGTAAGGTGCATGCGTACCGCCTGTCTTCCCCCCGGCCGGATACCAGGCCTGAACTATAACATTTCTTAGGTCAGAAGTGTCTTTGGTTATTTGTTCAGCTCTGGTTGAATCTACCCAGCGAAAAATTTGGGTTCCAACGGCATAATCGCCGGAAGGCGCAATTAGAGTGGGAACAGTATTGATATTGCAAGTATCTTATTCGCCCGATCTGAACGGTGTGTTGAATAAGCGGTAGCGATTACCAGTAAAATTAAAATCAAGACATCTAAGCCATTCATTTGTGATAACAGGGGTTAAAAACATGGCTGAAACTAGCCTTCTGGATAGCCACGAGATCAATAAAAAGTATGAAAGGCTTAATAAAGTGTATAATCGGAAGAGACCTCTAAAAGCTGTCAATTGTGTACTGTACTTCGTTCACAATAACAAGCCATCTCATAAGTGCGGGTAATGCAACAAATGTTGCATCAAAGGAAACAAATGTTGTATATCAATACATTAAGAAAGTAAAAGCTCGTATTTGATGTACTTTGAGCAGTAGGCAACCTGCCCCAGTACCACATACGGTTTCAATGAACGTATATCGCTCAACTTTCCATCGCCTTAACATCGACAGGCTCGTTCGTCATGCATTACAGGCAGACTATTTAGTGAAGAACCATATCGCAATCATGCTGGTAATTGCAGGATTGTTAAATACATCACCTTCTTACGCCCAAAATCAACGGCCCGACAGCCTGCTAAGGGTGCTTTCCAGGCATCGCGGACAGGATTCGGTACGTGTGAACATCTACCTAAAACTGAGTCATTACTACTTCGGTGTGAATCAAACCGAGTCATCTGCCTATGCGCGAGATGCTATTATGCTGGCCGCCAAACGCGGATATGCCTACGGTGAGGCACGTGCGCATAACCAATTGGCGCTTATTCACAGCCTGGCCAACGAAGCGGAGCTCGCCATTGCGTGCGCACTACGGGCTGAGTCTATCGCCGAGCGGAATGGCTTTCGTGAACTCACGGGCGAAAGCTACCGGGTAATGGGCCTCACTTACCTGGATCAGGAGGATTTTACAAAAGCAGGCAACTTTTATCGTAAGGCAGAAATGCGCGCGCGTGAAACCGGCAACCAGGTACTACTCGCTAAAACATTGAACGGCGAAGGTGGAATGCGTATCCGGCAGAAAGATCGACCCGGTGCGCTGAAATACTATCTCGAAAGCTTGAAAATAGCGCAGGAGGTAGGAATGTCGTTTTATATGGCGCTGATCCTTTCTAACATAGGGGAAGTGTATATGAGTGGTGATCCGCCCGACCTGGCCAATGCCAGCCGGTATTTTACGCAGGCGTTGGAAAGTGCACGCATAAGTGGAAACAAGAACGGCGAGACGAATGCACTGGCTAATCTGGGAAAGGTATACATGCTGCAGGGTAAGCTTGCCGAAAGCGAGACGCTGCTGCTGCAATCATTGAAAATGTCTGACCAGATGGGCATCCGCATTACCTCGCAGCGGACCTACATGAAGTTAGTGGATCTTAGCCTCCGCCAATACAACTATAAAAAAGCCAGCGAGTATATCCAAAAATATTATGCGGTGCGAAACTACCTCATGAACGATGAGCGGACGAAAGAAATGGCCCGGCTGGAAGAGAAATATCAATCCGAAAAGCGCGAGCAACAGATTCAGTTATTAAAACAGGAAAAGCGGTTTGAGACTGCCTCGAAAAACTTCTGGATAATCGGCTCGTCATTCCTGCTATTAGCCGCAACAGCCATATATCTGCTGCAACAGTCGCGAAACAAGAAAGCGCGCCAGGTGATGACGATTCAAAAGACCTTGATTGCTGAAATGGAAGAGATGGACCTGATGAAATCTCGATTCTTCGCCAATATCTCTCACGAGTTTCGCACACCGCTTTCGCTGATAGCTGCGCCATTGGAAGAACTTACCCAAGAAGTAGGGGCCTCCGGGCAGATCAACCTGAATTTAATCAAACGAAATGCGAACAGATTACTCGAACTTGTAAATCAACTACTTGACCTCTCCAAATTTGAGGCGGGCAAAATGGAGATCGTAGTGTCCATGGGAGAGCTTGGGCAATGGTTACGGGTATTTGTTGCCTCCTTCGAATCGCTGGCCGAAGCCAGGAAAATCGACTTTCAAACAACCATCAATGTGCCGGAGGGAATGTTCGCATTTGATCAGGACAAGCTTGAAAAAATATTAACCAATCTGCTGGGAAATGCATTCAAATTTACCTCATCAGGGGATTCGGTGCGGCTATCGGTCCAGGTCATGGCTGAACAAGGGGATCTTGAAGTGGTGGTGAGCGATACCGGGTCCGGTATCCCGGAAAAAGACCTGCCACATGTCTTCTCGCCATTCTTTCAATCACAGCACATTACCAGCGACGGGCAGCCCGGCACGGGGCTTGGCCTGGCGCTTGTCAATGAAATCGTGAAGCTGTACCGGGGAGTTATCAACGTGCAAAGCCGCGAGCATGAAGGTACCACGCTCACGGTTCAATTACCCTTGGAAGTCAGTAAACTGACATTTGCACGTTTTGCTTCCGAGCCGGTACCTCATTTTTTAGCGGCTGGCCAAATGCACGACGAAGCCATTCTACCGGATGAAATAATAGGCCCCATCGCAACAGACGCTACGATTCTGGTCGTAGAAGATAACCGGGAACTGCGCCAGTTCATCGCTCGTGCGTTTGCAAACCGATACAAAGTGCTCACTGCTGAAAATGGCGAGACAGGCTTACAAATCGCAACTGAACGAGTACCGGACGTGATTATTTCAGATGTGATGATGCCAGGAATAGACGGTATACAGTTAACCGAGTGCATTCGGCAGCAGGAGGTGACATGCCATATTCCGGTGCTGCTATTGACGGCCCGGTCAGACGGTGAGTCGCGCATGAAAGGGCTTCTTACAGGCGCGGACGACTACCTTTCAAAACCATTTTCCACTGATGAACTGCGGGTGCGCGTGTTGAATATGATAAGCCAACGTAAGCGCCTGGCCCAAAAATTTCAGACAGAACTTGTCACGCCGCCTCCCGCAGACACGATTCCATCCATAGACGACAAGTTCTTGGCACGCCTGCGGCAAACCATTAGCGAGCGCCTGGCTGATCCGGTATTCGGGGTAGAACAACTGGCAGCTGAAATGTGCCTGAGCAGAACCCAATTGTTCCGCAAGGTGAAAGCGCTGCTGGATACCACGCCTGTTGATCTGATCAATGACATTCGCCTTCAACGTGCCGCGGTACTGATCCGTTCACGAGCCGATACGCTCACCCAGATCAGCTACTCCGTCGGTTTCAGAGAACAGTCGTACTTCGCCAAAAAATTTCGAGTAAAATTCGGCGTTTCACCGCGTGAATACGCCAATTCGTGACATTAAGCAACTAATCTATTCTTGATTGCAACATTATTGGTATCCAGCCCAAGCTCATGGAAATAGTTTTGTGCCGCAATCCGCAGTCCACTAAGGGCTGGGTAGTTCACACAATCCAATTAACCATGAAAATTTTTAACAAGCTGTTGCTCGGGCTAGCTGCACTGGCCCTACCGATTTATTCATGTGAAGACCACGCGCCCTCTGGTGGTGACCCGGTAGAAGTACCGGGCCCGCCGGAAGGGATAATTTTTGCACTAGCAGAAAATAACCTGCTCTACGAGCTCGATGCCAGCAACCCCTCACAGCCAAGGCAGGTCATTAAAATTGAAACCCAATACCCAAAGGAAAAAGTCATCTCCATCGACTTCCGGCCTGCTACCGGGCAGCTTAATGCATTAACAGACTACGGGACGCTTTACGCAGTAAACGTAAATACAAACCGGATCAGCCGCCCGAACCCGGTAAACCCCGCGCAACAACCAGCCGAAAAGCCGGCGGCACTTCCTTATTTACCGTTTGATTTCGACCCCGTTACAGATGAAATCCGTTTAATTGCGTTCGGCGCAGTTTTTAGGTACGAATCCGAGACTTTCAAAATTGTCGAAGGCAGCGCACGACCGGCGGGTGACCAGTTGTCGTACGTGGAAGAAATCGCTTTCGGGAGCAATTATTCCGGGGCTAAAAGCGCAGCACTTTACGGTCTGGACCCTACCCATGACAAACTGGTGCGCTTCAATAGCGAGCAGGTTAACACCGTCGAGACCTCGCTCGACCTGGGAAAAGACATCACTTCCGCAGGCGGTTTCGATATTTCGCCACGTACCAGCAAATACAAAGAGTATGGCTTTGCCGCAGTGCAGGTAGACGGGCGGTGGGAACTGGATGTGCTCGACCTTGGCAATGGTAAATTACGCAAACTGGGCAACTTGCCGGACGGAGACAAGTTTATCGGCATTGCGGTACCAACACCGGTAGCTTATGCACTCACGGCAGACAACCATCTGATTGCCTTCAATCCAACCTACGGAGCAGACAAAGCGCCCGGTTTGATCGTAGATAAAACCATAACCGGCTTGCCCGCAAACGTGAAACTGCTCGGCCTGGATTTTTCCGTTGAAGTAACACCTAAACTGTATGCATTGGCAAGCAATAGCAAAATTTACCGCATCAATCAAGTGACCGGCGCGGCAACTGAGAAGTCTACATTGTCGATGCCGCTGGAACTCACCAACGATCCCGCGTTCGCACTCGATTTTGACCCGGTAGACAACAAGCTCTTGGTCGCCAACACCACTAAACATGCATTCAAGGTAGATATCAATACCGGTCAGGTATCCGAATTCGGGGCGCTGACCGCCGGCGACCAACCTTTCGGGCCGAGCGGCATCGCCTTCGGCAACAGCCAGGTAGGCGCTCCCGAAGGCTCTGCCAAACTATTCGCGATCGACGGCGAAACGAAGAAGTTGTATGAGCGGTTCGGCCGAAAGGAATGTAAAGAAGTCGCCGACCTTTCCACCGGTTTTGATAAATACAACGGCTTCGACATAGGCGGTACACCCGACGAATTCGGTTTTGCATTACTGACCGACCAGGGCAAAACCACCCTGTGGCGCATGAGCCTTGAAACCGGCGTCGGCGATCCCGTTACCACCATCCCCTACAAAATCGTTGGCCTTACGTTGGGAGCATATTTAAATACAATCACTGAAATTTAAATCCAAGAGCACATTCAAGCCATGCGTATATCCATGCACTGCATTCGCATCGCGGCCGCTTTCTTGGTCGCCATCCTGATAAACTCCTGCCAGGATCACGAAGGTCCGGTCGATCCCGGCCAGTTTCCCCGTTCCCTCGACGAAAGGATTTTTTACGCGCTCACTGACGATAACCTAATCTACGAAATTGACGTGGCTCGTCCGCTCGCCTCCTCGCGGATATTGCGTGTGGTAACCAGGGATTCCGACGAAAAAATTATCGCAATCGACTTTCGACCCGCTACCGGGCAGCTCTACGCTTTGGGCCGATCAGGCACATTCTATGCCGTCAATCTGGATTTGAATACAAATGGGAAACCCACGGTTGTGAATGTAAAAACGGAAGTAGAAGCCGACTTTTCGGCCAATACCTTCGGTTTCGATTTCAACCCGGTAACCGACCGTCCGCGACTGGTGACCGACAAAGGGGAGAATCTGAGCCTGGACCCGCACACCGGGTCACTGGATAACCGTTCAAATCCAGTACGCGGACGGGCTACACCAAACGTTCATGCCATTGCCTATTCAAACAATTATTCGGGCGCCTTGGAAACAACGCTCTACGGCATTGACCCCGTCGCGGACCAGCTCTTGCGCTACATGGGCGTTGATGCGGGGCAAGTGGAAACCGTGGGAGGACTGGATGCAGATATCTCTGAGGTAGGCGGCTTTGACATTTCTCCCAGGACCAGCCGGTCCCCTGAATATGGGATCGCTTCTGTCCGCCGGGGCGACCGGTGGGAAATCGATTATGTGCATTTGGCTTCGGGCAAGCTGCAAAAGATCAGCGACGCTCCTGCTGGAAACATTATCGGCATTGCGGTCCCAACGACAGTAGCGTATGCAGTAAGTAGCACAGGTAAGCTGCTTGCATTTAACCCGCTCGACCGCGTGGAGCGCGACCCGGCGAAGCTGATTTCGGCCAAAAACATCACCGGATTGACACCGGGCGACAGCATTCTCGGAATGGATTTTTCGGTCGATCAGTCTACGTTTTATGCCTTGGCAAGCGACAGCAAAATCTACCGGCTCGATCCTGCAACTGGCAAAGCGGTCTTCGCCAGAGATTTACCTGTAAAGCTAAATCTCGCAGCTACTGGTGCATTCGGCTTTGATATCGAGCCATTCAGCCAGCGCGCGCATGTGGTAACAGGCATTTTTCAACGGTTTTATGCCCGTCCGGACATATCGGATTTCCAGTCTCAAAATGCATTCATTTACAACGGAAGAATGCAGGGACTGGACGGCCTGGCATACAGCAACAACCAATCCAACTTGCCACGGCAGACCGCTTCGACGCTTTACGGGATCGACAGCCAGTCACGCAACTTGTTCAAACTGGACACTGTATACAATGAGCTAAATTTAGTAGGCCAGCTGGATCTCGCGTTCGACAAATTCAACGGCTTTGACATCGGCGGCATGGCTGAGCTGGGTTACGGTGCCTTCAAGGTAAACGGGAAAACGCGGATTTATGAGATCCTTCTTGACGACGGAATCATTATCAGGGACGTTTCTGAACTGCCTTATGATGTCCGTGCATTCGCATTGGGGCGATATTTATACAACAACATTCCATAATAAACCTACCTAATCGTAACACGTTCAATTGCATGGCCGCGACGTATGTCAGCGGCTTTTGCAGTTTTGACATACCAATAATTACATAACGTAGGAAAGGCCACTATACACCACGAAAAAGGACAATGCATTGTATGCACATTGTCCTTTTTCATTTGACGTATAATAGCCCCCGAAAACCCTTGTTATTGCTCGATAATGGCCATTAGTACCGGCCAGAGTTCTTCGCGGTACTTCTTCCGGAAAATCCCCGTGTGCCCCACCTTACCCCGCGTATGTTCACGAACGGAAAGTTTGAGTATCTGGTGCGGTGAATTCGGGAAGAACCCCATCATGAGCGGGACGGTTTTGTCGTTGGCAATAAAATCGTCGCTCATGTACACGGCGGTAATGGGCCTGGTAAAGTGCACAAACTGACCGGTATCGAGCAGCTGCGTCAGGCTCCCGCGGAAGTATGAGCGGTTGAGGCACCAGGTGCGCCATTCCAGCAGCATATTGCGCGGCAGGTTTTCGCCCCACCCTATTTTGTTCATCACGCCATAGCCGTAAAATTTCACCATCAACGGTCCTACAAAATACCATAGCGCCCAGATCAGCCAACGCCACGGCAGCGGGAAATACCGCCAGTAACCCAGCGCGGAATTGACCGACACAACTTTGGCAATGTGCTCGGCATGGTCCACAAACCCTACGAGCTGCGCGCCTACGCTGTGCCCCAGCCAGATAATTTCCTTCAAACCTTTCTCATGCACCAGGTAATCCACCACGGCATTCATATCCTTGGTGCCCCATTCGTGCATGTAGGCGTCCATCGTGCGCAGGTCGGCAGGTGCCGAACCGCCGATGCCACGGTAATCGAACAGCAGCACATGGTAGCCCTGCCCTACGAGGAAACCTGCAAAATGGATGTAAAATTCTTTCTTGACACCGGTAGCGGAGCTGATCACAATGGATCCTCTGCTTTTCTGATCGGGTGAGGCGTACAATGCGCTGAGCTGATAGCCATCGGACGCTGTGATTGTAAGTTTTTCCATGACATGTTTTTTTTAAAGCGGATCAAAAACGGGTCACGAAAATAGGCTGACAGCCCGGAAACGAGCTAATACAAATGTTACAATAAAGGATAAGTATGTGCCATCCAGTTAATTTCCGGGCCAGTGCAACATTCGACGGCTATGATCATCATTGCGGGCCTATACCGATTACTTAGCTATGTATGAAAGCACCCCTGTTCACCCTGGCCGTTTTGGCGCTCGCCAGCTATTCACTCTCCGCCTGGCATGTATGCATTGCAAGCTACCGGCTCGGCTTGGCTAGCGCTTAACGAAATCGGCTTTGGACTTAATTCACAAAAACTGTAATACATATACTTACAAATTAATAGCAGGCTACTTCAGGGCAATACCCATAAATTACATTATGTTAAGTAATTCCTAGGCAAAGAACGGAGTACCGAGTTGCCTATAATATGGATCCATCTGACAAGTATAAGGATGTCAAAAGTATCTAGAAATTCTACGAACAAATAATTCACAGTCGGTGCTATTCGACGCACAATGATACGTCGTCAAAATACACAACTCCTTTGGTTACGCCTGACACAAGTAATCCAATTTGCAAATTTTCTGTCGGTTTATGTTGGTCAAGATAGTTATCAAACCTTAACTCGTAAGTGTTGAAATCAGACGTACCATCAATTCTTTGCTTTCCCTCTGTAGATAAAAAATAATTTTCAGCTTTGTCATTGTCGAACATTCCATGCATATAGATTGACACGCCATCACCCTCGACGTTTTCAGTTTTTATTTTCACTCTTAGGACTAGATTCGAACCTTTCGGTATGGACGGATTAGCAATATTCTGATACCAATAGGCATTTCTGTCCTTCTCTGTAACCTGTAACCTACTAATCATCAATGAGGTTGGACCTGATGAAAAGTATTCATGCGAAATATTTCCGATAAAATCTTTTGACTCTGAGGGCTTTCCATATTCTCCCCATTTATGTGAAGCATACTGCCAATGCTTACTTCCTAAGCTTATTGAACCGTCTTTCAATAACTCAGTCTTACTATTTTTGTCAATATTGTCTGATTTACAATTAAAAAGAAAAAGGAATAAGAGTATTACGTAGTAATATATCCGCATGTTGCCCAAGTTTGAATGTTGCCCAAGTTTGAATAAGGTAAATATAATTTATCTGATGGTTAGTAGTGGTGAACATATGAGTGAGATGGCCTGATAGCCTACCGCTCGCTTTTCTTGTGTTTGAAAAAGTCCCTCACATTTTTCAGTCCGGTCGCCATGGCGACTCCTTCTTCTGCGCCGTCCAGCAGAAGGGCATTTGCGAACTTAGCAAAAGACAGTCTAGCCGAAGGCAGGCGTCGCGGCCGTCAGCATTTTACAGGTAGCCTCGCAAAAAACCGAGTCCATAGAGAAAGGTATGCAGTGGCTTTAAGTATATTACATTAAAATACTTAAAGCTCTCTATGACCGCCAAAGAAAAACAGATACAGTTTATAAATACCTTCTTAAAGCCCATTTTGAAGAACTTTAACTACCAGACTAGCGGACAGACCTGGTGGCAAGACAAGGGAGACTTCTTTACACTAATTAACCTACAAAACTTCTCTTGGAACAATAAGGACAGCGTCGATTTCTGTTTCAACATTGGCATCGCATTGAAAGTCACAATGAAAGATTCAGGCAAGAAAAGGCCAGCATATCATGACTTAACAGTTTATCTAAGAGAGGGATATTACCTATTCCCAAATAGGTCGATACATGAATTTAGGAACAAAACCGGCTATACCGTAAACGAGGAAACAGATTTAGGTGCCTTTATAAATGAGCTTAGAACAGACTTTATTGATCATATATTACCACCTTTAGAACAACTAAACTCTATTCAAGGTTGTATTGACAGCTTTGGTGACGTGCCATTTTGGGGAGAACACTTGAAAAAAGTGATCATGAGCAACAACCTATTGCAATAAAAGACACTATCCAAAGAACTCTTACCGATCGGCTGTCAAGCACTTGTTCTGTGTTTTCTCACTTAACATAGTATCCGTTATCAGAGCAAAAGCGGATTTTAGAGGTTTTGCCCTATTCGTAACTAACTATTTACCTATCGGGGATTCGGAAACAGCTTGGCTAAATAGGCTTCCAAGGCATCAGGTTTCAGGTCCGTGGCGAGTATCTTGCCGTCGGGGCTAATGAGGAAGTTTTTAGGGATCGCTTCGACGTTGTAGAGGGTCGATACATTGTTGGACCAGCCTTTCAGATCCGACAACTGCGTCCAGGCCAGCTTATCCGCCCTGATCGCTTTGAGCCACGCCTCTCTGTTCTTCGACTGGTCGAGCGAAATCCCGAGAATGGTAAAATTACGGTCCTTGTATTGATCGAACACCTTCACCAAACCGGGATGCTCCGCGCGGCATGGCCCGCACCAACTCGCCCAAAAGTCGACGAAAAGATACTTGCCCCGGAAATCATTCAGCGACACCGGCCTTCCGGCCGTATCTGCCTGAACGAATTGCGGTGCCACCGCACCAATGCTCGTTCTCGACAGCTTGGCAAGCTCTTCCTTGTAGTACACGCCCGCGCGACTGTCTTGAACCGATTTATCCAGACTCGCAAACAGGCTTATCAACTCGTTCACATCCGGCGTAAAGCCACCGGCGGACTTCACAGCCCCGATACTGACGATGCTGGCCGGCATTTTCCGTATAAATTCACGGTACACATCGGCCCGGCCCGTCCGCGCGGCTTCTATCTGCTTCTGCCATTTGGTTTCGAATTCCTTCTTGTCGGCATCGTCAGGCAAGGCCTTTTTGGCGTCGCCATAAGCCTTGTAGATGTTTGAAAGCTGCTGAATGGCAGGTCGCAGCATCATCGCAAGCTCGCTGAAATCCTTGTTAGCCTGACCTCCGGTAACGACGGCCTCGCTCAATGCGCCTTGGCTGACAACCGAAATCGTATCCGGCTTGGGTATTTCGGAGAAGTTGACCACCTGATTCCGTGGCAAATTGACCACCTAATTATCTGGCGGCCGGTAGCAGAAAAAAGCTGCAGAAGCAGTT